>OZ219815.1:0-1270000 GCA_964291235.2 Vicinamibacteria bacterium
TGACGCCGGATACGGAGTCCGAACCAGAGCGGGCTCGCAGAGGCACCCTGGTGGTCGGCTCCAGACAGGGACCTCCGAGGTTCATCGGGGCGCTTCGATGTCGAGCCACTTCGCCAGCGATAAGCCTCAACGGCCCGGACCGTAGTCTCGGTCGCGCTGGCGCATCAGCTCCAGAGCTCGCGCAACGTCGCGGCGAGGCGTCCTCGTAGTCCCGGTCCAAGCGCGTCATTTGCGCGCTGAGCAGCTCGACACGCCGCCGTAAGGGCTTCGACCTGTGCGGCGTGCTGCTCGACTTGCTGCCGCAAGATTCCGCTCTCGGCATCCTGCTGCTCGATGCGCCGCTGCAAGGCTCCGGCCAGCTCGGAGTGCCGCCGCTGCTCCTCGCAGTGCTGCTGCTGTGCCGTCTCGTACTCCTCGGACAACGCCCGCAAGGCGGTCGTCAGTTGCCGTTCCAACTCGGTCATAGAGCTCCCTCACTCGCTCGATAGCTTCAAGGCAGGCCGCCCGCCCACGGTCCAGGGCGGATGGTCCAGCGTCCCGTCCGGCAGCACCACGAAACGCTTGCCGTCGGTCTCCAGCAACGTCAGACCCCAAGTCGTCTCCTCGATCCGGGCCAGGGTCTCGTGCGCCTGCTCGATCTGAACCCTCAGCGTCGCCAGGGTCTCGATCCGGCTGTGGATGCTCGCCGACAGCCAGCGCATCAGCACCCAGCTCCCACCGCTGATCCCGAGGAAGAGGCTCAGGCCGACCACCAGCGGCCGCAGCCACGCGTTCAGCAGGAGCGACCGAGTCCGTGCGGTCGCCGCCGCCGTATCGGCCTCGATGGTACGCAGCGCGCCGTTCGCGACGGCGCGCAACTTCTCGCCAAGCCGCCTCAGCTCGCTCGCCGCCGTCTCCTCGATCTGACGGCGGTCGGTCTCCAAGCCGGGCTCCGCAGCCGGGCGCTCAAGTCGTTCGGGTTGGAAGTCATGCTGGTAGAGCGCTCCTTTCAGCCGCCAGCGTTTCCCGCTCTCCGGGTCGCGGGCGGTCAGGTAGTCCTTGCCCTGGCGGGGCACCTCGAAGCCGGCCTCCTCCAGGGAGGCGACCACGTCGGCGCGGTCCTTCACTACGCCGTGCTCGACCCGCTGCAGGAGGTAGTCGCGGATCAGCTCACGCGGGCCGGCTTCGTGCTCGAGGCCGGCGCGCAGCTTCTTGGCCTCGATGTAGGCGCGATGGCCCGGCTGGTTGCGCCCCGGGCGCGCGCCGGGTCGTCGGGGCGGCTCCAGCCGTGCTGGTGGTTGAAGGCGTCGCGCAGCGCGTCGAAGGTCTTCTGCCAGCCGGGCGGCGCGATGTTCAGGCTGCGGCCGGTCTCGAGGTCGCAGCGTGCGGTGAGGGACGTGCACATGGACCCCCGTCGCCGTGCTCGCGGTGGAGGACCGCGGTCCAGGCGTAGCGGTCCGGCTCCAGTCCCGCCCCAGGCCGTCTTCTCGAACTCGTCGAGGACGGCCCCGATCTGCGCGTCGGTCGGCCGGTCGTCCGGCGCCCAGCTGATCACGAGCGACCGGTACTTGTGCTCGAAGTCCAGCGAGTCGGCGACGGCGGCCACCAGGTGCGGGTTCCCGCGCAGGACCTCGATGCCGGGCCGCACCTGCCCGGCGGCGTCGCGTTTCCCCGACGAGATAGTCGGCCGCCGTCCGGGCCGAGCCGGCGCCGCCACCGAGGAAACCTAATGTGCATCGGCGTCCTCTCCGTCGGGGGCGGGCCAGGGCGAGCAGGGATCGCTCGACCGACACCAGGCGGGCGATAACCTCGACTGCCTCGACTTTCGAGGCATGGGTGTTCGCCCAGCGCGCGAGGCTGGTTCAGGTTTGTTGCCGATGCGGGCAACCTGCCGGGTGCGCTCGCGCTCGATGGCGGCTCCCGCCGCCGTCCACGTCCGGGTCCGCGCCATGGCCTGCCGCAGCAGGTCGGACAGCGGCACGCCGACGGTCGCCGCCTTGGCGCGCCAGGAGGCGAGCTCCGCTGGCGACAGGCGGACGTGGGCTCTCACGGTGCGGCGCTCAGCCATGCGCGCACCGTTCGGGGGGTTTGGGGGGCGGCGCCCCCCGTCCGTCCGCTGCTCCGGCAGCGGCGCGGGATGCAGGGGGTTCGAAGGGGGGCGCAGCCTCCCCTCGCCAGCACCAATGTACGCACATTGGGTCGGCTGGCTCCCGTACCCTAGTGGGCATGCCGGCGCCTACCCCGAGGCCCCCGACGGCGACGCGAGTCCGGCGACCAGCGTCGGCAGCCTATCGGGAGACAGCCTGCAAGGGGACGGCCCGGCCGTCCCCAGCCACAGCCGCCCCAGCCCCTCCGGGGCTTGGGAGACTCCCTGCCGCGTGCATCACACGGGTCAGTGAGCGATCCCAAATCGCGTTTCCCGCCGCGGCGGGGACACCGGAAGCCGGCAACGGCTGGCCGGACCCCCGCTCGATCCGTGACGGCCACCCGTGGCCAGTTCGTCGATCCGGTCCGCGATCCGCTGCGCCGGCTCGCGCAACTGCTCCACGCTCCAGTCCGCCGCGTAGCTCTCGGTGACGTCACTCCCCGCGGGCGTGGTTCACCAGCCGCTTCGTCAGCGACCGCGGCAGCATCAGCTCCCGCTCCGCAACCGTGATGAACACGTTCCGGAGCCCGTGGAACCAGAACTTGATCCCCGCCGCCCGGCTGATCCGGCGGTAGAGATGTTGCAGGCTCCACGACGTGGCCCGACCCGCCACTCGACGGGAACACCCACGGCGAAGCGCCGCCGTTGCCGGCGCGGGCCGCCAGCCGCCGCCGCTCGACGAGGGCGGCCAGTTGCCGGGTGATCGGCAGCTCCAGCGGCTCGCCCGTCTTCGTGGCCTCCACCCGGAAGATCCGCCGCTCCAGGTCCACCCGGTCCCAGCAGAGCCCCATGATCTCGCCCCGGCGCATTCCCGTATACATCCCGAACCGGAAGATGTCCCGCGTCCGCCGCAACGCTCACCTCGGCCTCGATGGCCGCCCACCAGCGCGGCAGCGTCTCGGCGGGCGTCGAGATCCGGCGGCGCACCGCGCGGTGGTAGCGCCCCCCCCGCCGGCGAGCCAGAGGTCCACGGGATTGCGCAGCGTCTCGTGGTCCACGCACGGCCGCCGGTTACAACCGAGCGCAGCAGCGCGATGACGTGGTTGGCCACCGCCCAGCCGTTCCGCTGCGACACGCGGTGGAACCGCGCCTCCACGTCCCGGCGCGTGATCGTGTCCAGAGGCCGCGCCAGCCAGTCGCCGAGGCAGTAGCGCATCTGGCTCTGGTAGAGCGCCTCGGTGGTGGCCTTCCGGTTGGGGTTCGCCGTCAGGTACTCCTCGAACGCCTCCCGGAGGATCGGCATGCCGCGGCTGTCGGCCCGCTCCTGCGCGGGGTCCTCGCCCCCGCGCCACGCGCCCCAACAGCTGCTGGGCCAACCGGCGGGCCTCGTCGGGGGCCAGGTGGCCGCAGCGCCCGATGGCGATGCGGCGGTTCCGCGCCTTCCGGCCGCCGCTTCCGATGCGGTAGTTGATGAGGAACGACTTCGCCCCCGAGGGCTGGACGCGCACCCCCGAAGCCGACCAGCCGGTCGTCCCAGGCGATCCAGGGCCTGTCGGCGGGCTGGAGGTTGTCGACCGTCCGCTTGGTCAGGGTCAGCTTGAGTTTCGCGGTTCGTTTTCCGGGGGTGGTCGTCGTCATGCGTCGAGTCTTGGCCGGAGCCGGAAGGCCGGTGCAACCCCCGCGTCAACACTTCGCGTCCGATACCCGGACGGTCGGGGACACGGGGGAACCGGTGTCCGAAGGGGCCGCCTCAACGCATCGCTAAATCGTTGTCCCCCCTGCCCGTTACGGCGCATCGCCGAAACCCCTGTATCACGTTCCATATCACTGGTGCGGTACGCCGCCCGCCGCCCGTAAGCAGGCACCCGCCGAATTTCCCTGGTCCCCGCGCCGTCCCAGCGGCAACGCGGCGTCCGCAGGCCGTGAATGCCGGCCGTCCTCACAGTGCCTGGGTGCGCCGCACCGTGTTTCTAACCGGTTTTGCCCGAAAAGGACCGGTATCGCTCGCCCAAATCGGCCGAATGCGCCCGCTGCGGCCGGAAACCAACGCCCCCCAACCTGGAGCCCCACCCCCTCCCAGCCCGCGACGGAGTCACCCGAGACCACGATCCAGTTGATTCCGTGTTGATCCCGGAGATTCCTGCCGGCTCCCGCACCCAGACCGATGGCGTGGAGAGAAGTGGCTGCCGGAGCGAAATCCGGGCGCTACGAGGACGGGTCCTTCCTCACCCCCAGCACCGTACAAAGAAAGAACCCCGAGGCCGAATGGCCCCGGGGTTCCCGTTTGATTCAGATCAGACGAATCTCAGGAGACGCAGATCCTTACTTCGCCGAACACTTGATGAAGTTCGCCCGGTTGTTGTCCGTGTTGGTCGCGGCACTGTCCAGGTCAGCGCTGCTCGGCAGAGCGTTCCGGCCCACAGCCATCCCGCCGTCGGCATCCCACGTGCAGGTGATCGTGACATCGCGAGTTGCGGAGCAACCGAAGGTGCCGTCCGCGAAGGTAACCGTGACGTCGTTCACCCATTCCGCGTCGCACTCGGAGCCGTCGGCGTCGTCGCCGCCGTCATCCTCGCTGCAACCCCGGAAGTCGGAGAACGCGACCGAGTCGGCAGCATTGACGTAGTTGTCCGCATTGCCGTCCGGGTTCGTCGCGACTCTGCCCGTCTGCTCTGCCGCGGCCGTTCCGTCGGTTCCGTTGCTTCCGCCGCAACCGGTAGCGATCTGGGCGGCGGTCGTTGCCCTCCAGGTCACGCCGGACCCGCATGCCCTCAAGTGCAATCGTGGTCTCGTTGTCGGCAGTCCTCGGGTTGTCCGAGTCGCTCAACAGGTCGACCTTGCCGAGGTCACCCGCGCTGGCGACCAGGTCGCCATCGTCGTCGGTGAGGAACTGCCAGATCCTGTTGATGTTGTTGTCACTCTGGTGGTAGTCGTAGAGGTCGTGAATGGTGGCCTGGGCACCCTCGGGGGTGCCGGGGTCCGTACCGTCCGGATCCGGCCGGCGCGCGGCGCGGCCGGTCGTGTCCTTCAGGATCTTGCCGTTCAGGTTGTCGTCGAACCAGAGCGTCTTGAACATCCTCTCGTGGCCACTGGCGGCGGTGGCGCTAGCGCGCCACATGACGACCCGGTTGTTCGTGTCGAACACCACCTCGGGCTTCCCAGCCCCTGCCGGTGGCCATGTCGACCTCGGTCTCGAACATGTCGCAGATGTCCACATGGTCGGACACCATGATGGGGTCCATGGCGCCGCACTCGAGATCCTCGAACGGGTCGTCGTCCCAGTCAACGTCCCCCCCAACTCACGTCGGCACCCTCCGGGCTCAGCTCGATGCTCCACCCCGACAGGTAGTTCGCGCCCTTGCTGGCGTCGTTGTCGGCCCTGCCGGCGCCGGGACCGAGCAGCCGGAAGCAGCCATCGTCGCCGCCGGGCCGGTCGACCCTACTGCTCACATCCTCGTCCTCGTAGGAGTTATCGCACGCCGCTATGGAGTCGTCCCATTCGGTGTCATCGTCGTCCGCATCAGCATTGACCAGGAACGCGCCGGAAACCGCCTTCATGGCAAGTGTCTTGTCACTGCCCTTGGCCGCGTCGACGGTCGAGGAGGTGTTCGTGCCGCCCGCGACGCCGGAGAAGACGTGCTTCACCTTCATGGCGACACTGGAACTGGTCGCGATGCCGAGGTCGACACCGTCGTTGCCGTCCCAACGCGCTTCGGGGGTGCCCCCGCTGACGTTGGCGTCCAGCACGTCGTTGTCCACCTTGCCGACCATGATCTCCACGGACGGATCCCAGGCGCTGCAGACCGCGGAGTTCGCGATCGAGAGGTCCGGGGCGTCCATGCCCATGACGCACTCGAACGGACCGCAGGTGACGAACGTGGCGTCCCCGATCGGAATCGGAACCTGATTGGCCCCGATCTCAACCGCCTGGACCGCAAAGGTCGCGCCGGAAGCGATCACCTGGGACTGCATGGTTTCCCAACTCACGTAGGTGAACGGGGAGTTGTCGCCCGGGATGAGGCCGATCGGGCTCGCGCCCATGACGAAGGTCGGCGACACGATGGCCGGCATGTTCACCGAAACCATCATCTCGGTATTGACGCTCGCCTTTGCCGTGGCTTCGTCGTCATCGTCATCCGGAACCATCGGGTAGTTGGAGTCCGCATCATCCGGCACGGAGAACATCACCAGGAACGGAGTCGGCTCGGGCTCGGGCTCGGGCTCGGGCTCGGGCTCCGGCTCAGGTTCGGGTTCCGGCTCAGGAGCCGGTGGCGGTGGGGGGCGGCGGTGCCGGTGCGGGCGTCGTCGCCGTGTCGTCGTCGCCACAGCCTGTGAGCACGAGACCGGCACCCAGGAACATGGCAAGAAGGAGAATCAGCCCGCGCATTGGGACCGACTTCCTCGTGATCTGCGTCATTTCGCCTACCTCCTGTAGGGCGTTTTGGGACAGGTCCAGACCCCACAAGGGGTCAAGCGCCGTCTCGTGTGATTCTTTCCTACCTCCAGTAGGACAGGAATAACCGATGCGTTCCCGCACCCGTCATCCGAGCGGCAAGTATATGCGCGGTCGGATCAAGGGGCAAGAACCCATTTTGGAAAGCATTCGCACGAGCCGGGGCCAAAGACCGGACATGGGTGCGCTGGGTAAGCATGCGCGCTAACTCCATCACACCCGTTTTGGGAAAGTCAAGAAGAAAAGACCGGTAAGAGAGACTTACCTCGCCGCTGAAGCGCGGCGTGAGCGACCGGAATATACACGTTCCAGCCGGCCGGCGGGAGCCGAAATCGGGAAACGACGCGTTCTCCCGTGGGAGACCAACGAATGACCGACAGCGGGTTCCTTGGCCGCCTTGGGGCCGGCGCCCGTCCGGAAGGACGGGCCGCGTCGGGGCGGCAGGATTTGAACCTGCGACCCCCTGATCCCGAACCAGGTGCTCTGCCAGACTGAGCCACGCCCCGGCGGCCGGAGGGGATTGTAGCGGCGGGAAAAGGAATTTCGGCCCAGGAGCGCCGGCCTCCAGGAGCGCCGGCCTCCGGCCGGCATCGCCGAGCGAAGCGAGGCGAAACTCCCAAACCGGATCCGCCCCCACCGCCCGGACCTGATCCGTGACGGCGAAGACCCCGACGCGCCAGGAGCGCCGACACCACGGGCGTTGCGCTGTCCCCGTTTAGGTTGCCGCCATCAAGAGCGACTAAGTCAGGGAGTTTCGCGACCTGCGGCCGCGATGCCGGTCTGGAGGCCCCCACCGGGAGAACTGGCCGGCGCTCCCTTTCCTGTGCGCCGTGGGGCTGGAGGGGGTCTGTCCCGCCGCCCGCCTACGGCGGGCTGTGCCGATCTGGAGATCGGCGTTCCCGTGCCGGGGGTGCTGTGGGGGTTGATGGGGCGATGTGCGTTTCGCTCCCCGGCGGGGAGCGATGCCGGCCGGAGGCCGGCCCAGTTGTCCCGCTGGGGGTTCCTTTTTCTGTGCGCCGTGGGGCTGGAGGGGGTGTGGTGCCGCGGGCGGGCACACGAGCGTTGCGCCGTCGCCGTTTGGAAAGGGGCGCGAGGAGAGTAGGAGCGCCGTGGGGCTGGAGGGGGTCTGTCCCGCCGCCCGCCTACGGCGGGCTGTGCCGATCTGGAGATCGGCGTTCCCGTGCCGGGGGTGCTGTGGGGGTTGATGGGCGATGTGCGTTTCGCTCCCCGGCGGGGAGCGATGCCGGCCGGAGGCCGGCGCTCCTTTTCCTGCGCGCCGTGGGGCTGGAGCGGGTGTGGTGCCGCGGGCGGGCACACGAGCGTTGCGCCGTTCTCGGCTTGCGCGAAAAAATGGCAGCGAACTTTGTTCGCTGCCGGCGTGACCGGGGGGAATGTGTGAAAGGGGGGCACCCCCCTTTCACAAGAAGGCAACTACGAACCGGAACTCGCCGAAGCGCGCACCAGCGCGCGAGGGAGTTGCGGTTCGCGGCACGAAGTGCCGGGCGGTTCGGGAGCGGGGGTCGGACGGGCTACATCACTGCGATCCGCAGCTGGTTCGGCAGATACCCCCGCTCCCGAACCGCTCAGTGGTCGGGACGGCCGGATTTGAACCGACGACCACTTGCACCCCAAGCAAGTGCGCTACCAGACTGCGCCACGTCCCGACGAGTCGGGCGGATTCTATTCGTCGAGGGCAGCGAGACGCTTGTCGTTCTCGTCCATGAGATCGAGCGCGTCCTGCACCCGCTGCAGGGCCTTGGGCGAAAGGCGCGGCGGGTCGGGTTTCGGGGGCGGCGGCGGAGGCGGTCTCGGAACGGCCCCGGCGCGCTTGCCGCTCTTCGCGCTCAGCAGCCGCCGGGCGCCGGCGGTGGTGTATCCCTCGCTGTGCAGCAGACGCTGGATGGTGTGCACCATCTCGATGTCTTCCTTGCGATAGAGACGCTGGCCCGAATCGTTCTTCTTGGGGCTGAGCGTCGGGAACTCCATTTCCCAGTGCCGGAGGGTGTACGGCTGCACCCCGGTGATTTCACTCACCTCGCCGATCCGGAAATACAGCTTGTTCGGGATCTGGAGCCCGCCGTCCCTGGTCGCCATCAGGACTGAAGACTCTGCAGCAGCCCGCGCGCGGGGCGGAAGAACGGCGTCCGGTGGGCCGCGGAGACGAAAACCCGCCCGGTGCGGAGGTCGCCGCCGCGCCGGGGTCGACGGAAGCGGACCTCGAGCGACCCGAAGCGCCGGATCCGCAGCGCACTCCCGGTGACCAGACCGTCGGCGGCGCTCTCGAAGATGGTGTCCACGATCCGCAGGGCTTCGGCGCCGGTGACGCCCCCGTGGAAGCTCCGGACGGCCTCGGCCAGATCCGCCTTGTTCAATGTGTGCACCCGTTCGGCCTTTCGTTTCCGTTACGGGAAGAAAGCCCTCCTGAATTTTACGGCAGCGGCGCCGGCCCTACCGCTTCAGTTTCTTCTTGTACTCCAGCGTGACCCGGACCGGAGAGCCGGCGAAACCGTAGCGGCGGCGCAACTCGCCGACGAGAAAGCGCGGGTACGACGCCAGAATGTCCGCCCGGGGACAGTTCGTGAACACCCGGAACCGGGGCGGCGCCACCCCCGACTGGAACCCGTAGAGCAGCTTCACCTCCTTGCCGCGGCGCGAGCGGGGGGCGAACCGCTCCGAGGCCCGCGCCAGGAACCGGTTCACCTCCGGAGTCGGAATCCGCTTGTTCCCCTCCGCCGCCACCTGGAACAGCGGCTTCCAGATCGCCGCCACCCCCTGCCCACTCAGCGCCGAAATCCGGAGGATGGGCGCGTGGCGGATGTGCCGCAGGCGCTCCCGAACGTCGAGGCGGAGTTCCCCCCAGCGCGCCGCGCGGGAAGTCACCAGGTCCCAGCGGTTCAGGAGGATCACCACCGAACAACCCGCATCCTCGATCAATCGGGCGATCTGGGCGTCCCGGGCGGTAGGTCCCTTGACCGCATCCGTAATTAATAAGGATGTACGCGCACGACGGATGGCTTTCTCGGACATCAGCACCGCGAGGGCGTCCGCCTCCTCGAATGCATCCAGCGAGCGGCGCCGGGCGCCGCGCCGGATCCCGGCGGTGTCCACCAGCACCACTTCGCGGCCGCCCACCACCAGCCGCTCGTCCACCGGGTCGCGCGTCGTTCCCGCCACCGCCGAGACGAGGGCCCGTTCGTAGCCCACCAGCCGGTTCAACAGGGTGGACTTGCCGACGTTCGCGCGGCCCACGATCGCCACCCGGAGCGCCTCGTCCTCCCCGGCGGCGGAGTCCGGGGGCGCCGGGGCCGGATCGCGGTCCAGGATCTCGACCATCCGGTCGAGCACCTCCGCAACCCCGAGCCCGTGCTCGGCGGAGACCGGAAACGGGTCGCCGAGCCCAAGGGCGTGGAACTCGGCGGCGCCGGCCTCGTGGATCCCCTCGGCCTTGTTCGCGACCAGCACCACCGGGGGGGCGGCCGGCTGCCGGCGGAGCGCCCCGGCGAGCTCCTCGTCCGCGGGGGTCAGTCCCGCTCTGGCATCCACCAGGAAGACGACCATGTCGCTGCGGGCCGCGGTGCGCTCGGCGAGAGCGCGGATTTCGCGGGCAAAGAGCGAGGCGTCCGGCGCCCCCGCCCCGCCGGTGTCGTGGAGACGGAAGCTGACGCCCTGCCACTCCACCGTCTCCAGCCGGCCGTCCCGGGTCGAACCGGGACGGGCGTGGACGATGGCGGGACGGCCGCCCACGATCCGGTTGAAGAGCGTGGATTTTCCGACGTTCGGCCGGCCGAAGAGCGCCGCGACCTTCATCCGGCTCTCCCGCGACCCAGCCGGCGGGCGGGGCTACGCCCGGGTGGATTCAGGAAACGGCGTTTCAGGAGATACCGCGGAGGTTCTGCCCGGGACGGAAGCGCACCACGCGTCCCCGCGGGATGCCGACCGGTTCGCCGGTGCGCGGATTGCGCGCCACCCCCGTTTTCCGGGGCGCGGCGTGGAAAACACCGAAACGTCGCAAAACAACGCGATGTCCCTGTTCGAGACCCACCCGCAGTCCCTCGAAAAGCGCCTCTACGGCATCGCGAGCGTCCTGGGCGGACAAATCCGTAGCCGCCATCGCCCGATTGATGAGGTCTGCCTTCACCATGGCGGGCGCATGGTATGCGAAACGCAACACGCCTGTCGCATGCCATGCTCAACTCCAAACGGCGGCGGCGGACTGGTCGGCGAACACTCGAAAATCCGTCTGTAATGCGCTCGTTACAGACCGCGCGCCACGCCCTTGCCAAGATTCTGACTCTCGGTAGGCTTCGACGTTTCTTACCGGGAGGATAGACAAAAGGCTCCCGTTTCTCACGGGTCGTCGTTGATGGTAATCCCGCGGGCAAGCTCCGGAATCTCGAGCAGGCGCTGGAGACGCCGGCGAAGCGCGGGGTGTTCCGCGGGAGCCGCCTTGACGAGCATTTGCCAGCGCCAGGAATCCTCCGGCCGGGGCCCCGGAGCAGGCGCCGGACCGACGATTTCGATCGACGCGGGAGCGTCCGCGGCGATGCTCTCGGCAAGCGCGGTGGCAGTTTCGCGGGCCCTTTTCGAGGTGCGGGCGGTCACCGTCAGGCTCGCGAGCCGGACAAACGGCGGATAGCGGAAGCGGCGCCGCATCTCCTGCTCGACCGAGAAAAAGGCCGGGTAGTCCTGGCGGGCGGCGGCGGCCACCGCGTAGTGGTCCGGCTTCATCGTCTGGATGAGGACCCGGCCGGCGCTCTCTCCGCGGCCGGCGCGCCCGGCGACCTGGGTGAGAAGCTGGAAGGTGCGTTCGGCGGCCCGGAAGTCGGGCGCCCCGAGCCCCCCGTCGGCAGCCACCACCCCAACCAGGGTGACCGCCGGGAAGTCGTGCCCCTTGGCGATCATCTGGGTTCCGACAAGCACTCGGATTTCGCCTTTTCCGAAGGCGTCGAGCGTCCGGGCGTGGCTGCCCCGGGCGCGGGTGGTGTCCCGGTCGAAACGCTCGACCCGGACGCCGGGCAGGAGACGGGACACCTCCTCCTCCACCCGCTCGGTCCCGAAACCCTCGGAGCGCAGCACGTCCCCGCCGCAGCCCGGGCAGGTCTCGGCCGGCGCCGTTCCCACCCCGCAGGCGTGGCAGACCGCGAGGCTTCCCCGCCGGTGCAGGGTGAGCGCGACCCCGCAGCGCCGGCACTCGACGATTTCGCCGCAGCGGAGGCACCCCAGCCGGCCCCCGTAACCGCGCCGGTTCAGGAGGACGAGCGCCTGCCGGCCCGCGGCCACCGTATCCCGGAGCGCCGAACCGAGCGCCGGAGCGAGGATCAGCGGCCCCCGGCGGCCACCGTCCCGGTAGTGCTCCCGGAGGAGGGGGCGCATGTCGAGGATCTCGACCGCCGGCAGGGCGCGGCCGGCAATGCGTCCGGGGAGGCGCAACCGGGTGAGCGCCCCGCGGTCGGCGGCGTGGGCCGCTTCCAGCGAGGGGGTCGCCGAACCGAGCACCAGCGCCGCCCCGGCGGCGCGCGCCCGCACCCAGGCGACCTGCCGGGCGTGGTACCGCGGCGCCTCATCCTGTTTATAGGCGGCGTCGTGTTCTTCGTCGAGGATGACCAGTCCGAGATCAGCGATGGGGGCCAGCACCGCGGAGCGGGCGCCGAGCACGATGCGCGCTTCGCCGCGGCGGACCCGCCAGAACGCGGCGCGGCGCTCGGCGGCGCCGAGCCCGCTGTGGAACACGGCGATTCCCGGGCCGAACCGGGCGCGGAGGAGGGCTTCGTGCTGCGCGGCGAGCGCGATCTCGGGAACGAGGAGCAGGGCGCTCCGGCCGGTTTCGAGAGCGGCGGCGATCGCCTGGAAATAGACCTCGGTCTTCCCGCTCCCGGTAACCCCGTCGAGCAGGAAGGCGCCGAAGGTGCGGGCCCGGAGCGTCTGCCCGAGGACCTCGGCCGCTGCCTGCTGGGGAGCGGTGAGCGGCGGGGGCTGGGAGAGCTCGGGGACGGGAGTGCCCGCTGGAGCCGCCGCCTCCGGAGGCGTCGCTTCGGGGTGAGCCGCTTCGGGGGGAAGACGCTCGGCGGCGATCGAGACCAGCCCCTCCCGCTCGAGACGCGCGAAGCTCCGCCCCGGGGAGAGGTCGAGCTCGCGGCGGATGCGCACCAGCGGGACCGGACCCTGGGAGACGGCGAGCAGCGTCAGGATGCGCCGATCGTCGTGGCCCAGCCGCACGAGCCTTTCGGCGCTCGCATCGTCGGGCTCCCGGAGGCGCGCGGAGCCTTCCGCGGTGATCCGGGCGGTCTGGAGCTTCCGGCCGGGGGGCGCCGACGCCGGCAGCATGGCCCGCAGGACGAGGCCGAGCGGACAGACCGTGAGCTCGGCGACGCGGCGCGCGAGGGCGAGGAGGTCTTCCGGGAGCGGAGGAAGCGGGTCGTGGTAGCGCGCGCTGATGGGCTTGATGACCACCTGTTTCTTCGCGCCCGCGGGTGGCCGGAGCGGCGCGGCGGGGCCGAGCACCACCCCGACCAGCTCGCCGGGGCCGAACGGGACCCGCACCCGGGTGCCCGGAGGCAGCGTGGTCTCGCCGGCACCGAGTAGCGCGGGAGGCGCCTCGTAGGTGAAGGTGGCCGGCAGCGGGCGCGGAACCGCGACCTCGACCCGGATCAATTCAACTCAGAGCCCCGGCGTTCGCACCCGGCACCGCCCCACAAGCACAGACGGCGGGGACCGCAGGGAACGCCGGCCTCCAGGCCGGCACAGCCCCGCGAAGCGGGGCGGCGGGACCGACCCTCCAAGCACACACGGCCGGGACCGCACGGGAACGCCGGCCTCCAGGCCGGCACAGCCCCGCGAAGCGGGGCGGCGGGACGAACCCCCCAGCGTCAGGATGGCTCCCCTCTCGGTGGAAACCCCAGCGGCCTTGGTGGCGCAGGGGACAGGGAACGCCGGCCTCCAGGCCGGCACAGCCCCGCGAAGCGGGGCGGCGGGACGGACCCCCCAGCGTCAAAATCGTCCACCTCACGGCCCGCCCCGCCCCACAATCTCCAGCGCCGCCCGGGCGTCATCCAGCACCTGGCGCTTCAACTCCTGAAGCCGCTCCCCATCGGCGCGCAACAGGTAGGCGGGGTGAAACGTCGGCACCACCGGGATCCCGAAGAACTCGTGCACCGTGCCGCGGGCCGCTCCGATGCCCCGGACGCCGGGGAGGAGCGCCCTGACCGCAACGCTGCCGAGCAGGCAGATGACCCGGGGGCGAACGGAGGAGATCTGCCGCTTCAGGAACGGCACGCAGGTGGCGACCTCGTCGGGCTTCGGATCCCGGTTCCCGGGCGGGCGGCATTTCACGATGTTCGCGATGTAAACGTCGGAACGGCGCCGGTGGAAGCACCTTTCGATCATCTCGGTCAGCAGCCCGCCGGCCCGGCCCACGAAGGGCTCGCCCTCACGGTCCTCGTCGGCGCCCGGGCCTTCACCGATGAACATGATCTCGGCGTCCGGCCGGCCGACCCCGAACACGATGCTGTTCCGCTTTTCCGAGAGGCGGCAGCGCGTGCAGCCGTCGAGGTCCGCCCGGATCGCGTCGAGGGCTTCGGCAGGTTGCGGGCGGGGAGGGGACAGCGGCGAGCCGGGGAGAAAGTCCGTAAAGCTCCGCAGGAGCCGCAGGCGGGCCGCGAGCTGGGCGCGGAGATCGTCTTCCGGTCCGCTCTTTCGTTCAGGCACGGGCGTCGGCGGCTCCGTCTCCCGCGGCGGTCAGCCGGCCGCGAGCCGGCGCACGACGATGTCGCAGACGGCTTCCGCGAGGGAACGCTTGGTTTCCGGCTGCCGGTGGGTGACTTTCGGCGGCGAGGAGTTCTGGTGCTCGACGAGCACCGCCTGGGTGCGCTCGAGGCCGAAGACCCGGTCCCGTCCCACCCGGTTGCCGACGATCAGATCGCACTGCTTCGACTCGAGCTTGCGGATCGCCTCCTTCTCGGGTTCGCCGGTTTCGGCGGCGAAGCCGACCAGCACCGTCGGACCGGCGGCGGGGTCGTCCGCCCGGGCGGCGCCGAGCTCCGCGAGGATGTCGGGATTCGCGACGAGCGGGATGGAGCCGGCCTTTTTGCCCCGGCGGATGCCGGCGGACTTGATCTTGGTCGAGGAGTTGGACGCGGGGCGGAAGTCGGCCACCGCGGCCGCCATGATCACCGCGTCGGCGCTGGCGGCGGCGGAGAAGGCGGCGTCCCGCATCTGGACCGCGGTCTCGACCCGGACGACCTGGGCGCCGTTCCAGGGTGCCAGATCGGTCGGGCCGAGGATGAGGGTGACCGCGGCGCCGCGCGCCGAGGCGGCGGCCGCGAGCTCAGCACCCATCCGTCCAGAGGAACGGTTCGTGATGTAACGCACCGGGTCGAGCGGCTCGCGGGTGGGACCGGCGGTGATCACGACGTTCCTGGCGGACAGGTCCCTGTCCGAGGTTTCGGGGGTCTCGGCGGTTCCGGAGGAGGTCTCGGGAGCGGGGTCGGCGCCCCCCAGGCAGCGCTCGACGGCTGCGACGATGTCGGGGACCTCGGCCAGGCGTCCAGGGCCGAGCCAACCGCAGGCCAGTTCCCCCTCCCCCGGCGCGATGATCGTGGCGCCCCGCTCCCGGAGGGTCCGTAGGTGGCCCTGGGTCGCCGGATGGTCCAGCATGTTCGTGTTCATCGCCGGGGCGATGAGGATGGGTGCGCGGACCGCGAGATGAAAGGTGGTGAGGAAGTCATCGGCGAGGCCGAGCGCCAGGCGGGCGATGACGTGAGCGGTCGCGGGAGCCACCAGGAAGACGTCGGTCTCCTCGGTGAGCGAGATGTGGCGGACGCCGCCGGTGGGGTCCGGCCCCTCGGCCCCCGCTTCCACCTGCGCCGCGTCCGGGAACAGGTGCTCAAGGACCGGCTCTCCCGAGACGGTTGCGAGCGAGAGCGGGGAGACGAACTCGCGAGCGGCGCGCGTCAGGATCACCTGGACCCGCAGATCGCGCTTCCGGAGAGCCCGCACCAGGTCCGGCGCCTTGTAGGCCCCGATGCACCCGGTGACCCCGAGAACAACCTTTTTCATGGACCCCGCATCTTCGCACACAGCAAGGACCACCCGGAGCACCGGCCTCCACCCGGCATCGCGGAAAGTGCTCTCGGGAAGTCCCCGCAGGTGGCGCCGAATGTGATACCCAAAGTGATACCCGCACTTCGAAATCCCTCCGCAAAGGACGGCCAAACCAAGGAACAGCCCCGCGCAGCGGGGCGACGGGACGGACCTCCCCAAGCACAGACGGCCGGGACCCCACCGCAACGCTCCTCGGCCTCACGGCGCACAGGCACGGGAACGCCGGCCTCCAGGCCGGCACAGCCCCGCGAAGCGGGGCGGCGGGACGGACCTTCCCAAGCACAGACGGCCGGGACCGCACCGTAACGCTCCTCGGCCTCACCGCGCACAGGCAAGGGAACGCCGGCCTCCAGGCCGGCACAGCCCCGCGAAGCGGGGCGGCGGGACGGACCTTCCCAAGCACAGACGGCCGGGACCCCAACGCAACGCTCCTCGGCCTCACCGCGCACAGGCAAGGGAACGCTGGCCTCCAGGCCGGCACAGCCCCGCGAAGCGGGGCGGCGGGACGGACCCCCACCGGCCGGACAGCACCTCCCCACGCTACGCTCCCAATCCCGCTGCGGCGGGAGGTTGCAATGACTTCCGCTCCGAAGACCGCGACGCTGCGGCGGCGTGCGAATCCAAGGGTTCCGGTCCGCGTGCGTCGCCGCTGGCCCCTCTCCCGACCCTCCGCACGATCGCAAGGCCACCAGGACCGCTCGGAACATCGGTCCGGCTACTCGCGGAGCTATCTGCCGCATTTCGACGCTCCTTACATTGCCCAGGGCCTGACGTTTCGCCTCGCAGACAGTGTTCCTCGATCGGTCATCGACCGGTGGAGAGAAGAAATCGACTTGAGCGAGGTGTTGCAAACCGACGACGCCCGCTATCAGGAACTCCTGCGTCGGATCGCCGAATATGAAGACGCCGGCCGGGGTGAGTGTCACCTCAAGCGACCCGAGATCGCCTCGCTGGTGTGCGGAGCGATCGTGCACTTCGATCGGCAGCGCTACCGGCTCTGGGAGTGGTGCGTGATGCCCAATCACGTTCACGTTCTCGTGAAACAGCTCCCGGGTTTTCTCCTCGGCGACATCGTCAGATCCTGGAAGTCGTTCACCGCCCGCCAGGCGAATGCCATCCTCGGTCGGAGCGGTCCATTCTGGATGCGCGAGTACCACGACCGCCGAATTCGGGATGAGAAACACCTGAACCGGGCGAGGGTTTACATTCGACAGAATCCCGTGAAGGCGGGGCTTTGCAAACGTCCGGAGGACTGGCCGTGGTCGTCCGCGTCATGGGACGGGGGGGAGAGGGTCTCGGCGGAGTAGGTGGGCCAGCGCGTATCGCTTCTCACCCGCACGTCGCGAAGGCACGGGAGCGCTGCGGAGTCTGCCGATCTCCCCACCGAGAGGGGAGCCATCCTGACGCGGGCACGTCCGTCCCGCCGCCCCGCTTCGCGGGGCTGTGCCGGCCTGGAGGCCGGCGTTCCCTGTCCCATGCGCCACCAAGGCCGCCGGGGTTTCGACCGAGAGGGGAGCCATTCTGACGCTGGCGGGTCCGTCCCGCCGCCCCGCTTCGCGGGGCTGTGCCGGCCTGGAGGCCGGCGTTCCCTGTCCCATGCGCCACCAAGGCCACTGGGGTTTGGACCGAGAGGCGAGCCATCCTGACGCGGGCACGTCCGTCCCGCCGCCCCGCTTCGCGGGGCTGTGCCGGCCTGGAGGCCGGCGTTCCCTGTCCCATGCGCCGCCGAGGCCGCCGGGGTTTCCACCGAGAGGGGAGCCATCCTGACGCTGGCGGATCCGTTCCGCCGCCCCGCTTCGCGGGGCTGTGCCGGCCTGGAGGCCGGCGTTCCCTGTCCCATGCGCCACCAAGGCCGCTGGGGTTTCCACCGAGAGGGGAGCCATCCTGACGCGGGCACGTCCGTCCCGCCGCCCCGCTTCGCGCGGCTGTGCCGGCCTGGAGGCCGGCGTTCCCTGTCCCATGCGCCACCAAGGCCGCTGATCTCCCCACCGAGAGGGGAGCGGAGGCCGGCGCCCCTGGCGGCGCTACCGCTCCCGGCGGACGAGGTCGGCCAGCCGCGCCACCGTGTCCTCGACCCGGTCGTTCGTCAGCCGATAGTCGTAGGACTCGGCGCGGCGCATCTCGCCGGTCGCGGTCTGGAGCCGCTGCTGGAGTTCGGGACCCGACTCCCTCCCCCGGCCCGTAAGCCGCGTTTCCAGGTCCTTGAAGGCCGGCGGCTCGATGAAGATGGTCACCGCCTCGGGCACCTGCTTCCGGAGCGCGTCGGCTCCCTGCACATCCACTTCTATGAGGAGATCCTCTTCCCCGCCCGCCGCGAGCGCCGCCTTGCTGGTGCCGTAACGGTAGGAATGGACCCACGCCCACTCCACGAAGGCGCCGGCCTCGTCGAGGCGCGTGAATTCCTCGTCGCTGACGAAGTGGTAGTCCCGGCCGTTCACCTCGCCCGCGCGCTGTGGGCGGGTGGTGTGCGAAATCGCGAAGGAGAGATCCGGAACCCGGTCCACCAGCTCGCGGAGGATCGTGGATTTGCCGACTCCCGAGGGGCCGGAGACGACAAAGAGGCGGGACACGTCAGGCAGAGCTCTCCCGAACGGCGTCACCGAGCCGCTGGATGGCCTCGGGAATGCGGTCTTCCGCGACGTTGCTGAAGGACAGCCGCAGCGCGGAGCGCGCCGCCGCCGATCCGGGATCGGCGAAGAAGCAGTTCCCCGCCACGAAGGCAACCTGGTGGCGCTGGATGGCGCGCAGCAGCAGCGCCTCGGTGTCGCCGTCCATCTCGTTCCACAGGAAGAACCCGCCCTCGGGCCGGGACCAGGGCGCCCGGGAGGGGAAATCCGCGAGCGCCGCCAGCATGGCGTCGCGCTTCCTCCGGTAGAGCACCCGCGCCCGTTCCACCTGGGTATCCAGCCCGCCGGCCTCGCCGTACGCCAGCGCGAGCCGCTGCGCCAGGGCGCCCGAGCACTGGTCGGTGCCGAGCTTGAGGAGGCCCAGCCGCCGGATCAGGCCGGGGTCCGCCGCCACCCAGCCGAGCCGCAACCCGGGGCCGAAGATCTTCGAAAAGGTGTGGATGAAGATGACGCGCTCGGGGGCGAGCGACTTGAGCGACGGGAGGCGCTCGCCGTCGTAGCGGAGCTCCCCGTAGGCGTGGTCCTCGACGACCGCGAGATCCCGCCGGTCCGCGATGTCGAGCACCGCGTGCCGCCGCCCGAGGCTCCAGGTGCGGCCGGTGGGATTCTGGAAGCTGGGCCCCACGTAGAGGACCCGCGCCGGCCGGCCCTCGCGCTGGAGCCGGGCCGCGGTCTCGTCGAGCGCCTCCGGAATCATCCCCTCGGCGTCCATCGGGATGCCCGTGGCGTCCCCGCCCAGCTCGCGGCAGACCTGGAGCGCCACCATGTAGGTCGGCTCCTCGACCAGCACCGGGTCGCCGGGATTCGTCAGGGCGTTGAAGGCGTGGCGGATCCCCTCGAGGCCGCCGCTGCAGACGAGCACCTCGTCCGGACTGCAATGAATGTTCTCGATGCGGGCCATCCGCGCCGCGAGGAACTCGCGAAGCGGGGTGATGCCCGGGTTCGGCGAATAGTTCAGCGCCTCCGGCGCGTGGTCGCGGAGGACCCGCTCCATCGCGTCCCGGGTCTCCTCGAACCGGAAGACCCCGGGGTCGGGCATGCCGCCGGCGAGGGAAATGATTCCCGGCTGCTCGGCGAGCTTCAGGATTCCGATGACCGCGTCGGCGTCGGCGACCCGGCCGGCGGCGTCGGAAAAGCGGGTGTTCCAGTTCATGCGCCGACAACCTCCAGCGACAGGGTGGCGGTTTCGCCCTCCACCTCGATCTCGCGAGTCATGATCCGTCGCGCAATCGCTCGGACAGCCGGTCCTCGCGGTGTGGTTTTCCGGACGACCTTCTTCCGCGCCGGCTTCCTCCGCACGGCCTTCTTCCTCACCGTCTTCTTTCGGACCGAACTCCCCCGCACAGCCTTCTCCCTCACAGCCTTCTTTCGGACCGAACTCCCCCGCACAGCCTTCTTCCTCACCGCTTGCCTCCGGGGCACAGCGCTTGGCACAGGCTCCGACAGCCCCAGCGCGTCCGTGAATCTGCCGGTCAGGAATTCGACAGCGAGGGTTTCGTCCATAAAGTGTTGTTCTCGCTCCCGGATCACCCTGATGAGTGGGCTATCTCTTCTCCTAACGTCGAGAGCCACCCGGATCCGAGCCGCGTAAGGGAGGTTGTGGGCCTTCCGCAAGGTCTGCACCCGGTTCAGCAACTCGCGGTACAGGCCCTCGGCGACGAGCTCTTCGGTCAGCCCCGTGTCGAGGGACACCGTAGCGCGGGGGCTGCCGGCGATGGCGTGTCCCTCCCGGGGACGCGACTCGAACGCGAGGTCGTGCCGTTTCAGCTCTATGGCGTACTTCTCACCCTGCGGTCCGTCTAGAACGAGATCGTATCCACGCACGCCATGGACGAGCGCGTCCCGGACCTCGCGTCCATTGAGTTTGGCGATGGCTATCCGGACCTGCTGCATTTGGCGGCCGAGCCGCGGGCCGAGTTGGCGGAAGTTGGGCTTGACCACGAGCTCTAGGTCGGCCTCCGGATCGTCCCGGAATCGCACATCGCGGACGTTCAGTTCGTCGGCGATCAGGTCGCGGTGCTGGTCGAGCCGGGCCCGCAGCCCCTCGTCAGTCACCGCCACGCTAGCACTAGCGAGCGGCTGCCGAACGCGAATCTTCTGTTCGTTCCGCACCCGCAAGCCGAGCGAGGCGATCTCCCGGGCCATCGCCATCTCCTCGTTGAGGCCAACGTCCAGCGGGAACTCCGGCTGCGGCCAGTCGGTGAGATGGACGCTCTCGGGCGCGTCGGCGCCGTAGGGCCCAACGACCAAGTTCCGGTGGATCTCCTCGGCCAGGAAGGGGACGAAGGGCGCGGCGAGTTTCGAGACCCGCACCAGAGCGTCGTAGAGCGTCCGGTAGGCGTCGAGCTTGTCGGCGCCGCGCCCGGCTTGCCAAAAGCGCCGCCGGCTACGCCGCAGCCACCAGTTGGAGAGCGACTCGGCGAACGCGGCCAGCGCCCGGGCGGCGTCATAGGCCTGGATCGCTTCAAGTCCCGCGGTGACTGCGGCGGTGGTCTCCTCGAGATGGGAGAGGATCCAGCGGTCGAGCGCGGGGCGTTCCGCGACCGCCCGGCCGCGGTCGGTTCGCGGGTCGAAACCGTCGATCTCCGCGTAGATCGTGAAAAAGGAATAGACGTTCCGGAGCTCCAGCGGGAACTCGCGGGCGGCGGCGCGCACGTTGGCAAGCGAGTGGCGCTTGTTGGCCGAGGGCGCGGCGGCGGCGAGGAAGAACCAGCGGAAGGCGTCGGCGCCAACCTCGGCGAGTGTCTCCTCCGGCGGCGTGTAGTTGCCGCGCGACTTGGATTCCTTGCGGCCCTCGGGATCGGTGACGTGACCCAGCACCAGACAGGACCGGTAGGGGTGGGACCCGTCCGGGGTGGGGATGCCGAGCCGGCCGCAGGTGTCCTCGTCGAAGAGCAGCGTCGAGATCATCAGCAGCGAGTAGAACCAGCCGCGGGTCTGGTCCACCGCTTCGACGATGTAGTCGGCGGGAAAGGCCTTCAGGAAGCGGTCGCGGTTTTCGTGCGGGAAGCCCCACTGCGCGAAGGGCATGGCCCCGGAGTCGAACCAGCAGTCAATGACCTCGGGAACCCGGCGGTACACCCCGGGCTCGCCGGGGTTGGTCCAGGTGACCTCGTCCACCCACGGCTTGTGGACCATCAGGTCGGCATCGAGGTCGGGACGTTCCGCGCGCGCCCGGTGGAAGGCGGCGAAGGCGTCCGGGTTCTTCGCTTCGATCTCGGCCACCGAGGCGGGGGCCTCCATCCGGCCGGTCTCGTCGTTGATCCAGATGTTCAGCGGAGTGCCCCAGAAGCGCTCGCGGGAGAGCGCCCAGTCCACGTTGTTCCGCAGGAAATCCCCGAAGCGGCCCTCCTTGATGTGCTCGGGCAGCCAGTTCACCGACCCGCTGTTCGCGAGCGCGGCGTCCTTTCGGGCGGTGGTGCGGATGAACCAGGCCGGGCGGGCGTACTGGATGAGGGGATCCTGATCCGAACGCCAGCAGAATGGATACTCGTGGCGAATCGTTTCGTGATGGAGCAACTGGCCGCTCTCGCGGAGGCGGCGGACGATCTTCTTGTCCGCCTCCTTGACCCATTGGCCCTCGAGCCAGGGGACGTCGGCGGTAAAGCAGCCGTCCGGCCCCACCGCGCAGGGCAGCGGGATCTCATCGGCGTTCTGGTAAGCGGAGACGGTCTTCCGGTGCAGGTCGTGGTCCACCTCGCCGAAGGCGGGGGCCTCGTGCACGAGCCCGGTCCCCTGGCCGAGTTCGACGAAGTCGGCGGCCAGCACCCGCCAGAAGGCGGGTACCGAGCCGCCGCCGGGGAGGCGTCCCTCGAGCGCGTGGTAGCGGTTCCAGAAGTCGTCGAAGGGCGGGCGGTAGCGGCGGCCGACGAGTTCCTCGCCGGGGAAGGTGCGGAGCAGCCGGAGGGGGCGGCCGAGACGCCCGGCGAGGTCCTCGCGGAGCGCCGCGGCGACCACCAGCCGGCGCGGTTCGCCGCCGGGCGGCGTGTCCTCGACCTCCACGTAGTCGGTGCCGGGGCGGACCGCGGCGTAGAGGTTCGAGGGGAGCGTCCAGGGGGTGGTGGTCCAGACGGCGAGCGCGAGGCCCGGATCGTCCACCAGGGGGAGAGCCACGTACACGGCCGGGTCGTCCACCTCCCGGTAGCCGAGGCCGACCTCGGCGGAGGAAAGGGCGGTGCCGCCCTGCGCCCACCACCAGACGACCTTCTCGCCGCGGTAGAGAAGCCCCTTCCGCTGGAGTTCGGCGAGCGCCCACCAGACGCTCTCCACGTAGGAGCGGCGATAGGTGACGTAGGCGTGTTCGAGGTCCACCCAGTGACCGATGCGGGAGGTCATCTCCTCCCAGTCCCGGATGTAGCGGAAGACGCTCGCCATGCACTTCTCGACGAACGGGCCCACGCCGTATTCCTCGATCCCGGCGCGGCCGTGGATGCCGAGTTCCTTCTCGACTTCGACCTCCACGGGCAGCCCGTGGGTGTCCCAGCCGGCGATCCGCTCGGCGCGGCGTCCGCGCATGGTGTGGAAGCGGGGGAAGACGTCCTTGAAGACGCGGGTCAGGACGTGGCCGTTGTGGGGGCGCCCGTTGGCGGTCGGAGGGCCGTCGTGCCAGACCCAGGGTTCACCGCCGGCGCGCTGGGCGACGCTCTTCTCGAAGATCCCCTGCTCTTCCCAGAAGCGGCGGGTTTCCGTCTCGACGGCAGAGGTCTCCGCGACGGTGCGGGCGGGCCGGAAAATCGTCACGGGCGGGTCTCGGATATGCGGAACGATAGGGCGGCAGCCCGGTTACCCGGAGGCCGCGGATTCCCGCCGGGAGCGGGCCGGGCCGGAGCGCGCATCCCGGAACCGGTCCGGGGACCGGTTCCGAAGGCGTGACTCTCCGGGATGGCGGTGCCGGAAAGTCCGCGTCCCCAACGGGGTTCGAACCCGTGTTTTCGCCGTGAAAGGGCGACGTCCTGGTCCTCTAGACGATGGGGACCCGACAGGTAGGCCGTGCAGGTTTCGAACCTGCGACATCTCGCTTAAAAGGCGAGCGCTCTGCCAACTGAGCTAACGGCCCGGCCAGCGAGAAGGGGCGGAATATTAGCAGGGGAGCGCAGCCCGGGAGCGCAAGGAGCGCCAGCCTCCAGGCTGGCATCGGCCGCGCAGCGGGCGAAACTCCCAGACCTGGTCCCCACCTCTGTCCCGGACCCGATCGGTGACGGCGAAGACCCCGTACGGCCGGACGCGCCGGCACCAGGGGCGTTTCGCCGTCCCCGTTTGGACAGGTGCTGTGCGGCGGATGAATTCGTGAGTCTCGCGGTCAGGAACCCCCACCGGGAGAACTGGGCCAGCCTCCAGGCTGGCATCGCCCGCCCAGCGGGCGAAACTCCCAGACTTGGTCCCCACCTATGTCCCGGACCCGATCGGTGACGGCGAAGACCCCGTACGGCCGGACGCGCCGGCACCAGGGGCGTTTTGCCGTCCCCGTTTGGACAGGTGCTGTGCGGCCGATGAGGCTCGTGAGTTTCGCGGCCTGCGGCCGCGATGCCGGCCAGAGGCCGGCGCTCCTGCGCGGGACGGGCCCGGACAGCCCTACCGGCTCGGACGGGAGCCGTCGCCCCCTGGCCGCGCACCCACCAACGCCTCCAGACGGGCGATCCGCTCCGCCAACGCCCCGATCTCCGACCGGAGATCGTCCCGCAGGTCGCCGATGTCCTGCTGCATATTCGTCCGCAGGTCGCCGATCTCCTGCTGCATGTCCGCCCGCAGGTCGCCGATGTCCTGCTGCATGTCGGCGCGCAACTCCCCGATCTGCCGTTGCATGCTCACCATCTGGAAGACGATGAGAGCCGCGAGACCCAGCATCGGCACCCAGGCGCGCACCGTCTCTCTCCACCACGGGATCGAAACCTCGGGCCTGACGCTGCGCACCGAGCCAGTGTAGGGGGTCGCCAGTGGCCCGGCAACCGCCGGAGAAACGGGGTCTTTCGTCGCGTGGGGCATGGGGGACTCCTTTCGGTACCTCGTCGCAGGGAAGCCGCCGAACCCGGAAGCCGCCCTGCTTACCTGGACGAAGTCCAGCCCAATTTCTTCCCGCCTTCCGCCCCTTTGTGGAAAAGTCAGCGCGAAGCAGCGGCGCCAACGCGTCTTGGACCTGGGCAGACCGCCGGGACCGCCATGGAACGCCGGCCTCCAGGCCGGCATCGCCGAGCGAAGCGAGGCGAAACTCCGAGACCTGATCCCCCGCGTCCTGGACCCGTTCCGTGACGGCGAAGACCGCGAGAGCGGCCCGCCCCGGGACGGCCCCGGACAGCCCTACCGGCCCGGGCGGGAGCCGTCGCCCCCTGGCCGCGCACCCACCAACGCTTCCAGGCGGGCGATCCGCTCCGCCAACGCCCCGATCTCCGACCGGAGATCGTCCCGCAGGTCGCCGATCTCCTGCTGCATGTCGGCGCGCAACTCCCCGATCTGCCGTTGCATGCTCACCATCTGGAAGACGATGAGAGCCGCGAGACCCAGCATCGGCACCCAGGCGCGCACCGTCTCTCTCCACCACGGGATCGAAACCTCGGGCCTTTCGCTGCGCACCGAGCCAGTGTAGGGGCCGGCCAGCGGCCCGGCAACCGTCGGGGGGACAGGATCTTTCGTCGCTTGGGGCATGGGGGACTCCTTTCGGTACCTCGTCGCAGGGAAAGCCACCGAACCCGGAAGCCGCCCTACCTACCTGGACGAAATCCAGCCCAATTTCTTCCCGCCTGCCGCCCCTTCTGTGGAAAAGTCAGCGCGAAGCGGCGGCGCCAAGAAGCCTCTGGCCTGGCGCTGCGCACCGAGCCAATGTAGGGGTGGCCAGGAGCGCCCGCCTCCGGGTGAGGAGCGCCAGCCTCCAGGCTGGCATCGCCCGCGCAGCGGGCGAAACTCCCAGACCTGGTCCGCACCTACGTCCCGGACCCGATCGGTGACGGCGAAGACCCCGTACGGGTAGGAGCGCCGGCACCAAGGGCGCTACGCCGTCCCCGTTTGGATGGGTGCTGTGCGCCGGATGAATTCGTGAGTTTCGCCGACAGGAGCGCCTGGCTCAGTCGCCCAGGACCTCGGTCTCCCGGCGCCTGACGAACGCCTCGCGGTCCGGCCCCGTCGAGACCAGCGTCACCGGCACCCCGGAGAGCTCCTCCAGCGTGTCGAGATAGTGCCGGGCCTCCCGGGGAAGCTCCTCGAGCCGGGTCGCACCGGCGGTCGGCCGGCTCCAGCCCGGGAGGGTCCGGTATTCGGGCTCGCAGCGCGCCAGCGCCCCGAACTCGCCCGGAAACTCTTCCACGGCGGCGCCGTCGAGCCGGTAGCGGACTCCGATCCGCACTTCGTCGAGTCCGTCCAGCACGTCCAGCTTGGTGATCGCGAGCTCGTTCAGCCCGTTCACCCGGCGCGCGTAGCGAAGCACCACGCTGTCGAACCAGCCGCAGCGGCGCGGCCGGCGGGTCGTGGCGCCGAACTCCTTGCCCTTCTCCTGGATCGTCCGGTTCTGCGCCGGATCCATCTCGGTCGGGAACGGCCCCTCCCCGACCCGGGTCATGTACGCCTTCGACACGCCGAGCACCCGGCCGACGGCCTGCGGCCCGACCCCGGCCCCCACCGCGGCCCCCGCCGCCACCGCGGTCGAGGAAGTGACGAAGGGATAGGTCCCGTGGTCGAGGTCGAGCAGGGTGGCCTGCGCCCCCTCGAACAGGACGTTGTGCCCCGCTTCCAGGGTCTCGTGGATCACGAGCGAGCTGTCGCCGATCAGCGGCAGCACCCGGGCGGCGAACCGGTCGAGCAGTTCGCGCGTTTCGGCGACCTCGTTCTCGATCCGCCCGCCGTCCCAGCCGAGCAGTTCGCCGTGCCCGGCAATCAGGTGGGCCAGCCGCTCGTCGCGGTAGTCCGGATGCCGCAGGTCGCCGAGACGAACGCCCCGCCGCGCCGCCTTGTCGGCGTAGGCCGGGCCGATGCCGCGTCGGGTGGTGCCGATCCGGTGCTTCCCCAGTCGGGTCTCCTCGCGCGCCTCGATCGCCCGGTGCACCGGGAGGATGATCTGCGCCCGGTCGGAGAGCAGCAGGTCCGGGGTGGGATCCCGTCCCGCCGCCTGGAGCATCCCCACTTCCTCGAAGAAGGCGGGCGGATCCACGACGCAGCCGTTTCCGACGATGGACCGGACTCCCGGATGGAGCACCGCCGAGGGGAGGAGGTGCAGTATGAACTCGCGGCCCCCGGCGACGACCGTGTGCCCGGCGTTGTGACCGCCCCCGAAGCGCACCACGGTGTGAAAGCGCGGCGCGAGGATGTCAACGAACTTCCCCTTCCCCTCGTCACCCCACTGGGTGCCGACGACCGCAAGTCCGGGCAAGGTTCGGGACTCCGAGGCGGCGTCAGACCTGCCGGCGGGGCGCTATTCGAGACCGAGGAGGTCCCGGACTTCCCTTTCGAGCCGCTCGGGGGTGCGAGCCGGATTGAAGCCGATGTGACGCGTGCGCACGATGCCGTCGCGGTCGGTGATGTACGTCGTCGGCATCGCGAAGATCCGGAACGCCTCGTCGGCCTCGACGGTGGAGAGCAGATTGACGTACTTCGCCCCGCGGTCATCGAGGTAGCCCTGGATCTCCTCGATCGACGGCACGTTGTCGTCCACGTGCAGCCCGACGACGACGACTCCCTGGTCCCCGTAGCGGTCCTCCAGTTGCTGGAAGAACGGGATCGAGTCGATGCAGGGGCCGCACCAGACCGCCCAGAAGTCAAACACCACGATCTTCCCCGGGAACGACCGGAGGGAGACCGGGTTGCCTTCGAGGTCGGGCAGCTCGAGGTCCGGCGCCGGCTCGTCCAGCACGCCGCGCGGCTGAGCGCTCGCCGGCGCCGGCTCCTCCGCCAACAGGGCGGCCGGAAGAATCATCAGGGCAACCAGAGCAACCAGGGCGACCGGAGTCACCAGTCGGGAACGGGGCGAGCGGGTCATGCAGGAACCTCTTGCGCGATTTTGGCGGGAGCGGCGGACTCCTGCTCGGCGAGCCAGCGCTCGCTGGCGATGGCCGCCATGCAGCCGGTCCCGGCGGCGGTCACCGCCTGCCGGTAGGTGGGATCCATGACGTCGCCGCAGGCGAAGACCCCCTCCACCGAAGTGGTGGTGTGGCCGGGGGTGACGACCACGTAGCCGTGTTCGTCGAGTTCGAGGGCCTCGGTGAAGATCTCGGTGTTGGGGAGGTGGCCGATGGCGATGAACAGGGCTCCCACCGGGAGCCGTGATTCCGCGCCGGTCTTCAGGTTGGCCAGCCGGAGCTCGCTAACTCCGTCCTGGTCCCCGAGCACCTCTTCGACGACGGAGTCCCAGACGAAACGGATCTTCGGATTGTCCATCGCCCGCTTGGCCATGATCTTCGAGGCCCGCAGCGAATCCCGGCGGTGGATCACGTGGACGGTGGTCGCGAAGCGCGTGAGGAAGAGAGCTTCCTCCATCGCGGTGTCCCCGCCACCCACCACGGCCATTTCCTTGCCGCGGTAGAGCGCCCCGTCGCAGGTCGCGCAGGCGGAAACGCCGCGATTCATGAACTCCTTCTCCGAGGGGAGGCCCAGCCAGCGGGCGCGGGCCCCGGTGGCAACGATGACCGAGTCGGCGGTGAAGGTCTTGCCGCCGGCGGTGACCGCGAACGGGCGGGAGGAAAAGTCCACCGCGGTGGCGTCGAGCTGGTGGATCTCGGTGCCGAACCGCTCCGCCTGCCGCCGGAAGAGGTCCATCATCTCGTAGCCGGTGACGCCGTCCGGGAATCCCGGGTAGTTCTCGACGTCGGTGGTGAGCATGAGCTGGCCGCCCGGGAGCCCGATGTCCGGATCCATCCCCGAACCCGAGAACAGCAACGGCGCCAGTTCGGCACGCGCGGCGTAAAGGGCCGCCGTATAGCCGGCGGGACCACTGCCGACGATGATCACCCGACGCGGTTCAACTGTCATTTCCTGGCCTTCTTCCCTACGTTCTTTCCCGGTTCGTTCGCGACCCGGCGAGACTAGCACGGGGGCTGCTGGCCGGCTCTCCCGGCGGGAGCCCCGCCGGATTCGACAAGCTGCGGCGAGGTCCGGCGCGACAGTTCCGCGAATTCGGACACCGCGAGCTCCTCCGGGCGGAGCCCGGTGTCGATTCCCAGGGCGTCGAGGGCGTCCCGGACGCGGCCGGCCAGTTCCGGGTCCTTGAGCCGCGAGACGCCGTTCCGGATGGTCTTGCGGCGGTGCGTAAAAAGGCCGCGCACCAGCGCCCGGAAGTGGTCTTCCCGTCCCACCGGGGGCGGGTCGGGGCGCGGGGTGAGGCGGACGACCGAAGACACGACCCGCGGCCGCGGCCGGAAGGCGCCCGGGTGGATGCGGAAACAGACCTCGGCGCCGAGCGCCTGCTGCACGACGACGCTGAGGGCGCTGTAGTCCCGCTCGCCGCGCCGGGCGACCACGCGGTCGGCGACCTCCTTCTGGAGGGTCAGGGTGAGGGCGTCGAAGAGGGGCGGAGCGCCGGGCGCGGCGTGTCCCTCGATGAGACGCAGCAGCAGGGGCGAGGCCACCGAGAACGGGAGGTTGCCGCAGATCGGCAGCGGCGCCGTGAGGCCGGCGTCGGCGATCAGGGCGCCGAGATCCACTTCGAGGGCGTCCCCGGTGACCACCCGCAGGTTGTCCGCGACCCCGCGTTCGAGCGCGTACTGCTCGACGCGGGCCGCCAGCCGCGGGTCCACCTCGATGGCCAGCACGCGCGTGCCGGCGGCCAGCAGCGGGAAGGTGAGCGCCCCCTTGCCGGGACCGATTTCCACGATCGTACGGGGCTCCGAGGAGCCGAGCGCGGCGGCCACGAAGCGCTCCGCGACGGACCGGTCGTGGAGGAAATTCTGCCCCCGCGCCCGCGTCGGGAAAAACGTCACCCGGTCATTGTGCCCCGCGCCGCCTGCCCAATCCTTGCGGCAGTGCTTTAGCTTTGGTACCGTAACCTACCCTTGTACTTGGGGAATATCGATGAATATCGGCGCTTCGCTGCTCCTTGGAATCGTGCAGGGTCTCACCGAGTTCCTGCCGGTCTCCAGTTCGGGGCACCTGGTTCTCGGCCGGGCCCTCCTGCCGGATGAGGCGCTCCGCAGTCCGGGGGTGCTCTTCGAAATCGTGGTCCATCTGGGAACGCTCGGCGCCGCCCTCATCTATCTCCGCCGGGAGGTGGCCGGGCTGCTGCGATCGCTCGTCGGCCGAGGCGCCGGCTCCGCCGCGGGACGGCGGCTGATCGGGCTGCTGCTTGCCGCCTCGATTCCGGCGGCGGTCGTCGGAATCGCCTTCCAGGACCAGATCCATCGCGCCTTCAGCGGCATCGGCTTCGCTGCCGGCGGGCTGGTGCTGACCGGCGCGGTACTCCTCTTTTTCCGGCGCCCCGTGCCCGCCGCCGAGGCCGGATCGGACATCCCGGTCCTGCCCCGCGGCCTTTCCGATGCGCTCTGGATCGGGATGGCGCAGGCGGCGGCCATTCTCCCGGGGGTTTCGCGGTCGGGCATGACGATCATCGCCGGCCGCGAACGCGGCGTCTCCGCCACCGACGCCGCCCGTTTCAGCTTCCTGTTGTCGGCCCCGGTGATCGCCGGAGCGGCGCTTCTCGAGGGCTCCTCGGTACTCGGTAGCGGAGCGCTTGCCGAAGGCGGAGCCATCGTGGCCATGGAACTCGCGGTCGGCTTCGCCGCCGCGTTCGTGGCTGGGACGCTCGCGCTGCGCTGGGTATTCGACTGGCTTGCCCGGGAGCGGTTCCACCAGTTCGGCTGGTACTGCCTCTCGGTCGGAGGGATCGGCATTGGCCTTTCAAGCCCTTAGGTCGACGTTCGGCCGACGCGGAGTCGTGGGCGTCGCCCTGCTCGCCGCCGCCGCCCTGATCCTGCTCGCGCTCGTCTCGTATTCACCCGCGGATCCGGTGCTGCTCCTCAAGGCGGGAACCGAACGAACGGTGACGAACTGGCTGGGGCCCACCGGCGCGTTTCTCGCCGAGGTCATCCTGCAACTCGTCGGCGTAGTCGGCTTCGTGCTTCCGCTGGTGCTGGTCCAGGCAGCGCGACGCCGTTTGCGCCCCGAGCCTCCCGAGGGGGACGACTCGACCGCGGTCCGGATGGTCATTCTCGCGAGTCTCGCGGTCAGCGCCACAGGGCTCGCCTCGCTCGCCCAGCAGGTCTTCGGCGACGCGGCGCGCGAAGGCTTCGCCTGGGGCGGCGTCGGCGGCTCGCTGCTGGCGACCGGCCTCTCGGGCGCGATGAACCCGCTCGGCGCCGGCGTGGTGCTGGGAGCCATCGGGCTGATGGGGTACGCAGCGCTTCGGGAATGGGGCTTCGCCGGACCGGTGCTCAAGGAACACGACGCGAGCCACGCCCCGAGCTGGATCACCCGGTTCATCCATCGGCTGCGTCCGCCCAAGCCTCCGGTGGAGGAACTCGGGATCATGGAGCCGGAAACCGAGGAACCCGCGGAGCGGCCCTTGGTGGTGCGCTTCGGGGGCAAACGCAAGAAGGCCGGATCGGAAACCGACCCGGCCAAGGAAGCGGTTCCGGTGGCCCGGCCGCGCTCTCGGCCCGATCTGCTCACCACGCCTGCGAAACCGAACTCGCGGCCGGCGCCCGGCGCCTGGAAACTGCCCTCGCTCCAGCTTCTGACCCGGCGCGCCCACCAGCCCGCTCCCGCGAAGCGCGCGCTCGAGGCGCGGCGGAAGGCTCTCGAGGCCGCCTGCCTCGAACACGGGGTCCGCGGCCAGGTGGACCGTATCCAGCCGGGGCCGGTGGTCACCACCTTCGAGTTCCGCCTGGGCGAAGGGGAAACGCTCAAGAAGATCCGCAACCGTCACGAAGAGATCTGCATGGCGCTGCGCGCCCCCGCCATCCGCGTCGAGCGAGTGAAGGGCAAGGGGGTGGTGGGGATCGAAGTGCCGAACGAATCGCCCTCGATCGTGGGGCTCCGGGAGATTCTCGAGGCATCCGAGTTCCAGGACGAGACCGGGTCGCTTCCGATCGCGATCGGGCGACTCGTGGACGGGCGGCCGCTGGTCAAGGACCTCGCGGAGATGCCCCACCTGCTGATCGCGGGGGCCACCGGCGCCGGCAAGTCGGTGCAGATCAACACCCTGCTCTGCTCCTTGCTCGCGCGGCGCACCCCGGACGAGCTTCGGCTGATCCTGATCGATCCCAAGCGGGTGGAACTTCGGCCGTACCGGAACATCCCGCACCTGTTGACCCCGCTCATCCTGGAACCCGACCAGGCGAAGACGGTTCTCCAGCACGCCTGCCGCGAGCTGGACCGCCGCACCCGCATTCTCGAGGAGCACGGGGTGCGCAACATCGACGGCTTCAACAACCTGGTGGCGAAGATGGCGGCCGACCAGGCGAAGAAGCGCCGCAAGAAGAAGGATGAGGAGGAGCCCGAGGTACCGGCGCCGCTGCCCCGGCTGGTGATCGTGGTGGATGAACTCGCTGACCTCTTCATCCACGCCAAGGCGGAAGTAACTCCCGCGATCCAGCGGCTGCTCAGCCTGGGACGCGCCGAGGGCATCCACCTGGTGCTGGCGACCCAGCGGCCCTCGACCGACATCGTGAGCGGGACGCTCAAGGCGAACCTGCCGACCCGCATCGCCTTCCGGGTGGCCAGCTACGTGGACTCGCGCACCATCCTGGACCGGGTGGGCGCGGAGATGCTGCTGGGCAAGGGCGACATGCTGATGATGCGGCCGGGCGCCGACCTGCCCCGGGCGCAGGGTGGGTTCGTGGACGAGAAAGAGGTCGGCAAGCTCGTCAAGTTCTGGGAGCGCGCCGCCGAACCGGTCTTCGACACCGGAATGCTCGAAGAGGAGCAGCCGCTTCCCTTCGTCCGTGCCGGCAACGGCGCGGCCCCGGCGGCCGGCGGAACCCCCAAGGGCGATTCGCTGCTGCCCCAGGCCCGCGACCTCATTATCCGGGAGCAGAAGGCATCCACTTCCATGCTGCAGACCGAGATGGGCCTCGGCTATCAGCGAGCGCGGCGCATCGTCGCCGAACTCGAACGCCAGGGCGTGGTCGGCCCCGCCCACGGCGCCAAGCCGCGCGACGTCCTGGTCGCTCCCCCCTCCTGAGTTGCCCGTGATCCCCGCGTCCCGCTCCGCCCGCCTTGCCGGGGCGGGCCTCGTCCTGCTCCTGAGCGCCGGGGTGGCGGTGGCCGGTCCGGCTTCCGGCGCCGCGGCGACCAGGAGCGCGGGCGCCGGGCGCGCCCTGCAGACCGCCAAACAGCTCTACGAGGCGGCGCGGCGGGCGGAGGAGTCGCTCCGGGGATCGACGAGCGCGATGCGCAACAAGGACCGGTGGGAGAGCGTCGGCCGGAAATACCGGGCCGTGGTTCTTTCCTATCCCCGCAGCGGCTATTGCGACGACGCGCTCTACTACGCCGGAGGGATCTACGGCGACGCTGCCGAACGCTTCGACGACCGCCGCCTGGCGGTCCGGGCCACCGACGCCTGGGCGCTGCTGGCCCGTGGGTATCCGGCAAGCCGCTGGGCGCCGAAGGCGCTCTACGAGCAGGTGCGCCTCTATGCCGGCCGGCTCGACGACGAGGCCGCGGCGCGGCGCGCGTTCGAACGGCTGAAGCTCCGGGCGGCGCGGGCGGCCGAGACCCGGATGGCGGCCGCGATCCTCGACCCGCCCGAGGCGGCCCCCGAGACGGCCCCCGAGCGGACCGCCGCACGGCCGGTCAAGGTTGCGGAGCCGCCCGCCCCGGCTGGCGAGCCGTCCGCCGGGGCTGGCAAGCAGGCGGCGCCGGTAAGACCCGAGCCCGCCGATCCGCCGACCACCGTCCGGAACATCCGCCACTGGGTCGGCGATTCGCACACCCGGGTGGTGATCGACCTGAGCGGGCCGACGCCGCACACCGAGGGCCGGCTCACGAATCCGGACCGGGTGTTCTTCGACCTCCACGGCTCGACGCCGGACGACGAACTGGAGAGCCGGGCGTTCCCCATCGAAGGCTCCCACCTCCAACAGATCCGGCTCGGCATTCCCGAGCCCAGCACCACCCGGGTGGTGCTGGACTTTTCGAGCATCCGGGAGGTGACGGTCTTCGCGCTTCCCGATCCCTACCGGCTGGTGGTGGACATCCACGGAGCGCCCCCGGTGCAGGTGGCGGACGGCTCCGCCAGCGAGGCGGAGTCCGCTTCCGCCGCGGAGCGCGAAGCCGGCGACGCATCCCGGCCGCCGCCAGCCGGTTCCACCGGCGGCGAAGAGGAGACCTCGGCTTCCGTGCCGCGCCGCACCGAGGGCGGTTACTCGATGGCGCGCCAGCTCGGGGCCCGGGTGGGCCGCATCGTGATTGACGCGGGCCACGGCGGGAAGGACCCCGGCACCCACGCCGGGAGTCTCCGGGAGAAGGACATCGCGCTCGACATCGCCAAGCGCCTCCGCGACGACCTCGAGGGGCGCGGCTTCGAAGTGATCATGACCCGGGACAAGGACGTCTTCATCCCCCTCGAGCAACGTGCCTTCATCGCCAACAGCCGCGAGGCGGACATCTTCGTTTCCGTCCACGTCAACGCCGCCGGAAACCGGAGGGCCCGGGGTCTCGAGACCTTCTACCTGAACCTGGCGACCACCGCGGACGCGGCGGAGGTGGCCGCCCGGGAAAACGCCACCACCGGCAAGGTCCGGATCGCCGATGTCCGGAAGCTGGTGGACCAGATCATGAACCACGACCGGAAAGAGGAATCCCGCGAACTCGCGACGACGATTCAGGCGCAGATCGCCGAGACCATTCTGGGCCGGGTCAAGCACCCTCTGAACCGGGGGGTGAAGACCGCCGGGTTCCATGTGCTGCTGGGCGCGCAGATGCCCGCGGTGCTCGTCGAGGTCGGCTTCGTGAGCAACCGGGAGGAGGCGAGGCAGCTCCGCAGCGCGTCCCACCGGAAGAAAATGGCGGCGGCCATCGCCGACGGGATCGCGCGCTACGCGGAGACCCTCGGCCAGGTCGTCCAGACGACCGCCGCCAAGGGCAACGAGTAGCAGGCGAGGAGCGCCGCAAAGCGCCAGTTCTCCCGGTGTGGGGGGGCGGCCAGTCCTCCGTGACGCTGGTGGTCCGTTCCGCCGCCCCGCCTGCGGCGGGGCTGTGCCGATCTGGAGATCGGCGTTCCATTGCGGTCGCCCGCCGCCTGCGCTCGTGGTGGTTCGTCCCGCCGCCCCGCCTGCGGCGGGGCTGTGCCGATCTGGAGATCGGCGTTCCATTGCGGTCGCCCGCCGTTTGCGCTCGTGAGGGTCCGTCCCGCCGCCCCGCCGGCGGCGGGGCTGTGCCGATCTGGAGATCGGCGTTCCAGTGCGGTCGCCCGCCGTCTGCGCTCGTGCGGGTCCGTCCCGCCGCCCCGCCTGCGGCGGCGCTGTGCCGATCTGGAGATCGGCGTTCCATTGCGGTCGCCCGCCGTTTGCGCTCGTGAGGGTCCGTCCCGCCGCCCCGCCTGCGGCGGGGCTGTGCCGATCTGGAGATCGGCGTTCCATTGCGGTCGCCCGCCGCCCCGGCTGGGGCGGGGCTAAGCCAAAAAAACAAATGGTGGCGAACCTCGGGTTCGCCGCCTGCCTGACCGGGGGAAAGTGTGAAAGGGGGAGCCCCCCCTTTCACAAAAACAACTACTCCCATCGCAACTTGCCGCAGCCCGCCGAAGGCGGGCAAGGAAGTTCCGATGGCCGACGCGCAGCGTCGGGTGGACCCTGGACGGGGCCCCTACGCAAGGAGAATTGAAGATTCCGACTCAGGCTGCCCGGAGTTCGGGGCCCCGTCCAGGGTCCACTCCGGCCTGGGTGCCGGGGGGCGGAATTGAACCGCCGACACAAGGATTTTCAGTCCTCTGCTCTACCGTCTGAGCTACCCCGGCTACGGGCGCCCGCTCGCTTACGGGCGCGGTAGTTTGGCACAGCGCGGAGGCCGACCGCCGGTCAGCCCTCGGTGGCTTCCTCCTCGTCCTCGCCGTCGAGGCCGAGCGCCTTCCGCACCCGTGCTTCCACCTCTGCCGCCAGCGGTTCGTCCTCGAGCAGCGCGCGACGGGTCCGCTCGCGCCCCTGACCGATCTGTTCGCCCTGGTAGGAGTACCAGGCGCCGCTCTTTTCGATGATCCGCTCGCGGACCGCGAGGTCGATCAGGTCACCGGCCCGCGAAATCCCCTCGCCGTAGCGGACGTCGAACTCCGCCTGCCGGAAGGGAGGGGCCACCTTGTTCTTGACCACCTTGATCCGCGTCCGGTTGCCGATCACCGCGTCGCCTTCCTTCAGGGCGCCGATCCGCCGGATGTCCACGCGAACCGAGGAATAGAACTTGAGCGCCCGTCCACCGGTGGTGGTCTCCGGGTTGCCGAACATGACCCCGATCTTTTCCCGGAGCTGGTTGATGAAAACGAGGCAGGTGGACGACTTGGAGACGATCCCGGTGAGCTTGCGCAGCGCCTTCGACATGAGCCGCGCCTGCAGGCCCACCTGGGCGTCCCCCATTTCCCCGTCGAGCTCGGCGCGCGGCACGAGCGCGGCGACGGAGTCCACCACCACGACGTCCACCGACCCGCTGCGGACGAGCGTCTCGGTGATCTCGAGTGCCTGCTCGCCGTCATCCGGCTGGGAAACGAGCAGCTCGTCCGTTTTGACCCCGAGCGCCCGGCAATAGTCCGGATCGAGCGCGTGCTCGGCGTCCACGAAGGCCGCAACGCCGCCGAGCGCCTGGGCGGAGGCCACCACGGTGAGCGCGAGCGTGGTCTTTCCGGAGGACTCCGGGCCGTAAACCTCCACCACCCGGCCGCGGGGGAAGCCTCCCACGCCGAGGGCGGCGTCCACGGAGATGATTCCGGTCGGAATGGAGGACACGTCGAGGGCGGACGATCCGAGGCGCATGATGGCGCCGCGGCCGTGTTGTTTTTCGATCTGCCCGAGGGCGATGTCGAGGGCGCGGGAGCGCTGGTCGGCGCTCTTTGATTGCTTGGCGTCTGGCGACGCTTTCCTTGCATTTGGCGACATGGGTGGCGGGAGTCTCCTCGTGGGAAATGGGCGCCCCTGCCCCGGAATGGGCGGTGCGGCTTTACTGCTCTACAGGCTAAGACGTAATTGAGCCAAATTTTGTCCCACCCTGCGGATCTCGCCCTTCGGAGCGGCGCTAACGGCCCGCCGCACCCGAGTAGTCGTAGAAGCCACGGCCGGTCTTTCGGCCCAGCCGGCCCGCGTCCACGAGCTTCACGAGCAGCGGGCACGGGCGATAGCGGGGGTCGCCGAATCCGTCCTGCAGCACCCGCAGGATGTCCAGGACCACGTCGAGGCCGATGAGATCGGCGAGGGCGAGCGGCCCCATCGGGTGGCGCATCCCCAGCTTCATGATCCGGTCGATGTCCTCCGCGGTCCCCACCCCCTCCATGAGGGCAAAGGCGGCCTCGTTGATCATGGGGATGAGGACCCGGTTCGAGACGAACCCGGGAGCGTCGTTGACCGCGCAGGGCGTCTTCCCGAGGCGGCGCGCCAGGTCCATGGTGGTCTCGAAGGTGGCGTCGGAGGTCTCCAGACCCCGGATGACCTCCACCAGCTCCATGACCGGCACCGGGTTCATGAAGTGCATGCCGATGAAGCGTTCGGAGCGGCCGGTCGCGGCTCCGAGCCGGGTGATGGAGATGGACGAGGTGTTCGTCGCGAGGATGGCCTGCGGCGGCAGGAGCGGCTCGAGCGCCGCGTAGAGCGAGAGCTTGGCGGCCTCGTTCTCGACGATGGCCTCCACCGCGAATCCGGCGCCGGCGGCCGCCGCCAGCTCCGTTCCCGGGTGAATCCGGCGAAACGCCGCCTGCGCCTCGGGCTCGGAGAGCGTTCCGCGCTTCACCTGGCGCCCCAGGTTCTTCTCGACGGTCGCCATGCCGCGCGCGGTGAACTCTTCCTTGATGTCCACCAGGTCCACCTCGACGCCGGCCACGGCGAAGACCTGGGCGATGCCGTTCCCCATGGTCCCGGCGCCGACCACCAGCGCCCGCCGCACGGCGTCCGAATCAGGCACGTTCCACTCCCAGCGCCACCCCGTTGCCGCCGCCCAGGCAGAGACTCGCCACTCCGCGGTCCAGCTTTCCCTCCCGCAGCAGATAGAGCAGAGTGGTGAGGATGCGAGCCCCGCTCGCGCCGATGGGATGGCCGAGCGCGACGGCCCCGCCGTTCACGTTCGTCCGCTCGGCCGGAAGCCCGAGTTCCGCCTGCACCGCGACCGCCTGGGCCGCGAACGCCTCGTTGATCTCGAAGAGATCCACCCCGTCCACCGTCCAGCCGAGCCGGTCGAGGAGCTTTCGGACCGCGGGCACCGGGGTCATCATGACCCACCCGGGTTCGAGCCCCGAGACCGCCTGCCCGGTGATCCGCGCGAGACGCGGCAGGCGGTGCCGGCGGACGGCGGCGTCCGAGGCGATCACGAGCGCGGCGGCGCCGTCGTTCACCCCCGGGGCGTTCCCGGCGGTCACCCGGCCGCCCGCGCGAAAGACCGGACGGAGCCGGGCCAGCGACTCCGCGTTCGCTTCCGGCCGGATCGACTCGTCCCGCTCCACCACCACCGGACCCTTCCGCGCCGGTACCTCGACGGGGAGAATCTCGGCGGCGAAGCGGCCGGCCTCGGTGGCGGCGTGGGCGCGGCGCTGGCTTTCGGCGGCGTAGGCGTCCATCGCCTCGCGGGTCACCCCGTAGCGGTCGGCGACCCGCTCCGCGGTCTCGCCCATGTGGATGTCCTCGAAGGCGTCGGTCAGCCCGTCGTGCACCATCGAATCCACGAGGCTCCCGTCCCCCATCTTCGATCCCGCCCGCATGCCCGACACGAGGTGGGGAGCGTTCGACATGGACTCCATGCCGCCCGCGACCACCACGTCGGCATCGCCGGCGAGGATCGCCTGGCGGGCGAGCATGACCGCCTTCAGCCCGGACCCGCACACCTTGTTGATGGTGAGCGCCCCGACCGCGGGGGACAGCCCGGCGCCGAGCGCGGCCTGGCGCGCCGGGTTCTGACCGATCCCGGCGGTGAGGACGTTGCCGAGGATGACCTCTTCCACCGCATCCGGGGGCGCTCCGGCCCGTTCCACCGCCTCCCGGACCACCAGGGCCCCGAGTTTCGGGGCGGGGAGCGGCGAAAGTCCGCCGAGCAGCTTGCCGATCGGGGTGCGAACCGCGGACGAGATCCAGACCGCGGGCGGCCCGTTCGCTCCGGGCTGCTCCCTGGCCCCCTCGCTCATGCCGCCGGCCCTCCGGCGGCCTCGTCCCGGGCCAGCGAGAGGCTCCCGAATTCGACCCGGATCCGCAGGCTGGCGTCCGGAAGGCCGGCGGCGCGCACCAGGTTCCGGGCGATCTCCGTTCGGCGGCGGTGCGCCTCGGCGCGGATTCGCGGATCGTCGGTGACGATCGTCAGGATGCGCCGCTCGACGCGCACCGGAACGGCGTTCCGGGCAATCCCTTCGGGCACCGCGCGGTCCCAGAGCGTCTTCAGGAACTCGAGGTCCAGAACCCGGCCCTGCTCCCGGCGCGGCAGCGCCAGCCCGAGAAGCTCCCCGAGCCGGACCGGGTCGCCACCCCGCCCCGAGGGAGGCGGCGGGGGAACACTCGGCATGGAAACATCGTAGCGTGGCGGAGGGCCCCCGGCGCAGCCAGTCTCACCGGGGCGCAAACCTCAAATTCGCCCGTACGGCTGGTATAGTCGAATGAAATTGGGAACTCGATCCGGAGGGACTTCAATGGCCCAGACCAGGTATCCGAAAACGCCTCCCGGGGATCACCCCGACGAGCGCACCGAGACCGCTGAGACCGAGGCGCGGGGACCATTTTCCCGACGCCAGTTCCTGCGGGGAAGCGCCGCCGCCGGCGCCGCCTCCGCGGGGCTGCTGTCCGGCTTCCTCGACGAAGCCGCGGCTCAGGGAGAGCCGGGGGTCGCCGGCCCGGGCGCCGTGGACATGTCGTTCCGGATCAACGGGAAGGCGTACGTCGCCACCCTCGAGCCCCGGGTCACGTTGCTCGACGCGCTCCGCAACCACCTCGACCTGACCGGCGCCAAGAAGGTCTGCGACCGCGGCACCTGCGGCGCCTGCACGGTGCTGCTGAACGGCGATCCGGTCTACGCCTGCTCGGTGCTCGCGATCGAGGCGCAGGGCGCCGACATCACCACCATCGAGGGCATCGGCTCGCCGGCGGAGATGCACCCCATCCAGCAGGCGTTCGTGGACAACGACGCCCAGCAGTGCGGCTTCTGCACCCCGGGTTTCGTGGTCGCCAGCGCGGCGCTCCTGAACCGTCATCCGAACCCCGACCCGGACACCGTCCACCGGGAGCTCGGCGGCAATCTGTGCCGCTGCGGCACCTATGCCGGCGTCCGGGCGGCCGTAGCCCAGGCGGCCGGAGGAGGAACCACCAATGGCTGAGTACACCTGGCCCGCCGCTGGCGACCGCCTGCACATCGGCAAACGCATCAGTCGTCTCGACGGCCCGGTCAAGGCGACCGGACAAGCGAAGTACGCCTATGACATGAACCGGCTCGGAATGCTCTGGGCGATCATGGTTCAGAGTCCGCACGCCCACGCCCGCATCACCGGCATCGACACCTCGGCGGCCGAAGCGATGGACGGCGTGGTCAAGGTCCACATCATTCAGGACGTGGGAACCGAGATCCAGTGGGCCCACGACGAGATCGTGGTGGTGGCGGCCACCTCCGAAGAGGTGGCGCGCGACGCCGCGGCCGCGGTGAAGATCGACTTCGAGGTGCTCCCGCACTTCGTGAACGAGCGCGCCGTGGACGAGGCGCCCGACGCCCAGCCCGCCCAGGCGGAGACCACCGGGGATCCGGCCGCCGCGATGGGCTCGGCGGCGCACACGTCGAACGACAGCTACCACGCGGCGCAGATCGCCCACTGCTCCCTCGAATCCCACGGCCAGGTGGCCGAGTGGCAGGACGAGGAGACGGTGACGCTCTGGGCCTCCACCCAGGCCATTTCCGGCGTGGCCTCGCAGCTTGGCGAGGCCATCGGTATCCCGGCCTCCAACGTCCACGTCGAGACCCAGTACATGGGCGGCGGCTTCGGCAGCAAGTTCAGCGTGGACCGCTGGGGCGTGGTCTGCGCGGAACTCGCGCGCATGACCGGGCGCCCGGTGAAGCTGATGCTCGACCGCGACCAGGAGGTGAGCGTCGCCGGCGCCCGCCCGTCCACCCACGCCGAGGTCTCGGCCGGCGCCGACGGCGACGGCAACGTGGTGGCCTGGGATTCGAAGAGCTGGGGATCCGGAGGTCCGGCCGGCGCCGGATCGCCGCCGATTCCCTACGTGTTCAGCTTCGACAACCAGACCCACGCCCACACCTCGGTGCCGACCAACACCGGACCGGCACGGGCCTGGCGGGCCCCGAACCACCCGCAGGCGTGCTTCGTCACCATGCGGGCGCTCGAGGACCTCGCCCACACGGCGGGGATGGACCCGCTCGATTTCTTCCTGAAGAACATCGACAAGACCGGCGAGCGCTCGGGCGTCTATACCGAGGAACTCGAGAAGGGCGCCGAACTCATGGGCTGGCGCGATCGCTGGCGTCCGCGCGGCTCGGCCACCGGGACCGTGCGGTCCGGACTCGGACTCGCGCTCCACACCTGGGGCGGCCGCGGCCACCGGAGCAACTGCGAGGTACTCGCCTACCGCGACGGGCTGGTCGAAGCCCGCATCGGGAGTCAGGACCTCGGCACCGGGACCCGCACGATCATCGCCATGGTGCTCGCCGAGACCTTCGGCCTCGGCATCGAGCAGGTCAAGGTGACCATGGGGCGGAGCGTGCTTCCGGCCTCCGGCGCCTCGGGCGGCAGCACCACGGTGGGAGGGGTCAGCGGCTCGACCCGCCGCGCGGCGCTCAACGCGGTGGACGCGGTGTGCGAGCGGATCGCGCCGCGGCTCGGGACCGAGATGGCGAACCTCGAGCTCAAGGGCGGCCAGCTCCACTTCAAGGACGGCTCGATGGCCGCGATGCCCTGGCGACAGGCGGCGGCCCTCATCGGGGTGAACCCGGTGTCGGCGACGGGCGCCAACCCGGGCCCGGGTCAACTGAACGACAGCGGAGTGGGCGGCGTCCAGATGGCCGACGTCAGCGTGGACATGGAGACCGGAGTGGTTTCCATCAACCGGCTGGTGGCGGTCCAGGACTGCGGGCTCGTCCTCGACCTGAAGACAGCGGAGAGCCAGGTGTACGGGGCGCTCATCATGGGCGTCACCTACGCGCTCACCGAGGAGCGGGTCTTCGACCCCCACACCGGCCTCATGCTGAACGCCGACATGGAGTTCTACAAACTGGCCGGAATCGAGGATGTGGGCGAGATGATCGTCCACATGATGACCGGACCCGGCTACGACGAGCGGGGCGTGATCGGGCTCGGTGAGCCGCCGGTCATCGCGCCGGGAGCGGCGATCGCCAACGCGGCGTCGAACGCCGCCGGGGTCCCGATCAACGAAATGCCGATGACGCCCGAGCGAGTGCTCGCGGCAATCAACGGAGGGATGGCCTGATGCGCGCCTTCGAATACACGAGTCCCCGGACCGCCGAGGACGCGGTCCGGATGCTGTCCACCGAGGGCGCCGTAGCGCTCGCCGGCGGCACGGACCTGCTGAGCCTGATGAAGGACGGGGCGGCGGCGCCGTCGCGCCTCGTCAACCTGAAGGCGATTCAGGATCTCAGCGGGGCTCACGAGACCGACGGTGGACTCCACATCGGCGCCACCACCCGGCTGGGGCCGCTCGGAGAGCACCGCGCGATCCGCGAGTCCTTTCCGGCGGTCGCCCAGGCCATCGCCGGAGTCCGCAGCCGACAGGTGCTGTCGATGCGGACCGTCGGCGGCGACCTCTGCCAGCGGCCCCGCTGCTGGTATTTCCGCGCCGGTTTCGGGCTCGTCCCGATGCACGACGGGGCGTCCATGGCGAAGACGGGCGACAACCGCTACCACGCGATCTTCGGAAACTCGGGGGCCGCGGTCTTCGTGAACCCGTCGAGCCTCGCGCCGGCGCTGATCGCGCTGGGCGCGTCGGCGACCGTTCTCGGCCCGGACGGTGAGCGGACGATGGCGGTCGAAGACCTCTACCGCACGCCGATGTCGAGCGACGAGAGCGAGTTCACGCTCGGAGCCGCCGAGATCGTCACCGGGGTCACGATCCCGATGCGGGCGAGCAACAACGCCACCTACGAGGTCCGGAACCGGAAGGGCTTCGACTGGCCGCTCGCCACCGCCTCGGTCGCGATGGGCGACGGCGGCGGCCGGGTGGTGCTCGGGCACGTTGCCCCGACCCCCTGGATGAGCGCCGCGGCAGCCGGGGCGCTCGCCGGCGGGATCAGCGAGGCCAGCGCCGAAGCGGCGGGTGACGCCGCGGTGGCGGATGCATCCGCGCTCTCCGGAAACGCTTACAAGATCCAGCTCGCGCGGGTCGCGGTGAAACGCGCCGCGCTCGCTGCCATGTGAGGGGATAGACGATGGCCACGAAAACAACCGTTCCGAAGAGCGCCGTTCCGGGAGCCACCGGGCGCGCCGCTTTCTCGCTCTGCCACCGTCTTCGCTCCAAGGCGATGTACATGGACGTCGAGTACGACCCGAGCGTGCCCGGCGGAGTCCCCGGCGACGGCTACTTCTGGTGCACGCACACGCAGAACTGCCTCGGCCCCGACGGGCGGGTGGCCGACCGCGAGCAGTGCACCGAGGGTTCCGGGCGGAGCTGTTTCGAGCGCGCCTGGTAGGCGGCAGACCTCCGTCCCTGAGCCGCGTGAAGCGGCGCTTCGCCCCTGTTAGACTGTGCCCTTCGGGCTGGCCGCACCGAGCCGCGGTCTCCCGATGGAGGTAGCGTCATGAAGATTTCCCGTTTCCTGCTGGCAGCCACGTTCCTCGCCATGGGCGCGATGGCTTTCGCCGCCGGTCCTGGCGAGGCGGACACCTCGCTTGAGGGCCTTTACCTCGAGGCCCGCACCGCCGACGTGTACGCCGGTCATTGCTTCGCGAACAGCGAGGTTGGACTGGACGGGCAGGAAGCCGTGCTCGCCTGGAACGTCTCCGCGGGGACGTACGAAGGCGTGGAGCTGTCCGGCCTGTCGGTGGTTGCCGTGGTGAAGGCGCAGGCCACCCTGGGAGATCCCCATGACAACCCGTATCCGGCGGATTCGGTGCTGATCGTGGACGAGAACGCGAACGCCGACCAGCGGAGCGCCCTTATCCAGCTCGCCCACGACATGGGCGGCGAACTGCTCGACAACGTCCTCAACGTCCGTGACGCCGCGGTGGCCGCCGACTTCGAGAGCCGTCCGGGGCACGCCTCGCTGACCGCGGGCGAACTGGTCGAGATCAAGACGCGGGCGATCACCCACAAGGATCACCTCTGCGGCAGCGAGTTCGTGTACTACCCGCCGCTGACCGAGATCGCCGACGCGATGCCGGCCTATACCGAGGCCCACGCGTTCCGCGGCGACGACTTCAACACCACCTGGAGTTGCCCGCTGAAGCGGAGCGCCTTCCTCGGCACCTTCGTCCGCTAGTCCGGACAAGCTCCCCGCGTCATGAGCTTCCCCCGGCGACTGCCTCGCCTGTTCCTGCCCGCGGGCATCCTGCTCGCCGCCTCGCTTGCTCTCGGTAGCGATCAGCCAACCCTCGCGGCCGCCGACGGCGCCCCGCCCGAAGGCGTCTCGGACGAAATCCGGGCGGCGGTGAACGCCGACGGCATCCGGGCCACGCTCGGTTCGGGGGTGAACCTCGACTTCTGGCTCCGGACCGATGCTCCCGGCGGCGGCGGAACGAACCCGGGAGCCACCTTCCCCGACCTCAAGGTGGGGACGCTGGTCGGAGTCGTCCGGATCGACGGCCCCTGGTCCGACTACAAGGGGAACCCCATCGAGCCGAACGTCTTCACCATGCGCTACGGGAACCGCCCGGAGGACGGCAACCACATGGGCGTCTCCGTCCATCTGGACTACGTGCTGCTCGTGCCGGTCGCCGAGGACATGACGCTCGACGTCGAGTGGGGACAGGACGACCTGAACATCATGAGCTTCGCGGCCACCGGTATCGGCCACCCCGCGGTGATGAGTCTGGCGCCCAACTGGGACGGGATCAGCGAGCCCGCGATCTTCCAGGACGACGCCGGCGGCTGGGCGCTCGGTCATCCCTGGGACGGCGGTCTCACCCTTGGCTTCGTCGTGGACGGCGAAGGCGAGCACTAAGTCCGGGCGGACCCGGAAGGGGGCGCGCCACGTGCGCTCGTGGCGTGACGGCCCTCGGACGTTGTAGTCGCGCCCCCTTCCGGGTCCGCTCGGCGCCCCCCCACCGGGAGAACTGGCGCGCCGGAATCGAAACTCCCTTGCCCGCCTCCGGCGTGCTGCGGCGAGTTCCGATTTGGGTTGCCATTTTGTGAAAGGGGGAGCACCCCCTTTCACACTTTCCCCCCAATCAGGCGGCCAGCGAACAAGTTCGCTGCCGGGGACGGACCCTCACCAGCGCAAACGGCGGGCGACCGTAACGGAACGCCGGCCTCCAGGCCGGCACAGCCCCGCGAAGCAGGGCGGCGGGACGGCCCCTCACGAGCACAAACAGCGGGCGACCGCAACGGAACGCCGGCCTCCAGGCCGGCACAGCCCCGCGAAGCGGGGCGGCGGGACGGACCCTCACCAGCGCAAACAGCGGGCGACCGCAAGGGAACGCCGGCCTCCAGGCCGGCACAGCCCCGCGAAGCGGGGCGGCGGGACGGACCCTCACCAGCGCAAACAGCGGGCGACCGCAAGGGAACGCCGGCCTCCAGGCCGGCACAGCCCCGCGAAGCGGGGCGGCGGGACGGACCCTCACCAGCGCAAACAGCGGGCGACCGCAAGGGAACGCCGGCCTCCAGGCCGGCACAGCCCCGCGAAGCGGGGCGGCGGGACGGACCCTCACCAGCGCAAACAGCGGGCGACCGCAAGGGAACGCCGGCCTCCAGGCCGGCACAGCCCCGCGAAGCGGGGCGGCGGGACGGACCCTCACCAGCGCAAACAGCGGGCGACCGCAAGGGAACGCCGGCCTCCAGGCCGGCACAGCCCCGCGAAGCGGGGCGGCGGGACGGACTCTCACCAGCACAAACAGCGGGCGACCGCAACGGAACGCCGGCCTCCAGGCCGGCACAGCCCCGCGAAGCGGGGCGACGGGACCGACCCTCACGAGCGCAAACAGCGGGCGACCGCAACGGAACGCCGGCCTCCAGGCCGGCACAGCCCCGCGAAGCAGGGCGGCGGGACGGCCCCTCACGAGCACAAACAGCGGGCGACCGCAACGGAACGCCGGCCTCCAGGCCGGCACAGCCCCGCGAAGCGGGGCGGCGGGACGGACCCTCACGAGCGCAAACGGCGCCGACCGTAAAGAAACGCTCCTCGCGCCCCTCAGTGCTCCAGTTCGCAGCGGAGCGGCCAATCCCCCGCGGGCAGCTTTACCTCCACCGAGCGGGAACCGGCCGCCACGCCCGACGCCGGCTGCAGAAACCGGCTTTCGGCAACATCCAGACAATCCGGGCGCCCGTGGCCGTAGTAGTCGTCACGGCCCACGTCAATGAAGGTCTCTCCCCCGCGGGGTTGTCTGTCCACGCCCTGAAACATCAGATCGTTCTCGACGTCGTCCACGTGCGAGCCCTGGATGTAGTTCGGCGAACAGCTCGCCACCGCGCCGAAGACGTGGAAAAACTCGTGGACCATGATCACCTCGAAGGTGGAGACGGTCTCGTCATCAATGCCGAGTTCCCCGTCGCTGCACCCAAGATACACAGCCCCTGCCCGGCCGAAGAGCGGAGCGCTCCCGCAGAGCCCCGCCACTGAACCCTCGTAGTAGATGGCGAGGATCTTGTCGCCGGTGATTTCCAGCCGACGCGCCGCGCGCAGGATGTCATTGACTGTGCCCCCCGCGGTGCCATCACCCTCCTGGTGGGTGAACGGCAGCCGCAGGAACGAAACGTCCGGCCGCCCCTGGTAGGTGTCGAGACGCACGGTCTGCCCGATTTCTTCGGCGAGCCAGTTCTGAATCCCCAGGACGGAGCGCTCGACTTCCCCGAACCGGTCGCGGTTTCGATCCTCCACGTCGCTGGGGACGGCGTACACGAAGTGGACCTGGGGGCCGCTGATGTCATCCGGCCGGTCCCTGGTGCTCCGCGGAATCGGATCTTCCACACCCATCTCCAGCTCCGCTTCGAAGCCCTCGAAGGTGGCCGTCAGTACCGCAGCCCCGGCCCCGACGCCTACGGCGAAACCCTCCTCGTCGATCTCGACCACATCCGGATCGGATGAGGTCCATACGGCGGAAACGGTTCCCGTGGTGCCGTCGTCGTAGTTCCCGTAAACCACCAGCGGGCCGATCCGCTGCCCGACGCGGAGGTCACTGCGCGGAACGAACGGCTCGAGGCCGGTGAGCTGGCGCGGCGGCCGCGGCGGAGTCGGCGGTGGAGCGGTGGGCGACACCCCGTCTCCGCCGCAGGAGGCGAAGAAAACAAAGAACGGAAGAAGAAGAGCCGCGCGTCTCACGGTGTTCTAGCCTAGCGTGAGGCGTCTCGGATTCCCGGGAGGACCGGAATACACTCGCCGCTCCCCTCCCCTACCCCCAAGGACCTCCCGACATTCCCCCGACCGAGCCGCACGCGACGACCGAGGCGACCTCCACGAACGCCGCCGGCATCCTCCTCGCCGCCGGCGAGTCGAAGCGGATGCGCCGCGTAAAGGCCCTCCTCCCCCACCCGGACGGCTCCGGCCGCACCCTGATCCGCGCCGCCGCCGAAACCATGCTGGAAGCGGGCCTCGCTCCGCTGGTGGTAGTGCTCGGCCACGCTCACCGGGAGGTAGCGCCCGAACTCAGGGGGCTCGCGGTGCGGGCGGTCCCAAACCCCGCCTACCAGCGGGGCATGCTCTCCTCTCTCCAGATCGGGATCCGCGCCCTGGCCGCTGAGCGACAGGTCTTCTGGGCGGTGGTCGCCCCGCTGGATCAGCCGTTCCTTTCCGCCGTGCTCATCCGACGACTGCTGAGCGCCGCGACGGAACCCACCCGGCCTCCGGCGGCGGCGGTTCCCGCCACCCCGGCGATGGAGCGCACCGGAACCTGGGGCCTGCCGGTAGTGCTCCGCCGGCGCCTCTTCCCGGAGGTGCTCGAACTCTCGGGGACCCGGGCCACGGACGCCGGCGGCCGGGACCGTGGCGCCGGTCGCGTTCTCATGCGGCACCGCGGCGACCTGGTGGTGGTCGCCGCATCCGAACGGGAGCTTCTCGACCTCGACGACTGGCAGAGCTACGAACGGGCGCGGCATTCTTCGGCAGACGCATGACGATTCCCCTGCCCCCGCTCCCGGCTCTCGCGCTCAGCTACGGCTCGGTCGGCGCGCTGGTGCTGGCCGCGGAGCTGCTCCGCCGGGCCGGCAGACTCTCCTCAGACGCGACGCGCAAGGTCATCCACACGGGCGTCGGGCTCTGGATCGTTCCCACCGTCTTCGTGTTCGCTGACTGGCGGGTGGCGATCGTGCCGCCCCTGACGTTCCTGGTGGCGAACTACGTGATCCACCGCTTCCGGCTGCTGCCCGCACTCGACGGCGACCCGGCGAACCTCGGCACCGTCTTCTTCCCCCTTTCCTTCACGCTGTTGCTCGCGGTCTTCTTTCGGCCCGGGGAACCCGGCAACCAGGCATTCCTGGCGGTGGCCGGACTGCTCACCATGGCGCTCGGTGACTCCGCCGCCGCCATCTTCGGCAAACGCTACGGAACCCGCCGGTACACCATCCTGGGCCATTCACGGACCATGGAGGGGAGCATGGCGATGTTCCTCGTCACCGGGGTGGTGGTCGCTGCGGTGCTGAACGCCATGGCGGGCTTTTCCTGGCACCCCGCGGTTGCCTTCGGACTGGTGACCGGCACGGCCGCCGCCGGGATCGAAGCCGTCTGCCCCTTCGGCAGCGACAACCTGTTCGTGCCGCTCGGGACGGCGGGGGTGCTCTGGGTGCTCGTGGAGGTGAGCGGCGCGGCGCTGGGGGTGGGCTGAGCGCGCGCGTGGCCCCGGGCGGGGATAGCAACACGCGTGCTTCGTTCCCCCGCGGGGATCGATACGACGCTTCCCTCCGGTAAGGTTTCCGCTTCGCCGCATCCGGCTATGTCCATCATTTCTCTTGACAAAGGGCGCGCTCTCGGGGCCGCGGTGGCCAGCGTGACCTGGCGCTCGCTGCAGGTCGCCGCGGCGATCGCGGTGGTGGTGGTCCCGTTCGGCTACGCCATCACCGACGTAAACGACGACGTCCTGATGGGCGCGCTCGCCGGCCTTACCGTCGGGATCGGGCTCAACCTGCGGATGGGCGCGCGGAACGGCCGGTCCGTCGGCATCCTGATCGGTACGACCGTCGGAGCCGTGACGGCCCTGATCGCCGGCCTCATTCCGGGGAACCCCTGGGGCGCGCTCATCACGCCGGTCCTGGCGCTCGGCATCGGCTTGACCGACGGGCTGGGCGAAACACGCATTCGCGGTTACCGGGATGCACTCCAGGAAGCGGCTCTCCTCTCCGGTCTCCTCGGTGCCGGACTGCTGTTCGTGCCGGGCGGGTTTATCGGTACGTTGGGATGCGTCTTCATGATCGGCCCCAACGCCCTCTACGTGGGGATATTCAACCGCAACCACGAGGGCCGGCGCTATTCGCGTCCGCCGATCGGGCTCCTGTTCGCCTGGGTGGCCGTACTTGCCTTGGTCACGTATCTGGTGATGCATGAGACCGAACCGCACGGATCCCTGGACGCGAGCCTGCTCTCCGCCTTCTCCGCGCTGGTGGTAGTGCCCATCCCGACGTTCCTGGCCGCCCGCACCTTCGCGATCTGGATCGAGCCGCGCCTGCGCCTCTACGTCCAGCTTGCCGACTACCTGCGGGTGATGTGGGTTCCGATCGGCGGCTTCGCCGTCGGCTACCTCGCGATCATCGTGATCTTCTCCGGATTCTTCGGAATGCTCGAGCGCTTCGTCCCGGAGTCGTTCAACGGCGCCGCGGGCGCGGGTGTGTCTGGACTGGATCGCCTTCTCCTTCTACTCGGCCATTGCCGACCCCAGCTCGGCGATCCGGGCGACTTCCGGGCTGGCCCGCTTCCTGGTCGGAACCCAGCTCGTCTTTTCCATCGGCTGGGCGCTCGTGGTGTTCGCCGCGGTGATGTCCGCCATCCAGCCGCAACTGGACGCGATCTCCCGCCGCAGCGCGGAAAACGGCGACTCTTAACAGCCTGTGGCAAAACCCCCGCGGCCCAGTTCTCCCGGTGGGGGCTCAAGCGGCGATGCATCCCGTCTGAACCGCGCCGCCGTGCGGCGCTCATCGTTGCGTTTCGGTCGAAATACACCCGGTATTCCTCCCTCACGCGCCTTGTCAGCCGGGCGCCTCGCCACTCTCGGCGCTCACGGGGGTTTCACCACAGGCTGTTAACCCAGTGAGCGGGCGATCAGCGAAAGGAGCGTGCCCGCCTCGTCCTCGGTCAGCGAGAGGTTCGGACGCACCCGCACCGAGCGCGGGCCGCAGCCGAGAATGAGCAGCCCATTCTCGTAGGCGCGCGCCAGGAAGGCGTCGCGCTGCCCGGTGTCGGGGAGATCGAAGGCGCAGATCAGCCCCCGGCCGCGCACCGCCGTGATCCGGCCGCCGGCCTCCCGCGCCATTTCGTGGAGGCCGTCGAGGATCACCTGGCCGACGTGGGCCGCGTTCTCCACCAGCCCCTCCTCCTCGAAAATCTCGAGATAGCGGCCGAAGCGGACCATGTCCACCAGGTTGCCCCCGAAGGTGGAGTTGATCCGCGAGGACAACCGGAAGACGTTGTCCTCGACCTCGTCCACCCGGCGGCTCGCGAGCATGCCGCAGACCTGGGCCTTCTTTCCGAAGACGAGGACATCGGGCTCGACCCCGAAGTGCTGGTAGCACCACATCCGCCCCGTCATCCCTACCCCGGTCTGCACCTCGTCGAAAATGAGCAGGAATTCGTGCTCGTCGGCGAGCCTCCGAAGTTCCCGCAGGAATTCGGCCCGGAAATGAAGGTCGCCACCCTCGCCCTGGATGGGCTCGATGATGAGGCCGGCGATCTCGTCGGGACTGTCGGCAACCGCCGCTTCGATCGCCGCCACCGCCCGCGCCTCGGCGGCTTCGGTCTCCGCCAGCCGTTCCGCCTCGGGAAACCGGATGTAGGGGTTTTCGATGCGGGGCCAGTCGAACTTCGGGAAGTAGGCCACCTTCATGGGCTCGGTGTTCGTGATGGAAAGCGCGTAGCCGGTGCGCCCGTGGAAGGCGTGGCGGAAATGGATGATCTTGCTTCCCCGCTCGCCCCTCCCGGCGGCGAGGTTCTTCCGCACCTTCCAGTCGAAGGCCGTCTTGAGCGCGTTCTCCACCGCCACCGCGCCACCCGCGACAAAAAAAGCGTGCGGCAGGCCCGCCGGAATCGCGAGCCGGGAAAAGGTGTCCACGAAACGCGCCATCTCGACGGTGTAGAAGTCGGAGTTCGACGGATTGTGGACCGCTACCCGGCCCAGCCGCTCAACGAATGCGGGATCGGTGACCCCCGGATGGTTGTGGCCGACGGGGTTCGTCGCGAAGTAGGAAAACGCGTCCAGGAACACCCGTCCGGTGCGGGCGCAGCGCATCCAGGCGCCGTGGCTTTCGTCGAGATCGAGGACGAGATCGAGACCGTCCGCGAGGAGGTGGCGGCGAAGAATGCCGTGAACTTCGGCGGGGCTCGGCCCCTGTGAAACAGCAGCGGAAATCGAACTCGCGCTCATCCCGAGAGCCTACCAATCACCAGGGCGAACCGGGCGTCTGCGAACCCATAGACTCCGGGTGATGCACCTAGGCCTGATCCGGCTGCTGGCGGGCGCCGCCCTCCTGCTCGGGACTACGGCCGGGACTCTTGCCGCCGCGGCTGGGCGGGGCGAAACGCGGCCGTTGGCCGTCGAGGTGCGGGTGTTCGAGGTCCGACGGGTGAACTCGGACTTCTCCCCCGTCGAAGACCTCTCCTTCCTGGTGAACTCCGACGGGACCGCGGTCCAGGTCTCGGAATGGCTCGCGACGCTCGCGCGGCGGATTCCGGACTCCTATTTCGCGCAACTCCTGACGCTGGGACCGGCTCCCGTCACTCCCGAAGCGCAGTGGGCAATCAGGCGCCAGGACGGGCGGCGGGGTATCCGATTGCGTGTCCGCCCCGCCCCGGAAGAAGCCCCGACAACGCAGCCGACCCCGGACGCGGGCGCCGCGGAACCGGCGCCCCGGTTCCGGCTGGACTTCGATCTTCTCCGATCCGAAACCCCGGTTCAGGAAATCGACGTTCAGGGAACCATCGAACCCGGGATGACCCGAATGGTCAGCGGGCGCGACTTCGAGGTGTCCCTCAGCCGGTACCTGTCCTGGTTCCGCGAGCCCGCCGATCTCGCGGCCCGGGAAGAGCTCTACGAGAGCATCCGGAACCAGAACATCTACCTCGCGGTCGGGATCACGTTCCGTCACCTCGAGGAGGCCGCTCCCGCGCTGCCGGTGCGGCTTCGGCCACCGCACGATCCGCAGCTCCGCCAACTCCGGTCTCCGCTGATCGGCAACGCGGCGGGGGCGTTGCGCCTCCGCGTGCTCCTCGACGAAACGGGGGCCGTGGCGCACACGGAGGTGCTCGAGACCACGCTTCCCGAGGTGACTCCCCGGGTCCTCGGCATCGTCAGGGCATGGCAGTTCCCGCAGGCGGCGGGACGGCAGATCCGGCTGTCCATTCCGGTCCGGAGCGTCCGCCTCATTCCCTCCGGCTAGCAGCCTGCGGCAAAACCCACGCTGCTCCGGTTCTCCCGGTGGGGGCCCGACCGGGACTCGCTTGCCGATAATCGGGGGGTCTGGTACAAGGGTGCGTTCCCCGCAATTTCTTCAAGGAGAAGACCCTGAATGACTTTCCGAACCCTCTGTAGGCGGGCTGCGCTGGGCGCGGCCCTCCTCGCTCTCGCAGCCTCTCCCGCACTCGCCCAGTCGAGCGGACTCGGCACCATCGATTTCCCGAACTCCGGCAACGAAGCCGCCCAGAAGGACTTCCTCGACGGCGTCCGCCTCCTCCACAGTTTCGAGTGGGAGGACGCCGCCGAGGCATTCCAGCGCGCCCAGGCAGCCGATCCGGACTTCGCGCTCGCCTACTGGGGCGAAGCGCTGAGCCATTCGGGCGGCCACCACTACCCGCCGGGCCAGGACATGTCGAAAGCGCGGGACGCGCTGTTGAAGCTCGGCAGGACACGCGCGGAGCGGGTGGCGAAGGCCGCGACCGACCGTGAAAAGCGCTACCTCGAATCCGTACACGTCCTCTACGGGCCTGGCGACGTCCTGGAACGCAGCGAGGGCTACGAGCAGGTGCTCGCCGAGCTTTCCGCCGCCTATCCGGAGGATCTCGAGGCCGCCGCCTTCCATTCCCTCGCCCTGATGCGCACCAAGGTGCGGGGCAAGGAGAGCCTGCGGGTGGACATGCGCGCGGGCGCCATCGCCCAGCGGGTGTTCCGCGAGAACCCCGACCATCCGGGCGCCGCCCACTACGTGATCCATGCCTTCGACAACCCGGTGCAAGCCCCGGTGGCGCTCTACGCCGCCCAGAAGTACGCGGACATCGCCCCGGCGGCGGTGCACGCGCTCCACATGCCCTCGCACATCTTCGTCCAGCACGGGATGTGGGACCAGGTCCGCAGCCTCAACGACCGCTCCTACCAGGCCTCGGTTGATCGCGCCGAGCGGAAGGGACTCTCACCGGCCCGCTACTCCTACCACGCGCTCTACTGGCTGCTTTACGCCTACCTCGAGGAAGGCCGTTACGACGATGGCCAGAACCTCCTCGACGAGTTCGAAGAGCTGACCAAACGGGACGAGATGACCTCGGGCATGAGGGAGACGTGGATGCGCATGGACGCGCTGCACACCGTCGAGACCCGGCGCTGGAAGCCCCAGCCGGTGGACGATCTGGTGATGCAGCTCGACAGCGACGAGCCGGAGGTCGGCCACCGCACCGCCGGCGCCATGCTGTATGCGCGCGGAGCGAGCGCCGCCGAAACCGGCGACGTGGAGACGGCGATGAAGGCCCACGAGGGCCTGAAGAAGATCCACGAAATGCTCGCCAGCGACGAGAACCCGCGCGGCGCCGAACAGGCCCAGGTGATGGCCTACGAGATGACGGGCCTGATCGCCAAGGCGAAGGGCGACAGCGAGGGCGCCATCGCCGCTTTCCGCAAGGCGGTGGACGTCGCGGAGAGCATGGAGCCTCCCTCCGGCCCTCCGGGCGAATCCCCGATCGATTCGCCGATTCAGCCGGCCCACGAACTGCTCGGCGAAATGCTCCTCGGCACCGGCGACGCCGAGACGGCTCTCCAGGTCTTCGAGACCTCGCTGGAGCGGACCGCGAAGCGGCCCCATTCGCTCTACGGAGCGGCGCGCGCCGCGGCCAAGCTTGGTGACGACGAGGCCGCGAACCGCTACTACCAGCAGCTTCTCGCAACCCCCGAGCGGGGACCGGACCTGCCGGGACTCGCGGATGCGGAAGCCATGATCGGCGAAACGACGATGGGGCAGAACTGACTCTGCCCTGATTCAACGACAGGCGAGGGCGGCCCCATCCGGGGCCGCCCTCCTTCCGAAAGGGGAAGCGTCATGACCAGGCTCGCCCCGCTGGTTCTGCTTGCAGCCGCTCTTGGTGGCGGCTGCTCGAAAGCGCCGGCGTTCCCGCCTGAAATGACCTGCGAAGCCCTGGAGGCCGAACGGGAGGACGCGGAGCGGAGGGTCCGCACGCTCGCCGGCGATACCACGGACCTGGACCAACGCGACCTCATGGGTGATGTTCACGCTCGCTCCAATCAGGGGGACGAAGAGTGGCGTGACGCCAAGCGGGTCCGGGAGGCTGAGGAGCACCTGGAAGCCGTGAAGGCGGCGATCGCCGACCGCTGCACTACGAACCCGGAAGCCGGGTAACGAGTTCGGCTTCCCGTTCGGGGTCGGCTTCCCGCGGTCCCGAGCGCGGCAGCTCGGGCTGAGCGGACTACGAACTCGACGGACAGCGAACCGGGTTCGCCGCCACGGCTACTCGTCGCCGAGCAGGCCCGACCGCAACAGGTAGTAGAGCAGGGTCACGATGCCGGTAAGGGCGGCGGCCACATAGGTCATCGCCGCCGCACTCAGCACCTTCGAGACCCCGCGGCGCTCGTCGGGGGTGATGATCCCCGTCTCCCAGACGAGCGCCTTGGCGCGCCGGGAAGCGTTCAACTCGACCGGCAACGTCACCACCTGGAAGAGCACCACCAGCGAGAAGAGGGCGATCCCGAGCTGCACCAGCCCGAACGCGCCAAGCAGGAAACCACCGAGCAGCAGAATCCAGGAGACGCTCGAGGCGAAGCTCGCGGGCCGGGCGAGGACCTGGCGGAACATCAGCGGCTGGTAGCCGCTGTGATGCTGCATGGCGTGCCCCACTTCGTGGGCCGCCACCGCGACCGCCCCGACGGTCCGGCCGCTGTACACCTCGGGCGAGAGCCGCAGCACCCGCACGCGGGGGTCATAGTGATCCGAGAGCGCACCGGGGTGCTGTTCCACGGGGATGTGGATGCTCTGGCGGCGGAGCAACATCTCCGCCGTCTCGCGGCCGCTGCGGCCGCTGGAGACCGGCACGCGGTTGTAGCGGGCGAAGGTCCTCTTGACCTTGAACGTCGCCCACAGGGTGAGGGCGATCGCCGGGCCGACCATCAGGAAGTAGAGCGGATCGAGGAAAAACATCGAGGAAAACAGGCTCCGAGAGAGAATGACTGCTGATGTCCATAACACTAGACCGCGACGGAACGTTTCCCAAGCGAGACGACTCGACCGAAGCTGCCCTGGAGATCAACGCCGAGCGTCTCCGCGACTCCCTGATCGCACTCTCCGGCTTCGGGGCCCATCCGGACGGCGGCGCCCGGCGAATCGCTTTTTCGAAAGCGGAACTCGGGGCCCGCACCTGGATCACCGGCGAGATGGAAAGCGCCGGACTCGCGGTGCGCACCGACCCCGCCGGCAACCTCTTCGGCCGGCGCGAGGGGAAAGAGCCCCTACCCGCCATCCTCTTCGGCTCGCACCTCGACACCGTGCCACGCGGCGGCCACTACGACGGAACCCTGGGCGTCCTCGGGGCGCTCGAGGTGCTGCGCGCCCTCGCCGAACAACGGGTGGAGACGCGGCACCCGCTCGAGATGGTCGTCTGGTGCGACGAGGAGGGGGCCCACTTCGGGAACGGCCTCTTCGGCAGCCGCGCGGCCACGGGAGCCGTTCACGACGGCGAACTCGACCGGGTCGGGGAAGACGGGCTGAGCCTCCACGAGTGGATTGAACGCTACGGGCTCGATCCCCGGGCGCTGGAGCGCGCCATCCTGGATCCGCGACGGGTCCGGGCGGCTTTCGAACTCCACATCGAGCAGGGCGGCAACCTGGAACGCGAGGGCTGCCGGATCGCGGTGGTGGAAGGCATCGTCGGGATCCACCGGTTCGAGGTGAACGTCGGCGGATTCCAGAACCACGCGGGGACCACCCCGATGGCGGAACGGAAGGACGCCATGCTCGCCGCCGCGCACCTGATCGTCGCGGTGCACGAGGAGATCCGGGCGCTTCCCGGAGAACAGGTCGGAAACGTGGGCCAGCTCGCGGTCTCCCCCGACGCCGCCAACGTGGTGCCGGGCGCCGTGCGGTTCCCGATCGAACTGCGCGACCTGAGGGACGAAGTGGTGGACGACATCATCGAGCGGATCGGGGCGCGGGGAAACCGGCTGGCGGCGGAAACGGGCTGCACCGTCGGGATCCACCGGATCCTCCGCGAACCTCCCGCCGACCTAGACCCGGGTCTCAGGGCGTTGCTCTACCGGGTCGCCCGGGAGGCGGGACACGAGCCGCTGTCCCTCCCGAGCCGCGCCGGCCACGACTCCCAAAACACCGCCCGCCACGGCATCCCCACGGCGATGATCTTCGTCCCCAGCCGGAACGGGATCAGCCATTCACCGGAGGAGTGGACGTCGTGGGAGGACTGCGCCCGCGGCGTGGACCTCCTCCGCCGCGCCGTCCTGGCAGTGGACGCGGCATAGCGCCGGAACGCCACCTACACCCGCAGGAACACCTCGCGGCCCAGCGCGCTGGACTCCTGGATCGCCTTCACCACCCGCAGCGACTTGAGCGCCTCCTCGCCGGTGAGCACCGGATCCCGGCCCTCGCGCACCGCGTCGGCCATGTCCTGAAGCTGGATCCGGTGGCGGGTCTGCGGGTAGGCCCACGGGTCGTCGGTGTCGAGCCATGCCGAGGTCTCCGGCAGTCCCTCGGGCCCGGGCACCCCATCCACCTCCCAGACGAGGAACTCGTCGTACTGGGCGTTCGCTACCACCGTCCCCCGCTCGCCGTGGATCTCGAGCCGGGAACGAAGCGCCGGCCGGACCGCGGTGGTGCTCTCCACCACCCCCATGGCGCCGTTCTCGAACCGAAGCATCGCGGTGGCCACGTCTTCCACCTCGATCGCGTGCCGCCGGGTCGCCGTCCGCCCGATCACCGAGGTGACCGGCCCCACCAGGTGTTGCAGCAGATCAATGATGTGGATGGACTGGGTCATCAGGCAGCCGCCGCCCTCGAGCGCCGCGGTCCCGCGCCACGCCGCGCGCCGATAGTAGGACGGAGCCCGGCTGCTCTTGTCGAAGGCGTCGGCCAGCCAGATCTCTCCCAGCCCGCCGCTGCCGAGCAGTTCCCGGAGCGCGTCCGCGACCCGTCCGAAGCGCATCTGGAAGATGACGCCGAGCCGCACGCCGCGCTTCCGGCAGTGCTGCACCATCCGCTCGCCCGCCTCGACCGTCGCTTCGAGCGGCTTTTCCACCAGCACGTGCCGGCCGGCGTCCGCCGCCGCCAGAGTCATCTCCGCGTGAAGACCCGTCGGAGACGTGACGATCACCACCTCCACCTGCGGGTCGGCGATCAACTCCCGGTAGTCCGTGTAGGCGCGCGGACTGCCGTACTCGGCCGCAAAGGCCCGGACCCCGTCGGGATCGCGGGAGCAGACCGCCGCCAGGAACCCGCCCTCGACGAACTTCAGTTCCTGGGCGCTGAAACCACCCGCCATCCCGGTTCCAATCAGGCCGAACCCGACCGGCTTCCAATCCCGGCGGGTACCCGGGTCGCCACCCATCAGAGCCCGCTCACCGTCAACAGCCCTCGCATCAACAACCCTTCAAGGCGCCCCGACGAGGGCAGAAGGGTCCCGATGGATGGTCACCGCTCGGGCCGCAGCGGGCTTGACTCTCGCCGAGAGGCGCGAATCTCCCGAATCTCGGCGTCAACGCTCTCCTGAGAGCGAATCACGGGCTCCCGGTTCAGTCCGTCCAGCACTTCCAGCATTCGGAGCCGTTCGCGTTCACCGAGGCGATCCGTGCGAGCCGCGTAGTCGGCAACGGCCTCCCGCACGACATGGCTCTGGGCGATTCCCAGCCGATCCGCGGTGCGTCGAATCTCTCGAACCGTCTCGTCGGGCAAGGAAAACGCGACCCGTGCCATAACGCGACCATACCGTAACGACCTGTCCCGGCCGGGCCACGGTTCACCGCTGGAGCTCGAGGACGATGACCTCGATGGGGTCCTCGCCGCGGTTCACGTCCCCGTGCAGTTCACCCGGCGGGTCGGCGTCGAGCCAGTAGGCCTTGCCGTCCTCCCAGTGCATGGCCTTTTCCTCACCCTCCTCGGTCACCACGTGCAGCGTGCCGCCCCGGATCGCCACGATGGCGCGTCCGTTTTCGTGACGGTGCATGGAGAGCGGCTGGTTCGGATAGACGAAGGTCTTCCACACCTTCAGGTGTTCGTTCTCGAACTGCGGCTCGCGCCGGGTGCGCGCCTCCTGTCCGCCGGCGCGAGCCGATCCGAAGGCGAAACCGACCAGCAGGCCGAGGGAAAGAACGAGCAGAAGACGCAGCATGGGAATTCCTCCGGGAAGGCCGTTAGGCTAATCGCATCATGTACTCCGTCCGAAAGAAAGCGTCCCTCGGAATCCTGGCGGCCGGAATCCTTCTCGGCCTGGCCGGGTGCGGCGGCTCGAGCGACATCGCGCTGCCCTCCGCCGATCCTCTGACTCCCTACCGTCTCGCCACCTATCGCTCGTCGGACGCCGGCGACGGTTCGCCGCGCCCGGCCATCGTGGTCGGAGAGACGATCCTGGACCTGGCAGCCGCCGATGCCCTCTTCGCCACCGAGACGGAGGCCTCGCCGTTCGGCTTCGCGGACGACCTGATCGCGGTCATCGCAGCCGGCGATCCCGCCACTGCCCGGCTGAACCAGATCGCGAACCGCTTCGCCGGCCGCGAGGACGGGTTCCGCTTCCGCGTGGAACCCCATCGTCTGGCCGCACCCCTGCTCTACCCGGCGAATCTGCTGGCGGCGGCCGCGAACTACCGCTCCCACGCCGCCGAGATGGACGTCGAGCAGGAGGTGGATCCCGACCGGGACGCGCCCTACCTCTTCGCCAAGTCGGCGCGTTCCGGAATCATCGGCACGGGCGAGGCCTACCGGATCCCGCCCGGCCGCGACCGGATCGACTGGGAGGGCGAACTCGGGGTAGTCATCGGCAAGACCGCCCTCCGGGTCTCCGTCGAGGAAGCCCTTGACCATGTATTCGGCTACACGGTGGTCTTCGACGTGAGCGACCGTGGCGGCCGCCACCGCGAAAACCCGATGCTTCCGGGACCGGACTGGTTCTCCGGCAAGAGCGGCGACCGCGCCGCCCCCATGGGCCCGTACATCACGCCGGCCGCCTTCCTCCCGGATCCGCAGGCGATCCGCCTGACCACCCGGATCGACGATCGGGTGGTCCAGGACGACACCACCGCCAACATGATCTATTCGGTTGCCCACCTCGTCTCCTATTCGAGCCAGATCATGACCCTCCACCCGGGCGACGTGATCGCCACCGGCACTCCGGACGGCGTCGGGTCGGCCCGCGAGCCACCGGAATTCGTGAGCCCGGGCCAGACGGTCCACATCGAGATCGAGGGGATCGGAACGCTCTCCACCCCGATCGAGGCCAGCCCCGGCTCGTGAAGCGGCTGACGTTCGCGGCGACGGTCATCGCCGCACTCACCGCGGTGGGCCCGGCGGACGGCTACCGGCTGCGGGACAGGTACCGGTGGATTCCATCCTCCGCCGACGCGGACCGCTGGCAGAGATCCGACTTCCCGCTCCGTTTCCGGATGCTGGAGAACGACAACGCCCCCATCGGGGTGGAGCTGGGACAGAGCGCCTGGGCGACGATCGTTCGCCGCGGTTTCACCCACTGGACCGGTATCCCGACCGCGCAGATCGACCTCATTCTGGAAGACGAGACCGTCAAGCGTTCGGCTGCCGACCAGGACGACGGCGTCAACACCATCGGGTTCTCTTCGGACGAGGACTTCGTGGATTCGTGGTTTACGGCCTACGCGGCCTGGCGCTGGGACGGCGACCAACTGGTGGGATGCGACATCGAGGTCAATCCCGACTTCGTAAAGAACTGGGCTCCCCAGGATCCCTACCAGCTCCTGGAGATCGTGGTGATCCACGAAATGGGTCACTGCCTGGGACTGGCGCACACCGAGGTGTACCCGATGCCGCTGTGGACCGATCTCCCGGTGAAGGCGGATCCGTCCTTCCTGCCCGACCCCGTGATGTCGTATTCGAATTCGTACGGGCTGGAGTTGTCCGAGGACGACAGCGTGGCAGTGTCGTTGCTCTACCCCGCCCCCGGGTTCCTGGGATCACGTGGTTCCGTGAGCCTGGCGGTGGGGGCGGGAGACAATCCATTGGTCTTCGGGTACGTGCAGGCGGTACGGCCCGGCGAACCGGGCATCCCCGCTCGGCCCGGACCGGGAACGTTCACCGACCAATCAGGGAACTTCCAACTGGAAGGACTTACCCCGGGTCACTGGATGCTGTGGTTTCACCCGATACTCGTGCCGCGTCGGAACGCCCATGGACAAATGCTCGAAATGGCGGATGCATCCAACTCGTCGAGTTTCAATCACTTCTGGACGTGGGTGCGGATCAACGCAGGTCGCAACGTCCAGATCGCGGCTCCTCCCGCCCGCGGCGCCAGGCCGTGAGTCTCAGGTCCCTCGCCGGGCGCCGGGGAGGAATCGCCGCCGCCGGATGCTGGTTTCTTCTCGGGTGTGGCGGGGGCTCCGCTCCCCCCGTTGCTCCAAGCCTCCCGTCGCCGCCGCCACCCATGTGTACCGGCGTCACACTGGAGATGGACTTCCTCGGCCGGGGCGCATCGCCCGAGATTTCGCGTGGGAGGCTGACGCTCGATGCAACCCGACTGGACACGTCGCTTCACTTCCTTTCGCCCTACACGATTCTGGAACCGGAGGGCGGCGCGAACCTGGACGTTCCGGGGCTTCGTCCCACGCTGGGCGTGTTCGTCTCGGACCTCGGGTTCGCGATTCTCGGAAACGGAGCCTACCGGCAGACCATGACCCTGGAGTGGCTCTCGGAGCTGGAGTTCTACGCCCTCGAGCCGGATTGTCCGCCGCTGTCCGTCGCCTGCGACGCGTCCGGCTGCACCGGTCCCTGACGGCTAGCGTCCGCGGCGGGGCGCCTGCCGGGACACGATCACCCGGCTGTCGGGAGCGGGAACGTCGAACCGTTCCTCGGCGCCGTCCGGCCAGCGCGCTCGCAAGCCGGTGATCTCCGCACTGGCCGGAATCCCGAAGTGCGCGACCGGCTCGCTGCTCGTGAGGTAGCCGGCCTCCGGATTCAGGGCGCGCACCAGTTCCCGGTCCCCGAGTTCGAGCGTCACCACCGCGCCGGGACTGGAGCGTCCGAACTCGCGCGGCTCCACGATCAGGAAGCCTCCGCTCCTTGGCGAGCGGTTCTCAAAGAGCCGCACCGGTCCACCCACGCCGGTGACCACGAGATCAAGGTCCCCGTCCTGGTCCCAGTCGCCGGTCGCGAGGCCCCTGCCGACCGCGCGGACGTCGGTGAACCCCGGGATCACCACTTCCTCGAACCGGCCGTCGCCGTCTCCGACGAACGCCTGCGCCGGCTCGGCATAGGAGCCGAGCCCGCGGGACACCGGAACCCCGCCCTCCCGGGCGACCGCCCCGTTCACGAGCACGAGGTCCAGGTCGCCATCCAGTTCGAGGTCGAGGAACCCGGTCCCGAATCCGGTCCAGGGGAGACTCGGCAATGCCAGCCCCATCGCCGGCGTGTCGTCCAGGAATCCACCGCCGCCCTGATTGCGGTAGAGCGTGTTCGTCTGGGCGCGCAGGTGGGTCATGAAGAGGTCCAGATCGGCGTCGCCGTCCACGTCGCCCAGCAGCACTCCCATGCTCGCCTCCGAACGTCCCTGGGCGTTCAGCGCCACCCCCAGGAAGAGCGCCGCGTCCGAGAACGTCCCGTCCTCACCCTGTTCCCAGAGCAGGTTGGGCTCGCCGTCGTTCGCCACGTAGAAGTCGAGCCGGCCGTCCCCGGTGAAGTCGTGGCAAAGCACCCCGAGCGCGGGCCGGCGTTCGGCGAGGACGCCGGACTCGGCCGAGACGTCCTCGAACGTTCCGTCCCCGAGGTTGCGGTACAGACTGTCGCGCTCGTAGGGAAGGCTCTGGGGAGAACAGAAGTCGGGCTCGCCGGAGGCCGAAACGCAGTCGCGGTCCGGATCGTTCACCAGGTAACCGCCGACGTACAGATCGAGGTCCGTATCGCCGTCGTAGTCGCAAAAGGCCACCGAACTGGACCAGCGCTCCCCGAAGACAGCGGAATCCGCCGCCGCGAACCTGTCACCTCGATTCCGGTAGAGGACATCCGCACCGAAGTTCGCGATCAGGACATCCGGATCGCCGTCGCCGTCCACATCCCCGACGGCGACCCCGGTTCCGTAGCCGCGGTCGGCGAGACCGAGCGAACCGTCCGTATCGCGAAACGTCCCGTCCGACTGCTGGAGAAACAGGCGGTTTCCGGATATCTCCGCCGCCCGCATCCCGCCGCGATCGCCCGGCAGGGGACCTGCCTGAATCAGATATACGTCGAGGCTCCCGTCGCCGTCGGCATCGAAGAGCGCCGCTCCCGAACCCATGATCGCGGGCAGCGGGAATCGGGCCAGGTCTCCGGGATCGTGGACGAAGCGGACGCCCGAATTCTCGGTGATCTCCTCGAATCGGGGCGCGTCCTGGGCCGCCGCAGCCGGCGTCCCGAAGATCAGGAGGCTGCCCGCGACGGCCAGGCGGCCGAGGTCTTGCGAACGAACCAAGATAACCCCGTCAGCGGCCGGGTTCCGGGTGCTTCTCGCGCAGCGCGGTGAGAAAACCGTCGGGAACCTCGGCCCCCAGAGCCTGCGCTTCGTGGATGGCCGTCCACGCTTCCGTGAAACGGCCGAGTTCGGCGAGCGCGACCGCCGCCAGCACCCGGGATGGGCCCTCCTCCGGATCGAGCTGGGCGGCTCGCTCCAGGGCGGCAAGCGCGGGCTCGAGGCGGCCCTGCCGGAGCAGCAACTCGCCAAGCGCGGCGTGGGTCTGCGGCTCTTCCGGCCGCGACTTGAGAGACTCCGAGAACTCGTACTCCGCGGCGGGGAGATTCCCCTCGCGCGCCCGCAGCACCCCGAGGCCGAAGCGGGCGAGCGCCTGGGCCGGATCGAGCGCCACCGCATCCCGGTAGAAGGCTTCGGCCTCGCCCGGGCGGCCCCGCTGATCCAGCACGGCGCCGAGTTCGGCCAGCACGCCGGCATCCCGGGGACGAATGCGGGCCAGGTCGCGATAAAGGCTCTCGGCATCGTCGAGCCCGCCCTCGCTGCGAAACGTCCGGGCCTTCTCGAGCAGTCGTGGAGAGGAGATGTCCCGCTCGCTCATCCGGAAGTGGATGGGATCCTCGATGGACGGCAGGCCGCCGCCCGGGCGCCCGGAGCCAGCGTCAGCCACCCGCCGCGCCTGGTCCCGGTCTCCCGACGCGCTCAGGGCCCGGACCAGGGCCGAGCGCACCGCATCGGCGTCGGGCGCCAGCGCCAGCGCCTGCTCGAGGAGCGGGATTGCCGCCGCGGGATCGCCGTTCGCCAGCTCGATCGACCCGGTCCGAAAGAGCGTGAGCGACGATCCCGGATCGAGAGCGAGAGCCTCCCGATAGGCGTCCTCGGCCCCTGCCCGGTCGCCGATCTCTTCCCGCAACTCGCCGAGAAACACGAGGCTCGGCGGATATCCCGGATGCTCCGCCACCGCCGCGGCCAGGGTTTCGGCAGCTCCCGCGGGATCGGCTCCGCGGAGCGCGTGCGCCAGCAGGTAGCGCGCCGTCAACCGGGTCAGGTCACCCGCGGGCAGGCGCCCGAGTGCTTCCCGGTAGCAGCGCGCGGCGTCCTCCACAAGACCGTGGGCGTGCAGCGTTTCCGCGTACGCCAGCCAGGTGACGGCGTCCTCCGGCCGCGCCCGGACCTCGCCGGCGCGGCGATCCAGCAGTTCGCGGACCTGGGGTTCCATGTCCGGGCTGACTACTACCGGAAGATCCGGTTCCTGCGCGAGCACCGCGCCGGGCGCCATGGCGAGCAGAAGACCCAGCACCCACCACCGCCGGCCGGCAATTGCCGGCGCAAGACCCCGCATTTCCCTCGAATCGTAGCGATGGAGGAGCCGGCGGGGACAGAAGCCGTGGGTACCATGGCGGCAGCCCTCGGTGCCCCTGTGAACCGCAGTTATCTGTTCCAACTGTCCGTCGGCGGACTGCTGGCCGCCCCCGCGGCGTTCCTGGCCGGTTCGACGGTACACACCGCGACCTCCGCCGGCCTCCAGAATCCGGCGCCACGCGAGCTGCTCGGGGAGTGGGATCCGGGCACGCGCCTCGGGGAGACGGTCGGATCCGAGATCTGCGGGGCTTGCCACGCGGAGATCGCGGCGACGCAGGAGGATCACCCGATGGCCCGCACCGGAGCACCGCTCCCCTCCACGGCCGGCGAGGCCTGGTTTTCCGAGGAACGTCTGGAGGCTTCCGTGCTCTGGAGAAGCACCGCTCCGGACGGCGCCGAACGACCGCGCTACGCGGCCGACGGGGGCATCGCACTGGTGGATCCGTCGGGCGACCGCGCGGCGGTACACGCGGTTTTCGGATCTGGTCTCCGGGGCGTGACTCCCGTGCACTTCCGGGAGAACGGAGCGATGCGGGAATTGCGGCTCTCGTGGTCTCACGGGCTCGAGGCCTGGATCGAGACCCCCGGGTCGGAAGAGGACCGGGAGCCGCTCGGGGACCTCGATCCTCGGCGGGAGATGCGGAACTGTGTCGGCTGCCACGCCACCTCGGTGGCCTGGAACGGGCCCGCCCCGGATCTCCACCGGACGGAATGGGGCGTGCGCTGCGAGCGCTGCCATGGACCCGGAGAGGCGCACGCGGGGGCTGCGAATCCCTCCTCGATCTTCAATCCCGGTCGGCTTACTCCCGCCGAGGAGGTCCGCTTCTGCGGCCAGTGCCACCGGATGCCCACCGATTTCGAGCCGCTCCAGGTTCTCGGGCGTGACCGGGGCCTCACCCGTCACGCCGCGGCGAGTCTCATGATGAGTGCCTGTTTCCGCACCCCCGCTCCCGAGCAGACGATTTCCTGTACCGACTGCCACGACCCCCATCGGGCGGAGGTCTCGGTCGCCGAGCGAAGCCGCGCGGCTTGCCGCCGCTGCCACGAGGATCCGGCGGCCGTCCACGCGTACGAGCGCGTCACCGCGGCTTCGGACTGTCTCGCCTGTCACCTGCCGCCCCAGGCGGAGGTGTTCCCCGGCGCCGGGTTCACCGACCACTGGATCCGGATCCAGGGGCTGCCGCCGGCCCCGGGGTCCCCCGAGGAGCGGTCCGGGATCGAATATCTCGAACTGCTCTATCGGAACGAACTCGCCGGAGACCACGATCCGATCGAGGAAGCGAGGCTGCTGGTCGGTCTTGGAGAATTGCTGTTCGCTCAGGACCTGCAGGGCAGCGCGGTCGAGGCACTCGAGCAGGGACTCGAGGCCGAACCGGACTACGAGCGGCTGCTCAAGGCGGCGGCGCTCCTGCGGGAGAGCGGGCAGCCGGAGTCCGCCGAGGCGGCGCTGACGCGGGCGACCGCGATGGATCCCGAGGCGGCGCAGGCCTTTTTCGATCTCGGAGCGCTGCGCCTCGCGGGTAGCGACGGTCCGGGAGCCGTCGTCCCTCTCGAACGGGCGCGCCGACTCGACGCCGGGTCCGCCGTCGTGGCCTCCAGCCTGGGCGCCGCCTACCGGGAAGCGGGCCGCCTCGATGCGGCGCTCGAGGAAGGATTGGCCGCCGCCGGTCTCGATAGCGCCTCGCCTGCGGCCTGGCTCCAACTGGGGCTGACCCGGTGGCGGCGGCGCGAGCTACCGGAAGCACGTGAAGCGCTCCAAAACGCCTTCGAACGGGACTCCGACGCACCGCCGACCCTCGAGGCCCTCGCGCGCCTGCTCGCGCTCGATCCGGACTCCGAAGTGCGGGACGTGGCGGAGGCGCGGCGGCTGGCGGAACGTCTGGCCGGCTTCGGCGGCTACCAGGAGCCGCACTCCCTCGATCTGCTGGCGGCGGTGTACGCGGCGGGCGGGGACTTCGAACTGGCCATCCGGACCGCCGAGCTGGCGGTCTCGAGAGCGATCGCCGGCGGCGAAGCCGCATTCGCGGGCGAGGTTCGGGAGCGGCTCGCGCTCTACCGGGACGGGCAGGCCTGGCGGAGCCGCGGCCCGGGATAGCGCGGCGGGTGTCAGGGCGTCACCGGGGGAACTCCGTGCCCGGGCGCTGACTGGCTAGGTGGGGGCTGTCCCGCCGCCCCGCTTCCCGGGGCTGTGCCGGCCTGGAGGCCGGCGTTCCCGTGCCGGTGTGCTGAACGGCTGGGGGTGGGCCGTCCCGCCGCCCCGCTTCGCGGGGCTGTGCCGGTCTGGAGACCGGCGTTCCCTTGCCTGTGCGCCGTGAGGCTGATGGGGGTTTCCTGTGCCTGGGGGCTGTGAGGCTGAGCAGGCGGCTCTCATCCAACGAGCGAAGAGAAACGGCAGCGAACTCTGTTCGCTGCCTGCGTGACCGGGGGGAAAGTGTGAAAGGGGGGCATCCCCCCTTTCACAAGAAAGCAACGAAGAATCGGAACTCGCCGCAGTGCGCCGAAGGCGCACAAGGGAGTTGCGGTTCCCGGCGCATTGCGCCGGGCGGTTCGGGGGCGGGGGCCCGAGGCTTCCCGCGCAACGGCTCCAAGCTGCCCAGCGGGGTGCCCCCGCCTCCGGACCGCTCGACAAAAAAGGGGGCGGGCCCGAAAGCCCGCCCCCAAAGGTTCTTGGGTTGAGATCGCCTAGAAGGTGATCTTCGCCATGAACTGGAAGGTGCGCGGATAGCCCCGCGTACCCGGGATGCTTCCGAAGGTGGACGATCCCAGGACCGTGCGTGGCCCGCGCCAGTTCACATGGTTGAAGAGGTCAATGAACTCGAACCGCAGGGTCAGGTTCATGTCCTCGTACATCCGCGTGGTCTTCTCGAGCGCGACATCCCAGTTGATGAGGACCGGGCTGCGCACCGAAGCCGTGTTGTTCGGAGCGTTGCTCAGCGTGAGTCCCTGGGTGAGTTGCGCGTCGCCGGCCGAAAGGTAGCTGGTGTGGTTCCCCTTCGGGTTGCCGCCGCCGCTCAGGTTCGCACTCGTGGGCCGTTGGTGGTTGAAGCCGTAGGCGCTCAGCGGGTTCGAGTTCTGCGTGACCACTACCGGGAAGCCGCTCCGCATGATCGCGACCGCCGAAAGCGCCCAGCCACCGAAGATCGGATTGTCACCAGGCGTGCGCCAGGTGCCGTTCACGTTGAACTGATGCGGCACGTGGACCCGCGACGGTCCGTAGTCGGCATCAAGCACCGGGCACTTGCCGTAAGCGCACTCGTCGGGCGTGTTGTAGATGACGCTCGTCTCGTTCTCGAGCAACTGGTTGTTCTCGTAGATGTTGTCCTCGTGCTTCGTGAAGGTGTAGTTGATCCGGGCGCCCCAGTTGCCCCGGAAGCGCTTCTCGAACTCCACCCGGAGGGCGTTATAGAGCGACTTGCCGGAACTCACGTGGCGGGCGAAGACGTTCCGGAAGTGCGGATACGGACGAAGGAGCTGGCCGAGCGGCAGCGTTTCCACACCCGAAAAGCTGCCGAAGCGCGGGTCGTTGTAGAAGGGGTTGGGGTATTCGTCGTTCAACCGGTCGCCGAGCGACAGGTACTGGTCAGCCAGCTGGTTGATGTTGATCGACGAGTTGTTCGTGCCGCCGATACCGAGATCGGCGCCCTGGCTACCGACGTAGCCGATCTTCAGCGCCAGGTCGTTCCCGATGTCCCGCTGGAAGTCGAGCGACCACTTGTTGATGTACGGCGAGGCGCGGAACTGCTCGTTGAAGTACACGTTGCTGCCAATGTTCTGCAGGCGGCCGTTGGCGTTGCCGATCGGGTTCGCGATGCCGTTCGGGAACGGGTTCGACGCGGTCGCAGCCGGCGGGGTGATGCCGTCAACGCTGGTCGCGAGCGAGGTGACGTTCGTGTAGCCATAGGTCCCCAGATGGCTGGCGCCCGTGCCGCTGGGAATGGCGTAGGGCGCCCAGAAGACGGCGTATCCGCCCCGAATCACGGTCTCGGGGTTGATCGTGTAGGCGAAGCCGACGCGGGGCCCCAGCTTCATGCCCGGCGGGTCCCACTGGTGGGTGGGGTTGCCGTCCACGCCCGCGTACATCAGGCCGCCGCGCAGCGGGAAGCCGGGAAGGCTGCCCTCGATGGCCGGGTCAAGCCCGACCTGCATCGGGAACGGGTTGGTCCGGTCCCAGCCGACCGCGAAGCCGTTGTCGTCTTCCATGAGGCCGCTTTCGTGCTCCACGCGGAGTCCGAGGTTCAGGACGAGGTTCTGGCTGGGCCGCCAGTCGTCCTGGATGAAGCCGCCGTAGTAGTTGATGAAGACATCGGCGGGCTCCGCGATGGTCGCGCTCCCCCCGCTCGGAATGCCGAGGAGCAGATCGGCCATCGCGCTACCGGAACCGCCGTCCGGCGCGGTGGGGCTCGGTCCCTGGGTGAAGCTCTGGTTGAAGCTCATGGAGAACCCGTTTCCGAAACTCGCGGCGTGCAGCCCCATCCTCCGGAACTGACCACCGTACTTCACGGTGTGATTGCCGAGGAACATCGAGTAGGTGCCGCTGACCTCGCGCGAGGTCCACTGGACATCGGTGTTGGACCAGGAACCGTGCGTCGAGCCGCCGTCGCCGAAGTCGGAGACGGAAATGGACGGGAACTGCCCCCCATAGCCGGCCTGCGAATAGAGCTGATCGATGAAGCCTCCCTGGATTCCGAGGCCCGCGACCTGATCCGCCCCAAACGCCGGGTTGACGACCGAGTCGTTGAAGTACGTCTGGCCGTAGCGCAACGTCAGAACCGAGGTGCTGCCAACGACGAAGGTGTTGTTCAGGGCAACGGCGTGCACATCGCGGATCAACTCCGCGGCGCCGATCCCGAAATCCGGGGCGCTATCCGCGTTCAGGAGGTCCGTGTACTGCTGGAACGCCCCTTCGCTGGACGTGTAATAGAGGTAGGTCGCCGTAGCCTGCCAGGAATCCGAGAACGAGTGACTCAGGTTCGCGGTGGACTGGAGGGCCGTCGTCTTCTGCGCTCCGGACGTACTGATTCCGCCGCCCGGCCCCAGGGTCGTCAGCAACTGGGCCAGGCCGGAGCCCGCCGGATCAATCATGTGCGAGGGAATCCGGTTCCCCGCAAACGGTTGGCGGTTGCCGTTCGCGTCGAGGTCGAACGGGTTGTAGATCGTCGTGCCGCTCGCCGAGAAATCGCCTGCGGCCTCGGCCGCCGTCGGCAGGATGACCTGCGTGTTCTCCGCGAGGAGATCGTTGTTTCCTTCGGCCGAAAACCAGAAGAACGTGCGGTCCCGCAGGATCGGGCCGCCGAAGGAGCCGCCCCAGAGCCAGAAGGGCTGGCTCGCAAGATCGTCATCGTTGATCTGACCCGAGTCGTACGCCAACTGGTCCGTATAGGACAGCGCCCGCCAGAGCGTGTTCCGAGTGCCGGGGCGCCGCTGGTACAGGCTGCTGCCGGCCCAGTTGTTCGTGCCGCTGCGGTGGATCACGTTGAACACGCCACCTCCGGTGCGGCCCATCTCCGCATCGTAGGTGTTGACCTGCACCTTCATTTCCTGCACCGCCTCGAACACCGGGATGATGACGGTGCGGTTCCGCAGGTCCGTTGTGGAGACGCCGTCCACGGTGTAGTTGTTGCCGCGGAGCGGTCCGCCTCCCAGCGAGAGGAGCGAGGAGTTGGTCTGGTCGGACTGCTTGACCCAGACCGGGTTTCCGGTATGGACCACGTTCGGCGTTCCGACACCCAGAATGAACACGTTGCGGCCCGGGGTGGGAAGCACTTCGAGTTCCGCCCGGCTCACCGCCGAGGAAACCGAGGCGGTCGCGGTCTCGATCAGCGGCGTCTCGCCGATGACCGTCACCGTTTCCTCAATCCCACCAATGGAAAGACTGGCGTCCACCACCAGGAACGAGGAGACCCCCACGATGAGGCCCTCGCTCACATACGGCGCAAAACCGCTCAGCTCGGCGCGCAGCGTGTACGTGCTCGGCTGAATGTTGGCGAAGTTGTACTCACCGACCGCGTTCGTAACCGCGGTCCGCGAAACGCCGGTGTCCTCGTTGTCCAGCGTCACCGTGACGCCGGGCAGGACACCGCCGTCGGCGTCCTGAATGACGCCACGGACGCCGCCCTGGAATGTCTGGGCGAAAGCGCCCGACGCGAGTCCCAGAACGCCGAGCACCGCGGCGGTCCTAAACAAAAGCGATCTCATGAGTCCCTCCTTAAAAGGTCGAATGAGTTCATGAGCCTGATGCCCGAAGGCAGGCAGTCCACAGCAAATCTGGTTGGCGGAGAGCGAATAACGGCAAATCCACGTGTCTAGAGGGCGGAACTTTAGGCGATCCGGCCATGTTTCTCCACTGTTACCCCAGTGTCACGGCAGGCAAAGGGCGGACCGCTTTCGCAGGGCACCGCTCCTGATTCTATAAGTCACTGACTTTACAGGGTATTGTCCGTATTTTCAGTCCCAACGAACACGCGGGTGGCTGCCAGAGTCGAATTCAAGAAACCGAACGAAATACGGCTGATCAGATCGCTGCCGGGAAACGGACCGCCCCGGATTCACGACCCGGCGTCGCGCGTCGCCATGCGGTCGAAGAAATCAGCGTGTCCGGCCAGGATCCGATCCTCGGCGTCCCGATTCGGCTCGAGGGACCACTCCCCTCGTTCCCGCGTGCCCCCGAGCAGAATGCCGTCGGCCCGCGGCATCATGTAAAGACCCTGATAGAGCGCGATGTAGCGGATCTCGGGCTGCGGCAGCAGGACCGTAAGCTGCCCCTTGAGCGGAACCAGTTCCTCGTCGCCGACCAGGTCCCGGGCGCCGATCCCCGTGCAGTTGACCACGCGGCGTTCCGGGAGGCCGGCAACCTCGCCCAGGGAGCGGAAGTTCCGGATGCGGATCCGGCCGCCGGCGAGCCGGAAGTCCTGCATGACGGCTCCGAGGTACACCGGCGGCTCGATCATCATGGTGGTGTACTCGCGGGCATAGCGGACCGGGAACGGATGGGTTCCGGGCGCCAGATCCCGGGTCTGGGGGAAGAGGTCGGCAAGCCGGTCGGGCTGGCCGGGACCCCCGAACGGCACATCGCTGAGCGGATAGTTCGGAAGCCAGTGGACGCCGTAACGCGCACCCACCAGATCCTGGAAGATGCGGTGGGAGATGCGGGCGGCCCGCTCGAGCCGATCCTGGAACGCGTCCGTGTGAACGCGGGCATCCGAAACCGAGTAGGGACCCCACTGGGCGCAGGCCACGTTCGAGGTCGTGGCCGGGGGCAGATCCTTCGCGTAGATGGTCACGTCCACGCCGCGCCGCTGCAGCAGCCGCGCGGTGGCGAGCCCCACCGCGCCGCAGCCGATCACCGCCGCCCGCGCCGGGAGCGAAGCGTCGCCGAGGAGTTCCTCGACGGCGAGCCAGGCGCTGCCCCAGGAGAGGGTGACCCCAGCGCCGCCGTGTCCGTAGTTGTGGACCAGGATCCGGCCGTCACCGAGGTCCTGGCGCTCCACCCGGAAACCCGACGGGCGATAGGGCCGGAGGCCGACCACGGTGCGGATGATCCGGTCCCGGGCGACCTTCACCGCCGGGAGCCGGAAGGCGGGGGCAAGCGGAGGATCGGACCCGGTCCGCGCCGCCGGCAGCGGCCGGCCGGCACAGGCCGCGGCCACCCCCGCCGCGAGCCCCGGAGCAAGTTTCGCGGCGGTGCCGAGCACGCGCCGCCGGGAGGGAAGGCGGAGCCGGTCCCCGGGGGGAGGCGGGGAGGACAGAGGCGGCGGCAAGAGGTTTTCTATACTAGGACACGGACGGCTCGCCAAACGCTGATCCAACCAGCGGATCCGGGGCGCACCCGTCAGGCCGGGAGGCGAACGCAATGGATCGCAGACTCTTTCTGAAAGCGGCGGCCGCGGTGAGCGGCGCCGGCATCGTGGGCGTGAACGATCGGGCGGAAGCGCTCGAACACGAGATGATCCATCTGCTCGAGGCGCCGGAGCGTCCGCCGCTCTCGAAGTCGGAGGGAGAGGAGCCGCTTTCGGAGATGCCCGCGAAGCCGACGCTGGTGGACTTCTTCAAGCATCGCTTCGCTCCGGCCTCCCACGTGTTGCAGAGCGCGACCCGCGCCCTGAAGCACGGGATGAGCGAAGAGATCGTCCTCGCCTGCCTGCTCCATGACATCTCGGTCACCAACCTGGTGCGCGCCGACCACGGCTGGTGGTGCGCCCAGATGATCGAGCCGTACGTGCCTGAAAAGGTCGCCTGGGGCATCCGCTACCACCAGGCGCTCCGCTTCTTCCCCGACCCGTCCGTGGGCTACGAGTACCCCGAGATGTACGTGCGGATGTTCGGTGCCGACCACGAGCCGGAGCCGTACATCAAGGCGGCCCATGACTACGCCAGAAACCACAAGTGGTACATGGAAGCGCGCTCCATCACCATGCACGACGACTACAGCTTCGAGCGCGGCGTCGAGGTCTCGATCGATCCGTTCGTGGACATCATCGGCCGGAACTTCAAGCAGCCCAAGGAAGGGCTCGGGAACGACAACAGCCCCACCGCCCACATGTGGCGGACGATGATCAACCCCCGGCGCCGGCTGTAGATCGTCGAGCGGACCTGGAAGGGGGCGCGCCACGTGGCAAAGCGGCCCAGCCTCACCGGTTTGCTCCGCAGGGTTCGACTGGGCGAAACCGTCCTGATTACCGACCGCGGCAAACCGGTCGCGAGGATCGAGCCCTGCCAGCCGACAGACGGCGACGACCTCCAGGTAACGGCGCTGCTTGCCCGGCGAGGCATCGCCGGACCGCCGCGGGCAACTCTCGACGTCCACAGCTTTCTGAAAGCTCCCCGGCCGCGCCTCCGCCAGGGGGTCCGGGCCAGCGATGCGGTCTCGGCGGACCGGGATGAGTCCCGGTGAAGTACTGGGACTCTTCGGCGCTCGTTTCCCTGTTTGTTGACGAGTAGGAAACGGCGAACCGTCGGGCTCTGTTGCGTGAGGACCACCAGGTCGTCACCTGGTGGGGCAGCGCCGTGGAGTGCGCCGCGGCGCTCCATCGGCTCCATCGCCAGAGCGGCCGACCAGAACCCCCCGAACCTGGATCTCGTTTCAAGCGACGCTCGCCTCTCCGAGGCGGCTTTACGCGAAGGCTTCGCCGTCCATTAGCGCGACTTGAACGTCGTCGGAGTTTCGCGGCCTGCGGCCGCGATGCCGGCCGGAGGCCGGCGCTCCTAGCGCTTGGCCACCAGGTAGAGCACCGCGCCGGCGCCCGCGGTGGCAAGCCCAAGGAGCGACTCGCCCGGGCGTTCCAGCAGGGTGTAACCGAGCGTCCAGCCGCTCATGCCGAGGAAGAAGAGCGGGACCAGGGGATAGAGCGGCGTGCGGAATCGGCCCGGGACCGCATCCGGGATCTTTCCGGCACGCAGACGGAAGACCCCCGCGACGGCAGCCGCCGTCATCAGGTTCAGGGTGAACCCGGCGTAGAGCAGGATCTGCTCGAAAGTCCCGGAATAGAGCAGGACCAGCGTAATGAAAAGCTGGAGGACCAGCGCGCGGTGTGGAATACCTCCCGCGCTGGCCTTGCCGAGGGGCCTCAGAAACGGCTCGTCCTCTCCCATCGCGCGGACTACCCGCGGGCCGAGGAACACCATCGCGCTCACCGTGGAGGCGAGGACGAGGCCCAGCACCGCAGCCATCACGCGTCCACCGGTGGCGCCCAGGATGCGCTCCGCCGCCAGGTAGCCGATCTCGATCCTCCCGGCCAGTTCCTCGAGTGGGACGGCGCGCAGGATGACCAAGTTGACCAGGAAATAGAGAACGGTGACGAGCAGCGTGCCGGACACCAGCGCCCGGGCCAGGCGCTCGGGATGCCTCAGGTCTCCCACGATGTACACCGCTGCGTTCCAACCGGTGTAGGCGTAGGAAACGAACACCAGGGACACCGCGAATCCCGGGCTCAGCAACAGTTCAAAATCGCCCGGACGGGGAACGATCGGAGTGGAGATTCCCCCGGCCCAGAACCCCATGCAGCAGAACGCGATGACCAGCAGAATCTTGGCGGCGGTGAGGGCGTTGTTGATACCGCTTCCCCAGCCGACCGGCAGCGAGTGGACTGCCGTGAAGGCCACCACCGTCACCGCCGCGAAGTGGACCGGTTCGATCCCCGGGAACAGCGGCTGCAGATAGGTGGCCATCGCCACCGCCGCGAGCGCGGTCGGCGCCGCAAACCCCATGGTGGCCGAAACGCAGCCGGCGGCGAACCCCGCGGCCGGATGGAAGCTCCGGCGGAGCAGGTTGTATTCCCCTCCGGAGCGGGGGAGCGCGGCGCCCAGTTCGCCGTAAACGAGCGCCCCGGCGAGCGCGACCAGGCCGCCGACGACCCAGAGGAGCAGCGCCGGGAAGGCGGAGGGAACCGCCGCGACCTGGAAACCGAGGCTCGTGAAGACCCCGGTCCCGATCATGTTCGCCACCACGAACATGGCGGCGGTCCAGAGGGAGAGGCCGAGCCCTCGGCCCCGCCCTCCGTTACCGGGGGTCATACCCTGGACCAGGGGTCAGACCGGCTCCCGCCCGGCCGCGCCAGCCGCCGATCGACCGGTCAGCGGACCGCGATCATGTCGATTTCAAGGAGCGCGCCGAGCGGGATATCGGCCACCGCCACCGTCGTCCGCACCGGCGGAATCGCACCCTCGGGGAAGTAGGACGCGTACACCTCGTTCATGGCTCCGAAATCGTTCACATCGGCGAGAAAGACGCCGCTCCGGACCACGTTCTCGAATCCGAGGCCCGCCTCCTCGAGAACGGCCTGCAGGTTCTGCATGACCTGGTGCGTCTGCTCGGCGATGCCGCCTTCCACGAGTCCCCCGCCCTCATGGTTCAGGGCGATCTGGCCCGCGAGGAAGACGAGATCCCCGTACGCGATCCCCGCGGAATAGGGCCCGACGGGCGGAATACGGCCATCCAGGCGCGATTTCTCGGGCTTCGGCGGCTCTGCGACCTCGACATTCACCGGGCCGGAGCAGGAAAGACCGAGGAGCGACGCCATGGCGGCGCCCAGAAGCAAGCGGGAACGGAATGAGCGCATGAAAAGGATCCTCCGGGAGTGGCGTCGGATAGTACCCGGCGCCTCCGTTCCCTTACGATGGCGCTCATGTGGAAAAGGCCCCAACCCGACGAGTGCGCCGATTACTACCGGAACTACATCCGCCTGGTGCCGGAAGGCGACGATCTGCCCGCCGCGGCCCTGCGGGAGATGGAAACGCTCCGTTCGGCCCTTTCGGGTGTCTCGGAGGCGGCGTCAGCAAGCGGCTACGCCCCGGGAAAGTGGTCCATCCGGGAGGTCGTCGGCCACATCGCGGACGTCGAACGGATCATGTCGGTGCGGGCACTGCGCTTCGCGCGGGGAGACGGAACTTCGCTTCCGGGGATGGAGCAGGATCCGTACGTCGCGAGCTCCGGCCACGGCAAGCGCTCCCTGAGTTCACTTCTCGATGAACTGGAGACGATCCGCAACGCGACGGTGAGCCTCCTGCGCTCCTTCGACGGGGACGCGCTGGGGCGCAGCGGGGAGGCGAGCGGCGCCCGCGCCACCGTACGCGCCATCGCCTTTCTGACCGTGGGGCACGCCATCCATCACCGCAAGGTGCTGCAGGAGCGGTACCTCGAGTAGCCCGTGAACCGGGCTCACGTACATCTGGGCTGACGATGCCCCCGGGACTGTTCGCGGCGCTGGCCGTCACAACCCTGGCGCTTCTCGGGATCGGCGGCCGCTACTACGTTCACGGGGATCTGAACACCATCCATTCCCTGCTGAGCCTGTTCCTCTCGATCAACCTTCTGATCTGCTACTGGGAGGTGTGTCTGTTCCTCCGTCGCGACCTGGTCGAGACGCGCACCGAACACTGGCGCGAGTGGAGAAAGAGGACGGGCCGGACCCCGGCCGTCGAATTTCTCGGCGCGAAAGTCCCGCTGGCCCGGCTGCTGTCGCCGACGCTCTGGGCCGATGTCTGGGCGGCCTACTCCCTGTACGACGGTTCCTACGCGGACCGCCGCACGTTCGGATTCAACGTGGATATCGTCAATGGATTTCTTACTCCGGCTCCGACGCTGATCGTGTACGCGGCCTATACGATCGATCTGCTGCCCGCCGTCTTCACGGGAATCGTCGGCGCCATCCTGTTCTGGCAACTGATGTACGGGGCGTCGGTCTACTGGATCAGCTTCTTCGTGGCCCGGCGGCAGACGCGGATCAGCCGGCGCGAGTTCCACATCTTCATCGGCGCGCCGAATACCGTCTGGATCCTCGGCCCGCTGCTGGGTCTGTACGTCTCCGTCCGGCTGATCGTGGACGGCAACTACAGCGTGCTGGGTTAGAGACGCGCAGCAGCGGCGCAGGACCCCCCACCGGGAGAACTGGGCCGGCCTCCGGCCGGCGCTCCTGCCGCTAACGCTCGTGCCGTTCCGGCGACGGGTGGCCCGAACTGGCGAGGGCGGCGGTCAGGGAGACCGCTCCCAGCGCGACGCAGGCGAACGCGACTTCCCGAAACCCGAACTGCGTCATGAGGAATCCCGAGGTCACGCAGGCGACTCCGGCGCCCAACCAGTTCAGCGCGTCGGCGAGACTCTGGCGGCGCACCTTGGCCGGGGAATCCGGCCCCTCGGAAATCAGGGTGCTGGCCGCCACGAAGGCGAGACACCAGCCGAGGCCCACCAGGAAGAGCGCCACCCCGAGTTCGAGTTCCACCCCGCGGCCGGGGCCGAACGCGGCGAGCAGGCCCGCCCCCACCAGCGTCGCGCCTCCGAGCGCGATGATGGGACGTTCCCCGAAGCGGTCGCACAGCACCCCGACCACCGGTGAGAGGGCGAACATGCCCAGGTTGTGGGCGCCCATCATCGCCCCCAGTCCGGCCAGGGAACCGCCGCTTCCCATCATCTGGAGCGGCGCCATCGTCATGAGGATCATCATTCCGGCCTGCGCCGAGATCAGCGAAACGACAGCGAGCGCGAAGGTCCGCCCCAAAGCCGGCGTTTCGGAGGGGGGAGGCGCTTCGACGCGTTCCACCGCGGCGCTCCGAATCCCCAGCGAGCGCCGCGCCCGGAGCGAGCGGCTCTTCAGGAACAACACCCCTCCCGACCCGTAGAGGACGGCGGCGCACAGGTAGGCGAGCGCGAACGCTTCCCCCCCACTGCCCCCGGCGACGCGTTCGATCCAGCGAAAGAGGACGGGCGCCACGAAGGCGCCGGCCACCGCGACCCAGACCACGAGTCCGATCGCCCGCCCGCTCCGGCTGGGTGGAACCAGCAGCGCCGCGGTATAGCGGGTCAGGTGATAGGCGGCGTAGCCGCAGCCGAGCACCAGGCTCGTGGCGAAGTGGACCACGAAACCCGCCTCCGACCACGCCGAGAGCGCCAGCCCCACCGCGGCAAAACCCGCCAGGGTGAGCCCCAGTCCCAGTGAAAAGGGCCTTCCCCGGCGGGAGAAGAGCCAGGTCAGGAGAGGCGTTCCCGCCGCCACTCCCAGAATCAGGGCGGCGTTCGGGAGGCCGATCCAGGCCGAGTCCGGGAGATATCTCCGGGAGAGGAGCGGCGTGATCGAAAGAACCAGCAGATAGGCGGTCGAAGCGAACATGGCGCCGGTGAGCAGGACGCCAAAGGCCCGCGCCGGCCGCTTCCTTCCCACCACCGACTGTGAACTACCTCTGGTGAAACCCCGAAGGGGCGTGATTCACGCCACCAACCCGTGGGGAAAGCGCCCCGCACGCAGGCAAACCGCCAGATTCGGAGTCCGGGAGGTCCCGGGGATCGTGCGAGGCGCGCTCACTACGGGCTGCTTTGGGAGGGATCCCGCAGACGGGCGTCCAGATCCGAGAGAGCCCGGCGAACGTCGAGCGCCAGGCTCCGGCCGGTGGCGAGCGCCTCGCGGTCCGTTTCGGACAAACCGAGTTCCTCGGCCCACGCCTGAAGTTCCGCGACCGCGTCGTCCTCGGGACCGACCCGCCAGGCCCCCTCCACGAGGCGCAGCTCGTGAAGCTCCGCCATCCCGGCCGCCTGAACGCGCTCGCGGTAGGAAAGCACCTCGGGCAGCACGAAATCGTCGAGCGTCCCCACCACCTCGATGACCGGCCGCAGAAGGGACGGGGGGGGCGCCGGCAACACCGGGCTCGGCACCGCGGCCACGGCGTCGTAAAAGGGCCAGAACCGGCTCCCCTCGGAGCCAACTCCGGCAGCCGACGCGTAGGCGGCAAGGCCGGTCTCGGAAGCCTCCCGGTCCGCCGCGAGGGCGAGCCGGGCCTCGCGCCGACGGGCCGCTCCCTCGGGATCCCCCAGGGTGGCGGCGATCAGCACCACGCCCGCGAAAGTCTCCTCCGGAGCGGCGGCGGCGTGCCGCGCGAGTCCGCCCCCCTCTCCATAGCCGAGGAGAATCGTCCGCTCGGGGTCCATCGCGAGGCGCGGCCGGATCTGCTCGAACATCAGCCGGGCGAAGGCCTCGGTGAGCCGGTACCCGTCCGGCCCCGCCCCGAGCCCGGCACGGTCGAAGCTCGCCCAGGCGAACCCCTGGTCGAGCGCCCACCAGCCCACCAGGTCGTCGAGTTCCGTTTCGCCGCTCCCGAGTTCGGCGCCGTCCGGGCCGCGCCGGATGCCTCCGAGACCGCGATGGGCGCCAATGACCAGGGCGCCGTTCCAGTCGGGGAAACGAAGGGGATGCCGGAGGACGAAGCGGCGCGGCGGCTCACCCGGCGGCAGTCCCCGGCCGGGCGGTACCGAAGCGAGGTATCCCTGGGTGATCAGCGCATCGCCGTAAGCGCGACCGGGGAGCAGGGTCTCGCGGCCCCCGTGGATGTAGAGATAGAGGCGAGCGTCGCAGGAGATCCCGAGCGCGGCGGCCAGCAGGACGGCCGACAGGACGCCGCGAGAAAACCCCCGCCGCGGGCGGAAAAAAGAAAACCGCCGCCGGCGGAAAAGAAAAAGCCCCGGGATCCCTGGGCGGCCGCTAGGCCTCATCGCAGCGCGGAGCCGTGGGGGCGGGCGCTTTCTGCGCCCCGGCCCATTCCGACCGGCCTCGCTTCTGCCGTCAGTGGTCAGGATCCCGGGAACTCGTCCGGTGAGATCCGTGCCCCGGCGTGGTCCGAAAAGATCGCTCCAGACCCTTCCGGAACCCCTGCCGGGGCCCGGAACAGGAAGTCGTCCGGCGGTGCGGTCATTTCCGACCCCCTTTCCGAAACTGAGTCGATGACGGTATCTGCTTTGTACCGCCGCTGGCGCGGTATGTCAACCCCGCGCCTGCCCGCGCGCCTCATCCGGCGCCGCCGTTACTCGCCGGAGAGGCTCCCGTGCACGACCTCCCCCTCGACCATGGTGGCGAGGATGCGCTCGCGCATGGTGAAGAGCATTTCGGGGTCTTCCTCGAGGGCGTCGAGTCCTGCAAGGTCCAGCACCACGAGATCGGCCAGCTTCCCCGGTTCCAGACTCCCCCGCTCACCGTCGTCATGGGTGAGGTAGGCGCCGTTCCAGGTGTAGGAACGAAGCGCTTCCGCGACGGTGACCGTCTCGTCCTCGCCGTGCGCGACTCCCGATTTCTGGTCCTTGCGGGTGAGCAGGGCATAAAAGCCCATCCACGGGTTGTGGGTGGTCACGCCGTAGTCGGAACCCGAAGCCATGATCACCCCGCCCCGCATGTAGCTGCGGAACGGCTGGAGCCGCGCCATCCGCGCCGGACCGGAGTTCGCGGCGAAAGAAAAGCCCTGCTGCCAGTTGAAGACCGGGTTGGTGGAGGCGACGATGCCGTAGCGGGCCATATCGTCGAGCACCCGCGTCTTCGGCTCGATGGGGAAGTAGGCGTGGATGACGCTCCAGCGGAGGTCCGGGAGCTCGCCGCGCTCCTGCTGCATTTCGTCAAGCAGCTTCATGTAGAGATCCACGGTCTGGCGCATCGCCTGGTCGCCGCAACTGTGGGTGTGGAGATCCCAGCCGTGGCTCCGGATGGCGCGGTACTGCGCCTCGCGCTCCGGGTAGCTTTCGACCACCGGGTTGCCGAGATTCCGCTCGCCCTCCAGTTCGTCCCACATGTGGAACGGCTCCGACATCCAGGCGCTCCGGGTTCCCACCCCGCCATCGCCGTACACCTTCACGCCCCGCCAGCGAAGGAAGCGGTCCCCCAGGTTGTTGACCTTGATGCCGTCGAGGTGGGAGGAGATGGCCTCGGGCGCGTGACGATTGAACGTGCCCTCGTACACCGCGGCGATCCGGAGCCGCAGGTGGCCGCGGTTCGCGGCCTCCTGATAGACCCGCATGTTGTGCCCCATGCGGGAAGAGGGATCCACAATGGAAGTGACGCCCAGCGCGAGCATTTCCCCGACTCCCAGCCGGACGCTCTCCACGTCGTCCTCGAAGTCGTCCGGAGGGGGACGCTCCGTCACCAGGCGTGAAGCCTGCGAGCCGAGAAAGACGCCGGTCGGAATTTCCCGGGCGACGGATTCGCCGTCCACCATCAGTTCGCGTTCCTCGCGCAGGATCTGATCCTCGAAGGTGAAGTGGTCCGGGTCTTCGAGCCACCACGCGGGCCAGGTCGACGAATCGCCGTCCTCGATGCCCATCCGCAGGAAGACCTCGGTGTTCACCGCGACCCCGCGGTACACGCGGTACAGCGCCACCGGGTTCTCCGGCGCCGCCTCGTCGAGCTGCCAGCGGGTGACCATCTGCGGGTACTTGAACTGGTCCCAGCGGCGGCCGACGACCCATTCGCCGGCGGGGATCCGGCTCTCCGCGATCCGGTCGCCCACCCCGGCCACGATGTCTTGGGCCGACTCGGCGTAGCTGAGTTCCACCCCGGTCGTGATGTCACGGCCGAGCGACAGGAAGTGGATGTGCGAGTCCTGGATGCCGGGGATCACCGTCTTGCCGGAGAGGTCCACCGTCCGGGTACGGGAACCGGCGAGCGCGGCGACCTCCGAGGCGGATCCCACCGCCACGATGCGGCCGTCCTTGATGGCGACGGCTTCCGCGAGCGAGTCCTCGCCATCGACGGTCCGGACCTCGGCTCCGGTGAGCACCAGATCGGGCTCGGGGTACCACTGGGCGGCGGCAATCGCCGGCGCGAAGAGGAGGACCGAGCCACTGAAGAACGAACGGAGCTTGCGCATAGTGCGGACTCTAACGAGGACGGCCGGCCTCGTTACGCTTCCGGGTTCCACGGAGGAATCCCATGCGTCTCCTGTCTCGTCTCGCTCTCCTGGCCGCGCCGGCCCTGGCGCTCGGTTGCGGCCCGCAGCCGCCGGACATCGGCGGCCCCGCCGACCTGGTGCTGCTCGGGGGCCGGGTGGTCACGGTGGACCCCGCGCATCCGGAGGCGGAGGCGGTAGCGGTCCGGAACGGGAAGATCGCCGCGGTGGGCACGACCGCGGAGATCGAGGCGACCGCGGGCCCGGACACCGAGGTCATCGAACTCGACGGCCGCCTGGCGATCCCGGGGTTCATCGAGGGCCACGGCCACTTCATGGGCGTTGGCGACGCCCAGATGATCCTCAAGCTCGGTGAAGCCGACAACTGGAACCGGATCGTGGACATGGTGGCCGAAGCAGTGGCGGAAGCGCCGCCGGGTGGCTGGATCGAAGGACGCGGTTGGCACCAGGAGAAGTGGGACGAGATCCCGGGAGGAGCGGTCGAAGGACTGCCGCACCACCTCGGCCTGTCCGAGATTTCTCCCGAACACCCGGTGCTCCTCCGCCACGCGAGCGGTCACGCCGCATTCGCGAACGCGCTCGCCATGGAACTGGCCGGGATCGATCGGAACACCCCGGATCCGCCGGGCGGCACCATCATCAAAGACGCCGACGGCAACCCCACCGGGGCGCTCCGGGAAACCGCGCAGCGCCTCGTCGCCCGGGCGCGTGACCGCGCGCTGGCGGAGCGGACCGAGGAAGAGATCCGGGCCGAACTGGAACTTCAGCTTGAACTCGCCGCCGAGGAGTCGCTGCGGAAGGGCGTGACCTCCTTCCAGGACGCGGGTTCCTCCTTCGCGTTGATCGACTTCTTCCGTGAAATGGCCGAAGCCGGGCGCCTCCCGATCCGGCTCTACGTGATGGTCCGGGGCCAATCCAATGAAGATCTGGATGCCCGGCTGCCCGACTACCTGATGACGGGCCACGCGGACGGTCTCCTCACCGTTCGCTCCATCAAGCGGCAGGTGGACGGCGCCCTCGGCGCCCACGGCGCCTGGCTCCTCGAGCCCTACGACGACATGCCGTCCAGCGACGGGCTGATGATCGAGGAAGTCGAAGACATCGAGGAGACCGCACGCATCGCCATTCGCCACGGATTCCAGGTGAACACCCATGCCATCGGCGACCGGGGCAACCGCGAGATCCTGGATGCCTACGAGCGGGCCTTTGCCGCGGCGGGGGTGGACGGCGCGGACCTCCGGTTCCGCATCGAACACTCCCAGCACATTCACCCGGACGACATCCCGCGGTTCGGCGAACTCGGGGTGATCGCTTCCATGCAGGGGGTCCACGCCACCTCGGACGGCCCCTGGGTGCCGGAGAAACTTGGCGACGAGCGGGCCCGGACGGGCGCCTACGTCTGGCGCTCGCTGCTCGACACCGGGGCGGTGGTAACCAACGGGACCGACGCTCCGGTCGAGGACGTGGATCCCATCCCCAGCTACTTCGCAACCGTGACCCGGGAACTGCCGGACGGAACGCGGTTCTATCCCGAAGAAGCCCTGACCCGCGAGGAAGCGCTCTATTCCTACACGATGGCGGCCGCCTGGTCGGCGTTCGAGGAGGACGTCAAGGGAAGCCTCTCGCCGGGGAAGTACGCCGACATCGTCGTCCTCAGCAGGGACATCCTCACCGTGCCGGAGGAGGAGATCCTGGACGCCGAAGTGGCCATGACCATCGTGGGCGGGAAGGTCGCGTACCGCGCCGGGGAGTGATGGCGCCGACGAAGCGTGAAACGAACCTCGTCCGGGTCGGCGTTTACGGCACGCTGAAGCGCGGGCACGCGAACCACGAGGCATTCCTCGGCGCCAGCGTGCTCGTCGGGGCCGGCGCGGTCCGGATTCCGTATCGCCTGTTCGGAAACCGGGAATACCCGATGCTGGTTCCTGCAGGCGAGCGCAACCCGGTCGTCGTGGAGACCTACCGGGTGGACACCCGGACCGTCGCCCGGCTCGACGCCTTCGAAGGACAGTTCGGCTACCGGCGGGTGGAAGTCGTCCCGGAAGGCGAGACCGAATCCCTCGCGCTCTACGTCCACCCCGGCCCGCCACCGTCCGATTTCGTCCCCGCCCCGGGTGGCGACTGGAACGGGGAACCGGATGCGTTCGCGGGCGCGCTCGCCCGGGTTCGCTCCCGGGACCGATAGCATCCGGCGCCCTATGCGCTACGCAACCCTGCTCGTTCCCGGGAGGGGAGAAACCCCCGCTCTCATTTCTCCAGACGGCCTGCGCTACCAGCCGCTCGAGGGCCCGGAGCCGCTCGCCGCGCGGCTCGGCGGTCCCCTGCCCCGGCCGGACATCGACTGGGAGCAGGCTCCCCCGCTGTCCGGCGTCCGCTTCCTGCCCCTGATCCCGCGTCCCGGCGCGCTCTGGTGCGTGGGTCTCAACTACGAGGACCACCGGCTGGAGACGGGCCGGGCGAAGGCCGACTATCCCACCCTCTTTACCCGGTTCCGGGCCTCCCTGCTGGGCCACGGGGAGGCGCTGGTCCGCCCCGCCGTCTCGCACCAGCTCGACTTCGAAGGCGAGCTGGCAGTGGTCATCGGCCGGAGCGCCCGGCACGTCCCGGAGGAGGCGGCGCTTGACCACGTGGCGGGATATGCCTGCTTCAACGACGCCTCGGTGCGCGACTACCAGGGGCACAGCACCCAGTTCGGACCCGGCAAGAACTTCTGGCGGACCGGCGGGTTCGGTCCGTTCCTGGTCACGCCCGACGAAGTGCCCGACCCTCAGGACCTGCCCATCGAGACCCGGCTGAACGGCCAGGTGGTCCAGCAGAGTCACACCTCGGTGATGACCTACCCGGTGCGCGAGCTGATCGCCTACCTGTCGCGAATCCATCCCCTCCACCCGGGAGACGTGATCTCGACCGGCACGCCCTCGGGTGTGGGGGTCGCGCGCAAACCGCAGCTCTTCATGAAGCCCGGCGACGTGGTCGAGGTGGAAATCGGCGGGGTCGGGCTACTGCGGAACGGAGTCGTGGACGAAGCGGAAACCGCGGGTCAGTAGCCCCGGCCGCGGTTCACGACGTTCCGCATCCGGCGGCCCGCGAAGAAGCGGGCCATATTCCCGAGGGCGATCCGGAAGACCTTCGGCACGTAGTTGTGGATGTCGTCGGCGCCCACGTGGGGGGTGATGAACAGGTTCGGCGCGTCCCAGAGGGTGCTCTCGGGCGGGTGCGGCTCCGGCCACACGACGTCGAGGAAGGCGCCCCCGAGCCTGCCGCTCCGCAGCCCGGCCTCGAGCGCCGCCTGGTCCATCAACCGGCCGCGGCCCAGGTTCACGATTCCGGCGCCTTCGGGGAGGTGCGCCAGTTCCCGCGCCCCGAGGATCTCCCGCGTGTCCGAGGTGAGCGGCGCGGCGAGCACCACGTAGTCGGCCCGCGGCAACGCCTTCGCGAGGTCGGCGGGTCCGAAGAGCTCGTCCACGAACCGGTGCCGCCGCGCCGTGCGCCGGACCCCGAGAACGCGCATGCCGAGGGTGCGCGCCGCCTCCGCGGCTCCCGTGCCCACGGCTCCCAGGCCAATGATCAGCGCCGTCTTTCCCGGCAGGGTTCCGGTCTGGATCTTCTTCCAGGTCCGCTCCCGCTGGTACGCGGCGAGCTGCGGCAGCCGGGTGTGGAGGGCGATGAGTCCCATCAGGACGTACTCGAAGGATTTCTTCGTGTGGACCCCGCTGGCGGTGATCAACTTGACCCCGGCCGGCAGCCAGTCGAGGGGGTACAGGTGGTCCACGCCGGCGCCGATGAGCTGCACCCAGCGAAGCCTGGGAGCCCGCGCGGCCAGACCCGGCCGCGGGAACTTCCAGCCGATGAGCACGTCGGCGTCGCGGACTCCCTGGACAAAGCTGGCCTCGTCGTTCGAGTACGTGGGCCGGAGCCGCCCGAAGGTGTCCGGGAAGGCTTCCCCCGCGGTTTCAAACCGCTCCCGGTCCAGCCGGTAGTCGTCGGACTCGCTCGGGTCGGTAGCCAGATGAACGCGGAGCGTTTCGGGGATGCTCATGGCGTGGTTTCCTTTCGTTGGCGCGATTCGCCATGAACAGCCTAAGCGAGCACAATGGACTCATGGCCGACAAACTCTCTCCCCCCATCTCCCCGCCCCCGCCCGGACCCGAGCGGCTCGCCTGGAACCGGCGCCGCTTCATCGCCGGACTCTCCGGGCTGGGGCTCGGCTCCACGCTGCTCCCCGGTGCGCTTACGGCCTGCGCCGGAGACGCGGGCGCCGTCTCCGTGGGAATGCTGCGCACCGCCCAGCAACTCGCGGGCCTCGATCTGTCCGACGATGAGTTGTCCACGGTGGCCGAGCGGCTGAACGGCGAGCGGAACCTGCTGGACGCCTACCGCGGCATCCGGGATCCCGAGATCCACAACCACCTGCCGCCGTCGTTCGTCTTCCATCCCCTGCCCCCGGGCAAGCCGATGCCGGAGACGGCCGGCGGAATGCAGCCGTCCCGGCCGGAGGCTTCCCGACCCGAGTCCGACACCGAGCTCGCGTTTCTTCCCGTCACCCACCTGGCGCGACTGGTGGAGTCCCGGCAAGTGACGTCGATGGAACTCACCGAGCTCTACCTGGCGCGGCTCAAGGAGTTCGATCCGGTCCTGATGTGCGTCGTGAACCTGACCGAGGACCTCGCCCGCGAGCAGGCGGCCCGGGCCGACGAAGAGATCGCCGCCGGGAACTACCGCGGCCCGCTCCACGGCATTCCCTGGGGAGCCAAGGATCTGCTCGCGGTGAGGGGGACGAAGACCACCTGGGGGGCGTCCCCCTACCGCGACCAGGTGATCGACGAGGACGCCACCGTTTACACGAAGCTCACCGACGCGGGCGCGGTGCTGGTCGCCAAGCTGACGATGGGCGCGCTGGCGTCGGGGGACCGCTGGTTCGGGGGCCGGACCCGGAATCCGTGGAACACCGAGCAGGGATCCAGCGGCTCCTCCGCCGGCCCGGGGGCGGCGACCGCCGCCGGCCTGGTGGGTTTCTCGATCGGCACCGAAACGCGCGGTTCGATCATCTCGCCGTCAACCCGCAACGGCATCACCGGGCACCGTCCCACCTTCGGCCGGGTCAGTCGGGCGGGCGCCATGGCGCTCTCCTGGACGATGGACAAGATCGGCCCCATGTGCCGGAGCGCCGAGGACTGCGCGCTGGTGTTCGAAGCCATCCGGGGCGCCGACGACCTGGACCGGGCGGTTCACGATCCCCCGTTCGCCTGGGACGCCTCCGCCGACGCGGCGGCGCTCCGCGTGGGTTACGACCGGGCGGCCGTCGAAGACGAGATCGAAGACGATCCGGAAAACCCGGAACGGGCGGCGCTCCAGCGCACCGCGCAGGAGAACACCCGGGCGGCGATCGAAGTCCTCCGCGGGGCCGGTATCACGATCACGCCGTTCGAACTGCCGGAACTCGACTGGGACGACCTCTCCTTCGTCCTCTCCACGGAATCCGCCGCCGCCCACGACGCTCTCGCCCGGAGCGGGGCCGACCTCAGCATGAGGGAGCCTCCGGAGGACAGCCGCTGGCCGGACACCTTCCGCACCTACCGCTTCGTCCCCGCGGTGGAATACATCCAGGCGATGCGGGTACGGACCCGGATCATGCGGGAATTCGACGAGGCGTTCGGCGACCTGGACCTCTTCATCGGGTCGAACCTGGGCCTGACGAACCTGACCGGACACCCCGAGGTGTGCATGCCGAACGGATACCACGAGGGGTCGCCGACCAGCCTGCGGATGACCGGGAAGCTCTACGGGGACACCGAAATCCTCACGCTTGCGCACGCCTACCAGCAGGTCACCGACTTCCACTCGAGAAAACCCCCGGTCGGCGTCGAGCGGTAAGGAAGCGGGGCGACACCAACGCGACAGGAACGGGAACCACCTGGTCATCAAACAGCAGAGCCCCGCTTCCTTACCGCCCGGCGCTTCGCGCCGCGAACCACAACTCCCTTGCGCGCCGTTGGCGCGCGGCGGCGAGTTGCGATTCGTCGTTACCGTCTTGTGACAGGGGGTGAACCCCCTTTCACACTTTCCCCCGAACTCGCAGGCAGCGAACAAAGTTCGCTGCCATTGTTCATTGCCGTGGTGGCAACTCACCAGGCCTTCGGATCCGGGTAGCCAGAGGAGCGCCGGCCAGGAGCGCCGGCCTCCGGCCGGCATCGCTCCGCCCAGTGGAGCGAAACTCCCGTCGTCAACCGGCCAGGATGGCGCCGCAGCCCAGCAGTGTGGCGCGGCGCCACTCCCGCTCTGGTACGGCGACGCGCCGTCCCCGCTTGGACTGGTGCCGTCGAGGCTGACTAAGTCAGGGAGTTTCGCCTCGCTGTGCTCGGCGATGCCAGCCGGAGGCTGGCGCTCCGGGCGCTCCTTCTCTGGAGGTCGGCCCAGTCTCCCCGCGGACTAGAGATAGTCCGCGGGGTTCGCCGCAATGTGGCGGACGCTCGCGAGCAGCCGGTCCACCTCGTGCGGCATGTTGTAAATGTGGGTCGAGGCCCGCACCGCGTTGAGATTCCCCGTGCCCATCGTGCGGATGAACACCCGGTCGCGGTCCAGAATGGCCTCCTGGACGTTCGCCATCGGGAGGTCGTGGACCGAGAACAGCGTCAGGCCGGCCGCGAGTTCGTCGCTCGCCGACGTCCAGAGCTTGACTCCGGGGATCTCCCGCAGTCCGTCCCGGAGGCGCCCGGAGAGCATCCGGACCCGCTTCTCGATGAGTTCCTTCCCGATCACGTTCTGGAACTCGACGGACTTCACCAGTGCAAATTGGCTGGGGACGTGGCGCTGGCCGGTGTTCTCGTACTTCCGGGAGTCCTCGCGGAAGCGGCGCTCGCCGTCCTGGCGGTAGGTGCCGGCGCCGATCAGGGGCCAGATGTCGCCCATGGTGTCCCGCCGGATGTACGAGAGGCCGGTCCCGGTACCCGCCATCAACCACTTCTGGCCGGCGCCCGCATAGTGATGGCAGTCCAACTCCTTCATGTCGAGGGCGATCATCCCGAGCGGATGGGCGCCGTCCACGGTGAGCATGAGGTTCTTTCGGGCGCAGAGCTCGGCCAGTTCCTTCACCGGCATCAGCAGGCCGGTGACGTAGGTGATGTGGCTCACCATGATCGCCCGGGTCCGCGGCCCGATCGCATTCTCGTAGATCGAGAGGATCTGGTCTTTGCTCTCCGGGGGAGACGGAATGTCCACCCACTTGATCACGGCGCCATAGCGCTCCCGGGCGTGGATGTAGGGCTCGATACCGCCGTTGTGTTCATGCGTGCACATGAGCACCTCGTCGCCCTCGCGCCAGTCGAGTCCCCGCCCGAAAATATTCATCCCCTCCGTGGTGCTGCGCGTGTACGTGACCTCGTCGGGCTCCGCCCCGATGAAGGAGGCGAGCGTCTGCCGGCGTTCGTGGAGTTCGTCGCGCCGGTACCCGTTCGTCGGGTCGGCGGCGATCTCGGCGTAGATCCGCGCCTCCTCGTCGGCCACCGCCCGCGGGTTCGGTCCCAGGGTGCCGTTGTTCATGAACGCCATCCCATCGACCACATTGAACTGCGAGCGCACCTTCCACCAGTAGTCCTCGCCCGGACTCCCTGGCGGAGAAAGGTCACCAAGTGGCAGCGGCGGAACCGCCCGCTGCGCGGCGGCGGCCGCCAGAGTTGCTCCCGGGAGCGCGGCCGCACCGAACGCCGCGGCGGATGCACCAAGGAAACGCCGACGTGAAATTGCCGTGGTTGTCATGGACTCCCCTTTCCCGCAGGAAAATCGGAACGTAGCGGAACCCGAGGGGGCACTTCAAATGTCGCAGGACGCGAGCGCCGCGCCCGCCCGTTCCGAAGTGAGATAATTTGAAGTTCATGATTGATCCCTGCACGATCCTGGTGGTTGACGACGAACCCGATCTCGAAACGCTGATTCGCCAGAGGTTCCGCCGCCGGATCCGCAAGGAAGAAATGCGGTTCGTTTTTGCGCACGACGGTGTGCAGGCGCTCGAAGCTCTTGAAGGCCATCCGGAAATCGAACTCATCATGACCGACATCAACATGCCCCGGATGGACGGTCTGACCCTGCTGAACGAACTGCGAACCATCCGCCCGAAGTGCCGCGCGGTGGTGGTTTCGGCCTATGGCGACATGGCGAACATCCGTACCGCGATGAACCGGGGAGCCTTCGATTTCGTCACCAAACCGATCGACTTCAAGGACCTCGAACTCACCATCGAAAAGACGATGACCCACCTCGCCATGATGCGCGAGGCCCTCAAGCACCGCGCCCAACTGCTCGCGCTGCACCAGGAGCTGCGAGTCGCCCGGGACATGCAGATGTCCATCCTGCCGCAGCGGTTCCCGTCAACGCCAAGCACGGATACGCACGCCATCATGACTCCGGCCCAGGACGTGGGCGGAGACTTCTACGACGTCTTCCACCTCCCCGACAAAAGACTCGGCGTCGTGATGGCGGACGTTTCCGGCAAGGGCGTTCCGGCGGCCCTGTTCATGATGGTCAGCCGGACCCTGGTCAAGGGGAACGCCGTGAGCGCCCTCTCCCCAGGGGACGCCCTGACCCAGGTGAACAATCTGCTCGGAGAGGAGAACGAACGGGCCATGTTCGTCACCCTGCTGTTCGGGATTCTGGACACCCAGGGGGGAAGCTTCACCTACGCCAACGCGGGGCATTGCGCTCCCTACCTGCTGCGCACTGGAGAAAAACCCCGGGAATTGCCGCTCACCCAGGGAATCGCCCTGGGCGTCATGCCGGACTTCCCTTACAGCGAGGACAAGATCCAGCTCGAAGCCGGAGATCGGATTTTCCTCTATACCGACGGCGTGCCCGAGGCCGAGGCTCCGGACAAGGAACTGTTCGAGAACCAGCGACTGGAAGAAACCCTCCAGAAGGTCGCCGACCGGTCGCCGGAGGAGATCAATCGAACCGTCATCGAAGCAGTTCGGGTGTTCTCGGGAGGGGAACACCAGTCCGACGACATCACCTGCCTGACGCTCGCCTATCGCGGCAACTGACTTCCGATGCATCTGCGCGGTTCAGGGTGGGAGGACCGGCTGCCGCCGGTTTCGGATTTCCGGCTCCGGGCGGGCTGGATGTCCGTCCTCTGCCTTACGGGCGCGGTGGCGGGCGGACCGGCGGCCCTCGCATCCGCCCAGGACGAGACCGCAACCCCGGGCATCAGCCTCGAGCGCGTTCTCTTCGGGCAGTCGGCGGCCCTCAGCGGCCCGGCCGCGGCTCTCGGACAGGGGATGCGGCTCGGGATCCAGGCCGCTTTTGCCGAGATCAACCGCGGCGGCGGCGTCCACGGCCGGCGGCTCGAACTGGTCTCGCTCGATGATGGCTACGAGCCCGAGGCCGCCCTCCAAAACACCCGCCGACTGTTGCAGGACGAAGAGGTCTTCGCCCTCATTGGTCCGGTCGGCACGCCGACCTCCCGCGCGGTCGAGCCGGTGGCCGCCCAGGCCGGAGCCCCCTACATAGGCCCGTTCACCGGAGCGGAATTCCTGCGCGAGCCGGAAGAGGCGCCGACCGCGGTGAACGTCCGCGCCTCATATTTCCAGGAAACCGATGAAATGGTCGAGCGGCTCACCGAGGATCTCGGTGTCTCCCGGATCGCCGTGCTCTATCAGGACGACTCCTACGGAGGCGCCGGGCTTGCCGGGGTTCGACAGGCACTGGCCAGACGAAGGCTGGAACTGACGGGCGTGGCCGCCTACCAGCGGAATACCACGGCGGTCAAGGTTGCCGTCCTGGAACTGCGCCGGATGCAGCCGGAGGCGGTGATCATCATCGGAGCGTACCGGCCGGTGGCGGAGTTCGTGCGCTGGGCCAGGCGCATCGATTTCACTCCCATCCTGATGAACATCTCCTTCGTGGGCAGCGAAGCGCTGGCCGCGGATCTCGGGTCGGCCGGCGAGGGAGTGCTGATCACCCAGGTCGTTCCCTTTCCGGAGGACACCTCGCTCCGCGTGGTGCGCAGCTACCGGGAAGCGCTCCGCCGACAGGAACGGGGAGCACCGCCCAGCTTCGTGTCGCTTGAGGGGTACATCGCCGGGCGCCTTACCGGCGAGGTCCTCGAACGGGCCGGGCCGGAGCTGACCCGCGCCGGTTTCCTGCAGACTCTCACGACGATCCGCAATTTGGACTTCGGCGGTTTCTCGCTCACTTACGGTCCGGGAGACTCGCAGGGTTCCGACCGCGTGTTCCTGACCCGTATCGAGGCGGACGGACGACTGAGGCCGCTCACCTCGCTGAGGTAACGGGGATGGCCGAGGAAGACCGGCAGAACGGGACCGCGGCGCGTGATGAGGAAGAGGTGCGCGAAGAATCCACCGAGTCCGTCGAGGAAACGGAGGAATCCGCCCAGACGACGGAGGAGTCCGCCGGCGTCTCGATAGTCGGAGCCCTCCGGGAGGCGCTCTCCGGGAAGAAGCCCCTTTCCCCTGAGGAAGGCGGCGGGGCACCCGAGGAGGAGGCCGCCGCCGCGGCCCCGCGAGACGAGCCACCGTCGGGAGGGGCCGACGAATCCGACCCCGGCGCCGCGGAACGGGGCGGCTGGTTTCGCCGGAAGTTCGCCCTCCGCCAGAGCCTGCGGGTCCAGATCGCGGCCGGCCTCGGGGCGGCCATCGTCTTCACCCTCCTCGCGAGCATCATCGCCCTCGTCGCGTTCTTCCAGGTCGGTCGGATCCAGCGGGAAATCAACACCGACTACGTGCCGGCGCTGACCCGCGCCGTCCAGATCGGGCAACTTGCGACCGATCTGGCGGGCGCCGCTCCCCGGCTGGTGGCGGAAGCCAGGAACCGCCAGCTCTCCTCCGATGCCTCGCAGGAAGAGAGTCCCGCCGCCGCGGCCGGAAACATCGACCTGCTGGAGAACGCGGCGCGCATCATCGAGCTTTCGTCGGACCTCGCGGTCGGTGAACGGACGGCCGGGCTCCGGCAGTTCTCCGCCGATCTCGCGAGCAACCTTCGGGACATCCAGGTCTCGGTCGAGGGCGGCGTCGAGTTTCAGGAACGGCTGGCGCAACTGCAGGAAGAAACGGCCGTGGAGACCCGGGAGTTGAACGAACTCATCGGACCCCTGCTCGACAACCAGGTCTTTTTCATGGCGACCGGTCTCCGCACGCTCGACGACGAGCCGGCTCCGATCGAGGTGCGGGGTTCGGAAACGGAAGTGATCTACCAGCACGCCCTGAGCGCCATCGATGCGCGCGGCAACCTCGCCGGCAGCCTCATCAGCGACGTGATCGTGCAGGACGACCTCGAACTGGTCGAAACCCTCGAAGAGAGGTTCCGGGCCGCCACCGCCGGCACCTTCCGGGCGCTCGACACCCTCGGTGACCGCGCTCCCCCGCAACTGGAGACGACCCTCAACACGATCTACGAACTGGGCCTGGACCCGGAGGGGGCGTTCCCGGTACGCCGGCGCTATCTCGCCGAACTTCGGAACCAGCTCGCCTACCTGGCGCGGAACGAGTCCATCACGGACTCGCTGGAATCCGCGGTGGCCAGCCTGACCGTGGGACTCGAGGTGGACGCGCTGGCCGCCACCGAGGAGTCGGAGGCGGCGCTGAATCTCGGGAGATCCCTGCTCGTGGCGCTGAACGTCCTGGGAATCAGCAGTGCCGCGCTGATTCTGTGGCTCTTTGTGGGCCGGTTCCTGATCGCGCGGCTGACCGCCCTTTCCCGCGCGATGCGCCGGATGGCGGGAGGCGATCTGGAGACCCGCATCGAGGTTCGCGGCCAGGACGAGGTCGGGGAGATGGCGCAGGCTCTCGAAGTCTTCCGGCAGCACGCCCTCGAGGTGCAGCGGCTCAACCTGGTGGAGGAACTCGCCACCCGGGTCGAAGCGCAGAACGAGGAATTGGCGAAGACGCTGGAAGACCTGGAAAAGGCGCAGGACCAGATCGTCATGCAGGAGAAGCTCGCGTCCCTCGGCCAGTTGACGGCCGGAATCGCGCATGAGATCAAGAACCCGCTGAACTTCGTCAATAACTTCGCCGACGTCTCGAGCGACCTGCTGGAGGATCTCAAGGAAGAGCTGGAAACCGTCAAGGAAAACGTGCCCGAGGAATCACTGGCGGAAATCGACGACATCAGCACCGATCTCTCCGGGAACCTCGAGCGGATCGTGCACCACGGAAAACGGGCGAGTTCCATCGTTTACGGCATGCTCGAACACGCCCGGAAGGAAGGCGGCGAGACCCGTCCGACGGAGATCAACGCCATGCTCGAGGAATACATCGCGCTCGCCTTCCACTCGATGCGCGCCGTGGACAACCGCTTCCAGATGACCATCCGGAAGAATCTGAGTGACGACGTCGGCGCCATCGAAGCCATCCCGCAGGACCTGAGCCGGGTGTTCCTGAACATCGTGACAAATGCCTGCCAGGCGACCTTCGACAAGCAACTGGACGAGAGTTCGGATCCCGGCTATCAGCCCGAACTGGCCGTGAGCAGCAGCAAGGAGAACGGCCAGGTGGAAGTGCGCATCAAGGACAACGGTCCCGGCATCCCGCCAAACCACCTGGCCAAGATCTTCGAGCCGTTTTTCACCACGAAGGACACCGACAAGGGAACGGGGCTCGGCCTCTCCCTTTCGCACGACATCATCCGGGGGCACGGCGGCACGCTGGCCGTGAACTCGGAGGTCGGCCAGGGCGCCGAATTCGTGATCACCCTTCCCGCCGCGTCGTAGGTGGTTTCCGAACGGGGCCGTGAGTCCGGTCAGGTCCCGTAAGTCAACCCGAAACCGAGTCGAGGCCCCCTTCGGAAACCACCGGCGCTGCGCGCCGGAAATCGGAACTTTCCTCGCTGTGGCAAGCCTACGGCGCGCTGTGCGAACCCAAGTTCCGATTTGACGCCGTGTTCTTGTGAGATCGGCGGTGCTTCGGCTGGTCTTGCTGCTAGCCGGGATTTCTCATACCTCATGGCCCAAGGTGCCGCGCGGATCACACTTTCCCCCCGGTCACGACGACACGGGGCGAACCCAAGGTTCGCTGCCATTTGTTTTCGCTCGTTCGAAATCCGGACTAGAACCGCGCGGCGGTCAGGACGATGTCGGCGCGGCTCCAGGCGCGCAGAAAGCGGCGCTGCACGCGGTTGGCCTCGTCGGTCTTGCCCTGGTCGCGGAGCGATTCGAGCAGACCGAAGAGCGACCAGCCGTTTTCGGGCCAGTGGCGGAGATCCTCGCGGAACGCCACCTCGGCGTGGTCGGGCTGGCCGGCCTCCAGCAGCACCGCTCCCAGCGTCTGCCGCATCGGCATGTACCAGGGCGGAGGCTCGGTATAGGCGAGGTTGTCCTGGATGTTGATGGCCTCTTCGAGCAACGGGATCGCCTTCGCGGGGGCGTCGTGGCGCGAAACGATGTCGGCTTCGAGCGCCGTGGCGGCGAGCCGCAGCATGTCCTTGGCGGACACCCGTCCCATGCCCGGCAGGTTTTCGTCCGCCGCAATGGCGGCGACCTGCTTCTGGTGTTCCCGGGCGGTCTCCACCTCCCCGGTGGCCGAGTGCGCAAGTCCACGCACGTAGTGCCAGATCGCCGTCTCGAAGAGATACTCGGCGCGCGGCTGCGGCTCGCTCATGATGTCATTCCAACGACCGAAGCGCGCCTGCGCGAACAGCGGAATGGTGAGGAAGAGTTGCGGGCGGGAGGACTCCGCGATCCGGTTGGGGCCGACCTGGACCCGCACCTTGTCGCGCAGCTTGTAGGCCTGCTGGAGCGCCACGGCGCTCCTGCCCTCGAACTGCGCCGCCGACCAGGCGAAGTGGACGTTGTGCTGATAGGAACCGACCGGGTAGCGGCCCTCCTGATCGGGCATTCCGATATAGAGCTCGTCCACCGCGGCGGCGTCCAGGTTGAAGTCCGCCGCCTCGTCGTAGTTGCCGGTCTGGATCAGGATGTGCGCGCCCATGTGGACGAGGTGCGCGGCGCCCGGCATGGTCCGGGGAAGGTTCCGGGCGTGCGGAACCGCGCGCGCGAGATTGTCGGACGCCTCGACCCCGTGGATGTAGTAGTGGATGGCGCCGGGGTGGTCCGGGTCCATCTCCAGAGCGCGTTCGATCTGCTCGACCAGCCAGACGGTGCCGTCGTTCAGCGGCTTGCCGCCATCGTCCCAGTAGTTCCAGCGGGTGGTGTTCATGTAGGAGGCCGCCGCCATCACCTGGAGGTCGATGTCGTCGGGATAGGCCTCCGCGAGCGCGCGGGCCTTGTCGTGGTACGCCTTGTCCAGCGGGGCGCGCTCGGACGCGGGATCCTCGGCGTAGCGGGCGGCGAGCGCGTCGATCATCGCCTTTTCCTTGTCGGTAGCGGTCCCGGACAGCTCCTGGGCCCGGCTGATCGCCTCCCAGGCGGTTGCGAGCTGGTCCTCCGGCGGGTCTCCCTGGTTGAGGTAGGGCCCGTAAGCGAGCGCCCGGCCCCAGTGGGACATCGCGTTGTCGTCCAGCCGGGCGGCCTCGTCGAAGGACCGCCGCGCCTCTGCCATCCAGAAGGCGTACACCAGCCGCAGTCCCTGATCGAAGTACTGCTGACCCAGTTCCGACGCGCCGCTCACCGGATAGCTGACCTTGCCGAGCTTCGCGTGCAGCGGAACCGCCAGATCGGTGGTGTTCGTCTCCTCTTCTTCCCAGGCGGGCGCCGTGGCGGCGAACAGCAGGGCCAGGACGGCCAGCAGGGAGGTACATCGGCTGGTTCGGGACATCTGGGGGTTTCTCCTCATTCGGACAGGTTGCGGTACAGAACGCGGATTATCGCGTAGCCCTCGGCCATGTCGGCGGCTTCGAACCGCACCGTGTCCGGGGAAATTCGTTCGATCTGCGGCAGGAGCGACGCGATCTCCGCCAGGTCGGGGCGGGTGTACTGGATCTCGATGGGGACCGGGGATTCCGGGGCCGGAGGCGGCTCCGGGATGGACTGGAGCGCCCTGGTCGCGGCCTCCCGGATCATCCGGGCGGTCACTTGCGGGTGGATCAGCTCGGCCGTGGTTCGGCGGATAGCCCGTTTCACGGCGACGAACTCGGTGTCCGTGAGCCGCTGACCCAGTTCTTTCGCGAACGCCTCGTCTCCGGTGGCGAGGGCGACGGGAACCCCGTGGTGCGCGGCGAGCATGGCGTTCATGTCCCCTTCCCCGGCCGGTTCGCCGCCCACCCGAATCTCGCGGATCGATGCGCCCGATCCGGTGTGGGCCATCAGCCCGTCGGGGTTCCCGGCCCGCGCGTGGTAGCCGATGAAGAAGACGGCGTCGAAGTCGCCGTCGATGCCCTGCATCATGCCGAAGGGCTTCGAGTTGTGGCTGATCAGCCGCGCCGGGGGCAGCATCGCTTCCACGCGGATGTTCCGCATGCTGCCGTGGCTGTCGTTGACCAGGATCTCGGTAGCGCCGGCGTCGAGGGCGCCCTGAATGGCAGCGTTCAGATCACCCATCATCAGGTCGCGGCCCCGCCCGTACTCGGCGCCGGACGCCGAGGTCATTTCGGAGTGGGCGATGCCGCTGAGCCCCTCCATGTCCACCGAGATGAACACCCGCGGACCGCCACCCTGGGCGGACGCGGCGGTGGCCCAGAGCGCCGCGAGAAAGACGAGTCCGAACCGGCGCCCCGCGCGCGAGTGCATCAGGATCCGGGATTGCGCAACTGGTCGAGGATTTCCTGCACCATGACCGACTGGGCGCCGTCGGGTTCGATCTCAAGGTAGCGCTCGAACGCGGCGATCGCTCCTTCGCGATCCTCCTGCCGGGCTTTCGCCATCCCGATCTGCAGGTGTGCCGGCGCGAACTCGGGGTCGGCCGCCGCCGCCTTCTCGTAGAACTCGTCGGCGGTCTCGATCCTGTCGGCGTTGCTCGCGTACACGGCGTAGTTGAAGAGGTTCACCGCGTTGCCTTCAACCAGCTCCATGGCCCGGTCGAAGGCGGCAAGCGCCTGGTCCCACTCTTTCTGCCGCCCGTGCAGATCCGCAACCGCCATGAGCGCTTCGAGCATCGAGTCGTCGAGTTCATACGCCTTCTCGTAGGCGGCAATCGCGGCAGGGAAGTCCGGGAGCTGCTCGTAGGCCGCCGCAAGGTTGAAGTGCGCCGGGCCCGAATTGGGGACCAGTTCGAGGAAGCCGTTGAACTCCGTCACCGCGGTCCCGAAATCGCCGAGCTCGAACGCATCCTGGGCCGCCTGAAGGTGTCCGTCAGCGCGGTCGGCCTGCGCCTGGCTGAGGACGCCCTCGGGTAGTGGATGGAGCGTCTCGTTGATGAAGCTCTGCCCCCCGTTGCTCACCGTCACCATCGCCTGGAGCGGTTCCCAGCCCTCGAGTTCGAAGGCAACCCGGTACATCTGCACCGGAATGCCGGCCCGGATGAACTCCCCCTTGTCGTTGGTCTCGGTTTCGATCGAACGGCCACCACCGTCCATCAGCACGATCGAAACCTGCACCCCGGGAACCGGGTTGCCGTCGGGATCGGTGATCTTTCCGCGAATGGCGCCCCGCTGCGCAAGCGCCGGCGCCACGGTGAGAAGCAACAGCGCGACCGCAAGAACGCCCGACAGGGCAAGCCGGCCGCGGCCCAAATCAACACTCTGCACGATGAATTCCTCCCGGCGCCGCCCGAAACAGGGCGATGAGTTTAGCAGCCGATCCTGCAGTCGGTCCCACGGCGGGGGCGCCGCCGGATCGGCGCGCACCGCCGCGAATCCGCCATAATCCGGGCCATGGCGAAAAAACCGGAGAACCGCGAGCTTCCCTCGCGCCGCGCATTGCTGGCGGGGGTGGTCGGAACCGCCGCGGTGGGCGCCGGAGCGCTGGCGAGCGCACAACACGAGGAGACCTCCAGGCCTCGGCCCCGGGCCCCCGAGGACCCCACCAAGATGCAGGGCCTGGTGCCGCGTCCGCTCGGGGAGCGCTCGGCATTCGAGACCCCGCGGCGGCTGGTCCGGGTACTGGAACCATCCTCTTCTTCCCGCACCCCGCTCCAGTATCTCCAGGGGATCGTGACCCCCGCCGATCTGCATTTCGAGCGCCATCACGCCGGGATTCCGAACATCGATCCGGAGCGCTACGAGCTGCTGATCCACGGGATGGTGGACCGGCCGAGGACTTTCACCCTGGCCGACCTGAAGCGGTTCCCCGCCGAATCGAAACTGCGATTCCTCGAATGCTCCGGGAACGGCGGAACCGCCTTCCAGAACCAGGGCCGTTTCCCGAACATGAGCCCCCAGGAAATGGACGGCCTCACCAGCACCAGTGAGTGGACCGGGGTGCCCCTGAAGCTCCTGTTCCGCGAGGTGGGGGCGCGCCCCGAGGCCACCTGGTTCCTCGCCGAGGCGATGGACGCCGCGGTCATGACCCGCTCCGTCCCGATGGAGAAGGCGTGGGACGACGCCATCGTCGCCTACGCCCAGAACGGAGAACCCCTGCGGCCCGAGCAGGGGTATCCGGCGCGGCTCTTCCTGCCGGGGTGGGAAGGAAACGCCAGCATCAAGTGGTTGCGCCGGCTGGAGCTTTCCGACCGGCCGTTCATGACCCGCGAGGAAACCTCCAAGTACACGGACCCCCTCCCCGGAGAGAAGGCGCGGATGTTCAGCTTCGCCATGGACGCGAAGTCGCTGCTCACGTTCCCGACCTTCCCGGAGCGCCTCGACGGACCCGGTTGGTGGGAGATCCGCGGAATCGCATGGACCGGCCGGGGCAGGATCACCCGGGTCGAGATTTCGACCGACGGCGGCGACACCTGGGAGGACGCCGAACTCCAGGAACCCGTGCTCCCGAAGTGCCACGTCCGTTTCCGCAAGCTCTGGAACTGGAACGGCCGCCGCGCCACCCTGATGAGCCGGGCCACCGACGAGACCGGGTACGTCCAGCCGACCCGGGAAGCGTTGCGTCAGGCCCGCGGTTCTTACACGCGCTACCACTTCAACCAAATCCGCCCCTGGCGCGTGGAACCCGACGGGCGAGTCTTCTTTGCCGACTGACGGCTCGCGGGGAGGGGACACCCCTCCCCGCGCCCCTCCCCGGCGGCGCTGCGCGCCGCCGGCCGTGGCCGACCGGCGTCCGCCAGTAATCTGGGTGACGGCCGCGGGAGCCGCGCTACTCCTGCTGGTTACCGGCTGCGCTCCGGAACGGGACGAGCCGGAGTCCGTCCCGCCGGCTCCCTCAGAGACCGGGGCTGTCCCGGAGGCTGCCCCCGGGAGCGGGGCCGTTCCGCCGCGTCCGGAACTCCATCCCACCATGCCCGGGCTCCTCAACGAAGCGGAAATGGAAGAACTGCGACAGGCCCGCGAGCGCGGCCTCACGGACATCGGCCATCTTCCCGAGTTCGGTTTCGGGGAGCCGGCGAGTCCGGAGCGGATCGCCGCCTGGGACATCGACATCGGCCCGGACGGCGAGGGGCTCCCGGCCGGCAGCGGGTCGGTGGAACGCGGCGAAACGCTCTACCGGTTGCAGTGCGTCCAGTGCCACGGCGGCCGGGGCGAGGGCGCCGAGTTCGAAGCGCTGGCCGGCCGGGTCCCCGGCGACCGCTTCCCGTTCTCCGAGGATCGGCGATACCGGATCACGGTAGGCAGCTACTGGCCCTACGCCACCACGCTGTTCGACTACATCCGGCGCGCCATGCCGCAGGCGGCGCCCGGCACCCTGCCCCCCGACGACGTGTACGCCCTGACCGCGTTCATCCTCCAACTGAATGGAATCCTCGAGCCGGGAGACTCGCTCGACGCCGACTCGCTGCCCCGGATCCGGATGCCCTCCCGCGACCGCTTTGTACGGGACGACCGGCGTGGCGGGCCCGAGGTGCGATGACCGGCGGGAAATCCCCGGAGGGTGACGGGGAAACGATGAAGGAACCGGGCTCCGCGCCCGGGACCACCCCGCCGCCCGACTTCATCCGGGCCATCGTGGTCGCCGACCGGTCCGCCGGGAAGCACGACGGTCGGGTGGGGACCCGCTTCCCTCCGGAGCCGAACGGCTTTCTCCACATCGGGCACGCCAAGTCCATCGTCCTCAACTTCGGGGTGGCGGCAGAAAACGGGGGAACCTGCAACCTCCGCTACGACGACACGAACCCGGCGAAAGAGGAGACGCTCTACGTGGAGTCCATCGCCGCGGATGTCCGCTGGCTGGGCTACCTTTGGGAAGGGCCGCGCAAGTTCGCTTCCGACTATTTCGACCGCCTCTACGGGTTCGCCGAAACGCTGATCCGCCGCGGCAAGGCGTACGTGGACAGCCTGAGCGCCGACGAGGTCCGGCAGACCCGCGGGACGCTCGAATCCCCCGGCAGCGAGAGTCCGTACCGGAACCGCACCGTCGAGGAAAACCTCGACCTCTTCCGGCGCATGCGAGCGGGCGAGTTTCCCGACGGCGCCCACGTGTTGCGGGCCCGGATCGACATGGCCTCCCCCAACCTGAACCTCCGGGATCCGACGCTCTACCGCATCCGCCGGATGCGTCACCACCGGACGGGCGACGACTGGTGCATCTACCCGATGTACGACTTCGCGCACGCGCTCTCGGATGCCATCGAGGGGATCACCCACTCGCTGTGCACCCTGGAGTTCGAAGACCACCGTCCGCTCTACGACTGGTGCGTCGCCGAGAGCCGGGCCGATTTCGTCCCGCGGCAAATCGAGTTCGCGCGCCTGAACGTGAGCTACACGGTGCTCAGCAAGCGCCGGCTGCTGCGGCTCGTTTCCGGGGGGGCGGTTTCGGGATGGGACGACCCGCGGATGCCAACCATCGCCGGGCTGCGCCGGCGAGGCGTCCCGCCGGCGGCCATCCGGAACTTCTGCGAGCGCGTCGGAGTCGCCAAGCGGGACAGCACCGTGGACATCGCGCTCCTCGAACACGCCGTCCGGGAAGAGCTCAACCGGACGAGCCCGCGGCTAATGGGAGTTCTCGATCCGGTCCGGCTGGTGATCGAGAACTATCCCGAAGACGCGGAAGAGACGTTCGAGGCGGTCAACAACCCCGAGGATCCGACGGCCGGGACGCGACGGGTGCCGTTTTGCCGGGAACTGCTGATCGAGCGCGCCGACTTCCTGGAGGATCCGCCCCGGAAGTTCTACCGGCTGGCCCCGGGGCGCGAAGTGAGGCTCCGCTACGCCTTCCTGGTGACCTGCACGGATTTTTCCAGGGACGCGGACGGGCGGGTGCGGGAAATCCGCTGCCGCCTCGATCCCGAGAGCCGGGGAGGAGACGCCCCGGACGGGCGGCGCGTCCGGGCCACGCTCCACTGGGTTTCGGCCCGCCACGCCGTCCCCGCCGCGGTGCGGCTCTACGACCGGCTGTTCCACGTGGAAGAGCCGGGACGGGATCGGGATTTCCTCGAGGATCTCAATCCCGATTCGATACGGGTGAACCAGGACGCGCGCATCGAACCGGCGGTCCGCGCCCTGAACCCCGGCCAGCGCATCCAGTTGGAGCGGCTCGGGTACTTCGTCGCGGACGCCGAGGACCACGTGCCGGAAAGTCCCGTCCTGAACCGGACCGTGAGCCTCCGGGACACCTGGGCCCGGATCATGAGGCGGGGCCACCGCTCCTGACCACGTAGGATTGCCCGCCGGAGGTTCCCCCTCATGCGGCCTACGGTCCCGATACTCCTCTCCATGTCCCTATTGACCGGTTCCCTGATGACCGGCGCCGCGCCGGTCCTCGAAGCGGCGGCCACCCCCGGCGACCGGCCGGCGAAGGACACCAAGCTCGGCCGGTCTCCGGTGCTCGCCCGGAACGGCTTGATCGCCACCAGCCAGCCGCTGGCGTCGGCGGCCGGCCTGCGAGTGCTCATGGAGGGCGGGAACGCGGTGGATGCGGCGATTGCCGCGGCGGCGGTGCTGAACGTCGTCGAACCGATGATGTGCGGGATCGGCGGGGACCTCTTCGCCCTCTACTACGAAGCCGAATCCGGGACGCTCCACGGCCTGAACGCCACCGGCCGGGCCGGGTCACGCGCGGACGCCGCCGCGCTCCGGGCGGACGGCCTCACCCGGATGCCGGGGAACGGCCCGCTGGCCGTGACCGTGCCCGGCGCCCTCGACGGTTGGGAGGAGCTGGTGAGCCGCTTCGGAACCCGGCCGCTGGGAGAGTTGTTGCAGCCGGCCATCCAGCATGCCGAAGAGGGTTTCCCGGTCTCCGAGGTCATCTCGGTCCAGTGGAAACAGGCCGAGGCCCGGCTCGCCCGCCATCCGGCGACTGCCGACGCCTACCTGGTGGACGGGAAACGCGCCCCCGAGCACGGCGAGGTGTTCCGCTCGCCCGACTTCGCGAGGACGCTCCGGAAGATCGCCGACCAGGGAGCCGACGTCTTCTACCGCGGCGAGATCGCCGACGCGATCCACGAGTTCATGGAAGAGGAAGGCGGCTTCGTCACCAGGAACGATCTGGCGGCGCACGATTCCACCTGGGTGGACCCCATCAGCACCACCTACCGGGGCGTCGAGGTCTTCCAGATCCCGCCGAACTCGCAGGGGTTCGTAGCGCTCGAGATGCTGAATATCCTCGAGGGCTACGACGACCTCGCGGCCCTCGGACACAACTCGGCGGCGTATCTCCACCGCCTGATCGAAGCCAAGAAGCTCGCCTTCGCGGACCGGGACGCCTACCTCGGGGACCCCGAGCACATGCGAGTCCCGGTCGAGACGCTGATTTCGAAGCGTTACGCCGCGACCCGGCGAGCCGCCATCGAGCCGGAACGGGCGGCGCGCGAGGTCGCGCCGGGGATGACCGACGACGGGGACACCATCTACCTCACGGTGGTGGACAAGGACCGCAACGCGATTTCACTCATCTACAGCATCTTCGGCAGTTTCGGCTCCGGCCTCGTGGTGCCGGGCACCGGGATCGCGCTCCAGAACCGGGGCACGGGCTTCTCGCTGGAGGAAGGGCACCCGAACGAACTCGAACCCGGAAAGCGCGCGCTCCACACGAACATGCCCGGCATGGCGTTCCGGGACGGCAAGCCTTGGCTCAGCTACGGGGTCATGGGCGGGGACATGCAGCCACAGGGACACACCCAGGTCTTGCTCAACATGATCGACTTCGGGATGCACGTGCAAAAGGCGGGGGAGATGCCTCGCTTCCGCCACAGCGCCTCGGGGACGGGAATCGAATCGGGGGTGGACGCGGACGACCTGGCCGCGCTCTCCCGCATGGGACATGACCTGGTGACCCGGTTCGGGGCCTACGGCGGCTACCAGGCCATCATGATCGACTGGGAAAACGGCGTGCTGCTGGGCGGCTCCGATCCGCGCAAGGACGGCGCGGCGATGGGGTACTGAGGGGCCGCGCCGGCATCCCCCTACGGGTACGCCGCTCCTCCGTTTCCTGCCGCCCGGGATTTGTCATGCTTCGGACATCCTGAGCATGAGGAATCCGGGCTAGCCTTCCGAGACATGTTCCACCGCTGGATTTCCGCCCTGCTGCGGACCCCGGCGTACCGGATGAGCGGGCTGGCGCCCGCGGCGCTGGCGGCCTGTATCGCCGCCACGACCCCGCATGCCGCCTGGGGGCAGGCCGCAACCGAGCGGGAGAGCGGTTCCGACGAAGAACAGGCCGACGAAGAGCAGCCCGATAGCGACGAGGCGAAGCCGGAGCTTCCGGTCATCCGGGAGACCGTGGTGGTCACTGCCTCCGGCGCCGATCATCCGCTGCTGACGGCGCCCGCGGCCATCGCGGTGCGCACCGAGGAGGAGCTGGCTGCGGAGGCCGCCCGCAGCTTCACGGATCTCTTCGAAGGGGTTCCGGGAATCTCGATCCAGGGAAATGCGCGCCGGATCACCGAAGCTCCCAACATCCGGGGGTTCGCCGACCAGCAGGTGGTCGTCCGCCAGGACGGAGGAAGACAGAATTTCAACGCCGCGCACGGCGGGCGGTTCTTCACCGACCCGGACCTGCTGCAGCGGGTCGAGGTGCTGCGCGGCGCCAACTCGGCCGTCTTCGGAAGCGGGGCCCTGGGCGGCGTGGTTTCGCTCACCACCCGGAGCGCCCGGGATCTGCTGGAGACGGGCGAGGAGTTCGGCGGCCGGTACCGGGTCGGCTACCAGTCGAACGGAGGGGATCTCACCCAGTCGTTCTCGGGATTCGCCGCGGGGGAGACCTTCGACGCTCTCGTCAATTTCGGGCTCGGGGGAACCCGGGCTCCGATTCGGGACGGCAACGGCGACGCGATTCCGAACACCGAGGACGAACTGCGGAACGGGCTCGTGAAACTGGGCTGGACGCCCGGCGCCACGACCCGCTGGGAATTCTCCTGGCAGGGCTTCGACAACCAGGCGGCGGAACCCACGAACGCCAACGATCTCACCGGGACGCTGGTGGACCGGGATACGGGCTTCGAGGCGCTCCGGGCCAGCTTCCGGACCCGTTCGGAGACCTCCGAGTGGCTCGACCTCTCCGTCCTCGGGTACCGCAACGAGGTGAACGTCGGGGAAGACATGCGGATCCGGACCCGCCGGGACGACACCGCGTTCGAGACCACCGGTCTCGAGGCCCACAACAGCTCCCGGTTCCGCTGGGGCAACTCGGTGCGCCTCACCCTGAATCTCGGCGCCGAGACGTATCGGGACCGGCAATCGGGCACTCGGGACGGGGCTCCCCGGCTGCAGTTCCCCGATGCGGAAGCCTCGTATCTCGGCGCCTTCTTCTACGGTGAAGCCGAGGTCCGCGACCGGCTGCAATTGGCCGTTGGCCTGCGGCGCGATCACTGGCGGATTCGGGCGGACCGCTTCGCCGCCCGCGACGAAGGCGATTTCTCGCCGCGCGCCACCGTCGGGTACCGGCTCGGCGACACCGCCTTCGCCTGGGTCGGTGCATCCCGGGGTTTCCGGGTGCCGAGCCTGACCGAGCTCTTCGCGGACGGCCTGCACTTCCAGTTCCCGGTGGGCACGGGGATCGACGTCCTCAATCGGTTCCGGCCGAATCCGACGCTGGCCGCGGAACGCGGCACTTCCTGGGAGGCCGGATTTCGCGGCGGTCGGGGATCTCTCTCGCTCGAGACCACCTGCTTCGACCAGACGGTGGCCGACTACGTGGACCAGATCGTCGTGGTGGCCGATCCGAACCTCGATCTGGAGGTGGATCCGATTACCGGGAGAACGATCATCCGGGGATTCACCTACAACGCGTCGCTCGACGCCCGCCTCCGCGGCTGCGAGGCGGCCGGGCTGCTCGAACGGCCCCGATTCCGGATGCGGGCGACCGGTTCGGTTCTAGACACCAAGAACGTAGCCACCGGCAACCCACTGGGGCGGGCGCCGGCCAACGCGCTCTACCTGATGGCGAGCGGCCGCATTCCGAGCCTTGACGTCGAAATCGGCGGCCGGGCGACGCTCACCGGCAGCCGGACCCGTGGTCTGGCCGCGAGCCGGACTTCGGACCCGGGCGCCGACGCGGAGGCGCCCTCCTACCGGGTGCTCGACCTCTTCTTCCGGTTCACGCCGGACAGCGGGCCGCTCGCCGGCGTGGACTGGACGCTGGCGCTGAACAACCTGATGGACGAGTACTACGCGATCTTCCCGGCAGTGGTGCCCCAGCCGGGGCGGAGTCTCCGGGTGTCCGCCGCCTACCGCTTCGGAACCTCGCGGTAGGAGCCAGGAACGCCGGCCGGCGCTCCTACGGCCGGGGGCCTTCCACGGCAAGGAAGGCGCTTTCCGAGTCGAGCATGCCCTGGTCGGTGAACCAGTCGGTCCAGAAACGCCGTAGCGCGGCCTCGTCCACCAGGCCGTCCCGACTCGGAGGGAGCTGGAGAACCATCAAGCGCGCGCCCGCGAGACCCCGACTGCTGACCTCCCGATAGAGGGACGTCCCCCGGAAGGCCTCGAAGTCGGGGATTCCCCGATAGAAGTTGATTCCCGAATTCTGCATGAGATCCGAGACCAGGACGAGATGTGAATCCGACCCCGGGGCGTCCCGAAAACGGCGGGCGGCCGACTGGACCGCCTGCAGGATGGCGGAGGAGTCGCTGGGACCGGCCCGGGACATCGAGCCCAGGGCGTCGCGGAGCGGCCGCAGGTAGAGCGGGGCCCACTGCGCGGCCCGCTGGTCGGGGTTGTCGTTCCAGTGGCTCACCTCGCAGGGATGCGGCGGCCGCCGGACGGCCGCCACCTCCCGCACTCCCCCCGGCGCCTCGGAGCGCACCTCGTAGAGATGGAAGACCGATCCCGCCGGCGCCCCTTCGGCCAGCGGCCGAATCCGGCTCCACATGTCCTCCCGCTGGGGGCGCGAGAGACCGTCGGTGGCGTCCATCACCACGGCAACGGTCTGCGGCGCCAGGTTCTCCGGCCAACCGGCGCATGGATCGGCTTCCCGGGCGCACCCGGCGAGGGGAAGAACGGAGGCCGCCAGCAACGCGGCGACCGCGCGCGCCGTCAAGACGCGATCTCCAGGCGGGCCGCCGGGTCCGATCCGGCGCGGGTCACCAGCCGGACTTCCTGGCTCGCCGGCTTCCCCCCGGAAGGCGGACCGCCGCCGGGAGACCCGGGCGGGCGCCGGCGGGTTCCCGGAATCCGCGCCGCCTGCGCCAGCCGTTCCCGGGCCTCCGCGAAAGCCTCGGCGACCGGCGCGGCGTGAGCGGCATTGGCGATCCGGACGCGCTCCGCGGCCTCCATGACTTCGAAGAGGCCCTGCTCGTGATCCCTTTCCCATGTCGTCCTTTCCCCCTCCTTGCGGTCGGGCAGGGCCGGAAGCCAGGGCGCGCTCCAGCGGGCTGGAGGTGGATCGTGAGAGAGCCGCCGCTGGCGGTTCGACTCTCGGAAGTCCTCGATGGCGCTTGCCCCGGCCGCCGCCGCGAGCCGGAGGAGTTCCGCCTCCCGGGCCAGCAACCGGCGTCTCGCCGCATCGAGACCGGTCAACCGGCCCCCGAGAGCCAGCAGTTCCGCTTCCGCGTCGCCGAGCCGCTGCCGGTGATCGCGCTCCTCGTCCTCCAGCTTCCGCAGGGAATCCGCGTACTCCGCCTGGAGCGCCCGCGCCGTTTCCTCCCGCGCGGCGTGCAGGCGGGCGAAATGGGGGATCGGCTCCCGGCCGCCAAACCATTTCCAGGCGGCCAGCAGCAGGGCGGTGAACCCGATGCCGAGCAGCAGCAGGGAACGCCACCCCTCGAATCTGCCGGCGAGCGGATCCTCGACCAGCACCAGACCGCCCCCTTCCGCCCGGTAGCCGACGCTGCCGGCGGCAAGCTGCCGCACCGAGTCCAGCGAATGGTCGTCCGGCGGCGCCTCGGCCGGATGGTCCACGAGGCTCGCGCCGGGACGCCACCAAAGGAACTGGGCCCGCAGTTCGCCGATCACCGCCTCCTCGACGCTCAGGGGCCGCGGCGGGTGGGGATCGGCGCCGAGCGCCGCCTGCCCCGCGCCGGCGTCGATGTCGTCGAGATCGAGGACGGCGGCGGCGCGTGACGCGTCGAGCGCCTGGACTGCGTCCCGGTAGTGGGCGAAACCGAAATGGAGCAACCCCGCGAGGAAGAGGCAGGGCAAGAGGGCTCCGGCCAGAAGCAGCCGCCGGCCGGTTCCCGCTCCGAGCATCCGGCGGAAGATCAGATCGCCGATCACCCAGCCCAGCAGGCCGACGTTCATCCCGGTCACCAGGGCGGCGAACAACCAGTTCGAAACCACCCCCTCGGTGGACGCGGCGTGCAGGAGGAGCCCGTTCGCGGTGGTCTCGGCCACGGCGACGGCGAGCAGCAGCCATATCCAGCCACGGGAGGGCGGCTGGGGGGTGGCGTAGTCGGGAAGCTGGCGCGCCCGCCGGAAGCCGGCGAGCTCCTTCGCGGCGGTCTGCGACCGCAGGTAGCGGGCGTCGAGCCGCTGGCAGGCGGCCTGAACGTCGGAAAGCGCCAGCCGGCGCTCTCTTTCCCGGACGGTTCCGGCGTCGATCCGGACGGCCCGGGTCCGCGCCTCGTGCTGCGCTGTCTGCAGCCGACCGAGCGCCCCGTCGGCGAGGCCGCGAATCCTGGCGATGGCGTCCTGGAAGCGGCCCTCAACCCGGCGTTCCCCGGGAGAGGGAGCCGTCGCCGCCGACGTGGGAATGCCCTGACGGGCTTCCTCCCCGGCGTCCGCCCGTTCGCCGGCGGTGAGGACGGGATCGGGGACAACCCCGGAGCCTTCCCGGAACGGATCGAACGCATCGAGTCCGCCGTCGGCATCGGCCTCCGGCGCGCCGGCGGAATCCGCCGTGTCGCCGCGGCCGCCCTCGCGGCGGGATCTCCTCGAAAAACGGACTCGGATGCTCATGGATAACCGCCTTCCCCCGGAGGCGGGCACACCGAACCCCGGGTTTCCCTCCCCTTACGAAGGCGGAGCCGCTCTGGTTCGCAGAACGTGGCGGGTCACCCTCCGCCACGCGTAAGAAAGGCACGGGAGCACTACGCCGTCCCCGTTTGGGTGGGTGCCGTGCGGCGAGCTGCAATACGTGAGTTTCGCGGCCTTCGGCCGCGATGCCGGCCGGAGGCCGGCGCTCCTACTGCGACATGTTCCCGCGAGCTAGTCCCTACGTTCCCAGTTCCCGACGATCCTGGTTCCTTCGCCGCCCGGCGCCCAGATGACGAGGGCCCGGACCTGCCCCCCGTCCGGCGAGGTGATGTGGTTCACCTCGGACGGCGGACGGACGAAACCGAGGTCCCCGGGGCCCAGGATCTGGGAGACCCCGTCCACCACGTGCTCGAGTTCGCCCTCCAGCACGTAGAAGATCTCGGTGGCCCCGTGCGGGTGGCTCCCGGAGTTGGCCCCCGGTGGCCAGGTGATCTCCCCGATCTGGATCTCGCTTCCACCCAGGTTGGACTCCGAGAGCAGGAGTTCGATCTCGGTGCCGCCGGTGCTGACCCACGTTCCGAGATCCGCGTTCTGGACGGCCACGGACGATCGTCCCATGGCGAAGCCGGCGGCGAGAGCGAGTCCCGCGGCGAGGAAGACCGCGAGCGCGGCGCGGCTTTTGCCAGCGGCTGTCAAGTTCATGGATCGGTCTCCCGGGCCGGCTCGCGTGTGTAGCGCGAGAACCAGTCCAGCATGTAGAGCTGGGTGCGGATGAAGTTGGAGGGCTGGGAACTCGTCCCGTGGTACTCGTCGTAAAAGCGCACCATCTCGGTCGGCACCCCCACCGCCTTGAGCGCCTGGTAGTACTCCTCGGTCTGGCTCATCGGCGTCCGCAGGTCGAGTTCGCCGGTCATCAGCAGCGTGGGGGTGGTGACCCGGTCCACGTACATGAGCGGCGAGTGCTCGAGGTACTTCTCGGCGTTGTCCCACGGGAAGCCGTGGTAGCGGTTGTAGCCCCAGCGCACGATGTCGGCGGTCCCGGCGAAGCTCATCCAGTTGACCACCGGACAGCGCACCGAGGCGGCGGCGAAGCGGTTCGTCTGGCCAATCACCCACGAAGAGAGCACGCCTCCCCCGCTACACCCGGTCACGTACATCCGGCTCTCGTCCACGGAGCCACGCTCGATGGTGGCGTCCACCCCGGCCATCAGATCGTCGTAATCCACGCTCGGGTAGCCGTTGTCGATGGCGTTCCCGAAATCGGTGCCGTAGCCGGTGCTGCCCCGGGGGTTCGTGTAGAGCAGGAGGTAGTCGTTGGCGGCGAAGTTCTGGAAGGAGCTGTTGAAGCCCACGTTGTACATGCCGTGGGGACCGCCGTGGATGTAGAGAACCATCGGATACTGCCGCGCGGGATCGAAGCCGGGGGGCTTGATGACCCAGCCCTGCACCCGCGCCCCGCCCGTCGAGTCGTACCAGATCTCCTCCACGTCACCCAGCTCGATCCCGGTGAGCACGTCGTCATTCACGGCGGTGATCCGGGTGGTTTGGGACGGATCGGAAACCGGGAAGACGACCACGTCCGCGGGCTCGTGGAAGGAGGTCTTCACCGCCGCCGCGACCCCGGTCTCGGAGATGGTGTTGACGGTGAGCATGTGGGTGCCCTCGGTGACCGGGCTGGTGCCGCCGTCGAGCGACGCCACGTGGAGGTTCCGGGAGCCCCGATCGTCAGCGGTGAAGTAGATCCGGTCGCTCTCCGAGCCCCAGATGGGATTCGTGGCGTCCCGGTCGAGGCTTGCCGAGAGGGAACGCATTCCCGAGCCGTCGAAACCGATGACCTGGAGGTCGCTCACCTTGTAGGTCTGCTCCGTCCAGTCGAACCCGCCGAAGGCGATGTGCTCGCCGTCGGGCGACACCACCGGACCGGCCCACGGGCCGCGCTTTTCCGTGATCTGCCGGATGGCGCCGGTGGCGAGGTCCACGAAGTGGATGTGCGACTCGCGGTAGCGGAGGTCGGCGTCGTCCACCCGGGAAGCGTCAAAGACCAGTCCCTTGCCGTCGGGCGTCCAGTCGAGGCCGGCGCCGTAGTCGAGCCCCACGGCGCCACGGGAACCCACGTGCCAGGAACCCTCGGTCAACTGGCGCGCCGCACCGCCGTCAGCGGGGACGACGAAGAGGTGCCGATACCCCTCCTCGAGAAAACCCACCCGGTCCTGCCGGAAGTGCATCTTGCGGACGATCCGCGGGGTCTTTGTCCACCGGGCGCCCTCCGGCGAGCGCGGCATCGAGGGAAGGTCCCACGTTTCCGGAGCGGCGACCATCCGGGTGAAGGCGATGAGCCCCGAGTCCGGCGACCAATGGATGTCGCGCGGCGTCGGACCGTCGCGGGTGACCTGCGACGTTGCGCCCTCGGCGTCCATCCAACGGACGAAGATCTGGTTGCCCCCGCCGGACTCCCCGTCCCCGGTGCTCGCCAGATACGCGATCCGGGTTCCGTCCGGCGACCACACCGGGCCCGACCCCTTGGTCAGGAAGCGGTTCCGGCTGCCGTCGGCGCCGACGATCCAGAGTTCGGAGGCCCAGCGGTCCTTCGTCTGGTCCACGTGACTCCGGGTGTAGATGACGACCGAGCCGTCCGGAGAGATCGCCGGGCCGCTCACCCGTTCCCAGTCCAGGATGTGCGACGCGGCCAGCCGACCCTCGCCCGCGATCTCCTGGGCGCCGGCGCCCCCGGCGATCAACAACGCGGCAAGCGCGATCAAGACGTTTCTCATGGGACTGCCTCCCTTTCGGGTCAGAGAGTGTGGGGGCTCGGTCGCTCGTTCACAACCCCGGACGCGGAGGAGTCCGGCTGCCTGGCGGCCTCCGCAACTCAGCCGCTCGGGTACGGGGGTGGCGGCGGAGACCCAATCTGGCCGGGGACCGCGGCCACGACGGGACTGGGGCCGTATTGGTTGTGTCCGCTATCGCCCTTCTGCACCATGAACCACAACATGGCCAGGGCGGCGACCCACCCGATGAAGGGAATCCAGCTTGCGGCGTTGAGCAGAACCCACCAACCGGTCCGGTTCGTGTCGTGAAGCCGACGGATCGTCACCGCGAGACCGGGTACGAAGAGGACCGTCCCCAGTACGAACAAGAGCGGCCCGAACCACGCTGCCACCATCGCGACCAGGAGCGTGAAGACGAAGAACCACCAGTACTCCGCCCGCGAGGCCCGTCCTTCGAAGGACGCAAACTTCCGGAACAGACAGGTCTTGACCGCTTCCGGGAATCCCACAACGGAAGCAGTACAACACACTTGGGCGAATCGAAAAGCGGCCTCGCCGCCTCGCCTCGGGCATAAGCCGACCCTGGCAACTCCCCGCGGGAGTCCACCTGCCGCGGAACAATGGCGGGGGCCGGTTCGTTTGCCTGATCCAATCCACTCCACACTCCCGAGGAGGAGCCTTCATGGACCGCGTTTGCCACTTCGAGATCCCCTTCGCCGACAAACCGCGCGCCACCGCCTTCTACGAGAAGGTGTTCGGTTGGCAGTTCATCGACGTGCCCGGCGAAGCGCCCTACACCTTCGCGATCACGACCCCGGCGGACGAACAGGGGAATCCAGAGACGCCCGGCGGGATCAACGGGGGGATGTTTCCCCGCGAGGACGGAGGAGGCGCCCAGTCTCCGGTCCTGATAATCGAGGTTGCCTCGTGCGAGCAACGCGTGCGCGAGGTCGAGGTCGCCGGCGGCGAAATCCTGGTCAGGCCCACCCAGATCCCGAACATGGGGATCTACGCCCAGTTCAAGGATCCGGAGGGCAGCGTCCTCGGTCTCTGGCAGCCGCTCGCCTGATCCGAGGCGGCGCACGCCGCGCCCGCGGTTTCAGCGCTCGTCGGGCGGGGGCGGAGCGCCAGGCCGGGAAAGGCCGAGCGAGCTGTCCGGCACCGGATCGGGTCCGTACCGGTTCTCGCCGACACTGCCCTTTTGCAGCGTGAACCACAGCATGACCAGGGTCGGGATTACCACGGCCCACCAGCGGGCGCCCGGAATCCAACCAACGAGGGAGAGAAGGGCCCACCAACCGGACCGGTCCGTGTCGTGAAGCCTCCGGACCGTCACGGCCAGTCGAGGCAAGAAGATGATTCCGGTCAGCAGGTATTCAATGGGATCGCTGCGGCTCAGGTCCGCCGCGCCCACTACCGAGGCGCCGAAGAGAAAGAACCACCAGTACTCGGCCCGGGACGCGCGCCCCCGGAACTCGAAGTACTTCTGGAACAGGCAGATGCGGACCGCTTCGGCGAAGCTCATCTGCGGGCAGCGGGATGGAGACGGACGCCGGGCGCCCGGCCCGGTTACCCGAAGACCTGCTCCAGCAGTCCCTGGTTGTAGCCGACCACCAGCCGGTCGCCGACCCGCATGGTGGGCGCCCGGAGCTTCCCGGAACGACCGAGCAGCAGGTCCGTGAGACTCGCGTAACTGCCGACCAGCGCCCCGGTCAGCGCCGCATCATCCGGACGTCCGGCGCCAAGGTCGATGCGCTCGACCTTCCGGCCCTTGGCCACCAGGAGTTCGCGTACGCCCTCCAGCAGGGTGAGGGCCTCATCGCCCCGGATCGGGGCTTTGTTGGCGTTTTGGATCTCCCCGTCGGGGATGTTGTGGACCGCAAGAAACTCCTCGGTGCGCTTGCAGCTCGTTCACCCGGGGCGGTGATACCGCCAGCTCAGGTTCGTGCCGGCCACGGTTACTCCTCCTGGACGCGGTCGTAGATGGCGTGCGTCACCCGGGTGATCTTGCCGTCGGCGTCGAGCCGGACGTATTCGTTGTCGATCCGGTTGCCGTCTTCGGAGAGCGTGTTGATGATCACCTGGTACACGGCGCCGTTTCGCATGTTGGAGATACGGGTGCTGCGCTCGTCCACGACCTCGACTGCCGTCTCGGAGTTCTCGATCCCCTCGACCGGGCGAAAGACGCCATCGAACATCGTCACGTAGCTCCACACCGATGCGTTGCCCTCGGCGTTCGTGGTGGCTACCTCGATGCTCATGCCCCCGTCGCCATGGGCCGCGTAGGTCATGACGTTCTTGTAGGGCGGCGGGTTGTCGGAGCGCAACCTCCAGACCCCGAAGCGCGGGTTGGAATCAGTGCCGTCCTGGGCGGCGGCGCAGGCCGCGAGGCCCAAACCCAGGGAGAGCATGGCGAGAACCGCCGGGAACCGCGTAAGACGCATGGATGGATCCTCCTGATGGGAGGCGGGATTCTGTCAGACGCGCGCGGCGGACCGCGCCAGGCTATGGACCCGGGACGGGCCGCAGACCCCGGCCGGCGAGCGCTCCGGTGTGTTCCCCGGCGCGGATGGCGAACTCCCCGTTCACCAGGACGTGCACGGTTCCCTCGGAGTACTGGTGCGGCTCGTCGTAGGTCGCCCGGTCGCGAATCCGCTCTGGATCGAGGATCGCGATGTCCGCCTTCATCTCCTCCCGCAGGAAGCCGCGGTCGGGAAGTTCGAGGAACTCGGCGGCCAGGCCGGTCATGCTCCGGATGGCGAAGGCCATCGAGATCCGTTCTCCATCGAGGACGTAGTCCCGGAGCTTCTTGGTGAACGCGCCGTACACCCGGGGATGGCCGACCGGAATATCCGGCTCGATGTCGCGGCCGTCGGTGCAGGTCATCATCCAGTCCTGTTCGGCGAGGTAGCCGGTGTTGACCGGGTCGTAGAGGCCGACGTTCATGACCGAAGCGTTGCCCTCGGCGAGGATCCGGCGCGCCGCTTCCGGAGCCGGTACGCCCCACTCCTCGGCGAGCTCCGCGAGGGTTCGCCCGTTCAGGTGCGGCCGCGAATCGGAGAAGCGAATCTTGTCGGCGCCCCCCCGGATCGCCAGCATCTCGGCGGTCGCCTCGTCGAGGACGCGGGCGGTGTCGGGATCGTCGAAGCGGTCGAGCATGGCGTCCCGGCCCCCGGCCGAGGCCCAGCGGGGAACGGTGTAAGCGCGGAGACTCGACTGGGTCGCGGTATAGACATGCTGCGCGCCGAACACCGGCACGCCTCGCTCGCGGGCGGCTTCGATCAGGGCGGCCCCTTCCGGCGCCCGGCCGTAGTTTCGGGCGCCCTGGGCGTTGAAGTGGCTGAAGATGACCTTGGTCCCGGACTCCTCACCGATGCGGATGGCTTCCTCGATGGAGGCGAGGTAGCCGAAGCTCGGATAGGCGGCGCCGAGGTCGCGGTCGTGGGTGTCGTAGATCGCCGGGGAGTATTCCGCCGCCACCCGCGCCAGCTCGATGACTTCCTCGGTGGTCGCGTAGTTCCCGGGAATGTAGAAGAGACCGCTGGAAAGACCGAAGGCGCCCTCGTCGAGGCCCTGACGCACCAGGTCGCGCATTCGACCCAGTTCTTCGTCCGTAGGGGCCCGGTTTTCCTCGCCGAGCACCCGGCGCCGCACTGCCCCGTGACCTACATAGGTCAGACCGTTGACGCCGATGCCGCTCGCTTCCCAGCCGGCGAGGGTCTCGCCGACATCGGGGGAACCGCCGCCATCCGCTCCCACCACCACGGTGGTGATCCCCTGGTAGAGGAACGGCAGCGCCTCCTTCGCCCACTCCTGCCCGATCTGGGAGTGGGAGTGCATGTCGATGAATCCGGGCGTCACGATCAGGCCGGCGGCGTCCACGGTCTCGCTGGCGGTCACTCCCTCGGCGCCGGCGTCGCCGACGAAGGTGATCCGGTCGCCGGTGATCGCGACGTCCGCGGCGAAGGGCTCACCGCCGCTTCCGTCATGGACCAGGCCGCCGCGGATCAGCAGATCGTGCGGAGCGTCGCCGCAGGCGCCGGCGAGCAGCGCCGCGAGCAGCACGGGCGAAAGGACGAGAAAGCGGTTCCGGAAGGGCATCGGCGTGAACAGCCTGTAGCAAAACCCCCGCGGCGTTCAAGCGGCGAGAACCGGATATCCCCGGATGGGACAATACCGGCCGCGCCGGACGGCGCCCGAACCGGAGGAACCCGCATGAGGATAAGGCTCGCCGCCGCGCTGATCGCGCTCTTGCCGGCTGCCGCCGCCGCCCAGGACTGGCCACAGTGGCGGGGCGCGGCCCGGGACGGCGTGGCTTCCGGATTCGAAACGCCCGCCGCCTGGCCGGAGGCGCTGACCGCGGTATGGACCGTGGACGTCGGCACCGGCTACGCCACTCCGATCCTGGTGGACGGCAACCTGTGGCTGTTCGCTCGTTGGGGCCAGGAAGAGGTCCTGTATTCGATCGACCCGGAGACGGGAGAGACCCGCTGGCGTTCGGGGTACCCCGCGCCCTTCGAGATGAGCTCCGCCACCCGGCGGCACGGACCCGGCCCGAAGTCCACCCCCGCCTACGCGGACGGGCGGCTCTTCGTTCACGGGATGACCGGTTCGGTCACCGCCTTCGACGCCACGGACGGCGAGCAGCTCTGGCACGTCCCCGGGACCGGGGTGGAGCCGCTCTACCACACCGGCACCTCGCCGCTCGCCCACGACGGGCTCGTCATCGTCCACGTCGGAGGGCACGATGACGGAGCGCTCACCGCATTCGATGCCACTTCCGGGGAGGTCCGCTGGTCCTGGGACGGCGACGGCCCCGCCTACGGCTCCGCCATGCTGTTCGAGTTCGACGGCGTGGAGCAGGTGGTGACGTTCACGCAGGAACATTTCGTGGGGGTCTCCTTCGCCGACGGGACCCTGCTGTGGAGCCGGCCCTTCACCACCCGTTCGACCACGACCTCGCAGACGCCGGTGCTCTTCCGGGACCTGGTGATCCAAAACGGCCGCGGCAACGGGGTGACGGCGTTCCGGGTTTCCCGCGGCGGCAGCGGCTGGACGACCGAAGACGTCTGGAGCACGGCCGAGTACTCGCTCCACATGGCGAACCCGGTGGTCCGGGACGGCGTGATGTTCGGGCTGTCGCACCTGAACAGCGGCCAGTACTTCGCTCTGGACCTCGACTCCGGAGAGGCGCTCTGGGAGAGCGCGCCGCGCCAGGCCGAAAATACGGCCCTGGTGGGCGCCGGGGAGGTCGTGTTCTCGCTCGAGGACGATGCCGAGCTGGTGATCTTCGAGGCGAGCCGCGCGGGCCTCACCGAGATGCGGCGCTACGAGGTGGCGGACAGCGAGACCTGGGCGCAACCGGCGGTGTCCGGGGACCGCATCTACGTGAAGGACGTGTCCCGGCTGTACCGCTGGGACATCCGCTGAGGAGCGCGGTCCCAGCGCGACGGGTGTTTCCCGTGCCCGCGTGCCGCGATGCCGGTCAGAGGCCGGCCTGACGACGCGAGGCTTGCAGTTCCTTCTCGCGGCGGCGGGGCACTCCACCGAGGGCCGCCCGGGCGCGGCGCAGCCGCATGCGGGTCATCGCGCTCCCGAGGAGCACCATCGAACCGAACAGCGGAGTCGAAGACGCCGAACCGCTGATCGCCACGTAGAGCGGGCGGGTGAACTTCCTCAGCTTCACCCCGAGGGACTCCGATAGCGCCCGGAGCGCCTGGTGAACCGCATCCGCGGTGAACTCCGGGAGATCCTCCAACGCCCACTCGGAGAGCAGGAGCCACTCGGCGACTTCGGACTGCTCCTGGCCCCCGGCAAGAATCTCGGGCTCGGAGGGTGTCTCGTCGGTGAAGAAGAGCGACGCCAGCGGCCCGAAGTCTCCCAGGGTCCGCATCCGGGGCTGCGCCAGCCCGGCAACGGCCTCCAGGGTTTCGTCGTCGAAACGCCACTTCCGGAGAAGTCCGGCCAGCTCGGCCGGGCCGTAGTCCTCCCGCAGATAGCGGCCGTTCAGCCACGCCAGTTTTTCGGTGTCGAAGACGGCGCCCGCCAGCGACAGGGAGTCGAGTTCGAAGTGTTCGACGAACGCGTCCAGCGGGAACTTCTCCTCGCCCTCGGAACGAGTCCAGGCCAGCATCCCGAGGAAGTTGAGGAGCGCCTCCGGCAGGAAGCCCGCCTCCCGGTAGAAGTCGATCGAGGTGGGACTCTTCCGCTTACTGAGCTTGCTCCGGTTCCGATCGTTGTTCCTGAGGAGTGGCACGTGCCAGAAGGACGGCGGCTGCCAGCCGAGCGTCTCGTAGAGCAGGAGGTGCTTCGGCAGCGAAGCGATCCATTCCTCGCCGCGGATGACGTCCGAGATTTCCATCAGGTGGTCGTCCACCACGTTGGCGAGGTGATAGGTGGGGAACCCGTCGGACTTGAGCAGCACCGGATCGTCCACAGATTCCCAGTCCTTGGTCAGCCCCTGGCGGAGTCGGTCCGGAAGCGCAATGCGCCCGGATTCCGGGGTGCGGAGCCGGATGGCGTAGGCGCCCCCGGCATCTTCGCCGTAGTCCCGATACGCCTTCCCCTCGCCCAGGAGCCGCTCGGCCACCTTCCGGCAGGCCTCGGTCCGCTCGCTCTGCCGATAGGGGGCGAAGGGTCCTCCCACGTCGGGGCCTTCGTCCCAGGCGAGGCCGAGCCAGCGCAGGGAGCGGAGGATCGCCACCTCGGAGGCCCTGGTCGAGCGCGCCTGATCGGTGTCCTCGATCCGGAGTACGAAAGCGCCTCCGTGTTTTTTGGCGTAGGCGTAGTTGAGCAGCGCCTGGTACGCCGTCCCGACGTGCGGATCGCCGGTCGGTGAGGGCGCGATCCTGGTGCGGACCGTGGATGCGCTCAGACCGTCGCGTGTCGGTGAAAGGCGATCCATTCGGCCACGATCAGAAGGAGAGCGAACAGGGCAAGTATCGGCCAGATCGCGCTCACTGCGCTCGCCGCCGGAGCCAGCGTCGCGGGCGCGTCCCCGGCCCAGGCCGACTGGTTCAGACTGGAAGCCCGCCGGTCGAGAAGGCTCGCCGCCACCACGACCTCCCGCCCGCCTCCCGCGGCGTAGTAGAGCGACGGGTCACTGGCGTCAAAGGAAATCTCCGAACCCAGGCGGCGCGACGGGACTTCCCGGCCCTCGGCATCGAAGATGGCCCCGGCCGCCAGCGCCACCCGCGCCTGGCCCAATCCGACCCGGCGGACTTCCACATCGGTCAACCAGCTCAGTGCCCGGGAGAGCAACAGCGGGAAGTCGGCCTGAAGCGGCAGGTTCGACCGGGCGATCGGGAAGGCGAACGCGAGGCCGCGCAGCGGGCTCTCCCGGGCCGCCAGCAGACCGAGCCGCGCATCGCCGAGCAGGAGCTCCCAGGAGCGCTGATCGGCGAACGAGGCCGCGTCGAATGCCTCGACGTCCCTCGCCAGCGCATCCTCGAAGTTGAGGTCGCGGAGCAGCGGATGTTCCGCCTGCCCGCGCACGACGGGGAGCATCACGGTCGTCGATTCCTCTCCCCCGAGACTGGCTGCGTCGCTCCCGAGCCGGGGGGGAAGCCACCCGGCGGTCCCGGAGCCGGCGAACAGCACCGGGACCGGGAGCATCGCGTCCGGCGGCGCTCCCTCGACGACCACCAGATCCACCGACGCGGAATCGAGATCGGCGAGCGCCTCCGAACCCGGCGGCGCCATGGACAGGCTCACCCGGGGATCGAGGCGCAGCGCGGCCTCCCAGAACGGGTTCGGCCCGCCGACGAGCAGCACGCGCAGCCGGTTCCGCGCCGGAATGTAGGCGTGCGCCACGTCATCCGCGGACAACGCGTCTTCTCCCCCGATCCCGATTACGGCGCGTACCGGCCCCGCGACAAACCCGGTCAGCGGGACCGTTTCGCCGAGCGGGGTCCCGGCATCCACCTGGAGGGTGCGCCGGGCGGAAGCGCCTCCCGCACCGTCGATCTGAAGCACGACCACCCCCTCGCCGTCCGCTTCGGCAGGATGGCGAACGACCTCGATGAACGCTTCGAAACGGCCGGGGTCGGAGGGCAGCGGACGCACGTCAAAGGCGGTGATCCCGGCGTTCGACGCCGGCTCGAAGACGGAGAGACGCTCGACTCCGTCCGGCGCCTCCCGCACGTACACCCCGTCTCCCACGAAGATGACATCAGCACCCGGACCCGTTCCGGAAGCGGGGTCGAGCAGGTCGGCGACGTCCGGGAAACCATGTTCCCGGCCATGCACCGGGCCGAGATCCTCAAGCGCCTCGAGCGCTTCGCGCCGGCCGATGAAGGAACGCCCGCCACGATCTCCAGCGGTGTCGAGCAGCAGGAATTCGCTCGTTTCACTGCCGCCGGCGAAGATGCGGCGTGCCTGCTCGGACCCCCGCTCCCAACGGGTGCTTCCCCCGGGAAGCGCGGCCGCCATGCTCGGTGAGGTGTCCATCACGACGACCACCCGTCCGTCCCGGGCGGCGCTGTCCGGGATCGGTTCGGACACCGCCAGGATTACGGCGAGGGCGGCCAGCAAGGCAATCACGAGCGAGATGAGCCAGCGCCAGAAGTCCTCGCGGCGCCGGCGTTCGTCGAGGACCCGCCGCCAGATGAGATTCGAGGGAACCACCACCGGCTGAGGCTCCGGCCGGACCCAGTAGAGGACGACGACGATGGCCGCGGTCAGCAGGACGCCGAGCGCGATCAACAGCGGGGCGGCGGCGAAGCCCATGATTCCGCGGAACGGTTACCGGATGAACCGATCCGACTTGAAGATCGCCATGATGGCGTCCTCGAAGGGCTCCCCGGTGTTCGCGACACAAAACCCGAACCCGTAGCGGGAGCAGTACTCCTCGACCTTTTCCTGGTGCTCGGTGAGGGCCTTCTGGTAGCGGTCCAGCAGCCTGGGGGTCACTCGAATGCGGCGCTCGGAACCGTCCTCGCTATCGGTCAGCAAGGCCTCGTCGGGAAGCGATGGCTGGAGCTCGTCCGGAGTCAGCAGTTGCACGACGAACATGTCGTGCTTCTGAAAGCGGCAGGCATCGAAGGCTTCCAGCAGGTCCTCTTCGTCCATGAGGTCGGAGAGGATCACGGCGAGACCGCGCTTCCGGCGCGAACCGAAAAACGTCCGGAAACAGGCGGAGAGCGACGTGGCGCCTCCCGTCACGCCCGCGTCGAGAAACCGGAAGGCGCGGAAGATCTGGTTCCGGCCCCGCTTCGGCGCCATCCATCCCTCGATCTTTGGTCCGTACCAGACGATCGAGATGAGGTCGTGGTTCATCAGGCCGATGTAGGAGAGCGCCCCGGCCATCTTGCGGGCGTAGTCGAACTTCGGGGGGCTGCCGAACGACATGGAGGTGCTGCGGTCCACGAACAGGTAGATGGGCAGGTCCGCCTCTTCGTCGAAGATGCGGAGCACCAGTTTGTCGAGACGGAGAAACGCCTTCCAGTCCACGTCGCGGGTGTCGTCGCCGTCCACGTAGGGCCGGTAGTCGGCGAGCTCGATGCCCGACCCCCGCTTTCTGGCCCGGTGCTCGCCGCGATGCCGGCTCGGCAGCATCCGGGTGGCCATGAGCTTCAGGTACTCCAGCCGCTCCATGAAATCGGCGTCGAAAAGGGTGCCCGACTGGCTCATGACCTCACCTGGCGAAGTCCCGGGCCCGGCCGAGCCGCACAGAGGTACGCCCCACAGGCGTAGCGTGTGCGGAACGGCATCACCCGGGGGCGGATGTCAGGCGCCCGGCGGCGCGATCGAGGCGAGGATTTCCCCAAGGATGTCGTCGGTGTCCACCTTGTCGGCTTCTCCCTCGAAGTTCAGCAACAGCCGATGGCGCAGCGTGGGAAGAACGCTCGCCCGGATGTCCTCCGCGGAGACGTGGACGCGGCCGGCGAGGAGCGCCCGGAACTTCCCGGAGAGGACGAGCGCCTGGGTGCCACGCGGGCTGGCCCCGAACTTCACGTAGCGGTTGGTGAGCGCGTGGGCGAACTTCGATCCGGGGTGCGTGCCCATGGTCAGCCGGATGGCGTAATCCTCGATGGGGCGGGCAACGGGAACCGACAGCACGGTGTCCCGCATCTCCAGAACCTCTTCCCGGGTCACAATCGGCTCCGCCTTCGGTTCCGAGACCGAGGTGGTGCGTTCGACGATTTCGCGGAGTTCCTCGTGGGAGGGATACCCGATCCGGAGCTTCATCAGGAAGCGGTCCATCTGGGCTTCGGGGAGCGGGTAGGTGCCCTCGAGCTCGATGGGGTTCTGGGTCGCCATCACGAAGAACGGTTCTTCGAGCTTGAACGTGGTGTTTCCGACGGAAACGCTCTTCTCCTGCATCGCCTCGAGAAGCGCGGACTGGGACTTGGGGGTAGCCCGGTTCACCTCGTCCGCCAGCATGAGGTTGCAGAAGATGGGCCCCGGCTGGAAGTCCAGGATCTTGGCGCCCGTTTCGGTCTCCCGGACCACGTTGGTGCCCACGATGTCGCCGGGCATCAGGTCCGGCGTGAACTGGACGCGATTGAACTTGAGGTGCATCGCCTCGGAGAGCGTCTGCACGATCTTCGTCTTCCCCAGCCCGGGAATGCCCTCGAGCAGCACGTGGCCCCGGGTGAGCAGGCAGGTGATGATCCCGCTGATTACCTCCCGATTGCCGACGATGACGCGGCCGACCTCGGCCTGGATACGGTCATGGCGATCACGGAAAGTATCGACCCGGCTCTCGATGTCGAGAGCCGGGTCGGCGAGTGCGGTTTCCGGGGTCATTCTTCGTTCGCTCCTTCGGCGTCGGTCTTGGCCGTCTCGCGGATCATGAGGAAGTAGGCGCGGACCAGCGGCCTGAGTCCCGTGGGGATGGGACGGGTGCGGGTAACTGTCTCGTCGGCGTACTCGGAAAGGGAATTGACGGAGTCGTAGGCGACCGTCGCGTCCTCGCGGCGGCTCTGGCGCTCGATCATCTGCTCGGGCACCGGCTCCTCCGCGAGGGGAGCCGGAATCGCCTCCATCTCGAGCTGTACCTCGAGGCTGGTGGCAGCCCCGAACACCTCGGACTCGCCGCCCCCGCCGGGCCCGGTCATGTTCCCGGCCGGACCGGCGTCCATCGGAATGGGCGCCCCCATCTGGCCCTCGGCGGCCATCATCTGCACCTGTCCGGAGAGTCCGGCCGCTCCCTGGGGCATGCCGGCGGCGGGTTCGCCGCCCTCACCGGCCTGCGGCTGTCCACCCTCACCCTCGCCGGGGAACGGCATCTGCTGCGCCTCTCCCTGGCCCTGGCCATTCATTGCCTGACCGTCCATCGACTGCATGTTCTCGGCAAGCTGCTCGAGCGCCTCGTCAGCACTCAACCCGCCCTCCATCAGTTCCATCATTTCCGCCGCGGCGGCGCTCAGCGCGTCCCCTTCGGCGCCCTGTTCGAGGGATTCGAGAAGCGCCTGGAGTTCTTCCGGCGTGCTCGCCGAGCGCATCGCCTCGGAGAGGCTGTCGAGCCATTCCGAAGCGGTCAGCGAATCCGAATCCATGGCTTCCGCCAGTCCGGCCAGCGCCGCGGAAACCTCCTCGCTGGACTCCTGGAGCGCCCGCTCCTCCATGGCCGCGGTCAGCGCCGCCTGGAGGGCGTCGATGTCCTCGCCGGACTCCTCGGGCAGCCGCAATTCGCCGGCCCGCAGTTCCGCGAGGATCTCCTCGGGGGATCGGGCCTCCACCCGAGCGTCCTCCGCATCCTCGAACGCGTCCGGCCCCGCCAGCGGATCGCCTCCCTCGGGATCACCCCCCAGACTGCCCGCGAGCCCGGCGATCCGCGCGCGCAGCGCATCGGAAACCAGGGGTCCCTCCGTCAGGGGCAGGATCACCGCCAGGACGGCCAGAGCGGCCGTGGCCACCACGCTGGAGCGGGGAACCTGGAAGGGGAGCAGTCGCCCCGCGTCCAACTCGTCAGCCCGCCGCCGGGCGCGGCCGATCTGATGAACCTCCCAGGGAGTCGGGGACGGCGACGCGGAAAACCACTGCGCCGAGGAGAGCTCATCTTTCAGTTCCCCCGCGCGATCTCCCGCGGCGGCGGCCCGGTCGAGCGCGGCGCCGGCCCGCAATCCGGAAAGGCCCCGGTAGGACAGGACGGCGACTCCCGCCACCGCCACCAGCACCGGTAGCCAGGTGATTCCGTCGCCCACCAGCCGGGGAAGGAGCAGCGCGAGAGCCACGGCCCCCGCCGCGAAGGCGAAATCGCGTACCAGTCCCAGGATGCGCAGCCGGATGTCCAACTGCCGGACAAGATCGTGGAAGGGAAGCTTCACGGAGTCGTTCAGGGAGTCATGCAAGGGGTTCACCCCATCCGCCGCGGTCGCGAGCGGCAGAATTTGCGGAGTTTATTCGCTCGCGATTCTCTCCCGCCACTCCGAGCCGGGAAACACCCGGCGAGCTACCTCCGGTCGAAGCGGACGCAATAGACGGGAGCCAGTTCCGCGGTGACCAGTTCCCAGGAATCGCCCAGGTCTTCCGAGATCCAGAGGGCGCCGGTGGTGGTGGCCATCGCGAGCACCGCTCCGGTGGGATGGACATCGAGGCCGTGGCGATACACCACGGCGAACGAGTCTCCCTCGGGAAGCCCGCGTCCCACCGGCTCCCAGCTCTCCCCGCCGTCCCGCGTCCGGGAAACCACCATCCGGCAGTCCACCGGCACCCGGCATTCGTCCTTCACCAGGGGAACGCTCCACGCCATCCCGGGATGGTGCGGATGCGCGGCCACCGCGAACCCGAAGGAGGAAGGGGGAACCTCCAGACTGGTCCAGGTGGCGCCACCGTCGTCGGAGCGGAAGAAGCCGTTGTGATGCTGGCACCAGATGCGTCGCCGGTCGGCCTCGCACCACGAGAGCCGGTGCGGATCCTGGATGGCTGGATCATCCCGCTGTTCGGGAGGCATGTAGTCCGCGAACATGCCCGCGGTGGACACCCGCCAGGACTCCCCGCCGTCCTCGCTGATCCAGACTCCGCCACACGAGACCCCGGCCACGATCCGCCGGCCGTCGGGCTCCACCAGAACCGAATGGATCCCGGGGTGCGGATATCCGCCGCCGAACCACCGTTCGCGGCTCGGCTGGTTCCAAAGCGGCTGGTTCAGGGCCCAGGAACGGCCTCCGTCGTCCGAGCGGAAGAGTCCGCCCGGAATCGTTCCGCACCACAACGAACCAGCGTCCGGGCCGGCGGGTTCGAGGCACCAGAGAAGGTCCACCGAGGGAGCCGCCTCGGAGGCGGCCGCCGCTTTCGGGAACGCCGGCGCCGCAAGCTCCTCGAAGGTGGCGCCGCCGTCCTCACTACAGCGGAGCTTGACGCCGAAGTGCCCGAGGTTGAGAGCCGCGTAGAGCTTGCCGTCGCGCGGGTCGGGCAACAACTGGGACACGGGATCCCCGAGGAAGGCGGTGCGCTCGCAGCGCCAGTCACCCCTCCCGAACCGGCGAAGGCCGAGGTACCCCTTGCGGGTGGCCAAATGCAGCAGCATTGACTAGCCCCCAGACAACGCCTGCATGACGTGAATCTCGGCGGTCTCGCCGACCGGATCGCCGAGTTCGATCCGGTCCTGGAGCGGGCGGCCGTCCACGTAGATCGTCACATGGGTGCGCAGGCGGCCCTGATCGTCAAGCACGTAGGAACGAAGGCCGGGATTGACGCCGAACACCCGTGAGAGTGCTTCCGAGACGGTCTGTCCCTCAACCTCGACGCTCTCTACGACGAGGTGGCGCCGAAGGTTCGGGGTGAAGTGAACGGACGGCACGGGGCGACAGCAGACGGCGAGACTGACGAACGGACGGACGGGAGTCGCTAGCAGCCTGTGGATAAAGTGACGTGAGCACCGAGAATGGTGAGGCGCCCGGCTGACAAGGCGCGTGAGGGAGGAATACCGAGTGTATTCCGACCGAAACGCAACGATGAGGGCCGCATGGCGGCCCGTTTCAGCCGGGATGCATCGCCGTTCGAATGCCGCGTGACTTTGTCCACAGGCTGCTAGAACGGCGCCCCTCCGGCGCGGAGCCGTTCGGCGAGCCCGCGGGCCGCTTCCTGCACCTTGGCCTGGTTGTCGGGCCCGAACCGGAGCAGATGCTTGCTCGCATCGTCAAGCTCCTCGAAGCCCGGGTCGCGGTATTCGTAGCGCATGACCTGCTCGTCCACCAACACCGGCAGGTTCGGCGCCGGAACCGCGGCAAGCCGGTCAAGGGCGACGAGCAGCGCGTCGGCGAAGGTGCGGTCGGGACGGCCGAGCTCGGCGTAGGCGGCGTCGAGGATGGGCATCGCCTCCCGGATCACCCGCGCCATCCCGGGGCTGTCGGCGCCGGCTGCCGCCTCCGCCACCGCGTCGTAGCGCGCGAAGGCGGCCGGGGCGACGTGGAGTTCCTCGCCCTCACCCTCGGCGCGAAACGGATCCGTCGGCGACAGCCCGGCGAGCGCCCTCCGCGGAGAGATCCCGTCGGCGACGTTGTCCGTGGCCACGGCGATGCGGCGCGCCAGGTCGTCGCCAAGCAGCCAGGCGAGAATGTCGGGATTCTCGGTGATCGCGGCGAAGAGGGCCCGCAGGAAAGGATCGCTCGCGTCGAGGGCGGGCAGCTCCGGCTCGGGCTCTTCCTCGACGACGGGTGGGGGAGCCGCCTCCACGACGGGAGGCGGCGGCTCGGGCGGCTTGCCCGGGCCGAAGGTGAAGTACCAATAGCCGGCTCCGGCAGCGATCAACAGCGCCGCGATGGTCGCCACCATCGTGTTCCGCCGCTTTCCGCCCGCAGCGGCGTCCGACGGTTCGGCTTCAGATTCGACCGGCTCTCCGTCCCCGGGCTCCTCGGCCCACTCGTCGTCTTCCTCCATTTCGTCCGTCCGCACTTGGTCGTCAGCCATCGGTCAACCTCCTGGATCAGCGCTGGCACTACAGCGGGCCAACCCGTTCAGGAGGCGGATCATACTGTCCAACTATCCCGGCGAAGGGACGCGTACGGGCGCGCCGCAACGCCGGGCAGCCGGCGCGCAGCCCCTCGGCACTATCATGGACCCGGAACCGATCCGGGGATCAGACAGCCTGTGGACAGAGTCACGCGGCCCAGTTCTCGGTGATCAGGTGACTTTGTCCACAGGCTGCTCATGGAGGCGAGACTTCCGAATCAGGGTTCCGGGCGATGATCCGGTTCCGTAACGTCGCGATCGTCGCGGGGATCGCGGCTGTCCTCTACGCGCTGGCGCCGGCCGCCCGCAAGGCCCGCTTTTTCGACAAGCTCCGGGAGTTCGGGCGGGCCCTCGTGCTGTCGCTGATCCTCTACTGGGTGCTCATCCTCGGACGCGCCTGGTTCGCGAACTGAGCGGCGGTGACCGAACACCCCGCGCCGCTTCCCGCCACCGGGGGGCGCCAGGCCACCGGCGGCGCAGATTCGAACGAGAACCACAGACCATGAGCAAGAAAATCCAACGGACCAACACCGAGTGGCGAGGCCGGCTGACCCCGGAACAGTTCGCCGTTACCCGCCGCGGCGCGACCGAACCACCGTTCAGCGGGGTTCACTACCGAAACCACGCTCCGGGGGAATACCGCTGCGTGTGCTGCGGCGCGCTGCTCTTCGCTTCCGAGGACAAGTACGACTCGGGGTGCGGCTGGCCGAGCTTCACCCGGCCCGCGGAGGCCGACACGATCGCCACGTCGGTGGATCGCAGCCTCGGGATGGTGCGCACGGAAGCAACCTGCTCGCAGTGCGACGCCCACCTCGGCCACGTGTTTCCCGACGGGCCGCCCGAAGCAACCGGAGAGCGCTGGTGCATCAATTCCGTCGCGCTCGACTTCCGCCCGGACTCCCGCGATCAGGGTGACGACGATCGCTGATCCGCTGTTCGCCGCCCTGCTGCTCATTCCGGTGGGTTTCGTTGCGGGAGTGCTCAACGTCGTCGCCGGCGGCGGATCGTTCCTCACGCTGCCGCTGCTCATCTTCATGGGGCTCCCTCACAACGTGGCCAACGGAACGAACCGGCTCGCGATCCTGATTCAGACCGCCGCCGCCACCGCCGTCTTTCGCCGCGCCGACGCGATTCCAGCCTCGGTGATGGTGCGGCTCGGCGCCGCGGCCGTCGTGGGCGCCGCACTCGGCAGCACGCTGGCGGTCCACGTCGGAGAAGCGGCGTTCCTTCGCTTCCTGTCGATCGTGATGGTGCTGTTCACTCTGTTCCCGCTGCTCCAATGGGGCGCTCCGAACCCGGAGGGAGAGGGTGGGGCGCCCCGCGTCGGGGCGGGATTGCTGGCCGGATTCGTCGTGGTCGGGTTCTACGGGGGTTTCGTGCAGGCGGGCGTAGGGTTCTTGTCGCTCGGCGCCACGAGCTGGGCCGGATACGGGCTGGTCGCCGGGAACGCGATCAAGGTGGCCTGCATCTTCCTGTTTTCCATCGTGTCGCTCTCGGTCTTCGCCCTGAACGGCGTCGTCGATTGGGGTACCGGCCTCGCGCTTGGAATCGGCACCTTTGGTGGCGCCCTGGTCGGCGCCCGGCTGACCATCCTGGCGGGCGATCGCATCCTGCGGTTTATCGTCGCCGCCGCGACCCTGGCCTTTGCCGTCGCCCTGTGGCTGCGGACCTGACCCCGGCCGCGCGGCGTCCGCCGCGCGAGCCCTGGGACGTACCGGCGAACGCCGCACCGCACCGGCGGCTGCGACTCTCTCCGCCCGGCCCCTTCCGTCTCGAGAGCGGGGCCGTCCTGCCGCGCGTGGAAATCGCCTGCGAGACCTGGGGTGAACCCGATCCGGACGGGGGGAACACCGTCTTGATCTGTCCGGCGCTCTCCGCCGATGCGCACGCGGCGGGACGGGGGGGAGGGGTGGAGTCGGCGCTCGACGGATTCGGGGCCGAAGGCGCTTCCGGCGGGGATGGGCTCGGGTGGTGGGACCGCATGATCGGCCCGGGCAAGGCGTTCGACACCGACCGGTTCCACGTGGTCTGCATGAGCCTGCCGGGAGGCTGCGGCGGCACCACCGGCCCGCTGAGCCTGAATCCGGGCACCGGGCGCCCCTACGGACCCGATTTCCCGAGCGTCAGCGTCGGAGACATCATTCGGATATCGCGGGCCGGACTCGGTGAACTCGGAGTCCGGCGGCTCCGCGGGATTTCCGGCGGCTCGCTGGGCGGAATGCAGGCGCTCGAGTGGGCGGCCTCCTTTCCGGACGAGGTGGACGCCATCGTCGTGGTCGCCAGCACCGCCGGCCTGTCCGCCCAGGGAATCGGGTGGAACTGGATCGCGCGGAACGCCATCACTTCGGATCCGGAATGGCGCGAAGGACGCTACGCCGAGAGCGGAAACCGGCCCGTCCGGGGTCTGGCCACCGCCCGCATGGTGGGGCACCTGACCTATCTGTCGGCGCCCGGCATGGACACGAAGTTCGGCCGGCGGCTCCAGGACCGGGCGGAATTCGCCGGGGACCTCCTCGCCGCCGATTTCCAGGTCGAGTCCTATCTCGTCCACCAGGCGGCCAAATTCAACCGCCGTTTCGATGCCAACGCCTACTTGCTGCTGTCCTGGGCGCTGACGCGGTTTGACCTCGCGAAACGCCACGGCGGCGGGGATCTTCGCGCCGCGGTGGACCGGTTCCGCTGCCGCACCCTCCTCCTCTCCTTCTCCTCGGACTGGCTCTACCCGTCCAGCGATTCCCGCCGCCTCGCCGCTGCGCTCGAGGCCGAAGGGAAAGATGTCGTCCACCACGAGATCGAGACGACGTACGGACACGACTCCTTCCTGCTGGAGGCCGGCCGGATGACGCCCCTGGTCCGCGCGTTTCTGGCGGGCGGTGGGTAAAGTGACGTGAGCGCCGAGGCTGCCAGTTCTCCCGGTGGGGGGAGGGCCCGGCTCAAGAAACAAGCGAACGAGGAGCACTCGCCGGGAGATCCGGGCCGCGCAACCTTGCCCCCGGACCGCCAAACCCGAGAAGCCAGCCCCGAGGAACCAGACGCCCCATGACCGACAAAGACGCCGGAGCCGAAACCCGCGGGTTCGGGTTCGCGACCCGGGCAGTCCACGCCGGAGCCCGCCCCGAGCCCTACAGCGGGGCGCGCGCCACTCCCATCTTCCAGACGAGCAGCTACGTCTTCGAAGACCCGGAGGCGGCGGCGGCGTACTTCAACCTGCAGGAATACGGGAACACGTATTCGCGGATCATGAACCCGACGGTGGCCGCCTTCGAGGAGCGGGTCGCGAACCTCGAGGGCGGAGTCGGCGCGGTGGCCTTCGCTTCCGGGCTGGCCGCCCAGGCGGGCGCGTTCTTCACGGCGCTCCGGCCCGGGGACCACCTGGTGGCGTCGCGGGCGCTCTACGGCGGCACCCTGACCCAGATCAAACACCTCGAACGCAAGCTGGGGTATGAAGTCACCTTCGTCGATCCGGACCGGATCGACACCTGGAAGAACGCGATGCGCCAGGAGACCCGCCTCCTCTTCGGCGAGACCATCGGCAATCCCGGCGGCAACGTCCTGGACATCGAACGGGTGGCCGACCTGGCCCACGAAAACGGCGTGCCCCTGATGGTGGACAGCACCTTCGCCACTCCCTACCTCTGCCGGCCCATCGAATGGGGCGCCGACATCGTGGTCCACTCGGCCACCAAGTTCCTCGGCGGCCAGGGGACCAGCATCGGCGGGGTGGTTGTCGAGTCCGGACGCTTTCCCTGGGACAATGGCAAGTTCCCGGGAATCGCGGACCCGTCGCCGGCCTACCACGGGCTCGCGTTTCAGGCCACCTTCGGCGAGTACGGGTTCTTGATGAAGCTGCGCGCCGAAACGCTCCGGGATCTCGGCGCCTGCATGTCGCCGTTCAACGCCTTTCTCTTCGCGCTCGGGGTCGAGACGCTGCCGCTGCGCATGGAGCGCCACGCGGCCAACGCCCTGGAAGTCGCGCGTTTCCTGACGGAGCGGCCCGAAGTGGCGACGGTGGCCCACCCGGGGCTTCCCGGAAGCCGATACGCGCCGCTCGTCGCCAAGTACCTCCCCCGGGGGGCCGGAGCGGTGTTCTCGTTCGATCTCAAGGGCGGCCGAAGCGCCGGAACGCGCTTCCTTCGGGCCCTCAACGTTTTCTCCCACCTCGCCAACGTCGGGGACGCCAAGAGCCTGGTGATCCATCCGGCGAGCACCACGCACCGGCAACTCGACGAGGCGGAATTGTCCGGAGCCGGCATCTCGGCCGGAACTATCCGGCTCTCCGTGGGGATCGAAGATCCACAGGATCTGATCTGGGACCTGACCCGCGGACTGGAGGCGGCCACCGCCGCTCCCGACCACGACGACGAAACCAAGGAGTCCATGGCATGCCCCCTGTAGTCGCCTGCGAACTTCCGCCTCCCGCGCCGGGAGACGGATCCGCCTCCGACCTCACCAAATACCAGGACGCGGGCGCCATCCGGCGCCTGCTGACTTCGGCCCGGACGGTGGCGGTGGTCGGCCTTTCTCCGAAGGAGCTGCGGGCCAGCTACTTCGTGGGCTTTTACCTGCAACGGAACGGATACCGGGTGGTGCCCGTAAACCCGCGCGAGGAAACGATCCTTGGCGAGCGGTGTTTTCCGAGTGTTGCGGCCATCGAGGAACCCGTGGACATCGTGAACGTCTTTCGGGCGCCCGCGGCGGTCCCCGGCATCGTCGAGGAGTGCGCCGGGAAGGCGAAGGCCATCTGGCTTCAATATGGGGTCATCCACCACGAGGCCGCCGAACGGGCCCGGGAACTCGGGCTGGACGTGATCATGGACCGCTGCATGAAAGTGGAGCACGCCCGCCACCTCGGCCGGCTGCACTGGCTCGGGTTCACGACCCGGCGCATCACCGCGAGAAGGCCCGAGAGCGCCTGACGGAGCCGGGATCGATGCCGAAGGGAGACACCGCCGCACCGGCCGACTCCACCATCCTCCGCCAGTTCGTGAGCCGGCCGCGCGAGATCGGCGCGGTGCGGCGCAGCTCCCCCGCCCTCGGCATCGCCATGGCCGAGGCCGTTCGCTGGCCGGAGCGGGCCGCGGTCATCGAAGCCGGAGCCGGGGATGGAGCGATTACCGAACATCTGCTCGCGGCCAAACCTCCCGAGACGCCGTTTCTGGCGGTGGAGCTGAATCAGATGTGTGCGCACGCCCTGGCGCGCCGGATTCCCGACCTCAAGGTGGTGGTGGACGATCTCGCCAACCTGTGCTCCATCTGCGCCCGGGAGCAAGTGGGCGAAGTGGGGGTGGTAGTGGCCACCCTCCCCTGGTCGGTGATTCCCGAGGACAAGCAGACGACGATGCTCGAGGCGATCCTCGAGACGCTGGCCCCCGACGGCCAACTCTTGTTCTACGTCTATGTTCAGGCGCTTCCGTTCTGGACGCGCTCCCCGTTCGCCAAGGTTCTGGAGCGGGCGTTTTCGAAGGTCGAGCGCGGATCCGTCGTCTGGAAGAACGTGCCTCCGGCGGTCGTTTACGACTGCCGGGGACTCAGGTAGCGAGCCGGGCTCCGATCCGTCCCGATCCCAGGCAGCGTGTCCCCGCATAGAGGACCGCGAACTGACCGCGGGCGATGCCCTGGTCCGGTTCGTCGAGGAGCACCTCCCCTGCCCCCGATCCATCCCAGGAGACCCGCGCCGGCGCAAGTTCGGGGCCGTGCCGCACCCGCACCAGCAGCCGCCCCGCGCCGGAGGACGCCCCGCCTCCGATCCAGTGGAGGTCCTCCAACCCGAAGCGCCGGACGGGCCGCCCGGCGCCGCGGCGCACCATCACCCGGTTCTCCCCGGGATCCTTCCCGGAAACGAACCAGGGACCCCCGGAGAGGCCGAGGCCGCGGCGCTGGCCGACGGTGAAGAGCCAGTGGCCGCGGTGGGTCCCGATCTCCTCGCCGGACGCCTCATCCACCACCGGGCCCCGCCGGTCGCCGAGGTGGGCGGTGACGAAGTCCCGGTAGCGAACGCCCCCGAGGAAGCAGATCCCCTGGCTGTCCCGGCGGTCCTGGGGAGCCAGCGCGAGCCGGGCCGCGAGCTTGCGGACCTCCGTCTTCTGCAACCCCCCTACCGGGAACAGGGAACGCGCGAGCTGGCCGGAGCTGATCCGCGAGAGGAAGTAGGTCTGATCCTTCACCGGATCCGGAGCCCGATGCAACTCGACGCCGTCCGCCGCCTCGACCCGCCGCGCGTAGTGGCCGGTGGCCACCCGCTCGAACCGTCGGCCCGGAATCTCGGCGTCCACCCACTCGGCGAAGGCCCCGAACTTGATGCGGGAATTGCAGAACAGGTCGGGACTCGGGGTGCCGCCGGCTTCGAGTTCGTCGAGCAGATAGGCGACAACGCCCTCCCGGTAGGCGCGCTGCAACGGGATCACGCTGAGCGGAACCCCGACCTGCCCCGCGACCGCCCGGGCATACCGGAGATCCTCCTCCCAGGGGCACTCCCCCAGATGTTCCAGTTCGTCTTCCAGCCAGACCTTGAGGTAGAAGGCGTGCACCTCGTGGCCCTCCTCCACCAGCCGGGCGAGGGCGACAGAACTGTCCACGCCTCCGGAAGTAAGAGCGGCGACGCGCATTGGCGGTTTCCCCGCCGGGAATGATGACGCCCGTGGGCGGCGCGCGTCACCGCCGCCTCCCGAACGGCCGAACGGCGGTAGGATTCGGCCCGGCCGCGGCGGCGGCCGCCCACCCATGCCAGAAGAATCCAGCAACCAAGCGAACGGCAGCCTCCTCGCCATCTGGGCCAAGGGAGCGCGGGGTGAACCCATGGTCCCCCGGTCCGACGGCGATCTCGTCAAGGGAGAGGGCCTGCTGGGTTCCGCTCCGGTCCGCGGGAAACGGCAGATCACCGTCCTTTCCCGCGAGGCCTGGCGGCGGGCCGCGCGAGAGGCCGGCGAACCCGGGGTGGATCCGTCCCTGCGCCGGGCGAACCTGCTGGTGTCGGGAGTGGACTTCCGGGAGACGCTCGGGAGGACACTCACGGTTGGCGAGACGCGGATCCTGATCCACGGCGAGACGAAGCCCTGCGAACGGATGGAAGCCGTCACCCCCCGGCTGCGCGAGACGCTGGCGCCGGACTGGCGCGGCGGAGCGTTCGGCGAAGTCGTGAGCGGCGGCAGTATCCGGATCGGCGATCCGGTCGCCTGGGCGGACGCCGGGGTTCCTCCTTCCCACGACTGACCCGGGTTCTTGACCCAGCGAGCGCAGGACATCGAGAGTCCTGAACCGGTTCGATTCCCGCTCGCGCGGGTCGGGCCGATTGCCGACGACGCCGCGGGCGCCGTCGGGGACGCACGCCGCATCGCTCTTCAGGTCCGCCGCGCCGGTGGACGCGCCCTGGTGGTCGGGGGGTTCGTCCGCGACGGAATGCTCTCCCAACCTACCGGAGAACCCGACCTCGAGGTGTTCGGACTTTCCGTGCGGAACCTGGAGCGCGCCCTGCGGCCGCTCGGCAAGGTCCGGCGGATCGGGCGGGCCTTCCCCGTGCTGCGCGTCGGAGGCCTCGGCGTGGAAGTGGCGCTGCCCCGCCGCGAATCGAAGACCGGGCCGGGCCACCTGGGTTTCGAGGTGGTCGTGGACCCCGACATGAGTTTCGCCGACGCGGCCCGCCGCCGGGATCTCACCCTGAACGCCATGGGTCTCGATCCGCTGACGGGCGCGCTGTTCGATCCCTACGACGGGGCGCGGGATCTCGCCGCGGGGGTGATGCGGGCCACCGACGCCGCGAAATTCCCCGAGGATCCACTGCGCGGGCTGCGGGTGGCGGCGTTCGCTTCCCGCTTCTCGTTTACCGCCGACGCCGAGCTCCACCGCCTCTGCACCGAACTCGACCTCAGCGAGCTGAGTTCCGAGCGGATTCGCGAGGAACTCGCAAAGCTCCTCCACGGGAAAGAGCCTTCGCGCGGCTTCCGCTTCCTGGCCGCGACCGGACTGCTGCGCTTCCTCCCCGAAGTGGACGCCCTTCGTGGAGTCCCCCAGGATCCCGAGTGGCATCCCGAGGGGGATGTCTTCGAACACACCCTGCTGGCGCTGGATCGGGCGGCGGCATTGGTCCCGGAGGATCCCGAAGCGCGGCGCGCCTTCCTCTTTGCGACCCTCTGCCACGATCTGGGCAAGCCGGTGACCACGCGGGAGCGGAAGGGACGGATCACGGCGTACGCTCACGACGCCGCCGGAGCGCCCATCGCGCGCCGCTTCCTCGAGAGGTTGCGGGCGCCGCGTGCCCTGGTGGACGCGGTCGAAGCGCTGACGCACCGCCACCTGGCGCCCGCGTTCTATCCCCGCCAAGGCGCGAAACGGGCCGCCTACCGCCGTCTGGCGCGTGAAATGGCGGCGGCCGGCACGACCCTTGAAGAACTCCTGCGGGTAGCCACGGCGGATCAACTCGGGCGGACCACCGCAACCGCACTCGCCGGCCGGTTCCCGGAGGGGGAGGTCTTTCGGGAGCGGGCGGAAGCGGCCGGGGTGTTTCACGGACCGCCTGAAGACGTGGTCGGCGGGCGGCATGTCCTGGCGCGCAACATCCCGCCGGGCAAGGCGGTCGGGCGCATCCTCGACCGGAGCCGCGAACTGCAGGACGAAAGCGGGGAGACCGATCCGGACAAGATCCTGGACCGGGTGATTTCCGAGGAGCCACCATGAACCTGACCGTCCCGGACCGACCCTTCGCGGTGCGGCCCACCACCTGGATCGAAGCCGAGAGAATGCGGGCGGCCCTCGGGCTTCGCGTCACCCTGGTCAGCGAGACCTTCCAGCGCACCGGAAGCTTCAAGTTCCGGGCAGCCTTCCACCGGGCCCGCACCTCACCGGCCCGGCATCTTCTCGCCGCCTCCTCCGGCAACTTCGGCCAGGCGCTCGCCCTCGCATGCAAGTTGCTGCGCAAGCGGGCGACCATCGTGATGCCGTCCATCTCCGCGCGGGTCAAGATCGATGCGGTCCGCAGCCACGGCGCCACCGTCGAACTTACCGACGTGGAGATCGAGTCGCGCGAGGACGCGGTGTCCCGGATGCTCCGCGAACTGCCCGAAGCCGAGGTGGCGAGCGCCTACGACGATCCGGCGGTGATCGCCGGGAACGCCACCCTGGGGGTCGAGATTGCCACGCGCCTGGGCCGCTGGTCCGCGGCCCGGCAGGCGAAGGCCGTCGTGGTCGTCCCCATCGGGGGCGGCGGGATCAGTTCGGGGATCCTCACCGGCCTCGAGACCGCCGGGATGGGCGAGGTACCCGTGATCGGCGCCGAGCCGCTGCTGGCGAACGACGCCGCCGAGTCGCTGCGGCAGGGAAACCTGGTGAGCCACGCCGGCGAGGCACTCTCGCTCGCCGACGGAGCGCGGCTACCCCGTCTGGGCGCGAACAACTGGGCGATTCTCCGCCAGGGCCTCGGCGACGTGATCGAAGTGCCCGAGCAGCAAATCGCCGAGGGCGTCCGAAGGCTGTTCAGCACCGCCAACCTGAAGGCCGAGCCCACCGGGGCGCTCGGGATCGGAGCGCTGCTCACGGACCCCGACCGATTTCAGGGCAAGGAGGTGCTGGTGGTGATCACCGGCGGCAACGTGGACCCCGGGGTGTACTCCCGGATCCTCGGCGGGGCGGACTCCACCGAGGAGGCCTACGGCTGACCGCTGGCGGCGAGACCCAATGCTCCAACTGCTCCTCCTGCGTCACGCCAAGTCAGACTGGAATCACCCCGGTCTGGGCGATCACGACCGGCCGCTGGCCCCGCGGGGTTTGCGGGCCGCCCCCCGCATGGGCCGCTACCTCAAGAATGAGGGGCTTTCACCGGCGGCGGCGCTCGTTTCGACCGCGCGGCGGGCGCGCGAGACCGCGGCACTCGTACTGGAGGCGGCCGGCGCGCCGGCCGACACGCTCCGCCTGGTTCCCCGACTCTACGGGTCGAGTCCGGACGAGATCGTGGAGATCGTGGGTGAGGAGGGCGGGATCGCATCACCGCTTCTGGTGGTGGCCCATAACCCGGGCATGGAGGATCTGGCAGCCCGCCTCGGCGGCCGCTACGAGCATTTTCCTACCGCCGCGCTCGCCGTCGTTTCGGTCCCGGCCCCCGACTGGAGCGCCTTCTTGCCGTCCGCCGCCACCCTCGAGGCGTTGATCCGGCCCCGGGAGTTGCCGAGCGGCTGACCGGCAGGACCGGTCCCTCGCGACCGGGCGGAAACCTCGGGGTCCGGAGCCGGCCGGTATTCTTGGCCGCCATCCCCCAGGGGAGCCCCCCATGAAGAACCCGCTTCGCTCCGACTGGTTCCGGCGATTCCTGCTTCCCGGTTTCTGCTTCCAGTCCATGGTCATCGCCGGCGGCTACGGGACCGGTCGCGAGCTGGTGGACTTCTTCCTGACCAAGGGAGTCCTCGGGGGGCTCCTGGGAATGCTCCTCATCACGACGCCGCTCTGGTCGGCCGTCTGCGCCCTGACCTTCGAGATCGCCCGGCGGGCGAGGTCCTACGACTACCGGACGATGACCCGCGAACTGCTCGGCCGGTGGAATTGGCTCTACGAGGTCATCTACCTCGCCACCATGCTGGTGGTGGTTTCGGTGGTCGCGGCGGCGGGTGGCGAGGTTGTTTCCAGGTCGCTCGGCTTTCCCTACGCCGTTGGAGTGCTCGCCATCATGGTCGCGGTGGGCTACCTCGTCCTGAAGGGGACCAGCACGGTCGAGAATTTCCTGTCGTTCTGGTCGATGGCCCTCTACGCGGTGTACATCCTGGTGCTCATCGCCGCTTTCCGTGCCTTCGGGCCGGAAATCGGGGCGGCGCTCGGCGCCGGCGACGTCACGAGCGACTGGGTTCTCGGGGGTGTCGAATACATGGCCTACAACGTGGGCACGCTGCCCGCCGTGCTGTTTTGCGCGCACCACCTGAGAACGCGACGCGACGCAATGGTGGCGGGGATGCTCGCGGGGCCCATCGCCATCATTCCCGCGGTCCTCTTCTTCATCGCAATCGCGGGCCTCGGTTCCGGGATGGTGGAAGAGACGGTCCCCTCCCTCACCCTGTTGGCGGAGATCGGTTCGCCGCTCCTGCTGTTCGGCTTCCAGGTGGTCCTGTTCGGAACCCTGATCGAAACTGCCACCAGCCTGATCCACGCAGTCAACGAGCGGGTGGCCCGCGCCATGGAGGAGGGGGGCCGCGAACTGAAAACGTGGCTCCGTCCCGCAACCTCGACGGTGGTGCTGCTTGCCGCCATCGTGCTCGCCCAGGCGGGACTCGAGGACCTGATCGGGATCGGCTACCGGATCCTGACCTATGGGTTCTGGGTCATCTTCATCCTGCCGCTGTTCTGGTACGGGGTCCGCCGCCTCCGTTAGCAGCCTGCGGCAAAACCCGCGCGGGAGAACTGGGCCTCACTCGTCTCGGCGCTCACGTGGGTTTCACCACAGGCTGTTGAGATCGGCCGCGACCGGCCGGGAGTCGCGCCGCGGAACCGGCGTTTCCTACAATCAGCAATCCGGCCAGTGGGCCGGAAAAGGAGTTTCCCGATGAAACGTGCTCTCTTCTTCCTGGTGCTGGCCGCGGCGATTCCGGCCCTGGTGGCTTTTTCGTCCGCCCCGGCGGCGGCTCCCACCGCCCAGTCGGACATGACCTTTTTCCTGACCAGCCGTGGTCCTGGTGACGGAGCGAACCTCGGTGGACTCGACGGCGCCGATGCCCACTGCGCCATGCTCGCCTCGGAGGCGGGCGCCGCCGACGGCCTCACCTGGCGGGCCTATCTGAGCACCACCGGAGACGGCGGCGTGAACGCGAAGGACCGGATCGGCGACGGCCCCTGGCACAACGCGAACGGCGTGATGGTGGCCGAGAACGTGGCCGACCTGCACAGCGACAACAACAAGCTGAGCAAGGAGAATTCGATCTCCGAATCGGGCGAAGTCATCAGCGGGCGCGGTGACGACGTGAACCGCCACGACATCATCACCGGGAGCGGCATGGACGGGATGGCGTCGTCGGGCGACGGCGACAGCACCTGCTCCAACTGGATGAGCAACGCAGCGGACGGCAGCGCTCTGGTCGGCCACCACGACCGGACGGGCGGTGGCGATAACCCCACCTCCTGGAACGCGGCCCACGGCTCCCGTGGCTGCGGACAGGCGGACCTCCAGGGCACCGGAGGCGACGGACTGTTCTACTGCTTCGCGATGCGGTAGCCCCCGGCGGGGGCGCTAACGTAAGCGCCCCCGCATGAACGAACCCAGTCCGCCACCGACCGGTCAGGGGCGTTTGCTGGAAGTCTTCCAGGAGATCGGGCGGAGTCTCGAAGTTGGCCGCACGGCCGAAACGATTCTGGCGGGACTTCGGCGCGTGCTCCCCGGCTGCGACCGGGCGACCCTCTCGGCAATCGGACTCGACGGGAAGACGGTCGTCTGCCGCCGGGCGCGCGGCCGGGACAGCGTACTCCCGGAGTCCCCCGCGTCCGACGGCCGGGAACTCCCTTCGGGCGAGTTTGCGACGAAGGTGCTCGATAGCGGCAGGCCCGAGTTCCTGGAAGTGAACGCGGAGGCGGCAGCTTCCGATCCGGACCTCAGCGCCGGGTCCGCGGCGGCGGTCGCGGCCCCGCTCCTCGGGGCCGGAGGACGCCGGCTCGGGGCACTGGTCGCGGAATCCATCGACCCGGCCGCGTTTTCGGGGCGGGACCGGGCCGCGCTCGCCTCCTACGCGGCGGGCGCCGCCCCGGCGCTCGAGCGCATCCTGTTCTACGAAAAGGCGGTCGAGGGGCGAGAACTCGTTTCCGAGGTGGAAGTCGCGGGCCGAGTGCTCCACGACCTGCTCCCGCACGAGTGCCCGGTCCTCGACGGCATGGAGGTGGCGGCGGTTTACGAACCCTGCTCGCAGGTGGGCGGCGACTACTACGACCTGATCTCGCTCGGCGAGGACCGCTGGGGCTTCGCGATGGCCGATGTGGCCGGAAAGGGGATTCCGGCCGCGCTCCTGGTGGCCGCGCTGCGCGCCTCGGTGTTCTCGCTCGCAAAGTCGAGTCTCACGCTCCGCGTCATCGTCGGCCGCACGAACCAACTGCTCTACGAGAGCGTGGGGCAGACGCGCTACGCCACCTTCTTCTTCGGTCTGCTGGACGTCCCCCTTCGGCGCCTGATCCACATCAACGCCGGACATCCGCCCCCGATCCTGGTCCGCGCCAGCGGCGAGGTGGAAATGATCTACGCCAGCGGACTACCGCTCGGGCTCTTCCCCGCTCCCCGATACTTCGAGCAGGTGATCCAGCTCGGCGCCGGGGACCTGCTCGCGTTCTATACCGACGGGATCACCGAGAGCGCCAACCGGCAGGGGGATCTGTTCGGACGGGATCGGCTGGGCGCCCTGCTGCGGCGGGAACGCGAGCGGGGAAGCCCTGCCGCCGAAGTCTGCGACAGCGTGCTCAAGGAGGTGCGCCGGTTTCGCCGCGGCGCCCCCGACGACGACCAGACCGTGGTCGTGATCCGGGCCAGCTAGCGGCCTTTGGACAGAGTCACCCGGCGTTCAGTCGGCGAACGCGCGCAGGAAATCCCGAACCCGTTCGTACATCACGGCAAAGCTGGGCGCCACGAAATAGAACGGCTGAAAATCGGTCGGATCGTACGAGGTGTCCGCCATGGTCCGGCAATCGAACCGCCGGAGTTCCGCGTCCCGCAACCGATCCATCTCGCCGACCGACGAAAGGAGGCCGGCTCCGTACGCCTTGGGAGTCCCGTCCTCGATGGCCGCCCCGAATTCGAGGGTGAACCAGTAGAGGCGGGCGATCCGTTCCACGTCCTCGTCGCTCGCCACCCGGGCGGCGCGTCCGAAGTGGGCGCTGAGTTCGCAATAGCTCGGGTGGGCGAACGACGCCGCGTGCCCGATCAGTTCGTGGATGACATCGGGTTCGGGGGTGTAGAGCGGACGGCTCGCGTGGCGGATGTACTGGGTCGCCAGGAAGATCCGGTCGGCCAGGAAGGAGAGGAACGCGCGCGCCGTCACCAGCCCGGCCACCGGGAGCATCCGGAACCCGGTCAACGGCCGGATGCGGGCGTTCACGTCCTCGAGCTGGGGAATCCGAGCCCGGTCCAGCGCCACTGCATCTCCACACTGCAGGTACTCCGCACAGGCGAACTCCCGGTGCCGCGGATCGAGCAGCTCCCGAACGTGTTTCCAGACCGCGTGCTCCTCGTCCGTATAGGGCACGGTCGGGGCCGGGTCTCCCTGGACGTAGTCGAAGGCGAGCTTCGCGATGGCGTTGCGGCGAGCCCGGTACATGGAATCCCGGAAGCCGGGATGGTCGGGATCGAGAGGCACCAGCTCCGGGCTGCCGCCGGCGCCCGGGCGCACGTCCTCCGACAAGGTGTCGAGGAGGGCGTTTTCGCTCATGGGGGGCCCGGATTCTAGAGCGGCTCCCGCGGGCCCCGCTTCAGGCGGTGAGCCCGGCGGCGACGAACAGGGACACCGCGACGAGCCCGCCGAGCACTGCGTAGGGGAGCTGGGTGTTCACGTGATCCACCAGGTCGGATCCGGAGGCCATGGAGGCAATGATGGTGGTGTCCGAGATCGGCGAACAGTGGTCGCCGAAGATGCCGCCCGAAAGCACGGCTCCCACAACCAGGGGAAGGTCGAGGCCGAGCGCGGCGGCGGCCGGAACCGCGATCGGGAGCATGATGGCGAACGTCCCCCACGATGTCCCGGTGGAGAACGCCACCGCCGAGGTCACCACAAAGAGCACCGCCGGAACGAGCCACGCCGGCATGGCCGCTTCCGCGACCCCGGCCAGGTAGATACCCGTCCCCAGGTCGCGCGCCACCGCCGAGATTGCGAACGAAGCCAGCAGCACGGCGACGACCGGGACCATTCCCCCGGCGCCCTGCAGAACGAGATCCACCGTTTTCGACACTCGGAGGACCCGCTGGACGATTCCCAGGAGGGCCGCCGTCAGCACCGCGGCCAGGACAGCCCAGAGAACGGACGTCCCTCCATTCCCGGCGAGCAGGTCGCCTTCGCCGGTGATCCACAGCCCGACGAAGATCATGACCAGCAGCACCGCCAGGGGAACGATCATGTTCCGGGCCCGGTCGGGAACCCCCGGCCCCGGCGGGAGCGCGAGCACCTCCGTGGAAACGAGCGGACGGGCCCCTTCGCGGATGACCTGCCCGGTCTCCCGGGCGCGTCGCTGGGCACGCGCCATCGGGCCGAAATCCCTTCCCGAGAGCCCGAAGAAGAAAGCCAGCCCCAGAGCCGCGAGGGAATAGAAGTTCAGTGGGATGCTCGCGACCAGCACCGAGACCCCACTCTCGATGCCGAGTGTCGCCAGAATCGTGATGATGAGCGCCCCCAACCATTCATGGGCAAGAGGATGCAGACGGGAGCCGAAGTCGAATCGGTGAGGTAGGCCAGTTTCTCCCGGGACAGCCGAAAACGATCGAAGAGTGGCCGCGCCACCGTGCCGCTCACCAGACAGGTGATGCTCGACTCGACGAAGATTCCAAGCCCGAGCAGGAGCGCGAGCGCCTGCGCGCCTCGCGGACCCGCAACCAGGCGGCGGGACGTCACCCAGTTCACGAATCCGGTGACCCCGCCGGTGAACCCGACCAGCGCCAGCACGCTGCCGACCAGCGTGCTGAAGAGCAGAATGGACGGATTCCCCGAAAACGCCTCCGTGAGGCGCGTCACGGTTCCGGCAAGCGCGGAGAAAACGTCTCCGCCACGAAGCACCAGCTCTCCGAACAGGACGCCGGCGAGCAGCGCCAGCACCGCCTGCCGGGTCGCCAGCGCGACCAGGATCGCGAAGACCGGGGGGAGGACGCTGAGGAAGCCGGGGTCTGCCAAGATCGGGTGCCGTTTGGCCACCCTATCGTCGCACACCGGGCCGCGCGCGGTTCGGGCGGTACACTTCTGCCCGGTTGTCGGTTCGGAGACCCCTGGAGAAGATCAGGCGGGGCGTTGTGGGGACGGACGATTCACCCAGAACCTTGGAAGAACAGAAAACGCGGCCTCACGCGCACGGAAGTGACGCGGACGCCCGGCGCTCGGGTGGAGTCGCCGTCCGTGACCGGCCGCGGCGCGAAGGCTCGCGCTCGCCGGCGCGGCGCGGCCCGCGGGGGCCCTCCTCCGATGCGGAACCGTCCCCCGACCAGATTGACGGAGTCCGGATCGTCCGGAGTCAGGAAGGACTCGAAGACCTGGTCGCCGCCTTGCGCTCGGCCGGCGTATTCGCGCTCGACACCGAGTTCATCCCCGAAAACCGTCTGTTTCCCGAACTTGGGCTGATCCAGGTGGCCGCCCCGGGAGTGGAGGCGGTCGTGGATCCCCTCGAGGTGAAGGAGCTGGATCCGCTGTTTGCCCTCGTCGGAGATTCCAAGGTCCTCAAGGTCGTTCACTCCGGGAAACACGACTTCGACATCTTCTATGGGCTCGCGTCCGTGGTGCCGCAAAACGTGTTCGACACGCAGATCGCCGCGGCCGTGATCGGCCACGGGAAGAAGGTGCAGATCGCCCTCAGGACGCTGGTAGCCGGATTCGTCGGGCGGGAGTTGTCGAAGCAGGAACAGATGTCCAACTGGCTGCGCCGGCCGCTCACCCCCCGTCAGGTGGAGTACGCCATTGCGGATGTCCGCTACCTGCTGCCGCTGCGGGACAAGTTGACGGAACGGGCCAGGGCACTGGGGCGCCTGGACTGGCTGCAGGAAGAGATGATCCCGCTCACCCACGAGGCCGCCTACCAGATGCCTCCCGCCGAGGAGTGCTATCGCGCCCTCGACAGTCCGGGTCTCACCCCGTCACAGCGCGGCTCCCTCAGGGAGCTGGCCGCCTGGAGGGAGCGGCGGGCGCGGGCGTCCAACCGCCCCCGGGGCTGGATCCTGAAGGACGGCGCGGTCCGCGATCTGGCCCGGCGCCAGCCGCGCAACCGCGACCAGTTGCTGACCCCGTACGAGTCGGTCGCCGGTCGTCCACCCAAGGGAGACCCGAAGACCATCCAGGCGACCCGCGCGGTGCTGCAGAAGAATCCGGACGCAATCCTGCGCGTGATCGCCGCCGGCGCCCGGAAACCGATCCCCTTCACGGGCAAGGGCAAGAGGGAGCGGCGTCCGGCTCCGGAATCCCTGGCGCTGCTGCTCGAAACCTGGCTGAAGCTGCGCGCCAGCGAACACGGCGTGGCGCCCGAATTGCTCGCTACCCAGGAAGAACTGCGGGCCATCGTGGCCGCCTACCCCGACGAGGCGTCGGACGCCCGTCCGCTCAAGGGGTACCGGCGGCGCATCCTGGGGGAGGATCTGCTGCTCATCCTCTCGGGCCAGGCCGTGATCCAGGTCGGAGCGGGCGGCCAGCAAAAGGGTGGACGGCCACCCATCCGGCTGGCCCGACTCGGACGCCTGGGGCGATTCGCCCTCCGGGACTCCCGCTCCTGAAATCTGTAGCGCAATGGTCCGGGTAGAGTCCCCGATCCCGATTCGGGCCGGTCTCCGATCCGGCTCCCGCTCCGCTCCCCGACGCGTTCGGGCCCAGCGATCAAACAGCACCCTCTCATGAAGAACACACCCTGGTATCGCAAGCTCTGGGCTCAGATCGTTCTCGGCCTGGCCCTCGGCATCATCTATGGGGTCGCCGCCGCCACGATGGGGTGGGGCGAGTTCACGAGCGACTACATCTCGCCGTTCGGGGACGTCTTCTTCAACGGGCTCCAGCTCATCGCGGTACCCCTCGTCATTTCCTCCCTCATCATCGGGGTGGCCTCGCTCAGCGACCTGAAGAAGGTCAGCCGGATCGGGGGCAAGACGATCGGCATCTACGTGGCGACGACCGCGGTGGCGGTCTGCATCGGCCTTGGCTACGCGAACCTGCTCCGCCCCGGCAGCTACGTCCCGGAGTCCCTGCAACAGGAACTGGCCGTGCAGTACGAGGAAGCCGCCGCCAACCGGCAGGGCGCCGCGCAGCAGATGATGGAGGAGCGCGGCCCGCTCAGCATCCTGCAGGACATCGTGCCGTCCAACGTCATCTCCTCGACGTCCAGCAACCGCAACATGCTCCAGGTGGTGTTCCTGGCCCTCATGTTCGGCATCGCGCTGATCCGGATCCCGAAGGAGAAGGGCGCGCCCCTCCTCGCGTTCTTCGCGGGCCTGGAAGCGGTGGTCGTCGAGTTCGTCGGGATCGTGATGAAGATCGCGCCCATCGGGGTCTTTGCGCTGATCGCCCGCGCCATCACCGGAATGGCCGGCGACGATCCGCAGCAGGTCGTGCAGCTGCTGGGCGCGCTCGGTTTCTACTGCTTCGTGGTGGTCGCCGGACTCGCGACCCAGATGCTGGTGGTCTATCCGCTGGTCCTGAAGTTCCTGACTCCGATCCGCTGGCGACGCTTCTTCCCGGCGGCCGCGCAGGTACAGCTCGTGGCCTTCTCGACCAGCTCGAGCGGCGCCACCCTGCCGGTCACCATGGACCGGGCACAGCGTGATCTCGGGGTCTCGGAAGAGGTCTCCTCATTCGTTCTTCCCCTGGGCGCCACCATCAATATGGACGGTACCGCCCTCTACCAGGCCGCGGCCGCGCTTTTCATCGCCCAGTCGCTCGGGATGTCCATCGGGATCGAGGGCCAACTCGCCATCGTGCTCACCGCGGTCCTTGTTTCCATTGGTACCGCCGCGGTGCCCGGCGCCGGCATCATCATGCTGGTCATCATCCTCCAGGCCATCGGGGTGCCCGCCGAGGGAGTCGCGCTGATTCTGGGTGTGGACCGGATTCTGGACATGCTCCGGACCGCGACCAACGTCACCGGCGACCTGACGGTCGCATCGGCGGTGGCGGCGTCCGAAGGCCAGTTGAGCGACGTCGCCACTAGGTAAGGAGCGCCAGCCTCCAGGCTGGCATCGCCGAGCACAGCGAGGCGAAACTCCCAGACCCAATCAGCCTCGACGGCACCTGCCCTGACGAGGCCAGGAGCGCCAGCCTCCAGGCTGGCATCGCCGAGCACAGCGAGGCGAAACTCCCAGACCCAATCAGCCTCGAGGGCACCTACCCTGACGAGGCCAGGAGCGCCAGCCTCCAGGCTGGCATCGCCGAGCACAGCGAGGCGAAACTCCCAGACTCAATCAGCCTCGACGGCATCTGCCCAAGCGGGGACGGCGCATCGCTGTACAAGCTCGGAAGGGGCGCGGCGCCACCCCGCTGGGCTGCAGCGCCATCCGGGCAGGTTGACGATGGGAGTTTCGCTCCGCTGCGCGGAGCGATGCCGGCCGGAGGCCGGCGCTCCAGCTCCTAATCCAGGCTGCCGGTCTCGATGAGCTTGCCGATTTCCTCGTTCAGGATGTCGCCGACGGCGCCGAGATAGCGCTTCACGAGCTTTCCGTCGCGATCGATGAGGTACTTGGTGGGATAGCCGAGGAAGGGTCCAAACGAATCGCGAACCTCGTTGGAGCCCATGACGTTCGGATAGGTCAGGCCCTTTTCCTCCAGAAACGGCGCGACCTTGTCGGCGTCCCCGGACTCCAGAACGATCCCGAGCATCAGGAAGTCGTCGTCGGGAAGCGTCTCGGAAAGCTCCTGGAGGTGCGGCAGTTCGGCAACGCAGGGGACGCACCAGGTGGCCCAGAGATCCACCAGCACGACTCTCCCCGCGCCGTCGCCGCGCAGGCTCACGTCCCCGCCGCCCTCGACCCGCGGCAGGGTGAGGTCGGGAGCGTCGGCAGCCATGCCGCCGGCTCCGCCTCCCGCTCCCGGCGGGGGAGGGCCGCAGGCAGAAAGGACGAGCAGACCCGTCAGCAGGATCGCGAACCCGGAGGCGTTCGGTGGGGGTGGGTTCTGGGGAGCGCGCATGGTGGTCATCCTCCGTCGTCTGGTCAGCGCGGCGGCTGGAGCGTCCGCAAGTAGTGGACGACCTGCCAGCGCTCTTCGTCGCTGAGCGTCCGGGCCATACCCGGCATCGGCTTCTTGCCCTCAGTGATCTTGTAGAACATTTCCCCGTCGGTCATTCGGTCCCGTGCTTCGGCGGTCGAAATGTCGGCCGGCGCGGGGCGGATGAACCGGGTGGCCTTGCCGTCGCCCTTGCCGGTATCGCCGTGGCAGGAGGCGCAGCGAGCGCCGTAGGACTCCCCACCGGCGGCCAGCGCCTCGTCGGAGAGCGGGACCGGATTCTCGATGGCCCGGGCTTCCTCCGGAACCTCCCAGACCTCCTGCGGACTCGCCGCGGAGACGGACAACAGGGAAAACAGAAACAACGTCGGCATGGGGTACCCCGCAGAGGAAACGTCAGCCAAGCACCGGAAGGAAAGTCAGGTACTGCGAAAGCGCCTGGAGGCTGTCGGTGAAGACCAGCACGCCGATCACGACCAGCAGGATGCCGGCAACGATTTCGACAGTCCGCATGTGGCGCTTCGCCTTCTTCGAAAACGCAAAGAACCGGTCCACCGCGATCCCGGTCAACAGGAAGGGAACGCCGAGGCCGACCGAGTAGGCGCTGAGCAGGATGATGCCCTGGTTCACCGTCTCGTAGTTCGCCGCCACCACCAGCACGGTGGCCAGAATCGGGCCGATGCAGGGAGACCAGCCGAACGCGAAGGCGAGGCCGATCCCGAAAGACCCGAGCAGGCTGACCGGTTCCCGGTTCGAGTGGAAGCGCTTCTCGACGTTCAGGAAGGGGATCTTGAGCACCCCCATCACGTGCAGGCCGAACAGCACGATGACCGTTCCGGCGATCCTGCCGAGAAAGACCCGGTTCCCGGCGAGCCACTGCCCCATATACGTCGCCGACGCTCCCATGGCCACGAAGACGATCGAGAACCCGAGTACGAACGCAACGGTGTTGACAATCACCCGGCGCCGGCGGATGGCGGCATCCTTCTCTCCGGCCCCCTCCGCCAGTTCGCTCAGCGAGGCTCCCGATACGAAGGAGATGTATCCAGGCACGAGCGGGAGCACGCAGGGCGACAGGAACGAGATCACGCCGGCGCCCGCGGCGGTTAGCAGAGTGAAAATGTCCATGGTTTCCCGAATGGCGCTACTCCCGCGGGCGGCCCGGCGACCGGGGCTCCGGCGCTGGAGATAGCCGCTCCGGCGAAAGGCGCGAAGCCGCCGAATCGTATCCCGTACAGCGACGGGACGCCGGAAGGCATCGTTCGGGCAGCCGCCCGACCGTCTCCACGCCGACTTTTCCACAATCCGCGCCGCGGCGGGAAGAAACCGCCGGAGTCTGCGTCTCTTCTTTCATGCGACAGACCGAGGATTCCGATACCAGCAGGCGCACGCGCACCGGCCGGCTGCTCGCCGTCACCCGCACGGGGACGGTGCGCGGTGTCGAAGGATTGCTGATTCGGGTCGAAGTGGACCTCCAGCGCGCCGATCGGTGCTCGTTTCGCACCGTGGGTTTGGCGGACACCGTGGTCCGGGAAGCGCAACTCCGGGTCCAGGCGGCGCTCAGGAACAGCGGGTTCTATCTCCCGAGCGGGCACGTCGTGGTCAATCTGGCTCCCGCCGGCGTCCGGAAGGAAGGCGCCGGATTCGACCTGGCGGTGGCGCTCGGCATCCTCGCCGCCACCGGGGTGGTGCCCCGGCGCCGTCTCCCGGACACGCTCCTGATGGGCGAGCTCGCGCTCGACGGTTCGCTGCGGCCGGTCCCCGGCGGTTTGCCCGTTGCGTGGGAAGCGGCCGCGGCGGGAATGCGCGCCGCGATCGTGCCTCCCGATAACGCCGCCGAAACCGCCATGGCGACCGGAATCCGCGTCTATCCCGCTTCCAGCCTGCAGGCGGCGGCGGATCTGCTCGCCGCCGAATCCTCGCCTGCACCCTTCCGACCCCCGGCCAAGGCCCCCGCCGCATCGCGCTCGGGGGTGGACCTCAGCCAGGTTCGGGGGCAGCCGCGGGCCCGACGAGCTCTCGAAATCGCCGCGGCCGGGGCTCACAACCTCCTGTTCGTCGGACCACCGGGAAGCGGCAAGACCCTCCTGGCCGGAATCCTTCCGGATCTGCTTCCCGAGCTTTCGGTCGAGAAGGCAATGGACGTGGCGCGGATCCGTTCCGCGATCGGCCAACCGCTGTCCGGCCCTCCGGAGCATCCTCCGTTTCGTGCGCCGCACCACACGATCTCCTATGCGGGCATGGCGGGCGGCGGACCGGGACCCCGTCCCGGAGAGGTGACCCTCGCCCATCACGGAGTGCTGTTCCTGGACGAACTCCCCGAGTTCCAGCGGCCAGTCCTGGAGTGCCTTCGCCAGCCCCTCGAGAGTGGGGACATTCACGTAGGCCGAGTCCGCCATTCGGTCCGCTTCCCGGCAGCGTTTCAATTGGTGGCGGCCATGAATCCGTGCCCCTGCGGATTCCATGGCGAGGGAGGAAGACCGTGCCGCTGTCCTCCCGCTTCCGTGGCCCGCTACCGGGCCCGCGTCTCCGGGCCCCTGCTGGACCGGATCGATATCCATCTGGCGGTGCGACCGGTAACCTCCGGCGATGTTCTGGGGCCGGCGTCCGGGGAGCCGACGGCCACCGTGCGGGAGCGGGTGCACCTCGCTTACCGCATGCGGGAGGAGCGATTCGGAGTGGGGTCCTCGCCCGCCCGGATGTCGGTCACCGAATTGAAAAAGGCATCGGCCTCCGGCTCGTTCCGCTCGCTCGTTTCCTGGGCGATGGATGGACTCGGCATGTCGGCGCGCGGCATCACCCGCGCCTTCCGGGTAGCGCGGACCATCGCCGACCTCGCCGGAAGCGGCGCCGTCGAACCGTTGCACTTCGAGGAAGCGATCCAGTTCCGGGCGGCCGCCGAGCTGAGCGAGCCCGGGTCCGCCGGACTCCGGTTGCCCGGCGGGGCTTCCGAGACCAGCGCCATCGGGGGCAGTGCATGAGCGACGGGCCCGAGAGCGCGGCACAGGAGGATCCCGTGCTGGTCGAGGCCGCCCGGCTGTTCAACGACCGCGACTACTACGAGAGCCACGACGTACTCGAAGAAGAATGGGCCGGCGCCCGGGGAGTTCGGCGCGATGCCCTGAAGGCGCTCGTCAAGCTCGCCGCGGGGATGTACCACCTCCAGACCTCCGGATACCAGGGGGCCGAGAGCCTGCTCTCGAGCGGGTTGGAGGAACTCGACCGCCTCCCGCCGCAGGCGGCGCTCGTCGAGGCGGCCCCCCTGCGGGATCCGGTCAGGCGCTGTCTGGAGAAAATCAGGACCCTGAAGTCCGGGGGCGCCGTCGAGTGGTCGGAAGGTGATCTTCCCCGGCTTCGCGCCCTGCCTGGCGAATCGGCGCGCCGGATCCGGGCAGCAGAAGCAGAACCCGGGCAGGGGGCTTGAATTTTGGGACCCACGCCGTCAGAATCCGGGCCTAACTCTATGTTCGGGCGCGCTATATCTGCATTCCGACGGCTTGTCGGACGTGGTCCGTCCCGGGGAAGCGCTGCGGATTCGGTGGGAATCCCCACCCGAATCATCGTGTTCGGCACCCGAAACCACACGCCTCGCGAGGTTCGGATCGGTTCCCGCACCCGGTGGGCCGCCGCCTGCGCCGGCCTGGTGGCTCTTGGATTCGTCGGGCACTACGGCTGGCTGCTGCTCGGGCCGGCGCCCGGTGCCGGGATCCTGGCCGAAGAGCGCGACGCTCTCCGCGAATTGAATCGGGACTACGCCGAAGACACGGAACGGATGGCCAGCCGGATCGAGTCCCTTGAAGTCCAGATGCGCAAACTGGCCGTGCTCGCCGGAGCCGAACCGATTCCCACGCCGATCGGCGGCATCGGTGGCGCCGTGGGGAGCCCGGCCGGATATGACTATGTGAGCGACCGGTTGGAGGATCTGTCGGGGAGGGTCGCGACCCTCGACCGCCAGAGCGTGGCGCTTGAACGGACGATGCGGGAGAAGAGCCAGTTGCTCGCTTCGACCCCGTCCATCTGGCCCATTCGCGGCTACATGTCGTCGGGGTTCGGACAGCGCAACGATCCATTTACCGGAGAAATCGAGCGGCACTACGGGTTGGACCTGAATGCCAGCACGGGAACCCCGATCCGCGTCACGGCGGACGGGCTCGTCATCGAAACCTCCACGTCGCCGACCTACGGGAAATACGTGGTGGTTTCCCACGGATTCGGTACCGTGACCCGCTATGCGCACCTGTCCCGGATTGACGCTCGACGCGGCCAGCGGCTCCGCCGCGGGCAGGTACTGGGGCTCGTGGGGAACACCGGCCGTAGCCGCGCCCCTCACCTCCACTACGAGGTGTGGATCAACGAGCGCGCCCAGAACCCGCTGAACTACATCGTCGACTACACGCCCTAAGCGGGCAAGCGGTTGGGGAGCGGGGCGCTCCTCCCGGCGCGGTGCGAAGACAGCGTCGTTGTGACCGATGTGAAGCGCCCCGCTCCCCAACCGCCCGGCGCTTCGCGCCGCGAACCGAAACTCCCTTGCGCGCTAAAGCGCGCGGCGGCGAGTTCCGATTCGGTGTCTTCTTGTTGTGAAAGGGGGGATGCCCCCCTTTCACACTTTCCCCCCGGTCTCGCAGGCAGCGAACAAAGTTCGCTGCCATTTTTTCGCGCTCGGGGATGAGCCACCGAAGAGAAGGCGGGCCAGTAGGAGCGCCGGCCTCCGGCCGCGAAACTCCCGTCGCTGATGTTCCCTGCTGCGCCGCAGCCCAACTCCGTGGCACAACGCGACTCAGGCGGACGAAGAGCGTCGCGCCGTCCCCGTTTGGGTTGACGCCGTCGAGGCTGACTGAGTCTGGGAGTTTCGCCTCGCGGTGCAGGAGCGCCGGCCTCCGGCCGGCATCGCGGCCGCAGGCCGCGAAACTCCCGTCGCTGATGTTCCCTGCTGCGCCGCAGTCCAACTCCGTGGCGCAACGCGACTCAGGCGAACGAAGAGCGTCGCGCCGTCCCCGTTTGGGTTGACGCCGTCGAGGCTGACTGAGTCTGGGAGTTTCGCCTCGCGGTGCAGGAGCGCCGGCCACAGGCCGCGAAACTCCCGTCGCTGATGTTCCCTGCTGCGCCGCAGCCCAACTCCGTGGCGCAACGCGACTCAGGCGGACGAAGAGCGCCGCGCCGTCCCCGTTTGGGTTGACGCCGTCGAGGCTGACTGAGTCTGGGAGTTTCGCCTCGCGTTGCAGGAGCGCCGGCCTCCGGCCGGCATCGTGGCCATAGGCCGCGAAACTCCCGTCGCTGATGTTCCCTGCTGCGCCGCAGCCCAACTCCGTGGCGCAACGCGACTCACGCGGACGAAGAGCGTCGCGCCGTCCCCGTTTGGGTTGACGCCGTCGAGGCTGACTGAGTCTGGGAGTTTCGCCTCGCGGTGCAGGAGCGCCGGCCTCCGGCCGGCATCGCGGCCGCAGGCCGCGAAACTCCCGTCGCTGATGTTCCCTGCTGCGCCGCAGCCCAACTCCGTGGCGCAACGCGACTCAGGCGGACGAAGAGCGTCGCGCCGTCCCCGTTTGGGTTGACGCCGTCGAGGCTGACTGAGTCTGGGAGTTTCGCCTCGCTTCGCTCGGCGATGCCAGCCGGAGGCTGGCGCTCCTGGCCGCGAAACTTGAGCCGAGACTGGCGGGCCGGCCCCGTCCGGGAACCGCTCGAGGGCCCCACGCTGCTAAATTGACCGGTTTACCCGGCTCCGACGAGTGTTTCAAAACGTCCTCACCAAGATCGTCGGGAAGAAATCCGATCGGGAACTGAAGCGGCTCGCGCCGCTGGTCGCTGGCGTCGGCGCTCTCGAGTCCGAAGTCAGGGAGCTTGAGGATCTCCAGCTAGCGGAGCGGATTCAGACGCTCCGCACGCGGGCGGAGAACGGCGAGCCCCTCGAGGACCTCATGCCCGAGGTGTTCGCGGTCTGCCGCGAAGGGGCGCGACGCACCCTGGGAATGCGTCACTTCGACGTGCAGCTCCTCGGCGGCGCCATCCTGCACCGGGGCCGGATCGCCGAAATGAAGACCGGCGAGGGCAAGACCCTGGTCGCAACCCTGCCGGCGGTCCTGAACGCGCTCTCCGGGAAGGGCGTTCACGTCGTCACCGTGAACGACTACCTCGCCAAGCGCGACTCGGAATGGATGGGCCGGCTCTACCGCTTCCTCGGACTCGGCGTGGGCGTTATCCAGCACGACCTGAGCGACGAAGAGCGGCGCGCCGCCTATGGCGCCGACATCACCTACGGCACCAACAACGAGTTTGGGTTCGACTACCTCCGGGACAACATGAAGTTCCGCGCCGAGAACTTCGTCCATCGGACCTACCCGCGCACCGAAACCGACCGCGACGGCAAACAGGTGGAGCGGCTCTTCCACTACGCCATCGTGGACGAAGTGGACTCGATCCTGATCGACGAGGCGCGCACCCCGCTCATCATCAGCGGCCCGGCGGAGGCCTCCACCGACCTCTATTACACGGTGGACCGGGTGATCCCGAGGCTCCGGCGCGACCTCGACTTCACCGTGGACGAGAAGTCGCGTTCGGTGACGCTGACCGAGGAGGGCGTGCCCAAGGCCGAGGATCTCCTCCACGTCGACAACCTCTACGACCCGGGGCAGATGACGCTCCTGCACCATCTGCTGCAGGCGCTGCGCGCCCACGCCCTCTACAAACGCGAGAAGGACTACACGGTGAAGGACGGCCAGGTCGTCATCGTGGACGAATTCACCGGGCGCCTGATGCCGGGCCGGCGGTGGTCCGACGGACTCCACCAGGCAGTGGAGGCCAAGGAGAACGTGAAGATCGAGCGCGAAAACCAGACGCTCGCCACCATCACCTTCCAGAACTACTTCCGCATGTACGGAAAGCTCGCGGGAATGACCGGTACCGCGGAGACGGAAGCCGTGGAGTTCGAAAAGATCTACGAACTCGAAGTCGTTCCCATCCCGACCAACCGAACGCTGGTCCGCGTCGAAGAGCCGGATGTCGTGTACCGGACGGAGCGGGAAAAGCTGAACGCCATCGCCGAGGAGATCCAGACCGAGCAGCAGCGTGGCCGTCCCATTCTGGTCGGCACGACCTCGATCGAAAAAAGCGAGCGGCTCTCACGCGTGCTCAAGCGCCAGCAGGTGCCGCACGTGGTGCTGAACGCGAAGTACCACCAGCGGGAAGCCGAGATCGTGGCCCAGGCGGGCCGGAGCGGCTCGGTGACGATCGCCACGAACATGGCGGGTCGCGGCACCGACATTCTTCTCGGCGGAAATCCCGACGAGATTGCCAAGGCGCGCCTCCGGAAGGAGGGAGTGGATTGGGCCGAGGCTCCGGCCGAGGTCTGGGAAGGCGCCGTTACCCGGGCCCGCGAGGAAACGAAGGCGGCGCACGACGAAGTCGTCACCCTCGGCGGCCTCCACATCGTGGGCACCGAGCGCCACGAAGCCCGCCGCATCGACAACCAGCTTCGCGGACGCGCCGGCCGCCAGGGCGATCCCGGCAGTTCCCGCTTCTTCCTCTCGCTCGAAGACGACCTGATGCGGATCTTCGGCAGTGACCGGATGAGCGGCCTGATGCAGCGGCTCGGTATGGAGGAAGGTGTCCCGGTGGAGGCGGGGATGGTGACCCGCGCCATCGAGCGCGCGCAAAAGCAGGTAGAAGCGCAGAACTTCGCCTACCGCAAGCACCTCCTCGAATACGACGACGTCATGAACAAGCAGCGAGTCGCGATCTACGGACTCCGCCGCCGGATCCTGGAAGGACAGGATCAGCGTGAGTACGTCCTCGATCTCGCCGCGGTCGCCGCGGATTCCCTCGTGGACACCTGGCTCTCGACCGAAACGGACCCTGACGACTGGGACTACCCCGGACTCCGCGAGGGCATCCGCGGCCAGTACGGCTTCATTCCCGAGCCGGCGAATGGAAACGCGTTCGAGGATCTGGGGCGCGAAGAGATGCGGTCGTTGCTCGCCGAGGCCGTCCCCCTCCGCTACACGGAAAAGGAAGCGGAGATGGGGTCCGACCTGATGCGCGTCCAGGAGCGCTACATCATGCTCCACATCCTGGATGCGCAGTGGAAGGACCATCTCCACGCGATGGACCACCTCAAACAGGGCATCGGACTCCGCGGCTATGGACAGCGCAACCCGCTCATCGAATACAAGAAGGAGTCGTTTGCGCTGTTCGAGGACATGTGGGACCGCATCGAGAACGAGACCGTGCGGCTCCTCTTCGTGCTCAAGGCGGTCCGCGCCGCCCCGGCTCCGAAGCCACCTCCGCTGAGGCAGCGCCCGCTCGTGTTCAGCGGGGCGAGTTCCGAAGCCGGCGCCGGACTCGCCGCGGCGGGGGGCGGGGGCGGAGGTGTCCCGGCGCTGGCGCCCGGTCCGGGACCCGGTCCGGCGCCAGCCGCTGCCGGGACGGCGGGCGGGCGCTTCGTCCAGGTAAAGAGCGGCCAGAAGAAGGTCGGGAGGAACGATCCGTGTCCGTGCGGGAGCGGCAAGAAGTACAAGAAGTGCCACGCGGCGTGACGACCCATGAATGAAATGACTCGGCCCGGTCCTTCAGGCGGGGGCGTGCGCGCTCACCTCACTTCGTCCACAGGCGATGGACACGAATGACGGAACTGCCTGGTCTGCCGCGCCCGGCGCTGACCTTCGACGACGTACTCCTGCGCCCGCGGTACTCGGACGTGCTCCCCGCGGCCGCAGATCTTCAGACCCGTTTCAGCCGCAACATCGGGCTCGCCATTCCGATGGCGAGCGCCGCGATGGACACGGTCACCGAGGCGAGGCTCGCGATCGCGATCGCCCAGCTCGGAGGGATCGGAGTGATTCACCGCAACCTGTCCGCCGAGGCGCAGGCCGCCGAGGTCGCCAAGGTGAAGCGGTCGGAGAGCGGCATGGTCGTGGATCCGGTGACGGTCCCGCCCGACGCCCCAATTGCGGCCGCCCTCGAACTCATGGAGCGGCACAGCATCTCCGGGCTTCCGGTGATCCAGGACGACCGCCTCGTGGGCATTCTCACCAGCCGGGACCTCCGTTTCGAAACCCGCTACGACCTCCGGGTCCACGAACTGATGACGCGGACGCCGCTCCATACCGCCCCGCTCGGCACGACTCTCGAGGAGGCCAAGGCCATCCTCCACGAGCACCGAGTGGAAAAGTTGCCGGTGCTCGACGAAGAAGGAGCCCTCGCCGGCTTGCTGACCGTCAAGGACATCCAGAAGGCCATGGCGTATCCGAACGCCACCAAGGACGCCCTGGGCCGGTTGCGCTGCGCCGCCGCCGTGGGGGTTGGAGACGGGGCGATCGCCCGCGCCCGACTGCTTGCGGAGCGCCAGGTGGACGCCATCGTGATGGACACCGCGCACGGTCACACCCAAAGCGGCCTGGAGACCGTACGCCGGCTCAAGGCGGCGCTCCCCGAATCCGTGGACGTGGTGGCCGGAAACATCGCCACCCCCGAGGCGGCGCGCGATCTCATGGAAGCCGGAGCGGACGGGGTGAAGGTGGGTATGGGCCCGGGATCCATCTGCACGACCAGGGTCGTCGCGGGAACCGGGATGCCCCAGTTCTCCGCCATCCGCCAGGTCCAGCCCGCGGCCGAGGTGCCGGTGATCGCCGACGGCGGGATCCGGTTCAGCGGTGACATCGTGAAGGCGATCGCCGCCGGCGCGGAGTGCGTCATGGTCGGCAACCTGCTCGCCGGCAGCGACGAGAGCCCCGGCGAGACGATCCTCTTCCAGGGACGGACCTTCAAGAGCTACCGGGGCATGGGATCGCTCGGCGCCATGAGCGGCGAGTCGGCCGATCGCTACTACCAGGCCGGGCGTCCGGCTTCGAAGCTGGTCCCGGAGGGAATCGAGGGCCGGGTGCCCACCAAGGGCCCGCTCGCCGGGGTCGTCGAGCAACTCATCGGGGGTCTGCGATCCGGCATGGGGTACACGGGTTGCCGCACGATTCCGGAACTGATGCAGTACGACGACTTCGTTCAGGTGACCGGCGCCGGACACCGGGAAAGCCACGCACACGACGTCGTGGTCACCAAAGAAGCCCCGAACTACCGATTGGAATAACGGAGAGCGCACCGTGCCGGGACTGGGAACCCGCCCTTCGCGGACCCGTTTCTGCATCCGGGGCGCGGTCGCGGCGGTCCTGGTCGCCGCTGCCGGGCTCGCCTCGTTCTCCTGCCGTCAGGCCGGCCAAGCGCGCCTGATCACTGTGTACGTGCCGGACATCGCGGTGTCCTTGCCCCTTCCGCAGGGGTGGACCTCCGCCACGAACCAGCAGGGCGGCTACCGGATGACCACGTTCACCGGACCCTCCGTGGATGTCCCGGAGCGTGACGGAATCCAGGTTCAGGTCATGGCCGGTCCGGCGCCGCCGGGGCAGACGCTGCGGGAGGTCGCGGAACGCTTCTACATCGGCGAACAGATCGTCCTCTCCGAGGAGCCATTCCAGTTCGGTGCCGAAGAGGGTTTCATCTGGACGTTTGAATGGGAACGGCGACCGCAAGCCGGCCGCCTGCTGCTGATCGAAAGAGAAGGACTCCTCTACGGAGTGTTCGCCACCGGAGAGGCGCGGAGCGTCCTCGCCTACGGATCCACGCTGGACCGCATGTACGAGGGGTTCTCGATCGAGTCGGCGGATTACTTCGACGCTTACGAGGATCCTGACCTCGATCTCACGCTGCTCTACCCCCAGAGCTGGACCCGTTCTCACTTCCTGCGGGAGCCGGGCGAGACGCTGTTTGTCGGTTTCCGGAGCGGCCCGCTGGCGGTGGATGACGACGGCACTACCGTGCACGCGACCCTCGAAGTCACGGTAAGCAATGCCGAGCCGGGAGTGACGCTCGAGGGCTTTTACAGCGCCGCCGCCGAGAGCCTTGGCGAGAACTACCGAATGCTCCGGCACGACATTCTCGAGGACGGGCGCGGAATCGCGGTGCTCTATTCGGTCGAAACCCAGCTCGCCGACTACCTGGAGTGGGTCATCTACAACCTGGTGGACGGCAGGACCTACCTCTACCGGTTCCACTGCCGCAACGGCATCTATCGCGCGATCCAGCCCTGGCTGACCGAGATCGCCACCCAGTTCGTAAGCAGCGAGCGGGATCTGAACTCCGCCGGGCCGGACGACTAGGATTCCTCACCGGAAGGCCTCTTGACGGTGCGGATTCAGCGCGCTGGCGCGTTCGTCCTCGCGGTGCTGAGCGCCGGCGCCACCGGCGCGGCCCAGGACGATCGGGACCGAGCGCCAGGCGATCCGCGCCAGAGCGGAATCGCGGCGAGTCGCTCGTCGGCCATCCTGCGGCTGCCCGCTCCCCCCGCCACTTCGCCGAGCGCCGCCGAACTCCGCCGCATGACCCGGGAGGAGCGGGTGCGGGCGCTCAAGGCCAGAACCTGGGAACTCCACGCCGAACGCGTGCAGGAACCCATCGAGGTTGACGGCTGGCTGGACGAAGCCGCCTGGGAGCGCGCGCGGCCGATCGGGGACTTCTACGAGCAGGAGACCGACGAAGGCCTGCCCTCTACCGAAAGGACCATCGTGCGGGTCGTCTATGACGACGAGAACCTCTACTTCGGGTTCTTCTGCACCCTGGGCGAGAACGCCGACGACGGGCACCAGACGTCGCACACCCGGCGCACCGCCGGCGAAGGCCGACCGCGCACCATGTTCCGCGACGAGAACATCGGCAGCGACGATGCCATCGGCATCATGCTGGACGCCTACAACGATCAGCGGAGCGCCATCTTCCTGGCCACCAACGCGAACGGGATCCTGTTCGACATGAGCCAGAACGGCCAGGGCTCCGAGACCAGGAACATCAACTGGGACATGGTCTGGGAGTCACGCGGACAGACCGTTCCCGGCGGCTGGACCGCGGAGGTACGGATCCCCTTCAAATCCCTCCGCTTCCGGCGGCACCTGCCGGGACAGGAGGTGGTGTTCGGAGTCGGTTTCAAGCGGAACATCCCGCTCAAGACCGAGGAGGTGTACTGGCCGTTCGTCTCCAACGACTCGACCTGGTACCGGCCCGCGGAACTCGGCAAACTGCGCGGCCTCGAGGGCATCCAGCCCGGCCGCAACGTGGAGATCCGTCCCTACGCGCTCGGCCAGGTCAACGGGGGCGGCGAATGGACGGGCGAGCAGGGTCACGCCGACGGCGGCCTCGACGTGAAGTGGGGCGTCACCCCGGGTCTGACCGCGGATTTCACCTGGAACACCGACTTCGCGCAGGAGGAGGTGGACGATCTCCAGATCAACTTCACCCGTTTCTCGTTGCGGTTTCCCGAGAAACGGCAGATTTTCCTGGAAGGCCAGCGGAATTTCACCTTCGGCGAACGCCGGGACGCCGACATCGTCTTCACCCGGAGGATCGGCCTCTCGGATGACGGCCACGCAGTTCCGATTCTGGGCGGTGGACGGCTCTCCGGACGGCAGGGCGCTTACACCGTGGGTCTCATGGGGATGGCGACCGCCGCCACCGAAAGCGCGGTCGGCGAGCGCTTCAGCGTCGCCCGGGTGCGGCGCGACGTCTTCTCGCGTTCCACGGTCGGGGCCGTGTTCACCGACCGGAGCAGCGACGGCGCCTTCAACCGGGTCGCGGGGCTGGACACCAACCTGCACTTCCGCGACGCCTGGAGTTTCGAGGGAGTCTGGGCCCGGGTGTTCGAGGAGACCGAGCAAAGCAGCACCGGCCTCGCCGCCGGGCGGTTGATGTACGACGACGACCTGCTCGGGGCGACGGTGAAGTTCATCGAGATCGGTGAGAACTTCCATCCCGGAATCGGTTTCGTGCAGCGCACCGGGATGCGCAAGACCTTCCTCCAGGCGCGGGTTTCGCCCCGACCGAACGTCCCGTTGATCCGGCAATTCCATCTGCAGGCCAACCTGAACAACACCCTGAACCTCGAGAACGTGCTGGAGACGCGCCGGGGCACGATGACCGGCCGCGCCACCTTCGAGAGCGGCGACGAAGTCTCCGTCGAGCTTACGGATCAGTACGAATTCACTACCTACGACTACTCGATCAGCGGGGTGGTGATTCCAGCGGGCGAGTATCCCTTCCGGCGGGCTCAGGTTTCCCTGACGACCTACCGCCGCCGTTACGCCTCGGTGCGCGCCGGCTACGAGTTCGGAGGTTTCTGGGGCGGAACGCGCGACCTGTGGACGGTCGGGACGAACTACCGGATCAACAAGAACTTCGGGCTGCGCGGCAACTACGCCTACAACCGGATTCGGTTGCCCGGGGGCGATCTGGACACCCACCTGGTTTCCACCCGGATGCAACTCGCCTTCCGGAACGACCTCATCCTGCTCGGCCTCTTCCAGTACAACAACACGACCGGCGACCTCGCCTCGAATATCCGTTTCAACTGGATCCCCAAGCCCGGCACCGATTTCTTCCTCGTCTATACCGAACTCGACGAGTGGTCGGAGCTGTTCTTCGTCAAGAACCGCAGCCTCTCCGTCAAGCTGAACTACCTCTTTCGAATCTAGGAGCGCCAGGAGCGCCGGCCTCCGGCCGGCATCGCGGCCGCAGGCCGCGTAACTCCCAGACTCAGTCAGCCCCGATGGCGGCAACCCAAGCGAGGACGGCGCACCGCTCCACCGCCGCCTGAGTAGCACTGCGCCACGGTGCGGGGCCGCGGCGTCACCCTGAACGAACAGGTCTCGGAGTTTCGCTCCGCTACGCGTCGCGATGCCAGCCGGAGGCTGGCGCTCCTACTCCTTGATGACCGCGGCCTAAACGAGGACGGCGCACCGCTCCACCGCCGCCTGAGTAGCACTGCGCCACGGTGCGGGGCTGCGGCGCCACCCTGAACAAACAGGTCTCGGAGTTTCGCTCCGCTACGCGTCGCGATGCCGGCCGGAGGCCGGCGCTCCTCGCGCGTTGGCAACGAAATTGCAAGGACGTGACATCGCTTTACACCCGGACCTCCGGGTCCGGACGTGCGCCTCGCCTCACGATCCCGACGGAGGATTCTCCATGCAGAAGAAGCTGCCAGCGCTTCGCGAAGTTTGCTCGCCGCCGGGCAGAAAGGCCCTGGCTCTCGCGGTCCTCGCCGCGCTTGGCGCCGTGGCCGCGACTCCCGTCCCGGCCGGCGCCGCACCCGGTCAGGATGCCCGCGTCATGGTGGACGCCCTTGTCCTCGACCGAGCCGGGAATCCCGTGCCCGGACTGGACATCAGCGACTTCGAGGTCATCATCGGAGATCGAGTCGGTCGGGTCACCGCCACCCGCACCGTGGCCGCCAATCGAGAGACGCGCCGCTTCGTCTTCGTCCTCAACCGGAGGGGAGCACGCCCGGCCCAACTCCGCCGCATGAAGCAGGGGCTCGAAGAATTCGTGTCCGCGCGCTTCGGCGAGCAGGATGAAGCGCTCTTCGTGGACTTCGCCGAGGTGCCGAGAATCGCCCGGGGGTGGCGGACCGGCCCCGCCGAAACACTCTCCGAGGTCGGAAACATCACTCCGATCGGTTTCCGGAGCCCGGTCGGCCCGGCGGAGGACGCCGCCGATGCGGTCTTCATGCTCGAGGCGCTCGCCGGACGCCTGGCAGAGTTGCCCGGACGAAAAGTGGTCGTGCTCTTCTCCGGGAGCCTCAGCGCCTTCGTAGGCCAGGCGGGAGGGGATCTCGTAGCCGTCCGGAGTCCGCGAACGTGGCAGTCGAACGCGCCACCCGAATCGCGGGGAGGAACCGACGACGCGGCGCGGCCGCTCGCCCGCGCCTTCAACGCCGCGAACGCCTCCCTCTACCCGGTTCACCTTGAGGGCGTGCAACGGCAGGAGGAGGGCATCCTGGAGGCCAGCCGGGAGGAGTTTGTCGGGACCGCGCGGGACCAAAACGGCAGTGTGGTGGGCTTGCGGCGGGCTCGCGATTCCTCCGCCTCGCTATCCGGCCGAAGGAAACAGGCGTTCGCCCGGCCCGCGGACGACTTCCTCTCTGCTCTGGCGTCCGGGACGGGCGGCCTCTACACCGCCCAGGCGACCGATTTCGCCCGGATCCTGGACGGCATCGAAGCTTCCAACCGGCTCTGGTACGAGCTCAGCTTCGAGTCCTTAGGCTCCAACATACCGGGCCGCTATCAACCCCACGAAGTCCGGGTCCGGAACGGTCGGGGCCTCCAGGTGATCGTCCGCCCGGGCCACGTGGTCCCGAACTGAGGCACCGCTCGGAGATGCCTCGAATGTTCGGGAAATGCGTCCCGGCCACCGTTCTTGTTGCGGCGCTCTGCGCACCCGCCGTCTCCGCCGGCGAGGAAACCAGCGTCACGCTCGAGGTGCTGGTGCTCGATCCTGACGGAAAACCCCGCTCCGGCCTGACCGCCGACGATTTCCTCGTGACCCGGCACGGCCAGGAGCAGGCGCTACCCATCGTTGAGGAACAGGCCGCCGGGAAAGCGCCGCGACGGTTCGTGTTCGTGTTCAACCGCCGCGGCGCGGAGGCCGCGCAGCTCAGCCGGGCGCTCCGGGGGCTCGAGTCGTTCATCGAAGATCAAATGTCCGACTCGGACCAGTCCCTGTTCGCGGATCTGGGAGAGACCCTGCGAATCGGCCGTGCGTTCGGGCCGGGGAAACAGGTCGCGCGCGGGGGCCTGCAAACCATCCCGGCGATGGGATACCGAAGCCCCGCCGGGGCGACGGAAGACGCCGCCGCGGCGGCCGAGTTGCTGGTGTTGGTCGCCGAGCGTCTGGCCGCGACGCCCGGACGCAAGATCGTGGTGCTGTTCTCGGAGAGCGTCAGCAGCTTTTCGTACGCGTCGGAACAACCCGGCACGTTCAGGACGTCCAATGTAACGATGATTCGTCCCGGTGCGCGGGGCGAGACGGATGCCGGGCTTGCCTCGATCACCCAACGGTTGGTCGGGGTGCAGGCGACCGTCCACGTCATCCACCTCGAGGGCGTGCGCGAGTACGACGAGCTGATCCTGACGGCCGAACGCGACCAGTCGAACCCGTTCCGAGCCTTTTCCTCCACCTCCTTCGAGGGCCGTTTCCGAACCGTCTCGCCGCGCAGTGGGGACGACATCCTGTCCAGCGTTGCCGCCGAGAGCGGGGGCCTTTATTTTGCCCGCGCCACGGGATTCCGGAATCCGCTCGATCGCATCGAGTCCCGCAATCGTGCCTGGTACCGGTTGACGCTGGACGGCGCCGGACCGGCCGCCGCCGCCTCGAGTGGCATCGAAGTGCGGGTGCCGGGCTGCGAGGACTGCCAGGTGCTGACCGGGCGGTAGTCCGGCGCCGGCGAAGCCCAGAAGTCTGCGCCCTTCGTTTCACGGTACGATGGCCCGGAGGTTCGACGTGCGCATCATGATCGGAAGGGCGGACGCCACCCGCTGGCGCCCGGTGCTTCTGGTGGCGTTCGGGCTCATCCTCCTGTCCTGCCTCGCGGTTGCGCAGACCTTCCGGTTCCGGGCCGCCACCACCCGCGTCATCGTGGACGTGCTGGTGCTCGACGACGACGGGACGCCCGTCTCCGGTCTCACTGCCGACGATTTCGAGTTGTCGGAGGACGGAGAGCCGCAGCGGGTCGCGAGCATCGACGTGGTGGACTGGCAGCGCTACGAGTTGGGGGAGGCCCTCCCCGCGGAGACCCCGGCGATCGATCTCGAACCCGCCGACGCCGGCAACGCCTCACCCCGCCGGTTCGTGATTGTGTTCAACCGCCGCGGCGCCGACCCGGTGAACCTCCGGCGCGCCAAGCGCGGACTCGAGGACTTCGTAGTCGAGCACATGGTGGACGGGGACGAGACGATGATCCTCGAGTTCGCCCACACCGTTCGCGTGCTCCAGGAGTTCTACTCGGGCAAGGAGCAGACGCTCGCGAACATCCGCCGGATCGTTCCCGGAACCTACCAAAGCCCCGTTGGACCCGAAATCGACGCCCGCGACTCCTACGAGATGCTGTTCGCTCTCGCGGACGCGCTCGAGTCGGTGGAAGGGCGCAAGATCGTGGTCTTCCTCTCGATGAATCTCCAAACCTTCGCCGACCCCCGGCAGGTCGTCGGCGAGATTGCCGGCACCGAAGTGGACCAGTTCCCCGGGCGGAGGGCGCTCGACATGACGCGCAGTCTCCGCGAGGCGATCCTCCAGTTGAATCACGCGAACGCCACCCTCTACGCGGTAGATCTGACCGGTGTGTACGGCAGCGAAAACGACATCCTGAACCCCAGCCTGAACTCCTTCGGCGTGCTCGGCAACCCGATTCCCGTGGAGCCCGACGATCATCCGCTCACCCGGATGGAGGCCGCCGCCCAAATCCCGGCGGAGGGCGGAGCCGCTTCGCTCGCGGTCGCCACCGGGGGGACCTACTTCCCGAACCAGACGAACTTCGCCGTCGCGCTCAACCGCATCGGCATCCAGAACCAGCTCTACTACCTGCTGTCGTTCTCGCCCACGAAGACGGACTTGGACGGCGAGTACCGGCAGATCGAGGTCCGGGTACGCGACCGGCCCGACCTGCGGGTGATCGCCCGGCCGGGTTACTTCGCGCGGCGCCGCGGCGACGTCGTCGAGGCGGCGGCCCGCGGCGACTACGGGTACGCCTTTCCCGAGGATCTGAACACCTACGCGTACCTCCTGAATCCCCGGCCGCACGGCGCCTTCGGAATGCTCGCCGCCGCCCTGCCCGAGTCCTACGTGGAGGAGCCCGCCGAGCTTCGGCTTCGGGTGGTGGGCCCGGGCGGGGCGGTGCTCACCGAGGCCGCCGGTCCGGTGGATTTCCGCCGCTTCTGGATCTCGACGCCCGCGGAACTGCCTTCGGGTGAACACGAACTCCAACTGACAGTCGAACGCGGCGGCGAAACCGTGCACGAGGGATCCTCGATGCTGACCATTCCCACCGCGTTCGGGGAGACCTTCTCGCTGTCGAGCGTCTTCCCGTTCGTCGCGGAAGAGCACGCTCCGGAGGCGGTCGGGCCGCCGGTGCGGCCGGTGGCCACCTTCGCCGGGGCGGAGGATGCGCGCGTCGCCTTCTTCATCTTTCCGGGACGGGACGATCCCGTTTCGCAGGTCCGGGTCGCCTACGAGATCCGGAACGCGTCCGGCGAGATGGCGGTCGAAGCGGAGCGGCCAGGACGCTTCGATCTCGACCCGGACCGCCCGGAAGGCACTCCCATCCTGCTGCCGCTCCAGACAGCGACGCTGAGGGCCGGCCGCTACTCCGCGGTGGTCCGGGTCACCGACGACACCCGGAACCGTTCCGCGGTCGGCGAGTTGTCCTTCCTGATCCGTTGAGCGGTCGTTGAGCGACTTCGGGGCGGGAACCCGCCCCCGGTGGCCAGATCCGGGTCATCAGCGGCGAATTCCACCGGTTCCCGCTCCGAAGCCGCCCGGCGCTCCGCGCCGCAAATCAAAACTCCCTTGCGCGCCTGCCGCGCGCGGCGGCGAGTTCCGATTTGTCGTTTCCTTCTTGTGAAAGGGGAGAATCCCCCCTTTCACACTTTCCCCCGAAATCGCGGGCAGCGAACCAGTTCGCTGCCATCAACTTTTCGGCTCGATCCGTTTCCGGCAACGAAGAGAACGTAGACACCCACGCGGCGGGGACCCGAACCGGTGGCTAGCTAGACCCGGATCATCAGCGGGCATTCCACCGGTCCCCGCCCCGAACCCGCCCGGCGCTCCGCCCCCCCACCGGGAGAACCGGCGCGCGGTAAAGACGTTCAGGCCGAGTCCGTCGAGAACCCGTGAGCGAGGCGGTCCCGGGAATCGAGCGGGAACTGGTGGAACCCGGTGATGTGGGCGGAGCCGGTGATCTCCGGGATGATGGCCTTCCGGTTCCCGAGCCGGGCCTCCCCGACCATCCGCGCGAGGAACATCCCCCCGGTCACGCTCTCGATCCGCACTCCGCGCTCCGGACCGAGTTCTCCTTTCCGGTGGAGCACCGCGAGCCGGGCACAGTTTCCGGTTCCGCCGGGAGAGCGATCGAACTGACCGGGCCCGAAGACATGCACGTTCCGGTATGTCGCGGCCGGATCTTCGGGACGGGACAACACGGTGGCGATGCCGATGTGGTCGCTGCCCGGAATCTCGGGATGACGGACCGAAAGGTTGCGGTTCGCCGCCTCCCGAACCCGGAGGCCCAGCTCCACCACCTCGCGGATGTTGCGAAGCGAAACCTCGATTCCGAGCGCGTCGGCGTCCACATAGACGAACCAGTTACCGCCGTAGGCGACATCCACCCTCAGTTCGCCGAGTCCGGGCACCGGGAGCGATACGTCGAGGTGTTCCACGAACGAGGGCACACCCCGGAAGGTGACCGAAACCGCGCGTCCTTCCCGGACCGCTACCACCGACTCCACGGGCCCGGCCGGCGTCTCGAACCGGATCCGGCGACGCGGCCCCTCGCCGGTGACCATTCCCATTTGGACGAGCGCCGTCGAGACCCCGACGGTGGCGTGACCGCACATGTCCAGGTAGCCGCCGCCATCCATGAAGAACATGCCGAACCCGGCATCCGTCCCCGCCGGCTCGGAAAGCACGCAGCCGAACATGTCCCGGTGGCCCCGCGGCTCGTGGAGCAGCGCGGTGCGGAGGTGATCGAGATGGGTCCGGAAGAAATCCCGCTTTTCTGAGATCGACTCGCCGGCGAGGGGGCCGACCCCGCCGGTGATGATCCGGGTCGGCTCCCCTTCCGTGTGGGTGTCCACGGCATTCAGCCACCGGGATGCCTGCATATTCGGTCCTCCAGGTCAGTGGTCAACGGTGCGTAATGGCCGGTGTCGCCAGAGCAGCCAGTTCAGGAAGGTCGCCACCGCAGCCATCGCCACCACGATTCCAAAGGCCCCGTCCCAACCGTGAGCATCGATCAGATACCCCATCCCGACCCCCGTGAAGATCGCGCCCGCCGCTCCGATCCCGTCCACGATTCCGGAGGCGGAAGCCGAGGCTTTTGTCCCCCCGAAGTCCATCACCATGGCTCCCGACATCAGGGAATAGGGGCCGTAGAGCGTGAAGCCCACGAGCCCAAGCGCCGCTGCCAGCCAGAGGCTCTCCTCGGCCGGCAATCGGCTGAACAGGTAGATGGAGAGCGTGAGCACGACGCTCATGATCGCAAGCACCGGCCCCCGCCCGGCACCCACCCGGTCGGAAACCCACCCGGCGGTTATGGAGCCCGCCGAACCGAGCAGCGGGAAAACTGCCGAGGCGGCGGCCGCGGCGCCGATCCCGGCGCCCGCCTGCACCAGGTAATCCACCGACCATCCCCAGAAGGTGTAGCGGATCACGGAGAGCAACAGATAGCTTGTGCACATGATCCAAAACGCCGGGCTCGCCAGCATCCGGCGGCGCAAGCCGCCCCCCTGCCCGCTCCCGGCAACCGGATCGCGGAGCGTTTCCGGAGGCGCGGGAGCTGGCGGCGCGGCGGGCGGATCCGGCCGGATGAGGCGGTAGAGCGCGAGCCCGAGCAAAGCCAGCAGGCCGGCGTGCGCCCAAAAAAGTCCGGACCAGCCAAGCGCCACGACCAACACCGCGGCCGAAGCGCGGGCGGCGAAGTCGCCGAGCTGGTAGCTGATCGACATGAACCCCATCACCCGGCCGCTCTCCCGGCTGGGGTACCAGCGGGCCATGATCGGCATGATGGCCAGCCAGCCCATCGTCTGGAAATACGCGTTGACGCCCCAGACCGCGACGAAGAAGAGGAGTTCCCGGCCGAAACCGAAGACCGCGTTCATGAGCACGGAACCGAAGACGCCGATGAAGAACATCGCCTTGCCCCCGATGCGGTCACCGAGGAATCCGTTCAGAAGTTTCGACGCCGCGTACACCGCGAAGTACACCGACAGGATCAGCCCGGTCTCGGTGCTGGAATAGTCAAAGGCCTCCCCGATCAACGGTAGGGCCACCGGGAGCGTGACGCGGCCCAGGTAGTACCCCGCGTAGGCGACGAACAGGAGCACCGTCAGCAGCAGGCGCTGCCGCCCAAAACCCGGTGACTCCGCGACGCCCCTCACCTCAGCGCCCGCCGAGTTCGATCAATGCTTCCATCCGCGGGGGTGGGTCCCAACCGGTGCGTTCGGAGTGAGAAGAGGCCAGCCGCTAACAGCCCGTGGACGAGGTGGCGTGAGCACCGAGGCCCCGCCGGGGCACTGCCCTGCAAGAGGTGCGGCTGACCCAGTTCTCGCGGCGGCGCCAGACAGAGGAAGCCCTGGCGTACTTCGACCGAAGCGCAACGACGAGTGAAGCAAGGGCAAGCGGTTCAGCCGGTATGTTTGTTGGTCCAACGCCACCTCACCTCGTTTACAGGCTGTTCTCGCCGTGGAGCCGCAGGGCTGGCGGCCTCTCAATTACACTAGCCCCGGTTGCGGGGGAGGAATGTGGGGGGAGGAGAGTCTTGGTTCCGGCTGACTCCAGCCGCTCCACCCCCTCCGTCCCGACCACCGCTGACGGGGACGCAACGCCCGGGTCGCCTTCTTCATCCTCCGCAGGCGCGAAGATCCGGCGTCGCAGATTCGAGTGAACTATGAAATCCGGAACCAGGCCAGGACCAGCCATGCGGCCCACCGGGCAAATCCGTGAACTGTCCGATGGGCTGAGAAGCGCGTTCGACGGATCGAACGTCAAGGACCGGGTGCAGGACTTCGAAGGATGGACCGACCGGGCGTCCCACGCAGATTCCACCCGGGAGTACGACCACACGCGGACCGTCAGGGAGTACTACGACCTCTGTACCGAGTTCATGGTCTGGGGCTGGGGAGAATCCCTGCACTTTGCGCCGCTGTCGCCTTTCGAGAGCTTGGAGGACTCGAAGATCAGGCACCAGAGAGTCATGATCTCCAAACTCGACCTGCGTCCGGACATGACGGTGATTGATGTCGGCTGCGGGATCGGCGGTCCGATGCGCCGCGTCGCCCGTGAGGCCGGAGTCAGGGTTGTCGGGATCAACGCCAGTGAAGTCCAGAGCAACAAGGCCAGGCAATTGAACACCGCTGCGGGACTCGATGACATGACCGAATGTCTGCAATGCAGCTTCATGGACATGAGTGCGATCGCGGACGAGACCTTCGACCGTGGCTACGCGATCGAATCAACCTGCCATGCGGCCGACAAGGTGGGCGCGTTCGCCGAAATCTACCGTGTCCTGAAGCCCGGAGCTCTCTTCTGGGGCCAGGAAATGTGCATGACGGACATCTACGACCCGGGCAGCGACCAGCAACGCGCCATCAAGCGGGAGCTCATGCACGGCATCGCGCTCAAGGACATCGCGACGTTCGGCGAGGTGCATCGGGCGCTCGAAACCGCCGGATTCGAAGTCGTGGAGGGGGCGGATCTCGCCATCGGTCAACAGCGTCCGCACACGCCGTGGTATCAGCCCATGGAAACGCGGCGCGGGCTGCCCGGGAGCACTTTCCGCCGGATTCCGGTGGGTCGCAGGGCGACGGGGTGGGGAATCAGGATAGCGGAGTTCCTCGGTGTGTTCCCGAAGGGCTCGGCGGAGGTGGTCGCACTGCTGGATCGGACCGCAAACGCCTATGTCGCGGGGGGCAGGACGGGAATCTTCACACCGCTTTACTGCTTCGTGGCGCGCCGGCCTCTTTCGGGTTAGCCCCGCCCACCTGGGGGCTCTTCCCCCCGCGCGCCCGTCAACCGGACGCCTCGCTGGCCAGTTCTCGCCGCGCCGAGGTCAGGCGCAGATGGAACGAGGAAAGCGCGGGCACCAGAAACACGATGAGGACCGTGGTGAAGACGATGCCGCAGCCGATCGAGGCGGAGAAGGGAACGAAGAACTGCGCCTGAATCGCGTCTTCGAGAATCAGGGGCGTGAAGCCGAGAAAGGTCGTCAGGGACGTCAGCATGATCGGGCGGAAACGCCCCTTCGCACCCTCGATGATCGCGGTTCGCGCCGGGACGCCGTCCCGGAGTTTCTGATCGGTGAAATCGATCATCACCAGGGAATCGTTCACCACCACGCCGGCGAGGCCGAAGATCCCGACAAAGGATTGCGCGCTCACGGCTACCCCCAGCACCCAGTGACCCAGGATCACGCCGATGAACCCGAACGGGATGATGGCCATGACGATGAACGGTTTGGTGTAGGAGCGCAGGGGGATGGCCAGCAGCGCGAAGATCATGAGCAGCGCGATCACGAATCCCCGATAGAGACCGCCCAGAGAGTCGAGTTGCTGCTGCTGTTCCCCTCCGAAGGTGTACGTGAGATCCGGGTTCTCGGCGATGAGCCCCGCCAGGATGGTGTTCTCGAGAATGTCATTGGCGGTCCCGGCGGAAATCACACTGGGATCGACGTCAGCGCTCACCGTGACCACGCGCTGGCCGTCCTGGCGCCGGATGGCCGGCGGGGAGGTGCCCGAACTCAGGGAAGCCACCCGGCTTATCGGCACGTCGGCGCCGGCTGGCGTCCGGAGCCGGTAACTTTCAACGTCGGTGATCGAGTTCCGCTGCTCCTCGGGCAGCCGGACGTAAACCCGAACTTCGTCACGTCCTCGCTGCACCCGGACGGCTTCCGCGCCAAAGAAGGCGGCTCGCGTCTGCCACGCAAGGTCGTCAAGCGTCAGGCCGAAGGTGCGCGCTTCGGGGAGCATTCCCACTTGGATCTCCGGGATGCCGGGAGTGTGATCCGAGCGGATGTCGAAGACGCCGCCGACTCCGCCGAGATCTGCGACAGTGGAACTCGCGATCTCGTTGAGGCGTTCCGGATCCGGGTGGGACAGCGCGGCTTCGAGCGGGTTTCCCAGGGTGAAGATCTGGCTGAAGAAGGTGACCGCCCGCGCCTGAGGCAGGACACCCACCTCCTCACGCCATGCCTGGACGACATCTCCCGAAGTGATGCGCCGCTGCTGCGCACTCAGGAGCTTGAACTCGATGGTGGCGAGTTTGGCTTCCGGGTTCAGGGTGGGAGAGGGGTTGAGCCCCCCGGTCTCGATTCGAGACCGCCGACCGACGACGACCGTAACGCCGGACAGCAGCGGAGGCGCATCCGCGGACCGGCCTTCGGAAAGCCGCTCGATGGCCCTGCGACCGGCCACTTCGAGTTCCTGCGCCACGGCGTACGTTTGCCGCGCGGTTGTGCCGTCCGGCATCTCGAGCGTGGCGATTGCGAAATCGCCTTCGACCTCGGTCGTGAAGACGGCCGGGACGATGCCGGCGGGAATGAGCGAAACGCTCAGGATGAGCAGCGCCACGGCCCCCGAGACCGTTACCCCGGGCCAGTCCGTCGCGAACTGGATCCCGCGATCCAGCGGCCCTTGGACAAAGCTGTTCAGCAGTGAATCGACACGATTCTGGATTCGGGCGACGAATCGTTCGAAGCGCGTGCCGGGAACCCAATCCGGGCCGTGCAGATGATGGGACAGGTGGTTGGGCAGCACCAGCAGCGATTCGGCCAACGAAAACAGCAGCATGGCAATGACGATGATCGGCAGCGCCTTCCAGACCTCGCCGAACCCTGCAGGTATGAAGAGCAGGGGAACGAACGCCACGATCGTCGTCAGCACCGCGAAGATCAGCGGCACCTTGATGCGTCTCGCCCCCCGGATTGCCGCCACGACCCCCTGCGCACCGCGCCTTCGTTCGAGGTGGATGTGCTCCGACACGACGATCGCATCGTCCACGACGATGCCGATGGCGAGTACGAAAGAGAAGAGCGACACCGCGTGGAGCGGAATGTCGAACACCAACATGGCGGCCAGCGCGCCGATTCCGGAAACGCCGAGACCGACGGCGACCCAGAAAGCCAGCCGGAGTTGGAGGAAAAGACCCAGCGCGAGCAGGACCAGCAACAGCCCCAAGGCCCCATTCTTGAGGAGTAGGGTGGCGCGCTCCACAAAGGTCGAAGAGTCGTCGAGCCAGATGTTGATGCCCACGCCGTCAGGGAGCATGGGGATCGCCTCGTTCGTGACGTAGCCGCGCACCGCGCGCGCCAAATCCATCACCTTCTCGCCGTCGGCTCGCGAGATGTCGACGAACACGGCAGGGTGGCCCTCGTGCCGGACGATCAGACCGGCGTCCTGGAAGCCGTCGCGCACCTCGGCAATGTCACCCAGGCGCACAACGGTGCCGTCGTCGTGCCCGAGGATGACGATGTCCTCGAAATCCTGCTGGTCGTAACTCTGACCGAGGGTCCGAATCCGCACCTGGGACTGCTCGGTATCGATGCTCCCCGCGGACAGGTCCAGGGAACCTCGGCGAATCGTATTGGCGATGTCGGTCAGCGTGAGCCCAAGAGCCCGCAACCGCTCCAGCGGCACCTCGATCGAGATCTCGTAGTTGCGCACCCCGCTGGTAGCGACCTGGGACACGTTGGGGAGCGCGGCGAGATCGTCCTCGATACGGTAGGCGAGTTCCTTCAGCGAGCGTTCGGGAACGTCGCCGTAGAGGATGAGGCGCATTGTGCTCTCGGCGTTCGTCATTTCCCGGATCTGCGGCCGCTCGGCACCTCCCGGGAAGGTCTGGATCCGCGCGACCGCCGACTCGATTTCATCCTTCTTGGCGTCCATGTCCGTCCCCGAGTTCACTTCGACCCTGACGGACGCCATCCCCGGGGCCGCTATGGAGCGGACCGCCTTCACGTCGGCCAGTCCCCGGACCTGATCCTCGATCTTGACGACGATGGCCTCCTCCACCTCTTCGGGCGTCGCGCCGGGAAACGGCACCGAGATTTCGAACTGGTTGAAGGGCACCGTGGGCCACCCTTCCTGCTCGAGGCCGGTCAGCGACACCAGGCCCACGGCGAGGATGCCGAACATCAGCAGATTGGACGCGACGCCGTTGCTCGCCATGTAGGCGATCGGTCCGCGGGGTTCGGCGTGGTTGCCTCGGTCGGAACTCATCGGCAAGGGGCGGGGCGGATCCAGAAATGCGCTCGCGTGTCGGTCGCGCGGCTATCGGCCTCCGCGCTCACACGGGATTCGGGATTTGCGCGACCCGGAACTTCAGTTTCCGGTTCGGGGCCAGGGTCGGGAACGGATTGATGCCCAGCTTGTAGTTGTCGGGCGCCACTTCAAGCTGCAGGTGATACGCGATGAGCAGGACGTTCACGGCCATCTGAAGCTCCACCCACCGATGGCCGAGGCACATGTGCGTACCCAGGCCGTAGGGCGCATAGGCGCCCGGTTGCAAATGTTCCGCCCGGTCCGGGAGGTACCGATCGATGTCGAACTTCAGGGGATCCTTGTACAAGTCATCGGAATAGTGCGGCACCGTCTGGCAAATCAATGCCATCGTCTTCGTCGGTATCCCGTATCCACTGACAACGCACTCGTTCATGACCGTTCTCAACTGCCAGGGAATCACTGGATACATACGCGAGGATTCCATGCAGAGACGAACCGTGACGTCGACGCTGTCGTGACTGAAATCATCGTCCTTCGGTTCACGACCGTTACCGAAGAGCGACTCCGCCTCACTACGGATCCTCGCGTACACCTCCGGGTTGCGAACCATGTTGTACACCGCGAAGGCGAGTCCGCTGCCGAGGTAGATGCTGGCAACCATGGCCGCCACGAACGGAAACGTAAGGTCGGTTTCGGGCAAGAACTGTGGATCGCTCTTGTGGAGCTCGAGAAGCGCATCGGCGATGTCCCGGGGCTTCCCCTTGCGCTGGGCCGGCGTGTGTGATGCCGTGATCGCCTCCTGGAGGCTCTTGACATGCCTTCCGTAGCGTTTCATTCTCGGCGTGGACAGCATGAAATCCGGCAAGGCGCCCTGAACCCGCGTTACCAGCGCGCGGTGTTCAAAAGCCAGCAACTCGTCCACATAGTGGCTGCAGTCCACTCCCATCGTGAGGTGCGAGATCTGACTGCTGATGTGGTGTTGAAAGCTCTCGGTGCCGCGGAAGATGTCCCCCTGTTGCCACCGGCCCAGCGACTTGCGGCAGTCGTCGATCAGCTCCGGTAGTCGCCGCGCCAACGTGGCCCGGGAATACGCGCTCTGGAGCGACTTTCGCATTCGATAGTGTTCGGCCCCATCCATTCCCGGCAGGCTCCGGGAGGCTCCGAATGCACGTTCCAGCCGCTCGATGTAGTCCTTGGAACGGAGGTAGAATCGCCCGTGCTGGTTTACCCAGCGATTGACATCCGGACCCATCAAGGCAACCACCGGCGCACCCCGGATCTTGAAGGGCATTCGGACGACGGGTCCCTGTTGTCGGTAGATACCGTGCATCGCCTTCGGGATGTTGCCCGAAAGGAAATCACGTTCCCGCAGGACACCGAGGAATCGGAGCCGCGGAATGGGTTTGGTCCGGAGAACGCGGCGGGTCTTCGGCTTCGCGGTGCTGTCCTTCACGGCGGCGGCAACCGTCCGCCCGATGAGATCCAGCCTGGCTACCAGTTCGATGCGGTCGAGGCGCTCGTCGTAGTCCTCTTCCTCGAGCAGCATCTTGAACCCGCCACAGGTGTGCATCAGGGCCACGAGGATCGCATCGCGCGGGTCGGGTATCTCGTCGTTCAGGATGACGCTCAGGACTCTCGTCTTGGATTCGCCGCGGGACTCGGCGGCTTGGGCCGGGTAGGTTCCCGAATGGGAGACATCGCGAGAGAGGCCCCAGAATCCGCCGGTCTGGTGCGTGAGGATGTTCCGCTCCACCAGGCGGTCGAGCGTTGCCGCCACGATCTCGTCGGTGCGGCGCGCGTTTCGTTCGATCCAGAACTGGGCGTCCGATTTCTCATCGGACTCGGCGATGTCCTTGAGCGTCGGGTCGAGCAGGTCGTCGCCGGTCGGGGTGGGGTCCACCAGGTACAGCCGTTCCAGATCGGTCTCGATGCGCCGTTCCAGCGCCAGGTCGGCGAGCACCGCTCCGGCCATGACACAGGAGAAATCCCATCCCGGAACCATTTCCAGATAGCCGCTCTGCTCGTCGAGCATCAGGAGGATCAACTCCTCGGCGATGCGGATCGGGAACTGGGTAGCCGCGCTCATCCTCTTCGACCTCCAGATCGAGCGGCTTGAGGCCAAGCCACCAGCCCCTCTGGATGGTCCGGTTGAAATACTAGTCCATTCGCAGGCGGCCGGCGGGTCCGGATTCCCCTGGGATCACGACCGCCATCCCCGATGGCGCGCGCCAGAAAGCTGGCCGCGCGCGTGGGTAGAGTAGAAGGCATGGGTGAAGTGAAGGGCAGAACGCCGCGGAGGATTGCCATCGTGGGTGGGGGCGTCTCGGGCCTGGGGGCCGCCTGGGCGCTCCATCAGCATCCGGACCGCTTCGATTTCCGGCTGTTCGAAGCGCAGGCGCAGCTCGGCGGCAACGCGATCACCGCCGACATGCCGCAGGACGACGGAAGCACGATCCCGTTCGATATCTCCGTCACCGCCTGTATTCCGTCGGCATACCACCACTTTGTCCTGCTCATGCAGCAACACGGTATCGAGCTGATCGATACCCGGTTCAACTACAGCGTGAGGTATCGAGGCCAGACATATGCCCATGATTTCGACTCGGACATCAGGCGGCAGTTGCGGCCCGAAATCGAGAAGTTCCAGCGGCTCCTGAAACGTCTCCATTGGTGGGGGCGGCTCAACCTGTCCCGGTCCAAACTGCTCAGTGCATGCAATCCGTTCAACTACGTCAGCATGGGCGCGCTGTTGAACCTGGGCAGGTACTCGGGGGACTTCCGGTACAAGGTTCTGAAACCCATGTTCGTCAATTTCCTGATGGCGACGAACGTGTTCGACATGCCGGCGTCGCTCTTTTCTCGGTATCTGGATTTCTTCGACATCGAAACCGCGACGCCGATGCAGACGTGGGACCAGGGAACGCGGCGGATCTATCAGGAGCTCTCCGCGGCCTTCCCGGAGAAGATCTACCTGAACCGGCCCGTGCGAAAGGTTCACCGGCGCCGTACCGAAGTAGTCGTAGAGGACGAGAACGGTACGACCGAGACGTTCGATGACGTCGTTTTCGCGTGCAACGCGAACCAGACGCTGATGCTCCTGGACAAGCCGACGCGGCTGGAGGGTTGGCTCCTCTCCTCGATCCGGTACGAGAGCGAACTGCACAACCATACGGTCGTCCACTCGGACGCCTCGGTCCTTCCGGATAATGAGGTCCAGCCATTGGCCACCCGGAGCAACCACATCGAGCAGTACGGTGCGAGGCCCGACAACTACGAAATCACCTACATCATGCACAACCAGCAGCCGTGGGCGAACAGGTCGGACAAGCCATGCCTCGTGACCTACAACCCGATCAGTCATATCGACGACAGCAAGATCGTCAAGAAGTGGTGGTTTCAGCACATCGTGCACGACGTGCCTCACGTGACGTTTCTGACCCAGATGTTTCGCTTCGTTCAGGGCCGGAGGCGAACCTGGCACTGTGGCGCCCACACCCTGATCAACAGCCAGGAGACCTGTTTCGTTTCCGGCCTCGTGACGGCGAGGCAGCTCGGAGCCGGCTACCCGTTCCAGGATCCTGAAGCCAGGAAATGGTTCAACTTCTACGGACGCGTGATGTACGGCTGGCGCTTCAAGGCCGCGTAGCCTCGCGATTCGCGGGCTCGGCGTAGAACTGTCGGCAGTAGCGCCGGTACATCCCGATCTCGCCGTCGGAGCGGCACAGGCTCGGGCGCGACCGGTACCGTTTCCGGCTCCAGATCTCCACGTCCTGCCTGACGTCGTGCTTCTGGAAGGTCAGCATCAACTTGTTCATGAGGTCGGTGCGGAGGGCCGGGGGGAGGAATCTCAGCCCCACGATCGGCCGTTTCGGTTTCCTGAGCCGCCGCAACTGGCTGACCAGCACCAGATCGATCAGCGTGCCATCGACGGGCGTCGCTAGCACCCACAGGCGCCCGTCCATTCCAATGGACCGCTCGTGGAACTCCACGAACGAATATCCGAGCCCGACGACATGGGCGGTGGCAGAGACATCGAACGCGAGATCCACGATCCCGGCGACGCTTTGCGTGCGCCTGAAGTCAAAGCTACTCACCAGATGGGCGCCGTCCACGGTTACCGCGCCGACCCGACCGACATTGCCGTAGCCGTGCACGTACCGGAGGTGCGCCATGTCCACGGCGTTCTCACTCGTTTCCTGGGGGTGTCCCCGAAACCGGAGAGTCCGGAACGCCAATTCACACCAGTCGTCCCCGCCGGAAGGCTCTTCGGGAAGGCTCCACTGAGGGGGTCGTCGGTCGATGCCCCACCAGGCGAAGACGATGCCAAGGATTTCCCGCGTCTCGAATGCCGTCAGCTTCGCGGTCTTCGGCGGCGGGGCAAAGGGAGTGGCGACGCATTGCCCGCTGACGTCGAACTCGTAGCCGTGAAAGGGACAAACAAGACGGCCATCGCGCACCCGGCCGCCGGCGGCGGGGCCCAGTTCGGACCCGAGGTGCGGACAGACCGACTCGGCCACCGAGATCCCGCCGGCATCGTCGCACCAGGCGACGATGTTCTTTCCCATCCAGGACTTCTGGATGAGCTTCACCTTCTCCAGGGACCGCCGGGTGGCAACGAAATACCAGCCCTCCGGGTACGGAGAGAGCGTGGATTCACTCATGCGTACTGACCGGCATTCTCGCCCAAGACTCGTAGCTCCTCCGCCGCCCCACCCGGCGGATCTGAATTCCAGGTGATCGAACTTCGCTTCGAGCGCTACTCCGCTGTCCGCACCCGCATTCCCTCGGTCGCGAACTGGATCCCACCCACGACCACCTTCTGGCCGTCCTGTAGTCCACCGGTGACGTACACGTCGTCGTTGAAGCGTTGGAGCACGCGAACCGGCACAATCGTCACCGCATCGTCTCTGAGCGCCCAGACCTCGTTGCCCGGCCTGAGCGCCAGACGCCGGATCCGAAAGTACGCCTCGGGAGCGGCGCCGCCAATCTCGACATCCACAAACTGACCGACCAGCAGGGGCGGCGCCGAGAGCCCGGCCGGAGATTCGGCGCCCTCGCTCCCGTTGCGGCCCTCCACCGGGGAACCACCCACGAAGGGGTTCGGGACGCGCACGATCACATCGAGAGTCCGGGTCCCTTCGTCCACTGCCGCCTCGAATCGGTCCACGGTTCCCGCCCAGGCATAGCTGGTGGTTCCGTGCCTGGCGATGACGCGGGCTGCAACCCTGGTGTCTCCGGAGCCGGCCCGAAGTTCCCAAAGGCCCGGGATGAGCGCCGCGTCGGCGTCGGAAAGGGATACCACGATCTCGACCGCATCGGAGGCGTAGATCGCTCCCACGCTCATTCCGGCGGTCACGAATTGCCCGACGCCCACCGTTTCGTGCCGGACTACGGCGTCGAAGGGCGCCTGGACCGCGGTCCGCGAGAGCAGGAGTTCGGCCTCCGCCAGGAGGGCGCGGTCCCGTTCCAGGGCAGCCCGCGCCGCCTCGAGTTGGGGCTCCCACTGCGCCAGGGGACTGACGTCCGCGTTTTGTCCATCGCCCGCCCGGCTTCGGAACGCAGCGTACTGCTCCTTCGCGATCCGTGCTTCTTCCTCGACCTTCAGCAACTCGACCTGCTGGACGGCGACGCTGGCGCGCGCCTGCTCTCTCCGGTGGCGGTAGTCGGCGTCGTCGAGGCGGAAGACGACCTGGCCCTCGGTCACCCGGCCGCCGCTTTCGAAAGCCGGATCGACCCAGACCACGCGTCCGCTCACCCCCGCGGCCACGTCCACCTGCACCCGAGGCCGCACGGTTCCGCTGCCGTACACCGGAATTGCGCCGGAGCCGGCGACCGCCGGGGCGGTGGACGCGAAGGGAATCTGCGAGGGAGGCTCCCGCCGCTCGGGTTCCGGCCGCTGGGCGACCAGCAGGGCCGCAATCCCGAAGGATGCCAGCAGGATCGCCGCCGCCAGGACATATCCCTTGGTTCGATTCATCGGTCCGTCGCTCCTTTGGCCGTGGCGCGGGATCCGTCCATCGGTGCGCGGGCGATCTCGTCCGGAGGCGTCCAGGCGCCTCCCAGGGCGCGGTGAATGGCCAAACGGGCAAGAGAGAGGTTCCGTTCGGAACCCGCGAGAGCGGATTCCACCTCCAGGAGGTTCCCGGTGGCGTCCAGCAGGTCGCGGTAGCCGCCTACCCCCGACTCGTAGCGTTCTTTCTGGAGACCCACGGAGGCTTGCGCCTCCTCCTGCTGCGCCAGCAACGATGCGCGGCGACGGCCCTCGTTCCTCAGCGTGGCAAGGGCCGCTTCCACCTCGTTCACCGCGGTCACCACCGTCTGCCCGTAGGCAGCGGCCAGTTCGTCAAAACGGAACTCGGCCAATTCGACGCCCTTCGCCAGGCGGCCGCCGTCGAACACCGGCCGAAGCAGGTTGGACGCCAGGTTCGCGAACCACTGCTGCACGTCGAACAGCCCGCCGCCATCCGTGCTCTGGAGCCCGATGGACCCACGGAGCGAGAGTTGCGGCATCAACGCCGCGCGACGCGCTTCGGCGGCGTGGCTGGCGGCCTCCAGCCGGTGTCCCGCCGCCTGGACGTCCGGCCGCTGCGACAGGAGGTCCGCCGGGATTCCGGCCGGCACAGGATCCACGGCAAGGGCGGAAGAAAGGGAATCGGGAAGGATCGCCATCACATCCTTGCGATACCCACCAAGCAGGATCGCGAGCCCGGATTCCGCCTCGGCAAGCTGGTTCTGGATTCCGGGCATTCCGGCCTCGGCGGCCGAAAGCGCCTGGCGCACGCGGTAGAGGTCGCTCGACCTCGCGAGTCCGCGTTCGTAGCGACCCCTGACCAGCCGCTCGCGCTCCTCCAGTACCTCTACCTGCCGCCGGGTGACGGTGAGTTGCCGCCGCAAATGGCCGATCTCAAAGTAAGCCGCGATCGTCTCGGCGAGGATTCCGATACGTGCGGCCTGCAGGTCGAACTCCGAGGCGAGCAGCTCGGATCCCGCGGCGAGCGCGGTGTGACGGGCGCGGCCCCAGAAATCGGCTTCGTAGGCGAAGTCGGCGCTCAGGGAATAGGTCGGGAAACCCAGCCGGTCGGGAAGCGGAAAGTCAAGGCCGAGATCCTCGAGCTGCGCGCCAATGGCGGCGTTGGTCGGCACGTCGAAAGCATCGACCCCGGCGCGGGCTCCGACCACCGGCAGGATCGCCGCGTCGGCCAGCCGAGCCCGCGTCCTGGCCTGTTCGACCCGGGCCACCGCTTCCGCGACGGAAAAGTTGGAAGCGAGCACCGATTCGACCACCTGGTCGAGCGCCGGATCGGCGAAGGCCCGCCACCACTCCTGCGCCCGGTAGGGGCCGGCGCCGGGAGTCTCGACGAAGTCGCTCGGCAACTCCGGAGCCGCCTCCTGCGCTGGGGCCGGAGGAGCGGATCCGGAGACCAGGGAGCAACTGCCGACACCGCCGCCGACCAGGAACACGAAGCCCCAGGCGACGCCGATGGACGCCTGGATCTTCTGGCTGTTCAATCCGAGCAACACGCCTCCTCCGGACCTGAACCCGAGTTTATTCCAGAGGGGGCACGGCTCGAAACGAGATCGGCCGGCGCGGCGGGACGATCACCAGCCGGCGGCGTGGCCCTCGCGCCGTTTGTCGGGTCCGCCGGAGAGGACTCCCGAACCGGGATAGATCTTGATCGCGTTCAGCATTCCGATCCGGTTCGGCGGCTGTCGGAGACGGTGGCCCCGGGCGTTCAGAGCCTCCCGCACCTCGTCGGAGAAGTCCTTTTCCAGGACGAGATCGGTTCCGTCCATGTACGGAATCGAGTTCGCCAGGTAGCGGACCACGAAACGCGGCGCGTCCACCGCCGCCGGCGCGTCCATCTCGTAATCCAGCGCTCGCACCAGCACCTGCACGATGGTCTGGGGAATCGTCCAGCCTCCCGCCGATCCGAGCGCGAAGTAGGGCTTGCCGTAGCGGGTCACGATGGTGGGGCTCATCACGAAGCGCGGCCGCTGACCACCCTCGATGACGTTCACGTCCTCGGTATCCAGGCTGAAGTAGGACATGCCGTTGTTGAAGATGATCCCGGTCTCGGGCACCACCACTCCCGCCGGAAGCATGAGCGTCTGGGTGATCGTCACCACGTTGTGGTCCTTGTCCACCACGGTGTGGTGGGTGGTGTGCTCGACCGCGGTGGGCAGGTCGTTCGTGGAGTGGACCGCCGCGTGAAACCGGGCGCGCGACGGGTCGATCCGGGCCGCCTGTTCGGCCGCGTATTCCTTGGAGAGCAGCCGGTCGAGCGGGATCCGGGCGTAGTCCTTCCCGGTGTTGTAGGCGTCCTCGTCCACGAAGGCGAGCTTCATGGCCTCCGAGACCAGGTGGACGAACTCCTCGGAGTTGTGTTCGAGCGCCGGCACATCGAACTGCTCGAGGATGTTCAGCGTCTGGAGAACGGTCATCCCCGAGCCGCCCGGCGGCTGGCTGTAAACCGTGTGGCCCCGGTAGGTAGTCGAGAGCGGTTCGCTCCAGCGAGCCCGATAGTTCTGGAAGTCCTCCACGGTGAGGATGCCGCCGTTTTGTCGGAAAAAGTCCACGACGGTCTCCGCCAGCCTTCCGCCGTAGAACACTTCCGGCCCGTCCGCGGCGATCGCCCTGAAGGTCTTCGCCAGGTCGGGCTGTTTCAGGATCTCGCCCACCGGCCAGGGCTTGCCGGCCTCGAAGAAGATGCTGGCGCCGTAGGGGTAGCGCGCCACGTCGGCGCCGAACCCACTGGTTCCAAAGGAGCCGTTCACCGCGGGGGTGACCGCAAAACCCCCCTCGGCGTATTCGATCGCCGGAGCCAGGACTTCGGCCCAGGACATCGAGCCGTACTCCTCGAGAAGCGCCGTCCAGCCGGCGAGGTTTCCGGGAACGAGCGGCGCCAGGAAGCTGTCGCGGGCGGGGTGGGTCCGGTCCCAGAGCTGGCTCCCCGCGGTAAACGCTTCGGGATCCGCCGCCGCTGGAGCCGCGCCGATGAAGTCCACCGACCGGATGTCCCCCGTTTTTGCGTCGTGGATCAGGGCGTAGCCCCCGACGCCGCCGAGCCCGGACATCAGCGGTTCCACGACCGCTTTCACGGCCGCGCTCGCCACCGCGGCGTCGAAGGCGTTCCCGCCTGCCTGGAGCATGCGAAGCCCGGCCTGCGCCGCGAGCGGATGAGAGGTCACCACCATCCCGTTGACGCTCATCCCGGCGCCTTCGGCGGGCTCGCGTAGCGAGGACGCGAGCAGCAGCGGGAGCCCCAGCAGCGGAGCCGCCCAGATGAGGGAGATTCGCCGTTTCGCGCGCATCATTCCGCCTCCTCCTGGAGAGAGCCGCCGGGAAGCTCCCGAAACGGCCGATGGTCCATCATAAGCACCTGGCGGAGGTGAGTAAGGATTCACCCGACCGATGCTTGCCCTGATTCTCTTCACTCTCCTGGTGCAGACCTCCCCCGTGTACGAAGTCCGCCGAGTCGCGGTCGAGGACGCCGCGCTCCTGGCCGCGGACGGACGGGAGTGGGATGGCGCCCGGGAGATCGGCTGGGGACCGGAGCCCTACCGCACGCGGTTCCGCGCGCTGTGGAACGAGCGCGGCCTCCACCTGCGCTTCGAGTCCGAGGACGACGCGCCGTGGTTCACCATGACGAAGCGCGATGACCCGCTCTGGGAGGAAGAGGTGGTCGAGATCTTCCTCGACCCGCTGGGCGACGGACGCTACGTCGAAGTGGAGCTGAACCCGGCGAATGTGGTCTGTGACCTCCGGCGGCTCGGTCCGGACGAAACTGCTTCCGACCCCATCGGACCCATGGATCGCGGCTTCTCGGTAGCCGGCATGGAGACCGCGGTCTCCACGTCGGAGGACCGCTGGACAGGAACTCTCTTCCTGCCGTGGGAGGGCCTCGGCCTGTCCGGCCCTCCCCGCCCCGGCATCGAAATTCCCTTCAACGTCTTCCGTATCAAGCGTCCGGGCGGACCCGAGGCGCCGGAGGCGGGGGCCGTCTTCGCCGCCTGGTCGCCGACGGGCAGTCCGAGCTTCCACGTTCCGGAAGCATTCCGCCCGCTGCGCTTCGTTCCGTGATCCACAAACCGGGTCTCGCGCGTAGCGGGCGCCATCGGGGATAGCCTCTCCCCGCTCACGTGAGGTGACTAAGATGTTCTTCCCACGACCGGGGATCCGGAGAACCACAGTTTTCCTGCTGGCGATTGCCGTTTCGGCTCCCGTGGCCGCCCAGGAGGCGGTGCGCGTCTGGGAGGGAGAACTGACCCTCCCGACCTACGCCCTGCTACCCGACGATCCGAACCCGCAGTTCCGGGAGACCGACGGTTCCATCGTCTATCCGTACACGATGCAGGACAACCTCGGGACCGAGCGGGCGGAGCACACCTGGCGCGCCATCTTCATCGAGAACGAATACCTCAAGGTGGCCTGCCTCCCCGAGATCGGAGGCCGCATCCAGTGGGTCCTCGACAAGCGCGAGAACGAACAGATGTTCTACAACAACCGGGTCATCCGGCCCGGCCTGATCGCGCTGCGCGGGGCCTGGGTCTCGGGCGGGATCGAGTGGAACCGCGGCCCCCAGGGCCACACCGTCACCAGCTATTCGCCGGTCAACGTCACCGGCGTCCAGAACGAGGACGGGTCGGCGACCCTGGTGATCGGGGAAATCGAGCAGACCTTCCGGACCGGCTGGGAAGTTCGCCTCACGCTCCGTCCCGGGGTGGCCCGGCTCGACCAGGAGATCTCGATCTTCAACCCTACCGACCTCCCCCACCCGTACTACTTCTGGAACAACACCGCCTTCCCCCAGCGGGACGGCACCCGTTTCATCTACCCCATGTCGCTCGCCTCCGACCACTTCGGGACCACCTTCTACCGCTTCCCGGAGGATGACGGGGTAGACATGACCCGCCTTCCCAACTACCCCGAACCGACGTCCATCTTCGCCTACCGGGCGGTTCACGACTTCTTCGGGGCCTACGACTCGGGGGACGACCGCGGAATCGTCCAGACCGCCGACCACCGGGAGCTTCCCGGCAAGAAAGGCTGGACCTGGGGACAGGGGGACGACGGGATGATGAACCAGCGCGCCCTCACCGACGAGGACGGTCCCTACATCGAGGTGCAGAGCGGGCCGCTGCCCACCCAGTCGGACTACGCCTGGGTGTATCCGAGCCAGGAGGTCGCCTGGCGCGAGCAGTGGACCCCGGTCTTCGGGCTCGGCGAGGGCTTCGAGTTCGCGACTCCCGATGTGGTGGTCGAACGGGTGAACGACGACCGCGGAACCCGGTTCCTGCTCCTGGCCACCCGGGGGTTGCCCGGGGCGACCGTGCGGCTGAGCGGCGGCGGGACGACGCACTCCGAAACGCTGGACCTGACCCCGGAGGCGGTCGCGACGGTGGAATGGCCCGGCAGCGGGGGCGGCTCGATCGAGGTCACGGTGACCGCCGGCGAGCGAAGCGTGCTCTCCTACCGTTCGCCGCTGGAAATCCCGGTCGAGACTCCTCCGCAGCTCGCCGAAGCCGTGGAACCCGCAAACGCCGAGGAGGCGTTTCAGGCGGCGGAGCGGGCCGACAAGGATCTCAACCGGGCGGAGGCGCGCCGCCTCTACGAGCGCGCCCTCGCGTTCGCCCCCGAACACGCGGATGCCGGGGTCGGACTGGCCGTGATGGACCTGAAGGCGGGGCTCTACGAGAGCGCGTCCGATCGACTCGCGACCGTCACCGCCGCGGATCCCGAACACGGTTTCGCACGCTTCCTCCAGGCGGTGGCCCGCTACCGGCTCGGCGATGCGGAAGGCGCCCTCGATTCGGCCTACCTGGCCACCAAGCTCTCCGGAGCGGAGGGCCCGGCCTGGCGGCTGATCGGGCGTATCAAGGCCCGGCAGGGAGACGGCCGAGAGGCCGCCGCGGCCCTCCGCGGGTCCGCCCCCGAACTGCTGCCACTGGCCCTCCTCCGCGCCGGGGCCACCGAGCGAGCAGCGGAACTGGCCGACCGCGCGATCGAGCGGGGCACCGTGGAACTCATTCCCTGGGCGGTCCGGCTCCACGTCGCGGACGGAGCGGGACGGGTCGAAGCGGCGGGGGCGATGGCGGCCCTCGCGGGCGAGCCCGAGTTCGCCTTCACCGAGCTGCTGCTGACGCTGGCGGAATTCGGACTCTCCGACGTGGCCCTCGAGGTGCTCGAAGGGCTGCGGAAGGACGCCGGGTTCGATCCCGGACCGGTCCTCCTCTTCCACGCGGCCACCTGGGCCGACGGCGAGCCGGCGGAGCTCTACCGCGAGCAGGCGCTTGCCGCCCGGCTCGACTACGCGTTCCCTTCGCGGCCCGAGTCACTGCCGGTGCTGCGGTCCGCGGCGGAGCACCTTCCGGCGTCGGCCACCCCCCGGCTACTGCTCGGCCACCTGCTCGCCGGTCTCGGACGCTATGAGGATGCGACCGCGGCCTGGGAGACCGCAACCGCACTGGATCCCAAGCTCTCGACCGCCCACCGCGCACTCGGCATGGTCCACTGGAAGCTCGGAGGACGGGCGGCCGACGCCGAGAGCCGCTTCCGCCAGGCGATCGCAGCCCGGCCCGCCGACCAGACCCTCTACCGCGATCTCGCCCGGCTGCTGCTCGACGAAGGACGGCCCGCGGACGCCGTGGACGCCCTCGGGATGATTCCCACGGGCGCCCGTCGGCGTCATGACGTCACCATCGAAACTGCCCGGGCGCTCAACGCCACCGGACGGTTCTCCGAGACGGTCGCGATGCTGGCGGCGACGAGGATCAACTTCCGGGAGGGGGACGCCACGGTCTGGCAGTTGTTCTCGCGTGCCGAGATCGAACTTGGCCGGCGGACACTCGCGGCGGGAGACGCGGAAACCGCGCTCGGCCACTTCGACCGGGCGCTCACCTATCCCGAAAACCTCGGTGTCGGGCGTCCGCACCGCGCCCAGGAGGCGCGGGCGCTCTGGTTCCGCGCCGAGGCGTTGACCGCCCTCGACCGGTTCGACGAGGCCGCCGTCGCCCTCACCCGCTGCGCGGAGAACGCGCCGCTGAGCACCGAGCAGGATCACTTCATCGCCCGCTGCGCGGCAGCCCGGTAAAGCCAGGTTCGGCATCCGGCTTGCTCGCCGTGTCTCACGGTTTCCGAGGACATTCCAGCCGATGATCGCGAGCGACTCGCACCCGCAACGGTCCTCAACCCGGCGACGCTTCAGCTCCGGCCGCAGGAGGAGGTTCACTACCCTGGCGCTCGCGATGCTGATCGCGCCGTGGGGCGACGCCCACGGCTACCGTTTCTTCCGGCCGACCGTGGACCATCCGATCATTCCGGTAGCGGCGGACGGTGTCCGCTGGAGTGCCGAAGTCTGGGGCCCCTTCCAGACCCTTGCCTGGGTCGTTTCCGATTCCCCGGGGTGGACCGAACCGTGGGTGGATCCGGATGAGGAGACCCAGGATCCGCCCTTCGCGAGCCGGGAAGAGGCGGTTCCCTACATCGAAGCGGCGCTCGACGCCTGGTCGGACATTCCCACCGCCGCCATCCGATGGAGGGTGGCCGGCTTGGGTCCCGAGCTGCATCGGGAGCGCGAGCGCATCAATGCGGTGCGGGTCCACAACCGGGACAGTTCCGCCTCCTACGCGGCGTTATTCATCCGGGGCGGCGAGCTGGTCGAGTGCGACGTCAACCTGTCACCCCGGCACGTCGCCCACTTCGATTCCTGGGGAATGAACGTCCTGATCCATGAATTCGGACACTGCTTGGGTCTCGGCCATTCCGGAATGTTCCCCACCTGGGACAGCAGTTGGCGGCGCCGCAACTTCGAGTCGGCGGTCTGGCGACAGGATCCCAAGATGTCCTACGGGGGGGATCGCGACCACGAACTCACCGACGACGACGCCGTCGCCGCGTCGCTGTTGCGGCCGGCCGCCGGGTTCATCGAGGGGACCGGGAGCATCGGGGGACGGGTGATGCTCGACGGCGAGCCGGCGCGATTCGCGCGGGTGGTCGCCACCCGGATTTCCGCGGACGGCCTGGGCTTCACGGTGAACGCCTTTACCGATCGCGAGGGAGAGTTCCTGATCGAAGGACTGCGGCCCGGAGACTACCTGCTCGCCGCCGGCACCATGGTCCTGGGGAGCGCCCATGGCTCGCTCCTCGATGCCGGCGCCGCGACCCGGGCCGATGACCAGTACTTTCTCCGCCCGCTGGCCGTCACCAGCGGGGGCGTGACGCGGGCGCCACCGGTTTCCCTGCGCGGCGGCCGGGCGGTTTCGCTTCTGGAGGAACCGCGTTGAGGCGCACGCTCGGAGCTGCCGCCCTCGCCATCATCCTTGCGGGTTGCGACGAAGGCCCGACCCGCACGCCTACGGCGCCACCGCCGGCACCCCCGCCTCCTCCTCCCTTCAGCGCTTCCTTCACCGCAGGCGCACTTGAAGTTCGGGAAGGAGAAACCCTGACGGTCGCAATCGAGTACCGCGTGCGCGAACTGACCTCCTCGACGGCCCTCGGAATCAGCACCCGTCCGGATAGCGCGTCCCCGGAGGACTTTGCGTTCGACGCGGCGACAGTCGTGATTCCGGCGGGAGAGGACATCTCCGGAGTGGCTTCCGTTGAGATCAGGGCGCTCACCGATTCCCTCTTCGCTGAAGGGGAGGAAGTTCTCGCCCTCGCTTTCGCACCCACCGGCGCCGCGTCGAGCGCCACTCTCGGCGACCCGGTCGCGGTCACGATCGTCGAGGCGGGGGCGTCACCCTGTCCCGGAGTCACGATCCGGGCCGAACCCTGGCGGCAGGAGGAATGGCGCGAGTCCCGGGATTCGACCATGCTGGCCTCGACCCTCGGAATCGATCTGGCCGCCGGGGCGCTGGATACCCGCTTCGAGCTGATCGGCCCCTACCACGACCTCTACGAGGGCGGGAGCACCCCACGGTCCATCCCCACGTTCGGCATCGGCGCCTGGCAGGTTCACGCCATGACCGCCGGCATCCGTCACGAACTGCAGATCAACTGGCCGGGGGAGTCCTGGTTCGAGGAGGAGACCTCCCTCCAGTTCCGTTTCCTGGGGCCGGCCTGTTCCGGCGAACCCATCGCCTCCTGTTCCAGCGAGTCCTGCGAAGTCCTCCCCTGACACCTTCCTGACGAGCCCCGGTTTGGGACACCCCGAACCGGGACTCCCCGGGGAACGGTCCGGGGAAGCAGTTCCGGCGATATGCTCCGAACCCGTGATTTCCGGGCGCCGCGTGTTCCTCGTCCTGGCGACTGGGGCGGCGTTTCTCACCGCCGCTCCGGCGCCAGCCACCTCCGCGGAAGCTCCCCAGGAAACCGGCAGTGAAGTCACGGGCCAAGGTGTTGCGGAGAGGTGGTTTCGCCTGCTGAACGACCTCGACGGCAGCGCAGCGAGCCGGGCGGCGTTCCTCGCCCTCTACGCCGAGGACGCACTCCACATCCAGGGCCCGACCGGCGACTATCAGCGAGGAGAGGCGACCTACTGGGGGCGCGAGAAGGTCGGGCTGCTCGTGGACCGACTGCTTGCCGAGTGGAAGGACCACTCCATTCGCCCGCAGGTGGCCACCGCCGGCGAGATTTCGGAGACCGTGTGGGCCGCAGCGGAAGGCCCCTGGGGCGGGGCGCTGATTGCCGCCCAGTTCACGATCGCCGGCACCCGCCTGGAGGACGAAACCCGCTGGCACATCCCGGGAGCCGCGTTCTTCCGGGTGCGGGGCGAGGAACTCGTTCGCGTCCGGATCTACCTCGGCCTCGGGGAAGCCGCCGAGGTCGAAATCCAGCGGTGAGCAGAACGCCGGCAGCCGGCCGGACCGTGTGGCGGCTGGCCGGCCTGGCAGGTGGGATGGTCGCCGCCTCGGCCGCCTGTACCGCTCCGGAACCGGTGGATCTGCTGCTGCACTCCGGTACCGTGCTGGTGCTTGACGAAGCGGGGACGACCGGGACCGCCATCGCGATTCAGGGCGGCAGGGTGCTGGCGGTGGGCGGCAGCGAACTCCTCGACCGCTACGCCGCCGAGCGCAAGATGGACCTCGCCGGACGCACCGCGATGCCCGGGTTCAACGACGCGCACATCCACATCCGCGGCCGGGCGCGCCGGCACATTCCGCTGGCCGGGATCTCCTCCATCGAGGAACTCCAGGACCTGGTGGCGGCCAAGGCCGACGAACTCGGCACGGGGGAATGGATCACCGGTTACGGGTGGTCCGAGGACGAGGTCCGGGAGCAGCGGCGGCCGCTCAGGGCCGACCTCGACGCCGCTGCTCCCGAGAACCCGGTCATCCTCACCCGGGCCGGTGGCCACAGCGCGGTGGCCTCAAGCCTCGCGCTATCGCTCGCCGGGGTGGACCGGAACACGCCGCAACCGGATGGCGGAGTGATCGAGAGCGGCCCGGACGGCGCCTTGAACGGGGTGATCCGGGAGCGGCAGGACCTCGTCTCGCGCCTCGTGCCCGACGCCACCCCGGAGGAACTCCGCGAGAGCTTCATCGCCGCGCTCCGCGACCTGCTGGGTCTCGGGATTACGAGCATCGTCCACGCCGGCGTGGCGCCTTCGCGTTTTGGGGAGTGGGAATCCGTCTATGCCGAGTTCGGGGACGAACTGCCCCGCGCCGCCGTCCAGGTGCGTTGGGCGGGTACCGAGGCCATGGAGGCGTTCGGCCGGTTGAGCGGCGAGGGCGACGAGCGTCTCCGGGTGGGACCGCTCAAGGTGTTCGTGGATGGTGGTTTCACCGGTCCGGCGGCCTACACCAAGGAGCCCTACCGGGGCGAGGAGTCCTACCGCGGCAGCCTGGTCCGTCCCGAAGAGGAATTTCGGGCCATCGTCCGCGAGGCGCACGCGATGGGGTGGCAGTTCGCCTTCCATGCGATCGGGGACGCCGCGATCGAACTCACGGTGGACGCTTTCGCCGACGCCCTCGCCGACGAGCCGCGGCCGGACCACCGGCATGCATTGAACCACTTCACGGTGCCGCCTTCGGACGAGACGATGGACCGGATGGCGGAACTCGGGATCCTCATCATCCAGCAGCCCAACTTCACCTATACGCTCGAAGGCCGTTACCGGGAGTACCTGGACGGGTATCGCCTCGAGCGGAACAACCCGGTCGGCTCGCCGATGGAGCGGGGGGTGTTCGTCGCGCTCTCGAGCGACATCCTGCCCATCGGGCCAATGGTGGGGCTCTATGCCGCAACCACCCGGAAGGGGATGTCCGGAGAGATCTACGGCGGACCCCAGGAAGCGATCTCCATCGAGGAGGCCCTCATCGGCTACACCCGGAACGGGGCCTTCGTGACTCGCGAAGAGGGAATCAAGGGGACCCTGGCGCCGGGGATGCTCGCCGACGTCGTGGTGCTCTCGGCGGATCCGCGGACGGTCGAGCCCGAGGGGCTCCTGGACGTCAAGGTGGAGATGACGATCGTGGGGGGCCGGGTTCTCTACGAAAAACCCTCCTGAGGAACCCCGTTTCCGGAGCTGAGGCACGGGTGTTACCTTCCGGACCATGCACCGTCTCCTCCCTGCCCTGATCCTCGCCGCCGCCTGTTCGGCGCCCCCCGAAACGCCGGAAACGCCAGCCGAATCCACGGTCGATTCGACGGATTCGCTGCCGCCGATCCTCGCCCAGAACGCTTTCCTCTACTACTCCAACCTCGCCGAGGCGGAGGCGTTCTACCGGGACACTCTCGGGCTGCCACTTGCCGCGGACTTCGGGTTCGCCAAGATGTTCCAGGTCGCGGAGTCGGCGTATCTCACGCTGGTGGACGAGGCGGAGGGCATGCACAGCGCCGACGAACCGAAGACGGTGGCCTTCGCGTTGATTACCGATCACCTCGCCGCCTGGCAGGAGCGGCTCGACGAAGCGGGCGCCAACTTCCGGAGCCGTTTCGATCCGGAGGCCGCGGATCCGGAGGCCCCCCACCACGGCTTCACGGTCTTCGACCCGGGTGGCTACATCCTGGAGTTCGAGCGGTTTCTGCCCCACCCCGAGAACGTGGACCTGATGCCGATCCTGGACACCACCGAACCGCTCGGCGGGGACGACGCGGCGGCGGGGCCGGGGATGGGGTTCGAGGCCATGATCGTCTGGCTCTACTACCCGAACATCCCGGAGATGCTCGACTGGTACCAGACGACCTTCGGCTTCCCCGAGAGCCTGGACCAGGGCTGGGTAAAGGGGCTGCGCACCTCCTACGCCGGATTCATCGCGCTCGTGGACTCCACCCGCGGCATGCACTCCTTCACCGAGGACAAGGCGGTCACGGTGAGCTTCTTCGTGGACGACGTGCAACCCTGGTACGACCACCTCGAGGCATCCGAGGGGTACCGCTCCCGTACCGGAATCACCAGCGAGAGCGACCGGGTGACGGTCTTCGTGGGCTACGACCCGGGGAACTACTTCCTCGAGTTCGACACCTTCGTGGACGCACCGGGGAACGAGGAACTGCGGGCGCAACTCAAGGCGGTAAGGATCGCGGAGTAGGGAGCCTGAGGCGTCTTCGCCGGCCAGAACCGGGAAACGTTCAGGAAGGCGCGGTCCCCGAGCTCGGGGACACCATGGCTTCGGCCACCCAGTCGAGGTAGCCGGGCGAGCCGACGCCGACCTCGAAGGCGAGGAATTCGGGGGTGTCGTACGGGTGGAGTTCAAGCACCCGCCCCTTCAGCGGTCCGACACCCGCCGCGGTCGTCTTCATCAGGAGGAGCACTTCCTCATCGCGCTGCACCTCGCCCTCCCACCGGTAGATCGATGCCACCGCGCCGATCACGTTAACGCAGGCAGCGAGCCGCTCCTCCACCAGGACTGCCGCGAGCCGTTCGCCCTCGTCGCGGGAGGCGAGCGTGGTCAGCGCGATCCAGCAGTCGGCCATCGCCGGCGCCGCCGGCCGGCTCAGGCGGCCGCCAGCTCGGCGGCCTGGGCTTCGCCGGCGAGTTCGCCCGCCACCACGAAGGTTCGCCGGGCAGCGTGAACCGCCGCTTCCGGATCGCCGAGGGTCGCGCCCGTCCGGTCGATGGCGCTCCGGAAATCCTTCCAGCGGGCCCGCTGGTGGTCTCCGTAGGGGTCGAAGTAGCGAAGACTCTCCGCCAACTCCGGGCGCTGTTCCTCCACCGCGCGCCGGATGAAGCGGTTGCCGTTCATGGAGCCCTCGATCACGTAGAAGGCGCCGAGGGCCGCTTGTGGACTCCAGGACTCGCCGCCCAGCGCGTCCTGAAACTGAACGACCGCGGGAGACGCCGCGGACCGCCGCGGGCCGGCATCCAGACTCTCCAGATCCAGCACCAGCCGATCGGCGTGCCCCTTCATCGCGCTGGCAAAGGCGCTCCAGTCGGGTCCCTGCGCAAGGAGCCGCGAGTAGATGATCCGGACCAGGTCGAGAAGTCCCGACTGATGCGTAACGAGCGCGGCGCGGGAAACCTCGCCCCGAACCAGAGCTCGCAGGAACACGTGGTTCTCGGCGTCCGCGTGCTGTTCGGCGGTAGCCGCCTTCAGGCGATCGGCGAGTCCGCCGGACATGACGGTTACCGGATTACCGCCCAGGCGGCGGCGGCCGCCACTCCGAGCCAGATCAGCCCCTTGATCAGGAAGAACAGGAAAGCTGCGCCGGCCAACCGCTTCACGAGACGGCTGTTCGCGCCGGGAAATCGTTGCCAGAAGTTCGTCGCGGATTCCGTAGTCACGCCGACAGGATAGAAACGAATGCCCTACCGGTCAAGTTATCCGGGGACCCGGACGAACCGGGTCTCTCCGAAGGACAGGCCGGCTGGCCTGCCGGCCGGGTCGAGCTGGAACGTGATCAGCACTTCGCCGCGCCAGCGGGCGTCCCACGCGACCCGGAAGGTCTCGTGGCTCCAGTGGGTCAACGGCCCCCGGAGGCCCGGGCCGTACTCGAGGCGAAGCCCCTCGTCCCCGGCCCGGACCACGATTTCACCGCCAACCTCGTGCCGGTAGGTTCCCGCGTACCCGGACGGCGCCAGGTGTGGGGTGGTGTTTTCCGTCCGCGTTTCCCGAAGGGCGGCGAGCGCCTTTTCCTGCGCTTCGGCAAGACCGTCATAGAGCGTCTTCAATTCCGAACTCCAATCGCGGACAGGCTTTCCGAGCAGGGCATCGAGACCCCGCAGCAGGAGGGCGTGCCGGACCTCCACATGGTCCCGGTTTCCAAGGACATAGACGCCGATTCCCTCGTCCCGGATCAGGCCCGCGATGGCCACCATTCCGTCGATGCTTCCGGTGTGGAAATCGAGAGCCTCTCCATCGTAATCCTGCTGGAACCAGCCGAGGCCGTAGGTGACCCACTTCGGCTTCGTCAGTTGCTGGGTCGGATAGAACCCGGCCCGGTCCACGAGCGATTGCGGGCGGAACATCTCCTCGACGACCGCCTCGCTGAGGATGCGCGTTCCGTCAGCAGCCACTCCGGACGCGAGGAGCATCCGCAGCCAGAGCGACATCTCACGGGCCGAACTCCACACCGAACCCGCTGCGGCCACCGAGTCCACCGGAGCGTTCTCGATCACCACTGTCTCGCCATCCACGACGTGGTGGGGCGAGGCCACGTTGTCACGGCCTCGGGTCAGGGCAATCAGCGGCACCGTGCGTTCCATACCCAGTCGATCGAAGATGCGGGAGTCCACGAAGTCGTGCCACGGCATCCCCGATACGCGCTTCACCACCTCGCCGGCGGTTGCGTACATAACGTTTTGGTAGATGAAACCGGACCGCATCGAGTACGCCGTTTCGACGTGACGAAGCCGCGAGAGCATCTCGTCCATGTCGGTGTCCTGCCCGTACCAGAAGAGGTCGGTGTTCGGCAGGCCCCCGCGGTGGGTGAGGAGATCCCGTACTGTCATCGCCTCGCTGACCCAGGGATCGGCTACTTCGAACTCGGGGATGTGCTTCCGCACCGGGTCATCCCAGCCGAGCTTTCCCTCGTCCACCAGGATCCCCAGCGTCGCCGCGGTCAGGGCCTTCGTGGTCGAGCCGATCGAGAACAGGGTGTCTGCATCCACGGCGTCGGGTTTGCCGAGTTCGCGGGCGCCGTATCCACGCGCGAACAACAGTTCCTGACCCCGCACCACCGCGACGGCGAGCCCGGTGGCGTTCCAGTCGGAGACCGCCTGCTCGACGTAGGCGTGGAACGCCTCGGCGTCGAACGTCTCGGCGGCGCCAACCGGGGGCGTCGCGAAGACGCACACCGCCAGCGATAGCGCGCACCAGACCCGGCGAATTGCCGATTTCCCTCGTCGTTGCATCAGATGCCGGTCCTTTCCTCCGGTCAACTCCTTTCGTCAACTCCGCTTGTCCGGGGATGGAGCGCACCCTCTCCGCCCGAACCCCAAAGGTATCGCACCCGCACCCATCCACGCCCATCCGGGAATTCGGTTCTGGAGCCGGTGAAGAGGCTGCAAATTGGACTTTTCGTGTCACCCGTGCCATGTTGCAGGGGTGACACACATGACAAGCAATAGAGAGAGTTTGCGCACCACGATGCGTTCCCTATGGATGCTCATCGGGGCGATCGTTCGCTGGATCGGCTGGAGGCTGGGACTCCGCTAGATCGACAACGCCGAGCCGTTCTCGACTTCCAGAGGGCTGCCGGGCGTCGCTTCCTAACGCCCGGCCACGCAGGGTTCTTCGCGGGGAAGGAGGGAGCGTGCGAGGAGTTGGTGCAGGGTTCCCTCGAAGTCCCATCGGGTGCCATGATTTGCGTCGGCGAAGATCTCCAGGAGATCGGCCGCGACCTGCCCCTCGTACACCCGGCACTCGAAGCCCTCCACGTCCTCCTCCGGGGGAGGCGGGTCCGGGAGCGGCCACGGCCGGTCGTTGAGCACTGACGGATCGGGAAGCATCGCCCCAGCGCTCACGTACACCTGCACGCGCTCCCCGGAGTAGGTCTCGGCGGCCGTATCCGCGGCCGCCCGGTCCAGCAGTGCCATCAAATCCCGGATCGCGGCGACGCGCGGATCGGTGTGAGCCGATGAAGCGAGCGCGTCCACCCGCAAGAGATGCAGGCCGCGCTGGTCCCGCAGATAGATCTCGGTGGCCGGGATGTCGGCGATGATCGGCCCGCTCTCCGGCTGGGGAATGTTCTCTTCCCCCACCTGGGAGACACCGGTGGCTGCCGTGGCCTCGATGATCGCCGCCAGATCCGCCTCGGAAACGCTCGCCTGCTGGATGTTCGGGAGGAGTGGGCCCGGAAAGATCGCGATGGTCGGCCCCTCGTAGAACAACTCGCCGCCCACGGTCAGCGCGTACTGGGGGGGCCGGCCCAGCAGGTACTCGATCGGGACGAAAGCCGGGCCCTCCCAGACTTCCAGAAAGAAATGTCCGGCGTCATCGGGAAGATCGAGTGTGGCGGGCGGCGGCCCGACGGGGGGCGGCTCCGGAGGCGGCGGCGCCGTGGGAGCGGGAGCGTCGTCCGATCCGCAGCCGGCAGCAGCCGCCAACACAACGAACAGCGCCAGCGGCCAGCCGCCGACCGGGCGCGATCGGGAACGGGAGTGCACCATGATTCCTCCGGGATTCAGGCTCCGAGGGTTGCCCGGACGGCGAGACCGAGGCCGTAGAGGACACCCGAGAGCACGAGACCCACGGATGCCAGGCGGAGCCCGCTGCGCACCCCGGACCGTCCGGTGAACAGGCTGGTGGCGGCTCCTGAAATGAAGAGGGCCACCCCGCTCAGAGCCACCGCCCCCAGCACCGCGGCGTCGCTTCCCAGGCCGGCCGCCGGCAGCAGGGCGAGGGGCAGCAGCGGGACCAGCGCTCCGCTGCCGAAGCTCAGGAACGACGCCAGCGCCGAAGCCCATGGCGATCCCAGATCGTCCGGGTTCAGCCCCAGTTCCTCGCGCGTCAGGACATCCAGCGCCCGGGCCGGCTCGCTGATGAGACGCTTGCCGAGTTCCCGCGCCGTTTCGCGGTCCAGCCCGCGCGCCTCGAAGATCATGGCCAACTCTTCGGCCTCGTCGTCCGGATAGAGCCGCAGTTCCTCCTCCTCGAGAGCGATCTGGCGCTCGTAGAGTTCGATCCGGGAGCGAACCCCGAGGTACTCCCCCGCGGCCATGGACACCGCTCCGGCGACCATCCCGGCGGCGCCGATGAGCAGCGCCGTCCCCGGAGCGGCGCCGGCGCCGCTGGCGGCCAGGATCAGGGCGGTGTTGGACACCAGTCCGTCGTTGGCTCCGAAGATGGCGGCATGGAGCGCCACCGCCCCGCGGGTGTAGAGGTGGCGCTGCTCCTCCCCGAGCAGATGATCGCGGGACTCCGGCCGGGAGAGCATTCCACCGGTCTCGCGCGCGAGGAGCACCTCGAGGCTCGACGGCGCCGACCGGTACACGGAGAGGCCGCGCACCTTGAGAGCGGCAAGCGCCGGGAGCAGGGAACGGGGGCCGATCCTGCGGATGAGCGTTCCCACGAGCCGCACCCGAAAGGGCGCTTCGTAGGGCCCCGGCGGAGATCCCCCCGCCTCCTCGATCGCCTTGACCCAGGCTTTGCTCTGCTCGAGCGCGTCCGCCGACAGCGCCTTGAAGAGACGCTCGTTTTCACCGGTCTCGACTTCGGCGAGCACCAGGTAGAGCCAGGCGGCCTGGACCTCGCTCTCCCAACTGTCGAGCAGCGACGCCGTCTCCGCCATCACCGAATCCCCAGGTCCGGGCAGCGCGGTCGAAGGATCCGCTTCATGGTGTCCCGGGCAGAGTACCCGACGGGAGTCCCATGCCCTTCGCCGCCTCCGGAAGTTCCAGCCGGTAGAGCGGCAGGGCGTCCACCCGGCGGATGATTTCCGCCTCGACATCGCGGAAACCCTCACCCCGCACCCCGCCGAATTCGGCTTCCAGCCGGGCGGCGCTCAGACCCTCGGGCAGACCTGAATTGCGTGGCGCGAGATCGTCCTCCCGCACCCCGTTCGCGAGCTGCGCCTGCATCCAGCGGGCGCCGGCCCGGTCCCGGGTCGCCACGAGCCCGAAGCGGGTTCCTGCCTCGTCCATAAGCAGATCGGCGAAGGAGAACCCGGTGCCGCCGGCCGCGGCATCGAGCTGTTCCTTCAGGAGTCCGGCTCCCTCGGAGACGTCTGGCGCCACCTGCACGATGCCGGCGCTCAGGAAGAAGTGGCGCGCCCAATCGCGACGCCCATGCAGGCTGAGCGGGAGACGGTCCAACAGACCGCGGGCTTCCTCGGCGCCGCCGGGGACCCGGGCCAGATCGAGCAGCGAGGGATGCCCGAAAGCACCCCCGAGAGCCAGGAGCGCCGCCCGATTCTCGGCAACGGCGTCGCCGCCCACCGATCGGACCGCAGCCAGCGCGAACGTGCGCTGCAGCACCGCGGCGGTCCGGTCGGGCGCTTCCCGCAGGAGGTCCGCCTCACGGGCCAGCAGGGTGAGGTATCCGCCCACCCGGGAATGGACACCCGCGGCCGCCTCCCCGCCTTCCGTCCAGCGCACGACGATGGTCGAATCCGCGACGCGCACCTCATCGAAGGGCGCCAGCAGTACCCCTACCGCGGCATTGCGACGAAGCCAGCTCGAGAGCATTCGCGAAGAAGATCGAACGACTACCGCTGGCGCCCCGAAGCCTCCGACCCGCAGCGAGCGGAACCCGACCCAAAATTCTCCGCCCTGGACCATCGGCTGGGCGATTGCGGAAATGTTCAGGAAGCGTTCTCCGAACACCGGAATCGTGACGGGGAGCGATCCCGCGATTTCCATCGAATCGCCGGCGGGCTGCGCGTGGACCCGGACCTCGGGATCCACGCCGACGGCGGCGAGCGCCAGCCGAAATCCGGCGGCAAAGGTCGCCGCGTTCAGGGTTGCCTCCGAACCGGGCGCCCCGTCCCGATAGAAATGGGTGAACGCCTCCCGGTACTGCCCGTCCGGGGATCCGGGCGGGCCGATGGGATCGGTTGCCGCAACCCGGTCGGTGAGCAGCAGGAGCAACACGGCCACCGCCGCCAGCAGGATCGCCGCCATGGCGATGAGCGCCGGAATCAGCAGCAGCGCCGAGCCGAACCCCCGGACCAGCACGGCGCCGAACAGCACGCCGACGAACATCCCGGTGAGTGGGGCGAGGAGCGTCGCGAGTCCGGGAACGGCGAAGCTCTCGAACACCCGCCAGGGGGCGGCGTCCGGCGCGGCAATCACGAGCACCGTGACCACCGCTCCGACGAGCAGGGAAGGGAAAAGAACCAGAAAGAAACCGGTGACCACGCCCCGCACCCGGGGTAGGACCAGCGGAATGAGGATTCCGAGGGGCAAGAACCAAAGCCCCTGCCGGGACAATCCGTAGGCGAGCGAGCCGAAGTCGGATCCGGGGAAAGAGCCATCGGGTCCCCGCGCCGCCACGAACCAGCCGTAGCCGAGCAGGGCAGCGGCAGCCGCCAGGTTATGGAGGCCGATCCGGGAGCGCTCTTCCGTCATGCGGAATCAGCGCGGGGCTCCCCGCGCCTCGGCGAGCGCCTGCCAGAACGGCGGGAGCTGTTCGTCCATCAGCCGGCGGTACTCCGTGCGGGCGGTCTCGAAGCGCTCCGTCAGCATCTCGTGAACTTCGCGCTGCTGATCCGTCGGCGCGAAGTCCGCCCCGTCCCAGCCGGCGTCGTTCGCGAGGGCGCCGAGGCGGCCGTAGAGGCGCATGGGCGCGCGGAAAGCGTCCTCCCGGGCTCCGGTGAGCCCTACGTCGAAGAGGCGACCCTCAATGGCAACGGCCGTTCCGGCGATCTCCCCGGCGCTCTCGAGCAGCGCCTTGAATCGCTCGTCGCCGGCGTGGCGTTCCTGGAGTCCTTCGATCTCCCGGCGCACCCACTCGAGTTCATCCACCATCTCCGCCAGCTCGTTCAACTGGGCGTGAATCGCGTCCAGAAACTCGTACTTTTGCCGGATGTCGTCGGCATTGGCGACGGATGCCGGATCCGCCTCCACCCGGAGCGTGGTTTCGGCGGAGTGCTCGCCCACGGTGACGCGCGCGGTGTAGGACCCCGGGGGCTGCAAAAGCCCGCGGTAGCCGGGGAAGATGTCGAGGTCCCAGGTCCGGATGCGGCGCTCCCCCTCTTCTCCCATCTGCACCCAATCCCGCTCCGGCGGCCGGGTGCGGAGCGTGGCCCGATCGGGCGTCTCGCCGCGGAGGTCCCAGTGGACCCGTGAGAGGCCGGCGGTTCCGGGTCCCCGCAAGGTGCGGATCACCTTGCCATCACCGTCGAGAATGGTGATCTCGGCGCCGGCGCCCGCCGCGTCCTCATCCAGCCACCACGAGATCGGCGCTCCGTAGGGAGCGTTCCGGCCGGTCACCAGGCTGCCGGGTTCGGACTTGATCGTTTGCCGGGGAAGAAATCTCCAGGCCGCGGGCGCATCGAAGACCCGGAGCTCCTCGTCCGAGACCTCGGCGAGCCCGCGGAGCGGCCCGATGCCGTCCAGGATGTAGAAGCCGCGTCCATAGGTCGCGACCACCAGGTCCTCGAAACGTTCCTGGACGACCATCCCGTAGATGGGAGCGGGCGGCATCCCGAGTTGGAGGGAAAACCAGGAGGCGCCGTCGTCGAGGCTGGCCCAGACCCGGTTGTCGGTACCCGCGAAGAGGAGGCCGGCACGCACGGGATCCTCCCGCACGATGTGGACGAACGAGAACGGGGACTCCCGGATCCCGCCGCCGATCCGCTCCCAGTTCTCGCCGAGGTCCCGGGTCCGGAAGATGTGCGGGCGGAAGTCTCCCGACTGGTGCCAACTCACCGCCAGGTAGGCCGTTTCCGGATCGTGGTGGGAAGGCTCGATGAACTTGACCCAGCCGTCCTGGTCGAGCCCGGGCACGTTCGCGCTGCGGTCGAGCCAGGTGTCGCCGCCGTCCGTCGTCACATGGACCTTCCCGTCCACGCTACCGGCCCAGAGCTGGCCGGCCCGGAGCGGTGACTCCGCGAGGGCGAAGAGGACGGACCCGTCGAAGGTGTAGAGGTTGTCGATGGTGACGCCCCCGGAATCCTGCTGGCGGGACTTGTCGTCGGTGGTCAGGTCGGGACTGACCGTCTCCCACGATTGGCCCCGGTTCCGGCTCCGGTGGACGAACTGGCTCCCGACCCAGGTGGTTCCCGGTTCGTGACGGGAAAGGACCATGGGGAAGTTCCAGTGCCAGCGCACCTTCAGATCGGCGGGGGCCCAGCCGTATCCGGCTTCCGGCCACACCCGGACGTCGCGGACGTGTCCGGTCCGGTCGTCGTAGATCTCGAGGCCGCCGTCGTAACACCCCGACCAGACGACGTTGTCGTCGTGGGGCTCCGGGGTGGCCCAGCCGCTCTCGCAGCCTCCGACCCCGTGCCAGAGCCCGAGCGGGATCCCGCCGCCCGGCGTGCGGCTGGGTCCCCGGTAGGAGTAGCCGTCCTGGCGGTTCCCGTAGACCCGGTAGGGGATCCGGTCGTCCACGGTGACGTGGTACATCTGGGCGACCGGGGGGACCACCCGGCGCCAGCTCTCGCCGCGGTTCTCGGAGATGCTGCCGCCCCCGTCGTGTCCGACGAGGATGCGCTCCGGCATCCACGGGTCCACCCAGACGTCGTGGTTGTCGCCGCCCGCGCGGTACGAGGTTTCGATCAGCGTGCGGCCGCCGTCCACGGTGGTGCTGAAGAGCACCGAAGCGAAATAGACGCGGTCGGCGTTCGCCGAATCGATCGCGATGCGGACGTAGTAGGGCGCGCGTTCGGCGAGATCGTGGTGGGTCATCATGAGGCGCCAGGAGTCCCCACCATCGTCGGAGCGATAGAACCCGGGGCTCTCGTCCTCGATCAGGGCATACCAGCGGTCGGGGTCGCTGGGGGCGATCCCGACGGCGACCTTGCCGATGGGATGGGCTTCCCCGCCGGGGAGGCCCCGGCCGCCCTCTCCGCCGTCGGATCTCTCGCCCGAAATCCGCTCCCAGGACTCGCCCCCGTCGCTTGAGCGGTACATCCCGCTGCCCGGGCCCCCGCTCCGGAGGCCACCGGTGTCGATCTGGAGCTGCCACATCCCGGCGAGCAGCCGCTCGGGATGGCGAAGATCCATGGCGAGGTCGGAACAGCCGGTGTTCTCGTCCACGTGGAGGACCAACTCCCAGTTGGCGCCGCCGTCCCGGGTTCGATAGACCCCGCGCTCGGGCTGCGGCGCATAGGAGTGGCCGAGGGCGCAGGCGTAGACGAGGTTCGGGTCCTCGGGATGCACCAGGATGCGGGCGATGCGCCCGGTGGCTTCGAGGCCCCGATGGTGGAAGGAACGGCCGCCGTCGGTGGAACGGTAGATGCCGTTCCCCATCGCGAGCGCCGGCCGGATGATGAACGTCTCTCCGGTGCCGGCCCAGACCTGGCCGGGGTGCGACGGCGAGACCGCGAGCGCGCTGATCGAGGCCGCTTCCTGGTCGTCGAAGACCGGCTCCCAGGTGACCCCGCGGTCGCTCGTCTTCCAGATGCCTCCCGAGGCGGCGCCGAAGTAGATGACATCGGGGTTGCCCCACTCGCCGGCGGCGGCGCTCAGCCGGTTCCCGTCGGGACCGATGGTCCGCCAGGTGAGCCCCCCGAGCCGGGAAGGCTCGATCGTGCCTGGCTGGGCGGTGGCTACTGCCGGGAGGCTCAGCACGAGGCCCGGAACCAGAGCGAGGGTGAGACAGGCGGAGAGTCGGTCCGGCATGCTACGGAGACGCTAACACCACCGGATCCGGGACAGGGCCTGGTGAGCCATACCGTGACGAACGCGACGGCCCGATACACAGCACCGCGTCGGCTGCCGCGGCGCCCCCTCCGGTACGATGGACAAACTCGCTTGGCGGAGGGAAACCATGAAGAGATTTTCCGGGACAGCGCTCTTGATGACGGCGGCATGCCTTCTGGCCCCGTCCGCTCTGGCACAGCCCGCCTACGACGTGCTGCTCGTCGGCGGCATGGTGTTCGACGGAGGCGGCAACCCGGCGGTCCGGGCCGATGTCGGCATCCGGGGTGACGAGGTAGTCGCCATCGGGCGCCTGGCCGGCAAGGAGGGCCACGACGCCGCCCGGACCATCAACGTCACCGGTCTGTACGTAGCTCCCGGCTGGGTGGACCTCCACTCCCACGCCGACCGGTCGCTGGCCGGCGACAACATGGAGGAGCGAAGGGCGGTGAACCTGGTCGCCCAGGGCATCACCACCGTGGTGATGGGCGCCGACGGCCGGAACCCCGTCTGGCCGATCCGCGACGAGATCGCCGCCTACGAGAGCCAGGGAGTGGGCCTCAACGTGGTGCCGGTGGTGGGGCACTCCACCGTGCGCCTCCAGGTCATGGGCGACGACCACGAACGGCCCGCCACCGAAGACGAGGTGGCGCGGATGGCTGACCTCGTCCGCGAGGGCATGGAGGACGGCGCCTGGGGTCTCGGGGCCGGTCCCGAGTACCGCCCGGCCCGCTTCTCGGAGACGAGCGAGATCATTGCGCTGGGGCACGTGATCGCCGACTACGACGGGTTCTACTACTCGCACCAGCGGAGCCAGTCGCCGATGCCCCGCTGGCAGGTGCCGAGCATCGTGGACGGGCCGACCCTTACCGGGACCGAAGGGATGGCGGAAACCATCCAGATCGGCCGCGAGACCGGAATCCGGGTGGTCGGAACCCACATCAAGGCCAAGGGGCCGTCGAGCTGGGGCCATTCGGCGAAGGACGTGCAGGCGATCAACCTCGCGCGGGCGCAGGGGGTCCAGGTCTATCTGGACCAGTACCCGTTCGAGACCTTCGGCGGCGGCCCGGTGGGGGTGATCCCCGTCTGGGGCTTCGCGCCTCCGGGAACCGACCGCTCCGGCGGACTCGATGATCCGAAGTGGCGGCGGACTCCGGGGCTCCTGAGTCTCGAGAACCTGGAGGCCAACCTCGCCGACGAGGCGACCCGCGCCGAACTGATGATGGACCTCGAGCAGCAGATCGACCTGTTCGGGGGCGCCAACCGGCTGATCGTCGTGCTTTTCCCGGAGGATCCGTCGCTCGTCGGGAAGACGGTGGCCACGGTGGCAGCGGACAGCGGCAAGAGCGTCGCCGAGACGCTGATCGACTTCGCCCGCACAGGGAACGAGGAAATGCTCCACGGGGTGCTGATCCGCCCGATCGCGGGAGACCGGTTCGACGTGGAGACCTACATGGCGCAGGACTACACCGCGACGTCCACGGACGCCGGCATCGCGCTCGAGGCTTCTCCCGGGCGGCATCCCCGTTACTGGGGCAGCTACACGCGCAAGATCGCCCACTACACCCGCGACCGGGGACTCATCACCCTGCCCTTCATGGTGCGTTCGTCCACCAGCCTGCCGGCCGCCATCGTGGGCATGACGGACCGCGGCTGCCTGCGGGTCGGCTGCAAGGCCGACGTCGTGACGTTCGACTACGACCGAGTGGAAGACAACGCGACCATCATGAATCCGGACGGTCCCGTGGTGGGGATGCCCTGGGTGCTCGTCAACGGCCAGGTCGCGATCGAGAACGGCCAGGCCACCGGAGCGCTCGCGGGCGTAGTCATCAAGCGCGGCGAGTAGTCGTTCGGGGCGGGCGGCTGCCCCCGGCCCGCTCCGGGGGCAGCCGGCCCCCTGCGACAGCGCGTTCTCCTTACGATGATATGCTAACAGTAAGGTAACAGGAGATCGCAAAATGCTGGTCAAAGTCACGTCGAAACGCCAGGTGACCTTTCCGGCGCGCGTGTTGGACGCTTTGGGCGCGAAGCCGGGCGACCGGCTCCTACTCGAAGAAACTGCGGAGGGTTTCCTCCTCTGCCCACGGCGGATTGACGCCGGCCGCCTGGCGCCCCTTCGCAAGAAACTCCGGCGCGGTCAAGGAAGTTTCGACGTCCACACCTTCTGCGAAGAACCACATGACCCGTCACTTCGGGATTGACACCTCCGTTCTCGTCAGGCTGCTCACCGGAGATCCGCCAGCGGAGTTTGACCGCTGCGCCAACGCCCTCCGGCATCTGATCGAGGCCGAGGACGCAGTGATACTGGCCTCGAATCAGGTCATCGGCGAGGCGTACATCGCCGTCCAGCACCACTACGGCGTATCGCGGGCCGACGCTCGCTCCGGTCTGCTGGATGTGCTGCAGAGCGGTCTCGTGGGAGCCTTGAACGGTCGTCCCGTCTTGACGGCTATTGAGGCATCCGATTCTCCCGGGCTCATGGATCGGCTGATCACGGACGACTACGCGAGCAACTCGCTCGAGGTGCTGATGCTCGACCGCCGAATGGCTTCTCTCCCGTCCGCTCGCCTCTTGTAGTCCGACTCGTACCCGCGAAACTCGAGAAATCACCGACGGGACGACGCTTCTTCCGTTCACCCTGCGCTTTGGTAGAGGGGCCCGACATGAGCCAAACCACAAGATTCCTTGCCGCGTTCGTCGTCTACACGGTCATCGACCTGGCGTGGAGCATGTCGCCTCCAGCGGGGGCCATGTATGCGAACCTGCACGAGGCCAGCGGCAACGACTGGAGCTTCGGGAAACCGATGGAAACCTGGGGCGGTGTCGAGCTGGTTGCGCTGGTGGTGTTTTTCGCGCTGATCGCGCTCGCGAACAGCCACCTGGCGATCGGGCCCGCCATCCGGGAGCGGAACCTCCAGCGGGCGATGAAGAACGGGTTCCTGCTGGGCTGCGCGGCCTACGCCACCTACGTCGTGCCGATCTTCATGAGCATCGCCAACTGGCCGGCGGCCCTCATTCCCATCGACATCCTGACCGGGGGACTGCTGAGTCTCATCACCTCGGGGATCGTCACCTGGTGGGCGCTGCGCCGCCAGAGCGCCTGAAGACGAACCGGCCGGCGTACGGTCTTCGACGAGCCTGCCCGCGGCGATCGTCGGGATGACGGGAGCGATGCCGGCCGGAGGCTGGCGGTCCTGAACCTGCGGGACATCGTCCCTGGCGGGAGCTACTCCGAGACGAGGACCACCCGCGAGTGTGAGGGTCCGTCCCGCCGCCCCGCTTTGCGGGGCTATGCCGGCCTGGAGGCCGGCGTTCCCGTGCCGTGGCGCCGCAGGGCTGATGGGCAATGGGACTTTCGCGGTCCTGCAGACCGCGATGCCGGCCGGAGGCCGGCGGTCCCAAAGCCCTGACCGGGCAGGCCCTGACGGACCTGCCCGGAGGGAAGTTGCTTCGCTAGAACGAGTAGCGGAGGGCTAGTTCGAACTGGCGGGAGGGGGCGTTGATGTTCGACGCCAGCGAACCCTCGTTGTCACCGAACCCGCTCGCGCGCAGGTTGCCGCTCGGATTCCCGAAGTTCGCCCGGTCGAAGGCGTTCAACACCTGGAAGACCAGCTCGACCCCGTGGGTCCCGCTGAGGTAGAAGTTCTTCGAAGCTCGGAAGTCAAAGTTCAGGAAGTTCGAGCAGGCGAAGTCGGTCACCGGCGTGCGGCCCTGGTCCTGGCGGTAAGCATTCGCCAGACCGAGATCCAGGTTGCGGCATCCGTAGGTGTTCGCCGCACTGAAGCCCGGGGCCAGGTCGCCCGAATAGTCGTCACCGTTCAGGTTCGTTCCGGACGTCGCCAAGACAGGCAGCGGCGAGCGGTAGTCCATGATCGTGGAGACCCGGATGTCGCCCGGCAGCACCAGGATTGCGCTGCTGACCAGCCGGTGGCGGCGGTCGGTGCCGCCCGGATGGGTCACCCGCGTGTATCCGGGGAAACGGCTGTCCCAACCCGACGGCTCGATGTTCCGGGTCCAGAATTCCGTCGTGTCGCTCTTCGCCAGCGTGTAGCTGACCAGGAACTGCCAGCCGTCCGCGTAGCGCTTCTCGAACTTGGCGTAAAACGCCTGGTAGTCGTGATCGAGGAGCGAGTAGGTGGCGTTCACGTTCCGGAACTGGGGCCAGGGGCGCACGCCATCGATCGCGTAGTTGAGGTTGATATTCCGCATGGCGTCGGCGCGGGTCGCCACCCGGGTCAGGTCGAGCGAGAGCGCCATGTCATCCCGGAACTGATGCGCGACGCCCAGGTTGAAGTGGTGGGCGTAGGGCTGTTCGTAGTCGTTATCGAGGACCGTGATGTTGGGCGGCGCCGTGGAGACGAACTCCTCGCGGGAGCGCCCGCCGAGCGGGTCCAGGAAGTCGGGGTTGTTGATGACGATCGTCTGTCCCTGGTGCCACCAGCGCTCGCCGAAGTTCGTGAGCGTTCGGATGTTCTCGAAGAACTTGCCGTAGCCGCCCTTGACGGTGGTTCGGCCCGTGTTGTCCCCGGAGAGGTCGTACACGAAACCGATCCGCGGTCCCCAGTTGTTCTTGTCGCCCCGCGCGTCCGCGCCATCGTGCCACGGGATCGGCAGGGGGAACTGGATGTCCCGGATGTCCTCGTTGATGGGGCCCACCTGGAGGTCGTAGCGGAGCCCGAGATTCAGGGTAAGACGATCGCTCGTCACGTCGTCCTGGGTGTAGATCGAGAAGTGATGCACCGGGACCCGGTCGAAGCGCGGCTGGGTCTGGCTGTACTGGATCGGGTGCGTGTCGGGGTTGTTCGGATCGAACGGCTCGTTGGTATCGAAGATGAACCGGCCGTTGTAGCGGCCCGTGCTGTCCGCCTCGAAGTCGATCCAGTTGTAGTCCACCCCGAACTTGACCTGGTGAGCGCCGCCTGGCCCCTGGGTGAACCAGGTGAAGTCGTCCTTGAACTGCCAGCGGGTCTCGGGACCCATCTGGTCGTTGCAGGAACCGGTGCGCAGGTCGGGTCGACGGATTTCCTGATCACAAAGCGCGAGCCGCTCAGCGTTGAAGTCGCCGGCGGCAAAGGATCCGTGGCTGAACGCGGGACTCACCTCGTACTTCGAAAACGCCCGCTGGAAGCGGAATTCGTTCAGCGAATTGGCGCCGGTTACCGAGGTCACCCCGAAGACTTCCGCGTTCCGCGGCACCGCGAAGTCGAACCCCTCGGTGGTGATGCCCCTGGCATTCAGGTTGGGCCGGTACTCGTTCTCCCACGCCACCCGCAGCCAGATCGAGTGGTCCTCGTTGAGCTGGTGGTTGATCCGGCCGAGCCACATGTAGCGCCACTCGTCCTTCGGGAACGTGCCATCGAATTCCGGGAACACTCCACGCGTATCGATGTCGTAGAACAGTTCCTCGTTCGTCCGCTCGTAGGCGAAGAAGAAGTGGGTGCGATCCTCGACGATGGGGCCACCGAAGGAACCGCCGAACTGGTGCCGGCGGTACTCCGGCTTCTGGAAGCTGGAATCGTTCGCAGCGAACTCCTTCTGCTGGTGGGTCAGCTCGGTGAGCGCCTTGTCGCGGAAGAACCAGAAGGCGCTTCCCGCGAAGTCGTTGGTTCCCGATTTGGTCACCACCGTCATGAGGCCGCCGGTCGCGAGCCCGTACTCCGCCTTGAAATTGCTGGTCGTAACCTGGAACTCGCCGATGGCGTCCATCGGGAAGTTCTGCCGCGCCTCGCCCATCTCGGCCCAGGTGTTGTTCACCCCGTCCACGATGAAGGCGTTCGCGTAGTAGCGGCCGCCGGCGCCCATGTTCACGTTGCCGCGGTAGTAGAAGCCGCGGATCGCGTCCTGACTCGTGCCCGGCGTCAGCAGCGCGAGGTCCACCCAGCGGCGGGAGGCCACCGGAAGATCCTGGATCTGGAGGTCGGAAACCGAAGTCGAGATGTCCGAACGGCGGGTGTCCAGCAGCGGCGCCGCCCCGGTGACGGTGACCGTCTCCTCGACCTGGGCGAGCGCCAGTGACTGGTTCATGACGATCGTCTGCTGAATCGTCAGGATGACTCCGGTGGTCTCCACCGTCTGGAAGCCGCCGAGTTCGGCCCGGACCGTATAGGTCCCGGGCAGCAGCGCCGGCAGGCGGTAGTCGCCTGTTGCGTCGGAGACGGAACTCCGGGAGACCCCGGTGTCCTCGTTCACGGCGGTGACAGTGGCGCCAGGCAGGACGGCCCCCGTCGAGTCCATGACCTGGCCCTCGATCTGCCCGTACTGGGCGAGGGCCGGTGTCGCGAAGAGGAGGGCGACCATCAGCACGGCCGCCCACGAACAGATACAAGCTCTCCAGCACCTCCCATTGGGCACTGTCCTGCTGTATCTCGTCGTGGTGGCCATGTTCGGCGGTCCTCCTAAGGGGAATGAAACGACGTGGTGATGCCCGGCCAAGTGACCGCGCGGTTCAGAAAGTGTCAGATCCGTTGATGGTCCTCCGCTCCTAATTGGCCTTGAACATGGCCATGAGGATGGTCTCGCCCCACTCGAAATGGAGCATGCCGTCGTTCCCCTGTCCGCCGAGGACGACCGTGAACTGTTCGCGGGTCTCACCGCCGTGGGTCATGAGCGGGATCTCGGCGATGTCCATCGAGGCGTCGTGCTCGGTGCCCCACTGGCCGGTCTGGGAGTTCACGAGCAACATCCAGCCGTCGCCGCTCTTCTTCGCGAAGAGACTGTAGGAGCCGGCCGCCACCTTGGTCCCGGCAAAGTCGAGGTCGCCGCTGGTGGTCAGCGTGGTGGAGGCGTCGGCGCCTAGCCTCCAGACCATCCCGTCGGTGGCCTGGCCGAGCATGTCGCGCCCGCTCAGGCTCGGGCGGCCGTACTCGATCGAGACCTTGGCGTCGCCCACCATGGCCTCGGCGGTGCCTCGGGGGCTCTGGGCGAAGGCCGGGACAGCAAAGAGAAGGGCGGCAAGCGCGCCACCAAGAATTTGGGTTTTCATGTCAACTCCGTAGTAGATGAAGAATGAGAGGCAATAATCAAACGCCAACCGGGATTCGCGCGGGAATGGCCTTCGAAGAGGCGCGGCGGCGAATGCCGATGACCCGGCCCTTTTCGGGCGGTTCCGGCATCCCCTCGAGGCGTCGGGAAATCTCTTCGAGCAGAGCGTAGTACTCGGCGGGCATCACGGCCGACCGGCGGGTTCGCATGTCCACGTAAACGCCGATGTGTTCGCAGGTCGCGGCGAGCACCGGCTCGCCGCCCGGGGATTCGGGTTCGCCGAACAGACGCAGAAAGGCGTGCATCAGCTTGTCGCTGAAATCGAGAAGCTGGTAGGTGACGAAGAACGGGCGACCCGGATGCAACTCGTGCTGGTAGGTGACGTGGTCCTCCAGCGCAAACGTGGACCCGTAGTCGTTGTCGTTGTCCCAGAGTCCGATGCGACTCAGCATGTGCTGCGTGGCCTGATCGAAGGCGCGCCGGTAATAGACGACGTTCATGTGCCCGTTCCGGTCGGTCCAGTCGGGGGCGACGGTGCCCTCATAGATGCGGAATCCCCGCTCGGGATCGAGAACGAGGTCGGAAGGCAGGCGGAACGGCATCGCAGCCCGGTAGATTACGTGAACGGGGAGCCGGGGCTTCCGGACGGGTCCCATAATGGGACCTGCAGTTCTACGTTTCGTTCGCCGGCGGCGGGCGATGCCGGCCGGAGGCCGGCGCTCCAGGGAGGATCGCCATGGGCCCATCCGTTCTTTTCTGCCCGCGTGTGCAGCGCTTTGCCGTGCCGATCGCGCTGCTGGCCTTCGGGTGCGCCCCCGATTGGCCGCCTCCGCCACAAACCCGGGTCGAGGTGGTCACCGACACCATCCACGGAGTCGAGATCCCCGACCCCTACCGGTGGCTCGAGGATCAGGACAGCCCGGAGACCCGGGCGTGGATCGACGCCCAGAACGCGTACGCAGAGGAGATCGTCTCGGACGAGGCGCTCGAAGCCCGGCTCGCGGCCCGCCTGACCCAACTCATGGAGGTCGCCTCGGTCTCGGCGCCGCGGGAAGCCGGCGAGTACGAGCTGTTCACCCTGCGGCGGCCGGGAGAACTCCAGGCGCGCATCTACCGACGCGCGAAGCCCGAGGGCGAACCGACCGGGGAGCGACCCGAACCGGACGGGGACTACGAGCTGCTGCTCGACGCCCAGGCACTCGGGTTCGACGACTGGGCGAGCGTCGACATCGTGGACATCTCTCCGGACGGGAAGCTGCTCCTCTACCGGATCCGGGACGGCGGGCTCGACGAAATCATGGTGCGCCTCTTCGACCTCGAGACGCTCGAGGATCGGCCCGACCGGCTGCCCGAGGCGCTCTACGGAACCGTCGCCTTCGACGGGGCGGGCGAGGGCTTCTACTACATCCACCGTTCCCGGGAGGACGGTCCGAGGATCCGTCACCACCGGATCGGTACGGAAATGAGCGAGGACCGGGAGATCTTCGGCGAGGGGTACGGCCCGGAGACGTTTCTCCGGGTGGAGGAGATCGAGGGGGGGCGCCTGTTGCTGCTCGGCGTCCAGCACGGCTGGATGCGGAACGACATCTTCGTGATGGACCGGGCGAGCGGCGAAGTCCATTCGGTCATCGAGGACGAACGCGCTCACGTCAACGCCCGCTACGAGGAAGGTCGGCTGCTCCTCACGACCGACCTCGACGCATCCAACTACCGGGTGGTCGCGGTCCCGACCGAAGGCGTGGATCCGTCCCGCTGGTCGGACCGCTCGCGGTGGACCGACTGGATCCCCGAGCAGGAGCACCTGCTGCGCGGCTATACGACGATCGGGGAGCGAACCTATGTGGAGCTGCTCGCGAACGTCGCCTCGCGCATCCTGGTCTTCGAGGCGGGGGATGAGGCGGGCGCGCCGCTCGAGGCGGTGGGCGAGGTTCCCCTGCCCGAGTACCACACCGCCAGCCTGAGCAGGCTGGGCGAGGACGGGGCGATGCTGACCCTCTCTTCGTTCACCGTCCCGCAGACCCGCTACCGGCTGGATCTGGCGACCTACGAGCGAGAACGCATCGAACCCGCCCGTCCGGAATACGACGGGAGCGACGTCCTCGTGGAACAGGTCTGGTACACGTCGAAGGACGGGACCGAGGCGCCGATGTACATCATGCGGCCGCGCGGGGTCGAACTCGACGGCAACCTGCCCACCCTGCTCCACGGCTACGGCGGCTTCAACGTAAGCGTTACCCCCTCCTTCCGGGCGCAGGCGGCGGTCTGGGTGGAAGCCGGAGGCGTCTTCGCGGTGGCGACGCTGCGGGGCGGCAGCGAGTTCGGCGAGAGCTGGCACCGGGACGGCATGCTGGAGAACAAGCAAAACGTCTTCGACGACTTCATTTCCTCAGCGGAGTGGCTGATCGAAAACGGCTACACGAACCCGGAACGGCTCGCGATCATGGGAGGGAGCAACGGCGGCCTGCTGGTGGCCAGCTCCTTCACCCAGCGGCCCGAGCTCTTCCGCGCGGTGTACTGCGGGTTCCCCGACCTCGACATGGTCCGCTTCTACACCTTCACCCACGCGAACAACATGCCGGCGCTACTGGAATACGGAAACGCCGGAATCCCGGAACAGTTCGAGTTCCTGCGGCAGTACTCGCCCTACCAGGCGGTAAGGGACGGGACCGACTACCCCGCGGTGATGTTCACCCAGGGCGACCTCGACACCCGGGTGCCGCCGCTCCAGGGCCGGAAGATGGCGGCGCGGGTGCAGGCGGCGTCGTCGTCAGGCCTGCCGGTGATCCTCCGCTATCGCCCGCGGGCCGGGCACGCCGGGGGCCGCAGCCGGGTCCCGGACCGGGCGATGGACACCGCCTTTCTGATGATGCAGCTCGGCATGACCTACGGGGAGGAGTCCGCCCAGCCTTAGAAAACGGTGCGTTATCCCAAGGTCGGGGTGAGGGTCGGCGCCCGGCGCTGCTGGGTCGCCTGCTCGTAGGCGTAGGCGATCCGGATCAGCACCGGCTCACTCCAGGCGCGCCCAAAGAAGGAAACGCCCGCCGGCAACCCTGAGACGAACCCCATGGGCACGCTGATGTCCGGGTAGCCCGCGATGGCGGCCGGCCCGGCGCTGCTGCCGCCGTCGAGCCGGTCACCCTTGATGTGGTCGGTGACCCAAGGCAGGTCGCGGGTGGGCGCGACGATCGCGTCGAGTTGGTGCTCGTCCATGAGGGCGTCGATGCCGTCCTCCCGGTTGGCGCGCTGGATGGTCTGCTTCGCGTTCAGGTAGGCCTCGTCGGTCAGCGGGCCGCGGGCCTCGGACGCGATCATGCGCTGCTGCCCGAAATGGGGCATCTCCAGATCGGCGTTTTGCTCGTTGAACTCGATGATGTCGGCAAGAGTCTTCACCCGGACGTCGGGCCCCAGGGTTGCCAGATAGGCGTTCAGGTCGGCCTTGAACTCGTACTCGAGGAGGAGCAGGGGAAGTTCGTCGTTCCAGGCAGCCTCGGGCAAGTTCGCGGGATCCACGACCACCGCTCCCGCGTCGGCCATCGCCTGGATCGCATCCTCGAAGAGCGCCGTGACCCGCGGATCGAAGCCGGTGAAACTGCGCGCCACGCCGATGCGCGCTCCCTGGAGGCCTGCCGGATCGCAGAACTGCGCGTAGTCGGTGTGGAAGTTGCCTTCGCTGCGAGAGGTGGCCTCGTCGCGCGGGTCCACGCCCACGGCTCCCCCCAGCAGGACGGCCGCATCGCGCACGGTGCGCGTCATGGGCCCCGCGGTGTCCTGGGAGTGGGAGATGGGGATGATCCCGGAGCGGCTCCAGAGGCCCACCGTGGGTTTGATGCCCACGATGCCGTTACTGGACGAGGGACACATGATGGAGCCGCCCGTTTCGGTACCCACCGTCAGAGCGCACAGGTTGGCGGAGGCCGCCGCCCCCGAGCCGGAACTCGACCCGCACGGGTTGCGGTCGAGGGCGTAGGGGTTCTTGCACTGGCCGCCCCGGGCACTCCAGCCGCTGGTCGCCCGCTCCCCGCGGAAGTAGGCCCATTCGCTCATGTTGAGCTTGCCCAGGATGATGGCGCCGGCCGCGCGCAGGCGCTCGGCCACGAAGGAATCCTGCGGCGGGATGGAGCCCTCGAGGGCGAGCGACCCCGCCGTGGTGGTCATCCGGTCGTGGGTGTCGAGGTTGTCCTTGAGCGCGACCGGGATTCCGTGGAGCGGCCCACGGACGCCTCCGGCGCTGCGCTCCGCGTCGAGTTCGTCAGCGATCTCGAGCGCGTCCGGGTTGATCTCGATCATCGAGCGCAGCTCGGGACCCTGCCGGTCCAGAGCTTCGATGCGCCCGAGGTACGCCTCCGTGATGGAGCGGGCGGTGTGTTCGCCCGACTCCATCAGGCGCTGGAGGTCGGCGGCGGTGATCTCATCGAATTCGAACGGCGGGATCTCCTGCGTGGTGGAGGCCGATGGCGCGTCCGAGGCGGACGGGGCACAGGCGAGGTTCGCGGTCAGGCCGGCGCCGCCGGCTGCGGTTGTCTTCAGGAATGCTCTTCGGTCCATGGGTGTTCTCCCGTTCGGCGCAGCATATAGGTCCGTCCCGTCGCCCCGCTTCGCGGGGCTGTGCCGGCCTGGAGGCCGGCGTTCCCGTGCCTGGGCGACACCAAGGCTACGGGGATCCACGCCGAGAGGGGAACCATCCTGTCGCTTGGGGGGTCCGTCCCGCCGCCCGCCTGCGGCGGGCTGTGCCGGCCTGGAGGCCGGCGTTCCCGTGCCTGGGCGACACCAAGGCTACGGGGATCCACGCCGAGAGGGGAACCGTCTTGGCGCTGGGGGGTCCGTCCCGCCGCCCCGCTTCGCGGGGCTGTGCCGGCCTGGAGGCCGGCGTTCCAAGCCGCCCGGGGCGGTTGGTGTTTCCCCTGGACTACGCCGTCCAGCCGGCTTCGGGGCGGTCGAACCAGATGTGGACCTGCCCGGTGCCGACGGCGTTCTCGTACTCCGAGAACAGCCGGCCGGGAGCGGAGCACCCCGCGCCGCCGGCGGCGGCGACCGCCATCAGGTAGTGCCCGAAGCGGCCCTCGGGTGCGAACTGCGCGTAGTCGTCCATCGCCTCGATCACGCGGCGGTGGTCGCCGGCCTGCATCCATTCGATCCGTGCTTCGTCGGCGGCGCGGGCCTCCGGCGTGCGGACGTGGACGGGATCGGACGCTTCGTGCTGCGCGATCACCGGCAGCGGCCAGAACCGGTGGCTCATCCCTCCGGAAGCGAGAAGCACCGTGCGCCGGCCCGTCTCCTCGACCGCTTCGCCGATCGCCCGGCCCATGGCCAGGAAGTCAGGAGTGGTTCCCGTCTGGCAACTGCTCACCGAGACCACCCGCTCGCCGCGCCAGAGGTAGTGGAGCAGGTTGATCGTCGGGTAGTGGACGGGTAGATACGGGTCGTCGGAAGCGTGCGCCGGCTGCCCGGCCCGCTTGGCGGCCGCCTCGGCGGCGCGGGCCAGCTCGGGATCCCCCGGATAGTCGTAGGGAACTCCGTGCATGCCCCGCGGCAGCTCGTCCGAGGTGTAGCGGCCGTGGCGGCGTTCCTGTGCCGTGAGCAGATGCTCCACGGTGCTTGCCCAGTGAGTGTCGAAGATGACGAAGGTCTCGGCCTCAAGCTCGTCGAGCACCTCGTTCCGAAGCCGGCGAAGTCCGGGAACGAGGCTGATCTCCTTGCCCTCGTTCAGTTCCCGCCGCACGTCCTCGGGCAGCATGATGGTCGGGACGTGCGAGAGGAGGCCGAAGCCGACAACCGCCACGTCGCTACTCCCCGCCGGCCGACAGGCTCTCACCGCCCCGGAAGGTGAATCCGACCCGCCGCCAGCAGCCGCCAAGCATTTCGCGGGGCGCGAGCGACAAAAGCTCCTCGGTGGGCGAAGGAAAGACGCGAAGGGTGGCGCTTCCGGTGTGGGCGATCCCGAGTTCCACGTCGGCAGAGGCTACCTTGACGATCTCGTGAAGAGCGTCCGAGCCGTCGGCAGCGACCCCGGGCATCAGGCGGTGATGAAGCATGGGATGGGCGTTCACGAAACCGGTGGACTCCGCCTCGCCGGTGATCGTGAACTCCGCTTCCATGAGGCGGCGGGAACCGGCGGCCACGGTCGCCCCGAAGCGGCCGCCGGGAGCCAGCGGCGGCCCCGCCCGGCCGATGAGCGCGGGACGCGTCATCCAGATCTCGCCGAGCTTTTTGGGGTAGCCCTGGAAATGCCCGCGCACCAGCGAAGAGTCACTGTCCACCCAGATGAAGACGCAGCGCGACCAGTCGCGGCCCCGGTAGCGGCAGCGGACCACCAGCAGACACTCCTTGTACTGGGCGCGCACCGGATCGACCAGTTCGTCGCCCGCCTCGCTGCAGCACTGCCACTCAGCCCAGATGGCCGCCACCGCATCCGGGCGGTCGGCGACCGGTTCGAGCGGCGAAGGCAGCAGTGCCGCCACCGCGCCGGGCTCGGCGAGGTACTCGATGGTGAGCATCTCGCCCGAGTAGTACCAGGGGGGCGGCCGGAGCAGCGAGGCACCGCCCGAGGGAGTGCGGGGGAAGAGGAAACCGGTCGTCATCCTGTGGTTCAGGCGTCCCAGGCCACCCTAACCCTCTTTGGACCCCGAAACTCGAAACCTCGGAGCGTCACCTCCTCCGTCGGGTGCAGTCGGAGGCCGGGAAGGTTCCGGAAGAGCCGCTCGGCGCCGATCCGGATCTCCTGGCGGCCGAGCCACTCGCCGATACAGCGGTGGACCCCGAGCGCGAAGGCGGCGTTCCCGCCCTCGGTGCGGGTCGGGTCGAGCCGTTCCGGATCACGGAAACGGGCGGGATCGAGATTCGCGGCGCGCAGGATGCCGGAGACGAGCACTCCTTCGGGAAGCCGGACCCCGCCGATTTCGGTTTCTCGGGTGGTGGTGCGGGTGATGGTGCCGACGGGGGTGTAGCGGCGGAGCACCTCGTCCACGAGCCGCCGCATCGCCGCGGGGCTCCCGAGTGCCTGCTCGCGGAGATGCTCGTCGGACAACATCGTCCACACCACGAGGCCGATCCCGTCGCGCGGCTCGTTGATGCCGCCCGAGATCATCAACCGGACGTTGTTCACGATCTCCGCGGCGGTGAGGTCCTGCTCGGCGCCCAGGATGTGGAGGAGTCCGCAGGCCTCGGGACGGTCGCGCAGTTCGTCGAGGCGGGCCAGCACCGCCGCTTCGACAGCGTCGGCGGCGCGCTCGCCGACGGCGAACGCCTCGGGCTCCTGCTCGAAGTTCGCGACCCCGACGCAGAGGCCCTCGCACCAGTCCCAGACCTCCCGGAAGTCATAGGCATCGAGGCCGAGCACCGTAGCGAGCGACCCGGCGCTCACCAGCGCTGCATACCCGGCGATGATGTCGGCTTCGCCGTCGTCCCGCATGGATTCGATGAGCCGGTCGCACATCGCCGGCAGTTCGTGCTCGGCGAAGGCGCCGCTCCGTCCGGCCCGCAGGAACGGCGGCTTGCAGGCCTTTTGCAGCCGGGTGCAGGCCGGCGGATCGAGGGTCAGCATGTTCTCGCCGAGCGTCCGGGCCAGAAAGCTCGGCTCGGTGGCGGCGCTGAAGATCTCCGGCTGATCCTCCATCGCCTGGACATCGTCCCAGCGGGTCACGAACCACATCTGGAGCGCCGGAATCCAGGCGACGGGTTCCTCCTCGCGGAGCCGGGCCAGGATCGGGTCCGGATCGCGGTCGAGATCCTCGGCAGTGACGGTGGCGGCGAAACTCACAGACGGGTTGCCGTAAACGTCAGAGATAGGGGATGTACTCCCGCTTCTCCCAGTCGGTGGTGTGGGCGCGGAAGCGCTCCCATTCCCGGCGCTTCACCGTGACGTGCATCTGCACGAACTCCTCGCCGAACGCCGCCACCAGGTCCTTGTCGGCCTCCAGGTCGTCAAGCGCGCGGGCCAGGTCGTCGGCCACGGTGACGTCGGTGTCCGATCCCTCGAGGCAGTCCCCGGTCTCCTCGGGAGGAGGCTCGAGTTCCTGTGCGATGCCGAGGTGAGCGGCGAGCAGGGTGGCCGCCACCGCGAGGTGCGGACCGCAGGCGCCGTCCGCGAGCCGGTGTTCGACCCGCGCCCCTTCCCCGCGTTCGAGTGGAATCCGCACCGCGCAACCGCGGTGGTCGTGGCCCCAGTTGGCCCAGTAGCCGCTCATCTGACCGGGACGGAGCCGGCGGTAGGAGTTCACGGTCGGCGCCACCGCGCCGGCGAGCCCCCGGTGGTGACGGAGCAGGCCGGCGACCGCGGACCAGGCAAGCTTCGAAAGCCCGCCGTCGCCGTCCGGATCGTCGAAGACGTTCTTTACGCCGTCTTCGAGGCTCAAGTTGACGTGAAGCCCGGAACCGCCGCGGTCGGTGAACGGCTTCCCGATGAAGGTGAGGTGGTACCCGCGCTCGGCGGCCACCTCCCTGGCCAGGAGCTTGAAGAGAAAGGCCTCGTCGGCGGCGGCGAGGGCGTCGTTCTTGCCGAGCGTCAGTTCGAACTGCCCGTCGTCGTACTCGCTGTGGAAGGACTCGATCTCGATCCCGGCACGCTCGGCGGCGTCGAGCACATCCTCCATGATTCCGTCAGGGTCCGTCAGGGGCCCGGAGCCGTAAACATGCGAACCGGGAGTGCGGATCGGGTTGAAAGCACCTTCCAGGTCAGGCTGGAGCAGAAACGCCTCGAGTTCGATGCCCACCACCGGACGGCGTCCGTCGGCCTCGTGCTCGGCGATGGCCCGCTTCAGGATGCGGCGGGGCGAGCGTTCGAGCGGCTTCCCGCCGGCCTCCAGGTCGGCGACCACCACGCCGACTCCGTCGGTCCAGCCGTCGCGGACCGCCTCCGGATCGAAGACGGCGCGCATGTCGGGGAGACCCTCGAGGAGTCCGGAACCCGGATAGGCGTCCATCTCCCGGTCGAAACCAAGCGCGAAGGTGGCGAGGCAGTGACCGGTGGCGGCGGCGTTCGGCAGGAGGACCTTGCCGCGCGCGAGGCCGAGGTGGTCGGGCCAGAGCGGGCGGATGCGGCGGTAGTCGGGGTCGGTCACGGCGGGGGTTGTATCACTTCGGTCGCGGGCGCAGGACCAGCGCCGCGATGGTCCCGCTGGCGAGGAAGAAGTAGATCGGATAGATCGCGATGGCGAACTCCCAGCGATCCACCGCCAGCAGATTGCAGGTGTTCCCGGCGATGAAGAGCGCCCAGGCGAGGCGGTCTTCGGTGTGCGGGGCGACGTAGGCCTTCCGGATGGTCGGGAGCGCCCCCGCGAAATCGACGCCGAGCGTGGTGACCAGCGCGACCACCGGAGAGTCGAAGAGCCACCAGAGCAGAAGACCCGCGCCGGCGCCCATGAGGCAACGGCGGTCGAGTGGCGTCGAGCCACCCTCGCCGTAGCGGATGCTCAGCAGCGCCGTCACCAGGGAGGCGACGAAGTAGCTGACCGCGACCCAGATGGTGGTGTCGGCGCCGGAGAAGTAGTAGCTGGCCAGCAGGACCGCGCCGGTCGTCGTCCAGATCCACCAGGTGGCCCGGTTCGGACGGGTCTCGCCGCGGAGAATCGCCGCGATGTAGGGGACGAACGCCACCAGCGACAGGACGCCGGCCACCCAGCCGAACAGGACTGGCAGCGGCGGCATCAATCGGTTTCGCGGAGCGTGCGGGTGGGTGGGGCCGGGTTCCTCACGGTACCGAGGCGCCTCCGAGCGTACAACGCGTGAGCCGAAGGGGTTGGAGGGTGTCCCGCTGGCCGGTGGGTGAAGGTGGGAGCGGTGGGCCGATACGCTAGGTGTTTGTGACCCAACTGCATTTCGCCTGGACGACGCTATGTCTGGTAGCTGCTTGCGCGTCAGCGGGCTGCGGGACGGCGGAAGAGACGCCGGGGACCCCGCTCGACGTGCCCGCCGAGCAGTTGGGGACACTCTTCGACGAGATCATCGAAAAGACGGAGCGCCGCGAGGCGTTTTCCCAGTTCAAGGAGGATGGGCTCTCCTTCGCGCCACTCGCGGCGATGAAGGATCTCCGGTCGGAGTTCGTCGCCGCCGAGACCGAAGAGGACCTCTTCTACGCGCTCGTCAAGCTCAGCAACGCCCGCCGCGACCGCCACCTGAGCGTGAACCCGGTGGAGGGCGGACTGGAGGTTCCCGACACCCCGGATCTCGCGGCCCCGGTCCTCGTCCTGCCCGACTTCTCCGATCTGGACGACCCGCAGTTCTTTGTCGCCAGGGTTGGGATGGACCTTCCCTCCCCGCAACCCGGGGATCTCATCGTCGCCGTGAACGGCCGGCCCACCGCCGAGTACGTCGCCGAGTTCACCCAGTGGATCCGGCATTCGACGCTCTACGGCCTCTACTGGCACATGGCGCGCGAACTGCCCCTGATCGTGCGGAACGTTCCGCCGCACCTCTACTCCGAAACCCTGGACCTGACGCTCGAGGATGCCGCCGGCGACCGCTACGAGGTGTCCCTGCCCTACGGGGACCCCGACACCCACCACGTCGGGCCGGAAGCGGAATACGAGGGGTTCGCGGAGGCCATGGCACGGGAGAACTTCCACGTCCACGTGAACGAGGAGGAGCGGATCGTCCTGCTCCAGTGGCTCGACTTCGAGCGCTCGCTGATCCAGGACGTCATGGACCTGATGGACCTCGCGGAGCAGGAGGAACTCCTCGACCACGACCTCATCATCGACGTCCGGGGGAGCAGCGGTGGCTCCTTCGGCGCGTATGCGATCCAGCGCCTCGTCAGCCGGCCCTTCCGCACGACGTTTGGAAATGTCCGGATCAGCGACGCCGGGGAGGCGCTCATCGAGCGGTTCCAGAATCTCGAGGTTGACGAGAGCGCGCCCGACATCTTCGGGCTGAACCTCAGCCGGAGCTGGTTGATCGACTGGGCGCGGACCGACGCTGCGGAAGCGATCCGGAGAGGCGACCAATACACCCCTCCGACTCCGTTCAAGCTGGCCCACCTGCCCCGGGACGCCGGCGGCACGCTGGAGCCGGCTCCCGTCCATTTCCGGGGCCGCGCCGCCATCGTCGGCGGACCGCACGGGGGCTCGCATCTCGACCAGTTCCTGTCGATGTTCGCGGACAACGACCTCGCGGTGGTCATCGGGATGCCGACCGGCGGCTACAGCAACACCTGGGAACACGAGGAAGTGCTCTATTTCCCCGGGACCGATCGGCCGGTCGCGGAGTTCATGTGGAACATCGGCCACACCCTCCGCCCGAACACCGAGATCCTGGAGGGCAATCCGGTGCTCCCCGACGTTCCCCTTCCGCTCACCCGCGACAACTTCCGGACCTACGATCGGGAACTCCTCGAACTGGCGGTGGACGCATTGCGAGGCCAATGACGACCCTGCCCAACCGCCTCCGCTCCCTCGACGCCTTCCGCGGGGCCACGATCGCCGGGATGATCCTGGTGAACAACCCGGGAAGCTGGGATCACGTGTACCCGGCGCTCCTCCACGCCCCGTGGCACGGCTGGACGCCAACGGACCTCATCTTTCCCTTCTTCCTGTTCATCGTCGGGGTGGCGATCCCGTTCTCGCTGGGGCGGCGGGTGGAGGCGGGCGCCAAACGCGGGAAGCTCTTCCTGCGGGTGCTGCGGCGGAGCGCGATCCTGATCGGGCTGGGCCTCTTGCTCGCGGCCTGGCCGTATTTCGATCTCGGCTCGCTCCGGCTGCCGGGGGTGCTGCAGCGCATCGGCGTCGTCTATCTGGTGGCCGGGGCGGCGTTCCTGTGGCTGGGCCGCCGGGGGCTCGCCGTCCTGACCGGCGTCTGTCTGGTCGGCTTCGCCGCCGTCATGCGGTTCGTCCCCGCACCGGGCGGCGTCGCGGGTGACCTGGAGCCCGGAACGAACCTCGCGGCCTATCTGGACCGACTCCTCCTCCCGGGAACCCTCTACCAGGGCACCTGGGACCCGGAGGGGGTGCTTTCCACGGTTCCGGCGATCGCGAGCGCGCTGCTCGGGATTTTCTGCGGGCAGTGGCTCCGGTCGAAAGACCCCCCGCTGCTGAAGACGACGGGCCTCCTGACCAGCGGATTCACCTTCCTGACCGCCGGCTGGATCTGGAGCTTCTGGCTGCCGATCAACAAGAACCTCTGGACGAGCTCCTACGTGCTGTTCACGGCCGGGATCGCGCTGTGCCTGCTGCCCCGCTTCGTCCTGATCATGGACCTGAGGAAGCCGCCACGCTGGACGGCGCCGCTGGAGGCGCTCGGGAAGAACGCGATCCTGGCGTTCGTGGGGTCGGGGCTCGTCATCAAGACCATGCTGCTCTTCCCCGAACCGGGCCACGGATCGGCCTACACCTGGACCTACGAGGTCTTCTTCGCCTCCTGGCTCGGCCCGCTCAACGGATCGCTCGGATTCGCGCTCGCGAACGTGGCGGTGTGGACAGCGATCGCCGTGTTCCTCGACCGGAAGCGGATCTACCTGAAGGTCTGACCGCACGGCGGAAGGAGGCGTTTCGATGCTCCACAGAAACCTGATCCTGGCGGTGGTTGTGTTCGCTCTGGCTACCGGCGCCTGCGCGCCTTCCGGAACCGGCGGTGCACCGGACGACACGGGACGTCCCACCGACACCCTGCAGATCCCCGGCGCCCAGGAACGTTTCGAGATCCGGAAGGACCTCATCGGGCAGCGGCTGGACACCGTCCTGCTCCCGGCCATGCGCGCGCACGGCATCGATCTGTGGCTCGTCTTCAGCCGCGAGCATGACGTGGACCCGATCCTCTCGGAGATCGGCGGCGGCTGGGGTGGGGTGCGGAACGCCTATGTCTTCTTCGACCACGGTGGGGACAGGCCCGAGAAGATCTTCATCGGGTCCCACGAGCTGCGCGACACCACCATCTACGAGACCTACGACGAACACATCCACTACGGATACACCGAGGAAGGGGTGCGGCCGCACCTGAGGAAGGTGATCGAGGACCGTGATCCGCAGCGGATCGGGATCAACGTGTCACCGACGCTGCCGATGGCCGACGGGCTGACCTGGACGCTGAGGAACTTTCTGGAGGACACGCTTGGCGAGAAGTACGCGTCGCGCATGGTCTCGGCGGAGTTGCTGGTCCGCGACTTCCGGACCATGCACGTTCCCGACGAGGTGCAGGTCTTCGCCGATCTCTGCGCCTGGACGGTCGCCTGGGAGGAAGAGGCGTTTTCGGACGCCGTGGTGAAGGTCGGGGAAACGACCGCGAACGACATCCACTGGTGGATGCGGCAGCGGACCATGGAGCTCGGGCTGATCAACGAGTTTCTGCCCGGCGTGCGGATCACCCGGAACGGGGAGACCCTGCCCACGAACACGCCCGATCACGCCGTGATGCCCGGGGACATCCTTTCGGTGGACGCCGGACTCGGCTATCTCGACTACCGCACCGACATCAAGCGGACCGCCTACGTGCTGCGGCCGGGTGAGACGGAGCCGCCGGAGAGCATCCGGAACGCGTTCGACAAGGCGCTCGAGGTGACCGACATCCTGACCGGCAACTGGATGCCCGGGGCCATCGCCCACGAGGTCTGGGAGCAGACGATGGAGGACGCCGGGATGCTCGGCTACCAGCCCGGCCAGCCCAAGACCGGAGGGGTGGTGGAGACGGATCCAACCCGGCCCGAGGTCGGTGTCTATTCCCACTCGGTCGGGAACTCCACCCACGACATCGGGGCGCGGGTCGCGGTGGACTGGCCGTTCGCCTACGGCGACCGGGTGCGGTATCCGCTGGCGGCCGGAGCCTGGTACTCGGTCGAGTTGCACGTGAGCACCCCCATCCCGGAGTGGGGCGGGCTGGTGCTGCCCATCCGCATCGAGGAGGACGCCCAGGTGCTCCCGGAGGGCGACGTCGAGTACTTCGTGCCGCGGCAGACGGAACTGCTCCTGATCGGCGGCGCCCGGTAGGGACACCGCACCCTTCCCGCCGGAGACGAACATGGAAACCCCCGATCCCCGAAATGCCGACATCCTGATCCATGTCGGCGGCGAGCTGCAGCCGCGGTCGGAGGCGAAGGTCTCCGTGTTCGACAGTTCGGTGCAAGGTGGCGACGCGGTCTGGGAGGGCTTGCGGATCTATCGGGGCCGCGTTGCGGATCTCGACCGGCACCTGGACCGGCTGTTCGGATCCGCGCATGCCATGGCCTTTCGCGAGGTGCCGCCGCGGGAAACGGTGCGGACCGCCCTCTTCGAGACCCTGCGGGCCAACGGCATGACTGATGGCGTGCATGTCCGCCTGACGCTTTCCCGCGGGGAGAAGGTGACTTCGGGAATGAGCCCCGAGTGGAACCGGTCCGGCTGCACGCTCATCGTGTTGGCCGAGTGGAAACCGCTCGTGTACGACCCCGCAGGCATCCGCCTGATCACCTCCGCGATCCGCCGGAACAGCCCCCAGTGCATCGATTCGAAGATCCACCACGCCAACCTGATCAACAACATTCTCGCCAAGATCGAGGCGAATCACGCCGGCGTGGACGACGCTCTGATGCTCGACCTCGACGGCTTCGTCTCCGAGACGAACGCCACGAACGTCTTCCTGATCCGAAGGGGCGCGCTAGAGACACCGCACACCCACAGTTGCCTGCCCGGAGTCACGCGGGCGACGGTGATCGAGGCGGCCCGGGAGGACGGTCTGCAGGTGGAGGAGAAGAACCTCTCCCTGACGGAGGTGTACACCGCTGACGAGATGTTCACGACCGGCACCGCGGGCGCACTGACGCCCGTGCTCGAGGTGGACGGGCGGCGGATCGGCAGCGGGTCACGCGGCCCGCTGACGCGCAGGCTTCAGGGGCTGCACCGCGAGCGCGCGTACGCGGACGGCGAGCCGATCGCCTGAGGGGATGGGAACGCCGGTTCACACCGCACCGGGAGAACTGGCCGCCGGCGCTCCGGGCTAGTACCCCTTGACAACGCCGAGGCGCCTGGGGTCGGTCGCCCCGTGGAGCTTGCCGTCCTCCCCCATCCAGACGATCTGCATGGAGCCGGTGTGCCAGTTGTAGGCACCGAGATCGGTCACCTTGATCCCGCTCTTCTTCATGCCCTCGCGGACGGCGTCCGAGATGCGGGATTCGATCTGGACTCCCCGTTCATCGCCCCGGAAGGCCCAAAAGCGCGGCGCGTCGGCCGCGTCCTTCGGGTGCATGCCGTAGTCGATGATGTTCACCAGCACCTCGGTCACCGGCTGCGGCGGCGAGCCCGGCGTTCCCATCGCGAGCCAGGGTTTCCCTTCCTTCGCGATGATGATCCCGGTGATCGGCAGCACCAGGCGCCGTCCCGGACCGGCAGTGGAGGCCCGCGCTGTGCTTCCCGTCGCCCGCACGCCGTCGATGAAGATTCCCGGGGCGCCGCCGTGCCCGGTGTGGAGCATGGACACCCAGTTCCCGTGGGAGTCCACGATCACGTTGTGGTTGCTCCCGAGATCGGCGGTGTCCGCGCCGCCGGCGCCCGTCGGAAACAGGGAGGCGGTCATGTCGGGAGCCTCGCTACCCGACAGATCCACGCCGGGTAGCAGCATCGTGTTCTCGACGAACGCGGCGCCGAGCTTTCCGTATTCGTCCGACAACCAGAGCTCGATGGGCATCTGGAAGTTGAGCGGATCCTTGATGACCCAACGGGTTTCGTCGGCGACCCGGCCAAAGGCGCGGATCATGATCTCGAGGGCCTCGGAGGACTCGCTGTAGTGCCCCAGGCCCTTCAGGTCGAAGTTCTCGAGGATCTTGAGGTTGCTACCCACGATGACCCCGCCGGTGTCCGGCGGCGGTGAGCCGTAGAAGTCGAGGTCCCGGTAGGTGAACTTCGTCGGGTCGTCCCAGTGGGGCCGGTATTCGGCCATGTCCTGCATGCTGACCGCGAAGCCCTTCTTGTTCGCGGCCTCCACGAACTTTTGGGCCCAGGCCCCGGTGTACAGGTAGTCGGCGCCCTCGGAGGCGACTTTCTTCAAGTGCTCGGCCATTCGCGGCCGCTTCCAGCGCTCGCCTACCGGCACCAGGTGGCCGTCCGGCATGTACGCCGCGCGAGCCTCGGGGTTGCTGACGAGGTCCCCCTGCTCCATGAGCGCGTAGTTGATGCCGTACATGAACGAGGTGACGATGGCGCCCTCCTCGGCCGAGGCGATGGCCGGCTGCAGGTAGCTCGACCACTCCATGGTCCCGCTGCCGTAGCGCTCCGCGATCGCCTCGAGGCCGCGTACCACCCCGCCGATGGCGACCTTGGAGACGTCGCCGTGGTCGTGCCGGTCGGCGCGGGGCCGCTCGGACACAGCGTTCAGTGACCAGTACTTGTCGGTGGCGGCGTCGTAGCCGATCACCGACATCGAGCCGAAGTGCGAGACCTGGTGGAAGTCCTGAACGTGCTGCACGAAGACGGCGGTCACCATGGCGTCCACCGCATTCCCGCCCTCTTTCAGCACCTGGAGCGCGGCCTCGCTCACCACCGGAAGCTGGGTAGCCACCATGACCGAGTCGCCAGTCGCTACCGGCTTCGGCCCCTGGTTGAGCTGCGGGTCGGGCTCGTTCTGCGCGGTCCCGGTGGCGGCGAGGGCCAATGTCGCCAGCGCCGCGAGCAGGCAAGTCAGTCGAAAGCTTCTTGTCATGTCGCTCTGCCTCCTGGTTGCTCAGTGGCCCGCGACGTGTCCCAGCCGCCGTGGATCACTGACCCCGTAGAGTTTTCCGTCGTCACCGCGCCAGATGATCTGCATCGAGCCGGTGTGCCAGTTGTAGTCGCCGAGCTCTTCCATCGCGATGCCGCTCCTCGCCATCCCCCGGCGGACCTCCTCCGAAATGCGGGACTCGATGCGCAGCACCCGCCGGTCGGTCTGTCCGTAGAGGAAGGCCCAAAAGCGCGGCGCTTCCGCCGCCGCCTTCGGAGGCATTCCGAAGTCGAGGATGTTCACGAGCACCTCGGTCACCGGCTGCGGCGGAAACCCGGGGGTCCCGAGCGAGAGCCAGGGCCTGCCGTCCTTCATCACGAAGACCCCGGTGACCTCGGCCAGGATGCGCCGTCCGGGACCCATCGTCTCGGCCTTCACGCCGCTGCCGGTGGCGCGGACGCCGTCGATGAAGATCCCCGGAGCGCCGCCGTGCCCGGTGTGGAGCGAGCTGATCCAGTTCCCCTCGGCGTCCACGATCACGTTGTGGTTGCTGCCGAGGGTCATCGAGGATGCGACGTTCGCCTCCGTGGTTTCGAGTTCCACCGCCGCCGTCAGGTCCACCCCCGGCTGCGGCATCGTCTGCCGCACGAATTCGGCGCTCAGCCGCGCGTATTCCTTGGAGTTCCAGAGCTCGTAGGGGTTTCGGTAAGCGGCCGGGTCCTGGATGGACCACTTCATGTCGGACTCCACCTTGCCGAAGCTCCGGACCATGATCTCGAGGGTCTCCGGGGACTCGGCGTAGTGGCCGGTGGCCCTGAGATCGAACTGCTCCAGCACATTCAGGTTCTGCCCGACCAGCAGCCCGCCCTTGTTGGGAGGCGGCTCGACCAGGATTTCGTATCCCCGGTAGGAGAAGCGCGCCGGCTCCAACCAGCGCGTCTCGTACTCGGCGAGGTCTTCCAGGGTGACGCAGAAACCGCGCCTGGTCGCCTGCTCCACGAACTTCTTCGCCCAGTCGCCCTTGTAGAGGTGATCGGCGCCGTTCTCGGCGACCGCGCGCAGGGTTCCGGCGAGTGCCGGCATCTTCCAGGTTCCTCCCACCGGAACCAGGTATCCCTCGGGCATGTAGAAGGCGCGCGCTTCTTCGTTCTCCCGAATCAGGCCACCGCCCTCCCAGAGGCTGTAGTTGTTCGCGTACTGGAAGTTGGTGACCAGGACCCCCTCTTCGGCGGCGGTAATCGCCGGTTCCAGGTAGCTGGCCCAGGGACGGGTCCCGAACCGCTCCGCGAGGGATTCGAGACCACGGACCGTGCCTCCGATGGCGAGCCGGCCGACCCGCTTGCCCTCCCCGCAGCGGTCGGCTCGCGGCCGCTCCGAAAACGCGTTGAAGGCGTAGGTGGTCCCGGTGGCGGCCTCGAAATAGAGGCCGGACATTGCGCCGAAGTGCGAAACCTGGTGGAAATCCTCGACGTGCTGCAGGAAGACGGCGGTGACGAAGGCGTCCACCGCGTTCCCGCCGTTCTCAAGCACGCGGAGCGCCGCGCCCGTGACGTTCGGGAGCTGGGTCGCCACCATGCCCCCGTCGGCCGTGGCGACCGCCTTCGGCCCCTGGTTCAGCAGCGGATCCCGGGAGCCCGTGGGCTCCTGGGACCGGGCCGCAGGCGTGGCGGCCACGACCGCAAACACCAGGAACAGGACAAGCCGCGAAGCTTTCTTCATGATGGCCTCCCGCGACATTTCCCCCGCCGGGTCGGTGTCAGTGTGTCACTCGCGGGTTCCGCATCCCCAGGTGACGCTCAAAGAAGTCGGCGCTGCGACGGAAGACCTCCAGCCAGTTCTCGTGGCGGAGAAAGCCGTGGACCTCATCCGGGAAGATGAGCAGTTCGTGCTCGACGCCGAGTTCGCGGAGCTTCTCCACGAGTTCAATCGTCTCGTTGAAGGGCACGTTCCGGTCGTCGTCGCCGTGGACCAGGAGCACCGGCGAACGCCAGCCGTCCACCGTCGAGAGGGGTGACGACTCGAACGCCAGCCGCGCCGCTTCCGGGTGGTGATCCGGTTCGTAGGACGGATTGAACCCCTGGATCGTGCGGTTCCAGTCGTGGACCCCGTGGATGTCCACTCCGGCGGCGAACAGATCGGATGCCCGTGACAAGCCCATCGCGGTCAGGTAACCCCCGTAGGAGCCACCCCAGAGACCCAGGCGGTCTCCGTCCACGCCGGCCATGTCGGCCAGGGTGCGTCCCGCCCCGAGCACGTCCTGATGCTCGGCGCCCCCGGTGGCCCCGTAGTTGAGCGCTTCCCGGAACTCCATGCCGTAGCCGGTGCCGCTCCGGTAGTTCACCGAAATCACCGTGACGCCGCGGCTCGCCAGGTACTGGTGGAAGGCGTAGCAGTTCGAGTAGTAGCCCATGTAGTGCCAGCCGAGCAGCATCTGCCGGCGGGACCCGCCGTGCAGAAAGAGCACGCCCGGCCCCGGAGTTTCGGACCCGTTCGCGGGCCGGAAGAGTTGGCCGTGGATCTCCATGCCGTCCGCGGAGGCGAAGACCACGGGTTCGGGATCGACCAGGTGGTCGAGCGGGAAGTCCGCCGGGAAAGCGTCCGGCGCGAGAGCCCGCGGATCCGCGCCGTCGAGCTGCACCATCGGCTGGAGGGGGCGGCGCCCGTCGCCCCCCAGGAAAGCCACGCCTCCCTGGACGGCGACCGGCAGCGTTTCGATCCCCGTTCCCGAGGTCAGGGCCTCGGCGGCCGATCCCGCGGTGAGCCGCCAGAGGTGCCGGCGGTCGATGTCGTCCTGGTTGGTGGCGGCGATGAGCCCGCCCTGCCCGTCGCCGACGGCGTACTCGATCTCGAACATTCCCGAGGTGAGCGCCTCGGGATCCCCGCCGGCGGCGGAAACCGCGTAGTAGTGCCGGTACCCGGTTCGCTCCCAGGGAAAGAGGAGCTGTCCGTCACCGGTCCAGTGGAGCTGGTTCGCGGAAGCGGTCCCGGAGAAGACGCTTCCCATACCCGGCTCGGCGCGGAAGACCTCCCGGCTGACGCCGGGGTCATCCACCGCGGCCACCCGAATGCTCCACGGCGGGCCTTCCCGGTTCGGAGCGAACATGGGGCGCTCGAGCACCGGCGGGACGCGCAGGAACGCCACTTCGCTCCCGTCCGGCGAGAAAGCCGGGGATCCGTCCCGGTCCACCGCGGGATCCAGCCAGCGGACGGTTCCGGCGTCGAAGTCGTGGACCCCGACGAAGGAGTGGGCGCCGCGGCTCGACACGAAAGCGAGCCGCGAACCGTCGGGAGACAGCCGCAGGCTTCCGAGCGATCCGCGCACGTCGATCACCGGTTCGGCCTCCGCACCAGGGTCGAGGCCGATCCGCCAGATCTTGCCCCGCCGGACGAAGAGGAGCGCGTTCCCATCGGCGGTGAACACCGGGCTGCCGGCAGGTTCGGTAAGCCGGCGCGGGCGGTCCTCGATGACCCACAGCGCCCGTTCCACCCCCTCCGGACGGCTCAGCGGGTTGGGCAACTCGCCGGCCCGATTGGGGCCGTCGCCGCGTACGAAGGCGATTCGGGAGCCGTCGGGGCTGAACGCCAGAGCGGAAATCGTGGTGCCGTCGTCACCCGAGAAATCGGTCAGCCGGCGCCCCTGAAAGTCGGGCGCAGCGGCGGCCCAGACGTTCCGGGCCCCCTGTTCGTCGAAGACCCAGGCGACCCGGTCGCCGTCCGGGGACGCGGTCAGGCTCGTCGGGAACGGTGCCGAGAAGACCTGTTCGAGGGTGAACTGGGCCTCGGCGCCGGAGGCGCCGAAGATGCCGAGCCAGAGAAGGATGGCGATGCGTCGCATGGGAGGGCTCCTACCGGGAAACCAGCCGCACCGGGAGGTGCTTGATTCCGTGGATGAAGTTGGAACGGAGACGGTCGGGCGGGCCGGTGCGTTCGATGGCGCGCACCCGGCGAAAGAGTTCCTCGAAGGTGACCCGGACCTCGAGGCGGGCCAGCCAGGCGCCGAGGCAGACATGGCGTCCGGCGCCGAAGGCGAGGTGGGGATTCGGATCCCGGCGGAGGTCGAAGCGTTCGGGCTCCGGGAAGGCCTCCGGGTCGCGGTTCGCGGCGATGTACCAGAGGACGGCCTTGTCGCCGCGCCGCAAGCGGGCGCCGTCGAGGTCGAGATCCCGGGTCAGGGTCCTTCGGAAGTGCATGGTCACCGAGGTCCAGCGGAGGATCTCCTCGGTCGCCGACTCGTAGAGGTCGCGGTCGCCCGGGGCCGCGCTCAGCTCGCCATAGGCGGCGGGATGTTCCAGCAGGGCGAGGAGGCCGTGCGAGATCGTGTGCCGGGTGGTCTCGTTCCCGGCCACGATGAGCAGCAGGAAGAAGTTCTGAAACTCCAGCTCGGTCAACGGGCGGCCGCCGGCGTCCTCGGCCAGCATTCCGGAGAGGACATCCTCCGTCGGCCGGCGCAACCGCTCCTTCCGGATGCGGCTTGCGTAGTCGAAGACGGAACGCGCCGCCGGGCTCCGGAAAGGCAGCAGGCGGAACGCTTCGGTGTCCTCCTGATCGATCACCGCCATCGAAAACTCGGGATCGGCGTTCGAGATCAGCGCGTCGCCCCACTCCACGAGCTCGCCAGCGTCCGTCTCGGGCACGCCGAGGATGCGACAGAGCATCCGGATCGGCAGCTCGCGGGCGACTTCTTCGACGAAATCCAGCTCGCCGAGTTCGAGAGCGCGGTCGAGCACCAGCGCGGCGAGTTCGCGCACCGACGCTTCGTAGGCCGCGATCGATTTCCGCGAAAAGCCGGCTCCCACCAGCCGGCGGAGACGGGCGTGCTCGGCGCCGTCGTACTCCATCATCGTGCGGCGGGCTTCCAGTTCGTCCTGGTCGAGCTCTTCGAGGCGGATGCCGCGGGCGCAGGAAAAGTCCCGGGGGGTGGAACTCGCGCGGAACACGTGGGCGTGGCGGGTGAGCGCCCAGAAGCCGGCGCCGTCCTCTTCCTCGATCCAGCACGGGGAACCCCGTTCCCGGAGCCGCCGGAAGAGGTCCCAGGGGACGCCCTTTGTATAGGTGTCGTGGGAGACGATGGCCTCGAAGCCGGCTGGGGACCCGTTCCGCGCGTTCGTCGTCACGAGCCGGATGGTACGCCGGGGAGAGCGGCCAACAGTGACGCACTTCCCATCGCGAAAACGGTGCGGGGCGCTTTCACCACCTGCTATAGGCTCTCGGGTTCCGATGAACCCGAGCAAAATTCTCTGTGTTCATCTCAACTACTCGAGCCGGGTCGAGGAGTTCGGGGCGCGGCTTCCGAAGGCGCCCACCTACTTCCTGAAGCCTCCCTCCGCCCTGATCCGCAGCGGCGAGCCGGTCATCCGTCCGCGGGGTTGCCGGTATCTGAACTTCGAGGGAGAAATCGTCGCGGTGATCGGATCCAACTGCCGGGGAATCGAGCCGGAAGACGCCGGCCGTTTCGTCGCCGGGTACACGATCGGCAACGATTTCGGCCTTCACGACTTCCGCGACACCGATGCCGGGTCCATGCTCCGGGTGAAGGGGTCGGACACCATGTGTCCGGTGCTGGACGAGGTCGTTTCCGGGTGGGACTTCCGGGGGAAGACCATCCGCACCCTGGTGAACGGCGAGGTGCGGCAGTCCGGCAACACCGACGAGATGGCGTGGAACCCCCACTACCTGATCGCGGATCTCGCCCGGACCCACACGCTGTTTCCGGGGGACCTGGTCTTCACGGGCACTCCGGCCGGCTCGCGGCCGGTGGAGCCGGGCGACGAGGTCGCCGTCGAGGTGGAGGGACTCGGCCGTCTCGTGAACCCGGTGGTCGCCGCCGAGTGGGGGATTCCAGCGGGCTACGGGGCGCAGCCGACCGAGTCGGAGGAGGTGCGCTCGACGGCGCTGGGCGGCGATTGGGAATTCAGAGGCATCCGGCCTCCGAGAGCGGCGGCACGATGAGCAGGCGGACGCTTCCCGAACGGCCCCGGATCGGACTCAGCTCCTGGAAACGGCCGGTGCACACCATCGTCGGGGCCCCGGAACAGCTCTTCACGCTCGCCGAGGAATATGTGGATTGCGTCCGGGCCGCCGGTGGCGTCCCGCTCATCCTGCCCCCGGCGCCCCTCAGCGCGGCGGCCGACGCGGTCGCCTCGGTGGACGCGCTGGTGCTCACCGGCGGCGGAGACTTCTCGCCGTCGTCCTACGCGGAGCCCGACGAGGGCGTGAGTTCGGAGATCGATCTCCAGGAGGACGCCTGGGACGTCGCGCTGACGCTCGCCGCCCGGGACGCGGGCATTCCCTTCTTCGGCATCTGTCGCGGGATGCAGGCGCTGAACATCGCACTCGGCGGGACACTCCATCAGGACATCGGCGACCGGGAGCACCACCCGCCCATCCCGGAGGTCCCGGCGGATGCGGTCGCCTTCCGGCACCCGGTCACGATCAAGGCGGAGAGCCGGCTCGGCCGGATTCTCGGGGTCACCGAGCGAAGCGTGAACAGCATCCACCACCAGGCGGTGAACCGGCTCGGACAAGGGCTCGTTCCCGTCGCCCACGCCCCGGACGGGATCATCGAGGGCGTCGAGTACAACGGGGCCGCGGCGGGCGCCGGGTGGCAATGTCTGGGGGTGCAGTGGCACCCCGAGCGCATGGGGCACACCCTGGACCAGCTCATCTTCGATGAGGTGGTCCGAATGGCCGCGGAGCGGGGACGCGACGGGGAGTAGCCGGTTAGAACGTCTTCGCCCGCTCTTGATGATGCCGGGAGGAACGCGCCAGGCGCGGACCCCGACCGCACGGACAGCGTGTAGGCACGGGAACGCCGACCTCCAGGTCGGCACAGCGGCGCGGAGCGCCGCGGGCGGTTCCTCGCCGCTCGCGCTCACGGGGTCCCTCCGAGAGAGAGCCATCCCGGCCAGCCAAGTCCGCCCCGCCGCCCGCCTACGGCGGGCTGTGCCGGCCTGGAGGCCGGCGTTCCCGTGCCTTTCCGACATCAAGGCTGGTGGGGTTCCCGCCGAGAGGGGAACCATCCTGCATCGATCTCTGCGGCGGAGGAATGAGAAATCCCGGCTAAGCGCCCGGAGCGGCAAACCGATCGTCCGACTGGTTCTGTACCGGGCCCGCGGAAAGCGACAGTTCGGAGAACTCAAGGGACGCTTGGCGGTCCCTGCCATCGCCTCCGATCCGCATCCAGAGAGCGAACTAGAGGCATGGGAACGACGGCCGGGATTCTGCATTCCCCGATGATCCAGACCGACGCTCCAACGTGATGATGATGATGTAAAGCGGCCCGTTCGATCATCAAAACTGATACAGCGCAACCAGTTGCTGGACGCGGAGGCGCGGGCTAGGCTGCCTCTCAACATCCAGAGGGGGGCAACCCCCGCCAACCTGCCCGGTCCGGGCAAGGTGGCGTCCGATTCGGAGATGTGGCCGTGAGGCAACCAAGCGGACCCACGGGGCTTCGGCCCTCCTCGGATGACATCCAAGGAGAGACACCATGCCCCACCATCACGCCGCTGCAATCCGGGTCCCTGAAATCCGGGTCCCTGACGACCCGAGTCCGCCGGGGGGCCGTCCGGAAGACCCCCTGGCCGACGCGGTTTCGGCCACCTCCCTGAGCTTCGTGGCCTGCGGCGCCGCGGTCGCCGAACTCGGTGATCTGCTGCGGGACCTCCGGCTGGCGCTTCACGTTGCGGGGCCACCCGATGCGAGCGAAGACCGCGATGCAAGGCTGCTCGCGACCCGGCTCGAGACCGTGCGGCGGGCGCTCCACGAGACCACGGCCGCGGTCGGCGCGTTGCTGGAGGAGTGTGTTCCGTCCGGCGATGCGCCGCCTTCGCCTGCGGCGGGCCGCGCCGGCCGGGCGCGGGCGGTTTCCTAGAGGAAGCCGAGTTTGAGCTTGGCGGCTTCGGACATGCGGTCCGGGTTCCAGGGAGGATCCCAGACCAGGTCCACACGGACGTTCGAGACGCCCTCGAGGCGGCTGATCTTCCCCTCGACCTCGGGAGGGAGGGTGCCGGCGACCGGACAGGCCGGCGAGGTCAGCGTCATGTCCACCGCCACCTTGCCGGCGTCATCCACGTCGATCTTGTAGATGAGGCCGAGGTCGTAGATGTCCACGGGGATCTCGGGGTCGTAGCAGGTCTTCAGCACGTCCACGACCTGGTCGTGGAGGGTCGCGCCGTTCGTAGCTTCTTCGCTGGTCATGATTACTCCGTCCGGACGGTCTCCTGGCTCTGTTTGATCGCCGCCCGCAGGGTGTGCCAGGCGAGCGTCGCGCACTTGACGCGCGTCGGGTAGTCGCGCACTCCGGCGAACACGGTCAGCTTGCCGAGGCTTTCGTCGTCGGGCTCGGTCTCGCCGGAGACCATGCCGCGAAAGTCCTCGACGAGCTGCAGCGCTTCGTCCTCGGGCCGTCCCCGCATCGCTTCCGTCAGTAGCGAGGCCGAGGCGGTCGAGATCGCGCAGCCGTCCCCCACGAACGAGGCCTGCTGGACAGCGCCGTCCTCCACCCGCAGGAACAGCCGCAGCCGGTCGCCGCAGAGCGGGTTGAAGCCGTCGGACTGCCGGTTGGCGGCGTCCATCGCGCCGAAGTTCCGGGGCCGCCGGCTGTGATCGAGGATCACCTCCCGGTAGAGATCGCGAAGCGCGTCGTTCACGGGCGGAAAACCTCCAGCGCGGTGTGGAGCCCGGCGGCCAGCCGGTCCACTTCGGCCTCGGTGTTGTAAAGGCCGAACGAGGCGCGCGCGGTCGCGGGCACGCCGAAGCGCGCCATCAGCGGCTGGGTGCAGTGGTGGCCGGTGCGCACCGCGACGCCCTCCTGGTCCAGCACCGTGCCGAGATCGTGCGGATGCACCCCGTCCACCACGAAGGAAACCACCGCCGCCTTTTCCGGGGCGGTGCCCACCACCCGGAGGCCGGGGATCTCCGCGAGCCGGGCCTCCGCGTACTCGCGAACCCGGGACTCGTGCGCCGCTACCTCGGGAATCCCGAGCCTGTCGAGGTAGTCCGCCGCCGCCGCGAGCCCCACCGGGCCCGCGATGTTGGGCGTTCCCGCCTCGAACTTGGCCGGCGGTTCGGCGTAGGTGGTGCGCTCGAAGCTCACCGTGCGGATCATCTCGCCGCCGCCCTGGTACGGGGGGATTGCTTCCAGCAGGCGCTTTTTGCCCCACAGCAGCCCGATCCCCGAAGGGCCGTACATCTTGTGGCCGGAGAGACAGTAGAAATCGCACCCGAGGGCCATCACGTCGAGGGTGAGGTGGGGCGCCGCCTGGGCGCCGTCGAGCACCAGGTAGGCGCCGCGTTCCTTCGCGAGCCGGGAGATCTCTTCGACCGGGTTCACGGTACCGAGGGCGTTCGAGACGTGGACCACTGAGACGATGCGGGTGCGGTCGTTCAGCAGGGCGGCGAACGCGTCCATGTCCACTTCGCCCTGGTCGGTGACCGGAGCGGCCACAACCTTCGCGCCGGTCAGCTCGGCGACCATCTGCCAGGGCACGATGTTGGAGTGGTGCTCCATCTCGGTGAGGAGCACCTCGTCGCCCTCGCCGAGGGCGTAACGCCCGAGCGAAGAGGCCACCAGGTTCAGCCCCTCGGTGGTGCCCCGGACGAAGATCACCTCGTCGGCGGACGGCGCGCCGATGAACTTCGCCATCCGGCGCCGCGAGCGCTCGTAGTACTCGGTCGCCCGTTCCGAGAGGACGTGGACACCGCGGTGGATGTTCGCGTAGCCGTGTTCGTAAACGTGGTCCACCGCATCCAGCACCGCACGCGGCTTCTGGGAGCTGGCGGCGTTATCGAGGTACGCGATGGGCTGGCCGTGCACCTCCTCCGCCAGGATCGGGAAGTCGGCGCGAACCTTTTCGAGGTTGTAGGCGGGAGCGGCAATCATGCGGCGAAGCTCCGGCTCTCGCGGACGCGCTGGAGCCCGGCCGCCGCCAGGGCGCGGACCGCCTCCACCGGCACCTTTTCGACGACCTCGCCGGCGAAACCCCGGACGAGAATCTCGTGCGAATCCATGCGGCCCAGCCCGCGGGAGCGCAGGTAGAAGAGGGCGTCCTCGTCCAGCCGGCCGATGGCCGCCCCGTGGGCGCACTTCACGTCGTCGGCGTTGATCTCGAGCCGGGGACGGGTGTGGACCGCCGCCTTCCGCGAGAGCAGCAGGTTGCGGTTCGCCTGGGTCGCGTCGGTTCCGATCGCCCCGGGCGCCACCACCACCTTGCCGTCGAACACGGCGCTCGACTCGTCGGCGAGCACGTTCTTGAAGAGCTGACGGCTCGTGGTGTGCCGGGCGGCGTGGATGGCGAGGGTGTGCTGGTCGGCCTTGGCGGCGTTCACGCCGAGGAAGAGGCCGTCGAGATCCACCTCGGCGCCCTCCGCGGTGAGCACGGCGGTGGTGTCGGTGCGCGACCGGCCGCTGGTGAGCGACAGCACCGTGGAGTGGACCCGCGCATTTCGCCCGAGCTGGAAGGTGACGCGGCCGGTATGGGCGACGTTTCCGGTTTCCAGCTCCACGCGGACGTAGCGGAGGTCGGCGCCCTCACCGAGCCGGCAGAGGGTGCTCGGGTTCGTCCAGCCCGCCGTCTCGGACGCGCCGTCATGGGCTTCGATGACGGTCAGCCGGCTACCCGGCCCGAGTTCGATGACGGAGCGCGGGTGGAGCATGTGCGGGTGGCCGCTTTCGCGCCGGAGCGAATAGAGGAGGATGGGCCCGGCGTCCTCGTCGCGGCCGACCCGAACCCGGAATCCGCAGTCGAAGAGGCCCGCGTTCAGGATCTCGAGAGGATGACGGAGCGGCGCGTCGAGGTCCGCCGCGGTTGTGTTCGGGACGGCCCCGGGAACCACGAAACCCCAATCGCCCTCTTCGTCGTCGGACGGCACGATGGGCAGGTTGCCGAACGCGACGCCGTTCGTGTTCCGGAAGTCGCCGGCATTCAACGGGACTCCCTCCGACAGCAGGACCCGGTGCTCGAAGCCCGAAGTCCAGGCCGGCAGATCATCGGCCCCGGCCCGTGGCATACCGACCAGGTCGGAACGCCGCCGATACGCGGTGCGCTCCAGTCCGCCGAGGTCCGAGAACCGCCAGTCTTCCTGGGTCGCGGTCGGGAAACCACCGGACCGGAAGAACTCCTGAACGGCTTCCCGCCGCCGGATGGCGTAGCGGTCACCCTCCCGGAGCGGGATCTCGTCGTGGTAGTGCGCCTCGACGGCGGCCGGTTCGATCATGCCCTCAGGCGGCGGAAGCCGCCGCCGGCTTCGTGTAGCCCTCGGCCTCGAGCCGGAGCGCCAGCTCCCGCCCGCCGGACTCGACGATCCGACCCTCCTGGAGCACGTGCACCCGGTCCGGCACGATGTGGTTCAGGAGACGCTGGTAGTGGGTGATCACCAGGAAGGACCGCTCCGGCGAACGCATGCGGTTCACGCCCTCGGCGACGATCCGGAGGGCGTCGATGTCGAGGCCGGAGTCGGTCTCGTCGAGGACGCCGAGCGTCGGCTCGAGCACGGTCATCTGGAGGATCTCGTTGCGCTTTTTCTCGCCCCCCGAGAAGCCCTCGTTGACCGGCCGCTTGATGAGATCCACATCGAAATCGAGCAGCTTGACCCGGTCCTTCATCAGACCCAGGAAATCCACCGCGTCGAGTTCCGGCTGGCCGCGGTGCTTTCTGATCTCGTTCACGGCCGCCTTCAGGAAGTAGGTGTTGTTCACCCCGGGGATCTCGACCGGGTACTGGAAGGCGAGGAAGATGCCCTTCCGGGCTCGATCCTCGGGCTCCATCTCGGAGATGTCCTCGCCGCGGTAGCGAAGGACTCCACCAGTGATCTGGTACCCCTCGCGGCCGGCGATCACGTGGGCGAGGGTGCTCTTCCCGGAACCGTTCGGACCCATCACCGCGTGGGTCTCGCCCACCGGGATCTCCAGATTGAGGCCGCGCAGGATTTGGCGGCCCTCGACCTCGACGCGGAGGTCGCAGATTTCGAGCAGGTTCGTCATCCCACGGCTCCTTCGAGGCTCACGCCAAGCAGTTTCTGAGCTTCCACCGCGAACTCCATGGGGAGTTCCGAGAGCACGTCGCGGGCGAACCCGTTGACGATCAACGACACCGCTTCCTCCGGGTCAATGCCGCGCTGGCGGCAGTAAAAGAGCTGGTCCTCGCCGATGCGCGAGGTGGATGCCTCGTGTTCGAGCTGCGCCTCGGGGTTCGCGACGTCAATGTAGGGGACGGTGTGCGCTCCCGAGTCGGGCCCGATGAGCAGTGAATCGCACTGCGAGAAGTTCCGCGCGTTCCACGCCCCGGGGAGCACCTTCACCTGCCCGCGGTAGGTGTTTTGCCCGTGGCCGGCGGAGATGCCCTTGGAGATGATGGTGCTCTTGGTGTTCTTGCCGATGTGGATCATCTTGGTCCCGGTATCGGCCTGCTGGCGGTTCGCAGTGAGCGCCACCGAGTAGAACTCGCCGATCGAGTCGTCTCCGAGCAGGATGCAGCTCGGGTACTTCCAGGTGATGGCGGAGCCGGTTTCGACCTGGGTCCAGGAGATGTGGGAACGTGCGCCCGCGCATTTCCCGCGCTTGGTGACGAAGTTGTAGATGCCGCCCACCCCGTTCTTGTCGCCGGGGTACCAGTTCTGGACCGTCGAGTACTTGATGCGGGCGTCGTCGAGGGCGACCAGTTCGACAACCGCGGCGTGGAGCTGGTTCTCGTCGCGCATCGGGGCGGTGCAGCCCTCGAGATAGCTGACGTAGCTCCCTTCCTCGGCGACGATCAGCGTGCGTTCGAACTGGCCGGTCTCGGACGCGTTGATCCGGAAGTAGGTGGAAAGCTCCATCGGGCAGCGGACGCCCTTCGGCACGTAAACGAAGGAGCCGTCCGAGAAGACCGCCGAGTTGAGGCTCGCGAAGAAGTTGTCGGTATGCGGCACCACCGTGCCCAGGTACTTGCGGACCAGTTCGGGGTGTTCCTTCACCGCGTCCGAAAAACTGCAGAAGATGACGCCGAGTTCGCCGAGCTTCTCCTTGAAGGTGGTCGCCACCGAGACGCTGTCGAACACCGCGTCCACGGCGATCCCCGCGAGGCGCTGCTGCTCGACGAGCGGGATGCCGAGCTTCTCGTAGGTCCGGCGAAGTTCGGGATCGATGTCGTCGAGACTCTGCGGCCCGTCCTTGACCGCGCTCTTGGGCGCCGCGTAGTAGCTGATCTCGTTGTAGTTGATCTTCGGGTAGCTGACCTTGGCCCAGTCGGGCTCGGTCATCCCCTGCCAGATCTCGTACGCCTTGAGGCGCCAGTCGAGGAGCCACTGGGGCTCTTCCTTCTTCTCCGAGATCAACCGGATCACGTCCTCGGAGAGTCCCGGGGGAACGCGCTCGGTCTCGATGTCGGTGACGAAGCCGTAGGCGTACTCGCGTTCGACGAGCTGTTCGACTTCGGCGGCGCCGAGGGTTCGTTGCTGTTCAGGCATGAGGCTACTGGAGTACCGGGAGTTCGGGACCGCTCGCGCGCGGCCCGGAAAGATCGCTGTCGGCGACGATCTGGGCGAGGGTCAAGTCCGTCAGGGTGGCGAGCACCCGCTCGTGGACCCGGGTGAGCGGGGTGCGCACCGAGCAGGTCGAGGTGAGGTTGCAGTTGCCGTCCTCGAGCATGCACTCAACGAGGGCGAGCGGCCCCTCCACCGACTCGATCACGTCGGTGATGCGGATGTCCTCGGGCGCTCGGGCAAGGCGGTAGCCGCCCCGGATCCCCTGCCGGGTTTCCACGATCCCGCTCTTCTTGAGCCCCTGGAGCACCTTGGCGGCGAGCTCGGGAGGCAGGTTGTGGCTTTCGGCGACCCGCCGGGCGCTCACTGTCTCCCCCGCCGGCAGGAGGGCGAGATCGGCCAGCGCCATCAGGGCGTAGTCGGTGCTCTTGGAGAGTCGGATCATGAGGAAGCCTGGGTGCCGGATCCGCGAGCACCTAACCCGAACGTCATCTCGAGGGCCGCACCGTGCGGCGGCCGGGGAAGATCAATCCGTAAGGTCAGAGTGCCAATCTAAATCCGACTAATTAGGTCGCACATTCTAGCACGAGGCCGCCCCCGCTGGAAGGGGTGAAAAGCGGTGGTGGAGAACCGGCGGGCCGAGGCGAGAAGGAGGCCGGGGACCGCCGACCTCCAGGTCGGCACCGCGGCCCCCCGGGCCGCGAAGGTCGCGCACCTCCAGGCGGGCCGGCGGCGTCCAGCTACCGGGTCCGGCAGCGGCCGCGATCGTCGCAGTGCAGCTCGACCTGAGGGCAACCGGGAATCGCCGCGCGGAGCCGGAGCTCGTCGAACCAGCCGAGCGAGAGGGTCTGCTCGAATCCGTCGCCGCGCGCCTCGAGATCGAGACCGAACGCGAACATGACGGGGACCAGGTTGTAGGCGTCGCCGAAATCACGGTACGGCAGAGGCTGGTAGGCCGACACGAGACGCAGTTCCGCACCGCGCCCCGAAGACCTGAAGACCAGGTCCGCCGACCGGAAGTCGCGGCCGAGTTCTCCGAACCAGTTCTCGCCAACCGCGCCGCCGTCGCCCCGACGAACGGCCCCTGACCGGGTGAGCGAGAGCCCGTTGCAGTCGGCCGGTTCCGCGCCGGGGTCCGCCAGCCGGACCCGGATCGGTTCCGCTTCCAGCCGGAAGGAGAGCCCGAAGCGTTCGGGGAAACCCGTGGGCGGTGGTTCGAGCCGGATCGTGTACGTCGCCTCGAAATCCGCGGGTCCCTCCGGCTCGAGCGCGCGGATCGTCAACAGCGCGGGCTCGTGCCAGCCCTGGGCCGCGACGTCCCCTGGCACGGCAAGAACGCTCGCCGGCGCGTCGGTGACGACGCGGACCGGAATGCCGGTCCAGCCGGTGCGCCGCTCGTAGTCGCTCAGGTCGCCATCGGCCATCACGGGAACGAGGAACTCGGCTCCCGGATGGAGGATGAGAACCCCGCCCGGCGCGGGCAGCACCCCGCCGAATCCGATCGGAATCGCGTCGGGCCCGGGCGCCGGCGCGGGTGGGGGCACGGGCGCCGGCGGGGGGAGGGGGGCGGGCGTGACCGGCGCATCGTCCCCGCACCCGGCAAGCGCGAAGAACGCGAGGAGGAGCCCGGCGCGGAATCGGATCACGGGTCCGACCTCCGGCGGTCCTCGGCGGCGTGCACCGTGATGTCCGGCGCCCGGGTGGTTTTTCCGCGGCGAATGTCGAACCAGCGCTGTTCGTGCTGGAGCTCCAGCGAACCCGCCATCGCGGCCTCGCCGATGAACGAATGGGCGAGCAGTTGGTGCAGCGGGCGAACCCAGAAATGGCGAAGACCGGGCTCCAGACCCTCGAGGAGAAACTGGCCCCAGGAGTCGGTGAACGTGCCGGGGCCGAAGCGCGCGCCGCCAGCGGTGTACATCACGCTGCTCACGTACACGAACGGGGCCGGGTCACCGCTCGCGAACACCACCCGGCCGGTCAGCGTCCCGCGAGATTCGAGGAAACCCGCGGACGGGTAGAGAAGCGACGCCCCGATCTCGTCATCGGGTTCAAGCACTACCGTGCGGATCGTGCCGTAGGACATGCGCGGATGGGGCTGGAGACTCGTCACCCCGTCCGGGAAGTGGCCCACCGGCCGCTCCATCCCCTCCGGGCGTGCCAGCCAGGTCGGATTCATCGCGCTGTGGGCGAGCCCCAGGCAGTGCCCGACTTCGTGCATGACGGTGCGGGCGAGATGGTCCGCAACCTGCGCGAGCGCATCCGGATCTTCGGAGGACCAGTCTTCGAGATAGCCGGGGCTGAAGTGGACATCGCAGCCGGTGATCCGTCCCCGGGTGTACTGGATGTCCGCCGTCGCGAAGGGCCCACCCGCAACGCGTTCGGCGGAAGAGAAACCGATCGTGTTGATCCCGTCGCCGGCACGACCCTGGTCGTCGGCGAGCGTTCCCTCCTCCAGCACGAGTTCGAGATCGGAGGTTTCCACCTCCGCCCAGGCGCGCAGGCCGCGTTCCACGCTCTCGCGCCAGAGCGCGGTGTCCACCCCCGGAAGATCCGGCAGATTCCCGTTTTCGAGCAGCCGGAAACGGAGCGGCAGATCCGCGGGACCCCACCGGATCGCCCCTGCCACCGAGGCGATTCTGGTCAACCCGCCGTGGCGGGCAATGAACCGGTAGCCGTCCGCCGGGGTGGTCAGCACTCCCGCCGTGACGGCGGTCAGCAGGGTCCCGGTCCAGCGGAGGCGCATGGTTCCGCAGTATCGCACTGCCCCCGCTTAGACTCCGGCGCCCATGACGCCGGAGGAAGGACCGTGGAGCGCATCGGCGGACCGCGAACCCAATTGGTCCGAAGCGACCGGACAACTGTCCCGGAACGACGCGGTGCTCGGGGCGCTGATTCAGCGGATCGGGCCCTGCACCCTCGGCCCCCGCCCCAACGTGTTCGGGACCCTGGTGGGCGCCATCGTGGCGCAGCAGATCTCGGCGGCGGCGGCGCGGACGATCCACCAGCGACTCTGGTCGCTCACCCGCGGGGAGCCGCCCACCCCGCGAGACATCCTGCGGCGGCGGGAGAAAACGCTCCGCCGGGTCGGGCTCTCGCGGCAGAAGGTCGCCTACCTGCGCGACCTGGCGACGCGGATCGAGAGCGGCGAGCTGGATCTGGCGGGGCTGGAATCCATGGAGGACGACGCGGTGCGCGCGGCGCTCACCGCGGTCAAGGGCATCGGCGACTGGACGGCCGACATGCACCTCATCTTCACGCAGAACCGGCCGGATGTCTTTGCCCCGGGGGATGCGGCGGTGCTCGCCGCGATGCGGGATCTCTACGGGCTGGCAACCAATGCCGGGGCGGAGGAATTCGAGCGGATCAGCGACGGCTGGCGGCCGTTCCGCAGCATCGGCGTCTGGTACATGTACGAGCACATCCACGCCCTGCGCGCCGCCCGGGCGAAGGGGGGTTAGCCCGGATTTCTCATACTCATGGCCCAAGGTGCCGCGCGGATCACGTCAACCTGTTGATGATGTCGGGAGAAACGCGGCAGGTGCGGACCCCGACCGCACGGACAGCGTGTAGGCACGGGAACGCCGACCTCCAGGTCGGCACAGCGGCGCGCAGCGCCGCGGGCGATTCCTCGCTGCTCGCGCTCACGGGGTCCTCTCCGAGAGAGGGAGCCATCCTGGCCAACCAGGTCCGTCCCGCCGCCCGCCTGCGGCGGGCTGTGCCGGCCTGGAGGCCGGCGTTCCCGTGCCTGTGCGACATCAAGGCTGGTGGGGTTCTCGCCGAGAGGGGAACCATCCTGCATCGATCTCTACGACGGAGGGATGAGAAATCCGGGCTATTAGCAGCCGGTGGCAAAACCCCCGCGGCCCAGTTCTCCCGGTGGGGGCCTCGCTCACGCGGGTTTCAGCACAGGCTGCCAGGCGTAGGAGCCGCCCCGCGGGCGTCCTGCTTCAGCCCGACTTTTCCACATTCCTGCGCTCGGCGGGAAGAAATCGGCGCGGTCTTCGTCCGGAGTCATGGAGGGACTACCCGTGGACCAACCCAAAGAACAGCCGAGGCCTACCGGGGCCGTTGCCGCGGCCGGCAAAGCGCCCTACACTGCGGCGCGTGAGAGGAAGGATCGGTCAGTGAACGGAGCGGCAGCCGACGGGTTCCCCCAGGCGCTCGACCGCCGGCTCACCGAGGGGCTGAACCTGCTCCACGGGCGGCTTGATCTGATCCACGAGGACGTCCGCGAGAACCGGGGGGACATCAAGGGACTCCGGAAGGAGTTGTGGGACGGGCTCAAGGAGGCTGCCGCGGACCGGGCGGGACTGGCGGAGAAAGCGGAACTCGCTGCGATTACAGACTCGCAGCAGCAGCTCGTCGGGTCCGTCAACCGGTTGCTGGAGCACGCCGGGAACACGGACCGGCGATTCGAGGCCGTGGATCGCCGGCTCGCCGCTCTCGAAGAGGGACAGGAACAGCTTGTCGCGTCGGTCAACCGGTTGGTGGAGCACGCCGCAAACGCGGACCGGCGATTCGAGGTCGTGGATCGCCGGCTCGCCACTCTCGAAGAGGGGCAGCAGCAGCTGGTCGGGTCCGTCAACCGATTGCTGGAGCACGCCGCGAACACGGACCTGCGGCTCACCGCTCTTGAAGGGGGGCAGCGGGAACTCATCGCGAAGGTCAGTACCTCCCTGGAGCGGAGCGAAGGGGTTGCCTGGACCCGGCGTCAGGTTCTGGCCGGGGTGGCCGCTGGCATCACCTTGTTGGTCGTCGGCGCGCTCCTGCAGCCGCTGCTGGAACGGGTGGTCGCGGCGCTCGCCGGGGGGTAACCCCCGCGCGACCGCCGCTTCGGAGCAGGCGGCTGGCGGGCGCGAACGGACTAGAGTTCATACAAATGAAGAGTGACGTTCGCCACTACCGGGGCAATCAGGCTTCGGTCACGTTTGATGTGCCGCGCTGCATTCATGCGGAGGTCTGCGTCAGGGGACAGCCGCAGGTATTCGATGTGTCGCGCCGCCCCTGGATCCTGCCGGACGCGGGAGAGCCCAAACGCCTCGAACGGGTCGTGCAGGGCTGTCCCACCGGAGCGCTCCGCATGGCGCCCCCGACCGACCAGAAGGTCGAGAAGGGCGCCGCCGCGGCCGCGACCATCCTGCCGGAGGAGCCGCGGAAGAAGAACTCGGTCTCCGTGGTCGCGGACGGGCCGTTTTACGCGCGCGGCAACCTCGAAATCGAAGCGGCGCCCAGCGCCGAGGCCGTGAGCTCCGAGATCGTGAAGGACACCCGGGTCGCCTTCTGCCGCTGCGGGCATTCGGAGAACAAGCCGCTCTGCGACCAGTCGCACGAGCGCGTCGGATTCCGCTGCGAAGCCGCGGTTCCGCCCCGTCCCGAAGCGGCGCCGCCGGTCGGCGACGAGTCGGCGCCGGTCCGCTTCACCCCTTTTCCGAACGGACCGCTGGCCTTCCGCGGCCCCCTCACCATCTCGGGACGCGGGGGCGCGAGGGTGACGCTCGACCAGGGGAAACTCTGCCGGTGCGGGCATTCGAAGAACAAGCCGTTCTGCGACGGTTCGCATCGGGACGCGGGGTTTACGGCACCTTAGGCGCTGACGGCGGGCGGGCTCCCGCCGGGCCGAATCACGGGCGCTCCTCCGGCGGTTTCCCGTGCCGGAACGCCGCCTGCCGCACGGGCGCACTCCAATCCGACTTTTCCACATCGCTGCGCCGCGGTGGGAAGAAATCTGCGCGGTTCTCGTCTGTAGTAGTGAGGGAACCGAGTGATGAACCAACCGAAGACGAAACCGCTGGCCGCGGCCGTTGCTCCGAATCCAAAGTCGCCCTACACTGCGGCGCAGCGCGGTAAGGATAAAGTGGTGAACGGAGCGGAAGCCAACTCGCTCGAAGCGCTGGACCGCCGGACGACCGAGGGTTTCAATCTGATCCACGGCCGGCTCGACGTAATCCAGGAAGATGTCCGCGAGAACCGGCGGGACATCAAGGGCCTCCGCAAAGAGCTCTGGGACGGACTCCGAGAGGCTGCCGTCGACCGGGCGCAACTCGCGTCCAAGGCCGATCTCGAAAGGTTCGCGGAATCCGCCGAAGCCGATCGACGCAGGATCGAGACGGAGGCGGCCGCCCAGCGAGCGCAACTCGCGTCCAAGGCCGATCTCGAAAGGCTCGCGGAGGACGCCGCCGCCGATCGGCACAGAATCGAGACGGAGGCGGCCGCCCAGCGAGCGCAACTCGCGCCGAGGGTTGATCTCGAAAAGGTTGCGGAAAACGCCGCCGCGGATCGGCGCAGGATCGAAACCGAAGCCGCCGCCGATCGGCGCAGGATCGAAACCGAAGCCGCCGCCGATCGGCGCAGGATCGAAACCGAGGCCGCCGCGGATCGGCGCAGGATCGAGAACAAGTTGGACGCTGCGCTTGCGGCGTTTCGAGCAGAAATGAACGAGCGGTTCGCTGCCCAGGAAAGCTCGCAGCGGGAGTTGATCGCGATGGTCAGCACCTTGGTCGAGCGGACCGAAGCCGCCACCTGGACTCATCGCAGGCTGTGGGTTGCGGTAGCGGCGGGAACGAGTCTTCTGGTGATCGGGGCCGTGATGCGACCGCTGCTCGAGCGGGCGGTCGCGGCGCTGCTCGGGGGATAGCGCCTTTCCCGTGCCAGCGTGCCGCGGCGTGGCCTACCGGGGTTCGCGCTGACGCTGGGGGAGTCCGTCCACCGTCCGACCAGCGTGCGGCGTCGGGCGGGAGCCCCGCGTCAGGGCGTCAGGGCGCGGGCGTCGAAGAGCCGGTAGGCGCGTTCCACCGCGATCTGAGGGGCGCCCGGTTCCGTGACCGACGGGAAGTGCTCCCCGTGGGCGGTGAGATCGAGGGCGCCGGCTGCTTCCGCCGCCGGGACGCCCTCCGCGTGCGCGGCCTCCGCCTGCGCCCAGAAGTCATCCAGGTAGGCGGCGAGGTATTCGAGCTTCGCCTTGTCCTCGAACGGCGGGCCGTGACCGGGGAGCACGAGGTCGAAGTCCAACTCGGCGAAGGCCCGGATCGTCTCGCCCCATTCGGGATACCCGTCCCCCATGAACGGCAGCCCGAAGGGGATCAGGTCACCCGTCATCAACACCTTCTGCTCCGGCATGAAGACCACCACGTCGCCCGCGGTGTGGCCGAGTCCCATGAACAGGAGCTGGATCTCCTGGCCGCCCCGGTGGAGGGTCATCCGCCGCTCCAGGGTGAGGGTCGGAGGCACCGGGGTCACCGCCGCCGTCGCCTCCTGGTAGGCCCGCGTCATGGCCAGCGCTTCGGCGAGGTCGGCGCGATCGGCCTCCGAAGCCGCCTCCAGCCGGCTCTCGAGCGTCGCGATCTGCTCCGGCAGGGTGCCGACGAAGGCGTCCCAGGCGGTCCCCGAATTCGATCCGCCGCCCGCGACCACGTCGTAGGTGGTCTCGTGGCCGAGGATTTCCACCTCGTCGCCGAAGACCTGGTTCCCGTGGATGTGGTCGAAGTGGAAGTGTGTGTTCACCACGTAGCGGACGGGCTTGGGGGTCAGCGGCGAGAGTTCGTCGAGGAGCACCCACGCCGCCGCCGGGGTGATGTGCGAGTCCACCAGCAGCAACGAGGCGCCGAGATCGACGACCGTGGCGTTCGCACCCACGTTCATGGCGCCGGTTCCCACCGCGTGCCAGATGCCGGGGCGCACCTCGGTGATCTCGAAGGCCGCCCCCTCATGGGCCATCGAGCCGGGCGGCGGCGGGTCCTCCGCTGGCGGCGGCGTGCCGCAGGCGGCCAGCAACGCGAAGAGCGCGAGAGGAGCGAGCGGCTCCAGATTCCGATACGTCATGAATCCTGCCTCCGTGAGGCCATCTTGCCAGAAGCCGGCAGCTCGTGCTCCAGCGCGTCGGCGAGTTGGAGTACCCCGAAGTCACCGCGGGGACGGCCGACGATCTGGAGCCCCACCGGAAGCCCCTCGGGCGTGGTCCCCGCGGGAACGGAGACGGCGGGACAGCCCAGCAGCGACACCCAGGCGCAGGACGCCATCCAGTCGGTGTAGGTCTTCATCGGCACCCCGGCGATCTCGGTCGGGTACTCGACGGTGAGGTCGAACGGCGGCACCTGCGAGACCGGCAGCGCCAGGAATTCGTGCCGGTCGAAGAAGGTGTGCATCCGGCGCAGCAGCGCCGTCCAGCAGCGGGTGGCTTCCCCCAGTGCCGGCGCGTCGAGCGCCCTGCCCTGCTCGATGTTCCAGATCACCGTGTCCTTCATCGCCTCGCGGTGGCGGTCGAGCAGCGGGCCCCACTGGAATTCGAAGTACCAGGCCCGCCAGCGGTCGAAGGCCAGCGCGGCGCCCTCCATGTCCGGCGCCGCGTCCTCGACGGCGCAGCCGAGCCCTTCGAGGGTGCGCCGCGCCGGGGCGAGCGCCGCCGGCACCCGCGGATCGAAGGGGACGCCCCCAAAATCGGTGCTCCACGCCACCCGGACTCCGGCGAAGTCCCGCGCCAGCGGCTGCCGGAAGACGGCTCCCGGTTCCGCCAGCGAGAGCGGCGCTCGCGGATCCGGCCCCGCGATGGCGCTCAGCATGAGCGCCGCGTCCGCCGCGCTCCGGGCCATCGGCCCCTGCACCGGCACCGGGAACCACGGCGTCTCATCGGGCCATACGGGCACCCGCCCGGGCGAAGGCCGGAAGCCGACCACCCCGCAAAAGCTCGCCGGGTTCCGCAGCGAGCCGCCGTAGTCGCTCCCGTCGGCGAGCGGGACCATCCCCGCGGCGAGCGCCACCGCCGCACCCCCGCTGCTCCCGCCGCAGGTCTTCGTCTCGTCCCACGGATTCCGGGTGGGTCCGAACACCGGGTTGAAGGTCTGGGAGCCCGCGCCGAACTCGGGAGTGTTCGTCTTGCCGATGGAGATCGCCCCCGCCGCCCGCAGGCGTTCCACGATCAGCGCGTCCTCGTCCGGGACGAAGTCGGCGAAGATCGGCGACCCGAAGGTCGTCCGGATACCCTGGGTGAGGGTCAGGTCCTTGTGGGCGACGGGCAGGCCGTGGAGCGGCCCCAGCGTCTCGCCCGCGGCCACCACCCGATCGGCCTTCGCAGCATCGGCGAGCAGTGTCTCCTCCGGCCGGAGGGTGACGATCGCGTTGAGGCGCGGGTTCACCTCCTCGATCCGGGCGAGATGCGCCTTCATCACCTCCACGGCGGATACCTCGCGGCGCACCATGAGCCGGACCAGCTCACGCGCCGGCGTGGCGCACAGACCGGACATCACGAACAGGACGTGGTCAGCCGCGTAGTCAGTTCGACGAGGCCTCCCCGGCCGGGCAGGGCGCCGTCCAGCCAGAGCACCCGGCGCCCGCGACGCTTGAGTTCCTCGTAGTCCGCCGCCGCCTGGAGCCGGGCGAAGGCGCCGAGGCCGAGCCCGGCCAGGGTGGAGGGCAAATCAGGGCTCGCCGGGATGACGACATCCGGTCCGGGACTCCAGGTCAGCATCAGGACCGCGAGGTCCGGGGGGCCGCCCTTTTCGATCTGACCGAGCGAGTGCAGGAGCGCGGACCCGAACCCGAGCGCCGGCGTCACCCGGAACCGCGCGGCGAACTGCCGCTGGAGCGCGTGGAGCAACCCTTCTGAAATCCGGCTCCGGTGGCCGAAGGCGTTGATGACGAGCCCTCCTTCCGCCGCCTGCGCGAGGAACTCCCGGATCTCGGAATCGGAGACCGCCGCCGGCAGCGGAGCCGACCCCGGATTCGCCGCCAGCCGGCGGGCGGCATCCTTCGTGCCCTCGACGTCCGGCTGGTCGTAGGGATCCACCCCCATCCGGAAGGCCGCGACGGAGACCGCGATCTGCCAGCGGAAAATGAAGGACAGGCGGCCGGACTCGTCCGGTGGGCAGTGAATCGCCGGGACCCCCTCGCCCGCTCCGCTCTCGAGCCGCTCCCGGTCCTTGCCCTCCGCCGGACCCAGATGGATCACCAGGGTGGTGTCCGCCAGGCGCTCGGGGTGCGGCGGCTCGCAGACCACCGGCAGGATCCCGGTTCCCGCCTTCCCGCTGGTCTCCGCGAAGAGCTGCTCCAGCCAGGGGAGCACTCCCTCCGACCCGGGCGACGCGGTGAGGTGCGCGTGCCAGCGTCCCGCCGCCCGTAACCGGGCGAGCAGCGCGCCCAGCCGGAAGGCGGGCTCCGTCTCCGGATGACCCGCATCGAGCGCCTCCCGCAGGCGGCGCACTCCGTCGAGCTCCCCATTCAACTCGCACCCGGCGAGGACCGCCGGCAGGAGTCCGAAGGCGCTGAGGGCCGAGAAACGCCCGCCCACGTCTTCCCTGCCGGCGAACCGCCGCCGGTAGCCGGCCCGCTCGGCCCACCGGTAGAGCGGCGACCCCGCGTCGCTGACCGCCAGGAAATGGCGGCCGGGCGCGGCGCCGGCCTCCCGGAGCCGCTCGAAGATCACCGCTTCGAGCGCCCGGGTCTCCACCGTGGTCCCCGATTTCGAGGCAATCAGGAACACGGTCTTCAGGAGGCGGTGCGGCGGAACGACCTCCCGGACCGCTTCGGGCGCGAGGCTGTCGAGGAACTGCACTGCGAGCCCGCGAGCCCGGGGAAGTCCCGAGAGGAGCGCCCGCGGGGCAAGGGCGGAACCGCCCATCGCCACCACCACCAGATGCTCGAAGCCGTCGGCGAGCAGTTCCTCGCGAAGCCGGACGTACTCGGGCAGTTCCCGGGTGGCGGTGAGCGGCAGGTCCACCCAGCCGAGGCGGTCCTCCGCGCCCCGCGAGCCGGTCGCGCCCAGCCCGCCGGGAGGCTGCCAGTCGGTCCACGGCTCGGCTTCGCCTGCCGGGAGGGAGGCCAGCGGGCGCACCGACGGGCGGCCGTCGGTGGTGTCCCAGAGGCTCCAGGTCATGGTGTTGGTCGGTCGGAAAGTCGGAGGAACCGGCCCGCCAGTGACCTGGACACCCGGTGATCCCGCCAACCCGCGTCGGCAGCCGGCGTCGGGCTACCATTGACGAGCCGGCTTCCGCGCCGTCGGCGGGCAGCCGGGGGAGCGTACCAATGAGCCATCTCGTCAAGACTTCGAAACGAACGCGATTCGAAAAAAGCCCGGTCGGCGGTTCCGTCACCGACCCCAAGGTTTTCTTCAACCGCCGGTCCATCGTGAAGGCGCTCGGCAGCGCCGCGCTGGTCGGGCCCTACACGATGGCCTGCAGCAGCGACGCCGAGGGCGCGGAACTGCTCGATATCCCGTATTCCCGTCCCGACGTGTTTCCGGCCCAGAGGAACGAGGCCTACCAGGTTCCCGAGATGATCGAGCGCAAGGACCTGATGGCGCGCGAGGTCGCGGGTTCGCACAACAACTTCTACGAGTTCCTCGCGGGCCGCGGCGGCGCGGTGTGGAAGCTCTCCGGCGACTACAAGCCGGTGCCCTGGGCGGTCGAGGTGACCGGCGAGTGCAACAAGCCGCAGACCTTCGACCTCGACGACCTGCTCAAGTTCGAGCACGAGGAGCGGATCTACCACTTCCGCTGCGTCGAGCGCTGGGCGATGAACGTGCCCTGGACGGGATTTCCGCTCTCCGCGCTGCTGAACGCGGTGGAGCCGAACTCAAACGCCCGCTACGTGGGGTTCACCAGCCTCAACCGCCCCGAGGAGATGCCCGGACTGGCCTCGAGCAATTGGTACCCGTGGCCGTATCACGAGGCGCTGCGGATGGACGAGGCGATGAATCCGTTGGCGCTCGTGGTCACCGGCATTTACGGCGACCCGCTGGTGCGCCAGCACGGGGCTCCCATCCGGCTCGCGATCCCCTGGAAGTACGGCTACAAGGGTCCCAAGGCGGTGGTGAAGATCGAGCTGACCACCCGGCAGCCGCCCTTCTTCTGGGAGATGCAGGAGCACGAGTACGGGTTCTTGTCGAACATCAATCCGAACATCCCGCACCCCCGCTGGAGCCAGGCGGAGTCCTACTGGCTGGACAACCGGGCGCCCTTCCCGACCCCGCTCTTCAACGGCTACGCGGACCAGGTGGCGTCGCTCTACCCGGACGAGCCGATGACTCCGCAGCGGGCGCTGCGGATGGGCCAGAAAGCGCGCTGACCGCGGCTACCGATGCCCTGGCTTGCGGTCGGCGCCGCCGCGATGCTGCTCGGAGTGATCGCCGGCGCTTTCGGCGCCCACGGTCTGGCGTCCCAGCTTGACGCCCGTTCGCTCCAGACCTTCGAGACCGCGGTCCGCTATCACCTGATCCACGGGTTGGGCCTGCTGGCGGTCGGGGCGCTGGCGGGCGGCCCCCTCGGCTGGGCGGCCGGGGCCCTGATGACCGCCGGCATCGTGCTGTTTTCGGGAAGCCTCTACTGGCTCGCGGTCGGCGGCCCGTCCTGGCTGGGGCCGGTGACGCCGCTCGGCGGACTCTGCCTGATCGCCGCCTGGGGCTGTCTTCTCGTGGACTTCCACCGCCAGTCATGAGCGCGCCGGACGGGCGGAAGGCGTTTCAGGACCACTACCCGGCAGCCACGCAGCACTGCTACGGGTGTGGGTCGCGGAACCGCGACGGCTACCGGATCCGGAGCTTCGCCGAGGGTGACGAGGCGGTTTGCCGCTTCACTCCCGAGCCGTTCCACACCGCGGTCCCGGGCGCCGTGTACGGAGGGCTGATCGCCTCGCTGATCGACTGCCACGGCACCGGAACGGCGGCCTGGGAAGCGTACCGGGCAGCCGGTCGGCCGATGGACAGCGAGCCGTCGCTGCGGTTCGTCACCGGATCGCTCCAGGTGACCTACCGGAAGCCCACGCCGCTCGGCGTGGAGCTGATCCTCCGGGCCCGGGCGACCGAGGTCACCGACCGGAAGGTGCGGGTGCGGGTTCAGGTCGAAGCCGACGGGGTGGTCACCGCCGAGGGAGAAGTGGTGGCGGTGCGGATCCCGGAGGCCTGGCTGGAGAGCCTCGCCGGCGGAGCCTGACGCAGGGGCCGTCCAACCCGCATCGCAGGCCACCGGGCCGCGAAGGTCAGTTAGACTAGTTTGACTAGTCAATCTTGATCATGAACCTGACCTTTTCCACCTACGAGGCCAAGGCCCGCTTTTCCGAAGTCATCCGACTGGTCCGCGAGGGACGCACCGTGCAGATCTCCTACCACGGCAAACCAGTGGCCGAAGTCCGGCCCCTCGAGGAAAAGAAGAAGTCCATCGAAGAGCACTTTGCCGATCTGGAGCGTCGCGGGATCGTTTCGCCGCCGGCAGAGCCGGGTCCGTTCCGTCCCGGGCCGGTGGTTCGCAGGCCGGGAGCGCTCCAACGCTTCCTTGACGAACGCGACTGACGAACGCGACTGACGAACGCGAATGAGCGCCGCGTATGTGGATTCTTCCGTCCTCGTTGCGATCGCTCTGGGGGAGCCCGGGAGCGATGCGGTCCTCCGCAGACTGGCAGATTTCCCCCTGCTGTATTCCTCAAACCTCCTCGAGGCCGAACTGCGGAGCGCGTTGGCCCGAGAGGGGGTTCCCTGGTCGTATCAGCATGTGACGCAGATCCGCTGGATCTGGACAGATCGTCCACTCGGTGATGAGATGCAGACCATTCTGGACGTCGGGTATCTGAAGGGTGCGGATCTCTGGCATCTCGCCGTGGCTCTGGCCTCCACCCCGGACCCGCGCGACATGGCGTTCCTTACGCTGGACGAACGGCAGCGGGCGGTGGCGGCACAGCTCGGGTTCCACGTCTGAGGCCGGCCCCCGGGCCTCGGCCGCCTCAGGCGGATTCGCCCGTGTAGAACGCAGCCGTGCGCCGTGCCGCGGTGCGGGCGGCCTTGGGATCCGCTCCCGCGGCAACCGCCGCGCGTCCCCATCCCTCGCTGCTCCCGTTGAGGAACGCCCGGCCGTCCGGCGAAGCCGCGAAGGCGGCTTCATCCGGATTCGGGGCGGTCGGGTCCGCGAGATGGAGCGCGAGTCCCAGCAGGCCGAGTTCCCAGCCCACGCCGGTCGCTCCGGGCCCGTAGGTGTCCCAGTGCTCCGGGAGGTGGGCGGTGTGCGTGAGTGTCAGCCGCGTGCCGCTGGCGCCGTCGTCACTCAGGTGGATCTCCACCCAGCTCACGTCCTCGCCGAACTCCCAGGTGAGGGCGAAGGACGACGACGGTTCACACGCGGTGATGACGCCGCCCGCGTTGCCCTCGAGCTGATAGCGACCGCCGGCTTCGAGTTCGCCGCTGACGGGCCCGAACCAGCGCGGGAGGCGGTCGGGGTTCGTCACCGCGTCCCAGAGATCATTGGCACTCGTCCGGAAACTGCGGGCGAGCCGGACCGCCGCGGCGGGTTTCCCGGCGCGCTCGACGGCCGCTACGGAGCGCTCTACGGCAAGGAGGTGGGTGGGGATGTCGGAACTCACGGGAAGCACGGCCTTTGCTAGTCGGCGAGGACGCCGAGGGGTTTCCGCCGCAGGATGTCCACCGCGGCGAGGGCGCCGACTGCGGCAGCGCCGAGCGCGGGGAAAACGATCGCGAACAACAGCAGGGCCGGGTCCGCCTCGAAGGGGAGCTGCATGATCTGCCGCACCACGAACCAGGCCGTCGCCGAGGCTCCCACCGCGGCGGCGGCCCCGGCGACCGCACCGATGACGCTGTGCTCCAGCAGCGTGATCGCTACCACCCGGTTGCGGCCCGCCCCGAAGACCCGGAGCACCGCGGTCTCCCGGCGGCGAGCCCCGATGTGGACCGCCACGGTGCCGATCAGGATCAGCAGGCCGCCGACCAGCGCGATCAGACCCACGATGCGGATCGCGAGCGCGACGCTGTCCGCCACCTGTTGCATGGTGTCCAGCACGTCGCGGAGATCCACCACCGACACGTTGGGGAACTCACCGACCACGGCTCCCTGGAAGCGGGCCCGCTCCACCACGTCGTCCGGGCCGCGGACGAAGCCCGCGTAGGACATCGGGAAGTCCGCCACGCTGTCCGGATGGAAGAGGAACGTGAAACCGCCGTTCCGCGCGTTGCGCCACTCCACGTCGCGGATCGACGTCACCCGGGCGTCCAGCGTCTCGCCCATGATCTCGAAGCGCATCGTGTCCCCGAGCTGAACGCCGCGGTCCTCCTGCACCCAGTTCTCGATGGAAACCTCGGCGCCGTCCGCCGGACGATCGCCCCAGAACTCGCCCTCGGTCACGACTTCGTTGTCTTCGAGCCAGTCGCGCGAGCTCACGGTGTACTCCCGCGACAGCCCGCCGGCGCGCCGCACCGCCGCCCGGTCCTCGAGGTGCACGTCGCGGCCGAAGATCCCGTGAATCCGTGTCTGGAGCACCGGAATCAGGTTGATGTCGGGAATGCCCCGCGCGGCCGCGTTCCGCCGCACCCCCTCGACCTGATCCGCCTGGATGTCCAGGAAGAACAGATCCGGGTCGTCGCTGCTCTCCTGGAAGCTGAACTCCCGTTGCACGTTCCGCTCGATACCCACGGTCGCGAGCACCAGGAACACCCCTACCCCGAGCGCGACGAGCACCACCCGGATCTGGCGCGCGCCCCGCAGCACGGTCCGCACCGCGTGGCGCACCGCGAAGGTGCGGGCGGCGGCGAGCGGCGCGAGGGCGCGCAGGATCAACCCGCCGAGGACCCAGAGGAGGACCGCCACCAACAGGAATCCGCCGGTCACCGCGAGCGTGATCCGCAAGGATCCCGACTGCCAGCCGGCGAACCCGAAGAAGGACAGGATGGCGCCGGCGGCGACCGCCACCTCGAGCCGGCGAGCGCCCGGCGTGCCCCGCTCGTCCAGCATGTCCCCGCTCCGGAGCAGGCCGAGCGGACGGACGCGACGGAGCGGCAACAGCGGGAAGACGGCCGAGAGCAGCGACACGAGCCCCCCGGTGAGCGCCCCCTGGAGCGCCGCCGCCGGGGTGAGGCGCGCCGCGACCTGCAGGCCGCCCACCTCCACCTCGGGGATGAAGATCCCGAGCGCCAGCGCTCCCACGGCGATTCCGAAAGCGCTCGCGAGGCCCGCGAGCACCGCCATCTGCAGCAGGGCGATCCCCAAAATGGTGCGGGACGGCACCCCGAGGCAGCGTTCGATGGCGGCCGACGGAAGACTCTGGCGGGTGAAGGCCCGCGCCACGCTGAAGACGCCGATGCCGCCGAGCAGCAGGATCACGAACCCGGCGAGGCTCAGGTAGTCCTCGCCGCGGCGAATGCGGCGGGCGATGCGGTCTCCCGTCTGCCGGTAGGTCCGCACCCGGACCGGCTGGTCCTCGAGCGCCGCCCGCAGTCCCGCGGCGAGCCCGGGGACCGCCTCGTCGCTGCTCACCGCGAACAGGACCTCCCAGCGGGCTCGCTCCGGCACGTCGAGCAGGCCGGTCTCCTCAAGGTCGGACAGCGCCACCAGCACCCGCGGGCCGCGCCGGAAGAAGTCGATCCCCGCCCCCGGCTCCTTGAGCAGGTCCCCGCGCACCTCGAAGAGCTCTCCGCCCAGGACGATCGGGTCCCCGATCTCGAGGCCCAGCCGGACCCGGATCTCGGGCCGGACCAGCGCGCCGCGCCCGGAAAGCAGTTCGGGCCCGAAACGTTCGCCCTCCACCTCCATCTCGCCGTAGAGCGGGAAAGCGCCGTCCACGCCCTTGAGTTCCACCATCGCGCCCCGGATCGGGTCGGCGGCCGAACGCGCGAGGGTCGCGATCTGCGCCGAGCGCGCCACCCCGGAGAGCGAGTGGCCGGAGGCGACATCGTCGAAGATGACCTCGATCTCGTCGGTGAACCCCTCTCCGGTGGAAACGTTGACGTCGGCGGCCAGCAGGAAACGGGACTCGCTGGTCAGCGCCGACTGGAGGCTGTCGGCCGCCGAACGGAGCACCACGATGGCCGCGACGCCGATGCCGACGGCGACGAAGAAGAGCGAGAGCCGGCGGGCCGAGGAGCGAAGCTCCCGGAACGCCATCCGGATCGCGAACCGCACTTGAATCGTTCCGGGCGGCTATACGGCAGCGAGCTCCGGCTCGAGGACGGGCGCGTCTTCGTGCAACCGGCCGCTGCGGAGCAGCAGCCGGCGGTCGGCGCGGGAGGCGAGTTCGGGGTCATGGGTGGCGACCAGCACGGTGGCGCCGGTCCGGTCGCGCACCCCCACGAGCAGTTCCGCGATCCGGGCGCCGGTCTCCTCGTCGAGATTGCCGGTGGGCTCGTCGGCGAACACCACCCGCGGCTCGTTGGAGATCGCCCGGGCGATCGCCACCCGTTGCTGCTCGCCGCCGGACATCTGGGAGGGAAGATGATGCCCGCGCTCGCCGATCCCGAAGGACTCCAGCAGCTCACGGGCCCGCGGGACCGCATCGGGCGCCCCCGCGATCTCGAGCGGCACCGCCACGTTCTCAAGCGCGGTCAGGTTGGGCAGCAGGTGGAACGACTGGAAGACGAACCCGATGTTCTCGGAGCGGAACTGGGCCAGGCGCTCCTCGTCGAGTCCCGTGATGTCGGTGCCGGCGACCTCCACGGTGCCGACGGTCGGCCGATCGAGCCCCGCGAGCAGGCCGAAGAGCGTGGATTTTCCGCTCCCCGAAGGTCCGCGGACGCAGACGATCTCTCCCGCCGGAACTTCGAGTTCGAGTCCGCTCAGGATCGTCAGATCGCGGTCACCGCTCCGGACCGTCTTCTCGAGCCCGGTCGCGTGGATCATCGGCACGGCTCGTCGGGTTCCTTTCGCTTCGTGGGCGGCGGCTAGCGCGGTTCGCCTGCTGAGGAAACGCCGGCCGCCCCGGGAGGTTCCCTGAGGAGGGGTTTCACGGCCGCGAAGGCGTTTTCCGCCAACCGGAGCGCCCCCTCGGCAGTCGGGTGAATCCCGTCCCGCTGGTTCAGCTCGGCCACGCCCGCTACCCCTTCGAGCAGGCTCGGCAGCAGGGGGACCCCGGTCTCGCCGGCGACTTCCCGGAAGGTGTCCCGGAAACCGTCTTCGTAGTCCTGCCCCAGCTCGGGGGGCGCCGGAACGCCCGCCAGCAGCACCTTGAGGCCGCGCCCCTCGGCCTCCCGGATCATCTCCCCGAGGTTGTCCATCATCACGTCCACGGGGACGCCCCGGAGGCCGTCGTTACCGCCGAGCGCGATGACCACCACTTCCGCGGCGGGATTGCGGTCAAGCACCCAGGGAAGCCGGCGCAGCCCGCCCGAGGTGGTCTCCCCCGACACCCCGGAGTTCACGACCCGGTACGGGAACCCCTCGGCATCGAGGCGTTCCTGGAGGCGGGCCGGCCAGGCCTCGTCAACTTCGATCCCGTAGCCGGCGGTGAGGCTGTCCCCGAAGGCGATGAGCGCGGGTCGGGGGTCCTCCTCCGCGGGCGCGGGAGGCGGGGCGGCGGTCTCACGGGGCTCGGAGAGGCGCTCGGCCACCTCCGGGTCGGCGCAGGCCGCGAGCCCGGCGGCGACCATCACGGCAAGCAGCCGAAGCGTGGGCGCGGGGAACGGCGGAACGCGACGGAGCATCGGCGGGGAAACGGGCAGCCGCGGGCGCGGGCGCGGGGCACGGCGGGCGGCGTGCCGGAACGCGCCGGGGGTGCCCCAGGCGGGGACGAAGGATAGCGCCCATAGAATCCAAGCCGACCGTGGCCGCACAAGACCGGAAACTCCCCCGGACCATCGTGTTTCTCTGCGTCGCCAACTCGGCGCGCAGCCAGCTCGCGGAGGCGCTCGCCCGGCGGATCGCGCCCCCGGGGGCGATCGTGCTGAGCGCCGGATCGAACCCCTGGCAAGTCCACCCGATGGCGGTGCGCGTCCTGGACGAGGTCGGGATCGATATCAGCGGCGCCCGCTCGAAGGGGATGGACGAAATCCACATCGAACGCGCCGACCTGGTGGTCACGCTCTGCGCCGACGAGGTGTGCCCGGTGGTGCCCGCCGCGGTGCGGCGGCTCCACTGGCCGCTCGAGGACCCGGCCGAGGCGTGGGGCGAGGAGGAGATGCTCCTCCGGTTCCGGGAAACCCGGGACCTGCTACGGGAGAAGCTCGGGGAACTCTTCGGGGTTTCGGCCGTGATCGGTCCGGCGCGGACCGTCTGAGGGACCGCCGAAAAACCGGCGGCGGCGGCCCCGGTGCGGCGGCGTTGTCGGCCGCTCGAGATCCGGCCGACAACGCCTGACCCGAGGGTGGCACGGTCCTTGCGTTTTTCCAAGCACATCGCGTGCCGCGAATCTCCGCAAGGTGCGCGACTCACCACAAGGAGAGATCAACATGACTACCCTGATCCGTCGGCACCGCATCGTCCGGCCGCTCATGGCGCTCGCTGTCGTGGCGCTGACCGTCTCCTCGGCGGCGGCACGCGACGAGGCGACGAACGACCTGTTCGAACAGATTCAGCGGCAGGTGCTCCGCTACTCGCGTTACACGGTGTTCGACGACATCAACGTCGGGATCTCCGGCGACGGTAACGTCGTGCTCACCGGGCACGTGACCTGGGGGTACAAGGCGAAGGAAATCGAGAAACGCGTCGCCGGCCTGGAGGGCGTGACGGCGGTGACCAACGAAATCGTGGTCCTGCCGGTGTCGCAGTTCGACACCGAGTTGCGCTACCGGGTCGCCCGCGCGATCTACTCGAACCCCACGTTCTGGCGCTACGGCTCGCGCGTGAATCCACCGATCCACATCGTCGTGGACCGGGGACGCGTGAGGCTCACCGGCGTGGTCGCCACGGAAACGGAGCGGCGTCTGGCGCGGGCGCTCGCGAACCAGTTCGACGCCTTCTCCGTGACCAACGAGATCCGGCTGCCGCAGGAGGTGGCGGACGAGCGCGAGCGCGCGGCAGAAGTCGGGTAACCCCGCGCGGCGCATTCGGCCCCGTCCCGGTGTTCCGGGGCGGGGCTTTTTTCGTCCGTTCGCGCGCGGACGGCGCCGGCCGGCCCGGCGGCTCAGGCCCGCCGGCGCGCCAGGTCGGCGAGGGTGATCTCCCGCGCCGCCTCCAGCGAGACGACCTCGAGACCCACCTCCGCGCCGGGCAACGCCTGGGCGAGGCGGGCGAGGTCGGGCGCGACCACGTTGCCGATCTTGGGGTAACCGCCGGTGATGCCCTGGTCGGCGCCCATGACGATGGGATGGCCGCCCGGGGGCACCTGGATCGTCCCGTGCGGGTTCGCGTCCGAGACGATCTCCTTCATCCCCTCGCGATGCGCGAGGAGGGGGCCGTCGAGCCGGACTCCCATCCGGTTCGAGTCGTTCGAGACCGTGAACCGCAGCTCGGGCAGCGTCTCCAGGCACTCGTCGGTAAAGGCGAACTCCTGGGGGCCGAGGCTGATCCGCAGGCGCAAGGGCCCCGGTTCGGCCGGCCGGCGGGCCTCGGGCTCAAACCGGTTCTCGCGGGCTCCGGCAGGGGTGGAACCGAGGTGGAGCCGGTCGCCGGAACGAAGCGCCCGGCCCTCGAAGCCCCCGAGCGCCGCGGTCAGGTAGGTCGCCCGGGAGCCGAGCACCGCGGGCACGTCGATCCCGCCGGCGAACGCGAGGTAGGTCCGCATCCCGTCCGGGGGACCGGCGAAGCGGAGGACGCTCCCCGCCGGGGCCACGAACGAGGTCCCCGCCGGCACCGGCCAGCGGCCGCCGCCCGGCAGGTGCAGGACCCCGCGGTGATTCGCGCCGCCAAGCGCGGCGAGCACCGGTTGCAGAAAACGGAGCACCGGGCCCATGAGCGTGCATTCGAGTCCGGCGGCGCCGTCCGGGTTGCCGACCGCCCGGTTGGCGAATATCAAGGAGGCCGGGTCGGCGGCTCCCGACCAGGGGACGCCGTAGCGCTGGTATCCGGGACGGCCGAGGTCCTGGACGGTGGTCAGCAGCCCGCCCCGTTCCACCTCGATCGCGGGGGGGCCGCTGGGCGGCGGAGGCGCGGGGGTGCTTGCCACGGACCGTTCCGGCAGCTCCCTGACCGGCTTGAACCGGACCTGATCGCCCGGCACGCAGCCGCTCGGCGGGCTCTTGCCCGGATCGAAGAGGAGCGCCGGATCCATCCGCCCGAGGAGATGCCAGCCTCCGGGCGTCACCCAGGGATAGATGCCGGTCTGGGCGCGCGCCATGGCGACCGCGCCGGCCGGGACGCGCACGCGGGGCACGGAGCGCCGCGGGATGTCGAGGCGCGCGTCGGCCATCCCGAGATACGGGAAACCCGGGGTGAACCCGATGATGTAAACCCGGTAGTCGCGGCCGGAGTGGATCCGGATCAACTCCTCGACGGAGACCCCGACGGCGGCCGCCACCTCGGGTAGGTCCTCGCCGTCATAGACACAGGGAAACTCGATGTGGCGGGGCGGGGCCGGGGCCTCCCCGCCGGCGCGGCGGGCGAGGTCGAGCGCGTGGGCGCGGATGGCTTCCGGGTCCGCCTTCGGGTCGTGGAAGACGAGCACCGAGCGGAAGGTGGGGATCGCCTCCCGGAAGCCGTCGAACGGCTCCCGCTCGAGCAGCGCGGCGAGCGCGGTGGCGCGCGCATTCAGTTCGACGGAAATCTCGTTCCCGAACTCGACGGAGAAGGCGGACTCGCCCGCGTTGCGGAGACGCGGGTCCCGGTTGCCGGTCAACGGGGCCGACTGCGAGGAATCGCCAGGCCAGCGCTCGTCAGGCCAGGGCGCGGACGGCGACGCCGGCCGCTTCGAGCCGGCGCCGGACGGTCCGGGCGTTATCGAGAGCCGCCGGGTTGTCGCCGTGGAGGCAGAGCGTCTCGGCGGCGACCGGGACCTCGGTGCCGTCGTGGGCGATCACCGTCCCCTGGGCGATCGCGACCGCCTGCGCCGCCGCCTTTTCGGGATCGTGGATGACCGAACCCGGGATCCGCCGCGACTGGAGCGTTCCGTCGGGGTTGTAAACCCGGTCCGCGAACGCCTCCCCGGCGAAGCGGAGTCCGGCCGCCTCGGCGGCTTCCCGCATGTTCTTCGAGGTGGCGAGCCCCACGAAGACGAGTCCCTGGTCGGCGCGCGCCACCGCGCGCGCCAGCGCGGCGGAGAGCTTCGGATCGCCGACGGCCTGGTTGTAGAGCGCGCCGTGCGGCTTCACGTGGACCATCCGTCCGTTCCGGGAGCGCACGAAGGCGGCGAGGGCGCCGACCTGGTAGAGAACGTCGGCCTCGACCTCCTCCACCGGGGCCTGGATCGGCCGCCGGCCGAAACCCCGGAGATCGTGGTGGCCGGGATGGGCGCCGACCGCAACGCCCTTTGCCATCGCGAGCCCCACGGTGCGGTCCATGATGACCGGATCCCCGGCGTGGAAACCGCAGGCGACGTTCGCCGAGGTGACGATCTCGAGGATCTCCTCGTCGCATCCAAGGTCGTAGTTGCCGAAGCTTTCGCCCATGTCACAGTTGAGATCGATGCGCATGTGTTGATTGTATGGAACGGCGCGAAAGCCCTTGAGACCGTAGGAGCGGCGGCCGCCGGCCGGCGTCGCCGCCCGCCGGGCCCCGAAACGGATCAGCCCGATCCCCCCCACTCACACCATCCCCAACAAGAACGACTCAAACCCCCCAAATGCCGTACTACCCCGTTACAATCCGCGCCATGGGTAAAGGTGACCGGCGAACCAAACGCGGCAAGATCTTCCAGGGCACAACCGGGAAGCGGCGGCCGAAGCGGCGCAAAAAGTAAGTAGCGTGCCCGCCTCGGGCGGTGTGGTCCGCTATCTGCGGGCCAAGGGCTCAGTTGATGCCCGGTCGATCAATCCGGAGGTTCGGGAAGCCTGTACGCAGGCCCTCGCCCTGTTCCCGGTGGACCGGCCGCTCCGGGTCGTCGAACTCGGAGGAGGCGCGGGGGGTGCGTTCCGCACCTGGATCTCACTCCTGGCGGGCTTCCGGCGCGTGGAGTTCACCGCCACCGACCGGGAAGCCGGTGTGCTCGAGGCCTATCGGGAGGAAGCGGGGTCCTGGGCGGGCGACGAAGGATTTGGGCGGGTCGGCGATGACCCGGGCTCCCTCCGGTTCGAAGGCGACGGCCGCACCGTCACCCTGCGCCTCCGTGAGTGCGTGACGCCGGAGGGATTCGACGAGCAGGACGAAGCCTCCTTCGATCTCATGCTCGCCCAGTCCTTTTGGGATCTCGTCCCGCCGGGAACCGGCCTCGCTCTCGGACGTCGGCTGCTCGTCCCGGGCGGCATCTTCTACTCGACCCTCACCTTCAGCGGCGCGACGCGCTTCGCGCCGTCGCATGACCTCGACCGGCGGCTGCTGCAGTGCTACCACGCGAGCATGGGGGGAGAGCGCGGCGGAGATCCCTACGCCGGGGAACGGCTCCTCGGCGCGGTGCGCATGCCCGACTCGGGTTTTTCGGAGCTGGCGTCGGGGCGCTCGGACTGGCGGGTCGTCCCGGTGGGCGAGGGGTATCCGGAGGACGAGGCGTTCTTCCTGTTGGCGGTGCTCGGCTTCGTGGAGAAGGAACTGCTCACCTCGGGCGAGATCCGCGAGGACGAACTGGACTGGTGGATGCGCGACCGGCGCCGGCAACTGAGGGACAGCCAGCTCTCCTACGCCGCCCGCCAGCAGGACCTGGTCGCGCGCCGGGACCGCTAGCCGGTCAGCTGGCGGGCGGGCGAGCCGCGATCAGCCGGTCCACCTCGGTCTTCAGACGCGCCAGGATCTGGTCGTAGGGGTAGGCCCCGAGCGACTCCGGTCCCTTCTTCAGGTTCACGAACGCCGGTCCGCACCAGAGCCCGAGGTCGGCGTCGTCCGTCTCGCCGGGGCCGTTCACCCGGCAGCCCATCACCGCGATGGTGATCGCGTGGCGCTCCGCGTAGCGGGTCATCTCCCGGACGTCCTCGGCGAGCTCGATGAACTTCTCGTTCTCGACGCGCGAGCAGGACGGGCAGGAAATGATGTTCAGCTTGTCCTTCGGGAACTCCGGAACCGAGCGGAAGCGGCCATTCGCGATGTCGGTGAGGATCTGGTGGCCGGCCTGAACCTCCTCCGGTTTCCGGGGGTTCGGGAGGGTGAGCGAGACCCGGACGGTGTCGCCGATGCCGCGGCTGACGAGTTGTTCGAAGGCGATCCGCGTCTTGATGATGCCCTCGGGGGGCATCCCGGCCTCGGTGACCCCGAGGTGGAGGGGCACGTCGGGCCGCTCGTCGGCGAAGCGGCGGTTGCCCTCGATCACGTTCGCCGGGTCCGAATCCTTGAGGGAGACCACGTAGCGGGTGAACCCCAGCCGGTCGAGCATCTCGCAGTGCTCGGCGGCGGACTGCACCATCGCACCGACCGGATCGTCGTGGAAGCGGTCCTGGTGCGCCGGGTCCATGGAGCCGCAGTTGACCCCGATGCGGATCGCGCAGTCGTGTTCTCCGGCGACGTCCGCGAGGTAGCGCACCTTGTCGGCTACCGGCCGGGTGGTCTCGTGGTGCCAGAGGTGGCCCGGGTTGTAGCGGATCTTGTCCACGTGGGGGGCGACGGTCTCGGCGAGCCGGTAGCTCTCCTGGAGATCCACCACGAGGTTGGCGCCCGTGCGCTTCCGGATCTCGGCGAGCGCGTCCACGTCCTTCTGGCTGTCCACCGCGATCCGCACGATCCCGGCGCCGGCCTCGCGGAGCGCTTCGGCCTGGGCGGAGGTGGCCTCCACGTCCTGGGTGTGGGTGGCGCACATGCTCTGCACCACGATCGGGGCGCCGTCGCCGACGGCGACGCCGCCGATGGCGACGCGCCGGGTGGGGTTCCGCTCCGTCATGGTCGGAATGTTAGGCGGGTGGGCGTAGGATTGCCGCCCTGAGGAGCCCGCGCCCATGAAGTTTGAACCGTTCGTGATGGAACGCTGTCTTTGCCGGTGGGAAAACACCGTCCGGCTGAACATCTCGGAGAGCGGCGTCCACCCGATGACGCTCGCCGAACTCGCGGGGGACACGGACCTGGGCGACACCCTGCTCGGCTACACCCAGAGCAACGGCACGCTCCCGCTCCGTGAGCGCATCGCGGCGCTCTACCCCGGATCGACGCCGGACCAGATCCTCGTGACCACCGGCACCGCCGAGGCCAACTTCCTGTCGGCCCTGACCACCCTGTCGCCCGGCGACGAGGTGATCTCGATGATCCCCAACTACATGCAGATCATCGGGGCGTGCCGATCGCTCGGCGCCCGGGTCATCCCGTTCCCGCTGGTCGAGGAAGACGGCTGGCGGCCCGACTTCGACGCCCTCGACGCCGCGGTCAGCGACCGCACGAAGATGATCCTCATCTGCAACCCGAACAACCCGAGCGGCGCGGTGCTGACCGAGCCCGAGATGGACCGGATCGTGGCTGCCGCGGAGCGCTGCGGCGCCTGGCTGCTGGCGGACGAGGTGTACCGGGGAGCGGAACTCAGCGGCGAGGAGTGCCCGACCTTCTGGGGACGGACAGATCGGGTTCTCCTGAACGCCGGGCTCTCGAAGGCGTTCGGGCTACCCGGCCTCCGGGTCGGCTGGACGGTCACCACCGAGGCGAAGGCGACCGAACTGTGGAGTCACCGGGACTACAGCAGCCTCGCGCTGAGTGCGATGTCCGACCGGCTGGCGCAGATCGCGCTCGACCGGCGGCCCGAGATCCTGGAACGCACCCGGGGCATCATCCGCCGGCAACTCCCGATGGTCTATGACTGGGTGGCGTCCCACGCGAACCATCCGGTGGGGCTGAGCTGGACGCCGCCGCTCGCGGGCGCGATCGCCGCGGTCCGCTACGACCACCCGATCGGATCCGAGGACCTCATCGAACGCCTCCGCATCGAGCGGAGCCTGCTGGTGGTGCCCGCGCACCACTTCGAGATGGACGGCTTCCTCCGGATCGGCTTCGGCGCCGAACCGGAGGTCCTGGCCGAAAGCCTCACCATCATCAGCGACGTCCTCGCCGAGGTCGCCGAAGAAACCCTCGTCCACGCGTAGCGGCTAGGACAGCCCCTCACGAGCACGGACGGCGGGCGACCGCAAGGGAACGCCGGCCTCCAGGCCGGCACAGCCCCGCAAAGCGGGGCGGCGGGACGGTCCCTCACGCTCGCGGACGTTCCCCGTCTCGGCGCAGTCCCCCACTTCGCCCCGCAGCGCAGCGAAACGCGCAACGAACGATCAGAGCCCGGAGGGCGGTCCGTGATGGATCTCGATCATCGTCTCGATGCGTGTAACCCGGCCCGACAGATCCTGTATCTCCGAGCGGAGCCCGGAGATCTCCCCGTGAACGCTTTGCTGGAATTGCAGAAGCTGCCCGCTGAGCGACGTGTATGCGAGGGCGCCCGCCCCCAACATGGCCGCCAGCAACGCGAACAGCCCCGCCAGCAGGGCGATCTGAATCCGGTCGGCTCGGGCGAGTGATTCACGGGAACGGACGCCGGTCCCGGCCGACGGTTCTACGGGAGCGCGTCCCATCGATCGTTCGTCACCGCCATCCGGCTCAGTATAGGGCCGGGGTGGCGGCTGTGGCGATGGCGCACCGAGGTGGGCGCGCGCGGTCGTTTCGGTCATGGACAGGAACCCTCCACAACCTCAGACGAAAAACGGCGTGTTCTTGTCCCACCTAACGACCCAGTGTGGAAAACTCGCGCCGAAGCCTCGGGCTCCCACAGGGAGACCTAGCTACCGGCCTCCAGGCCGGCACAGCCCGCCGTAGGCGGGCGGAGCGCGCAGCGCAGCGCTCCCAGAAGGCTCGGCCGCCGGACCTCAGCCCGCCGGAACCGGCCGCTCGTCGTACCCCAGGTAGAGCTGCTTCGGCCGAGCGATCTTCTGCTCCGGATCCTCCAGCATCTCCTGCCACTGGGCGAGCCAGCCTGACATCCGCGGCACCGCGAACAGCACCGGGAAGAGGCCGACCGGGAACCCGAGCGCCTCGTAGATGATCCCGGAGTAGAAGTCCACGTTCGGGTAGAGGCGGCGCCGGACGAAGTAGTCCTCCTGGAGCGCGATCCGCTCCAGCTCGAGCGCGATGTCGATCTTCGGGTTCTTGCCGGTGATCTCGAAGACCTCGTAGGCGGTCTTCTTGATGATCTTGGCGCGGGGGTCGTAGCTCTTGTAAACCCGATGGCCGAAGCCCATGAGACGCCGGGACCCGCTCTTGACCTCTTTGAGGAACTCGCCGACCCGGTCCTTGCTCCCGATCTCGGTGAGCATCTTCAGCACGGCTTCATTGGCGCCGCCGTGGAGCGGGCCGTAGAGCGCCGCGGAGGCAGCGGCCGCCGAGGAGTAGGGGTCGGCGTGCGAGCTGCCCACCCCGCGCATCGCCGAGGTGGAGCAGTTCTGCTCGTGGTCAACGTGCAGAATGAAGAGGACGTCCATAGCGCTCGCGAGCGCGGGATCGATTGCGGCGTCCTCGCCGAACACCATCCGCAGGAAGTTCGCGGGGAAGCTCAGGCTCTCGTCCGGCGCCACCGGTGCGAGGCCCTTGCCGTGCCGGTAGGTCATCGCGGCGAGGGTGGACGCGGCGGCGATCAGCCGGCGGATGTGGAACGCGCGGCACTCGGGGTCGGTGACGTTCTTCGAGTCGGGATGATGGGCGCCCAGCCCGGAGAGCAGCGCGATGAACATCGCCATCGGGTGGCCATCCCGCGCGAATCCGTCGAGCATCCGCGGCAGCGGGTCGGAGACGGCCTGGAGGGCCCGGACCTCGGCCCGCCAGCTTGCGCTCTCCTCGGGCGTCGGCAGTTCGCCGTTCAGGACCAGCCAGGCGATGTCGAGATAGGTGTGGCGTCCGGCGAGCTGTTCGATGGGATAACCGCGGTAGCGAAGGATCCCCTTGTCGCCGTCGATGTAGGTGATCCGGCTGATGCAGGCCGCGGTGTTCTTGAAGGCCGGGTCGTAGGCGGCGATCCCCGGGTCATCGTCCCCGGCGCGCACCTGGCTGAGCCCCGCGGCGCGGATCGCGCCGTGCTCGATATCGAGGCGGTAGTCTGCTCCGGTGCGGCTGTCGGTGAGGGTCAGAGCCCCCTCGCGAAGAGGGCCGTCGGCTTCCGTTCCGTTCTTTTCGCTCAAGGGCGCGCGATTTTACCCGGTGAACATGCCGAAACCGATACAGGAAAAACGACCGCGGGGGCCGATTCCGGCGAGAGACGCATGATGGGCGGGCAGCGATTCGCCGAAGTCGCCATCGTGGGCGGCGGGGTGATCGGGGCCTCGATCGCCGCTCATCTGGCCGAGCGGAAGGTCGGCCGAGTGGTGGTTTTCGAGCGCGAGGACGCTCTGGGGACCGGTTCCACCGCCAAGGCCGCCGGCGGCGTGCGGCTTCAGTTCACCACCGCAGCGAACGTGGCGCTGTCCCGATATTCCATGGAAGAGATCCGCAACTTCAAGGAGCGGACGGGGGTGGACGCCGACTTCGCGCAGGACGGGTATCTGTTCCTGCTGAACTCGGAGGAGGATTTGGCGCGGTTCTCCGAGACGGCGGTGGTGCAGCGGGCGCTGGGGGCGCCGGTGGAGGTGATCACCCCGGAGGAGGCGCGGCGGCTCCTGCCCGGGATCCGGACGGACGACCTGGTGGGTGCGACGTTTTGCGGGGAGGACGGGGTGGCGACGCCGGCGGCGCTGGTGGCGGGGTACGGGTCGCTGGCGCGGCGCGCGGGCGCGGAGCTGCGGCGCGGGTGCGAGGTGACCGAGATTTCGGTGGCCGAGGGGGGTGGTTTTGCCTTTGTCGCTGGCGGAGAGCGGTGGGAGTGCGAGTGGCTTGTGAATGCCGCGGGGCCGTGGGCAGGTCCGGTGGGGGCGTTGCTCGGGGTGGATGTTCCGGTCTCGCCGGTGCGGCGACAGTTCTTCACGACGGAACCGCTGTCGTGGGTTCCGGAACGGATGCCGCTGACCATCGATTGGGGGACCGGCGTTTACCTGCACCTCCACAGCGGCGGGATGCTCATCGGCAACTCGGACCCCGACGAACCGCCCGGGTTCTCCCAGACTCCGGATCTGGACTATCTGGCCGGAGTTTGGGAGGACGCGGCGCGGCGGTTACCCCGGGTGGAGGAGGCGTCGATGAAGACGCTGAACGCGGGGTTGTATGAGGTGTCGCCGGATCACAACGCGATCCTGGGTCCGGTGCCGGGGCTGCCGCGGTTTGTCCTGGCGAATGGATTCTCGGGGCACGGGATGCAGCATGCCCCGGCGGTGGGGAGGGTGATCTCCGAGGTCATCGCGGATGGGGAGTCCCGGACGCTGGACATCGCGCCGTTCTCGGTGGCGCGGTTCACGGCAGGGCTCAGGCTGCCCGAGCGGAACGTCATCTGACAACGCGGTCAGACGGTCGGGACCTCCATCCCGCACTCCTCAAGGCGCTGACGGGCCAAACGTTGCTCGTCATCTGTAAACAGTGACCGCCATGCGGGTTGAAGCATCAGATACTCGAACGTCAGGTCGAGACGCTTGCGCAAATAGAGCGCAGTGAATCCATCAGACATGTCCGGCAGCAACCGTCTGACGGTTTCCACTCCTCCGTATTCCTGCAGCATTTGCAGGAACCGCGCCGGGTAATACCCGGCCTCGCGCTTCGCTCGATCGCAGATCCGCCTCAATTCGGCATCGAATTCCTGCTGAAGCGCAACCCGGTTTTTGGACACCAAAACCTCCTGCGCTCGGGGTGCCTCCCGACCGCGACCGTACCTTGATTCTATGTCCCTGCGAGAGTCTCCAGAGTCGGTCGTTGCCCAGCTCGCGGAGAGGTGCTCAGCCTGTTCCAGGACCGTATTCGTGGCCTTCTCCTGCTTGTCCGGTGGGTAGCCGTGCTTGCGGAGGGTCCGCTTCACGAGAACCCGGAGCTTGGCCCGCACGTTCTCGCGTAGCGTCCAGTCAATCGTGACGTTGTTCCGAACCTTACCCACCAACTCGCGGGCGATGTGACGCAGAGTCTCGTCGCCCAGCACCTTCACGGCGCTGTCGTTCGCCTCCAGCGCGTCGTAAAAGGCGAGTTCGTCGTCGGTTAGCCCAAGCTCCTCGCCGCGGGCGTTCGCCTCGCGCATGTTCCGGGCGAGTTCGATCAGCTCCTCGATTACCTGGGCCGCCTCGATGGCCCGGTTCTGGTAGCGGCGGAGCGTCTGTTCGAGCATCTCTGCGAAGGATCGTGCCTGGACCAGGTTCTTCTTCCGCCGGGCGGTGAGTTCGCCCTTCAGCAACTTCTGGAGCAGTTCGACGGCCAGGTTGCGGTGCGGCATTCCCCGCACCTCGGCCAGGAACTCGTCAGAGAGGATGGAGATGTCCGGCTTGTCGAGGCCTGCCGCTGCGAAGATGTCCACGACGCCTTCCGAGGCGACCGCGCGCGAGACGAGTTGCCGCACCGCATGGTCGAGTTCTTCTTCCGGCCGCGCGGCCGCGGCGGCGCGCTTCACCAGCACCGACTGCACTGCCTGGAAGAACGCTACGTCATCCCGAATCCGGCGGGTCTCCGGATGCGGGACCGCCAGTGCAAACGCCTCTGAGAGTTCACGGACCGCGGCCACGAAACGGTCCTTGCCGTCCGGCTGAGCCAGGATGTGCTCCTGCGCCGCCGGGAGCAGCGCGAGCCGTTCCGCCGGAGCGCCGGTTGTCCACAACGACCAGTCGAACCCGTAGAGCATGCTGCAGCAGATCGCGTACTTTTCCAGCATCGCCGCGACGGCGTCTTCCTGATCGAGCGCCGTGCGGCCGGTCCCACCGCTCTCGGTGTAGGTGGCAAGGGCCTGCTTGAGTTCGTGCGCGAGGCCGAGATAGTCCACGACGAGACCGCCCCGCTTGTCCCGGAACACGCGGTTCACGCGGGCGATTGCCTGCATCAGCCCGTGGCCACGCATCGGCTTGTCCACGTACATCGTGTGGAGGCTGGGAGCGTCGAACCCGGTCAACCACATATCCCGCACCAGCACGAAGTCGAGCGGATCGCCTGGATCACGGAAGCGCTTGGCGAGACGCTCGCGCCGCTTCTTACTCCGGATGTGCTGCTGCCACTCGGTCGGATCCGATGCGGAGCCCGTCATCATGACCTTGATGCGCCCCCGTTCGTCGTTCTCGTCGTGCCAGGTCGGTTGTAGCCGAGTCAGCTCGCGATACAGGTCAGCACAGATACGCCGGCTCATGCACACAACCATCGCCTTGCCGTCGAGAGCCTCAAGACGACTCTCGAAGTGGTCCAGGATGTCTTGCGCGACGAGCCGGAGCCGCTTCTCCGTTCCGACGACCGCCTCCAGTTGCGCCCACTTCGTCTTCAGGCGTTCCTTGCGCGCGACCTCTTCACCTTCGGTGGCTTCCTCGAAGTCGGGATCGATTCGTGGTTTTTCCCCCTCGTCGAGGGCCAACCTGGCAAGACGGCTCTCGTAGTAGATGGGGACAGTGGCGCCGTCCTCCACCGCACGCTGGATGTCGTAGATGCTGATGTGTTCGCCGAACACGGCGCGGGTGTTCGCGTCCTTCAGCTCGATGGGTGTGCCGGTGAAGCCGACGAAGGACGCGTTCGGCAAGGCATCCCGCATGTGGTGCGCATAGCCGTCCACGAACTCGTACTGGCTGCGGTGGGCCTCGTCGGCGATCACCACGATGTTGCGCCGGTCGGAAAGGAGCGGGTGCCGGCCGCCCTTCTCATCGGGAAAGAACTTCTGGATCGTCGTGAAGACGACTCCCCCGGCCCGGACCGAGAGCTTGCGTCTCAGGTCGTCCCGGCTCTCCGCCTGGACCGGGGGCTGGCGGAGCAGCTCGCTGCAGCGGGAGAACGTGCCGAAGAGCTGGTCGTCGAGATCGTTCCGGTCGGTCAGTACTACGATGGTCGGGTTCTCCATCGCGGGCTCCCGGATGACGGCGCCCGCGTAGAACACCATCGTCAGGCTCTTTCCCGAGCCTTGGGTGTGCCAGATGACCCCGACACGCCGGTCGCCCGGCGATCCGCCGGGGTTCTGGCCGGTCTCGTACCGGCCGTTCGGCTCCGCGAACTGGGTCATTTCACTGGCACGAACCGTCTCGGAGACGGCGACCCGCGCGGCGTGGAACTGGTGATAACCCGCCATGACCTTCGCGAGCTTCCCGCCGTCGTCTTCGATGACGATGAAGTCGCGGAGGAGCGCGAGCAGCTTCTCCGGGTCGCAGACTCCCCGGAGCAGCACTTCCAGTTGGAGGCGTTCAGGTGCAGCGACCGTTTGCCCCGAGATGGTGCGCCAGGGCTTGAACCACTCACGCCCCGCCGTCAGCGTGCCGAGCCGCGCTTCGGTTCCGTCGGAGACGATCAGGACCTCGTTGAACGAGAAGAGCGTCGGGAGCTCGGCCTTGTAGGTCTGGAGCTGCTGCCACGCCGTCCAGATGGTCGCGTCCCCGTCCGCCGGGTTCTTCAGTTCGATCACGCCCAGCGGCAAGCCGTTCACGAACAACACGATGTCGGGACGGCGTTCGTTCTTGTTCTCGACGACCGTGAACTGATTGACCGCCAGCCAGTCGTTGTTGGTGGGGTCCTCGAAGTCGAGCACCCGCGCCGGCGCACCGCGCACCGTCCCGTCGTCGTCGCGGTACTCGACAAGCACCCCGTCCACCAACATGCGGTGGAAACTCCGATTGCGCGCTTCGAGCGTGGCGCCCGGTGGTGACGTCAGCTTTCGGAAAGCGTCGTCCAAGGCGTCCGTGGGAAGAGCGGGGTTCAGGTTCGCCAGCCGGTCTCGCAGGATCCGGGGCAGCACAACATCACCGTAGGTGTCGCGCAGCCCGTAAGGTCGGGGCTCCGGAGCGTGGGTGATTCGGTAGCCGAGGGCTTGGAGCCAGCCGAGGGCAGCGTCCTCGACGATGGATTCGGTGATCTTCGGCACGGAGGGTCGAGTGTTTAGGAACGGACCCGTGCTCCAGGGTCGGCGTAGCGGTCAACGAGAGCCGCAGGCAGGCGGACTTCGCCGGACACAAGCGCCGGCAGGAGCGTGTCACGGATTTCGGCCAATCTTCGAAACGTCCGACGACTGGCACCGATTTCGTCCACTAGCGGACCCACGGTCGCGGAGAACTCCCTTCGGACGCGCGCATCCGCCAGCACAACAGGAGTCGCCGCAACCATGTCCCCCCCAATCGCCGGATACGCACCGCCATCCGCAAGCAGAGCCAGCCGATTCACATTGTCCGGGGAGGTGGCGGCACACCATAGCAACTCTCGGTCGTGTGGCGCACAGGGCCGGAGTACCGCGAAACCGGTGCTCCCCGTGAGACCGTCTTCGTCAATCAAGGCATAGGAACCATTTCCCGGCCTCACGGTGCCTACAACGGTGTCCCCGTTCCTGAGCACACGCCGGGCGCGGCTCGGAGCCTCTTGCCACCTGTAGCATGGGACATCCCCGAGCACCCCCCATTTCGTGTTCTTGAGATCAAGGTATCGGATCGTCTCGGGTGGTTCGGTGGAGTTCCATACCTCCGGATTCAGCACCGCAAGGTGACGAAGCGCCCCCGGCTCCCAACCTTCAGGAATCTCGCCCAACTCCGATGCGACAAGCCGATCCGGGAACAAATCGGCGACCTCCGGCGGCAGTTTCGGATCGCGGCCCTCCATCTTCGCCCGAACCGGATCGAAGTCCACGAACCACGACTTGAAGAGCGCCCGCGCCATCGCCTCCAGCGTCTCGTTCATCCGCCGGTTCAGCTCGATCCTGTCGTCCAGAGCGCCAAGCACGCCAGCAATCGCCCGTTGCTCGCGCAGCGGCGGCATAGGAATCTCGACCGACCGGAGATAGCTGACCGGCTGAGCGATGGAGGGAACGCCAACCTGGGAGGAGTTGGCGAGCAGTTTGTGCTGTCCCTCCCTCGAGCGGAAGAAATGCGTCAGAAACGCCGGGTCGGCCTTGGTTTCATCGCAGCGCAGGTAGAACTGGCGTTGAGAAATCACATAGCGAGTGAAGTTCGCGGTCCGGGGGATGTAGGCGACTTGGCCTATGTTTCCGGCATGCGTGAAGATCACATCACCCGGGTGGACGTTGGCATTCGAAAGACGCTGAGCGTGCTCGGGAGTAACGAAGTTGAAGCCAGGTGACTCGTCCACTCGACTACCGTGAAGGTGCTGCCCACTGATCACAGGCACGCCTGACGGGACGAAAGTCGAGACCTTGATGGATGAGCCGAAGGGTCCCATGCCGACTCGCGCGATGTCTTCGATTCGTATGATGCGCCAGTCACGAATGACGCGCCCCACGCTCGTTGTCATGGTGATCGATGATTTGCGTCCGCTGCGGGGCGGCTTCTCTCGGTTGTCGGCTCGGGCTTCCATCATAGCCACGGTTTGCGGTGCAGAACCAGAGCTTCGACAACTTCCAACACGTCCATTTGTTCAGGGAACCCAGACCGCGCGTCGTCGTGGGTTCCGTCCCACCGGGAGGCGTTCACGGTGGAGATCGATCGGCAATCGCTGGACTTGCTCGGCTACGAGGTCGTCATAGCTGCCTTCGTACCCATCCACCACGACGCGCAGGTCTTCCGGATACGCGGACAGCAGCCGAATCAGCACCGACCGTCAGATCTTTCGGCATTGCGCTTCCGGAACGGACTCGGCGCGTTCACGCGGGCTTTCGATGTGGAGCAGGATCGCCTTCGGCATCTCCGGGATTGTTTCGTCATGAGTGGACCGGTCGCAACGCGGCCGGACAGGTCCGACGCGTCGGGGGCGTAGTTGCGCGGCGTCTTCTCCATCACGATGGTGTATCGCATCATCCCTCCCAACCTGCCTGTCGAGGTCTTGCCTTCACCGAAGGTCCCGCGGCAAGCGGCCATCACGGGGCTCCGAAACCGCGCGGTATTCGAGCACCGCAGCCGGGTTGAAGAACCCCGCAATCCGAATCAGGAGTTGATTGCCTTGTTCGTCCCGGATGCGCAGCTCCTCGCCGCGGGTGAAGTGGACGGGTTGCGGGGCGCCATCCTGAATCACGAGGTCTCCAGAGACCGTGGCGCGCCCGGCGTCGTCTTCTCGTACCCGGAGGGATCCGCGAAGCACGGGAAGCCGCCCGCTGCCGTCCGGGAGGATCAGGGAACCACCTTGAGTGAGCGCGGGCAACTCGAGGCACAGCGACCCGACCGACGCGTCCCAGGCTTCCACGCGCGAGGCATGTCCGGCGGCGGCGGCGAGCACGATCACGGGAAGCGCCGTCGAGTACACGTCGAGAACGGTTCCTCCATCCTCCCCGGTCGTTCCCGCGGCCTGGATGCCGTTCGGGTGGAGGACGACGACCTGAGCCCCGGCGATCCCCGCGCCACCGCCCTGCACCGCGATCCGCACGGTCTGCGGTTGCGCCGTGGTGGGCGCCGCCGGGAGCGTCAGGAACAGGTCGGAATCCGCGAGCAGCCGGTATTCGGGTCGCTTGCCGCTGAGCGCCAACGTCTCCCGAATGATGACCGAAACGCCGCTGCCGCGACGCTCCATGAAGAAGACCCGTTTGTGTGACCCCGGTATTCCCCGCACCGGGAGCCGGGCCAGCACCGAAACGATCGCCTCGTTGCGAGTGGACTGGCGTGCGTCCAGGTCCGCAATCGTCAGGTTGTTTGGCAGGCTGCCGGGGACGTTGAGCTCCAAGCGGTCCGCGAACATCGAGAGGCGGATCCGGCTCCCGCGGATCGAGTAGTCCCGATGCGCCACGGCGTTCACCACCGCCTCGAATACAACCTCGAGGCTGTACTCGGGAAGATCCAGCCGCGCCGGCGATTTGTGAGCCCCGACGCGCATGTTGCGCTGCACGAAAGCCATCGCCCCCTCGACCTGTTCGTGGAGCGGGCCGGTGATGACCCGTGCATCTAACTGCTCCGCACCGCGGTCCACCCCGCGATAGTGCGTGGCGGTGATGCAGGCGTTCGGCAGCCACTGCTCCGGGGCGCGGCTGCACAGGAGAACCCCGGCGACCGTCGCCTCGGCCGCCTCCTCGGCCTCCGAGGCGAGGAGAGCCAGTTTCGTCAGGCCGCGGCGCGGATCGAGCCGCCCTTCCGCATCCAGCAGCGGCTTCCACAGCGACTCGTCGAGCGTACGGAACCCCGTCCCTGGCACGGCCTGTTTGTCGAACCAGAGAAAGCGCGCCTGGCTGCGCTGTTGGGCGAGTCGCAGCCGGTCGTCCGGTGACATCCGCTGCTTGCTGCTGCCGATGCGCCGGTACGCCCCTCCGGGGCTTTCGTGCTGGGCGTAACCCGCTTCGACATCAACGGTGAGCACGGGCCGGTCGGGTTCGATCAAGTGGCGTCGAATGTCCGCCTCGATGGAAGGCCTGATCTTGTTGCGGCAGACGTCCACCACGATGCGTTCGAGTTCGTCGAGCTGGGGCCGCGTCATTCCCTGAACGTCGCCGCTGTCCGTGACCCCGAGGAGCAAGACCCCGCCCCGCCCGTTGGCGAACGCCGCCAACTCGTCGGCGAGCGCATTGGGACTCGGACCGGCAAGCCGGTTTCCGCGAAACGCGACCTCCTTGAACTCCCACCGTGCGTCTTCGCCGAGACGGATGCGAGCCTGGAGGTCTGTCGCGTCAAACGTCATCGGTGTGGTGCCCCCCGTAGTCCACGCGCCGCTCCGATCCCTGGCGCCGAACTCCCGCCCGCGTCACGACGATTCCATCCCGTCAGGGCCGAAACCCAACGCGTTGAGATTCGCCGCGATCTCGGCGTCCAGCCGCACCGCCTCCACCCGCTGTGCGCGCCACTCCGCGGCAAGCCGCCGCATCTTCACATCGAACGGCTCCCCGTCGTCCTCTTCCGGTTCCGCGCCCACGTAGCGCCCAGGCGTCAGGACGTGCCCGTGCTTTTGCACCTCGTCGAGCGGGGCGGTCCGGCAAAAGCCCGGAACGTCCTCGTAGTCGCCCGTTCCCGCCTCGCCGCGCCAGGCGTGGTAGGTGTCGGCGATCCGGGCGATCTCCTCGTCCGTCAACTCCCGGTGACGGCGGCTCACCATGCGGCCCAGCTTCCGCGCGTCCACGAACAGCACCTCGCCGCGCCGGTCGCGCAAGCCGCGGCCGAAGCGCCGCCGGGACAGAAACCACAGACAGGCGGGAATCTGCGTCGAGTAGAAGAGCTGTCCCGGAAGGGCGACCATGCAGTCCACGAGCCCCGCTTCGATCAGGTTCTTGCGGATCTCTCCTTCCCCGGACTGCTGTGAGGACATGGACCCGTTGGCGAGGACGAACCCGGCGACACCCGTCGGCGCCAGGTGGTGGACGATGTGCTGCACCCAGGCGAAGTTCGCATTGCCTTTCGGCGGAACACCGGACTCCCAGCGCTGGTCCTCGGTGAGGCGCTCGCCTCCCCAGTCGGACACGTTGAATGGCGGATTCGCCAGGATGAAGTCGGCTTTGAGATCCGGATGCCGGTCGTTGTGGAAGGTGTCGCCCTGCGCGATCTGGCCTCCGATGCCGCGGATCGCCAGGTTCATCCGGGCGAGCCTCCAGGTGGTGTAGTTCGACTCCTGGCCGTAGATCGAAATGTCCGCTTTCGCTCCTGAGGGCGTGGTCCGGGCGTTTCCGTTCCCGCTGGCGTGCGCCTCGATGAACTCGACCGACTGGACGAACATCCCGGAGGAACCGCAGCACGGGTCGTACACCCTGCCCTGATAGGGCTCGATCATCTCGACGAGCAGACGAACCACGCAGCGCGGCGTGTAGAACTCGCCGCCCTTCTTGCCCTCCGCATTCGCGAACTCGGACAGGAAGTACTCGTACACGCGGCCCAGCACGTCGCGGGAGCGGGCTTCCTCGTCGCCGACCCGGATGTTGCTGACGAGATCAATGAGCTGGCCGAGCCGCTGTTTGTCGAGCGCGGGCCGGGCGTAGTCCTTCGGCAAGACGTCCTTGAGGGCCGGATTGTCACCTTCGATGCCCGCCATCGCGTCGTCCACCGCCCGGCCAATCGCGGCCCGTTTCGCCCGCGCCTGGAGGTAGTGCCAGCGGGCCTGCGGCGGCACCCAGAAGACGTTGTTGGCGCGGTATTCGTCCGGGTCCTCCGGATCCGCGCCCTCGCCGCTCTCGGCTTCCAGGCGGGCGTGTGTTTCCTCGAAGGCGTCGGAGATGTACTTGAGGAAGATGAGCCCGAGGACGACGTGCTTGTATTCGGCGGCGTCCATGCTGCCGCGAAGCGCGTCGGCCATCGCCCAGAGTTCGGCCTCGTAGCCGGTGGTGGCGCCCTGGGCCGCCGTCTTGGCTGCCGCCCTGGTCTGTTTCGGTCGTCCTCGTGGCATCGGTGCTGGCCGGGGACCATTGTCACCGATTCGGATCTTCTGCACCGCTCAACTCGAGCGGTAGACGACCACATTTCGTCGCGGTGCCAGCCGTCGAGCCAGGGAAAGCGAATGGCGGGGCGATCAGTCCAGCTTCAACGGCACCGGTGGCACCGCGGAGGTCCGCGCGGCGCTCGTGGCGTGGTTCCGCGGGCGGGTGCCGGAACGGGTCGAGGCATGGCACGCGAGGGCCGGGGTCCCGATGCCGCGGGTGATCGTTGCGAGCCAGCAGAAGCGCTGGGGCAGTTGTGACCAGGCCGGAACCATCCGCCTGAACTGGCGGATCATCCAGGCGCCGATGCGGCTCGTGGACTACGTGGTCGTTCACGAGCTGGTGCACCTGCGGCACCGCGGACGCGGGCGGGACTACTGGCAGGCGGTGGGGCGCATCATGCCGGACTACGAGCGGCGGCGGCGGGATCTACCGGAACGGGGGTCGCTGCTGGTCTGGTAGCGGGCGTCGGCGGTCTCGGCATCCCAACGAGGATCCGGGGGGCGGCTGGGCGACATCACATCTGTACCCTTCGCCCGCTATGACAGACACCCCCAAGGTTTACATCGCTCGGGCCGGACAGAATGGTGAGGATGAAGATGCGGCGCTGGAGAACGGTCTCGCCATCATCGGCTTCCACGCCGTGCGGTCTCTCAAGCAAGCCGGCGACTACGCCGCAGTCGCGAAGCTTGTCGAAACGGGACTGCCGGACCGGCCGTTGAACGCGCAGCGCAACATCGCCCGTCAGCTGCTGGCGTTCGCTCGCGGGATGAGCGAAGGTGACTTCGTCGTCATGCCGCGGAAGCGGGTCTCGCAGATCGCCCTCGGGCGCGTTACGGGTCCGTATCGATACACCAAGATCGGGGGTGAGCTCCGACACACCCGCGCGGTGAGTTGGGCTCGCCCTGACCTCCCGCGCACTACTTTCGAGCAGGATCTTCTCTATTCCTTCGGCGCCTTCATGACGGTTTGCAACGTCTCGCGGAACGACGCTCCGCGCCGTGTCGCCGCGGTACTGGCGGGGAAACCAGACCCCGGCATATCGGCGAAGAAGAAGACGGCACCCGATTTGACACCCGAACAGTCCGACGAAGAATCGGATCTGCAGCAGTTGGCGCATGACCAGATCGTCGCGCGGATCCAGACACGGTTCGCGGGACACGCCTTGGCACGGCTCGTCGACGCCGTGCTCCAGGCCGATGGATGGGAAACGAAACTCTCTCCAGCCGGGCCGGATGGAGGAGTGGATGTCCTCGGCGGCCGGGGCCCCTTAGGACTGGACCCACCTCGGCTCTGTGTGCAGGTCAAGTCACAACAGAGTCCCGCCGATGTGGAGGTCTATCGGGGTTTGCAGGGAACGATGCTGACCTTCAAGGCGGAACAAGGGCTCCTCGTCTGCTGGGGAGGCTTCAAGAAGAGTGTCCTCACCGAGGCGCGGCAGAGTCACTTCGTGGTCCGCCTGTGGGACAGTCGGGACCTCGTGCAGGCGATCTACAGGAACTACGAACGCCTGTCGGCCGAGACCAAGGCGGAACTGCCGCTGAAGCAGGTGTGGATGCTCGTTCCCGAGGATTCGACCAATTGACAGCGAGTCGCCGTGAGCCGGTTCCGGGCCGAGGGGACAGGAGTTTCCGACTCACGGATCGGCCGGAAGCACCTCGAATCCCAGCGCCGCGGAGGGCTCGCGAGACTTCATTCCCGAGGGGCTGAAGCCACTACAAGGACGGCGCTGCTCTCCGTATAGAGAGTCACCGCTCACCACGCGTCCAGTCGAGCGCTTCCTGAATCTCTTCGTTGGACAGCAGACCGGGTGGCGGCGACTGGAGATGGGGCTGGTCGGGCTTGCCCAGGCGAAGCTCTCCCGCACGGGCCAGGCGCTGCAGCGCCTCGTCCGAGGTCTCGTCAGACGCGTCAGGCGGAACCAGGCGGGCGACGACGACCCCGCGATTGGTGATAACCAGTCGCTCACCATCCCCGACCAGGCGCAAATACTCGCTGAGGCGCCTCTTCAGCGCCCGGATTCCGACCGTCTTCATCTGGCCATCGTAGCCACGGGTGGCCATACCGCCGTCATAACTCCGAATCCGGACCGGGCTTCACCCGGTCGCCTGGGAAGGATGGGTAACCCGCTCCGGATGGCTCAGTTCCAGCAGGACGGCAACATGTCGCAGTAGCGATACCGGCCGGAAGGGAACATGTCGCAGTAGCCGAATCTCCCGGCCGAACATGTCGCAGTAGCGACACCGGCAGGAAAGGAACATGTCGCAGTAGCGGGATTTTCCCGTTCAACATGTCGCAGTAGCGGCACCGGCCGGACGGCAACATGTCGCAGTAGCCGGGTTTCCCAGCCGAACATGTCGCAGTAGCCGGATTTTCCCGCTCAACATGTCGCAGCAGCGACACCGGCCGGAAGGGAACATGTCGCAGTAGCCGGATTTTCCGGCTCAACATGTCGCAGTAGCGGCACCGGCAGGACGAGAACATGTCGCAGTAGCCGAATTTCCCGGCTCAACATGTCGCAGTAGCGACACCGGCAGGAGGGGAACATGTCGCAGCAGCCGAATTTCCCAGCCGAACATGTCGCAGTAGCGACACCGGCAGGAGAGGAACATGTCGCAATAGCCGGATTTTCCCGCTCAACATGTCGCAGTAGCCGGTTTTCCGGCTCAACATGTCGCAGTAGCGGCGCCGGCCGGGAGACACCAACTCTTGCGCAGTTGGGAGACACCTACTTTTACGCACCACGTGGCGGTGGGGAGCGATGCGCCGCCCGCGGGCCTGCGGCCCGCTGTGCCGACCTGGAGGTCGGCGTTCCCGTGCCGACGGTGACACCAGGGCTGGTGGAGGGGCCGTCCCGCCCGCGGGCCTGCGGCCCGCTGTGCCGACCTGGAGGTCGGCGTTCCCGTGCCGACGGTGACACCAGGGCTGGTGGGGGGGCCGTCCCGCCCGCGGGCCTACGGCCCGCTGTGCCGACCGGGAGGTCGGCGTTCCCTTGCCGGCGGTAACGCCAGGGCTGGTGGGGGGGCCGTCCCGCCCGCGGGCCTGCGGCCCGCTGTGCCGACCTGGAGGTCGGCGTTCCCGTGCCGACGGTGACACCAGGGCTGGTGGGGGGGCCGTCCCGCCCGCGGGCCTACGGCCCGCTGTGCCGACCGGGAGGTCGGCGTTCCCTTGCCGGCGTGACGTGCGACTGGGAAGCGGTGTGCGTCTCGCTCCCCTACCGGGAGAGCCGGCCGGTGCTCGGCTGTCGCGCTCCGGCGAGGACGAGGGCGACTACCAATGCGAGGATTGGTCGGCGCGCACACGGTCGGGCATGTCGTAGCGCAGGCCCACGGCTTCGTACAGCGACGCGCCGAAGGCGGCGACCAGTCCCCTGTTTTCTCTCCGCAGGAGTTCGCCGAGCATGTTGTCGAAGCGGAATTCATACAGCGCGAGCCGCATCCGGAACATTCCATGCTTCGGGATCTTCAGCTTGTCCGCGCGGTCCTTGCCGATCAGCAAGCGGCAGACAGGATAGATGGTCTTGCGGACCAACTTCGCCCGCGCGGCGGGGTCCGTGGTCCCCGCGACCAGGGGCGCGGAGTTAATGAGCGCATGGGCCATGATGATCGCGTGGTCGCTGGGCGGCGGCTCGCAGGCAGACCCGATTTCGTACCACCTCAGAGCGTCCTCTTCGTCGGTGTAGAGCATCGCGTCGGGGACGCCCATGAGATGTCCGGCATAGCGCCATACGGCGCAGAAGCTCTCCCGCTCCTCCCTGGTATAGACCGCGCCCAGGGTCTCGGAGTGCTTCAGCGTCCTCGCCGAGAAACAGGCGAGTGAATAGCCCATGTGAGCGGCACTGATCGGTGTCCCGTGGCTATTGAAGTCCCATTCCGGGGACTGACTCTGGCTCAGCAGGTGCCGGACCTGCGCGTGAACCAAGCGGATTCGGACCGACAGCTTCCAGCCTTCGCCGTCCCGTTGCAGCCCCTCCGGCCAGAATATCTCCACCTGGTGCCGGTTGTTCTGCTGGAGCCGCCTGACGCCTTTGTCAAAGACGCGCCCCGTCTGGAAGAAGGACTCGCTGATCAGCGTTGAGAAGCCGTCGATCAGCGTCCCGGCCACGAACGCGGCGAAGACGTTGACGACATTGGACAGGAAGGCGCGGGCACCCGGCCCGAAGACATCGTGGTCGAGCCAGGGCGGCTCAGGTTCGGAGAAGACATCGCGCAGCGATTTCGGTGCGTCGCGAAAAACGTCCTCGTCCCGTTCCATGCCTGCCTTGATGAGCCGCGACGCCTCCGCTCGCGACAGCAGGGCAAGGTCCTTCACCGCCGCGTCCGCCAGAGGATCGCCGATCCGGGTGTGCCGGATGTAGATGTCGGCTCGCCGCTTGTCGATGGCAGCAGCCCTGGCATGGCCTTCGACGTACGCGGAAGGGACTCCCTTCACCATGCATTCCGGCATTTGTTTCCCCGGTAAGGACACGGACGTCTTCAAGACATGCTTCGCGCGCTTGGGCCGACGCCTGGAAGACGGAATGAGGAGCCGGCGGCTCCATGCCCGTACCGGCACGGTCGAACGGCTTCGAAGACGTGGAGACGTTGGGGTGACACGTTCTGGAGCGCAGGATGGAGCATCGCATGAATGATATGCAGGGTGATGCACAGACTTCCCGCTCACTCGTATTATTGCGATAAATCAATGATTTTCGCTATCTTGACAGTGACGCTATGGGGCGCAATGCCGGCCGGAGGCCCCTACCGGGAGAACCGTCCGGCGATCCGCTGTCGCACGCTGCGGAGTTGGGGGCGATGTCCATTCCGCGGGCCTACGGCCCGCTGTGCCGCTCTGGAGAGCGGCGTTCCCGTGCCGGCGGGACGCGGGGCTGAAGAGCGATGTGCGTTTCGCTCCCCGGCGGGGAGCGATGCCGGCCGGAGGCCGGCGCTTCGTTCTCCCTACGCCCAGGCGCCCGTTACGTCCAGCAGGCGGTCGATCTCGGCGGCGTTGTTGAAGAGCGCCGGCGACACGCGGAGCTGGGTATCGGCGACCCGGAAGCTCAGCTTGATCCGCGCCGCCTCGAGGGATTGGCGGACCATTTCCGCGTCCCGGCCGTGTTCGAAGGCGACGATGGAGGAGCGGTTGCCGGGCGGGGTCAGAACGGCCTGTCCCTGGGCCGTAAGCCCTTCGTGGAGACGATGGGCCAGGCCCACCGTGTGGCGCTCGATGTTCTTCACGCCGATCCTGAGCAGGTAGTCGAGCGCCGCGCTCAACATGTAAACGGCTTCGAAGGCCAGGGTCGCGTACTCGAACTTCCGGGCGTCGTCGTAGAGCCGGTACTGGAACTCGCCCAGGTCCTCGGCCACGTGGAGATGCCCGTAGCGATCCGGCGCCACCAGATCCAGGAGTTCTTCCCGGACGTAGAACGGGGCCACGCCGTGCCCGGCGAGCAGCCACTTGTAGGTCCCGGTGGTGAAGAAGTCGATGCCGGCCGCCTTCACGTCCAGATCGAGCATGCCGATCCCCTGGACCGCGTCGGCGTAGAGGTAGGCGCCCCGGTCGTGGGCCAGTGCGGCGAGGGCGGCGAGGTCCTGGCAGTAGCCGTTCTGGTTCGAGACCCACGCCACGGAGACGAGGCGGGTGCGCTCGTCGATCTTCTCCGCGAACGCCTCGACCGGCGCGGCGCCGGCGCGGGACGGCACGACGCGCACCTCGATCCCCCTGGTTTCGGCGAGGTGCTGGTAGAGGACGTAGGTGGTCTGAAAGTGAAGGTCGTCGATCACGACGTTGTCGCCGGGGCCGAGGTCGAGCGACCGGGCCACGATGTTCTCCCCCTCGCCGGTGGCGTAGAGCAAGGCAACCTCGTGCTCGCCGCCGCCGACGAGCCGGGCGAACTTGCGGCGCGCGGCGTGGGACTCGTCCACCATCGTTCCCAGGCTCAACGGACTCCGCGCCTTCGCCTCGAGGAATTCCCGGACGGCTTCCAGCACCGGGGTCGGCGAGGGCGCGATGTAGGCGCAGTTGAGATAGACGCCCTCCTCGACCACCGGGAAATCGCCCCGGACGCCCAGCGGATCGTCACTGGCCACGGCCGGGCTCGCCGGTCCTGGCTGGGTCAGCACGGCGGCAGCGGAAACGCTGCCGATGAACTCGCGGCGGGTGGCCTTCATGCCGACCTCCAGGGATGTGAGCGGACTGCGGCGATCATAGGGGGTTTCCCCCCGTTCCCACATCCGCTCGGCGCCTCCGACCGGTGGTAACATCACCCCGTTATGGCGGTTCGAAAGGCCAAGTTTTTTGTGGGTGGCGGGCTGTTCCTGGCCGCGCTGACCGGCCTCCTGATCACCGGCGTCGAAGAGGGCAAGGCCTATTACCAGACGGTCGGCGAGCTGCAGGCGATGGGGCCGCGCGCTGAAGGCCGGCGGGTCCGGGTGGCCGGGGATGTGATCCCTGGAACGATCGTCTCCGAGGGCGAAGGCCGGGTCCGGTTCGAGATCGAGCACGAGGGCGCGACGCTCGCGGTGCTCTACACCGGCCGGGAGCCGCTGCCGGACACGCTCGTGGACCGGGCGCAGGCCGTCGCGGAGGGACACCTCCTCCAGGACGGCTCCTTCGAGGCGAACCACGTGCAGGCCAAGTGCGCCTCCAAGTACGACGCCGCCTACGAAGAAACGAAGACCGAACCCGCTCCCGCTACCCCCGCGGGACGGCAAGCGACCGACTAGCGCCCGTCCGGTGAACCGCTAGCCGCGGAACCGGAGACCAACAGTGCACCACCTCGGCAACTTCGCGTTGATGGCGGTGGTGGTGATGTGCGCCTACGCGGTCGTCGCCTCGCTGGTCGGGGTCAAAAAGCAGTCCTCCCAGCTCGTCACCAGCGCCCGCCGGGCCCTGATTGCGGCCGCCGGCTTCTCGGCGCTCTCGGTGGCGGCGCTCCTCGCGCTCTTCCTCGCCGACGACTTCCGCTTCCAGTACGTGGCGAGCTACTCGGCGGCGGCGCTGCCCTGGTACTACAAGGTCTCGGCGCTTTGGGCCGGGAACGACGGATCGCTCCTTTTCTGGACCTTCCTGATGCTGGTGTTCGCGGCCGCCTGTGCCATTCGCCGGCGGAACGACGAACTCATTCCGCACGTGGTCGCGACCCTCGGCGGGGTCATCCTGTTCTTCGCCTACATGAACTACTGGGTGTGCAACCCGTTCGGGCAGCTCGCCGAGATCACCGCCGCCGGCCCCGTCCCCTTCACTCCCGGCGACGGGAACGGGCTGAACCCGCTGCTCCAGCACCCGATCATGGCGATCCACCCGCCGATCCTCTACACCGGCTACGTGGGGTTCGTGATCCCGTTCGCGTTCTGCGTGGCGGCGCTGTGGACCCGGCGGCTCGACGCCGCCTGGATCCACAACACCCGCCGCTGGACGCTCGTCGCCTGGTTCTTCCTCGGCAGCGGCATCCTCCTCGGCGGCCGCTGGGCCTACGTGGAACTCGGCTGGGGCGGCTACTGGGGCTGGGACCCGGTCGAAAACGCCGCGCTGATGCCGTGGCTCACCGCCACCGCCTTCCTCCACTCGGTGATGATCCAGGAACGGAAGGGGATGCTGAAGATCTGGAACGCCGGGCTGGTGATCGCGACCTACCTGCTCTGCGTCTTCGGCACTTTCCTCACCCGGAGCGGCATCGTCTCCTCGGTGCACGCCTTCGCCTCCTCCGAGTTCGCCTGGCGCTTCCTCGTCTTCATCGTGCTGGCCGCGCTCCTCTCGGCGGCGCTGCTGATCACCCGGCTGAAGGACCTCCGCACCGAGAACGAACTCGAAGCCGTGGTCTCCCGCGAGTCCGGCTTCCTGTTCAACAACCTGCTACTGCTCGCGGCCTGTTTCGCGGTGTTCTGGGGGACGCTCTTCCCGGTGCTCTCCGAGGCGGTGCAGGGCGAGCAGATCACCGTGGGGGCGCCCTTCTTCAACCGGGTGAACGTCCCGCTCGGCCTCGCGCTCCTGGTGATGACCGGAGTGGGGCCGCTGCTCGCCTGGCGGCGCTCGTCGGTGGACAGCCTGAAGCGGAACTTCACCGTCCCGCTCCTTTCGGGGCTCGTCGCCGCCGTGCTTTTGTTCGCTTTCGGAATGCGCCACCCCTACGCGATCCTCTGCTTCGCGATGAGCGCCTTCGTGGTGGTGACCATCAGCATCGAGTTCCACCGCGGGGTGCGCGCCCGCCGCGCCCACCGGGGCGGCAGCTACGGGACCGCGCTCGTGGACCTCGTGCAGCGGAACAACCGCCGTTACGGCGGCTACGTCGTCCATCTCGGAATCGTCCTGCTCTTCGTCGGGTTCGCCGGGAACGCTTTCAACAAGGACGTGATTGCCGACCTGAACCGCGGGGAGAGCACCGGCATCGGACCCTGGCAGGTGACGCTCCAGGACCTCCCCGGGGGGGAGACGCCGGTCTATGACTGGCTCGGCGCGCAGCTCCTGCTCTCGAAGAATGACGAGCCCATCGGCATCTTCCAGCCCCGCCGCCAGCTCGACAAGGCCACCGGGCAGGCCACCTCCGAGGTCCGCCGTCACGCCACCTTCCAGGAAGACATCTACCTCGTCTTCTCCGGCGTGACCGAGGACGGGCGGGCCACCGTCCACGTGTACCGCAACCCGCTGGTGCGCTGGGTCTGGATCGGCGCGCTGGTGATGTTCCTCGGCACCGTGCTCACCCTGCTCCCGAACCGCTCGCCCGTGCGGCGGGCGACAGCGACCACCGCCCCGAGCGGGACCGCAATGGAGGCTGTCTGATGCGTTCCCTCCGACCACTGCTTGCCGCCGTCGCGGCGGCGGCGCTCCTCACCGGACCCGTCGTCTCCCCGGTCGTCTCTCAGGACCGCTACAACTCGGCCGACTACCAGCGGGTCACCCATGCCCTCACCTGCCAGTGCGGCGGCTGCAACGCCCTCGTCGGCGAGTGCGCGATGGACCGTTGCCCCTCCTCGGAGCCCATCCGCGAGGAAGTCGCCGAGCGGCTCCAGGCGGGCGAGGACGCCGAGGACATCATCGGGACGTTCGCGGAGCGCTACGGCCTGGTGATCCTCTCGGCGCCGCCCACCAGCGGCTTCCACCTCTCGGCATGGATCCTTCCGGTGGTGTTCCTGCTGGGCGGGGCGGTGCTCGCGATCACCATGGTGCGCCGCTGGCGGAACGCCGTCCCCGCGGTCGCGGCGGCCGCCGCGACCGGCGAGGTCTCCCCCGAGGTGCTCGCCCGCATCGAGCGCGACGTCGATCAGATTCGCTGACCATCGAACGTCTCCGGGCCTGTTCCACCGCGTGACCCTCTTCCTGCTCGCGGTGCTGGCCGCCGCCGCCACCGCCTTCGTGCTCCAACCGGTGTTTTCGGGGCCCGAGACGGCGCCGCGCCGCGAGACCGACCGCCGGGTGCTGCGCCTCCAGGAAAAGCGGGAGCAGCTCCTCCTCACGCTCGCGGAGCTGGACTTCGAGCGGGACGCCGGGAAGATCGCTCTCGAGGAGCACGCCGCCAGCCGCGCGTCCGTCCTCGCCGAGACGGCGTCGGTGACCGCCCGTCTCGATGAACTGACCGCCCCCGCCGCCCGGGCTCCCAGGGGAAAGGGCAAGAAGAAGTGAGACTCCGCCTCACCCCAGCCTTCCTCGCTGCGGCCCTCCTCGCCCTCCCGCTGGCGGCCGGCGGCCAGCCCGTCCGGGTCACCATCGTGAACGGAACCACCCAGAAACCGGCGGCGGTGGACCTCGTCACCCTCTACCGCCTCGGCCAGGGGATGGAGCCGGTGCACCAGATCGAGAACCCGGACGCCCAGGTGACCCTCGAGGCCCCCGCCCAGCCTGGCGAGGGGGCCCCCGCGGCCGGCGGCATGCGCCCCTTCCTCCTCCAGGCCACCTACCGCGGCGTCAACTACAACGCCCCGGTGCGGCTGACGCCGGGCGAGACGACCGAAGCCGCCATCGTCGTCTATGACCCCTTCGAGGAGTGGGACGACGCGGAGATCGGCCTCTCCACCTGGCGGGCGCTCTACCGGCGGATGCCGGGGGAGGGGAACTCGCTCCGGGTGGACCACATCTTCGTGGTGGACAACCGGACCGATCCGCCCCGCACCTTCACGCACGAAGACGAAACCCTCCGCTTCCGACTGCCGCCGGAGGGCGCCCTGCTCGAGTTGCCCACGATCAGTTCTACCGGCGAAACCGGCATGCCGGTCCCGCAGAGCAGCTTCCCGGTGGGAGAGGCAGGCGACTACGCGATCCGCACCGCCTTCAAGCCGGGCGAGACCGAAGTCATCCTCTCCTACGCGGTCTCCTACGACGGCGAACGCCACGAGGCGGCGCTCATCGCGCCCCGGGCGAGCCCCGAGGTGTTGCTCCTCGCCTCGCCGCTCGATATCGAGCTCGAAATCCCGGCAGGAGTTCCCCCTGGCTGGGAAATCCTGGGACCCGACGAGGAGGCCCGGCTCACCGCCGCCCGCAAGTTCGGCGTCGCCGCCGGGGAGCCCGTCGGAATGATCTTCAGCGGGGGCACCCCTTCCCCACCGGCCGCTGGGGCGACCGGTGGGACCCCCGGGGGCCGCCAGCTTCCCGGGCTCGTGGCCCAATCCGAGGAAGAGCGATCCGCGGTGGGGACCGTCGGCCGGCTTCCGGACCCGACGATCGCCTCCAAGTGGGCGCTCGCGCTGCTGATGGCCGCCGCGCTGGGCTTCGGGCTCCTACACCGCGCCTTCGGCGGCGGCTCGTCCGGCTGAGGCCGGGGAGGAACCCGATGGCCGGCGGCGGCGCAGCTCGGGAGAGCGCGAACCACGCTCGCGGCGCGCCGCCGCGACACGCCGCCGAGGGCGAGGCGACCCGGTGATCCCTCCGCTCTTCGCGGCCGACCGGGTCACCCGGCGCTACCGGGAGGTCCCGGTGGTGGACGAGGTGAGCCTCGCGGTGGCCGCCGGCGAGATCGTCTGCCTCCTCGGGCCGAACGGCGCCGGGAAGACCACGCTGATCCGGATGGCCGCCACCCTGGCGCGCCCGTCCTCGGGAACGCTCCGCTACCGCGGCGTGGAACTGAAGCGCGCCACCCCGGAGGCGCGCGGCTGGATCGGCTTCGCATCCCACCACTCGCTGCTGTACCCGGAACTGACCGTCGCCGAGAACCTGCGCTTCCACCGGCGCCTCCACGGATCCCGGACGGACATCGGGGCGCTGCTCGAGGCGCACGGCCTCGCGCACGTCGCCGAGGTCCCGGCGCGCCATCTCTCGCGGGGGACCGCGCAGCGGGCGACGCTCGCCCGGGCGCTCCTCCACGAGCCGGATCTGCTGCTGCTCGACGAGCCGTTCGCCGGGCTCGACGGAGCGGCCCGCGAGCGCCTCGCCGGGATGGTCCGCGCGGCCCGCGAGCGGGGGGCGGCGGTGCTCTTCGCCACCCACGACGTGGCGCGGGCGGTCACCATCGCCGACCGGGCGCTGGTCCTCCAGCGCGGCCGGGTGGTCCTCGACGATCCCGCCGCCGACCCCGAGACCGTCCGCCGCACCTACGACACCGCGGCCGCCGGCCTTCCCGCGGGAGAAGCGTCGTGACCACCTTCTCGGCCGCGGCGGCGATCGCCGGAAAGGACCTGCTCAGCGAGGCCCGTTCGCGCGAACGGCTGCCGGCGATGCTCCTCTTCGCGGCGCTGGTGCTCCTCGTCATGCACTTCGCCATCGGCCTCGATACGGCCGACCGCCACGAACTCGCTCCCGGGGTGCTCCAGGCCGCATTCCTGTTCGCCGGAACCCTGGGCCTTTACCGCAGTTTCGCCCCGGAGACCGAAGCGATGGCGATCCACGGGCTGATGCTCGGCCCGGCGGACCGTTCCTCCATCTACTTCGGCAAGCTGGCTTCGGGGACGCTCCTCCTGCTCGCCGTCGAGATCCCGGTGGTGGCGCTCTACGAGTTCTTCTTCCGGGCGAACCTTTTGGGGGGCCAGACCGTTACTGGTCTGCTAACCCTCGGTGCGATTCTCCTTTGCGGCTCTCTCGGTTTCATGGCTCTCGGCGTCACAGTGGCGGCTATCTGCGCCGCGACCCCGGTTCGCGAGGTGCTGCTGCCGCTGCTCCTCTTCCCGCTATCCGCGCCGTTGCTGATCGCGGGGGTTTCCGGGCTGCGGGCGGCGATGGCGGGCGATCCGGTCTGGGAAGCGGTGCGTTTCCTGCTGCTGGCCGCGATCGCATTCGTCTCCGTCTCATGGATGTGCTTCGAGTTCGCACTCGAGGAGTAGCCGTCCTCGCACTCCTGCTCGGCCTCGCCGCCGGCCCCGCCTCCGCCCAGGAGGAGCACGACGACGGGCACGCGCAGGTGCTCGACATCCCGCTGGTGGACGAACTACCGGTCGCCGACGGACGGCTGGACGAGGAGGTCTGGGCGCGCGCCGCCGTCGCCGACGGATTCATCCAGACCGAGCCGGTGGACGGCGCCGAGCCCACCTACGCCACCGAGGTACTCGTGGCCTACACGCGGGATGCGCTGCTGGTCGGCGCCCGGATGGAGGACGACGACCCGGCGGCGATCGTCGCCCGCGAGTACCGGCGCGACGCCGACCTCGAGAGCGACGACAACTTCTTCATCGTGCTCGACACCTACCACGACCACCGGAGCGCGGTCTTCTTCAGCACGAACCCGGTGGGGACCCGGCAGGACGGGCTCGTCCAGAACGAGGGCGCGGCGATCAACCGCGAGTGGGACGGCGTCTGGCGGGTGGGGTCGCGGCGGACCGAGGACGGCTGGGTCACCGAGATGGTGATCCCCTTCGAAACGCTTCGCTTCCCGCGCGGAACTCCGGAGTTCGGGGTCAACTTCGGCCGGCAGGTCGCCAGGACCCGCGAGATCAGCTTCTGGGCCCCCATCGACACCGACTGGGGCTTCAACGCGATGTGGCGGGTCTCCGCTTACGGGGTCATGCACGGGATGGAGAGCGCGAATCCCGGCGGGCGCATCAAGGTGAAGCCGTTCGGGGTCGCCGGGATCACCGGCGAGGGCGAGGAGCGGGCCGGCACCGCCGATCTCGGGCTCGACGCCAAGGTGGCGCTCGGATCCAACCTGAACCTGGACATGACGGTGAACACCGACTTCGCCCAGGTGGAAGCCGACGAGCAGCAGGTGAACCTGACCCGCTTCGAACTGTTCTTCCCCGAGCAGCGCGAGTTCTTCCTCGAAAACGCCGGGCTCTTCCTGGTAGGCGAGGCCAACCGGCCCTTTGAACCGCCGGAGACCTTCCTCTTCTTCAGCCGCCGGATCGGGCTCTCCGAGGACGGCGAGATCATCCCGATCGTCGGCGGGGCGCGCATCACCGGCAAGCTGGGGCGGACCGATGTCGGCGCCTTTCACATCCGCCAGCAGGAGTTCGAGGGGGTGTCCCCGGCGACCGGGTTCTCTGCGGTGCGCCTCCGGCGGGACGTGCTGGAGCGCAGTTCGGTCGGCGTGATGGCGCTCGACCGGACCGAGTCCGGCGGCGACTCCCACCGGCTGGGCGCCGGCGACTTCTCCTGGGCGCCCACCGAGGCGGTGACGATCGGCGGCTTCGCGGCCCGGAGTTCGACGGCGGGCGTCGAGGGGCGCGAGTCGGCCTTCGGGCTCAACGGCCAGGTGGGGAACGACCGCTGGAACGTCTTCACGACCTACACCGACATCGGCGAGGGGTTCCGGTCGGAGATGGGGTTCGTGCCGCGGACCGGGGTCCGGAAGATGCGGGTGGACGGGCTCTGGAGCCCGCGAATCAACCGCTTCGGGATCCGACAGATCTTCATGGGCCCCAACTACATCCGCATCACCGAGCCCGACGGCTCGATCCAGACGCACAACGTCGGCTTCGGCCCCTTTTTCCTCTTCAACGACGGCAGCCAGTTCTTCTTCGCGTTCTCCCGGAACACCGAGGGTCTCAGCGAGTCGTTCGAACTTCGCGACGGCGTGACCATCTCCGAGGGCCAGTACTCGACGAACGACTTCATGGCGATGACCGAGACCTCGCGGAGCCGCCCGATCTCGTTCCAGATGTTCCACCTCAACAACGGGTTCTTCGACGGCCGGCTCCGGGTGTACTCGCCGGGAGTCGCCGTCCGCCCGCACCCCCGGGTGCGGCTCCAGGTGAACTACTCGCGGAGCGAGATCCGCCTCCCGCAGGAGGACGGCGAGTTCAATACGAACCTGGTGGTGCTGCGGGGGCTGCTGGCGCTGTCGCCCGACGCCTTCGTGCGGGGGCTCCTGCAGTGGAACGACGACGACGGAAACTTCTCCGGGAACGTCCAGCTCCGCTGGAACTACCGTCCGGGAAGCGACGTTTACCTCGTCTATAACGAGCGGCGGCCGTACGGCATGGAAAGCTCGGAACCGGCGTACCGGGAGCTGCTCGCCAAGCTGACCTGGTACTGGGTGCCGGGTTAGCTCCCTCCCCGGCAACGCCGAAGGGGCAGGCCATGAAGCGACTGACCGACTACCGGGTTCTGACCTTCGACTGCTACGGGACGCTGATCGACTGGGAAACCGGAATCTGGGAGGCCCTGCAGCCCCTGATCGGACTGAACGGCGCGGCCCTCAAGCGGGCCGAAGCGCTTGGCGCTTTCGCCCGCTTCGAAGGACATCACGAGCGCGCCACCCCCGAACTCCGCTACCCGGAACTCCTCCGGCGCGTGCACCGGGATCTCGCCGCGAGCTTCGGCCTCAGGACGGACCGCGAACTCGACCGGGTCTTCGGGGCCTCGGTCCACCGCTGGCCGGCATTTCCGGACAGCGCCGCGGCGCTCGCCGTGCTGAAACGCCACTTCCGGCTGGTCATCCTGTCGAACGTGCACCGCGTGGGCATCGCCGCCTCGGCCAGGCGGCTCGGAGTCGAGTTCGACGCCTGCTACACCGCCGAGGACATCGGCTCCTACAAGCCGTCGGACGCGAATTTCGAGTACCTGCTCGTTCACCTGAAGACGGACTTCGGGCTCGAGCGGAGGCACGTGCTCCACACCGCGCAGAGCCTCCACCACGACCACGTCCCGGCGAACCGGTTCGGGCTGGCGAGCGCCTGGATCGACCGCCAGCGGCTCTCCGAGGGCGGGGACTGGGGCGCCACGGCCCACGTCGCGACGATGCCCAAGCTCGACTTCACGTTTTTCACGCTGGGCGAGATGGCGGACGCGGTCGCCGCGGAGATTTAGCCGGGATTTCTCATACCTCATGGCCCAAGATGCCGCGCGGATCACGTCAACCTGTTGATGATGTCGGGAGAAACGCGTCAGGCGCGGACCCCGACCGGACGGACAGCGTGCAGGCACGGGAACGCCGACCTCCAGGTCGGCACAGCGGCGCGTAGCGCCGCGGGCGGTTCTTCGCCGCTCGCGCTCGCGGGGTCCTCTCCGAGAGAGGGAGCCATCCCGGCCAGCCAGGTCCGTCCCGCCGCCCGCCTACGGCGGGCTGTGCCGGCCTGGAGGCCGGCGTTCCCGTGCCTGTCCGACATCAAGGCTGGTCGGGTTCCCGCCGAGAGGAGAACCATCCCGCATCGATCTCTGCGCCGGAAGTATGAGAAATCCGGGCTAGGAAACACCCGGCCTCACCGGAGTCAGCCCAGCGCCACCCGGTCCACCACCAGCACCAGGATGAGCGCCGGCACGTAGGCAATCGATGCTCTCAGCACCCGGCGCGCGTCGGGGACCCCGCGGCTCCAGGCGAACTCGGCGGCCGCGGTCATGAACCAGATCGCGAGCGCGGCGGCGCCGACGAAGTAGAGCCAACCCGTAAGCGACAGCGCGGCCGGCCAGAGGCTCAGCGCTGCGAGCAGCACGGTGAAGAACAGCGTCTGGCGCACGGTCGAGCGGCCCGAGGGGTCCACCGCCGGGAGCATCACGAAACCCCCCTTCCCGTAGTCGTCGCGGTACATCCAGGCGAGCGGCAGGAAGTGCGCCATCTGCCAGGCGACGAGGATGGAGAACATCGCGATGCCGCCCCAGCCGACGGACCCGGTAGCCGCGGACCAGCCGCAGAGCGCGGGCAAGGCGCCCGGGACGGTACCGATCAGGGTGTTCCAGTGCGTCCGGCGCTTCAGGGGCGTGTACACGAACAGGTAGAGCAGGACCGTGAGCAGCGTCAGCCCGCCGGTCAGGAGGTTCAAGAATCCGCCCAGCAACCCGGTTCCGGCCACCGCCAGCCCGATCCCGCTGGCGAGCGCGGCCGCCGGCGAGAGGCGTCCGGACGGCAGCGGACGCCCCCGCGTCCGGCGCATGCCGGCGTCGTGATCCCGCTCGACCCAGTGGTTCAGGGCGCCCGCGCCGCCGCTCGCGAGCGTGACGCCGGCGAGCAGAAGGAGCAGCCGGCCCCAGTCGAACAGCTCCGCGGGCGCCAGCAGGAACCCTCCTGCCGACGAGAGCGCGACGACCAGCGCGATCTCGGGCTTGGTGAGTTCGAGATAGGGGGTAAGCGTGCGCGTCAAGGTTCAGCCTGCCGCGGCGGGTCTGCGGCCCCAGCGGTGGGTGGCGAGCACGGCGAGCACCGCACCGGCCATCAGGAAAGCGCCGACCACCGCGTGCGAGGTGTTCACCACCGCCTGCAGGTTGCTCGGCTGCAGCATCCCGGCGTCGTCCAGGGTCACGAAGTACGCGGTCAGCCCGAGAATCAGTTGCACGTCCACCAGGCCGGCGAGGACCCAGGCCCCCCGGTAGAGCACGCGCGCATCCCGATGCTCGCTCCAGACCCGGAGCAGAAAAGCCGCGACCACGGCGGCGACCAGGACCGCCCCGGCGATGTGGAGGCCGACCAGCAGGGGATGGATGCCGGTGCCCGGGTGGCGAAGCAGCGCGCCGAGGATGATCTGGAACCAGACGGCGCCGGGGACGGCCAGCGCGAGCCGCCAGAGCCGGACGTCCCGGTTTTCAGCCGTCCCCCCGGCGCCCTGCCACCAGTGCGAGGTGAATACCGCCATCGCCACGATCAGGCCGAGGAAGAGTTGCGCGGTCGCGGCGTGGATCACCGCCAGGTCGAGCGACAGCCACACCACCCGAAGCCCGCCCAGCAGGCCCTGGAAGGACACCAGGGCCAGCGCGCCGACCGCGAGCCAGCGCAGCCAGCGCCGGGACTCGGCGAACCAGGTCCACACCGCGAGCACCGTGGTCAGCAGTCCGACCAGCATCCCGAGGAGCCGGTGGCCGTGCTCCGCGAGGAGCGGCGTGATCCGCCACCACCCCGGCCAGGGGTTGAAGGGGTCGTAGGAGTCGTAGGACGAGGGCCAGTCGGGAACGGCCAGACCGGCCTCGATGCTGGTGACGAACGCGCCCCACCCCATGAGCACGAGCGTGGCCAGGGCGGTCAGGACGGTGAAGCGGCGCCGCCACCGCATGTGGGCTGACCCGTCCGAAGTTCTCACCATTTGGAGGCCGCCGAACGATAGCGGGGACGGCGCTCGGCGCCGAGCCTCCGAATCAGAAAGCTCTGCGTCTCAACCCCGCCGCCGGTAGAACGCGATCAGGTCCTGGCTCCGGGGGGGCTCGGCGCCGAGCTGGCGCAGCATCGTCGTCACCTGCCCCCGGTGGAAGCTCCCGTGGTTCACGATCTGTTGCAGCATGTGCGAGAAGACCGAGCCGGTCGGCCGCCCGCGATGGACGTAGTCGATCACCCGGTCCACGCCATCCGCTCCGAGCCCTCCCAGGAACGCCCGCACCCGCCGCTCTTCCTCGCTCCAGCGCGCACGAACGTCCTCCACCGTCTCGAAATCGTCGGCGGTCAGTTGCCCGTCCGGGGTGGTTCCCTCCCAGCGCGAACACCAGAACCATTCAGCGAACACCAGGTGCACGAGCGTGTCGCGGATGGAGCCGAAGCTGTTCCCGAGATCCCGGCGGAACTCCTCGGGAGTGAGCCGTTCGACCGCGTCCAGCGCGCGGTCACGCGCCCAGTAGTGATAGTCGAGGAGGGTGGTCAGGTCTTCGTGCGTCATGCCGCCAGCGTACCGCCGGCCGAACTCCGGCCCGATCGACTCCGATACCGTAGGGGGCCGTGACCTGGGCCCAGCTCCTCGCCTTCAATGTCACCCTGCTCGTCGCGATGGCGACCCCCGGTCCGGCGCTGCTCGTCGCGGTCCAGACGAACCTGAGCACGGGGCGCCGCGGCGGGATCGCGGTGGGCGCCGGCCTCGGCCTGGTGGCCGCGACCTGGACGCTGATGGCCCTGATCGGGTTCGCGGCGATCTTCGAGCTGTTTCCGGCCGTGTACGTGGGGGCGAAGACCGCGGGCGCCGTGTACCTCCTCTACCTCGCCTACCGGATGTGGCGGGACGCCTCCACCCCGGTCGGCACGTTGCCCGAGCCGGCGCGCCGCGCGTTCCGGCACGGCCTCCTCATCAATCTCTTCAACCCGAAAGCAGTCCTCTTCGCGGCGGCGGTTCTGATCGCGATCTTCCCGGGCGGCCTGAGCCTCGGAAACAGTGTGGCGATCGCGCTGAACCACCTCCTGATCGAACTCTCGTTCTACACGGCGCTCGCCGTGTGTCTCAACACCGAGGCGGTCACCGGCCGCTACCTCCGCGCCCGGACCTGGATCGACCGGGGCGCGGCGGCGGTGCTCGGCGCGCTGGGACTGCGGATCCTGCTCAGCCGCTGACGCCGGGCCACCATGAGCTCATTCCCGACCCGCTACGGGAGGTGGGCGGTGGTGGCGGGCGCTTCGGAGGGACTCGGCGAGGCCTTCGCCGCGGCGCTCGCCGAACGGGGCATGAACGTGGTGATGGTGGCGCGCCGCGGCCGCATCCTGGAGGCGATCGGAGAGCGGCTCGCCGCCGAGCACGGGGTCGAGGTCCGCAGCCTGGAACTCGATCTTTCCGACCCGGGGTTCCCGGAGACCCTGAAGGACGCCACCCGCGACCTCGACCTCGGGGTGCTCGTCTATAACGCCGCCTTCGTGCCGATGGGCCCGTTCCTCGACCACGACGAAACCGCCATCGAGCAAGCGGTGGACGTCAACGTCCGCGGGCCGCTGCGGCTGGTGCGGGCGCTCGCGCCGGTGCTCAAGGAGCGCGGCCGGGGCGCGGTCGTGCTCATGTCCTCGCTGTCCGGCCTGCAGGGGTCGCCCCGCATCTCCTTGTACGCGGCCACCAAGGCGTTCAACACGATCTTCGCCGAGGGCCTCTGGTACGAGCTGGCGCCCTACGGAATCGAGGTAGCCGCCTGCGTCTCCGGCGCGGTCCCCACTCCCGGCTACCTGGAGCGCTTCAAGCGCGAGGCGCCCGGCATGCTGTCGGCCGACGAGGCCGTCCGCCAGACCCTCGACCGGCTCGGCAAGGGGCCGCGCATCGTCCCGGGGCGGTTCAACCGGTTCGCACACCAGCTCGTGAGGCGCCTCCTGCCCCGCCGGACGGCGATCCGCCTCCTCGCGAAGAGCACGACGCACGTGGGATGACCGATCTGCTGGTCGGGTTCTTCGCGCCCTGGGCGGTGTTCGCCGGGATCTTCGCGCTGCACCTCGTGCTGCCGGCGCGCCGGGTGCCGGGCTACGTGCGGGATGAACGGACGGGCGAATTCCTGCGCTATCGCCTCAACGGCCCGCGGGTGTTCCTGGTCACCGTGGGCGCGTGGTTCGCCGCCGGGGCGAACGGCGTCATGCCCTGGGACTGGCTCTGGCAGCACCGCTGGTCCGGCGCGGCGGGCGCGATGACCCTGGGCCTCGTGGTTTCCGCCGCCGTGGTGCTGACCGCGCCCGGAGGCACGGGCGCCCTGCTCCGGGAGCTCTACCTCGGACGCCGGGTCAACCCGCAGCCGTTCGGCGGCCGCGCCGACGCCAAGATGTTCCTCTACCTGGCGGGCGCCGTGCTGCTGGAGCTGAACCTCCTCTCCTTCGCCGCCCACCATGTCCTCAGTTATCCGGACGACCCGTCTCCGGGAATCGTGCTCTACGTCGCGCTGTTCACGTGGTTCGTCGGCGACTACCTCGTCTTCGAGCGCGTCCACCTCTATACCTACGACCTCTTCGCGGAGCGGGTGGGGTTCAAGCTCGTGTGGGGCTGCCTTTGCTGGTATCCGTACTTCTATGGCGTGGGACTGTGGTCGGTGGCGGATCTCCCGAACCCGGAGGCGCCGAGCTGGCTGCTGGCCCTTGCCGCCGCCCTCTTCTTCGCCGGCTGGACGCTGTCCCGGGGCGCGAACCTCCAGAAGTTCCACTTCAAGCGGGACCCCGCGAGGAGTTTTCTCGGAATCCGGCCGCGGACTCTCGGGGAGGGCGAACGCCGCCTGCTCGTCAGCGGCTTCTGGGGCGTGTCACGTCATGTCAATTACTCGGGTGAAATCCTCATGGCGGTCGGCCTGGCGCTCGCGCTGGGACGGCCGGGGATGCTCGGGCCGTGGCTCTATCCGCTCTACTACCTAGCGCTCCTCGTCCCGCGGGAGCGCGACGACGACCGGCGCTGCGCGGCCAAGTACGGTTCGCTCTGGGAGCGGTACCGGAAGGAGGTGCCCTGGCGCATCGCGCCACGGATCTATTGAGGAGGGTCGATGAGAAAACTCGCAATCGGACTGCTGGGGCTCTTCCGGCGAGCGTCCCTGCTGATGCTCCGGCTGCGGGGGAAGACACCGGCGGACGCCGCCGCCGAGCGGGTGGTCACTGGCCGGGCGTGGGACGAGTTCTGCGACACGTTGAAGGCCGCCGGGGCGGCGCTCCACTACCCCGGCGCTCCCCGGAATGCGTTCGACCAGGCGGAGGGCTACCGCTATCTGAGCCGGCTGACCCGCGCCGGGCTCATGGCGTTCGTAGAGCACGCCGACCCGCGGGCGCCGGTGCTCCACCGGGTGGCAAACGAGACGGTCAAGCTGGGCAGCGACAACCCCGACAACCACTACCAGACGGCCGCCATCCGCGGCGATTGGGACTACCGGATCTCGGGCCGGCGGAACACCGTCCGGTATCTCGGCTTCGGCACCCAGGCGGGGCACTACGGACAGGGTGGCGGGCTGCCGCCGACGGGCTACGTCGAGGCCAGCGAACTCGAGATCGGCGCCGACGGCCGCTTCGAGCTGGTCGTCAGCAGCCGGCCCCACGAGGGGAACTGGCTCCCCATGACCCCGGAGACCCGGACGCTGATCGTCCGTCAGACGTTCCTCGACCGCGAGACCGAAACCCCGGCCGACCTGCGCATCGAGCGGATCGGGTGCCCGGACGACGAAAGGCGCCCCGGTCCCCTGACTCCCGAAAAGCTCGACGAGGGCCTGAAGTCCGCCGGCACCCTGGTGGCGGGCGCCGCGATGCTCTTCGCGAAGTGGGCCCGCGGCTTCCAGAAGCACACGAACACCCTGCCCCGGTTCGATCCGGAGGTTTCCCTCAAGGCGGGCGGCGACCCGAACATCGCGTATTTCCACAGTCACTGGGCGCTCGCCGCGGACGAAGCGCTGGTGATCGAGACGACGCCGCCCGCGTGCGAACACTGGAACTTCCAGGTGAACAACTACTGGATGGAGTCGCTGGACTACCGCCACCACCGGGTCCACACCAACAAGCACCTCGCGCACGCCGAGGGGGACGGCTCGGTGCGCCTCGTTGTCGCCCACGAGGATCCCGGGCTCCCGAACTGGCTGGAGACCGCCGGCCACACCTCGGGCACCATGTGCTTTCGCTGGATCCGGGCGGACGAACACCCCGAGCCGCGGACCCGGGTGGTGAAGCTGGCGGAGCTACGCGCGGAATCCGGGCCGTGACCCCGCGCGAGACCTCGACCGACTACGCCCGGCCCTACCGCCCGCGGTCCGTCGCGCTCCTCAACCGGGCGGGACGGCTGGCGCGGCGGTTCGGCCTCGGCGGCGCCCTGAACGTGGACCGGATGATCGCCGCGGCGCGACGGAAGACCGGGCTGTCCGACTTCGGCGACGAGTGGTTCCTCGCGCCCCTCCGCGTCCTCGTCGATTCCATCAACCGGGAGGCGCGGCTGACGCCGATGGGCGCCCTGATCCAGCGTTCCCGGCTGGTGTCGGCCCTGGCCATCCGGCTGCGCGCCGAGCGCCTCCTGCGGGAACACCCGGAGATCCGCGATCTGGACCTCGGCAGGGTCATCGTGATCGCCGGGCTCCAGCGCACCGGCACGACCCTGCTGCACCGGCTGATCGCCGCCGATCCCGGAGTACGCGCCCTCCGGTCCTGGGAAGCGCTGAGCCCCGTGCCGCTCCCCGGCGAAAGGCCCGGCGATCCCCGGCGCCGGGTCCGGGGGGCGAAGCTGGCGGCGCGGGCGATCCGGTTCCTGGCGCCGGACTTTCTCGCCGTCCATCCGGTCGAACCCGACGCAACGGAAGAAGACGTGCTGTTGCTCGACGTGTCCTTCATGAGCCAGTCGCCGGAGGCCACGATGCACGTGCCGGCGTACTCCCGCTGGCTCGAAGCCCAGGATCACACCAGGGCCTACGCATACCTGGCCACCCTGCTCCGGATCCTGCACTGGCAGCATCCGGGCCGGTACTGGGTGCTGAAGACGCCCCATCACCTGGAACATCTCGATGTCCTGCTGGACGCCTTCCCAAACGTGTGCGTCGTCCAGACGCATCGCGATCCGAAGGAATCCGTGCCGTCGTTCTGGAGTATGGTGGCCCACGCCAGAGGGATGCTGAGCGACCAGGTGGACGCGCGTGAGGTCGCTGCGCACTGGCTGCGCAAGACGCGCCGGATGCTGGAGCGCTCCACGGACGTGCGAAAAGCGAGACCGGACGGGGCGTTCGTGGACGCCTCCTACCGCGACCTGGTCGGGGATCCGCTCGGCGAGCTGCGCCGGGTGTACGAGGCGGCGGGCGCCACCTTCACCGACGAGGCCGAGGCTGCCGCGAAGGCCGCCCTGGCGCAGAACGTGAAGAACCGCTACGGCCGGCACATCTACTCGGCGGCGAGCTTCGGTTTCGACGGCCGGGCCCTCGACGAGCACTTCGGCTTCTACCGGCGGGCGTACGACGTTCCCGACGCGGCGGGCGCCGGGAAGGGCAACCCGTAGCGATGCGCAGGATCATCAAGGCGGTATCCGGCGCGATCGGCGACCGCTACTCGCAAAGGCCAACGCTCGACCCGGTCCCGGAAAGCGTCCGGATCGACAGCAAGATCTGCCTGGTGACCGGCGCCAACAGCGGGCTCGGCAAGGCGGTGGCGGTGGACCTCGCGCGGCGCGGCGGCCGCGTCCTGATGGCCTGCCGCGGCGGCCATCCCGAAGCGGGCGAGGAGGTCCGGCGGCGCTCCGGCGCCGACTCGGTGGAGATGCTCAAGGTGGATCTAGCCGATCTGGGGTCCGTGCAAGCGCTCGCCGACCGGCTCCGGGACGCTCCCGGGCGGGTGGACATCGTGGTGCTGAACGCCGGAGTGATGCCGCGCACCGCGCGCCGGTCGGCCCAGGGCTACGAGTTGATGTTCGCAGTGCACTTCGTGGCGAATCGCCTGCTGATCGACCGGCTGCTCGCGGACGGAACGATCCGGCCGTCCGGGGATCCCGGCGAAACGCCCCGGATCGTGTTCGTGGCGTCCGAGCAGCATCGCGCGGCCCGCCCGATCGACTTCGACGCCTTCGGCGCGTTCACCGACTACGGCCTGACCGACGGCCTCTACTACTACGGGCTGAGCAAGCTGCACCTCGTCACCTACGCGAAGGAGCTCTCGCGCCGCCTGAATCCCGGCTCCGGGGTCCGGGTCGCGGTCCATTCCCTCTGCCCGGGGGCGGTCAACTCCAACCTCGCCCGCGAAGCGCCGGCGTTCCTGAAGCCGCTGCTGTTCCCGGTCATGCGCCTCGCGTTCGCCTCACCCGAGAAGGCGGCGGCGCCGGTCACCTACGCGTGCTGCGCGGAGGACACCGGCCGGCGCAGCGGGCTCTACCTGCACCTCATGCAGGAGAAAGATCCGTCCCCGCACGCGATGGACGAGGCCGCCGGCGCCCGGCTCTGGGAAGCGAGTGCCGCGCTGCTGGCAAAACACGCGCCAGCAGGCGAAGTCTCGGCGCTCCGGCGTTTGCGCGCTTCGGCTCGGCCGCTTGGCAATGACAGCTAGCGATACCCCGCAGGCCCGCCACGCGCCGGGCACACCTCCAAAGCGCCGATGTCGTGTTGGTGCACCTGCGCCGCCCATGCGGTGAACGCTGCGGTCCCGGGCAAACAAAGCGGGTTGTTCGCAAGGGTAAGGACTTCCAGTCGGACGAGCCCTACAAAGCTCTCGGGGACGACTCCTGACAGTCTGTTGTTGTCGAGGGACAGGATCGTCAGACTCGCGAGGTTACCGAGTTCGGGCGGGATGGCTCCCGACAACCCGTTGGAATGGAGCGACAGAATCGTGAGGCTGGCGAGGTCGCCGAGTTCAGGCGGGATGCCTCCCGACAGGTCGTTGGCGCCCAGATCCAGCCACGTCAGGCTGGCGAGACCGCCGAGTTCGGGCGGGATGCCTCCCGACAGGCCGTTGGTGTGGAGCGACAGAGTCGTAAGGCTGGCAAGGTCGTCGAGTTCGGGTGGGATAGCTCCCGACAGGTCGTTGGCGGCCAGATCCAGCCACGTCAGGCTGGCGAGACCGCCGAGTTCGGGCGGGATGCCTCCCGACAGGCCGTTGGTGTGGAGCGACAGAGTCGTAAGGCTGGCAAGGTCGCCGAGTTCGGGTGGGATAGCTCCCGACAGGTCGTTGGCGCCCAGATCCAGCCCCGTCAGGCTGGCGAGACCGCCGAGTTCGGCCGGGATGGCTCCCGACAGGCCGTTGCTGTGGAGCGACAGAGTCGTGAGGCTGGCAAGGTCGCCGAGTTCGGGTGGGATAGCTCCCGACAGGCCGTTGGCGTCGAGCAACAGGTATGTCAGGTTGGCGAGCGCGCCGAGCTCGGCGGGAATCGAGCCGGACAGATCGTTGAGGGTTAGGTCCAGGTGTGTCAGGCTGGCGAGCGCGCCTAGTTCGGGCGGAATCGAATCCGAAAGGTTGTTGTCCGCGAGAAGCAACTCGGTGACCCTTCCAGAGCTGTCGGTCTTCACCCCGAACCACTCCGACAGCGGGGCGTCGGTCAGCCAACCGCCGCTCCTGGTCCAGTTGGGCCCTCCGGTTGCCTCGTAAAGCGCCACCAGCAGCACGTCGTCGGCAACCTCGGGGACGGTCACCGGGGGGGCAGTCCCCACAGGCGTCGTTGGGGCCGGCCCCAGCGGTTCGTTGGTTCCGCCGCCGCATCCGCAAGCCCACAGGGCCACAGTCAGCAAGATCGCGGCCCGGTTCCAGGCTACGCAGCACTGCAATGAGAACATGGGTTGTCTCCTCTCGTCCTGGCACGCATCTCCCTCTCACGAACCATCGTGGGAAACCAAGGCTCAAGGGTAGCCCAAGAGCAGACACAAGCGGGAACCAAGACATACCCGTTCTTGGGTTTGAGTAGAGGCTTCGGGGCCCGGCCCCGGCGGTGGCGGAAGGTTCGAGCCCGCACCCGTCGGCGGTGAGGGAAGATTCGCACTCGCGGCCCGTGAGAGCCTTGCCGGGCAGCCGGCCGCGTACTCACCGTGTTCCACTATCTGGTCGCTTCGAACCCGGTGGAGATCGATGCCCCCATCGAACGGGTGTGGGACATCCTCGTGGACTTCGAGCGCTACGGGGAGTGGAATCCCTTCACGACCCAGGTGGACGCGAGCCTCGAAATCGGCTCGCCAGTCATGCTGCACGTCAGGCTCGGGCGCCTGAAGCGGAAACAGCCCGAGCGGATCGAAACCGTCGAGCCGCCGCATCTCCTGGCCTGGGGCGTGACGATGGGCGCGCGCTTCCTGCTCGTCGCCCGCCGGGAGCAGCGGCTCGAAGCGCTGGGCGCAGCTCGCTGCCGCTACTCCACCACCGACGCCACGAGCGGGCTCCTGACCCCGCTGGTGGCCCTGCTCTTCGGCCGTCTCATCCGCCAGGGCTTCAACAACATGGCCGCAGCCCTCAAATCCCGCGCCGAAACTCGTAACCGCCAATAGCCCACACGGCGCATGGGCCAGGGAGCGCCGGCCTCTGAGCTTGCCCCAGTTTCTCGGACCAGTGGGAGCGCCGGTTCATGGCGGCCCCCGGAGTTGTTGTTCGAAGTCTACGGGTGACAGGTAGCCGAGGGCGGAGTGCCGCCGATAAGGGTTGTACCAAGCCTCGATGAACTCGAAGACGGCTTCGCCGGCAGCTTTGGGGTTGGGGAACTGGGTCCGGTCGAGCACCTCGCACTCCAGGGTGGCGAAGAAGGACTCCGCCATCGCGTTGTCGTAGCAGTCCCCCACCGAACCCATGGAAGGCCGGACCCCGGTGGCCCGGCAGCGGCGCCCGAACGCCACCGAGGTGTATTGGCACCCCTGGTCCGAGTGGTGGATCACTCCCTGGGGCCGCCGCTGCTCGAGCGCCATGTCCAAGGCTTTCAGGACCAGGGTGGCCCGCGCATGCAGCGCCATCGCCCAGCCCACCACCCGCCGGCTGCAGGCGTCCACAACCACCGCCAGGTGCAACATTCGCGTCAGCGTCGGGATGTAGGTGATGTCGGCCACCCAGAGCTGGTCCAGAGCCGTGGCCTCGAAGTTCCGGTCCACCAGGTCCGGCGCCGGCCGCGCCTCGCCGCCCCGGATCGTGGTGCGGACGCGGCGTCGGCGGCTCACCCCACAGATCCCCAACGCCCGCATCAGCCGCGCAACCCGCTTCCGGCTCGTCCGGTTCCCCCGCGCTGCCAACTCCGCCCGGATCCGCGGCGCCCCGTAGGTGCCTCGACTCGCCGCATGCGCCGCCGCGATCTCCACCTTCAGGCGCTCGTCCGCCTGAACCCGTGCACTGGCCCCGCGGCCACGCCAGGCGTAGTACCCACTGCGGGACACTCCCAGCAGGCGCCCCATCTCCCGTACGCTCATCACGGCCTGGCTCGCATCCATCAGTCGGTACCTCCCGACGATGTCTCCCGCGCGAACCAGGCCGCCGCTTTTTTTAAGAACGCGTTCTCCCGCTGCAGCCGCCGGTTCTCACGTTCCAGCCGCTTCAACTCCTCCCGCTCCTCCGTCGTCCAGCCGTCGCCCCCGCGGCCCTCCGCCGCATCCGCGTCCATCACCCAACGCCGGATCGCTCGCGGACTCGCCTCATACTCCTCCGCGACTTCCTCCGCGCTACGTCCCGCGCGAACCAGCGCAACCACCCGCTTCCGATACTCCGCCGTATATCGGCGTCCAGGACTGCCCATCTCAGACCTCCTTTGTGCCACCGGCACTATGAGTGGTCCGTTTTCCCGGGGCAACTCCACTCCAGGCCGGCACAGCCCGCCGCAGGCGGGCGGCGGGACAGACCCCCAGCAGCCTTGATGTCGCAAAGGCAAGGGAGCCCCCACCGGGAGAACTGGGCCGGCCTCCAGTTCGGCACAGCAGGGCGGGAGGCCGTAAACCGAACAGGAAAAGTCGCATTACGATTTGTAATTCTCGGCAACTTACGGTCCAATCCCTAGAGCAGAAATGCGGCACCAATGGTGATTTGATTGGGAACGATTCTGAAGTTGCGGGGCCAAAGCTCGAGACGACGCCCCGCGTCAGGGCTCGCAAGACCCTCCCCGATCAGGAACGGCCTCTTGGTGGCGGCCCTTTGCTTCGGCACGTTCTGGTCCGCGGCCGCGCCAGGGAGTGGAGTCCAGCTCCCGCCCCGGGTCCTGTTGGACCAGCTTCTGCTGCGGATCGATCGGCTGGTCGAGGCCGACGACCTCGACGCCGCGGTGCAGACAATGGAGGAGGCGCTCGCCCTCGCGGCGGAACACGAACTGGAGTTGCCCCCGGACTTCCGTTTCGAGCAGGCCCGGGTGGCGTTCGCGGTGGGGCTACTGGGGGCGGCGAAGGAATCGGTCACCGGGTACCTGGCGGTTGTGAGCCGCGAGGCGGAGTCGTACGTCGATGCCGTGGAGCTGCTGGAAGACGTGGACCGGATCCTGGAGCGCCGCGATGCGCCGGAGTGCTCGGCCCTGCCGGAGGGTCCGGCATGCTGGATGGAACTCACCAGCCATCCCGGTTGTTACGTCTGGAATCCCGCCCCGCAGGCTACGGAGACCGCGACGTGGACGGGCGAGTGCTCGGCTGGTTTCGCACAGCGCTCCGGGACGGTGATCTGGACGTATCGGGATGGCGAGCAAGAAGAGGAAGGAAACCTCCGATACGGCCGGTCGCATGGCGAGTGCCTGATCCGGGACACGGCGGGTTGGGTTTCCGAGGGGCGGTACCGGTTCGGGAAGCGACACGGAGCTTGGATCGAGAGAACCGCGGACGGAGATGTCCTGGAAGGGCCGTATGTGGATGGCGAGAGGAACGGGCGCTGGGTCGTGAGCTTTGCGGACGAAAGGGGGATCCAAGCAGGACCGTACATGGACGGGAGGCAGCACGGCCAATGGGTCCTGAAGTTCACGGACAACAGGGGAATCCAGGAAGGACCGTATCTGGACGGGAAGATGCACGGCCACTGGGTCCTGCGGTTTCCGGATGACGTGGTCGAGAGCGGGACAGTAGTGAACGGAGAGAAGCACGGCCGCTGGCGAATGGTTTTTCCCGACGGCGAAGTGACCTACTTCGAGTACGTGCACGGGGTCCGTCAGGAACCCTGACCGCCGACGGAAACGCGCGTCGCGACACGATGGTGAGCACCGCCGCTCGGCCCGACGCGAACACCGAGCCGCCCCCGATCGAGCCCGACATTCGGGTCGGCTTCGTCCTGTTGCCGCAGTTCACCATGCTGTCCTTCGCGGGGTTCCTGGACGTGCTCCGCCACGCGTCCTATCCGGCGGACCGCGCCGGCCGGACCCATTGCGCGTGGGAGATCGTCGCGCCGACGCTGGAGCCGGTGCTGGCGAACGGCGGCGTCGCGGTGACTCCGCAGTCGCTGCTCGGGGATCCGACCCGTTTCGATTGCGTCGTCGTCGTGGGCGGTCCGTTGCCGTCGTCGCGGCGGCACCCTCCCGAGACCCTCGCGTTCCTCCGGCGGGCGGACGAGGCGGGACTGCTCATCGCGGGACTCTGCACCGGGTGTTTCGCGCTGGCGGCGGCGGGCCTGCTGGACCACTGCCGCTGTTCCGTGCACTTCCGCCACGCCGAGGAGTTCAGGGCCCGGTTCCCGCGGGCGGAGGTCGCCGTCCACGAGGTCTATGCGTTCGACCACAACATCGCCACCTGCCCCGGCGGGACCGCATCGATCGATCTTGCGGTGGACATCGTCTCCCGCTTCAGCAGCCGGACGCGGGCGACGAAGGGCCTCGCCGATCTCCTCGTGGACGAGCACCGCTCCGCGTTCCATGCCCCGGACCAGCCCTTCCGCGACCTCGAATCCTGCGGCGACAAACGCGTGGAGGCGGCTATCCGGCTGATGCGCCAGGACCTGCCAGGACATTCCTCCGTCAGGGACATCGCCCACGCCCTGCACCTGACCGTGGGCCAGCTCAACCGCGCCTTCAAGGCCCATACCGAACTCACTCCGACGGAGGTGTTTCGCGCGATGCGCCTGCAGCATGCGCGCTGGCAGCTGTTCAACTCCAGCCACTCGGTGGGCCAGATCGCCTTCGATTGCGGATTCTCGGACGGCCCGCACTTCATCCGGTGGTTCCGGCGCGTCTATGGCCAGACGCCGCATGCGGCGCGCAAGGAACGCGCTGCGGTCCGCGAGCAGGACGAAGGGTTGCGCGGCGATGCGCAGGCGTTCCGCCGGAGGGCGCCTCGCCAAACGAAGCGGGTGCGGGGCGCACCGGGCGGCGGGGCATGACCGCTACGCCGCCGGGAGGAAAGTCGCGATGACCAACGGTGCGCGTGGCGCGCTATTGATTGCACTCCTGGGGAGCGGCCCGGTTAGCGGCACCCAACTCCCGCCCGAGATACCGGCCGATCAACTGTTGCTGCGCGCCGAACGGCTGATGGAGGGGGAGGAGCCCGAAGAGGCCCTCGAAGCCCTTGAAGAGATCCTGACCCTGCAAGCGGAGCACGGCATCGAACTCCCGCCGGAGTTCCACTTCCGACGCGCCCAGGCGACGTTCGCCGCCGGGACGCTGGAGCCCGCCCGGGAATCCGTCATCGACTACCTGACGGCCGCCGGGAGGGATGGCGAGTTCTACGAGGCCGCCTTGGTGCTATTGGAGGATGTGGAGCGGATCCTGGAACGGCGGGACGCGCCGGACTGCACGGGACAGCCGGCGGGGACCGAGTGCTGGATGGAACTTGCGAACCAGCCGGGGTGTCACGTCGGGAACGAGGGACTTCAACTCGAGGCCGTAGCCGAGTGGACCGGCGCTTGTTCTTCGGGCTTTGCCACTGGCCCAGGAACGCTGACGTGGGAGTGGCCACCCGACAACCGCCAAAAGCAGCAAGGCACGATGCGGCTGGGAAGACCGGAGGGATCGTGGGTTGAGAGGTTTCCGAACGGCGTTGTCGCCGAAGGCCCATACGAGGACGGGGAGGAAAGCGGACGCTGGGTCATTAGGGAACCCGATGGGGGCGTTGACGAAGGTCCGTATGTCAACGGTGCGAGGAACGGTCAGTGGTTCGAGAGGTTCGCGAACGGGACTTTCGCGAAGGGGGCCTACGTGGACGGCAGACGGAACGGCCATGGGTCTGGACATATCCGGACGGGCAGGTCGAGAGCGGCCCATACATGGACGGCGAGCAGCACGGCCGCTGGGCGATCGAACCGCCGGAAGGCGGCAGACTGGAGGGCCCGTACGTGGACGGTGAAAGAACCGGACACTGGGTCGAGACGTTCCCGAACGGGAGTGTCGCAGAAGGGCCTTACGTGGACGGCAAGCGGCAAGGGGATTGGATCTGGCGCTTCCCGAGCGGGCAGGTCGAGGAAGGACCGTACGTGGCTGACGAGCAGCACGGCCGGTGGGTGGTACATCCTCCGGACGGCGACACGTACTACGTCACGTTCGTGAGGGGCGTACGTCAGGAGCGATAGCCCCGCCGACTTCACCTACCCCACTCACGTAATCCCACCGCCAGACACGACAGAAAGTGTTCGGCGGCGACGTCCGGACCCGGAGTGATCCTTGTGGGCGGCCGCTCTGCGACACAGTCTGATTGAACGCAGGAGACAAACAACTGAACTTACGTAACTCCGTCGATTCCCGTGCCGAATCCCGGAGAGAATGTTCTCCTGGACAGTCTGATCGCTATCGGTCGAACCACATGGACCCGCGAGCCCCTTGCCTAACGTGGCGTGGAATTCCCCGCCTTTCGCGGCGGTGGCCCGTTCCGGGGAGTGTCGCTGGCGGCAGCAGCACAGAGGAACGTCATGGACGGTAACCTAGTGGAGGTGATCGAAGCCCTGGTTGGGTTGACGGGATCCGCAATCTGGGCGAAGACGCGGAAGAAGCGGGCGATGCAAGCCTTCACACTGGGTATCGCACTCACGGCTTTGTTTGTCGCTGTTTCAAGCTTTAGCTACCGGTCAGACCGTCCCGTGGAGCCGCCAGACAAGCCGGGGGTGTCGGAGAACAATGTCGGCGATGACGAGGAGCGACAGCCACCGACCGAGGACGGCACTCCGTTCCAAGTCTTTACTGAAACCATAACCGCGCACACCGACGATCGCGGGCATCTAGAAACCGGCTGGTCCACGGAACAGGTGTTCACTATGCCCAGTGTGCCTGACCGCGCGGAATTCTTTCCGTTGGAGCAGCCGACCTGTCCGCGCTCGTCTGTTCCCGTCCTTGCTTGGCGAGAAATCGTCGTGAGTCATCCGAGTCTTGATGTCTTGTACTCCGCGGATGTTCGGCTGGAAGGGAGAATTCTCGAAATCGGGCTACGAGCACGAGAAGGTAGGCGTGGATACGTTTACATCGACGTGTCGTTGCTTTGTCACAGCACACAAGACCCGTAGGGAAGCCGACGAAAGGTCTTCGTGCTCTCCGTCGGTCCATAGACAATCCAGTTTCCTACTGGAACCAGTGCGTTGCTGTGGCCACGGACCGCGTTTCCTCCTGGGTGAAGAGTTGCTATTCGGCTGGGGCTGGGCTCCGACGAACTAACTGCTATGGATATGGCGACGGATCGCCGTATACAGGAAGACGGGACGGCCTGTGCGGTGGGGGATTCGGCCTGCTCGCTGGACGCGACTGGTGCGCAATTCAGTCAGTCGGGCGTCTCGGTATCGGCGTCCGCTGACATGCGCAGCGACTCCGCGACAGCGGTGGGAATCTTGCCGGACAGGCAATCGAGGGAAAGAACGACGCTCCCGTTCCACAGAATCGTAATGGCAGCCGTCTTGCTGGTGCATGTGCTGGCGGCAGATGTGCGTGGGCAACGCCTTCTCGAGATCGACGGTGTTGAGCTGCACGGGGAGGCGCAGCTTCTCCAGCCGGGGGGCGGCACGTGCAACGTGTTGGAATCGGATACGAGCTACGACAGGAGGAAGGAGAACGATGGTGCGCCGATGGACATCTGGCGCCTCGATTTCACGGTTCGGAACCGCTCGGGGCGGTGGCTCGATCACCTGATCGCGCGATTTCAAATCGCGTCGGAGTGGCCGGAGTGCACCAACTGGGACGTTCCGGACTCAGGCGAACTCCTAGTGCGGTATTCCACGATCATTGAGTGGGCCGGTTCGATCGGCTTCATCCAGGAGAGCGGCCGCAATGTCGTGTCTCCGGGTCAGAGCCTGACCGACACGACGTTGTTGATTGTCCTGCGCGGAGACCCGGAGCCGCGGTTCTCGACCTGGTCCGTGGATTTCAACTTTGCCATCAACCCACCGCCAGCAGGCACGGCGGCAAGTAATCCCGACCGGCCGCCGGGATGGCGGCTACCGGTGGCGGCGACGGCGGATCGGGAAATCCGGCTCGACGGGCCGGATTGCAGGAAACAGCCAGCAGGTGCCCAATGCTGGACGGAACTGGCGAACCAGCCCAGCTGTTACGTGTGGAACGAACACCGTCAGCCGCCGGAGACGGCCACCTGGACTGGAGAGTGTTCCGCCGGCCTAGCCGAGGGCCAGGGGAGATTGACCTGGGAATGGCCGCCCGACAACCGCCAGCAGCACGACGGCACGATGCGCCAGGGACGGAAGAACGGCCACTGGGTCCAGCGGTTTGAGGACGGCGATATCGGTGCTGGGCCGTACTTGAACGGCGAGCGGAATGGCCACTGGATTTGGAGATACCCGGACGGTGGTAGCGCCGAAGGACCGAACGTGAATGGCGAGCGGAACGGCCACTGGGTCCAGCGGTTTGCGGACGGCAGCACGGCCGAAGGGCCGTATATGAACGGGAAGCGGAACGGCCACTGGGTCCAGCGGTTTGCGGACGGCGATATCGGTGCTGGGCCGTATATGAACGGGAAGCGGAACGGCTACTGGGTCTGGAGATTTCCGAGCGGCCAAGTTGAGGAAGGGCCATACGTGGCCGATGAACAACACGGCGAGTGGGTCGTCCGTCCCCCGAATGGAGACACGTTCACGCTGGTGTTCGTTAGGGGGGTGCGCCAAGAGCCGTAGCGCACAGCTCACGGCGGAATCGAGTCTTTTGGATTCTCCCTGTGTAGGAAGTGCGCAACCTAGACAACGAGAGGAACGCGTGGTGGCGCGTTACGCTTCATTAGAAGCAAACAACGGTCCTGTTCGGAATCCGATGGAACACTATCTTGGCGGTCCGCAGGGGAGCGAAACGCGCATCGCTAATCCTCATCGCGGCGGTGCCGCCGCTCAAGTCGGCGAAGGGCACAAGGGCGTTTCGCCGTCGCCGTTGGGATGGGTGCTGTGAGGCGGACGAAGTTCGTGCGTTTCGCGGCTTGCGGCCGCGATGCCGGCCGGAGGCCGGCGCTCCTGGCCCTTCCTAGTTGGAGCCCCCGCCGCCGGAGGCCTCCGACAGGAAGCCCTGGTAGATCCGGCGGGCTTCGTCGAACTGGGCGAAGACGTGCTCCCGCTCCTTCTCGGAGCGCCATCCCGGCCACTCCTCGGCCATCGCCCGCAGCTTGTCGATCCACTGGATGGAGTACTCGGCCGAGGCGCGGTTCCGGACCGGCTGCCCGGCCACCGTCACCCACACCGGGTTCGTGAACCCGAGCGCGAAGTTCGCATCGAGCGGGAAGCGCTCCTCGTTCCTGCCTTCGACCCGCAGGTGGAACCAGCCGCTCCCGCTGACCGGGTAGGACTTCGCCAGATCGAGTTCGAGGCGGTCGCCGGTGAACGGGATCTCCTCGACGACCTCGCCGTTGAAGACGACGTAGGCCTTGTCGAGCGGCGTGATGCTTCGCACCCTGCCCTGGAGTTCGACCGTGCCGCTCGCGGCGAGTTCCACTTCCTCGCCCGGGATGCGGCCGTTCACGGTCAGCTCGACGAGCGGCCCGGTGCTGACGAACGCGTTGCCGTTCCGGAGCCCCTCGAGCCACGCCTCCATCGTCAGACCCTTGCCGCCCGTATAGACGTAGGTGCGCACCGACCCGACGAGCTTGCTCCTGTGGAGGTTGCTGATCGAGTCTTCGCCGCCGACCGCGGTGGTCCGCAGTCCGTTGTTCAGCGTCGCGTACCAGGGGTGAAAGCCCGCGCGATGCGCCTGCGACCACTCCACCGCGTCGGTCGTCTGGAGCGCGGCGTCCACCATGTAGCCCTTGCCGCCGCCGAGGCTCCCCTCGAGCGGGTCGGCGTCACCGCCGAACGCGTGCACATAGCCGACGGTGGCGCCCTGCGCCCTCGCCTTCCGGAACATGTCGGTATTGCTGGGATAGAGACTCTCGATGGCGGTGCCCTCATAGCCCGTCGTGTAGGGCGAGATGAGGTGGTCCCTCAGGCCGAACATGAAGACGTGCCCGTAGAACGGCGGCCGGTACTCCTGCCCGACGACGAGCACGCGGTCCTTCGTGGACAGCGGATGCGCTCCCCCGCCCGGAACGAAGAACTGGTAGTCGAGAATCCGGTTGTCCTTGTTGGCGACCTGTTCGAGGACGATGTCCTGGTCTTCGGCCTCCGACATCATCATCAGGTTCTCCAGCGTGTTGTGCAGGTTCCCGGCGTAGTTCATATGCACGTGGGTCGAGCCGCTGTACCAGCCCTTGGCGGCCATGTCGGTCATCGGCCGCAGTTCGACCGTCAATTGCGTCACTTCGCCGGCCTCGATCTCGACTTCCTCCCGCACCGGCCAGAACTCGAAACCCTTGACGATGTCCATCGTCAGCGCGCCGGCGGGCACTTCCACCCGGAACTCGCCCGGGTGATGGAACATCGGATCGTGCATGCCGCTGGTGCGCGCATACTCGTCCGCGGGGGCGTAGAACTTGCCGTCCGACGCCGTCAGGTGCACCCGCGAGCCGGTCACTTCACCCGAGCCCGCCGCCGTGGTGCGGACCGTGAGCACGCCCATGGGGCGCTTCCAGCGCCGGTCCGTGATGTGGACGGTGAGCTGCTTGCCGCCGTAGGTCTCGAGCAGCGCCAGTTGGGGAAGCCCTTCCCGGTTCGAGATATAGGCGATCCACTCCCCGTCCGGCGAAAAGCGGGGGTGGAAGGCGTCGTGGTCCAGGAAGGTCATCTTGTAGGGCTCGCCGCCGATCGTCGGCTGCACGTAGAGGTTGCTGAACTGATCCGCCGATCCGCCCGTGGACGAATAGATGAATCGCTTGCCGTCCAGGGAAACGTCCGGCCGGGTCCGGTAGAGCGTCTGCTCGGCAAGAACCGTCGTCGCCTGCAGGAGTCCGTCTTCCTCGGCCGGAATCCGCAGCACGTTCCCCGAGCCGAGCGGCACCCCCCGGTTGGAGATGACCAGTAGCTCACCGCTTCCCGGAAGCCAGGTCGGGGTGATCGCCATGTCCCAGGGACCGAAGTAGAGCCGGTTGTTGCCGTAGTTGTTGTCCTTGGTGATGGGGACCTCGTCTCCCGCCCACGCCCCGTTCTCGATCGCGCGCACGTACACGTTGAAGTTGCCGCTCGGCTTCGTGGACACGTAGGCGAGCCGGCTGCCGTCCGGGGAGAACACCGGGTCCACGTAGATCTGATCGTCGTCGGTGAGGGCGTGGGTTTCACCCGTCTCGAGGTTCAGGACCTCGAGCTGAATCGTCGTCCCCCCGTCGTCGGCCGTGTAGACCATCCACTTCCCGTCGGGGGAGATGTCGGGCAGCGAGTGGTACTTGTCGCTATAGGTCAGTTCCCAGGCCTGTCCCGTGTGCGGATCGACATTCCAGATCGACCCGCTCATCGCCACCGCGATCCACGTCCCGTCGGGCGACCAGTCCGGCGCCCAGGGCGTCGAACTCGGCGCCGGCGGGAAATAGAAGTTGTGCATGTAGTTCCCGCCCTGCCCGGCCGCGGGATACGTGCTTCCCCGTGGCGGTTGCGCCAGCGCGGTGCAGGCAAAGGCCACCGCGACGGCGAGTACCAAGAAAACTCGCCGGTTACAGATTCGAACCATCGGGGGCCCCTCCACTGGTGTCAGTGCGAAACGCCGGATCCGAGCTCGGCGAGGCTCTTTTGAATGTCGGGCTGCTCGGGATCGATCGCGACGGAGCGTTCGAACGCTTCGCGCGCTCTTGCCTTGTCTCCCAACCGAAAGTAAGCGTCGCCCAGCGCGTTGAGTATGCCGGGCTGCGGCGGCCGGAGCGAAACGGCCTTTTCGAGATGGGAGACCGCGGCGGTCAGGTTTCCCTTCAGGTAGAAGCCGAGACCGAGGCCGACGACCACCTCGTAGCGGTCGGCATGCTCGTACTGGAGGGGCAGGAGGAGACCCAGGGCCGATTCGGTCTTTCCCGAGCGCAGGTAGGAAGCGGCGAGCTTCCATTGCGCCTGCGGGACTTCCGGATCCCCTTCCGAGACCGCGCTCTCGAAGAGGCGCTCCGCTTCGGCGAAGTTCTCCATCGCCCAGTGCTGGTCGCCGAGCACGACCGCCAGCAGGGCGCGCTTGCCCGCGTCGAAGCTCCGGCGGGCAAAGAGCCCGGGCCGGGGAATGGAGGCCCGCGGCGAGATCGAGAACGGCGCCGTCTTTTCGGCCAGCACGCTCCCTTGCGCGTCCAGGAGCCGCACCCGGAGCTCATACCGATCGGCGACCGCGCCTTCCAGGCTGAACCGCTCCTCGAGGAAGGCCGGCTCCGTCCCGACGATGTCGCGCGTGCGTTCCGCCACCACCTCCTCCCCGCGGAGCAGGGCGAAGTGCAGGTCGTGCGACGGGTCGGCGGAGAGCAACTGGAGTGCCGCGTGCAGGTTTTCGCTGCTGGCGAAGACGCCGCCGACTGCCGGGTGGATCCGCGCCGCGCCAGCCTGGAACGTCTTGAACGCGGCGGCGCCGTCCTCCGGCATCGCCTCCGTTCGGAAACCGACCAGCAGGTCGCTCAGCGCCGGCTGGCCGCCCGAGAAGTCGCTGACGCGGACCGAGTGCTCCGCCACCGTGTACTGGCTGGATACCCGATTACGAAGGATGAGCATCACCTCGTAGTCGCCCGGCGCCAGCGGGACCCCGTCCTGGTAGGCGAACGTCGAGCCCCGGATCGCGTTCCGCTGGGTCGTCCTCAACTGGACGAAGGCTTCCTTGTCGTCCGCGAGAACCAGGCGGCCGTGCGGGTCCCGGACCTCCAGACTGGCGTCGAGCGTCGTGAACGAACGCGACCCGTCGCCGTTCGTGTCCATCGGGAGGTTCTCCAGGTCGAGCTCGACGCTGAAATGGAGATAGGCGGTGCGATCCGGACCGGCGAGCACCGCGAAGGCGCCCTCGCTGGGCACGAAGTTGAACGAGTACTCCGACGAAACCCGGCTGCCGTAGCGCTCCCAGGCGTCGAGATAGTCGGTGCGGATCGCGTACCTCGGCGACGCCTCGATGCGCGCGATGGCAGCCTGGGACCCGAGACCGACGGTGCCTCCCATGATGTCCACCGGCTCCGACGCGTCCACCGCGAGCGCGGCCCGCGCCAGCTCCGGCGAAATCCGCAGGAGCTGCTCCATGTTCCGCTCGGGGAACGAGCGCGTCGAGCCGCGAATCAGGTCGCCCGGCACGTCGGCGCCCGGGATGAACAGCCGGTACTGCGTCGCATCCAGTCTCTTGAAGAACAGCAGATAGAAAAAGGACGGCGTGTTCCTTCCCGGGTCGCCGTTATAGAACCAGAGCTGGCTCGTGTAGAGATTGTTGTAGTTGTCGAACGTCTCGATGCTCCGGGGCGGCCCCAGGATGATGTGCATCCGGCCCCGGTCGGTCTTCCAGCCGGGCGCGAAGGCTTCGCCCCGGAGCTCGCGGCTCGCGTACTCGAATCGGCGGTAGTGCTCCTCCCGGAACTCGTTGGCGGGCGTGCCCGGGACCGGGTCGCGTTTCCGCCAGAACGCTTCGATGAACCGGTCCCGCTCGTCCACGGTGCCCAGCGACAAGAAGACATCCGTTTCGCGCTCGGTGATGAGGTAGGTCACCTCTTCCTCCAGCCACCGGCGGTGTTCGGGAGTGAGATCCTGCGCCGGAGCACCGCGCGATACCGCAACCGCCGACAGCAGCAGGGCGAGCGCCAAGTGGCGCATCGGCACGGATCTCGTCGGCATTCCCCGTCTGCAAACTAGCAGACCCCGGACGAAAGCCGCAAAGAGGACGGATTGGGAGCCCTATCGCACAGTGCGGACAAATCCCGCGTAACTCATTGAAATAGCGTCTTTTATTTGCCATTTGACATCCGTCCCGGAAGCGCCTACCGTTGCGGTTTGCCTTTGAATCCAGTCACGATGTCAGGAAGGAAAATCCCATGCAAAATCTGATTCGGCGTGCATCGGTGCTCGCCTTAGGGGGCGCTTTGACGGGCGCTTTGTTGCTTCCCGTCGCCGCCCTTGCGCAGGAATCCGCGACGCTCTCCGGGACGGTGGAAGACACCTCCGGGGGCGCTCTCCCCGGCGTGACCGTCACGGTCGTGGACAACAACACCGGGCGGCAGAGCGTGGCGGTGACCGATGCCTCCGGTTCGTTCCGGGCGGCCGCGCTGCCGCCGGGGGCGTACCGGGTCGAAGCGACGCTCAGCGGCTTCGCCAACATGGTCGTTCCGGAGATCGAACTGCTGGTCGGCCAAAACGCCGACATCACGATCCAGATGGCGCTCGCCGGCGTCGAAGAGACGATCACCGTCACCGCCGAGGCGCCGCTCGTGGACCTGGTGTCTTCGGAAGTGGCGGGCAACGTGGATCGCCGCATGATGGACGACCTGCCGGTGCAGGGCCGCAACTGGATGGAGCTCGCGCTGCTCGTCAAGGGCATCACCGCGAACGACACCAACAACAATCGTCCCGGCATCACGCGCGACGAGAGTTTCCAACTCAATCTGGACGGCCAGCAGATCACCCAGCAGGTGGCGAGTTCCGGCTTCGGTCAGCCCAAGTTCAGCCGTGAGGCCATCGCCGAGTTCCAGATCGTCACCAGTCAATTCGACGTGACGCAGGGCCGCTCCTCCGGAGGCCAGGTGAACGCCATCACCCGCTCGGGCACCAACAATTTCACCGGCAGCGTGTACGGATACTTCCGTGACGACCGCTTCAACGCCGAGGATCACATCGCCGAAGAAGTGCTCCCGTTCGAGAACCAGCAAATAGGTGGTGTCTTCGGTGGCCCCATCGTCGCCGACAAGGTCCACTACTTCGTCTCTTACGAGTACGAGGGGCAGCCGGGCAGCGTTTTCGTCCAGCCGGCCCGCCTCCCGAACCAGGAGTGGGTGTTCGAGACGCCGGAAACGCAGAACAGCTTCACCGCGCGCGTTGACCACACCGCCTCCGACAAGGACCAGTTGTCCTACCGGGTTTCCTACTGGGACTTCGCAACCGACTTCTCCCTGTCGAGTTCAGCGCATCCCTCGAACGCCCGGGCGCGCACGCAGGATTCAACGAACGTGCTCGCCACCTGGAGTCATCTGTGGAGCACGGAGGTCTTTACCGAGCTGAAGCTCGGCTACAACGGCTTCGAGTGGACGAACAAGCTGGCCGATACGGCGATCGGCGGCTGTGACCAGACCTTCGGCCAGCCGCAGCAGGATCAGTCCAGTTGTCAACCGAACTACGTCTTTCCGGGGATCACGTTCGGCGGGCCGCGGAACTTCCCGCAGTTGTTCACTCAGGATGTGTTCTCCGCCCGTTTCCAGTTGAACTGGGACAAGACGGAACACGACGTGAAGCTCGGCGCCGAGTTCCTGAGCTGGAAGGACGGCGGCGAGTGGCACCTGCTCGAGCGGGGCGAGTTCATCTTCAACGAGCGTCCCGCCGACCTCGAACGCCGCTTCCCCATCGAGTGCGCCACCAACCCGAGCTGCTGGGACGTGAGCGGGCTCGACCACACGGTCGCCCGCTTCAGCCAGAACGTCGGTAACTGGATCATCGATATCCCCCGGCCGACCTGGGCCGCCTGGCTGGCCGACACCTGGCGGGTCAACGACAACCTGGTCGTGAACTTCGGCGTCCGCTACGACCTGGACTGGGGCGCCTTGGCGCCCCCGGGCAACGACATCATGACGCCGTTCGCCGGACCGAGCGAGGGCCGGTCAGCCGGAGACTCCCTCTACAAGTGGGACATCCGCGACACCAACAACTTCGCGCCCCGCGGCGGATTCGCCTATGACGTCGGCGGCACCGGCGATCTGGTCATTCGCGGCGGATCGGGCATCTATCACACGATCAGTTCGTCGAACGTCACGTTCAGCCAGCAGTCCTTCAACGGCCAGCGCATCCTGGTGAACTCGTTCCCGAACGACGGGATGCCCGGCTTCTTGCAGGACCCCACCCGGGGAGTGACGCCGCAGCAGATCCTGAACGGCGAAGTGCCGGTTCCGCCGCAGGCGCCACGGACGATCGCCCACAACTTCTCCCTCCCGTACACCTGGCAGACCTCCATCGGTTTCCAGAAGCAGCTCGGCGCGGTGTGGGGATTCGAGACCGACCTGCTCCACTGGAAGGAAACCAACACTCCGCGCGCCACGGACCCGAACCAGATCTACGACCCGGTGACCGGCTACAACATTCCGGGCCGGCTGGATCCCAACTTCACCCGGATCCGCTACATCGAGAGCACGGGCAAACAGGACTACCTGGGGCTCTCCAGCGGGCTGCGGCGCCGGTTCCGGGACAACTTCCAGATCAACGTGACGCACACCATCATCTTCTACAAGAATGACGACACCCGCGGCTGGTTCGACTTCCCGAACAACACGTTCGATCCGGATGCCGAGTGGGCTTCTTCGCTCGACTTTCAGGTGAACACGTTCCGTATCAACGGGATCTATCAGCTTCCCTACGACTTCTCGATCTCCGGCGCCTACTTCTACGGCTCCGGCAACCGTTTCGATACGACCATCGGCGGCCGGCCGTACGGGAAGAGCGCGAGCCGGAATCGCCTGAACCTCGGAGATCCGATCCAGGTGAATCCGGACGTTCTGGATCGTTTCGACGGACCCTCCACGATCGGCACCGGCCCCGGCAACGAAGCGCCGAGGAACGCGCTGCTGGGCGAGGCGCTGCACAAGGTTGACGTTCGCCTTTCGAAGGTCTTCAACTTCGGACCGGTGAGAGCCTCCGCCATCGCCGAGGTCTTCAACCTGCTCAACCACGAGAACTACGGCGCCTACAACGGGACCATCGACTCCAGCAGTTTCGGCTCTCCGCGGCAGGTCACTTCCACCGCCTACGGGCCACGGGCGGCGCAGTTCGCCTTCCGCCTGGAGTTCTAGGATCGGTTAGCCCCCAGGAGGCCGGCGGCCGGGTCCGCCGGTCTCCGGCAAGGAGCGCCAAGGTGCTCCCGGCGGATCGGCCACTGCGCGAAGCAGCCAAAAGTCGCCCTTACGGGCGCTGAGAAACCTATAGGAGCGCCGGCCTCCGGCCGGCATCGCCGAGCAAAGCGAGGCGAAACTCCCCGACTTGGTCGGCCTCGACGGCACCAACCCAAGCGGGGACAGCGCATCGCCGTACGAGCAGGAATCCCCACCGGGAGACGTGGGCCGGCCTCCGGCCGCGATGCCGGCCAGAGGCCGGCGCTCCTGCCAACCGGAGTGCCGCGTCGCCCTTTACTAGCCCTAGGCGACATCCGACTTTGGTGCGCCGACGCCGAAGACTCAAACCGCCCCCCGTTCTACGGCCCGAACCCGCCATCCGGTTCGCGAGCATGACGGACTCGGGTCTTCAAGACGACTACTGACGCCGAATTTAACAGCTCGGCAGTCACTTGGTATATTCGGCGCCATCCAATCGTGATAACTCCGCGATACGCATTTCTCTTGGAGTGCCTTGCGGTCCTTCATCGACCGGAGTCTGCTTGAGGGCGGCAAATCCGTCTAACGGATGGTCCGGAGTTCGGAATGGCTGTTGGGAAAGGCTCGGCCACACTATGGATGCAGGCGCCCTGACGAGGAGCCTCGCGCCGCTTGTCGGGGCCGCGGTTCTCGGTCTCGTGTTGGCGACGTGCGGAGGAGCCACGCCGACTACGCTGCCAGCGACTCCGACTACACCGTCAGCGCCCACGGTCGCCTCGCTCGAGGTGAGCGGGACAGGCGTGCTGACCTCTATCGGCGAGACGACGCAGTTCATGGTGACCGCCACACTGTCCGACGGCTCGACGCACCCCGTAGAAGCCGCGGAGATCCACTGGGAGTCCTCCGATCCGGCGGTGGCCACCGTGTCGGACGGCCTCACAATCGGCGTGGGAGGGGGGAATGCGACGCTCACCGCGACCTATGAAGGGCAGGCCGCCGAGATCCCGGTCTCCGTTCGTATTTCCCTGCGGACCGAGCGCACCGTGCGCGTCATCTATGCATCGCCGGCGGACCGACAGTTCCGCGCCGATTACAGCGAGGTGATCACGCACGCGATCGTGGACCTCCAGTCGTGGTACCGCCGTCAGACCGGAGGACTAACGTTTGAACTCTTCGAAGCCACACCCGAGTGGTGCCAGATGCCGGGAGATCACGACTACTACAAACAGGGCGACTCGTGGAAGAAGATCGTGGAGGGCGTACAGCACTGCGCCCCTGTGAGCCGCGACGGAGAGGAGCACACCTGGCTCCTCTATGCGGACGTGAAGGAGGAATGCGACAAACCGTTCCCCGCCGGACGTACCTTGGGAAAGGGCGCACCCGGCCTCACAATCCTTCACAAGGAAGACTTGGAGGGGCTGAATGCGCTGGGCGCTCAGACGGTTACAACCGTTGGCTGCAACGGGACGTTCGTCGAGACTCCAGACCGCTGGATCGGTGGCGCAGGACACGAGCTGGGCCACGCGCTATGGCTTCCCCATCCGCCGGGGTTCGACGACGGTCTCCCGTCGGCTGACGGCGCGGCGCTCATGGGCGTCGGCTTTACGACCTATCCGGACACCTATCTGCGCTTCGACGAAAAGGAAGTGCTGTTTCGCAATCCGTTCATCAAAGCGGAGGAGACACCAACGAACGAGTCTGGCGCGAGGCGCCTTACCTCGCCAGTCCAAGGGACCGTGCTGAGCCCGAGCGGCGTCCCCATAGAAGGGATTCAGGTCTCGCTGCTAACCGACGGGTTCTGGAACTGGAGCGAGACGGCGAGCGACGGAAGCTTCGAGATTGGCGTTTCCGAGGGAACGTCCGGCCCCTTCGCGCTGTCTGTCCATGCCGGGAAAACGGCGGACTGCACCTGGTTGGGCTACTACGGTCCTGACGGTCTGACCTCACTGCGCCATCGCGCCAGCCCCGTCTTCGCCGATCAGACCGGAGTCGAGATCCGGCTTCCCTCGACGCCGCATGAGTTGTGCGGAAGAGACAGGGTGCTGACGGGAACGGTGTTCGGGCCGGACGGGCGGCCCGTCGCCGGGACCGAGATTCGGATCGGGGCGTACTGTTGTTTCTGGCCGTTGGGCCGCGACGGCAGTTTCGAGATTCCGGTTCGTTGGCCCTCGGGGTTCGGTGGACTCACAGCTGAAATCGTCAGGATCAGACTCGATCGTTGCGGAAACGAAGACGTGGGCTACTACGGCTTGGGCGGATGGACCGACCGGCGGGAGGACGCTCTGTTTGTCGAGGTTGGTGCTGTCGGGAGCGCCATTGAAATCAACCTTCCGGCCAATCCGCAGGCACTGTGCCGGCCATGAGCGACGGGTGGACCCACCCGAGAGAAGGCGGAACACGTTGAGGCCCTACGAGGAATGCAGGCCGGCGGCGCGGGGCGTGGTCCGCCGGTCTCCGGCCAGGATGGTGGTGCGGACGGCTTGGACGGCCGGCCGGTTCGCGCGGTAGCGGCCTTCAGACAGGGGCCAGCAAGACGACTGGCCCTACCATTCCTCGCCGTCTTGCCAACCAACCCGGCACCGTCGCCGACCCAGCCGTTCCAGACCTCGGAATACCTCCCGATCGGCGGGATCGAGCAGTGGGTCTCGACCCGGGGCAGCGACCCCGGCAATCCCGTCCTGCTGATCGTTCATGGGGGGCCGGGTTACAGCAACGCCTCCGTCACCCACGCGTTTGACTCCTGGCAACAGGACTTCACGATCGTGGACTGGGACCAGCGCGGAGCGGGTCGCACCTTCATGCACAACGGTCTCGACGGGAGCCGCCACATCAGTCTGGACCGCATCGCTCGAGATGGAGTCGAACTGGCCAGGCTCCTGAGAGAGCGGTTCGAACAGCAGCAGATCACTGTCGTGGGTCTCTCCTTCGGGTCGGTCATCGCGCTGAAGATGGTCACCCTGGATCCGTCCCGGTTCGAGGCGTACATCGGCAGCGGACAGCTCGTGAGCGGCCCCGACGGAGACGCACTGGGCTTCCGGGAAACACTGAAAGAGGCGCGTCGCACCAACAATCGGGAAGCGATGGACGCGCTGGAGGAGATCGGGCCCCCTCCCTGGCGCGACGCGCAGACCTGGTTCTTGGCCAAGAGCTGGGCCGGCCGCCTGACGAGGCCGGAAGATCCGGCGAGCAAGATTCGGCTGGACGAGTTGCTGGAAGGCCTGCTGAAGCGGGGGTATTCGCGGGAAGAGCTGGAGGGGATCAGGCGAGGCGCGGCGCTCACCACGTATCGGTTGGCTCCGCACACGGCAAATTTCGACGCCCGACGATTCGCGGCCCGGGTGGAAGTCCCCGTCTACCTGTTCCAGGGCGAGAACGATCTCAACGCGGCCACCGGCCTTGCGGTCGAGTGGTTTGACGCCGTCCAGGCGCCGCGCAAGGTGCTACGCATCGTCCCGGGCGGAAGTCACGGCGCCTTCTACGCAAGTTCCGACGAGTTCCGCGCGTTCGTGCTGGAGGTGATGGATCCGAAACAGCGCACCTCCCATCCCTGACCCCAAGCAAGCGCGTAGGAGCGCCGGCCTCCGGCCGGCACACCTTCCCCTTTCTAGTTGGCCCCCCCACCGCTCGACAGCTCCGCCGCCAGGTCGTCCAGCGCCACGGGCCAGCGCGGATGGCGGGCGGCCCTGATTTCCGCCAGCGGACCCGCCACGACGGTCACGAAGGCCTCCGGGTCCAGGTATTCCTGGGCGACCCTCTTGACGTCGGCGGCCGTGACGGCCTGGACGGCCTCGCGCCAGCCCATGAGGCGGTCCGTACCGCCGTGGCGCGCGTGCTCCACCGCAAAGGTCTGACTGGCGCTGGTCGCGATTTCGAGCGACCGCCGCCAGACCGCCCCGAGCAACCAGCCCCGGGCGCGGGTCACCTCGGCGCCGGTCACCGGCTCCACCGGATCGTGCATCCGCTGCAGCTCATCCAGGCTGTAGCGGACGAGGGGCCCCACCGCCTCCGGACGTCCGCCGGTGCGCACGAGCAGGAGGCCGGTCCCGGACGCCGTCTCCGGGACCTCGAAGTCGTCCCGGTTGGCGAGGCCGCGCATCTCGCGGGCGACGATGTTCAGCCGTTCGGCGAGGATGAACTTGAGGACGGCCAGCGCGGCACGGTCCGATTCGGGGACGGCGCCGACCGCGCGGCCGATGGCGATCCAGCCTTCGAGGCTCGGGACGTCCACAGCGTGGAAGCGGGTCGATGTCTCGCCGGGGGCAATCACGACGGGCGCCGGCGCCGGCTCCCTGCTCGGCTCCCAACCACCGGTCGCTGATTCCAGCGCCTCCTCCACCTCCTGGCGCGACACGTCGCCCCCGACCCCGAACACCACGCGGTCGGCCACGAAGCTTCTTCCGGCGAGCGCCCGCACCGCGGCGAGCGAGACCGTCGTCCCCGGCTCCGGCGGCGCCAGCGGGTACCCACCCAGCCGGCGCTCCAGCTCGACCTTGGGGCGGTAGCCGTCGCCGTCGATACCCGCCATCGGCATGCGGTAGCCGGGGCCCGCCCGGTACTCGCGGACGGTCGTCGCGTCGAGGTCCGGATCCCGGACGAGTTCCACCAGCAGCGCCAACCCCTCGCGCCAATCCTCGGGCAGCACGTTCAGGGCAAGATGCGTGACGTCGAGGGTCTCCACGACGCTCAGCGACGTGCCCAGCTCGGCGAGCCGCAGCGAGAGCGGACGGACGGCCTCCGCGGCGCCCCGCGTCGTCAGCAGATGGGTCAGGAGCGCCGAAGCGCCGGCTTCGCCTTCGGCCTCGTGGAGCCGACCGAGCGGCAGCGCGGCCGTGATGCGCACCAGCGGATCATCGGGTGCGGGCACGATGTAGGCCCGGACGCCGGCCGAGGTCTCGAGCAGGGCTTGACCCGGATCCGGCGGGGTGAACGCCGCTGGTCCGCCCGCGAGTTCACTCGGGTCCGGCCAGTCGTGCTCGAAAACGGACCGCGAGCGGCCGGGGAGGGTGTCCTCGGCGCCGCATCCACCGAGGGCGCGCAAACCAGCCAAGGCGAGCACCGTCGCGATCACCACGACCCGGGCAATCCACCTCTTGGAGCGCAGCGAAGGGTCCGAACGCATCCGATTCGCCCGCTCCAGGCGCGCGGCGAGCGTCTCGGCTTTCATCGTTCGTCGCCCCGCAGCTTGGACCAGGCGAACTCGAGCCAGCTCGGCCCGCTTCCCTCCGGCGGTTCCGACCGCGCGACCGCGATCACCCGGTTGGAAGGCACGAAGTAGGCCGCCGCGACCCGCTGCACGTCCGCCGCCGTCGCCGCGTCCCGCGCCTCGATCAGGTCGGGCAGCACGCTCCAGTGGTTCATCGCGAAGTGGTGGCCGACCAGGAAGGCAAGCTCCTGGGTGTTGTCGAGGAATTCCGCCCACTCGACGCGGAGGCGCTTCTTCGCCCGCGCGAGCGCCGCGGCGTCGATGCGGCCCTCCCGGAGATCTCCCGCTGCATCCAGCAACGCCCCCTCGACGCCCCCTAGATCGCCGTCGCGTCCCGCGTGCGCCACCAGGTTGAACGCCCCCGGCGACCCGAAGCGGAAGGTGTGGATGACCCGGAAATCGGCGGTGACCGAAGCCGAAAGACCACGCGCCGCCACCGCCTGCCCGGCCATCCCGTGCGGCCCGCCGAGCAGCGCGGCGATGAGGTCGAACACCGGCCGGTCGGGGTGGCCCATCCCGGGGATGCGGTAGCGCAGGTGGACCTGCGGCGAGAGCGGCTCCGTCCAGTCGAGGCGAACGGACCCGCTGGGCACCGGCTCGGCCTCGACATCGAGATCGAGCGGGGGTTCGGGCCCACGGGGCAGCACTCCGAAATACCGCTCCGCGAGCGGCACGACCTCATCCAGCGTCACGTCGCCGACCAGCACCAGCGCCGCGTTGTTCGGCACGAAGTAGTCGTCGTAGATCTGGTACATCGCGTCCCTGGTGAAGTTCCCGAAGTCGCGCACGTGCCCGCCGTCCGGGACGTAGATCGGGTGCACCTGGGCCGTCACGCCGTCGATCGCCTCGTTGAAGCGAGTCTGCGGATTGCCCTTGCCCCCGAGGATCTGCTCCAGCACGGTGAAGCGCTGCGCCTCCCAGCCCCTCAGGACCGCGTTGACCAGGCGATCGGCCTCCAGCCGGAAGAAGAGTTCCAGGTGCTCCTTCGGGAGCGCCATGTTCATCTCCATGTAGTCCTGCTCGGTGCTGGCCGGCACCGGGTCCGTGTGGCGCACGTAGCCGCCGTGCTGCATGTACCACTTGTAAGAGGTCCAGAAGTCCCGGTACTCGTCGTCCCGGTCCTCGAGCTCGTAGAGCCGCTGCCGGAGCGCCTCGATCTCGGGCGTGACCGGCCAACCCAGCTCGTCGTAGAAGACGGCGCGCTCCCGAAGCTCGTTGCGCTCGCGATTCCGCATCGCGATGAGCTCCTGCTCGGTGTCGTGGATCTCCTGCAGGATGGGCCGCTCGGCGGCCAGATCGCTGGTCCCGACCGTAGTGGTCCCCTGATGGATGACGTGCTCGAGAAAGTGCGTGATCCCGTGCTGTCCTACCGGCTCCGCCATGGAGCCGACCCGCACCCACAGATTCGCGGCCACCCGGGGCCGGCGGTGGTCTTCGACCAGCAGGATGGTGAAGCCGTTGTCGAGGACGTGCTCCTGGATCTCGAGCGGCCCGGAGGCGATTTGGGCGGACGCCGGCGCGCCCGCCAGGGCGCTGGCCAGGATAGAGAAGAACAGGGTTCTCATTGACCTTCCTCGTAGCTCCGCTCCGGCGCGCGGCACTCCGGCCACTCTTCGCCCTCCGGCAGCGCGCGCCGGTCCCGCGGCACGCCGTCGGTTCCGGATCCTCGGACGCCAGGTAGGCGAACATCGCGGTCATCACCGCGTCGTCGCGGAGATCCTCGAACACGATCTTGTCGAAGCTGTCACGGTTGGTGTGCCAGGTGTAGGCGCTCGTATCCCAGCGGTTCTCGATCGGGGGATCGTCCAGCCCGGCCCCCACGTGGAAGCTGAACGCCGGCACCCCGGCGCAGAGGAAGGACGCGTGGTCCGTCCCGCCGGCTTCGGGCATGCCCGGAATCTCCAGGGTGACGAGGTCGGACAGCTCGCCCGGGATCTTCGCGAGCCACTCCCCGAAGCGTCCGCCGGCCGCGGCGAACCCCTGCATGGGGATGAAGGTGACCGGTCCCGTCCCATGGTCGATGTTGAACACGGTGTGGGTGGCGTCCAGGATCTCGGGGTGGTCCTCGACAAAGGCGCGCGACCCGTTCAGGCCCTGCTCCTCGCCGTTCCAGAGCGCGCCGAGGATCGTGCGGCGAGGGTTCGGGACCGCCGCCTTCAGAATGCGCATCGCCTCCATGATGGCGACCGCGCCGGTGCCGTTGTCGAGCGCCCCGGTCGAACCGTCCCAGGAGTCGTAGTGGCCGCCGAGGATCACGAACTCCTCGGGGTCCGCGGTGCCCGGGATCTTCGCGAAGGCGTTGAAGACGGACACCTCACCGAGGAATTCGGCCCTGGCGTCCACCCGCAGCACCGGCTCCTGGCCGTTCTCGGCCAGCCGATAGACCAGTCCGTACGCCTCGCAACTCAGGTCGAGGACCGGGGTCTGCTCCATGTTGGTGCCGAAGATCTTGTTCACGCCCCAGCCTTCGGACCACTGCGAGCGGATAATCCCGGCGGCCCCGGCGGCGTCCAGTGATTCCGGCAGGTCCCGCCTCTCGATGCCGGCACTCTCATAGCGGTCGCCCCAATTTTCGATCAGGGCTTCCCGCTCCCTGGCCAAGCGGGTGAGCGTCTCGGGCCGGGCGAACCACTCCAGGTTGTCCCGCGGGCGGCAGCTCGCCACCGGCGGCGAGATCAGCACGAACTTACCGCGCGCCTCCGGAAGCCACGCCTCGAACTCCTCGGAGCTCTCCGCGTCCGCGAGGATCACCACGCTCGCCTCGACCGGCCCGTCGGTGGCCGGGCTCCAGGCAGCCGCCATACCCTCGAGCGTGCGCACCCGCGGCGCAACGAGATCGATGTGGCTGATCCCCCGCTCCCAGCCCCGCCAGGTGCCGTACTGCTCCTTGTACGCCTCGATGCCCCACTCCCCGAACGTCTCCACCGCCCAGTCGTTGGCGGCGGCCATGCCGGGCGAGCCGGTGAGACGCGGCCCGATCACGTCCATCATCACCTGGCCAAGCTCTCCCACCCGGGAGCGCTCGACGCCCTCCTCCCAGATCGCCCGGATCACCGGATCGTCATCCGGAAAGGACGGGCCGGCCGGCTCCTCTTCCTGACCCGCCGCTGGGGCGGCAAGGAAGGTGAGCGAACCGGCCAGAACGAATCGCACCGTGCGCCGCATTGCAAACCCCCGTCCGCGCCGAACCTTATACGCCGTTTGGAGTCCCGCCTCGCTGAAGACCGCGGCCGAGGGCTATGCGAGGCGAGATGGCGTTTCGCGCAATCAGTTCATCGCCATGGCGCTCGCGGAGAAGATCGGTGCGCAAGGTGCGGCGACGTTCTTCGCGGAACGGGCGCGCGGGGGCGCGGCGGCGGCAGCAATCGCCTTCCTCCGCTCGGCACCGGATGTCCCTCCCGAGGATGAGGACGGCTTGGCTCCGTAGCCACTCATTGCAATCCGCCGACCGTCGCCGTACTTTCTCCGACTGACCCCATCCCCATGCGTCTCGCCGGCAAACGCGCTCTCGTCACCGGCGGTTCGCGCAGCATCGGCCGGGCCATCGCGCTCGGGCTCGCCCGCGAGGGAGCGGACGTGGCGGTGGGCTACCGGAAAAGCCCCGAGGACGCCGGGAGCGCTATGCGCGAGATCGAGGCGCTGGGGCGCCGGGCCTGCGCCGTCCAGGGTTCCACCGACTCCGCAGCGGACGTCGAGCGCTTCGTCGCCGAGGCCCACGACGCCCTGGGCGGACTCGACATCCTGGTGAACAACGCCGGGGTCCTGAAGCGCACGCCGCTCCTCGAGATCACCGAGGAGGAGTGGGACGCGATCCTGGACGTGAACCTGAAGGGCTACTTCCTGGTCGCGCAGGCGGTGGCGCGCCGCATGGTCGAGGACGGGACACCGGGCGCGATCGTCAACGTGTCCTCCGCCGGACAGGCGGTTGCGGCCCCGAACCTGACGCACTACTGCGTATCGAAGGCCGGGGTCGAGATGCTCACCAAGCAACTGGCGCTCGAGCTGGCGTCCCACAAGATCCGGGTAAACGCCATCGCGCCGGGGTTGATCGAGACCGACATGAACCGGACCGACATCGCCCAGGAAGACTTCCGCACGCGCCGGCTCGCCCGCATCCCGCTCCGGGAGATCGGCGAGCCGGACGATCTGGTGGGGTCCGTGGTGTACCTCGCGTCGAACGACGAGGCGCGCCTCGTCACCGGCGCCACCCTCTTCATCGACGCCGGCCAGACCATCTGGGGCGCCTGATCGCCGGAAACCGCGTGAACCGACGCATTCAGATCCGCAATGTCCCGCCAGCGACCCACCGGGCCCTGAAGGCACGCGCCGCCGCCCAAGGATTCACTATGTCGTCCTATCTGCTCCGGATGGTGACCGAAGCGGCGGCGCCCCGCCTTCCCATTGACGTCGGGCGCGTCTGAGGCAAGGACCCATCCGCCGCGGTTCGTGAACGCCTTCACGCGGCCGGCTCGGCGCAGTCTGGCGCTGGCAGCAACAGTCCTGTTGTCGTCGTGCGGGTATCCCGGGTCCGGCAACTCCGGCGCGCCCACCTGGACGGCCCGTTTCTCCCACGTGCTCTCGACCGGCTCGGAGTTCCACCTGATGGCGGAGCGCTTCCGGGACCTCATGGACGAGCGCACCGGCGGGCGATTCCGGGTGGCCATCTATCCGTCGGCGCAACTCGGCGGCGAGCGCGTGGCCTTCGAGCAGATCCAGGCGGGCGCGGTGCAGGTGGCCATCACGGGCACCCCGGTGCTCTCGGGCTGGGTTCCCGAGACCCAGGTGTTCGATCTCCCGTTCCTGTTCGAGACCCGGGACCACGGACTCTCGGTGATGAACGGCCCCGTCGGGGACTGGTGGCGCGATCTCCTCCTCGAGCGCACCGGGGTCCGCTCGCTCGGCTTCCTCGACTACGGGTTCCGCCACGTGTACAACCGGCGGCGGCCGGTCGCGGCGCCCGGGGACCTCGCCGGCCTCAAGCTCCGGGTGCTGCAGAACGCGACGTATCTCGCGGCGTATTCGGCGCTCGGGGTCCAGGCGACGCCGATGAACTACGGCGAGGTCTATTCGGCGCTCCAGCAGGGCGTGATCGACGGCGGGGAGGCGAACGCCATCGGTTTCGCGAGCAGCCGGCTCTACGAAGTGGCCCGCTTCTACAGCTTCACCTCCATCACCTACAACCCGATCACCCTGCTGGTGAACGAGCCGTTCTATCGGGCGCTTCCTCCGGACGTCCGGGAGACCGTGGACCGCTCCGCGGCGGACGCGCTCGCCTACCAGAGCGAGGTCGCGCGCCGGATGGAGGCGGAGGCGCTCGCCGAGATGCGCGCGGCCGGGGTGGAGATCGTCCGCCCGAACCTCGCGCCCTTCGTCCCGGCGGTCCGGCCATCCGTCTGGGACGAGCTGGCCGACCGGCTGCCGGACGGCGAGGCGCTGATCGCGCGGCTGGTGGCGGAAGGAGCGCCCGCCTCCAGGCCCCAATCACCCCCACCGCGCCCATCCAACCGGGGACGACGCAACGAATGAAGCGGTTGAACCGGACCCTCGTCGCCCTCGAGACCTGGGCCGCGGGCGCGCTCGTGATCGCCGTCTGCGCCGTCGTCCTCCTCCAGGTGCTGATGCGCTACCTCTTCGCCGAGCCGAATCCGTGGAGCGAGGAGGTCTCGCGCTTCGCCTTCATCTGGGTGTCGCTGCTCGGCGCCTCGCTGGCGGTGGAGCACCGAGCCCACTTCGGCTTCGACCAGGTCACGAAGAAGCTCGCCCCGCGCCCGCGCCGGGTGGCGGAGACATTCGCGCAGGCGGTGGTGGCGTTGTTCGCCCTCGTCCTCATCGGCACCGGGATCGCCCTCATGGACCTCACCCTGGGTGAGCGCTCGCCGGCGCTGAACCTGCCGATCGCGCTCGTCTATGCCGCGGCGCCGGTGTCCGGGCTGCTGATGGTCATCCACCTGCTGGCGCGGCGGGGCGGCGACCGGGAAACCGGCTGATGGGCGGCCTCCTCATCGGCGCCTTCGGGGCCCTCGTGGTCGCCGCGGTGCCCATCGGCTTCGCGCTCGCCAGCGCCGCCGTGCTCGCCATCGTGGCGGCAGACCTCCCGCTCGTCATCATCCCGCAGCAGATCGTCGCGGGAATGGACTCCTTCCCGATGCTCGCGGTGCCGCTCTTCATCCTGGCCGGCTTCCTCATGGACGTCGGGGGGATCAGCCGCCGCCTGGTGACGCTCGCCCGGTCGCTGGTGGGACACCTTCCCGGCGGGCTCGGGCAGGTGGTCATCCTGGCCGAGATGTTCTTCTCGGGAGTTTCGGGCTCCACCTCCGCGGATGCGGCCGCCATCGGGGGCATCATGGTGCCTCAGCTCACCGCGAACGGATACAGCCGGGAGCGCTCCACCGCGATCGTCTCGGCGGCATGCGGGATGGGGATCCTGATTCCGCCGGCCATCGTGATGGTCATCTACGGCGTCATCGGCGGCGTCTCCATCGGCGCCCTGTTCGTCGCTTCCATCGCCCCGGCGCTCCTCATCGCCGCGGGCCTGATGATCCAGATCGGCTGGCAGGCGCGGCAGCAGGGATGGCCGGCCGGCGAGCGCGCCTCCTTCGCCGACGTCCGCCGGGCGGGGATCGACGCCCTGCTCCCCCTCTTCATGATCGTGGTCATCCTGGGCGGGATCCGCTTCGGCCTCTTCACGCCCACCGAGGCCGCGGCGGTCGCGGTCGCCTACGCGCTGCTCCTGGCGGGGCCGGTGTACCGGTCCCTCACGGCCAAGGACCTCTGGAGCAAGGTCGTGCAGACCGCCGTGGTGTCCGGAATGGTGCTCTTCGTGGTCGGCGCGGCGCGCCTGCTGGGCTGGGTCCTCGCCATAGAGGAAGTGCCCCAGGCGCTCGCGTCCTCGGTGGTGGGGCTCGGAGGCGGCGCGGCCGGCTTCCTGATCCTCACGATCCTGGTCTTCCTCCCCCTCGGGGCCATTCTCGAGGGGGTGCCCGCAGTGGTCATGCTGACCCCGATCCTGCTACCCATCGCCCGGCAGCTCGGGATCGACCCGGTGCACTACGGCGCCGTCATCGTGGCGACCCAGGGGATCTCGGTGTTCCTGCCGCCCGTCGGGGTGAGCCTGCTGGTGGCCTGCTCCGTCGGAGGGGTCGAACCCGCGAAGGTGGCCCGCCCGCTCTGGCCCTACCTGGCGCTCATGCTGGCGCTGACGCTGGTGATCGCCTTCCTGCCGGGCGTGGTGCTCTTCCTCCCCAACCTGCTCGGGTACTGAGGACGTCCGCCCGTCCGGGCCCGTTTGGCGTCAGCCACACCTGCCGGTCGGGCGGGGAACCGATGCGTCAGGTCTGCCGGGTCCGGTTCTCGCCTTCCTGCCGTCTCCAGAGCGCGTAGGTGGCGCTCGGTGTGCCTCCGTCCTGTCGCCGGGAGCCCTGCACGTTGAAGAACAGCACCCGGCCGTCCGGGCTGAAGCACGAGCCCGCGAACTCGCGACTTCCACCCCGGACGAGGTTCACGATCGCTCCCTTCCGGTCGAGCTCCCGGATGTACTGGTCGCCGCTCCCGTCTTCGCACAACAACAACCCGCCGTGCGGGCTCAACACGATGTTGTCGGGGCTGTCCAGGATGTCCGGCGAGGGCGACTCGAAGACCAGCCTCAACTCCCCTGCCTCGGCCGAAGTGGGCAGGTAGTGGAACACCTGTCCCGCACCCGCGTCTCCTCCGCTCGTGGACACGAAGTAGATGCCGTCGTCCCCGGGGAAAGCGCCTTCGAGCCGCACGAATCGCGCCGCGCCCGCCGCGAAACCCTGACCGGAGACGTCCTGGTCGGGATCGGCGATGTCAACCCAGTGCACGGGCCACACGGCTCCCTGCTTCTGGCCCTGGCTGGTCACGTACTGCGGCTTTTCCGTCACCGCGATCATCTGAAGTCTGCCGCCGGCGGAGAGCACTCCGGGAGTGTCGGGGATGAAGCGATAGAAGCCCGCTTCGTTGTCCCACCTGTCCTCGGTCTGGTAAACGATCCCCGTCGCCGGATCCACCGCTACCGCCTCGTGTACGAAGCGTCCCATGGCGCGCAGCGGAACGGGGTCCACCGGACCCGTCGCGTGCACCGGGACCTCGAAGACGTACCCGTGGGGTTTCTCGAAGCCTGACTCCGGCCCGTAGAGGGTCTCCTCGCACGACAGCCAGCTGCCCCATGGGGTGGGACCGCCGGCGCAGTTGACGATCGTGCCCGCGAGCGAGACGAACTCGTCGACGAGTTCAACGGCCAGCTCCCCGTCTTCCACCGAAATCCGGACCTCCAGCGACGTGGTCCCGCCGCTCGCCCGGCCGTCATAGTGGGGATCCCCGGCGGGGATTCCCACGTCCGCGGAGTCGCCCATCTCGTGGTTGCGGATCAGGCGGACGTTGCCGCCCGGCAGCGGAAAGGCGGCCATGCCGTCGAACGCGTTGGGAACGACCAGACCGTCTCTGACGGAGGACGCCAGCCCTCCCGAACTGAGGCGGATGCAGCGGAAGAGTTCGGGAATCTCGAGTTCGGGGCAGTCCGGACTTCTGACCAGGTCGCCGTACAGCCCGTTGAACGGACTGTCGGAAGGCTCGTCCGGGACGAGAGGCAGCGCCCGAGAGCTCGGAGACGCGTTCCTCGTACACGCGACCAGCCCCGCCAGGGACGGCGTAACGAGCGCGGTTCCGCTGGCGGAAGCGAGCTTCTTCAGGAACGTGCGGCGCGCGACGGGCATGAACGATTCCCCCTTCATCCGGCTCAGCACAGTCAATTGGTACCGACATTCTCCACACAACGATCCGAGGATCGCGTTCCTGCCGGACCTGGCGGCCGGTGGCGAGATCCTCGCGCCCCACTTCTCGGCGCTCGCGGGGGGTTCGCCATAGGCTGCTAGTACTGTCCCGCCGGGCGGGCTCGACCACCGAGGAGGGCGAAGCGCATGGTGACGGACCTGTTCCTCGATTTCGCCCTGATTTCCGGCCTGCTGGTGGTCGCGCACCTCCTCCGGACGTGGGTGAACTTCTTCCAGACCGTGTTCCTGCCCACCCCGATCCTGGCCGGGCTGCTCGGGCTCGCCGCGGGACCCGAGGGTCTGGACCTCCTCCCGTTCGCGCGGGACGCGGCCGGCGCACCGGTGATGACGCGGTATCCGGGCGAGCTGGTCGTGGTGCTCTTCGCCACCCTCTTCATGGGCTGGCGTCCGCAGGCGCCGCGTTTCCGGGAGATGCTGCGGGACGCGGGAGACACGTTCTTCTACAACCTCTCGGCCTGGATCGGCCAGTTCGGTCTCGCGCTCCTGTTCGCGGGCGCGATCCTCATCCCGCTCTTCGAGGGGGTGGGCGGGCCCTTCGCCCTGATGCTTCCCGCCGGTTTCGTCGGCGGCCACGGCACCGCCACCGCGGTCGGATCCATCCTCGCCGACCAGGGAATCCCCGACGCCATCCCGGTCGGATACACCTTCGCCACCATCGGACTCCTGGCGGCCGTGTTCGGCGGCGTCGCCGCGATCAACCTGGCGACCCGGGCGGGCTGGACCCGCCTCGTCTCCAGTCCGCATGAGCTTCCCGAAGACCAGCGGCGGGGCCTGATCGCCCCCGAAAACGCGCGGGACGCCGTGAAGGAGACCGTCAGCCCGCTCGCCCTCGACACCCTTTCCTGGCATTTCGGACTTGTCCTGCTCGCCTACGGGGCCGCCCACGCCGCCAGTTGGATGCTCCGCTCGGCGGGAGGCTTCTTCACCGCCCTGCCCATGTTCGCGCTCGCCGTCATCGCCGGCGCGCTGATCCAGACCCTGCTCAACCGGCTGGGCGTGGGCCGGAACGTGGACCGGGGGACGATGGCGCGCATCGGATCGTCGGTCTCCGATTTTCTGGTGGCCTTCGGGATCGCGTCCATACCGCTCTCGACGGTGGCGGCGTACGCGGCGCCCATCCTCGTGATGTCGGCCTTCGGCTTCGCCCACGCGGCTCTCATCACCTGGTGGATCGCCCGCCGGACGTTTCACAACTATTGGTTCGAGCGAGGCCTCTTCACCTTCGGGTACACGACCGGGGTGGTGGCGATGGGGATCGCGCTCCTCCGCGTGGTGGACCCCCACGGGAAATCCGCCACGCTCGACGACTACGGCGTGGCGTACCTCCCCATCGCGGTGGTCGAGATCGCGATCCTCTCCACGCTCCCGCTGTGGATCGCCACCGGCGCCGTCTGGCTGCCGGGCCTGCTGCTGACGGCATTCGCTGCCGCGCTGCTGCTGATCTCCTGGAAGACGATCGGGTTCTTCCCGTCCGATCCAAGGACCCGCCGGACCGGAGAACCCGGGTAGGCAGTTGGGCACCGCTCGGCTCTTGGTCCTGTCTTCGCCTCAGCTATGATTCCGGCAACGTTTCCGGCAACATGCCCAACGACTCCAGCGATCGCACCTCCACCTCGCGCGTCCAACGTCATCGCCTCCGGGCTTCGGCGCGCGGGACCACCCGAGTCGAGGTTTCAATTCCTCTGCAGGATGCCCCACTCCTGCGATCCGTTGCCAGGACGCTCCGTGAGGATGAGCGCGGTGCGTCCCGTCTGCGGCGGCTGCTGGAATCCGAGATCGTGCACGCTCCGGCGGCGACCGGTGCCGAACTTGTGGACTTCCTGCTCGGTTCGCCACTCCGCGAAGTGGAACTTGAACTCAGTCGGGACCGCTCTTCGGGACGGCCGGTCGATTTCGAGTGAACGGGTTCCTCCTGGACACGAACGTCATCAGCGAGACGGTTCGGCCCCGGCCCGAGCCGCGGGTCCTGAACTGGTTTCGCGAGCGGACGCCTCGGGACCTCTTCCTTTCCGCCGTCACGCTTGGCGAGTTGGTCCGGGGAGCCCGGAGGCTGGATGACCCGGCCCGATCCCTGCGCTACCGGCAGTGGATCACTCAGGACCTGACTCGTCAGTTCGACGGACGAATCCTGGCGTTCGACGATCGGGCCGCCGCCATCTGGGGCGAAATCATGGCTGCCGGCGATCAGGCCGGATACCCGCGGCCCGCCCTCGACGCCCAGATCGCGGCGATTGCCCGACGCTACGACCTGACCTTGGCTACCCGGAATACGAGGGATTTCCGGAATATGCATCTCCCGTTGGTGAATCCCTGGCGGGACGGAACCGCGCAAACAGTCAGTACTTGATGTCGGTCCGCCCGACCGTCATCCCGATGTTGCCGACCCGGCGGCCCATCGTGTAGTGCTCGCCGCTCCCAGCGGTCATCCCGAAGAAGTCCACGTCGGGCACGATCAGGCGGCCGCCGCCGTCGACGGCGCCTTCGACGGCGGTCGTCGCCACCACCTCCGCGACGAAGAGCTTCCGCACCGGCGGCACCTCGAGCGAGCCGATGACCCGGCACTCGCAGTGGATGGGCGACTCCTCCACGGTGGGCGCATCGACCACGCTCGCCGCGCCTCGGGTCAGACCGGAGAGCTCGAACTTGTCGGCCACGCGGCTGGAGTTCATGTCCACCGTGTCGAACGCTTCCATCATGGAGGCGACCGGGACGTTCAGCACGAACTCGTCGTGGAGTTCCAGCAGTTCCCTCGCCTGGTGCTCGAAGCCGGCGCTCACTCCGACCTGGGGCGGGTCGCCGTTCACGACGAAGGTCCAGAGCACCGAGATCTCGTCCGGGTCGCCGGGCCGGCCATTCACGGTGAGCAGGATCGCCGGGCAGGGCGGGATCATCGGACCCGGCGCCGCCAGCGGGCGGCGAGGGCCGGTGAGCGGCGCCGGAGTCGTTTGGCTCTCGTCCGGGGGCGGCGCGGATCCCTCCGCCGACGTCCGCCCGCCCGGCGTGCATCCCCAGACCGCGGCGACCGCGGCCGCGACCGAGCCCCTCTCCAGAAACCGTCTTCGGGACCAACTGTCCATGACGGCACCGGACGATACCGCACGTTTCGCACATCGGCCCCCATCCGCGGGGTGCCCTTTCTGCCGCTTCAATGACGCCATTCCTGACGTTGGACGATCGAGCAGTCGGACCCCGAGGCGGCGTGGCCGCCATCCTCGTCGCCCACGTTGACGCCGACGGTGCGATGATCCGTGCCCGCGGGAGAACGTCATGAAAGCCATCAGCGACAAACCCTTGACCCCGTCCGCGAGAGCGGTCTCCGTTCTCCTGATCGGAGCGATCCTCACGGCCCTCGCCGGCTCGTGCGCGCCGCCACCGCCCCCGGACACCTCACCCGGACTCGACCCGGAGCGGCTCGCCCGGCTCGACGTCGCCCTCGAGAGTTACGTCGAGGCCGGAACCCTGCCCGGTGCGGTGGCGCTCGTGGCCCACCGGGGCGAAATCGCGTACCACAAGGCCTTCGGCTACCGCGACCGGGAAGCGGATGACCCGCTCGAAACCGACGACATCTTCCGGATCGCGTCCCAGTCCAAGGCGGTCGTGAGCGTGGCCATCATGATGCTGCAGGACGAGGGACGGCTCCTGATCTCGGATCCGGTCGGCCGCCATCTCCCGGAGTACCTGGAGACCACCGTGGCGACCGCCAACCCCGACGGGACCTACGAGGTCGTGCCGGCGCGAGCGCCCGTCACCATCCGCCACCTGCTGACGCAAACCGCGGGGATTACCTACGGCGGGGGGACGGCCGCCGCGGAATGGGCGGAAGCCGAGATCACCGGCTGGTACTTCGCGCACCGGGACGAGCCGATCCGGGAAACGGTGCGGCGCATGGCGTCCCTTCCCTTCGAAGCGCACCCCGGTGACTACTGGGTCTATGGCTACGCGACGGACATCCTGGGGGCGGTCGTCGAGGTCGCCTCGGGGATCCCGCTCGACGAGTTCCTTGAGACGCGGATCTTCGAGCCGCTGGGGATGACGGACACCCACTTCTATCTGCCGCCCGAAAAACGCGACCGCCTGACCGTCGTGTACTCGGCCGGGGCTGACGGCCTCAACCGCGCCCCCGATCCCGGCGGCATGGTGGGACAGGGGGCCTACGTGGACGGCCCGCGGATGAGCTTTTCGGGGGGCGCCGGCCTCCTGTCCACCGCCTCCGACTATGGGCGGTTCCTCCAGATGCTGCTGAACGGCGGCAAGCTCGGCGACGCGCACATCCTGTCGCCGAAGAGCGTCGAACTCATGACCTTGGACCACCTCGGCGGAATGCTCGTCCGGGACCTGAACGATGCCAGCGCCGTCTTCGGCGCCGAACGGGGCGTCGGGTTCGGGCTCGGGTTTCGGGTGGTGGAAGACGTGGGCGCGCACGGCGCGCCCGGCTCGGAGGGCGTTTACGGGTGGGGCGGGGCCTATCACTCGAGCTACTGGGTGGACCCGAAGGAGGAGCTGGTGGTCGTGTACCTCGCTCAACTGATCCCCGCCGGCAACCTCGACGACCACGCCAAGTTCCGGGCGCTCGTTTACCAGGCGATCGATACCGCCAACTGACCGGGGCCCCCTCCTACGAGCCGCTGCGCGGGGCTCCGAGGATCAGCGTGTCCAGCTCGGCTTCGGGGATCGCCGCGTACTCCCGGGCGCGCCGGAAGTAGAAGAGCGCGCCGAGCGCGATCCAGCCGGCCAGGGCGATCCACGACGGCAACGCCATGAACCCGGGCATCCCGGGAACGCATAGGAGGATCAGGAAGCCGGCGGACAGAATCGCGCCGAGCACCGCCTCCAGCCGCGCCCACCGGCGACGCGCCACCGTGAACGCCGCGAGGCAGGTGTAGAGGAAACCGCAGGCGGTACCGACCGCGGCCATGTCCACCACCCAGACGATGACCTCCCGTCCGAACCAGGGTGCGAGCAGCGAAACCGTCCCGGTGAACAGCAAGGCGTTCCGGGGCGTGCCGCGAGCACGGTCGATGGCCCCGAACCAGGGCGGCAGCAGCCGGGCCCGCCCCATGCTGAAGAGAAGGCGGCTGCTCGCCATGAAGAAGCCGTTGATCCCGGTGAAGATCGCCAGCACGACGGCGACGCTCAGAACGGCCACTCCTACCCCACCAAGGCTCGCCCGCACCGCGGCGCCGGTCGCCCAGACCGGCTCGCCGGCCACCAGCTCGCGCCACGGCAGGACCACCCCCGTGGCCAGCACCACCACCACGTACATCCCGGCGCCGGCCAGGATTGCCGCCGCCATCAGCCGGAACGCCTTCCGGGCCGGAAACGCGAACTCCTCGGCGGCCTGCGGCAGGGTGTCGAAGCCGACGTAGAGCCACGGCGAGATCGCGAGCATCGCCAGGACGCCGGCCCAGGCGGACCTCTCAGGCGCGAACCAGGGCTGCCAGTTGGCCGCGCTGGCACTGGATCCGGTAAGCGCGCCGATGCCCACCAGGGCCACCGCCGCCACCAGGAGGCCGGTCATCACCACCTGGGTCCTCCCCACCCCCTGCACGCCCCGGGAGTGCAGGTACCCGACGAGCACGACCGCGAACGTCGCGAGGCCGACTTCCCCGGCGAACACCTCGAATCCGGCGACGGTGTAGAGGTAGCCCCGGGCGAACAGTTCCGGCGCGAGGAACTTGCCGAGAATGGCGAGCGCCGTCGCGTTGAGCGGCACGATGCTCAGATAGCCGAGGGTGAGAAACCAGCCGCAGACCACCGCATGGCGCCGGCCGGCGGCCCGGTAGGCATACGCGAACTCCGCCCCCGCCACCGGAAAGGTACGGACCATGAGGCCGTAGCTGCGGGCGATCACGATCATCGCCACCGCGCCGAGCGCGATCCCCAGCGCCGCGCCGAGCGGCCCGGCGGTCCCCAGGAAGTCGCCCGCGAGGATGAAACAGCCGAAGCCGATCACGCAGCCGAGCGCCAGCGACGCGACCTGAAGCGGCGCGAGCACCGGCTTGAGTCGCGAACGCTCGCTCAGGGAGGTGTCAGGCAAGAGTCACGTCCACCAGGCATGGGTCCGGTCGGGCGGATTATCGCGGTGCCGGGTTTCGGGGCATTCATCGTTCCCTCAGGCCGTGATGCACTGGTTGGTCCATCCGGAACTCCGTAGAGTTGCCCTCATGAGAGTCTCCCGACGCATCGCGCTGCGATCGGTGCTGGCGCCCCTGGCGCTGGGGTGGGCCCCGGCCGCCCGGGCGGGGACCCAGACCGCAGCCCGCCATTCCAGCTTCGACCCCTGGATCGAGATCCGGCCCGACCACGTCCGGCACAACCTCCGGGAGGTCAGCCGGCTCGTGGAAGGCCGGCCCATCCTGGCGGTGATCAAGAACAACGCCTACGGCATGGGCCTCCTCAACATGGCCCGGATTCTGGAAACGGAGGCCGGGGTGAGCGGCATGGCGGTCGTGAAGCTGAGCGAGGCGCTCGCACTGCGCGACGGCGGCATTACCAAGCCGGTCCTCCTGATGGGACCTTTCGATCAGGACGATCTGGAGGCGGCGGTGATGCGGGACGTCATGCCGATGGTTTACAAGCCGGTGGGCGACACGCTGGACCGGCTGGCGGCCCGGAGGCAGGCAGCGGTCCCGGTACAGGTGTGCGTGGACACCGGGATGGGCCGGGTCGGCGTTTCCTACCGGGAGGCGGCTGAACTGATCGCCGATCTCGCCGGCAGGGAGGGAGTGGGCCTCGTCGGGACGATGACCACGCTCAACGAAGACGCGGAGTTCGAAAAGCTGCAGCTGGAGCGATTCCGGGACGTCGAAGCGACCCTCGCCGCCAGCGGGATCGCGATCGGCCAGCGGCATGCGGCTTCGAGCTTCGGCCTGTTCGACAATCCGGCGGCGTTTCTGGACGTGGTGCGGCCCGGCATGGCGCTCTTTGGTCAGTACTCGCTGCCGAGGTTCCGCGGAATGGACCGGCTCGACCTGCGGCCCACCATGAGCCTGAAAGCCCGGGTGGCGCTCGTGAAGCAGCTACGGGAGGGCGACCCCGCCGGCTACGAGGCGGCGTACCGGGCGGACCGGGACGTCTGGATCGCGACCGTCCCCGCGGGACACGTGGACGGCGTGCCCCGGGTGGCGGCAAACGGTGGCTGGGTGAAGATTCGCGGAACGCGCTACCCCATCATCGCCAGCGTGTCCGCGAGCCACACCATCGTCGAGATCGGACCGGACAAGACCGTGAACGAGGGCGATGTCGCGACCTACTTCGACTGGGAGGACGGCTCCCGGCCGGAGGACGCCGCCGGCGCGTCCGGCGCCTCGGTGTACGACTTGGTCATGCACCTCAACCCGACGCTCCCGCGGCGACTGGTCGCGTAAGCGCGGTGCCCGGCCGCGCGGCTACTTCACCCGCGGTCGCTCGGCGGCCCGCTGGGCCTGCACGTACGTTTCGAGCACGCGGTTGATCCGGGTCTGGTAGCCCTTGCCCGGACGCTTGAACCACTGAAGCACCGAGCGACGGACCCGGAGTGAAATCTGCTCGGTACGGTCCGGCTCGACCAATGTCGCATCTCGCCAGAAGCTCTCTTCGAGTTCGGGAATCTCGCTGAAGTCGATGTCCTCGTCCTTCAGCGTCCGAATCTGATCAGGTTCAAGTGGTTTGTCGAAGGTGCTCATGCCAGGCCTGCCTTTCTTTCCGGGACGCTGGACGGGCGGAAATCAGCCGGGTTCGACTCTCGCGCCCGGTATGGGCGACCACGACCACCGCCATGCCGTCCACCTCTCCAACACTGATGTAGCGATCCTCCCCGTAGTTCCGGCGCGTGTCGGATCGAGTGAGATGCGGCCCCTCGAAGATCCGCTGGGCGATCTCGAAGCTCACGCCGTGTTTTGAGATGTTGGCGCGATTCTTCGTGTCGTCCCATTCGAACTGCATCAGGAACGTATATGCAAGTCGTATTTATAACACGCTCCGGCAACACGACTTCCGTAACGAGTCGGGCGCGTCGGGCAACAAGACTGCGCTCCGGACGCCAGGGCGGTAGGACAGGGCAGCAAACGGCACGCGGCATCCATTTCCCGGCGCAGGCAGGGAGGCCACTCCCCTGCTAATCTCCCCCTCCCCATGCAAAGACGCGAGGCGCTCAGGGCGACGCTCTTCCTGATCGCGGCCCCCGCCGTCACGAGAGCCGCCGAAGAAGGCCGCGAGGTCACCGTCTCCGGACGGGCCGTCTGCCTGAAGGGCGGCGAACCCGGACCGGTCGCGGACTGCTCCTTCGGAGAGGAATTCGGGATCGAGTCCCCCGACGGCACGATCCACCGGCTGGATCCCACCGACATCCGGGTCGAGATCCTCACCGACGAACGGGTGAACATGCATCCGGTCGAGGTCGCCCTCTGGCAGGAAGACGGCCTCGGAAAAATCATCCGCCTGCACACGATCCAGGACGGCGAGGCCATCGAGCCCTACTACTTCTGCTTCACCTGCAACATCACCTCGCACATTCCGGGCCCCTGCTGGTGCTGCCAGCAGGAATTCGAGTTCAAGGAACGCCCCGCCCGGCCCTCGACGGACTAGGAACCGGCGGTTCCGCGGGCCGGGCTCGCGGTCCCTGAGCGAACCGGATTCCGGGAAGATGCCTTCGCCTCGCGGAGAGACTCTGCGCGGCATGATTCCATGCCGTCCCGCGCTAGGTTTCTCCCGTGCCCCTCGTCCTGTTTGCCCTCCTGTTCTTGAGCGTACCGGGGGCCGCGGCGGCGCAGGGCGACCGGCCCAGCGCAACCGAACTCGGCTGGCTCGAGTCCTTCCTGATGACCGCCGAAGAGCGCCGGGCCTCCATCGAGGCGCTGACGCACGGCGACCGGGAGGCGTTTCGGCGACTGTTCTGGATGCGGCGCGATCCGGATCCGTCCACTCCCCAGAACGAGACCCTCGATCTCTATCTGGCGCGGGTGCGGCTGGCCGATTCCAACTTCTCGGAGGACGGCGGTTTCGGCGGGGGTGACCGGGCCCGGGTTTTCGTGCTGCTCGGCATGCCCGTGCAGGTCTTGCCTCAACCGGCTACCGAAACAACCCCGGAAGGACTCCTCTGGGTCTTCCCGCCCGACCCGAAAAACGGTATTCCGGACACCCTCGAGGCCCTCTATCAGCGCGACGACGAAGGCCAGCTCTGGCTGGAGAACCGCACCGCTGTGGATGAGAGCCTCGAGGAAATGCGGCGGCGTCTCATCACGCGGCCCGAGATCGGCTTCGAGCGCGACGAGGATGGCCGGCTGATCATTCCGAACCTGCCAGCCGGGGGTTCCGAGCGCGCCCGCCGAGTGCTCGCCGGCCTCGAGGCCGGCGCCGAGGAAAGGGGCGCGTTTGCCTTCCGGGTGACCCCCGCCTTCTTCCGCCGGGACGATCGGGCGACCTACGTGGCCCTGCTGCTCGAAACGCCCGCCGACGCGCTCGCTCCCGGGACCGACGGCCAATTGGCCGCCTCCGTCTTCGCCAAGACCGCATCCGCCGAGGAGGAAGGCCCCGGCGCCGCAACGTACCGGCTCGAGACCACCCACATCGAGATTCAGTCCGCGGAAGGCCCGGTCCGCTTCGAGGCCTCGCTGGTGCTGCCGCCGGGCTCGCACCGCCTGCTCCTCGGCGTCGTGGACGAGCAATCGGACGCCTTCGCCACGGCAGCGGTCGAGATCGAGGCGCCTGCCTTCCCCCAGACCGAACCGGGGTTTTCCTCGGTCGTCCTCTACGGCGACACCACGATGCAGGAGTACAGCGGCACGGTCCCCGGACGAGCGTTCCAGTTCGGACGGACCCACTTCGAACCCCGCTCCACCGCCGTGTTCCGGCAGGACGAGACGCTCGGCGCCTTCTACTTCTTCTATCCGGGCGAACGGGTGGAAGACGGGGAGCTACCGGAGATCGTGGCCGAATACACCCTCAGCCGGGAAGGACGGGACACCGGGTTCGTCCGACCCGAAGCACTCCCGACGAGCACCCGGCAGGCGGCGGCCAACGCGGAGATCGAACTACGGGATTTCGCGCCAGGCCGCTACGAACTCGGGATTCGGGTCCTCTACGGGGACCAGGTCTTCGAGACGCAGAAGGCGTTCACGCTGGTCCGCTGATCTCGCGGGTCGCGTACCCGCGAACGATCAGGACTCCGTCTCGGCGGCAACCTCCACCCCGAACCGTTCCACGGCCTCGAGCGTGCTCCGGACATCTTCCCAGGTGGTCGTGTGGTTGATGATGCAGAGCCGGAGGGAGAACTTCCCGTCGGCCTGGGTGGACGAGACGATCGCATCGCCGCCCCAGAACACGCGGGCGAGCACCTTCCGGTTGATCGTCTGGAGCGATTCTTCATCGTCCGGCGCGCGGCGCGGCCGGGATCGGAAGCAGAGGATTCCGAGCAATGCGGGGTTCAGCAGCTCGAGATCGGGGCTGTTGCGAACGTGATCTTCGGCCCTCGCAGCCAATTCCATTCCGCTCGCGATTGCCTGCCGGAGCGCGGCCATTCCGAAGGTCTGGATCGTCATCCAGACCTTGAGCGCCCGGAACGAACGGCTGAGCTGCAACCCGCGGTCGGCAAAATTCGGGTGGTTCTTTCCCCAGAGGGTGTCCTGGAGCACGTCGTGGTGCAGTCCGAACGGGGTCTCCAGAGTGCCGGCGTCCTTCACCAGCAGACACCCCGCCTCGTAAGGCTGGAAGAACCACTTGTGCGCGTCGAGTCCGATGGAGTCGGCGCGCCCGATTCCGCGTAACAGAGCCTTCCCTACCTCCGTCACCGCGGCGAAACCGCCGTAGGCGGCGTCCACGTGCATCCAGATTTTTTCCCGAGCGCAGAACTCGGCGATCTCGGGGAGGGAATCGATCGTCCCGGTGCTGGCGGCGCCGGCGTTCGCACAGATCACCAGCGGATGAAGGCCCGCGGCGCGATCCTCGCGGATGGCGTCGCGCAGGGAGTCGAGGTCGAGGCCGGTCCGTCCATCGGCCGGAAGCCGCCGAATCCGGTCCCGCCGAATGCCGATGATCATGGCGGCGCGGTCGAGCACGCTGTGGCTCTGGTTGCTCATGTACACCACGCCGCGCTCCGGATTGCCGGCCGCTTCCCGCGCCGCTACGAACGCGTTCAGGGTGGCCGCCGAGCCTCCGCTGGTGAAAAGGCCGCCGGCGGCTTCCGGATAGCCGATCCACTGCCGGAACCAGTCAATGACCACCAGCTCGAGCTGGCCGGGGCCGCTCGCCACCAGCCAGGTACAGGCATTGATGTGGTACCCGGACGCCATGAAATCGGCGAGCACCCCGGGCCACGTCGGCGAGGAGGGCACGAACGCGAAGGACCGGGGATGATCGAGCCGGGTGGCGAACGGCAGGATCTCACGCGCCGCCCGCTCGATGACAGCTTCCGCCGCCCGTCCTTCCTCCGGGGGCTCCTCGACCAACCGGTCGGCGAGCGAGGTCCGGAAATCTCCGTCCCACGCCTCGTGCTCCGGCAGGTTCTCGAGGCGTTCCACGAGCAGTTCGGCCGCCTGGCGGGCCAGGTCCAGCATGCGGTCCGGCGCCATGCGGAGCCCATCGGGCGAGGCTCCAGCGGACGCTCTACCGCTGCGCTTGGGCGGTTCCATCCCCTCTACCTCCCAGACTTTTCATTGTCAGGGACCGAACTGTATGCGGACTCGCTCGGGCCACCAAGACAAGGGATCCAGGCGGCAGGCACCGCACCCCGCTCCCGCGGACCACTCGGTTGTCGTCGCGGCCGACGAATGCAAATGGTCGTCGTCCTCGACAGATGGCGCGCCCTGGAGCCTTGTCTCGGAGCCCCTCCCTACTGCACGCAGTCGGAGACGATGATCACGTCGTCGTCCTCGAGGTAGTTCACCGTGTAGGGGCACTGGCCCTGCGACTCCATGCCCTCGTACTTGCCGGTACCGCCGACCCATTCGAAACCGCCGTCGCCGCCGCCACCGACTTCGGCGTCGCCTTCCTGCCGCCATGCGGTCGTGTACACCTCGTCGCCGTCACCGTCCTCGAAGGTGCATTCGCTGTGGATGTCCAGTTCGGCTTCCGACCGCGAGATGAAGATGGCGCACGTCCCGTGCAGGGTGGCGCCCGCCGGAATGGCGTTGTCCTCCGGGGCGGCGGTAACCCTCAGGATCCCGTGGAGCGATCCCGCAATCACCACCTTGCCGGGATGCTGGATCGTCGTGTAGTCCCGCTGGCCAATGAGCACGAAGCTCATGGCCTCGGGCTCCTGGGAAGAAGCGGGCCCGGCTGCGGCAAAACCGAACACCAAAACCAGACATAGCCATCGCGTAGCGGACATCGAAGTACCTCCCCCTCTTAATCCGTCAGGAACTCAGGAACCGAGATGTTCCCGGAAAAAGCGGACGGTGAGCGGCCAGGCCTGCGAGGACGCCGTCAGGTTGCGTCCCTCGCGCCCTTCCTGAGCGCGCAGGAACCCGTGCCCGGCACCGTCGAATATCTCTACCTGGAAGAACTTCCCGAGCTCCTCCATCCGCTCCTGCGCCGGAGCGATCGTGGCGTTCACCCGGGCGTCGTCGCCTCCGTAAAGGCCGAGCACCGGCGCTTCGACCTCGGCGAGCGCCTCGGCGTCGGGCGAGGTTCCGTAGTACACGACCGCGGCGCCGAGTTCCGCATCGCTGGTGGCGAAGGTGAAGCTCGTGCGGCCTCCCCAGCAAAAGCCCACCACGCCGTACGCATCGCGAGCCGCCGGAAGCGCGGTCGCCCAGTCCGCCACCGCCTTCAGCCGGGCATGCACCTCGCCGGCGGCGAGCCCCCGGACCAGCGCCACCGCACCGTCCCGGTCCACCGAATCCGTCCTGCCGCCGCCGGGGCCCTTGCCGGTCAACATATCCGGAGCGATGGCGATGAAGCCCTGAGCCGCGAACTCATCGGCCACCCCCCGAATCCAGTCGGTGAGGCCGTAGATCTCGTGGATCACCACCACGACGGGCGCGTTGTCCGACCGTTCCGGATAGACGATCCACGACTCGACCGCATCCCCGCCCGGCCCTGGAACTGAAACCCACTCCCCGTGCCGGGGAGACGTGTTCAACCGGTCGCGGGCGGTGTCGGCGGAGCCCGGAAGCACCTGGGCGGCGGCGAGCCCGGCGGTCACGAAAGAGGCGGCAAGAAGCAGCCCAACCAGGCGCGGAGGAGAGCGGAAGCGACGCATTCGCCGAGTATAGTCCTGCCCAATCGAGCCGATCCGAACGTCCGAATGAGCAGCGAAACGCCCGGAAACCTCCCGGGCTCCACGAGCAACGGACCGTCTTCGCGCCGCGGCCTCCTGGCTGCGCTCGCCGGGCTGGGACTCGTGGTGTCGCTCTGGGCGGTCTTCTTCTACGCGCCCACCGAACTCACCATGGGCGACCTGCAGCGGATCTTCTACTTCCACATCGCGTCCTGGTGGCTCGCGTTCGCCGCGTTCCTGCTCGTTGCCGGCGCTAGCGTGGCCTGGCTCCGCACCCGCAACCCGCGCTACGACATCGCGGCGCTGGCCGCCGCCGAAATCGGGACGCTGTTCGCCACCACCGGGCTCGCCATGGGGGTTATCTGGGCCAAGCCGGCTTGGGGAATCTGGTGGACCTGGGACGCCCGGCTGACCACCGCCTTCGTGCTGTGGCTGATCTACGTGGGCTATCTCCTGCTCCGCGGCTACGTGGACGACCCGGTCCGGCGCGCCAACCTCGCCGCCGTCCTCGGCATCCTGGGAGGCGCGGACGTTCCCATCGTGTACTTCTCGATCCGCTGGTGGCGCACCCAGCACCCGGCGCCGGTCATCATGGGCGGGCCCGACTCGGGATTGCACCCGGACATGTGGGTGGCGCTGCTCATCTGCCTCGTCTCCTTCACGCTCCTCTTCTGGTGGCTCTTCCGGTGGCGGACCGAAATCGAGCGGGAAGCCCGGTCAGTCGAGGCGCTGCGCCAGCGCCGTCTCGCGGAGGCATCGTGAACGAGTGGCTGGCAGCGGGCTACGCCGCCTTTTTCGTACTCCTTGCCGGGTATCTCATCCGGCTCACGCTGCTCGAACGCCGGCTCCGGCGCGAGAGACTGCGTTTGACCGCCGGCGAGCCCGCGGGCGAAGACCGATGAGCCGGCTGGCCGGCGCCGCGGCGCTGATCACCGGAGCCTCCTCGGGGATCGGACGCGGACTCGCCCGCGTCTTTCTCCAGGAGGGCGCGCGCGTGTTCCTCACCGCGCGCGGCGAGGAACGTCTGAGGGAAACCGCGGCGGAACTTGAGGACGCCCACCCCGGACGGATCGGCTTCACCGCCTCGGATGTCGGCGACCCGGACTCCGCGGGAGCCATGACCGAAGCCGCGCTCGCGCACTTCCCCGACCTTTCGGTGCTCGTGAACAACGCCTCCATCCTGGGCGTGCGGGCACCCATCATCGAGCAGAATGCGGAGGTCTGGCAGGACACCCTGCGGATCAACACCGCGAGCCTGCTCTACGTCACCAAGCCCCTCCTGCCGCCATTCCTCAAACGCGAAACGGCCTCGATCATCAACGTCAGCTCGACCGTCGGCCGGATCGGCAAGCCCAACTGGGGGCCCTACGCGGTGTCCAAGTTCGGCCTCGAGGGTTTCACCCAGACCCTGGCCGCCGAACTGCAAGGCACCGGCGTCCGGGTGAACAGCGTCAATCCCGGGGCGACCCGAACCCCGATGCGAGCGGCCGCCTATCCGGCGGAAGATCCCCTCACCCTGCCGACCCCCGAGCAGATCGCGGAGGTCTTCGTGTACCTCGCCTCGCCGGAGTCGGCCGGGGTCACCGGCCAGGCACTCAACGCCCGCGATTACCTGCCGGGGAACTGAGCGGCCCCCCATGAGCAGCGAACGCTTCGGAACCCGGTTCGGGACCGCGATGACGCTCATCGGGGTCGCGGTGGGCCTCGCGAACGTGTGGCGGTTTCCCTACATGGCGGGCCAGTACGGGGGCGGGGCCTTCGTCGCCATCTACATCGCCTTCGTTCTGCTGCTCGGCGCTCCGGCGCTCATCGCCGAATGGAGTCTTGGCCGGCTGACCCGTGCCGGGCCGGGCGGCGCCTTCACCAGGATCGGGATGCCCGGGGGACGCGTCATCGGCGGCATTCTGTTCCTCACCGTGTTCATGGCGTGCTCCTACTACACGGTGGTCGTCGCCCAGGTTCTCTTTTACGCAGCCCTCGGCGGGGTGGTGGCGGAGCCCGAAGCGTTCTACGCCCGAAACTTCAGCGGTATGACCGGGCTGAACCTCAGCCTCACCGTGCTCGTCTTCGGGGCGATGGGCCTCGTGGCGGGCTTCGGGGTGCGGCGAGGTGTCGAGCGGTTGTCGCGGATCGCGATGCCGCTCGTGGGTATCGGTCTGATCGTCGTTGCGATCCGCTCCGTAACCCTGCCGGGCGCCGCCGAGGGGGTCCGCTACCTGCTCTGGCCGGACCTCGGCAACGTGAGCGCCGAGACCTTCCTCGCGGCGCTCGGGCAGGCGTTTTTCAGCCTCTCGCTGGGCGGCACCTTCTTTCTCGCCTACGGCAGCTACCTGCCTTCGGACGCCAACCTGCGCCGGCTGTCCGGCACGACGATCTTCGGGGATTGCGGCGCCGCCATCCTGGGCGGGCTCGCGGTGCTGCCGGCGGCCTTCGCCCTCGGGGTCGAGCCCGCCTCCGGGCCGCCGCTCGTCTTCTTCACCCTGCCCCGGGTGTTCGCCGCAATGCCCGGAGGCGAGTTCTTCGGCCCGGTCTTTTTCCTCGCCCTCTTCCTGGCGGCCTTCCTTTCGGCGCTCGCCGCCCTCGAGGTGATCGTGAATTCGGCGATCCCCTGGACCGGGTGGAGCCGCCGCACCGTGGTCGCCCTCGCTGTCGCGCTCCAGATCCCGGTCGCCCTCCCCTCGATGGTGAGCGCCGACTACCTGGGCTGGAGCGACCTGATCTGGGGTTCCACCATGCAGCCGATCGGCTCGGCGCTCACGCTGATCGGCCTCGGGTGGTTCGTCTCGCGGGGGCGGGCACTTGCTGAAGCGGGCCGAGGCTCCACCAAGCCCCTTGGAGACCTCTGGCTCTTCTGGATCCGCTGGGTCATCCCGGCGGCCATCGTGGTCGTGCTTTTCTGGGGCTGGAGCGGAACGCTCCGGGAGCTCTTCTCATGAGCGGAGAAGGACTGCCGCTCCGTGTCCGGCACGGACAACTCCATTTTTTCGTCCGGGAATCCCTGAAGCGGGTGCGGCTGGCGCCGGAACTCGCCTCCCACACGGCGGACGCGATGGTGGCCGCCAACCTCGCGGGCGACGACGAGGACGGGGTGGTCTGGTTGCCGGATCTGGCCCAGCGACTTTCCACCCGGCACGTGAATGCCAAACCGGACATGAAGCTCGTTGCCACCTCGGGGGGCACCGCGGTGCTCGACGGCGACAACGGGCCGGGGCCCGCGGTCGCCCGCCGCGCGATGATCGAGGCCATCAGCGGAGCCAATCGCCACGGCGTCGGGAGCACCGCGGTGCGGCGCGGCAACCGTCTTGGCTCCGCCGGACACTTCGCGGCGCTCACGCTCACCCACCAGATGGCGGGCATCGCGATGGCGGGCGATCCGCTAACCCCGGAGCCGGACACCTCTCCGGCCGCCACGCATCCGGTGGCGCTCGGCATCGCGGTGCCGACCGCCGAGACCGCGGCGCCCCTCGTCCTGAACCTCCGGTTCGCCGAGGGTGGAGCGGAGCGGGATCTCGCCCTCGCCCTGGCGCTCGAGTTCCTCATCAGCCTGGGAGGCGCCGCGCTCCCGGCGGAATTCACGGCGGAGCCCCGGCCCGAGCCCGTGCACGGGGGCACCGGACAGTTCTTCCTGGCCTTCCGGGTCCGCGCCTTCGCGCCCTGGGCCGGGTTCCGGAACAGCATGGTCGAGCGGCTCTCCCAACTGCGGCGGGCCCGGATCGAATTTCCCGGCCAGGAGGCCGCCGCGGTCGAGGAGGAACGCCGCACCCGAGGCATCCTCCTCGACCTGAAGACCACCGACTCGCTCCGCAAGTTCGCCTACCAGCTCGGCATGAACGAGCTCTGGGACGGCCTCGGCAAGTAAGGCAAGGAGCGCCCAGGAGCGCCGGCCAGGAGGCCGGCGCTCCGCTCAGCGGTGTACGAACGGGGCCTTGGCGCGGGGGCCGTTCTCCAGAAAGTTCCGCACCCCGATCCGCATGTCCTCGAGGGAGCACCCCTCGCCGAAGAGGCGGACTTCGAGGTCCAGTCCGGCGGCGAGATCGCCGGCCGCGCCCTCCCGGGCGGCCCGCTGGATGAGCGCGTCCACGGCCCGCGACAGATGACCGAGGCCGACTTCGGGAAGTTCTTCGGGAACGGGGATCGGTCCGTCCGCGATCGGCGGTAGCGACCCGGATCCCGACGCCGCCTCGGCGACCATCTCCACCGCCCGGTCCCGGAGCCGTTCGCCGGGCACGAGTTCGCTGACGAGTCCGAGCCGGAGGGCCTCTTCCGCCGAAACCGGCCGCCCGGTCCTCAGGATCTCCCAGGCGGCCTCCATCCCCACGAGGCGCGGCAGCCGCTGGGTCCCGCCGGCGCCGGGAATGATGCCGAGGTTCGGCTCCGGCTGCATCGCGAGCACCTTCAGGCCCTCCCGGGCGATGCGCGCGTGGCAAGCCATGGCCAACTCGTTGCCGCCCCCGACCGCCATCCCGTTCAGGGCGCAGATCACCGGCTTCCCGCATGCGGCGATCCGGTCCAGGATCCGGTGGGAGGCGCGTGAAACCCGCTCGCCGTCCTCGGGAGACCGGACGCGGCCGAGCATCCGCACGTCGGCGCCCGAGACGAAGGCCTTCACTCCGAACCCCGTGATGACCACCCCGAGAACCCCGTCGTCCGCCACCGCTTCCTCGACCCGGGCGCCCAGTTCGCCGAACACCTCTTCATCGAGCGCTCCGAGCACCTCGGGCCGGCGGATGGTCAGGACCGCCACCGCGCCGGACCCCGCCGGAACGTCGCGGCGGCCCACCCGTGACACCGGCCGGGACGTCCACCCGGGAAGCCGGTCCGCGAAGCCGGCGGGAGCGAAGAAATCGGGCTCCCGCTCCCGGTAGGCGGCGAGGAGCTCCGAAACCCGCGCGGCCCCCAGCTTCCGCATGAGCCCAAAGGGATGCACCACCGCGAGGGCGAGGTGGCACGCCATGTCCAGATCGGGAACGGAGATGGCGCCCTCGGCGGCCGTCCAGGCGGCGAGCCCCAGATAGGCGGCCGTGATCCGCTCCTCGATGCGCTTTCGGCGCTCCTCGGGAACGCTCACCTCCTCGCCGCGCGCCGGAACGTCCCAGACCCGGCCCGTGGGCCCGGCCTCGGCCACCGCCTCGTCGAGGAGCCGCGGCACCCGAAACCACGGATGGAGGCGCTCGTGCATCGCGGCGAACCCCTCGTGCGCGATCGGATTGCCGCCGGTCAGGTTCATCGCGGTGAAGGGCCCGATCCCGAGCCGGAGCGTCCGGCGGGACACGTCGTCCACCTCCTTCGAGGTCCCGAGTCCCTCTTCGACCGCCAGCGCCGCCGCGAGGAACATCCCCTCGAAAATGGGATTCAGCGCGTGGCCGAAACGGCTCGCGACGGCCACCGGCACCTTGCCGATCTCCTCGTAGAAGCCAAGCAACCAGGGGACCAGCGGCCGCGCCGGATCGTCGGCAACGATCTCGACCACCGGATTCCGCTCCGCCGGGAAGAAGTAGTGCGCCACCGCCGCCCGCTCCGGTGCGGCGAGATCCGAGAAGATGCGGGATGGCTCGATATGGGACGAGTTCGAGAGCAGCACGGCCTCGGGACCAACCAGTTCCTCGACCGACCGGAAGATGCGCCGCTTGATCGCCAGGTCCTCGGAAGCCGCCTCGATGACGAGATCCACCCCACCGAGGCGTCCGTAGTCGCTGGTGAACACCACCGAACTCCGCATCCGCTCGGCCTGGGCATCACGGAACGCCCCGGACTGCTGGCCCTTCTCGATCTTCTGGAACATCTTGCGGCGGCCGGCTTCGAGGGCCGCCTCCGCGATGTCGAGCACCACCGTTTCCACCCCACGGGGCGACAGGGTCTTGACCAGGTGGAGGGCGATGTCGGGTCCGATCTGACCCGACCCGATGACGGCGGCGCGGCGGATCTCCCGTCCGCGCCAGGAAAAGCTCCCTGGCTGCATGCCCACGGGCTAGTGGTCCTCGTCGGAAATGCGGGTCTGCCAGCGCTCGATCTGACGCGCGGCGGCGTCCCGGCCGCCCAGGCCGAAGGCCACCGCGAAGGCCACCGCAACCGCTCCCAGCACGATCCCGAACGCCAGTTCGATGATCTCGTTGGCGATTCCCATCTGGCGCAGGCCGATCGCGGTGGTGAACAGCAAGATGCCGACGCGCGCCGCCAGCGCCAGGAGCCGCGCCTGCGGAACCCGGCTGGCGCTGATCGCCCGCGCCGACAGGTTGGCGAGGAACACGCCGAATCCCAGGAAGACCACTCCGAGCAGGAACTGCCCGGCGAACTGCAGCAACCGCGTCAACAGGTCAGCCGCGTTGTCGAAACCCACCAGGCTCGCCGCCTCGATGCTCGCAAACAGCATGATGAGGGCCAGCAGCACCACCCGCACCACGTTCGAGGCCGCAAACTCGTCGGCGGTCGCGGTGCTGGTCAACCCGATCCGGGTCAGCACGTGGTCGAAGCCGGCCTCGCGCAACAGGTCGCGCGCCAGATTCGAGATGACCCGTCCCACCACGTAGGCCGTGAGCAGCAGGGCCACCGCCACCAGGAGCAACGGCAGGGCGGCAAAGACCCGGCCGAGCATCTCGCTCGCGGGCGCGGTGATCACGTCGAGGCTCAGGCGGTCGAGCCCGGTCAGGATCACCGGGAACAGCACCAGCAGGTAGGCGATCCCCCCAACCAGCGCGGACGGGGTCCTCGATCCGAGCACCCGCCGGAGGCCGAATCGTTCCGCGGCGCTATCCAGCCCGACGGCGGCGAGGAGGTTCGTCACCACCGCCTTCGCAATCCGGGCGATGAACCAGCCGACCAGGAAAATGATGATCGCGCCGAGAACGTTGGGCAAGAACGTGATCACCTGGTTCACGATCGTCTCGATCGGAAGCAGGACACCCTCGAGATCGAGCGCCGCCAGGATCGGCGGCAGGAAGAGCAGCAGCACGATCCAGTACACGACCTCGGGGACTGCATGGGAGATCCGGCCCGGCGGCCGGTCGCTCCCTCGATCGAGACGCTCGTCCACCCCCGCCGCCTCGAGCGCCACCCGCACCGCGCGGCGAAGCACCGCCGCCAGGAACCAGGCGGCCAGGAGGAGCACAAGGGCGCGCCCCAACTGGGCCACCATTCCCATGATCCGGCCCAGGAGCGTGCCGCCGATACCGCCGACACCGGAAAAGTCCACCACCGAGGCGACGCCCGCGACGACCAGGACCAACAGGCCCCAGAAGACGATCCGGCCCGCGATCGACTCGACGTCCTCCCGCGAGGCGCGCTCCGGCCCGAGCGCCAGGCGGACGCCGCCCGCGACCCGGGCAGCAATCCGCTCCCTCAGACCCAAGCGGAAGAGAATCCGCCGGAGCAGGATGACCAACACCAGCGCGAAACCGAAGGCGGCCACCAGGACGCCCAGCGCGATCACCAGATGGCCCACCGTCGAATCAAAGATCGGGGGCATCCGGCGCAGCAGATCGGAGAGTGCGTCGAGCATGACGGGATGGTATTCGCTGGCTGGCGTCATGCCTTCCGGGCCGGGCCCGCACCACGGTCCTCACCACGGTTCGGACGCGATCCGGAGTGGTACATTCCTCCGAATTCGGGGCGCTGGCCGACATCCGGCCGAACCCCGCGTTCCCGATCAGGAGTACAAGGACCAATGCGGCGCAGGCGATTTCTCAGTTCGGTAGGCGAAGCGGGCGGCGCGGCGCTGGTCACCACCCTCTTCGGGCCGGAAACGATCCGAAGCGTCGAAGCCGCAGCGCAGCGGACGACGGGACAAAGCCCCGAAGACCTGGCCTCGGACGAGAACTACTGGAGCGAGATCCAGCAGGCGTTCAGCGTCACGCGTTCGATCATCAACCTGAACAACGGTGGGGTTTGCCCCTCACCCCGGATGGTCACCGAAGCCTTCGTCCGCTACATCTGGGAGTCGGAAGAAGCCCCCGTGTACACGATGTGGCAGATTCTCCAGCCCCGCAAGGAGAATGTGCGCCAGCGGCTCGCGGTGGTGTTCGGGTGTGATCCCGAAGAGGTCGCACTCGTCCGGAACACCTCGGAAGCGATGGAAATCCTGTTGTTGGGCCTCGATCTCCAGTCCGGCGACGAGATCCTCACCACCACCCAGGACTACGGGCGGATGCTCACCACCATCCGCCAGCGGGTGCGGCGCGAGGGCATCGATCTCAAGTTCATTCAGATCCCGACCCCGGCGGAGACCGACGAGGAGGTCGTGGAGGGGTTCAAGAACGCCATCAACGACCGCACCCGGATCATCCTGATGTCCCACCAGATCAACCTCACCGGGCAGATTCTGCCGGTGAAGGCGGTCTGCGACGTGGCCCGCGAGCGGGGCGTCGAGGTCATGGTGGACGGCGCGCACTCCTTCGCCCAGTTCGACTTCAAGCAGGAGGACATCGGCTGCGACTACTTCGGCACGAGCCTCCACAAGTGGCTCCTCGCGCCCAAGGGAACCGGGATGCTCTACGTGAAGAAGGACAAGATCCCCAAGATCTGGCCCATGATGCCGGCCCCCGAGCGGATGGACGCAGACATCCGCAAGTTCGAGGAGATCGGAACCCATCCCGCGGCCAACTTCGTGGCGGTCGGCGAAGCGATCACCTTCCACAACACGGTGGGCGCCAAGAACAAGGAGGCGCGGCTCCGCTATCTCAAAGACACCTGGGCGGACCGCCTCTCGGCGCTTCCGAATACGGAACTCCACACCTCACGGAACCCCCAGTTGAGCTGCGCGATCGGCAACATCAACCTGACGACCATCGAGGCGCCCCGGCTCCGCGATTATTTCTGGGAGAAGCACCACATCATCGTCACCCCCATCATGCACGAGGAGTTCCAGGGGCTCCGGATCACGCCGAACCTCTACACGACGATGGCCGAATTGGATTACTTCTGCAACGTGTACGAGGACGTCGCCCGGAACGGCCTCCCGAAGTCTGCCTGATCCCAGGATGAACGTCGGTCCCGACCCGGCGCGCCGGAGGCAACAGCGGTTGTCCCGATAATGCGTACCGCCGTCCCCCCCATCGCTGCCCCGGCGTTCCGTCAGTACGACCATAACCCGACGTTTTACGACGAAATGTTCGAGACCGACGGGTCTCCGCGGGAGCACTGCGCCGATTTCTTCGAGACCATCCGGGAGACCCCGCCGGACGATCTCCGGCAGATTCAGGAACGGGTGACCCGCTCGTTCCTCCACGAAGGAATCACCTTCACCGTTTACGGTGACGAGCAGACCATCGAGCGTGTCTTCCCGATTGACTGCCTCCCGCGGATCGTGCGCGGCGACGCCTGGGATGCGGTGGCTCGCGGGCTCGAACAGCGGCTCCGGGCGCTGAACCTCTTCCTCCACGACATCTACCACCGGGGTCTCATCATCAGGGACGGAGTGATTCCCGCCGAGCTGGTCTACGGCAACAAGCACTACCGGATCGAGATGCGGGGCGTGGAGGTGCCGCACGGGGCCTATGTCTCCGTCTGCGGCACCGACCTGGTGCGCACCCACGACGGATTCGCGGTCCTTGAAGACAACCTGCGGGTGCCGTCCGGCGTCAGCTACATGCTCGCCTGCCGGGACGCCATCAAACGCAGCATGCCGCGGCTCTTCCGGCGCTCGCGGGTCCGCGACGTGGAGCAGTACAGCCGTCTGCTGCTCGCCACCCTCCGGTCGCTGGCGCCGTCCCAGGTAAGCGACCCCAGCATCGTGTTGCTCACCCCCGGCGTTTACAACTCGGCGTACTACGAGCACGCGTTCCTGGCCCGGCAGATGGGGATCGAACTCGTGGAGGGACGCGATCTGCTGGTGCACAACCGGCGGGTTTTCATGCGGACCACCGCCGGGCTGCGGCAGGTGGACGTGATCTACCGCCGCATCGACGACGACTTCATCGACCCGCTCACGTTCCGCGAGGACTCGGTGCTGGGGGTGCCGGGACTGTTCCACGCCTTCCGCGCGGGCCGGGTAGTGATCGCGAACGCCCCGGGGACCGGGGTGGCGGACGACAAAGCGGTCTACGCGTACGTCCCTCGCATCATCAAGTACTACCTGGGCGAGGAACCGCTCCTCGACTCCATCCCGACCACCCTCTGCCGCGAGCCCGAAGGGCTTTCGTACACCCTCGCCAATCTGGACAAACTGGTCGTGAAGATGGTGGGAGAGTCCGGCGGCTACGGGATGCTGGTCGGGCCCCACGCGTCGGGCGCGGAGCAGAAGGAATTCGCCGCGGCGCTCCGGGAGAACCCGACGAACTACATCTCCCAACCGACGCTCGCCCTGTCACGGGCGCCCTGTCTCGTCGGAGCGCATGTCGAGCCCCGCCACGTGGACCTGAGGCCTTTCATTCTCCAGGCGGATCAGACCCGGATCGTCCCGGGAGGACTCTGCCGCGTCGCGCTCAAGAAGGGAAGCCTGGTGGTGAACTCCAGCCAGGGCGGCGGCTCCAAGGACGCCTGGATCGTGGATGCCCCCGAAACGAATCGGAAACCCGCCTCCACCGACACCTGATCATGCTCGCCCGGGTCGCCGACAACCTCTACTGGATGAGCCGCTACCTCGAGCGGGCGGACCAGACCATCCGGCTCCTCGGAGTCCAGGTCCGTTCGGTAACCGACAACACCTCCGCCCAGGTCGCGGCCGGCTGGACCCGCCTGTTCCGCAGCCTGCAGGTGACGCCGCCAGGCGGGGACCCGCTCTACAGCGACCAGCTCGAAGACACCTTCCTCCTCGCCGACGCCTACACGCTCGCGGATTTCATGAGCTTCGAGAGCGACAACCCCGGCTCGATGGTGTCGCTCTGGGGCATGTCGCGGGAGAACGCCCGGCAGGCGCGGCAGGAGATCACCCAGGAGATGTGGGGACAGCTCAATCGAACCTACCTCTCCCTCCGGGAAACGCAACTCCACTATTTCTGGACCAAGGAGCCCGAGACCTTCTACAAGGACACCTCGGCCCAGATCTATCTCTTCCGCGGGGTAACCGACAACGGCCTCCGGCACGGGCTCGCCTGGGATTTCATCCGGCTCGGCCGTTTCATGGAACGCATCCAGGTGACCACCAGGATCCTCGACAGCTACCGCCCCGCTCTCGACGATCAGGAGACGGACCTGGACTGGTCGTTGCTCCTCCGGAACTGCGCGAGCTTTGAGCCCTACTGCCGGCACTACACGCCAGCCATCGATCCCTGGAAGGTGATGACCTTCCTCATCCACGAACCGGAGTCGCCCCATACGCTCCGCTTCGCCGCCGAGGAGATCAGAAACGGCCTCGGCCGGATCGATCCGGCGGGTGGCGCCCGCCACCCGCTACAGTCGGCGCACCGAATCGCCGGGCAACTCCGGGCGCTGCTCGCCTACGGATCCCAGGAACGGGAGGACCTGGCCACCACGCTCGCCGAGGTGCGCCGGCTTTCCCGCGACCTCCACAACGAGATCTACCGCCGCTACATCTTCTATCCGGCAGACCAGGCGCTGACGGGAAGGCGGACGTAGACAGCCGATGGCCCCCGAATCCACCCTTTACCGCGTCGAGCACGTCACCCGGTTCCGGTACTCCGAACCGATCCGCGAATCCGTCGTCACCCTCTACCTGGAACCGCGGAGCGACTCGGCCCAACACCTTGAGTCCTTCCAGATCCTCACGGATCCGGGGGCCGAACTCGGCAGTTATGAGGACTGCTTCGGGAACGCGGTCCATTTCTTCGACGTACCCGGCGAACACGACCAATTGACGGTTACCGCGCGGTCGCTCGTAGCTCTGCACGCGAACGACCCCGATGACGCGGCCACCGTCGGGGCGGGGTGGGACTCCATGGGTGCGTTGGAGACTCCTTCCACGTGGCACCTGCTCCACCCCACCTCGCTGACTCGGCCGACTCCCGCCCTCGCCAGCTTCGCTGCCCGTCACGGGATCGAGCGCCGCGAAACACCCCTGGCCTCGATCCGGGACTTGACGGCCCGTATTCATGACGCCCTCGCCTTCGAGCGGGGGCGGACCCGCGTGGATTCGCCGATCGACGACGCGCTGGCCGCCGAGAGCGGTGTGTGCCAGGACTTCTCCCACATCATGCTCGCCATCGTGCGAGGCTGGGGAATCCCCGCCCAATACGTTTCCGGCTATCTCTTTCCGGTCCGGGGGGAGAGGGAACAGGCGCTGGCGGAGGCCAGCCACGCATGGATCGAGTGCCTGCTGCCCGGAGTGGGCTGGGTGGGGGCGGATCCCACGAACAACACCGTTGCTCCCGGGCATCACATCCGGGTCGCGAGGGGTCGCGACTATCGCGACGTGCCCCCCACGCGGGGCACTTTTCGGGGCGGCGCTCAGCAACAACTCGAGGTGTGCGTCAACATCGCCGCCGTGGAGACGGAACCCTCCGGCGGTCCCACCCGGCTGGAGGGCGCGACACTCAAAAGCCCACTAGCGATAGAGTAGCCCCCCCGATGGCACGCAGGCGCGGCTCCGGCGGAAGGACGGGCGCTCCGGCTTTCTCCTTCAAGCTGGAGAAGGATCTGGCCGAGCTCAGTCAGATGCTCGTGGCTCTTGAGGAGTTCGCGGGCACGCATGGTGTGGCGCCACTCCAAACCCAGCGAATCACCCTCTCGGTTGACGAGTTGGTCACCAACATCATCAAGTATGGAACGAGGAACCTCGAAGACGCCCACATCCACCTGTGGGCCACGATCGCGGACAAGACCTTCCACATCGAGATCGAAGATCACGGGATACCATTCGACCCGTTTCACGAGGCGCCGGTCCCCGACACGACTCTCCCCCTTGAGGAGAGGCCAATCGGTGGACTCGGTGTTTTTCTCGTTCAGTCCTTGATGACGACTACCCATTACGAACGGATCAAGGATCGAAACCGGATCACACTGACCCGGTCGCTTTCAGCCGGCGACCAGGAGGAAAACTCATGAATCTGACGGATGAAACGAAGAACGGAGTGCTCGTGCTGTCGCCCGAGGGGCGTATCGACACCCGCACGAGCAGCGAGTTCGAGCAGGCGGTGATGGCGCACGCGGTCGGGCCGGAGGGCGCCACCCAGGTGGTGATGAATTTCGGCCGGTTGGACTACATCAACTCGACGGGGATGCGCGTCCTGCTGATCCTCGCCAAGCGGTTGGCCGGCGTGAAGGGAAGGCTGGTGCTCTGCGAGATGAAGGAGCACATCCTCGAAGTCTTCAAGATCAGCGGTTTCAACCAGATCCTGACGATTACCGATTCCGAAGACGAAGCGCTCAAGCGCTTCTAGCGGCAGCCCGATTCCGGGGCAGGCTGCGCCGGCGTTGGGGGCCGGGAACGACGCCCCCGCCGGACCCCGGAATCGAGATTACAGAGTGACGTGACACGCGGTACACCTGCGCGGGAAACAACACCCGCGCCGGACACCCGAGTTCGTGGGTACACCGCGACGCCGACGATCCGGAGCCGGACCGGCAGCTCCCGCTACCGCGCGGGCGGCGCTTCGTCGTTCGGGTCGGGGCCGGACGCCACCACCCGGACGGCGCGGGCGCGGTAACCCCCCGGGATCTTGAGCAGCTCGAACTCCACTACCTGACCCTCGATCAGGAAGCCCGGTTGCGAGTCCAACAGCGCGTTGCTTGGCACGTGCACGTCCGGTCCTTCGAAGCGCTGGATGAAACCCTCACCCCGGCGGCGGTCGTACCACTTCACGACTCCTTCGGCCATGGCCGTGGATTCTGACACGGCCGAGAGCGGTCAGGAGGACGATTCGACGGGCTTGCCCCAATCCGTGTGCGGAGCCCGATTCCGGCCAAACCACTGCCAGAGGAGCCTTCCGTAGCTGGTGGGACGGGCTCCGATCTCGTCGAAGAAGGGCCGCAACAGGAAGTGCAGCGCCCGGAGGTTGTAAAACGGCACCCGCGGGAAGTAGTGGTGTTCGAGGTGGTAGCCGGACCACAGGAAGGCCATGTCCCAGAACCGTGACGGGCGCAGCAGGCTCCCCCAGCGCGCCGGATCTTCCGGCACGATGTCGTAGTGCTGGCCCAACCGGTTCACGGTGAAGGCGACGGGAAAGACCAGAAACACCGGAACGAGGTAGGCCTTCAACGCCGCGAAGAAGCCGCCGGCCGCGATCAGTCCCGCGATGATCGCCAGATGCCCCGCGACCGTGAGCGTCCGCTCCCGGGAGATGGCGCGCCGGATGTCCTCCGGGTAGCCGGCCGACTCCCGCCGGGCGGCGCGGAAATAGATCGGGATGAGCGCCGGGGTCAGGTAGAGGGCCTTGAACCAGCGGGCGTTTCGCTTTGGGGACAACCAGTGCCGTTTCGGATCCGCCTCGGCGTCCCCGAGCTGGGCGTGATGATCGAGATGCCAGCGGGTGAACTGGGTTGCCGAGATTCCGCTCGGAAACGCGTACAGGTGGCGGAGCACCCGGTGGCCGGCATGTCCGCCGGCCTCGAAGACGAGTTCGTGCACGACTTCGTGCAGCATCACCGTGAAGTTGAAGACCGTAAACCCGACGACCAGAGCGGCCGGGATCCAGATCCACCAATCGGGAGCGAGCCAGGCGACCGCGCCCGCGCCGAAGAGCAGCAGGAACTGCCACCCCAGCACCAGGAAATGCAGGAGCGGCCGCCGCCGGTGCAGCCGGCGCAACTCCTCCGCGGGCACCGCCGCGGCCAGCCGGGCGCGAAGCTCACCCGTCCGATCGGCCCAGTACGAACGTCTTCTGGCTACGGGTTCCATGCCCTCCGGGCATGGTACTTCCGGGGCCGCCGCCCCGGCGTCCGCGGTGGGGCGCACTATGATCGTTTTCGGCCAGCCAACCCGGGAGGAACCTCATCACCGCGCACCGCGCCCGTTCGTTCCCGCCCAGCCGGGCGCGCAGAGCAGCACCCGGGAGCGGCTCCGATCTGGCCGGCGCCTGCGGCCGCCTCGATGGGCGCGGATACCCGGCCTACCGGGATCTCGAGGGGGAATGGCGGCTCGGCGACGGGATCACGATGTTCGTGGACCGGGTGGCCCGCGATCCCTTCGCACCCCCCTCGCGCATTCGGATTCGGATGGACGGGGCGGTTGCCGGCCTTTGCCCCGCCTTGTTCTCGAACCGGATCCGGCGGGTGGCCCTGGCCGATTTCCTGGCCCGCCAATTCCGCGCGGCGGTTCCCCGGTCCGGTAGTCCGACGGGTTCCGGCCACAGCGGGCAGATCCGCATCGACGCGGGCGGCCAGGAGGCACTGGAACGCACCGCGGTCCGCGTTTCGGGGGATGCGGCCGGCCTGGACTTCGTCGAAGCCCGCATCGAGGTCGGCCTGCCGGCGGCCGGACGCCGCATCCTCGGGCGCCGGGCCGCGGACCTGCTGACCGGGGAACTCCCGAGGGTGGCCCGGAAGGCGCTCACCCGCGGGAGCCTCCCCGCGGGGGCGGCGGAGTCCTTTGTGGACACCATCGAAGAGCAGGAGCACCTGCGCGCCGAACTCAGCAGCCGGAAGCTCGTCGCGTTCGTGGCCGACGGGGCGCTTCTCCCCCGGGCGCACGGCGCGAGCGAACAACCGCTCCGGGGCGACGGGGTCGTCCCCTTCGAGAGCCCGGCCTCGCTGCGAACGAGCCTTCCCCTGCTCCATCCTGGAAGCGGTCCTCGCGAGATCTCCGGCATGGGCATTCCCGAGGGCGTGACCCTGATCGTGGGCGGCGGCTTCCACGGCAAGTCAACCCTGCTCCAGGCGCTTTCCCGCTCGGTGGCGCCGCACGTGCCGGGAGACGGACGGGAACGGGTCGCAACGCGCGGCGACGCGGTCACCATTCGCGCCGAGGAGGGGCGGGCGGTTGCTGCGGTGGACGTGAGTCCCTTCATCCGCGAACTGCCCGGAGGCCGGCCGACCGCCGCCTTCACCACCGAAAACGCCAGTGGCAGTACCAGCCAGGCGGCCTCCATCGTCGAAGCGCTGGAGGCGGGTTCCCGACTCCTGCTCATGGACGAGGACACCTCCGCCACCAACCTGATGATTCGGGATGCCCGGATGCAGGCGCTGGTGGCGCGCGACGCGGAGCCCATCGTCGCCCTCCTCGATCGCGTGCGGGAACTCTTCGAAGACCACGGGGTCTCCACCATCCTGGTCATGGGGGGCTCCGGGGACTACTTCGACGCCGCCGACACCGTGATCCAGTTGGCGGACTACCACCCGCGCGAAGTCACCGCCCGGGCGCGCGACGTCGCCGCGCAGTTCCCGACCCGCCGGTCAGCAGAGGCCGGCGCCGCCGGATTCTGCCGGCAGGCCCGGTGTCCTGATCCGCGGAGCTTCGATCCCGCCGGGCGCAAGGGGAGCCCGCGAATCCGGGCGACCCGCCGTGATCTCCTGCTCTACGGAGCGGAGGAAGTGGACCTCAGGGCGGTGGAACAGTTGTTCGACGAGAGCCAGACGCGGGCCGCCGGGTACGCTTTGGCCACCGCCGCGGGAGATCTCGCCGGCCGCTCGGTGGGCGGACTGCTCGACGCCCTCGAAGCCCGGCTCGACGAGGCGGGGCTCGAATCCCTCACCCCCGAGGGCCGCGCGGGCGCGCATCCCGGCCGCCTTGCCCGTCCCCGGCGCTACGAAATCGCCGCCGCGCTGAACCGGCTGCGGCGGGGCCGTTTCACGTGAGCCAGCCGGCTCGCAACCAGCCAATCGCTCCCCAGGAGGAATCGACATGTCCAGGAAAACCCTCGCCCTTGCCGTCATCGGAGCCATCCTCGGCGCGCTCTTGACGGCGGGTCCCCTCAGCGCCCAGACGAACCCGCTCCGGGGCGAAGCGAAGATCAAGAACTACCTGCCGCACATGAGCTGGACGGAGGTGGAGGATCTCCTCACCCGCACCGACATGGTGCTCATGCCGGTGGGTTCCCTCGAGCAGCACGGGCCGCACCTCCCGATCGGCACCGACTTCCTGAACGGTATGGAGCGCGCCAAGCTCGTGGCCCAGCGCACCGACGTGCTGGTGGCCCCGATCCTCTTCGTGGGCAACGCGCCCTATCACCTGGGCTTTCCGGGAACGGTCAGCCTGCCGGCCGAAACGATCCAGCAGGTCTATTTCGAGGCCGCGCAGAGCCTGATGCGGCACGGCTTCCGGCGGTTCCTGATCCTGAACTCGCACGGGGGCAATCGCGTCATCTCTCAGTACATCGCCGACCGCATCAACCACGAGACGGAGGGGATCGCCGTCGAACTCGGGGCGGCGTCAGGACCGTTTCGCGAGGAGACCCCTTCGGAGTCCCCTTCCGAGGAGACCGTTTTCGATCGACACGGAGGCGTGGGCGAGACGTCCAGCTCGCTCTACCTCATCCCCGATCTCGTGGATCTGGCAAGGGCGCGGACCGCGACCCTCACCATGCCGGAGCACCTCGAACGGATGGTTCCCGAGGTGGTCGCGGGCGATCCCACCGCGCTGAGGGTGTTTCTTGCCGAGAACCTGAAGGCCGAGGAGACCGGCAAGGGCACGTCCGCCCGGGAAGTCACCGATACCGGTGTCTGGAGCGTGCGCGATCTGGAGGCATCGAGCGTGGAGCGCGGGCGGCGGGAGGCCGAAGCGTTCATCGATGCCGCGGTCGCGTTCATCGAACGCTGGAAGGAACTGAGGCCGCGGGAGTGATCGCTTCCGAGGCGTGAGCCCACAGGCTGCTAGCTTTCCCACCCTCCGAAGGACGACCCCATGACCCCCATCCCCACCCACGGCCTGCTCCTGGCCGTCCCGCTGGCTGGCGCCGCGTGCTCCGGTGCCGAGGCGCCCGTCGCGCAGCCGGCCGAGCGCCTGCTGATCGACGGGGGCACGGTCGTGGTCATGGACGAGACCGGGACGATCCTGGAAGGCGGCGCGGTCCTGATCGAGGGAGACCGGATCGTGGGTCTATTCGACCGGGCGGCGCCCCGGCCGGCCGGAATCCCCACGCTCGATGCGACCGGCCAACTGGTCATTCCCGGCCTCATCAACACCCACGGGCACGCCGCCATGTCGCTGCTCCGGGGGCTCGCCGACGACCTGCCGCTGATGGACTGGCTGGAGCAGAACATCTTCCCGGCCGAAGCTGCACTGGTCGCCCCCGATTTCGTCTATTGGGGGACGCTCCTCTCCTCCATCGAGATGCTGAAGAGCGGGACCACCACCTTCGCCGACATGTACTACTTCCGGGACGAGGTGGCGCGCGCCACCATCGAGGCGGGGATCCGGGCGGTGGTCGGCCCGCACGTGATCGGTTTTCCCACCCCCGATTTCGCGACTCCCGAGGCATCGCTCGCCGAGGCGGACGCGTTCTTCGAGAAATACGCGGGCCATCCGCTCCTCATTCCGGGATCCGCGGCCCACGCCCTCTACACCACCCCGCTGGAACCCACGAAGGCGGCCTTCGACGTTGCCGAGCGCCACGGCGCCCCCTTCCAGATCCATGCCGTGGAAGCGCGGGACGAAGACGAGCGGATCCAGGCGGCGATCGGCATGCGCACCATCGAGGCCCTTGAATCGATCGGGGCACTGCGGCCGGGCACCGTGCTGGCCCACGGGACCTACCTCTCGGACGAGGACATCCAGCGGGTCGCGGCGTCCGGCGCCGGTGTCGCCCATAACCCGGAGAGCAACATGAAGCTCGGAGCGGACCGGGCGGCGCCCGTCGAGGCGCTCCTCGCCGCCGGGGTTCCGGTGGGACTCGGCACCGACGGGCCGGCGAGCAACAACGATCTCGACATGTTCGGGGAAATGGACACCGCCGCCAAGCTCCACAAGTTCGCGACCGGCGACCCGACGTCGCTACCCGCCGAAACGGTGTTCCGGATGGCCACCACGGGCGGCGCCCGGGTGCTCAACCAGCAGAACGAGATCGGGTCGCTCGAAGTCGGCAAGCGCGCCGACATCGTGCTGGTGGAGACCCGGCGCGCCGGGATGACGCCGCTCTACCGTCCCTACTCCCACCTCGTGTACGTCACCCGGGGAAGCGACGTCCGCACCGTGCTGGTGAACGGGAAAATCGTGGTGCGGGACGGCGAGATCACCACGGTGGACGAGGATGCGGTGATGGAGAAGGCCCGGGGCTTCGCCGATCAGGTGCGCGAGGCGGTGGCCGAAGTCAAATCGGCGCGGTAGCGCCAGCATTGAGGAGACAGCGAATGACCCAGCGGAACCTGCGGTGGGCGCACCTGGCGGCGGCCGTGCTGTTCGGTGGCTACGGAGCGGGAGCTCTGGCGGGCTGCGCCACCGGTGACGGCGACGAGACGGAGCCGGGAGCCGGCGACGAGCGGGCGGACGCGGGGACCGCGCTCTCCTTCCCGGCCGAGCCCCCGGACGGGCCGATGCCGGAGATCGGACCGGCGCCCGAGGACTACGTCCCGACGGCCGCCGGGGCGCCCGCCACCGACATCTGGCTGGGAACCCTCGTCTCGGACGGCGGCGCGCTCTCGATCTCCGACCTGGAGCCGGCGACCGACCGCGACGGCTACGACAACCAGCCCAGCTTCCTCCTCGACGGCTCGGCCATCCTCCACACGGCGGCGCTGGACCGGCGCCAGACCGAAATCATGCGCCTTGGGATGACCTCCCGAACGGGATCCGGCGCCGGCCCCGGAGCCTCCGAGCAGGTGACACACACGGAGGGGGCCAGCGAGTTCTCGGCGATCCAGATCCCGGGACAGGAGGCCTTTTCCGCGATCCACGAAATCCGCGGCAAGCAGTACCTGTGGCGCTACGACCTCTCCGGTGAAGCGGTGGGGCCGATCTTCGCCACCGCCGAGCCGGTCGGGTACCACGCGTGGGCCAACGAACACATCGTCGCGATGTTCATCCTCGGCGATCCGGCCACCCTCCAGGTCGGGGACGCGCTGAGCGGGGAGATCCGGATCGTCGCCGAGCGTCCGGGCCGGTCCATTCACCGGATTCCGGGGACGGAGGAGGTCTCCTTCGTCCGCAAGGTCTCGGACGAGGAGTGGTGGATCGAACGCCTCGACCCCGCCACCGGAACCGCGATGCGGATCACGCGAACGCTGCCGGGCCGTGAGGACTACGCGTGGACGCCCGCGGGCGAAATCCTGATGGGCGACGACTCGCGCCTGTTCGCCTGGTCGGAGGGTTCGGACTGGGCGGAGATCGCCGACTTCTCGGCCCTCGGCGTCGAGGGCATTACCCGTCTCGCGGTGAGCCCGGACGGCACCCGGGTCGCGATCGTCGCCAACCGCCCGGGCGGCTGAGCCGTTCCCGCGGGAACGCGGCGACGCCGGCCGGAAGGCCGCCGGCGCGTGTTACCCGGCCTGTCGCCCCGGCCGGCTACTTGCCTCTGACTTCGGCGAGGAGTTCCAGCACCTCGTCGTGGAGGGCGCCGTTCGTGCTCAGCGCGTTTGGGCCGTGGATCGTGCGGTTGCCGTCCCAGTCGGTGAACCGGCCCCCCGCCTCCTCGAGGATCGGCAGGAAGGGGCTCGAGTCCCAGGCCTTCATCTCCGGATCGAGGCCGATTTCAGAACGTCCGGTGCAGACCAGTGCGTGCCCGAAGGCGTCGCCCCAGGTCCGCCGGACCGCGCCCTTCGCGCCCACCGCGTCCCAGATGGGGCCGATGGTCGCGGGATCGGTGGTGGTGGCAAGCGCGTTCACGATCTCGGTCACTTGAGAGACCCGCGCCGGCCGGCCGTTCCAAAACGCCCCCTCTCCCCTGGCGCCGGTGACCATTTCGCCGAGCCCGGCGATGTTGCAGACGCCCACTACCGCCTCGCCCGCGATCTCGAGGCCGATCAGCATCCCGAACAGCGGCACCCCGTGAATGAACGAGGTCGTGCCGTCGATCGGATCGAGAATCCAGCGATGGGTCGGGTCCGATCCCGATTCGCCGTCCTCTTCTCCGAGGATGCGGTGCCCCGGGAACCGGGCCTCGATCCGCTTCCGCAGGAGCCTTTCGCCGGCGATGTCCGCCTCGGTGACCGGGGTGCGGTCCGGCTTCGTGGTAACGCCTACCCCGACCTGAAAGTGGCGCATGATGAGGCGCCCGGCCTCCCAGCCGATCTCGGTAGCGAAATCAAGCAACTCGCGGGTGCTGGCCGGGGATCTGTGGTTCATGGGCTCGGGAATCTCCTCTCGCGCGGCGCGAACTATGTCACGGCAAGCCTGCCGGAACGGTCCGGCGCGGCGCCTTGAACCGCGATGTGCCCCCCCTTTCATCGGCCTCTTTCCGGCGGTTCACGAACGCGCCCCATCCAAGGATGCGCCGAAGGCTCCGGCGAAGTAAATTTGACCGGTTATGCGCTCCCCGGCTATCCCCCTGTTCGTCCTCGGCGCCCTGCCCCTCGCGGCCGGGTTCGGCCTGGGCGCTGAAGAAGAAACCGCCAGCGGCGTCCGGATCGGACGGGCCGCGCCAACCATCGAGGCGCCGGCGATCGACGGCCGTCTCGACGAGGACGTCTGGGCGGCCGCCGAACCGCTGACCGACTTCGTACAGGCCGACCCTTTTGAAGGAGAGCCGGCCAGCGAGCGCACCGAAGTCCGGATCCTCTTCGATGAGGAGGCCGTCTACATCGGCGCCATGCTCTACGACAGCGACCCGTCGGGAATCATCGCCAGCGACGCGCGCCGCGACTCCGGGATGGACGATACAGACTCCTTCCGGGTCGTTTTCGACACCTACCACGACCTGCAGAACGGCTTCGTCTTCGGGACCACCCCGGCGGGGCTCGAGTACGACGGCCAATTGAGCAACGCCGGCGGCGGAGGCGGCGGGGGGGGCGGTGGTCCCCAGATGCGGCGTGCCGGCACCGGCTCCGGGGGCGGCTTCAACGTGAACTGGGACGCGAGCTGGACGGTGGCAACGGCGATTACCGATGAGGGCTGGTCCGCCGAATTCGCGATCCCGCTGCGCACCCTGCGCTACGGCTCGAGTCCCCAGACCTGGGGGATCAACTTCCACCGCAACATCCGCCGGAAACGTGAGGACGACTATTGGTCTCCGGTTTCCCGGATCTACAACCTCTACCGGCTTTCGTCGGCAGGCGAACTCCACGGGCTCGAACTGCAAAGCCCCCGGAACTTCAAGGTCACGCCGTACGCGCTGGGCGCCGCCGGGCGCGACTACGCCGTGGAAGTGGAAGGCCAGACGAACACCGACTTCGGAGTGGACGCCAAGGTCGGCATCACCCCGGCCCTCAACGTGGACCTCACCTACAACACCGACTTCGCCCAGGTGGAGGTGGACGACCAGCAGATCAACCTGTCCCGCTTCAACCTCTTCTTCCCGGAGAAGCGTCCCTTCTTCCTCGAAAACGCCGGCAACTTCTCGATGGGCCAGGGGAGTTCGGTGGATCTGTTCTTCAGCCGCCGGATCGGAATCGGACCCGGGGGCGCGCCGGTGCCGATCCTTGGGGGCGCCCGGCTGTCAGGCAAGGCCGGCGACTACAACCTGGGTTTCCTGAACATGCAGACCCAGGAGGTCGCCGGGGTGGTCGCCGCCAACAACTTCTCGGTGATGAGCCTGAGCCGGGAGTTCGGCGAGCGTTCCTCGCTCGGCGCCATGTTCGTAAACCGGATGGGCACGAGCGGCATCGACTCCGAGAACGACTGGAACCGGACCTGGGGTGTGGACGGCCGGCTCGGCATCGGCGAAACCCTCACCTTCACGGGCTTCGCGGCGCGGACGGAGACCCCGGGCTACGAACTCCTCGACGGCGGAGAGTACGCCTACATGGGGCGCGGCGAGTATTTCCGCCGGGATCTCCGGCTCTGGTTCGGCATGAGCGAGGTCGCCGCCAACTTCAACCCCGAAGTGGGGTTCCTCCGCCGCCAGGCCTACCGCAGTTACGACTACGGCTACTTCGGCTACTACCGGCCGGCGTTTCTCCAGGAACTGCCGATGCCCATCCGGGAACTGCGGCCGCACATCACCTACTCGGGCTTCCAGACACTGGAAGGCTTCCTCGAGACGAGCCGGCTGCACGTGGACAGCCACGTCGACTTCGAGAACGGCGCTCACCTCAGCCCGGCGATGAACCGCATCGTGGAGGGGCTCCAGGAGCCCTTCGAGATTCGCGAGGGCATCGTGATCCCGCCCGGCACCTACGAGCACTGGCAGCTCGGCTGGCGGTGGAACACGAACCGCGCCGCCCCGTTCTCCTACAGCGGCGGGCTCGACTACGGCGGATTCCTCTCCGGAGAGCAACGCACCCTGGACACCACCATCAACTACCGCTGGGGTACCCGGCTCATCACCGCCGCCGCGTGGCTCTACAACGACATCGAGCTCGCCGAAGGGAGCTTCGTGGCGAACCTCGGCCAGTTCCGGGTGGCTTACAACTTCACCCCGCTGATCTACCTGCAGGCGCTCGTCCAGTACAACGACGACGCCGACATCTGGTCCTCGAACGTCCGTTTCAGCTGGCTGAACACCGCCGGCACGGGCCTCTTTCTCGTTTACAACGACACCGAGGGACTCGGCGACGTGCTGATCGGACCCCAGAACCGCAGCCTGACGGTCAAGTACACCCGCCAGTTCGACATCTTCCGGTGACCCCGGAAGGGCTCCCGGAAACGATCGAAGCCGGTAGCCGGCGATGAGCGCGGGCATTTTGGGCGGGTTCCTGGTATCCGCGCTCTCCGGGCTCTACACCTCGTTCTGGGGCGGGTTCAAGGACTCGCCGTGGGAAGGCTTCAAACCGCGCACCTTCCCGCGCAGCATCCTGTTCTCGGTCGCCATCTTCGCGTTCCTGCTCGCGGTTCCCGCCCTCCGGGAGCGGATCGCGGGGCTCGGACTCGTCCAGCTTTTCTTCCTGGTGATGGGGCTCGAAAGGTTCCTGACCGAGCTTCACAAGGGCTGCTTCCGGGAGGAGCCGCAGGAGAAGTACTTCGTCCCCTCGGCCCTCACGATTCTCGGGCGTCCGGTCAGGAGCCGCGCGCTCCGAATCGCGGCGGGCGTGGTGCTCGTTTCGGGAGTCATCGCCGTTCTCTTCCTCGGGGCCCCGGTGACCGGGTTTTGGTCCTACCTGGTCGTCGCCTACCTCACCGGGCTCCTGGTTTCCGGCGGCGGCGCCTGGAAGGACGCTCCCTTCGAGGGATTCCAGACGCTGAAGTTCTTCCGGTCCGGGCTCACCCTGGCGATCGCCTCCCCGATCTTCTATTGGCTCCAGACACCCGGAGAACCGGTCGCGCTCGGGATCCTCATCTACATGAACGGCGGTCTCGAGCGGTTCCTGGTCGAGTACTACAAGACCTACATCCAGCGGAACATGTCCGGCAAGTTCCGGCCCGATCTGCCGCGGGTGGAGTCCTTCCGCCGTGAGGCATTTCACTACGGGGCCTGGGTGCTGATCCTCGCGGTCGCCGCGACCGCCTTCCTCGAAGCCGGCGCCTCCGGCTAACGGACGCCATCGGGCCATGTCCCGCTCGGAGGACCACCAGTTCTCCCGGCGGGCGCCCGGCTGGGACGTCGTCGTCATCGGTTCGGGGCTCGGCGGAGCGCTCGCCGGCCACCGGCTTACCGAGGCCGGGGCCCGGGTGCTCGTGCTGGAGCGCGGCCGCTGGCCGCACCGGGACGAAGGGGACTGGGACCCCCAGGCGATCCTCACCGACCTCCGCTACCGCGGACCGGTATCGCTCTCCGTCCGCCAGCGCGGGGACCGGCAGTTCCGTCCGCTCCCGATGAATGAGACCGTGGGCGGAATGTCGGCGTTCTACGGAGGCGCGTCGCTCCGACTCCGGCCCGCCGACTTCGCTCGCTGGCCATTCGACTACGACGATCTCGAGCCCTTCTACGACCGGGCGGAGCGGCTCCTGGGCGTTCACGGCCGAGCGGGCGCCGACCCTTCCGAGCCGCCGCGCTCGGGCGCCTATCCCTTCGCTCCCATCCCCTACTCGGCGCCGGCGGAGCGGATCCGGGGAGCGGGAGAGTCGCTGGGGCTGCGGCCGTTTCCCATCCCGCTGGCCATCAACTTCTCCGGGAGCGGCGGCCCGCGTTGCGTGCGGTGTAACACCTGCGACGGCTTCCCGTGCGCCATCGAGGCCAAGAACGACGCGGCCGGCATCCTCCGCCACGCCGAACGCCAGGGGTTGACCGTCCGCCCCGGGGTCGTGGTGCGCACCCTGGAGATCGCCGGAGGAAGAGTGGCTCGCGCGCACTGCGGCGACCAGGAGTCCGGGGAGGCGTTCTCCATCGAGGCGCCGCTCTTCGTGCTCGCGGCAGGTGCGCTCGGGAGCCCGGCGGTCCTCCTCCGGTCCGGCCTGGCCGCCCGCGACGGGAGCGGACCGCTACCGATCGGACGCTTTCTCATGCGCCACTGCAACGCGGTGGTCGCCGGCTTCTTCCCCTTCCGGACGAACCCGGAAGCGGTCTTTCACAAGCAGGTCTGTTTCACCGATTTCTACGAGGACCGGCGGACCCGGGACGGCCTTGCGGTCGGAATCATCCAGGACATCTACACCCCCGACGTCGGCGTCGTCCGACGCGCCGCCGGAAGGCTCGCCGGCGCCTTCCTGGCAGAAGCGCTGGTGCACCGGCTTCAGAATCTCCTCTGCGTCGCCGAGGACGCTCCGGACCCGGACAACCGGGTTTTCCTGGCCGACGAAACGGATCCTTTCGGCCTGCCGAGGACCCAGGTGGAACACCGTTACCGGAACGCCGACGAGGAGCGCTTGCGACTGCTCGTCCGGAAGGCTCGCAAGATCCTCCGCGCGGCGGGAGCGCTCGCGACCCACGTCTGGCCGATTTCGTCGTTCTCCCACGCCGTGGGAACGCTGCGGATGGGAGAGCGGGCAGACGAGGCGCCCCTCGACCCGGCCGGCCGGGTGCGGGGACTCGACAACCTGTTCGTAACCGACGGGAGCGCCTTTCCCGCCTCCGGAGGGGTGAACCCCAGCCTCACCATCGCGGCGGGGGCTCTCCGGGTAGCGGAGGGAATCGTGCATCGGAAACCATCATGACGAGGAAACCCGGCGCCGCGCCCGTGGACCGGCCGCGGATCGCCATTGTCGGTTGCGGACGGATCGCCGGGGTGCACGCCGGCAACCTCTCCCGAGACGCCCGGCTCGCGTTCACGAGCCGGAACCCCGAGTCGGCGCGGGCGTTCGCGGCGCGCTTCTCCGGCGAACCGCTGGCCGGCTTTGACGAGGCTCTCGAGCGGAAGGACATCGCCGCGGTCGCGATCTGTTCTCCGCTCGAGCACCACGGCGCCCAGGCCGTCGCGGCGCTCGAAGCCGGCAAGACCGTCCTCGTGGAAAAGCCGCTGGCGCAGTCGCCGGGCGAAGTGGAAGCCATCGGCCGCGCACTCGCCGGCCGGCCCCCCGGCTCGCTGATGGTCGCCGAGAACTACCTGTACAAGCCTTCCCTCGACGTGCTCCGGGCGTGGCTCCCGGCGATCGGCCCCCTGCGGCGAGTCCGGATCTCCAAGCTGACCCGACAGGAACCCGCCGGCTGGCGCACCCGACACGGCGCCCTTCTCGAAGGCGGCATCCACTTCGTAGCGCTGCTCGGTGCACTTGTAGGAGAAACGCCCAGCTCGGTAAAGGCCGCTTTCCCGGGCGCAACCGAACCGGAGCGCTCTTCGCTGGTGGAACTCGAGTACCCGTCGGGAGCCCGCGGCGAGGTGCGCTACGCGTGGAACGTCCGCTCGCTTCCCGGCGGCATCCTCCAGCATTCCCGGATCGAGGGCGCGCACGGCCGCATCGTCTTCGAGAGCAACGGGCTTTACGCCGGAGTGGTTGGCTACCAGGGACGCCGGGGGTTACGGCTCCGCCTCGGGCCGGTGACCGACCTCTTGGGGTTTCGCGCGATGGCGCAGGATTTTCTACGCTCGGTCCAAGATCCGGAACACCGTCCGCGGTCCGATTTCGAGACCGCCCGCCGCGATCTGGAAATTGTCTTCCGGGCTTATGACACTCGGTAATTCAGTAGTTTATGGGGCCCGAGTTGTGGTATATTTCCATTGCGCTGGAAAGTTCACCTCCTTACATCCGGCGTCCGGCTCGGCCGGGGGCTGTCGCGCGAAGACCCACCCATCCCCAAGCGGCAGCCCGAAGGGGGTTGCGCCGGCGCTCCGGCGCTTTTTTTGTGTACGGCGCTTCCCCACGCCCCGGATGTCAGGAGCTTCCGAAGCGGGCGAGCCGGTAGTCCCCGAGCAGGGCGACCTCGACGTCGTCGAGGATCTCCATGGCGGCGAACATCCCCATGATGGGCGCCATGGTCACCCCACTGTGCATTGAGGCGAAGTAGATGCCGGGAGCCGCGGGATCGAAACCGACGATCGGGTGTCCGTCCCTGGGAAGCACCCGGTAGCCGAGGGTGACCTCGTCCACCTCCAACCCGCTCGCCGCGGGAAGGACCTTGGCGGTCTCTCGGAAGATCTCCTCACCCACGGCGCGGGAGTGGTCCGTGGCGCCCGCACCCGCGAAGCCGACGCCGGCGACCACCTTCCCCTCCGCCGCCTGCTTCACGTGGATGCTCGGCGCCAGCACGATCCGGTTTACCACGGACTTCGCGGGGGTCGAATGGGCCAGGATGCCAGGGGACTCCACGAGCGGGACCTCGACGCCGGCCTGCCGGGCGAGTTCGGGCGCCTGCACGCCGGCGGCAAGCACCAGGGTGTCGAGTTCGTGGTCTCCGGCTGAGGTCCGGACACCGCGCAGGACGCCGTAACCGATATCCAACGACTGGACCTCGGCAATCAGAAACCTGGCGCCGGCGGACTCGGCCGCGGCCCAGAGCGCGCGGGTCGCCGAGCGAGGTTCGATGTGCCCTTCGGCGCTCGCCCAGATCGCAGCGAGAACCGGCGCCTCGGGAGTCAGTCCCGGCTCCAGCTCGTGAAACCTCGCTTCGTCCACCTGGTGGACGGGATACCCCCAACGTTGGGCCCGGGCGAGCTGTTCATGGAGCACCCGGACGCGGTCCGCTTCAATGCGGTACTCCAGAGTGCCCCCCCAACTCACCTGAAGGGCGCCCTCGAGCTCGGCCTCGAGCCGGCGCCAGCCCTGCATGCCGCGCCAGTTCAGCTCGTGATAGGAATGCGGCCGCTTGGAGAAATTGGCGTTCATCCAGGCGAAGGAGTTCCCGGTGGCGCCCGCCGCCGGACCTTCGCGCTCGAAAACGGTGACTTCAGCGCCCCGCCGGGCGAGGTGCAGCGCGATGGAACACCCGAGAATGCCCCCGCCGACCACCCCGATCCGGCCGTTCAGGCGCTGGGCGGCCGAAACGCCGCGGTAGCCCGAGGTCACCGCGACGCCCGCGACCGAAGTCAGGAACCGACGCCGTCGCATGATCACCAGCCCCTGACCCGCAACGGGAGGCCCGTCGCGGCCATAAGCGGGGAGAGGACCCCGGGCGTGGCGCGCCGCGATGGGGAAGTGTGCATGGGGGAGCCTCCGGAAGCTAGCGGGAGAGCCAATTTACCGGACGGGCCGCGGGGCGGCGAGTCGGCCCCCCGCGGTTCTTCCGGTGGGGGCCGGCCGGGATACATCGCCGCTTGAACCCCGCGGGGGTTTGCTACAGGCTCTTAGCAGCGAGATGGCCAGGAATCGGAACACCATGGATTCCAGCGGCGGAAGCCGGAAGCGGGACCGCGACCTCGGGATGCGGCGGGAAATCAGCCGGCGGGACTTCCTCAACGGGATTCCGCTGGGCCTTGGGGCCCTCACCCTCCCGGGTGCTTCCGGGTGGCTGCTCGGCGCCTGCACGGCGCCGGAACCGGGCGGTCCCTATCCGCCGGCGCTCACCGGGTTGCGGGGCAGCCACCCGGGTTCCTTCGAGGTCGCGCATGAGATGCGGGACCGCTTCGAGCGAACCGGCCCGTGGGACGACTCGGGCGCGGCCGACGGGGGGACCTTCGATCTGGTGGTGGTCGGCGGCGGCATCAGCGGCCTGAGCGCCGCCTGGTTCTACCGCAAGGCCTTCCCGGAGGCGCGGATTCTGGTTCTCGACAACCACGACGACTTCGGCGGACATGCGAAACGGAACGAGTTCACCCACGAGGGCCGCACCGTGCTCGCCTACGGTGGAACCCAGTCCCTCGATTCGCCGTCGACGTTCAGCTCGGCGGTTCACGGCCTGCTGGAGGATCTCGGAGTCGATCTGGACCTCTTCTTCACCGCTTTCGACCGTGACCTCTACCGGTCCCGCGGATTGCAGAACGCGGTCTTCTTCGGCGAGGAGGACTTTGACGAGGACCGGCTGGTCACCGGCATGGGGCGGCGTCCGGCAGCGGAGTTCGCCACCGCCGCGCCCCTGAGCCAGACCGGACGGTCCGACTTCATCCGCCTCTCAGAGTCACCGGGGGATCCCTGGCCCGAGCTCGACGAATCGGCCAAGAAGGAAAAACTGGCGGCCACCAGCTACCAGGCGTTCCTCGAGACCCTCGGGATGGGCGCCGAAATCCAGGCGCTCTACCGCCAGCGCACCCACGGATTGTTCGGGATGGGACCGGACGGGGTTCCGGCCCTCGACCTCTGGGGGCTTGGGTATCCGGGTTTCTCGGACCTGGGCCTCACCACCGGCGACCATCCCCGACTCAGCCTCACCGCGAAGCCGAACGAGAATCCCGATCCCTACATCTTCCACTTTCCGGACGGGAACGCCACCATCGCCCGTCTCCTGGTCCGCAAGCTGGTGCCCACGGCCGCCGCCGGAAACACCGGCGAAGACATTGTGCTGGCTCGGCTGGCCTACGGCGCACTGGACCGGCCGGACTCCGGGTGCCGCATCCGGCTGAACAGCACCGCGGTGCGGGTGCGGGAAGGCGGGGACGGCGAGGGCAGCGTGACCTATGTGCAGGACGGAAACGAAGTCCGGGTCCGCGCCCGGCAGATCGTGCTTGCCTGTTACAACCGGGTGATTCCCTACCTGGTGCCCGAACTGCCGCGAGAACAGCGGGAGGCGCTGGCCTACCCGCCCAAGGTGCCGCTCGTCTATTCGAACGTTCTCATCCGCAACTGGACCTCCTTCGTCTCGCTCGGCGCCTCGGGGATCTACTTCCCGGCAGGATTCCACGCCAGCGTCTCGCTCGATTTTCCGGTGAGCATCGGGGGCTACGACTTCTCGAGCGGCCCCGAGGATCTCGTCGTGCTGCACGCGGTGCGCACGCCCTGTCTCCCGGGCGCGAGCGCCCGGGTCCAGCATCAGGCCGGCCAAAACGATCTGCTGCAGATGAGTTTCGAGACGTTCGAGCGCGAGACCCGCTCCCAGCTCGCCCGGGCCCTGGGGCCCGGAGGCTTCGATCCGGCTCGCGACATTCTCGGACTCACCGTGAACCGCTGGCCGCACGGGTACTCGTTCGAATACAACTCGCTTTGGGATCCGCCCTTCGCCCCCGGCGAAGCTCCGAACGAGATTGGCCGGAAGGCCTTCGGCAAGGTCCACATCGCGAACTCCGACGCCGCGGCGTACGCCTACACCCACGCGGCCATCGACGAGGCCCACCGCGCGGTCAGCGAGATCGTGAACGGCGGGTAGCGGGCCCCCGCCCAGTGCCCGAGCTGCCGGAGGCCGAAGCCAACCGGGAAAACCTGACCTCCTGGCTGGCCGGCGAACGCCTGCAGGTGGTCAGCGTTCCGGACCCGCTGACGCGGCGGGGTCAAGAGGAAAGGGCGATCCGGGCGGCCGCGGAAGGCCTGACCGTCGCCGCGGTCCGGCGGCGCGGCAAGTTCCTGCGTCTCGAGTTGAAAGGATGCGGCCCGGCGCTCCTCAGCCACCTCGGCATGAGCGGCAAGTGGGCCTTGCGACACACCGGGGAAGCGGACCCGCCCGCGGTACGCGCCGCGCTTGGCATCGCCGGCGGGCGCCGGGTGGTCTTTTCGGACAAACGGCGTTTCGGCCACTTTTCGATCTGCCTGCCGGCCGATGAGGAAAGACTCGCCCGCCTCGGACCGGAGCCGCTGGGGCCCGCCTTCACGGGCAAGGGACTCGCCGCCCTGCTCCGCGCCAGCCGCCGACCCGTCAAATCGCTCCTGATGGACCAGGACCGGATTGCGGGGATCGGCAACATCCAGGCGGCCGAGGCGCTCTGGCGCGCGGGAATCCACCCCGCCCGGAGTTCCACCCACGTCGGAAATCGGGAGGCGGCAAAACTCCATCGGGCAATCCGCTGGACGTTGCGCCGGTCCATCCGCAGCACCCGGACTCCGGAAATTCTCTACCTGAGCGACGGCGAGGCGGGACGCCAGAGCACCTCCGCCCGGTTCTTCGTTTACGGCCGGGAAGGAACGGCCTGTCCCCGCTGCCGGCGGGGCATCATCGCCCGCATACCGATTGCCGGACGGTCCTCCTTCTATTGCCCGCGCTGCCAGATTTGACGCTCGACCTTCGCGGCATGTTAGGCTTCGGGAACAGCAGTCGGGGCCAGTGCCCGCGTTTCTAACGTTCTTCGACCTGCTCCTTTCGCCGGCGATTCAGCGCCGCTGAGTCGCCCCGGGCACTCCGATTGACTGACGTGTCGCGCACCCGTTGCGCGGCTGCTCCGGATGGCCCACCGGGCCATCCCTCGTTTCAAACGTAGATCTTTCTTCCCGAATGAAGTACCGCCGCCGCGGACAGCGCAAACGCCGCGATACGGAAGAGCAACGCCGTTTCCAGCGCGAGGTCAACGAGCGACTCGCCGACCTCGGAAACACGGAACAACTTCGTACGTTGCGGCTCGCCGGGGACCGGCGCGCCACGATCGTGACCCGCTGCGCGCGCTGCGGCTATCAGTGGCCTACGGGCGAAGTGTCCATCGTCGTCGGTTCAACGTGCCCCACCTGCAACACCCCGCTGAGGTCGTGCCGCCACTGCGCGCTCTTCGATCCGAAAGAACGGTTCGAGTGCCGGGCCGACATCGCCGAACGCATCGTGAACAAGTGGGCCGGCAATGAGTGCCTCTCCTTCCGTCCTACGGAAGTTCTCGACGTGACTGGTCGGAAGCTCGACACCGCGCGGGACGCCAAGGCCGCCTTCGACAGCCTCTTCGAGAGCAGTTGAACCTTCTTGCCGGCACGTCCGGCTACGGCTTTCGGGAGTGGGTGGGAGCTTTCTACCCGGCGAAAACAAAACCCGCCGAGTTCCTTGGGTACTACGCGTCGGTTTTCCGCAGCGTCGAGGTGAATCACACCTTCCGGCGCTTCCCGAAGCCGGAACTCGCAGCTTCCTGGGCCGCGAGCACCCCGGACTCCTTCCGGTTCGCCGTCAAGGCGCACCAGGGGATCACCCACCGGGCCCGACTCGCAGACACCGAAGAGTCGGTAGCGTCCTTTCTCAAGGCGCTCGAGCCGCTGGGGGAACGGCTCGGGCCGGTCCTCTTCCAGTGCCCTCCCTGGTTTCGCCGGGACGACGACCGGCTCGAGCGTTTTCTCGGAAGCCTCCCGAAAGGAGGCCGTTTCGCCCTCGAGTTTCGGCACGATTCATGGCAGTGCGACGCCGTCCGGGCGGCATGCCGGGCCGCCGGAGCGACACTAGTCGCCGGTGTCACGGATCTCGACCGGGATCCGGAAATCTCCATCACCGCGGACTTCGCCTACGTCCGCCTCCGCCGCGACCCGCCCTATAGCCCGGAGGAGCGGCAGGTGATTTCCCGGATGCTGGACCGGCTACGCGACCAGGTCGAAACTCTCTACCTCTACGTCAAGCACGACGGGCCCGGGTTGGCCCCCGAAGCGGTGTCCTGGATCCAGCGGCTGGGCTAGGAGAGGGCGGACCTTCTCACCCGGCCGATGGAAGCCGCGAGTTGTCAGAGCGGGGAGTCGTCTACCGATTACCGGGCGGACGCCAGCGGCGGATGAGTTCCTTCGCACGTTCCTTGCGCCGAGCCCCCTCCCGAATCTGCTGGCAGAAGTAACACAGGTCGTCGTGCGCCACGAATGGCCCCTGCTCGCCCTGGTCCTGAAAATGCTCGGTCAGTTCCTCCCGCATGTTCTCGGCCTCCCCGATGTAAAGGACCCCTCCGGTCCGCCCGAAAACTACATAGACCCCGGGTGATGGCGGAGCACCGTTCACCCCGCGAGCGCTGAATTCGTAGTTGTTCTTGCGTGTCAACAGCAGCTCTCCCGAAATCGGTTCCGGCGTTTGAAGTCGAACGTCCCCAACCTCCCGCGACAGGACAACACAGAAGCCTTCAAGCGCCATTGTAATTCCACATTTCGCGACAAATTCACGACAAAAATCAGTTTGTGAGCGATGATCCTGACTCTTGCCGTCCGGACACCATGCCGGGCCGCCCGAGCGAACGTTACGCCGACATAGAGTCGGAGCGCCGGCCTCTGGCCGGCATCGCTCCCCCGCAGGGGAGCGAAACCGCACATCGGTGCCCAGCCGCACGGTGCGCAGGCACACGGGCGTTACGTCGTCCCCGTTCGGCTGTGTGCTGTGCGGCGGATGGAATTCGTGAGTTGGCAGCGAACGTGTTCGCTGCCCGCGAGTTTCGGGGGGAATGTGTGAAAGGGGGCACTCCCCCTTTCACAAAAAAGTAACGACGAACCGGAACTCGCCGAAGCGCGCGCCAGCGCGCGAGGGAGTTGCGGTTCGCGGCACGAAGTGCCGGGCGGTGTCGGGGCGGGGCGCACAGCCCGCCCGCCTTGCGGCAAATTCTGTTTCCGGGGCACACGCCCCGCCCCGACCGAACGATGGCATGAACTGATGGCAGCGAACGTGTTCGCTGCCCGCGAGTTCGGGGGGAATGCGTGAAAGGGGGCACTCCCCCTTTCACAAAAAAGTAACGACGAACCGGAACTCGCCGAAGCGCGCCTCAGCGCGCGAGGGAGTTGCGGTTCGCGGCACGAAGTGCCGGGCGGTGTCGGGGCGGGGCGCACGGCCCCTCGCCGTGCGGCGGATCCGGCTCCCGGGGCACACGCCCCGCCCCGACACCGCTCGAGACTAGAAGGGCCAGCCCATCCAGAAGTCGAACTTCCAGCCGTCGAGGGTGGTCGCGAAATCGGTGCGCTTGGACCAGGCGAAGTTCAGCGGGAGCCCCAGGAAATAGACGCGGGCGTTGAAGCCGTAGGAGGCGACGAAATCGTCGAGGCCGGCGCCTTCGGAAATGCAGACGACGTTCTGCCGCGGACCGCACAGGTTCCCCAGTCTCGACTCCCGGCGCTCGGACGAATAGATGTTCAAATCGTCGCCGGCATACGCAGCGCCGCCGGCATCGACGAAGAAGCTGCCGCGCAGCGGACCGATGAGGCCGAGCGGCGTGATGGCGGCATCGATGATCGGAAAGCGGAATTCGACGGTGGCGTGGCCGCCCCGGTTCCCGACGAACGAGTAGAGCGGGTAACCGCGGAGCTCGCCGTTCCCGCCGAACCAGAAAAAGCCCGGCGCGTCACCGGCGCTGTGGAACCACTTGACGCGCGCCGCCAGCACGCTGGCGGTGGTGAGCTGGAAGTACTTCCGGGCGTCAAGGTTGAACGTGGTGCGGGAAAGGAAGGCGCCCCCCGGGGACCACTCGATGCCCGCATACACCGTGCTTCCCGCCTGCGGGAACACCGCCGGGCCAAGCTGACGGAAGCGGATGGTGTCCTGCACGAAGGCGGCGCGCGCCGGCAGGAGGTGCCCGCTCGGGAAGATCCGCGTGTAGAAGTCGTCGTACTGATCGATGAAGTCGCTGGGAAACAGCGGATCCTCGCCCGGCTGAAGATAGATGTTCTCAAAGCCGGAACTCTGGTAGTCGTAGCCGATTCCCATCTCGAACCGGCGGAAACGGCTGAGTGGATAGAGCGCCCGGGCGGAAGCGCCGGAGGAACGAATCGTGCCGATGCTGTCGGAGCGCGACCAGAAATTCGAGATGTAGTAAGGAAGGTACGGGTAGAAGAACGAGGTCTGGTCGTGCGCCTCCACCGCGTACTGGAGCCGCCCGGCAAGGTTCGCGTACTGGGCGTTGTAGATGCGGTAAGAACGGACCGAATACGCGGTGAACGAAAGGCGATCATCGCCCAGCACGTCCGAGAGTGAGATCGCCGTGCCGCCGAGGAAATCGAAGTCGCTCGTGAACCCGGCGGTGATGGGCGGCGGCCCATCCAGGAACAGCTTCTCGAAGCGGCCCTTCTCGCGCTTGTTCTCGCTGATGACCTGATGGTTCACGGTGGGAACGAAGTCGATGACCGGGCCCGGGGTGCGAACGATGGTGTCAGCGAAGATCTCCTTGACGGGTTCGTCCATACCGAGCGTGTGGAGCCCCCAGTTCCCCTTGTAGTAGCTCGTGAAGAGGAGAGTCTCCTCCCCCGTCTCGGGGTCCCTGATGACGCTCGGGGCGAAGTTTCCGCCGAGAACGTCCGTGTACTGGAGAATGTCGCCGGTTTCAGTGTCCAGCGAGCGGATGTTGAAGATCCCGTCGTCTTCATTCGAGGAATAGACGAGATCCCGCCCGTTGGGCGCGAAGATCGGAGCGATGTCGTTGAAGGTGCCGAAGGTGACTTGTTCCTTCTCACCGGTCTCGATTCGAAGCCGGTAGAGCTTGTCGTAGCCACTGATCCGCCGGCTGTAATAGGCCCATTCCCCGTCCGGGCTCACCGTCGGGAACTTGTCGTGGAAGTCGTCCTGCGTGAGGTTTTGGATCTCCTCGGTGGCGATGTTCACGCGATACAGATCAGAGATCGCGTTGTTGAGCGCGGTGAAGTAAACCCACTGGCCATCCGGCCCGACGTGCGGGAACTTGGCGCGGTCGAGCGGCATCTCGATCCGTCGGACAATCCTCGATTCCACCACGTCGGCGAAGAGCAGCGCCCGGCGCTTCTGGAACCGCCCGAAAAAGGCGACCTGCGACCCGTCCGGGGTCCAGCTCAGGTTCCGGCCGATGAGCTGGTCCTCACCGGTCAACCCCACCACGTTGATGAATTCGCCCGCGTACCCGGGGGTCAGGTTGCGGATGACCTCGCCGTCCCGGGCGGAGAGCAGCACGACATCGTATTCCGTCTCCCGGCGGTTCCCCGCGAGCACCGCGATGACCTCGCCGGACGGTGACTGCGCCGCCGAGATCGCCCCGACGTAGCGCCCCTCCCGGGGCGACAGGTCCACGCTGTAGTCCTCGGGAATCTCCTTGTCGCGGTAGGGCTTGAAGCGCTCCTTCATCCACCGCTTGTATTCGCGGTAGAACTCCTCCGAGGGCATCCGGAACGCCTGCTCGAACACCTCCTCGCTGACTCCCCCAGTCACCGCCCGGCGCAGCGAGAACACGAACTGGCGGACGCCCTCTTTGCCGAAACGCTCCTCCATGAAGTTGAAGATGGAAGCCCCGAAGGAGTAGGGAGCGCGGGCGAAGGCCTGATTCAGGGCTTCGAAAGTGGGAATCTCATCGGCGACGGCAGCGTCGCGAATCACCATCAGGTCGAGCGGGTCCCACTCGTCTTCCATGTAGGTGGCGAGGCCCTCGTCGATCCAGAGCGGCACCGTCTGGCGGAAGAGCGACCGGGGAACGATGTCGAACTCGAAGATGTGGGTCAGCTCGTGGAGGAAGAGCTCCTGGAGTTCGTCCGGGGGGTTGTCGATCGGGATGACCATCCGGTCGCGCGCGGATTCCGCGAACGCCCCGACGCCTTCCGGAATCTCGGACGGGGACAGGTTCGTCTGCGCGAATTCGGAGAACGTCTTGTAGAGGATCAGCGGAATGGCGAACGGAATCTCGTGCTTCAGTTCGTCGGAGATGGTTTCGTAGGCGCTCTCCGCATAACTCACCAGCCGACCCAGTTCCTCTTCCATCTCGGGGTAGTAGTAAACGTCGAAGTGCGGCGACCGGTACACCTGCCAGTCGTGTTTGTCGTACTTGACCTTGTTCTTCCCGAAGAACGGGATGAAGTACTGCGCCGGAGCCACGCTGGCCATTCCGAGCGCCGCCAGGAGGACGGTGAGAACGAGGTGCTTCCGGAGCCGGAAGCCGGACTTCGAAGAGTCACGAGTCACGAGACTTCTCCTTTGGCAGCCTGGGATGAAACCCATGTGAGCACCGAGGCCCCCACCGGGAGAACCGGGGTGAGGCCCAGTTCTCCCGGTGGGGGCCAGCCGGGATGCATCGCTCGTCGGGTTTGCCACAGGCTGTTATTTCCGGAAGGAAAATCAACGCAGCAGAATCCGGGTGCCGCGGAAGGTCTGCGGCGTAACGACGCTCAGAAAGTTGGGAAGAACGCGGTCCATCAACTCGAAATAGGAAGACAGAGGCGAACTCTCCTCGTCCCGTCCGAAGATGACTTCCTCGGTAAAGCGCTCGCGGTGGATGGTCCGGCCGCTGGCGCCGTCGATGAAATAGAACTCGGCGGTGAGGGTGTACGCGTTTCGTTCCTGGAACTGGGTGCTGCGCACCAGTCGGGGCCGATTGAAATTGTCACGCACGTACCGGTCGCGGCGGGAGAATCCGGAGCGTTCCTCCGCCGCAAACCGGAGCCGGCCGCTGATGATCAGGGGCTCCTCGAACTCCTCGCCGAGCTGACGCCAGTATTCCTCGTCCTCGAGCAGTTTGTCCTGTTCGAGGTCGATCCACTCCTGGCGCGATATTTCGCCGTCGCCGATGGCGACCGCCTCGGCGGCCATGTCATCGAACTGCTCGGCCAACCCGCTGGCCTCAAGCGCCGCATCGGAAAAATCCCCAAGCGGCTCGACTTCGGCCTCGATGACCGCCAGCCGCGAGTTGATGCGCAACTGGTTCCGCAACAGGCGGGAGGTTTCGGAATCGAGATCCAGGTTCTCGTTGGTCTGGCTGACGAAGCTGCCCACCAGAACCCGGCCGTACTCCGAGAGGTCGAGCTTGGCGTCGATCGGAATCTCGATGGGCACTTCCACATACGCCCCGGCGGCGCAGGCGGTCAGGCCGAGGCCGGCGGTCAGGCCGAGCAGGGAAAGCGCGACTCCCGAGGCGGCCCGGCGGCAGCGAAAAGGCTTCACCGGCTGCTAGCGCCTCTGCGAACGGGCCGCATCGCGGTCCTTCCGCTTCTTGCGTTCGAACGCCTCGCGGAACAACTCGTAGTTCTGGCGGATCTGTTCGTTGCTGGGAAGCAGCTCGAGCGCCGTTTCGTAGGCGTCGAGCGCTTCCTCAAACCTCCCCGAGCGCTCGTAGGCAACCCCGAGATTGTTGTGGGCCCTCGGGTTCTGGGGATCGAGCTCCACCGCCTTCTCCCACCGGTAGGCCGCCTCCTTCCAAAGTCCCTTGCTGGCAACCTCGACGCCGAAGGAGTTCTCCTGGCCGGATCGCTCGCCGCCACCGCCCACCGGAGCACCCGCCGCCAGGTCGGGCTGGGCCGCGGCAAACCCAGCCAGCCCGATCGCAACCAGGAATGCCACGACGGGACGGAGGACTGCGGACGGCTGTTTCATCGTCGCTCTCTCTTGCAATGAACAGGCCATTTCTCGCTGGTTCCTGGGCCAACCGCCCTGATGAAGGTCCGGACAGGAAATCCGGTCGGTCTCCGATAGTAGCGCGTGCCGGTCCGTTGGGGAAAACCCCATCATGGTGAGACAAAACCGTCACGAATTTCGTCAAGGAATCTGGAGAGACTTCTACCCGCCGCCCGTGCCGGACCGGCGGAACCGCTCCGGAGAGGCTGCCGATGACGAACCCACCCCCGACGCCGCGGGAGCGGCCACCAGCGGGCGCCGAACTGGCCGCGCTCGCGATCGCGCTTGTCGAACGACCCCCGCCCCGAGAGCGCGCCCGCTGTTTCGAGAACCGCGACCTCGAAGGAGCCGTCGCGGCGTTTCGGCACAAGTTCGGGAATCTGCCCCGGGAGCGGCTCGAACAGGCGAAGCGCTGGCGCGAAACAGCGACCGCTGCCGGGCGGCGGCTCCTGATCCTGGGACAAGCCGGATACCCCGAGCGACTCGCCGAGATCGCCGTCCCGCCGGTCGCCCTCGACGCGGCCGGCGAGACCGATCTCGCTGCCGCGGCGGTAGCGGTGGTGGGATCGAGACGGGCTACCCCCTACGGGATCGCGGTGGCGGAGCGATTCGCGCGCGGCCTGGCCGAGGCTGGCCTCACCGTGGTCAGCGGACTTGCCCGCGGCGTGGATGCGGCAGCACATCGTGCCGCTCTCGAGGCTGGCGGCAGGACGGTCGCGGTCCTCGGTTCCGCGCACGACTGCCTGTATCCGCCGGAGCATCGCGAATTGGCTCGCGCGTCCGCCGCATCCGGTGCGGTGGTGACCGAATTCCCTCCCGGAACCCGTCCGCTGCCGCACCACTTTCCCCGCCGGAACCGGATCATCGCCGGCCTTACGCTCGGCACGCTGGTGGTGGAAGCCGCGGAGCGGAGCGGGTCCCTGGCCAGCGCGCGCCACGCGGTGGATTCAGGACGGGAGGTCTTCGCGATACCGGGCCCGCTCGGGTCCGAAACGAGCGCGGGGTGCCACGCGCTGATCCGCCTGGGGGCGACCTTGACGACCAGCGTCGCGGACATTCTCGAAGAACTGGGACTCGCCCCGGCGCCCGCGGCGGCACCGGCTGGCGCGGCGGGCCACGCGGCGCCGGAGAGGTCCGGACCTCCTCCGGGCCTGAGCGAGGAGGCGACCGGCCTGCTGGAAGCGCTCGAGAAACGGCCCTCGGGGGTGGATCTGGACACCCTTCTGGACGCTACCGGCCTCGCGGTGCCGGTGGCGCTGGCCGCGATCTCGGAGCTGGAGCGGCGGAAGCTCGTACGCCGGTTTCCCGGTGACTTCCTGAGGGTGGCGAAATGACCGCCGCGACCGGATCGTTACACTGATTGCAGGTCATGGGAAACGCACTCGTAGTCGTCGAATCCGCCGCCAAAGCCAAAACCATCGAGCGGTTCTTGGGGAAGTCTTTCCGCGTGATGGCCTCGGGAGGCCACGTTCGCGATCTGCCGCAGCGCGGCTTGTCGGTTGATGTCGAGAACGGTTTCCGCCCGCAGTTCGAGGTCGTTCCGGACCGGGCCAAGATCCTTGACAGTCTTAAGCGCGCGGCCCGCAAGGCTTCTCGCATCTACCTCGCCACCGACCCGGATCGGGAGGGCGAAGCGATCAGCCACGATCTCGCGGAAGAGTTCCTCGGCGTAATGGCGCCCGGAAGCCAGGTGCCGATCCAGCGAATCACCTTCCATGAGATCACCCCGCCGGCCGTCCGGCGGGCGCTCGAGGAGGCCGGGGAAGTCGATGCGAACAAGGTCAAGGCTCAGCAGACGCGCCGGGTGCTGGACCGGATCGTCGGCTACAAGATCTCTCCCCTCCTTTCGCGAAAAGTCGCGCCGCGCCTTTCCGCCGGCCGTGTCCAGTCCGTTGCGCTGCGTCTTATCTGCGCCCGGGAACGCGAGATTCGAGCCTTCAACATCGAGGAGTACTGGACGATCAACGCCCACCTCGCCACCGAGGACGGCGCGCCCTTCCGCGCCACCGCCGAGGTCCCGAAGAGCCTGCCACGGGAGCCGGCCGTCCGCGAGGAAGCCACGGCCCGGCATATCCAGCGCTGGCTCGAAGAGTGCCGGTTCCGGGTCGGCGGGGTCGAGGCCAAGGATCGCCGCGAGAAGGCTCCGCCACCCTTCATCACCAGCACCATGCAGCGCCAGGCTGCCTCTCTCTTCCGTTTTCCGGCAGCCCGGACGATGCGCGCCGCGCAGGGTCTCTACGAGGGGGTGGATCTCGGATCGGGCGACCGCGTGGGGCTGATCACCTACCTGCGTACCGACTCGACCCGCATTTCGAATCAGGCGCTCGGCGAGGTCCGAAAGTTCATCGGCGAGCAGTTCGGAGACGATTTTCTGCCCGAGCGCCCCAACTACTTCAAGAAACTCAAGGGAGCGCAGGACGCCCACGAGGCCATCCGGCCAACATCCGTGGGAAGGACGCCCAACCAGATGGCGGCCTTTCTCAACGAGGACCAGCGAAAGCTGTACCGCATGATCTGGGAGCGTTTCATCGCCTCCCAGATGACCGCCGCCGTCTGGCGAGACACCAAGGCGACGATCCTCGCGGAAGGAGCCGGCAGCGAAGGGCCACCCGAGATCCCCGGTTTCGGCAAGGCTCCCGAGCGACTGCTGGCGACCGGTTCGGTGCTGGCCGAGCGCGGGTATCGGGTGCTCTATCACGAGGCCGCGGAAGACACGGGTTCGTCGGCGGAATCCGAGGGGAAGACCGTAATCCCGCCGCTCGCCGCCGGGCAGCCGCTCGCGCTCCGGCAGATCCTCCCGGTCCAGCACTTCACGGCGCCGCCAAAGCGGTACAGCGAGGCGGGGTTGATCCGCAAGCTGGAGCAGAACGGGATCGGGAGGCCGAGCACGTACGTGCCCATCCTCCGCAAGATCAAGGACCGCGAGTACGTGCGGACCCGCCAGCGGGTCTTCGTCCCGACCGAGGTGGGCATGCTGGTGAGCGATCTGCTGGCCGGAAGCTTCGACAACCTGTTCAACGTCCGCTACACGGCGGACATGGAGGAAAACCTCGACCGGATCGAGCAGGGCGACGCGGGTTTCGAGGGCACCCTGGAGGCCTTTTACACGGACTTTGCCCGCGACCTCGACAAGGCGGTCACCGAGATGCCGCGGGTGAAAGGCCTTCCCACCGCGGAGCCCTGCGACCGATGCGGAAAGCCCCTCGTCCTGCGCTGGTCGGGTGGCGAGAAGTTCCTCGGTTGCGAGGGCTTTCCGGAATGCCGGGGAAGCCGTTCCCTCACCGAGTCGAACGAGCAGACAAGTGACGACGAGGCGCCGGTCTGCCCGGAGTGCGGTGCCCCGATGTCCGAGAAGCGGGGTCGCTTCGGGTCTTTCCTCGGGTGCACCCGGTACCCCGAGTGCAAGAAGATCATCCAGATCCGCAACGGCAGGCCGGTGGCGCGGGCTCCGGCGGTCCCCGTGGAGGGGCAGAACTGTCCGGAATGCGGGAAACAAATGGTTCGCCGGCAGAGCCGCCGCGGGCCTTTTGTCGGCTGCAGCGGTTTCCCGAAGTGTCGCTACATCCAGCCGAGTCCTTCGAAGGGCAAAAAGAAGAAGGCCTCCAAGAAGACCGCCACGAAACGAGGCGCCCGTCCCCGGGCCTGACAGCCGGTGGACCAGACCGCGCAGCCCGGTCCGTCACTGCCTCCACTACGCGCGCTGATCCGGGATTTCCTGGAGGATCTGGAGGAACGGCGGGGAGCGTCCCCGAACACGGTGCGCAGCTACGGCAGCGATCTGTCCCATTTCGCGGAGTTTCTGGAAGCCGAGGGATCTCCCGGCATGCGTCCGGGCCACGGCGGGAGCGCCGATACCGCGACCTTGCGCGCCTACCTGGGCTCCCTCCACGAACGTGGCCTCTCCAGCACGACCGTCGCGCGGAAGCTGGCCGCCCTGCGGTCGCTCTACCGGTATCTCACCCGCTCAGGAGCGGTTGAGGTGGATCCGGCGCGGGCGCTCAAGGCGCCGCGAACTTCCGGGAGACTTCCGACCCGGATGGAGATGGACGAGGTCGAGGCGCTGCTGCACGCCCCCGATCCGGCCACGGACCTTGGCTGTCGTGACCTTGCCATTCTCGAACTGCTCTACGGAACCGGACTCCGGGTCTCCGAGCTGGTCAGCCTCGACCTGGCCGATGTCAACGCCAGCAGCCGGATTCTGCGGGTCCTGGGAAAAGGCGGCAAGGAGCGGGTAGTCCCCTTCGGCGAGATCGCGGCGGATGCCCTGCGCTCCTGGCTGCGGGTGCGGGCCGGCATCCAGGGAACGGGGGGAGAACCGTCGGCCATCTTCCTGAATGCGCGCGGGGGACGCCTGTCGGATCGATCCGTGCGCACCGTGGTCCGGCGGTATCTGGGCGAAGCCGGCCTGGTCCGGCTCGCCGGCGCGGTGTCGCCCCACACTCTGCGCCACGCCTTCGCCACCCACCTGCTCGACCACGGGGCCGACCTCCGTTCCATCCAGGAGCTGCTCGGCCACGCGAGTCTCGCCACCACCCAGAAGTACACGCACGTCTCGACCACCAAGCTCTTCGAGGTGTACTCGAACACCCACCCGCGACGGTCCGCGCGCTCGGGAACCGGCGGCGAAAAGCCCGCGGACTAGCAGCCTGTGGTGAAACCCGCGTGAGCACCGAGACTGGTGAGGCGCTTGGCTGACAAGGCGCGTGAGGGAGGAATACCGGGTGTATTTCGACCGAAACGCAACGATGAGCGCCTCGTAGAGGCGCGGTTCAGCCGGGATGCATCGCCCGTCGAATGCCGCGTGGGTTTCGCCACAGGCTGCTAGTACCTGGGCACCCGGAGTGTCCCCGCCGGGGCATCAAAGATCCGGCGGTAGCGGCGGATGCCGGCGCCGGTTCCGGTGCTCTTGCCGGGGTTGTCGCTGAGCTTGACGAGGGGACGCCCGCTTGCCATCACCGGCTTCACAACCAGGGAATAGTTGGGGAGTCCGCAGTCGTTCGTCAGGTTGGTGCCCCACCCGAAAGACACCGCCATCCGCTCGCCGAAGCGAGATTGCAGATCGAGGATGTCGGGGAGTTCCAATCCGTCGCTGAACACGACGGACTTGGACCGGGGATCCACCCCGAAACCCTCGTACCAGGCGATCGCCCGCTCCGCGAACGCGGCCGGGTCGCCGGAATCCTGCCGGACCCCTCGGTATCGCCGGGCGCGCTCTTCGCCGACGCTTGCGAAGAAGAACTCCGAACCCCAGGTGTCCGTGAGAAAGAGCGACAGGGGCTCTCCGTACATCGCCCACCACGCATCCAGCATTCCGCGTTGCGAGTCACGGATGGAAGCGTCGGATCCGTTCCCGAGCACCGCGCCAACCATGAAGATCTCATGGGCGATGGTTCCGACGGGAGCCAGGCCGTGCTGGAAGGCCGACGCCACGCACGACGTCCCGACGAACTGATCGGGCAGCGCCCGGGCGAGCCCCTCTTCCAGGGCGAACTGCCAGGCCCGCGAGAAACGGCGGCGGGTGCCGAAGGAGGCGAAACGGATCTCGGGATGCTCCCGGAGGGTGGCGACCTTTTCGTCAAGCCGTTTCCGCCCGATCTCGGCGGCGGCCTCCCCGGCGCCCGCCCCCCCCGCGGCGATCGCCGCCCGCGAGAGAAGTTCGCTCAGCGCGGACAGGATGAGCGTCTCCCACAGGATCAACTCCGGCCAGGAAGCCTCCACCTCCAGCCGCAACGCGCCCTCCCTGCCCTCGAGTTCGATCGGCGGCAGCCGGAGGCCCGTCAGAAATTCCAGGTAGTCGTCCCCGAAGAGTCCCGGCGGCCCGAGACCCCGGAGGTAGGCGATCTCGGCGGGAGTGAACGACAGGTCGCGAATGGAATCGAACACCTCGTGCAAGGCGTCGGCGGGAACCAGGTCCGCGAGGCGGACGTCCGGCGTCCGGCAAAGAAGGCGGTAGCGGACGCGGACGTCGGGGTGCCGCCGGAAGACAAACTGCCCCATCGTGAACTTGTAGAAGTCCACGTCCAGGAGGGAGGCGACCGGAGGTTCGGCCGTCAGGCGGGAAAGCCGGGCCACTCCTCGGGCGGTTCGGTGCTCAGCACCCGAACCATTCCCGCACGCTCGAAATCAGCGTACGCCTCGTCGGCGGCGTCGGTGAAGTCGGCGCCCGGAACCACCACCGGCGAGGTGGCGTCCTCCAACAGGAAGACCCGGCGGGCGAGGCCGAGCGATCCATCGGGATCTCGTCGCTGGATTTCATCCCGGAGGTCGGAAACCGTCCACGCCACGCAGTGGCTCTTCGCCTGCCCGGCGACGATCAGGGCGTCATAGCCGAGCAGCCGGTCGAGCAGCGGCCGATTCGGTTCCGCGATGGGGTTTCCGTCGGCATCTTCGAGGACCTCCGGCCGCAGCACGGAGTAGTTCTCGGTCAGCGGATTCCTCCCCTTGGGCTCGAATACCGGCTGCGCCGAACGCGCGATGGAGTGGAAGAACACCGCTTCCTCGATCGCGGGGACGAGTGCGTGCCCGGCTCCGCCGAGCATCGCGTGATAGGGCCAGATAACCAGCACGTACTTGCCCTGCGCTTCGAGCCGGCGGCAGTAGTGGAGCGCGTGGCGGGCGAGTTCCGCCTCATCGAGGCCGGCCCCGGCGGCCGCCTCGGGATTCACGCGGTAGCGGCCGGACTCCAGGTCCCCGGAGGTGATCTGGGTGTAGGCGGCCGGCGGATTGCCGTCTTCGTCCAGGAAGAAATGCGCGTGGAACACCTGGATGGCGGTGTGGGTGTCCAGGGTCAGGACGATTTCGCTGATCCGGCCCAGCTGCTGGTAGAGGAACTGGCAGAGGCGCCAGGAATCCTTCACCGCACCGAGTCCGGAACGGCCGGCGACAAAGAGTTCGCCGCCCGGAAGGCAGAAGGTGTTTTGGCAATCCACGAGCAGAACACCCACCCGCGGGGCGTCGCCGGCCGCAGGGCGCAACCGATGTTGCCGGGCCCATTCCCTCGCCTCGGCGGCGCGGGTTTCGTAGGGAACGCGATAGAGCTGTCCCACGCGCTCGGAGTCGAAAAAGTCGGGAATCGGAAGCCTTTCTGACATGGGCACGAACCGGAAAACGCACCTCCGGCAGGTACGGGATTAGGCTAACACTGGATGCTCGACCCCGACCAGATCCGGCGGGACCCCGAGGGGACCGCCGGGCGCCTCCGTAACCGCGGCCACGGCGGGGATCTCTCCGGGATCCTGAATCTGTTCGAGGAACGGCGCCGGCTGCAGGCCGCGATCAGCGAGTTGCGGGCGAACCTGAAGGCCCGAAATCGGGAAGTCGGGGCGCTCTACCGGGCGGGAAACAAGGAAGCCGCCGACCGCCTGCGGGAGGAACTGGCGCGGACGCCCGACGAAGTGTCGGCGAAGGAAGAGCGGATGCGCTCCGCCGAGCAGGAACTCGAGAAGAACCTGCTGGAACTTCCCAATCTCGCGCACGAGAGCGTGCCGATCGGGCTCGACGAGGCAGCGAACCGCGAGATTCGGCGGGTCGGGTCGCCGCCGTCGCTCGATTTCGAACCCAGGGCGCACCACGAACTGGGAACGGCGCTTGGAATGCTGGACCTGCCGCGCGCGGCGAAGCTCAGCGGATCCCGGTTTGCGGTCCTGACCGGGGCCGGAGCGCGCCTTGAACGGGCGCTCATCCAGTTCATGCTCGACGTCCAGACAAAGGAGCACGGCTATGAGGAGGTCTGGCTCCCCTTCCTCGTCGCCTCCAGATCGCTGCTCGGCACCGGCCAACTCCCCAAGTTCGCCGACGACCTGTTCAAGGCCGAAGGGCGTGACCTCTACCTGATTCCCACCGCCGAGGTTCCCCTGACCAACCTGCACGCCGGAGAAACGCTGTCCGCCGAGGAACTGCCGAAGCGTTTCGTCGCCTACACCCCCTGTTTCCGGAGCGAAGCGGGCGCGCACGGAAAAGACACCCAGGGCCTGATCCGCCAACACCAGTTCGACAAGGTGGAACTGGTCAAGATCACCGACGAGGAGACGTCGTTTGAGGAACTCGAGGCACTCACCCGGGACGCCGAACGCATCCTCGAGCTGCTGGGACTCCCCTACCGGGTGGTCCTCCTCTCAACCGGCGATATGGGCGGCGCCGCCACCAAGACCTACGACATCGAGGTGTGGCTGCCGTCCCAGGGGACGTACCGCGAGATCAGCTCCTGCAGTAACTGCGGCGACTACCAGGCGCGGCGGGCCCGGATCCGCTACCGGCGGGCGGCGGGCGAGAAAGCGCGCTTCTGCCACACGCTGAACGGTTCGGGCCTCGCGGTTGGCCGGACCTGGCTCGCGATCCTCGAGAACTACCAGCAACCCGACGGCAGCGTCCGGGTCCCGGAAGTCCTCCGCCCCTACCTCGACGGCCTGGAATCCTGGCGCCCCGCCTAGGCGCAGAGGGCACAGAAACACCAGCCTCCAGGCAAGGAGCGCCAGCCTCCGGCTGGCATCGCCCGCGCAGCGGGCGTAACTCCCAGGCTCAATCAGCCCCGACAGCACCCACCTAAACGGGGACGGCGCATCGTCACACCTCCGCATAGGAGCGCCAGCCTCCGGCTGGCATCGCCCGCGCAGCGGGCGTAACTCCCAGGCTCAATCAGCCCCGACAGCACCCACCTAAACGGAAACGGCGCATCGTCACACCTCCGCATAGGAGCGCCAGCCTCCGGCTGGCATCGCCCGCGCAGCGGGCGTAACTCCCAGGCTCAATCAGCCTCGACAGCACCCACCTAAACGGGGACGGCGCATCGTCACACCTCCGCATAGGCGGCGCTGCGCCATCCCCTGCACATTGGCAGTCTTCGCCGTCACGGATGGGGTCCGGGCCGTGGGGAACGAACAGGTTGGGGAGTTTCGCTTCGCTGCGCGAAGCGATGCCGGCCAGAGGCCGGCGCTCCTGGCGCTCCTGGCGGCGCTTCAGACGCGGCGCATGGCGGCGAAGAAGTTGATGTTGGAGTTCACGATGTACTCCCGCGCCGCCGCATTCGGCTCGAGCGACGACTCGCCCTTCTCGCCGGTGCCGCCAAGGATGATGCCGGAACTACGCGGCTGCATGCTGAAACCGCCGACCCCCGGGGGCGCCCCGGGGGCGTTCCCGGACACCGCGTAGTTCACCTCCGTCTGGGGGACGAGCACTGTGAGCTGTCCCTTGAGCGGCATCAGTTCGGGATCGGGGAACAGATCGCCGGAGCCAAGTCCGGTGCAGTTGATCACCAGCGACTCGTCAAGCGCCAGAAACTCCCGCGCGTCGGTGAACTTGCGGATCACGATCTTCCCGCCGACCTCAAGAAAGTCGCGAACGAGCGCGTCCAGATAGGTTGCCGGCTCGATGCGCATGTAGTTGCGCCGGGTTGCGTATCGGGTGGGAAAGGGATGTTCCCCGGGCCCCAGCCGGAAGCGGCCGCTGATCAGATGCTCCGGCAGAAGTGGCTCGCGCCGCAGTCGCCTCGGGCTCGCCGAGGGATCCCGCGGCTCGATGTCGGTGGCCGTGTAGCGTTCGAGCCAGTCAACCCCGTACCCCCTTCCGACCAGCCACTGGAACTCCCGGAACGAGGTCTCGACCGCATCACGGAACTGGGCGTCGAACGCGGGGGTCCGCAGGTTGTCCTCGAGCAGCCAGGCGGCCGGCGTGAACCCCGCCCACGCCATGTTCGAGGTCGTGTTGGGCGGTACCGACAGGGCATAGATCGTGACGTCGAAGCCGCGCCGCTGGAGCTGGCGGCTGGTGGCCAGCCCGACGGCTCCGCAGCCGATCACCGCGGCCTGCCGGCTCTCGTGCTCGAGCGCCATCTCGGCCACCTGGCGTCCCGTGCCCCACGAGAGCGAGATGCCGGACCCGCCGTGGCCGTAGTTGTGGAGCACCGTGGTGCGGTCCAACCGGTCCGCCCGCACCACGAAACCCGACGGGCGATACGGCCGAAGCCCGACCGTGGTGCGGATGATCCGATTCCACGCGACGTTGACGATCGGCAAGCGGAACGCCGGTTGCGGCCGGATGTCGGAACGCGCCGCACAGGCGCCGAGGCCGGCGCCCAGCAAACCTCCGCCACCGAGTCGTAGCAGGGTCCGTCGATCCATCATCAATGCTGCCGACAACAGCCGCGCAACAGTAGCAGGCCGGCGCCGCTCCCAGAGATTCGCAAAACCGGCGCGGGCGGGACGCCGGAGAGTCAGGTCAGCGGCCCGGCAGACCCCACGAACCCGTCTCGATTCGAAGCGAGCGGCTGAAGCCGAACGTCGTTTCAGCGGTCGGAATCCATCAGGTCCGGGCCGAATTCGCCCGCTGGAGTTGGTACTCTGGGGTAAGTGACATATGTAACGAACATGTGTCACCACGGATCTTCGTAGCGAGCCCCGCTACCGAAACGGGGTGCTCGTCGAGAGAAGAGCACCACCATGAACCAGCTCGCCGCCGCCCTGATTGGCCTGTGTGCCCTCCTTGGTTGCGGGGGCGATGGCGCACCGGCGGCTCCGCTGCCCGTGGCGCCAGCCGCCCCTGCCGCGCCTACCCCGCCACCACCGGCGCCGCCCCCTCCGGAATCCACCGAGACTTGGCGGGGGCTGACGGTCGCGCCGGAGGAACGCTGTGCGCCGTATGACTCCGACGACTACCGCTACCCGCAATCCGTCGAGAACAGCGTCGTGCGCGAACTGGGAGGCATCTTCAGTCCCTACACCTGCGAGAGCTTCGACTCGACGCGCGAAACCGACATCGAGCACATCGTGGCCCGATCCGAAGCCCACGATTCGGGCCTTTGCGGGGCCGACTCCGAGACGCGGACCCGCTTCGCGCGGGATCTGCTCAACCTCACGCTGGCGTCACCGACCTTGAACCGCTCACAAAAGAGTGACCGTGACGCGGCGGAATGGCTGCCGGATCAGAACCGCTGCTGGTTCGCCCAAAGGATCGTGGAGGTTCGTCTGCGATACCGCTTGACCATCGATCAGGCCGAAGCCGATGCGCTCGACGGGATTCTCGCCGAATGCCGGTCCACTGAAGTTTCCTGCGACGTCCTTGAGCCGCCTGCAGTGACCGCACCCCCGCCAATCCAGGCCTTTCCCAATTGCAACGCCATGCGCCAGGCGGGTTGGACCCGAGGGGTACACCGCCTCGGTGGGACCTACCAGGATGCGTGGGACGAGGCGGAACGACAGACCTACGCGCTGAACACGGCCCGGGACGGCGACGGGGACGGCCACGCCTGCGAATGACCCCGCTCGGCATCGCCACGCTGCTTTCCCCGCGTTTCCCCTGCTTCCGCGGCCCGGTCTCCCAGCGCCTCTACACTGGCTGCGAAGCGCCGACAATCGCACCTCAGGATACCCGCGTGCCTGCCTCAAGATCACTGTTCTCCCGTGTGACGATCGTGCTCGCCGCCCTCCTGGCGACCGTGTGCGGTGCCCACGACGCCGTCAGCCAGAGCACGCACATCCTCGTGACGGGACGGCGACTGCCGTACTTGTACGCAGTCTCTCTCGATGACGCCGTCGATCCGGCGAACAACAACACACCGAATGCGATCGTCAGTCGCTCCAAGGTGGCGCTCGACCGACTGGACGGTCAGCTACTCGGTGATCCGGCCAATCTGGTCGTGAGCGAGGACGGTGGCACGGTGTATGTGGTCAATCACCACGGCGCCATCGACAACGTGGAGTTCCGACAACACGGCGGCCGCGGACTGATCGCGATCCTGGACGTGGACGATGTCCTCGATCCAGCGAACGACACGACGGCCAACGCCCTCCGGCAGCACCTGGACTCCGGCTCGTTCGGAGCGCTCGGCGTACTCCTGCTGCCGGACATGCTCATCGTTTCCAACGCCGAGAATCACCTGACCGAGGACGGCGGCAATCGCATCACGTTCATTGATCGACGGACGGGAAGTCTGCGTGGGACGGTGGAGTTGGCGCTCGGCTCGCCCGGGTTCGCCTGCGCGGAGTACCCGGTCCCCTACGTCTCCCCGTACGGGCCGCCCAGGAATCTGGCCGTACTTGCTCCCGGGCCCGGCCTGGGTTGTTTCCCCAATCCGAACGGGTTGGCGCTGGGTCGCTCCAGCGATGGCAGCGCGTTCGTGTTCTCCGCCAATGGCGGCACGAACGATGTGTCGGTGATTTCTCTCGCCCGCGCGCTCGAAGGGGATCGGCTGGCGGAGATCGGCCGGGTCCCGACGCAGGTCGGCCCCTGGGGCATCACGGCTACCCCCGACGGGCGCCACATCATCGTCGCCAACGGAGGAAGCCAGCGGGAGCGCCTGTCAGGAAACACGATTTCGATCATCGATGTCGATCGGGCGAGCGCCGGCGACCCAGACGCCGAAGTCGCGCGCGTCCTGGTGGGAACAGATGATCCCCAGCAACAGACACATCCGCTCATTCTGTCCGTCACCCCGGACGGGAGGGAGGTGATCGTCCCGAATGTACGCGCGGACAACGTGTCGATCGTGAACCTCGATCTGGCGCTGGCCGGCGATCCGGGCGCCGAGGTCGCGCGCATTCCACTGGCCAGGGCGGATGGACGATCCGCCCGCCCGAAGGGCTCGGCGGTCACTTCCGACGGCCGCTACGCGGTGATCAGCGGGGGGTCAGCGGTGGAGCCGTTCTCCGAGGAGCACGGTCATGTCTATATGATCGATCTTCGATCGCGCCGCGTCGTGGGCACGGTGACCGGAGTAGGAAACGATCCGTACAACCTGGCCCTCGTGACGAGGTAGCCCCCGCCCCTTCTGGGAGCGCCAGCCTCCGGCTGGCATCGCCGAGCAAAGCGAGGCGAAACTCCCAGACTCAATCAGCCCCGACAACGCCAACGCAAACGATGACGGCGCGGCGCGGTACGAGCGCGGGAGTGGCGCCGCGTCACCCTGCTGGGCTGCGGCGCCATCCTGGCAGGCGGACGATGAGAATTTCGCTCCGCGGAGCGATTCCGGCCAGAGGCCGGCGCTCCTAGCTGGCGCTCCGGCGAGGGGGAGGGAGTAGAACATGTCATCTAAGTCAATGACCCCAGGATGATTCGGTGGGGTGGGAATCGAACACTGACCCACGTTTTGCCCCGCGGTCAGTTGAGATTTCGCCGCTGATCCTCGGGCGAGTCCTCAGTTCGGCTCGCAGGCTACCCCGTCCCTGTCAGGATCAAGAGCATTCCGGTGCTCTGGCCGGATCACGTCTACCGTGACTCCTGCGGCAAAGACCGACCGCACCTGATCGCATCGGAAGTAGCCTAGGAAGCTGCCTTCAGCCTTCATCTGTTCTACCCACTCGTCAAGGCTCATGTCCTCACCGCGCTCCACGGTCCGATTGGGGCGATCCTCGTTCTCTACGCTCGCATTCGCTCGCGTAGGGAGCAGCGGCTCCTCATTTAGCTGCTTCGATGTGATCTCGGCAGCCGCGCTTGTGAGATTCAGGAACCGTTCCGCCGAAGTCGGGTGGCTCCGGGCATAGAGGATGCTGCCGGCCGACTCAATCGCCATTCGTCGCCAGAAGTTTGCGGCCTGCTCTGTGTCGATACCAGCATTCGCCAGCAGGTACAGCCCCACGTAATCGGCCTCCCGCTCGAAGTCCTGGGAGAAAGCTCTGGCCCCCATTACCGCCCCGAGTTCAGTGGCCGTGCCGTAGGTATTCACTCCGGAGGCACCCGCCAGCGCGTCCACGACCGCTCCCAGCAGCAGACCCCCGACCACGTTCCTCTGCATCTTCCCGATGTGGTCTTCGATCGCGTGGGCTAGCTCGTGGGCAATCACCGTCTGCAACTCCAGATCCGTCTCCGTGAATCGGAGCATGCCCGTTGAGACGTTGAGGGTTTCTCCGTCCGTGAACGCGCCGATTCCCGTGTCCTCGATCAGAACGACGGAGTAGGAGCAGACGAGAACCGCCTCCATCGGGAATGGAGCAGTCTCGCCTTCCCGCTCCACATGAACGATCACCTGATGATCGAGGAGTGCCCGATCCCACAGGCGGTCCAGATCTCGCCTGGCTCTCCCAACATCGCGCTCCGTCTGAACGGGAGGGATTTCCTGGTCATCGAGGCTAACCAGGACATCCCCGACCATGAGACCTGCTCTGTCGGCGGAACTTCCCGGAGTAATGTGAGTAAGGGTGACGCGATCTGATAGGCCGAACACTTCCGCCGCGACGGACCGAGCTTCTCTGGGAAAGTCCCACTGAGTGGCAAAGAAGACGCCTATCTGGGGCTTGACCCGGCTACCGCAGAGCGCCGTGTTGGCTTTGAGGATCGGATACGCAGCCCCTTGGAGGCGCGTGTGCCGAGTGCTGCTGGTCTCCAAAGCAACGCGCAGCTGCTCGCGCTGCTCGATGGCAATGGCGGCCCGATCGGCGGCGGTCTGAACGGTACTGGTTCCAGCGCAACCGGCCACGGTGGCCCAGATCAAGGCCGATGCAGCAATTCTGGGTTTCATATAGATGTGTTCCTTCCGGAGTTCTCAAGCGCAGTCGTTCTGATCACTACCCCATCCGGGTTCTGTTGACGATTCACGATGGGGATACCCAAGGCCAGGACAAGTAGGTCGCTGGCGAGTCTCGCAACTCTCCTTTCTTTGGGCAGCGTACCCGAGATTGGCTGCTTGAACCGTCCCTTTCCCAAGATCACACACGCGCCCTCTGGGTGTCACATCGCCGCCGAACCGGCGGCTCCACTCCGGTGACTTCCCGCCCCCGTGTCCAGGCTCCAACACCGGTCTAGTGCCGGTGCCGGTCTCGATGCGCCTCGTGGAGCAGCCGGTTCGCTTCAATCGCTTCGGACGCCGTTGTACCGCCCGGCAGGCCCGCGGTCGCGCTGCCGATGGCGCGCCAGGTGCCGCAGTCCTCGTCGTTGCTGAACCCCACATCGCTCGCCGCGATCTCCACCAACTGCCGCCCGCCACCAGACACGAAATCGTTGGCGATGCGGTCATCAGACGTTCCGCCGAATCCGCTCAGTCGCTCCCAATAGCAACCGTCCCCCGCATCCACTTCATAGACCCCAGGGTCCACCTGTCGGCCGACCAGCCAGATCCCGGGCGGGATCGTTCCCGCATCAGGCGGCGACACCGGGCTTTGGTCCCACGTGCCGCAGTCCTCATTCGTACTGAACGCCACGTCAGACGGATCAATGTCCACGATCACTTGAGCGGAGTCGAACGAGATGAAATCGTTGCTAATGCGGTCATCCGACGTTCCGCCAAGTCCCGATAGTCGCTCCCAATAGCATCCATCTGGCGGGTTTGTGAAGTAGCGACCGGACTCCACCTGTCCGACTAGCCAGGTCCCCGGCGGGATCGTTCCCGAAGCAGGCGGCGACACCGGGCTTTGGTCCCACGTGCCGCAGTCCTCATTCGTACTGAACGCCACGTCAGACGGATCGATGTCCACGATCACCTGAGCGGAGTCGAACGAGATGAAATCGTTGGCAATGCGGTCGTCCGACGTTCCGCCAAGCCCCGAAAGGCGCTCCCAATAGCATCCATCTCGCGGGTTTGTGAAGTAACGACCAGGCTCGATGTCCGCGCCGACCAGCCAGGTTCCGGCCCCGAACGAAGTCCGCGACGTGGCCGGTGGTGGTGGCGGCGGCGCTGCCGTTATGCCCGCGACGTGGTCGGACCATGCGCTCGTGATCCGCCCGTCGCCGGTCCCGGACGCGGCCCGCACCCGCAGATAGGCGCTCGTGCTGGCGGCCAGGTCCTCGCGGCGGTAGGACAGCTCCCCCTCCGCCCTGGCGATCACCTCGTCCGCATCCGTGAACTCCTCATTCGTGCTGAACTGCGCGTCGTAGCCGTTTGCCCCCTCGACCGCGTGCCAGGTCCACTCGATGAAGGCCGCGCCGCGCGCGGAGACGTGAAGGCCGGTCGGGACGCCGGGCGGGTCGGGCGTCGCTGGCGCTGGGGCGGGTGCCGGTGATGCTGGCGTCGTCGTGGGTGAGCTGTCGCCCCCACAACCAACGGAGAAGGCCCACAGGCAGGTGGACGCGATCGCGATGCGGTACATCGCCAGAGCGTACCGCCCGACGCTTCGAGTTCGGGGGTGGGAAAAACCCCCGGCCGCTTCGGGCGGGGTGCACGCCACGGAGCGTGCGGCGAGCCGTGACTTCACTACGGGCGGCGGACGCTCCGATCCCTCTGGCCGGGCTGCGCCCTGGACCACGAACGGGAAGACGGTCAGCAGGGAAACGGCAGGGAGTGGGGGCGGAGAGTCGGTAGCGATCCGCCCCCCAATCCCCCCAATATCTGGGGTAGATCTGGGGGTACGGGAAGAACCGTTGGCACTCTTGGCGATTCGAGACAGTTTTGTGCTTGCCATCGCGCAACGCGCTGGCGCACCGCCCGCCGCCTCCGCGCGTAAACCCGGCACTCCGGGCAGCGCTTCGCCTTCCCCGGCGGCAACATCCGATCACACGGTTCCTCGCGGCGCGTCACCACGTCCATCCGCATCCCCGGACACCGTTTCGGGCGCGCCCGTCCGCGGCCCGGCGTCCCCATGTCTGCTTCCTGCAGCACCTTCCGCACGTCGCGCACGTCCAACAAGAACCCGGCAGCGATCCGGTGGGCGGACCACCCCCGCGAGCGGGCCAGCACGATGTCCCGGTCCAGGCCCAGCAGGAGCTTCGCCGGCGTCCACCGGAGCCCTCGGCGTCGCAGGGCATCCTGTACCGCGGGCGATGTGTGCCGGCTGATGGTCGTATGGGCGCATCCCAGGCGCCGGGCCGCGTCCCGAATACTCGTCGCCCGCGACAGCGCCGCGTTGATCCGCGCCACCGAGAACTGGCGCCGGACCCTCCGGGACGGCACCTTGCGGCCGGCCGCCATGGCTCGCGCCCGTAGCTGATCCACCCGCGCGCGCGTCTGCAACCGGCGCAGCGCTGCCCTGATTGCCGCGAGCTCGCGGGTCACGTTCACCATGCGGAAGGCCTATTCGCTCGACCGCTTGGCTGGTACCAACGTGCCGCTGCTCGCGACGAGCTGGCGGAACGCAGGGGAGCTGAGGCAGGGCGTCATATAATTGATGTCCTCGGAAGTCATTGACTGTGTTGAGTTTATACGCTCCGTTTGCCAAATGTAACACGATCGGAACGCGGATGAACAAGGTGGCCAGAGCCCTCGCAGCCCCGTTGCTCGCCGCCGCCTGCGGCACCGGCACCGACGGCAAGCCCGTCACGCCGCCCACCACGCCGGAGCCGGTCCCGACCGGGCCTCCGGTTGTCCGGGCGGTCGCGGAGCTGTGGTCGCAGCCGGACAACGACGGCGGCTACTCCGAGGGCGACCGGATCCGGGTGGTGTTGGAGTTCGATCCGCTGACCACCACCGTGAAGGGCTCGCCCCGGCTCGCCATCGAGATGGGCGACCACGTCCGCCTCGCCGACTTCTCCCCCTGGGTCGAGGACGACTGGCCCCCGGAGCGCCCGTCCTTCCTGCAACGCTTCGAGTACCGGGTCGGCTCTCTCGATGAGGACCAGGACGGCATCAGCATCCCGGCCGACGCGCTCGACTTCTCCGACGGCGCCATTCGGGGCCGGGACGGCGGCGAGATCGAGGTCGCAATCCGCGCGGTCGATCCGCAGGGGCGGGCAGGCAATCTCGTTCGCCCCGGCGAACCCCTGGACACCCATCGGGTGATCGCTTCGCCGCAGCCGAGGGTCTGCACCGACGAGCGGCAGCGCGCTCTGAACTACGGCAACGCAATCCTTCCCCGCGAGTGGGACGGAACCCCCTTCCGGTTTGATCTGTTCGACCACTTCCCGGAAGCCGCGGGCGCCGACTACCCGAGGAGGCAACTGAGAGTGGTGCAGGAACTCGCGGACCGGATCGAGGACCAGGTCGGATACCCGATCATCGAGGCCGGGAGCCTGATTCCAGTGCCGGCGCAGCTGCCGGCAGGCTGGAACGTCCCCCCGAGTGGCCGGTCCGGCCCCCGGAACTGCGCCGCGCTGCGCGAGCCGGGCCAGATCGTCGGGATTGACCTAGCCAGCCTCCCGGACGGGCATGACGGTGGGGGAGCCCTGTCGGCGTCGCCGTGGTGTGCGCTGGTGAGCTACTACGTGGGCGACGGCCCGCTGGACGGGTACCACCGCTCATGGGCACGCTCGGCCGTCCGCCACGAACTGTTCCACCTGTTCGGCTTCAAGCATCGGGCCGACGAATACCCGGCGCACATCGGCGTCACCATGTCGCCGGAACTCCTGAACGGCGACCGCGACGGCAAGAACGCGGGGTACATGTACGTCACCTTCGAGGACGTCGACGCGCTGCGCTGCATCTTCCCCGAGGGCGAATGATGCGCTCCGCCCTGCTCGCGGCCCTGCTGCTCGCCGCCGCCTGCGGCACCGGGACGGACGGCGAGCCCGTCGCGCCGCCCACCACCCCGGAGCCGCCACCGGAGCCCCCGGGTCGCGTAACCGGCGTGCGGCTGGTGGCGGTCGGTCCGGACTTGATCGAGTGGGCCTGGGACCCGGTGGAGGGAGCCACCGGCTACGAGGTCGAGGTCTTCCTGGCCTTGACACCCCCCGGCCAGCGAGGCGAGCCCATCATCACCGTCGAGCCAGTGGTGCGGGCCGAGGGCCTGGAGCCGGGCACGGGATACGAGATTTACGTGCGGGCCGTCCGGGAGACCGCCGGCGGGCGCGCGGTCGGCCCGTGGTCGGCGGGTTTTGGCATCGTGCAGACGCCGCCAACCGTGCCCCCGGCCTGCACGGACGAGAGGCAGCGGGGGCTGATCCACTCCCCGTGGGTCCGGTGGTGGGACGGGACGCCGTACCGGGTGGACATCATCAGCAACTTCCCGGAGGTTGCGAGCGCAGCCGACGTGGCCGAGCTTCTCGAACCCATCGCGGCCCTGGACAAGAAGATCGAAGAGCAGCTCGGCTACCGGATCGTGGAAATGGGCGAAGTGATCCCGGTTCCAGCAGGGGCGCCGCCGAACTGGAACACGGACGAGCAGGAGTACCGGCGCACCTGCCCGGTCAAAGCGGAACCGGGCCAGATCGTCGCTTTCTACATGGCCGACGAGAACCACGCGGCGCCGGGCACCTGGGGGCAGGCCAATTCATCCTGCGGATCGTTCAGCTACATGCGGCCCATGATGGACAAGTGGCCGTGTTCGGGATGCAACAGAGACGGCCTGACGGTCCACGAGTTGTTTCATGTGCTCGGCTTCGTGCATGAAACCGACTACGACTTCCTCGAACGCGGTGACGGTGTCCCCATGACCGCGGTGTTGAGCTGGAAGGACGGGCCGGGCGCCTCCACGGTCTTGTGGCAGGACATCGACTACCTGCGCTGCATCTTCCCGGAGGGCGGCTGATGCGCTCCGCCCGGCTCGCGGCCCTGCTGCTCGCCGCCGCCTGCGGCACCGGCACCGACGGCAAGCCGGTCACGCCGCCCACCACCCCGGAGCCGGCGCCTGCGCCCGAGGCGCCGCCCGAGCCGCCCGGCCAGCCGACCGGGATTCGGGTGGTGGACCAGGGGCAGGACTTCATCGTGTGGGCCTGGGACCCGGTGGACAGCGCCACCGGCTACGAGGCCGGGGTCTTCCCGGCCTTCACGCCCCCGGGCGAGCGCGGCGAGCCCATCATCACCGTGGAGCCGACCGTCCGGGCGGAGGGCCTGGAGCCGGAAACGGAATACGAGATTTACGTGCGGGCCGTCCGGGAGACCGCCGGCGAGCGCGCGGTAGGGCCGTGGTCGGCGACCAGCCCCGTCGTGTTTACGCTGGAGCCGCCCGGGGAACCGCGGGTCTGCACGGACGAGCGGGAACTGGCCCTCGCCTTCCACGGTGGCCCCCTCCCGGTCAGGGAATGGGACGGGACGCCGATCCGCGTGGACATGATCCGCAACTTCCCCGGGTTGACCGAAACGGACGTTGCCGATCTGCTCGAAGCAGTCGCCCACGTAGCGCGGAAGATCGAAGGCCAACTCGGCTACCGGATCCTGGAAATGGGCGAACTGATCCCGGTGCCCGAGGGGATGCAGCCGGGCTGGAACACGGACGCGCCGCGGCACCGGCGCACCTGCCCGCTTCCGCGGAACCCGGGGCAGATCTTGGGCTTTTGCATGGACGGCACGAACGACAACGCATCATCCGGGGCGGGCGCGCAGGCGAATTCGAGCTGTGGCGACTTCTGCTTCCTGCGGCCGATGTTGGGGGATTTGCAGGCAGGGGAGAACCTTGATCGCGTGACTCTGCACGAGATATTCCATCTGCTCGGCTTCGACCATGACCCGACACTTGACCCAGCTACGGTGGACCGGGTGGGCGGAGTCATCATGTCCTACACGCTCACCCGCGCAATCGGCCCTGACGCCTCCGTAGTGCAGTGGAACGACATAGACCTGCTGCGCTGCATCTTCCCCGAGGGCGGCTGATGACGCGCTACCTGCTCGCGGCCCTGCTGCTCGCCGCCGCCTGCGGCACCGGGACGGACGGCAAGCCCGTCGCGCCCCCCACCACCCCGGAGCCGGCACCGGCGCCCGCGCCGCCCGGCATCCCGATCGTACGGCTCGCGGAGCGCGGCCCGGGCTTCCTCGTGTGGGAATGGGACCCGGTGGAGGGTGCCACCGGCTATCAGGTGGTGGTGTCGCTCGACGACACTCCGGCGTCTGAACGGCCGCCTGCCGAATTCACCGAGGACACAACCTTCCGGGTCGGCGGGATCGAAGCCGGTGTCCCAATGCGGATCTATGTCCGAGCGATCCGGGAAACTGCCGGAGGACAAGCGGAAGGGTCGTGGTCGCAATACGTTGTTTCCTGGACCAACGACGACCTCCGCCCATTGATGGCCTGCACCGACCAGAGGGAGCGCGCCCTGATTTTCCGGAGTGGCGAGCCCCAGGTGGTCCGTGAGTGGCAACCCGACCGCCCGATCCGCTTCCGGGTCGATGCCGGACCCATCATTGAGGGCGGGCTGCGGATTGTCCGTCCCAACTTTCTCGAAGAGGAAATCCTGGGGCCGCTCCGCGACATGGCCCGGCGCCTCGAAGAACGCTTGGGCTACCCGGTGATGGACCCTGACGCGCTGCCGGGTGGGAACGACTACACGGTGACGGTCCGCTGGCGGGACCACGTCTGGAGCCCCGGGTGGGGAGAACCGCAATGTCCCGGGCACGTCGGGAGCCCGTGGAACGCGCAGGCGAGCCCGCCAGCGACATTTATGAACCGCTATTTCTTCGACCCGGAGATCACCTGTGGCGGTTATGTCGGTCACCGCGATTCCGAAACCATCATCCACGAGTTGGGGCACGTCTTCGGAATGGACCACGACCCGCGTGTGGACGAACACACCCCCCCGGGGAGCCTCGCCATGAGCGACCCCCTGACTCGGATCATCGGCGGGGATAGCGATGCGTTCCTGCTGGTCGAGGACCTGGACAACATCGGGTGCGTGTTCCCGCACCCGGACTTCCCGAGGCAGTGATGCGCTCCGCCGTGCTCGCGGCCCTGCTGCTCGCCGCCGGCTGCGGCACCGGCACCGACGGCAAGCCCGTCGCGCCCCCCACCACGCCGGAGCCGGCCCCGGCGCCCCCTCCGCCGCCCGAGCCTCCGGGCAAGCCGACCGGCATCCGGGTCGCGGAGGCCGGCCCCGGCTTCATCCTATGGACCTGGGACCCCGTGGAAGGAGCCACCAGCTACTTGGTGTCGGCATTCCCGGCTGGCGAAGGTTACCGCCCGGCGGATGCAATCGAGGTGGAGGCACCATTCTTCCGGTTCGACGCACTGGAGCTGGGGTGGTACTGGATCTACCTGCGCGCCGTCCGGGAGACGGCCGGCGGGCGGGCGGTGGGGCCGTGGTCCGACCGGGGAACGGGCGCAACGGTGCGGAATCCGCTCCCTCCCCATCCGCTCTTCCAGGACCGGCGCTTCGACCGAACGCTCTGGCAAGAACTGGTGTTCGGGTGGTGGAAATGCCACGACGATCCATCGCGCTGCTCGCCCCCGCTCGAAGCGCGGTGGACCCTCACTCTCGAACAGCAGCCCAGCGTCTACATCCGAACCCACGACGACGAGGGGCGCCGCACCTTCTCCGATTCCGAGATCGAAACCATCCGCCGGACAGTCCGCGAAGCCGTCGTAGCTCTGACCGGAAGGCCCTTCCGGGGCGAAGTCCTTTGGGGCGACGCTCCCTTTTCCGAAGAGGGCTGGATTGCGGTCGTGCAATATCCCGTCAACGAGCATTTCTGTGGGTGGGCCAAGCTGGGCGCGACAGCCGGGTTGGTCCGAGTGGTCGAGACCGTTGGTACTGATGACGGAAGTGGCTGCGGAAGCTTGTCCTTCCGCGCTCTGGTCCGCCACGAGATCGGACACGCGCTCGGCTTTTCCCACGTCACGGAGACCAGCCACCTTATGAATCCGAGCCTGGAGGTTTCCAATTTCTCGGCCCCCGAGCGATTGCATGCCCGGCTCGCCTACCAGCTCGGGCGGTGGCATCCCTACGTCGACGACCGGAGCAGCGTCACCACCACCCGGGAAGTGGCGCCAGACGACTTCGAGCCCGCGGACCCCCAAATCGTCGTCTGTCGGCCCGGGGACTTCTAGCGCCCCACCCAAAAGCCCTGCTCCGGCCCTGACGGGCCGCAGGGAGCCTCCTACGCGGCCCTGACGCCCTCCCGCGCGGCACCCAGGGCCAGCCGCGCGGCCATCCGGGTCGTCGCGGTGCCGCAGCATGATCTCCTGGGCCTCGGCGGCGGTGCGGTGCGGCGCTCCCACCAGGCCGGCGCCGGCATCCGGGAAGAAGCGCCGAACATCCGGTCCAGCTCCGCCGGCCCGCACTCCCTGAATTCCACCCGGTAGTCCACCCGGCCGGGGCGGACCAGCGCCGCGTCCAGGCGCTCGGGGTGGTTCGTGGTCATTATCAGCAGCCGCCCGTCGTCGGCGCTGGCGAGCCCGTCGATGGCGTTCAGGAAGGCGCTCATGGTGAGGTCCTTCCTGTCCTTCCCCCTAAGTTCCCTGTTATAGGCCATTTACAGGGCACTCACGGGAACACCCGACAACGCAAGGGAACCCCAGAAACGCGGAGGGGGAGGGATTCGAACCCCCGGACCCTTTCGGGTCAATGGTTTTCAAGACCACCGCCTTAAGCCGCTCGGCCACCCCTCCGGTGACGGGATGCCGCCGCCGGGCCCCCACCGGGGAACGGGCGGGGCGGCGCCCTGCTTACTCCGGCTTCGGCAGGGCGTCCAGCATCGCCTGGGCCTGGGCGGCGGCGGCACTGTCCGGCTCGACTTCGATCGCCATCTCGAACTGCTCGGCAGCCGCTGGGAAATCGCCCATGTTCAGATAGACGATGCCGATCTGGACATACGGTTCCGCCCAGTCGGCCCGGCGATCGGCGGCGATCAGGTAGTACTCGATCGCCTTGTCCGTTTCGCCGTTCTGGAATGAGATCTGCGCGACGTTGTAGGGGATGACTTCATCCTCGGTGGAGTCCACCGCCTGCTCCCAATAGCCAAGCGCTCCGTTCATGTCCGAATCGGCCATCTCCATCTCGCCGAGTGACACCAGGGCCGCCGCATTCTGGGGTTCCTGGTCCAGCACCATCTGGTAGGCCGCCCGGGCTTCGTCCGGCCGGCTCAGTTCGCGGAGCACCGCCGCGCGGTTGAGGTTGATCTGGTACACGGTCGGGTCGGCCGCCAGGAGTTCGTCGTACTTGACGAGCGCCTCGTCGAAGCGGCCTGCCTGATGGAGTTCTTGCGCCTCCGCCAGGATGCCGCCTCCAGTCCCCGCGGAACTGCCCATCTGGGCGCGCTCGAGGATCAGATCCATGTCGGGGTTCTTCCCCGCCTGCCGCATCGGGGCCTGGTAGTTGTAGGGCATGAACCCGGACGCCTGAGCCGAGAAGTCGTAGGCGCGAGACCGGAACCCAAGGATCGCCCAGCGGCCACGACTGTCCGTGGTCGCCTCGAGAACGCGTCCCGAGTCCCCTGCCTGGGCGGTTACGGTCGCACCCTCGATCGGGTTTCCGTCCTGATCCTTGACGGTTCCGGCTACACGACCGGTGCCCATCTGAGCGAGCGCCAACTGGGTGACGAACAGCAAACCGGTCGCAACGAGTACGGCCTTGAAAGCGGTGTTTTTTCTCATCGGAGATCTCCTTCGCCTCCGGGCTCGGGGCCTCCTTCGGACCGGCGCCCCTTCCGCCCAAATCCGGCTGGCTGGGAAGCAGGGACTCGAACCCCGATTCCACGGTCCAGAGCCGTGTGTCCTGCCATTGGACGACTTCCCAGTGTTGCGGGAACACATGAGGATAGCACTCCGGGTCGAGCGGTTCGTGACCGGGGCGTTCGATCCCGCAGGCGGCCACAACCCATCGGAAGCGGGCCGGGGCAAGACCCCGATCACGAACCACCGGGCCAACCGGCGGGCGGCAAGATACGATCCCCTGCCCGGCGGCGAAACTTTGCCTGAAGCGGGCGCTGGAGAGGTGCTGGAGTGGCTGAACAGGGCTGCCTGCTAAGCAGTTGCGCGGGATTCCGCGCCGAGGGTTCGAATCCCTCCCTCTCCGCCACGCCGCCGGACCGTCGCCTCCGGTTCGCGGCGGCCGCGTTCGCCGCGTGGATCGCCGCGTCGCCCGTTCCTGGAGCCGCGCAACCGACCGGCGGGGTGGATGGCGTCGTACTCGACGCTACGGGCGGGGTCCTTCCGGGCGCCCGGGTGTCCCTGGTGCTGGTCGGACGGGGGATCCGGCGCGAACAGGCGGCCGGACCGTCGGGGCGGTTCGGCTTTGCCGGACTTCAGCCCGGCGCCTGGAGCATCACCGCCGCGCATCCCGGATTTCAGGACTCACCGCCCGCCGAGATCGTGGTGGACGCCGGGTCGGTCGTCGAAGTCCGGCTGCAGCTCGCGCTCTCCGGAATCACCGAAAGCGTCGCCGCCGTCTCACGCCGGGCCCTTGATCCGAGGAGCAGCGGCGTCCGGGAGACGGTGGATCGGCCCGTCCTCGAGGATCTGCCCAACACCCGTGACATCTGGACCGTCCTGGAGCAGACCCCCGGAATCATGATGTCCAAGATCAACGTGGGCGGCGCCGAGAGCGGCCAGCAGTCCCTCTTCTCGGCCGCGGGTTCCGCCTGGACGCAGAATCAGTACTACCTGAACGGCGTGAACGTCACGGATCCCGCCGCGATGGGAGCCAGCATTGCCTACTACTCGTTTGACAGCTTCGCGGAGGTGGAGGTTTCGACGGCGGGGCACCGCGCTGAAATCCAGACCCCGGGCGTCTTCTTGAACATCATCACCCGGAGGGGCACGAACCGGTTCGCGGGCAGCGGCAGCTTCTTCTATGAACACGAGCGCTTCCAGGCCCAGAATCTCGACGACGCCCTTCGCGCCCGGGGGGTCGGCCAGGCCAACCGCCTCAAGGCGCTGTTCGACGGGAGCGCGGAACTCGGCGGTCCTCTGCAGCGCGACCGCGCCTGGTTCTATCTCAACTATTCGCGCTTCCGCGTAGAACCCTTCCTCCCGGGATTCTTCTTCGAAGATGGCCAGCCCGGCGTGGACCTCACCGAACTCGAGAACCTCCTCGGAAGAGCAAGCCTCAAGGTGGCCGAGGGTCACGAAATCGGAGTGTTCTTCTACCGCAACGGCAAGTACCGGCCGTACCGCGGGGCGAGCCTTTTCCGGCCTCGACCGGAGACGACGTTCCACCAGGACTCGGTAGCGGCGCTCGGGCAGATCTCCTGGTCCGGTGTGTTTGGAGAATCGCTGCTCGTGGAGGCCCGCACCAGCCGCCTCGATCTCTACTTTCCCTACGGGCAACAGCCCGATCGGGCACCCGACGTCTCACGGTGGGAGCTCAACACCGGCATCTGGTACGGGGGCTCGGGCACGAACACGATCTACGAGCGCGACCGGTGGCAGGGAAACGCCACCGCCACGCTCTTCCGGGACGGACTCTTCGGCGGGACGAACGAATTCAAGGTGGGCCTCGAAACCACCCTCAACCCGAGCCGCACGACCCATGATCTGCACGGCGGAATCGTCTATATCCACGACCGCGTGCGGCCCATCGAGGTCACCGTCTATAACGACCCCGTCGCGGTCCGGAATTTCACCCGGAACATCGGCCTGTTCGTTCAGGACAGCCTGGTCCGCGGACCGCTGGTGCTGGAGATCGGCCTTCGCGCCGACTGGTGGGGAGCCGGCTACCCGGATCAGGAGAACCCCCCGGGCGCCTGGGAACAGGCGTTCGAACGCTTCGGGATCCCCCGGCAGACGGCCGGCGACGGGACCCTCGTGTCCTGGCTGGGCATCGCCCCGCGCTTCGGCGTCAACTACCGCCTCACGGCCGACGGCCGGACGCAGGTCCGGTTCAGCGCCGGGCGCTACCTCCACCAAATGGGTCTGAACGTACCCGGTTACGGGAATCCCAATGCTCGGGCGTCCGCCAGGTTCCGCTTCGATGACCGCAACTTCAATGCCGTCGTGGATGACGGTGAAGTGGACTTTTCCGAACCGCTCAGGGTGTTCATTCCGGTGAGGAACGAGGTCGATCCGGACCTGCGCCAACCGGTTACGGACGAGCTGACCCTCGGGCTCCACCGCGAGATCCCCTACGGGATCACGGTCGGCCTCACGGGCATTCTCCGGCGCGAGCGAAATCTCCTCGAAGACACCGACATCGGCGTCCCCGAAAGCGCCTGGCGGCCGGCGCCTCATCTCGATCCGGGCCGGGACTTCGTCCGGGGCAGCGGGGACGATGTCCCCGTCACCCTCTGGCTCCAGGACCCGGGGACCCTGGGGCACAGCCGCTACCGGCTGTACAACCCGGGCATCGGGTCCAGCTATCAGGGACTCATCCTGGAAGCCCGGAAGCGCTATGCGGGCGGCTGGCAGCTCCTGGCCTCGGTCACCGTGAGCCGTTCGATCGGCTGGCTGCCGGGTCCGGGCGACCAGATCGACGAGGGCGCCGGATTCCCCGGCCCGCTCCTCGACAACCCGAACCACCAGGAGCTGCACGAGGGCCCGACGTTCTGGGATCGGCCCTTCATCGCCCGGTTATCGGGGAGCTACCGCCTCCCCTGGGGCTTTGCCGCGGCAGGTTCTCTCCGCGCCCATTCCGGCTGGCCCAACTACCGGTCCGTCATCTTCACCGAAACGCTGGAGGGGGAGCCGCTTCCCCAGGGCAGCACCGAGGTCATCGTCGAACCGCCGGGTGCGGCGCGGTCGCCGGCGGTGCCCCTGCTGGATCTGCGTCTCGACCACCGTCTCGACCTGCCGGGAGACGGCGAGCTCTCGACGTATCTGGACGTGTTCAACGCGCTCAACCTGAACAACGTGGTGGGCGAGGGCTCCCGGGACGATTCCTTCGGCGCCGTGGTCGGCATCCTGCCGCCCCGGGTGGCGCGGGTGGGTGTCCGGTTGCGTTTCTGAGGCCGGCCGGGCCGGCGGCGCCAAACGGCCCGGTGAAAGCGCGTCACCGCGCCCGGATCGTCAGTTGCGCTGCGGGGAGCCCGCGCTGATCTCCGCGAGACGTTCCCGGAGGGCCGGCTGCTCGGGGTTCAACTCGAGCGAACGCTGGAGCATGGTGCGCGCCTCGTCGAGACGTCCGAGTTGGGCGTAGGCGTCACCGAGGACGTTCAGAAACCCGAACCCCGGGGTGCGGAGCCCGATGGCCCGTTCCAATTCGGTCACGCTCTCCTCGTATCGCCCCTGGAAGTAGCGGACGAAGCCCATCCCGCTGGCTACCTCGAAGACTTCGGGGAACTCCTCGACCATGGGCTCGAGCAGGGCCGCGGCTTCGGCGATCCGACTCGTCTGCACATAGCCGTGAGCAAGCTTCCAGCGGGCTGCCACCAACTGCGGATTCCCGGAGGCGACGGCGAGCTCGTACTCGCGAAGCGCTTCCTCGAAGCGGGAGAGCGTCAGGAATTGATCTCCCCGGACGAGCGACAGGAGCCCCGGCGTTTCCGGGTTGAAACCCCGTCGATACACGAACCCGGACCGGGGAACCCCGGTGCGGGGGGAGACCTGGATTCGCCGGTCTCGCTGATCCAGCAAGGTTCCGCCGGCGTCTTCCAGCCGGGCGCGCAACCAGTAGCTCCCGCCGACCCCGAGGTCCAGCGGCAACCGGCCCAGGACCGCCCCCACTTCCGGAACCGCCACGGTCAGTTCGCCCACCGGTGCTCCGTCCGGGCTGCCGGAAACATCGGCGAGCAGTTGGAAGCGCAGTTGCTGCCCCTCCTCGGGATCGAGCACGTGCCCGAGCGCGAAGAGCGTGTTCCCCAGGGCAAAAAGGCCGTCCGCCGCCGGCTGGATGCGGACGCTACCGACCTGAAACGTCCGGATGGCGTCGGGAGTCGGCGTCTGGGCCAGATCCGTGCCGTCGAAACCGGCGATGATGCCAGCGATCCGGGATGACCCCGCCTCGGCGCCCAGGCGCGTCGTGTCGATCGTCGTCTCCGCCACGGTGAACTGCTGGGCGGCGCGGTTGCGCACGATCACGCTCAGGTCGTACTTGCCGGGCAACAGCGGCACGCTGTCCTGATAGGCGAACGGCGACGCCTGCACCTCCTCGACCTGGGCTCGCGTGAGTTCCAGGTAGGCGGGGCGGTCCAGCGCCAGCACGGTGACCTCGTCCTCGTTCACCGCTTCGACGGAAATGTCGAGGGTCGTGTAGAACTTCGTCTGGTCCTCGTCGGTCTCGAGGGTGAAGTTCTGCGGATCGATCTCGACGCTGTAGTGGATGAAGGGAGTCCCCAGAGGTCCCCCCGTGATTCCGAACACCCCTCGGCTCGGGACGAAGTTGAAGGAGTAGTCGGCCGAGACCCGATCGCGGTAGCGAAGCCAGGCATCGGCGTAGTCGGTGCGGATGGCGCGCCGGGGCGAGTCCTCGACCCGCGCGATCAGGAGGTCGCTCGACAGCGAAGCCCTGCCCGTGTTCCAGTCCCCTGGTTCCGAGGGATCGAGCGAGAGCGAGGCATTTGCGAGTTCCGCGTCGATACGCTGCAGGGTCTGGTAGGCCTGGACGCTGCCCTCGGGGCCGGGGCCCTGCGTGTACTGCCCCCGCACCAGGGACTGGGGACCGTCCACCACCGGGTGGTAGAGCCGGTACTCCCCGATGTCGTGACGCTTGAAGAAGACCAGATAGAAGAACGACGGCAGACCCTTCGACACATCGCCCTGGTAGAACCAGAGTTCGCTCGAGACCACCTCGTTGTAGCCGTCGAAAGAGTGCCGCTCGCGAGGCTCACCGAGGAGGATGTAGTAGCGGCCCCGGTCCGTCCGCCAGCCCGCGCGGAAGGTGTCCCGGCCGAGGAACTTGTTGGCGTACTCGATCCGGCTGTAGTGCTCGTCCTTGAACTCGTTCTCGAGCGTCGCCGGATACGGATCGCGCTTGTCCCAGAAGACCTCGATGAAGCGGTTTCGTTCCTCGAGGGTCTCGAGGCTGAGAAACACGTCCTCCTCGCGGTCGGTGATGATGTACACCACCTCTTCCTCGAGCCAGGTGCGGTGGTCCTCCCGCAGACGCTCGATCCTCTCGCCGCGGCTGAGTTCCTCCTGCGCCGCCGCACCCATCACGGGAAGACCCGCGAGCAGCAGGGCCAGCGGGAGACTTCGTTTTGCCATCGGGAACACGTTCCTAAACCTCGCGCAGGGCAGACCCGAACGCCTCCGGCGCGCGCCGGCTGAACCGAATGCCGTGGCGTTTGAGCATTTCGTTGAGCGTGGTGGGCTTCAGTCCGAGGACTTCGGCAGCCCGCTTCTGAATTCCGCCGACCCGGTCGAGCGTCTCGAGAAGGAGCTGCCGTTCCACCTCGGAAATGTACTCGCGCAGCGTCACTCCGTCTTCCAGCGGCGGAACCGAGGAAACGGAGGCCCGCGACATCCGGCTTCTGACGGCGTCCGGAAGGAGCGAGGCGTCGATCTCGTTGCCGGGCGTCAACACGACGGCGCGTTCCACGGCGTTTTCCAGTTGGCGCACATTTCCCGGCCACGGGCAGTCAAGCAGCACCTGCATGGCGTTGGCGGAGAAGGAGAGTTCGGTCTTCCCGTTCTCTTCACCGTACTTCTTGAGGAAGTGCTGCGCGAGCGTCGGGATGTCTTCCCGGCGATCCCGGAGCGGCGGGAGGTGGATGTTGATGACGTCGAGCCGGAAATAGAGATCCTCGCGGAACTTGCCCTGCTCGGCGAGGCGCTTGAGGTCGGTGTTGGTGGCGGCGATGACCCGTACGTCCACCCTGATGGTCTCGACCCCCCCGAGGTTCATGAACTCTTTTTCCTGGATCACCCGGAGCAGTTTCGCCTGGGTGTCCACGTGGACGGTGCCGATCTCGTCGAAGAAAATGCTTCCCCCGTCCGCAATCTCGAAGAGACCCTTCTTGGGCGCCACCGCGCCGGTGAAGGCGCCCTTGAGGTGGCCGAAGAGGTTGCTCTCGAGGAGCTCGGGGGGAAGGCTTCCGGAGTGGACGGTGACGAAAGGCCGCTTCTTGCGGGGGCTGAGACGATGGATGGCCTTCGCGACCAGTTCCTTTCCGGTCCCGCTCTCGCCGGTCACCAGGACGTTCGCCCGCGACCCGGCCACCTGCTCGACGAGCGCGTACACCTCCTGCATGCGCGGTGACTTGCCGACCAGTTCGTCGAAACGCTCGCGCCGGACCAACTGCTCCCGGAGCGAACGATTCTCGCGGGACAACCGCCGCTGGCGGATCCCGTTGCCGACCAGGTTGAGCACCTCGTCGTTCTTGAAGGGCTTCGTCAGGTAGTCGAAAGCGCCGCACTTGATCGCGGCCACCGCGGTCTCCACGGAAGCGAAGGCGGTGAGCATCACCACCGCGATCTCCGGGTCGATCTCCCGGACACGCTGCAGCACCTTCAATCCGGAAATGTCCGGGAGCATCACGTCCACGACAGCGAGATCGATCGGCTCCCGATCCACCACCCGGATGCCCTGCTCGCCGTTCTCCGCGAGCCGCACCGAGTACCCGGCCTGGCGCAGGAGCGCTTCAAGAATCTCCCGCATCACCTGCTCGTCGTCCACCACGAGCACGGTGCCCCGGTTTCGACTCATCGGCTCGTCTCCACTCCCCGGGAACCGGCAGCCTTCGGCACGGCCACGGGCGGCGGCCGGGGGACCGGACGTTCGGACGAGGAATCCGCCGCCGGGAATCGGATCAGGAAGCGGGTTCCGCTGCTGACGTCACTCTCGACCTCCATGACGCCGCCGTGTTCCTGGACGATGCCGTAGCTGATCGAGAGGCCGAGGCCGTTCCCGCCGCTCTTCTTCCTGGTCGAAAAGAACGGATCGTAGATCCGCCGGATGTCTTCGGGGGCGATGCCTTCTCCGGTGTCGGCCACCTCGGCGATCACCTGCCCTCCCTCGCTCCGGGTGGTGATCGTCAGCCAACCCCCTGCCGGCATGGCGTCGAAAGCGTTCACCGCCAGGTTCACAAAGACCTGTTGCAGCTTGTTTGCGTCCCCGCGTAGCGGTGGGAGCGCCGCGTCCAGTTCCTTGCGGATGCGGATGTGTGAACTCTTCAACTGATGGTCCAGGAGTGATAGCACGTCGGCGAGGACGCGGTTCAGGTTCACGATCTGAAAATCGGTTTGCCCGTGCCGCGCGAAGTTGAGCAGGCCGTTGACGATCTTGGAGGCGCGCTCCGTCTGCTTTTCGATCTTGCTCAGCAGCGGGCGGCGCGGGTCGCTCTGTGCGGTCTGGTCCTGAAGCATCTGGGTGAAGCTGGAGATGCCGGTCAGGGGCGTGTTCACCTCGTGCGCGACGCCGGCGGCCAGGACGCCGAGGGAACTCATCTTTTCCCGCAGTTGCATTTCGTTCTCCATGCCGACCCGCTCCGTGACGTCCTCGAAGATGAGGAGCGCGCCGTGGCGCTGCCCGCCTCCCGACATGAACGGCGCCGCCTTCACGTTCACCACCCGGTCCCGGCCGTCGGCATTCTTCAGGTTGAGGCGCGAAATCCCGCCGCCGTCACTCCGGGACAGCCAGCCCTCCCCGAGCCCGGCGTCGAGCGCCTGCCGGAGACTCCTCGGAAAGACCGCCGCGTAGGAGGAGTGCGCCACCTCGTGGCGGCTGCGCCCGTAGAGGACCTCCATGGACCGGTTCCAACGGATGACACGGCCCTTGAGATCGAGCACCACCACGCCGGCGGCGAGCGATTCGATGGTGTCTTCGCTTTGCTCCCGGAGGGCGACCACCTCTTCGTGCTTGGCCTGGAGCGAGCTGTAGAGGCGGGCATTCACGAGCGCGGTGGCCGCCTGCGCCGACACCGTGCGGAGTAGATCCAGGTCCTCCGAGGACAGGTCCTCGCCGTCCACGGTGACCCCCAGCAAGAAGGCGCCCACGACTTCGCCCCGCGCGAAACAGGGAACGGCGTTCAGGACCCACACCCCCTCGCGAACCGGAGCCGGCATCTGGCTGGTGCGCGCGATGGCGCCGGCGCTCAGGCGCTTTCGGACCGAGGCGGAGGCGATGAAGCGCTCGGCTTCCGCGATTTCCGCCTCGTCGAGACCGTGCGCGGCCATCACCTTCAATTCGGGAACGGCCGTGTCGTGGACGGCGGTGAGCAGCGCTACCCGCTGCATCCGGAAGGTTTCCGAAACGCGCTCCACCAACCGGTTCGCCAGCGGCACCAGGTCGAGCTGGGAATTCATCTCGCCGGCCAGCCGGGCCAGGGCCCGCCGGAAGTCGTAGTGCTCGCGATAGAAGAGGCGATCGATGAGGCGCTCGGTCCGGGTCCGGAACGCGGGGACCGCAAGGGCCGCGACGATGGCCGAGAGGACAGCGATGATCAGCGAGTGTTCGTCGCCGCCGAGCCAGGCGGTGCCGAGGAAGAAGGCCGCCAGGAAGATCGCGGCGATGCCCACCATCAGCGAGGCGAGCAGGATGCCCCGCTTGAAGAGGACCTCCACGTCCATCAGCCGGTACTTGACGATGGCGTAGGCGAAAGACAGCGGGACCAGGACCACCGGGACGAGCGACAGCTCCATTTCCGGGGTGGCGGGAAAACCGCTCAGGTAAGGAACCGCATAGATCAGCGCGAACGGCAGCATGCCCGCCCCGGTGCCCCAGACGATCCATTTGAGCTGCTTGGAAACCGTGACGCTCTCGGCGTTGCGATAGGCGTCCACGAAGGCGGCGAACGCCGCGAGGGAATACAGCGCCCAAAGCACCGGCTCGAGCCGGTCCACGACAAACTCGCTGCCGGTGATTACCCCGCCCCCCGGACTGAACGGGGAGAAATAGAGGATGCGGGAGCCGACCGAAAGCCCCAGCAGGGCGAAGGACGGCCCGTAGATCCCCTGGAGCAGCCGGGGCCATTTCTCGACGAACCGGCTGCGGCCCGGGAAGGTGAGGGCGAAGTGGAGGAAGACCGGCGGAAAGAACAGCACCCCGATCCGGTCCAGCCAGAAGTAGAGGTGATCGAAGAAATCCAGCTCGCCGGTGAACGAGAAAGAGAAGGCGAGCAGCCAGAGCAGGCAGAGCCCGTAGAAATGGGCCGAGGCGGAGGCGCCGCGGCGGAACGCGTACACGAAAGTTCCCACGCCGCCGGCGAAGAAGCCGACCACCGCCAGGAACAGGTAGAGGGAGATATTTCCGGTGGGCAGCGGCACCACGGAGAGCGTCATGCCGCGGCGTTCGCCCTCCCGGATGAGCACGTAGCGCAGTTGCGAGCCCGGCGAAGCGTCGTCAAGCACCGTGTCCACGTCAAGCGCGCTGTCCACTTCGACCGTGGTTCCGCTGCCCCGGTCCGTGATGACCTGGAGTGCGTCGCCTACTTCGATGCCGGCCTGGTCGCCCGCTCCCCCTTCTTCCACGCGCATGGCGACGACGCGGCCGAGTTCGTCGCCCCACAGGACGCCGTCGTCCATGACCCCGGACACCACCTGGCGCGCCACGTTGGTCGCCGCCAGGGCGAGCAGCAACGTGGTGGCCGCTACGGCGAGCGTGGAGCGGGTGACGCCGCGAAGGAGATGCATGCCTTCAACCGCCGGCGGGGGCAAGCCCCACCGGAACTAGCCATCTTATCCAATCTAACGAATCCACGTCGGACGATTCAATGAATTGGATAGTCGGGAGCGCAGGGAGCGCCGGCCTCTGGCCGGCATCGCGGCCGCAGGCCGCGAAACTCCCGAACCTGTTCGTCCCGGATGACGCCGCACCCCAGCGGCATGGCGCAATGCCCCGCAGCACCGGGTTCCAGGTCCGGAGACGCCCTACCGGGTTCCCCGGGCGGCGTTCCTCAGAAGCGAACGGCGAGACCGCCGACGATGCGCCGGGGCGCGTGGGCCACCGCGATCTCGTCCAGCAGGGAACGTCCCAGCATCTCCCGGAAAAAGAGATCCCGAACGGCGAGAGAAAGCTCCCACTCGGTCCCGCTCCAGTCGGCGAACGGAATGAGCTGGACCAACTCCACATCGAATCGGGCCGTGTGCTCATCGGCGGCGGACAGCGCTGGATGGGTCGGCGCGAGACCCGGATGCCGGATCACGCGATATGCCGCATTGATACGGGTCCCCGAAGGCCGCAGCCGCGCCACCACCTCGGCCGAAAGATCCTGGAGGACGGCGCGCTCCCCAACCGGGAGCAGGAGGCGGGCGGCATTCGCGAGGCCGGGGCCGCCGGAGCCGACGAAACCAATCGGATCCGCGGGCGTGGCGAGCGATTCCTCACCGCCCGGATTCTGGACAACCGCCACCAGCCACGACACGCGGCCGCCGAGATCAAGCCGCCGGCTGACCTGTCCCAACTCCCGAATCCAATCGAACGCGAACCCCGTCGAGGAGTAGTCGCCGGCATTCGTGACGTCGAAGCGCCCTCCGGACACGGGTCCGGATTCGAACGTCCGCACGAGCTGGTCGGTGGTCAACTCCCGGAACAGGCGGGCCGCCAAGACGTGGTTCGGCGACGCCTCGAACTGGACGCCGGCCTGATACCGGGTGTTCCGCTGGGCCGCCTCCGAACCGAACCAGGAAGGATCGAGCGCGAGCAGGTCTCCATGCGCCACCCGGGACAGAAGAGCCGAGTCCTCTCCGATCGGGCCGTCCACCCGGACCGCCATTCCACCCATCAGCGTCCAGTTGTCGCCCGCCCTGACCTCGAGGACCGCTCGGGGCGCGAGACCCCGGTGTCCGGTCAGGTAGGAGAACCGGCGGTAGGTCAGGCCGGTGCTCAGACTGGCGCGCCCGAGGGTGAATTCATCAGCGACGAACGCCGCGCCGTCCCACTCGGCCTGTGGTTCCTGGAGCAGCGCCAGGTTCAGGATCGGCGCCGCCGGCGGCCGGTAATCCGGCGCATCGCCGTAAACGTGGCGCTGGTAGGCGATCCCGGCAGCGAACTCGTGGCCGTCGAATTCCTCCATCGTGTAGGAGAGGTTGGCGGCCCAGGAAGCGAAAGCCGATTCCATCAGCCGGGCCTCGGCTTCCCAGTTTCCGCGCGCCGTGGAGGGCAGTTCGAAACGGGTGTAGGCAATACCCGAATCCGCGGCCCGGCTCTCGGGAAGCCCAAGCGAACTACCCGATGCCGCGAAGAAGCCGAACTCCCCTTCCAGCGAAGCGAGCGCCGGGAAGCGGGATCCGCTGTTCCACGGGCCTTCCCAGGTGTTGTCGAAATCGAGCCCGGCGCGCCGATCCTTCAGGACGTTCCGCCGGCCGCGCTGGAGCAGCCAGCGAAGCTCCGACAGCGTGCCGGAACCCTGTTCCGATCCGATGGCCGCCATCTGGATCAGGAGGGTGTCCGCGAGGGAGGCCCCGCTCCGAACGAGCACCTGCGCCCGCGGCGAGGGGAGGAACCCAGCGAGATACGCCCGGAGGCTGTAGAGGCCGGGCGAGGCTTCGCCGACTTCGAAACGGCCCTCTTCGTCGGTCACCGCGAACCGTGCCGCGCCGTCGTCGCTTTCCGTGGCGAACACCGAAACCAGGGCTCCCGGCAGCGGGTTTCCGTCCTCGCTGGCCACCACCCCGGAAATCTGGGACAGGACCACAACTCCCGCAGCGGCCGTAGCCGCCTCGTTCGCCTCCCAGCCGCCGGGAGGTTCCCACGGGACGCTGAGGGCTGCGAAGGCCGGACTGACCGCCAGGAGCCCCGGGAGCGCAAGGCACAGGATCCGGCGCCTATTCCCGCCGATAATCCGGGGATTCATATGCAGGTAGTCAAGCGCGCCAGCCCCCTGTTGTCAAACGCCACGCGAATCTCCGAAGGGTCGCGAACGGCCCGCCTCCAGACTGCTATGTTTCGTAGCGTCATGAAGTTGCCCGCCAGGCACCGCTTCCGTCGCGTCAGAACAGCCTTGGCCGTCCCCGCGATTGCGCCGCTCGCGCTCCTGGCGAACTCCCAGCGGGAGCGCCGGCGCGGCGTGGACGACGATTCATGACCCGGCGGATGGACGAGAGCGACACCTGGATCGACCGGATCACAGCCCGCGAGATCCTTGATTCGCGGGGAAACCCGACCGTGGAAGCCGAGGTTTGGCTCGTCGGAGGCGCCCGGGGACGCGCGGCGGTGCCGTCGGGGGCCTCCACCGGCCGGCACGAAGCGGTCGAGCGGCGCGACCGGGATGAAGACCGCTACCGGGGCCGCGGCGTGCTGGGAGCAATCGCCGCCATCGAGGAACAGATCGGCCCCGAACTCGCCGGCGAGGACGCCGCCGACCAGGGAACCGTGGACCGGCTGATGATCGAACTCGACGGGTCGGAAGATCGGTCGCGGCTGGGAGCGAACGCGATTCTGGCCGTCTCGCTCGCCAGCGCCCGGGCGGCCGCCGGGGCCGCGGGACTGCCGCTCTACCGCTCGCTCGGCGGCGCCATCGCGGACACCCTCCCGGTTCCCTACTTCAACGTGCTGAACGGCGGCGCCCATGCCGACAACGCCCTGCTGGTTCAGGAATTCATGGTGGCGCCGCTCGGGTTCTCCTCTTTCGCGGATGCGCTGCAGGCGGGAGTCGCCGTGTACCACGAGTTGCGCGACGTGCTCGCCAAGCGCGGTCACTCGACGGCGGTCGGTGACGAAGGGGGTTTCGCCCCCGCCCTCTCCGACGGGGGGGAGGCGCTGGAGTTGCTGGTGGAGGGGATCGAAGGCGCCGGTTTCGTGCCCGGCGAGCAGATGGCGCTCGCCCTCGACGTGGCCGCGAACGAGTTCGGGGACCAGGACGGCTATCGCTTTCCCTCGGATGTGCAGCCGCGTCCGGCCTCCGCGATGATCGAGATCTACGCGGCGTGGCTCGAACGGTTTCCGGCGCTGCTCTCCATCGAGGACGGGCTGGCCGAAGACGATTGGGAAGGCTGGGCCGCGCTGACCGCGGCGCTGGGCGACCGCGTCCAACTGGTGGGCGATGACCTCTTCGTCACCCAGGAAGACCGCCTGCAGCGGGGTATCGCCGAAGGTGCGGCGAACGCCATCCTGATCAAGCCCAATCAGGTCGGCACCCTGACGGAGACGGTCCAGGTCGTCCAGAGCGCGCTGCGGGCGGGCTTCGGGGCGATGTTGAGCCACCGATCGGGCGAAACCGCCGACACCGCCATTTCCCACCTGGTCGTCGCGACCGGCGCCGGGCAGATCAAGGCCGGGGCGCCGTGCCGCGGCGAACGGGTCGCCAAGTACAACGAACTCCTCCGCATCGAGGAGGAACTCGAGGAGCGCGGACGCCTCTGGCCGCATCCCGCCGCGCGCTGAGGCGAGCCGCGAGTGGACCAGCCCTTCCGGATCCGGCAGTACCCGCTGGAGACCGGCGCGCTCGAAATCCAGTTCATCGAGGAGTTCTTCGGGGAGTTCGACCGCAAGAAGACCGCCGTGCAGATCCGCGAGCGCCTGGCGGGCCGGGAACACGGCATCTTCATCGTGGAGGCGAACCTCCCCGAAGAGCCGGCCAGGTTCGCCCCGGTCTCCTACCGGGTCGCTCACGAGATCCGGACCGAAGAGACGGACCCGGAACTGGTGGATCTGGTGGCCCGGCTTCAGGGCGCCGTGCGCTTTTCGGGACAGCGGGTTCTCTACGCCTGGCTGGGGGGGACCCGAAGCGACTGGCGCGGCCAGGGGCATTTCCGCGCCCTTGACGAGTTCCAGGAAGAGTGGGCCATCGAAAAGGGTTTTCGGGAAATCGTGGTCAAGACCAAGAACCGCTACTACGAGATGCGCAGCACCCTCACCCACCTGCATTTCGACGTCGTGAAGTACGAGCCGCACCCCATCCATAACGGCGACTCGAAGGTCTATCTGTCGAAGCGCCTGGGAGGCAGCACCCGGCGCTCGCGCACCGCGTCCCTGGCGCGCTATCTCGGGGTCTGAACCCACCGCCGGCCCGCTCTCCCGAAAAAACCCGCGGCCGGCATCGCCCGAAGACCCGCGTAGCGCGGGGCGCCGCTCTTCCGCCGGCGCACGCCGGCCGGCCCCGGCTGCTATCTTCGCCGTCCGTTAGATGCGGGAGGATTCGGGTATGTCCAAAAGAAACAAGTGCATCGTCGTCGTCTTCGGGTGCTTGCTGCTGATCGCGCTGTCAGTTCCGGCGGCCGCCGAGGTGGTCCGGTTCGAGATCCGCGAGCGGGCGGATGTGCTCGGGGGCAAGAGCTTCGGGCTGGCCGGGCCCTACGAGCAGATCATCGGGGTCGTCCATTTCGCATTCGATCCCGAAAACGACGCCAACCAGATCATCACCGACATCGGCCTCGCACCGCGGAACGCGGACGGCAAGGTGGAGATGTCCGCCGACTTCCACCTGGTCCGCCCCAAGGTGATGGGAAAGAGCCGCGGAACGCTGCTCCACGAGGTGAACAACCGCGGCCGGAAGGGCATGCTCAGCTACTTCAACATGGCGTCGGGGAGCCTCGCGCCGGCGACCGAAGCGCACTTCGGCGACGGATTCCTGATGCGGCACGGGTTCACCCTGCTCTGGCTCGGCTGGCAGTGGGATGTCCCGGACGACGATCCGCTCCGCATGCGCATGCACCCGCCGATCGCCACCAATCCGGACGGCTCCGCCATCGACGGCTTGGTGCGAGCTGACTTCGTGGTCCGGAGCGCTACCGACCACCACACGCTTGCCGACCGCAACCACCGGCCCTACCGGGTGAAGGATCCGGAGGACGCCGTGAACGTCCTGACGGTTCGCCGCCGGGTGGAAGACGAGCGGGAGGTCATTCCCCGTGACCAATGGGGCTTTGGCCGGGTGGAAAACGGTTCCGTGGTGCCCGATGACGGCGCGGTGCACCTCGAGGGCGGCTTCCAGCCGCACCGGATCTACGAGGTCGTCTATCGCTCGCACAACCCGCCGCTCGTGGGCCTCGGCCCCGCCGGCATCCGGGACTTCATCACCCTGCTCCGCCACGACGGGTCGGAGGAACTCGGGATCGCGAAGGGCGATATCACCAGCGCCCTCAGCTTCGGGATTTCACAGAGCGGCCGCTTCCTGCGGACCTTCTTGTACTACGGGTTCAATGGAGACGAGAAAGGACGCCGGGTGCTCGACGGCGTGATCTCCGACGTGGCCGGTGGCGGCCGGGGCAGCTTCAACCACCGCTTCGCCCAGGCATCGCGGGATGCCCACCCGTACATGAACCAGTTCCACCCGACGGACATCTTCCCCTTCACCGACGTGGAACAGACCGATCCGGAGACCGGGTTGACCGCGGGACTCCTCACCCGGCAGCGCGAAGCGTTCTACCCCCGGGTCTTCTACACGAACTCTTCCTACGAATACTGGGGTCGCGCGGCGAGCCTCGTTCACACCACCATCGACGCCAGCGAGGACGCCCGGATTCCGGGCCACGTGCGGGTCTATATGTATGCCGGCTCCCAGCATGGCCCCGCGGGCTTCCCGCCATCGGTCACCCTCGGGCAGCAGCGCGCGAATCCCAACAACTTCCGCTGGGGACAGCGGGCCCTGCTGCTCGCGATGGATCGCTGGACCAAGGGCGGCGAACCGCCGCCCGCAAGCCAGTACCCGAGCATCGAAGAAGGCACCGCGGTCGCCGCCGAGAACCTCGGATTCCCGGACATCCCCGGGGTGGAGTCCTCGGATCGGGTCCACTACGCCTACCGCGCCGACTACGGGCCGGAATTCGCGACCACCGGGGTGGTCACCCAGGAACCGCCGATCATCGGCAGCCGCTTCCCGATCCGGGTGTCCGCGGTGGATGAGGACGGCAACGAGATCTCCGGCATCCGCATGCCCGAGGTGGCCGTTCCCCTCGCCACCTACACCGGGTGGAATCTCTTCAACGCCGAATCCGGGCCCCCGGACGAGCTCTCCAGCATGGTCGGCTCCTTCGTGCCGTTCGCGAAGACCGCCGCGGAAGCGCAGGCGGCCGGCGATCCGCGAAAGCCGCTCACCGACCGCTACGCCGGCCGCGAGGACTACCTCGGACGGTTCACCGAAGCGGCGCTCGAACTGATCGAAGCCGGGTATCTCCTCGGGGAGGACCTGCCGGCCCTCACCCGCCACGCTCTGGAACTCTGGGATCACGTCACCGGCGGCGAGGTGTCCGCCTCCCAGTAACCAGGGCCCCGGCGCCCGACCCCCGGCACCCGAGCTTTGCCGCCGCGGATGCGCCCTCCGGGGGCCGGCCCGGGATCCGGGCGATGCGTAGAGCCGGACCCGGGCGAACCGTGGTTCAATCCGCAGGATGCGACGCTCCACCGCCACGGTAGCCCTCGCGCTCGCCCTCGGCGCCGCGTGTTCTTCCGGCGACGACTCCGGCGCTACCGTCATCCGGCTCGGGCACATCGGCTTTCCCGATTCGCCCTTCGACCACGGCGCCCGGCACTTCAAGGCGCTCGTGGAGGCCCGCTTCCCGGGCCAGGTCGAGATTCGGATCTTCGGCACCGGCCAGCTCGGCGAGGACAAGGAGATGCTGGAAGGGCTGCGCCTGGGGACGCTCGAGATGCACGTGCCGTCGTCGGTGCTCCACTCGGTGGCGCCCGAGTTCGGCATCTTCGATCTCCCCTTCCTCGTCGAGGATCGCGGCCACTTCCAGAGGATCGTGGCCAGCGACATCGGAAAGGACCTCGAAGAGCTGCTGCAGCGCGAACACGGCCTGACTCTGCTCGCCTATTGGGAAAACGGCTTCCGGGTCATCACGAACAACGTGCGCCCGGTCGTGACCCCGGCGGATCTCGAGGGCATCCGGCTTCGCACCCCCAAGGATCCGGAACGCGTGCGCCTCTTCGAAACCCTGGGCGCCAGTCCCGCCTCCATGAGCTTCGGCGAGGTCTTCTCGGCGCTCCGGCAGGGGGTGGTGGACGGCCAGGAGAACCCGCTCGCCCAGTTGACGGCGGCGCGGCTCCATGAAGTCCAGCGCTACCTTTCGGTCTCGAACCACGTGTACACCCCGGCCTACCCGGTGATGCGGACCGCCTGGTTCGAGTCGCTTCCCGAAGACCTGCAGGCCGGACTCCGGCAGGCGGCACTCGAGACCGGCGACTGGCTGAGGGAATTCCTGGCTTCGGAAGACACCCGCCTGCTCGCCAGCCTCGAAGGCCAGGTTGCCGTGAACGAGGTGGATCTGCCGGCGTTCGCCACCGCCGCGGCGCCGGTCTTCGAGCACTACGAGACCCGGTTCGGCACCGCGTGGATCAAGACGGCGCAGGAACTGGCACGCTGACGACGCCACCGGCGCGTCGGGACCCGCTGGCGGCGGTCTGTTCGCTGCTGCTCGGGGCGGTCGCGCTGCTCTGCCTCGTCGAGGTGACGCTCCGCTACGGATTCGGGGGTGGGCTCGGCTTCTACGACGAACTGGCGGGCTTCGCGCTCGTCTGGCTCACCTTCCTGGGCGCGGTGCTGGCGCGCCGGGACGGGGCCCACATCGGCATCCGGGACCTGGTGAGCCGGCTCTCGCCTCGTCCGCGGCGGATTGCCCGGATCCTGGAACACACCACGGTCCTCGCCCTCCACCTGGTCCTCGGCTGGTTCGGGACGGTGCTGGTGCTTCGCTTCCTGGGCGAACGCTCGATCACCATGCCGATCCCGATGGGCGCCTTCTACCTGGTGCTGCCGCTCTTCGCGGTGCTCACCGCGGCGATGGAAGCGCGGCGGCTGGCCGCGCTGTTCCGGCAGCGGGAGGACTGACGGCCCTCAATGGAGATCCTGGTCGCGCTGATCGCCGCGGTCGCGTTCATCCTGGTCGGGATTCCGATCGGCTACGTGCTGATCGCGGCGTCCGTGCTGGCGATCTGGCTCACCACGAACACCCCGCTGGTGGTGGTCCCGCTCCGCCTCTTCAACGGGACCGACTCCTTCCCGCTGGTGGCGATTCCGCTCTTCATCCTCGCCGGGGCGCTCATGAACCACGCCGGCATCTCCCGGCGCCTCACCGACTTCGCCGCCGCGCTGGTGGGCTGGATGCGCGGGGGCCTCGCGATGACGACCACCGCCTCGAGCATGCTGTTCTCGGAAATGTCCGGGTCGGCCGTGGCCGACGCCGCGGCGCTCGGGAGCGTGCTGATTCCGGCGATGAAGGAACGCGGCTATCCGGCGCCGTTCGCCGCCGCCGTCCTCTCCGCGTCAGCGACCATCGCGATCCTGATCCCGCCGTCCATTCCGATGATCCTCTTCGGAGCGGTTACCGGCGCCTCCATCGCCCGGCTCTTTCTCGCCGGGTTCGTCCCGGGGGTGCTCGCCGGCGCCTTCATCATGCTGGTGAGCCGAATGCTCGCCCGCCGGGGCGGCTTCGGCGACTCCGAGCCCTTCCGCTGGTCCCGGGCGGGGTCCAGCGCCCGGGCCGCCGCCTGGCCGCTGCTGATCCCGGCGGTCATCCTGGGCGGCATCTTCCTGGGCTGGTTCACGGCCACCGAGGCGGCGGCGGTCGCGGTCCTCCTGGCGTTGCTGATGGGGGTCGCGGGATACCGGACGGTGGGCTGGACGGCAATCCGCGACGCCTTCACCGAGTCGGCTCGCCAGACCGCAGTCGTGATGCTGCTGGTCGCCGGGTCGGCGGTGCTCGGCTGGTACCTGGCCAACCAGCAGGCCCCGGAGCGACTGACGGCGTGGGTGCTGTCCCTCGCGGACGCGCCCTGGGCGGTCGCGCTCATCCTGAACGGCGTGCTGCTCCTGGCCGGAACCATCCTCCACAGCGCGGCGGCCATCGTGCTGCTCGTGCCCATCCTGCTGCCGCTGGCCGAGTCCGCCGGGATCGGGACGGTGCACTTCGGCATGATGGTGACCGTCAGCCTGGCCGTCGGCCAGCAGACCCCTCCGGTGGCCTCGGTGCTCATCACCACCTGCTCGATCGCCAAGACCGAAATCTCCCAGGTGATGAAGGTCAACGTGTTCTTCATCGCCGCGCTGCTGGTGGTGCTCGGGATCGTCACGTTCTGGCCGGAAGCGAGCCTGTTCCTGCCGAACCTGATTCTGGGCGACGCCAGAGGCTGACGCCGGACGGCGGCAGGGATCGCCCCGGGGCGGTCAGCCCGCCGAGGGAGATTCGTTCAGCGCCTGGATGACGAGAGCCCGTCCTCGCCGTAGCCCAGGATCTCGGCGGGGGGACCCTCGTCGAGGACCGGAAGAGCGGCGCATTCGGTGCCGATTGCCACCAGTCGGTCGGCGAGGCTCCCCCCGTCCCGATCGCGCCGTACTCGGGCCAGCCGATCCCGCAGAGCCCGCGTCACCGCCACCGTCTTCGTCTCGCCGGTGATCCGGGCAAGCTCGGCGGCGAGCCGTTCCGCCTCGGCGTTACGAATGTTCAGCGCCATGAGCTATTCCTCGCCGTAGATCGTTGCACGGCAGCGCCGTCCTCGCGAAGCGCGAGCGCGCGCCGGCCCTCCGCACCTCCGCCGGGCCGGAAATCGGCTCTCTGGGGCGCGGTAAACTTCGGCCCGTCCGGACGACCTGGATTGGGGCTGTGGCGCAACTGGGAGCGCGCGTGAATGGCATTCACGAGGTCACGGGTTCGATCCCCGTCAGCTCCACCAGGTCGTTTCTTCCATGGGTTCTCACGTGGGCCCACACTGTGTCGTAAGTCCATGATTCATAGGGCATTCGCGTTTGCGGAGTCAGGCTTCGGAACCGCTACTTCGTCGGGGAACCGCTCGGCCGGAGCCTGCTGATCCCGTACGGCGGCGACCTGATCGCGGTGACGCATCGCGGAGTGACCCCAGGCTCGGCGGTGCTCCAGGGTCGCGGCATCCAGCGGTCCGACTACACCACCGACGCGATCCGGGGACCGAAGAAGTCGTGCGGAACTTCGCCGGCCAGCCCGAGTGGGGCGGCTTCGTCCACCCGTCCGGTGCTCTCCTGTTGTTCAACGTCCCCGACTACACCGGGAACGATTGGCCCTACCCGGGGCGGCAGTACCGCCTGAATACGGTGACGGGGGCCTGGTGCGAGGGGCTGGGAATCCCGGCGGCGCAGTGGGCCACTTTCGAGGAGAGGGCGCTCTTCAGGCACGACCAATAGCCGGTTCTCTGCGAGTGGGGCAAGAGTTCCCCACCGTTCACGGGCGCCCGATCCCGGTCGAGAACTGGTCCCGCTTCGTCACTCCGGGGGTTCGGGGAACAGGCACCCGAGCGCCGCGATGTCTTCCTCGGTCGCGGTGTATTCGGACAGGCCGGCCTCCCAGGGGGAATCCAGGGCGAGGGACGACGGAACGCTGTGGGACTCGCTTTCGGGGTAGTCGAAACCGAGCAGGAAGAAGAGACGCTGGATCACGACAGTATCGGCGAAGCCGACCTCATTCGGGTCCTCCAACCGACCATCACCAACCCAGTAATAGATGTTCACGCAGAAACCCACCGAGCCGACGGGGCCACCCCCTTGCTGTCCTTCGGGCGCCTCCGGGAGATGGTAGACCGCAATCTCGCCGGGCTCCCGCCAGTCCTGGCACTCGCTGGAGTCCACGGCGCGTTCCGCGGTCCATCCCTCGGGAGGCGTCACGAGGCCGCCGAACTCGATGACCGGGTATCCGAGCTGCCCTTCGATCTGATCGGCAAGCTTCTGCACGACCTCGAACTGGCCGGGCAGGTAGTCGGGGCCGACCACGTCCACGGGAAAGTTGTCGTAGTAGTTGACCGTGAAGGGCGTGTGCCACCACTCCGCCAGCAGGCTTAACTCGCTGCCTTCGACGGCCTCCAGAACCGCCGCGCACTCCGCGGTCGGCTCGGGCCGGACGGGGTCGGACGGCGGCGCGGGCGGCGGTTCGGGGGGCGGCGGGACCGGCGCGGGCGCCGGCGGGGGCGCCGGCGGGGTGGTGGCAGTGTCGCCGCCGCATCCCAGCGACAGGAGCACTCCGGCAGCGATCACCAGACGCCGGGTTCTCATGTGGAGTCCTCCGGGGACGCCCCGCGTCCCGTGCGAAGCAGGACTATACGACGGGTCGTCAGGCCGCGTGGCTCTCCAGGCCCATCCTGCGGAGCGCCCGCCCGAGGTCCGGGCGCGTTTCGGGGCCCGTGTTTCGCCCGGCCCGGGGCGCCGCCTCGGCTGGGCCATCATCCCGTAGCGGACCGGTTCCCGGCGGGTGGTCCTTTCCCCCGGCCGGCGCCAATTCCCGCATGTGCCGAAGGTGTCGCCATATCGGCCAGAACGGGCGTAGAACCCCGTAAAGACCGTGTCAGACAAGGAAAGGGCAGATGCCGAGATCGGGAGCCGGGATCGGGTAGAGTCCGGTTTCGGAAAAGCGTGGATCGACGTGTTTCGCCGCCGCAACCGTAGTTCTCGGAAACTACCCTGGCAGAAGGCACTTGCGGTGACGATGAGATTCCTTCAGGTCCACCACGGTTTCTCTCGGCGGGCCGGGACATCCCGGTTCGTCTTTCCGGAAGCGCATGGGGTCTGGCGGCCTCCGCGGACTTCAAATCCGTTGATTCCGGGTTAGCCCCCGGGATGGTGGGTTCGATTCCCACACGCTTCCGCCAGGGTGGCGTGTTTTGTCACTGGAGCCGGGTACAGTGCCGCTCATCCGTGGGATTCCTCCACATATCGGTCCTCTCCAGCGCCTGACTCCAGAACATGAAACCGGCTGCACTGGCGGAGGGCCCGGGACGGCTCTTCCGCGCGTCGGCCAACGCGCTCACGGCGCCGGAACGGCGCGCCGCCATCCGATCCCTGGTGGCCGAGCTGGATACGAACGCCGCGCTGCGCGGCGTCACGGCGCTCCGCCATTTCCCGGCGGAACCCGGCGACTATCGGGATTTCCCCGAGCACCTGGACGAGCGCCTCCGCGAGGCCTATCGGCGCCGGGGCATCGATCAGCTCTATTCCCACCAGCGGGAAGTGCTCGACCGCGTGGAGGCGGGCGAGAGCGTGGCGGCCGTCACGCCCACCGCTTCCGGAAAGACGCTTTGCTACAACGCGCCGGTCCTGAACCGGATTCTCCGGGAGCCCGACGCCCGCGCGCTCTACCTGTTCCCCACGAAGGCGCTATCGCAGGACCAGAAGAAGGAACTCCTCGAACTCCTCGGGCTGGTCAGGAAGGAAGACGAGCTGGGCGAAGACATCCGGGCCGAGGTTTACGACGGGGACACCCCGGGAGACGCTCGCCGCAGCATCCGGACCCGGGCGCACATCGTGGTCACAAACCCGGACATGTTGCATTCCGGGATCCTCCCCCACCACACCAAGTGGGCCAAGCTGTTCGAGAGTCTCCGGTTCGTCGTCATCGACGAAATGCACACCTATCGCGGGGTGTTCGGCAGCCACCTGGCCAACCTGCTGCGGCGGCTCCGCCGCGTGTGCGATCACTACGGAGCGGCCCCCCAGTTCATTCTCAGCTCCGCGACCATCGCGAATCCGCGCGAACTCGCCGAGGGACTCACCGAACGTTCCATCTCCCTCGTGGACCGGAGCGGCGCGCCCCGTCCGGAGCGGTTCTTCCTGTTCTACAACCCGCCCGTGGTGAACCCGGAACTGGGGATCCGCCGCTCGGCGCTGAACGAGACGCGCCGGATCGCCGGCGGTTTCCTGCGGGGCAACCTGCAGACGATCGTGTTCGCCCGCTCGCGGACCCAGACGGAGGTGCTCGTCAAGTACCTGAAGCAGGACATCGAGACCCGTCCCGACCATACCGACCGGATCCGCGGGTATCGCGGCGGGTATCTCCCCAAGAAGCGCCGGGAGATCGAGGACGGAATCAAGAACGGCAGCGTCCTCGGGGTCGTCTCGACCAACGCGCTGGAACTGGGGATCGACATCGGCGGCCTCGACGTTGCGGTGATCGCGGGGTACCCGGGGACCATCGCCTCCACCTGGCAGCAGGCGGGCCGGGCCGGCCGCCGCGGGGGAACCGCGGCCGCCGTGCTGGTGGCGAACTCGACGCCCATCAACCAGTTCGTCATCCAGCATCCGGACTACTTCTTCGAAGGGACGCCGGAGAGGGGCCTTATCAACCCGGAAAACCTCTCCATCCTGATCGAACACCTCAAGTGCGCCGCCTTCGAACTGCCCTTCCGGAAGGGAGAGCGCTTCGGGGGCGAAGACCTCGAAGAACTGCTCGGCGTGCTGGAGGAAGAGCGGATTCTCTACCGGGCCGGCGACCGGTGGTTCTGGACCGCGGATTCCTATCCGGCCAACAGCGTGAGCCTCCGCTCCATCAGCTCGGACAACTTCGTGGTCCACGACCGCGAGAGCGACCGGGTCATCGCGGAAGTGGACTTTGTGAGCGCGCACTCGACCCTGCACGAGAAGGCCATCTACATGCTCGAGAGCGACACCTACTACGTCGAGCAGTTGGATCATCGGGAGCGGCGCGCCGAGGTCCGCCCCATCGACAGTGACTACTACACGGATGCGGTCACCCACACCAAGGTCACCGTCCTCGACACCTTCGGCGCGGCGCCGGAACCGTCTTCCCCCGCCGCCCACGGCGAGGTTCACGTGGTCAAGCAGGTCGTCGGATTCAAGAAGATCAAGTTCTTCACGGGCGAGAACGTGGGCTCCGGCGAACTCGACATGCCGGCCGTCGAAATGCACACCACCGCGTTCTGGCTCGAAGCGCCGCCCGACGTGCTGCGCGCGGTTCGCTTCGGTCCCGAAGACCGGCGGGACGGCATCCGCGGGATCCGGAACGCGATGCGGGCGGTGGCGACGACCTTTCTCATGTGCGAGCCGCAGGACATCGGGTCCGCCATCGGAACCGGGTCCGCCGAGGACGCCGGGCCGCTTCCCGCGCAGCGCGCCGTCGAGGAAGGGCCCCCCGGCGAGCCGGCGGCCACCACCCGGATCTTCATCTACGACAACTATCCCGGCGGCATCGGCTTCTCGGAACCGCTCTGGGAATCGCGGACCCCGCTGCTGGACGAAACGCTCGGCCTGATCGAACGCTGCCCGTGTCCGGCAGGCTGCCCCTCGTGCGTGGGCCCCGTCGGGGAAATCGGGCGCCGCGGAAAGGCGGCCGCGGTGGCGATCCTGCAGGGCATCCGGAGTCGTGAAGAGATCGCGGCGGCCGCGGCTTCCTGACCTGCCCGTAGAGCTCCGATGACAGCTGGCCGCACTTCGCTCGCCGAGCGGATCGCCCGGAGCCGAGCCCGGACGGTCACCGAAACGGGGAGACCCCCGGAGTCTCCAGGCACCCCGGCGCCTCCCGGCGCGGGCTTCGCGCCCCCATCCGATGCTGCCCGCCCGGAACCTGCCCGCCCGGAACCTGCCCGCCCGGAACCGGCAGCGGGCAAAGCGGCGCGGCTCGCCCGGGCGCGGGAGCTCATTCAGCGCACGGAACGCGGCTGGAAGGAACTCCGGGTCGCCGGAGCGGGAGGCGCCGAGACACCGGGTCGCGATGACCGGCCGCCGGCGCCGCCGGCACGCTTCGAAGGTGGGGACACTCCCGCTCCCGAGGCGGGCGAGGGGCAAATGCCCACTGCATCGCCCACCGCGGCGGCGGACGCCGAGAAAACCTTTTCGCGGGTGGACCGCTACTTTCGGCTCGACTCCCGCTATGGCCGCGAAACCCTGCTCCGGCTCACCGAGACTTCGGAGGAGGACACGGCCCGCCTCCAGATCCGTTCCGGCGAGCCCGGGGTGGACCTCGCCCGGGCGCTGTTTCTCGACACCGAAACGAGCGGCCTCGCGGGCGGGACGGGCACCTTCGCCTTCCTCATCGGAGTCGGCTACGTCGAAGAAGACCGGCTCCGCGTCACCCAGTTCCTCCTGGAGAACCCGCTCGGGGAAGCCGCCATGCTTGAAGAACTCGCGGTGCTGGCAGCCGGGCGCCGCGACCTCGTCACCTACAACGGAGCCAGTTTCGACCTTCCGCTGCTCGAAACCCGCTTCGCGCTGAACGGGATTCCCTCGCCTTTCCGCAACGCCCGTCATCTCGACCTCCTCCACCCGGCGCGCCGGTTGTTCAAGCCGCGGCATGAGAGCGCCCGGCTCGGCATTCTGGAGCGGGAGGTCCTCGGGGTAGAGCGTGACGACGACATCCCCGGCGACCGGATTCCGCAGGTGTTCTTCGATTTCCTCCGCTATGGGAGCCACCCCGCGATGGATTCGGTGCTGGCCCACAACCAATACGACATCGTCACCCTCGCGGCGCTGGCCCTCGTGGCCCTCGAACGGGTGGACGAGGACTGGCACAGCGACGATCCGGCGTACCTCCACGGAGCGGGACACCATTTCTGGCGGCGTGGAGAGTCTGAAGTGGCCATCCCGCTGCTGGAGCGGGCGCTCGCCGCCGGGCTTTCCGGGCCGAGCCGCGACCGCTGCCTGCTGGATCTGGGAGAGCGGCGGAAGCAACTCGGCGACTGGACCGGCGCCATCGAGCTCTGGCGCCAGGTCAGCACCGTGGATTCCCGGGAGCGGCTGGACGTCCTCGTCTGGTTCGCCAAGCACGAGGAACACCAGCGGAAGGAACCGGCCGGGGCGCTCACCCACGTCGAAGACGCCCTGGAGCGGCTGCCGCGCGTGGAGATGGGCCGCGAAACCACCCGGCGCTACCAGAAGGAACTCGAAAAGCGCGCCGCCCGGCTGCAGAAGAGCCTGGGCTGATCGGCGCGGGTGGTCCCCGGTCTCGCCTCGGGGTCGCACCCAGCCTGGCCGGAAACGAGCAGGTCTATCGCGCCCCCACCCCACGAAGGTCGGCCGTGGACGGCGACCGCGTCGCCTGGAGTTCCGCCGCCACCCGCTCGACCTCGCGCAGCGCCCGGAGGACGTTGCCGGCGGCGATCTGACGGAGGTCCTCCTCGGACCAGCCGCGCCGCAGGAGTTCGGCGAAGAGCACCGGGAACCGGTCCACGTGTTCGAGGCCTTCCACCATCGAGGGTCCCCCCGGGTCGTAGTAATCGGAACCGATCCCGATGTGGGCGAGCCCGGCCACGTCGCGGATGTGTTCGATGTGGGCGGCGACGTCGGAGACCGTCCCCCGCGGCATCGGGTTGTCGGCCTCCCAGCGGGCCAGGCGGCGGACGACTTCTTCCTCGTCACCCAGTTCGGCGCGGAGCCGCTCCCGCTCGCGGTTCCGCATCGCTCCCCAGACCGGCTCGGCGGCGCCCATCCCCATGGCGGCCCGGTCCTCCTCGGCCTCGATGCCCTCGCGGGCCAGCCATTCGGAAGGCGTGGGAACCACGTACCCGGGAATGAAGTCCACCATCACCACCCCGCCGTTGTCGGGCAGCAGCCGCAGCACGTCGTCGGGCACGTTGCGCGGGTGGGCGTTCACGCCCCGGGCACCCGAATGGGAGTAGAGCACCGGCGCCTCGCTGATCCGGAGCGCGTCGCGCATGGTCTCGGCGCTCACGTGGGAGAGGTCCACGAACATGCCGAGGCGGTTCATCTCGCGGACCACCTCCTCACCGAACGGCGACAGGCCGCGGTGCAGGGGAATGTCGGTCGCCGCGTCCGCCCAGTCATGGGTGCGGAAGTGGGTCAGGGTCATGTAGCGGACACCGAGTTCGTAGAGCATCCGCAGCGCGGCGGTGGAGCCTTCGATGGCGTGGCCGCCCTCGAGACCGATCATGGACGCGATGCGTCCCGCGGCGTGGGCGCGCTCGATGTCGTCCGCGGTACGCGCGAATTCGAAGTCCTCGTAACGGTCCACGAAGCGGTGGATCACGTCGATCTCGCGGATCGCCTGCCGCAGGGAATCGCCGGTGGCGATGAAGTCGGTATCGACGAAGGCCGACCAGAACTGCATCCCGACCCCGCCCTCGCGGAGCCGCGGGATGTCGGCGGGCAGTTCCATCTGCACCTGGTTCAGATCGGCGCCGGGTAGGTCGAGGTCGCCGCGGACCACGTCGAGGAGCGAACTCGGCAGGTCGTTATGCCCGTCGGCGAAGGGAACGCTCTCGAGCAGTGCGCGGGCGCGGTCCACGAGTTCCGGGGTGATTCCCGGCGGGAGCGGCTGACCGCCGGCGGTGGCGCTCAATGCCAGGGCCACGAAGCAGGCGAAAAAGCGGTGAAGCGGCATGGCAATCCTTTCCCCGGTAGAAGTCGAGGCACTAGAGTGGAACAGCGGTCGGAGGACCTTGGATGACACGGAAGATGACACGAATCACCGTGGAGGAGGCAGAGGACTGGTTGAACGCCTACGGTCAGGCGTGGATCGAAGGCGACCCATCGGCCGTGGTCGCTCTCTTTCATCCCGACGCCGAATATCGGGAGACACCCTTCAGCCAGGGGATGACGGGGTCCGAGGCGATACGAAGGTACTGGCAGGAAGGCGCCGCCGATTCGCAAGAAGATGTCACCTTCACCTACGACATCTGGTCCGTTTCCGGCAATGAGGTCCATGCCGGCTGGACGGCGCGCTTTCGCAGGAAGGGCACCGGTGTCGTCGTCGATCTGGACGGTGTGTTTCGGCTGATCTTTGACCAGCGCCAGGGGGCCACGAAATGCTCGAGCCTCAGGGAGTGGTGGCACTTGCGGGAAACCCCGCGCGCAGGCTGAAACGAGGGCTCGTCTCGCTCAACCGCCGCTGACGGGAGGCAGGAAGGCGACCTCGTCGCCGGCCGCGAGGACCGCGTCCCGGGGGACGAACCGGTGATTCACCGCGACGCTGACCGACGGCGCGAGGGCGGCCAATCCGGGATGCCCGCGCACGAGGTCCTCCCAGACGGCGGCGGCGGTGAGTCCTTCCCGGTGGGGAATCTCCAGGCGCCCCCGCCCGGCCGCATCCCGGGCGGCGGCGAACAGGAGGACGGTGACGGCGCCCGGCCCGGTCATTCGGTCACCGGCTCCTTCGGCCCCTCCACCCAGATGTCACCTCCCTCGAAGAACTCCCGCTTCCAGATCGGCACGATGCGCTTGATCTCGTTCATGGTGTGCCGCGCGGCTTCGAAGGCGTGGCCGCGGTGGGGAGACGCGACGGCAACCAGGACGCTCGCCTCTCCGATATCCACCCGGCCGATCCGGTGGTGGATCCGGAGCCGCTCGATCCCGAAGCGCTCCCGGACGTCGTCCGCCACGCGCCCCAGGACCGGAAGGACCATGGCCTCGTACGCCTCGTATTCCAGATGGAGCACCGTGCGGCCCTTGTTGCGAGCGCGGACGATTCCCGAAAAAACCACGACCGCGCCGTCTTCGGGGGTCGAGAGCCCGGCAGCGACCGCACCCTCGTCAAGCGGCTCGGAAGTGAGGCGGAACCGCTCCACTACCCCATCTCCGGAAGGTGGCCGAGCGGGCCGTGACCGCTGCCCAGCGGCGCGGCGCGCAGCATGGCGGCCCGCAAGTACTCCCGGGCCCGTTCCACCGCTTCCCGAAGCTCCCGGCCGCAGGCGAGGTTTGCCGCCACCGCCGCCGAGAGCGTGCACCCCGTGCCGTGGGTGGCGCGGGTGTTGATCCGCTGACTCCGGAAGACCGCGGCGCCGGTCCCGTCGAGAAACAGATCCACGATCGCGTCGCCGTCGAGGTGCCCCCCCTTCATCAGCACGGCGCGCGCGCCCATCTCCAGGAGGGATTCACCGGCGGTGCGCATCTGAGCCTCGTCTTCTACCCGAAGGCCGGTGAGATCGGAAGCCTCGGGCAGATTCGGAGTGAGAAGGGCCGCTCGCGGCAGGAGCTCGCTCCGCAGCGCCTCCACGGCGTCCGGCCGGAGCAGCCGGTCCCCGCTCTTCGCGACCATCACCGGATCCACCACCACGCGGAGTCCGTGATCGTCCACGGCCCGCGCCACCGCCTCAATGATCGCCGCCGAGGAGAGCATGCCGGTCTTCGCGGCCCGCACCCGGAAATCGGACGCCACCGCGGCGATCTGGGCGGAAACCAGCGCCGGCTCGATTTCCTGGACACCGGTGACGGCGACGGTGTTCTGCGCGGTGACCGCGGTGATCGCCGACAGGCCGTAGACGCCGTGCGCGGCAAAGGTCTTGAGGTCGGCCTGGACGCCGGCGCCGCCCCCGGAGTCCGACCCGGCGATGGTGAGGGCTACCGGGGGCGCTCCCGGTGCGTTCGCGCGCCGGACCGAAGCGCCGCTCACGGAGAGGCAGTGCGGAAGGACAGCACCCAGACCGCGTCCGCGTCCCACTCGTCCGCGAGCGGATGCGGGTCGAGGCGCTGGCCGTGCTCGTCCTCAATCTCCCTGTAGAGGATCAGATGGACCTCGCGTCCCGGCTCCAGGGACGCACCCGGCACCACGAGCAGACTCCGACTGCCGTCGTCGTAGGTGAGTTCGAGGTCCGGAAACGGGTTCTCTTCGTACGGCTCGTCCCCGTAGAGGAGATCCACCGAAGCGTGGAAGCTGTCGGCGACCATCCGGTTCGAGAACTGGACGCGGAAGTCGCTGTCGAGCGGAATCTCCCTTTCCCCGTCGAGGGGCAAGGAGAACACCACCCGCAGCGGGGCGACCGCCGCTTCCCGCGCCTCCTTCTCGGCGACCCGGATGTCCACCGGCTCCAGCGATTCGTCATCCGGAGGGTCGGCGAGTTCGAGCCGCTCGGCACGGAGATAGACGATCCCGTTCGAGGTCCAGGGTCTCCCGTACACCCGCAGCCACTTGCCGGTGTCGCGCCGCCGCTTGGGATCGAACCGGAACCCGTTCCCCGCGGGGCGCATGCCGGTGACCCAGATGGCGTCCGTCGCGGTCTTGATCACGAAGTCGCGCGGCGTCTTCTTGTCCTTGATGGAGAGATCGCCGAACAGGTTGTTGCCCCGGAACTTCCCGATGACCTCGACCCGCTGGCTGAGCCAGGGATCCGGGTCGGCGATCAAATCTTCGATGCCGATCGCCGCCGCGCTCCCCGCCTCGATCTTGATGGCGTCGCCGATCTCCATTTCGGCTTCCGCCTCCCGTTCGCGCTTCGAAGAGAGATCCTCGGTAGCCCGGATCGGGGTCACGGCGACGATGGCCAGGAAACCCTCCGTCCGCATGTCCATCGCGTCGCCCCAGGAAGGGTCGTACGGATAGTTCCGGAGGATCGGGTGGCTGCGGAGCATGTACTCATCGACCATGCGGGTCGCGAAGAACCATCCCTCGATCTCCACTTCGCCCCCGCCCATGAAGGCGAGGTCGTTGCTGCTCATGTAGGCCTGGGCGATCAGGACCTGCTCGATGGACTCCGGATCCCGGAGCAGCATGACCCTTTGGTCGTTCCCGAAGGAGAAGCCCAGCTCGCCCCGGGTGAGCACCGCCTTCTCGTGGTAGAAGGTGGGACGGCGCGAGAGGTCGGCCACCTCGACCGCCTCCGGCTGATCGGGGAAGTAGCCGTACTGGGCCAGCGCGGGGACGGACGAGCCGACGGCGGCCAGCGTCAGCACGGCGAGGCTCAGGGGTCGGAACACGGCGGGAACGGGGTTAGGCATCGTAGCAGCGGCGGCCAGGGAACGCCGACCTCCAGGTCGGCACAGCCCGCCGCAGGCGGGCGGCGGGACGGACCCCGACCGTCAGAGTGGTTCCTATCTCGGCGTACATCCCACCAACCCCCGCGTCACCCAGGCAAGGGAACGCCGACCTCCAGGCCAGTTCTCCGGGTGGGGGCCGGCACAGCCCCGCGAAGCGGGGCGACGGGACTGCCCCCCACCGTCAGGGTGATTCCCCTCTCGGCGTGAACCGGGATCCCCCGGAGGAACCCATCAGGGGAAACCAGTTTCCATCCGCGCCCCCGTGCGGAGGGCGACCCGCGGACGGGGCGCTCTACTTGCCGGTGGCCGGCGCGCCGTCGGCTCCGGGCGGCCACCGGGTGGATCGGTAGGCCTGTTCCGGGTGGGTGATTCGGTCCGGGATGGTGCGTTCGAGGACGCCCTCCTCGACGAGCGGGCTCAGGTGACGCTTCGCGAGGTTCTCGGGGTCTATCTGCAACAGCAGCCCGAGAGTCTCGGAGGTGGCCGGACCTCGCTCGTTCAGGGTCCGCCAGATGGTGAATCGCAATGCCGCCTTGCGGGGACGTTTGCCCAGCGTGAGGATCTGGACGCGCAGGTTGTCCGACAACTCGGCGAGGGCTTCGGCGCGCGGCCCGGGGGGAACGCCGGGAACGGGCGAGGGCTCGGCCGGTGCGGAAGAAGGCGTGGATTCCTCCGGTAGATCAGGGGAACGGACAGGTTCCTCCGGCGGATCGGGGGAGGCCGCAGGCTCGTCCGGTGGACCCGGGGAAGCTACGGGCTCCTCCGGTGGACCCTGGGAAGCTGCGGGCTCCTCCGGCGCACCGGAACAGGCAGGTTCCTCCGATGGACCGAGGGAGGCGGCTGGCTCGCCCGGCGCCGCTGGCGGCGGCGTCCCTGGAGCCGGGCGCGGCCCGGCTCCAGAAGGGAGCCGCTCCGGTGTGGGGGGACGCGTGCCGGGTGCGCGCTCGTTGTCGAGGATGCTGGGAATACGGTCCGCTTCACGGCCGATGCCGACGAGCACGAGCACGGAGCGGCCGAACAGGCGGCTGCCGGTCGCGAGGAGTGCGGCCACCTCGCGGCCCCGGCTGCCGGGTGGGAACGCCCTCTGCAACTGCCCCGCGAGCCGGTCCGCGATGCCGCGCATCTCCTGGATGACTTTCGCCGCGTTGCGGAGCGTCCGGGCAGTGCGTCGCAGCGCCGGACCGGTGTTCGTCCGGAGCCAGCCGTACGCGTCTCGGATGCCTTCGGCGATGTACGGCACCCAGAGCCAGAGGCTGTAGAGCCGGGGCCGCGGCTTTTTGAGCCAGCCGCGGATGAGGTCAAGACCGAGTGGCTCGCCGGGCAGCGACTCCGGCTGCTCCTCTGCGGGAGGCAGCTCGCCGCGAAGGTTGAGGCCTTGCACGTGGGGCGAGCGTATCGGAGCCGGCACTGCCGTTTTGCCGGTCCAATCGCCTTTTTTTGAGTGACTTGAATGTAAGTTACGAATGCAAACGACGGGCGTCAGTCGAGGAGCTCCGGTCGATATCCGGGGTCGGCGGTGGTAGCTCCGGTCGATATCGGGGATCGGCGACGGAAGCTCCGGTCGATATCCGAGGTCGGCGGCGGGAGCTCCGGTCGATATCCCGGGTCGGCGGCGGAAGCTCCGGTCGATATCGAGGGTCGGCGGCGCGAGCTCCGGTCGATAACACCCGTCGGTAATGCGGGTCCGCTCCAAAGGAAAGGTGCCGATAGCATGAGGGTGCGATGACTCGCTACCTGACCGCAATCGTTGAACGGGAGGGTGACGGATATGTCGCCCTGTGCCCCGAAGTAGATGTCGCAGCCCAGGGAGACACCGTTGCCGAAGCACGCGCGAACCTGACGGAAGCACTGACCCTTTTCTTCGAGACCGCCTCCGCGGAGGAACTCGATCGGCGCCTGGGTGGAGAGATCTACGTGACGCAGGTCGAGGTCGCCGCTGGATAGGCCGCGCGTTCTTTCCGGCCGGGATGGCTGCCGCATCCTGGCCTCCCATGGTTTCGTGGAGGCATGGCGGCGGGGCAGCCATGTCGTGGTCCAGAAGGTCGAGGCCGGGCGCACAGTGACGGTGCCGATTCCCGATCACTCGGAGTTACGCATCGGCACCCTGCTGTCGATCATTCGGCAATCCGGCGTCCCCCGTCCCGAATTCGAACGGAACTCCTGAGACAAACGGTTTCCAGACGGAGCTCCGGTCGATATCCGGGATCGGGGGTGGGAGCTCCGGTCGATATCCAGGGTCGGCGGCGGGAGCTCCGGTCGATATCCGGGATCGGCGACGGGAGCTCCGGTCGATATCCGGGATCGGCGACGGAAGCTCCGGTCGATATCCGAGGTCGGCGGCGGAAGCTCCGGTCGATATCCGGGATCGGCGACGGGAGCTCCGGTCGATATCCGGGATCGGCGACGCCAGCTCCGGTCGATATCCGGGGTCGGTGGCGGGAGCTCCGGTCGATATCCGGGATCGGCGACGGGAGCTCCGGTCGATATCCAGGATCGGCGGCGGAAGCTCCGGTCGATATCCGGGATCGGTGGCGGAAGCTCCGGTCGATATCCGGGATCGGCGACGGGAGCTCCGGTCGATATCCGAGGTCGGCGGCGGAGACTCCGGTCGATATCCAGGGTCGGCGGCGGGAGCTCCGGTCGATATCCGGGATCGGCGACGGGAGCTCCGGTCGATATCCGGGATCGGCGACGGGAGCTCCGGTCGATATCCGGGATCGGCGGTGGGAGCTCCGGTCGATATCCGGGGTCTGCGGTGGCAGCTCCGGTCGATATCGAAGGTCGGCGACGCCAGCTCCGGTCGATATCGGGGATCGGCGACGGGAGCTCCGGTCGATATCGAGGGTCGGCGGTGGCAGCTCCGGTCGATATCGAGGTCGGCGACGGCAGCTCCGGTCGATATCCGAGGTCGGCGACGGGAGCTCCGGTCGATATCCGGGATCGGCCGCGGGAGCTCCGGTCGATATCCGGGATCGGCGGCGGGAGCTCCGGTCGATATCCGGGATCGGCGGCGGGAGCTCCGGTCGATATCGAGGGTCGGGGACGTTAGCTCCGGTCGATATCGGGGATCGGCGGTGGGAGCTCCGGTCGATATCCGGGATCGGCGACGGAAGCTCCGGTCGATATCCGGGATCGGGGTGGGAGCTCCGGTCGATATCCGGGATCGGCAGCGGTAGCTCCGGTCGATATCGGGGATCGGCGGCGGAAGCTCCGGTCGATATCCGGGGTCGGCGCGACAGAAGCTCCGGTCGATATCCGGGGCCGGCGACAGAAGCTCCGGTCGATATCTGTCAAGAGACACGAACTTTTGCGCACTTGGGAGACACCTACTTTTGCGCACCACGTGGCGGGGGGGAGCGATGCGCCGCCCGCGGGCCTGCGGCCCGCTGTGCCGACCTGGAGGTCGGCGTTCCCGTGCCGGCGCGACGTGGGGCTGGAGAGCGATGTGCGTTTCGCGGCCTGTGGCCGCGATGCCGGCCGGAGGCCGGCGCTCCTATGGGTGGGCGCCGCGGAGCGGGTGGCGGGCGATGCCAGCCGGAGGCGGGCGCTCCGGGACCGATTCGCGGGCGATGGCGCGCGTGTGGTACACCCGTCCCCGGTCGCTAACTGGCGACCCAGGAGGAACGGTCATGCGCACCCTTCTTTTTTCTGCCCTGCTGCTCGTCGCGCTGCCGGCCCAGGCGGGCCAGTTCGCGAGCATTCCGGAGGACATCGACTTCGATTTCGAGCGGTGGCCGTATCCCCTGCACCAGGAAGTAACGGACCGCCTGCACGAGCTGGCGGAGATGCATCCGAACCTCGCCCGCACCCACGTCATCGGGAAGAGCCGGCAGGGGCGGGACCTCGTCGTCCTCGAGATCACGAACTTCGAGACCGGCCCCGGCGAGGAAAAGCCGGGGCTCTGGTTCGACGGCAACATCCACGCCGTCGAGGTCACCGGGCGCCAGATGATGTGGTACTTCGCGGAGGCCGCCATCGCGAGCTACGGGAAGGACCCGGTCGCGACGCGCATGCTGGATACCCGCACCTTCTACGTCATGCCCATCTTCGACGCGGACGGCGGGGAGGCCGCCCTCACCCGGCATCCGGCCTGGCCCGAACACAAACCGGAAGAGCACAACGGGAAGGACCTCGACGGCGACGGCTACATCACCCGGATGCGGGTCCAGGACCCGGAGGGGAACTCCTACCCGAGCTGGATCGACGAGCGCCACATGCTCCAGACCCGGACCCGCGACGGCGGCCGCTGGAACTTCGTCCCCACCGAGCTGGAAGACCCCGGGGACTTCGAGAGACTCGCCGCTCCCGAGAGCCGCTACCGCGTCTACACCGAAGGCCAGGACCTCACCCGCGAGGTGACCGACGAGCGCGAGGAAGCGAACTTCAACCGCAACTGGTCCGCCGAATGGCAGCGGCACGAGCCGGGGGCCGGCCCCTATCCCTTCTCCCTGCCCGAGGTCCGCGCGGTGGCGGAGTTCATCACCTCCTATCCCAACATCTTCTTCACCTACACGATCCACTCGGGGGGCGGGGCCCGGAACTACATCGTCCGCCCGCCGATGAGCCATCCCTTCGAGTACATGCCCCCGGAGGACAACGACTTCTACACCCGTCTGGGCGCGGTCTGGTCCTGGCTCTCGAAGGGCGGGGTGATGAACAACAACTGGTACGCCCAGGAAGTGAAGGCCGGCCGCTACGGCGAGACGATGCACGGCTTCTCGAACGACTGGGCCTACATGAATGTGGGCATTCACAGCCTGCTGCCCGAGATCTCAGGCGCGGGGCGGGACTACGACCAGGACGGCTACGTGACGCAGTACGAAGTCCTGCGCTGGGTGGACGAGGAGAAGGACGGGGTCTATTTCGCTCCCTGGACGGCGTATCAGCATCCGGAACTGGGCGAGGTCGAGATCGGCGGCTACCGGGGACTTCCCCAGGGGATTGACGACCGCCTCGAGTTCGAGTCCGAGATCCACTACCAGTACCTGATGGAGATCGCCGGCCGGTCGCCGTTGCTCCGCATCATCGAACTCGACGCGGAAGAGGTCGGCGCGGGCGAGCACCGCGTCACCGCCGTGCTGCAGAACCAGGGGTACGTCTCCACCTACGTCACCCGGAAGGCCCTCGAAATCGATCTCGATTACCCGATCCTGGCGGAGATCCGGGTCCAAGGGGGCGAGGTGACGAGCGGCCCGGCCAAGGTGGACGCCGGACACATCCTCGGCAAGCTGGCCTACATCCGCCGCTGGGGATCGGGCGCCGACGAGTCGCGGAAGACCGTCTCGTGGACGGTTCGGGGAGACGGCCCGATGGAAGTCACGGTGGACGCCTGGGCGAAACGCGCCGGACGGGCTCAGCGCACCATCACCATCGGTTCCACCGACGGGAGCGCGTCGCGCTGAGAGGGTTGCTTGCGCCCGCCGCGCTGACCGTCGCGACCGCCGCCGGGGCTTTCGCGCAGCCGGAACCACCTGCCCGGATTCCGGATCCGGACACCGCGGCCATGGAGCCGCAGGTGCGGGAGAAGATCACCCGGCAACGACACGTCGTCGAAGCGGACCCCGATTCGGCCGAGAACTGGGGATCCCTCGGCCGAACCTTCCAGGCTCACGGTCTCGAGCCCGAGGCGGAAGCGGCGTATCTCCGGGCCGAAGAACTCGATCCCACGGACTTCCGCTGGCCCTACCTGCGCGCCGCCGCCCTCCGGAACACCCGGCCGGAGGAAGCGCTCTCCGCGGCCGACCGGACTTCACGACTGCATCCGGGCTACGCGCCCGCCCATCTCCTGGCGGCGGAACTGCTGGAGGGCGCCGGGAGTCCTGAACAGGCCATGGACCGCTACCGCCAAACCCTCGAAATTGCGCCGGACGCGGCCCTGGCGGAACTCGGGATCGGACGTCTGCTCCTGAGGCGCGGTGCACCGGGCGCCGCCCGGGAACATCTGGAACGGGCGGCCGCGCTCGCCCCGCGGGCCGGGCCGGTCCACGCCGAACTCGCGCGGCTCCATACCCGGCAAGGCGACCGGGAGGCGGCCCGGCGGGCAGCGGAGGCGGCCCGGCAACTGCCCGACCTGGTCCCCGTGGACGATCCGGTGCTCACCGAGGTCTGGGACGAGGCGGTGTCCGCGCGGGGCTATCAGCAGCGGGCGCTCCGCGCCGAGGCCGCCGGAGAGTTCGAGGCGGCCGAGACGCTCTACGGCCACCTGTTGGGTCTTCGTCCCGGCGATCCGGACATCCTCTACAACTTCGGCAACCTCTACGTGCGCACGCGGCGCTTCGGGGAAGCGGCGGAGTGCTACGAGGAGGCGCTCGCAGCGCGTCCGGCGCACGTCGCAGCCCGGGTGAATCTGGGAAGCGCGCTCCTCATGCTCGGCCGGCGGGACGAGGCGATCGAGCACCTCCTGCGCGCGCTGGAAGACGATCCGGCGGAGCCGGACGCGAACCGGACGCTGGGTGGGCTCTTCGCGTTCCGGGGAGACAACGAGGCGGCCATGCGCCACTACCGCGCGGTGCTGGCCCACGATCCGCAGGACGGCCCGGTGCACCGCGACCTCGCGATCGTGCTGGCCGCGGAGGGGGAATTCGCCGCCGCCTGGGAGCACGTCGCAGCGGCCGAGAGGCTCGGTTCGCCGCCCAGCGCGGACTTCCTGTTGCGGCTCCAGGCGGCACTGCCGCGACCCGGTTAGCAATCCGACCTCAGGATGCGGGTTCCCAGAGCTCGATCGCGTTTCCTTCGGGGTCGTGAATGCGGGCGAAGCGGCCGATCCCCTCCATCTCGCTTTCGTGGCTGACCTCGATGTCCGCGGACTTCAGTTGGGTGACCATCGCGTCCAGGTCGGCCACGCGGAAATTCAGCATGAACGTCTTGTCCGCTGCGAAATAGTCCGAATCAGCAGCGAAGGGGGCGAAAACCGTGACCCCGGATTCGGTCACCCAGGGCGCCATCTCCATGTTCGTCGGAGCGGGATTGATGCCGAGGTGATCCTGGTACCACTTCGCGAGTCGTTCCGGGTCGTTTGCCCGAAAGAAGAATCCGCCAAGTCCTTGAACGTGTTGCACGCCACGCCTCCTCTATCGAGGGCTGAGGCTAGCAGCGGCGCCCACTCCGGGGAGGGCGCCGAGCGCCGTGCGTGGACCACCGGGATATGAATTCAGACGGCGACAGGTTTCCGCATTTGAAGCTCGTGCGGGCGATCTGATATACCCGACCGAAGAGGTCGGAGTTAGGCACCCGGCCTGTCAGTCATGCGTTTTCGGGGACGCTGCGCACTGGCCAGAAATGGCGGTGGCGGAGCCGTGCCCGGACTTCTTTCACCGGGGTCTTCGGGCCGCCGGTCTCTTGGCCAGCGTGTCGAGGGGGTTTCCATGCACCGTTTTCTTCTTGCCCTCGGAGCGCTGCTCCTCGCCTTACCGCTCGGCGCCCAGGAACAGACCGGCACCCTGCAGGGCCGGGTCACCGACGCCTCGGCCGGCGTCCTTCCCGGCGCCACGGTGACGATCTCCGGGGAGAACATCCTCGGGGGATCCCGGAGCGCGGTGACTGCCGGAAACGGGGCCTACCGCCTCGCGAACATCCCGCCCGGGGTCTATGAAGTGTCCTTTGCGCTCAGCGGGTTTGGCCAACAGGTGTTCGAAGGGGTCCGCGTTTCCGCGGACACCACCTTCACCCTGCACGCGGAGCTCAGCGTCGCGGCCCTCGAGGAAACGGTCACGGTGACCGGCGAATCGCCCGTCATCGAGACGGCGGCGACCGACGTCGCGTTCAACTTCACCGAAGAGGTGATGGAGAACGTCCCAAACGCCCGCGACCCGTGGGCCATGGTGTCCCAGGTCCCCGGAGTGACCACGAACCGGATCAACGTCGGCGGCACCGAGACGGGCAACCAGCTCGCCTTCCGGGGCCACGGCGTGTTCCCGGGCCAGAACATCTACGTGCTGAACGGCGCGAACGTCACCGACAACCAGTCGAACGGCGGTTCGCAGTTCTACTTCGACGTGGACTCCTTCGAGGAGATGCAGATCGAGGTCAGCTCCCACAGCGCCGAGGTGCAGACGCCCGGCATGGTGATGAACATCGTGCCGAAGTCCGGCTCGAACAACCTCAGCGGGAGTACCAGCCTCTATTTCGGGAACGAGGGCATGCAGTCCAACAACGTGGACAGCCACCTCATGGGCCTGGGAGTGGACCGGGCGAGCAACCTGAACCAGTACCTCGACCTGGGCTTCGAAGTCGGTGGCCCGCTCATCGAGGACAAGCTCTGGTGGTGGGCCGGGCATCGCCACCAGGTCGTCCAGAAGTTCGCCACCGGCACGCAGAACCCGGACGGCAGCTTTCCGATCGACGAGACCGTGCTCTGGTACCCCTCGGCGAAGATCAACTGGGCCATCAACCAGAATCACAACTTCTCCGTTTACTTCAACATGGCCCAGAAGAAGCGGTTCAACCGCTCGCTGAGCTCACTGCGGCCGCTGCCGACCACCTGGAACCAGCAGGGGGCGCCCATCGCGCGGCTGTTCACCTTCCGCGACGACTGGACCGCGAGTCCGAACGTGCTGGTCGCCTTCAAGGCCAACGTCATGGACCAGGGCTTCGAGCTCCGGGCCCAGCCCGAGGTGGATGTCGCGAACACCCCGGCACGCCTCGATCTGGCCACCGGCCAGTGGTCGGACGCCCCGCCGAACGAACTCGGCGTGCACAAGACCCTGCGGAATGTGGCCACCACGGTCTCCTGGTACCGGAGCGACTGGGGCGGGGACCACGACTTCAAGGCCGGCTTCGAGATCGGCCAGATCCGCGCCTTCGGAAACCAGGGCGGCGGAGTGGCCCGCAACACCTACCCGGCCGATCACCGCCTCCACTTCTTCAACGGCGAGCCGTCCGAGGTCATCCTCTGGGCTTCCGGAGCGGTCGCGGCGACCGGGCCGCAGCGGTCGGCCTTCCTCCAGGACTCCTGGGCGGTGAACAACCATCTTCGCCTGAATCTCGGCGGGCGCTGGGACTGGCAGGCGAACTCCCTCGATCAGGTCACCGCGCCCGCCAGCCGCTACCTCGATCCCGTCTCCCAGGAGGGAACCGGCAACCTGATCATCTGGAACACGATCTCGCCCCGCCTCGGGATGGTGTTCGACGTGAGCGGCGACGCCAAGACGCTCGTGAAGTCGAGCTACGGGCGCTACTACTGGGTGCTCTGGCTGGACCGGGTGCAGTTGGCCAGCGTGGCCGGCGACCGGAACCGGAAACACGTGTGGAACGACCTGAACGGCGACCGCAACTTCAGCGCGGACGAGGCGGGGGCGGTGCTCAGCGTGTTCGACGCTGGCGCGAACCCGGTGACGATCGACGGGAACCTCGACCCGTCCTACACGGACGAGTTCACCGTGGGACTGACCCGCGAGGTGGCGGCGAACGTCTCGGCGAGCGCCACCTTCATGTGGCGGCGGGACCGGGACATCACCCAGATCACGAATACCGGGATCTCGACGGCCGACTACACCGCGGTGACCGGAACCGATCCAGGCCCGGACGGGGCGCTCGGGACGGGTGACGACGGCGGCCCCATCACCTTCTACGAACTCGACGCTTCCAAGACCGGCCTGTCGCCCAACTTCCTGACCACCCGGGAAGGCTTCGAGCACGAGTACCGCGGGTTCGAGTTCACCCTGCACCGGCGCTTGACCTCGAACTGGCAGTTCATGGGGTCGTTCACCATCGGCGAACAGTCCGAAAACTACGGTGCCGGCTCCTACGACAACCTGGACCGCGCCGTTCCCGACGACCGGGGGCGCCAGGGTCGCCAGCCCCAGTTCCCACTGAACAATCCCGAACTCGTGGACGGCACCCGCGTCGCGAACTCGACGCCGTACCTGGTAAAGATCCTGGGCACCTACCAGGCCGACTTCGGGCTGACGCTGAGCGGGTTCTACCAGTACATCGCGGGCAACAACTTCACCCGGACCGTGAACTCCACGGCCGCTCTGGGGCGCAGCCTGAACCAGGGCAACGTGCGGGCGTTCGCCGGCGAGCGGAACGCGGAGAACTGGGACCCTGCCAACGTGCTGGATCTGAGGGCCGCCTACGATCTGGCTCTCGGTTCGCTGGGCACGGTGTCGCTCCAGTTCGACGTCTTCAACGCGCTCAACATCAACACGATCACGAACACCCAGAGCCTTTCGGGAGGCGCCTTCGGGAGGGTGCTGGCCTTCGTCCCGCCGCGGATCTTCCGGCTCGGCGCCAAGCTCCGCTTCTGATCGGCCAGACATTTCCGGGCCGGGGCGGCGCCATCCCGGAGCCGTCCCGGCCTTCGCTTGGTAAGGTGGATTCCATGCGTTTGATTCTCGTACTGCTCTCGGGCCTGTTCGCTGCCGGCTGCAACCCCGCGCCCTCGCCGCCATCGGACACCCCGGACGAATCCGGGTACGGAGTTCCCGGGGCCCTCGAGCGGGCCCGGATCAAGACCGCGATCGTCGAGGAAAAGCTCCGCACCGCGCTGCTGCCGGCGATGCGGGCGCACGGCATCGACATGTGGATCGTCCTCGACCGGGAGAACCACCCGGACCCCCTCCACGACGAGATCGGCGGCGGCTTCGGGGGGGTGCGCTCTGCCTACATCTTCCATGACTCCGGAGGCGCGGAGCCGGAGAAGATCTACCTCGGCTCCCACGTCCAGCCGGGAGACTCGGTGATCGAACAGATCTACGACGAGCAGGTCTATTACGGCTACAGCGAGGAGGGAATCACGCCTCACCTCCGGGAAGCGGTTCATAGCCGGGACCCCGAGCGCATCGGAATCAACACCTCGAGGACGCTTCCCGAGGCCGATGGACTCACGGTCGCCTTCCGCGAGGTTCTGGTGGAAGCGATCGGACCCACGTATGCCGACCGCCTGGTGTCGGCGGAACTGCTGGTCCGGGACTTCCGGCTCCTCCGCACTCCGCTTGAGCAACAGCTCTACCGGCAGCTGACCGAATGGACCGCGCGGTGGGAGGTTGACGGGTTGACGGGAGCTCACGTCATTCCCGGCGAAACCACCGCGCTCGAAATGGCGGGCTGGTTCGAGGATCGGGCCCTCGAGCTCGGCATGGGCAGTTTCCAGACCGTTCGGGTGGTCCGAGGGGGCGACCTGCTGCCGCGCCATGCCCCGGACATTCCCATCCAGCCCGGCGACATCGTGGCGGTGGACGCGGGGCTCTTCTACCTGCAGTTCGAGTCCGACATGAAGCGGACGGCATACGTCCTCGGCCCGGGGGAAACCGAGCCGCCGGAGAGCATCCGGAACGCCTGGGCCGAAGTGATCCAGACCTCGCGTCTCTACGCGAGCAAGATGGTTCCGGGCGCCATCGGACACGAAGTCTTCGATTCGATCATCGCGGAGACGGCGCGCGACGGTTACGTTCGGGATACCCGAACCGACCCCAGCATCTCGAATGTCGGATCCGAACGCGAGATCTCCCTCTACGGACACTCGCTGGGCAACGACCTGCACGACATCGGCGCCCGAGTGGCCCAGGATATTCCGTTCGCTTTCGGGGATCGGGTCCGCTTCGCCCTCGTGGAAGGCGAGTTCGTCGCCATGGAGTTCCACGTCGGGGTGCCCATTCCGGAGTGGGGCGGCAAGAAGTGGTCGGCCCGCTACGAGGAGATCGCGGCGGTCGGGCCCGAGGGCCTCGAAGAGCTGGTCCCGTTCCAGACGGAACTGCTCCTGATCCACTCTCGCTAGCGCCGCGGCCGGCGTGAACCCCGTTGGGGGCGGCGCGTAGCCTGGCCCCCCAGCCACCGCGACGGCGCAGACGGCAGAAATGTGATGAACTCCGAAGCCTGATCCCCCCACCGCCCGGACCCAGCCCGTGACAGCGCGGACCCCCAACGCGCCAGGAGCGCCGGCCTCCGGCCGGCATCGCTCCCCGCAGGGGAGCGAAACGCGCATCGGTGCTCAGCCGTACGGCGCGCCGCCAACAGGAGCGTTTCGCCGTCCTCGTTGGGATGGGTGCTGTGCGGCCAATGAAACTCGTGAGTTTCGCCCGCTACGCGGGCGATGCCGGCCAGAGGCCGGCGCTCCTGCGAGGCGAAACTCCGAAGCCTGATCCCCCCACCGCCCGGACCCAGCCCGTGACAGCGCGGACCCCCAACGCGCCAGGAGCGCCGGCCTCTGGCCGGCATCGCTCCCCCCAGGGCCGCGGGCGGTTCCTTGCTGAGCTCGCGCCGGACCGGAACGAACGGGTTCAGAGCCTACGCGCCGAGTTGCGCGGCGAGGTCGAGGAAGTCGCTCGCGTTGACGTCGAACGCGTCCTCGTAGGACAGGTCGATCCGGCGGCCCGGCCACTCGTTGGGCCGCGGTACGAAGGCCGTCCGCAGGCCCGCCCCTGCCGCCGCCTTCAGATCCGGCTTGTGCGCGGCGACCATCATGACCTCGTCGGGCGCGAGGCCGAGCAGTCCGGCGGCCTTCAGATAGACCTCCCGGTCGGGTTTGTAGTGGCCGACCAGCTCCGACGACAGCACGGTGTCCCAGGGAAGGCCGGCGTTCTTGGCCATGTTCACGAGCAGCGAGACGTTCCCGTTCGACAGGGTGACCACGGTGAACTCGTCCTTGAGTCGCGTGAGGCCGGGTACCGAGTCCGGCCACGGCTCCAACCGGTGCCAGACGCGGTTGAAGGCGTCCTTTTCGGCTTCGCTGAGGCCTTCGATGCCGAAACGGTCCAGCACCTCGTCCAGCATCATCCGGTGCAGCGCGTCGATATTCGTCCACGGAAGCTCGCCCTGCCGCACCCGGTTCATCGCCGGGTGGTAGCCGTCCCGCCACGCTTCCGCGAAAGCGGCCCAGTCCACTCTCAGGCCGTGGGCGCGGCCCAGCGCCCCGCCCTCCCGGATCACGCTGGAGCGCCAGTCCACCACCGTGCCGAAGACGTCGAATGCCAGCGCGCGAACTCGCACGAGCTCAACCTTATTCGTTCGGGCGATGGATCAGGCCACCTCCCGAGCCAACGAGCAGCAGCCGTTCCTGGCGCGGGATGAGCCAGTGCACCCCGGCGGCGGCCTGCTGGGCATTCTCCTCGAACCGCGAGTACCAGGTCGTTCCGCCCCACTCGGGGATCGGGGTGCTCAGGTGGAACTCGACGGACACCCACTCACCCTCGACCAGCGGAAACCGCACCCGCTGCCCGTAGGCGAGCGGGAAATCTTCGGCCACCCGCGCTCCGATGTCGTGGGAGTTGTTTCCGACCGAGTGCCCGTAGATGCCGATCTCGGGCCGCGTGTCGGTGGCGGCGACCCCGCCGGCGTCCGGCCCCACCACCCGGTAGCCGCGGTCCTGGACCCGCTCCACGATGGCGGCCCACACCTCGGTCCCGGTACGGCCCGGAATCATTTCCTCGACGTAGATGTCGGCGACTCCGAGAGTCTCCTGCCAGGCGTCCCGGATGCTCTGCGGCGGCTCGGTCTCGCCTTCGCGGAGGACGTAGATGGTGCGCTTCATGTCGGTCTCGAAGCCGAGATACTTGAGTCCGCTGTCGATGCCGACGATGTCACCGGGCTCGATCGGGTGTTCGCTCGCGAGTGGTAGCTGCTGACCCTCCCGGACGATCCGGGCCACGTTGGAGCCGCTCTGGCCGGTCTCGAGCCCCACGTCGCGGGCCCGCTGCTCCATCCACCAGTAGAGATCGGCCGCCGTGGTTTCGCCTGGAACAACGGCGTCGAATCCTTCCTTCATCCAGCGGTCGGACCACTCCAGGAGCTGGGTGAAGACCTCGGTCTCCTCGGGGACCTTGTGGAGCCGGAAGTCGCGCACCAGCAGCTCCGCCGAGACGATCCGCGACGAATACTCCGGACCGATGGCGTTTTCGATGTATTCGAGCAGTCCCAGGGTGAGCCCGTCGGCCTCCGGCAGCGTGTAGGACCGGTTCACCCCGATCCGCTGCGGATCCCGTTCGGCAACCGCATCCCGAAGCAGCGGCGCCACCCCCTCCGGGTGATATCCGTAGTAGGTCGTGGCATCGAAGAGATGGGGAACGATGGCGGTGTTCGGCTGCTCGTGGGAGCCGAAGAAGAGCTTCTCGATCCCCGCCTCCTCTCCCCGGTCGAAGAAGAGGTACACGCCGCGGACGCCCGGATATCCGCCGCCCACCTCGTCGTGGAGCGGTTCCTCGTTGTTCTCCCGGTCCATGACGATCCACAGGTCGATACCGTGCGCGCGCATCGCCGGCGGGAGCGCCTCGTCGAGCTTCTTCTCCACGATGGTGCGCTTCCGCTCCCACTGCTCGTACTCCGTGGGAACCCCGTAGGGGTTGTAGGGAGCAGGCTCGGGCGGCGGCGGGGCACAGCCCGCGAGCGCGAGCGCGACGCTCCCCAGGAGTGCCGGGAGCCGGATCAGTTCGCCGGCTCGATGAGGAACAACTCCTTCTGGGTGGGAATAAGCCATTTCACGCCCTCCTCGGTAATCTGGGCGGTCTCCTCGAAGCGCGCGTACCACGTCTTCCCGTCCCATTCCGGCACCGGAATGCTCGCGTGGAACTCGATGGAGACCCACTCGTTCGCCTGGAGCGGGAAGCGGACCCGGTCTCCGTAGGCGAACGGGATGTCGGCCGCGATCCGGGCGCCGATGTCATGCGCCACGTTGCCCACCGAGTGGCCGTACACCCCCACTTCGGGCTCGATCGTGGTGGTCGCGTCTCCGCCCGCATCCGGCCCGGTGGCCCGGTAACCGCGGCTTTCCATCTCGGCGTTGATGGCCGACCAGGTCTCGAAGCCGACCGCGCCGGGCACCATCATGCTGGCGTAGAAGTCGCCGATCTCGTGGGTGGTGCGCCAGACCTCCTGGAGACTCTCGGGCATCTCGCTTTCGCCGGGCTTCAGGATGTAGGCGGTGCGCTTGATGTCGATCGCGTAGTGGAGATACCGGAGTCCACCGTCGATCCCCACGATGTCGCCGGGTTCGAGCGGGATGTCGGGATCGTGGATGGGTAGCAGTTCGCCCTCCCTCACCACGCGCACCGTGCCCCAGCCGGTGAGTCCCAGCTCGAGCGCCCGGTCCAGCAGCCACCAGGAGACGTCCTCCGCGGTGGTGACGCCGGTGACGACGTTTGCGGTAGAGAGCGCCTCCTCCATCCAGCGGGCCGACCAGCCGAGCAGGTCCGTGTAGATGGCGGTTTCGGTCGGAGTGCGCTGGAGCCGGAAGTCACGCACCAGCAGCTCGGCCGAGACGATCCGGCTCGCGTACTCGGGACCGATGGCATCCACCAGGAAGTTCCTCAGGCCGACCGTCAGCCCGTCCGCTTCGGGCAGCGTGTGCGAGGTGTTGACTCCGATCACCTGTGGATCCCGGTCCTCGATCGCCTTCCGGAGGTGCGGCGTGAGGCCTTCCCGGCTGTAGCCGTAGTAGATGGTCTCGTCGTAGATCTGGCTGATGACCGAGTTCGCCGGCTGCTCGTGAGAGCTGTAGTAGAGCTTTTCGACGGAGTCGGTGCCGTTGTCGTGGAAGATGAAGGCGCCGCGTACTCCCGCGAACCCGCCGCCGAGTTCGACGTGGAGCGGCTCTTCGTTGTTCTCGCGGTCCATCACGATCCACATGTCGATGCCGTGGTTGCGCATCGCGGGGAGCAGCACCGTCTGGAGCTTTTCGGCGATGGCGTCGCGCTGGATCGCGAACCGGTCCTTGGATTCCGGGATTCCGTAGGGGTCGGCGGGCGCCGGTTCCATGCCTCCGCCACCACCGGTACAACCGCCGAGTGCCGCCACGAGCGGGATCCCGGCGGCGAGCGCGGCAATCTTCCGTATCGTCATCAGGGGACCTCCATCCGAAGGCAACCGCATCCCGGCAGCCGAGCGGCAACAATTGCCCCGCGCGCCTGAATGGGAGTGGACGCCGCCACCGAGTCTATTGAAGCTGTTCCGCACGCCACAAACGCAGGGCCACCACCTGCCACCCGCCTTCCATGCCTGACCCGTCCCGCCCCCGGAAACCGCCCCGCCTGGGCTTTCCCAAGGCGGAAGGCGCGACGGAGCACGACCGGGCGGAGTTCACCCGCGCGGTCGCCGACACGCCGGCCGAGTTGCTGGGAGCCGTGCGGGCCCTCCCGGGGGCCTCGCTCCTTCCGTCCCCGTTCACCCTGCTCCGGGAACTCCAGGGCGGCAAACGCCGGGTGCGGGACGACTGCGCCATCTCGCTGCGCCAAAAAACCCGGGAAGAGGCGCGCGGACTGCTCGAGAGCTTCCTGCGCGCACGACAGATACGGGGAGATCGGTTCGTGATCGTGATTCACGGCAAGGGCTATGGCTCTGAAGGCGGCCGACCCGTGCTGGCGCGGCACGTTCCCGAATGGCTCGCCACCTGGAAGCCGGAAGTGGTCGCCGCCTGGGGAGAGGCGCGCCGCGAAGACGGCGGCAGCGGCGCGCTCTACGTGGTGCTCGCTTCCGAACGGACGTAGTGCCCGAAGCGCGCCGAACCGGAGGCGGGGGCGGGGATTGGGATCCGGCCCAGTACCAGCGGTTCGGCGGCCACCGGCTGCGCCCCGGACTCGAACTCCTGCGGCGGGTTCCGATCACCGCTGCCTCGGCGGTCCATGACCTCGGCTGCGGCGCCGGGACCATCACCCGGATCATCGCGGAGCGGTTCCGGGGCGCCCGCGTCACCGGGCTCGACAGTTCCTCCGAGATGCTGGCGAAGGCCCGCGCGGAACCGAGTTCGATCGAATGGGTCCGGGCCGACATCGAGGACTGGGAGCCGGAGAACCCACCGGACCTCATCTACTCGAACGCCGCGCTCCATTGGCTGGAGGACCATCGGACGCTATTCCCCAGGCTCCTCGCGTACCTCGCGCCCGGCGGCTGCCTCGCGGTGCAGATGCCGCTCAGCCACGCCCAGCCCTCCCACGTGCTGATGTGCGAAACCCTGGCGAACGGCGGGGTGGGAGGGTCGCGGCTGGGGGACGAGGCGGTCGCAGCCGCCGCCGCCCGCGAGTGGGTGCTCGACTCCGGCGCGTACTACGAGCTGCTCGCGCCGCAGGCAGCGGAACTCGACATCTGGGAGACCGTGTACCTCCACCGGCTCGAAGGCGACGATGCCGTTCTCGAATGGGTCCGGGCGACCGGGCTCCGGCCCGTCCTGAACGGACTGACCGGCGCCGATCTCGAGCGCTTCCTGGAGGTGTACCGGGAACGCCTGCGCGAGGCGTACCCGCGCCGCGCGGACGGCATCACCGTGTATCCGTTCCCACGCCTCTTCCTGGTGGCGACGCGCCGGGACTAGAAGCCCCTCGGGAACACGCGGTACCCGAGCGCAGTTGCCTCAAAGCGGACAATTCCGGTTCGCGCTGTCCTGCACGGTCGGTTTCGACACGCAGTCGTCCTCCCGGTACCTCGTCGACGGGACGCCTCACCGCAGGTCCTTCCAGTGGTCCGTCGACGTTAGCGCGCCTCTCGTTACACTGCTTGTCCTTACCGTGTAGCGCGGCTACGCATTCCCGAGACCCTAGACTTGGAGAAGTCCGATGCCCAACCAACCGAGGTTAGGGGCCAATCTCACGATGGCCCTCGTCACCCTCGCAATCATCATCGCAACTCTGCTCGGATTCCGAGAGGTCCAGCTGTCAATTACCTCTCTACAGGAGGTGGGCGCACTCATCCTTACTCTGGGTTTCGTTGCCCTCGTCATAGAACGTGCTGTCGAGGTCTATGTCTCCAGGCAATATGGCCCCCAAAAGATCCGACGTCGGCGCCCCTTAACGCGGGCAGAGGCAAGACTGGGAAAAGCCGAAAGGCTACTGGATGAAGAGCGCGAACGCCGACACATGATGTCGCGCGTCCCTTCTCCGGAAGAAGATGCCCACATGAAGGAACTCGTCCAGAATGCTGAGAGTGCTCACAAGGAATTCGAGACCGCCGAGGAGAAGACTTGGCTTCCCCTGTCGGAGCTGCGAACTCGGAAGCTTCGCGCGGCGAGTATTCTGTCTCTTACGTTCGGAGCACTAGCTGCCCTATCGGGTATGCGGGTCCTCGGTCAATTCCTGCCCATACAAGATGGCAAGCTTGTAGGAGTCCTGGCCAATGCAGACCAAGGCTTCCAACTGAGTATGTTCCGGGTTACGGATGCGCTCCTTACTGCCCTTCTTCTTGCCGGTGGTGCAGACGGAATCCACAAGATTTTCGCGTCGTTTAAGTCTCTTCGCTCGAAAACTGCCGAATGATCCTCTGCGTTCCTACGATTACGGGATTCAGGCGATCGTTGCCGGATAAACACATTCGCGGTCCACTAACATCGCGATCTCCACGGCTACGGCAAAGTCATCGGCGCTGTAACCGAAGACTCCGCTGTGTGACTCGTCGTCATCTAAGCGCCGATGCTCGACGTCTGCCGTTCCGGTTATAGCCGAGACCGCCGCCTTGACCTCTCCAACTTCCAGAACTGCAAACCTCCCGTTCGGCTTGACGCGATACTCCTTGCTTCGGAAAGCCGTTCGAACCTCGCCGACGGCCGCGTCAAGATCAGAGGCGTCGAGGAACTCGAGCCAGTTCACAGAGAGGTAATCCTCCTTCTTCGGTCGAATTTCAAACGCAGCCGGCATCGGCAAACCGTCCTGTCCGACCGCCGACGGTTTGCAGTACCGAGCTACGTGATCCCTATCCGGAAGTAGATCCGCACCCATTCAGTGTCGACTATCTGGCAAGAACGACCTTACGGCCTGCAAGGCCTGATCCTTGGGCAACGTACCGTGGACGCGGCGTCGTTCCGCCGGGGTACTGGATTCGGAGACTCCGGCAAACTGCAAGAAGCCGCTCGGCAAGAACCGGATCGCAAGGACTCCCCCACCCTTCACTCGCCATTGCGCCTGTAAGAGTCGATCAGGGCTTATTCCAAAATCCGCATCACGATGCTGAGGCTCGCTGGCAAAAAAGAGAGCGCATTGCTGTAGCGAAGAAAACGCCATCGGCGGTTCATCCGGATCCTCGTCACCAGTGACCTCGTGAAGGTACGTGAGCCGTTTGGCGATCGCTCCTAATCCCAGTGGTGGAAGCGCCGCGAGGATCTGTTCATGGCTCGTCGCAGAGAGGATCGAGCCGATCAAACGGGTCTGCGCCGAATCCGGCGAACTGTCTGCGCTGGCGCCGACACTCAACGCCAACTCCGCAATCCGAGCGAGGTCGGCGGAACCGAAGAGTGGAGTTCCGTCCGCAAATGAGAGCGAAGTTGGATCTCCACCCGCCGGGGAAAAAGAGTCCCGAAACATGGCGGCCAGTGCAGCTCTCGCACGGAGATCCTCATAGGCCAGTGTCGCCGTAGGAGCTGACGGGCTCATGTTGATTTCAGCCCCCACAGCATCGTCAGAGCTTTGCCCACGAAGTTCCGCCGCTCAGGCCAGCGTTGGATAGCTCCACACAAACCGTCTACGTCGAGCGGCCCAGGATGATGCACATTGCACGAGGCGACCCGCTCAGTCTGTTGGTCGCCGGCTTCCTGGAAGGCGATGAAACAGACAGCTCCTCCGGCGTCCAAAGCGAACTTGGGGGTCATCTCCAGCACCGTAGCCTCAGCGCCCAGCCAGCTCGTCCCGAATCGGTCAACGAGCCGTCGTGCCGGCTCGGACTCCCGGACGACAACGTCGCAGTTAAGTCCAAGAGCCCGGTACGGCACGTGCGGTAGCTTCGCCAGATAGGACTGCGTGAGCTGGTGAATCTCGCAGTCTTCCTCGAGAGCCGGGTCCGCCGGTTGGGTAATTGTCAGCTGGGAAGGGTCGACTGTCCACCCGACCCCGTTGTCGTAGCGCACGACAGACAGCGCCGGCGTCGTGAGCACCTCCACAGCCGCCCAGTCCGGGGGAACGATCTCCCGAGACACCAGAAAGTCCGGGTTGAGAATCGACGGGTTGTGAAACTCGGCAGTTACAACCACGCTAACGGACCGAAGGGCCAGGCGCGGTTTCTCAGACATCGGGGCCGGATCCCCACGGGACGGACCGGACTGTCATCGAGGCCTGTTTTCTCAGCTTTCCCTCTCCTGTCCCGCCACGGATCGCGCCCGAAATATACCTTGGAAGTGTCCGGCGCCGGTCGCACCCAACTTCAAGCTGAGGCGGTGGGGTGTTGCGGACTCAGCCCGGAGAAGCGCGCCCCGAAGAGCAACAGCACCGCAACCAGGCGCACCAGGTCGTCGAGGTCCACCCATTCGTCGGGGCCGTAGAAGTTCCCTCCCAGGGATCCGATCCCCAGGGACGCCGCTCCCTGGAGCCGGATCGGAAAGCGGATGTCACTCGCGAGGTGATCGGCGTAGGGAACCGGTTCGCGGCCGGTGACCCCGGCAACCGCGGACCGGAGCCCGGCGGTGAGGGGATCGTCCCAGGCAGTCTCGGCGGGGTTCGCGCGGAGGCCGGGGGCCGTCACCTCGAATCCAAAGCTCCGCCCGGACCCCGGTGCGTCTCCCGCCTCAGCTGCCGTCGCGCAGCGGAAGGCGTCCAGCACCCCGTCCACCGTTCTCGAACCGCGGAAGAGAACGCGAATCTCGGCCTCGCAGCGGACCGGAGTCCGTCCGGGCGCCTCTCCGGCGACCACGCGTCCGAGATTCATTTCGCAATCGGCCAGCTCGTCGTTGCGCAGGCGCTCGACCAGGCGGAGGCATGCCGCGAGCGCGTCGCCACCCTCCGCGAAGGGCGCGCTCTCGGGCGTCCCGATCTCGCGCGGCCTCCCGGACCAACCGGTAACCCGAAGCGCCACGTCGAGAACACCCCGGCTCGCACTCTTGATCACGCCGAGCCCGGCTCCGTTCTCGGGTGGATGGACGTAGATGCAGTCCGCCGGCTCCATCCCGGCAAAGACCGGCAGGGTGCCGCGTGCCCCGCCCCCTTTTCCGTGGACGCTTGCGACCCGGGGGGCCCTCCCCAGGTGCCGCTCGAGAAGCACCGCCGCGACCGCCGCCGCCGCGAGGCCCCCCTTGTCGTCGGCGGCTCCGAGCCCCCGAACCCGGTTGCCCAACACCGCCACCTCGCCGGGCGGCGAGGTCCAGTCGCCCGTCGCGGGCTCGGTGTCCACGTGGGCGAAGAAGGTGAGGCCGGAGGTTTCCGGAGGTCGGCCGACGAGGTTCACCGGCGCCTCGGCCGCCGGAGGCGGCGGGCTGAACTCCGGATGTTCGCGCCCGGCCTCCCACGATTCTTCGGTGGTCTCGACCGCGAAGCCGTTTTGCTCCAGGTAGCTCCCGAGCCGCGCCTGCGCCTCCTTCGCGGAGTGTCCGTAGGGACTGGGCGCCTCGATCAGCTCCCTGAGGAGCGCGAACAGCTCGGCGCGGGCGCCCGCCGCCAGCGCCAGCGCGTCCCGGGCATCCATGCGCGCGTCAGGGCGCCGGGTCCCGCACCGCGTGGCCCGTGATCGCCTCCACCAGCGACGGATCCACCCGGTGCGCCGCACCCCGCCACACCTCGCGCGCCAGCTCGAGCAGCGCGTCGGTCTCCGGATGGGTGAACCGCACCCCCGCGGCCTCGAGGGTGGCGAGCGCCTCCGCGTCCTGCCGCTGGTATTCCTCGCGCTCGGCGTCCACCGCCTCCCGCGCCGCGGCGCGGACCGCTGCCTGATCTTCCATGGAGAGCGACGAGAAAAACCGCTCACTCATGATCAGCGGCTGCACCAGGTACATCCAGCCGATCTCCGACCAGTTGGGCGCCACCTCGAAAAAGCGCTTCGACAAGTAGTTCGAGCGGGCGGCCTCCGCCCCGTCGATCACCCCCTGCTCCAGCGCCGTATAGACCTCCCCATAAGCCATCGGCAGCGGGTTCGCGCCGAAGGCCGCGAAGGCCTCGAGATGGAGCGGGTTCTCCATGGTCCGGATCTTGAGGCCGGCGAGATCCTCCGTCCGCTCGACGGGCCGGTCCCGGGTCATGACGTGGCGGAGCCCCGCTTCGAAATAGCCGAGCAGGACGAGTCCCCGCTCCCGGAGCGGTTCCTCGAATCTCTGTCCGATGGGGCCGTCGAGCACCTCGTACATGTGGGGCCGGTCCCGGAACAGGTACGGGAGGTCGAACACCAGCATCTCGGGCGCGAAGGTGGCGAGCGGCGCGTTCGAGGGGGTGGTCAGTTCGACCGCCCCGATGATGGTCAGTTCGATCACGTCCCGCTCGTTCCCGAGCGCGTTGTTCGGGTAGATCTCCACTGCGATGCGGCCGTTCGTCGCCGCGGCGACTTCTTCGGCGAAGACCTCGAGTCCTTTCACCGCGGGTTCGTTCGCGGCGGTGCTGGTGCTGGCCTTGATCGTGATCTGGCGGTCTTCCGGCGGCCGGCAGCCGGCGACGAGAGCGAGACCCGCGAGGACGAAGGCGGCCGGGCGAAGCATCACAGCATCCCCAGCCAGCGCGGCAGGATCGTGACCGCGTCCGGGAAGACGGTCATCAGCAGCAGCACCACCACCATCGCGAGCACCGGACGCACCGTCCACCCCGCGATGTCGCTGATGCTCCGCTTCGCGATGGTGCAGGCAACGAAGAGCGTCGCTCCGTAGGGAGGAGTCACCATGCCGATGCAGAGGTTCACCGAGGCCAGCACCCCGAAGTGGATCGGATCGATCCCGAGCTGGAGCGCCAGCGGGAACAGGATGGGCATGATCACGATGATGGCCGAGATGCTCTCCATGAACATGCCGACCACGATGAGGATGATGTTGCAGACGATCAGGAACGAGAGCTGGCCGCCGGCCATCGCTTCCACCTGCCCTCCCACCTGGTCCGGCACCCGGCCCACCGCGATGATCCAGGCGAGCAGGAAGGCGCTCGTGGCGACGAAGAGCACGACGCAGGAGCGAAGCGCCGCGCTCACCAGCAGCGGGCGCAGATCCCGGAGACGGAGTTCGCGGTAGATGAAGAACCCGACCGCCAGACCGTAGGCGACCGCCACCCCAGCGGCCTCGGTGGCGGTGAAGATCCCGGCCAGGATCCCGCCGAGCACCACGACCGGCATGCCGAGCGCCGGCACCGCTCCCAGGATCGCCCGGCCGAGGGAGCCCTCCGCGGGGGGCGGCGCGCCGCCGGAGGCGGCGAACGCGGTCTCGTAGCGGCGCGACCGCCGGTAGTTGATCCCGATGAGCGCCGCCGCCATCAGGAACCCGGGCACGATGCCCCCGACGAAGAGCGCCGCGATGGAGGTCTCCGTCACGTAACCCATGACGATCATGATGATGCTCGGGGGGATGATCGGCCCGATCGCTCCGCCCGCCGCTTGGAGCGCGGTGGCGAAGCCGATGGGATACCCGCGCTCCTTCATCGCCGGGATCATCATGGAGCCCACCGCCGCGGTGCTGGCGCTCGAACTCCCCGAGATGCTCGCGAAGAACATGGATGAGACGACCGAGACGATGGGCAGCCCGCCGCGGAGCCGCCCCACCACCTCGACGGTGCGCCGCGAGATCCCGCAGGCGTTCATGAGTTCTCCCGCGAAGATGAAGAGCGGCACCGCCATGAGCGCCCAGGAGTTGAGGGCGGCGAAGGCCCGCTGGGGAATGATCTCGAAGGGGATCTGGCCGTCGGCGGCGAGCGCCGCGATACCGCTCAGCCCGATCGCAAAGGCGACCGGCACCCCGAGGAGGAGCAGGAGGGCGAGGGTGATCAGCAGGGCGGCGATCACGGCTTGTCGTGTTCCCGGTTCGGTTTGGGCTCCGTTCCCCGGCGGAGCTCGCCGGCGATGAGGACCGCTGCGGCCGCCGCCATCAGGAATCCGCTGACCGGAACCGCCAGATAGGGCCAGACCATGGAGATCCCCAGGGCCGGCGAGGTCTGGAGGCTCGCGACCGCGAGGAGCCGCACGCCGTAGAAGGCGAGGCCCAGGCAGAAGAGCGCCGAGATCAGCAACACCCCGGTCCTAAGGGCCAGCGCCGCGCCCGGGGGCAGACGGGGCGTCACGTAGTCCACCGCGAGGTGCATCCCGCGCCGCACGCAGACGGGGGACGCGAGCAGCACCAGCCAGACCTGCAGGAAGCGGGCGAGTTCCTCGGTCCAGCTTGGCGGGCTGCCGAGCAGATAGCGCGCGCCCACCTGGTAGATCACGAGGGCCGCCATCAGTCCGAGGGCGATCGCTGCGCCGGTCTCGAGCGTTCGCCAGAGGCGGTCGGTGAAGCCGTTCATGGCATCCGGGGGCAAGCCACTCTACCGGACGCTCCCCGCGCCCCTGCTCGCCCGAGGCGCCGGTGGCGCGTCCTACAATCGCTGGCCATGACCGACACCCGCGAGTTCCTGGACCGTTTCTGGGAGGACGAGATCCTCCCGTCCCTCACCGACTACGTCGCCGTTCCGAACGTCTCGGTGCTCTTCGACCCCGACTGGGACGCGAACGGCCACATGGAAGACGCGCTCCAGATGGGGAAGGCGTTCATGGAGAAGCACGCGCCGGACGATGCGACCCTCCATGTCGGGCGCATCCCGGGACGGACTCCGTTGCTGCTGCTCGATTGCCCCGGCGAGGCGGACGGCACGATCCTGATGTACGGCCACCTCGACAAGCAGCCCGAGATGGTCGGCTGGCGGGAGGGGCTCGGCCCCTGGAGCCCGGTCCGCGAGGGCGACAAGCTCTACGGCCGGGGCGGGGCGGACGACGGGTACGCGCTCTACTGCGCGCTCGCCGCCCTGAAGGCGGTCGCCCGTGAGGGGAAGAAGCGGGCCCGCGTCGTGCTGCTGGTCGAATTCTCCGAGGAGAGCGGCTCCCCGGACCTGCCCGCCTACATGGAAACGTTTGCCGACGTCATCGGCAGTCCCGATCTCGTGATCTGCCTCGACTCGGGCGCCGGCAACTACGACCAGCTCTGGTCCACCACCTCGCTGCGCGGCATGGTCGGCGGCACCTTGCAGGCCGAGGTCCTCACCGAAGGCGTCCACTCCGGCGATGCCGGCGGCGTCGTGCCGCCGCCGTTCCTCATCCTGCGGAAGCTGCTCGACCGGCTCGAGGATCCCGTCACCGACCGGATCATCCCGGAGGCGCTCCACGCCGACATCCCCGCCGAGCGGGTCGCGCAGGCGAAGGCCGCGGCGGAGACCCTGGGACCGGACACCTTCACCCGCTTTCCCTGGGCCGGGAACACGGGGAGGCCGGGCATTCCCACGAGCGAACTCGTCCTGAACCGCACCTGGCGTCCCAACCTGGCGGTGACCGGAGCGGGCGGACTGCCTTCGCTCGAAAAGGCCGGCAACGTCCTCCTGCCCCAGGTGACGCTGAACCTCTCGTTCCGGTTGCCGCCCACCGTGGACCCGGCCGCCGCCCAGAATGCGATCCGGGAGGTCGTGGAACCCGACCCGCCGTACGGCGCGAAGGTCACCCTGCACTTCCACGAACCCGCGCAGGGCTGGTCCGCGCCCGCGCTCGCCCCCTGGCTCGGCGACGCCCTCCACGACGCCTCCATGGGCGCGTACGGCAAACCGGCGATGTACATGGGCGAGGGCGGCTCGATCCCCTTCATGGGAATGCTCGGCGAGCAGTTCCCCGAGGCGCAGTTCGTCATCACCGGCGTCCTCGGCCCGAACTCGAACGCCCACGGCCCGAACGAGTTCCTGGAGATCGCCTACGCGAAACGCCTCACCGAAGCGGTAGCCACGGTCGTGGCCCGGCACGCCACGCGCTAGCGAGCGCCGGCCGGTCCTCGCGGCAGCGGCGCTGAGGCCGGCATCGCGGTGCGACTCCCGCCGCGCAACCGCGGAGTACCGATTCGCGTGAAGCGCCGCCTGCCAACCCCGTGGCGCGGGCTGTGCCGGTCTGAAGGCCGCTATCGCGAGGACCGGCTCGCGCTCCCTCAGCGTTCCCAGCCCTCCCTGCGATTCTCCTCGCCGGCCAGGTGAGGTTCACACCGCGATCGCCGCCCGGTAACCTGACTCGAATGCGGATCGCGACGGACGTCGGGGGCACGTTCACAGATCTCGTCGGTTACGAGCTTGACGACCGCGGGAGGGTTGCCCGGCTGGTCACGCACAAGGTGGACAGCACGCCCCCCGCCTTCGAGCGCGGCGTTCTGGAGGCAACGGGGACCGTCGACGCCCAGGCGGTTCGGTTCTTCGCGCACGGAAGCACGGTCGTCATCAACGCGCTCCTGTCCCGCCAGGGGGCGAAGACCGCGCTCATCACCACCCGCGGCTTCCGCGACGTCCTGGAGATTGCCCGAGGGAATCGGCCGGACCTCTTCAACTTCGCCTTTCGGAAACCACGTCCCTTCGTGCCGCGGCGCCTGCGACGCGAGATCGACGAGCGCACGGATGCCGAGGGCCGCGTGGTCGAGCCGCCCGCGCTCGCAGGACTCCGGGAGGTCGTGGCCGGCTTCCGCGAAGCGGGCGTCGAGGCGATCGCCGTCTGCCTGCTCCACGCCTACGCGAATGACGCCAACGAGCGCGCCGTCGGAGCGGAACTCCGCCGCCTCTGGCCGGAGGTGTCCATCGCGCTGTCGTCCGACATCTGCCGCGAGTGGCGCGAGTACGAGCGGACGAGCACGACGGTCCTGTCGGCATTCGTCCAACCGGTGACCAGCCGCTACCTCGATTCGCTCGCGACCGGGCTTTCCGCGCAGGGTCTTTCGGTGACGCCCTTCATGCTGCAATCGAACGGCGGCGCCACGACGGTCGCGGCCGCCGCGCGCAACCCCGTCTCGATGGTGGAGTCCGGACCCGCGAGCGGGGTCCTCGGGGCCATCGAACTCGGCAGGGCGCTGGGCGAGTCGGACCTCGCGACCATCGACATCGGCGGCACCACGGCGAAATGCGCACTGGTCCCGGGACTCGAGCCCCGAGTGACGACCGACTATTTCATCGAGAAGACGTCAACCGAGCCGGGCTACCCGATCAAGACTCCGGTCATCGAGATCGTCGAGATCGGCAGCGGGGGCGGCAGCATCGCCTCGATCGACGCCGGCGGGAGACTCCGGGTCGGGCCGGAGAGCGCCGGCGCGGTGCCGGGACCGGCGGTCTACGGGCGCGGGGGCGACCAGCCGACAACGACCGATGCAAATGTCCTGACTGGCCGTATCGACGCCGCCAATCTGCTCGGTGGACGCATTGCGGGAGACCTCCAGCGCGCCCGACGTGCCTTCGCCCCCCTCGCCGACACCTTCGGCGTCACCGCCAGTGTGCTCGCGAGCGGGGTGCTGCGCATCGCGAACGCCGACATGGCGACCGCGCTCAAGCTGGTTTCGATCGACAAGGGATACGACCCCCGCGATTTCACCCTGGTGGCCTTCGGCGGCGGCGGCGCCCTTCACGCGGTCGCCCTCGGCGAAGCGCTGCGCTTTCGGAAGGTCATCGTTCCCCGGAACCCGGCGGTGTTCTCGGCGTGGGGCATGCTCGTCACGGACCTCCGCCGCGACTTCGTCCGCACCCGCATCACCCCGCTCGACGAATCCACGGCGCCGGTCCTTTCGGCGGCGTTCGCCGCCCTTGAATCGGACGCCCTGGACGAGGTCGGGCGCGACAGTCCCGACATCGAACTCACCTGCTCCCGCTACGCCGACCTGCGCTATCGGGGCCAGGAGCACACGGTCAAGATTCCGTTTCCGAACGGGATCGCCGCCGCGCTCGAGAGCTTCCACGAGGCGCACGAACGCGCCTACACCTATCGCCTCGACCAGAGCGTCGAACTCGTCAACCTTCACGTCACGGTTCGGGGCGCTCTGGGAGGCGCGCAGCAGCCTCCGCTTCCACCAGGTGGTTCCTCTGTCGAGGACGCCCGCACCGGCACCAGGACCGTCGACTTCGATGAGGAAGGCCGCCACGAAACGGCGATCTACCGGCGCGCGCCGCTCCTTCCGGGAGCGGAGATCTCCGGTCCCGCGATCATCGAGGAGGAGGCGTCGACCTGCGTCCTCCCGCCCCGCCGCCTGGCCCGCGTCGACAACTACGGGCATCTGCACCTGACTCTCGACCAGGGGAGCGCCCCGTGACCCCGGACGCCTTCACCAGGGAAGTCATCCACCGCGCCCTCGGCGCCGTGGGCGAAGAGATCTTCGCCGCGCTCAAGCGGACGAGCATGAGCCCGATCATCTACGAGACGCTCGACTGCGCGGTCGGCATCACCGACGCCCGGGGCGAGATCCTCTCGCAGGGGAACGGCGTCATCACCTTCCTCGGGACGCTGGATGCGGCGGTGCGCAACACGCTCGACAGGTTCGACGGCGACATCGAACCCGGCGACCTGTTCATCACGAACGACCCGTATGAGGGCGGAGGCACGCACCTCTCCGACGTGACGCTCGTCCTGCCCGTATTCCACGAGGAGCGACTCGTTGCGTTCGTCGCCAACAAGGCGCACTGGACTGAGGTCGGAGGGATGGCGCCCGGCAGCTTCACGACGGATTCGACCGAGGTCTATCAGGAAGGACTGCAGTGCCCCCTCGTCAAGCTAATGGAGCGCGGCAAGATCAACGGCGCGCTCCTCGAACTCATCCGCGCCAACGTCCGCCTGCCCGACCAGACGCTCGGCGACCTCTGGGCCGGGGTCGCCGCGAACCGGGTCGGCGAGGCGCGCGTGCTCGAACTGTTCGGGCGCTACGGCACGGGCACCATGCTGGACGCCATGGAGAGCCTGCTCGACTACGGAGAGCGGATGGTGCTCGCCGAGCTGAAGCGCCTTCCCAAGGGGACGTTCCGGGCGAGCGATTCGATCGGCGGAGACGGTCTCGGAGGCGGGCCGTATCACGTCGAAGCCGCGGTGACGATCGACGACGACCGGTTCACGATCGATTTCACCGGCACGGATCCCCAGGCCGCGGGCTCCATCAACACGACCCGGACCGGCATGGAGTCCCGCGCCCGCGGCATCTTTCGCGCGATCACCGCACCGCACCTCGCGACGAATGGCGGGATGTTCCGGCCGCTTCGCGTCACCGCTCCGGATGGAACCCTCTTCACGGCCCAGCGGCCAGCGCCCACCTCGACCTACTGGGAGTCGGGCGGCTTCGTCATCGACCTGGTCTGGAAGGCGCTCGCGCCGCACGTGCCGGACCGGCTGCCGGCCGGCTCGTTCCTCTCGGTGTGCGCCACGATCCTCAAGGTGGAGGACCCCGACTCCGGCGGCCTGAGCCTGCTCGTCGAGCCGCTCGCCGGAGGCTGGGGCGCGGGTTGCGGCAAGGACGGGGAGAGCGGCCAGTTCTGCCCGGGGAACGGCGACACCTACAACATTCCCGCGGAAGTGACCGAAAAACGCCACCCGGTGCGCGTCCGCCGCTACGGCTTCCACACCGAGGACGGCGGCGCCGGCAGGTACCGGGGCGGGAAGGGCGTCGTCCTCGACTACGAGATCGACTCGGAGAACGCGTGGCTCACCGCGATCTTCGGACGGAACCGGTTTCCCTGCTGGGGCCTCGAGGGAGGCCAGGACGGCTCACCCAACCGCATCGAGATCCACCGGAAGGGCGGCCGGATCGAGCACCACGGCAGCGTCACGCGCCTGCCGGTCGCGAAGGGCGACGTCGTCCGGCTCATCACCGGCACCGGCGGCGGCTTCGGCGACCCGCGCGAGCGCCCGCGGGCGCTGGTTGCCGAGGACCTCAGGAACGGCTACGTCACCGAGCGCCAGGCTCGTGAACACTACGGATACTCGCCGTGAAGATTCTCTACATCCGACCGGTCGCCGACTCCGGCCAGGCAGCCGAGATGGAAGCCGTCCTGAAACGCACCGCCCGGGCGGGGACCGCCGTTTCCTTGAGGTCGCTGCCTCCGGACCGGCCCCGTCACCTGGAATACCACTCCTACGAGGCCATCGCCGTGGCCGATATCGTGCGAATCGTGCGCGCCTCCCGTAGCGACTACGACGCCGTCGTGCTCGGCGGGTTCTACGACATGGGGCTGCGCGCCGCGCGAGAGGTCTCCGGACCGGCGATCGTCACCGCGCCCTGCGAGTCCTCGACCGCGATCGCCCGGGCGCTGGGCCGCCGGTTTTCGATCCTCGTCGGGCGGAGGAAGTGGATCCCTAAGATGTCTGACCTCGTGCGGAGTTACGGGCATAAGGACGCGATGGCGTCGATGCGGGCCATCGGGCTGGGGGTCGAGGCGATCCGCACGGACCCGGAACTCGCACACGCCCGGCTCCGCGAGGAGGCGCGGCGCGCCATCGACGAGGACGGCGCGGAGGTGCTGATCCTCGGGTGCACCGCGAAGTACGGCTTTCACGAGGAACTCACAAGGGAGCTCGGAGCACCCGTGATCGACTCCATGATCGCGGCGCTCAAGTACGCGGAGATGCTCGCCGGGACGTGGTCGCCCAGCCGGCTCGGGGGATCCGAGCCGCCTCCCGAGGCCGAGATCGACGCGTGGGGTCTCTTCCGATCGTGACCGATCCCGAGCTTCCCACCACGGAGGAGGTGCGGAGGCTCGGCGAGGCCTTCGGAATGACCCTCTCCGAAGCGGAAGCCGCGTCCTACCGCGAGATGATGCGGGGCTTCCTCCACTCGTGCGGGCGCCTGGACGAACTCCCCGAGCCCAAGCCGGCGGTCAAGTATCCGCGCGGTCCGGTCCGGCGGCCCACGGCCGAAGAGAACCCGTATTGCGCCTGGACGGTCCGGACTCACATCGAAGGCGCGTCCGAGGGGCCGCTTCGCGGCATGCGCGTCGGGGTGAAGGACACCATCTGCGTCGCCGGGGTTCCCATGCACGCGGGGTCGCGCATCGTCCACGGCTTCGTTCCCGATGTCGACGCGACAATCATCACCCGGCTGCTCGACGCGGGAGCGGTCATCGCGGGCAAGACCGCGTCCGCAGCCGGGGTGGGCACCGAGGACGGCGAGTTCGCGACGGTGCGTAATCCGAGAAAGCCGACGCACGCCCCGGGAGGATCCTCGACGGGAAGCGCCGCGGCGCTGGCGGCGGGGGACGTCGAACTGGCCCTCGGAGCGGACCAGGGCGGCTCGATCCGGATTCCCGCGGCGTGGAGCGGGGTCTGCGGCCTGAAGCCCACCTACGGGCTCGTCCCCTACACCGGCGTCATTTCGAACGAGATGACGATGACCCACCCCGGCCCGATGGCGAATACGGTGCGGAACGTGGCCCGGATGCTCTCCGCAATTGCCGGACCCGATCCGCTGGACCCCCGCACCCGGGGCGTGAACCCACCGACCACGGACTACGCGGCCGGCCTCGACCGCGGCGTCTCCCCCCTCCGCATCGGCGTCGTCCGCGAAGGATTCGGCCAAAACCCCTGGGACGACATCGGCCTCGTCGGTAGCGAGCCGGTGGTGGACGAGAAGGTGCGGGCGGCGGCCGAACGCCTCCAGGCGGCCGGGGCGCACGTCGGGGAAGTCTCCATTCCCATGCACACGGACGGCGTCCACATCTTCTACGCGCTCTACAACGAGGGAAACGCCTACCAGTACCGCCGCTCCAACATCGGCACCAACTGGCTGGGCTTCTACAACACGAAGCTCCTCGAGCGGAAGGGCTGGCGCGACGATCCCGACGCGCTGTCGCCATCGGCGAAGTCGATGCTGCTCACCGCGGAATACCTGGAACGGCGCTACCGGGGGCGCTACTACGCCAAGGCCCAGAACGTGCGCCGCGCCCTCGTCGCCGCCTATGACGAAGTGCTGGAAAGCTACGACGTTCTCATGATGCCGACGGTGCCGTGCCGCGCCACCCCGATTCCGGCCGGGGAGGTGTCTCCCCGGGAGAGCGTGCGGTTCGCGATGCAGATGATCAACAACACCTGCCAGTTCGGGGTGACGGGGCACCCGGCGATGAGCGTTCCGTGCGGCGTCTTCGAGGACCTCCCCATCGGGGCGATGATCGTCGGCAAGCACCTCGACGAGGCGACCGTGCTGCGGGTGGCGAACGCGGTCGAGGCGAGCGGCGACTGGCAGACGCTTTGAGCCGGCGGCTTCTGCACCGACTGATCGGCGGCGCGTTCGTCGTCATCGGCGTCTCGATCCTCATCTTCGTCCTCGCCCGGGTGGTACCGGGTGACCCGGCTCGCCTCGCGCTCGGGCCGGCGGCGACTCCCGATCAGGTGGAGGCGCTCCGCGGGCGGCTCGGGCTCGATGAACCCGTCACCGTCCAGTACGCGCGCTATGTGCGCCAGGCGCTCGCCGGCGACTTCGGGATCTCGCTCTACACCGGCCGCGCGGTGTCCGCGGACGTCCGGAACACCTTTCCCGCCACGCTCGAGCTCGTCCTCTTCGCCATGCTCCTGGTGGCCGGCTTCGGCGTCTGGTTCGGGGTGACCTCCGGGATGCGGCCCGGGTCCTGGCGCGATCAGGGATTGCGCCTCCTGTCCGTGATCTGCGTGACCACGCCCACCTTCGTCTGGGCGGTCGCGTTCATGCTGGTCTTCGGTTTCTGGCTCGAACTCTTCCCCATCGCCGGCCGTCTCTCCGAAGCGCTGCTCCCGCCCGACCGCGTGACTGGCCTCTTTGTCGCCGACGCCCTCCTCGCGGGACAGTGGCTCCACGCGGCGGATGCCCTTCACCACCTGGTCCTGCCGGGGATCGCGCTGTCGCTCCCCGCGCTCGGCCAGACCGCGCGCATCATGCGGGCCAGCATGGTGGACACCGTCTCCACGCCGTACATCGAGTTCGCGCGCGCCTCCGGAGTCCCGGAGCGGACCATCGCCTTCAAGTACGCGCTCCGGCCGGCTTCAATACCCGTGTTGACCATTCTCGGCCTCGAGCTGGTGGCGCTGATGGGAAACGCCTTCCTGGTCGAGAGAGTCTTCAGTTGGCCTGGTCTCGCGCGCTACGGCGTGGACACGATCCTCTACAAGGACCTGAACGGGATGATGGCGACGGTGCTCGTCATGACACTGCTGTTCGTCGTCGTCAACGCCTTGATCGACGTCGTCGTCGCCTTCGTGGATCCCCGGATCCGGTTCCGAGCCGAGTCATGAGCCGAAGCGCGCTCTGCGGCGCCGCAATCGTGGGCGGCCTCCTGGCCGCTGCCGTCCTCGCCCCGTGGCTGGCGCCGTACCCGACGCACGCGGGAACGTTCGTGGACGTCGATCTCGCCTACCACCCTCCGAGCGCCGTCCACTTGCTCGGAACCGACGGCGTGGGGCGGGATCTCCTCAGCCGGCTGCTGTTCGCATACCGGACATCGCTCGTCCTCGCTGGTGTGGTGCTCATCCTCGCCGTTCCCATCGGCGTCACCGCGGGTCTCGCCGCGGGCTATCTCGGCGGCTGGATCGAAACCGTCATCCTGCGGACTACCGACATCTTTCTCGCGATCCCGTCGCTCGTCCTCGCAATGGCGATCCTGGGCCTCTTCGACCCGTCCCTGACCATGGCGATGGTCGCGGTCTCGTTCGCGTGGTGGCCCTGGTACGCGCGGCTCGTCTACAACGTCACGCGTCAGATCCGAACCGAGGGCTACGTGGGCGCGGCCGAGATCGCCGGCGCCGGGCCGCTCCGGGTGATGTTCGGGGAGATCCTGCCCAACGCGCGTGGCCCCATCCTGACGAAGATGACGCTCGACGCCGGCTTCGTGATCCTGATGGGCGCCGGCCTCTCCTTCCTCGGACTGGGGGCAGAGCCCCCGACGCCCGACCTCGGCACGATGGTGGCGGAGGGAACGGCGTTGCTGCCGGATGTTTGGTGGCCCACGGTTTTTGCAAGCCTCGCCATCGTGATCGCCGTTTTCGGCTTCAACCTGCTTGGGGACGGGATTCGGGACATCCTGGGGGCGGACGAGCCGTGCTGAGAGTCGAGGGGCTTGAAGTCGCCTTCCGGGGCCGGAACACCGACAACCGGGTCGTTCGCGGTCTCGACCTGGACGTCGCCGCCGGGGAGCGCGTGGCGCTCGTCGGCGAATCGGGCTCCGGAAAGTCCGTCACGGCGCGGGCCATTATGGGCCTCCTGCCCAGGTCCGCCCGCGCGTCCGGCCAGATCCTCTTTCACGGAACCGATCTCCTGCAGGAAGGCCGGGACGAACTCCTGGGCTCGCGCCTGACGATGGTGTTCCAGGACCCGATGAGCGCGCTCAATCCAGTCTTCCCGGTGGAGGATCAGCTCCGCGCGGTCGCCGGCGGCGAGGAGCGGACGCGCGACCGGGGCCGCCTGGTCGCCCTGCTGCAAAGCGTCGCGATCCGGGATCCGGAGCGGGTCCTGCGGTCGTACCCGTTTCAGCTCAGCGGCGGTATGGCGCAGCGCGTCCTCCTGGCGGCGGCGCTCCTGAACGGACCGGAACTCGTCATCGCGGACGAGCCGGCGACGGCGCTCGACGCGGACATCCAGCAGAAGAGTCTCGAGCTTCTCGCCCGCCGGTCCCGCGAGGACGGTACGGCGGTGCTCCTCATCACCCACCACCTGGGTCTCGTGCGCCGCTTCGCGGAAACGATCTACGTGATGCGGGAGGGAGAGATCGTCGAGAACGGTGCGGCGCGGGAAGTGCTCCACGCGCCCGCCCACGAATACACGAAGTCGCTGCTCGCGAGCGTGCCCCGGCTGTCGGGGGCCGCCGATGCCTGATCTGCTCACGATCCGGGACCTCGGCAAGCGCTACGGTGAGGTCGTCGCGCTGGACGAGATTTCGCTCGGGATACCGGAAGGAGGGTCGCTCGCCGTAGTCGGCGAATCCGGCTCGGGCAAGACGACGCTCGGGCGCCTCGTCGTGGGGCTCGAGCGCCCCACTACCGGTAGCGTTCGGTTTGGGGGCGACGAGCTGGCCCCAGGGAGCCGCACCCGGGCGCAGCGGCGCGCGATTCAACTCGTCCCGCAGGACCCGCTCTCGACCCTGAATCCGAGCAAGACCGCGGGAGCGAGCGTCGCGCTGCCGCTCGTCGTGCACGGGCTCCCGCACGGACGGGCGCGCCTCGCCGAGCTCTTCGACACCGTGGGTCTCCCCGCAAGCTTCATCGATCGCTTCCCTGCCGAACTGTCCGGGGGACAGCGCCAGCGGGTCGCGATCGCCCGTGCCCTCGCTACCGAACCCCGGCTCATCGTCCTCGACGAGCCGACGGCGGCCCTCGATGTCCTGATGCAGGCGCGCGTCGTCCGCCTGCTCGAACGCCTGCGCCGGAACTTTGGCGTCGCGTACCTGTTCATCACCCACGACCTCGCGCTGGTGAGCTCCGTGGCCAGCCGGATCGCAGTGCTTTATCGGGGACGACTCGTTGAGCTCGGACCGGCCGGCTCCGTCTTCCAGTCGCCCCGCCACCGCTACACGGAGCGTCTCCTCTCAACGGTCGCCGTCGTGGACGACGCCGAAGAGCGTCTCAAGCCGCAGTGGCCGGAAGACGCGCCCGACGATCGGGAGACCGTGTCTCCGGGATGCCTCTTCCGCCCGCGCTGTCCCTACGCCGTCGCCGCGTGTGACGAACAGCCGCCGCTCTCCGGAGAGGGAGACCACCGCCACGCCTGCGTGGCGCCCGCAGCAGGCTCGTCAGACCAGTAACCGGGAATGGCCCGCGGCGCTGGATGGCGGACGCCTTTCGCTCCCTGGGAGCGCCAGACGACCGCCGGTGGGGACGAAAACCGTGTACCGCCGGGCGAGAGCGGGAGGAACTCGGTCAGGCGGCGAACACGAAGCCGAAGACCGCGATCAACATGGTTATCAGGACACCCAAGGCTCCCCAGATCAATCGCAGTTCCCGCTGTTGCGCATCCAGCCTGGTCGCGACCACCTCCTTGAAGGTGCGCAACTCCCCGGCCAGCTCGGCGATCGCGCGGTCGCGCTCCACGGCAGCCTCGGCGAGGGCATCAATCTTCCGGTCCATCCCGTCGAGCCGCTCGTCCATGCGGTCGAACCGCTCGTCCATGCGGTCGAAACGCTCGTCCATGCGATCGAAACGCTGGTCGCGCTCGGCAAAGAGTTGCCGCATCTCGACCAACATCGGCTGCAACTGCGTCGTCGCGTTCTCCAGGACCATCGACTGTGCTTCTTCTACCACAGTATAGGCAAGCACCGCGTCGGCGCCCGCATCGACGAGCACCCGGAAAAGCCGGCCGACAGCCGCCGGTGACGAAGCCCTCCGCTCCGGCGGTGGGGTGGCGGGATTCGGCGGTCCGGCTGATGGGGCGGCTTCCCCGGGAGGAATGGCGGCTGGCTTCGCCGAGTCGGGCGTCGGGTCCGGCATCAGAGGTACCTCCGTCGCGATGCGGGTGCCGGAAGACCGGATGTCTTCCTTACTTCAGATCAGACGGAATTCCGGTGCAATTCGTCCCACCTCGGGTCGCAATGTGGAAAACTCGGCTTGAAGGACGACCCCACGCCGAATGGATCAACGCCTTCGGGTGCCGGATCCGATGAGACCGGGCGGCTCGGCACGGCCCGCGGCGCTACACACCGCGATGCCGGTCAGGGGCCCCACCGGGAGAACCGGACGGTGTGCCCGGTGGGGGATCCCCTAAAGGCCGGGCGCCCCGATCTCGATGAGAATCGTTCGCAGCTCCTCGCGCTCGGACGCGTCGAGGGAGCGCGTCGGGAGCCGGCTCGGGCCGCCTTTCCGGCCCGTCAGTTCGAGCGCCGCGTTGACGACGGGGCTCTCCGCCCCGGTGCGGCGCCACATCTTCACCCGGAAGTCGTACCACGGCCGGTTGATGGCGCTCAGCAGCCCCTGTGCCCGGACGTAGTCGCCCGCTTCCAGCAGGCGAAAGACCTCGAGATCGTGCTCGGGCCAGACGGTGCACAGGTGGGTGATGTAGCCCCGTCCTCCGAGCATGTGGGTCAATCCCTGGAGGCCGTAGTTGTCGATGACGGAGAGTCGGTCCCGGAAGCGCTCGACGCCGCGCTGGTAGTCGCCCACACCGCGTGCGGTGGACCACTTGAGGGCGGCGCAACGAGGGAGGGCGGCGAGCCGCTCGACATCGCCGAGCGTCATGTCGTAGCCCTCCCAGTAGGTGTTGTAGATCATGATGCCGAGCGTTCTGGTGGCCTCGTGCACCGCTTCGAACACCCGGTAGCAGTCGTCGGCCGACGGCTCGTAGTAGTAGCCGGGGGCGAGCTGGATGCCCCAGGCGCCGATGTCCTCGGCGAAACGGGCGAGTTCGACGGACAGCGCGGGGTTCGTGTCCTGGGCGCCGACGAGCACCGGTGTCCGGCCGTCGGCAGCCCGCACGATGGTCTCGCTCACGGCTTTCCGCTCGTCGAGGGTCAGCATCGGAAAGTCGCCCCCGGCGCCGGCGGCCAGGAGGACCCCGCTTCCGGTCCGGACGCCCCGTTCGACGACGTACTGGACGTTCTCCCGGATGGCGTCGTGATCGACGCTCAGGTCATCGTGGTAGTGCGTGATGACCGGAATCAACGGTCCACAGATGGTCCTCTTGGCGTCCGCCGGCGTCATGGCTCGGGTCTCCTTGCTCGGCTGTGTTATATCCGAGCCCTCCCATGAACCAAGGCCTGGCCGGCATCGACTGGCTCGTACTCGCGGGCTACGCGGGTCTCACCCTCTGGCTCGGCTGGTTCTACGGCCGCCGCCAGTCAACGACGAAGGAGTACTTCGTCGGGGGCGGCCGGCTCAATCCCATCGCCGTGGGCGTCTCGCTGTTCGCGACGCTGGTCAGCACGGTGTCCTACCTTTCGGTGCCCGGCGAGACGCTGGGGCGAGGGCCTGTCCTGCTCGTTCAGCTCCTGGCGCTCCCCCTCGTCTATTTCGTCGTTGGCTACGGCCTGCTGCCGGCCTACATGAAGCACCGGGTGACGAGCGCCTACGAGCTACTGGAGGTGCGCCTCGGCGCCGGGGCGCGGCTTCTCGGCGCGTCGATGTTCATCGTCCTGCGTCTCGCCTGGATGTCGCTGGTGGTGTACGCGGCGGCGGTGGCGCTGACGGTAATGATCGGCGTCGGCCCCGCTGCGGTACCGCTGGTCGTCCTGTTCACGGCGTTCGTGGCGGTCGTTTACACCTCCCTGGGAGGACTCCGGGCTGTTGTCGTCACCGACTGCATCCAGTCCGCGCTGCTGTTCGCCGGCGCCCTGGTGGTCCTCGGCATCGTCACCGTGGAACTCGGCGGCTTTGAGTGGTTTCCGACGACGTGGCGCGACAACTGGGATACCCAGCCCCTGTTCAGCCTGAACCCGGCGACGCGGGTCACCGCGTTCGGGACGGTGATCTCCACGCTCACCTGGTACGTGGCCACCGCGGGCGGCGACCAGGTTTCGGTCCAGCGCTTCATGGCGACGACCGACCTGCGCGCCGCGCGGCGGGCTTACGGAACCCAGTTGCTCGCCATCACCGTGGTCACGGTGGTGCTGGCGCTCGTCGGCCTCGCTCTCCTCGGTTACTTCGAGGCGTTCCCCGAGCGGCTTGGCGAGGGAATGTCGCTGCGCGCCGACGCGGACCACATCTTTCCATTCTTCATCGCCCAGAGGCTCCCGCCCGGCATCGCGGGACTCGTCGTTGCCGCCATGTTCGCCGCCGCCATGTCGAGCGTGGACTCCGGGGTGAACTCGATCTCCGCAGTGGTGCTGACCGATTTCATGGGCCGCTTCCGCGCGCGTCCGCGCGACGACGCCAGCCAGCTCCGGTTGGCCCGGCGGCTCGCGGTCGCCACCGGCGGACTCATCGTGCTTGGCAGCTTCCTCATGGACCTTGTCCCCGGCAACATCACCGAGGTGACGTCCAAGACGTCGAACCTCCTGACCGGCCCGATCTTCGGTCTCTTCCTCTTCGCGCTGTTCCTTCCCCGGGTGCGCCCGCTCGGAGCGACAATCGGCACCGTGGCGGGCATGGCGGCGGCGGTGCTCGTCGCCTTCTCCGGACCCATCTTCGGTTTCGATCCCGAGACCGGAGGCGACCCGGTCAGCTTCCAGTGGGTGGCTTCCACGTCGCTGCTGGTTCAGGTGGCCGTGGGCTGGACGGTGAGTACCGTGTTCGAGGACCGCCCGCCGGGACGGACTATGCTCGATTCGTAGCAATTCAGGACTCCAGCACATGACCCGGACGCTCGCCGCGATCGCACTGCTCGTCTTCCAGATCGCCATGATCGGCTACGCACGCCTTGTCCCGTCCCGCTACTTCTGCTGGGCGCCGATGGACTCCCAGAACCTCTACTCGATCTCGGTGGCCGTCGGCGGGCGCGTACTCGGCCCCGAAGAGATCGAGGCGCGCTACCGGCAGCCGGCGGAGGGCGGCAACTGGCAGGCGATCCAGCACGTGCTCGACAAGGTCCGGCAGTACGAGGAGACGTACGGCCGGGATGACGGGGCTCGCATCGAGATCGCCTACACCGTCAACGGGCATCCCGAGGAGACCTGGACCTGGCCGCCGCGGTGAGACCGCAATGAAGCCGTCGTGGAACCCGCTGCGGCTCGGAAACACGCCGCTCCCGGTACCGCTCCTGCTGTCGGCAAAGCTCATCGTGGTCACCATGCTGGTGACCGGCCACTTCCTGACGCTCCCGGATCCGTTCCTTCCCTTCCTGTCCGTGTTCGACCGGATCGGGAATCCCGAGCGCTTCCGCACCGCGCTGCAGGTCGTGTTCCTCACCGGTTCCGTCGCGCTGCTCTTCAACCGCGGGGTGCGGCTGGCGTCGTTCGTGGTGGGAATGACGATCCTGATCGGGATCGCCTCGTCGAGAATCTACTGGGCCAACAACACCTTCTTCATGGGGGCGGTTCTCACGCTGATCGGCCTTCACACGTCGGATCGGTCGGTCTGGCTCCTGCGGGCGCAGGTGGCGCTCATCTATTTCGGCGCCGGACTCAACAAGATCCTCGATCCCGACTGGGTTTCCGGTCAGTTCTTCGAGAACTGGGCCGGCGCCAATCTCCAGCACGAGCTCTACGTCAGCGTCGCGGCGCTACTGCCGGAAATGGCCCTGGCCAAGCTCATGTGCTGGGGGACGATCGCGACCGAACTGAGCCTCTGCGCCGGCTTCGCGCTGCGGCGATTCTGGTCCTTCGCGATCTGGCTCGGCATCCTCTTTCACGCGTCGATGACGCTCTTCACCGGAATCACGTTCGTCCTGTTCCTCTACGTGGCGCCCGCCGCCTATTTCGCCTTCGTCCGCTGGCCCCGGACGGCGACCGAGGTCATCTACGACGGCGACTGCGGCATCTGCGCGAAGACGAAACGGTGGTTCGAGGCCCTCGATCTCGAAGGCGCATTCCGCTGGACGACCTTCCAGAGTGGAACCGGTGACCGCTTCGGCATCTCCCGGGAAGCTCTTGCGAATCGTCTGCACATCGTCGTGGACGGCGAGCGCATCGCGGAGGGCTTCCGGGCGTTCAAGCTGATGCTGCTCTACAACCCGGTCACCCATCTGCTGATGCTCGGCGTGCTCCTCGCGCTCCACTGGGGACCGTCGTGGGCCCGCAGCCTGGCGATCGTCGGGATGATCGGGTTCTTCTTTCCCGTCTTCGACCGGATCGGGCAGGCGGCGTACGACCTCGTCGCGCGCAACCGGAACCGCCTGGGCGCCGAGCCGACGTGCGCCGTCGAGTGAAACGCCGTCTCGCCGTCCTCGTCGCCCTCGGGCTCGCCGCGTGCCAGCCGCCCGAGCGTCGCCTGCTGCGCGTCAACGACGCCGCGATCGGCGAACTCGACCCTCACAAGGCATCCGATTACGCCGATTCGATCCTGATGATGAACGTCTACGACTTTCTCGTCCGAACCGGCCCGGACGGAAGGGTCGTCCCCGACCTCGCCACCGGGTGGACCGTCGCCGAGGACGGCCGGACGTACACCTTCGCGCTCCGGGACGACCCTCGCTTCCACGACGGCACTCCCGTGGAAGCCGGGGACGTCGTTTTTTCGATGGAGCGCATGACCCAGTTGAACCGCGGTTACTCCTATCTGCTCCCCGAGCTCGAAAGCGTGATCGCGGTAGACCCGAACACGGTTCGATTCACCCTGAACGCCGCGTTCGCGCCCTTCGTCGCCGCGCTCACCCGCGTGGCGATCGTGAACCGCGAGCGCGTGGATGGACAGCCGGAAACCTTCCTGTCCTCGGAAGCCGCGGGGAGCGGCGCCTACGAGGTGGTGAGCCACGACCCGCGCCAACTGACGTTGCTGCACCGCTCGGAGGCGCACCATCAGCCCTTCGCCCCGGACGCGCCCGAGATCGTGCGCATCAAGTACTCGATGGCGGTTCCCACCGTGCGGGCGCTGATGGGGCGCGGCCAGCACGAGATCACCCGGCTGAGCATGCCGCCCGAGGTGCTGCGCGCGTTGGCCAGGTCGCCCGGGATCGAGCTCGCTCACGACCGCGGCACGTCGAGCTTCTTCATCATGCTCAATACCCGGCGTCCGCCCACCGACGACGTTCACTTTCGCCGGGCGCTCGCTCACGCGTTCGACTACGACGCCCTTCTCCGGCTCCTCCAGGTGGACGAGACGTTCGCGAACGGGGTGCCCAGCCGGGGTCCGGTCCCGCCGCGACTGCTGGGTCACGATCCCGAGGCGTCCATTCCGAGGCGCGACCTGGAGGCGGCCCGCCGCGCACTCGCGCGCTCCCGCTACACCCCGGACGAACACCCCGTGGAGATTCAGTGGGTCACGGAGGTCGGCAACACGGAGCGCGCGTCACTGCTGTTTCAGCAGAACATGGCCGAGATCGGGGTGCGGGTGGAAATCACGGGCGCCCCCTGGGCGCTGGTGCTGGACCGCGCCAGCCGCGCGGAGACGACGCCGCACGCCAACACCGTGGACGTCAGCGCCTACACCCCCGATCCGGACTCGATCCTGACGGCGATGTACCACAGCGATAACTCCGGGAGCTGGTCGGCGATGGCCTGGCTACAGGATCCCGCCATCGACGCGCGCATCGAAGCAGGGAGGGCGATCCTTGAGCGGGCCGCCCGCGAGCGGCACTACCTGGAGCTCAACCGGGATCTCGTCGCGCTCCAGCCGGCCATCTTCGGCTACCGCACGTCGACTGTCATCGCCAAGCAGCGCTTCGTCACGGCCCCCCAGCTCGACGATCCCTCGCGAGCCATCCCGACGACGGGCGGCAACTACGTGTTCCGCGAGTACTCGCTCGGGCCCCCGCCCTGACCAGGAGCGCGGGGACGGTTGGAGCCCCCGACCGGGAGAACCGGCCGTCGGACCTCGGGGCCGGCAGCGCCGCGCGGCCACGCGGCGTGTCCTCAAGCCGCCCGAACCGCGTCCTCGTTGACAGCCTGTGGCAAAACCCACGCGGTGTTCAAGCGGCGATGCATCCCGGCTGAACCGCCCCCCCACCGGGAGAACTGGCGCTCTCGGCGCTCACGGGGGTTTCACCACAGGCTGTTAAGGATTCGCAACCGAACGCTTACCAAAGTGTCCTCACGTGTGGATACCTGCGGAGCTTCGCGTCCCGCGTGACGAGGACCGCACCGTGCGCGCGGGCGGTCGCAACGATGATCTGATCGGCCGGGTCTCCGGCGAGCTCGGCGGGCAATCGGCAACTCTCGACCAGAACCGATCGGCTCAACTCCGCGGTGCGGAGGCCAGCACGTCCCAGGGCGAGGTCGAGCCAGTCGTCCAGTGCCCGGTCGAGGACGAGCTGGCCCTTTTCGATCTTCTTGCCGACCTCCCAGATCGAGATCGAAGAGAGCCAGAGGCGCCCTTCCGCTGCGCCGGACTCGATTGCTTCGCGCGCTGAGCGCGATAGCCGATCGTCCTTGGTGACCCACCAGATCCACGCGTGCGTATCAAGAACGATCGGCATCCCATCTCTCACCGGTGCCGTACGGGTCGCCGACTTCGCGCACGACGCTGCCTGCCAGGCTCCGTTTCCGTTCCGGAAGCGAATACGGCATCAACTGTGCGACAGGCTGGCCGCGCTTCGTGATGATGATGGGGGTCCGCGTGCGCGCGACCTCGTCGAGCAGCCTCAGGCAGACGTCCTTGAACTTGCCCGCGCCGATGGTCGTCATCGGTCTCAAGTATAGCCATGGCCATATGGCCATGTCCATTCTGAACGACGTGTTGTGAACAGACGCGGCGTCAATCGCGAAAGCTTCCCTACCGGCCGCCACGGTCCGGGGATTGTCGCCGGCAAGACAAACCGGCGGTCCTGAACGGCGCACCGTCTCTCCCGGGCCGCTCCTCCCTACCCCCCACGCGCGTGGCGGAGCGGAATCTGGATGAGGAACCACCCGAGCGCCGCGAACACCAGGAATCCCGGCACTCCGGAGGGCATGGACACGAGCGTCGGGAACTGGAACGCCGCGACCGCCAGCCCGGACAGCGCCACTCCCATGAGCGCTTCGCCCGCGATGAGTCCGGACGCGATCAGCGTTCCGGCACTTTCTCCCAGCGAGCGACGCTCGGCCGGCAGCTTGGCCATCTGGCGGTCGCTCAGCCAGCGGAAGCAACCGCCGACGAAGATCGCGAAGGTGGTCTGCAGCGGCAGGTACATCCCCACCGCGATCAGCATCGGGGACGGAGCCTGGATCAGGATCAGGAAGAGACACAGCGCGATCCCGAAGACCACGAGCGGCCAGCGCATGTCGCCGCCGACGATCCCCTGGGACAGGAGCGCCATGAGGCCCGCCTGGGGCGCCGGCAGTTCTTCGCCGCCGACTCCGATGCCGCCGGCGGCGATGTCCCCCTCGTGGAGCAGCATCATCGGCAGCACCAGGAAGAACGACGCGAAGATCACCCCGATGATCTCCGCCCACTCCATGCGGAAGGGCGTGCCGCCGAGGATCTGGCCCACTTTCAGGTCCTGCAGCATGTCCCCGGCGACCGCGCAGGCGCAGCAGACGACCGCGGCGACTCCCAGCACCGCCGCCACGCCTGCGGTCCCGGTGACCCCCAGGAAGGTCATCAGCAGCGCCGCGAGCAGCAGCGTCGAGATGGTGAGGCCGGAAACCGGATTCGAAGAACTCCCGATCGTGCCGACGAGATAGCCGGCCACCGCCGAGAAGAAGAAGCCGGCGACGATCATCACGATCGCCGAACCGAGCGCGCCGAGCGGCTGCCCGGTGTAGTAGTTGTAGAGGAAGAACGTCGGGATGATCAGCGCCACCACCCCGGCGGCTGTCCAACTGAACGGGATGTCGCGGTCTTTTTCATCCTGGCCCGCCGGATGGCCGTGCTTCAGCTCGCCGATGGACCGCTTGAGTCCCTCGCCGAGGGACTTCCGCATCCGGAGCAGGGTCCAGACCGCACCGGCGATCATCGCCCCCACCGCGATCGGCCGCACGAGTTCGGCCCACACCACACTGCTGACCGCGGTCCAGTCGGCGCCCGCCGCCGCCAGCTTGCCGGCGTCGGCGAACTCCGGATTGAAGAAGAGGACCGCCGGGATCATGAACCACCAGGCGAAGACCCCGCCGGAGAAGGTGAGCGCCGCAAGCCGGAAACCGATGATGTAACCGACCCCGAGGTAGGCGGGCGAGGCGGCCGGAGTGGAAAAAGGCAAGACCCCCGGCTGTGCCGCCGCGCCGAAGGACTGGCCCCCGACGGTGACCGAGCCCTGGAAGGAGCCGTAGCCGAGAGCGCCGGAAATGCGGTCGGTGAAGAGCTGGATGCCCTTCGAGTTCTTGAGGACCTCGATGAGCGCGCCCACCCCCATCATCTGAAAGAGCAGCCGGCCACCGCTGGCGCCCTTACCGGCGCGGTGGATCTCGGCGGCGGCAACCGACTCGGGGAACGGCAGCTCGGGATCGGTGACCATGCTCCGCCGCAGGATGACGACGAACAGGATCCCGAGCAGCCCGCCGACCAGCATCAGCAGGGTGCTCTCGAGGTAGTTGAACTCCTCCCAGGCGCCCGCCATCAGGAACGCCGGCAGGGTGAAGATCGCCCCCGCGGCCAGCGCCTCTCCCACCGAAGCGGTGGTGCGGGCGATGTTCTCTTCGAGGAGGCTGCCCTTGAAGAGTCCCCGGATGACGACCATGGAAACGACCGCGGCGGGGAAGGTCGCCGCGACCGTCTGGCCGGCCCGGATGCCGAGGTAGGCGTTCGCCGCTCCCAGCACGACGGCCATGAAGAGGCCGAGGAGAAGAGCCCGGAGCGTGAACTCGCGGGTGCTGCCGGATCCGTTCGCCATGGGGCCTCCTAGAGTCGGGGTAGCCGGCCCCGCGTTATATCACCGAGCGCGAATTCCCTGTCGCCCTGCCCGTCCCGAGTCCTTAGACTTCGGCGCCTTCGTGCACCACCGGAACGGCGAACTCTTTTTCGCGCCCACCGACCTCAGCCGGTTCCTCGCCTGCCGGCATCTGACGACTCTCTCCCGTGCCGTCGCGCTCGGGGAGACTTCCCCGCCGCCGGTCTTCGAGGATCCGCGGCTGGAGGCGCTGATTGAAGCCGGAAGGCGGCACGAGGCCAGAATCCTCGAGCGGTACCAGACGGAGGGCCGGAGCGTCGAGACGATCGCGGATTCTGGCAGGTACGCCGAACGGCATGAGCGGACCCTCGATGCCATGCGCCGCGGGGTGGAGGTGATCTACCAGGGAAGGCTCGGTGCCGGAACCTGGTCGGGCTCTCCCGACTTCCTGATCTGGGTGGGCCGACCCAGCGCCCTCGGAGACTGGTCCTACGAGGTGGTGGACGCCAAGCTCGCCACCATGCCCAAGGCCGACGCGGTACTTCAGGTCGCCGTCTATTCGAGGCTGCTTGCGAAGGTCCAGGGCACAGCCCCCGCTCAAATGCACCTGGAACTCGGTCGCGACGAGGGACGCGAGAGCGTCCGGGTCACGGACTTCGCCGCGTTCGAACGCAGCCTCAGGCGGCAGTTCGACGAGCACTGCGCCGCGCCACCCGCCACCTATCCGGAGCCGGTCGACCATTGCCCTCGGTGCGAATGGAACGGGGCCTGCCAGGAACGGCGCCGGAGGGACGACCACCTGTCGCTGGTCGCGAATTCCACCCGCCACCAGCACCGCAGGCTTGAAACACGTGGGGTCACGACCCTGACCGGTCTCGCCCGGCTTGCTCTCCCGCTGGACCCGCCGCTTCGGCGTGTGGCGCCGGCCGTCCTCCAGCGCATCCAGCGGCAGGCCCGGGCGCAGCTCACCGGGCGCGAACGGGGACGGCCATTCCACAAACTGATCCTGCCGCCGGAGGAAGGACGCGGGCTGCTGAAACTCCCCGAGCCGTGCGAGGGAGACCTGTTTTTTGACATCGAGAGCTCCCGGCCCGGTGTGGACGATGCGCTCGAATACCTGTTCGGCTTCGTGGATGGGGATGGCCGCTACGAGGAGCGCTGGGCCTTCCGCCGCGATGACGAACGCCGGATGTTCGAGGACTTCATGGATCTGGTAGCGGACCGGCGGGAGAAGTTCCCGGATCTCCACATCTTCCACTACGGCGGCTACGAGACAGGGGCCCTGAAACGGCTGATGAGCCGTTACGCCACCCGCGAGGACGCGATGGACGGCTTGCTGCGGCGAGGGGTGTTCGTGGACCTGCTGCAGGTGGTCCGGCAGGGCGTCGTGGCGTCGGTGGAGAGCTACTCGATCAAGGAGATGGAGCCGTTCTACGGCTTTGATCGGGGGCAGGAACTACCCGAAGCCGGCCGGGCGCTCGCCCGCATGGACGCTCTGCTCGATTCCGGGGACGCTGCCGGAGTGCCGCCGGAGGACCGCGAGATCATCCGCCGCTACAACCGGGAGGATTGTCTTTCCACCCTGGCGCTCCACGGCTGGCTCGAAGAGCGTCGGCGGGAACTGACGGACCGCATCGGGCCGCGGGACCGGCCCGTCGTGGAAATCAGGCCGGAGGATGAACAGACGCAAACGGAGGCGGCGGCGCGGGTATCGGAACTCGTCGCGCGGCTCGGAGCAGGTCCCGCCGAAGAGGCGGGGGCGCGGCGGCTGCTGGGCTACCTGCTCGACTACTACCGGCGGGAGGACAAATCGAAGTGGTGGGAGTACTTCCGGGTGAAGGATCTCGACGCCCAGGAACTCGTCGAAGATTCCGCGCCGCTGGGCGGGATCGAGTTTGATCGGGAACTCGGACGGGAACAGCGGTCCGTACTGCACCGTTACCGGTTCCCGCTACAGGAGCACCGCATCAAGGTCGGAGGGAAGCCAGAGGACTTCGCCACCGGCAAATCGTCGGGCGAGGTCTTCGAGATCTCGGAAAGAACCCTGACCCTGAAGCGCAGCAGCACGGCCCAGCAGCAACCCCATCCGCGCGCGCTGGTGCCGGCCGAACGGGTGCGGCCGGCGCCCAAGCCCGGATCGCTGTTCCGCCTCGGCGAGGCGGTCGCGGAGGCCGGGTTCGCCGATGACAGTCCGCGCCGGGCTGCATTCGACCTCCTTCGCCGGATCCCGCCGCGCGGCCGCATCGCCGGAGAACCCCTGGTCCGCCCGGGCGAGGACATCATCGCCGGCGCTCGGCGCCTCGCACTCGATCTCGACGGGGGAGTGCTGCCGATCCAGGGACCGCCCGGCAGCGGCAAGACCTACACCGGCGCCCGCGTCATCACCGCGCTGTTGGCGGCCGGGCGGAGGGTCGGCGTAACGGCGCAGAGCCATCGCGTCATCACAAACCTGCTCGACAGCGTGTGCTCGGCGGCGACGGAGGAAGGAGTCGTCTTCCGAGGCATCCAGGGGGTGCGGGAGACGGGTTGCGACGATCCCCGGATCAAGGTCCTGGCAGGTTCCTCCAAGCTAACGGCGGACGCCGCGACGGACCCCGGCGTCCACCTGATCGCGGGCACCGCCTGGGTCTGGGCCCGGGACGACATGACCGATTCCGTGGACGTGCTGGTCGTGGATGAAGCCGGGCAGTTCGCACTGGCGGACGCGCTTGCCTCCGCCTCGGCGGCGGACAGCCTGATTCTGCTCGGCGACCCGGCCCAACTCGACCAGGTGACCCAGGGCGACCACCCGGAGGGGTCCGACGTTTCCGCGCTCGACCATCTCCTCGGCGAGCACCAGACGATGCCGCCCGACCGCGGCCTCTTTCTCGAAGCCACATGGCGGATGCACCCGGACATCTGCGGTTTCACCTCCGAGCAGTTCTACGAGGACCGGTTGGCAGCGCGCCCGGGACTGGAGCGACAGCGGGTCGAGGGCGGGCCGCTACCGGGCGCCGGGCTTCGGTTCGTCCCCGTCGCACACGAAGGCAACCAGACGGAGTCGCCAGAGGAGGCCGAACGGATCGCCGACCTGGTGGACGGCCTGCTCGAAGGCGCGTCCTGGACGGACGACCGGGGCGTCGCGCGTCGGGTTACCTCCAACGACATCCTCGTCGTCGTTCCCTATAACGATCAGCTTGCCTTGCTGGGCCGTCGGCTCGGGGACCGGGTGCGCGGGGTCGGGACCGTGGACAAGTTCCAGGGCCAGGAGGCCCCCGTCGTGTTCTTCTCGATGGCAACCTCGACCCCGGAGGCGGCCCCGCGGGGGATGGACTTCCTCTATTCGTCGCACCGGCTGAACGTGGCGACATCGCGCGCCCGCTGCCTCGCGGTCGTGGTCGCGAGCCCGGAACTCTTCTTTCCCGAGTGCAAGACCCCGCACCAGATGCGGCTCGCCAACGCGTTCTGCCGTTTCCGCGAGCTTGCCGACGTGGTCCAGTAGCGCCAGGAGGGAAACGGGTCACTGTCCGGCGGCCTGCCGAGATGGGGACCTCGCGGGCTACGCCGCCGCCCGCCGGCGGGCTGTGCCGGCCTGAAGGCCGGCGGTCCCTACTCCGCCCGCATGGGGCGGTCGCGGTCGTGGTCCACGACGCAGAAGAATCCGAAGGGCTCCTCGGTCTCATTCCGCAACTGGTGGGACTCCAGAGGGCCGACGCAGGCGACATCGAGGTGCCGGAGCGGCAGGCGCCGATCTCCGAGGAGCAGGACCCCTTCCCCCCGGGCCCCGATGACGACGTGGGTATGGACGTGCTTCTCGAGGCTGGTGTGACCTCCGGGTTCCACCTCGAAGTAGCGCAGGTCCGAGCGCGTCCGTTCTCCGAACTTCCCCACCAGTTCCACCCGGCGCACTCCCCGGAAGGCGAGATCCCCGGCGTCCTTGTAGGGAGAACTGTCCCGGCCCTCCCAGTTCCAGTCCCGCCGGAAGGCGAGCCGCCGGGGCTCCGGCAGCGCAGGCTGCCGCGGGTCCGAGGGCTCGATCGACACCTCCGGGTGAACCTCTCGAATCCTCTCGAGGATCTCGCGGGTTCCCGCCTCGATTCCCTCGGGATGACCGAGCAGAGCGCCGCCGATCAGCAACACGGTGTCGGGGCCGTAGGTCTGACAGACGCGGCCGACGTCCGCCGGTCCCATTCCGCCGGCGGGGGCCGGCCACGCCGGACCGAGCGCGCCGAGCGGCTCGCGGAGACGCTCGGTGATCTCCGCACATGCGGCTCGGGTGTAGGCGAAGCGGCCACCGGCGTCCGGAAACACCGAGATGTCGGCGCCCGCGAGCCGGAACAGGGTGCCGAGAAGGACCCCGTGGGCCACCCCGTGTTCCGGCGCGTGGGTATAGACCCCGGTCAGGGACGGATGCGCCATGAAGAGCAGCGGATAACTCTCCGCCAGGGCGCGCATCGTGTCGAGGCCGGTGATCATCGGGCAGATGAGAACTCCGGGAAGTCCGGCCTCGGCAACGAACTCGACGTAACGTTCGAGTTCGTCCGCCGGGGCGCCGGCGTGCGGGAGGTAGAGGCACCGGCCGCCGCTGGCCTGATTGCCCCGGTCCACCGCTGCCGCGCAGGCCAGGACGCGGCGCCGAAAAGACTCGAAGTCGTCCGTCAGGTTCTGGTCGTCCTTCACCAGGTCGCCGCCGCCCCGGGCGAACGCCTCCCCGATGGACGCCAGCTCCGAAACGCTTGAGCCCTGGGGCTTGAGCGCGGTAGCCAGCAGGGGCCGTCCCAGGACCCCGCACCTCCGCCGCACTCCCTCCACGCCGTGGTTGGGGCCGGCCAGGCTATCGAGCAACGGTCGCGGCGGTTGCAGGTCCACCAGCCGCACCCGGCCGTACATCGGCGCGTTGCCGATCGCGACCGCCAGCAATCCGAATAGATCCGAAGCGAGGTCGGCCGCGTAGCTGATGGTGACGCGGCTCGCACCCGGAACATCCGGATCGGGCGTCACCGCCTCGACCCGGCCGACGATTTCGTCCCGGATCTTCCCGGGCGGAATGAGCGCCTCCGGGATTTCCACGGTCTGTTCGATGGCGATGAGGCGGGCCAGGTCCTCCGGCGCGGCGGCGTCCGGCCGGACCCGGTAGACGGCCGTGGCCCGATCGGAATCCGGCTGCGGGCCGACCACTTCGGAACTCAGCGGTGCCGCCGCGACCGGCGCGGACCGCTCTCGCCGAGTCGAAGCTCGGTGTCGGCGGTGAGATCGGGGCCGGCGATCTCACCGCGGAGGAGCGCCAGGTGGCCGGCGGCGGCGATCATGGCGGCATTGTCGGTCGAGAGGGCGATGCTCGGGTAGAACACCGGCAATCCCCGCTCCTGGCCGAGCGCCTGGAAGTTGGCGCGCAGGGCCGAGTTGGCGGCGACTCCTCCCGTCAGCAGCACCGCCTGCGCTTCGAACATGCGCAGCGCACGATCCACCGAACGCCGAAGGGCGCGGACGACCGCCGACTGAAAGCTGGCGGCCAGGTCCCGCAGGTCTTCCCGGTCGAACGGGTCTTGCTCATCAGCCAGCGGCTCGATGCCCTCCTGCTCGATGAGCCGGAGGACCTGTGTCTTGAGACCCGAGAAACTGAAATCGAGTTTCGCCCCGTCCGAAAAGTGTGGGAGAGAAAACAGGTGACGGCGCGCATCGCCCCTTTGCGCCAGGCGGTCGAGGATCGGCCCTCCCGGATAACCGAGCCCGAGCCGCTTGGCGAGCTTGTCGTACGCCTCGCCAGCCGCGTCGTCGCGCGTCTTGCCGAGCAGCCGATAGGAACTCTCGGCTTCAAGCAGGAAGAGGCTCGTGTGCCCTCCGGAGACCACCAGCGCGAGCGCCGGGTGGGGCACGTCCCCGCCCTCCAGATAGCAGGCGCGAATGTGGCCCTCGATGTGGTCCACGCCGACCAGGGGAATGCCGCGGGCGAAAGCGAACGCCTTGGCGAAGGAGACCCCGGCGAGCAGGGCCCCGATCAGGCCGGGGCCGTTCGTCACCGCGACCGCCTCGACATCATCCACCTCGATACCCGCCTTCTGGAGCGCCTGCCGCACCACGGGCGAAAGGTTGAGGAGGTGTTGCCGGGAGGCAATCTCGGGGACCACCCCGCCGAAAGCGGCGTGCTGGGCGACCTGGGAGGAGACGACGTTCGAGAGGATGCGCCGGCCGTCCTCGACCACGGCGGCCGAGGTCTCGTCGCAGGAAGTCTCGATCCCGAGGATGAGCATGGGTTCAGGGGACGATGCCAAACAGCCAGTCGCGAGCGTGCTGCGTCAATGTGCAACCACACTCCGCTGGCATCGTAGATCCCGCATCAAGAGTAGTGCGCTTCCTGTAACTGGAGTTGATCCGTAGCGTCGATGACATCGGGCTCGTCCCACACCTCGTCCTGCAGAAGGAACGTGTGACTGTTGGTGTGGCGGGCGTACTTGGAACGGTCGCGAACGACGCCGACCGGGATCAGGGCCGCCCGCACCACACGGTAATTCTCGTCGAACAGCACCGCGGCAAGGATGTCGAACCCGTTGAGATCGCGGATTGGCGACAGAAGCCGAGAAGGATGGCGACCAGTGAGTCGGCGTCCCTTGATCTGGTAGCGCTTGCCATCCCTGTCTCTCGCATCGAGCGCCTTCCCGGGGTCCAATTCCCACCCGTAGGCGGCGCAGAACAGGTACTCCGCGAGATCGCCGGTCGGATTGTTCTCCGTTCTCAGCACTCTGCGCGCGCGCAGTTCTTTCAAGGCCCCAACGTGGCAAGCGAGGAGTTCAGCAATCGACTTCTCCTTCGGGGTCGTTCGGTCTTCGCGCAGCAGCACGACGCTATCCGTCTGCGGAGTGCCTTCGGTGAGGCGGGAAAGCGCATCGGTGCGCTTCCGCAACTCCACCATGCGCTGGATCCGGTCGAACCGCTCCGTCAACGCGCGCCGAGCCTCGGCTTCCATGGAGCGGTCGTTCGCCTTGGCCTCGGCCTTCAGCGCCTGGATCACATGATCGTCCAGATTTCGAATCGTAAGGCTGCCCATGCCAACGCCTCCACAGCGTTCTGATTGCGTGATGCTAGCACATTGCACTCATCGCGCGTGCAGAGCGGCAAGACCTCCCAGCGAAACGGTGAACGGCGGGTGAGCGATGCCTCTCTCGGTGACGATTGCGGTGATGTAGCGAGCCGGGGTGACGTCGAACGCGGGATTCCAGACCGGGACCCCGTCGGGCGCCACTCGCTGACCGGCGATCGCGATGACTTCGTGCGGACTCCGTTCCTCGATGGGAATATCCGCTCCTCGGGGCGTTTCGAGGTCCACGCTCGAAAAAGGAGCCGCGACCACGAACGGCACGGCGTGCTCCTTCGCGAGGACGGCTGCCTGATACGTGCCGATCTTGTTCGCGGTATCGCCGTTCGCGGCAATGCGGTCGGCGCCCACGACCACGGCGTCCACCTCGCCGCCGGCGAGCAGGGAACCGACCATCCCGTCGGTGATCAGGGTCACGGGGATCCGGTCTGCCATGAGTTCCCACGCGGTGAGACGGGCGCCCTGAAGATACGGGCGGGTTTCGGGAGCGAACACCCGGACCGGACGGCCGGACTCCACTGCCGCCCGGACGATGCCGAGCGCCGTCCCGTAACCCGACGTCGCGAGGCTCCCCGCGTTGCAGTGGGTGAGGACTCGCGCCGGTCCCTCGCCGGGTAGCAGGCTGGCGCCGAGCGCGCCGAGGCGCCGGTTCGCCTGCAGATCCTCGGCGGCGATGCAGTCCGCCTCGTCCTCAAGGCCGCTGACGATCGCTTCGGGGGCGGCCAAGAGGAGCGATTCCAACCGGGATCGCATCCGGTCCAGGGCGTTTCGCAGGTTTACCGCCGTGGGGCGCGTGTCCAGCAGACCCGCCGCCAACCCATCGAAGAGAGCGGTATCCGGCTTGGTCCCCGAATTGCGACCGAATCCGATCACCACCGCGTAGGCAGCCGCGATCCCGATGGCCGGAGCCCCGCGAATCGCCATTTCCTCGATGGCGTCTCCCACCTGGTGCGCTTCCGCGCACTCGATCCACACCTCCTCGAACGGGAGCCGGCGCTGGTCCAGCAGGTGGAGAACCCGCCGCTCGGAATCCCACCGGAACGGACGGACCATGGGCGCACCGTAGCAGCGTACCGGGGTAGGGGCCCAGGAGCGCCGGCCTCCGGCCGGCATCGCCGAGCGAAGCGAGGCGAAACTCCCATCGCCAATCCTCCAGGATGGCGCCGCAGCCCGGCAGGGTGGCGCCGCGCCACAGCCACTCCCGGGTTGTAGGGCGTTACGCCGTCCCCGTTTGGGTGAGCGCCATCGAGGATGACCAGGTCTGGGAGTTTCGCGGCCTGCGGCCGCGATGCCGGTCTGGAGACCGGCGCTCCTAACTGAGTCCGACTGGTGCGGAACGGGATTCCCCGTTCCGCACCAGATCGGGCTCAGCCGTTCCAGAGAACGAAGAAGATGATGAGCGCGGTAACGAAGGCGTAGATGACCAGCGACTCGATCAGCACCAGGCCGAGGAGCAGCGAGAAGCGGATCTGCGGGGCGGCGCCCGGGTTCCGGGCGAGGCTCTCGCAGGCGCCGACCACGGCGCGCCCCTGCGCGGTAGCGCCGAAGGCGGCGGCGATGGCGATCGCGCCACCCGCCGAAATCAGCGCCCACTGACTGACAACCGGATCCCAGCTTCCCTGGGCGAAAACCGGGGAAGCGGCGAGAACGCCGAAGACGGCCAGCAGGGTCGTCCGAAACTTGTTGGACACGATGATTTCTCCTTGGATCAGTGCTCCTCGGCAGCGACTGCGCCGCCGAGATAGATGACAGTGAGCATGGTGAAGACGAAGGCCTGGAGCGTGCTGCCGAAGACGCCGAAAGCCATCATCGGGACCGGCACCACAAACGGGATCAGGAACGCGAACACCACGACGACCAGCTCTTCACCGAAGATATTTCCGAAGAGCCGGACCGAAAGCGAAAGAATGCGGCTGAGATGGCTGATGATTTCGATCGGCAGCATCACAACCGCGAGCCAGGGACTGGGCCCGAGGAAGTGGGCAAAGTACTTCTTCGCCCCGTGAGCCCGGATTCCCTGGAAGTTGTAATAGAGGAACGCGACGATGGCGCAGCCCACCGGCATGTTGATGCTCACGGTGGGGGATGAGAAGAACGGCACCAGCCCGAACAGGTTGCTGACCAGGATGAACAGCGCCAGCGTGCCCACCAGGCCGAGGAACGGGCGCCCCTTGGCGCCGACGTTGTCCCGGAGCAGCGAGAGCAGCCCGCCGACCACCGCTTCGAGTACCAGTTGGAGCCGTCCCGGGTTCTCCACCGAGATCCGCCGGCGGAAGAAGATCGCGAAGCCGGAGAGAACGACCGCCACGAAGATCGCCATCACCACGTGGTCCGGGGGATGGACGTGGAACACCGCCTCGATCCAGTGGGTCAGGAATGAGTAGTGGTGGATTTCCATGGGGCGGTATTGGAGGACGAACGGTCAGGCGCCGGGTGTGGGGTTCTCCCTGTCCGCCGCATCATCCGGGGGAGGAGGGGCCTGCGGTGTACGAAGGGCCGTGAAGCCCCCGTTTCGCAGTTCCAGCAGGACGGCCAGGTTCGGCGCGCCCAACCCGCACACGACGCCGATCACGTCGGCGTTCCAGACGGCAATTATCGCAACCAGGACGCCGCCGAGCAAGAGATAACGAACACCGGTGAGTCCGGCGAGTGCAATCGCCGAACGAGCGGACTGGACGGCGCCGAGACCCCCGACGACTCGTCGCAGGACCAGGATGTTGACAACCGACACCGCCGCGCCCGCCACTACGGAAAGCCCGATCCGCGGACCGAGACTGAGCCCGAGCAAACCAGCGGCGGCCGCGAGCGCCAGCGCGCGGCGGGTCAGCCGAACTTCCCGGCTGCCTGCCGCCGGCTGGTCGTTGTTCGTCATGCGTCCTCTTCCCCCGAATTGTCAGGCGGCGGGTCGGTCCCCGCCACCGACGAAGCGGCGCGGACCACGTTGCGGAGGCCGGCCACGATCCCGAAGCCCAGGAACACCAGGAAAAGCCAGGGCGCCGTCCCGAGCCAGCGATCGAACAACCAACCCGCCCCGGCGCCGATCACGATGGCCAGGGGCACCGAGAAGCCGAGGCTCAGCAGCGTCAGCATCCGGGCGCGCGGCGCAACCGGCGGCTCCGCGGTCACCGGCGGAGTTCTCCCGCCACCAGGAACCGGAAAGGCGCCGTCTCAGTCGTCGCTCGGAACGGGGGACGCTTCGTCGAGGCCGCTCTCGCGTTCCAGCACCTCGGCCGGCAGCAACGGCGCCTCGGCCGTCTGGGCGCTCTCGGGCGAGACGCGCTCCACGATGGCGGCCACCGGAACCGCGAGTTTCTCGAGGAACGGCTTGGGATAGACGCCGATGAAGATGCAGAGCACGACGATCGGAAGGAGGGTCGCGTTCTCGCGGCTCGTCAAGTCGGCGAGCGAGCGGTTCTCTTCCTTGTCCAGCTTGCCGAACATGATCCGCTGGTAGAGCCAGAGGAGGTAGGCGGCGCCGAGGACGATGCCGGAGACGGCGAACGCGGCGTACACCCAATCCACCTGGAAGATGCCCTGGAGGATCAGGAACTCGCCGATGAAGCCGTTGAGCATGGGAAGGCCCATGGAGGCGAGCGCGATGATCAGGAAGAGCGCTGCGTACTTCGGAACCACCTTCGCGATTCCGCCGTAGGCCGCGATCTCCCGGGTGTGCCGCTGCTCGTACATGATGCCGACCAGCAGGAAGAGTCCCCCGGTGGAGAGCCCGTGGTTGATCATCTGGAGGATGCCGCCCTCGAGGCCCAGGGTGTTCAGCGCGAACACGCCGAGCATCACGAACCCCAGGTGGCTCACCGAGCTGTAGGCGACGAGACTCTTCCAGTCCTTCTGGACCAATGCCACGAGGGCTCCGTAGATGATCCCGATGATGGCGAGCGTCGCCACCCACCAGACTGCTTCGCGGCTGGCCTCCGGCAGGAGCGGAATCGAGAAACGGACGAACCCGTAGGTCCCCATCTTCAGGAGCACGCCGGCCAGGATGACCGAGCCTGCCGTCGGCGCCTCGACGTGGGCGTCCGGCAGCCAGGTATGGAAGGGGAACATCGGGACCTTGATGGCGAACCCGACGAAGAAGGCGAGGAACACCCAGAACTGGAGACCCGAGGCGTAGGAGGTCTCCATCAGCCGGAGCAGGTCGAAGGTGTATTCGCCGGTCACCCCGAAGTGCGCAAAGTAGAGCGCCAGGATGCCGAGCAGCATCAGGACGCTGCCCACCAGCGTGTAGAGGAAGAACTTGATGGCCGCGTAGAGCTTCCTCGGCCCGCCCCAGACCCCGATCAGGAAGTACATCGGGACCAGCATCACTTCCCAGAACACGTAGAACAGGAAGAAGTCGAGCGAAACGAAGACGCCGAGCATTCCCGTCTGGAGCAGCAGCAGGAAGATGTAGTACTGCTTGATGCGCTCCGTGACGCCCTTCCAGGAGGAAAGAATCGCGATGAAGCCGAGCAGCGTGGTCATCAGGACCAGCAGCAGGCTGATCCCGTCGAGTCCGAGGTTGTATTCGACCCCGATGCTCGGGATCCACTCGTAGCGTTCCCCGAACTGGAACTGGGGTCCGGCGGCGTCGAAGGCGAACCAGAGCGGTAGCGAGATCAGGAATCCGATGAACGCCGCGCCGTTGGCGAGCCAGCGGATGCGGTTCTCTTCGGTCTTCTTGACGAAGAAGAGGATGAAGAGCGCCGCAATCGCCGGAAAGAAGACCACCAGCGAGAGGATCGGGAAGTTGAAGGGGTTGTTCTCGAACATTCGGCTTATCCGGAGCTAGTCGCGCAGTTCGGCTTAGCAGCCTGTGGTGAAACCGCGTGAGCGCCGAGAGCGGCGAGGCGCCCGGCTGACAAGGCGCGCGAGGGAGGAATACCGGGTGTATTTCGACCGAAACGCAACGCAGAACGAAGCGCAGCGGAGTGGTTCAGGCGGGATGCATCGCCGCTCGAACGCCGCGGGGGTTTTGCCACAGGCTGTTAACTCCACAGGGTGAGGGCCCCGGCCAGCAGGACCACGGCGAACAGCATGAGAAGGGCGTAGTTCTGGAAGAGCCCCGTCTGGAGCCGCCGGAACCGCGTGGAGGCGGCCGACAGAATCTCGCCGACCAGGTTCACGGCCCGGTCCACGAGGTTCTGGTCACTCAGATCGGAAAGGTCGCCCGAGAGCCGGGTGAGCGACGCGGAGCCGTTCACGGCGCCGTCCACAACGCGCTGATCGAAGCGGTAGAGGCCCTCTCCACCACGCAACGTCCCGTTGACCGCGGTCGCGTCGTAGGCCTCGTCCACGTAGTACTTGTTCAGCAGCGTCTGATAGACGCGGCTGCCGGCGAGCGAAGCGTCGCGGGTCGGTCCCTTCCAGTAGCGCCGGTAGGCGAACCAGATGCCGGCGAGCGCCAGCGCCACCGAAACGCCCATGAGGGCGTACTCCACGGCGTAGGACGCGTGGTGTATCGGGGCCGGGCCGTGGCCGCCGGCATAGATGGCGGGCTCGAGGAAGTGCTCGATGCGGTTCGCGCCGCCGAGCGCCGCGGGAACCCCGACGAAGCCGGCGAGGATCGATCCGCCCGCGAGGAGGATCAGCGGAACGGTCATCGAGGGGACCGACTCGTGCAGGTGCTTCTCCATCGCCGCGCCGCCGCGGAAGTCGCCCCAGAAGGTCATGATGACCTGCCGGCTCATGTAGAAGGCCGTCATCGCCGCGGCCGCCGCCCCAAGCGCCCAGAGCACGGTGTGGCCGTGGTCAAACGTCTTCCAGAGGATCTCGTCCTTGCTGAAGAACCCGGCGAGGGGCGGGATGCCCGCGATCGCGACGGTGGCGATCATGAAGGTCCAGGCGGTCCGGGGCATGACCCGCACGAGGCCGCCCATGTTCCGCATGTCCTGCATCTCGGTGTAGTGGCGATGCCCGCCGGAGGCATGCTCGGCGTGCTCCATCGAGTGGATCACGCTGCCGGAACCGAGGAAGAGGCACGCCTTGAAGAAGGCGTGGGTCATCAGGTGGAAGATCGCCGCGGCGAACGCTCCGACGCCGGCGCCCAGGAACATGTAGCCGAGCTGGGAGACGGTGGAGTAGGCAAGAACCTTCTTGATGTCGGTCTGGAAGAGCGCGATGGAGGCCGCAAAGATTGCCGTCAGCGCTCCCACCGTCGCGACCAGCGCCATCGCCGCCGGAGCGTGCGAGAAGAGGACGCCGCTGCGGGCCACCATGTAGACGCCCGCGGTCACCATGGTCGCCGCGTGGATGAGGGCGGAGACCGGAGTCGGGCCTTCCATGGCGTCCGGCAGCCAGACGTAGAGCGGGATCTGGGCGGACTTGCCGGCGGCGCCCACGAAGAGCAGGACCCCGATCGCCGTGAGAACCCCGCCGTGCATCTCGGCGGCCGAGATCTGTCCCATCACGCCGTAGAAATCGAGGGTCCCGAACGTCACGAAGGTCAAGAACACCGCCATGATGAATCCGGCATCCCCGATCCGGTTCACGATGAACGCCTTCTTCCCCGCGGCAGCCGCCGCCGGCCGCTCGAACCAGAAGCCGATCAGCAGGTAGGAGCAGAGCCCGACCCCCTCCCACCCGATGAACAGGAGCAGCATGTTCGCGCCCAGCACCAGGTTCAGCATGAAGAAGGTGAACAGGTTCAGGTAGGCGAAGAACCGGCTGAATCCCGCGTCGTGGCTCATGTAGCCGAGCGAGTAGATGTGGATCAGCAGGCCGATCCCAGTGACCACCAGGGTCATGAGCATCGAGAGCGAATCGAGCCGGTACGCCCAGTCCACCCCCATGCTGGGGATCCAGGAGAAGAGGGATTGCTCGACCCTGGCGGACGCCCCGCCCTCGGCGAGGAAGACAGTGAAGAAGAAGCCGAGCGCGATCAGGAAGGAGGCCGCGACCGACCCACAGGCGAGCAGGCCGCTCAGCCGCTTCCCGAGGCGTTTTCCGAAGAGGCCGTTGATGGCCGCACCCAACCCGGGAATAACCGGGATGAGCCAAAGCAGGGAGTTCAAGGCAGCGTACTAAGCACTCCTGAGGTACGGGAACGGACGGCGCGCGGAAGGTACCGGATCGGCGGCTTTAGGTCAACGTTTCCGAAGGCTCCGCGCAGCCGTCCGGCGAGTGGCACCGGAGAGGAAGCGCCGGCGTCCAGGGACCTGCCCGCAGCCCCGGCGAAGTCAGGTGACGCTCTTGATGTGGCCGCCGTCCACCGCGAGCACGGTTCCCGTGATGTAGCTGGCGCGCTCGGAGGCGAGGAAGGCGGCGGCAGCCCCGAATTCCTCGGGCTCCCCCACCCTTCCCAGCGGGATGTCCGCGGACCATTCGGCGTACACCTCCTTGACCGAGCAGCCGCGGGTCCCCGCAATGTGGTCCGCGAGTTCGACGAGCCGCGCGGTCCGCGTGTATCCGGGGCAGAGCACGTTGGCGAGCACCCCGTGGGGCGCCGCCTCGTTTGCCAGCGACTTCATGAACCCGGCGATCCCGGACCTCGCGGTATTCGACAGGATGATGTCCGGCACCGGCTGCTTCACGGAGACCGAGGCGATGGCGATGATCCGGCCCCAGCGGCGCGAGATCATCCCGGGCAGCGCCGCGCGCACGAGGTTCACGCACGAGAGCAGGTTCTGTTCGAGCGCTTCCCGCCACTGCTCGGACGTCGTGTCCTTGAGGCGGGTCGGGGGCGGGCCGCCGGCGTTGGTCACCAGGATGTCCAGCTGTCCGAACCGGCTCTCCGCGGCCCGGATGAACCCGAACGCGGCGTCCGGATCCCCGACGTCAACCTCGTGAGTGAGGACTTCCACGCCGTGCCGGGCGCGGATTTCACCTGCGGTCCGCTCAAGCGCCTCGCGGCCCCTCGCTCCGATCGCGACGTTCACGCCCTCGGCGGCCAGCGCCTCGGCCACCGCGCGCCCGAGCCCCTGACTGCCCGCGGCGACGACCGCGGCGCGCCCGGCGATACCGAGGTCCATCCGGGAGCCGGCTTGCGATTAGCCGAGCGTCAGGAGTACTGCCGTTCCTTGCAGGGAACGCAGACGCGCGTCCAGGGTACGGCTTCCAGCCGCAGGCGCGGAATCTCCTCCTCGCAGTCCGAACAGATGCCGAAGTCACCAGCCTCGATCCGGGCGAGCGCCTTGTCGATCGCGCGAAGCAGCTTCGCGTCGTTCTGCTGAAGCTGGATCACGATCTCATCGTCGTTCGCCACCATGGACCGGTCCCCGTCATCTCCGTGCGGCGGGGTCCGCGAGAAAGCGCGGGTGTGCACGAGCTTTTCGATTTCCGCCTTCTTGGCGAGAAGATTCGCTTCGTGCAGTTGCAGTTCTTCAGGTGTCATTTTCGGAGTCCGCCCACTGTTTTCATGCCGCCTGCGACGCGGTGGAATTGATCAAGCATATCAATTGTCACGTTTCCCGGGAGGGCGATGGACCGTGTCTCCGGAGAGCAACTGGAGGGCGTGGGGGATGGTGGGGGCCAGCGTCCGGAGCCCGCTCTCGACGGCGCGTGGACTCCCCGGCAGCACGATCACCAGGGTGGCGCCGATGCTTCCGGCAAGGCTCCGGGAGAGCACCGCCATGGGCGTGTCGCGAAGCCCCTCGGAGCGCAGGAGTTCACCGTAGCCCGGCAGTTCGCGATCGAGCAGGGGCGCGACCGCCTCGGGCGTGCGGTCCCGGGGGCCGAGGCCGGTTCCGCCCGTGGTCAGCACCAGCCGGATGCCGGCGTCCGCCCAGGCCCGGACCCGTTCCCGGATGGCTTCCACCTCATCGGGAACGATCGCCGCATCGGCAATCCGAAACCCGCGACTCTCCAGGAAGTCGCGGGCAAGGGTTCCGGACCGGTCCGGCACCACCCCGGCGGCGCATCCGTCGCTCGCGGTGAGGACCGCGGCGGTCAGGGTTGGCGAGGCGGCGTCCGCGGCCGCCCGGGATGGAGTGGACACCGCCACGTCACCGACGGGGTTCCGGGAGGCGGGGCAAAGCGGGAGCGGACACGGAGAGCGGCGCGGGAATTGCGTCAGAATAGCGATTCGCCCCATGGAAACCCGCGCTCGACGCTTCCTTCGGGGGTGGCGGGGAGCCGTCGCCGCCGGAACCCTCGCCCTGGGCCTGTGCGGGCTGGCCGCCGCCGCGGGCCCCGTTTTGCAGCAGAACTACCAGTTCCGGGTGACGGTGGACCTGATCTCGCTCAACGTCACGGTCACGGACGCTCGGGAGCGGTTCATCACCGATCTCATCGAAGAGGACTTTTCGGTTTACGAGGACGGCATCCTGCAGGAGATCGAGGCTTTTTCCCGAGAGGACCTGCCCATCCGCATGGTGCTGCTGCTCGACACCTCCGCCAGCATGGTGGACAAGATGAATTTCGCTCAGGAGGCGGCGGTCCGATTCACCAAGACCCTGCGGATCGAGGACGTGGCGCAGGTGGTCGAGTTCGGCAGCAACGCCAACATCCTGCAGAAGTTCACGAGCGACCACGGCGAACTCGAAGGGGCCATCCGGATGACCCAGGCGGGCGGAACCACGAAGCTCCACAACGCCATGTACATCTCGCTGCGCTCGCTCGAGCGCCAGCGCATGGAGGCCCGCCGACAGGCCATCATCCTCCTCTCGGACGGCCGGGACACCAGCTCGCTCGTCACCTTCGAGCAGGTCCTCGACCTGACCAAGGACACCGATGTCGTCATCTACTCCATCTCGCTCCAGAACACCGCGCGCCGCCGCGGGCGGCGCTTCTCGGAGGCGGAACACGTCCTCAAGAACCTCGCGGAGGAGACCGGTGGCCAATGGTTTTTTCCCAGTGAGCTGGCGGAACTGGAATCGGTGTACGACCGGATCGCCGAGGAGTTGAAAAGTCAGTACAACGTTGGCTATATCTCCAACAATCCGCGGCAGGACGGCGCCTGGCGGCGTATCGTGGTGCAGACCGCCCGGCCCGACCTCCGGGTCCGGACCAAACTCGGCTACTACGCGCCGGGTTAGCAGCCGGTGGCAAGACCCACGCGGCCCAGGTCTCCCGGTGAGGGCCTCGGCGCCCACGTGAGTTTCACGACAGGCGGTTAGCGCCGGTGCTCACGTGGAGGTAGAGCCGGGCCTGCGTCCTGCCGCCTGCCGGAGCGCCCACACGGCGGGACGGCGCTGGCCGGAAGCGTCCGAGTCGTTTCGGACCGCCTATCAACGCGACCGGGACCGGGTCATCCATTCGAGCGCCTTCCGCCGGCTTCAGTACAAAACGCAGGTCTTCATCAACCACGAGGGCGACCACTACCGGACGCGGCTCACGCACACGCTCGAGGTCGCGCAGATCGCGCGGACCATCGCCCGGGTGCTGCGCCTCAACGAGGATCTCACCGAGGCGGTAGCGCTCGCCCACGACCTCGGGCATACCCCCTTCGGTCATGCCGGAGAGGAGGTTCTGGACGAACTCATGCGGGACCACGGGGGGTTCGAGCACAACATCCAGTCCTTCCGCATCGTGGACGCACTCGAGCGCGCCTACCCGGACTTTCCGGGCCTCAACCTGACCCTCGAATCGCGGCACGGAATCTTCGCCCACTCGAGCCGGACCGGATGGGTGCCGGAACCGCTTCGGAACCTGGGTCGGCCGCCCCTCGAGGCACAGGTTGCCGACATCGCCGACGAGATCGCCTACAGCGCCCACGACATGGAGGACGGCCTCTCCTCCGGGCTCATCGGAGTTTCCGACCTGGAGGACGCGGCGCTTGTCCGCAGACATTGGCCGGGGTCTTTCGAAACCGGGCAGCACTACGGGCGAGTGAACGTGCGGACCCTGCTTCGGGGAGTCATCGCCGACCTTGTGGTGGCGCTCGTGGACGAAACCGAGCGGCGGATTCGGGAATCCGGAATTGAAGAACCGGGTGGGACGGGCCGGGAGGGTTCCAGCCCGGGATCACCGCTCGTCGCCCTCTCCGCGCCCCGGGACGCCGAACTCCGCCAACTCAAGACCGTCCTCCACGAGCGTCTCTACCGCCATCCGCGGGTCGCGGCCACGACGAAGGCGGAGACACGGCGGCTACCGGACCTTTTTCGCTACTACCTGGAGACGCCGGAGGACCTGCCGGCCCACTTCCAGGTGCGGATCGGCCCCGCTTCCCGGGAGCGGGTGGTCTGCGACTATATCGCCGGCATGACCGACCGCTTCGCCAGCCGGGACCACCAGCGGCGCTACGGCTGAGTCGCGCCCCTGGCGGCGCGGATCAGGCGGGATGGTTCAGGGCTGGCGCTCGGAAGGAGTTTCCGGCTCCGGTTCTTCCCCGTCCTCGGTCTCCGGCCCCGGCGCAACCCCGTAGATCGGTTCGTCCTCGATGGGTTCGAGGTATTTCTCGACACCCGGCGGCCCGAGGCGCCGAAGCGCGACGGTCGAGCCTTGAGAAACCCACGAGGACGCGCCCACCCGGACGAACATCTCGACCTCGACGTCTTCCCAAAGTTCGTTCTCGAACATGCGGTCGGGAGAGCCCTGGGAGAGGTAGTTGGAGTCCGCGCGCAGCGTGTGCTCGTCGGTTGCTTCCCCCGGGCCTAGCGGTCCTTCGGAGACCGAGTGCAGATATCCCGTTCCCCACGCCTCTTCCGGCGCCGACTCCCGGCGGAAAACCGACATCACCTGGACGTACTCCACCGGCTCGGGCGTCGTGTTCTGGACCCGGAAACGCACGGCGGGCCGGATGTAGTTGTTGCCCTCGGAGTCACGGCCGCGAACGGCCCAATAGGCAACCAGCTCAGGCAGTTCCATCGCCGACGCGGTCGCGTTGTCCTCCGCGTTAACGCAACCGGAAGCCCCGATCGAGGCCGCGAGTACCGCGGACGCGGCAAAGACAAGCCCAACACGGGACGGGAGGAACAAACGGCGAAAACGCATGGGAAGGCCGGGACCGGGAGCGCCGACCGCCAGTATAGACTGCCGGACCGGCCGCGCCCTGCCGACCCGGCGGCCGGAGTCCCGCGAGCACGGAGCGCCATCGAGATCCCCTCCCTCCAGACAGCCGTGGCAGTGGAACCCCTGGTCCTGGTGGACCGCGTCTCCAAGCGCTACGGAAGGACGCTGGCGGTAGCAGATCTCAGCTTCGGCGTCGCGAAAGGTGAGGTCCTCGGTTTCCTGGGGCCGAACGGCGCCGGGAAAACGACGACCATGCGGGTCATTACCGGTTTCATGCCGCCCACCGAGGGACGGGTGCTGGTCGGCGGACTGGACATCGCGGAGGCTCCTCTCGACGTCCGGCGGCGGATCGGGTACCTGCCCGAGAACCCGCCGCTCTACCCCGAAATGGAGGTCACCGCCTTCCTGAAGTTCGTGGCCCGGCTCCGCGGAGTGCCGGGCCCCGGGATCGCGAAAGCGGTGGACCGGGCCATCGAACGCTGCGCGCTCGGAGAGGCTCGGGAACGCATCATCGGGAAGCTGAGCCGCGGATTCCGCCAACGGGTGGGCCTTGCTCAGGCGCTCGTTCACGAACCCGAACTGCTGGTCCTCGACGAACCGACGGCCGGCCTCGACCCCAAGCAGATCCACGAGACCCGCGATCTCATCCGCGCGCTCGCGGGTGAGCGCACCGTCGTGCTCTCGACGCACATCCTCCCCGAGGTCGCCGTCACCTGCGACCGGGTCGTCATCATCGCCGGGGGACGGCTTCGCGCCGAAGACACTCCTGACCGGCTGGTCGCACGGCTGGGCGCCGCGCGGCGCGGCCGCGGAACCTGGGAAATCGAGACGGCGGCGCCGGCGGACGCGGCTGCCGCGGCCCTCGGATCCGTTCCGGGCGTCGCCCGGGTGGAAGCCGGGCCCGAGACCGCGGAGCGGACATCGCTGCTGCAGGTCGAAGCGGCCGGCGGCCGGGAGGTCCCCAGCGAGTTGGCGCGGGCTCTCCTCCAAGCGGGTTGCCCGCTCTACGGTCTGCGCCGGGGCGGCGCGAGCCTTGAAGAGGTCTTCCTGGCGCTCACCACCGAGGAGGCGGAGCCGGGAGGCCTCGGAGCGCCGGACTCCAGGCCGGCATCGCGGCCGCAGGCCGCGAAACTCCCAGACAGAACCCCCGTCCCGATTCCCTCGGAAGACTCATGAGGAACGTTCTGACGATCGCCCGGCGCGAAGTAGGCGCCGCGCTGGCCTCGCCGGTGGCCTACGTCCTGTTCGGAGCGTTTGCGTTCCTCTACGGCTACTTCTTCGCCGATTACCTGCAAAGCTTCGTCGAAGCCGGTCTGCGGATGAGCCAGATGGGCGGCTTCAGCGGCGGCAACCTGAACGTGAACACCGACCTGATCCGCTGGCTCATGGCGAGCACCGCGATTCTGGTGCTGTTCCTGATGCCCCTGCTCTCCATGCGCACGGTGTCCGAGGAAATCCGGTCGGGAACGATGGAGTTGCTGCTCACCGCGCCGATCACCGACGGCCAGATCGTCGTCGGAAAGTTCCTGGCGGCGCTCGCCCTCTACGGCGGGATGCTCGCGCTCACCGGACTCCACCTGGGCGTCCTCTTCTGGTTTTCCCAGCCGGAAATCACGCCGGTGCTCGCCGCGTATCTCGGCCTCCTGCTTCTCGGCGCCGGGCTCCTGGCGCTCGGGCTTTTCTTTTCGAGCCTGACCCGGAACCAGATCGTGGCCGGACTCCTGACCTTCGGCACCCTTCTGGTCCTCTGGCTCGTGGAGTTCGCGGGAGCGCGCGGGGGCGAGTTGGGACGGGTCCTCGCCTACCTGTCGGTGACGGGACACATGGAGGGGTTCGCCCGCGGGGTGATCACCACGCGCGATCTCGTCTATTACCTGTCCTTCGCGGGGTTTTGGCTCTATCTCGCCCGGGAGTCGATCCGCTCCCGGAGGTGGCGCGGATGAGCGGCCGATTCGACCGATTGCGCTCAGTGCTGGGGCGCCGGGGCGCCCGGGAAGGAGCCAACCTCGGGATCACGGCGCTGCTTCTGCTCGCCGTCCTGGTGGGCGTCAACTACGTCGCAAACCGCCGCAACGTCTCCTGGGACACCTCCGCCGGAGGCCAGTTCAGCCTCTCGCCCCAGACTGTCCGCATCCTCCAGGAACTGGATCGCGACGTGCGCTTCGTGGTTCTCGACCAACCGCGGGCCGCCGGGCGAACCATCGAACTGTTCGAGCGCTACGCCGACCGCAGTGACCGGATCGAGTGGGAGGTCATCGATCAGGAGGCGCAACCCGCTCGGGCCCGGGCCTACCAGGCGACCGCGGAGGCGGGAATTCCGTTCGGCACCATCGTCGTCGAGAGCGGCGACCGGCAGGAACGGGTGACCGCGCCCCGGGAGCAGGACGTCACGAACGCCATCGTGAAGATCCTCAAGGGCGAGACCAAGACGATCTACTTCACGACGGGACACCAGGAGCGCTCTCTCGAAGAGACCGGCGCCGGTGGCCTTTCCGCCATCCGTTCCCGGCTGGAGGAGTCGAACTACGCGGTCGCCGGATTGGCGCTGCTCGAGCGGGTCGAGGAGGGTGAGGTCCGGATCCCCGGGGATGCCGCGGCGGTGGTGATCGCCGGGCCCCGGCTCGACCTGCTGGAGGCCGAAGCTCGAGCCCTCGCCGCCCACGTCCGCGGAGGCGGCAAGGCGATGCTGCTCCTCGACCCTCCGGATCCTCCGGGGACCCCCGATCAAAGGCTCGAACTCACGGGACTGGCCGGAGAATTCGGAGCCGCACCCGCTGGAGACGTGGTCATCGACGCGAGCGGAGTGGGCCAGCTCTTCGGCTTCGGGGTGGAGGTTCCGCTGGCCGCCTCCTACGGGCTCCATCCGATCACCCGCGGCTTCGCGAATGCGGCCACCGTCTTCCCGCTGGCGCAGAGCCTGATCGCGACTCCGCCGGCTGAGCTTCCCGCCGGGATGCGGCTTTCGGAACTCGTCCTCAGCGCCGACGTCAGTTGGGGCGAGCGTGACGCCGAGGAACTCGAGACCGGCGAGGTGAACGCCGGGGACGACGACCGGACCGGACCGCTGCGGCTCGCCTACGCGGTCCACGTGGAACCCCAGGCCGCGGACGAAGCGGCCGGGGAACCCGACCAGGAGGAACCCGAACCGCCGGAAGCGGCCGCGGATCCGGCTGGCGGCGAGGGGGAAGAAGAGGGCGGCCCGGAATCCACCCCAAGGCCCGAAGGCCGTCTGGTGATCGTCGGGGATTCCGACTTCATCGGGAACAACCTGGCGCTCGCGCCCCTCGGAAACGCCGACCTCTTCCTCAACATGGTGAACTGGCTCACCGAGGACGAGGATCTGATCGCGATCCGTCCGCGCTCCGCCGAGGACCGGCGCATCACGATGACCACGGCGCAGATGAGAAACGTCGTTCTGCTGAGCCTGGTGTTCCTGCCCGGGTTCTTCCTCATCTGGGGCGTCGCGGTCTGGTGGTCCCGCCGGTGAGGTGACGTGCGCCGGACGACGCTCCTCGCATTGCTGGCGGCCGCTGCGGTCGCGGGGTGGATCGCCCTGTTCGAGCGCGAAGACGGCGCTGAAGACGAGGGGCGACCGGTCTTCGGCCTGAACGAAACCGAAATCCTCGCCGTCGAGATCGGGCGGCCCGGCGAACCCACGGTCCATCTCACCCGGGACGGCAAGGGTTTCGTCGTAGCCGAGGGGGACGGGCCGGGATCGCCCGCCGCCGACCCAGAGGTGGATCTCCTGCTGCAGAACATCGGCTCGCTGCGCTTCGGCCGGGAGATCGAGGCCGTCGCCGACGGCGCCTGGGCCGAGTTCGGATTGGCGCCGCCCGAACTCTCGATCCGGGTCATCCCGGAGACCGAACCGGCCGCACCGCTCACTGCCGGGTTCGGGGACGAAACCCCGGCAGCGGGCAACCGCTACCTCCGCGTCGGCGACCGGCTTCTGGTGGTCTCGGCCTTCGCGCGGGACAACTTCGACCTGAGCGCCTGGGATCTCCGCGACAAGCGGGTGTTTCGGCTGGATGCACCGGCGGCGCGCCGCCTCCGCCTGGCAACCGACGATGGGACGACGGTGGAGATTGCCCGGCAACAGGGCGCCTGGAACATTCTCCGCCCGTACCGTTTCGCCGCGGATCCCTACGAGACATCGCAGTTCGCGGCGCGCCTGCTGGACGCCGAGATGGCCGGTCTGGCGCCGGATCCCGATGAGGCGGAGGACGACCCCTTCGGGTTGGGCTCGCCGCGGCTGCGCGCCGATCTGGACCTGGTCGTCGGACCCCAGGAAGAGGCGCTCTCCTCGACGATCCACTTCGGCGGCGAGAGCCGCACCCCGCCGGGCGTCTTCGCCCGGCTGGAGCCGGACCCGCTGGTGTTCGTGGTCGGGAAGCCGTTCTTCGAGTCCCTCCGGGAGGCGGCGGCGACCGAAATGGCCGGCCTGCGCTCGCTGGATCTGTTTCGGTTCGCAGGCTTCCAGGCCGTGACCCTGCGGGTCCAGGGCCCGGAGGGCGAGACCCTCTTTCGGCGCCGGGACGGCGAAGAAGGCCGCGAGTGGACCCTGGAGGCCGGCGGCGCCCCGCCAGTCGTGGTGGATACGGTGGCCGTCGAGGATCTGGTCTACCGGCTGAACTCCACCGAAGCGGAGGACCTGGCCGACGAGACCCTGCCGGACACGGGCGCCGCCTGGAGCATCGCGGTGACCGAAACGAGCGATGACGGGGCGCCCCCGATCGAACCGGAAACGGTGCGCTTCAGCGTCTCCGCCACCGGCCGGGTGCGCGCGCTGCGGGCGGGCGACGAGCGAACGCTCACGCTCGCGGTGGGTGCCTGGGAGGAGCTTGCCGCGCTCTATGCCGCCGCACAGCAACCCGCGGAGGCGTCGTGAGCCTCGCCGCCGGGCGGCGTAATTTGCGAGAGTAGGTCCCGCAGGGCCTGGTCGCCGGGAGCGTGCTCCAGGGCGGAACGCAACACCTCGGCCGCCGCCTCGCGGCGGCCGGCCCGGAGAAGAAGCTCGGCGAGCCCCACCGAAGCCGAAGTGTGGGCGGGGTCGGCCGCCAGCGCTTCGCGGTAACGGGATTCGGCCTCCGGCGGCCGGCCCAGCATCTCCAGCACCAAGGCGCTATCGGCGAGCGGTCCGGCACGCGCCGGACCGGCGGTGCGGTCGAGCACCTGGCCAAACAGCGTGAGCGCCCGGGCCGGATCGCCGCTCATCGCGAAGGCGGTGGCGGCGGCGGCGCGAATCCCGGGCGAGATCCCCCCGCCGCCGGCCTCGAGAACGCGGTCGAACAGCACCGCGGCAGCAGCCGGATCGCCTTCCCGCAGCCTCACGTCGGCCAGCCAGCGAGCGGCGCTCAGCGAGGCGCCCCCGAGCGGTTCGCCGACCGCGGGAACCAGGGGCGCGAGGACCTCGGCGGCGGCCGCAAGATTGCCCGATTGAAGCTGCGCCCGCGCCATCCCGATGTCGAAGGCCGGATCCCCGGGGTAGCGCGCCGCGGCCGCCCGCAGCACCCGGATCGCCTCTCCCAGCTCCCCGCCGTCGAGCAGCAACCCGAGCAGTTCCACCCAATCGTTCCGACCTTCACCCCCCGCCGGACCTGGCGCGCCAGCCGCCGAGGACCCGGAAACGATCGGATGGTCGCGGACCGCCGCGAGCAGCAGGGCGCGGCGGCGCTCCCGCTGGCGGCTTTCCTCATACCCGGACAGCAGCCGCTCCCCCTGGGCGACGAGGTCCGGATCCGGATCCTGGGCGAGTAACTGGCCGAGCCGGAAGCGCGCCGCCGGATCGTCCGGCGCCGCCGCTACGGCTCGCCGGAGCCAGACGACCGCCTCGGCGCGACGTCCAAGCTGGGCGAGACAGCGTCCGAACTCGTAGGCGGCGCCCGGTGGTGGGGTCGGGGCCGCTGCCGCAGCCTCCAGGAGCGGCAGGGCTCCCGCATGGTCGTCTTCGGCGAGCCGCAACCTCCCGTGCTCCAGCGCCAGGGTCGCCGAATCGCCCGGGGCCGGGGAACCGAGCACCCGCCTGGCCTCGGGCAGGAGACCGGATTCACGGAGTCCGGCTCCGAGTTCCAGCCGGAGTTCATCGGAGAGCGGGACTTGCCGGGACAGCAACCCGCCGAGCAGCGCACGCGCTTCGTCGTCGCGGTTGAGCGTCGCGAGCAGCCGAACGCGCAGCGCCAGGTTTTCGGGCTCGCGCGGAGCGCCTTCGAGCGCGGCGACCGCCGCCGAATAGTCGAGCAGCCCAACGTATGCCTCCGCCCGGAAGCGAAGCAACTCCGGGTGGGCGCCCTCGGGGCCGGCGCGGTCCAGGACTTCCAGCGCGGAGGCGAAGTCCTCTTGTCCAAGCAACTGGCGAACCTGAACCAGCAACGCCGTATCCGGCTGGGAGATTCCCAACCCGGCCCAGATCGCGAGGGCGAGCGCCGTCATGGTCGCCAGGCCACGCCCCCTCGGAAGCCTTTTGCGGTTACGGCGTCACGGTGAGCGAGACGGCTTCGTCCTCGCCGAGGAACTCGTCGTTCGAGTGGAAGAACCAGCTTCGCTTCGCCGGGAGCCGGAGCCCCCCGCTGCCGATCTCACCTTCCAGGTGGATGTACTCGCCGTCGTTCGCCGATTCGTCGTGGTAGAAGCGGTAGCCGACCAGCCGGGCGGTGTCCGGGTGGAAATAGAAGTACCAGGTATCCCCGCCCACCTCGGGGTCGTAGGTCACCCGGACCTTGAGCGCCTCCTGCCCGTCAAAGGAGTCCGCCACCGGCTCCGGGTCCACGATGGTCCCCGGATCGCGGAGCTTCATCGGCAACCCCCACACGAACAGGTAGTAGTTCCGGAGCCACATCACCCGCTCGGCATCGAGACCGTGCTCGGCAAAGGCTTCCTCGTCGAGGTCCTCGCTCCCGTCCACCGCGCGGCTCAGGATCTGTTCCCCGGCAACCGCAAAGGTCAGCGTTGCCGAGTCCGTCTCCCGGCTGACCTCCATCGCGCCGCTTCCCGGCGCCATCCCCACTTCGACGGCGCGGGTGACGCCGTTCGGCCGCGACTCCATGATCCGGAGCGCGACCTCGCCGGTGTCCCAGCGGCCGTCCGGGTCGTGGTAGGCGATGGACTTCGCGATGAGCGCCTCGGCGGCGGAAACCGCCGGCGCTGCCGGCTCCGGCGCGGGAGGTTCGCCTCCGCAGCCCACGAAGATCCCGGCCAGCAGGACCGGCATCAGATTGGCTTTCGTTCGCATCATGTTGTTCCTTCGCCGGGTGTTCCTTCGCCTGCGGACCCGAACTCGATGCCCTGGGCAAGCGGCAGGTCCTTCGACCAGTTGATGGTGTTCGTCTGACGGCGCATGTAGGCCTTCCAGGCGTCGGAGCCGGACTCCCGGCCGCCGCCGGTGTCCTTCTCGCCGCCGAACGCGCCCCCAATTTCGGCGCCCGAGGTTCCGATGTTCACGTTGGCGATGCCGCAGTCGGAGCCCCGCGCCGAGAGAAACGTCTCCGCTTCCCGGAGGCTGTCCGTGAAGATCGCCGAAGAGAGTCCCTGCGGTACGTCGTTGTGTAGCGAGAGCGCTTCTTCCAGGGAGTCGGTCTCCAGCACGTAGAGGATGGGAGCGAACGTCTCCTCGGCCACCAGCGACGTCTGCGCCGACATCCGGACGATGGCCGGTTCCACGTGGTTGGGGCCGATGTCCGGCCGCCGCCCCCCGCCACAGACGACGGCGCCGCCTTCGGCGGCCACCCGTTCCAGCGCTCCCTGCATCGCTTCGACGGCGTCGGCCGAAATCAGCGGACCCATCAGGGTGGCGGGATCGAGAGGGTCCCCGATCGGGACCTGCCGGTAGGCGTCGGCAAGCCGCTCGGTGAGCGGCCCGGCGATCTCCCGGTCGGCAATTACCCGGCGGGTGGTGGTGCAGCGCTGGCCGGTGGTGCCCACCGAACCGAAAACGATGGCCCGCACCGCGAGGTCGAGATCGGCGTTCCGGCTCACCACCACCGCGTTGTTGCCGCCGAGCTCCAGCAGGCAGCGGCCCAGGCGGCCGGCGACCTCGGTGGCGACCTTCCGCCCCACCCGGGTGGAACCGGTGAACGAGATCAGCGGCAGCCGGCGGTCGGCGGCCAGGTTCGCGCCGAGTGCACCCCCGCCGACGAGCAGGTTGAAGACTCCCGGCACGCCGTGGTCGTCCATGACGCGGTTGGCGATGTTCTGGACGGCAACCGCACAGAGCGGCGTGTGCTCCGAGGGTTTCCAGATCACCGGATCCCCGCAAACCGCGGCGATGGCGGCATTCCAGGACCAGACCGCCATCGGGAAATTGAAGGCGGTGATCACTCCGACGGGCCCGAGTGGGTGCCACTGCTCGAACATCCGGTGGCCGGGCCGCTCGGATGCCATCGTCAACCCGTAGAGCTGGCGGGAAAGTCCCACCGCGAAGTCGCAGATGTCGATCATCTCCTGGACTTCGCCGTGTCCTTCGGCCCGGATCTTTCCGGCTTCGAGCGCGATCAGGTCGCCGAGCGGTTCCTTATCCTCGCGGAGCGCGCTCCCCAGATCGCGCACCAGGTCCCCGCGCTTGGGGGCCGGGAGTTCGCGGAGCGCACGAAACGCCTGCGCCGCTTCGGCCACCACCTGCTCCGCCGCCGGAACGTCGGCGGGGATGACGGCGGCGATGGACTCCCCGGTGGAAGGGTTCCGGGAGACGAGCGGCGCCTCTCCCGTGAGAATCCAGCCCTCCGGGCCGGTGCAGGCGCCGGGTGCGCCCTCCCCGAGTCCCAATCGATCCAAGACGGTATGCATGTCGCCCGTATCGTAAGGCGCGTCCTGACTGGCGGCTTACTCGAGGACCTGGTAGCCGGGTTCGTCCTCCACCACCAGGATCCGCTGGTTGGCGGGAACGTTCCGGAGCACCCGGTGACCGCCGCCCGGCCAGCGAATGGTGACCTCGGCAACGGTCTGATGCTGCCCCAGGCCGAACTCCAGGATCGGACTGGGCGTCACGCCGAAGCCCCCGCCGATCGCGACTTCCTGCAACTGGACCGGTGCATCCGGCGCATCGGTGACCCGCAGCGTCACCCGGGCGCCCACCGCGTCGGGGTGGAGGCGCGAGGCGCGCAGCAGAATGTGGAGCCAGCCGTTCGGATGCGGCAACTGCGCGGCCGGATTGCGGTAGAAGCGACTCCGCTGCCGGTCGCCCGGAAAGGCCCCGCCGATCGGGACGAAGAGATCGAGATCGCCGTCGTGGTCGGGATCCGCGAAGGTGGCGCCGTGCCCCTTCCCGAGATCGTCCACCCCGGCCGAGGCGCTGACGTCGGCAAACGTCCCGTCACCGAGGTTGCGGAACAGCCGATTCGGTTCGAACCGCTCCATGGGCGGCGCCCCGGCGCCGATGAAGATGTCCAGCCAGCCGTCGTTGTCGTAGTCCCCGAAGGTTGCCGCCATCGCGCCGAGGTTCCAGGAGAGCCCGGCTTCCGCGGTGACGTCGGTGAAGCCGCCGTCCTGGTCGTTGCGGTAGAGCGCCAGCCGGCTGCCATCGCGGACCGCCCTTCCCTCCTGCTGGCTCTGCAGCGCCGTCTCCATGTCGGAGGTGAAGCCGACGACCAGAATGTCGAGCCAGCCGTCGCCATCGTAGTCAAAGAAGAACCCGACGAATCCCTCCTGCGGGGCGCGGAGCCCCGCCACGGCGGTGACATCCTCGAACCCCGCGCCCTCCAGGTTGCGGTAGAGCACCGGGCGGTCGAAGAAGTTCACGACCAGCAGGTCCGGCCAGCCGTCGCCGTCGTAGTCCCCGAAGGCCGAGCCGACGGAACGGCCGTGGTCCGCCACCCCCATCGCCGCGGCTCGCTCGACGAAGCGGCCCTCGGGGGCGCCCAGGAAGAGTTCGTTGGGGGCGCCGCCCCGGGTGGCCACCCCGTTCGCCACGTAGAGGTCGAGAAGGCCGTCGCGGTTCACGTCGGCGACCGAGGCGGTAAACGCGTCCGCCGGGCTCGCGACGCCCGCCGCCGCGGACACATCCACGAAGCGGCCCCCGTCGTTGCGGTACAAGCTGTTCTCGTCGTCGCCGTCCCAGCCGTCGCGGGTGATGTACAGATCGGGATCACCGTCCCGGTCGTAGTCGAAGAAAAGGCCCGACCAACCGCCGCGCGGGTCGAAGAGCGCCGCGTCGAGAGCGGCCGGCGCAAAGGTCGCCTCGCCATCCTCGCGAAGACGATTTCGGTAGAGCGCGTGCGGATCCCGGATGCCGAGGGCCAGCAGGTCCAGGTCCCCGTCTCCGTCAACGTCCGCCCAGCCGCTGGCCCGCGCCCGCGACCAGCGCTCGATCCCGACCGCCGCCGACACCTCCTCGAACGCGAACGGAGAGTCCGCCCCGCGACTCGGGATCTCGAGCCGATAGCGGTCCGGAAGCGATGCCGGATCGTCGCCCGCTTCCCCGGCGGCGACCATCAGGTTCCAGCGCGGCTCGAGCATCTCGGGCTCGAGGTCCACCGCCTGGCGTAGCGCGGCCGCCGCGGGCCCGGGAGCGCCCATCCGGAGCAGGGTGGCTCCGAGCGCCCGGAGGGTGGTGGGGCTGTCGGGCGTCTCCCGGAGCACCACCTCGAAGTCGGCGGTGGCCGCCGCGTAGTTGCCGAGTCGTAACTGGGCAATGCCGCGCCAATGGAACTGGCGCGGATTCGAGCCGTCGAGCGCTATGGCGCGGGAGAGGTGGTAGTCGGCGAGGCGCAGGCTGGTGTAGCCGCGCTGGATGTAGGCGAGACCCACGTAGAAATGTGCCCCCACATGATCCGGGTCCAGCGCGACGGCGTACTGGAAGAGTTCGATCGCGCGGTCGTTGTTCCGGAGCCCCACCATCCGGAGGCCGTGCTGGAAGTGCTCCTCGGCCGCCGCCTCGCGGATGTCCGGGGCACCATCCTGACCCGCTCCGGGAACCACCGGCAGCGCCGCGAACAGGAGCGCGAGCGCCAGCCGCTTCGGGAGCGGGGCTTTCACGCCGGGGACGATACGCGAAAGGGGCGGGGGCCTTCCGGCCCCCGCCCCGAAGTGCTCTCGCGCGACAGGTCAGTAGGTGATCTTGACGCCGATCATGAGCCGGCGGGGATCCACGAAGCGCTCGCCGATCCCGAACACGCTTGAACCAAAGGTTTGGGACGCTACGTCTTCGGGGGATGTCGCATTCATCAGGTTGAGCGCGTCCACGAACACCTCGAACCGGGTCGTTTCCGCGAGGAATGTGGTCCTCGAGATCCGGAAGTCCAGGAGGTTCTGGTCGTCGAGCCGCTGCGACCCAGGGCTCTCGAGAAAGATGTTCTGTCCGCCCTGCGGCAGTACGTCTCTCTCCACCCGGCCGCGCGCCGCCCACGGCTTGCCGTTGAAGTAGGCGTAGTTCCAGCCGAACAGGATGTCGTAGGGCAGGAGCAGCGTCCCGGTGACCCGGAAGGTGTGGGTCCGGTCGTTCAGCAGGTTCCCCTCCGCGTTGATGAACTGGTTCGGATCCCGGGCCAGCGAACTGTTGTACACCCGGGTGGTCTGGCTGGATGCCGCCCCGAAGCCGCTGGAAGGCAGGAGCCCGTAGGCCTTCGAATATACGTAGGAGATCTGCGCCTGCCAGTTGTCGGACATCCGCTTGTCGAGGCCGAATACGAATCCGTTGTAGTCCATGTACATCGGATCGCAGCGGTAGGAAACTCCCTGGCAGTCCACGTTGCTCAGCCGGTAGTAGCGGACGTTGGGGTCCGAGGTGATCGGATAGACGTCAATGGTCTGGCCGTTTTCGAAAGTGTGCGACGCCGTCGTGTAGGTGGCGTTGTCCACGTTCCAACCGAGCAGGTCGTTCTGGTCCTTCCGGACGTAGGTGAAGTTGAAGGCGAGGCTGGTGCCGAGCTCCCGGTCGAAGCCAATGGACAGCTGGTCGGTGACCGGAGACCGCGAGTTGGCGTCGTACCCGACGTCGGTGCTCGGCTCGTACTTCGGCCCTTCGATGTCGTACATCCCGGTGTCCTCATTCCAGTAGAACTCCTGCTGGCTTCCCTGCCCGGGATGGAGACTGTGTAACTCGCCGGTGATGGCGGTCCGGTAGAAACGCCCCCAGTTACCGCGCAGAACGGTCTTCCCATCGTCGTCGAGCCGGACGTTGAAGCCGAGCCGCGGCCCAATGTTTGTCCAACTGAACTGCTCCCCGGCGCCGGCAACGGTTCCGCGCTCGTCGAAAGTGAGCGCCACGAGATCGTTCACGATCAAGTCGTCCACGTCCTGGCTGAGGCCACGCACCGTCTCGAAGCGCACCCCGGCGGACACGGTGGCGCGGCTCCCGACGTTGATGACGTCTTCCACGTACGCCGCTGTTTCCTTGAACTGCCCCCCGATGTTGTAGGTGGTGCCGGTGATGATCCCGTAGGGACTGCCGTCGCCGTTGACGTAGTAGCGGACGCCGCCCGGATAGTTGGGGCCGGGGACGTAGCCGCCGTGGATGCTGTGAGAGCCGTCCACGTAGTTGACACCGAACTTGAAGTCATGGTCCGCGCCCAGCCAGTCGCTCGCGAAATGGCTGACCTTGGCCTTCACGTCGGTGCGCGCCTGCTTGAAGATGTCGTACCACGGCGTCCCGCCGTAGTGGAAGCCGTTGTCGATGTCGAGGGTATTGGGAACTCCCGGGTTGTTCGACTCGCTCAGATCCCGCGGCGAGTAGAAACCCGAAACCCCCACCTCATAGAAGGTCTCGGAGGTCAGGACGTGGGTGATGCGACCGAAGGTCACCGAAGGGTTCTTCCCGCTGAAGGTCGCGGCCGCCGAGAAGGGGCGGGTCACCGACGGCGTCTGGGGAATCACCCAGATGTCGTCGTGGTAGGTGTGCATGAACTTGACGTTCGGGGTGATATCCGCCGTCAGCTTCCAGAACATGCGGTGGGCGCCGAACTTCCGGGGGAACTGCGGATCCGCCCCGGGCTGGGTGTCCCAGTCCTGCTGGTACTGGTAATTGGCGTAGAGCCACGCCCGGTCCCGGATGATCGGCCCACCGCCGTGGATCGTGTAGTCGTCGTAGCGATCCCGGTTGTACCCCCAACCGTTCGGATCCTCGTCGCCGTCGGCGTTGAGCTTGATGGGTTGTGTGGTCAGCGAGCTGTGCTGCTTGTAGGCCGCGCCGGTGAAGGTGAAATCGTTCGTCCCCTGCTTGGTCACCACGTTGAAGACGGCGCCCGCCGCGCTGCCGTGCTCGGCCGAAGCGCCGAGGGAAACGATCTCCATTTCCTCGATCAGGTCGGTGGCGGGCCACGGCCACGCGGCACCCGACACCGGAGCCGTGAAGTCCACCCCGTCCATGAGGTACTTGTTCTCGTCCACTCCGGAGCCGAACGCCGAGACGCGGCTGCTGGTGCCGCTCGTCGGGTTCGTGGCCGACATACCGGGGGCCGACTTCGTGAAGTCGAAGAAGCTGAACCGGCGGAGCGGGGTGTTCTCCATGTACTCGCTCGAATAGTTTGTGGATACCCCGGACTTCCGGGTGTCTACCACCGGGGTCTCACCGGTGACCGTCACGGTTTCGGCGACGGTGGCGAGGTTGAGGGAGACATTCCTTTCCACGGTGCCACCGACCAGCACCTGCATCCCTTCTTCGATATAGGTGCCGAAACCGGTGAGTTCCACCCGGAGGGTGTAGTCGCCGGGAGGCAGGTTGGGGAAACGGTACTGGCCCGAAGCGTTGGTCACCGCCGAGCGGGGACCCCCGGGAAGCTGTTCCGAGGAGACGCTCACCGTCGTCCCCGGAAGCACGAGTCCCTGGTCGTCGGAGACGCTCCCCAGAATCGTGCCGGTGATCTGGCCAAACGCGGAGGTGGCGCCAAGGACGAGTCCGAGCGCCAGCAGGCCTCCGATTAGCTTACGAGTGTTGATCATCAACGAACCCCCCAAGGAAGGCTGAGTGAAGTCGTGAATCCGTCCCGACCGGACGGAAGCCAATCCCGAACGGTATGAACTCGTGGTCGAGGTGTCAAACGGGCGGTGCCGGGAATCGTGGGTCCTCGTTGCAGCATCCGGCCGCGTGTTGCGCCGCAGGGGTGCGGTACGCCGGATCCGCTAGACAGCACTCTCCGGCACGAGCCGCAGCCGTTCGCAGTGCGCGGGCCGGACGACGCCGAAGTGCCGGCGGTCCAGGGTTGCCACCTTCGTCTCGCCCAGAGCCTCGCAGACCGCGATCACCGCGGCATCCACGAAACCCAGATCGAGATCGCCGTACCGGTGCGCCAGATCGACGGCGCGCAGCCGCTCCCCGTGCCCCGAGTTCGGCGACTTCCCCGCGGTTGGGACGCGCCTCAGAACGCGAACGGCTCCTCTCGCACCATCGTCGCCTCGCAGCCGAGCGCGGTGTTGAGCGCCTGGCAGACGTCGAACATCCGACCCGGCCCAAGATGGCCGATCCATTGGTGCAGATCGGTGCGCCGCACGGTGTGAACATGGTCGAGATTCACCACGCTGTCCTGTTTCAGACCTTCGAAGGTTCCCACGCGTACCTCGCTTCGGATACCCCGAATCGTGGTCATGACGGGCGCCACCACCACGGTGTGCATCCGGTTCACGACGTCGTCGCGCGTCAATACGAGCACCGGCCGCCGGCGGTCGGGAGCGCCGAACCGATGGAGCCAGAGGTCTCCGCGCCTCAGGGTTCGGGCCACGGGGCCCCCGCCTCCACCCAGCCTTCGAGTTCCTCCTCGATCGGTGGGAAATCGGGTCCATAGCCGCGGGCGTATTCCTCGGCGATCGTTTTTTCCTCGCGGCGACGAAGGTAGCCCTCCGCGATCCGCCGAACGACCTCGGAACGGCCCAGCTCGCGCACGAGCTCGTCCGCATCGAAACGTGCAAGCAGGTCCTCGGAGAAGTTGATCTGCACAGCCTTCATGTGGATAAATTACCACAGAGACATGTGGATGATATACAACATCCACGCCCGCGCCAATCACCGGCGCGGCGAGGCTCGGGCGATACTCGGGCGATAATCGCCGCGTGACCGAGTCCCGCCCCCGCAGGTGGCTTTCCGCGGCTGGAGCGGCCGCCGTCGCGCTGCTCGCGGCCTGTTCCGGTCTTCCCGGCGGAGCCGACGCCATCCGCCCGCTGAACGTGGTGGTCGTCACCCTCGACACCCTGTCCGGGCGGCACCTGAGCCAGTACGGCAACCAGCGCATCGCAACCCCCGCGTTCGGCCGGGTCGCCGCCGAGGGAGTCCTCTTCGAGCAGGCGACGGCGACGGTCCCGCTCACCCTGCCCTCGCACACCTCCATGTTCACCGGGACCTATCCCATGTTCCACGGGGTGCGCGACAACGGCGGGTACTACGTCCGCGAGGAGTCCGAGACCCTGGCCGAGGTGCTGGGCGGAGCCGGATACCGGACGGGAGCGTTCGTTGCAGCCTTCGTGGTGGACTCCCGCTGGGGTCTGGACCAGGGATTCGACCGCTATTTCGACGACTTCAACTTCCGCGAGTTCGAGCGCATCAGCCTCGACAGCGTGCAGCGCCCCGGAGACGAAGTCCTCGACGCGGCGCTCGCGTGGATGGCGGACGTGAAGGACGAACGGTTCTTTTCCTGGATCCACCTCTACGACCCGCACTGGCCCTACGAGGCCCCCGAGCCCTGGGCGTCCCGGGTGAGCGGCTACCCGGACGCCGCCTACGACGCGGAAGTCCTGTTCACGGACTCCCTGGTCGGCCGGCTCCTCGATTGGCTCGACGCAAACGCCCTCGCCGAGGACACCCTGCTGGTCCTGATCGGTGACCACGGCGAGAGCCTCGGCCGTCATCGCGAGGGCGCCCACGGGTTCTTCATCTACGACGCCGCGATGCAGGTGCCCTTCCTGCTGCGCGCCCCGTACCGGCAGATCGGGCGCGGGCTGCGCGTCCCGGCGCAAGTCCGGGGAATCGACCTGATGCCGACGGTGCTGGATCTGGTCGGCGTCCCCATTCCGGGTGTCGTTCAGGGCGCGAGCCTCACCCCCCTGGCGGACGGATCGCAGGCCGACCTGGGACTGTGGGCGTACTCGGAAAGCCTCTATCCCCGGAACCACTACGGCTGGTCCCCGTTGCACTCCCTCAGGAACGGCCTGCTTCACTTCATCTCGGCGCCGCGGCCGGAACTCTTCGAGGTACTCGACGATCCCGGCGAGACGACGAATCTCGCTCCCGACCGGCCCGGGCAGGTGCGGCAACTCCAGGCGCGGCTCGACCGGATGGTCGTGGAACTGGGGAGAGAGGGCGCGGACGAGCAGGCGCCCGAAGAGCTGGACGAGGAGACCCGGGCGCAACTGGCGGCCCTCGGGTATCTGGGCGGATCTTCCCGCGTCCGGGTGGACGAGGGCGCCCCGCTCGCCGATCCCAAGGACAAGATCGTTCTCTACAACCTGCTGAAGGCGGCGGGCACCGACTCCACCGAGGACCGCATCGAGGACGCGATGGCCAAGGTGCGGCGCGTCCTGGACGAGGACCCCTGGATCCTCGAGGCTCACCTGATCCTCGGCAACCTTTTCGTAAAACGGGAGGATTGGGACGGGGCGATCGGGTCGTATCGCGAAGCGCTGGCGCTGGACCCCGAATACAAGTCCGCGATCCTGGGGCTCGCCGACGCCTACCGGCTGGCGGCCCGCTACGACGAAGCCGCCGCCGGTTACCGGCGCCTGCTGGAACTGGACCCGAACGACAACAAGGCCTTCTACCACCTCGCCGAGATCCACGCCGCCAAGGAGGAGTACGGCGAGGCCCTGGAGGTGCTCGCCGGACTCGAGGCGACCGGCGAGGAGCGGGCGCCGGCCCGCAACCTCAAGGGCCAGTGCCTGCTGAGCCTGGGTCGCCTCGACGAGGCCGAAGCCGAGCTGCGCCTCGCCCTGGAAATGGACGACCAGCTCTCCGACGCCTGGTACAACCTGGCGCTCCTGTTCGAGGAACGCGGCGACGGCTCGCGCGCCATCGAGGCGTACGAAACGCGTCTCGAGATGGCGCCGCGGGACTTCCGTTCCCACTTCAACGTGGCGAAGCTCTACGGAGCGATGGGAGACCCGGGACGGATGGAGGCATCGTTCCGGTCCGCCCTGGAACACAACTCCGAGTTCGCGGTCGGATATCTCTACCTGTCCAAGGTACTCCTGGACCGGGGTGAGCTGGAGGAGGCCGAGGAGGTCGCGCTTCGCGGCCTCGCCCTCGAGCCGGAGCCGGAGATGGCCCCGCTCGGGCACTTCGTGCTCGCCGATGTCTATAACCGCCAGGGCCGAGCCGCCGAAGCCGAACGCGAGATACGGCGGGCGCAGTCCTACCGGCGGTAGCCGTCAACCACGGGTTCACCCGAAGAGGATCACGGTGCGGTTCGACCTGGTTTCGGATGTCCATCAGGACATCGGCTGGCGCGACCTGCCGGTCCGTACCGGCGACTCCGAGACGCTGGTGATCGCCGGCGACGTGGGCAACCGGGTCGAGGTGACGGCGAACGCGGTAGCCGCCTTGGCCCGGGTCTATCGGGACGTCGTGTTCGTTGACGGCAACCACGAGTTCTATTCGTCGGGAGGCGAAATCGACGGGACGCGGAACCAGCTCCAGGAAGCGTTTCCCGCCAACGTCCACTATCTCGACCGCAAAGGGCCGTTTCGTCTGGGCAACACGGCTTTTGTTGGCGCAAACGGGTGGTACCAGTTCCACGAGCCATCCTCCGGTTCGTTCCGGGTGCAGTCGGAGTGGTGGCGCTGGCGCTCCAACGACGCGCGGCTCGTCTTCCCGGGAGGCGACCCGCAGCAGGCGCTGGAACGGTGGAAGGAATCGAGGCGCACCCTGTTCCAGCAGTTCGAATGCGCCCGCGACGACGCGGCCGTCGAGCATGTCGTGGTCGTGACGCACTCGGTTCCCCACTCCGGCGGCCTTCGGGATGGCTACGAACCGGCGTCGAACGGCTCGTACTACAACGGGCTGTTCGAGGAGGCGAAGGAAACCGGCGGCGGACTCCTCGGCAAGACCCGGGTCTGGTGTTACGGGCATACCCACCATCCGGCGTTCTTCCGCGACCGGACATCCGGCGCGGATGTCTGGTTCGTCGCCAACCCGCGCGGCTACGGCCACGAGCGCCACAACCCGAGGCGCAACCGGACGGTTGAGGTGGACGTGGAGAACCCCGGCTACTGACTCCCGGGGACCCGTAACGCCGCTGTCGATGCTCTCATTCCATGCAACGCAGGCATTGAGAGCGTTACAATCCGGCCGCGAAGGAGGACTCCGGTGGCCAGCCTTTCCATCCGCAACCTCGACGAAACAACCAAGCAGCGGCTGCGCATCCGCGCCGCCGAGAAGGGGCGATCCATGGAGGCCGAGGCCCGCACGATCCTGACGGCCGCCGTGGATGCCACCCCGGACCCGGAAGAAAACCTCTACGGCGCGATCCGGCGGATCGTGGAGCCCCTCGGCGGAGTGGAACTCGAGCTCCCACCCCGTGAACCGATGCGGGATCCACCGGACTTCAGCTCCGATGACGTCTCGTGATCGTTGTCGATACCAACGTGATTTCCGAGTTGCTGCGTCCTCAGCCGGATTCGCGGGTGGCGGCGTGGACCCAACTCCAACCGCGCGGCGGGCTCTACACAACTACGGTAAGTGAGGGCGAACTCCGGTACGGGATCGCCGCCTGCCGACTGGAAAACGACGTAACGAACTGGTCGCGATGGCGGACGAATTCTTCAGCGCGGCGTTCATGGGACGCATTCTGACTTTCGATCGGGCTGCTGCCGTCGAGTTCGCCGAGATCGGCGCCCGACGCCGGAAAGCCGGGAATCCAATCACTCCTCTCGATTGCCAGATCGCTGCAATAGCGCGATCCAACGGCGCGACGATCGCCACCCGCAACACCACCGACTTTCGGGATTGCGGGGTACGCATCATCAACCCCTGGGATGCCGCATGAGGGCATCTGCCTGGGGGGAGCAAAAACATCGGGAAGGCCTGCCGCTACCGCGATTCGGTGGATGGCATCCGAACCACAGGAGCAAGAACAATGACCAAACGGACTCTGCCAGCCGCCGGAGCGGCCTTGGTCCTCGCCGCCGGGTGCGGTGGGGCGCCTGAACCGGAAATGAGCGAGAACCCCTTCTTCAACGAGAGCACCCTGCCCTACGGGCTACCCCACTTCGACCTCATCGACGACAGCCACTACCGAGCCGCCTTCGAGCGCGGCATGGCCGAGCAGATCGAAGAGGTGGAGGCGATCGCCGCCTCCCCGGAGTCGGCCACCCTCGAGAACACCCTGGTCGCCATAGAGCGGTCGGGACGCCTTCTCGACCGCGTGGCGCGGGTCTTCTTCAGCTTGTCGTCCGCCGACACCAACGACGAGATCAACGCCATCCGCGCCGAGATGGCGCCCAAGCTGGCGGCGCACTCGGACCAGATCCTGCTGAACGCCGATCTGTTCGCCCGCGTGGAGTCGCTCTACGCGGCCCGCAACGAATCGGGCCTCTCACCCGAGGAAGTGCGTCTCGTGGAGCAGTACCGGCGCGACTTCGCCCGCGCCGGCGCACTGCTTTCCGAACCCGAGAAGCAGCGGATGCGGGAGATCAACGCCGAACTCGCTTCCCTCTCGGCGGCCTTCAGCGAGAACACCCTCGACGAGGTGAATGCCTCGGCGGTGGTTGTGGATTCCGCCGAGGAGCTTGCCGGGCTGTCCGAGGGAGAGATCGCCGCGGCGGCCGAGGCGGCGAAGGCGCGCGATCTCGAAGGCAAGTACGTGATTGCCCTCCTGAACACGAGTGGCCAACCGGCGCTGTCCTCGCTCGAGGACCGGGGGCTTCGCGAGCGGATTGCGAAGACGTCGCTCGCGCGGGGCAGCCGCGGCGGGGAACACGACAACCGGGAAGTGGTCGTGCAGATCGCTGCCCTCCGCGCCGAGCGCGCCGCGCTCCTCGGATACCCCCACCACGCGGCCTTCGTGCTGGAGGAGCAGACGGCGCAGACCATCGACGCGGTGAACGGCCGCCTGTCCGGGCTCACCCCGAGGGCGGTGGCGAACGCGCGGCGCGAAGCCGACGATCTGGCGGAACTCGCCCGCTCCGAGGGCGACGACATCGAGGTCGCCGCCTGGGACTGGTCCTACTACACCGAGAAACTGCGAGCCGAGCGGTTTTCGTTCGATGCCTCGCAACTCAAGCCCTACTTCGAGATGGACGGGGTGTTGGTGAACGGGGTCTTCTTCGCCGCGAACCAGCTCTTCGGCCTGCGCTTCGAAGAGCGGCCCGAGCTACCGGTCTATCACCCCGACGTGCGGATCTGGGAGGTCTTCGAGGAGGACGGGTCACCCCTCGGCCTCTTCATCGGCGACTTCTACGCGCGGCCTTCCAAGCGGGGCGGCGCCTGGATGAACGCCTACGTCTCGCAGTCCGGCCTTCTCGGAACGCAGCCGGTGGTCGCCAACCACCTGAACGTCCCCAAGCCTCCGGAAGGCGAACCCACCCTGCTGACCTTCGATGAGGTCATCACCATGTTCCACGAGTTCGGGCACGCGCTGCACGGCCTCTTCTCGAACGTGCGCTACCCCTACTTCTCCGGCACCTCGGTGCCCCGCGATTTCGTGGAGTACCCCTCACAGGTGAACGAGATGTGGGCCACCTGGCCGGAGGTGCTCAGGAACTACGCGGTCCACTACGAGACCGGAGAGCCGATCCCGGGGGACCTGCTCGACCGGGTGCTCTCGGCGCGCACCTTCAACCAGGGATTCGCCACCACCGAGTATCTGGCCGCGACGTTGCTCGACCTGGCCTGGCATCAACTCGGGGTGGGCGAGACCCCCGCTGCCGATGGCGTCCTCGCCTTCGAGGAGGCGGCGCTCGAAGCGGCGGGCGTGGCCTTCGCTCCGGTGCCGCCCCGCTACCGGACCACCTACTTCTCCCACATCTGGAGCAGCGGCTACTCGGCCGGCTACTACTCCTACATCTGGAGCGAGGTGCTGGACGCCGATTCAGTGGAGTGGTTCCGGGAGAACGACGGACTGAAGCGCGAAAACGGCGACCACTTCCGCGCGACCCTGCTCTCGAAAGGGGGCAGCATCGAGGCGATGGACCTCTTCCGGACCTTCCGCGGCCGGGACGCCGAGGTGGAGCCCCTGCTCCGGCGGCGCGGGCTGAACTGAGCCGGGGAGCGACGGGAACGCCGGTCGAACTCTCCGACCGCATTGCCGAAAGGTTGGCTGGACTCTCCGCGGCGTTCACCGGGGCGACTTCGCGCCCGGCACGGTGACGACCACTTTTCCTCTCACGCGACCCGCCTCCCAGTGCTGGATCGCCTGCGGGAGTCGGCTCAGGGGATAGGTGCTGTCTATGACGGGCCTTAGCTTGCCGGATTCCATCAGCTCCCCGAGAAGCGACAGGTCCTCGCTGTTGACGCGCGCCACGAAGAAGCGAAGGCGGTGCCGCACCACCGGTTTCGACGCGATCACCTTCAGGGTCGGGATCAGCGGTCCGAGCAGGCGGCCCCCGCGTGGCGCGCCGACCAGTACGTAGGCGCCCGCCGGCTTGAGCAGTCGCCGGCACGCGGAAAGGGGCCAGGTCGCGCGAATATCGACCATAAGGTCGAAACCCCGCTCGCCGGGGGCGAAGTCGTCCCGCGTGTAGTCGACCACTTGATCGGCCCCGACCGATCGGACGAGGTCGGCCGACGCGGCACTGCAGACGCCCGTGACCTCCGCGCCGAACGACTTGGCGAGCTGGACGGCGAACGAGCCAACGCCACCGGCGGCGCCCGTAATCAGTACTCGGTGCCCAGCTTGCAGACGCCCCTGATCGCGGAGTGCCTGGAGAGCGCTCAGACCCGCGACCGGAACGGCCGCCGCCTCCTCGAAGGTGACGCTCGCCGGCTTTGCCGAGAGGCTCTTTTCGTCGGCGCACGCGTACTCCGCGAAGGCCCCCCGGCACGCACCGAAGACGGAATCCCCGGGCCGGAACCGCGTGACCTTCGTGCCGACCGACTCGACTTCTCCGGCCACGTCGTTGCCCGGCACTTTCTCCCGCGGCGCCCGAATTCCGAAGCCAATCCGCAGCAGGTACGGGAGACCCGTCATCATGTACCAGTCCCCCGCATTGAAGGACGCGGCGCGCACGCGGAGACGGACCTGCGATTCGCCGAACGCCGGCTTTTGGATGTCTCGCAGTTCGAGGACGCGCGCCGGTCCGTAGGAGTCCTGAACGATCGCCCGCATCAGATCCGCAGTCCCGGACGGCACTCCCGGCGGCGATCCGGTGGAGCGGGGCAGGCTGCCCTACTGTTCGCGGAGGGCCCCAATCACGCTGCGGCGGGCGGCGCCCACCGCCGGCAGGAAGCCCCCGATGGCCCCGATGATCAGGGCCAGGACGATCCCCTGCACCAGGAGTTGCGGGGTCACCTCGAAGGCAAAGGCCACCTGGCTGAAGGAAGCCCAGTTGATCGTCGCCGCCCGGAACCCGTCGAAGAGGAGCCAGGAGGCCGCCCCGCCGGCCGCCGCACCGATCAGCCCGAAGACGAGCGACTCGATCATCACCGAGAGCACGATCGGCAACCGGGAGAATCCAAGGGCGCGCAGGGTCGCGATCTCACGCGAGCGGGAGGACACCGCCGCGTACATGGTGTTGAGCGCCGCGAACACGGCGCCGGCCGACATCATGACGACGATGATCCAGCCGACCACCGAGATGAACGTCTCGATCGGAGCGGACTGGGCGGCCATGTAGGTGGTCTGACGCTGGGCGCCCAGGCTCACCCGCGGATCATCGGCCAGCGCCTGTTCGAACTCGTCGAACATCCCGGCGTCCGTCAGGCGGACGAGGGCGACGTTCCAGGAGTTGCCGCGCTGGTACATCTGCTGGAGGATGCGGTTGTCGGTCCAGATCTCCGACTCGGCGACGCCGCCGCCGGCCGTGAACCTGCCAACGACCTCCCAGGAGGCCCGGCCCACGTCGATCCGGTCCCCGACGAGCAAGCCCTCGAAGGCGCCGGCCGCCCCGTCGCCCACGATGACCTCGTTCCGTCCCGGCTCGAAGTTCCGGCCCTCCACGATTTCGAACTGGTCGCGCAGCGTGAAGGCCGCGGCTTCCACACCCCGGAGCGGGACGTTCGCGTCGGTTCCCGCGCCCATCTTCTTCCGGTCGATGATCACGAACAGTTCCGGAGAGACGAGGGCGCCGTCGGGCCCCCGCGCCACCCCGGGGGCCTCCCAAAGGAGCTGGATGTCCTGGTGGTTCAGGATGCTGGCGGACTCGCCGGTGGAGCCCGAACGGAGCACTACCGCCACGTCGTCGCGCGCCTGCCCGGTCACCACCGACCTGAATCCGGCCGCCATCGAGAGCACGGCGACCAGGACCCCTACGACTCCGGCGATACCGAAGATCGCGACCGCCGAGACGGCGCGCCGCTCCCAGATGGTTTCCAGGTTGTAGCGGGTGACGGCCTGGCACTGCCGCAGGAGGGATCCTACGCCCATGTTCCCTACTCCCTACAAGCGCCGCAGCGCGAGCGCCGTCTCGAGACGCATCGCCCGCCGCGCGGGAAAGATCCCGACGATCAGGCCGGTGACCACCGCCAGACCCAGCCCGAGGAGAAGGTCCTGAGGCCGCAGGAAGAGACCGGGGAAATAGGCGGCGAGCGCCGGGCGGAGAACCCTCTCGAGCCCCACGGCAAGCACCATGCCCAGGAACCCGGCGGTGGTGACCAGGGTCACCGATTCCATGAGAACGAGCCGCTGCACGCGGGTGGCGGTGAACCCGAGCGCCTTCAGCAACCCGATCTCGCCGATCCGTTCGCGCACGGACTGGGCCATCGTGTTCCCCGCCACCAGCAGGATGGTGAAAAAGACCGCGCCCAGGATCGAGGTCACAATCAGCCCCAGGTTGCCGACCTGGTTGGCGAATCCGGCGGCGAAGGCGCCTTCGGACTCGCTCTTGGTCTCGGCCGCCGAGTTCCGGAACGTGTCGTCGATCGCGGCGGCGATCTTCGGGCGGCCCGGTCGGGATCGGCAATTCGGACCGCGAACCAGCCGATCTGTCCCGCGGCCGAACGAGCGCGCCTCGTCGAAGAAGTCGTAGCGGAACAGGAATTGGGTCTCGTCGAAGCCTTCGACGTCGCTCTCGTAGATGCCGACCAGCTCGAACTCCCAGGCCTCGTCGCCCCGCCCCTGCTGCTGCCAGATGGTGGGCTGGAGCGGAATCCGGTCGCCAACCTCCAGCCGAACCGCTCAGCCAGCGCCCGGCCGACGATGGCGCCGTTTCGGGTCTCGATCCAGCGAAGCTTCGCCTCCTCCGGCACCAGGACCTCCGGATACATGTCGAGGTACTCCGCGGGCTCCACCGGAGACTGCATGAAGAAGTTGGCGGGATCCTGGTACACGCCGCCGAACCAGGTGAAGTGCACGGCGTCCACGACGCCCGGCACCTCCTCCATGTCCGCCTCGTAAGACTGGGGAAGGAGCTGGAACAGGGACACCTTGTGGCGGACCACCAGCCGGTCCTCGTTGGCGATATCCACCCCCATCGAGAAGGCGGTCTGCAGCATCGACAGGACCCCGAAGATGAGAAACGCGAAGACCACCGAGGAAAAGGTCAGGAACGTGCGCGTCTTCTTGCGGCGGAGCGCCGCGCTGATCAGGGTGAAGGAACTCATACGGCCGCCCCCGCCGGCTCGTGGGCGGGCAGCACGATCGTGCCGTCGTGTCCACAGTCGGCCAGCTGGCCGTCCACCAGATGGAGAATCCGGGACGCGCGCTCGGCCGCCTCCGGGTCGTGGGTCACCATCAGGATCGTCTTCCCCTGGTCGCGGTTCAGCGCCACCAGAAGATCCAGAATCTCGCCGCTCGTCGCCCGGTCGAGATCCCCGGTCGGCTCGTCGCAGACGAGGAGCACGGGATCGTTCACCAGGGCGCGGGCGATGCCGACCCGCTGCTGTTCGCCGCCCGAAAGCTCCCGGGGACGATGCTTGCCCCGCTCGGAAAGGCCGACGATCTCGAGGGCGATCTCGACGCGGCGGCGGCGCTCGCGCGCCGAGAACGAGGTCAGCAGCAGCGGTACCGCGACGTTCCGTTCGGCGTTCAGCGCCCCGAGGAGGTTCGAGAATTGGAAGACGAAGCCGATGTTGCGGGCCCGCCAGCCGGCGAGCTTCCGCTCGGAAAGGCGGTGGATCGGCGAACCGCCGACGATCACTTCACCGCCCGTCGGCCGGTCAAGCCCGGCGATCAGGTTCAGCAGGGTGGACTTTCCGGAACCCGACGGCCCCATGAGGGCCAGGAAATCGCCCTGCTCCATGCGGAGGCTGAGTCCCCGCAGCACCGGAACCGGCGTCCGCCCCCGGCGGAAGGTCCGGGTGGCGTTCCGCACGTCCACCATGGCTTCGGCCGGCGCCTCGGCGCCGTGGCCACCCTGCGGTTCAGAAAGTTCTCTTTCGCTCATCGGATTGCCTCCCTCCCCGACTTACGGGGCGGCTGCCGCTTCTATTACTTCCGCCCCGTCCTCGAGGTTTTCGAGGCCCTCCACGACCACGCGGTCACCCTCCACCAGTCCGGAGAGCACGAACACGTCCGTCCCGCGCCGGTCGCCGAGCCGTACCGCGCGACGCTGGACCCGTCCGTCGCGCACCAGATAGACGAGGTCCCGGCCGGTGTCCTGGAACAACGCGGCAGCCGCGACCAGCAGGCCCTCCGGGGCCTCTTCCGGCTCCGCTTCCGCGGACCGGAAACTCACCTTGACTCCCATGTCCGGCAGGATCCGGGGGTCCAGCTTTTCGAAACCGATCCGCACCCGGACCGTGGCCCGGTCGCGGTCCGCCGTCGGAATGATCGCGATCACGCGCGCCGGAATCGTCCAATCGTCGTAGGAGTCGAGCACGGCGTCCACCGGCTGCTCCGGCGACACCCGGTTGATGTAGGCCTCGTTGACGTCCACCTCGATCTCGAGGGAGGTCATGTCCACGATCGTGCCGATGCCGGTGCGGGTGAACCCGGCACCCCCGGCGATCGGGGACATCATCTCGCCGGGCTGCGCGTTCTTGGCGGTGATCACGCCGTCGAAGGGCGCCCGGATCACCATGTCCTCGATCTGCTGGCGGATGACTTCCACCTGCCGCTCCGAGACCCGGATGTCCCCGCGCTGGCGCTCGATGCGCGCTTCGAGGGTGGCGACCTCGCCGTTGACCTGATCGAGGTCCGCCTGCCCGGCAACCTCCTGTTCCACCAGGCGCCGGGTGCGGTCCTGGCGGAGGCGCGCCTCGGCGAGCTGGGCCTCCACCTCGAAGACCGCCTTGCCGGCCGCCGCCGTCTGCGCTTCCGCCAGCCGGAGATTTCGCTCCAGGTTCGAGGAGTCGAGCCGGGCGAGCACCTGGCCGGCGGCGACCTCCATGCCTTCCTCGATGGCGATCTCGGTGATCTGCCCCGCGGTCTTGGAAGAGACGGTTGCCTGACGCCGCGCGGTCACGTAGCCGCTCGCGTTGAGGACCGTGGTGCCGGCATCCACCGACACGGACCGCACCCGCGCGGTGCGGACCGCGAGCACCTCCGGTTCTGATCCCAGCAGGAAGACCGCCGAGACACCGCCCCCGAGCACCAGGATCCCGCCGATGATCGCCGTCATCAGCGCGAAAGGGCGCGACCCGCGCTGCTCCTCGCCGATCTTGAGTTCGGCGAGCCGGTCAGCGGGTGTTGAAGGATTCATTTTCCTGGATCAAGAGCCTACGCGGCATGAGAGGCAAAGGTTCCGGGCACTCGGTGCGGGAGCTGCTCCGGATTGAAGGCCGGAGAAGGGTCCGTCTCCGGTACGTTCGGGGCTCGCCAATCTTACAGACGGCGCGGCGCAACATCATCGCTCTGCGGCGATCAGCGCCTGGAGTCGCTCGACGTGTCGCAACAGCGCGACGCGGCCGACTTCGGTCAGGCGATAGCGGGTCTGCGGGCGGCGGCGCACGAAGCGCTTGCGCTCGATCACGTAACCGCCCTCGATCAATTTCCCGAGGTGGGCGCTCAGGTTGCCGTTCGTGGCCTTCACGGACTTTTGCAGGTCGGTGAAGGTGGCCCAGTCTACCGCCACCAATTCCGCGATGACCGCCAGGCGCACCCGGGACAGCAGGAGCTCATCCATGAACGCGTCGAGTCCAGAGCACAATGGCGGGAACCGCCATACCCGCGATCCACCCGAGCGCGAGCGTCCCGTGGAACCAGGCGGGAGTGAACCCGGCTAAGGCGGAGGCGGCGAGCAGCGCGACCCCGCCCATGAGGAGCGGCCGACTCGCCTGGAGACCCACGATCAGGAGCGCGATGCTGAGGCCGCCGCTCCAGAAGAGGGACATCGCCCTCGCGGGGATCACCGAGTGCTGGGCGGTGAGGTTCAAGAGCAAGATCACACCGAAGGCCGCCGCGAACGTGACGCCCGCCTGGCTGTCCGCCGCGGTTTCGCGCCCATCGGCCTGCCGGCTGGCGGCCCAGACGCTGATTCCGATCGCCGCCAGCATCAGGGGCAGATGGAAGGAGCTGTCGGGCGGCACGCGCAGTCCGGCTTCGCGAGCCTGCTGCACCCCGTTGATGACCCCGCCGTACAGACCCCAGGCCAGGAGGATGAGCGGCGGGATGTGCAGCGAGCGGTCCGCGGCGAGGATCCGGTCAACCAGCGCCAAGTCGCCGTGTGCGGTGGATTTGTCCATGAGGGGTTTCCCTCCTTCAGAGTAGTCTGTTTTATAGATTATTCTGACTGCTTCCGACCGTCAACAAGCAGTGGCGGTCTGAAGCGCGCCGGAAGAACCGTTAAGAGCCGGAAACCTGCTGATCCGCGGGGAGGGTCAGCAGGACGCCGTAGCCGCCACAGCGCGGATCCTGAACGTAGTCCGGAATCAGACCTCCCGGACGGAAACCGATCCGCAGCTGCGCGGAGACGGTGGGGTCTTCGAGAGCCCCCGCGATCAGACGCCCGTAGTACTCGTGGGCGCTCATGCGGTCCGCAACCGCCCCGTAACCGTTCAGCATGCCGACGGTGAGCTGGCCGCGCAGTCCGAGGCGCAGCGCGGTGGCTTGACGGGCGGTGTAGAGCGCCCGGGCGATGCCGCGGCGGCGCCAATCCGGGTGGACGCCGACATCGGCCCCGTAGAGCCACTCTCCGTCCGGGTCGTGGGCGGCGAGCGACAGCCCGCCCAGGAACTCGGGAAAACGATGCCGCGGGTTCTTCAGGTCGAGGTCGAGCCGCAGGGTGGAAGTCGAGGCGATGGGGGCATGCGGCGGTTCGTCCGGGAGGGCGACGAACTGGCCCTCCGGAAAGAGCTCGACGTGGCGGCGGTAGTGCTCGGCTGCAAAACGTTCCGACGGGTCCAGCGTCGGAAACACGATCCGCTGGAGTGCGGCCAGCGCTTCCGCGTGGGCGAGCGCGGTCGGCGCAACTCTCCAGCCGGCCCCCGCGGACAGGGCCAAGGTGCGCCTACCCCGCCGCCGGCGGACGAAGGGCGAGGGTGCCGAGCCGACCCTTGGCCTCGATGGGCTGGCCGGAGGCGTCGGTGAGAACCCGCGGCGGGTGGCTCTTCTGGGTCAGCAGCGACACCCCGACCGTCACGAGCAGGGAGACCGGGGTGGCGATGAGCGCGTTCGGAAGCTCCGTCGCGGTCCCCGGCGCGACCGCCTCCGAGACGAGCTCCACTCCGACGAGCCCCAGCCAGACAGCCAGGCCGGCGACGATCCCCGACACCGCTCCCGGAGCGTTGGTCCGCTTCCAGTACATGCCCAGGGTGAGCGGGCCGAAGAGGCCCACCATCATCACCGTCCACGATTCGACCATGAGCGAATAGACGCTCTGGAACCAGAGGGCTACCGCCAGCGCCAGACCGCAGAAGATCACCACCCCCACGCGAACCGCGACCAAGACCTCCTTCGGCTTCAGGTCGGGGGCCAGGTTCCTCATGATGTTCTGGCCGAAGACGCTTGCCGGAGCGAGCAGACCGCTGTCCGCCGAACTCATGAGCGCCGAGAAGAGCGCCCCGAGGAACAGGGCGAGGCCCGCGGGAGGCAGGTACTCCATCGCGAGGCGCGGAACGATTTCCTCGGGGTTCTGGAGTCCCGGCATCAGGACCGAGCCGATCAGGCCGAGGGCCACCGGAATGAGGCCGACCACCAGGTAGAGCGAGCCCCCGAAGTAGGCGGCCCACTGCGCCACCCGTTCGCTCCGGGAACTGAGTGCCCGCTGCATGAGGTCCTGGCCCGGTAGGTTTCCGAGCCCGATCACCAGCCACGCCTGCAGGAAGAAGAGCCATTCCAGCAGGCCGCCGGTCGGCAGGAAGCGGGTGCGTCCCTCCGGCAGGCGCTCGAGCACGCCAGAAACTCCGCCGGCTTCCCCAAGGACGATCGGCAGCAGCAGCGAGATCGCGGCAATCAGGACCAGCGCCTGGAAGAAGTCGGTAAGCGTCACTCCCCACATCCCGCCGAGCACCGTGTAGACGAGCACGATGGCGGCGGCGATCAGGATGCTGGCGACGAAGGGGAGGCCGGCCATCGCCGAAAGCACGGTGCCGACCGCCAGGAGCTGCGAACCCACCCAGCCGATGTAGGCCGGAAGGATGGAGAGCGCCGAGAGGATCTCCGCCCCCCGGCCGAAGCGCTGGCGGAAGAAGTCGGGAACCGTGAGGAGCCGCATGCGCCGCAGCAGCCGCACGTAAAACGCCCCGGCAAGCAGCAGGCAGAGCGCCGCGCCAAAGGGGTCGGCCACCACCGCGTTGAGGCCGCCGGCGTAGGAAGCTCCCGCCGCTCCGATGAGCGTTCCGCCGCCGAACCAGGTCGCGAAGAGGGTGAAGGTGCAGAGCCCGAGTCCGAGCCGGCGGCCGGCGACGACGAAATCGGTGGCGTTCCGGATCCGGGTGGAGGCGACCACCCCCAGGAACATCAGCCCCGCCAGATAGACGCAGACGGCGACGATGACGAAGGTCTGGCTCATCGCGGCCCTGCAGCCGAAGCACCGCCGCCGGATTCCGGGCGCGGTGCCTCAGCCGGCTGCACGAAGTGTTGCTAGCGCGCGACGCGCTGCCGGTACGCCTCGGTCTCGTAAACCTCGGGGTTCACACAGTTCGGAGCCCGCTCCCGGTTCAGGTGCGCGACCGCGTTCTCGGCGCACATGGTGGCCATGCGGTCCCGGGTCGCCACGCTGCCGCTCGCGACGTGCGGCAGCATCACGACGTTGTCGCACTCCGCGAGTCCCGGCTCGAACGCGGGCTCGCGCTCGAATACGTCGAGACCGGCACCGCCGATCTCGCCCGACTTGAGCGCTTCCACGAGCGCGGCCTCGTGCACCACCGGACCTCGTGCGGTGTTGATGAGGATGGCGCTGTTCTTCATTTTCCGGAAGGCGGACGCATCGAAGAGGTGATGGGTGGAGGGATTGAGATCGGTGTGGATGGTGACGAAGTCGCTGCGAGCGAGAAGCTCGTCGAACTCGGCGTACTCCACGTCGTCGCGGGCCTCGATGATCGCCTTCATGGGCGGGTCGAAAGCCAGCACGTCCATATCGAATCCCTGGGCGCGCTTGTGCATCGCCCGGCCGATGCGGCCGAAGCCGACCACTCCCAGCACCTTCCGGCGCCCGTCGCCGCCCGGGCTCACGTCGGCGCCCAGCATCAGCGAAGGCCCCCAGATCCGGTACTTGCCCTGTCGCATGTAGGCGTCGGCCGGAACCACCCGGCGGGCCGCCGACATCAGCAGCGCCCACGCCAGGTCCGCCGTGGTGTCGGTCAGGACCCCGGGCGTGTTGGTGACGGGCAGACCAAGTTCGGTCGCGGTGTCCACGTCCACGTTGTTGAAGCCGACCGCGTAGTTGGCGACCCCGAGCAGTTGCGGAGCCGACTCCATGAGTTCCCGGTCCACCGCTTCCGTCAGGAGCGAGACGTGCACGTCGGCGCTCCGGGCGCCGGCCAGGACCTGCTCCCGGGGGGTCGAATCGCCATCGGCGGTGGGCGCCACCTCCACGTCAGCCGCGGCGCGCAGGATGGCGAGGCCGGCTTCCGGAATGGGACGGGTAACGAAGATGCGACTCATGCGGCGATTCCCAGTGCAATTTCATCGGCGAGGAAACGGGCGAACCCGTCGTGGTCGGCCACGCCGGCGGCGATCCGGCGGATTCCCTCGCGAAGCGAATCCATGTCCGCCGCGTAGGAGAGCCGCAGGAAGTCCTGTCCCTCGCTACCGATCACGCCGAAGCTGCGGCGATCCACCAGCGCCACCCCGTGGTAGTAGAGGAGGAAACGGGAAATCAGGGTTGCCGGACTGGTCCCCGCCTTCAGGGAATCCGGCAGCGACTCGAAGTGCGCGGTGGCGCCGAGCGATTCACAGACGCCGGAGATGTTCGGAAACACGTAGAAGGCGCCGAGCGGATTCCGGCAGCGGATTCCGGGAATCGCGTTGAGGGCCGGCACCACGAAGTCGCGGCGCCGCTGGAACTCTCCCACCATCGAGGCGACCACCTCGGCGGTCTTCGGGTTCTCGAGGGCCTCGCGGGCGGCCTGCTGAATGAAGGGCGGCACGCAACTCACGGTGTTGATGTTGATCTGCTTGAACCGGAGCGCTTCTTCGGCGGTGGGAAGCACGCACCAGCCGAGCCGCCAACCGGTCATCGCGTAGCCCTTCGAGTGCCCGCTCGCGATGATCGTGTGGCGCTCCATCCCCGGCAACGACGCCATCGACGTCTGCTCGAAACCGTCGAAGGTGATGTGCTCGTAGATCTCGTCCGAGTAGACCCGGATGTCCGGCCGGCCCCGCTCGCGCAGGAGTGCGGCAACCTCCTCGAGGAGGGCCTTCGGAAGGACGCCGCCCGTGGGGTTGGAGGGCGAACAGAGCATCAGGACCTTCGTCTTCGGGGTCAGCAGCCGATCGAGATCCTCCGCCGTAAATGAGAACCCGCGTTCCTCGCGCAACACCAGCGGTTTGGGCACGCCGCCCAGATAGGTGACCCAGGACTCGTAGATCGGGAAACCCGGACTCGGATAGATGACCTCGTCACCGGGGTCCACGTAGGCCATCATCGTGTAGCCGATCGCCGGCTTGGCCCCCGGAAGGACGATGACCCGGTCCGCGGCCACCTCGATGCCGCGGGTCCGCGATACGTAACTGGCCAGCGCTTCCCGCAGCGGCGCGATGCCGGCCGGGTCGGTGTAGTGGGTGTCCCCGGCGCGAATGGCGGCGATTCCGGCCTCGTTGATATGCGGGGCGCTGTCGAAGTCGGGTTCACCGATGGTGAAGGGAATGACGTCCACGCCGCGGGCGCGGGCCCGGGCCATGTCTTCCCCGATCTTGAATGCGTTCTCGGTCCCCATATGACTGAAACGCTGGGCGAATAGAGGCATGTTTATCTTGCGAAGCTTCGTGGAAACGGGCCCCCGCGGCGGGGGGCCGAGGCGCGGGGGCGGATGATATATTGGCTGGTCGGCTTCGGTTTTCCCTTGATGACGGTGCGATTCGCGGTACTCGCCGTGTTGGCGGGCGCCTCGGCGGCGCCAGCGCATGTGCCCAGCCAGGCGCCCACGCAACCGCCCGAGCCGCCGCGCGCGGAAGAAAACGCCGAGGGGGCGAAAGCCGCCGAGTATCCCTTCGAGATCGTCGAGGACGTCACGATGGGAACCGAGCCGGCCAGCGCGGATGTCACGGGCCAGCTCGGGGTTGCCGACGAGGACTACATCCCGGAGGTCTTCCAGTACCGCCGGCGCGGCGCGCAGCGGGCGCAGCGCGAGTTGAGCGGGGACCACCGTTCGACCGCCCTCACCGAGTTCAAGGTCATCGACCTCGAGGTGGACCCCGGGGACACGGTGCGGGCGATCGCCAGGGTGGAGCCCGCCTTCGAGAAGGGACGGCGTTTCGTCGCCGAGTTCTGGAGTCAGGAATACGGCCGGGCGTCGGTGATCTACGTGAATTTCAAGCCGCACGAGAAGGACAAGAAGCTCTATCTCGGACGCGGCAAGGTGGACCGCCATCATCCCGGCGGCCGCTACAACGTCGGCTCGACCATGATCACCGACGAGCACGGACACAAGAAGGCGTATTCCACCGAGTTCAACCCGGTCCTGCGCGCCGCTGACGGCAGCCCGGCCTACTTCGTGGTCTCCGAGAACCCGGAGGCCGACGTGACGCCGCCTACGCTCCGGTCCGTCGCAGTGCTGACCCCGGCGGTGGGCCCCGGAGAGACGATCCGGGTCGAGGCCTTCGCGGAGGACAACCTCGCCGGCCCCACGCAGGCGCGGGCCGTCTTCGTGAGCCCCTCCAAGAGGCGGGCGGTCCGGGCGGACCTGATCGGCGACGCCCGGCGGCCGGGCCGTTTTCTCGGAGCCTTCTCGATTCCCGAGTGGTACGAAGGCGGTCTCTGGAAGATCCAGAAGGTCGAGCTCTACGACGCGGCGCGAAACAGCGCGCTGCTCTTCGCCGCCACCGCCCCGGGGCTCCGAGACGCGACCGTCCTCGTCGAGGAGAATCCGGAGAAGAGGGATGACGAGCCCCCGGCGCTGCTCGCCATCGAACTCCCGCAGCGCGAGGCGCTGGCCGGCGAGTCGATTCCCGTCGCGGCGCTCGTCGAGGACAACCTCAGCGGCGTGGACAAGGTCTACATCTCGTTTCAGAGTCCGAGCGGCGCCGACCTGGTGCGGGTTTCGCTGGAGAGCAAGAACCCGCCGCTGAACCGGCCCTCGCTGGTGCCGCAACCGAACGTCTTTCGCGGGGCCCTGAAGATCGAGCCCTGGCAGGAACGCGGCGCCTACGCCGTGTCCCGGGTGAACCTGTCCGACCGGGCTCAGAACTACCTCAACCTCAACCCGGTGCGCGACGAAGAGGTTCGCGGCCTGGAGGTCGTTTTCTCGCCGGAGGCGGGGAAGGCAGAGGCCGAAACGGAGCGACGACAACGATGAGCATGAATCGCCGTCGCTTTCTCGGCGCCGCCGGCGCCGCGGCCCTCGGCCTCGGCGGCGCTCCGGGCCGGCTGCTGGCCGGCGCCGCGGAGCGCGCCTCGGTGGTCCCGGACCGGAGCCTGAAGACCAAGCACCTCGTGGTGATCCTCTACGGCAACGGCTGCCGGAAGAAGGACACCGTCGAGGATCGGGCCCACGCCCCGCACATGGCGCGGATGATGGACGCGGGCAGCGTCTTCACCGAGGACTTCGGCGAGACCGCGAACCTCCACGGATACATGTACACCGAGATGCTGACCGGACGGGAAACCGTTTCCGAGCACCCGCTCTTTCCCACCTGGACCGAGACCGTCCGCAAGGAACTCGGCGGCTCGGTGAACGACTACTGGATGCTCCAGGGAGTCAGCTACTACCGCTCCTGGGTCTTCGACCGGAAGCACTGGAGCGCGCATCCCGACGGGGGGCTCTCAGTTCGGCGCCAATTCGCTGACCATGAACAAGCTGTTCCACGAAGACGAGCAGCGGTCGGCGGCGGAACTGGTGAAGGCCAGCATCGAGCCGGGACTCGGACACACGCGGCAAACGCACAAGGATCTCGAGGACTGGCTGGCCGATGCGGTCGCCCGGCGAACCGACCTGCCGGCGTCCACCAAGACCTCGCTCGTGGACCGGGAGGTCCCGCTCGGGGACGGGCAATGTTTCGAGATCGCCAAGCACCTGCTCCGCGATTTCCGGCCCAAACTCATCACGATCCAGATGCTGGCGCTCGACGACGCCCACGCCGACGCCGGTTTTTGGGACTACGACACCGACTACGAGCAGTACCGGCGGCACATCGCCGCCACCGACGAGCTCATCGGCAATCTCTACGCTTTCATCCAGAACGACCCGTACCTGCGTGACACCACCTCGATCCTGCTTCGACCCGAATGCGGGCGCGACGATGAGGTCAACGTCTACGGGCAGCTCCATCACTCGCAGGGGAACTACTACGCCCATAACGTCTGGACGCTCGGGGTCGGCCCCGACTTCCGGCAGGGTGCGGTCTTCCCCGAACAGGTGATGCGGCGCGACCTTTGTCCCACTGTCGTCTATCTGCTCACCGGGAGAGACATAGCGCGCCATGTCACGGGTTCCGTCCGTACCCAGATGTTCCACGAGGAGTACCGGTTGCCGCCGTACGTCCTCCGCGACCGCTTCGGCAATCCGGTCGAAGCCTGAACTGGCGGCGGCCCTCGCCGCCGGGCTGCTGATCGCGGCGGCGGCGAGCGCCGCCCAGCCGCCGGCGCGGGAAACCCAAACGCCGGCGCGGGAAACCCGGTCGCCGGCCGCGAAAACCCAGCCGCCGGCACGGGAAGCCCCTCTTTCGCTGGTCGAAGCGGCGCGGCGCAACCGGGCCCGCATCGAGGCGCTCCGCGAACGCGACGGGGCCGCCCCCGTCTTCACCGACAGCGAGCTCCGCCCCGGGGGGCGGGCGGCGACGGCCCCGCCACCGGATGCGCCGGACCGGAATCCGGAGGGCTACGACCTCCCCATCCGGGAACCGGCGCCGGATCCCGACCGCGTGATCGATCCCACCGAGGGCGAGGGGGATGCCGATCCCGAGGCGGTTCGCGCGCGGGCGGCCGACCGGCTGCGGGAGATCGCCGCGCGGGAAACCGAGATCCGGGAACGCCTGCTGGACATCGAGGCGTCGCTCGCCGCGATCGGGGCCAGCGGACTGCCGGCCGCGCCGCGCAACCCGACCAGCTTCCAGAGCCCCCTCGACGCCAGCCGTCTCCGCTCCGAACAGGAAGACCTCCGGCAGGAACTCGACGCCCTCGCCGTCGAACGCCGCATCCTGCGATAGGAGCGCCAGCCTCCGGCTGGCATCGCCGAGCACAGCGAGGCGAAACTCCCAGACTCAAACAGCCTCGACCGCGCCAACCCAAGCGGGGACGGCGCATCCCCGTACAAGCCCGGGACTGGCGCAGCGCCACACTGCTGGGCTGCCGCACCATCCAGGAAGGTTGACGACGGGAGTTTCGCTCCACTCCGCGGAGCGATGCCGGCCAGAGGCCGGCGCTCCTGGCGCCAACCCAAGCGGGGGGCGGGCGGGGGCTATCGCGGCCGCCGGGAAACCGGCTGGACGCCCGGACTCGGTCTACTGGGGTCTCGCGAACGCGACGAGCGCCGCCTCCGACCCGGAACCCGTCGCGATGACGACGAACTGCCGTCCGGACCGGGCGCGGTAGGTCATGGGGTTCGCGTTCGTCGGAAACGGCGTTGCCCCGCGCCAGATCTCAACGCCCGTCGCGCTGTCGAACGCATACAGATACGGGGCGCCGCCCCCGAGGAACACGAGGCCTCCCTTCGTCGCCAGCGGGCCGGAGTTTCCGCGCGTGCCCAGCCGCTCCGGGAGATCGACTCCGCGCAGCAACGGGTGTTCGCGCAGGGCGCGGCTCCCCTCGCCGAAGGGCGCCCGCCACGCGATCTCGCCAACATTCAAATCGATCGCCACCAGTTGCGCGTAGGGAGGCTTGATGAGCGGTATCGGGCCGAGCTTGCGCTCCGGGGTCTGCGCGGCTCCCGGTCTCTCGGCGGCGCCCCGATACATGATCAGCGTGGCGCCGAAGGGACAGTTGTTGCTGTACTCGACGTCGACCTCGGCATCGTCGCCGGCATTCACGCACACCTGGTTCGTGTCGGCTTCCTCTGTGGTCCGCACGTAGAGGAGTCCGGTCTCGGGGTCAAAAGCCGCCCCTCCCCAGTTCGCGCCGCCGCTCGAGCCGGGGCTCTGAAGCGTTCCCCGCAGGCTCGGTGGCGTGAAGAGCGGACCCAGGCGGAACTGCTGCATTTCCTCCACCGCCAACGCGTGGATCTCCGGGGTCAGGTCGTTGGCATCCCCAAGCGACACCCCCTGCCTGCCGATGGGCGGAGGTTTGGTCGGGAAGGGCTGCGTCGGATACAGGACCTCCCCGGGCACATCCGTCGTCGTGTCCACGGCACGTTCCTCGATCGGCCACACCGGCTCTCCCGTCACCCGGTCGAACACGAACGTGAAACCGTGCTTCGACACCTGGGCCACCGCGTCGATCTCCCGCCCATCCACCGTGATCGTCACCAGGTTCGGCGCCGCGGCCAGGTCGTAGTCCCACACGCCGTGGTGCACCGCCTGGAAGTGCCACTGCCGCTCGCCCGTGCGGGCGTCGAGGCACACCAGCGACTCGGCGAAGAGGTTCGCTCCCAACCGGCGTCCGCCCCAATAGTCGCTGCTCGGGGTGCTCGTCGGCGCGTACAACAGTCCGCGCTCGGCATCGAGCGACATCAACCCCCACACGTTGGCGTGGCCCGTATAGCGCCACGACTCGTCCTCCCAGGTGTCCGCACCGACCGCGTCGTTCGATTGCGGGATCGTGAAGAAGACCCAGCGCCGCTCGCCCGTGCGTGCATCGAACGCCTGCACGGTCCCGGGGGTATCGAACTTTCGCTGCAGCTTGTCGGGTACGCGACTCCCCACGATCACCAGGTCCTCGAACACCACCGGCGGTGAGGTCTGGTCGAACTCGTAGCGGGTCACCGGCCGGCCGTGGCCCTCGGTCAGCAAGACGCTCCCGCTCTCGCCGAAGCGCGTGTCCAGCCAGCCGTTCGTGGCGTCGATCGAATAGAGCCGGTCGCGGCTGTTCAGGAAGATGCGGGAACCGCTCCCGTCACTCCAGTAGGCGACACCGCGGTGCTTGAAGCCCCGCGGCCCCACACCCCTGGGCCCACCCTCGTAGGCCTTGGGATCGAAGACCCAGAGCTCCGCGCCCGTTTCCGCATCGAGCGCCGCCACGCGCGTGTACATGGTGGAGAGGTAGAGGACGTTGCCGATCATGAGGGGCGTTGCCTGGAACGGGCCGGGCCGGGTTCCGTACTCCTCCAGGGGCTCCTCGTTCGGCTCCCATTGCCAAACGAGCTCGAGTTCGCCGACGTTCGCGGCCGTGATCTCCTCAGCCGCGGAGTACTTGGTGTGCGCCTGCCCGGAACCGACGTAAGGCCATTCGATGAGGCTGCCCGGTTCCTGGCACCCCGGAGCGGCGATGCACAAAAGGGCAGCGGCCGCAACGGGTCGGCTCAGCGAAGACATCAACAGAGTGGGCCGAGCCCCTACGCCCCCACCTCGAACTCCACGCCGAACCGCTCGCCGTAGTCCACGAACTGGGTCGGGTTCGGGTCCACGTTCAGGATCACGAAGCTCGCACCGGGCGGCTCCAGGAGGTAGCGGTCGAGGGAGTGCCAGGTTCCGGTCTTGTAGGCGTATCCCTTCCCCGGATCGATCAGGAAGGCCCGCACCTCCTCGGGTTGCGGAATCGCGTCGGCATCGTCGAGGTCGGTGGGCGGCGCCACCGCGACCACTGCCGGCGAACCTCCCAGCGGAATGAACGCCTGGGTCACCGCGAAGTGGCGTTCGAGGAGACGGAACCGCTTCTCCCCGAGCGGCTGCCAGATGACGTCCACCGTCGTGCGGCCATCGACCCGGAAATCCACCGGGAAGAACTGCCGGGCGTCCGCCGGCCGCTCGCGCGCCTCGATCACCTCGCCGAACGGGGCGAAGGACTCGGCGGTCATGGGTTCAACGGGAAGTCGGACGATTCTCATGGTGACCTCAGAACGGGCCAAGCTGTATGTGCTGGGCGATGACGAGGCCGCCGATCGCCACCAGGAGAATGATCCCGAACAGCGGCAGGTAGTAGCGGATCCACCGCACGAGGCCGACGCGCGCCATGACGAGCGTCGCCATGAAGTAGCCCGACGTTGGAAAGATCACGTTCGTGATTCCGTCGCCCCACTGGGTGGCGAGCACCACGACCTGCCGGGTGACTCCGGCGAGGTCCGCGACCGGCACCAGGATCGGCAGGGTGATGAGCGCCTGCCCGCTCCCCGACGGGACGAGGAAGTTGAAAGCCGTCTGGCCGACGAGAACCCCGACGGCGGTGAGCGCCGGCGGCAGCGAGGAAACGAGCAGGGCGGCTCCGTAAACCACCGTATCCATGACCATCCCCTCGGTCATCACCACCGAAACGCCCCGGGCAACCCCGCACACCAGGGCGCCGACCAGTATCTCCCGGAACGAGTCGTTGAAATCGGCACAGATCTGGTTCGGCCCCCGCCCCGCCAGCAACGAGACGACCACCGCCATGGCGACGAAGGCGCCCCCGATCTCCTCGAACCCGAGGCGAAAAACGAGCACCGCAACGACGAACACCGCGAAGAGGCCGAGCGCCACGATGCCGGCCACTTTCTGGCGCCCGCTGAAGGAGCCCGGCCCGCTCTCCCTGGCGACCGCGGGAGCGGTCTCCCCGGGTTCACCGGTCCCGTTTCGCCGGGCGATCTCCCGCCGCGCCCGCCGCACCACGAAGATCGCCGCCGCCGTCTGGATGATCAGGAAGAAGACGAACCGGTACCCGGCCCCCGAAAACATCGGCAGGCCCGCGAGCATGTGCCCGATTCCCACCGTCGCCGGCACGGTGACCCCGAAGGCCGCGCCGAGGGTCGTCGGCAGGAGCGCCACCGCGGTTCCGGTAACTGGCCCGCATCCCATGCGCACGAGTAGCGGCTGCACGATCGGCAGGTAGGCGATGGAGAGCTCCGGCATCCCCACCACCCCGGAAACCGCGGAAAAGGCGAACATGAGCGCCGGGATCAGGAGTTCGACGCGCCGCCCGGTGGCGGCGGTCAACCGGTTCACACCGAGGTCCAGGATCCCGGCCCGCCGCATCACCCCCACGGAGCCCGCGACCAGAAACACGAGAAAGACCACGCTGGCCGCGTCGGCGAGCCCGTCGGGGATTGCGGTGACGACGTCCATGAACCCCGCCGGCGACCGTTCGACCACCTGATAGGACCCCGGCACCACCGCCTCCCGCCCGTCGGGGAGCACCGTCCGCTCGTAGCGGCCCGCCGGGATGATCCAGGTGAGGAGCGCCGCGACCGCGATCAGCGCGGACAGGACGATGTAGATATCGAGCCCGCGGTGCCCCTCAGGCTGACGACCGGACTCCGGGAGTCCCATGCCGCAAGGGTACGGCCTGCCGCATTGGCGGAATCAGCGGCGCGACAGGATGGAAACGCCGAACTTCAATTCGGCATCCGGCATGGAGGACCGCAGCGACGCGCGGAAAGGAACGCCGGGACCGAGGGGGTCGCTGACTACTCCTGCAACGGCCCCGTCATCCAGTCCAGAAAAGCGCGGATCTGCGAATCGAAATCATCGAGGGCTTCCGGCAGCCGCTCCTCCAACCGCGCTACGCGCTCGACGTCGAGTTCGTCGCCGTAGATGTTCCGAAACAAGTGTCGGAAGCCGAGAAACTCACGTAACTCGGTCTCCAGCTCGGGAGTGATGACCCGGGGGCGCACTCCGTCTATCCGAAGGGTCATGGAACGGATGAGCTGCTGATGCCAGGTATCGCCACGTGGCGGGCCACCGTCGAGTTCGTCGGCGATCCGGCCGAAAATCCGTTCCACGCCGTTGTACAGGTCGTGCAGAATGGAACCGCGAGCCCGGACAGCGTACGGGTCGTCGCTGCGGGGCGCTCCGGCGGCGTCCCGGCGCAGCCGGGCAAGCCGCCCCAACTCGTGCTCGATTTCTGCGCGGAGGCGCCTCACCACGGCTTCTTCGGGGCTCACAGGGGCACCCCTTCCTTCCGTACGGATTCGCGCATGTAGTCCAGCGCCGTCTCCAGGGAGAGGAGGTCGAGCGGGAAGGGAGTCATCTCCCTGGCTCGCGCCAGCGCGCCGAAGTAGCGGCCGGGCGGGAGTCCTTCCACGGCTACGTCCAGATCCGAACCCGGGGTGAACCGCCGGTCCGGCGCGAACGCGGAGCCGAAGCCGATGACCCGCCGCGCGCCTTCGGTGCGCAGGAAGGCTGCGATCCGGCGGGCGTCGGACTGCGCGCGCTCCCGTCCCGCCGGCGAGAAACGCGTGCGGCGGAGGTGTTCCAGCATGACCTCACGATCCATGCCCGCAGTCTATCGGGGGAAGACGGCCGCTCGGATCACCGTAGCCAGCCGCGCGGTGCAGGCATGGACGGCGCCCTCCCGGCGCTCTTGCAGCCCCTCGCCGGCGCGGCGTCAGGGGCCAACCGAAGGGACGATCCGCAACAACAGAGCGCCGGCGGGGACCGCTTTCCCGGCTTGTCCGCCGACATCGCCGAGGGTGCCGCCGACCGGCGCCCGGATCTCCCAGTGCATTTTCATCGACTCGATCACGGCGACCACCTCGCCTTCTTCGACGCCGGTGCCGGCGTCCAGGATCCGGATCAACTGGCCGGCGAGCGGGGCGCGAACCTCGCCGGAATCGCCGCGCACCGCGGCCTTTTCACCCCCTCCGGCGAGCGGCAGGATCAGCGTCTCGCCGCCCACGGTGAGCGCCAACTCGCGCGCGCCGGCAAGCGGCGTCGCGGTAATCGCCAGCTCTTCGCCGGCTCCGGTAGCCCGCACCGGGGGACCGCACAACACCACTTCGCCGGGGCGGCTTCCGGGCTCCACCCGCGGGAAGTCCGCCGCGTCGCCGAGCGACGAAAAGACCTGCGCGCCCTCCGTCGCTCGCCGGCCAAGGGCGGCCGCCGCGAGTGCCTCGGCAATCCGGTCGCGCCTCAGGAACTCCTCGAGCGGGGCGGGCAGCCGGGACGCCACCAGCTCTTCGACCCGCTCCTCGACCCATCCGGTGTGGGCATTTCCCCGGAGGAACTCCGGATGCCGGAGAATCGAGATCAACAAGGAGACGTTCGTCTCCACCCCGTGCAGGACCGTGTCTTCGAGCGCCGCGGCCAACCGGGAGGCGGCACCGGGCACATCCTTCCCCCGGGCGATGACCTTGGCCACCAGGGAATCGAATCCCGGAGGAACGGCAGCGCCCTCGACCACCCCCGAGTCCACGCGGATGCTCTCGCCCTCCGGCTCGCGGTAGCGGCGGAGTCGTCCGGGGCTCGGAGCGAACCCGTTTCCGGGTGATTCGGCGAGGACCCGAACCTCCATGGCCGCCCCCCGGGGCGTGAGGGGCTGAAACGCCTCCGGCCGGGACACCGGCCGCGGCAGCGAATCGGGCCAACCACCGCTCGCGAGCGACAACTGCGCGTCCACCAGGTCCACGCCGTACACCTCCTCGGTCACCGGGTGCTCGACCTGCAGGCGGGTGTTCACTTCGAGGAAGAAGAAGGCGCCGTCCCGGTCCAACAGGAATTCCACCGTCCCCGCGCCCCGGTAGCGGCTAAGGGTCACCAGCCGGAGGGCCGCCTCCCCCATCCGGGCCCGCAAGTCCGCCGAGATTCCGAAACCGGGAGCCCACTCCACCAGCTTCTGGCGGCGGCGCTGCACCGAACACTCGCGCTCGCCGAGATGGATTCCGCCGCCCCTGCCGTCGCCGAAGACCTGAATCTCGACGTGCCGGGGCTGGTCCAGCCACCGTTCCACGAACACCCGGCCGTCGCCGAAGGCCGCCTCGGCTTCGGCTGACGCCACCGCCAGCGCCCCGGCGAGGTCCTCCGGGCGGCGCACGACGCGGATGCCGATGCCTCCGCCGCCCGCGGCGGCCTTGACGGCCGAGGGGAATTCGAGCCCGGCCCGCACCGCCGCGCGCCCCGGGTCCCCGGCGGCGCCCAGTTCCTCCGAGGCCATCGAGGGGAGCACCGGAACTCCGACCGCGACCGCGGTCTGCCGCGCGGACTCCTTGTCGCCGAGCCGGCGCATCGCCGCGGCGGTCGGTCCGACGAAACCGATGCCCGCACCTTCCACGGCGGCCGCGAAGGAGGGGCTCTCCGACAAGAAGCCGTATCCCGGATGCAGCAGGTCCGCCCGGAAGCGCTCCGCCGCTCCGATGACGGCCGGCCCATCCAGAAAGTCCGCAACTTCGATCACCTCATCGGCCTCCGCCCGCACCGGGGCTCCCCGATCGGTAACGGTCGAGACCACGGCCGTCCGGTAGCCGCGGGCGCGGGCGGAACGGAGAATCCGCCGGGCGATCTCGCCCCGGTTCGCGATCAGCAGCCGCGGAGCGGTGGACACGGCTCTCTTGTTACGGCGCCCAGGGAGGCGGCGTCTTGGCGAAGAACGCCGCCGTGCCCGCCTGCCCTTCGTCGGAGGCCCGCGCCGCCGCAATGGTGCGGATGGTCAGGTCCTCGATTTCGGGCGACGGCAGCGGCGCTTCCCGGAGCATCAGCGACTTGGCCTCGCGCACCGCCCGCGGCGCGCTCTCCAGATAACGCCGGAGGGTCTGTTCCAACACGTCTTCCAGCCCCCCCACCGGACTCAGCTCGTGGACGATTCCGGCGCCGAGGGCCACGAGGCCCCTTGCCACCGCGCCGCCCAGCAGGAAAGGCCCGGCGCGGCCCGGCCCCAGCCGGCGGACGACGTAGGGGGAGATGACCGCCGGGACGAGTCCCAGCCGCGCTTCCGGGGTTCCGAAACGGGCCGCTTCCTCCGCGACGACGTGATCGGCACACACCGCGAGTCCGAAACCGCCGCCGAGTGCCGCCCCCTGCACCGCCGCGATCACCGGAGCCGGAAAGGCGGCCACCGAGCGGAAGAGGGTCGCAAAGCGGCGGGCGTCCCGCCGGTTGTCGTCCTCGCTCGCCTGTCCCGACGCACGCATTGCCCGGAGATCCGCGCCGGCGCAGAAGACCTTTCCTTCACCGCGCAGGACAACCACGCGGCAGCGCTCGGCGGGAAGCGCCGCAAGTTCGTCCAGGAGTTGCGGGATTCCCTCGACCATCTCCGGAGTGAGCGCATTTCTCGCCTCCGGCCGCTGGAGGGTGAGACGGACAACGCCGTCCGCGGCGCGATCAACGTGCAGATGGGGAGAACTCATGGGGCGGAAAAGGGTGCGGCGAACGCCGGCGAGAGCGGGCGGTTCTCGGCGGGAATGGTGGCGAGGAGGGCGGCCGGGATCCGGACCCGCTGCCGGAGCAGACCCTGGGCGAGCGTCTTGCCCTGCGGGTCGAGCAGCAGGCTGCGGGTCCCGCCGCCGCCGAGCGCCCGCTCCAGGATGAAGTTGAGCGCCCAGAGCCCCGGCACCTCGTAACGGACGATCGGGCCTTCGGAGACCTCCCGCACCCAGTCGGCGACCAGCGCGGTCGTCAGGTTCTCGGTGAGCCACGCGTAGCAGGCGGCGCTCCGGCCGATGACCCCGATGTTGGCGGCGTCCCCCTTGTCCCCGCTGCGGGCGTGAGCCACCGCGCCGAGGGGCGCCTCGATCGTGGGAGTGGCCGGCGGGACGTCGCGCGCCGGGCTCGGGTGGACATCCGTCCGGGGCGTATCCGCCGACGCGGTCGGACCCCCGAACGGCACTTCCTCTTCGGCCACCACCGCTTCGCTGCCGCCCGCGGACACCCGGATCACCCGGACGGTGGCGGAGACCCGGTCGCGGGGCACGAGGGCGGGCCAGTAGCCGACCACTTCCGTGATCGCGGGCGCGCCGCCGGTGACCGCGAGGCCCGCCGGGCCACTCAGGATGAAGCTCGGGAGCAGCTTGCGGAAGACCGAAAGCGGCTCCCGGGTCGGGCTCCAGGCCGCGAACCGCACGAGCCCCTCCGACGGATCGAGCCGCGCGGCGTCGGCGAGGCCCCGCTGGGCGGCATCGGCGCCCGCGAGATCCACCCGGAGTTCCGCCGGGAACCCGGTGCCCGCCGCCTCGCAGTCGGCCTTGAGCCGGTCCCGGAACGCGTCGCCGAGCGCCGTCGCCTTCTCCCGGACGTCGGGCCCGCCGACCACCAGGCTGCCGCGGGCGCTGAACCCCCCGCGGACGGAAGCGCTCACCTTGAGATCCGGCGGCGGGGGCCCGCCCCGCGCACCCCGGACGAGCACCCGGTCGTTCCCGGCATCGGCCACGCTCAGTCCCGAAAAATCCACCGTGGCGTCCGGGCACAGATAGCGCTCCGGATCTCCCATTTCGTAGAGGAGCTGCTCGCGGGTCACGGCGGGCGAGACCAGTCCTCCGGTTCCGGATTGCCTGGTCAGGAAGAAGCTGCCGTCCGGCTCGACCTCGACGACCGGGAAACCCTCCCGGCCGAGTCCCGGCACGCGCTGCCAGTCGGTGAAGTTCCCCCCGGTGGCCTGCACTCCGCACTCGATCAGGTGCCCGGCCACGATGCCGCCCGCGATCCGGTCCCAGTCCTCGGGATCCCACCCGAAGGCGTGGCGGATGGGGGCGAGGGTGATGCCGGTATCGGTGACCCGGCCGGTGACCACCACGTCCGGGCGGTGGGCCAGCGCCCGGACGATCGGCTCGGCGCCGAAGTAGGCGTTCGCGGAAAGGACGGCGAGCCGCTGGGGCGCGAACGGTGCGCCGGTCTCCAGGTTGTCGAAGGGGACGCCGCCGGCCATCAGGCCGTCGAGGCGGTCCATCAGGTCGTCCCCCTCGACCACCGCGACCGTCAATCCGATTCCGGCATCCATCGCCGCCCCGAACACCGCGCGCGCGCAGGCGGTCGGATTCACTCCCCCGGCGTTCGTGATCACCGTGATCCCGCGTTCCCGGATGGCGCCGAGCAGGGGCGCGATCTGGGTTACGAAGTCGCGCGCATAACCGGCGGATGGATCGCGGGCGCGCTGCTTTTGCAGGATGCTCATCGTGATTTCCGCCAGGAAGTCCGCGGTCACGAACTCGGGAGGCTCCGGCCCGAGCACCTGCGAGCGAAGCGCCCGGGGATCGTCTCCCCAGTAGCCGCCGGCGTTTCCCACCCGTACGGTCTTCTTCACGACGCCGGCGCCTGTCTCAGTTCGGATCCCTACATCCGGAAGATGCCGTGCCCGGAGGTTTGAACGGGCGCGTTCGCGGCCGCCGCCAGGCTCAGCGCGAGCGTCCGGCGGGTCTTCCGCATGTCCACGATGCCGTCGTCCCAGAGTCGCGCGGTGGCGTAGTAGGGGCTTCCCTCGCGCTCGTACTTCTCGCGGACCGGGGCCGCGATCTCCTCAGCTTCGGCGCCCGTGAGCTGCTCGCCGGCGCGCTCGCGCTGATCCCGCTTGACCTGCACCAGGACGGACGCCGCCTGTTCGCCGCCCATCACGGAAATTCGGCTCGACGGCCAGGACCAGGCGAAGGCCGGGTCGTAAGCCCGTCCGCACATGGCGTAGTTCCCGGCCCCGAAGCTGCCGCCCGCGATCAGGGTGATCTTGGGGACTTCGGCGGTCGCCACCGCGTTCACCATCTTGGCGCCGTCCTTGGCGATGCCGCCCTGCTCGTAGCGCGCCCCCACCATGAACCCGGTGATGTCCTGGACGAAGAGGAGCGGCAGGCCCTCGCGGGCGCAGAGTTGGACGAAGTGGGCTCCCTTCAGCCCGCTCTCGCTGAAGAGGACGCCGTTGCTCGCCACGACCCCCACCGTAATCCCTTCGATCCGGCCGAACCCGGTCACCAGCGTCGTGCCGTAACGCGCCTTGAACTCGTCGAACCGGCTGCCGTCCAGCAGCCGGGCGAGGGTCTCGCGGATGTCCACCCGGACCCGGGGGTCCCGCGGCCAGATGCCGAGGATTTCCTCCTCCGGATAGTCGGGCGGTTCCGGATCGGCATCCCGGATCGGGTTCTGCGATCCGACCGGCAGCCGCCCCACCGATTCCCGGAGAATCCTGATCGCCGCGTCGTCGTCCTCCGCGAGGTGATCGGCCACCCCGGAGCGCTCGGTGTGGACCCGCGCGCCTCCGAGTTCCTCGGGGCTCACCACCTCGCCGGTCGCCGCCTTCACGAGCGGCGGACCTCCGAGGTAGATGGTCCCCGTCCCGGAGACGATCACGGCCTCATCGCTCATGGCGGGGACGTAGGCGCCGCCGGCCGTGCACATCCCCATCACCGCCGCAAGCTGCGGGATTCCACGCGAGCTCATCACCGCCTGGTTCCGAAAGATCCGCCCGAAGTGGTCGCGGTCGGGGAAGACTTCCGCCTGAAGCGGCAGGAAGGCCCCGCCGCTGTCCACCAGGTACACGCAGGGAAGCTCGCAGCGGGCCGCGATCTCCTGGGCGCGGAGGTGTTTGCGGACCGTCAGCGGGTAGTAGGTCCCGCCCTTCACGGTGGCGTCGTTCGCGACCACCATGACCAGGCGTCCCGAAACCGAGGCCACCCCGGCCACCAGCCCGGCGGCCGGCGTGGGAGCGTCGTAACAGTCGTGGGCGGCGAGCGGTCCGATTTCGAGGAAGGGCGAACCAGGGTCGGCGAGCCGGGTGATCCGCTCCCGCACGAAGAGCTTTCCCTGCTCGGAGTGACGGGTCCGCGCGCGGCCTCCGCCCCCCTCGCCGGCCGCCGCCAGCCGGGTCTCGAGGGTTTCGCAGAGCTGACGGTTATGCGCCTCGTTGGCCCGAAACTCGTCGGACTCCGTCGAGATGCGGGATTTGAGGCGGGCCAATCAGTGTTTTCCTTGAGGAACTCGAATTCTAGTGAGGGGCGATGCCTGCACGGGAGCCCCGGAGCCGCACGGCCATTCCACCCGTACACTCGCCCGCCCTGGAGGATTGCCCATGACCGCACTCCGCTCGTTCACGCTCAGCTTCGGAGCGTGCCTGCTGGCCGGGACGCTGACCGCCTGCGGCGGCGGCGCCGGCGCCGGCGATCTGGAAGGAGACGCCACCGATCCCATGACCGTCTTCGATCAAGCCATCGCTCGCTTCGAACAGGCGCCGCTCGCCCACCTCCCGACCCCCTTCGAGGAGATGCCGACCCTCGCCGCCGAACTCGGCGGCCCCCGCCTGTTCGTCAAGCGCGACGACCAGACCGGCCTCGCCCTCGGGGGCAACAAGGCGCGGAAGCTCGATTTCATCCTCGCCGACGCGGTCGCCAAGGGGAGCGACAGCGTCGTTACCTGGGCGGGAGTGCAGTCCAACTGGGCGCGGATGACGGCCGCCGGTTCGAGGCGGCTGGGCATGGATCCGATCCTGGTGCTCCAGCGCCGGAAGGACCAGGCGATCGCGCCCGCCGACGGCAACCTGCTCCTCGACCGGATCCTGGGCGCCGACGTGCGGATCATCGGCCCGGACGAGGACCGGCAAGCGAAGGTCGCGGAGATCGCGGCCGCCGAGCGGGCGGCCGGCCGGAATCCCTACGTCGTCTCGGTCGGCGGTTCCCTGACGGGAGGCGGCATGGAGCTGCCGCTCGGGTCGGTGGCCTACGCGAACGGATTCCGGGAGCTGCTCGGGCAGGCGCGGGAAGCCGGCGTGACCATCACCCACGTTGTCCACGCCTCGGGCTCCGGCAGCACCCAGTCCGGGCTCGTGGTCGGGGCGAAGATGCTCGCTCCTGACGTCCGGGTCATCGGCATCAGCACCGGCGGCAGCAAGGCCGCGGGCGAGGCCAACGTGCTCGCCATCGCGCGGGAGACGGTGGAGGCGATGGAACTCGACGTGGAGATCGGGCCCGCGGACGTGGTGGTCCACGACGAGTACGTCGGCGAGGGCTACGGCGTCCTGAACCAGGGGGTCGTGGAGGCCATCGCCCAGACCGCCCGCACCGAGGGCATCCTGCTCGACCCGGTCTATACCGGCAAGGCGATGACCGGGCTCTTCGACCTCGTCCAGCGCGGACAGTTCAGCGAGACCGACGTGGTCGTCTTCCTGCACACCGGCGGCAGCCCGGCGCTCTTCCCGTACCGGGAAGGCTTGCTGGAGGATTTACCGGCGCCAACAGGCGAATGACGCGGAAGGAAGGGAAGGAACTGGCGATGATGAAGAACCTGCACCATCCAGGCGCGATCGTCCTCCACGAGTGCATGGAGCCTCTGGGACTCAATGTCACCGAGGCCGCAGCGAAGCTGGGAGTCAGCCGCAAACAGCTTTCCGCTCTCGTCAACGGCCGTTCCGGAATCTCCGCGGAAATGGCCATCCGGCTCAGCAAGGCGTTCGGAGCGAGCGCCGGAATGTGGGTTCGGTTGCAGGCGAACTACAACCTCGCGCAGGCAATGGAACGAGCAGACGAAATCCAGGTGGAGCGCCTGTGGCCGGCTCCTCCCGCGGCCGAGCCGGCTCCCGCCTAAACCACTCCCCGGCGCATATCTGTTGTGGCTGAACGGGAATGTAATTCCCATTCAGCCTGCAAAAACGGGACTTGGTATCCCAGACTTCTGGATGCTCCCGCGCGGAGCGATCAGAGTTTTTCCTCTTCGGCCCTCGCGGCACCGGTAAGACGACCTGGCTCAAGGAACGCTTTCCGAAGCCGCTCTAGCTGGACCTCCTCGACCACCGCCGGTATTTCGATCTGCTGAGCCGGCCCGGATCCTGGCGCAGCGACCGGACGGCGAGAGTCCGCCGGTCGGGCGGCTGTGGGGCCTGGGCGCCTTCGAAACCCGGCGGGTATCCAGCTACGCGGACCGGTCGCGCCGTCCGGGAACACCAAGGGTCCGGGACCGAGGTTGGCCGAGCGCAGCGCTGGTTTCGCGCTCCCGCGCGATGCCGGCCAGAGGCCGGCGCTCCGAGCCGATGCGCGCTTCTTCTCCGTCGGCTATGTCCGGCGGCGATCGGCTATCGATCAGGAGGACGGCGCGACGAGTACCGCTCCCGTGATGCCGGCCTCCTGAAGCGCGCGGTTGAGGTCTTCGACCCCGGACCCAAGCAGCGACTCCGCCCGCTCCAGAATCGGCGCCGCTTCCGCTTCCAGATCGCGGAACCGCTCGAAGGAGCCGCCGGTCGGGCGGCCGTAGTTCTGGGCAACGTGACCGTAGAGATAGGCGATCTGGTTGTCGATTCGGGGCGTGAAGTTGATGGGGTCCTGACTGGACTCGTTCTTCGTCTGGATCATTTCGTCTTCGACGTCAGTCAAACCCTTGCCGAGGGTCTCGGCCTGCTCCTCCAGCACATCGGTCCAGCGGTCCGCCTCGCGCGCCCGCTTTGCGACCGCTTCGAGCTGGCCGCGGGCGTCCCGGATCGCGCCGATCCGCTCGTGCATCCGTTCGAGGAGCGCCTGCGCCTGCCGCACCAGGTTGTGCTGCTGGCGGAGGTCGTCCTCCGTGGCGGCGACCCGGGGATCCTTGACCACCTCGAACCGGACGGGTTCGCCTCGGACTTCGTCGCCGCTGTTCTTCCGGAAGGACAGCGACGCGCCGTAGGTCCCTGGCACGACGAACGCCCCGCCGGTGTACGAAATGGACATCACCGCGCCCTTCAGCAGTTCCAGACGCCGGTACTTGAGATCCCAGGCGATCCGGTGGAGTCCGGCCTCCGTTTCCAGCACCGCATCGGGATTCGGACGCTCGCCCGCGGACTCGTCCGGCTTCTCGCCGGGGGCCGGCTTCCCGACGAACTCCCGGATCGACGCGCCGGCCGCGTCGGTGACCACGAGGCGGAGCTCGTCTCCCTCCTCGAGGTCCTCGGGCAGGAAATAGTGGAAGAGGGCGCCGGATGCACGGTTCTCAGGCGCCCCCGGACCGCGGAATGGCCGGCCGCCGCCGGTGGCCAGCCGCACCGCCGTCCCCGCCGGCAGGAGCGCCGGGGCGTCCCACGACCTCCCCGCCAGCGCCCGCAGCGGCGTGAGGTCGTCGAGCACCCAGAAGGAGCGGCCTTGGGTGGCGACCAGCAACTCCTGGCCGGCGGCCTGGAGATCGGTAATGGGACTTGCCGGCAGGTTCCCGAGCGGCGCGAAGCGGGCGCCACCGTCGAGACTCACGAAGAGACCGAATTCCGTCCCGATATAGAGAACGCTCTCGCTCTCCGGATCCTCCCGTACGACGCGCACCGGGTGGCCGGCCGGGATCCCGCCGTCCCCACCCAGGGTCGCCCACGTCGCTCCAAAATCCGTGGTGCGAAACACGTAGGGCTCAAAGTCGTTCTCGCGGTACCGCTGGACGGCGAGGAGCACGCCCCCGTCGTGATGCCGGGAGACGTCGAGACTGTTCACGGTGCCGCCGGCGGGCATCTCGGCCGGCGTCACCTCGGTCCAGGACTCGCCTCCGTTCCTGGAGACGTGGACCCGGCCGTCGTCGGTGCCCGCCCAGAGCAGGCCCTCGACCCGGGGTGATTCCCCCAGCGCGAAGATCGTCCCGTACACCTCGACGCCGGTGTGGTCATGCTGCACCGGGCCGCCGGGGCGAGCGCCTTTTTCAGGATCGCCCACCGTCAGGTCGGGTGAGATGGTCGTCCAGGAGAGGCCGCCGTCGGTCGTCCGGTGGACGTAGTTCGAGGTGTGGAAGACGACCTCGGGGTCGTGCTTGGAAACCACGATGGGCGCGTTCCACTGGAAGCGGTAGTTCAGGTCCCGCGGGGCCACCCCGTCCGCCATCTCCGGATACACGATCACGTTGCGGGCGCCCGCTTCGTCCCGGTCGTAGCGGTCGATCTGGCCGATGTAGTTCCCCGCATAGGTGAGTTCGGGCCGGCCCGGGGTCACCGCGATGTGCCCGCTCTCGCCGCCGGCGACGTCCCACCAGTGGGCCTCCGGGGAAAGACCGCTGTCGGTCCAGGAGGGAACGCTGATGGTCGAGTTGTCCTGCTGCGCCCCGTAGAGCCGCCTCGGGAACTCCTCGTCCACCGTGAGCCGGTAGAACTCGGCGGTGGGCTGGTTGTGGATGGAGGACCAGTTCTCGCCCCCGTCAAGCGTCACGGCGGCGCCGCCGTCGTTCGCTTCCGCCATGATCCGGGCGTCGTTCGGATTGATCCAGAGGTCGTGGTTGTCCCCGTGCGGGACCCGAACCGTCTGGAAGGACTTGCCGCCGTCCACCGACTTGAAGAACGGGGCGTTCAGGACATAGACGGTGTCCGGATCGGTGGGATCGGCGACCACGTGGCTGTAGTACCAGCCCCGGGCCCGCAGACGGCGTTCGCCGTTCACCCGCGCCCAGGTGTCGCCGCCGTCCTCACTCCGGTAGAGCCCGCCCCGCTCCTCGGCGGCAGTGACCATCGCGTACACCCGGCGCGGATCGGAAGCGGCGATGGACACCCCGATGCGGCCGACCGGCTGTTCCTCGGACGCCTGTGGAAGCCCGCCAGCCAGCCGCTCCCACGATGCGCCGCCGTCGCGCGTCCGGTAGAGCCCGCCCTCGGGGCCGCCCTCAATGAGGGTCCACGGCTTCCGCTCGGCCTGCCACATGGCCGCGAACAGCTCCCGCGGGTTCGCCGGGTTCATGGCGAGTTCCACGGCTCCGGTCGCGTCCGAAATCTGGAGCGACGCCGTCCAGGTCTCACCGCCGTCTTCGGTCAGGTACACGCCCCGTTCCGGCGAGCGGCCGAAGATCTGGCCGAGCACGGCGACGAACGCGCGGTCGGGGTCGTCCGGGTCCACGATGATCCGGCCGATCAGCCCGGCGGCCGCGAGCCCCGCATGGGTCCACGACCGGCCGCCATCGGTGCTGCGATACACCCCGTTGCCGACGGAGATGTTGCCCCGCGGACAAGCGGAACCCGTTCCCACGTAGATGACGTTGGGATCCGAGGGCGCGACCGCCACCGCCCCGATGGAGCCGACCGCGAAATCGTCGTCCGAAAGGTTCGTCCAGGACACTCCGGCGTTGACGGTCTTCCAGACCCCGCCGCCCGTCGAACCCATGTAGAACACGTGGGGCTGGTCCGGAATCCCGGTCACGGTGGTCACTCGCCCGCCGCGCGAAGGCCCCACCATCCGGAAATCGAGACCTTCGAGCACCTCGGCGGGAACGGGGAATCCCTCGGGAACCGCCGCCCGCTCGATCGGCCCCTGTCCGGCGACGGGCGCGGCCAGGAGGACCAGCGGCAGCGCGCCGCTCCTCAGCAAGGTGGAGATCTTCATGCGTCGTCCGCGGCGGAGGAACCGACAACGGCCTCGACCTCGATTTCGACGAGGTACTCCTCGCCGATCAGATCCGCGTAGGTGAGCGTGCAGGCGGGCCGGACCGCGGAGAAGAACTCGCCGTGAACCGCCGCCACGGCCTTCCAGTCGGCCCCCGGCTTGACATGGATCCGGGTGCGCACCACGTCGGCGAGCACTCCTCCGAGCGCCTCGATCGCGGTCCGGATCTTCCCGAGCGCGTAGCGGGTCTGCTCGTGCACGTCCCCGATCGCGACCGGGCCGCCCGGACCCGTCGCGGTCGTCCCCGAGACGAGGATACGGTCCCCAACCCTGGTTGCGCGGGAGTAGCCGAATTCGGACTCCCAGGAAACTCCGCTGTCGATGCTCTGCCGGTTCATGGGTGGCGCATTGTAGGAGCGCCGGCCGGCGCCGCCGGCGCCCGTTCCACGAACATGGCGTCGCCGTAGGAGTAGAAGCGGTACCGCTCCCGAACCGCCTCGCGGTAGGCCGCCAGCACCTGCTGTGTCCCGCCGAGCGCCGCGACCAGCATCAGCAGCGAACTCTCGGGCAGGTGGAAGTTGGTCACCATCGCGGACACCACCCGGAAGCGGTGACCCGGAAGAATCAGCAAGGAGGTCTCACCGCTCGCCACGTCGGCGTCGAGCACTCCGGGCGTCTCCAGCACCCGGACCGTCGTGGTTCCCACCGCGACGACCCGCCGCCCCCGGGCCAGTTGGGACGAGACCGCCTCCCGAGTCTCCGGAGGAATCGAAAAACGTTCGGCGTCCAGGGTGTGCTCCCGGGGATCCTCCACGCGCACCGGGGCGAAGGTGCCGTAGCCGACGTGGAGCACGAGGTCGGCCACCGCGACGCCCCGCGCTTGCAACCGCTCGAACATGAGGGCATCGAAGTGGAGCCCGGCGGTCGGCGCCGCCACCGAGCCGGGCGTCCGCGCGTACACCGTCTGGTAACGCTCGCGGTCGCGGCCGGCGGCCGCTTCCGGGCTCTCCCGATCCCGCCGGATGTACGGAGGCAGCGGGGTCCGGCCCGCCGCTTCGGCGAGCCCGATCGGATCGGGCGCGCCCGAGAGAATCCGGACCCGGCGCGCCCCGCCGCCGAGATCGTCGCCCACTTCGAGACGCACGCTCCCCGACTCCCCGGCCCGCAGCCGGACGCCGGGGCGCAGAGCCGGCCGGGTGAGCGCCCGAAAAAGGTCCGGTGGCCCCGGTGCGCCGGGCAGCAAGAACACCTCGACGCGACCGCCGCCGGCCTCCTTGCGGGCCGGGATCCGGGCCGGAATCACCCGGGTGACGTTCCGCACCAGCAGGTCACCCGGCCGGAGCAGCCCCGGAAGATCCGGGAAAGCCGAGGTGCGTCGCCCGGCCGTCCCGGCCGAGGTGGAGCAGGCGCGCGTCGCTCCGCGCGGCGGGCGGGTGCTGGGCGATGAGGTCTTCAGGCAGCTCGAACCTGAAGTCGGAGGTCCTCACCTCCCCACCCGGGCGCCGTCCGATCAGCCGGACTGTCCGGCGGGGGAACCGGGAAACAGCGTCCCCGACGCCGCCCGGCCCAGATGCCGCGCACCCCGATCGGTGATCATCCGTCCCTTCGCCGTCCGCCTCAGGAAGCCGCGGTAGATGAGGTACGGCTCATGGACCTCCTCAAGGGTTCGGTTGTCCATCCCGAGCGTCGCGGCGAGATTGGCCACCCCCACCGGCCCGCCGGAAAAATTGTCGAGCAGGCTCTCCAGGATCTTGCGGTCGAAACGATCGAGTCCCTGCGCATCCACCTGGGCGATTTCGAGCAGCGCGAGCGCGGTGTCGCGCCGGATCGTGCCGTCGCCGCGCACCTGGGCGTAATCGCGTACCCGGCGCAGCAGGTTGTTGGCGACCCGCGGCGTCCCGCGCGCCCGAGTCGCGAGTTCCCGCCCGGCATCCGGCTCCAGCCGAACCCGCAGCACCCGGGCGGCGCGGGCCAGCACCCGCTCCACTTCCTCGATGGAATAGAACTCGAGCTGGTGGACGAGAGGAAATCGGTCCCGGAGGGGGCCGGTCAACAGGTCGGCGCGCGTGGTGGCGCCGACCAGCGTGAAGGGCGGCAGGTCGATGCGGAGGCTATGGGCTCCCAGCTTCTCGCCGACCATGATGTCCACGTAGTGGTCCTCCATGGCCGGATAGAGGACTTCGGCAACCGCGGGAGCGAGGCGATGGATCTCGTCAATGAACAGGATCTCGTTGCGCGCCAGCGAATTCAGCAAGGCGACCATGTCTCCGGTGCGGGGGACGAGCGGACCCGCCGACGTGTGCATGGGAACCTCGAGTTCCCGGGCGAGCACCGCGGCGAGCGAGGTCTTGCCGAGGCCGGGAGGGCCGTGCAGGAGCACGTGATCGAGCGGTTCTCCCCGGGCGCTCGCGGCGCCAACGCTGATTTCGAGTTGTTCGAGGACGGCGCCCTGGCCGACGTATTCGCCGAAGTCCCGCGGCCGCAGACTCTGGTGGAACTCTTCGTCCCGGCGTCCGGGCGGAGCCTTCGGGGTGTCCATTCCGGGTTCGGGGCCGGTCAGTGTTCCCGTTCGGGCCCGGGAGCGGGGAGCGAGGTGAACTCGGAGACTTCCCCCTCGGGCGCCGGCAGATTGAGGATGCGCATGAGGTCGAGCGCGTTGCCGCGAGCGAGGACGCCGTCCCGAAGCTGATAGTCGAACTCCATCGCTCCGTCCACCACCCGCTCGGTGAAGTGCATGTTGCGCACCCGGCCGGGGAGTTCGTGGGCCAGCTCGGTGAGCGACAGGTCGTGCGTCGTCATCACCCCGACGGCGGACCGGCGGCCGAATTCACGCAGGAGAGCGGCAGCCGCGGCGCGGCGATCGTCGGAGTTCGTCCCCTGCAGCACCTCGTCCAGCAGGAAGAGCAGCGGCTCCCCGGCCGAGCCGGTGCCGAGCACCGCCTTGAGCGCCAGCAGTTCGGCGAGGAAACGGGAGACCCCGTCCTGAAGGGAGTCGTGGACGGCGATCGAGGCGCCGAGCGCGAGCGGCCCCAGCCGAAAGGTGGTCGCGGCGACCGGCGCACCGAGACGCGCCAGCAGGAAATTGACACCGATGGTTCTGAGCAGCGTGCTCTTGCCGGACATGTTGGAGCCGGTGACGATCAGCACATCCGCTTCGCCGCGGCCGAGACGCACGTCGTTGCGCTGCAACCGCGCCTCCGGGATCAAGGGATGACCGAGACCCTTCGCCTCGAGTCCGGCAACGTCATCGAACTCGGGAAACACGTGCCCCGGACGCTCGATGGAGTACTGGGCGAGCGCCAGCAGGGCATCGAACTCGCCCGCGGCGCGGACCCACCCGCGCGCCTCCTCCTGGTGCCGCCGGCGCCAACGGTCGATGGCCCACATGTGATGCGTGCCCCAGAAGAGGAGTGCGGCCACGGGGGCGAAGAGGAGGTTGCGGCGCGCGCCGAGGCGAATCTGAAGCCGTTCGAGCTTCCCGAGCGCCACCTGGGCACGCTCCAGACGTTGGGCGAGCTCGGTCAGCAGTGGCGTCGAAAGGTCCTCGGCGGTCGCCGAGCGCGCGATCTGCCGGATGCCGGCGATCTCGGATTCCATCAGCCTGAGGACGGTTTCCTGCTCCCGCACCCGCAACCGGAGCCAGAGGCCGAAAGCCGCCGACAGAGACACCGCGGACAGGAAGAAGAGCCCGTCGCCGGCCGATGCCCAGCGGAAGAGCCCGAAGAGCATGGCGGCGCTGAGCGAAACCGCCATGGCTCCCAGCGCCAGTTCGGTCCTCCGGGGGGCGCCTCCGGCAGGCGTCTCCGCCCCTCCGGTCGGATCCGCGCCCGTCCCGCCATCCGTCCCGCCATCCGAGCTCAGCCAATCCACCACCACCGATGATCGGGTGCTCGGCCACGGCTCGAGACAACCGGCCGCCGCGAGCTGTTCCCGAATCTCGATCCGGGAGCCGAGTTCCCGCGCCGCGGCCTGGCGTGCCGTCACCTCCGCCGGCGGCGCGGCCTGGAGCAGCCACCCGGCGAGCGTTTCGCCGCCCGTGTCGGTCCGCCAGTCGGCAAGCCGCTCGAAGATGCCCCCGGATCCGAACAGGTCCAGATGGTCCCCGAGATGGCTTTCCCCGAGCGCGGCGACCCGGTGGCGCCGATTGGCGAGGCGGTGATCTTCGTCAACCGTATTCCGGTGGGCCGGGGTCCCGCCTCTCTGGATGGCCGCTGCCGGGGTGCCCGGACTGCCGGCCTCGCCCTCGGTGTCGCGGTCCACGCGGATGGCGGCGCGGTGGTGGAGTTGAGCGATGTGGTGCACCCCGCGCGCCCGGCTCAGCAGGCGCTCGTGAACGAAAGCCAGCCCGACAAAGGCCGCCACGGGAATGAAAACCCACCAGGGGGACCAGAGAACCGCGTCACCGGCCCCGAGCGCCAGGACGAGCGCCACCGCGACCACCGCCAGGCGCGCCGTCGAGATGCGGCGGACCCGACCGAGCAGCGCCGATGCCTCCGACAGGCTTTTCTGGGCCCGGCTCCAGAACTCGTTGGTGTCGGCGGGTGAGGGAGCGGTCATCCGGAGATCCGAGCGGACAGGCGGCCGAGGGCCGCCTTGAAGAGAACCTGCAGGTCGGCGTCGGGCATTTCGGTCCGCACGGCGGTCACGACCTCTTCGACGCGGCGCCGGTCCGTGAACTGAAGGTTCGCGAAGGCGGTGATCAGTTGGTCATGCACCGGATCGCGAGGGGCCGCCGCCGGCGCCGGGGTGGCCGGTTCCTCCGGGAGCGCCTCGGCGAGCTCCGTAATGAGACGCCGCGCCAGCTTCGCCCCCACTCCCGGAGCCGTCTGGAGCAGCTTCACTTCCTTGTCCCGGATCGCCTGGCGAAGCCGGGGAACGGACAGCGACAGGATGTTCAGGGCCACCGCGGGACCGACACCACTCACTCCCCGGAGCTGATCGAAGAACGCGGCTTCCTCGCTCTCCGCGAAGCCGAAGAGCTGAACCGCCTCGTCGCGATGGAGCAACATCCGGACGGTCAGCGACACCGCGTCCCCCGGCCCTCCCAGACGCGAGGCGGTTCCCGTGGAAACCTGGAGCCGGAAGCCGATTCCCTGGACGTCCACCAGGACACACCCGTCGCCGGTCTCGAGGAGCCTGCCCGCGAGGCGCTCGATCACCGGGGACCTCCCTGGGTGGCGCGGGCCAGCCGGGCCTTGGCGCGCCGGGCGTCCAGATGGCAGATTGCGACGGCAAGCGCGTCCGCCGCGTCGTCCGAGGCCGGGGGCTCGGCCATCCCCAGCCGCCGGGCCACCATGGTGGCCACCGCGCCCTTGTCGGCGGCTCCGTAGCCGGTGAGCGCCTGTTTGACGCTCCGCGGGCTGTATTCGGTCACGGGGACCTCCCCAGCCGCGACCAGCACAGCGCCGCGGGCGTGGCCGAGAGTGAGGGCGGCGCCGGCGTTCGCCGCGCTGAAAACCGACTCCACCGCCAGCTCATCGGGCCGAAGCCGCTGGATGACCGCGCCCATTTCCCGGTGAAGCCGCCTCAGGCGCTCCACCAGCGGGTCCCTGGGCGGGCACCGGACGATCCCGAAGTCCACGACCCGCAGCCTACCCGCCGTTTCCTCCACCGCGCCCCAGCCGCTGATCCGCGAACCGGGATCGAGTCCGACGACCCGAGTCGTGGACTGGGAATCGGTCTGATTGGCGGCAGGGGACGAATGCAAGAGAAGAAACGGCGTCAGGACCGAGCGACGTCCAGCTCTTCGTCGTCCATGTCGAAGTTCGCCCAGACGCCGATCACGTCCTCGTGATCCTCAAGCGCCTCCATGAGCTTCAGAACCCGCTGCGCCTCGCCGCCGGCGACCCGAACATGCTGGGTCGCGAGCATGGCGATCTCCTCGCTGTCGCAGGGGATTCCGTTCGATCCCAGCGCATCCCTCACGGCGGCGAATGCTTCGGGCGGGCACCGCAGGTCCCAATGCTCGCCGTCCTCGAGTACGTCGCTGCCTCCGCTCGACAGGACGAGATCGATCAGATCGTCTTCGGAAGCCTGCTCCTTGGGGACCAGGAATTGGCCGGCCTTTTCGAACATCCAGTTGACGGAGCCGCTTTCGCCGAGGTTCCCGCCGTACTTGGAGAACAGGTGGCGCACGTCGCTCACCGTCCGGTTCCGGTTGTCCGTCGCCGCCTGGACGAAGACGGCCACCCCGCCGGCCCCGTAGCCTTCGTAGCTCGTCTCTTCCATCCGAAAACCGGGAAGGTCGCCGGTTCCCTTCTTGATGGCGCGAGCGATGTTGTCGCGGGGGACGTTGCCCGCCTTCGCCTTTTCCACCGCGAGGCGCAGCCGCGGATTGAACTGCAGGTCGCCGCCACCGATGCGCGCCGCCATCGTGACTTCCTTGAGCAGCCGCGTGAACGCTTTTCCGCGCTTCGCATCCACGATCGCCTTCTTGTGGCGAATCGAGTGCCATTTGCTGTGTCCCGACAACGACCGAGTTCTCCCATTGGCCCGTTCCGGTCCGACCCTTGCTCCCGAATGTCCATCACCGAGAGACTCCGGCGAGCGCTGCCGCCGGGGCAGGCCGCCGAAAATCGTAACCCAATCGGCGGCGATTCTCCCGCCGGCCAGGGAACGCCGGCCTCCCGGCCGGCACAGCGGGCCGCAGGGCCGGGTCAGCATGGACCCCACCCGTCGGTATGGCTCCCCTCCCGGCGGAACCCCAGTGGAAACAGTGGCCTGTTGGAGACTCCCTCTGCCGGTACAACTTGCAGCTGACCAAAGGGCTAATCGTCGAACACGAAGGCCGGTTCCGCGTAGTAGCGGACCCGGCCGGACTCGAAGCGATCGGCAACGAGGTCCTCGAGACGGCGTCGCTTCTCCTCGAGCGGGAGCTTCACTTCGAGAAACGAGAGCGGCAGGTTGAAACCCAGCACGCGCCGGGGAACCAGGAACCGCGTGATCCCGGACGGCAGCCGCTCGCCGGCTTCGGTGGTCGCCAGCACCTGCTCCTTGGAGATGCCGGTGTACTCGAGCAGTCCTCCAAACTCGGGGTACGCGGACCGGACCTGATCGAGATCGCGATGGGCAATCCGGGCCAGCCGCGCTCGCCGGTGCGTATAGCGGGTGCAGAGTTCCCGGAGCGCTCTGGCCCGCTCCGCCGGTTCCCGCGGACCGACCAGCACCGTCTCATCGCCGTCCGGCAGCCAGAGCTTGCAGAGGGGATACCCGTCCGGCGGGTCGGGCAATGTCTCCCGACCCTGAATCCGGGTTCCCGCCGGCGGGTCGTCAACGATGGCGGCGGCCTCCCGGGTGCGGATCACGTGGTTCCAGTGCGACAGGTCCAGCACCGGGTCCGCGAACGTTTCGGTCTGCACCAGGGCGTGGCGGACACCCATGCGCGCCAGGGCTTCGATCCGATTCGCCCCGTCGAGCAGCAGTCTCCGCCCGGTCTCCAGGCGCGCGACGATGGGCGGATTTCGCAGGATGCCATCGGTGCTCAGGCGTTCGATCAGGGCCGCCACCCGGGCGAGATCCACTTCTTCGTGCAGGCGGATCTCGCGGATCGCCACCACTTCCATGACCGGAATCCCGGGTTCGGGGTGCTGCTCGCCGGTACTGGACACAGGGCCGCGATTGTAGAGTCCGGGTTCCGGACCGGGGGCCAGACTCCGACAAGTCGCCGCTCTGCGGCGCCGCGGTATTGGTAGAATTTCGGGTTCGTTCGTCCGGCTTCTCCCTATGTCTGCTGATTTCCGCTCCCGCGGGCTCTTGGTCCTGGGGCTTGGACTGCTCATCGGGCTTCCGGCGTGCTCCGGTGGCGGCGGGGATTCCATCCGGATCGGAGCCGCGCTTCCCCTGAGCGGGAAACACGCGAATGTCGGCGGGTTCCTGAGAGACGGGTACCAGCTCGCCGTTCAGGAGGCGAACGCCCAGGGAGGCGTGGAGATCGACGGAGTCCAGCGGACGATCGAGCTGCGCGTTTACGACGACAAGAGCGACGCATCCATCTCTCCCAGTTTGCTGGAGCGCCTGATCGCCGTTGACGGCGCCGTCGCTCTGCTGTCGGGTTACTCGACTCCGTTGGTTCAGGCGCAGGTCATCGTGCCCATGCGTCGGGGAATCCCCTTCGTGAACGCCGGGGGAGCGTCGAAGTCGATCTTCCGCGAGGGGAACCAGTGGGTCTTTGGCGCGCTCAGCCCCGTCGAGTCGCTCGCCAGCACGACGCTCGAATGGCTCATGTGGGAACAGGATCAGGACCGGCTGCCCCGGCCTTTGCGGATCGCCATGGTGTGGCAAAACACCGACCACGGACGGGAATACCGGACGGGGGTGTTGAGCGTCGTGGAGGAGAATCCCGACAGCTTCGAACTGGTGCTCGACGAATCCTTCGAACATCTCTCAAGCGACCACACCTCGCTGATCGTCAAGGTCCGTTCCGTCGCCGCGGATGTCTTCCTCTCCGACGCGCACGAGCCGGATTTCCTCCTGCAGCATCGCGCCTACGTGGAACAGGGACTCGGGCACATCGCGGTGAGCTACGGAGCCCGCGGCCCGGAGCGCTCGGTGCGCGAGGGTCTCGGCGAAGCGGTCTCCCACCTGGTGTCGGCGCAGTGGTGGACGCGGGCGCTGCCCTACCCGAGATCCCAGCACTTCATCGAGGAATACGAAAGCCGGTTCGGGGGCCCGGTGACCGAGTATTACCCCGCGGTCGCCTACGAAGCCGCGAGAGCCCTCATCGCCGCGATCGGGAATGCCGGTTCGACGGAGCCCGAGGCGATTCGCGACGCTCTCCGGGAACTTGAACTCACCGACTCTCTCCTCCCGGGCGAACGCCTGTATTTCCCCGAGGAGAGCCGGTACCAGATCGAGAACCGCTGCGTCATCGTGCAGAACGAGCCGGACGGAGGAGTTCGCGTCATTTATCCGCCCGAAGCGGCGGAGGGACCCGCCTTTTTGGGAAGCTGAGGCCCAGACGCCCTAACACCCATGCGAAGGACCTTGCATCGAGGTCTCCGCCCCGAGTCCGGGGTGTAAATCGCTCCGCGTGGCGCTCCGAGGCGACGTGCGATGGGGCGGCACTGCTCTCCCGCCGTCCCGGACTTAACAGCGCAGGACGGGCCGCCATTTGGTTGACCTCCTCTCGGTCCTGGCCTCCGGGATTCTGGTGGGCACGGTGTACGCGTACATGGCGTACGGGCTGGGTCTGATCTACGGTGTCCTGCGGGTCGTCAATCTCGCCCACGGAGCCTTCCTGACCCTCGGCGTGTATGTGACCTGGTGGCTCAACACGACCTTCGGCATCGACCCGCTTGTCTCGCTCCTGATCACGGTTCCCCTCGGCTTTGCGCTCGGGGCCACGGTCGAGCGGACTCTGGTGTTCCGCCTCCGGGACAGCCCGCCGGTCACCACCCTGCTCTTGCTGTTCGGGGTGTGGCTCATCGTCCGCAACGTGCTGTATCTCGTGTTCGGCGGGGCCGACCGGTCGCTCCTGACGTCGTATTCGCTCGAGTCGCTGGCGGTGGGACCGCTGACCCTGAGCATCCCGCGGCTCATCGTCTCCGGCTTTTCGTTGCTCGGCTTCGTGGTGCTCGCCGTCATGCTGAAGCGCACCTGGGCCGGTCTGTCGCTTCGCGCCGTCGCTCAGGACCGTGAGGCCGCGGCCCTTTCGGGCGTCCCGGTGAACCGGGTGTGGGCGATCGCGTTCGGAATCGGCTCGGCGCTCGCGATGTCGGCGGGCAGCTTGATGTCGCTGTTCTACTCCGTTACTCCGGAATTTGGCGCCCGGTTCCTTCTGAAGAGCTTTTGCGTCGTCGTGCTCGGAGGACTCACCAACATCGGCGGCATCCTCATCGCCGGCATCGGGCTCGGGATCGCCGAGGACCTGACCGCCTTCTATGTGCACACCGGCTACCGGGACGTGGTGAGCTTCCTGGTCCTGACCGCCGCTCTCGTCCTGCGCAGCGCCGACGCCGATAGCTAAGCAACCCGTGGCCAGAGCATTCCGCATGACGTCCACCCGGGCAACGTTCGCGAGAGGTTGCTGACCGTGCAGCCTGCTTCCCGGCGCAGCCTCGCTCTCGGCCTCGTAGCCCTCGCCGCGCTCGCTGCGGTCGGTCCGTTGCTGATCGCCAACCCCTACGCCTCGCGGCTCGCGCAGCTCCTCTTCCTGAACGTGGTGCTGGCCAGCGCCTGGAACCTGGTCGGAGGCTTCGCGGGGCAGATCTCGTTCGGCAACGCGTCGCTCTTCGGAGTGGGCGCCTACGCAACCTCGATGTTGTGGGTGGCCGGCTTTCATCCCTTCCTCACCATGCCGGTTGCGGCCCTGCTTGCGGCCTTTTACGGAGTGGTGTGGGGGTGGCCGTGCCTCCGCCTCCGCGGACCGTATTTCGCCATCGCCACCATCGGCGTGGCGGAAGCGACGCGGATCGTGGCAAACCACATCGAGGCGGCGGGCGGGGCCTCGGGATTGACCCTTCCCCTGGAGGAGGACCTGGGGCCCGTGCTCCTCTACGCAGTGGGCGCCGTCCTCGCCGTCGCGGCAGTTCTGGTAAGCGCCGCCGTCCGCCGTTCCCGCCTGGGCCTCGGTCTGATCGCGCTCCGGGAGGACGCGCAGGCGGCCGCGGCGTCCGGGGTCAACGTGGCCCGCCAACAGGTCACCGTCTTCGCCATTACCGCTGCTCTCACCGGGCTCGCGGGCAGCTACTACGCGCTCTTCACCCTCTACGTGGTGCCGGAGAAGGTGTTCGGCTTCGATCTCTCGATCAGCCTCGTTCTCATGGTGCTGGTGGGGGGAATCGGGACCGTGATCGGACCCGTCCTGGGTGCGACGATCTTCCTCGTCCTCGAACAGTTCGTGCTCGCCAGCCTCGCGGACATTCACCTCGCCGCGTTCGGCGCGCTGCTGATCTTCATCATCTTGTGGGAACCGAGGGGAGTCGCGCCGCGTCTCGCCCAGGTCGTGGGGCTGATCCGAAGGAGGAAGGGATGAGCAGCCCGCAGGCCGGATCCCTCCTCGTCGAAGCCAAGGGAGTCGTGAAGCGCTTTGGCGGCCTCACGGCCGTCCACCGCCTCGATCTCTTCCTCGAGGAGGGAGAGATCCTGGGCCTCATCGGCCCGAACGGCGCCGGCAAGACCACCCTGTTCAACCTGCTGAGCGGTCAGCTTGCTCCTGACGCGGGGGAGATTCGCTTGCTGGGGCGCGAAATCCAGCATCTCCCGTCGCACCGGATCTGCCGCCTGGGACTCGCCCGCACCTTTCAGGTCCCGCGCCCGTTCCTGGCGATGACGGCGTTCGAAAGCGTTCTCGTGGGCGCGCAGTTCGGCCGGCGCGTCTCCGGCGCGTCTGCCCCGGGTACCGCGGAAGCCTGCCTGACGTTGACCCGGCTCGAAGGCCGGCGTGACGCACCGGTGCATTCCCTGAACCTGGCCGAACGGAAACGGCTCGACCTGGCGAGGGCCCTCGCTACCAGACCGCGGGTCTTGCTGGTGGACGAGGTGGCGGCTGGGCTGAATCCGACGGAAGTGCGCGAGACCGTCGGCATCCTGAGAGAGGTCCACGCGAGCGGCATCGGCATCATCTACGTGGAACACGTGATGGAAGCGGTGATGGACATTTCCGATCGGATCCATGTGCTCGACCACGGCGCCACCATCGCCATCGGAACCCCTGAGGAAGTAACCCGGAATCCCGACGTGATCGAGGCCTATCTGGGCCGGTCCGCGGGATCCTGAGGACGTGGATCGATGAGCCTTCTCGAGATTCGGAATCTGAAGGTCCGCCGCGGCGGGGTCCCGGCGCTGCGCGGGGTGACCCTGGAAGTGGACAGCCGGGAGGTGGTGGCGCTCCTGGGCGCGAACGGCGCCGGCAAGACCACGACCCTCCGCGCGATCAGCGACCTGTCCAGACCCGACTCGGGCGAGGTCCGCTTCGAGGGGCGTTCCCTGGTGGGCGCCGGTTCAGCGCGGGTAGTCGAAGCCGGAATTGCGCATGTGCCCGAGGGGAGCCGAATCTGGCCCGACATGACGGTTCTCGAGAATCTGAGACTGGGCGCCTACGCAGTCCGGCGCCGGGGCTCCACGGCCCGGCGGCTGGACGCCATTCTTGAACTCCTGCCGCGGCTCGCCGAACGGTCCTCCCAGTTGGCGGGGACCCTCTCCGGGGGGGAGCGGCAGATGGCGGCCATCGGCAGGGCCTTGATGGCCTCACCGAAGCTCCTGCTCATGGATGAACCGTCGCTCGGGCTTTCCCCCCGGGTCGTGGACACCGTGTTCGACACCATCCAGGCGATCCGCAAGGACGGAGTCGCGGTTCTGCTCGTCGAGCAGAACGTGGTGCGAGCGCTCGAGATTGCGGAGCGCGGCTACGTACTCGAAGGCGGGAAGATCGTCCGCCGGGGAAGCGGGGAGGAGCTCCTCGACGATCCCGAAGTGCGCCAGGCGTACCTCGGGAGAACTGCGGGTAGCAAGAACTCCGGAGCCTGAGGCCCGGTTCCCCGGGCGCCGTCAGCCGGCCATGCCGGCCGACGGCACCCGTGGCGTCCGATTACTCCGAGAGCCAGCCGGTAATCGCGACGAAGTTACCGTCCTCGACGCGCTTCAGCGTCACCGCGTCGAAACCAAGGTGGCTCTGGTCGGAGAAGGTCACGGGGTGACCCATGAGACCTTGCCAGTTGTCGATGGTTTCGAGCCCGCGAATGAGGTTGATCCGCCGGAGATCGTCTCCCGCGCGCTCCATCCCCTCGGCAGCGAGTTGAGCCCAGGCCATTCCCAGCATCGCGTAGTCCCCGAACGGAACCTCGGGCGCGTATTCGCTCAGAATCTGTTTCACCAGGCGGGTGTTGTCCGAGTCCACGGAAAGGTCCGGAGTTGTGGAGGCCACGATCAGGCCTTCAGCGGATTCACCCGCCAGGTCGATCATGAGCGTATCCGCCATCGCGAACCCGCCCAGCAGGATCGGATTCCAGTCCGGATCGGCCGCAATCGCCTTCACCACCTCGGCTCCGTATTCGGCAACTCCCCAGATGAGAACCGCACCCGCCTGCTTCTCCTTGAACTCGGCGAGGGCGGCTTCCATGCCACCGCCGTCCTTGGGCGTGCGCCGCATTCCGACGTCTTCGGGAGCAGCCTCCGGCCGGCCCCAACGGCCGCCGTCGGCCCTTTGGACCCGCCACAGCACCCCCTCGCCTCCGGAGGGATACTCGTGCCAGCCTTCGCTGGTGGGATCGTCGGTTCGCGGGCGCCGCGGACGGCTGGAAATCCGCGCGTAACGCACTTCCACGCCTTCCGGAAGAGCGGCCGCGACCTGCTCGTAGAAGCCCCGGACGCCGAGCCGGTAGCCCTCCTGCCCCTGGATCCCGAAGGGGGTGTCCTCCGCGATCGAGGCGATTCGATTCACCCCGAGTTCGGTCATCGCATAGCGGGCCAGAACCTGCGCCGCGGTGATGGAAGTGGGAAGAATGGAGAAGATGTAGGCGTCCAGCGGTTCTGTCCAGACGCGCGCGCTGGAGCCGGGATTCACCCAGGGCACCAGTCGCAAACCCACCGCGTCGCGGACCGCCAGGGTGTTGGCGCTGCTCATGCCGCCCACCATGGCGAAGACCTGCTCCTCGCGCAGGAGCTGATCAACCAGGGCGGGAGTCTGCTCAGGATCTCCCTGATCGTCCTTGAGAATCAAATTGACCCTGCGGCCGTGAATGCCGCCCTGATCGTTGAGCCACTCAAAGTACGCCGCCATCGAGCGGCCGACATTGCCAAGCGCCGCATAGGGACCCGTCAGCGGAGCAAAACTCCCCAATTTGATCTCTTCCCCGGTGACCCCGATATCCGGTCCGCCGCAGGCGCCACCGAGAAGAGCCAGGCAGAGTCCGGTTGCGAGGATGCTGCGGCGCCAGCGGCTGGCGCCCTTTGCGGTTGGCGGACAATCAAAACGCACGGCGGAAGTCTCCTCCCCGAAGCAGTGGAAGTTATGGGAATCGCTTGTAGCGGGCCGGAGAATTTAGCATAGGCGGCGCCCTCGAAACGAACCGCGGAGCGAGGTCATTTCGGGGTCGCACGCCGCGATTCGCCGCACGCCGGATTCCCCCGCCCAAGCCGGCAGGAACGGCGCAACCGGCGGGGGAACGACAACCGCAGGGGGTGTCGCGAGTGCCCGATCGCGGGATGGGTCAGGGCGTGGCGACCGGCCCGGGCTCGGTGGAGGGCGTCTCCGGTGCGGGCGGAGAAGGCGGAGCGGCCGCTTGAGTCGCCTTCTTCCGGGTCGCCTTCTTACGGGTCACCTTCTTCCGCGTCGCCTTCTTCCGGGTCGCCTTCTTCCGCGTCACCTTCTTGCGGGTCGCCTTCTTCCGGGTCGCCTTCTTCCGGGTGGCTTTCTTCCGGGTCGCCTTCTTCCGGGACGCCTTCTTCCGCGTCACCTTCTTCCGGGTGGCCTTCTTCCGGGTCGTCTTCTTCCGCGTCGCCTTCTTCCGGGTGGCCTTCTTCCGCGTCGCCTTCTTCCGCGTCGTCTTTTTGCGGGTGGCCTTCTTCCGGGTCGCCTTCTTCCGCGTCGCCTTCTTCCGAGTCGTCTTCTTCCGGGTCGTCTTCTTCCGGGACGCCTTCTTACGGGTCACCTTCTTGCGGGACGTCTTCTTACGGGTCGTCTTCTTCCGGGACGCCTTCTTACGGGTCACCTTCTTCCGGGACGCCTTCTTCCGCGTCGTCTTCTTGCGGGACGCCTTCTTCCGAGTCGTCTTCTTCCGGGTCGTCTTCTTCCGGGACGCCTTCTTACGGGTCACCTTCTTGCGGGACGTCTTCTTACGGGTCGTCTTCTTCCGGGACGCCTTCTTACGGGTCACCTTCTTCCGGGACGCCTTCTTCCGCGTCGTCTTCTTGCGGGACGCCTTCTTCCGAGTCGTCTTCTTACGGGTCGTCTTCTTGCGGGACGCCTTCTTACGGGTCACCTTCTTGCGGGACGTCTTCTTACGGGTCACCTTCTTGCGGGACGCCTTCTTACGGGTCACCTTCTTCCGGGACGCCTTCTTCCGGGTCGTCTTCTTGCGGGACGCCTTCTTACGGGTCGTCTTCTTGCGGGACGTCTTCTTACGGGTCGTCTTCTTCCGGGACGCCTTCTTACGGGTCACCTTCTTGCGGGACGCCTTCTTACGGGTCACCTTCTTGCGGGACGCCTTCTTACGGGTCACCTTCTTGCGGGACGCCTTCTTACGGGTCACCTTCTTGCGGGACGCCTTCTTACGGGTCACCTTCTTCCGGGACGCCTTCTTCCGCGTCATCTTCTTCCGGGACGTCTTCTTCCGGGTCGTCTTCTTGCGGGACGCCTTCTTACGGGACACCTTCTTGCGCGTCATCTTCTTTCGCGTGACTTTCTTGCGCACCAGTTTCTTCCGCGCCGTCGCCTTACGAGTCAAACGCTTGCGTGTCACTTTCTTGCGCGCGGCGCCGCTCCGCGACGCCCTCCGCGCCACGGCCTTCTTCCGGGAGGTTTTCTTCGCCGACCGCTTGGCCTTTTTCTTCATTACAGTTTTGTTCACCCCGAGCGGGAATCACCAGCACGACCACAATCTGCTGCGAGCCCCACAGCCGCAGCGTAGCATCGCCTTCGAATCGGGGTCAACCCTTTGTCAGTTCATCGCCCATCGAAACCGGAGCAAGTTTCTTGTGCCGCCTGTTAGCAGCCTGTGGGTAGAGTGACGTGGGCACCGAGAACCCTTACGGAACACCATGAGCAACCGCCTTAAGGTTTGGGCCGAATACCTCAAGATCGAACACACGCTGTTCTCCGTCCCCCTCATCTATGCGGGCGCCCTGTTGGCGGAACCGCCTCTGACGTTGCGTACGGCGGTATTGATCCTGGTAGCTGCCACCGGCGCGCGGACTACCGCTATGGGACTCAATCGGATCCTGGACCGTCACCTCGATGCGCAAAACCCCCGCACCGCAAACCGCGCGCTGCCAGCCGGAAAGATCACGTTGCGGGGCGCGGCAGCCGTCGCCGTCGTCGCGTTCCTCATTTCCCTGACCGCTGCCTGGGCCATCTCGCCGCGCTGCCTCATCATCAGTCCCATTCCGCTGGCGGCCTTCTTCGCTTACCCACTCCTGAAGCGCTATACCAGATGGGCACACCTGGGTCTCGGCATGACACTGGCTCTCGGTCCGATCTGTGGCTTCTACGCGGTGGCTCTGGAATGGCGCGGCCTGATCCCGATCGGACTGCTGGCTGCCTTTACCGCGCTGTGGTCCGCCGGCTTCGACATCTTGTATGCAACCCTTGACGAAGAGTCGGACCGAAGAACCGGAGTCTTCTCCTTGCCGTCGGCGATTGGAAGTCATCGCGCACTACAGGTCGCTGCCGGATTGCACTTTCTTGCCTATTGTGCGCTCGTTGCCCTCTTCTCGACTTCGCTTCATGGCATCTGGTCAGGTATGTTCTTCGCCTTGGCTGGTGTTTTGTTCGTCGTGCAGCACAAGCTCCGACACCACGTCGAGTTCGCGTTTTTCCAGGTGAATTCGGTTCTCGGCGGCGTCGTCTTTCTCGGCGTCCTGCTCTCCCATTCCCCGATGCCCATCCCATGAAAATTGTCGTCGGAATGTCGGGCTCTTCGGGGGCGGTTTACGGTGTTCAGTTCCTGAAGCGTTGCCCGGGCGAAAAACACCTGATCGTTTCCCGGTGGGGAGAAGAAGTGCTGCGACTGGAGACGGGTCTGGCACTCGACGATCTGAAGGGCCACGTACGGCGCGTTCATCGCGACTCCGACCTGGCAGCCCCCTGGTCATCGGGTTCGAACCGTTATGACGCGCTCGTTCTGATCCCTGCAGTCTCTCGACCCTCGGCAAGGTCGCCAACGGGATCGCCGATACCCTCATAACCCGGGCAGCCCAGGTCGCTCTCAAGGAACGCATGCGCCTCGTTCTCTGCGTACGCGAGACACCGTGGTCCACCATCACCTTGCGCAATGCCCTCGCTATTTCGGAGGCGGGCGGAATCGTGATGCCGGTAGCGCCGCCCTGGTATCGAAATCCCGGCACGATGTCGGAGGTCGTGGACGGCTTTTGCGACAAGGTGCTCGGCGTGCTTGGAATCGGCGACGCACCCGGCTGGCGGGAAGAAGAAACCCGGTAACCGGACAGAGGCGGGAACGCCCCCGAGCAGCCCTGGTGGCGCGCAGGCACGGGAACGCCGGCCTCCAGGCCGGCACAGCGGCGCGTAGCGCCGCGGCGGGACGGACTCCCCAGCGTCAAAATGGCTCCCCTCTCGGCCCAGACCCCCGCAGCCCTGGTGGCGCAACCGCGTTACGTCGACATAGAGTCGGAGCGCCGGCCTCTGGCCGGCATCGCTCCCCACCGGGGAGCGAAACCGCACATCGAGGCTCAACCCCACGGCGCAATGGCACAGGGCCGTTACATCGTCCCCGTCTGGCCAATTACCGCGCGGCCGATGAACGACGGGAGTTCCGCGGCCTGTGGCCGCGATGCCGGCCGGAGGCCGCCGCTCCTGGGGAGCGAAACCGCACATCGCTGCTCACCCGGACGGCGCAGTGGCACAGGGCCGTTACATCGTCCCCGCCAGGCCAATTACCGTGCGGCCGATGAACTACGGGAGTTTCGCGGCCAGGAGCGCCAGCCTCCAGGCTGGCATCGCCCGCGCAGCGGGCGAAACTCCCAAACCTGATCCCCCCGGATGGTGCCGCCGCCGACCAGCACGGCGCAGCGCCACTCACCCGCTCGTACGGCGTTGCGCCGTCCCCGCTTGGGTGGGCGCTTTCAAGGACGATTAAGTCTGGGAGTTTCGCGGCCTGCGGCCGCGATGCCGGTCTGGAGACCGGCGCTCCAGGACCGCCCGACCCGCATGCTACGATTTTCAGCCCGCAATTGAGCTGTCCTGGAGCCCGGGATTCCGCAACGCCCGGCCTCTCCAGCGTCCCCTCCGGAGATCCCCTGTGCTGCTTGCCGAAGGCGTCGCGTTTCGCGACCGAAACCTGGTCCCGGTCTGGGAGAAGGTTCTGGCGGGGGATCGCCTTGGTTTCGACGACGGAATCGCTCTCCTCCAGACAGTCGATCTGCCGGCGTTGGGCCGGATGGCCGACCACGCCGCCAGGCGGCGTAACGGCGACCGGGTGCAGTTCGTCGTAAACCGGCAGATCAATCCCACGAACCTGTGCGTGCTCTCCTGCGTCTTCTGCGATTTCGCCGCCAAACCGGGAGATGACCACGCCTACGAGCAGTCCCTCGAAGAGGTTCTCGCTCAGGTGTCCGAGGACCTGTCGGAAGTCCACATCGTCGGCGGCCTGCACCCCAAGTGGCCCTTCGCCCGCTATCTGGAGATCGTTCGCGAGATTCACCGGCAGTTCCCGAAGGTCCAGATCAAGGCGTGGACGGCCGTGGAGATCGACTGGTTCGCCCGACTGGAAAAAACCACCATCGAGGACATCCTGGTGCAACTCCAGGAGGCCGGCCTCAACTCCCTGCCGGGTGGTGGCGCGGAGGTGTTCTCCGACCGCGTGCGCAAGGAAACGTTCAAGACCAAGATCGGCCGGGCACGGTGGTTCGAGGTGCACCGGGCCGCGCATCGCCTGGGAATCATGACGAACGCGACCCTGCTCTACGGACACATCGAGACACTCGGCGAGCGCGTCGATCACATGATCCAGCTCCGGGAAGCGCAGGACGGCTGCGGCTCGTCCGAGGCAGGGTTTCAGTCGTTCATTCCGCTCGCGCTCCAACCCGGAAACACCGGACTCGCCGAGCGTCAGGCGTCGGTGCTGGAGGATCTCCGGACCGTTGCCTGCGGGCGCCTGCTCCTCGACAACTTTCCCCACATCAAGGCTTACTGGGTGATGTTGGGCGAGGACTCGGCGGGCATGGCGCTGAACTTCGGCGCCAGTGATCTCGATGGGACGATCGGCGAAGAGAAGATCGCCCACTTCGCACAGGCAAAGAGCCCGATTGGCCTGGCCCGCGAGCGACTGGTCCGCATGATCCGGGACGCCGGCAAGATCCCCGTGGAGCGCGACGCGCTCTACAACGTGGTGCAAGTCTGGGAGGCTGCCTGACCGCTCCGTAGTGCGCCTGCTGCTCGGGCAACTCGCCTACCTCAATACCCAGCCGTTCGAGCCCTTTCCGGGCCTGCGCGTCTTCCGGGCATCTCCGTCCGAGATCGGCCGTCTGGCGGCGGCCTCCGAACTGGACGCCGGGCTTCTCTCGGTCGGAGATCTGCTGCGTTGCGAACGAGAGTACTCGCCGCTCGGTGACGCGCGGGGCGCCTTCGGAATCGCCTGCCGCAAGCGGGCGGGAAGCGTCTTCCTCCTTTCGCGGCACCCGCCGGAACAACTCGGGGGCAAGGTTGTCGAAATCACCAGGGAGACGTCGACCTCGGTGCTGCTCCTGCGCCTCTGGCTGGAACACAAGCTCGGTCTCGAGCTCCCGCGGTACCGCTCGGGGGTTACCCGGGAGCACGACGCGTTGCTACTCATCGGGGACGAAGCGCTTCGGGAGCGGGAACGGCCCGACTCACGGTTTGCCTTCCGTATCGATCTCGCCGCCTGCTGGCGGGAATGGACCGGACTTCCGTTCGTCTTCGCGATCTGGAGCGCCCGGAGGTCGTTGACTTCCGCGAAGCGGTCGAAACTCCACGAAACCATCGCCACTTCGCTCGAGCGCGGGGTTGCGAGGATCCCCGAGATAGCGGCCGAGGCGCCAGGGCCGCTCGGCGACCGTTCGGCCATCACGCACTACCTCTCGGATTTCACGTACCGTTTCGGAGAAATGGAGCGCCGGGGCTTCGGGATGTTCCGGCAACTGGCGATGGAAGCAAATCTGATTTCCTCTGCGGACGAGATGCAGGAGACCAACGGCGCGTCATGTTGAACAAAGCGATGGACCGGATCCGGCGCAAGGTGGAAACCCGGGTGCGCCTCTCGGAGGCCGATGCCAGGTGGCTGATGGATGAGGCTCCGCTTCTGTTTCTCGGCGAGCTCGCCAACCACGACCGCTTTCGCCGGCATCCCGACCGGGAAGTCACATTCGTGGTGGACACGAATCCCAACTACACGAACGTCTGTGAGGTGGACTGCACTTTCTGCGCCTTCTACCGACCTCCGGGACACGCGGAGGCCTATACCCATTCGGTCGAGGAGATGCTGGAGCGAATCGGCGGGGCGGTCGAGCAGGGAGCCACCACCGTGCTCCTCCAGGGCGGGGTGAACGAATCGCTACCGCTCGACTACTACCTGGATCTGGTGCGCGGAACGCGCGAGCGTTTTCCGGAGGTAACGCCGCACTATTGGTCGGCCGTCGAAGTGGAAGGGATGGCCAAGGTGAGCGGGCTCAGTATTCGCGAGGTGCTCACCAGGCTCAAGGAAGCGGGTCAGGACACGCTCCCCGGAGGCGGCGCCGAAATCCTCAGCGATCGCGTCCGACGCAAGGTCTCCCACAAGAAGGGAGGAGCGGCTGCCTGGCTCGACGTCCATCGGGATGCTCATGCCGTCGGATTCGTGAGTACGGCAACCATGATGTACGGCCACGTGGAAACCAGTCAGGACGTGGTCACGCACCTGCTGAGCGTGCGCGACCTGCAGGACGAGTTCCATGGTTTCACGGCATTCGTGCCGTGGAGCTTCAAGCCGGGAAACACTCCCCTCGTCCGGAAAATTCCCCACTACGCGGGGCCGAACGATTACCTCCGCATCCTCGGCGTTTCGCGCCTCGTGCTGGACAACTTCGATCACATCCAGGCGTCGTGGTTCAGCGAGGGCAAGAAGGCCGGCCAGGTAGGACTGCACTGGGGCGCCGACGACTTCGGAGGCACTCTGCTCGAAGAAAACGTCCACGCGTGTACCGGTTTCATCAACCGGACAAGCATCGACGAAGTGCAGATCCTGATCCGGGAGGCCGGATTCACTCCGGTCCAAAGGGACACCAAGTACCGCGTGCTGCGGCCGGGAGAGGCAGCCGCGACTTCGGCCTGAGCGACCCGGTCGGTCGGGAATCGTGACCTGGGCGTTCGGGGCGGCACTCCTCGGCGTACTGGCGCTTTCGGCCTTCTTCTCGGGCTCGGAAACCGCCTTCATGGCGGTGCGGCTCCACCGGTTGCGCGCCCGGGCACCCCGAAGCCGGAAGGCCGCCGCCGTCCTTCGCGTCGCGGAGCATCCGGAGCGCTTTCTGGGCGCAATCCTGACCGGAAACGTCTTCGCCAACGTACTCGCGGGGGTGCTGGCCACGGTGGTCTTGTCCGCGGGGGCCGAAACGGGCGAGGAGCGGGCTCGCGCGGCGACCCTCGCGACGCTCCTCGTCGGAGCTGCCCTGCTCGTCTTCGGCGAGATGGTTCCCAAGAGCATCGCCTCCCGCCACTCGGAGAGATGGTCCCTGAGCATGGTGCGTCCCGTGCAGGGACTGCTGTGGCTCCTCGGGCCCATCGCCGCCGCACTTTCCTGGCTGGTGACCAACCTCTTGAGAGTCTTCGGCATCTCGCGCCCGGCGCGGGAAGCGGCCATCAGCGCCGCCGAGATGCGGGAAAGCCTCCGCTTCGGACCTCCGGACACCGACGTGGTGGAAAAGCAGGTTCTGGTGCAGCTCGCCGACGCCACCGGACGGCGGCTCACCGAGGTCATGACTCCGAGACGCGCCATCGTGTCGGTTCCCTTCGGTGCGGGAGTTGCCGAAACGATGCGGCTTTTTCGCCAGCACGGGCATACCCGGCTTCCGGTGGTGGGCAGCACTCTCGACGATGTCCGGGGCGTCATGGATCTCCGGGAGGTCCTTCCCGTGGTCGAATCCGGGGGTGAATTCCGCCCGGAGAACCACGTGACGCCGGCCCGGTTCTCTCCCGGCACCGCCACCCTGGCGCAGGCGCTCGTCCAGATGCGCGACGGATCCTGCCGGATGCTCATCGTGGTGGACGAACATGGAGGGGTCGAAGGCCTGGTTACTTCCAGTTCGCTCCTCGGGGCCATTCGCGGCCCCTGGCCCGGCGACCGGCCTCCCGGGCCCGGAGGCAGCCTGGTGCTCGATGGAACGCTGACCGTGTCCGAGGCGAACGACGAACTCGCGCAGTACGGGACCGGCGCGCACGCTTCGGACGAGCGGATCGAGATCCCGCCGGGAGACGACTACGACACCGTGGCCGGGTTTGTGCTGGCCCGGACCGGCAGAATTCCCGACGAGGGAGAAACCGTTCCGGTCCCAGGTGCGGTCCTCCGGGTGATCGCCGTGGATCGGCACCGGATCACTCGGCTGCGCGTCGAACCCGTGCCCCGGGAGCCGGGTGATACCGGGAAGAGCAAGGATGGCGGTTCGGGCGACGTCTGATTCCGAACTCCCCGTGAAGCCCCGGAGCCTTCGGCACGCGGTGCTGCGGACTCTCAAGGAGGCGCTCGCGGCCGCGCTGGAGTGGTTTCCGGGCGACGCCGGGAACCGGTCGGTGCTTGTCGGGTTTTCCGGGGGTGTGGACTCCACAGCCCTCCTCCACCTGCTCACGGCGCCCGGCGGCCTCGCCGAGAGAGCCGGCGGACCCGTCGTGGTGGCGGCGCATCTCGACCATCGGCTGCGGCCCGACTCCGGCGAGCAGGCCCGGTTCGCAGGCGCCGTCGCGGCCTCCCTCAAAATTGAATGTGTCAGCGCCCGGCGGGACGTGAGCGCCCGCGCCCGCCGGGAGCGACGTTCGCTAGAGGAAGCCGGCCGGCGCGCGCGGCTTGATTTCTTCGCGGACGTCGCTCGGGAAAAGGGCGCCAGCGCCGTTTTGCTCGGACACACGCTGACCGACCAGTCCGAAACCCTGCTCCTTCAGTTGGTCCGGGGCGCCGGAACTCTGGGGCTCGGCGCCATGGCTCCCGTCCGCACCGACGAAAGAGGATTCGTGATCGTCCGGCCGCTGCTCTCCGTCTCGCGGACCGAGATCGCTCGACTCGTCGGGGAAGAGGGGTGGCCGTCCTACCGCGACCCGTCGAACGAGCTCGAGGAGTTCACCCGAAACCGGATCCGGCGCCGCGTTCTTCCCCTGCTCAGGGACTCCGTGAACCCACGGGCGGAAGCCGCCCTGGGCCGGGCAGCCTCGCTTCTCCGGGACGATGAGGACCTGTTGAGCGAGGTCACGTCCCGGCGTTTCTCCGAAATCGCGGATGTCGGGAAGCGCGAGAACGGCGCCGAAGTCCGGTTTGGGGTCGCCGAACTGGAGGCGGCTCATCCGGCGCTCGCGCGCCGCCTGCTGCGGGAAGCCCTGCGGGTGGCCCGGGGACACCTGCGGCGGATCGGGGCAGTCCACATCGAGGCGGTCCGCCGCCTGGTCAAGGCCGGCCGCGGCGGCTCTTCGCTGAATCTTCCCGGCGCGACGGTGCGTCTCGAACGACGGGTGCTGACGTTTTCTCCCTCCGAGAACACGGGTGGCGATCACGACGATGAAGCCTGAGCCACCCCGAGCAGCGAGGCCTCGCGAGTCCGGAACCGGTTCTGGGGCCGGGTCGAGCGGGGGAAACGGAGCGCAACCTATAATTTGCCCGGACTATCTTCGTATGACACACGGTTACGGAACAGCCTGCGTTGAGATCCAGGCGGCCTTCGAACAGCGCTCACGCGGGTTCCACCACAAGTCTGCTGCAGCCCGGGCGATGAGTTGAGATGAGTTCCACGATGAAGAACCTCATGTTCTGGCTGACGGCCTCGCTCGTGCTGATCCTTTTCTGGAACGTCTCGAGCCGCATTTCCGATCAAGAGAACGAACTCTCCTTCACGCAGTTCATGCAGCGGGTGGAGGAGGACAAGATCGCCGACGTGCGGATCAGCGGGACCGGCGCGGGTAGCGAGATCACCGGAACTCTCGTCGACGGCAATTCGTTTCGGACCTTCGCTCCGGAGATGGAAGGCCTGGTGCCCACCCTCCTCGAACGCGGAATCAATGTGGAAGCCGACGACGCCAGTCGCACTCCGTGGATCGTCACCCTCCTGAGTTGGCTGCCGATCCTCCTGATCGTCGGCCTTTTCTTCTTCCTCATCCGGCAGATGCAGGCGCCGGGGAACCGCGCCATGTCGTTCGGGCGCAGCCGGGCCAAGCTGACCTCCAACCAACAGAAGAAGGTCACCTTCAAGGATGTGGCCGGCGTTGACGAGCCGAAAGAAGAGCTTCAGGAGATCATCGATTTTCTGAAGGAACCCCAGAAGTTCCAGCGCCTCGGCGGAAGAATTCCGAAGGGGGTGCTGCTCATGGGTCCCCCGGGAACGGGCAAGACGCTGTTGGCCCGCGCCATTTCCGGCGAGGCCAGCGTCCCCTTCTTCACCATCAGCGGCTCGGACTTCGTCGAGATGTTCGTGGGTGTCGGGGCCAGCCGGGTCCGCGACCTCTTCGAACAGGGCAAGAAAAACGCGCCGTGCATCGTCTTCATCGACGAAATCGACGCGGTGGGCCGGCAGCGGGGAGCCGGGCTCGGAGGCGGGCACGACGAAAGGGAACAGACCCTGAACCAGTTGCTCGTCGAGATGGACGGTTTCGAGTCCAACGACGGGGTCATCCTCATCGCCTCCACCAACCGGCCGGATGTCCTCGATCCGGCGCTTCTGCGTCCGGGGCGGTTTGACCGCCGGGTGGTGGTCTCCCTGCCCGACATCAAGGGCCGCGAGGGAGTCCTCAAGGTCCACAGCGCCCGCATCCCCTTCGAGTCCGACGTGGACCTCAGCATCATCGCCCGCGGCACGCCCGGTTTTTCCGGCGCGGACCTCGCCAACCTGGTGAACGAGGCGGCCCTGAACGCCGCCCGCTATTCCCAGAAGAACGTGCGCATGAACGACTTCGAGCAGGCGAAGGACAAGGTGATGATGGGGGCGGAGCGCCGGTCGGTCATCATGACGCCGGACGAGAAGCGGACCACGGCCTACCACGAGGCCGGACACGCAGTGGTGGCGGCGCTGCTCGAGGAGGCCGACCCCCTGCACAAGGTCAGCATCATTCCACGCGGGATGGCGATGGGAGTGACGATGCTGCTGCCCGAGAATGACCGGCGCACCCATGACCGGAACTACGTCGAAGCCATGATCGCGGTGAAAATGGGCGGGCGCCTCGCGGAGGAGATCTTCCTCGGACAAGTGACTACGGGGGCCTCCGACGACATCCAGAAGGCGACGGACCTGGCGCGGAGCATGGTCTGCGAATGGGGCATGAGCGAGACGCTCGGACCGCTCTCGTTTGACCGATCGGGTAACGAAGTCTTCCTCGGACGCGACCTGGCGGCGCGCAAGGACTACAGCGAGAGCACGGCCAAGCAGATCGACGCAGAAGTGCATCGCATTGTGGACGATGCCTACCGCCGGGCCAAGAAACTGCTCGAGACGAACCGCGAGCGGTTGGCAGCCGTCGCGGAAGCGCTCCTCGAGCGCGAAGTGCTGAATTCCGAGGAAGTCCAGCTCGTCCTCGAAGGAAAAACACTTCCCGAACCCGCGCCCGCTCCGGTCGAGCCCGACGCGGAATCTCCCGACCCGGCCCCCCAGAAAGTGCCCGGGCGTGTCGCTATCACTCCTCCCCTGGTGCCCGAACCCGGCGGCGCAACCTAAGCAGTCCGTGGACTCAGTTGCGTGCCCCAGTTCTCCCGTCATTCCGCCTGAACGACTCCGCTGTGGCGGCAGGGTTTCCCGCATAACAGATTGACCGACACGATCCGCGAACTGGCTCAGACCCTCGCGGCTCGCATGTCCTGGACCGATGTCCTGGACATCATCCTGGTGGCCGGGGCGATCTACGTCCTGCTCAAGCTCATCGAAGGCCGGCGAGCCTCCCAGATGGCCTTCGGCACCGTCATCGTGGGAGGTCTGTTGCTGCTTACCGGGTCCAGTCAGCTCGGTCTCACCACGGTCCAGTGGATCGTGCGCAACACGCTCCCCTATCTCGGGATAGCAATCATCGTTCTCTATCAGGCGGAAATCCGGACCGGACTTGCCCGGGTCGGCGGCGGCGGGTTCCTGCGCGGACGCCGCCGGGATCTGGATCCGCAACGCGCCACGATCGCGACGCTCGTGGAAGCCGCCACCGAGCTGTCCCGCCATCGCGTCGGGGCCATCGTGGTCTGGCAGGGAAACATCGGCCTCAAGAGCTACGCCGATTCCGGCATGCAGCTCGATGCGCAACTGAGTTCCGAGTTGCTGGTGTCGCTGTTCCAGCCCACCTCCCCGCTCCATGACGGAGCCGCCATCGTGAGTGGCGATCGGATTGTGGCGGCCCGCTGTGTGCTGCCGCTTTCGCGACACGACGCGGCAGACACCGTCGGGGGTACCCGCCATCGCGCGGCGCTCGGCCTTACCGAGGAGACGGACGCGACGGTGCTGGTTCTTTCCGAGGAGACCGGACAGGCCAGCGTGGTTTCCGCTGGTCGGATCGTGCCCGTTGCCGACCGTGCCGACCTGGAGGGAGAACTCGCCAGGTCGCGACCCACCCCGTCGAGCGCTTCCGAACCAGCGCCAGCCCGGCGCCTCTCGAATCCGGAGATCGTGCGGTGAGGAAGTTCGTCGCCGGATCCGAGTCGTTTCGCGCCGCCGGGATGTTGCGGGCGTTCGTGGCGCTCGGGCTCGCGTTCGGCCTTTGGTTCTTCGTGGCGGACGACCGGGGAGCCGAAGTCCTGGTTTCCGCACCCCTGGAACTCGTCAATGTTCCACCCGGACTCGAAGTCGTGGACCAGTCGGTGCAGGAGGTGGACCTGAGGCTGCGCGGCGCCTCCGGACTGCTGCGCGACGCACCCCTCCAGGGGCTCCGCGCCCGGTTGGATCTGACGGGCGAGGCGCCAGGCGAACGTACCTGGTTTCTCGGCACCGAGGCGGTCGAAGCCCCTTCCGGCGTCCTGGTCATGCGGGTGGATCCTTCCCAGGTCGTCCTGCGCCTCGACCGCACCCTGACCAGCACCGTCCGCGTGAGTCCGCGGGTGCTCGGCCAACCGGCGACGGGTTTCGAAATCCACAACGTCGTGATCGACCCGGTCGAACTCGTCCTCGAGGGCCCGGAGTCGTTGCTGCGCGACACGGCACAGATCACCACCGAACCGATTTCCGCGCAGGGGCTCCGGGAGACCTTTGCGCAGCGTCTGCAAATCGAGCTCGATCCCGCCCTTCGTCCCTCCGTTCGGCATGTGGACGTGCGCCTCGATATCGGCGAGGCCCGGGAAGCCCGCGAATTGCGACTGGCTGTCTGGCTGACCCCCGGCGAGGCCGACGAGCCGGCCTGCGCACCCGGGATCAGCGAAATCGCCGCCACGGTGCGCATCCCGATGAGCATGTTGAACGAGGTCAACGAATCGAATCTCTTCGCCGTCGTTTCCTGCGCGGGACTCGAGTCCGGCGTCTACGAGATCGTTCCGCGGCTCCTGTTCCCCGAAGCGCCCGACGCTCCGATCGGCGCCGTTGCCTTCGATCCCGAAACCGTCACCACCGTGGTTGGCTCCCCGCCTGCATCGCCGACCCCGGACTGGGACTGATCGGGCGGTCATGACCAGCACCGCAACGCCGCGTCCGCGCTCCTCGACCCGCGAGTACTTCGAGTCGATCTGCGCCGCGGTGATCCTCGCGCTGTTCGTGCGCACGTTCGTCTTCCAGGCGTTCAAGATTCCGACCGGTTCCATGCAGGACAACCTCCTGATCGGTGATCACCTGATGGTGAACAAGATGCTGTTCCACGATGGGGGAGGCGTTCTCCTGCCGTCGCGCGACGTGGAGCGCGGCGATGTGGTGGTCTTCAAGTTCCCCGAGGAACCGGATCGGGACTTCATCAAGCGCATCGTGGGACTGCCGGGCGAGACGCTCCAGATCGGGCGGAGGCAGGTTCTCATCGACGGGGATCCCCTGCCCGAGGACTACACCCGCTTCGTGCACGGTGGCCAGCCCGCCATGCGCGAGTACCGCGTTCCCGACGGACACTATTTCGTCATGGGGGACAACCGGGACAACAGCGATGACAGCCGTTACTGGGGCCCGCTTCCGGCCGAGAACATCAAGGGGAAGGGCCTGTTCATCTACTGGTCGTACGGAGCGCCGCGCGAGGAATACCTCGAGACCAGACTTTCCCAGCGGCTCGTGGATCTGCTCCTGCTGCCGGTGCGCTTTTTCTCGCGCACCCGCTGGGATCGTTTCTTCATCCCGGTCCAGTAGGGCGCCGGTCCAGTAGGGAAGCGCCGCCCGGCGGCGCCGGCGAGTCAGGCGCCCCGCCGGCCGAAAATCGCGGTTCCGACGCGGATCGTGGTGGCCCCCTCGGCGATCGCGACTTCGAAGTCGTGGCTCATCCCCATCGACAGCTCGGGCTCGCGCGGCAGCAGCCCGCCATCGGCACACCGGTCCCCGAGTTCCCGGAGCCGAACGAACCACGGGCGGACCGTTTCCGGGTCGGGATCGAACGGCGGAATCAACATGAGCCCGGAAAGCTTGAGACCGGGCAGTCGCGCGATCGCCTCCAGCGCGCCCGGCAGCTCCGGCTCCGGAATCCCGAATTTCGAGGACTCGCCGGCAAGGTCCACTTGCGCCAGAACCCGGATCGGCGCCCCCCCGGGCGGAAGGACTCCCTGTGCCACCATGCCGCTCAGCCGGGTAGCCAGCGAGACGCTGTCCACGGACTGAATCACCGGAAACAACCCCACCGCCTGCCGGGCCTTGTTGCGCTGGAGATGCCCGATCAGGTGCGGGGTGATCGAAACCCGGAGCGCCGGCAGCTTCGAGGCCGCCTCCTGAATCCGGTTCTCGCCGAAATCGCTGATCCCCAGCGCGGCCGCCGCCTCGATATCCGCCACCGGCCGCGTCTTGGAAACCGCGACCAGCCGAACCCCTGCCGGGTCTCGACCAGCCCGGCGGCAGCTCTCACCAATGCGGTCCCGCACGGCGGCGATACGTTCGGACAACGAAGAACTCACGGCAGGGACTCCAGAAAGGTGGTGGCTTCTTCCAGACTGGTGGTCAGGGGAAACGGAGGGAGGCTGCGGACGAGGCGCCGGCCGTAACCCATCCGCACCAGACGGGAGTCCAGGACCGCGGCGAGCCCGACATCCTGCTGCGTCCGGATCAGCCGGCCCAGGCCCTGTTTCAGCGTGAGGGCCGCCTGCGGCACCGAATAGTTGGCGAAGCCGTCGCCGGTCGCCTCCTCGGCGCGCTCGGCGCGCGCCTGGTGGAGAGGGTCCGACGGCACCGGGAACGGCAGCTTGTCGATCACCAGCAACGTGAGCGCCTCTCCGGGGATGTCCACCCCTTCCCAGAAGGAACGAACCCCCAGGAGGACCGCGTTGGGAGTCTTGCGGAAGGAACCCACCAAGGCGGCGTTTCCGCCGCCCCGGTGCTGCCGCAACACCGGGAAGGGACAGGCCTCACCGAGCACGCGCCCCACGCGTTCGAGGTTTCCCCAGCTCGTGAAAAGGATGAGGGCTCGGCCCCGGCTGGCGTGGACCAGGTGGAGAACCTGTTCGGCGACGGCGTCCTGAAATCCCGGATGGCGCGGGCTCACCAGGTCGCGCGGGACGTAGAGCCTTGTCTGATCCTCGAACCGGAAGGGGGAAGAGACGACGCTCCCTGCCGTGGCGGCCACTCCGAGGCTGTCCGCCGCGTAGTCGAAGCCGCCGTCCAGCGCCAGGGTCGCGGACGTCAGCACGCACGACTTCAGTGGGTCGAACAGCCCCTGCCGCAGCTCGCCGCCGGGATGCACGGGAGCGGCGCTCGCATAGCACGTGCGTCCGCCCCGGGACGCCGCTCTCGCCTTTCCTGCCTCCGCCCGACCGTTTTCCCTGCGGAAGACGCTCCAGTGGACGTAGTCGGGACGCGGCGTCATCAAGGCCCGCAGCTCGACCCGGAACTCGCTCACCCGCTTCAAAAAGCGCTCCGCGCCGGTCTCGGCGTCGCTTTCGTCGGGGGGTGGACTCTCCCTCAGAGCCTCGCGGACCTTCAGAAGATGCTTCTCGAGCGCCTCGAGCTGCCAACCGGCCGCCTCCTCGTGCTCCTTCGCCTCCGCGCCAAGGGTGTCCGGGACGAAAAGACGCGGGCCGTCATCGCGTTCGGGAGCAAGGATCTCAAAGAGATCGCGATAGGCGCGTTTCAACTTCCGGAGGGCTGGAAGCGCAGTGAGACCGGGAGCCGCACGCTTCAGAAAACGTGTCAGGTCGGTCGCCAGGCGGTCGGCCGCCGCCCCCGAGAGGGTGCTCGAGAACCCGTGGGTGGCGGCGTCCTCGAGCCGGTGTGCTTCGTCCACGATCAGGTGGTCGTACTCGGGAAGCACCTCGCCGAAATCGGTCTGACGCACGATCAGGTCGGCAACGAGCAAATGGTGGTTCACGATCAGAATCTGGCTCGTATGCGCCCGCTTCCGAAGGGTGGTCAGGTGGCACTCCTCGTGGTGCGGGCAGCGGCGGCCGATGCAGTTCTCGGAAATGGTGGATATTCCGCGCCAGAAATCGAGGGAACCGCGAAGTCCACGGATTTCGTCCCGGTCTCCGGTCCTGGTCTTCTCCGCCCAGGACGCGATGCGCCGGAGATCGGCGCCTCGCCGGGGATCGAGCTTCAGATTCCGGGCCGTCTGAAACTTCTGCCACTCCAGCCGGCAGAGATAGTTCTCGCGTCCCTTCATGCGCGCCGCGGGAACCCGGCTCCCCAAGATGCTCTGAAGCTGGGGCAGATCCTTCTCGAAGAGCTGGTCCTGGAGGTTCTTGGTCGCCGTGGAGATGACGACCCTCTCGCCGCAAAGAAGCGCCGGAATGAGATAGGCGAACGACTTGCCGATCCCCGTTCCGGCCTCGATCATCAGCGTGGCGTTGAGGTTCAGCGTCTCCTCCACCCGCGCGGCCATCTCCACCTGTCCGGCGCGATATTCGAAGTCCGGCAGCGCCTCGGACAGGGCCCCGTGGGGACCGAGAAAATCGGCCGCCCGGCTCATCTAGGGACTCTCCCGCACGAGTCGGCGCTCGGGTGGCCGGCTCTGGCGCAATCCACCGGTTGGGGCGCGGCGGCGGCGATCAGGGCGCCGGGTTTTCGCCGCCGCCGGCGGCGGTGCGGGTCGGCAGGCTCCCACCGGGCGGACGGGCGGCGCTCCTCGCACCCGGCCGGTTCACGCCGCCGGCGACACGTAGAGCGGAAATCCCGAGGCAAGTTCGGCCACCTCGTCGGCTATCCGGGCCAGGCCTGACTCGTCGTCCGCCGCGCGAAGGGCGGCATCCATCAGACGGGCCACCTCGACCATCTCGTTCTCCCGCATGCCACGCGTGGTGAGCGCCGCCGTGCCCAGCCGGATACCGCTCGCGATCATCGGCTTTTCGGGATCAAAGGGAATCGTGTTCTTGTTCGCGGTAATTCCCGCGGCCTCCATCGCCACCTCGGCGTCCCGACCCGTAACTCCCCGGGCGCCCACGTCCACCAGCACGAGGTGGTTGTCCGTTCCCCCGGAAACCAGCCGGAATCCCTGGGCAACGAGCGCCTCGGCCAGCGCCTTGGCGTTCTTCACGATCTGGCGCGCGTACTCGGCGAACGACGGATCGAGCGCCTCCCGGAAACACACCGCCTTCGCGGCGATCGTGTGCATCATCGGCCCACCCTGGATCCCCGGGAAGGTGATTCGGTTGAGAGCCTTCCCGTAGCCCTTCTCGTTCCAGAGAATGAGCCCGCCCCGCGGGCCGCGAAGCGTCTTGTGGGTCGTGGTGGTGACGACGTCCGAATGGGGGACCGGACTCGGAATTGCGCCCCCGGCGACCAATCCGGCGACGTGAGCGATATCGGTGACCACTTTCGCGCCGACATCGTCCGCGATCTGGCGGATTTCCTCACTGGGGTAGAGACGCGGATAGGCGCTCGCCCCCACGATGATCATCTTGGGCCGGTGCTCCCGCGCGAGCCGCTGCAACGCGTCGAGATCGATGCGCTCGTCCTCCCGGCGCACCCCGTAGGCAATCGGCCGATAGAACTGCCCCGAAAAGTTGAGCGGGTGGCCGTGGGTCAGGTGCCCTCCCTGATCGAGGGCCATTCCCAGGAAAGCGTCTCCGGGCTCCAGAATCGCCTGGAAGGCGACCATGTTCGCCTGGGAGCCGCTGTGGGGCTGGACGTTCGCATACCGGGAGCCGAAGAGTTCCTTGGCCCGGTTCCGGGCCAGCCTTTCCGCTTCGTCCACGTGGACGCAGCCGCCGTAGTACCGCCGCCCCGGGTAACCCTCGGCGTACTTGTTGGTCATCACCGAACCGGTGGCCTCCATCACCGCGTCGCTCGCGAAATTCTCGGACGCAATCAGTTCGAGGCCCTGCGACTGGCGTATCTCTTCGGCCTCGATGGCGGCGGCGATCTCGGGGTCCCGCTCAGAGAGGCTGGGACCGAGGCGGCGACGGGAAAAGGAACTGCTCACGGGAGCGCCAGTATAGGACCGCCCGGGGGGACTCCGGTCAGGTGGAACCCGGTGACTCAAAGAACGTAGGCCACCGCAAACCCCAGTTGGGCCACCATCATCATGAGGTACATGTGGCGCCAGGACACGTGGTTGCTGTCCGTCGCCAATTCATCCGGACGGCGCAGCATCAGCCACGCCGTGAAGATCCCGTAGAGCATCAGGATGGCGCCCAGCGCGTCCAGCAGCAGAGGATTGCCGGTCAGCAGATTCATCCGCACCCCAAGCGGGATGAGCGCGAAGGGCAGGACGAAGAAAGGCGCGATCCGCCATGCCGCGCCCCGGGGGCCGTACTCGATCGGAAGGGTCCGGCAGCCACCCGCACGGTCCCCCGCGACGTCCGAAAAATCCTTGGTCGTGGTGGCTCCCAGCAGGAACAGCCCGAAGATGAGCCCGATGAACCAGGGTTCGGGATCGAACACGGTCTTGAGCGCGGACCAGCCCGCTACCTTGAGCAACAGCCCCCGGGGAATGGCGACCGTGAGATTGGCCAGCATCCCGAGCCGTTTTGTCCGCAGCGGCGGCGCCGAGTACATCCACACGAAGACGCTCGCCACCAGCACGATCACGAAGCACTCCCGCCGGCCGTCGGGATTCACGAACCAGGCGGCGGCAAGCGCGAGCAGCCAGCAGACCGCCGTGAACCACCAGGCCTCGGCGAGTCCGAGCCGCCCGGAAGGAAGGGGCCGGTCCGGTTTCGTGATGCGGTCGATGCCGAGGTCGTAGATCTGGTTGAGGGCGTTGCTGGCCGCGTTGAGGGTTGCAGCCATCACCGCGCCCAGGACGGGATAGATCCAGGGGACGTTCTCGAGCGCCGGAGGGGCCCCCAGTGCGGTGACGCTGCCGCTCAGGAAACCGATCAGGGGTGGCAGGAGGGTGAACGGGCGCGAGAACTCGCGATAGAGGGCGAGGCGCGCTCCGAGGCTCACCCGGCGCCTCCGCCGCTGGCGATCCACCCCCAGCCGAACGCCAGGAGTCCGCCAGCCGACACGGAAACGGCATTCACCCCGTTGTTGTCAAGCACTCCGCGGGCCTCGAGCGGGGAAAGCAGACCTTCCAGCAGGGCGGCGAGGAAGCCGGCCCCCGACACCGGCAGGAGCCACGCCAGGGGAATGAGATCGCCGCCGGTGGCCGCGGCGCCGACAGAAAAAGCGGCCAACAACCCGGCGAGCGAGCCCCCGAGGCTGACGCCGCCCGGCGTGCCGGCCGTCGCCCGGGAGAGATCCGGAAGGCGCCTGACTGGTCCGCCAAAGGACTTCCCAACCTCGGACGACACCGTGTCGGCGGCGCCAGTGGCGAGCGAACCGACGAACGCGGCCGCGGCCGGCGCCGCCCAACCACCGGGGAGCACCCCCGCGAGCGCGCCGAAGACGACCGCCGGTCCCCCGTTCGCGAGCACCTGCCGCGGTTCCCGGGCGCCGCCCCGGGCTTCGGCGATCCCGAGCGCCCGCTTGCGGCTCCAACCGATCCGCGTTGCCAGGGCGCCCAATGCGAAGTAGAGGAGCAACACCAGATACCCCGGCCAGCCCAGACCCAGGATCACCGCGCCGCCCACGAAGAACCCGGCGAAAGCACCCCGGCCGGTCACGGTCCTGAGACGCCAGCCGCAAAACGCGAGGGATCCGTTCAGCAGGAGAAGAAGAGTCACGCTTCGAGACGAATCGATGCACCGGGGTATGGCGGGAAGTCGGGGGGTCGGGCTCCAGGCATCAGTAGTAGCTGTCGCGGCCTCCTCCGGCGCCGAAGCCGAAACTCGTGATCCCTCCCAGGGTGATGCCGAAGTGGAAAATGTTCTCGTTACGGCTCGTCAGGTTGTAACGGATCCATTCGACGTTGAGCCCGCAGCACTGGAAGAGGAAATCGGCGCGCAGGCGGATGTTGGAGAGCCGGCGCTCGCTGATGTCGTAGTTGACGTCAACCCCGGTGCGGATCACTTCGGTGGGAAAGAAATCGGTTCCCGCCCGGAGATAGCTTTTGACGCTCACCTCGTCGCTGTCATCGCCGCCAATCCGGCGGGCGCGGCGCGACCAGTTGAAGTTGAACCGCCGGTTCGACAGTCGGTCTCCAATCCGGACACCAGTCCGGATCGAGGTGAACAGCCGCTCGTCCGGATCCCATTCCATGGTCCAGTCGCCGTTCACGCTCTGGTCCGGCGTAAAACGGAAATCCGATCGGATCGGAGACTTCCGAATCTCCACTTCGCTGTCCTCAAACGAGGAAGAGACGTACTGGGAGTCATACGCCCCCGCCGTCGGATCGAAATACCAGCTCTGCTGGATGCGCCAGGTAATGACGTCCGTCGCGGAGGACTCCTCCACGCCGTCGCGGTACCGTTTCGCCAGCACCCGGTTCACGAGTCCGAAACTGATCTGGTTGGCCTGGGACGAGCTGTCGTAGCGGTCGAAGCGATTCACCAGGTCGAACTTGTCGTCACTCTTGCGGTAGTCCCACGATGCCTCGGGCTCGATGAGGTGCTTGTAGCGAGCGGCGTAGAAGCCTCCCGGGGTGTCAAAGATCCGCTCCAGCTTGGGTCCCGACATCTGGACCGAGGTTCCGTAAAACCGCCGGCTCAACTGCAGATCGGGCGTGAACTCGTCGGTCTCGGGATCAATGGAGCCGCCGTACCGCAGGTACCCCGCATCGATTTCAGCCCGCAATTGCAGGAAGGGAACCTCCGGCATCGAGATCCCGAGCGTCGGCCCCACGAAGAGCCGGTTCCATTCCTGGAAGTCGTCCCGGCGCGAGCGGCCCACCCGCACGTAGTTCGTCTCGTAGCTGAGTTGCACGAACTGACTCAGCAGGTTGAGGTTGCGCCGGGAAATCGAGAACTGCGGCAGCGTCTGCCGGACACTGCTCCTGGACGTGTACTGCGTGTCCTTGCGATCGATCTTGAACTTGATCCGGTGGCGGAAGAGTTGGCCGCTCAGGTCCACCTTGGTCCGCTTGTACCTCCGGGTGGAACGCGAAAAAGAGTCCTGGAAGCGCCGGCTGAAATCGAAACTGGAGAAGATGTCGCCAGCGGCGCTCAGTCGGAATCGCGCGGGCAGCCGCTGCGCCACGTTGAAACTGAGGGAGTACTCACGATTCTCGGTGGTCTTGTCATTGATGAGGAAGCCTTCGGCTTCGCCACGGGAACCGCTGGGGCCGCGATAGCGGTACTCCATCCCGAGACCGGTTCCCGACACCGTGAAATGGTCCACGCTCAGCGTCGTGTCCATCGAGCGGTTGATGGCCCAGTAGAAGCCCTGGCTGAAGAGGTGGCCCCGGAGGTCGGAACGGCTGTAGCGCGGAATGAGGAAGCCGGTCTGCCGGCCATCCTCCTCAAGCGGGTAGTAGAGCGCCGGGAAATAGGTCACCGGGACGTTCTTGACGCGGAACGACACGTTGCGCAACCAGACGTGTTTCTCCGGCCGGACGACGGCGCGACTGGCGGTGAAGTTCCAGCGGGGATTCGGCTGCGCGCAGGTCGTGAACGCGCCCTGTTCGATGGCGAACGCTCCGTCTTCCAGTTCCTCGAGGGTCTCGGCCACGAAGTGGAAGTCCTGCCCGAGAACGCCCCTCGCATTCCGAAAGATGGCGGTGCCGCCCTCAAGACTTCCCTCCATGGACTCGGCGACCACCTTCTCGTCGCGCCGTTCAAAAACGACGTTGCCCGTCGCCCGCACCCGGAGGGCTTCTTCGTCGATTTCGATGCGGTCGGCCTGTATCCGAAGTCCGCCGTAGGCCACTTGTGCGTAGCCGTCGAGGACGACCTGCGAACCCTCGCGACTGACGCGTTCCGCACGCGTGATCATGGTGCCCGCGGGCGGCGGGTCGTGGCTCCAGGCGACCGGTGGGTGTTCTCTGTCTCCCTGGTTCCGCCGCTGGCCTCTTTGGGAGCCCTGGACGAGCACCGGAAGGGCAACGGCAAACCCCAGGAGCACGACCGCGGAAAGACGCATCCGGCGACGATCCGCGCAATCCGCGGGCCGCCGTGAAGGAATCACGGTGGGATTCCAGTCCCGCCGTCGTTCAACAGCCTGTGGCAAAACCCCCAAGGCCCAGTTCTCCCGGTGGGGGCTCGAGCGGCGATGCATCCCGTCTGAACCGCGCCTCTACGAGGCGCTCATCGTTGCGTTTCGGTCGAAATACACTCGGTATTCCTCCCTCACGCGCCTTGTCAGCCGGGCGCCTCGCCACTCTCGGCGCTCACGGGGGTTTCACCACAGGCTGTTAGCGCGCCGGCTCGTAGTACGGGTTCGTTCCGGCGGCGTGGTCGGTGGTGTCCAGGATGGCGCCGATCTCCGGAACCGCCCGGCGCAGGATCTTCTCGACTCCCTGGCGGAGAGTGGCGGTGGCCATGCCGCACCCCTGACATCCCCCTCCCATGCGAATGAAGACCTGGTTGCGCTCAACTCCCACGAGGTCGATGTACCCACCGTGGGAGGCGACCGCCGGGTTGATTTCGTCCCGCAGGACGGCCTGGACACGATCCCGGATGTCTTCCGGCGCCGGGAGGCCCTCGAGCAGCGCGGGGTCCACCGCCGGCTCCGCTCCCTCGAGGACGGATCGGATTCGCTGGCCCGCCTCGCGTCCGATCGGCATCCAGTTGGCCTGGTTCTCTGCCGCGGTGACCGTGATCAGGTTGTCCTGGATGAGGACCCCTGCAACCCCGGGAATGCCCAGGAGTTCGCGCGCCAGCGCGGAACCTCCGGCCGGTCCGGCGGAGTCGAAATAGGCCGATCCCCCGGGGAACACGGGACGGTCAATCACAAACCGGCAGGTCGAGGCGTCGCGCGGCTCGGCCCGAATGCGGATCGCGGGAGCGGGCGGCGGAAGAGACATGAAAGAAGCGTAGCAGTCTGCGGAGAAAATGACGTGAGCACGGAGAACGGTGAGACGCCCGGCTGACGAGGCGTGTGAGGGAGGAATACCGGGTGTATTCCGACCGAAACGCAACGATGGGGGCCGCATGGCGGCCCGTTCAGACGGGATGCATCGCAGCCACCGGTTGCCGGCAACGCACAGGCAAGGCGGAGGCCAGTGATATCGGGTGACAGCGTCGGGCATCCGGGAGTTCAGGAAACCGGCACGCTCCGCTTCCGGACAATGAATCGCCGCGGGGATTTCTGAATCGCACCGGCGCGCCGGATACGGGATACGGATCGGTGGAGCGCTGAAATCGGCGCATTCCCCCGGGATGCGGCGCCGGATCGCCGGAATTCCCGCGCCGAACCGTCCGTCCCCGGCCACCGCCGCCCCGGGCGCATCCCTTGCGCCTCTTGAAGGACATGCACGGCAACGCGCCCAAGCCGCCCCGGGTCCCGGAAACCACTCGAATTCAAAGAACACCGGTTCTGCCCCGGGCGAAGCGCCGAAGCCGGCTTTCCAAACCCCCAAGGAGAACAACTTCCCCATGAAACACATCACTTTCCTGGCGCTCGCTCTCGCGGTGCTGGCCGGCGCCCCGGCGTTCGGCCAGACCGCGGGAGAAATCGAGGGCCGGGTCACCGACTCCCAGGGTCTCGCCATCCCCGGAGCGACCGTCACGCTCTCCGGCGAAGCCCTGATCACCGAACAGCGGACCGTCACCCTGAGTGACGGCTCCTACCGGTTCCGATCGCTCCGTCGCGGCGCGTACGACCTTCGGTTCGAGATCTCCGGATTCCAGATCCTCCTGCGCGAAGGCATCATCGTCGAGGGGAACCGGACCATCACCGTCCCGGTGACCCTCGAAGTCGCCACGGTCGCGGAAACGGTCACGGTCACCGGCGAAGCGCCGGTGGTGGACGTCCGCACCACGGCGCTATCCACGGACTTCGGGACCGAGGCCCTCCATGAGGTGCCCTCCGCAACCGATGTCTGGGCGGTGCTCGCCCAGACGCCGGGCGTACGGATGCGCGGCTACGACGTCGGCGGCAGCCACAAGAGCCAGCAGACGGGCTACGAGAGCTTCGGGATCCGCCGCCAGAACCGGATCCTCGCCGACGGCGTGGACACCACCGAAGGGGAAAGCGGCACCGGCTTCTACTTCGACTACTACTCCATCGAGGAGTTCACCACCTCGGCCGCCGGCGCCGACGTCGAGATGACCGGACCCGGCTCGATGGTCGTCATGACGATGAAGAGCGGCGGCAACGAGTTCAGCGGGCTCCTGCACGCCGACTACGAGCATGAGTCGTTCGTCGGCAACAACGTGGACAGCGAGCTGGAGTCCCGCAACTTCACGGGCAATCCGAACATCCTGTTCTGGGAAGGCCACGCCGACCTCGGCGGGCCGATCGTGGAGGATCGCGCCTGGTTCTACGGCTTCTACAACCACTTCCGCATCGACAAGCAGGTCTCGGGGGTGGATCCGAACCTGGCCACCGACCTCGGCGACTTCGACCAGTTCGGCGGCAAGGTCACCGCGCAGTTGACCAGCCGGGACCAACTCATCGCCTACACCAACTACCAGTTGAAGCAGAAGCCGAAGCGCGGCCTCTCGAACACGGTGGGTCCCGACTCGGTCCTGGCCCAGGACAGTTGGAGTTGGGCGCACAAGGGCGAATGGCAGCGCGTCTGGGACGACCGGACCTTCTCGACCTTCGCCGTCAAGCACTTCGGATTCGGTTGGCCGATGGTGCCGCAGGTCGATCCGGAGTCGAACCCGCCGCGGTTCGACCAGGCAACCGGCATCCACACCGGCGCCGGCTGGAACACCAACATCACCGGGACGCCGCCGTTCACGTTTGAGCGCTGGAAGCCCCAGGTGACGGCCACCGTGAGCCACTACGTGCCCGACTTCCTCGGCAGCCATGACTTCAAGTTCGGCTACGACTTCCAGATCGACGCCCGGAAATTCGGCGCCAACTCGAACTCCGGTCACGTCCGCTACATCGACGACAGCTCCCAGGGCCGGCCGCTGGACGTGGACCAGATCGCGCTGTTCAGCATGCCCGCCGACGGCCAGATCAACGCCGATTCGCGGAACACCCATCACGACGTGTTCGCCCAGGACACCTGGCGGCCGATCGCCCGGCTGACGCTGAACCTCGGCGTCCGTTTCGGGCAGCAGCGGACTCATTTCCTCGACTCGGAGTCGAACCCGCTGTTCGCCGACTTCTTCCCGACCGGGGTGACCCAGGGACAGACCCTCGTCACCTGGAACACCTGGGCGCCCCGGGTGGGAGCAACCTATGAGCTCGCGGCGGGAACGGTGCTGAAGGGTCACTACGGCCGCTACTACGTGAACCTCGCGGACGCGCACCGCCGCGCCGACCCGGCGAACGTGGCCTGGACCCGGTTCGATTTCCTCGATCAGAACGGGAACGGCCTCTACGACGGGGCGAGCGAGCTCGGCACGATTCGCGCAACGAGCGGCGCTACCGGTACGGCCCTGCGGACGCTGGGCACGCCGGTGAACCCGAATCTGCAAAAGGAATACGTGGATGAGTTCAGCGTCTCCTTCGAGCACGAACTGGTCGCGGACACCGCTCTGCGCGCGTCCTTTGTCCGCAAGCAGCTCAACGCCGACAGCGGGCAGTGGAACGTTCCGCAGCAGACCGCGCTCCTCGAGGGACGCGGCATCCCCTGCGGCACAGACTTCGAGTGTCCGACCAACGCGCTCACCGGGGCGCCGATCAACGTACAGCGGGTCCCGGACGACGTCGCCAACGTAGTGGACATCCAGACCGACACGTTCCCCGACATGGCGGCCAGCTACGACACCTTCCAGATCGCGGCAAACCGTCGTTTCGCGGGTGGATTCTTCGTGCAGGCGAGTTTCGACTACCAGTGGCGGGACGAGTACCGCGCCGCTTCGGGAGAATCACGAAGCCCCCTGACGGCCGACCCGATCGACGTGGGCTCCGACGGACACGGCACGATCTGGCAAAACCACAGCCTCGACGTCCCCTTCCGCCAGGAAACCACGAACTGGAACGGGCGCCTGCTCGCCCGCTACACACTGCCCTACGGGGTCGCGGTGTCCGGAAACGTGCGCTACCAGAGCGGCTGGCCGTGGGCTCCGATCCAGCGGGTCTCGATTCCCGGTTCGGGCACCCAGCCGATCTTCCTCTCGAACCTCGATGAAAACCGCTCCGACGCGGTGACGCTCGCCGATTTCCGGATCGAGAAGAACTTCGAGGTCGGCAACGGCTCGCTCCTCACCGCGATGGTGGACGTGTACAACGCCCTGAACTCCAACGCGGTTAGCAACTTCAATCTGCGGACGGGCGCGAATTACAACAACGTGATCGCCGCCCTCGATCCCCGCGCCGCCAAGGTCGGCCTCCGCCTGACCTTCTGACGGCTCCGCCGCGGTGGCCGGCGCTCTCGCCGGCCACCCGGCCCCCCGGCGCCCGAATCGAGCGCCGATGTGGCACGATCCTTTCTTGCTCGTCGAGCGGAAAGGAATGAGAAACGGCAAGCGCCTCCTGCGCGCCGCGCCCATCGCGATTCTGCTCGCCGTGCCGGCGCTCGCGTACCACTTCTACGGCGGCGGCAGGCTCGGCGTCGTTGCGTCCACGGGTGCGTTCCGCTGGGAACCGGAGGACTTCCCCCTTCGGTTCCGGATCGTCGAGAACGACCATCTGCCATCGTTTCCCGGACTCACGGAAGCCACCTGGCGGGAACTCATCAACCGGGCCTTCGCGCATTGGACGGCCATTCCCACGGCTCGCATCACCATCGTCGTCGAAGACGAGACGGTAGCGGCTGAGCGCGCGGCGGACGACAGAATCAACACGGTCGGCTTCGGCGTTCCCGAGGAGGACGAGGACGAATTCCGGTTTGCCGCAACGGCCCGCTGGCGATACGACGGCGCCGACTGGGTCGGCTGCGACATCGAATTCAATCCTTCGTACTACGCCGGTCTCCGTGAGCGTCTTCAGGAGAGGGAGTTGCCGGATGTGGCTTTCTGGTCTGCTCTCGAGAACACGATGATCCACGAGATGGGTCACTGCCTCGGCCTGGCGCATTCGGTCCTCAACCCGATGTTGCCGAGGACCACCGCACAGCCCGCGTGGACCCGGGGGGACGGCTTCCTTCCGGAGGGGGTGGCGGCGTTCGCCGCCCATCCGAACATGTCCTACGGGAACGACTTCGGGTTCGTGGGACTCACCCCCGACGACGAGATCGCGGTCTCTCTGCTCTATCCCGCCTCCGGATTCCTCGAATCCCGGAGGGCGCTCGCGGGAAGGGTGGTTTTCGATACCGGTGATCCCGCGCCTTTCGTCTACGTCCAGACCGTGAAGTCTTCATTTGCCGATGTATTCGGTCCCGGCACGCTGACGGACCAATCCGGACAGTTCCTTCTTGAGGGACTCCGACCCGGTCCCGTCATGCTTTGGGTTCATCCCGTAACCATTCCGGGCGCCCACACCTTCCGCGAGGCCGTGCAGGAAACGGGCACTCTCGACATCGTGGACCGCTGGCGCTGGGCTCGGGTCCCGGCGGGCCAAGGACAGCTCAGCCTCGTTCCCGACATCATCGTCTCGAGCGGTCGTTCCCCATGAGATACCTCGCGAAGCGCATCTTCCCCGCCGCAGCGCTCGCGCTGACTTTGGTCTTCTTTGGATGTCAGGCTGCGGATCGCTCGGGCACGTCCACCACTCCTCAGCGGACCCAGACCCCGCAAACCCAGATTTCGGCCGACAAGATCATTCCCATCCAGCTCGAGGGTCTCTTCGTTCGCCCCGACACCACGCTCCGGATAACCGAAGGAACGCAGGTAGTGGTTCACGCCGCGACCGACGGGCTGGGCAGGGACTTCACGAATGGGGGGCAGGGGGAGGGCATTCCGGTGCGCGTGCGGCACGACGCTCCGCCAGATCAGGTCACGGCCGGGGGGGAGGTTCGGGTGGGAGGTTCGAGCGCCCCGGGCATCGTTCACATCCGGGCGTTGGCTGACGACGTGAAGGAACCCGAGGCGACGTTCTCGCTCTGGCTTGAGCCGGTTCCCGGACATCAACTCAGTGGAGGGTTCGTACTCGAGGTGGATTCGACACCGCTGCGGTTCAGGGTGGTGGATGCGCACCCGGCAGACTGCGGAAACGTCCGGATCGCGGCCCGACTCGACGGCGCTCGTCGGGCCGCCGGCTCATTCGCGGCAGGCCTCTTCGGAGACGACATCGAGGACTACCAGGTCGCGCGACTCACAATCCAGACCGCCGATCCGCATCTGGGCGTCTCCCTCACGGCGCCCTATCGCGAGCGGTACGCGCACCTCGAGGAAGAGGAGAGGCCCAACCACAGCGCCTTTCCGGCCACATTCGCCCTGAGCGCGACACTCTGGGGAGTGGGCGACACGCTGCGCCAGACCTTCTCGCTGGCCTATTTCGCACCGCTCGAACTAACGGCCGAATCACCGGGATGCGAGCCGATTCGCGTTCAGTGCGAAACTAGTAGCTGCAATGTCCGCTGACGGGAATCCATGAGACAACGAAACGCGGCGCCCGGACTGGACGCGCCGCCTTCGCCCCGCACCGGACTTGTGTCCGGATTGGCGCTGGCCGCCCTGCTCTTCCTTCCCACAAGTCTCGCCGCCCAGCGTCGCGAGCCCATTCCGTCGCCCTTCGCGCCACTCGGGATCGCGAAGATGTCCGAGTTGGCCACCCAGGTCGTGGCCGGCACCATCGAGAGGATGGAATCAACCTGGAACCACGACCATTCGCGCATCTACACGCGGGTCACCATGAGCGTCGAGCGGGTGTTGTCCGGTCAGGCCGGCAGCAGGATCGTGTTCCGCATCCCCGGCGGCACCGTCGGAGACACCACCGTCATGGTCTCCGAGATGCCGCACTTCCGGGTGGGCGAACAGACGGTGGTCTTCCTGCGCGGAAGCCGCGGGCGGCTACCGTCGGTCCTCGGGGGAACGGAGGGAAAGATGCCGCTCTCCCGCGCGGACGACGGAAACCTCAGCCTGCTCTTCCCGATCCGGGCCTCCGCTGGTAGCGGCGCTGGACAACCCACTCACGAACTCGACGCGCTGGAACGCCTGGTCCGCGGCAGCGCCGCCCTGCGGCGGTAGCGACCTTCGGGAGCGACGGAGCCTTGGCTAACGCCGGCCCCGCCGGCCCCGCCGATCGGGGGGAAGGTCCACGGCGCCCCGCACATTGTCGTGGTGAATCCGCGACCGGCGGACTCCGGTCACGGTCAGGCCGCCCTCCACGTCGCGGACCCGGACGCTCCCGGAGCCGGCATCGCTAACCCGCACTTCGCCGCCCACACGCTCGATCTCGATGCTGCCGGAGCCGTCGTCCGTGACCACGACATTTTCCGTCACCTCATGGATCTTGGCCCCACCGGAGCCGTCCTCGAGCGTGACGCTGCCGGCGACCTCGCGGATCGTAAGGCTCCCGGAGCCGTCCTCCACCGAGACGTCGCCGGTAACGTCCTCGATGGTCAGGCCGCCGGAGCCATCTTCCACGAAAACGTCACCCCGCGCCCCGGAAATGCGCAGCCCTCCGGAGCGGTCGTTCACCCGGACCGATCCCGTGCGGCTCAGCCGCAGCGAACCCGACCCGTCCTCCACCGCCACCGGACCGACATCCGATACCGTGACGGATCCCGACCCGTCTTCCAGATCAATGGCGGTCGCGGCGGGAACGCGGACCACGAGATGGATGCTCGCGTAGCGGTTCCGCCAGAAGCCCCAGCCACTGCCTTGCCGCTCCGGGTAGGTCGTCCGGAGCCGTCCTCCCTCGAGCGACACCGCCAATCCGGCGAGCAGCTCCTCATTCGCTGCGCAAAGGGTCGCGGTCACCCGGAACTCGTTGAGCTCCGGCTCGCCGGTGATCTCGACGGCGCCGGCGCCGCTCTTCACCTCGAGTGCAGCGGCGGAAGGGCCGCTCAACTCCACGGTGTCCCGGTGTTCGCAGTTTTCCCTGTCCGGTTGCGCGAAGGCCGCCGGCGCCACCAGGGCCGTGAGCAGCAGCGAGAGCGCGGTGCGTCCCATCTTGGTCATTGCGTGACTCCCTCGGGGGCACTGGAGACGGCGCGTTCCGTCCGTCGGCCCCGGATACCCCGACCTAACGCCGAATCAGCGGCTGCGGTTCCGTCCTCCCTATACTGAACGGGCTTTGAGCCGCCGCGCCCGGAAACACTTCGCGGCGGCGGTGTGTATCACCGTTTCGGGTGCGGCCTCCGCTGCGGCCCAGGGGTTCACCGAAGTCACCGAAGCAGCGGGTCTTCGTTTCGTCCACGACGCGGGCGACGAGGGCAACTTCTCGCTCCCGGAGATCACCGGCGCCGGGGCGGGATTCTTCGATGCCGACGGAGATGGAGATCTCGACATCTATCTGCTCCAGGGCGGCCGGCCGGCCGACCCCGCGGGCCCGCGTCCGGGAGCGCCCGGCAACGTCCTCTATCTCCAGGGACCGCCGGGAACTTTTGTGGATGCCAGCGACGCCTCGGGGACGGCCGACACCGGCTACGGGATGGGACTCGCGGCGGGAGACTTCGACGGGGATGGGCGTACCGATCTCTTCGTCACGAACTACGGGCCGGATGTCCTCTACCGGAGTCTCGGCGACGGACGCTTCGAAGACGTGACCGCGGCGGCGGGCGTCGCCGGGGAGGGATGGTCCTCGTCCGCCACCTTCTGCGACTACGACGCCGACGGACGCCTCGACCTCTACGTCACCCGGTACGTCAGAAACGACCCGGCGAAGCTCTGCACCCAGCAGGACGGGAGCCGCGACTATTGCAGTCCCCAGGTGTTCCCCGGAGCCCATGACTACCTCTACCGGAACCTGGGCAGGGGCCGTTTCGAGGACGTTTCCCTCGCCTCGGGACTGCGGACGGTGCACGCGCCCGGCCTCGGGGTGGTCTGCCATGACTTCGACGGCGACCGGCGTCTCGACTTCTATGTGGCGAACGACGGAGAAGCGAACCAGCTCTGGCTGAACCAGGGGCCGGGCGGCTTCGCCGACGACGCCTTCCTCGCCGGCGTGGCCCTGAACGACGCCGGACGGCCCGAGGCGGGGATGGGGATCGCGCTGGGAGACGTGGACGCCGATCTCGATCTCGACCTCTTCATCACCCACGTCGCGGACGAGACGAACACCCTCTACCGGAGCGACGGTTCGGACCTTGGGTTGTCCTTCGCCGACCGCACCGGCCCTTCCGGCCTCGGCCCAGCGAGCATGGCGATGACGGGTTTCGGGACCGGGTTCGCAGACCTGGATCTCGACGGCGCGCTGGACCTCGTGGTCGCGAACGGCCGGGTCCAGCGGAAACCCGCGCTTCCGGGAGCTCTCGGTGACGCTTTCTGGAGGGTCTTCGGCGAGCCGAACCAGGTGTTCCGAAACGGCGGCACGCAGGGGAACGACGCCCTCTTTGCCGGTTTCGAGAGTGCCGGGGACTTCGACGGGGTCATCGAAGTCAGCCGCGGGCTGGCGCTCGGGGACTATGACGAGGACGGCGATCTCGACCTGCTGCTCGCGAACGCGGAAGGACCCGCCCGCCTCTATCGGAACGACTTCGAGCGGAGCGGATCGCCGCTCCGCGTGACCACCCTCGACGCCGCGGGAAGGCCTGCGTTTCCGGCCGTGGTGACCGCGGTCTTGGCGGACGGCGCCCGCTCGGTACGCCGCGCCGACCCGGGCGGAAGCTATCTGGCGACCGGCGATCCGCGCGCGTTCTTTGCAGTCCCGCCGAACGGCGAGGTGACCGAATTTGAGGTGATCTGGCCGGATGGGAATCGCGAAGCCTTTCCCGGAACCGGTAGCGCAACCGTCAGCCTGAGGCAGGGCGGCGGCGAGCCCCGCCAGGAAACTCGCCGGTAAACGATGGCCCGATCCCGGCAACCTCGGAAAGGACGGCCGGAGAAGTCGCGACCCGGCCGACCAAGACCCGAGGCGGCTCGCAGCGGCACCCGCCGGACCGCCAGCCAGCCGATCGCGGCAAGCCCACCGAACGCGAAGAAGCCGCGTGCTCTCTGGCTCGGAGCCGGCGCGGTCGTCGTGGCCATCGTCCTCATGGTCGCCCTGCGCGCCGGCCCCGACCTTCCCGACCCTCCGGAACCCGATCTGTCCGGGGCGGAGCCGGAAGTCGCCGAGGTGATTCGGCGCACCAGAGCGGCAGTGCTCGACGAATCCGGTTCTCCCGACCGCTGGGCCACCCTGGGCGCCGCTTTCCTGGCCCACGAATTCCACCCCGAAGCTGCCGCCGCGTACGCCGCCGCCGGGACGCTGGCGCCGGACGACTACCGCTTTCGTTACCTGCGGGCCAGGTCGCTCTGGCGGGCGGACCCCGAAGCGGCGGAAGCCGCGATCCTCGAAGCGGTCCGCCTGAATCCGGGCTACGCCCCCGCCTACCTACTGGCGGGACAGCTCGCCGAGGACCGCACCGATCCCGAAGCCGCCAAGGAGCACTATCGGGCGGCGCTCGACCGGCTCGGCGGAACCCGGTCGGCGCCGGCCAACACCGCGGCGGCGAGTTTCCGCCTGGGGCGGCTGCTCGCCGGCGACGGAAACCTCGACGAGGCCCTCCCCCTGCTCGAAGAGGCCGAGGCGCTCGCTCCGGAATCCGGGGCGGTGGCCGCCGCGCTGGCCCGGGTGTACCGGCGGACCGGCGACGGCGAGAGAGCGCGCGCCGCCGCGGAGCGCGCCCGCAGTCTTGATCACGACCTGCTGATCAGCGATCCGCTGATGGACGCCGTGAACAACGTGGCGGTCTCGGTCATCGGCAAGGAACGCCGCGCATTCGCCGCCGAGGGCGCGGGGCGTCCGGAAATCGCGGAACGCCTGCTGCGCGAAATGATCCGGTCGCGTCCGGAGGCCGCCGATCTCTTCTACAACCTCGGCAACAACCTCTCGCGACAGGGGAGGAACGACGAAGCGCTCGTCGCCTGGAGCACCGCCCTGGAGAAAAACCCCGACCACGTGGCGGCGCTGATCAACTCGAGCATCGTCCTCGCACAGTCGGGCAGTCTCGCCGAAGCGGAACGGCGCTGCCGGAGGGCGCTGGAAGTCCAGCCGAACCATCCGGGCGCCCTCTCCAGCCTGGGCAGCATCGCGGCGCTGGGCGGCCGGAGAACCGAGGCGCTCAGCTGGTTCCGGCGGGCGCTCGAACAGGAACCCGAGCGGGCGGGGACCCACGATTCGATCGCCCAGGTGCTGGCGGCGAGCCGCCAGTTCAACGAGGCCATCCGCCATTTCCGGATCGCGGTCGCCAAGGAGCCGTTCCGGGGGGACTTTCGGCTGGGACTCGCCGCCACCCTCGCCTCCACCGGCGATTTCGAGGGCGCCTGGGAGGTGGCCCACGACGCGCGCCGGCTCGGGGTCGAGCTTCCCCCGAACTTCCTGGGAATGCTGCGCCAGGCGATGCCGGAACCCGCGTTCCGCTGAAGCGCGGGACTCCGGCAGGCGCCGGCCCACACCAGGGGGTTGGACATTCGGCGGCGTCCGGCCGTATCATCGCTCCACGATTTTGAATTCACCGCGCCGTTTCTGGATCAACACAGCCACCCGGAATTCCAACCTATTGAAAAACCTGATAGATGCAGGACACCCGGCCAGAGTCTTCGGTGGCATGTCAGTTGCGAGTTGCGGTCATCAATCTTTGTCTTACCCGTTGAAGGAGGGACCATGAGAAAGATTCTTCTCGCTCTTCTGTTCGTGACGATTGCCGTCCCGGCACTCGCGCAGCAGCAGTACGGGCGCCTTGAAGGCGCGGCCCGTGACTCCCAGGGACTCTCTCTCCCCGGGGTGTCCGTCAACCTCTCCGGTGAGGCCATCATCGGAAGCCGGAACGCCACCACCGACGTGGACGGCTCCTACCGGTTCCAGGCGCTGCCTCCGGGCGACTACACCATCGTGTTCGAACTCAGCGGTTTCCAGACCGTCGTGTTCGAGGACATTCGGGTGGTGACCGGCGCGACCTTCTCGGTGAATGCCGACATGCAGATCGCGACGGTGGCCGAGACGGTCACGGTGACCGGCGAGTCGCCGGTGGTGGACGTGAAGTCCACCGGCGTGGCGGCGACCTTCGACAAGACGCAATTGGACGAGGTTCCCACCGCAACCGACATGTGGGCGGTGCTGCACCAGAGCCCGGGAGTCCGGGTCCAGGGTTACGACGTGGGCGGCTCGCACAAGAGCCAGCAGTCCATGTACGAGACCTTCGGCGTGCGGAGCCAGAACCGGGTCCTCTACGAGGGTGTGAACACCACGGAAGGCACCGGCTCGGCTGGCGGTTACTACGACTACTACGCGATGGAGGAAATGCAGGTTTCGGCGCAGGGCGCGGACGTGGAGATGTCCACCCCGGGCGCGCAGATCCAGACGACCGTCAAGAGCGGCGGTAACGACTTCTCCGGCCTCCAGAGCGGGGCCTGGAATCCCCCGGATCTGATCGCCGACAACTTCACCTCCGAATTGGGCGCGCGGGACGGCTCCCCGTCACCGGTGCTCTCGTTCTACGAGTTCCACCTCGACCTCGGCGGCCCCATCGTCCGGGACAAGGCCTGGTTCTACGCGGCCTACAACAACTTCTACATCGATACGGCGATCTCCGGCGTGGACCAGAACCTGGCCACGGACATCGGCGACTTCGACATCTTCACCGCGAAGGTGAACTACCAGATCACCGAGCGCGACCAGTTCATCGGGTTCTCCACCTGGTCCTGGAAGCGGAAGCCCAACCGCGGCCTCTCCGCGACCCGTCCCGCCGAATCCATCCTCGCTCAGGACTACTGGATCTGGCTGCACAAGGCCGAGTGGCAGCGCGTCTGGAGCGACCGCTTCTTCTCCAACATCATGATCGGCCACATGGGAACGACCTGGCCCATGGTCCCCAAGGGGGATCCGATCAACGGGAACGAGCCGCGCTTCAACCTCGCCAGCAGCCATGTGTCGGGCGCCGGGTGGCAACCGTTTACCAGGAACCGCTGGAAGCCGCAGAGCACGGCCCAGTTCAACTACTACGTCCCGATCGGCAACGGCAGCCACGACTTCAAGTTCGGCTGGGACTGGCAGATCGACAGCGAACTCCGCGGGTTCAACACGAACTCCGGCGCCTTCCGGTACCGCGACGATCCGGGCCAGGGCCGCCCGCACAACGTGCACCAGATCGACCTCGTGGGAGTTCCCAACCTGGTGGAAAACCCCAACATGCACGCGGACTTCTTCGTGCAGGACGTGTGGACCGTCAACGACCGCCTGACCCTGATGGCCGGCATCCGGGTAGGCAGCCAGATCCTCACGTACCTCGAGGCGGACAACTCCCCTGGCAGCCCGTGTCAGGACGTCTTGCAGTGCCAGTTCGAACTCCCGGCCAATCAGAGCCAGATCCTCATGGACGTCTTTGGCACCGGCGGCATCACCCCGGGTGACGATGTGTTCAGCCACTGGAACATCGCTCCCCGCGTCGGGCTGACCTACGACCTGACTGGTGAGGGTTCCACGGTCTTCAAGACCTACTTCGGGCGCTACTTCTCGAACATCGGGACCGGCCTCTTGTCCGCGAACCCGGGTGGCCAGCCTTCCGCCCGCTACGAATTCCTCGACCAGAACATGAACGGAATCCTCGACGATTCTTCGGAACTCGGACAGCAGCTCTCGTTCACCGCGGGCGCCGGGTCCGGCTCCACAACGCCGATCGATCCGAACTGGACGCTCCCCTGGGCGGACGAGTTGAGCGCCTCGGTCGAGCACGAGCTCACCGCCGACCTCGGTGCGCGGGCGTCGTATGTGTACAAGCGGATGCGCAACACCTGGAGCAGCTACGACCAGGCCGACCTGGGCCGGAACACCCCGATCTCGATTCCGACCTGCGACGGGTGTCCCGCGGGTTACAACCGGTCGTTCAACCTGCTCCTCTACCCCGAGGAACTGGTCGGCACGACGGACAACCTCACCACGAACCACCCGGCCGGCGAGAGCGACATGGACTTCCACACCGTTTCGCTCGGACTGAACAAGCGGTTCCGGAGCAATTTCTTCTACAACGTGTACTTCGACTACCAGTGGCGCTCCGAGCCGCGGAGCCCGGGCGGGTCGTCCAGCGGCTGGGCAACCAGCTCGCCGCTGTCTTCCGACCCCACGTCGCAAGGCTGGTTCTTCAACTACGATCAGGACATTCCGACCGTTCAGGATACGACCACGTATCAGTTGAAGACTTCGGCGCGGTATGTCTTGCCGTTCGAGATCGGTTTGGCGGGAACGTATCGGTTCGTGAGTGGGTTCAACTTCGCGCCGACCCACCGCAACCTGGTGTATGACGGACGGGTGACGGTCACCTCTTGGCTCGCCCCCATGAATGAGGACCGCTCCCCGAATGTGACGATCGTGGACTTCCGCCTCGACAAGGGCTTCGCCTTGAGCGATCGCATGAACGTGCAGGTCATTCTCGATGTCTTCAACGCGATGAATGCCAACACGGTCACGAACTTCCAGTTGCTCGATTCGGTGGTGCCCTATCAACGAATCGTCGAGTACCTGAAAGGACGAACGATCGGCCTATCGGCGCGACTTACCTTCTGACCCTTCCGGGTCAACCCAAAACAAGGCCCGTCGGTCCCGCAAGGGGCCGGCGGGTCTTTCCTTTTGGGCGCGACTTCGGCCAAGATCGCCTCGTGCCTTCGTCCCGATTCGCCGTGGTCGCGTTCCTGCTGGCGACGACTTGGGCCTGCGGCGCTGGCGGTGATCGCCAGGACGCGCAACGGGACACCGAACCCGTCGAGGCCCCCCGAAACCCGCTTCGAGATCCGGGGGAGGGGACAGGCGCGGAGGTCTGCGGAGCGTGCCACGCGGAGATCGCCGCCGTACAGGCGGACCACCCGATGGCCCAAACCGCCGGTGCGGTGACCGAAGACACGCGCGACCGCTGGTTTTCGGACGAGATGCTCGCGCGAGCTGTCTCCTGGCAAGCGGGAATCGGTCCGCAACCAGCCTACGAACCGCTGACCGAAGGCACGGTCCGGTTGGCCGTTCCCGGTGCGGATTCGTCCGCGGTTCCCGTGGACGCGGTCTTCGGGTCCGGCCTCCGGGGGCTGACTCCCGTTTCCTTTGCACCCGGCGCCCGGCTTCGTGAGTTGCGACTCTCGTTCTCTCACGCTCGGAATGGGTGGATCCCGACTCCGGGCGGCGAGGACGACGAGGACCCGCTCGGCGACCTCGACACCGTAGAGGAGAGCGCGAGCTGCATCGGCTGCCACGCCACCGCGCTCGCCTGGGACGAAGAAGGTCGCTTCGATCCGCACCGGGCGGTGCTCGGTGTCTCCTGCGAGCGTTGCCACGGCTCGGGGATCACCCACGTGGAAGCCCAGTCCGCGGGAGGCGAACCCGGGCCCATCTTCCACCCGGGACGGCTGTCTCCGGCTGACCAGGTCGCCTTCTGCGGGCAGTGCCACCGCCAGCCGACCGACTTCGAGCCGCGGGAGATCCTGGCCCGCGACCCGCTGCTCGCGCGCCACGCCGGAGCGAGCCTGATGATGAGCGCGTGTTTCCGGGAATCGCCCCCGGAGCAGACCATCACCTGCACCGAGTGTCACGACCCTCATCGCGCCGAGCCCGCCGGGCCGGATCGAACCCGCGCCGTCTGCTCGCGTTGCCACGCGGACGCCGCCGCGTTGCACCTCCAGACTCCCGTGACGAGCGAGTCGGACTGCGCCGGGTGCCACCTGCCGTCCCAGAGCGAGGCGTTTGACGGCACCCCGTTCACCGACCACTGGATCCGGCGTCCCGGAGGGCCGCCGACCCGGGGCTCCGCCGCCGGCCGCCGCGAACTCACCTGGCTGGAAGAGCTCTATCAGCGGCGGATGCCCGAGGAGAACCCTCCCGCCAAGGCCGCCCGCCTGCGGGCGGGCCTCGCGGAGCTATTGCATGTCCGCGGCGCCCGGAGCGAGGCGCAGATGCTGCTCCGGGAGGCGCTGGACCTCGGCCCGGACTATGAAACCCGGTTGAAGGCCGGCGCTTTGTTCCGGGACGGCGGGCAGACCCGAGAGGCGCTGGCCGTCTTTCGGGAAGCGGCGGCCGAGCGGCCCGGAAGGCCGCACGCGCACTACGAACTTGGCGACACACTGCTGCAATCCGGCGCCTACGCGAATGCAGTGGCGCCGCTCACCACCGCTGCCGAACTCAGCAGGGATTCCGCGGGGGTGTATGCCGCGCTCGGCGCGGCGCTCCTGGGGGCCGACCGTCCCGCAGACGCGGTCGCGGCGTTTCGGGAGGCGCTGGAGCAGGAACCCGGCCTGCCGGCGGCGCTCGGGCCCCTGGCCGGAATCCTCGCCACGCATCCCCGGCGCGATCTCAGGAATCCAGCGGAAGCGCTTCGTCTGGCCGAGCGCCTCGCCGGGCAGTTCTCCTTCCAGGAACCTCGATCCCTGGATCTCTTCGGTGCCGCCTACGCGGCCACTGGTGACTTCCCGAATGCGATGCAGGCGGCGGAACGCGCCGCCACCCTGGCCGATCGATCTGGATCGGCCGACCTGGCAACAGCGATCCGCCAGCGACTCACCCTCTACCGCGCCGGTCGTTCCTACGTGGGCCCGCTGCCCACCGCTGCTATCAGGCCCTGACATCCGCTTCCGCGGATCATCGAACGAGCCGGAGCCGCAACGCGCGGGTACACTGCGTGGCCCGGCCATGTCCGAAACGGTTGGCCTCAATTTCCCAAGGAGCGGCACCATGCGCGACGTGAAGATCCTCTTGCTGGCGGGTGGCCTGGCGTTCGCCGTCTCTGGCTGTGGCGGCGACATGCCCTCCGAAATGGAGGAGCCGGCGGGGAACGCCGACCTCATCCAGCGGAACCTGCCAAACCCGAATCCGGTGGTGATCACCCAGTGGGCGGATCTCCCGGACGGACGGACGTGGGGCTCCACGGCGGGCGTGGACATCGACCCGGATGGCCATGTGTGGGTCTATGACCGCTGCGGCGCAAACGCGCTGGCCGGAGGCTGCGAGGAGAACCCCGACGTGAATCCGGTCCTGAAGTACGACCGCCACACCGGCGAGTTGCTCGCGGAGTTCGGCGCCGGACTCTTTGTCCTGCCCCATGGTCTCCATGTGGATAGCGACGGCAACGTCTGGGTCACCGATTCGCAGGGCAACGAGGCGGGCACCAAGGGACACCAGGTCATCAAGTTCAGTCCCGAGGGCGAAGTGCTCCTGCGCCTCGGGGTCGCCGGGCAGCCGGGCACCGGCCCCGGCCAGCTCTACGAGCCCTGCGACGTCATCACCGCGCCGAATGGCGACATCTTCGTCTCGGACGGCCACAGTGGGCAGAATCCGGATCCCCCGGAAGGGCGCACCGGACGCATCCTCAAGTACGACTCCGAAGGCAACTTCATCAAGGAGTGGGGCATCATCGGCTTCCGGCCGGGGCAGCTCCGCACGCCGCACGCCCTCGAGTTCGACTCCCAGGGTCGGCTGTTCGTGGCCGACCGGGGCAACCACCGAATCCAGATCTTCGACCAGGACGGGAACCTGCTGGACACCTACTACCAGTTCAGCCGGATCAGCGGGCTGTTCATCACCGATGACGACATGCTCTACGCGATCGACTCCGAGTCCACCGAGACGAACCACTACGGGTGGCTGAACGGAGTCCGGATCGGCCACGCCAGCGAGGACAAGGTGACGGCGTTCATTCCGCCGCATTACCCAACCGAGGGCCGGGTGCTTCAGGGCGTCGCGGGCGAGGGCGTCGCGGTGGACGAGGACGGCAACGTATTCGTGGCCGAAGGGCCGGCCTCGCGTCCAACGGCCGGCGGCGGCCTTACCAAGTACGAACGCGCCCAGGAGTGATTCCCGAGAATCATCCCGGCCAGCGATGCGCACCGTTACCGAACGGCAGCTTCGCAACGATGTCACGGCCATCTTGCATCGAGTAGAGGCAGGTGAGCATCGGACCGTTCCCTGCAACGGGAAGCCGGTGGCGGAACTGAGGCCGGTGGCGGTTCGCCGGTTTGTACCCAGGGCGGTAGTCAAGGCAGCGGCCGCGACGGGACCGCGCATCGATGCCGAGCGGTTTCACACTGACCTCGATGCGCTCGTAATTCAGGATATCGACGTCTGAAGAAAACCCTTCATTGCCTTCCCGAGCGTTGGACAGTGTTCGCGGTCTCTTTGACAATTCCGTCGTCATTGACCTGGACTTGATCAACAGCGACGACCTTCCGGACGACACCGCAATCTCCGCCGTCACGCTCGCCGAACTCGCCGCGGGTCCGCACGCCGCGTTGGACGAGCCGGAGCGCGGCCGCCGGCAAGACCGGTTGCAGTGGGCAGCCTCGAACTGGGGTCCGCTCCCACTCGATGCAGAGGTCGCCCGCGCCTACGGCCGTGTTTGCGCAACGATGCGCGGCAGCAGTCGTGCAAGCCGCCGCCGGCTGGCTGACCTGCTCATCGCGGCGACCGCTCTGGCTCACGGACTGCCGCTGCTTACGCGAAATCCGCCGATGTCTCCGGTCTGGAGGATCTCGTCCAGATCAAGGCCGTGTGAATCGCGGGTCGGAGTTCTTGCGCCTGGTCGCGGCCGGCGGCCTCACCAAGTACGAACGCACCCAGGAGTAGCCTTCGGAGCGCGCGCTTCCTGAGGTGAGGAGCGCGTTCAACTTGCCCAGGACTTCGGCCACGACCTGGGGCGGCGCCGACACCGCCAACTTCAACCGGCGCGCACCCCAATCGAGCCTCCGAACCTGATCGGAGCGCACGCCCCCTCCGATCGGACCTCCCGGCGGGAGTTCCACCTCGAGGGGATACCCCTTCCGCGGAGGACGGCGCACCAAGAGCGTCCGGCGCCCACGTTGGCGGAGCGCAGCATCATCGGGGCTGGTTTCGCGCTCCGGCGCGGCCCCAACCGGAGAAGTGGCCGCCGGCGACCAAAGCGAAAGGCCCGCCGCCCCGAAGGGCGACGGGCCTTGAAGGTGCTTTGGCTAGAGGATCCCTAGAAGGTCAGGCGGGCGCTGAGGCCGATCGTCCGGCCCTGGATCCACTCGATGGTGTTCCGGTACGCCCCGCCAGCGCGCATGATGAAGTTGGTCTCCGAGGCGTTGTTCAACGCGTTGAAGACATCCAGCATGAACTGGATCTCGGCGCTGTCGCCGAGGCTGACCGCCTTGTCCACCCGGAAGTCGACGATCGAGACGGTGTCCGAACGGCGGTTGTCCAGGTGGTCGAGGAAGATCGTCTGGGTTCCCACGTTTCCGATGCCCACGCTCAGGAGCGGCGCCCACGGGAAGCCGCTGACGTAGCGGAGCGTTCCGGCGACACCGACCTCATAAGGCATGACGTAGCGTGCCGCGCCCTTGAACTGCCAGTTGGTCACGCTCTGGATGAGCGGGATGAAGCCGTACTGGTAGGTCCAGCCGACCCCGACCGGGTCCGTCGTGAGCGGGCTCGTGGACTGGCCAGGGGTCCGGCCTTCGTTCCGCCACTGGTAGTCGAAGTAGGCGTTCCAGAAGAAGTTGTTCCGGAACCGCCGGTTGACACCCAGCGAGAGCGTCGTCCAGTTGAAATCCGCTTCGCCGTCCGGCACGTTCGTGACGAGGTTTTCGCTCGTCGGAGCGCCGTCCGGGAGGTCGTGCACCGTCAGCATCGTGCCGGCAAGTCCGTCAGGACAGGCGGCAGGGCAGGGAACCTGCTTGGTGTTCGTCAGTTTTCCGGCCCGGGCGATGTTCAGGGGTTCGAAAAATGCGCCCGTCTGGCGCTTGTGGACGAGCGAGGCGCGGAGCCCGAGGTCGTTGCCAACCTGGTGCTCGAAGGAGGCGCTGACCTCATCCACATAGGGCTGTGTCGTGTTCGAGTCCACCGCGCTGCCGGTCGGAGGCACGCTGAAGTCCGAGCCGAGTCCGGCACCCGTGCTGCCGCCGAGACGATCGCCCAGTTCGTGCACGCCGTCGAAGAGGCCGTTCATGTTCTGATCGAGGAATCCGTAGGTGACGCTCTTGTTGCCACCGGGGTTCGTACTCTGCCATCCACTGTTCATGTTGTGGTAATAGCGTCCCCCGTAGCCCTTGACGACGGTGCGGCCCTCGCCGGTGACGTCATAGGTGAAGCCCACGCGCGGCGCGATGTTCCACCAACTGATCACGTTGCTGTTTCCCTGAATTTCGGCGCCAGGTCCGAACAACTGCGGTAGCGCCCCGGCGACATTCGCGTCGATGTCCGCGATCTCGCGGATGCAACCGACGACTGCCTGACAGGTGCTGCCCGGCACGTTGTTGGAACCGAGGTACCCGATCCGCTGGCTTCCGAAGCGGACACCCGCGTTGAGCGTCAGCCGGTCCGTCAACGTCCAGACGTCCTGGGCGTAGAAGTCGATGTGGGTGTTCCGGTCCTGGTTGAAGTTCGGGAAGCTCTGGAAGTGGATCTCGTTCACGTTTTGCGGCCGCGGCGGATCCTGTGCGCTGTTGTCGAGGTAGCGCACTGCGCCCGAGTTGGCGTTCCAGCCGAACTGCCGCTCGTCGATCTGCATGTCCCAGCCGAACTTGAAGTCGTGGCTGCCGCTCTCGGTGGGCAGGTAATAGTTGAACTGACCGGTCGAGTGGGGCTTCCAGCGGTTGAAGGTGAACGGCCTCCAGCCGGCGCCCGACCAGAAGCTGGTGCCCGAGTCGAAGCGCGGCGGATTCGTCGCCGGATCCACGGCAGGCGTCATCGGCCAACCGAAGCCGAAGTGGTTCACCTGGATGTTGCTGTAGAGCCGGTCGCTCCAGACTCGCTGCCACTCGGCCTTGTGCAGCCAGCTCCACGAGTCCTGCGCCAGGATGGATTCCGCCGGGCGGTTCGCCGAGAGACCCCGGAAGGGCTTCTGCTTCAGCGACCAGTGGTGGAAAGTGATGAACTGGTCCCGCTCGGTGATCTGCCAGTTCGCCTTCACCGTGAACATGTCGAAGTCGCCGAGGTCGGTACCCTCCGATTCGGGCTGCCCGGAAATGATCCGGTCGATGACGAACCGGTTGTAGGCAGCGTAGAACCACGCCTTGTCCCGCACGATCGGTCCGCCGAGATCGATGTGCGCCTCGTAGAACTCGATCACCGGCGCCGTGGTGCCGCCGCGGCCCATCAGGTCCGACGTGATGTTGTCGTTGATCCAGTCGGGCGGCTCGTAAGCGAAGTGCTCGGTTCCAGAGAAGTCGTTACCGCCGCTCTTCCACACCGCGTTCACCGTCGCGCCCGGGGTGTTCGATTCCACATCGGCACCCTGCGCGGACACCTGGAACTCACCGATCGCGTAGAAGTCGTAGTAGCCGCCCGCGCCGCCGGTCCCCTCGGTGGTGTTCACACCGTCGTTGATGATCCGGTTCTGTCCCCGGACCCCGAAGGTCTCGTAGCCGGACTGCTGGCTCTTGTGGGACCCGCCCACGTCATAGCCGCGCATCCGCACGCCCGGGCTCTGCTGGAGGACCGCCCACATGTCGGTTGCCGACGGGACGTCCTCGAGCTGGGTGGTGTCGAAGGTTGCCGACACACCCGTCGTCTTCACGTCCACCACCGGGGATTCGCCCGTCACGGTGACGGTCTCGGCGACGGTCGCGATGTCCATCGTGGCGTTGATCTCGAAGGTCGAGCCGCCAACCACGGTGATGTCCTCGAAGACGACGGTCTGGAAACCGCCGAGTTCGAAGGTCATGTTGTAGCTGCCGCCGACGAGTTGGGCGAATCGGTAGGACCCGTCCACGTCGGTGGTCGCGCTCCGGGCGGCCACGAGTTCATCGGACTCCAGGGTCACCGTCACTCCGGGGAGCACGAGGCCCTGGGCGTCGCTCGCGGCGCCCTCAAGGCGCCCGTAAATCTGCTGGGACAAGGCCGCACTGGGCCATGCCACCAGCAGCGTAAAGAGAATGAGTTTTCTCATGCTGCTTGGTCCTCCTTGGGGGGTCGGAAGCATGGAAAGGAGAAAGATGTCAGTCAGGAGTAGCAACGGCCGGACCAAGGGGGCCGACCGAGCCGTTTCCGTTCCTAAGTCGTTCTGAATTCGTTTTGTTACGTCCGCACCTCGCGGTGCCGAAATCCAAGTAATTCACCCCAATATTCGTTTTATTGGAGCCGAACAGCCAATTGTCTTGAATCTCGTAGGCCCCTGTCAACCCGGGAAGGTCGGTTCTGGGCTCATCAGCGGCGCCCCAAGACGCGGACCGGGCCTCCGGATGCCGGGGGCTGTGCGGTCCAATACGGCTGATCGGATCGTGCGGCGACCCTGGCGCTGCTCCAGGGCGACCACCGAAGAGCGCGGATTCTTTCCGTTGGGATGCCGATAAGAAACGGAGTGCGAAGAGTCTCGACGGACCGCTGACTCCCGAGGAACGCGGCGCGCTCTTCGAAGGATGGACCCATGGCCTCCTCCGGACGTACGCCGGGGAGCGGGAGCTCTTCGATGACATCCACTATTGGTCACCCGCCGAATCTCGGACGGAAGTGGATTTCCTTCTCCGCCGTGGCCGGGACTTCCTGGCCGTCGAGGTGAAGGCGGGCGAGCGCTACCACCCCACGATGCTCCGGGGGTTGCGCGCCGTGGACGAGCTACCCGGCCTGGTCCGCCGGGTTCTGGTGTACGGCGGGCGTCGCTCGTTCCGGACCGATGACGGAATCGAGATCTGGCCCGCTGTCCGGTTCGCCGCAGAACTCGCCGCCGACAGCCTCTGGCCCTGATCGGCCCGGTGGGCAAGAGCGCGCCGAGCGCCGAGACGCTCCCGGTTCGCCGGCTGGTGTCCGGCCCCCCCTTAGACTCCGCATTTCGTGGAAGCCCCCCTCCCCTTCCGGACTGCCGGAGCAGCTCTCACCGCCAACCCGCTGCGCACGGCGCTTGCGCTGATCGGGCTCGTCATTGGCGTCGCCTCGGTCATCACCATGGCGGCGCTCGCCTCGGGAGCCCGGGCCGCCGTAGCCGACGACGTTCGTTCCGCCGGAACCAACATCATCATCGTGCGGGCCGGCAACTACATCCGGGGAGGCGATGCGGTGAACATCCCTTCCGGCTTCGGCCGCGCCGACACCCTGACCCCGGAAGACGCCGAGGCGATCCGAGGCGTTGCGGACGTGGCGATGGTGAGCCCGGTGGTCGAGGAAAGGACGGGACTGCTCTCGGATGCCGGAGACTCGTTCGCGCAGGTCCACGGAGTGTCCGCCGAGGGGCCCCGGATCTACCAGGTGCGCTTCCAGGACGGCGAGAACTTCACCGCCGCCGACGTGCGGGAGCGGAGGGCGGTGGTGCTGCTCTCGTCCCCGGTGGAGGCCGAGCTCTTCCCCGGGCGTTCCGGGGTCGGGCGCTCCGTTCTGATCCGCGACCGCGAGTTCGAGGTCCGAGGCGTCTATCAGTCATCCGACCGGAAGCTTGCGGAGGCGGCGATGGTCCCCCATACGCTGCTCGCCGACATCGTCGGGCGCGACTATCTGCAGGCGGTCGCCATCGCCACCGAACGGGCCGGCGACGCCTCCCGGGTGGGTCGCGACGTGGCCAACCTGCTTCGTGAGCGACACCAACTGACCCGCTCCGCGCCGCCAGCGGAGGCGAGCGCTCCGCATGCCTTCCGGCGCGGAACGCGCCTGCCCGATGACTTCGTGGTGCGAACCCAGGCGACCGCGGCGCTGACCCAGGGCCTCTACACGACGGCTGCCGCCTTCGTGCTCGCCTCCATGCCCAAGCTAGACGAGGTCACCTCCGAGGAGATGGTCGGCACGCTCAACCGCGCCACCTCGACCATGACTCTCCTGCTCGGAGCCCTCGCCGGGGTCTCCCTCATCGTCGGGGGCGTCGGGATCATGAACGTCATGCTGCTCGCCGTGACCGAGCGGACGCGGGAGATCGGACTGCGGCTCGCGGTCGGAGCGCGCCGCCGCGACGTCTTGTGGCAGTTTCTTGCGGAGGCAGTGGGCCTCGCAGCGCTCGGCGGCCTCTTCGGGGTCGCGCTCGGCGGGCTGTCATCCGCGCTCGTGGAGACGATGTTTGGATGGCGGACGCTGATTCCCACGCTCGCAATCGCGGGCGCCGCCATCCTCGCGATGGGGGTGGGAGTGTTCTTCGGCTGGTATCCGGCCCGGCGGGCGTCGAGACTCGACCCCATCGTGGCCCTCCGCTCCGAATAGAACGTGCCTCCAGGCCGGCACTGCCCCGCGAAGCGGGGCGGCGGGAGCGAGCCCCGCAACTCCACGTTGGTTCCCCCTCTCGGCGGGGATCCCAACAGCCTAGGGCTCAGGCTTCGGGGCTTCGGGAGTCGGAAGCGGCATTCCAGTGTGGGGGTCCACCGTCGGAGGCTCCATGATGAACGGAACCTCGATCTCGTAGGGAGCGCCCTCGAACCGGAAGTACACGATCGCTACGGTGTCCTCCGTGTCGATCGGACGCCCGCCCGCGATCCACGCTTCGCCGAACTCATCGATCCGGGGCCGGAGCGGTTCGAGCTCTTCTCCCGCATCCCCAACGCGCCGAATACTGATCCGCACGTCCTCCGCGACCGCGGCGGGCAGTTCGCTGCGCGTCGCATCCGAGAAATAGAGCCGATGCTCGCCCTCGGCGGTGAGCACGACCTCGAAGTGGAGGTCGCCGTGCATGAACACGTACCCCCCGTACCGCGGGGAGTGATCGCCGTGGGCCATCATCATTCCCCCCATGGCCGCCATGTCGTCCATCCCGTCCGCGGCCGGTTCTTCGGCGGGGGCGCCGCACCCGGACACCACGAGGATCGCGAGCACCAAGAGGCGCACCGGGCGAATCATCAGAGCCTCAACCAACCGTCAATTATGGGGTGACGACGCGAGGAGACGAATGAGTTCGGCCGGACTCATGGCTTCGCGGATCGTCAGCAGGATTCTGGACAGGCGGTCGGACGGTGAGAGTTGGGGATCGATGAGGCCCTCGAGCGCGGCGCCGAAGCTTGGATCGGCAGCCGGGCGTACGAGAGCGTATCCGCCGAAGCGGTCGGCATGCGCGAGAAGGCCGTGAGGGTCCGGCACCAGGGCCTCGAAATCGAGCGCGCGCAGCGCCTCCAGGCGACTGAGCTCACCGTCCAGATACCCGGCGAGCACCCGCGACACCACGGGTTCCAGAGCCCGCAGCGACTCGTCCACGGGGGTCCCCGGCGCCAGCTCTTCGAGAGCCGCCGCCAACCCTTCGAAGACCGCGGTCCGGGGACCGTAAAGCGGCACGATCCCGAGTTCGGGCCACCCCCTGGTCTGGAATTCCCGATCGGCGACCGCCGCCTGCAGGTGGTGGCCGGGGACCCCTTCGTGACAGGCCAGGCGCTGTAACTCCTTGGATCGCAGCCGAAGGCCCGCCGGGAGCCACAGTGCCCCGCGTCCCTCCCCGGCATACCGGTAGAAAGGAGACGGCCCGGTGGGAAGCCTCGACGCCTCTGCAGGGGTTATCCAGTGGATTCCAAGCGGTTCCAGGCCGATGTCCACGGGCTCCGGGAACGCCAGTTCCCGGCAGCCGGCGAACGCCTCCCGCAGGCGGCCTTCGGTCCCTTCCCGAGGCGCGTCGGAGCGCTCGTAGTGACGGCGCACGCGTACCTTGAGGGGCGCGACTCCCTCGAGGGCGCGATCCACCCGGAAGTGAAGCCGCTCCAGGTCCACTTCGGGCTCGTTCCAGTCGAGACCGAAGACCTCACGAAGCTCTTCCGCCACCGGCCGCTGATCCCCGAGCAGTTTCCGGGCGCGAAACGCGAGCGCGCGGAGCGACGCCTCGATGCGGCGCACCCGGAATTCTTCTTCGGTACGCGCCATCTGCCCCGCGCCGTCGGCAAGACGCCCGGCCCGCTCGGCAATTTCCCGGAGCTCGAGGTCCAGGGGCTCCAGAGGAGCGTCGAGGAACACCAGATCCAGGAACAGCGGATCGCGCTCGTGGAGCGCGAAAGCGAGTTCCACATACCGGCCGGCGAGCTCGTCGGCCGTCCTTGGGGCGGGATTCGCCGCCGGTGGTGGCGCGGGGCCGCAGGCGGCCCAGAGAATGAGAGCCACCGAGGCGAGCTGCGGGAGACGGAAAAGAGTGCGGAAGGCGCGGATTCGGGAAGCGTATGCGGGGTAAATCCCGGATGCAGCCGCCATCCCGGGCATGACAGCCCGGCAGACAAGGCGGCGCTTCTTGGCGTGGCGATCCGCCGTCGTCGTTTGAGTTGACGTTGTCGGGGGTGACCAAGCTTGGGAGTCAGGAGCGCCGGCCTCCAGGCTGGCATCGCGGCCGCAGGTCGCGAAACTCCCATCGTCAACCGGCCAGGATGGCGCCGCAGCCCGGCAGTGTGGCGCTGCGCCACTCGCGCGCCCGTACGGCCACGCGCGGTCATCGCTTGGGTCGGTGTTGTGGACGCAGATTGAGTCTGGGAGTTTCGCTTCGCTATGCGAAGCGATGCCGGCCGGAGGCCGGCGCTCCTGGCACTCCTTGCACTCCTCGCCCTTTGACGGCCGCCGAGCCGGGGCATATCTTCTAGCAGCCTGTGGAGGAAGTGACGCGAGCACCGAGAACGGGGAGGCGCCCGGCTGACAAGGCGCCCGAGGGAGGAATACCAGGTGTATTCCGACCGAAGGGCAACGATGAGGGTCGCGTAGCGACCCGGTTCAGCCGGGATGCATCGCCGTTCGAATGCCGCGTGACTTTCTGCACAGGCTGCTCAAAGTGACCGCTCGCTAGGCGCGATGGTGCGGTCACGGCTCCGTTCGACTCAGGGAGGAGACTCTGATGACCCGAAAAACAACCCGATTCGGCCTGTTTTTGATCTTCGCCGCCGGGCTCGGCTTACTGGCCTGTGGAGCGCCCGAGACGGAGGACCGGACCGCCCCCGGCGCCGAGACGCTCGGCGTCCGGGCCGACGGCGACACCCAGATCTCCCCCGACCTGTCGCGGATTCCCGAGGAACTGCAGCAAGTGTTCCGCCACATCGACGACAACGTGGATCGCCAGCACGTGATGAACCTGAGGCGCTGGATCCAGCAGCCGAGCATCTCGAACTCGGGCGAGGGAATCCCCGAGTCGGCCCAGATGGTCAAGGGGTTCTTCGATCAGCTCGGTTGCCAGCATTCCCAGGTGTACGAGATCCCCATGACCGAGTGGGGGCAGCCGGGCAATCCGGTGGTGTACGCGAACTGCAACTACGGCGCCGAGCGCACCCTGCTCATCTACTGGATGTACGACACGATGCCGATCACCCAGCCCGAGGCCTGGGTGCTCCCGCCGTTCGACGGGGAGTTCACCGAGTTCGGCCCCTTCAAGAAGGTGATGATCGGCCGCGGCGCGACCAACTCCAAGGGTCCGCAGATGGTCCAGTGGAACGCCTTCCACTCGATCTACGAGGAAACCGGCACCATGCCGGTGAACCTGATCTTCATCGCCGAGGGCGACGAGGAGCGGATGTCCATCGGCCTCCGCCAGTTCGTCCGCGAAAACCCGGATCTGTTCCGCGAGGCGGAGGCGATGTACCGCTTCGGGCGGCAGTCACGCTCCGGCGCCGCGGGCATCGGGGGCGGTTCGGAAGGCTGCGTTTACATCGAACTCACCACCAGCGGAGCGAGCTGGGGACGGGGCCCGGTGGCCTCCAACATCCACGGATCCAGAAAACGCTCCGTGGACGCCCCGGCGCTCCGCCACGTGAAGATGCTCTCGTCACTGGTAACCGATGACGGGAACGGGGTGTTGGTTCCCGGGTTCTACGACGGCGCCGACCCGCTGAACGACGCGGAGGAAGCGATGTTCCAAAACGCCGCCGAGAACATCGACCTGGCGGTCGCCGCCGAGAACATCGGGGTGGCCCGCTTCATCAGCGACGATCCGCTGACCTACCTGAAGAGCGCGCGCTACGGCATTTCCTTCAACATGGACGGCGTCTGGGCCGGCAACATGTATCCGGGCGGCGCCGGCGCCATTCTGCCGAACCGCATTACCTCCAAGCACAACATGCGCTACGTCCCCAGCATGGACGGGCTGGAGATGGTCCAGAAGATCCGGGACTACCTGGATGAGCAGGGCTACGAGGACGTCGAGATGACGATCATCGGGGACGTCCCGTGGTCGAAGTCCAGCTACGACAACCGGGCGGCGCACTCCCTGCTGCACACCTATGACATTTTCGGGATCCCCTACCGGGACCCGATCGAAGGGGAGAGCATCCTCGGCGGTTACTGGCCCGCCTATCTCTTCAGCGGCCGGGACGGGGATTTCGCCGACGGCACCGACCTCTCGATGCCGATCGTGGGCGGCGCCGGCGGCCACGGAGGCGGCTCCCACGCGGCCAACGAGTTCTGGGTGATCGAGGGCGCCGGCAACGTCTATGGGATGGCCGGCGGCGAGAAGACGGTGGCGACCTTCCTCTACGCCTACGCGGGGCTGCTCCCCGATGCCCCGGCCGAGACCGGGATGGACGAGGAATAGCAATCCGAAAGCGTTCCGCTCCGGCGTGGTCGCGTCCGCGCCGCGGGCGGCGCACCTCGCCCTTTGACAGGCCGGCCGGAAGGGACATATCTTCCAGAGTTGGCCGTCCCCCGGAGTGAGGTGCGGCCGCTGCTCGGTCCCACCCACGAAGGAGATTTTGATGACGCGAAACGCAACCCGATTCGGCCTGTTCCTGCTGCTCGTTTGCGGGCTCGGCTGGCTCGCCTGCGGAGCCCCCGAAATGGAGGACCGGATGGCGCCCGCCACCGAGACACTCGGCGTGCGCGCCGCGGGCGACACGGAAATTGCACCCGACATGTCGCAGATCCCCGAGGAACTCCAGCAGGTGTTCGGGCACATCGACGACAACATCGATGAGCACGTGATGAATCTCCGTCGCTGGATCCAGCAGCCGAGCATCTCGAACTCGGGCGAGGGAATCCCCGAATCAGCCCAGATGGTCAAGGGGTTCTTCGACCAGCTCGGCTGTCAGCAATCGCAGGTGTACGAGATTCCCATGACCGAATGGGGGCAGCCCGGCAACCCGGTCGTGTATGCGAACTGCGACTACGGCAAGGAGCACACGATCCTCATCTACTGGATGTACGACACGATGCCGATCACCCAGCCCGAGGCCTGGGTGCTCCCGCCGTTCGACGGGGAGTTCACCGAGTTCGGCCCCTTCAAGAAGGTGATGATCGGCCGCGGCGCGACCAACTCCAAGGGTCCGCAGATGGTCCAGTGGAACGCCTTCCACTCCATCTACGAGGAGACCGGATCCATGCCGGTCAACCTGATCTTCATCGCCGAGGGTGACGAGGAGCGGATGTCCATCGGCCTCCGGCAGTTCGTCCGCGAAAATCCGGAACTCTTCGCCGAGGCGGACGCGATGTATCGCTTCGGTTCCCAGTCGCGCTCCGGGGCCGCCGGCATCGGCGGCGGATCGGAAGGCTGCGTTTACATCGAACTCACCACCAGCGGAGCGAGCTGGGGACGGGGCCCGGTGGCCTCCAACATTCATGGGGCACACAAGCGCTCCACCGACGCCCCGGCGCTCCGCCACGTAAAAATGCTCTCTTCCCTGGTTACCGAGGACGGGAACGGGGTGTTGATTCCCGGGTTCTACGACGGCGCCGACCCGCTGAACGACGCCGAGGAGGCGATGTTCCAAAACGCCGCCGAGAACATCGACATGGCCGTTGCCGCCGAGAACATCGGAGTGGCCCGCTTCATCAGCGACGATCCGCTGACCTACCTGAAGAGCGCGCGCTACGGCATTTCCTTCAACATGGACGGCGTCTGGGCCGGCAACATGTATCCCGGCGGCGCCGGCGCGATCCTGCCGAACCGGATTACCTCCAAGCACAACATGCGCTACGTCCCCAGCATGGACGGGCTGGACATGGTCCAGAAGATCCGGGACTACCTGGATGAGCAAGGCTACGAGGACGTCGAAATGACGATCATCGGAGACGTCCCGTGGTCGAAGTCCAGCTACGACAACCGGGCGGCGCATTCGCTGCTCCGCACCTACGACGTCTTCGGCATCCGCTACCGCGATCCCCTCGAGGGCGAATCCATACTGGGCGGTTACTGGCCGGCATACCTGTTCAGCGGCAGGGACGGGGACTTCGCCGACGGCACCGACCTCTCGATGCCGATCGTCGGCGGGGCGGCCGGACACGGCGGCGGCGCCCACGCGGCCAACGAGTTCTGGGTCATTGAGGGCGCCGGCGAGGTCTATGGGATGGCCGGGGCCGAGAAGTCGATCGCTACTTTCCTCTACGCCTATGCCGGACTGCTACCCGATGCCCCGGCCGAGACAGGGATGGACGAGGACTAGCAGCCCGTGGCAAAACCCACGCGGCGTTCGACGAGCGATGCATCCCGTCTGAACCGTGCCGCTTCGCGGCGCTCGGCGTTGCGCTTCGGTCGAAATACACCCGGTATTCCTCCCTCGCGCGCCTTCTCAGCCGGGCGCCTCGCCCGTCTCGGCGCTCACGCGGGTTTCACCACGGGCTGCTAGCAACCGGAAATTGAGCAGCGCTCTGGTTCGTCCCGGGGACCCGGCTTCCGGAGGGGAGCCGGGTCCGACGTTTGGGGCGCGCCCCTGACCCCTGAAAGGCCACGAGACCCATGCCGGAGGAATCGCCTCCCACCGCAATTGAAGTTCGGGATCTCGTCAAGACGTACGTCCTGAGCGAGACCCATCGGGTGGAGGCCCTCCGTGGACTCACCCTGTCGGTGGACAAGGGGGAGTTCCTGTCGGTCCTCGGCCCGTCCGGATCCGGCAAGAGCACCCTGATGCACATCATCGGCTGTCTCGACCAGCCGACCTCCGGGGAATACCACCTCATGGGACGCGACATCTCCCGCCTCGGGAACGACGAGCGCGCCCGCATCCGGAACGAGGAGATCGGGTTCGTCTTCCAGAGCTTCCACCTGCTCGCCCGGGCCAGCGCCCTCGAGAACGTGGAACTTCCCATGCTCTACGGGGCCAAGCGGCCGGGACGCGAAGAAAGACGCCGGAAGGCGTCCGAAGCGTTGGCGGCCGTGGGCCTCTCCGACCGGGCGACCCACGCCCCGAGCCAGCTCTCCGGAGGCCAGCAGCAGCGGGTTGCCATCGCCCGGGCCCTCGCCAACCGGCCGCGCCTCCTGCTGGCGGACGAACCGACCGGCAATCTGGACACCCGGACCGGACGGGAAATCCTCGACACCTTCGCCCGGCTCAACTCGGAACGAGGACTGACCGTGATCATGATCACCCACGACCGGCAGGTGGCGCAGTATGCCTCCCGAAGCGTTGAGCTGCGGGACGGACGAATCCTCACCGACGAAGGAATATCGAGCAATGGAGCAGACCCCGGTGCCTGATCCCAAAAACGGAGCACGTTTCCAGCGCCTGTTACGCGAGTTGCCCGCCGAACGGCGCACGGCGCTCGAAACCGCCGTCCAGAGCCTGCGGCGCTACCCGCTCCGGACCACGCTGACCCTGCTCGGCCTCGCGTTCGGGGTGGCGGCCCTGATGGCGACGATCGCCCTCGGTCGCGGTGCCCAGGGTGCGATCCAGGATCAGGTGCGCGCCGCCGGTCTCAACGTGATCGAGGTGACGGCCGGCAACTATCGGACCCGCGGAGAGCGGCCCATCGGGGGCATCGAGGCGCCCGCCCGGCATGGGGCGGCCCTCCCTCCTGGCGTGCTGGAGCGCTTCCTGAGGAAGATCGAGCCGGTGGCTCTGGCGCATCCCGAGAACGATCCGATGGAAAAACACGATCATCCGACGGCCGCGGATCGGCTCGGAGATTCGGCAGCCGGTCTCGGCGCGGCGGCGACGCTGACCAGCGACGACGCCGACGCGATCGCATCGCTACCCGGTGTCGCCCATGTCGCATCAGGCATCCACGAGAGCGTCCGCATCTTCGCCGGTGACCGACGCTGGTTCACACGGCTTCACGGCACCGACGTGGACCTCGTGCAGATCCGCCGGTCGTTCGCGATGCAGCACGGACGGTTCTTCAGTGCCGGAGAACTGAGGCGCTCCTCCCAGGTGGTGGTGCTCGGCAGCGTCGCGCGGGACCAGCTCTTCGGCCAGGGCGAGGACCCGGTCGGCCGCGAGGTCAGCATCTGGAACCAGTCGTTCGAGGTGGTCGGCGTCGTGGTGAGCAGCAACTGGATGAATCCCGGCGCTCCCGGCGACGATGAATTCGACGCGGTGTACACACCCTTTACCGCCGTCCATCGGCTGCTCAACGCCACGAACCTCAACTCCATCACCGTGACCGCGGCGTCGTCCGGACGGGTCACCGAGGTGTCCCGGGACATCACCGATCTGCTCCGCGAGCGGCACGGAATCGGGGAAACCCAGGCTGACGATTTCACGGTGACGACCCAAGCGTCGGAGGTGCTCGGCAAGGGCCTTCATCCGAAGGTGGCCGAAACCCTCGCCGGCAACATCCCGAATCTCGAACGCACCACCCTGCGACAGCTCGCCGCGACCCTCGAACGTTCCAGCAGCACCATGTCGGCGCTGCTGCTCGCCATCGCGCTCGTCTCGTTGATCGTGGGCGCGATCGGGATTTCGAACGTCATGCTGCTCTCGGTGCGCGAACGGATCCGCGAAATCGGGCTGCGAATGGCGGTCGGAGCGCAGACCGGGGATGTCGGCAACCAGTTCCTCACCGAGTCCGTGCTGCTCGGCGCCGCCGGGGGGGTGCTGGGCGTCGTGATCGGCGCGGTGGCCGCGGTGGTAGTCGAGAGTTCGTTCGGATTGGCGGTCGAGGTTTCGGCAGTGGCCGGCCTGATCTCGTTCCTGGTGGCGCTCCTCACCGGAGTGATCGCCGGGGTCAGTCCGGCGCGGCGAGCCGCCCGTCTCGACCCGATCGTCGCCCTCGGTTCGGAATAGGAATCCGCCGGCCGGCGAGCGGCGGCAGGTTCAGTCGGGCAGCGGGATTAACAGCCTGTGGACAAAGTCACGCGGCATTCGAACAGCGATGCATCCCGGCTGAACCGGGCCGCTGCGCGACCCTCATCGTTGCGTTTCGGTCGGAATACACTCGGTATTCCTTCCTCACGCGCCTTGTCAGCCGGGCGCCTCACTGTTCTCGGTGCTCACGTCACTTTATCCACAGGCTGTTAACGGAGCGGTCAGGCCGGACGGATCCGCCTGAGCGAAGACCCGCTCCAGCCGCCACTGAATCCAGATTCCATCGCCGCCGCCCGAGAGGAGAAAGAACAGCAAGAAGCCGGCGGCGATCGCCGCATCAGGAAACCGGCGGACCCGCTCTTTGATCACCCGGTCTGTGCGGGGCTACCGGTATCGCTTCTCAGCGCTCCTGTTCCTGACGCGGCGGCGCGCCGCGCTCGGCTTCGCTGACCCGGGTCAGGGCTTCCTCGACCTGCGGCTGTTCCGCGTCGAGCGTCAAAGAGCGCTCGAACGCCTCCCGGGCTCCGGCAAAGTCGGAAACCTGAAACCGGGCGAGCCCCAGCAGGTTGAGGCTCTGCGTGTCCGGGTTCTCGAGCAGGATGGCGCGGGCCAGCAGGTCTTCGGCGTCCTCGTAGCGGCCCAAATGGAAATACGCCTCCCCGAGGACCCGAAGCAGGTCGTAGCGGTCCTGGACTTCCGCATAGACCGGCTCCAGCAGTTCCACCACCGTCGCCGGGTTGCCCGCTTCGATTTCGAGCCCCGCCAGGAGCTCGCGGGCGCGTCCGAGGCGAGGCGCCATCGCCACGGCTTGCTCGATCACCGGGCGAGCCTCCTCCGTCCGTTCCAGCGCCATGAGCTGTTCGCCCAGCGCCAGGCTCGTGAAGCCCGGGTTCTCCGGTCCGAAGGGCAGCATGTTGCCGTGAAAACCTGCCTCGAGCAGATTTCCGCGGGGAGATACCGTGAACGGCGCGCGGCGTGAAGACATCACGCCCCCGGCCCGGTCGAGCAGGTCCGCCTGGATCTCGTAGCGCCCCGCTCCGATGTCCAGCAGGGAAAAATCGAGCGCCACAAATCCGCTCGCCGCATCCGGCTCCGCTGGCTCGTCGCTCGTGTACGCCACCTCGCCATCGGTCAGCGGTTCGCGGCTCACGATCCGGAAGCGGACCGACGCTTCCTCGGGCGCGTGCTGGGGCACCACTCCGGCGACAAAGTTGTCGCCGATGGCGTAAACCCCCTGCGGGTTGGGCACTACGCCGGCAAGGCCGATTCGAAAGGGGCGATAGCGCGCCGGAGCCGCTTCGATCCGCCTCCCGAGCACCAGGTCGCTGAGTCGTGCGGTTCCGTCGCGCGGTGGCACGCTGACGTCGGTCTCGATCAGGGTGTAGCTCTTCGCGCAGTCTTCCTCTTCCCGCGAGGCGCACGCCCGGTTCCGGAGCACGATGCGCACGGTGTGATCCCCCGGGATCAGCGGCAGGACACCGGCCCAGGAGAACGGGCGCTGCAGGGTGCCGCGCGCCTCTTCGTCCGTCAGGGAAACGAAGGACTCCCTCCGGAATTCGGTGACGATCTGCTCGGGGTCGTCGCGCAAGACAGCTTCGACGGACCCAATGAACGCGGTGTCATAGCTGCCGCGATCCTCGTTGCGGATGAAGGCGGTGTACTGGGCGTCCACCTGGACCACCCAATGCAGGAAGGAGGCGTCTTCAGGCCCCGGAAGAACCGCTACCGCACCGTGTCCGGGGACGTAGGTGAACAGGTAGTCGGCCTCGATCGCGCCCCGTTCGAAGTCGAGCCGGTCCGCATAGCTGTCGTCGAGGCCGCGGAACGGCACCTCGTGGATATCTCCCAGCAGGTCCAGCGAGCCGAAGGGCACGGCCTGGAACCGGGTGATGTCCTGCTCGTCGGTGCGGAAGGACATGGCCGCGTTCGCGATCTCGGGGTCGAATTCGTAGAGGACTTCGTACGCGCGTTCCATCTCGTCGCGAAAATCCCGGCGCTCGGGCTGATAGCCGGTCAGGAGCGCCGCGGGGCCGTCCGAAATGGGGTCGTAGAGCTGTAGTTCCCCGACTCCGTGCCGTCTCCAGAAGAGGAGATAGAAGAACGCCGGAAGTCCGAAACGCTTCAGCTCCGAGTTGTTGAAGAACCAGAGTTCGGTCGGGTAGATCTCATCCCGAGCTTCGAAATTCTGGATCGATCGGGGCGCCCCGAGCAGGATGTAGTAGCGGCCGCGGTCCGTCTGCCAACCCTCGCGGAAGGTGGAGCGCCCGAACCACTTGTTCACGTAGTCGAACCGCTCGTAGTGCTCGATCCTGAACTCGTTCTCGGGGGTCGAGGGGTTGTGGTCGCGCTTCCGCCAGAAAGCATCCACGAACGACTCGCGCTGTTGCTCGGAGGTCAGCGTCAGGAACACCCGCTTCTCGCGATCGGTGATGAGATAGACGACCTCCTCGGTCAGCCAGACTTGGTAGTGCTCCGGAAGGGCCGCGATCTTCTCTTTCTCGCTCAATTCCTCCTGCGCCGCGCCCGACGCGGTGATTCCGGCTACGAGGATCGCGGCAAGAACCAGAATGGAGGGGAGACGCCGTACTGTTGGAGCCATGAGGAGTTGATGGTAGTCCCCGCGAAACCGGCGCGCAAAGCACTGGTGAGGAGTGCCGCGGAGGCCCCCTCGCCCCTCCCCCGCCAAATCTTGCGATACTCCGGCCCGAGCGCATGATGTCCGGATCGAATTTGCGTCGCCCGTCCGCGGCCGGAGCGGTCGCGGCTGCCGGCGGAGCGCTCCTGATCGTCGGTTTCGTCGTCACCGCGGCCGCCCAGAACAGTCCGCCTTCCAACCCGCTCTCCACTGCCCGCCAACTGGTCGAGGCAGGCCGACTCGAGGAGGCCATCCCCCACCTGGAACGGGCTCGCAGTGCCGATCCAGCAAATGCACAGGCCCTCTGGATGCTGGCGGTCGCGCGGCTCAGGCTCGGAGCCTTGCCGGAGGCCGCTTCGCTGGCCGAGGAATTCGGACGTCTCGTTCCGGACAGCCCCACGGGTCCCCTGCTCGCGGCGAGCGCCCTCACGAGCCTCGGTCGCCTCCCCGAGGCGGCAGCCGCACTTTCCGAAGCGCTCGAGCGGGATCCGCGGCATCCCGAGGCGCGCCGCGATCTTGCCGTCCTGGTCGGCCGGCAGGGACGGATCGAAGAAGCCGTCGGCCGGTTGGAAGAACTTCGCGCCGAGTACCCGGGGAGGCCCGAAATCCTGGCTCCGCTGGGAGTGCTCTACGTGCAGCAGGGGCGCGGCGCGGACGGCCTTTCGGCCCTCACCCGGGCGGCCCAAGTCGATCCGGACTCGTTCGAGGCGCGCCATCACCTGGGAGCGCTCCTCTCGCAGCTCGGGCAGTTCGAGTCCGCGAGTGCTCAGCTCGACGCGGCTCTGGCCCTGCAACCCCGAAACCCCGGGACCCTGTTCGAGATCTGCCTGTTGCGTTCCCGCGAAGAACGCCTCGAACTGGCGAAAGAAGCCTGCGCGGAAGCGGCCGCGGCGGCTCCCTTGAATCCCGAGGCGCAATTCGCGAGCGGCGACGTGCTCCACTATCTGCAGGAAGGGGAGACCGCGGAGCGCGCCTATCGGGAAGCCATCCGGCTGGACCCGGACCACTTCCGTGCCCGTTTCCGTCTGGGGCTCCTGCTCCACGAAACCGGACGAAGCGCCGAAGCGATCCCGGTGATGACGTCTGCGGTGGACGCCGGCGAATCTCCGTCCACGCCGGAACAACGCGCCGGCGGCCTGACCACGCTGGGCCAGGCTCTCGCCGCCACCTCGGACACGACCGGCGCCGCCCGTCGGTTGGCAGAGGCCATCGCGGCGGCCCCGACCCTTCCGGAACCCCACCTCCACCTCGGGAACCTGCTCGTGCGCAGCGGTGATCCCGAGCGGGTCGCCAAAGGACGGGAACACCTGCAGCGGTTCGCCGAACTCAAACGTTTTTCGGATCGGACAAACGAGCTGAAGGCCGGCGTCAACGCGAACCCCGGGGCTCGCGAACCCAAGATGGCCCTGATCGCCCATCTCATCAGGGGCGGGGACCCGGCCCAGGCGCTTCAGGAATCGGGCCGGCTGCTCAGCCTCGCTCCCGCGGAGCCGCTCCACCATCTGATCTACGCCGAGTCCCTGGCGGCGCTCGGCCGGCTGGAGGAAGCGCGAGCCACCCTGCAGGCGGCGCTCTCCGACTGGCCGAAGAACGCTGATCTGCAGGAGGCCGCGACGCGCCTCGGCCGGAACCCGTGACCCCCAGCCGGCGGCGGGTCGCGGTGGCGATTCCCGCCGGGCTCGCAGTGCTGGTCTTCCTGGTGGGGCCCGCGGCGTCCGGCGGTCCCGGCCAACAGATCCAACTCGAAGATGTCACCGCGGCGAGCGGAATCGACTACCGAAACGTGAGCGGAGAACCCGAGAAACGGTTCATCGTCTCTTCGCTCGGCGCGGGGGTGGGCCTCCTCGACTACGACCAGGACGGCGACCTCGACATCTACTTCGTCAACGGCGCGCCGCTCGAGGATCGGACGCCCGGTCCGGGGCTGCCGAACCAGCTCTTCCGCAACGAGGGGGATCTCCGCTTCACGGATCAGACCGAGGCCGCGGGTGTTGGAGACACTGGTTGGGGCTACGGAGTCGCGGTCGCGGATTTCGACAACGACGGCTTCCCCGACCTCTACGTAACGAATCTGGGCGAGAACGTTCTCTTCCGAAACCGGGGGGACGGCTCGTTCGAACGGCTTGCCGCGGCCGGCGGCGCGTCGCATCCCGGCTTCTCCACGTCCGCCGCCTTCCTGGACGCCGAAGGCGATGGCGACCTCGACCTGGTGGTCCTGGGCTACACCGCGGACTCCATCGACTCGCTCCCGCTGCCGGGCGCCGGGGCAAGCTGCGTCTGGTTCGGGCTGCCCGTCTTCTGCGGCCCGTCGGGGCTGATCCCCGCCCCGGACGGTTTCTTCCGGAACCGGGGAGACGGAACCTTCGAGGACACCACGGAAGCCGCCGGGCTGGCAAGCGTGGATCCGGCATACGGACTGGGGGTGGTGACCGGGGATCTCGACGGCGACGGGGACACCGACTTCTATGTCGCAAATGACTCCGTTCCGAACCACCTGTTCATCAACGACGGCCAGGGGAGATTCAGCGAACAGGGGCTTCTCGCGGGAACCGCCTACAACGTGGATGGCCTCGCACAGGCCGGCATGGGAGTGGATGCCGGCGACTTCGACGAGGACGGCCAGCTCGATCTCTTCGTCACGAACTTCTCGCACGACACGAACACCGCCTACCGAAACGCGGGAGGCGGCTTCTTCGAGGACAGCACCACCCGGAACGAACTCCGGATGCCGGGCTGGTTCTACCTGGGCTGGGGAACCCGGTTCATCGATCTCGACGCCGACGGCTGGCTCGATCTGTTCGTTGCCAACGGACACGTCTATCCGGAGGCGGAGGCCGCGGGCAGCGGAACCCGCTACCCGATGCAGAACCAGCTCTTCAGGAATGGGGGGAGCGGCGCTTTCGTCGAGGAAGCGTGGGACGGCCCGGAGCGCTCGAGCCGCGGGCTGGCGGTCGGGGATCTGGACGAAGACACGCTTCCGGACCTGGTGGTCGTGAACGTGGACGACGAAGCCGCGGTCTTCAAGAACCGGAGTGGCGGACGCGGGATCACTCTGCGACTGGTGGGCGCCGGAGCCCCCAGGGACGGGAACGGGGCGAGGGTTTCGTTCTCAACCGCGGACGGGGTACGAAGAGCCAGGGAAGTGCATCGGAGCGGGAGTTTCCTGTCGTCGAACGACCCACGGGTGCACTTGGGCGCCGGAAACGGAGAGGAGGTCTTCGACGTGGTGGTTCGCTGGCCGGGCGGCGAGGCGGAACGCCTCCGCGACCTCCCCGCGGCGGGTCGGTTGATCGTCGTCCGCGAAGGCGCCGGAGTGGTCGAAGGCAGCCGTTAACCGGACTCCGGAGGGTTCCACCACTCCCGCCAGCGGACGGGCGGACGGCCGCGCCGCCGCCACAAACGGATCAGGTTGCGATGGCCGGCGATGACCGAGCGGGGACGGAAGTACTGGCTCTCCCCTGCCCGGCGCTCGTGATGGCTCACCTCGACCTCCGCGAACCGGACACCGCGGTCGCCAAGGGCCGCAAGAAACTCCACGACCGCGGTTCCGTCGTCGAAGCTCATCAGCCGATCGGGACCGAGGTCCCGCCGGAAGAGTCGAAAATCGCAGTCCCAGTCCTTGAGATCGGGAAGTCCGAACGTCCTCGCGATCACCTGGTGGAAGCGCGGGCCCAGAAGTCGCCGCAGCGGTCCGTCGGCGCGGCTTCGGCGGAAGCCGTTCACGAACTGGACGTCCGCGGTTGCGGCATCGAGCAGTTCGGTGAGTTCGAAGGGATCGAACTGCCCGTCGCCGTCGGTATAGACGACGAGGGGAAACCGGGCGGCGGCGAAGAGGTCCCGCAGCGTGGCGCCGTAACCCTGGTTCTCCTCGTGGGCGAGCGTTCTGACCTGGGGGATTTCGCGGGCCAGGCGTGCGAGGACCGCGGCGGTCTGGTCGGTGCTTCCGTCGTTCAGGATGAGGATCTCGAACTCCCGGCCAGTCGAGCGAAGCGCCGCTTCGGCGCGCCGGGCCACCCACGCGATGGCGCCCTCGTCGTTGAAGGCAGGAAAGCAGGCGCTGACCCCTGCTCCCCGGTTCTTCTCGTCCACGGGCTGCTCTTTTTTCACCGGCTGCTTTCTCACCGAGTCGGCGAAGATAGACCACGAATCCCGTGGAACGACTCGCACTGCACCGGTTTGCCTCGCCCTGGCTGCGGCACCAGCACGTGGCCCGCTACCGCTGGGCCGCGAACCTGGCGGCGGGGAGACGGATCCTGGACCTGGCGTCGGGGGCGGGATACGGGTCCGCGCTGCTCGGGGAAGGAGGGGCCCGGTCCGTGGTGTCCGCCGATCGCGCCGGGGAGGCGTTCGCGGAGGCGGCGCTGCCCGGTTCCGGGGCGGGGAACCTCCGCGGAGTCATTACCGACGCCTCGCGGCTTCCTTTCGCGGACGGCAGCTTCGATCTCTACGTTTCTTTCGAAACCATCGAGCACGTCGAAGACGACAAGGCGGTCGTCGCGGAGGCGCGGCGGGTGCTCGCTCCGGGAGGAGTCTTCCTCTGCTCGACCCCGGAGCGGGAGGTCATCAGCCCGGGGCGAACGCTCGCCGACCGTCCCGACAATCCGTACCACGTCCGGGAATACGCGCGGAGTGAGTTCGCGGCGCTGCTCGGGACCGGCTTCGATCGCGTGGAGTGGTACGGCCAGACGCCCGCCAGCCAGGGACACAAACGGCGGCTCACGCAGTTCGCCGCGCTCTCGCCGCTCCTCGCGCGCCGACTCCATCAGGTCCGCAACATCGTCCGCCTGCCCGCCGAGGGCGAAGCGCGCCACGCCCCCTACCCGCTCGCGGGCGCCCGCGGCTGGCCGGAAGTGCTGATCGCCGTCTGCGGGCCGGTCTGACGAAACGGCTAACGGGAAACGACCGTCGCCGACTCGACGACGATGGGCGTCTCGGGTACGTCGTTGGCCCCGGCGCGGCTCACCACCCGGGCAGCCTCGATCTGATCCACGGCGTCCATCCCCGAAATCACCTTGCCGAACACCGCGTAGCCCCATCCCCGCGGGTCGGGCGACGTGTGATCGAGCATCGCGTTGTCCTTGGTGTTGATGAAGAACTGCGAGGTCGCGCTGTGCGGATCCATGGTTCGCGCCATCGAGAGCGTTCCCCTCAGGTTCAGGAGACCGTTTCGGGCCTCGTTCTCGATGGGGGCGCGGGTCTCTTTCTCTTGCATGTCGGCGGTGAAGCCGCCGCCCTGAATCACGAAACCGCGCACCACCCGATGGAAAATGGTGCCGTCGTAGAAGCCATCCTCCACGTACTGGAGGAAGTTCTGGACGGTTAGCGGCGCTTCGTCGGGGTACAGCTCGATGGTCAAGTCGCCGGCGGTCGTGCGCATCAGCACCGCCGACGGGCCGGGCGTGGGCAGATCGGCTGCGGTTTCGGTTGAAGGTGTGGTGGGTTCCATAGGGGTCGTTTCGGCGGTGGATTCGGATGCGGGCGAAACCGCCTCGCCGCCGCCTCCGCAGGCGGGGAGCCAGAGGGCGAGCAGTAGTACCGCCCCGTGATTCGGGACGCGGGAGATTCCAGGGAGTGTCATGTCGGTTTGCCTGCGGAAAAAGGGAGCCGCTCGCTCAGGACGCCATCGCGAGCCGGGCCGGGCATTCAAGGGAGAGCAGCCAGCGTTTGGCGTCGAGCCCGCCGCCGTATCCGGTGAGTTTCTTCGAGGCGCCCACGATCCGGTGACAGGGGATGACCAGCGGCAGGGGATTCCCGCCGTTCGCGGCGCCGACCGCCCGGCAGGCCGCCGGGTTGCCGACCGCGCGGGCGATGTTCTGGTAGCTGGCGCGGGCGCCGTACGGCACGCTCGCCACCGCATCCAGAACGGCGCGCTGGAAGGGCGTGCCGGTCCGGTGGAGCGGGAACGTGAACTCACGGCGCTCCCCCGCCAGGTAATCCCGAATCTGGCGCGCATAGTCATCGTGCTCCCCGGGCGAGGCCGGAATCGCCGATCGGACGTTCCTCGTGCGCCAGGCGGCGGAAGCTCGGGAACGGCGCTCATCGCAGAACAGGATGCCGGCAAGACCCTGATCCGTCGCGAGCAGCTCCAGCCTTCCGATCTCGGGGATTCCGGTCTCCATGAAGGAGGAGCGGCAGGTCAGCATCGGCGCGGATTCTACCCGTCGGGAAGGCACGCGGAGCGGCTTCCGCGTGGGGTAGGCTCGCCCCGCTCCCGCGTCTCATGCCCGCCGTCTCCGCTGTGCTCTTCGACTGGGATGGCACCTTGGCGGACAGTTTCGCCACCACCCGCTATGCGTCGCTCTCGGTTTTCGGGCACTTTGGGATCCCGATGGACGAAGCGCGGTACCAGGCCACCTACCGGCCCGACTGGCACGAGACGTACCGACAGCTCGGAATTCCCGAGGCCCGCTGGGACGAGGCGGGAACCATCTGGCGGGAGAAGTACATCGAGCGGAGCCACGCGGTGAGCCTGTTCCCGGATGTCCTCGGCACGCTCAACGCGCTCGCCGACCGGAACCTGCGGCTTGGGGTGGTTACGAGCGCCGATCGGCGGCGATTTCTGGAGGACCTCGACCGGCTTGCACTGGCGGATCGCTTCGAGGCTCTTGTGGCCTTCGAGGACACCCGGAACAAGAAACCCCATCCCGAAGCGCTGCTGCTCGCCCTTTCCCGCCTTGGGGTTCGGTCGCGAGACGCGCTCTACGTGGGGGACCGGCCGGAAGACATCGCCATGGGGAAGCGGGCCGGCGCCCTCACTGCCGCCGTCGTGAGCAGTTTCAGCAATGAGGAAATGCTCCGGTCGGCAGCGCCCGACATCCTGCTGCCGGCGATCGGAGACCTTCCCGGCGCGCTCCCGCGAACGGCTCCGCGACCATGATCCGGTCCGCCGAGCGGCCGACCCGGCTACCCAGGTACCCGGCGAGCGCCGTCTTCTACCGGGATCTTGAGCGCACCTACCGGATCGCCGCGCGCGCCGAGGGCGCCTGGATCGAGGCGGAAGACGGCGCCCGCTGGCTGGATGCCTGCGGCGGGGCGCTCACGATCAGCATCGGGCACGGCCGGAGCGACGTCGTCCGCGCCGCGACCCGCCAACTCGAATCGGCCGCGTACGTGCACGGAGCGCAGTTCACCACGGAAGCCATGGAGGAGGCGGCAGCCGCGCTGGTGGCGGCCCTGCCCCCGGCCTATCGCGACGCCAAGGTGTACCTGACCCCGGGCGGGGCCGAGGCGGTCGAGACGGCCCTGAAGCTGGCCCGCGCTCACGCGATCGCGGCCGGCCATCCGGAACGGAGCCGCATCGTCTCCCAGCGACCCGGCTATCACGGCAACACGCTCGGAGCGCTCGCGGTCTCGGGGAGGGATGCCCTGCGGGCCCCCTACCTTCCGCTCCTCGCCGAAATGCCGCTGGTATCCGCGCCCTGGTGCCCGCGCTGCCCCCTGAAACTCCGCTATCCCGAGTGCGGGGTCGCCTGCGCCGGGGAAATAGACCAGGCACTTGCGAGAGAGGACCCGAGCGTTGCGGCCGTCCTCGTGGAGCCGGTGCTCGGCGCGTCCGCGGGCGGGTTCGCGCCGCCCGAGGACTACCTGCGGTCGGTCCGCCGCACCACCACCGAACGGGGCGTTCTCCTCATCGCGGACGAGGTGCTCACCGGCTGCGGCCGAACGGGGCGCTTCCTCGCTTCGGAGCACGCCGGCGTGGACGCGGACATCCTGGTGCTCGGCAAGGGGTTGACATCGGGCTACCTCCCCGGAGGAGCGGTGGTTGCGAAAAGAGAAGTCGTCGAGGCGGTCGCGCCCGATTTCCGGCATGGGTTCACCTTCTCGCACCATCCCGTGGTGGCCGCCGTCGTTCGCGAAGTGCTCCGGGTGATCCGCGACGAAGGTCTGGTCGCGCGTGCGGCCGCGCTGGAATCGGATGTCCGGGCGGCACTCCAACCCCTCACCGGAGCACCGGCGGTGGAGGGCTGGTGGGTCCGCGGGCTGCTCGCCGGAATCGCGCTCCAGCCGGCACGCGCCGGAGGGGTCTCGGCCCGGCAGTTCGCGGCAGCCGCGTGGGAGCGTGGCTTGCTCGTGTACCCGGTCGGCGGACCGGAGGGACAGGGGGACCTGGTCGTGCTCGCTCCTCCACTCACGGTCAGCAGTGAGGAAATCAGTGAGATCGGAAGCCGCCTCCGTTCAGCGTTCAACGAGTTTTCCGCGTGACCGACAGACCCCTTCGCGACCGGGTGGCCGTGGTGGCTGGCGCCACCCGCGGCGCCGGACGGGGGATCGCAAGGATGCTCGGCGCCGCGGGCGCCACCGTCTATTGCACCGGTCGCAGCGTGCGCGGCAATCCAGCCACCGCCGGACGGTCGGAGACGATCGAGGAGACCGCGGAGCTGGTCACCGCCGAGGGCGGGCGCGGGATCGCAGCCCAGACGGATCACACCGTGGAGCCGGAGGTTGAGGCGCTCTTCGCGCGTGTCCGTTCGGACCACGGCCGGCTCGACGTGCTGGTGAACGACATCTGGGGCGGTGACGCGCTCACCGAGTGGGGGAAACCCTTTTGGGAACTCTCGACCGCGCAGGGCCAGGCGCTGCTCGAGCGGGCCGTTCAGACCCACCTCATCACCAGCCGGCACGGGGCGCCGCTCATGGTCGAGCGCGACGCCGGCCTCATCGTCGAGGTGACCGACGGCGACACCATGGGGTATCGCGGCAATCTCTTCTATGACCTGGCCAAGAACGCGGTCATCCGGCTCGCCCTCGGCATGGCCGCCGATCTGCACGCCCATCGGATCACGGCGCTCGCGATCACTCCCGGGTTTCTGCGCTCGGAAGCCGTCCTCGACCACTTCGGGGTGACGGAGGCGAACTGGCGGGACGCGATCGACAAGGATCTCTATTTCGTCGAATCCGAGACTCCGTGTTTCGTGGGCCGCGCGATCGCGGCGCTCGCCGCCGATCCGAGGGTCCGGGAGAAGAACGGTGGTCTGTTCTCGAGCTGGGGGCTGGCGCGGGAGTACGGGTTCACGGACGTTGACGGCCGTCAGCCTCACTGGGGGGAGTTCTTCCTCGGGCAGGTGCGCCGCATCGTCGAACAGGAAACCCCGCCGGACGAGATGGACCGCTTCGTGGTGCAGACCCGGCTGTGGCAAACGGAACGCGACCCGGCAACAGCCTCGGAGGCGGAGCGGTTGCGCGCGTGGCTCCGGCTGTACGGATAGCGGCGGACGGCGCCCCGCCATGCCGCCTCACGGTAGAGACCGCCTCAGCGACCCGCGGGAAACAACGAAGACCTGGACTGATAATCCCTCCCAGAGACGTCCCGATCTGTCCGAGTCCAAAGTCCTCACCATGCGCGAAGCGGTGGCCCGCTTCGTCCGCGACGGGGACACCGTCGTCATGGAGGGGTTCACGCACCTGATCCCGTTTGCGGCGGGACACGAGCTCATCCGCCAGCAGCGCCGGGATCTCACTCTCGTCCGGCTCACGCCGGACCTCCTAATGGACCAGATGGTTGCCGCGGGAACGGCCCGCAAGCTGGTCTTCGGCTGGCTCGGAAACCCCGGCGTCGGCTCGCTCCACGCGATCCGGCGGGCAGTCGAGCGCGGCTACCCGGCACCGCTGGCAATCGAGGAGTACTCCCACTTCGGGCTGCTCTGCCGGTACAAGGCCGCGGCCTCCGGACTTCCCTTCTTGCCGCTCCGCGGCTACCGGGGTACCGACCTGCCGTCAGCCAATCCGAACCTCAAGCAGGTCACCTGCCCGTTCACGGGCGAAACCCTCGACGCCGTCTCCGCGCTGCACCCCGACGTCGCCATCCTGAACGCACAGCGCGCCGATGCCGAGGGCAATACCCAGATCTGGGGCCTGGTCGGCGCGCAGCGCGAAGCTGCCTTCGCCTCCCGGCGCGTGATCGTGGTGGTGGAGGAGGTCGTCCCGGAAGAGGTGGTCCGCGCCGATCCGAACCGGACGCAGATTCCCTCGGTTGTGGTGGACGCCGTCGTGGAGGAGCCGTGGAGCGCCCATCCGAGTTTCGCCCAGGGCTACTACGACCGCGACAACGCCGCCTACGTTGCGTGGGACCGGGTCACCCGCGACCCGGCGGAGCTCGATCGGTATCTGGGCGAATGGGTTCACGGCCTGCCGGATCGCGGCGCGTATCTCGAGCGGCTGGGTGAGGCAACCATGGGCCGCCTGCGGCCGGGCTCCCGGCTCGCCGGCCCGGTGGACTACGGGGACTACCGGTGACCCGGCGACCGGGCGCGCCGACGCCGGCGGAAATCATGGTCTTCGCGGCCTGTCGCGAGGTGCGCGACCGGGACTCCGTGTTTGTCGGGGTAGGCCTACCCAACCTCGCCGTGCAGCTCGCCCTTCGGCTCCACGCGCCGCGCTGTCACCTCATCTACGAGTCCGGGGTGTTCGGCGCCCGCCCCGTCCGGCTGCCGATCTCCATCGGGGACCCGTGCCTCGTGACCGGGGCCGCTCAGGTGCTCCCGATGGCGGAAACATTCCTGTATTTCCTGCAGGGCGGGCGCACCGATCTGGGTTTTCTGGGCGCCGCCCAGATCGACCGCTACGGCAACCTCAACACAACAGTGGTGGGACCCGACTACGACCGGCCCAAGGTGCGTCTTCCGGGCGCCGGAGGAGCTCCCGATATCGCCCTGAACGCGAGTCGGACCGTGATCATCGCGCGGCAGGATCGACGGAAGTTCGTCGAGACGCTCGACTTCCGCACCACCGTCGGCTGGGCGGAGGGCGGCAGGAGCCGGGAGGCGATCGGCGCGCCGGGAGGCGGTCCCGTCCGGGTGATCAGCGACCTCGGGGTGTATGGATTTGCCGGGGAGACCCGGGAGATGACGCTCGAATCGGTCCATCCCGGAGTGACCCTGGATCAGGTGCAGGACGCGACCGGCTGGGATCTCAAGGTGTCCTCCTCGCTGGGCGTCACCGAGGCGCCGGACGAAACGATGCTCCGGCTACTCAGAGAGGAACTGGATCCGGATCGGATCTACCTCAAGGGTTGATGTACGGCGCGGTCATCGGCGACTACGTCGGCTCGCGCTACGAGTTCGGAAACCACCGCTCGACCCGGTTCGAGTTCTTTGGCTCCGGATGCCATTTCACGGACGACACGGTCTGTACGGCCGCCGTCGCCGACATCCTGCTCCACGGCCGCGACCCGGTGGCGACCATGCAGGCGTGGTGCCGGCGCTATCCGGACTGCAGTTGGGGCGGCCGATTCGGCCGGTGGATTCACGAACCAGCGCCGGCCCCTTACGGCAGTTACGGCAACGGAGCCGCGATGCGGGTCTCGCCGGCCGCGTTCCTGCATCGCGCCCGCCCGCTGGCCGAAGCCCTCGCCGCCGCCGATCGCGTCACCAGGATCACCCACGATCACCCGGAGGGGATGAAGGGCGCCCGCGCCACCACCCACGCGATCTGGCTGGCGTTCCAGGGAGAGACTGCCGGACCGATCGCGGCCGCAATCCACAAGACCTACGGGTACGACCTCTCGCGGAGCGTCGCCACCATCCGCGAGACCCACGAGTACAACGAGACGTGTCAGCGGACCGTGCCCGAGGCGCTGGTGTGCGCCTTTGAGGCCACAAACTTCGAACAGGCCATCCGGAACGCGGTTTCCCTCGGTGGCGATGCCGACACCCTGGCCGCGATTGCGGGACCGGTCGCGGAAGCCCTCTACGGCATTCCCCCGGATTTCATCTCCCTGGTGGAGACCGGGGTTCTCGGCGACGCACCGGACATCCTCGCAGTCTTGAACGCGATGTACGCGTAGCGCCCACGCGCGTGGGCGCGCCCCGTCAGTGTTGCCAGGAGTCGGCGATCGTGACATCGGCCACCAGGGGGACCCTGAGTTCCGCGACGGATTCCATCTCGTGGCGGACGACCTCCCCGACGGCTTCGGCCTCGGCGGCATCTACTTCGACGAGCAGTTCGTCATGGACCTGAAGCAGCAGGAGTCCTGAAGTAGGCGCCAGCGCCCGGTCCACGCCGAGCATGGCGATCTTGATGAGGTCGGCCGCCGTCCCCTGGATCGGGGCGTTCACCGCCATCCGCTCCGCGGCCTCTCGCCGGGCCCGCTGGGTGGTGCGGATCTCGGGGATGTGCCGCTGTCTGCCGAAGAGAGTGGTCACGCGCCCCGTCGTGCGGGCTTCCTCCCGGATCGCCTCGATCAGGTCCGCAACCCGGGCGTAGCGGGCGAAGTAGGCGTCGATGAAAGCCTTCGCCTCTCCCGTCGAAACACCGATCTCCTTGGCCAGGGTGAACGCCGTCTTTCCGTAGATGACCGAGAAGTTCACGATCTTGGCCCGCCGGCGCGCCTCTGCCGGGCTCAGACCGAAGTCCCCGAAGACCTCGCCCGCGGTACGGGCGTGGATGTCTTCCCCGACCGGAACGCTTCGATGAGTACCGGATCGCCGCTCAGATGGGCCAGGATGCGGAGTTCGATCTGCGAGTAATCCGCCGACAGCAGACGTTTCCCGGGAGCGGCAATGAAAGCCTCGCGGACCTGGCGGCCAAGGTCGGAGCGGACCGGGATGTTCTGCAGATTGGGATCCGAGCTCGAAAGCCGCCCGGTCGCGGCCACCGCCTGGTGCAGTCGAGTGTGGAGCCGGCCGGTTCCCCTGGCGACGAGCGCGGGCAGCGGGTCCACATACGTGCTCCTGAGCTTCGCGACCTCGCGGTATTCGAGGACCAGTCGCGGCACCTCGTGGTAGAGCGCGAGGTCTTCGAGCACATCCGCCCGGGTGGAGGCGCGCTTGAGCTTTTGGGTCTTCGCGGTCTGCGGAAGCTGCAACTTGTCGAAGAGAACCTCCCCGAGCTGCTTGGGACTCTGGATGTCGAAACGCATCCCGGAGAGCTCGTGGATTCGACCGGTCAGTTCCTCGAGCCGTGCCTCCAGCTCCTTGCTCAACGTACCGAGAGCCGCGGTGTCGAGGCAGATGCCACGGGTCTCGATACGGGCGAGCACGGGCAGCAGGGGCATCTCGATGTCGCGAAAGACACCGGAGAGACCCTCGGCCTCGAGGAGGCTGTCCAGTTCTTCCGCGAGTTGGTGCTGCCAGGCCGCCGCGACGGCCAATCGCTCGTCGGGTGTCGGGGTACCGAAGAGACTGGCCTGCTCCGGGCGCGGCTCGGGGAGGGCGAGGCTCACATAGTCGCGGAGCACATCGGAGAATCCCTGGGCCCGACGAGTCGTGTTGAGCAACCAGGCGGCCACCTGGGAGTCGTGGGCTACCTCCGGCAACCGTCCGCCCTGTTCGAGCCACCAACGAACGAACGGCTGCACGCCGTGACCGATCAGCGCTACACCGTCCGCAAGTGCCGGCCGGAGTGTCGCGACCAGGTCCTGGTCCCCGATCCGGGGGCCGACCGCAACCAGCAGCGGGTCCGTAGCGGAGGAGGCGATCCCGAGCGCGGTCAGCGGCGCCGGGTCACGGTCCCGGGACGCGCCGAACATCGCATGGACCGAGAGCCGCCCCGTGCGCCGGGCGCGTTCGACAACGCCGGCGACATCGGCGGGTCCGGCAGCGGTCTTCACGGCGGGAAGCCGCGCCGGGGCGGCCGGCGCCAGGTCTCTGGCGTGGGTCCGGAGTTCGAGCTCCTCGAGCAGCTCGCGGGCGTCCTCCATCCGGGGGCCGTTGTACCGGAGGCCTTCGAGCTTCTCACCGGCCTCGGGGACGGGAACATCGAGCCGTAGCCGGGCGAGTTCCCGCGAAAGCCGGGCAGAGGCCGCGTGCTCGTCGAGCAGGGCGGCTGTCCGCTTCCGCGCGACTTCGCCGGTGCGGGCCAGGATCTCCTCGACGCCGCCGAACGAAGCGATGAGAGTCGCCGCGGTCTTGGGACCGATCCCCGGAACCCCGGGGATGTTGTCCACGGAGTCCCCGACGAGGCCGAGATAGTCGGGCACCCGCTCCGGCGGCACCTTCAGTTTCGCCTCCACCCCATCCCGATCGAGCCGCCTGGCGGTGTCGGCCGGCGGTACGACGCTGACCCGGTCGTCAACAAGCTGGAGCAGGTCCTTGTCGCCGGAAACGACCAACACCCGGTACCCTCTGCCGCTCCCGGCGCGCGCGAGAGTTCCGATCACATCGTCCGCTTCCACTCCGGCGACCTCGACAACCGTCACTCCCAGCACCCGCGAAAGATCCCGCGTGAACGGAACCTGCTGCGCCAGTTCGACCGGCATTTCCGGCCGGTTCGCCTTGTACTCGGGATAGGCCTCGTGACGGAAGGTGGGGCCCGGCGCGTCGAAGGCCACCGCGGCGAACTCGGGAGCCTCCTCCCGGAGAATCTTCCGGAGCGTGGCGACGAAACCGTGGAGGGCGCCGTTCGGCAGGCCGTCGGACCGGGTCAGCCGGGGCATCGCGAAGAACGAACGGAACAGCAGGTTGTTGCCGTCCACCAGCAGCAGCGTCGCTTCAGCCATCAAATATCGGAAACGCCCGGATTCTACGCAGCGGCGGCTGTGGTCCTCGCGGTTGGAGCCGGGCTCGGGTGCGCTCCGGCAGCGTGGGAAGAGCACCACCGGCTCGGACTCGACGGGTCCGGGCGCACCGTAGTTCGCATCTCCTCCGACCTGCTGCCCGGCAATACCCCGGTAGAAGCCCTCGTCACGCTCCGCGACCGGCTTTCCGGCGACGGGTTGACCGTCACCAGGACGCGCACCCGACGACGGGGACACGTCGAGGCCGTGGTCACCTTCGATTCCATCTCGAGTCTGTGCGAGACGGCCCTCCTCCGCCGCACCTGCGGCCTGCGGCGTACCGCGGACGGAGGATTCGATCTAAAGATGACGATCGAGCCCCAGCCGAACCTTCGCGCGCCGCCCGGGGAAGCCGTCGAGATCCGCCTGCGGACCGAAGGAAGGATCCTGGAGCACAACAGCGACAGCCGGCTCCAGCGGGGAAACGTCCTGTCCTGGGGTCGGCCGCTCGACCAGTTCCTGGGAGAGGGACTGACCGTGCGGGTGCGGACCGACGGGACCAGCGTCTTCGCCGCGACGACGCGAATCGTGTTCCGGGGTGCGGTCATCGCGCTCGGAATCGTGGGACTTGGTCTGGCGCTGTTGGTGATCGAAGGGCGAAGGCGCCTCCGGCGGGAGAAGCGGAACGAGGAAATGGCTTCGGACGCGTGACGCTGGTTCGTTTCAACCGATCAGCGTCTCGAAGAACTCCGCCGCGACGTCAGCCGGCTGTTCCCCACCCACGTCCACCCGGCGGTTGAGCGCCCGCATCGTCTCGGTGCTGATCGCGCCGCCGAGACGCTCAGCCAGTTCAGCCACCGCGGGGTGGGCGTCCGCCCGGTAGAGCAGCGCGGACTCGTAGGGGGGGAACCAGCCGAGGTCGTCCTCAAGAACGAGCAGATCCAGCTTGGAGATCCGCCCATCCGTGGAGTTGCCGACCGCCACATCGGCCTGACCTGCCTCCATCACCTGGAAGACCATGTCCACTTCGACCTCGATCGACTCGGGCTGTTCGCTGAAGCCGTAGTGCTCCATCATCCCGCGGAGGCCGTCGGCCCTCTCGAAGAACGGATATCCGGCGACGAAGAGGTACCCGGAAATCCGGGCCAGGTCGGAAATCGTCCGCAGGCCGCGCTCTCGCGCGAAGTCCCGGGGAACCGCGAGCACGTAGTCGTTCGAGAAACCGATCGGCGGGCCGAGCAGGAGATCGAAGCGCTCCCGGTAGAGATTCTTCACCCGCTGGTAGATCTCTCCGGCGGTCTGTCCCGCGACGAACGTCTCGCGCATGATCGCCGAGTAGGACGTCCCGGTGTATTCGATGTAGCAGTCGAGATCTCCGTTCACGATGGCGGTGTGCAGGACGAAGGTCTGCATCTGGAACCGTTCGGTGACCGCCAGCCCCGACGCCCTGAGGAGACGCGCGAGCAGCTCTCCCAGGATGATCTGTTCCGAATACGTCTTGGCCCCGAGCACTGCCGACGGCCCCTGGGGGCCACAGCGTGTTCCCCCGAGCCCGGGCGCGAGCAGGGCGCCGGAAGCACCCAAGTGCCGGAGGAAACGGCGGCGGCGCATGCCGCTGGCGGTGGGGAGGGTCGCTGTCATGGGGAAACGGCTGCCCGCGACGCCACGAGGCGCGATTCGAGCTTCGCGAGGCCGGCGTCGGCGAGCAACGCGAGGAAGGCCGAGGGTATCGCCCCGGCGAAGAGCAGCCGCGAATCCAGCATGGCCAGCCCGCGAAAGATCAGCGACCCGAGGCCGCCAGCGCCGACCGCAGCCGCGATCGTCACCAGGCCGACACCGACCACGGTCGCGATCCGGATGCCCGAGAAGATGGAAGGGAGGGCGAGCGGCACCTCAACCAGCGTCAGCCGTTGCCAATCGGTCATCCCCATGCCGTTGGCAGCGTCGAGGATGGCCGGATCGACCTGTTTCACCCCGGTGACCGTGTTGCGGAGGATGGGCAACAGCGCGTAGAGGACGAGCGCGATGATCGCGGTCCGGCTACCGATGCCGCCAAGAAACGGCAGTGGGATCAGGAGACCGAAAAGCGCGAGCGACGGCACCGTCTGGATGACCCCGGCGAAGCCAAGCACCGGGCGCGCCAGAGCCGGAATCCGCGTGATGGCAAGGCCGAGCGGAACGGCGATCAGCACGCCCGCCACCGTGGAAATCACCACCAGCACCACATGCTCGAGCGTGAGGCTGAGAATCTCGGTCGAGCGGCTCGCCAGGAACTCCAGGAAGCTCATCCGCCGGCCCCGATCGTGGCGCCCTCGATGAGGCCGCGGACCAGATCGTCAGCCGGCGCCTCCCGGATTTCCCGCGGCGTCGCCAACTGGCGGATCCCGCCGTCGGCGACCACCGCGATGCGGTCCGCCAGGCGGAAGGCTTCCGTAACGTCATGGGTGACGAAGAGCACGGTCTTGCCCAGCTCGCGCGCCAGGGATCGAAACTCCTCCTGAAGACTGCGCCGCCCGATCGGGTCCACCGCGCCGAAGGGCTCGTCCATGAGCAGCGCCTGTGGGTCGGCCGCCAGGGAACGCGCGACCCCGACGCGCTGGCGCTGCCCGCCGGATAGCTGATCCGGGCGGCGGCGCCCGTGCTCGTGAGGGTCGAGACCGACCAGGAGCAGCATCTCGGCGGCCCGCTCGCGGCGGCGATCGGGACTCCAGCCCAGCAGGCGGGGCACGAGCGAGACGTTCTCGCTCACGCTCAGGTGCGGCAGCAAACCCACGCCCTGGATCGCGTATCCGATGCCGCGCCGGAGTTCGACCGCATCCCAGTCGTTCACCTCGCGATCACCCACGCGCACCTCTCCGGAATCGGCGGAAACCAGTCGGTTCACGAGGCGCAGCAGCGTCGTCTTCCCGCAGCCGCTCCGGCCGAGCAGGACGAGAATCTCTCCGGGCGTTACCTCGAGCGACACGCGGTTGAGGACGGTCTTGCCGCCAAAACGCTTTACGACCTCCCGGAAGGAGATCGCGACCCCTTTCACCGCGCCGTAGAGGATCCCGGCGCCTCGGTTGGTTGTCCCTCGACCAGCACCTCGTCGGCCATTCCGGCAAAGAGTCCCGAGTCGAGCACTCCGGGGATTTCGCGAATCTCCCGGTGAAGCGCCGCCGGATCCGTGATTTCGCCGAAAGAGGCGTTGACGAGCAGATTCCCGTTGTCGGTCACGAATGGCTCCTCACCGGCTTCCATGCGGATGCGGGCCTCGGCCCCCATCGTCGTGAGGGCCCTTTCGACCTGCGGTGCGGCAAAGGGAATCGCTTCCACGGGGACGGAGCGCTGGGCGCCGAGCCGGTGCGAGAGCTTCTCGGGACCCACCAGCACCACGAAGCGCGAGGCCGCCGCGGCGACGACCCGCTCCCGGACCAGCGCCCCGCCGTGTCCCTTGATGAGATTCAGGTCCGGGTCCACCTCGTCGGCGCCGTCCACCGCGAGGTCCACGGCGGCCACCTCCCCGAAGGTAACCAGCGGAATCCCGAGCGAGCGGGCCAGGCGGTCGGTGGCGAGCGAAGTGGGAATTCCCCGGACCGCGAGCCCGTCCCGCACCCTCGCTCCCAGTTCCCGGACGAAACCGGCGGCCGCCCGCCCGGTGCCAAGTCCGATCACCATTCCGGATTGCGCCCACGAAGCGGCCCGGACGGCGATCTCCCAGTTACTCAAGGCGGCTTGCGAGAGAGTACCGTCAGCAGCCCATGGAGGAAAACCGAGGCGATGCGGTCACCCGGCTGCTGCCCTCGCCGCGCCGGTTTGAACGCCTGCCGGGCACGTTCCGCCCTGGGGTCCGCTCCCGGATCGTCCCCGGTGCGGGAACCCCGGCGGAGCACGAGGCGGCAACGGTCCTTCAAGCTCGGCTCGGGGAGCGCGCCTCGGCGGGCGTCACCGTCGCCGCGTCGCCGACAACCGCCACCGGAAACCTTGTCCTGACCGAAGCCGGGGAGGACCCCGAGGGCTTCGACCTCCGGGTGGAGGCGGCGGGCGTGGTCCTTCGAGGGGGCGCGGCCGGACTGCGCTACGGAGCCGAAGCCCTGGCCCAACTCCTCGGCCCGGACGGCGGAATTCCCGCCGTTCACGTCCAGGACTCCCCCGCCCTCCGGCGGCGCGGCTTCTTGCTCGATATCTCCCGCGGCAGGGTCCCCCGCCCGGAAACCATCCGCGAGCTCATCGAAACCCTGGCGCGTCTTCGCTACAACGAGCTGCTGCTCTACACGGAGCACACCTTCCTGTTTGAAAAGCACCCCGAGATCGGCGCGGAGTCGGGGGGCTACTCGGCGTCCGAACTTCGTGATCTCGACGCCTGCGCCCGACGGCACGGGGTGGAACTCGTCCCCTGCCTCCAGACGTTCGGCCACTTCCGGCGCATCCTGGAGAAGGCCCCCTACCGGTGCCTCGCGGAATCGGACCGGCTCTGGTCGGCCTCTCCGGAAGCGCCCGGGACCTATCCGCTGCTCGAGGACATGCTGGAGGAATTCCTCCCGAACTTCGGCTCGGGCTGGGCCCACCTCAACTGTGACGAGCCGGTGGACCTCGGAAAGGGGCTTTCCCGGGAACGGGAGGCCCGCGAAGGGCCTGCGGCGGTCTTCGCAGGACACGTGAACCGGGTCGCCGCCATGGCGCGGAATCTCGGGAAGCGTCCGATGATCTGGGCTGATGTGCTGGCCGACCACCCCGAGGCGCTCGATCTGCTGGACGCGGACATCGTGCTCTGCGATTGGTGGTACGAACCGGATCACGACTTCGATCGGGTGCGGCGCTTTCGGGACGCCGGCCGAGATTTCCTGAGCGTCGCCGGTACCTCGTCGTGGAGCAGCCTGTTCCCACGCCTCGATACCTCCCTGCCGAACGTCCGGGGACACGCCCGCGCTGCAAAACGGTTCGGAGCCTCGGGGTTCATCATGACCGACTGGGGAGACGGGGGACACTTCAACCTGTTCGGGGGCTCCCTGTATCCGATCGCGGCGGCCGCCCAGGCCGCCTGGGGAGACGAAGATCGGGAAGAGACCGAGTTTGCGGCGGCGTTCTCGGAACACGTGGCCGGGGATGCGTCCGGGTTTTCGGGAGACTTCTGCCGCCGCTTGGGGCGGCTGCACGACGCCGGGTTCTCCCATTTCAACCATTCCCCCCTGAAGACGGTCTTCTTCGACACCCGGCTCCGCAGAAGCCCCCGCACACCGGCCCGGCAAGCGCTGGAAGCCACCCTCCGGGAACTGCGCCGGCTGGCCGCCGAGGTGGGCACCCGCGGCCTTCCCTCGGGCCCCTCCGGGGCCGAGTGGCGGTTCGTGCTGGACGCCTCCTTGCTCGGCGCGGAGCGCGGTCTCGCGGCGCTTCGCTTGCGTGATGCCGAGCGCCGGGAGAATCGGGAAGACCGCCAGCTCGCCGCGGAACTCACCTCCCTGGCCGACCGGCAACGCGGCCTCGCCCGCCGGTTCCGGAAGCTGTGGCTGGCCACGAACCGACCGGAGGGCATCGAAACGGCGCAGAAGCTCTTTCGGAACGCGGTAAGGGCGCTCCGGAGGGCCGCTCGTTCCCTCGCGCCTGACTAACCCAGCGTCAGGACGGAAAACGTCAGTCTCGGATCGAACCTCGGAAGAAGCTCGGGAGCGAGTCGCCTCTGGCTTCGGGCGCGGCCGCCTCGTCAGCATCATCTGCCTCGGCGGGTTCGGGCTCCCCTTCGCTCGCGGCGGGTTGCTCGTCCTGCTCTTCGTCCGGCGCTTCGGCTTCCGATGCGGCTTCCAACGGGGGGTCTTCTTCGGACGCGGCAGCCGGCGAAGTCCCGGATTCTTCGGGCTCCCCCACAGCCGGCTCGGGCGGAGTCGCCGGCTCGATAACGGGGGGAATCTCCTCCGAGCCGTCCGGCCCGGCCGAGAGCTCCTCGCCCGTCTCCGGGGATTCGCTTACCGGTTCTTCGCTCCGGGATGTCGGGGTGGCGGCTTCCGCCGCTGCTTCCGGAGCCGGCGGAGGTTCTTGCTCCGGCGCCGGGGCGACCTCCGGCGGCGCCCCCCCGCCGGCAGCGCTTCGCGAGGGGCGGGCAAAACTGCGGAAGGCTCGGTCGTAGCGGGTCAGCACCGAATCCCAGTCGTGGCGAGACTGCAGGAACTCGCGGCCAGCGGCGCCCATCCGCGCGAAGAGGGACGGGTCCCGCAGGCCTAGCTCCAGGATCAATTCGAACTCGTCGTAGTTCTGATAGTAGAGACCGCCGCCCGAGGTCCGGCAATCGTCGGCAAGTTCCGTCGCGGAGGCGTTCGCCAGGATCGGGACACCGAGGGAAAACGGCTCCGCCGCGGTCGTCGAGAAGGCGGCGAGCCGCTCGGGGATTACCGCTACCAGAGCCCCGCCGACCGCGTCGAAGCGGGCGCCCGGAGTGTCCGGCTGCACAACGTGGATGTCGGGTCGCTGGGGGAGGCGCAGGGCCGACGGCCCGATCAGGACCAGCTCCAGCGCGACATCCGGATGGCGGTCCTTGAACGTGGAATAGAACCGCAGCAGTTCCTCGATCCCGCGACCCGGCTCCAGCGGCACGGCTGAAATCAGATAGTTCGCGCTCACGCCGGCGCGTCGCCGGAAGGCCGGCACGTCCGCGGTGCGCGGAAGCAGGAGCGTCCCGGTGACGGTCTCCCGCATGCGACGGTGGACCTGATAACGCTTCAGGACCAGTATCTCCTCGGCTTCGCTTCCAAAGACGAAGGCCGCGGGGTGTTGAAAGATCTCCGAATTTGCGCCGGCTGCCTCGGCGTCGGCAAACGGCAGCAACACCGCGCGGCGCGGGTCGAGCTTCGCTGCTTCGCGGCAAACGGACGATGACCCGAACAACACCACCAGGTCGTAGTCCCCCGACCGGTCGCGCAAATAGGCGAGTAAATCCGGAGAGGTCAGCGAGTCCGCGCCGGTGGAACCGGGCGGTTTCGCCGACGCTGCGGCCGCGGCCGGAAAACGCACCACCCGGACGCCCTTGTCCTGAATCTCCCCGTCCCTGAACGCCTCTTCCGATGGTCCCGCCGCCGTGGTCGTGACAACGGTCGTTCGCCAACTGTCAGGCGCCCGGCCGGCCAACTCCGCCGCGAGCCGCTCCGGCGAAGTTGCGTCTCCCGCCCGAAAGCGGGGAGTTACGAAGACCAGACGCACGTCACTTGCCTCCCGCGGCGCCGCCGTTGCCGCCTCGGCGCCCGCCGCCGCGGCTGGGGCGGGGGGATCCCTGTCGTGAGTTCTGCCGGGCCGGCTGTCCTCCCGTCTGGCGCGATCCCTGACCCGAGCCCTGCCGGTCACGACGTCCCGCGCCCTCGCGGTCCGAGCGGCCGCCATCGTTGCGGCGCCGGTCTCCGCGTCCTCGATCCGAGCGGCTCCCACGGCCGTCCGAACGTCCGCGCCCGGATTGGCCGCCCCGCTGCGGGGCATCCGCGCTCGCCGATCCGGAACTGAAGGAGAAGTCGGCGTGGACGCCCAGCCGGCGAAGCTCCGACTTGATCAGGTTCATCTCGAGGCGTGTCAGTTCAAGGTCTCTGTTCGTGGCCCAGAGGAGCCGGCGGTGGTACTCGTTGATTTCGGCCTGCCGGGAAGCCTGTTCCACGGCGGGGTGAAGATTCACGAGCAGCCGGGTGACCGGTGTGAACAACCAGCGCAGCAGTCGCGCGAGGCCGAAAGAGGAACTCCGAAACGCCTTCTCCGACAAACGGATGTTCCAGCGGGCGGTGTCCCGGGAGCGGATCCGCTCCGCGAATTCGTCACTGAATCCGCGTGCGCTGAGCGGCATCAGCATCCGCTTCTTCACATCCGCTTTGAATTCACGTTCGCTCTTCGTTCCTTCCTCCGCCCGTTCACGGGCAACACGGCGGATGTCCGCCATGATCTTTTCGACGTCCGGCTTCGCGCCGGACGGGGTCTTTGGCGAAGCCCCCTTCGTGGTTGCTTCGTTGGCTATGGAAATCGCCATGTGTCTCCTTCGCGCCCGCCCGAGCGGCGGGACTTTGTTGTGCGCGGAGAGGATCAGCAGATTCGGTGGTGTTGGGTCCCCAGCCGGAACCGGCGGGGGGAGTCTCAGGCACACCTCGCCCGAGAACGATCTGGCGGTGCAGGTATGCCATCACCCGAATTCGATCCCTTCCGCGAGCGCACTGCCCAAAGAGGCAGCGCACACGGAGAGCCGGAGCGCGCGGGCGGGCCCCGTCAGGTGATGTTCAGAACGAACCGGCCAAAGGAATCGACCGTTTCTTCACCTTCCCAGAGGCCTCCCGCGTCGCCCTCAAAAGCTCCCGACTGCGGAGTCTTCCGACTCGAAGGTCTCGAATACGGTGACCAGTTTCGTAATCTGCAGCAGATCCTGCATTCGGGCCGTGAGGTTGAGTAGCTTCACGCTCCCGCCGGCCTGCACCATGCGCGTGTGGCAGCGGACCAACTCGCCGAGCCCGGCACTGTCCACGTAGGGGACATCCGCCAGATTCAGCAAGAGCTTCCGATTTCCCGCCGCGATCGCACCGCGGACTTTGTCCCGCAGGACATCATCGCCTTCACCGAGAAGGATCTTTCCGTTCAGATCCATTACGGTGACACCGTTGTTGCTGCGTTCCGTGATTTGCATTTTGCTTCCTCCCTTTCCCGGGGCTTCGCGGTTCCCGCCATCCCCATTTCCGGGGACGCTGCCACATGGGCGCGCAGGCGTCGCTGGGCGACTGATTCTGTGTACCGGCGGAAACCTTTATGACGCCCGCTCCGAGGTCTGTTTCGTTCCCCGCTTGCGGAGGTTCGGACCCGGAGAACCTGAGCGTCGCTTAGACTGGGTATCCTAGCAGCCTGTAGCTAAAGTGACGTGAGCATCGAGAACTGGGCCGCCTGACTTTACTCACAGGCTGCTAACTCCAAACGTAGTCGGGACGAGAGTGAGCGGCGGACGCGCAAACCGGCCGCGGATCGTTCTTCCCGAAAGCCAGGACCCTCGAATCGTCGAGGCCGCCCGGGCACTTGCGGACGATCCGGAACTGGAACCGGTGCTGGTGGGGCGTCCGGAGACCCCCGCGCTGGACCGGGCAGGCGGTCGCGACGCTGTACAGACGGCAAGACCCCAGGGTGCCGCTCTTGAGCAGGCCACCGATCTCCTCTGGTCGCGACGCCGGGACCGCGGGATGACGCGGTCCGCGGCTCGGGAAGCGGCGCAGGATCCCCTGGTGTTCGCCAATTTGCTGGTCGCTGGGGGAGAAGCGCACGGCGCGGTGGCCGGTGCGGCAACCACCACCGCCGAAGTGATCCGCGCGGGCTTGCTGGCCGTGGGAACCCGACCGGGAGTCTCCCGGGTCTCGGGCGCGTTCGTGATGGAGTTTCCCGAAGGACGATCCCCCCTGCTGTTCGCCGACGGCGCCGTGATTCCGCGACCGAGTGTCGCGGAGCTGGTCGAAATTGCGCTGCTCTCCGCGGAGACGGCGCGGGACCTCCTCGGAATGGAACCCCGCGTGGCCTTCCTCTCGTTTTCGACGAAGGGGAGCGCCGACCATCCGGAAGCGCAGCGCATGGCAGAGGCGGCCCGACAGGTACGGAAGTTGAACCCCGGGCTCAGCGTGGACGGCGAACTTCAGGCGGACGCGGCGCTCGTCCGTTCCGTGGCGGAGAGCAAGGCGCCGGGGAGTCCGGTCGCCGGACGGGCCAACGTACTTGTCTTTCCCGACCTGGCGTCCGGGAATATCGCCTACAAGCTGGTCGAGCGGCTCGGCGGCGCCTCCGCAACCGGACCGATCCTTCAGGGACTTGCCGCCCCCGTGAACGATCTGTCGAGGGGCGCGAGCGTCCCGGACATCATGCGATTGGCGAGGCTGACCGCGCGCGCGGCGCCGAATCGGGCCTCGCGGTAGGTCGGATGCGGACGGCCAGCGGAAACGTCCTTTGACAGTGCCCGAGCCTCCCGCGTATGTTCCGAAATGTTGTCCGCAGGGACCGCCCCCGCGGTGACCCGGGCGACGGCGAAGGAGACGATGGCGATGCGCAACCGGAGAGTCTGGACCCTGCTCCCGCTACTGCTGGCGGGGCTCTTGCTGGCTGCCTGCGGCGGCGGCCCGGACATGGACGCGGAACCCGCCCCGACCGCGGCGGAGCTCGGGATCCGGCCTCAGGGGGACACGACGCTCAGTCCGGACATGTCCCGCGTCCCCGAGGAACTCCAGCAGGTGTTCCAGCACATCGACGACAACGCGGACCGGCACGTGATGAACCTCCGCCGCTGGATCCAGCAGCCGAGCATCTCCAACTCCGGCGAGGGGATCCCCGAGTCGGCCCAGATGGTGAAGGGTTTCTTCGACCAGCTCGGCTGCCAGCATTCGCAGGTGTACGAGGTTCCGATGACCGAGTGGGGCCAGCCGGGCAATCCGGTCGTGTACGCGGACTGCGACTACGGCAAGGAAGACACCCTGCTCGTTTACTGGATGTACGACACGATGCCGATCACCCAGCCGGAGGCCTGGGTATTCCCGCCGTTCGACGGCGAGTTCACCGAGTTCGGCCCCTTCAAGAAGGTGATGATCGGCCGCGGCACCACGAACTCGAAAGGGCCCCAGATGACCATGTGGAACGGGATGCACTCGATCTACGAGGTCACGGGATCCATGCCGGTGAACCTGATCTTCATCGCGGAAGGCGACGAAGAGCGGATGTCCATCGGCCTCCGCCAGTTTGTGCGGGAGAACCCCGAACTCTTCGCCCACGCTGACGCCATGTACCGGACGGGGCGTCAGGCGCGGAGCGGAGCGGCCGGCTTCTCCGGCGGCTCCGAGGGTTGCGTTTACATCGAGTTGACCACCAGCGGCGAGAGTTGGGGCCGCGGGCCGTTGGCATCGAACATCCACGGCATCCACAAGCGTTCGACGGATGCCCCGCTGCTCCGCCACATCAAGATGCTGGACACCCTCATTACCGACGACGGGAACGGGGTTCTGGTGCCGGGCTTTTACGACGGCGCGGTGCCGCTGTCACCGGCGGAAGAAGAAATGTTCCGCACCTCGGCGGAGAACCTCGATCTCGCGATTGCCGCAGAGAACATCGGCGTGGCCCGGTTCATGACGGACGACCCGCTCCAGCACTTGATGAACGCCCGCTACGGCATCTCCTTCAACATGGACGGCATCTGGTCCGGAAACATGTATCCGGGCGGAGCCGGCGCAATCCTGCCGAACCGGGTCACCTCCAAGCACAACATGCGCTACGTGCCCAACATGGACGGACTCGAGATGGTTCAGAAGATCCGCGACTATCTCGACGCGCAGGGCTACGAGGACGTCGAAATGACGATCGTCGGGGACGTGCCCTGGTCGAAGAGCAACTACAACAACCCGCTCGCCGACTCGGTCCGGGAGATGCTCTCCATCTTCGGGGTCCGCTACCGCGATCCGATCGCGGAGGACTCCATCCTCGGCGGCGGCTACTGGCCGGCCTATCTGTTCAGCGGCCGGGACGGCACCCTGCCGGGCGGGACGGACCTGGCGATGCCGATCGTGGGCGGGGGTGTCGGACACGGCGGCGGCGCCCATGCCGCCAACGAGTTCTGGGTGATCGAGGGAGCCGGCGAAGTCTACGGAATGTTGGGCGGGGAAAAGTCGGTGGCGACCGTGCTCTACTCCTACGCCGGATTGCTGGGCGATTCGAACTGACACCGAGCTCGCCTCCCGGAAACCAGGCGGCCCTCCTTGACATGGGGGGCCGCGGGGACTAGCGTTCTCGCTTCCCCTTGGACCGCTCTCGGTCCGGGGTTTCTCATTTTTCACCAGAGCACGAGCGGAATCACACAGAGGATCTCTTGGCGGAAATCGTCGTCCAGGAAGGCGAAACGATCGATGTGGCACTCCGCCGCTTCAAGCGGCGGGTTCAGGCCGAAGACATCATCAAGGAAATCAAGCGCCACTCCTTTTATGTGAAACCGGGCGACAAGCTGCGCGCCAAGCGGGCCGCAGCACGCAAGCGGGCCCGCAAGCGTCGGCGTCGTACGCGGTAGTCGGGCTGCTGCGCCGGCGGCGCCGTGCGGGTTCTGCTGGTTGGAAGCGGCGGGCGCGAACACGCGCTGGCGTGGGCGATCTCGCGCAGCCCTGAACTCGAGGAACTGATCGCGGCGCCCGGTAACCCCGGGATCAGCCGACTGGCGCGCCCGGCGCCGGTGGGAGCCGAAGACGTCGGCGGTCTCGCCGGCCTTGCCTCCGCCGAGAGTGTGGATCTGGTCGTCGCCGGCCCGGAAGCGCCGCTCGCCGGAGGACTTGCCGATCGGCTGGCGGAGCGGGACATCCCCTGTTTCGGACCGCGGCAGGAAGCGGCGCTCCTCGAAGCCTCCAAGGAGTTCGCCAAGGACTTCATGGGCCGCCACGGAATTCCGACGGCCCGTCACACCGTGGTGCGGGAGGCGAGATCGGCGCGGTCGGCGCTTCGCTCCGGGGACTATGGCGAGCGGCCGGTGATCAAGGCGAGCGGACTCGCCGCCGGCAAGGGCGTCTTCCTCCCGGCGGACCTCGACGCCGCCGAACGGGACGCGGTGCGGCTTCTGGAAGGCGGCCTCGGCGAGGCCGGCAAGGCAGTGGTCATCGAGGAGCGGCTCGTGGGGCCCGAACTGAGCGTGTTCGCCATCAGCGACGGAACCCGGGCGGTCGGGTGCGGGACCGCGCAGGACTACAAGCGACGCTTCGAGAACGACGAGGGCCCGAACACCGGAGGCATGGGAAGCCTGAGCCCCGGCCTCGGCGCCGACGCCGCGACCATGGAACGAGTGCGCCGCGAGATCGTGGAACCGACAATCGCCGGACTGCGCGCCGAAGGGCGCGAGTACCGGGGAGTGCTCTACGCGGGGTTGATGCTGACCGCGGACGGGCCGAAGGTGTTGGAGTTCAACGTGCGATTCGGCGACCCGGAGGCGCAGACGCTCATGCCGCGGCTGGACTCCGACTTGCTGCCGCTGTTCCATGGTGCCGCCAGCGGACGGCTACCCGAGACAGCCATCCGCTTCCGGCCGGAACCCGCCGTCACCGTGATCCTGGCGTCGGACGGGTACCCCGGAGCCTACCGGAAGGGCGTTCCGATCCAGGGACTTCCGGATGCGGTCGAAGTCGGAAACGCCTACGTATTCCACGCGGGAACCCGGATGGGCGCGGCCGGAATCGAGACCGCGGGCGGACGGGTGATCGCGGTGACCGGAGTCGGCGCCGACTGGGAGAGCGCGCGAAGCGCCGCCTACCGGACGGCCGATTCCATTACCTGGGAGAAAAAGGCCTGCCGCCGCGACATCGCGGCGGCCGCAATCCAAAAGGAGACAACATGAGTTCCACCGGCAACCCCAAAGTCCTCATCGTGATGGGCAGCCCCTCGGACATCGAGGTCATGCGAGAGGCCAAGAAAGTCCTGCAGTCGCTCGGCGTCTCCTGCCGGATGGGCATCTATTCCGCGCACCGCACCCCCGCCCGCGCCGCCGCGCTGGCGGAGAGCGCCCGCGAAAACGGGGTGGTCGCGATCATCGCCGGAGCCGGAATGGCCGCTCATCTGGCCGGAGCGATGGCCGCCCGCACCATTCTGCCGGTCATCGGCGTTCCGCTGGCGGCTTCGCTCAGCGGGCTCGACGCCTTGCTCGCCACCGTGCAGATGCCTCCGGGGTTTCCGGTTGGAACCGTCGCGGTCGGGAAGGCCGGCGCCCAGAACGCGGCCCACTTCGCGGCGCAGATCGTGGCGCTCAGCGACTCCGCGGTCGCCGAGCAGATCATCGCGTGGCGCCGCGCCAAGGCGGCCGCCGCCGAAACCGCCTCCGACGAGCTCGAAGCCGAAGACTGAGAAGCGCGGGGGACCGCCTGGAGCAACGGCCTCCGGCCGGCATCGCTCGCCCGAGGCGAGCGAAACGCACAGCAGCGTCCGGAGAATTGAAGAAAATGTTCACCCGTGTCACACCGCAATGGCGAAGTCATTGCCTGGCGATGCTCCTGGCGCTCGCCCCTTCGTTGCTCGCGGCCCAACCCACCGGATCCATCGAAGGCCGGGTCGTTGATGCAACCGGCAGCGCGCTCCCCGGGGCTACCGTGTCCTTGATCGGCGACGTCCCCGCGGGCGCGGAACCGCAGATCACCGCCGCCAACGGCCGCTTCACCTTCGGGGACGTTCCGGTTGGCGACTACCTGGTCGAAGCCACCCTGCCCGGCTTCGACACGCGCAGCGAACCCGCTTCCGTCGAGGCTGACGCGGTCGCGCGGCTCGAGTTGATTCTCCCGATCAGCCGGGTCATGGAATCCATCACGGTGGTGGCCGAGGAGCCGCGGAGCTTCGCTACCAACGTGGTGGCCGAACCGATGGTCGCCCAGCAGTCTCCGATCACGAGCGTGCTGGCCGTGGTGGACAACCTCCCCGGCGTCTCCATTCAGGAGGGGGACAGCTACGGCACCGACGATTGGTCCACCAGCATTTCGATGCGCGGCTTCCAGGTCAATCTCGACGAAGCGCAGATCGGGACGACGATCGACGGGATGCCGAACGGCACCTCGGACTACTGGAGCGGCTCCAAGGCCAACCGGTTCGTGGACCCGGCGAACATGGGCGGAGTCACGGTCTCTCAGGGAACCGCGGACATCGCCTCACGGTCCATCGAGGCGCTCGGCGGAACCCTCGATTTCACGACCGACGAACCGGAACACGAGCGGAAGTTCACCGCGGCCCTCGATCTGGGGTCCGATGACGGCCAACGGTTCTACCTGCGCATGGACACCGGGCACCTCTTCGGCCAGGAAATCCGCGCCTGGGTTTCCGCGGTGCGCCAGGAAAGCCGCGACTGGATCCAGGGGTTCGCCCGGAGCGAGCGGGACCACCTGGCCGGCAAGATTCGGGCGGGCGTCGGCCGCCTGGACCTTTCGGCGTACGTTTCCTACGACGACACCGACAACGCTTCCTACCAGCGGCTCACGTCCGATGCCGAGTTCCGAAGCGATCCCCGCTGGGACCGCCTGATCGACACCTGGACGGACACGCCGTGGGTCAACCAGCTGTACCGTCCCGGCTGGTCCATTCCGCGAAAGAACACCTTCGGCTATGTGAAGGCCGACTTCGCCGCCACCGATGTTCTCTCGATCACCGGTGGCGCCTACTACCACCGGCAGTGGGGACGGGGTGATTGGCTGCCTCCGTACCTCGTGGACGTCACGGCGGACGGCGGAGGTGCGGAATCGGAACTGGCGTCCGGCTTCACCGCCCGCGGCGGTGAACCGCTCGGTCAGGTCCAATTCGTGGATCCGGAAGGCGTCCCGCTGGCGCCGCGGCCCGGGTGCGTCTCCTCGCTGCAGTTCCCCTACGGGGGCGCCGGGCCGGAGTTCGACCCCGCGTGTCACCCGGCCGGTGCGGTCCCGCAGCAGTCCTACCGGCACAGCCACTACGGCAAGGAGCGGGTCGGCCTCACCCTCGATGGGGACTGGTTCGGGCAACTCGCCCTGGGCGGCAACCGGCTCCGCGCCGGACTCTGGGCCGAAGACGGCCGGCGGGACCTCGGCCGGGATTGGCACAAGGTCGTGGACGCCCGGGTCTCCCATCACTACGACGACACCCCCTACTGGCGCCAGTACGACTGGCAGTTCCCGCAGTCGGTGATCAAGTGGTACGTCGAGGACACCCTGTTCGCCGGCCCCCTGGCCATCAACGCGGGGGTCCGGCAGTACCTCGTGGAGGTGGGCCGGAAAGACCACTTCGGCGACACCTCCGAACTCTCGGTGTCCTCGGATTCGGACCTTCTCCTCTCCGGCGGACTCACCTACACCGCCCCGGTTCCCGGGCTCGAGCTCTTCGCCGGGTACGCGCAGAACTTCAAATCGCTTTCCGACCGGCTCCTCGAAGTGCCGGGACGGAGTCTCGATGGACTCGAACCCGAGACCGCGGAAAACCTGGACGTCGGGTTCCGCTACTCCGGAGATCGCTTCGCCGCCACCGCCACCTACTATCGGATCGATTTCCAGAACCGGATCTTCTTCCTTTCGCCCCAAACGGCCGCCGGCCCGAACTACCTGATCGCCGGAGGCGGCTCGTACTTCAATGCCGGCGGCATCGACTCCCGGGGGTTGGAGCTGTCGGCGACGCTACGGGTCACGGAATCCACGTCGTTCTACACGGCCTGGACCCGAAACGACGCGACCTACCTCGGCGCCGGCGATCCGCTCGTCTCCGCCGCCCAGGGCATCCGGCCCGGGAGTCAGGTCGTCGGGGTGCCGCGCACACTCGTCGTAGTTTCGGCCGACCACGGCGGAGAACCGGTGGCCGTGGGTATCTCCGCGAAGTACACCGGGACGCGGGGCGTCACCCTGGACGGCTCGTGGAACGCAGACGCCTACTGGCTCCTCGACGCCTACTTCCGCTGGTCGGCGGGCCGGATCAGCGAGAGACTCCGGGGCCTCGAAGTCGCCTTGATCGGCAACAACCTGCTCGACCGGCCCTATCTCGCCACCATCAGCGGGCAGGCGGCCTTCCTGGGCGCCCCGCGTACCGTGTCGCTGAACGTGACCACCTCGTTCTGAGCGGCAGCGGCGACTCGGCCGGAAACGACCAGCCACTTCAGGCCGGGGTTGCGGCCAGTTGGCCGCAGGCCGCGAGGACGTCCTTTCCGCGGCTGCGCCGGAGGGTGGCGATGAAGCCGGCCGCCGAGACGCGGCCCAGGAAACGTTCGGCGTCTTGCTCGGTCCCCGTGCCAGATGGATCGGCCGATGGGGCGGCCCGGGAGACGGATCCTCCCAGGGGTTGAAGGCGATCAGGTTCACGTGAGGACGGATCCCGGACGCGGTCAGGCGGCGCAGTTGCCGCAGCAGTTCCCGGGCGTCGTCGGGGCGGTCGTTCTCACCGCCGAGCAGGACGTACTCGATGGTGATCCGGCGGCTTGACGGAGGCAGCTCCTCCAGCGCCGCGACAATCTCCGGGATCCGGTGGCGCCGACCGATCGGCATGAAGCGGCCCCGCGTGGCGTCGTCGCCGGCATGGAGACTGATGGCGATTCCCACGTGTGGAGCGGCGTGGCCCAGCTTGCCCATCTCCTCGGGCAGTCCGACCGTGGAGACGGTGACCCGACGGGGAGGGATATCGAACCCGTCGGAATCGGTGAGGAACTCCAGGGAACCGATCACGGCGTCGGTGTTCAGGAGGGGCTCGCCCATCCCCATGTAAACGACGTTCCGCCTGCCCTTGGCGGCCTCCGGAGCGGCGCGCTCGGCGAGCAGCACCTGGGCGGCCACTTCGCCGGCGGTGAGGTTCCGGCGGAACGGGATGGCGCCGGAGCGGCAGAAGGTGCAGGCGAGGGGACAGCCGACCTGGGTGGAGACGCAGACCGTCAGGTCGGAGGCGGCGCCGTCCGCTCCCTGGGATCGCCCTGACCGAGCGCCCGCGGCGTCGCGCCGGTTCCCGATCACCACAGTCTCGACCAGGAGGCCGTCCTCCAGCTCGATCAGCAGCTTGACGGCGCCGTCGCCGGATTGCGCCGACTCCACCACCCGCGGGTGCGCGATGCGGAACCGGGCAGCGAGATCATCCCGCAGCGCGGCGGAGAGATCGGTCATCTCCCGAAAGTCGGCGTGGCCATGCCGGTAGAGATGGCGGAAGAGTTGGCGTCCGCGGTACGGCGGGAGGCCGAGATCTTCCGCCACCTGGATCAGTTCCGCGCGGGAGAGACCGTAAAGATTTTGCACTGGGGACCCACGATACATCGGGGGTGGCGTGCGGGCCGGCAGGACGGTGCTGTCCGGAAGCGGGGCGACACGCCGGTTTCGCGCCCCTGCGGGCAGCGATCCCGGTCCGGAAGCTCCGATCGGGACAACGGGACGGCGCTCCTCTCCACAACCCATTGTGGTCCACCCCGCCGAAACCCCCAATATGTTGGGGGTCAGGCGTTGACCCTGAGCGAGGGCGGGTGCTACGCTCCGGGCCTCCGAATCGCCGTGTTCAGCGCCCTTCCCTGAGGCCCGAAAATCGTGGAAATCAGCCTGCGTGTCCTTGGTTCCGGAAGTTCCGGAAACGCGGCGTTGATCTCGGGCGGACCCACCACGCTGCTCGTGGAAGCCGGCCTTTCCTGCCGCGGCCTCGAGAAGCGGATCGCGGAGGCCGGACGCCGTCCTTCCGACATCGCCGCCGTGCTCGTCTCCCACGAGCACGGCGACCATTGCAAGAGCGCCACCACCTTCGCGGCGAAACACGGTATTCCGGTCGCCTGCACCGAGGGCACCTGGCAGTGTCTCCTGTCGAAGAACGGTTCCGAGACGCCCGATTGGCTTCCGCTGGCCCCGGGCGAGAGCCGCCGCATCGGAACCATCACGGTCGGCCCGTTCCGGACTCCCCACGACGCCCGGGACCCCATCGGGTTCCGGTTCGAGCGCGGGAGCGCGATCCTCGTTCACGCAACCGATTTCGGCCACCTCTCGCGGGAAATGGAAGAAGCCATGGAAGGCGCGTCGGTGTTGCTGATCGAGTCCAACTACGACGAACAGCAGCTCTTCGAGAGCCGCTACCCGTTCTCCATCCGCCAGCGGATCGCCTCCACGCGCGGCCATCTGTCGAACGGCGCCCTGGCGCTGTATCTCCGGCGACGACTGCCAGCTTCGGTGAACACGGTGGTACTCGCCCACCTCTCGGAGAACACCAACACCCCCGAACTCGCACTGCGGACGGCTCGCGCGGCGCTCGATGCCGGTGGGCGGCGCGAGGTGCGGTTGCTCGTTGCCCGGCGCCACCACCTGACGGAAGAAATCTGGACTCGACCCACCCGCGTCGCCGCGAAGACTCCCGCGCTGCCCCGGGTCAACCGCCTGCTGAACCCCGTACCTCTGCGAGCCCCCACGCTGTTCTGATTCGGTGCTCACCGATCGCTACGTCCGCCCCGAGATGGGGGCTATCTGGACCGACGAGGCGCTCTTTGCTTCGTGGATGGAGGTGGAGGTCGCCGCCGCCGAGGCGATGGCGGCCGAGGGGATCGTTCCCGAGACCGCCGCCGCCGCTATCCGGCGCCGGGCCGGCTTCGACATTTCCCGGATCCACGAGATCGAGAAAACGGTCCAGCACGACGTGGTGGCGTTCACCCAGTCGATGGCGGAGCACGTGGGCGCCGAAGGGCGCTGGATCCACTTCGGGCTCACCAGTTCCGACGTGGTGGACACCGCGCTCGCGACCCGGCTGGTCCGCTCCGCGGATCTGATCCTCAAGCGGATCGAAGAACTTCGGGCAATTCTCCGCCGCCGCGCCGACGAGCATCGCCGGACGGTGATGGTGGGACGCACCCACGGCGTCCATGCCGAGCCGATGACCTTCGGAATGAAGCTCGCCCTCTGGTGGGCCGAGATGGGACGCAACCACCGCCGCCTCGCCGCCGCGCGGGAGGCGGTTCGCATCGGGAAGCTCAGCGGCGCGGTCGGCACCTTCGCCCACCTGCCCCCAAGCGTCGAGCAGCGGGTCTGCGGCGCCCTGGGCCTCCGTCCCGCGGCAATCTCCACCCAGGTCATCCAGCGCGACCGGCACGCCGAGCTGGCGGCCGCCCTCGCGATCCTCGCGGGCACCCTGGAAAAGATCGCCACCGAGATCCGCACCCTCCAGCGGACCGAGATCCGCGAGTTGGAGGAACCCTTCGGCCGCGGCCAGAAGGGCTCTTCGGCGATGCCCCACAAGCGGAACCCGGTCGGCTGCGAGCAGGTGTGCGGCCTCGCCCGGATCATCCGGGCAAACACCCTCCCCGCCATCGAGAACATCGCGCTCTGGAACGAGCGGGACATCTCCCATTCCTCGGCGGAGCGGATGGCCATTCCGCAGAGCTTTCTGCTGGCCGATCACATCCTGCTGCGCATGACCCGGATTCTCGACGGACTTGTGGTGCGCCAGGACTCCATGCTGGAGAACCTCAACCGGATGAACGGCATGGTGTTCAGCGGCCAGGTGCTGCTCGACCTCGCCGCGAAGGGGATCTCCCGCGAAGACGCGTACCGCATGGTGCAGGGGGCCGCCATGCGCCTTTGGGAAAGCGGCGGCACCTTGCGCCAGCGGCTCGACGAGGACGATCGGATCACGGCGCTCCTGACTCGCGAGGAGCTCGATGCCGCGTTCGATCTCGACGTGCAGCTCCGGCATCTGGACGAGGTCTTCGAACGGGTATTCCGGGAGGACGACGCATGAAGTTCCGGGTCCGGGTGTTGGTCCGGCTGCGGCCCTCGGTGTATGACCCGCAGGGGGAAGCCATCCGGCGGGCGATCGCGGCCGATCCGCGCCTCAGCGCGGAGTCCGTCCGCCAGGGAAAGATGTTCGAACTGGAAATCAAGGCCGGATCGCCCAGCGAGGCGAAGTCGCGAGGCGAGGAGATCGCTTCCCGGGTACTTGCCAACCCCGTGCTCGAGGACTTCAGCGTCCAGGTGATTCTCAACTGATGGCTCGCTTCGCGGTACTCGTTTTCCCCGGGACAAACTGCGAAGGCGATGTGCTTCATGCCCTCCAGACGGTGACTGGCCAGCCAGCGGAACTCGTCTGGCACAAGGAGGGCTCGCTCGACGGGTTCGACGCGGCAGTCGTGCCGGGCGGGTTTGCCCACGGTGACTACCTGCGGGCGGGCGGGCTCGCCCGTTTCTCCCCCGTCATGGAGCCCCTCGCCCGGATGGCGGAGAGTGGGCGGGCCGTGGTCGGAATCTGCAACGGCTTCCAAATCCTCCAGGAGGCCGGCCTGCTGCCGGGCGCCATGCTGCGGAACCGGTCCCTTTCCTACGTGTGTCGGGACGTTCGGATACGCGTCGAAGCGAGTTCTTCGTCCCTCACCTGCGGGCTTGCACCCGGCGCCACGCTTCGGATGCCGGTGGGGCATGCGGAGGGAAACTTCCGCGCCGACGACGAGGTTCTGGAAGCGCTCGAGGCCGACGAGCAGGTGATCTTTCGCTATTGCGACGAAGACGGGGAAGCCAGCGACGACGCGAACCCGAACGGCTCCCGGAACAACATCGCGGGACTCCAAAACCGCCGGGGCAATGTTGCGGCCCTGATGCCCCACCCCGACCGGGCTTACGAAGAGGCGCTCGGCGGCGCCGACGGTTGCCACCTCTTCGAGAGCCTCCACCGGTTCACCGAATCGTGAGCCCCCGCCCGTGAAGCCGGTCGCGACTCTCGAAGCAGCCCTCGCTGCGGGGCTCACCGCCGAGGAGTTCCACCAGATCGGGGGCCGACTCGGAAGAGCCCCGAATCCGACCGAACTCGGAATGTTCTCCGCCATGTGGTCGGAGCACTGCTCGTACAAATCCTCGCGGCGGCATCTCGCCCGCTTTCCGACCGAATCGCCGAGCGTCATCGAGGGCCCCGGGGAAAACGCCGGTGCGGTGGACATCGGCCATGGCCTGGCCGCGGTCTTCAAGGTGGAATCGCACAATCACCCCACCTTCATCGAACCGTTCCAGGGCGCGGCGACCGGCGTGGGCGGCATCCTGCGGGACATCTTCACCATGGGGGCGCGGCCGGTCGCACTCATGAACTCGCTCCGGTTCGGCCCGCTGACCGTTCCCAGGAACCGGGCCCTGCTCACCGGAGCGGTCGCCGGAATCGCCAACTACGGAAACAGCATGGGAATCCCTACCGTCGGCGGCGAGGTCTTTTTCGAGGACTGTTATTCCCTGAATCCGCTGGTCAACGCCTTCGCGCTCGGAATCGCTCCCGCGGACCGGATCTTCCGGGCCCGCGCCGATGCGCCCGGAAGCCCGATCTGGTGCGTCGGCAGCAAGACCGGACGCGACGGGATCCACGGCGCGTCCATGGCGTCGGCGGCGTTCGACGAAGAGGCCGAAGCGAAGCGGCCAACTGTCCAGGTCGGAGATCCCTTCCTCGAGAAGCTGCTCATGGAGGCGTGTCTCGAACTCATGCAGGGGGACGCGCTGATTGCGGTGCAGGACATGGGGGCTGCCGGGCTCACCTGCTCCACCGCCGAGGTGGCGTCCCGCGGCGGCGCCGGGGTGGAGATCGAACTGGACCGGGTCGCCCAGCGCGAAACCGGAATGAACGCCTACGAGATCATGCTCTCGGAGTCTCAGGAGCGAATGCTCCTCGTGGTCCGGAACGGCTGCGAGGCCGAGGTATCCCGGATCTTCGACAAGTGGGACCTCGATGCGGCCCCCATCGGCACGGTGAGCGGCGACGGCCTGCTCCGCGTCCGTCATGGAGGACAGGTCGCGGCCGAGGTGCCCTGCCGGGCGCTGACCGACGACGCTCCGGCATTCGACCGGCCCACCGCGCGGCCTTCGTGGTGGCCCGCCCCCGAAATCACCCCGGCCGACCTCCCCGAGCCCTCCGACTGGAACGCGGTGGTCCGGGCACTCGCGGGATCCCCCGAGCTTTCCAGCCGCCGGTTCATCTACGAGCAGTACGACCACATGGTCCGCAGCGACACGATCGTCCGTCCCGGGGGGGACGCCGGGGTGGTGCGGATCAAGGGGACGGGAATCGGAATCGCCATGTCCCTCGACGGCAACGGCCGCTATACGGCCCGCGATCCCCGCCGGGGGGGCGCACTGGCGGTCGCCGAGGCTTGCCGGAACCTCGCCACGGTCGGAGCAACGCCGGTCGGCGCCACCAACTGTCTCAACTTCGGAAACCCGGAACGGCCGGAGATCATGTGGGAGTTCACCGAAGCCATCGCCGGCATGACCGAGGCGCTCGAGGTCCTCGGAGTGCCCATCACCGGCGGCAACGTCAGCTTCTACAACGAGACGGAGGGCCGCAACATCTTCCCCACGCCGGTGGTCGGCGTGGTCGGTGTCCTCTCGGAGGCAACCGGGCGGATCCCACAGCACTTCACGGCGGCGGGGGATCTCCTCTTCCTGGCGGGTCCCGAAGGCGGAGACGCGCTCGGCGCGAGCGCCTTCCTGAAGGAACACCACGGGAGCACCGACGGGCGGCCGCCGAAGCCGAACCTCGATGCGGAGGTCCGTCTCGGAGCCTTTCTCAGGGAGGCGGGGGCAGCGGGACTCGTCGCCTCGGCGCGCGATCTCTCCGAGGGAGGACTCGCCGCGGCGGCGATCGAGAGTCTCTTCGCTCCCGACGGCTCCATGCTGGGCGCCGAACTCCAGGTTGCATGTGCAAAGCGGCTCGAGGGGGCGCTCTTCGGCGAAGCGCCCGCGCGGGCCTTGCTCAGCGTGCGGCCGGCTGACGCGGATGCGCTTGCCGAGCTCGCATCACGCCACGGGGTGCCGCTTGGGGAACTGGGCCTCGTGGGAGGCGACGCACTCCGGGTCCGGACGAATGGAGCCCCGACGGTTTCCCTCGATGTCGAGGACATCGCCGATGCCTTCCGGAACAGTTTGGGACGGATCGCCACCGGATAGCCGGGGGGCCGGGTAGGATGCACGGGTGAGCCAGATCGAGCTCCCGGTGGTCGATCACCCCGGTCCTCCCGAGAGGGACACTGCGGACCGGTTCCATGAGGAGTGCGGGGTCGTCGGGATCTGGAATCACCCGGAGGCGGCGCGCCTTGCCTATCTGGGGCTCTACGCGCTGCAGCACCGCGGCCAGGAGGCCGCCGGCATCGTCGCCGCGGCTCCGGACCGGAGAGGCCTCGTCGGGGTGAACGGCCCGGGGCACGTGGCGGATGTATTCGATGTCGACGCGCTCGACACCCTCGCGGGACGCGCGGCGATCGGGCACACCCGCTATTCCACCGCCGGAGACAGCAGCCCCAAGAACATCCAGCCCATCCAGATCGAGTGCAAGTTCGGCCACATCGCGGTCTGCCACAACGGCAATCTGGTGAATGCCCACATCCTGCGGCACATGCTGGTGCAGCGGGGCTCCATCTTCCGCACCACGAGCGATACCGAGGTGCTCGTGCACCTGTTCGCCAAGTCCGGGCAGACCGAGGAGCTGGAAGCGGTAGCCGAGGCGGTCCGCCAGGCCGAGGGGGCTTTCTCGCTGCTCTTCCTGACCGAGGACGCCCTTTACGCGGTCCGGGACCCACGGGGTTTCCGGCCACTGCTACTCGGCAAGGCGGGCGACGGTTACGTGGTCTGCTCCGAGACCTGCGCCCTCGATCTGCTCGACGCCGAGTACATCCGGGACATCGACGCGGGCGAGATGATCCGGATCGACGGCGACGGGATCCACTCGCTGAAGGTCTTCGACGAGGCGCCGATTTCCCAGTGCATCTTCGAGCACGTCTATTTCGCCCGCCCGGATAGCCGCGTTTTCGGCCGGGACGTTTACAAGACCCGGATCAAACTGGGGCAGAGCCTCGCCGCAAGCACCGGAGTCGAAGCCGACGTGGTGGTTCCGGTTCCGGACTCGGGCCTCATAGCCGCCATCGGCTACTCCCAGGCCACCGGGATACCGCTCGAGATGGGGCTGATCCGCAACCACTACGTGGGACGGACGTTCATCGAGCCCCGGCAGTCCATCCGGAACTTCGGAGTCCGGGTGAAGCTGAATCCGGTGCCCGCCGTGCTGAAGGGCCGCCGGGTCATCCTGGTTGACGATTCCATCGTGCGGGGCACGACGAGCCGCAAGCTGGTGCAGATGGCGCGGAACGCCGGCGCCACCGAGGTCCATTTCCGGGTGTCCTCGCCCCCCACGACCGGTCCCTGCCACTACGGCATCGACACCCCGCTACGGTCGGAGCTGATCGCGGCCAAACAGAGCGTGGAGGAAATCCGGCAGTACCTGAACGCGGACAGCCTGGCCTATTTGCCCCTCGAGGCTCTCGAAGACTCGGTGGAGGAGGAGCGGGACCGCTACTGCACCGCGTGCTTCTCGGGCAAATACCCGCTACCGGTTCCGGAGGCCGACCGCGCCCGCAGCCTGTTCGGCAAGGAGCGTCACTAGCAACCTGTGGTGAAAGCACCCCGCACGAGGCCCGGGGACATTCGGCGCTGTGAGTCTGCCGATCTCCATGTGTGCGGGGTGCTTTCACCACGGGCTGCCCCCGGATGTTTCACCGGGCGCCCGAGACACTCACAGGAAGAAGCAGCAAACAAATGAGTAGACGAATCGCACGGATCGTGGTTCCGGTCGCCCTGGCGGCGACCCTCGCCGTGGGAGTTCTCGCGCTTCCCCCGCGAGCCCTCGCCCAGGCCGCCCCGGCCCAGGCCCCGATCAACACTTACAACGCCATCCACCACCCGGTCGTGGGGCGGAACGGGATGGTGGCCAGCCAGAACTTTCTGGCCACCCGGATCGGCGTGGACATCCTGCGCCAGGGTGGCAACGCCATCGACGCGGGGGTGGCCGTGGGGCTGGCGCTCGCGGTGACCCTGCCGCGCGCGGGCAACGTGGGGGGCGGCGGCTTCATCCTGGTGCACCTGGCCGAGGAGAACCGCACGGTCGCGGTGGACTTCCGCGAGACCGCTCCCGCGGCCGCGCATTCCGACATGTTTTTCGGGGAGGACGGCGAGGTCGACGACGACGAGTACCGCTTCAGCCACAAGTCGTCGGCGATTCCGGCGTCGGTGGCCGGCTTCGATCACCTGCTGCGCAACTACGGCACGATGAGCTGGCGGGAAGTGGCCGAGCCGGCCATCGAGATGGCGCGCGACGGCGTGGTGGTGTGGGAGGACCTGGCCGTGAACCTCGCCCGCAGCAAGACGCGGCTCAGCGCCAACCCCGCCTCGCGGGCCAAGTTCTACAAGCCCGACGGCTCGAACTACGAGGTAGGCGACATCTACCGGCAGCCGGATCTCGCCTGGACGTTGGAGCAAATCGCGGAGGGGGGCGCTGAAGCGTTCTACGGGGGCGAGATCGCACGCCGCATCGCCAACGACATGGCGAAACACAACGGCCTGATCACGATGGAAGACCTGGCCAGCTACCGCGTCGTCGAGCGCGAGCCGGTGCGCGGTACCTTCCGGGGCTACGACATCGCGGCCATGTCGGCGCCCAGTTCGGGCGGGATGCACATCGTCCAGATGCTGAACATCTTCGAGAACTTCCCGTTGAAAGAGATGGGCTACGGCAGCGCGGACGCCATGCACGTCATGGCCGAGTCGATGAGGCTCGCGTACGCCGACCGCAGCAAGTACCTGGGCGACCCGGATCACCTCGATCTCCCGGTCGCCGCGCTCACGAGCAAGGACTACGCGGCGGAACTCGCGAAAGGCATCTCCCTCAGTCGCGCCCGGCCGTCAGCGGAGGTCGGTCCCGGCAACCTGGCGCCCTACGAGAGCCCGGAGACCACCCACTATTCGGTCCTCGACAGCGAGGGCAACGCGCTGGTCAACACCTACACGCTGATGTTCTCCTACGGCTCGGGGGTCGTGATCGACGGCACCGGCATCCTCATGAACAACAACCTCGGCAACTTCACATTGAGGCCCGACATCCCCGACGCATTCGGGCTGATGGGAAGCGCGGATAACCAGATCGCGGCGGGCCGCCGCCCGGTCAGTTCGATGACGCCCATCATCGTGCTGCGCGAAGGCCGGCCGTTCCTGCTCACCGGAACCCCGGGCGGCAGCCGCATCATCACCACCAACCTGCAATTGCTGGTGAACGTGCTCGAACACGGCATGAACATCGCCGACGCCACCGCGCGACCCCGGATGCACCACCAGTGGTACCCGGACCGGCTGGAGCTGGAGAGCGGCTTCAGCCCCGACGTGATCCGCGCGCTGCGGGCCCGCGGCCACGACGTGCAGTTCAGCGCCGGCATGGGGAGCCTGCAGACGGTGATGTTCGCCGACGGGCTGTTCTACGGCTACGGCGACCCGCGTCGGCCGGGGGCGATGGCGCTCGGGTGAGGACCGGACGGCAGCCACATCGTCCTCCTGGAATCGATGGCCCCGGCGATAGCTTGGCCGGGAACAGGTTGGAGAGTTTCGCCTCGCTTTGCTCGGCGATGCCAGCCGGAGACTGGCGCTCCTACCCCTGGTGACGGCGCCCCAGGCCCAAACGGGGACGGCGTAACGCCCCTGTGCCCTCCTCCCTGCAGCACCGCCGCCCTCCACCCCCACGGCGCGCGACAGCGGAGCGCCGGCCTCCGGCCGGCATCGCGGCCAAAGGCCGCGAAACTCACCCACCTCGTCCGCCGCACCGCACCCATCCAAACGGGGACGGCGCATCGTCACACTCCACAAATGCGGAGCGGAACAGGTTGGAGAGTTTCGCCTCGCTTTGCTCGGCGATGCCAGCCAGAGGCTGGCGCTCCTACTCCCAGCGGGTCGTCAGACCCCCTCTTCCGATGAAGCGTCCAGCGGCGCGCCCTCGGCGTCCACGCGGCGAACCGGACCGAGGCCCTCAAGCGCCGGCCCCAGGCGCCCCTCGTCACCGACCGCCACCAGCGCACTCCCTTCGCTTCCGAGATAACGGGCGGCGGCTTCCGCAACCTGCTCGCGGGTCACCGCTTCGATCCGCGCCGGATAGTTCCGGATTTCCGAGAGCGGCTCGCCCCGCTGGAGAACCCCGGCGATGATCCCGGACACTCCCCCGAGAGTTTCGAAGCGCTGCGCATGAGTACGGGTGATGGCGAGCTTCGCTTCGGTCAGTTCCCGCATCCGAATCGGACGCTTTCCGGACGCGAGACCGTCCACCTCGGACAACATCTCTCGGATTGCCGGCGCGGCCTGCTCGATGTTGAGCGACGCAGAGGCCGTGAGGATGGAGCGACGGGGAAGTTGCCTCGCCCCCGAGAACGCTCCGTAGGTGGCGCCCATCCGCTCGCGGAGGTTCTGGTTCAGCCGGCTGGAGAATCCGCCCCCGAGGATGTGCAGCGCGAGACGTAGCGCATCGCGGTCCGCGGAGTCCCGCGGCGGCCCCTGCTTGCGCCAGGCCACCACCGCCTGCGGCCCTTCCTTGCCGGTCGGATGAAGCAGCACACCGGTTGCCGCGGCGGGAGGATCGCCCGGGGTTTCGTCGCTGGAGTCCCCGGTCGGTTCCCAGTCGCCGAAAAACTCCTCGAAGCGAGCCGCCGCCAGGTCGGGGTCCAGGTCCCCGCACAAGACGATCCTGGCCCCCTCGGGGGTGAAATGCGATCCATGGAAGGCGGCAAGATCGGCGGTGGTAACGGCCGGTAAGGTGGCTTCGTCCCCGCGCCAACCGTAGGGATGCCCGTCGGAGAACGCCGTGCGGCGCACGATGCGCCGGAGCACCGCAGTCGGTTCGGCCCGAGCCTCCTCAAGCTCATCGAGCCGGATCGGGACGATCCGCCCGAGTTCCGCCTCGGGAAATGCTGGATTCAGGAGCAGATCAGCGGTGAGTTCAAGGGTCGCAACCAGGTGCTCGGACAGACAGGAAAAGCTGATGGATGACTGCTCCGTTCCGGACCGGGCGCCGATGTCGGCTCCGATCCGGTCGGCCTCCGCCTCGAACTGACTGGCCGTGCGGTTCTTCGTCCCCCGGCTCAGCATTTCCGCGGTGAGGCTCGCCAGTCCCGCCAGCTTCCGGGGTTCGTTCTGTCTGCCGCCGGAAACCATGATGGTGCCGACGATCTTGGGAAGGTCGTGGCGGGGCAATACGTAGAGGCCGACCCCGTTCCCGAGTTCCCGAAATTCCGGGAGCGGAGGCTCGAAATGGCCCCTCCGGCCGCGCCGGGGAAGACGCGAACGATCCGGCTCGGGCGGGGGTTTCGCGTCATTCGGCGCCGGCGCCGCTGCGGGCGACCGCCACTCCCCCGGCCCGATGGCCACCGGAACCACCGGCGGCTCGCCTTCGGTTTCCGGTTCGCCGTAGAGCAACTCGACGCGGGGCGCGAGCAGGTATTTGCGGGCCGCTCGCCGCAGGTCTTCGCGGGTCACTTCCCGGTACCGCACCCAGTGCTCTGACAGCTTCGTCGGGTCTCCGCTGAACGTCGCGTAGCGGGCGAGCAGGTCCGCCTTGGTTCCCAGCCGTTCGAGGGCGCCCACGAAGGCGACCTGGGTCGCCGCCTTCACCCGCTGCAGCTCCTCCTCGGTTGGTCCATCGTCAGCCATCCGGACCAGTTCCTCGTCCATCTGCTCGCGCAGGCGGGCGAGGGAGACCTTCGGGCGCGCAGTGGCAACGACCCCCGTCAGGCCGCCCGATTCCAGCGAATAGTGGAAGGCGCTGACCTCGGAAGCGGTGCGGTCCTCATAGACCATCCGGCGGTAGAGCCGCGAGTTCAGGCCGTCCGACAGGACTTCCGACAGCATGTCGAGCGCCGGTTCGTCTTCGTGAAAGAACGGGACCGTGGACCAGCCACAGTAGATCCGCGCGTGGGGCACCGCCTCCGGGACCACGATGCGGCGGTGCGCGGTCCGGTTCGCGGCGGGGAACGACGGACGGCCGGGAACCTTCCCGGGCGGGATCGGTCCGAAGTAGCGCCGCACGAGTTCCATCGCCCGGCGCTCGTCGTAGTCGCCGGCAACCACCAGCACCGCATTGTTCGGGGCGTACCAGGTACGGAAGAAGTCGTGGACCTCGCCCAGGTCGGCGGCGGCCAGGTGGGCCATGTCGCCGATCACGTCCCACGAATACGGATGTCCGGGAGGAAACAGCGCGTGGAACATCTTTTCCCATGCCGTCCCGTAGGGCACGTTGTCCATGCGCTGGAAACGCTCGTTGCGGACTACTTCACGTTGCGTGTCCAGTTTGGTCTGGTCGAGGACATCGAGGAGATACGCCATCCGGTCCGATTCGGCCCACAGCGCGAGTCCGAGCGCCTCCCGCGGCACCGTCTCGTAGTAGTTCGTCCGGTCGTGACTCGTGGTGCCGTTCACCCCACCTGCCGACAGGCTGGCGCCAGCCCGCTCCATGAGCCGGATGAAGTGGCTGTTGTTGTGGCGCGAGCCTTCAAACATCAGGTGTTCGAAGAGGTGGGCGAATCCGGTGCGCCAGGGCTGCTCGTTCTTGGATCCGACGTGGTACCAGAGCGCCACGTGCACGACCGGGAGACGGCGGTCCTCGTGGAGCAGCACCCGGAGTCCGTTCCCGAGGGTCCGAGCCTTGACCGGGACCGAGATGTCGGGGGCCATTTCGGCGGCAGCCCGCCCCCTGGAAGCTGCGATTGGAGTCGATTCAGGCACGAAGGGCCGGGAATATACTGCCCTCCCTCCAGACGTTCTCTCATTTCTTGCGGATAGCCGGTCGCGTGTTTCTCCGAGTCCCCCGAACCCTGGGGGCGGCGAGCCTGCTGATTCCGGGCCTGCTGCTGCCGAACGCGGCGTCCGCCCAGGCCGAAGATCTCTTCACCGCGGATCGTCTGGTCGAGGAAATGACCGCCAAGCAGGTGGTCTTCGAGACCACCCACGGGGCCTTCATCATCGAGGTCCTTCCCGAGAAGGCTCCCAACCACTCCGCCTTCTTCCTGCAGCAGGCGGAGGCGGGCAACTACGACGGGACCGCGTTCCACCGGGTCATTGCCCGCGGCATCGTGCAGGGCGGCGATCCCCTGTCGGAGGATCCGGAAGCCACCGACGTGTACGGGACTGGAGGTTTGCTGCGGCTCGCCCGCGAACCGAACGACGAACTCCACGTCCGGGGCGCGGTCTCGGCGGTGCAGGTGCCCGGCCAGCCCGACAGCGCCGGCTCCCAGTTCTTCATCGTGATCACCGACCAGCCGTCGCTCGACGGGGCATACACCGTGTTCGCCCGGGTCGTCGAGGGAATCCACGAAGTCACCCTGATCTCGGAGCTTCCCGCCGACGAGAAAGGGATGCCGGTCGAGAGGGTGGAAGTGCTCCGCGCCACCGTCCGCGACCGCCCTCCGGAGCTTCCCGCACCGTTTTCGGAGGAGAGCGACGCGGAACTCGCGAACTTCCGGGTGGTGCTGGAAACCCCACACGGGGAGATCGGGATTGAATTCCTTCCGGAGACCGCTCCCAACCACATCAGGAACTTCCTGCGCCTGGCGGCGCTCGGGGCCTACGACGGGACGGCGTTTCATCGGGTCGTCCCCGGATTCGTGGTTCAGACCGGCTGGATGGATACGCGCGACGCACCGGTCCCGGAGAGCATAGAAAAACACATCACGAACCTCGCCCCGGAGTTCAGCGACATCCCGCACGAGCCCGGGGTCGTCTCGATGGCCCGGCTGGAAGCGCTCGACAGCGCCATGACTTCCTTCTTCATCGTGACCGGGCGAGCCTCCGCCCTGGACGGCCAGTACTCGGTGTTCGGCCGGGTGATCTCGGGATACGACGTCGTGGAGACGATCGAGGCGCTCCCGGCCGGTGAGGACGAGGCGCCCTTCGAGCGGGTGGAGATCGTCCGGGCTCGCGTGGAGACGGTTGAATGAAGCGCAGCGACATCCTCGACGTGGCGATCGTGGGGGGCGGTCCCTCCGGACTCGCCACCGCGATCGAGTGCCAGCGCGCGGGACTCTCCTACGAGATCATCGAAAAGGGCGGCCTCGTGGACGCCATCCGCCGCTTTCCGATCAACATGGTTTTCTTCACGACGCCGGAGTTGCTCGAAATCGGCGGCCTTCCGCTCGTCTGTCACCGCGAAAAGCCCTCGCGCTACGAAGCTCTCGTGTACTACCGGAAGGTCGCCCAGCACTACGACCTGCACCCACGACTCTTCACGCGGGTCCTCCGCGTTGAGCGCGACGGCCAGACGGACGGGACCCTGTTCACGCTCCACTTGAAGAGCGAACGGCCGGGAATCCCGGATCCGGGACCGGTGCGAGCCCGCAACGTGGTGATGGCCATCGGCTACTACGACACCCCGAACCGGCTCGACGTGCCGGGGGCGGACCTCGACAAGGTTTCCTGCCGATACGTCGAGACCCATCCCTATTTCGGATCGCGGGTCGCGGTGATCGGCGGCGGCAACTCGGCGGCCGAGGCCGCTCTCGAGCTCTTCCGGGCTGGCGTGGACGTCACGCTGATCCATCGCGGCGAGACCCTTTCCTCCCATCTCAAGTACTGGGTAAAGCCGGACATCGAAAACCGTCTGGCGCGGCGGGAGATCACGGGGTGGCTGGGTTCGGTGGTCGAGGAGATCCGGATGGACTCCCTGACCCTGCGGGACCGCGACGGGGAGACGCACGAAATCCCGAACGACTTCGTCCTCGCGCTCCTCGGTTACCGGCCGAACTATTCCTTCCTGGAATCGCTCGGCGTGCGGAGTGAGGGCGAGGACGGGAGACCGGTCACCGACCCCGAGAGTTTCGCGACGGAGGTGCCGGGGCTCTACCTCGCCGGCGGGGTGGTGGCCGGGCGCCGGACGAACATGGTCTTCATCGAGAACGGCCGGTTCCACGGCGAGGCCATCATCCGCCACATCTGCGCGACGCGCTGAGGCGGCAGAGCGTCGGCGAAGGGGAAACGTGCCGGAAGACCCGTGGGCCGCGGTGGAACTGGACTTCCGCGGGTTTCCTCCGGAGGAGATGGTCGAGCGGGCCCGGCAGTTCGCCGAACACATGGTCCAGCGCCGCACGGTCCGGGAATTCGACTCCCGCCCGGTGCCCCGGGGGGTGATCGAGGCGGCGCTCCGCACCGCGGCCTCGGCTCCCAGCGGGGCCAACCTGCAGCCCTGGCGATTTGTGGTGATCGAGGACGCCGCGATCAAGGCGAGAGTCCGGGAGGGGGCGGAGGCCGAGGAGCGGGCGTTTTACGCCGGCCGGGCGCCGCCGGAGTGGCTCGCAGCTCTCGAACCCCTGGGCACCGATGCCAACAAGCCGTTCCTCACCGAGGCTCCACTGCTCATCGTCGTCTTCATGCAGCGCTACACCGTCGGCGCGGACGGGAGCCGGGTCCGGAACTACTACCACTCCGAGTCGGTCGGCATCGCGACCGGGTTCCTGATCGCGGCGCTCCACCACGCCGGACTCGCCACCCTCACCCACACTCCCAGCCCGATGAAATTCCTGAACGAATTGCTCGACCGCCCCGCGAACGAAGTCCCGTTCCTCCTCCTGGTGGTCGGCTATCCGAAACCCGGGGCGCGGGTGCCGGACATCCGGCGGCTCCCGCTGGATGAGGTGATGAGCTCGAAGTGAGTTCCGGGCGCTCGCGCTAACAGCCTGTGGTGAAACCCCCGTGAGCGCCGAGAGTGGCGAGGCGCCCGGCTGACAAGGCGCGTGAGCGAGGAATACCGGGTGTATTTCGACCGAAACGCAACGATGAGCGCCGCAACGCGGCGCGGTTCAGACGGGATGCATCGCCGCTTGAACGCCGCGGGGGTTTTGCCACAGGCTGTTAGCCGGCCGGCTCCTGGGTCGCCGCGTCGCGGGCGCCGAGTTTGACGTGGGCTGGCACCGGATGCAGGTCCCGGACGAGTCCGAGCCACGACATGACGACCAACAGGTAGTACGTCACGTCGATTTCCCACCAGAAGAAGCCCTGCCGCGCCGCGGACGGATAGCGGTGGTGGTTGTTGTGCCAGCCCTCGCCCAGAGTCAACAGGGCCAGCAACAGGCTGTTGCCGCTGTGGTCGCGGGTCGCGTAACGGCGCCGGCCGATCTGGTGCGCTGCGGAGTTGATCAGGCAGGTGGCGTGAAAGAGCACCACGGTCGAGATGAAGAACCCCCACACCAGCATCTGGGGGCCGCTGGTGTTCACTCCCGCGCCTTTGAGCACCCCGCCGAGCAGGAACAGGCCGGTAGCGAGGAAAACCGGCACCGCCATGTCGAACCGGTCCAACAGGCGCAGCTCCCGAAAGCGCGCGAGGTCGGGCACCACATCGAGGCGGGTCGGGAAATTGGCCGGAGCGGTGATCCAGCCGATGTGGCTCCACCAGAAGCCGTGCTGGTGCGGCGAGTGCACGTCTTCGGGTCCATCGGAGCGCCGGTGGTGCAGACGGTGGTGCGCGGCCCACCAGAGCGGCCCTCGCTGCACCGCCGACGCGCCGAGCAGGGCGAAGAGAAACTGCATGAACCGCGAGGTCCGGAACGTCCGGTGCGAGAAATAGCGGTGATAGAAGCCGGTGAGCGCGAACGCGCGAATCCAATAGAGCGCCAATGCGACACCGACCGCCGTCGGGCTCCATCCGACCCAGATGGGACCCAGGCACATCAGATGGAGAAAGATGAAGGGCGCTACGCGAGCCCAATCGACCCGCATGGAGCGCTCGCCAGGGTCCGGGCGGTACGCCCAACTGTCGAACCAGACGGTAACGACACCCAGCCGCTTGGCGATGGAGGTCACGGCCGGGCCCCGTCCGCGCGGCGGACCACCTGCCCGAACGCACATGGCGCCAGCCAGACACCGAAGGCGGTCACCCCCACTGCGAGCGTGTCCAACGGGGTCTGGGGTCCAGGCATCACGGCGCGGAAGCCCCCGTCTTCAACCACGGCAGCCGCCGAAAGCGAGGGTAGCACCTGCGGATCGCCCGTGAGAATCCCGGTAACGCGTGAGTGCGGCACAATTTCGGAGTTCGGATGACGGAATCGAGAGCGGGGTGCGGACCGGGACGCGGAGCACTCCGGTGAGCGGCCCCAACCGTCGCGAGTTCAGCGGCGCGCTCGCTGCCGGTCTGCTGGGCGCCGCGTGCGGCCCGGAGCGTCCCTCCCATCCCGCCACCCTCGACTACCGGATCCGGAACGCCCTGGTGGTGGACGGGACGGGTGCTCCCGCGTACCGCGGCGACCTCGGAATCCGGGACGGCCGCTTCGTCGGGGCGGTGGGTGAAGCGCTCCGCGAAGTGAACGCCGACGGTCTCGTCGCCGCTCCCGGCTTCGTGGACATCCATTCGCACGGTGATCTCGTCCTCGCGAGCAGCCGCCCGGATCGCGAAACCCTGGTCGCCGGCCGGCTCGCCCAGGGAATCACCACCGAGGTGATCGGAAACTGCGGGTTGGGGGCGGCGCCCCTCTTCGGTGAGGCGCGCGACCTCGCTCCCGCCGTACACGCCTGGATGACCCCCGCGGGCGCCTCCTGGCGTTGGTCGTCGCTGTCCGCCTACTTCTCCGCGCTCGAGACGCGCGGACTGCCGCTCAACGTGGCGGCGCTCGTCCCCCACGGCCTGCTACGCCTCGGAGCCATGGGGCTCCGGCCCGGGGCCCCTGACGCCGGAGAACGCACCGCCATGGCCGCTGCCCTCGCAAGGAGCCTCGAGGAAGGCGCCTTCGGCCTTTCCTGCGGGCTCATCTATCCGCCGGGGATGTTCAGCGCGACCGAAGAACTCCTCGGGCTGGCCCACCTGCTACGCACCTCGGACGGCGTGTTCACCGCCCATGTGCGCGGGTCCAGCGAGACGCTGCTCCCCGCGGTCGAAGAGCTGATCGAGATCGGCCGGGACGCGGAGGTCCGCGTTCACCACAGCCACGCGGAGGCGGTGGGCCGGGCCCATTGGGAAAAGCTCGGGACGTTTTTGCGAATGGAACAGGAAGCGCGGCGGGCCGGCGTTCGCGTCTCGGCCGACATGTTCCCCTACCCGGTCGCGGCCACCATGATGTACGCCATCTATCCCCCCTGGGCGCTCGAAGGCGGCCCGGGAGAACTCCTCGGCCGGCTCCGCGATCCTGAACACCGGGCGCGTATTGGACGGGACATCGAAGAAAGAGTGCCGGAGTGGCCACCCTGGCAGCCCGGCGGGTGGCCCCACAACCTCGTGTCCGCGGTGGGCTGGGACGGCATTCAGGTGTCCAGCGTGGGCAGCCAGGCGGGCCGTGAGGCGCTCGGTCGATCCCTCGCCGAGCTGGGGCAGGCCCGCGGAACCCGTCCATACGAGGCCATATCGGATCTGATGGTGCGCGAGGAGGGCGCCGTCGGCCAGTTCGTGCTGGACATCAGCGGCGAGGTGGGACTCCGGACGCTCGTTTCCGACCCGGAGGTGGCGTTCATCACGGACGCGAACGACTACGGGCACGGGTCGCCCCACCCGGCCGCCTACGGCGCCTTTCCGCGGGTCCTCCGGCGCTACGTGCGGGAAGAAGGGTTGATCTCGCTCGAAGAGGCGGTCCGCAGGATGACTTCCCTTCCGGCCGATATCGTCGGATTCCCGGATCGAGGCCGGATCGCGAACGGATTCCCCGCCGATCTCGTTCTGTTCGATCAGGAGGAGGTCACCGACCACGCCACCCTGGAAGAACCCCGCGCCCGGGCGACCGGAGTTCAGGCCACCTTCGTGAACGGCCAGCCCGTGATCCGCGACGGCCGCTACACCGGCGCGCTCGCGGGGCGCGTGCTCAGGAAATCCGCCTGAAGGGGAGTCCCTCCTGCGCATCGAAACCCTTCCTCGGCGCCTGGTGGCGGCCAGCCTGGTGCTCGCGATGCTGGCCAGCGGCTGTTCCCTCGTCCTTACCCAGGGCCCTCCCAGACCCGGCGAGAGCGACTACGACCCGACTGGCGACTACCCGGGCGGCGTCCCGTGCACGAGCAACCGGACGTGGCCGCTGGTGGACCTTGGTTTCATGCTCTGGGCGCTGGCGCTCACACTCACCTACGACGACCGGGACGACCGGATCGACGGCAGCCTGACCTCGGCGGCAGCCGCCATTTCTGCGTGGATCGGCTATCGGCGAACGGCGGCCTGCCGGGGCGCCCAAACGCCGTGATCCGGCGCGGGGGTTCAAGGCTACCGCGCAGGGCCGGATGGCGACCGGCCGTCAGCCGCCGCTGCGGGCCTGAGCGATGAGTTGCTTGAGCCGGGCGCCGTCCACCGCGCCCGGTACCAGGGTGTTCCCGATCACGAAGGCCGGCGTCCCCGAGATTCCGAGCTCGCGGGCCAGACGCTGGGTCTCCTCCAGGTAGGCCGCAATCTCGGGATCGGCCATGTCTTGCTGCAGGCGCTCCACATCGAGCCCCACCTCCTCCGCGATCGCCATCACCGACTCCTCGCTGAGGCGATCCCGCGCCCCCATGGCCGCCTCGTGGAACGCCTGATACTTGTCCTGCTTGTGCGCCGCCATGGACGCGAGCGCGGCGAAGGTCGAAACCGGCCCCAGCACCGGAAGGTCCTTCCACACGATCCGCAGCCCCGGATCGCTCTCCAGTAGATCCATGACCGGCGCGAGCGAGCGCTTGCAGTAACCGCACTGGTAGTCGAAGAACTCGACGAGCGTCACGTCGCCCTCGGGGTTACCGGAAACCGGCGACATCGGATGGCTGACCAGCGCTCCTCGGTTCGTCACCAACGCTTCACGCGCCCTCGCCGCCTTTTCGGCCTGGCGCTTCGCGTTCAGCGCGAGGATCGCCTCTTCGAGGACCTCCGGATGCTCGATCAGGTACTCCCGAACGATCTTCCGGACGGCCTCCTTGTCCGGAGGCGGCTGCTGCCCGGCCTTGGCCCGGGCATCGCCGGCGATCGCCATGCAGGCCAGCACCGCGGAGAGCGCGAGCGCGATTGTGGACCTCATGCGGAGCCTCCTTTGACAGGACCTGGCGCCGCCGGGAGGCCGCGTTCTACAGACCTGACGTCTCCCGCCTCGGGGAGACGGAGAGCATTCTAGTGACTCCTCCCGGAACCCGGCCCCAGCGGCACGGACCTACCGCGGGTCCGTGGTCGGGGCCATGCTTCCGGATCCCCCGTCCAGGTGGCGGTCGAAGAAATCCGTCATGCGGCGGTAGCTGTCGCGGCGGGTGGGAATCTCGTCCCAGCCGTGGTCCTCGACCGGATAGACAACCAGGTCGAAGTCCTTCTGCTTCTCGATGAGGATCTGCGCCAGCCGGAAGGAGTCCTGAATCTGGACGTTCCCGTCCACGAGTCCGTGCTGGATCTGGAGCGCGTCCTGGAGCCCGTCCGCGTAGTAGACCGGACTGGAGATCCGGTAGGCCTCCTCGTCTTCGAGCTGGCTGCCGTTCAGGATCCGGCTGGTATAGCCCTGGTTGTAGTGGACCCAGTCGGTGACCGGATAGAGCGCCACCCCGGCCGCGTACTTCCCCGGATTCCGGAAAAGGGACATCAGGGTAAAGAAGCCGCCGTAGGAACCGCCGTACACCCCGATCCGGTCCCGCGCGACGCCGTACTGATCCGCCAGGATGTCAAGGAGCGGCAGCGCGCTGTCGATGTCCGAAACCCCCATCTGGCGGTAGGCGTAGGTGCGGTTCCGGTGTCCGTATCCCGAGCTGCCGCGGTAGTCCACCGATGCCGCCGCGTAGCCGCGCTGGATCAGGTAGTTGGCGTAGACGATGCTGCCGGCCCGCGCCCAACCCTTGACAACCGCCTGGGCGCATTCGCCGCAGCCATGGGCATAGACCACCGCGGGAGTCGCACCCGGCGTGGCGCCGGCGGGCGTGTCCCAGATGCGGGCCCACGCCGTGGTCCCGTCGGGCAGGTCGTACTCGACGATCTCGCTCCCCGCCCAGGCGGTCCGGTAGAAGGCGTCGGTTCCGCTCTTCGTGATCCGTACCGGGTCGGCCGCGGCGACCGGATCCATCAGGTAGAGGTCGCCCATTGCGGTGAGCGACTGACTCACCGCGGCGACCCGGCCTCCATCGGGAGACATCGCCCAGGAGTGCATCCCCTCACCGCTCGTAACCTGCTCCAGAGCCCCGCCGCGAGCCGGAATCCGATAGAGGTGTTCCTCGCCCGGATGCTCGCGGCTGGTGGTGACCAGGAAGGACTCCCCGCCCGGACCGAGTTCGGCGCGCCGGACCTCGAACTCACCCTCGGTGAGTGCCGTCACTTCCCCCTCAAGGTTCGCGAGCAGCAGCATCGCCCAGCCGCTCGCCACCGAACCGAAGGCGAACGCCTGGCTGTCGGGAAGCCACTCCAGGTACCCGGACGACCAGCGCCCCACCACCAGCGGACCGCCGACCCAGGCTTCTTCCTGCTGGTGGTCCACCGGACGCAGGGTGCCTGCCTCCACATCCAGGAAGGCGATCCAGCGATCCTTGTGATCCATGGACAGCACTTGCACGACGCCGTGCCGTCCGTCCGGGCTCCACCAGGGGCCGTGCATCACGGTGTCCTTCTCGATGCCGTCCTCAACCCAGCGGATCTCGATATCCTCGGTGCGGACGGTGCGGTCCACCGCCACGACCCCGAGACGCCACGAGACAAGCGCCTCTCCGACCTTGGGGCGGGCGTCCTTCTCGGTCGCCTGCCCGCTCTCGTTCACGAACTCCATGAAGCTCGTTCGCTTGGGGTCGGACGGATCCTTCCGCGACCGGAAGACGAGGTACTTCCCGTCCGGCGAGAGCCGGATGTCCACTGCCTTCTCACCCTTCGGGATCGGGATTTCCTGCGGCAGCAGTTCGTTGTGGTCGCGGCGCAGTTGGTCGCGCCGCTCCTCCCGTTCCTTTCGTTCGCGCACCACCTGGACCAGCTCGTTCTGCTGAGCCTTGAGCCATTCCTGCTGTTTGCTGTCCTCTGCCTCCTCGGGGATCACCGCCGCAAGCTGGCGCGTTATTCCCGACGAGAGGTCGTGTTGCCAAAGATCCCCGCTTTCCCCGGAATTCGCCGAAAGCCCCTTGGTCGCGAAGAGCACCTTGTTCCCGTCCGGACGCAGGCGAAGCTGGCCGATCCGGCCGGCGACGGCAAACACCGCGCGCGTCCCGCCGTCCGCCGTCCAGACGTACAGGGATCCCTGCGAACTCCACGCCGCGGTGTCTCCGGCGACGGTACGGACCAAGTTGGTCCCGGGAACAAGCTGGATTTCGGCTTCGGTCAACTCCCGGAGATCCCGGCCGTTCCGATCCACCGCGAACCAGGGATCGTCGTCCGGCAACTGTCCCGGCCCGGGGTCCTCACGCCAGCGGAAATAGACCTCCTGGCCGTCGGGCGACCAGCGCAGGTCGCGCGGAGCGAGGCCGAACACGCGACCGCCGCCGCCGAGGTGATCCAGGGTCAACCGGAAACCCGGGTCGGCATCCGCAACGGTCAGCTCCGATTGGGAGCGCAGTTGCGCGCCCGCCAGCGCAGGCAGGACGAGCAACAGGGTTGCTTTCGCAAGTGCGGGAACTGGCCTCATCGCGGCCTCCTTAGCGGATCAAGAGGATCCGGTCATTGGCGGGATAGAACCACTCCACGCCCCGCTCGGTGACGATGGCGTCGTCCTCGAGCGGGATGCGGACCTTGGCTCCGCCGAACTCGTCGGCCTTCGTATAGGCGAAGAGTTCGATGGAAAACATGTTCGAAGGCACGATCTCGTATTCGAGCCGGGTCGGATTGAACCAGGCGATCGACGGGCCGATGCCGTGGCCGAGGTTCCCGACCGAGTGGCAGCCGATTACGATGTCGGTGGTGTCCTGATCGGTCGGCTGGTTGAACTCGATCATCTGGAAACCGGCCTCGGTCAGTTCGGCGCCGAGCCGTTCCAGCATGGCCCCGGCGGTGGGGCCCGGCTTGATGGTGCGCCGGATCACGTCTCTGGCGGCCCGTCCCCGATCGAAGGCGTTCTGGATTCCGGGCGGCGCCGCGACTTCCCCCTCCTTCAGCACGTAGGCGATCCGCTTCATGTCGGTGTAGAAGTTCAGGTAACCCACCCCCCAGTCGATCATCAGCAGGTCACCCCGCTGGATGATCCGTTCGTTCGAGGTCGCCTCGATCCCCTCGGGGCCGGTGATGTAAATGGAGGGCATCCCGAACGAGGTGTCGAGACCGTTCTCGAGCAACTGCTGCTCGATCCACCACGCCACGTCCTCGAGCGCGGTGATTCCCGGCGTGATCACCTCGTTGGAGAAAGCGCGCTCCGCGATCCTCCGGGACCACTCGCCAGCCTCGCCAAAGGCGACGATCTCGCTCGCCACTCGCCGGGAACGGAAGTCCGAGATCAGCTTCTCCGCCGAGACCATCCGATCCGCGTACGGCTCGCCGAGCGTTTCCCTGAGGTGAAGCCAGCTCGTGTGCGAGAGCCCGTCCGCCGCTCCGATGCTCCGGGACATGTTCACCCCGATGCGCTGCGGATCCCGCTCCTTCACGAACTCCGCAAGATCGGCACTCCCGACCACCTGGTCGTAAACGCCGCAGCGCTCGATCTTGTAGCCCGTGACTCCGATGGCGACCCGCTCGATGCGGTCGTCTCCCCGGTCGCTGAAGACGATGTAGCCGGTACTGCCGACGTAGCCGCGCCCGAGGTCCTCCCACAGGGGATCGCGGAGTCCCTCCTTCATCACGGTGATCCACATGTCGATTCCGTTGCCGCGCATGGCCTCGGGCAGCACGAGATCGAATTTGTCCGCCCGGATCTGGCACATCCGCTCCCAACGGATACGGGCCTCGGTCTTCGCTCCGGCTGCCGCCGGGATGAGCGTGAACGCGACAACTGCCGCGGCAATCCCTCGAAGAAAAGCAGTACTCATGTGACGCCTCCGCCACAAAGAGTACGCGAGAAGGACGCTGCCTTCCGGGATCGGCCCGTCGGGGCCGGCGCGGGGACTACTCCGCGGTCGCGTCGGTCCCGTCTGGCTCCGCGGTGGCGGCCTCTGCAGGCGCGGCATCCGCTTCCGGCTCCGGCTCGCCGGACTCCTCGGGCGCGGCTTCGATATCTGCAACCCCAGCAGCCTCCGCGAACATCTGCTCGAAGCTGGCGCGTGCCGCCTCGGCGGCAGCCCGCTCTTCGTCGGTGAGATCCTCGCTGTCTTCCGCCAACAGCTCGGCCGCCTCTCTCGGGTCATAGACCTCGAGCTTTCCGGCCTTCAACTCCGCGAGGGCGATTGCGGTCGGCCGCCGCGAAGTCGTCTTCACTTTGGGCGCCGAACCCAGGATCAGTTGCCGTACTCGCTGCGCTACGGCGTTCGCCTGCAGGAATTGGCTCGATTCTTCAATCTTCAAGTGGATGGCCTCCCCAAACAGACACCGGCGTCCCCCCCGGTCGAGCCGCGGAGTCTAGCGCGGATTTCTCACACTTCCGCCGTTTATTCCAGAAGATCGCGGAAGATCTCCACCGATCCCGGCGCCGCCCAGTCGCGGGCTCCGATGATGTGGGAGGCCAGTGTTCCGTCACGGCGAATGATCCAGGTCTCGGGGAATTGAAACACCTCGTAGCGGCGGGAAACCCGCTTTCCCAGATCGTGCAGGATCAAGAAACGCAGCCCGTGATCGGCGACAAACGACGGGATGTCGGTGTACCGTTCGTCCACCGACACCGCGACGACCTTGAGCCCGTCGTCACCGAGCAAATCCTGAAGCCGCTGGAGCGAAGGCATTTCCTCCACGCACGGCGGACACCAGGTCGCCCAGAAGTTCAGGACCACCACCTGACCCGCGAAGTCGGCGAGACGGTGGGGGCGCTGGTCGAGGTCGAGCAGTTCAAAGGCCGGCGCCGCCATCCCGGGGGTGGGGGGATCCGGCTTTTCTGCGCACGCCGACAGGCACACGAGAGCGGTAAGGAGCGAAAACGTCGTGGCGCGGCAGCGCTGCCGCGTTCCGCCGGCAAACATCAGGGGGGCCTACGCCTCGCGGTCCCGGCAGAAGAAGAGCCCCAATCCAGCGAACGTCTTCGCATCTTCGAACCCCCCGGCCGCGAGCGTACGCCGCGCCTCCTTGACCGGAAGCTCGACGACGTCAATTTCCTCCCCGAAGTCCGTGTCCTGCTCGCCCGGGAGCAGACCTTGCGCCTCGAACAGGTGAATCACCTCGTCGCAAAAGCCGGGGGCGCTGAAGAACGATCCGAGCGACCGCAGGTTTTTTGCGGTGTACCCGGTTTCTTCCCGAAGCTCCCGGCGGGCGGTCTCTTCAGGCGCCTCGCCGGGTTCGAGCGTTCCGGCGGGGATTTCCAGCAAGAACCTGCCGGCCGCATAGCGGTACTGCCGTACCAGGACGAGCCTCTCCTCCGGGGTCACGGCCACGATCGCTACCGCTCCGGGATGCCGGACCACCTCCCGGCGGACCACCGGGCCGTAGCCGCTTGATCCCACGGGCTCTTGTGCCCGATCGAGTTCCAGGCGCAGCAGGCGTCCGGAGAAGGCAACCCTGCGGTCGATCAGTCGGGCGGAAACAGCGGTGGCTTCATCGGGCATGAAGGCATGCAGTGTAAGGGGCCCCGCGTGCGAAAATGACCGGCGCAATGGAGTCTTCGCAAACCATGACCACCCGGCTCACATTCCTGGCCGCGCTCATTGCCCTCTTGCCCGGATTGGTGCACGGACAACCGGAAGCGGTCGGGAACGAAGCCCTGCCTCTCGAGACAGAGGGGTATGACCTCATCTACGACTACGACTTCGAGGAAGCCGATGCGTTGTTCCAACGCCTCGTAGATCGGTTTCCCGACTTCGCCGCCGGGCCGTACGGCCGCGCCAGCACGGTGTACATGCGGATTGCCCAGCAAACCGGAGCCATGCGCGGATCGTCACACCGGGGCGACCGGTTCTGGGACCAGAGCAGCAAGCCCGAGGTCAGTCCCGAGGATCAGGCGGCCTTCGACGAGGGTTACGCCGAAGCGGTGGCGCGCAGCGAACGTGTCCTGGCGCGCGATCCCGACAACGTGCTCGCCTTGTACTTCCTGGGGGTCACCGAATCGCTCAGGGCTGCCTGGGAAATGACGATCATGCGCTCGTATTTCGGCGGAAGTCGAGCTATGCGCGGTGCGGTCAAGAACCACCGCAGAGTGCGTGAAATCGATCCTGAGTACGACGATGCCTATCAGGTCCTGGGCATCTATGACTATGGGATGGCGACGCTTCCCCGGGCACTCCGCTTTCTGGCGAGGCTGTTCGGCATGCGGGGTGAAAAGGAGCGGGGTATCGAATGGCTCGCCCGGACCGCCCACGACGGGAACCGGTCGCGCTGGGGTGCGCTCTGGTCGTACCAGCTCTTCATGCAGCGCGAGGATCGGTTGGACGAGGCCCTCGACGCCGTCAGACAGCTCCGCGAGAAGTTCCCGAAGAACCCGGACTTCGCCCTCGAAGAGGCGGGCATCCACCTGCATCACGGCGAAACCGCCGAGGCGCGCGAGGAGTTGCTTGCCTTCCTCGAGCGACAGGATGCCGGCTTCGGCAACTTCCATCTGGCCCCGGGCGGCCTCCCCGAACTCAGGCTGGGCGAAACCTGGCTGTACGAAGAGAACTGGGAAGAGGCGGAGGCCGTTTTCTCAAAGGGTCTCCAGTCCTCCCCGCCTCCGGATGTCCGGGTGATGCTGCACTTCCGGCGCGGCAACGCCCGCGACGGCCTCGGTCAGCGCCAGCAGGCGCTCTTCGACTACAAACGCGTCCGGCAGCTTGGTGGCGACAAGGTGGCCGAGAAGTGGGCGAAGGCCCTACGCAAGACGCCCTGGCCCGCAGGTGCTCCGGAGGGTTCCCGGCCGCACCCGGAGGGCGAGGAATCCCACCCCCACTGACGTCGAGCGGTCCGGAAACTGGGACACGTCGCCCAAGCGGGCGAGAACACAGCGACGATGACCGTCAAGTCCCCGTCTCCGGACCGCCCGGCGCCCCCCCACCCGGAGAACTGGTGCGCCGCGAATCGAAACTCCCGCCGCACTCCGCCCACGCGGAACACCACATCAAGAGGTCCCGGTAGCGGCGGCGAGTTCCGATTCGTCGTTGCCATCTTGTGAAGGGGGGGCGGTAGCCCCCTTCACACCTTCCCCCCGGTCACGCCGGCGGCGAACCGCGGGTTCGCCGCCATTGTTTTCGGCACGTTCCGCGGTACGCGCAAGGGAGTACCGGCGCGAGAACGTGTCACCCAGAGCCCGGCAGGCGGGCGCGAGCGGTGGTTCTACTCGTCGGCGCTGTAGGTGAAGCTGGCGTCCGCGGTGGCCGAATCGCCGACTGTCACCGCCATCTCCATCTCACCGAGCCGCTCGTGCCAGACACCTACCGTGTAGTCGCCCGGGGGCACGTTCCCGATGTTGAAGGAACCGTCCATGCTGCTGACCGCGAAATAGGGATGGTCCAGAACGCCCGCGTAGCTGTTCATCCACCGGTGCACGTCGCATTTGAAGGGCACCATGATTTCCACGCTGTCAAAGGTCCGGGTGGTGCTCATGTTCGCCACCGGCTGACCGATGTTGAACTCCTGGTTCACGGTCGGAGTGGCATGGATGTTGTGGAGCGTCGCATCGCTGTTCAGGATGTTGAGTTCCTGCCCAACCTGGATGCCCAGCACGTGCGGCACGTACACACAGCCTTCCTGATTCAGGGTGACCGGCTCGGCGGGCGCCGGGAAGCTCATCCCCTCGAGGCCGCCCTTGATGTACACGAAAGCGTTCTGCAGCCCGCCTTCCATGTCGGTAATCACGAACTCGGTCATCACGGCGCCCTCGTGCATCCGGGCGCAGTTCGGGTCCGCGGCCATCTGGATCGTGTCGGCCGGCGGAGCATCGCCATCGAGCATGATCTTGCCGCTGATGGCGCCGGCGGTCGCCGGATCCACGGTGGCCATCGGGGCAGCCGGAGCGACCTCCATGGCGGTGTCCGATTCGCCGCCGCCGCACCCGGCGACGAGGCCGAGGGCGAGGAGAACCAGGAGCAAAACGAGCGTGCGAGGGGCTCTATGAAGCATCTTGCGGGGAACCTCCGTTCCGAAAGAAGTGGGGCGGGACAACGGTCCGGGACCGGTCGGCCTGACAGACTCGGGCCGCACCTGACAGCCGGGAACCCGACTCAGAGGGACACGAAGGCCCCTGAATTGAGCCGCGAATTCTAGCAGCCTGTGGACAAAGTCACGCGGCATTCGAACGGCGATGCATCCCGGCTGAACGGGCCGCTGCGCGACCCTCATCGTTGCGCTTCGGTCGGAATACACTCGGTATTCCTCCCTCACGCGCCTTGTCAGCCAGGCGCCTCACCGTTCTCGGTGCTCACGTCACTTCATCCACAGGCTGCTCGGTCGGCGGAAGAGTACTGGCAACCTGGGCAACGATTCCGGGGAAGCTCTCCGGTCTCGAGGCATCGGTCTTGCTTGCTTCGCGCCACAATACGCGAATACCGACGGAGAGGTTCGCCATGTCCCTGTGGATCCGGACGAGAGTCCCCGCCCCTCTGGCGCTAGCCTTGGCCTCCACCCTGGTCGGGGTGCTGGCGGCTGGCGGCGCCCAGCGCCAACAGGATCCTTTCCGCATCCAGGTGCAGGTGGAGGCGGTCAGCCTGGGGGTTGCCGTCAGCGACAAACGCGGCCGTTTCGTCTCCGGCCTGACCGCCGATGACTTCATCGTGCGCGAGGACGGGGTTCCGCAGCAAATCACCTTCTTCGCCGCCGAGGCGGCGCCGCTCACGATCCTGGTACTCCTCGACGCTTCGCTGAGCATGCGGGCAAGTCTCGACTACGTGAAGGAGGCGGCCGCCACGTTCGTGGACCGGCTCTGGGAGGGCGACCGCGCCATGATCGGCGAGTTCAACGACCGGGTCCGCTTCGGAGGTGAGTTCACCGACGACCGTTTCCGGCTCACGGCGAACATCATGGCGCTCGATCCACTGGGCCCCACGGCGCTCTACGACGCTTCGATCCTGTCACTCGAGCGGCTCTACTTCTCCGATGGGGACCGCAAGGCATTGCTCATCTTCACCGATGGCGATGACTCGCGGAGCATGGGGTTCGGGAGCGAAGCGAGCGCCGGCGACGCCATCGAAGCCGCCCGGCTCACCGACGCCGTGGTGTACGCCATCGGTTTTGAAGGCAACGGCGCCCGCGTGAACAAGCGGTTTCTGCGCCGGCTGACCGAGGAAACCGGCGGCCAGGCGCTGTTCCCCGACCGGACGGGGGACCTGATCGGCAGCTTCGAACGTATCGAGGCCGATCTCCACGCCCAATACCGGCTCGCCTATATCCCCCGCGATGCCGACAAGGACGGGGAATGGCGCGAGATCGAGGTCACGGTCCGCGGACGGCGCGACCTGACGACTCGCACCCGGAACGGGTACTACGCGTTTCCGAGCGAGGAGTAGCTGCCTGCCGCCCCACCTGGGAGGTGGGGCTGCTAGGGCCGCAGACCCTCGAGCGATGGCAGCTTCGGGGGTGTCGCGACCACCTTCCGCGACGATGCCCGCCCGAAGATCGGGACTCCTGCCCGCCGCCGGCGAGAGATGAACACGTAGCCGGCCAGCGAGGCGAAGACCGAGTAGGGCATCGCCAGCAGGAACAGGATCGCCCGGTTGAAGCCGACCGCGGCTTCCTCGTTCTGCTCGAGCGCGGTCCGGCACATGGAGCACTGCGCGGACCCTTCCGCGGGCAGGAGAACGAGGCACGCCACCACCGCGACAAGCACCAGCGCGGAAAACCGCGAGTTCAGACCACCGGACATCAGGTCACTGCATGAAGCTCCCGAGTCCCGTCGCGGAATCGAGGATATGGCCGCCGTCGTACGCGGGGAGCACGAACATCAGGATGCTGGTAACGAAGAGTCCGACCAGCACGGTGAGCATCAGGCTCTTGTGCTCGAACTTCAGGTGCATGTAGTGGAAGATGATGAGCGTCGCCTTGATCGCCGAACCGAACAACAAGACGATGACGGCCAGGGCTGCTGGCAGATTCGCTCCTTCGACGGCGATCATGAGGAGGGTGACGCTCAACAGGATCACCCAGATGATCCAGTAGCCCCGGTAGGGGTGGGCCGAGTCAGCGGACATCGGGGGCTCCTCCTAGACGAGATAGAAGAGGGCGAAGACGAAGACCCAGACCAGGTCGACGAAGTGCCAGTAGAGACCGGCGTTTTCCACCCCGGCCGCGGAGTACTTCCCGAGCGCCGAACGAATCGCCACGATCAGCAGCACGGTCACACCGGTGAGGACGTGGAAACCGTGGAAGCCGGTGATGATGAAGAAGAACTGACTGAAGGTCGGCGAGCCCCAGGGGTTGGTGTGGATCCCGCCGCCGTCCTGAATGAAGTGGGTCCACTCGTAAGCCTGCATCCCGAGGAAGCCGAACCCGCCGAGGATGGTGAGCCACAGGCAGAGGGTGACCGTCTTGCGCCGCTCGAGTTCGGCAGCGGCCACCGCGCATGCCATGGTGGCCGACGAGGTGATCAGGACGAAGGTCATCGCCGCGATGTACGTGAGGCTGAAGACCTCACTCTGCGCCGGCCAGTCCCCGGTGGCAATTCGCACCACGCCGTAGCTGACCAGCAGGCCGGCGAACAGCAGCGCGTCGGTGACGATGAAGAACCACATCATCATCTTTTGCCAGGTCACACCGAAGGGGCTCGCACCGCCCCCCCAGTCCGCCCGAGCAATCGCGGTCTGGCTCATGCGTCCTCCTCTCCCAATCGGCGTTCGGAGCTTTTAGATCTCATCAGCCGAGAAGAGACAGTACGGCCAGCAGATAGATCCACAGGCCGCCTACGAAATGCCAGTAGATGGCGGTCAGGGTGGGCGCGTCGGAACGCCCGGGTACGAGTCGGCCGGCAGCCGCCAGCCCGAACAGGACGAGTAGCGCGAGAACGCCGGCCACCAGATGGGCGCCATGCACTCCGGTGAGCACGAAGAAGAACGAACTCTTCGGATGGCTCTGGAGAAAGATCCCGGCCTCGTTGAGGGAGAGCCAGGCGGCGTACTGGCTTGCCAGGAATCCGGTGCCGAGCGCCGCCGTGGCGGCACTCCACGACCGGAAGGACGCCAGGCTCCCGTGCCCAAAGGCCCGGCGGGCCAGCTCGAGAGTCAGCGAGCTGGCCGCAATCAGCGCGGTGCTCAGCCAGAGCACCGGCGGCAGCTCCAGCGCCGTCCAGTCGCCGCCGCCGCTCCGCACGATGTAGGCGGAGGTGAACGCGGCGAACAGCATCGTAATCCCGCCGAGAGCCACCAGCAGGCCGAGGCGGTTGATGTGGCGCCGGTCGGAACTGGACCGCGCCGCGTCCAGGGGCGCCGCCATTCCGCTGGTCACCGAACTCACCTTGCTCATCCCGGAAGGGCCTGGCTCAGGCCTCCCACTGCGGCGTGAAGTCGCGCTTCTTGCCGGGCTCGGAATAGTCGTAGGGCCAGCGATGGGCGTCGGGAATCTCCCCTTCCCAGTTTCCGTGTCCGGGCTGGGGCGGGGTGGACCACTCAAGCCCGGTGGCATTCCAGGGATTGGCGGTGGCCGGCGCTCCGCGACGCATGCTCGCAAAGTAGTTGTAGATGAAGATCAACTGACCGGTGAACAGCACGAAGGCGGAAATCGTGATGAACAGGTTCACCGGCTGCAGCGGCTGCAGGTACTCGTAAACGTTCGGGTCGTAGATGCGACGCATCATGCCCGAGACGCCCAGGTAGTGCATCGGGAAGAAGACCGCGTAGTAGGCGACGAAGGTGATCCAGAAATGGATCTTCCCGAGACGCTCGCTCAGCATCCTGCCGAACATCTTGGGGTACCAGTAGTACACCGCCCCGAAGGCGCCGAAGAGCCCGGCGCCCGCCATGATGAAGTGGAAGTGGCCGACGACGAAGTAGGTGTCGTGCAACTGGATGTCGACGGCGTTGGTCCCCAGGAAAATCCCGGTCAGACCGCCGGTCACGAACAGCGACACCACACCCAACCCGAACAGGGAGGCGCTCGTGAACTGGATCCGGGCCCGGGCGATGGTGAACAGCCAGTTGAACGCCTTGACCGCCGAGGGGATGGCGATCGCGAGGGTCGTCACCACGAACAGGCTGCCGAGGAACGGGCTCATCCCGCTCACGAACATGTGGTGTCCCCAGACCAGGAAGCTCAGCGTGCCGATCGCCCAGATGGCGTACACCATCGACTTGTAGCCGAAGATCGGCCGGCGGCAGAAGGTTGCCAGGATGTCCGAGGTGAACCCCATGGCCGGCAGCATGATGATGTAGACCTCGGGGTGCCCGAGGAACCAGAAGAGGTGCTGCCAGAGCAACGGCGTGCCACCCTCGTGGGGCATCAGGGTGTCGCCGATGAAGATGCCGGCCGGAAGGAAGAAACTGGTTCCGAGCGACCGGTCGAACGTCAGCAGCAGGGCACCGGCGGCCAGGGCCGGGAAGGACAGCAGTCCCAGGATGCCGACCACGAACTGCGCCCAGGTGGTCAGCGGCATTCGCATCATCCGGAGCCCCTTCGTTCTGAGGTTCAGGATGGTCACGACAAAGTTCAATCCGCCCATCGTGAACGACGCCACGAAGAAGATCATCCCGACGAGCCACAGGGTCTGGCCCAGGTCGGAACCGGGTATGGCGCTGCGGATGGCCGACAGCGGCGGATAGGCGGTCCACCCGGAGGCAGCCGCACCGCCCTCGACGAAGAACGAGATGATGATGATGATCGCGCCGGGAACCACCGTCCAGAAGGACAGCATGTTCAGGAAGGGGAACGCCATGTCGCGCGCCCCGATCTGGAGGGGAATCAGGAAGTTTCCGAATCCGCTGACCGGCAACAGCGAAAGCAGGAAGAACACCATGATCGTCCCGTGCATGGTGAACAGCGAGACGTAGAACTCGGGGGTCATGATCCCGCTGGCCATGCCGACGGGAAACAGGTTCTCGAGAAACGGCCAGGGCGCCGACGGGAAGCCAAGCTGGAGCCGGATCAACACCGCCAGGATCCCGCCGATGAACCCCATGGTCATCGCGAGCGTGAAGTACTGCTTGCCGATCATCTTGTGATCGAAGCTGAAGACGTACTTGCTCACGAAGCTTTGCTTTGCGCCGTGCTCCATCGCTTTTCTCCAGTCCTTTAGTGGGGTCCGCTGCCTCGACTGCGCTGATCCGCTCCGCTATTCCGCCGCCGGAGACGCCGCGGCGACTTCGGTCGCCGGCGCGTTCTCCGCCAGCCACTGCCGGTAATCGGCCTCTTCCATGACCTCGAGGAAGGCGCGCATCCGATAGTGGCCCAGCCCGCACAGTTCGGCGCAGGCCACTTCGTAGCTTCCAGTCTTGACTGGCGTGAACCACACCTCGGTGGTCATCCCCGGCACCAGGTCGTTCTTGACCCGAAAGTTGGGCAGGAAGAAGGCGTGCTGGACGTCCTTCGACCGCAGGAGGATCCGCGCCGGACGGTTTACGGGAAGCACCAGCTGGTTGGTGAGGACCCAGTCGTCGCCGGCCGCGGCGTCGCTCTCGTCAAGACCGATCTGATTGTCGATGGCGTAGAGCGTCGGGTCGAAACGGCCGAACTCACCGTCGGCGCCCGGATAGTGGAAGTCCCACTGAAACTGGGCTCCGACCGCCATCACTGTCACCGCATCGTCAGGCGCCGGCCCCCGCACCCGATCCCAATAGATCAATCCGGTGAAGACGATCGGGATGAGGATGACCGCGGTGCCGATCGTCCAGGTGAGTTCGAGCTTGTGGCTCTCGTGCCAATGGCTCGACTCGGCGCCGGGCCGGTCCCCGCGGTACCGGTAGATGACGTAGCCGAGCGCGAGCTGATAGAGGATGTACGCGGCCCCGGTGATCCCGAGGATCACATAGTAGAGGTTGTCCAGGTAGCCGCGATCGGAAGCCAGCTCGGGCACGCCGTAGCGAACGTAATAGAGCGACGAGAGCACCACGATCGCCCAGATGACGACCGCCATGGCGATCCCCTGAAGACTTCCGCGGCTTCCCTTCGGTTCATCGGCCATCTGACGTTTCTCCTGGGTGTTGCTGACGGGCCGCCCGTTGGCTCCGGCTTCCCGCCCGGGCTTCGATCAGGAATCCCAAGTGATGATGATCCAACCGGATCAGCGGTCGTAGTTCATCAGGTAGGAGGCTACCGCGCGCATCTGCGCCATCGGGTCGCCATCCAGAACGTCCGGCAACGGTGTGATCCGGTTCCCCTGTTGATCGGTAGGCCAGAACTGCGGCATTTGCGTTCCCGGAGTCACGGACTGGGGGTCGAGCAGCCAATCCACGATCCAGTCGTGGGTGAGACGTTCTCCCGAGAGCCGGAAGGACGGCGCCAACTGGGAAGCCTCCATGCTGCCGGCCGCCGCCGCGATGTGGCAGCGCTCGCACTGGAGTTGGTCGAGGAGCTGAGCGCCGACCCGGAGCTCCGCCCGGTCATACACCCGGTCCTGCTCGTCATCGAACGGCTGAGCGCCGTCCATCGCGAGGAAACCGGAGATGAGGGTGTTCGATTCCTCGTTGGTGAAGTTGAAGCTGGGCATCCGGACGTTCAGCCAGAACCGCACCTCGCTCGGGTCCTGAAGGAAGTGGTAGAGCCAGTCGGCCTGCGTCCTGCTGCCCTGGGTGTGCAGGTCGGGCGGCCGCATTCCGGTGTCTTCGATCGTCTCGTAGATCCCTCCACCGACGCCGTCAATGAGATGGCAGCCGCGGCAGTTGTAGTTGTGGATGAGGTGGCGGGCCTCCTCGGCGACGGCCTCGGCCGCCGAGAGCGTCTTGACTCCCTCCTGCGGGAACTCGTCGCGCACCAGGCCCAGCACGTTCCGGACGATGTGCCGCTGGTCGCCGTCGGTGAAACCGAACTGCGGCATGCGGAGTTTCTCGGCCGGGCTCTTGACCTTCCCCCGGTCGTAGCTGCGGGGGCTGGCCAACTTCTGCTCCAGCCACGCCTGACGGGTATGCGGGATGTCGATGTAGCCGAAGTCCAGGCGGGTGACCATCTTCGATCCCCAGGTCGAGAGGTCCACGCCGATCTTCTGAGCGTCCTCGAAGCCGCCGATCTCGTGGCAGCCGAAGCAGCCGTGCCGGCGAATCAACCATTCACCGGAAAAGAGCAACTTGTCCCGCTCCGACATTTCGGCGAGGCGCTCGGCAGCCATCGCATCCGGGAGACTGGTCCTCAGGAACTCGCGCGTGATCTCGTCGAGCTGATCGCCGTCGGCCTGCGGGACAGCCATCGCGGCGAACGGGGCAGCCTCGAGCTCCATCAGCCAGGTGGTGATGTCCGCGGCCTCCTGGTTCGTGAGCCGGAGGTCCGGCATGTAGGTCTCTTCCCAATAGTGCCTGGGATTCCTGACCCATTCGAAGACGAAGCCCGCATCCAGCTTGGTGCCGGTGCCGGTAAGTGCCGGACCGCGCCGGCGATAGATGCTTGCCTGGTCGTAGCCGCTCTCGTCGATGAGGTGGCACCCGAGGCAACCCAGCTCGCTGACCAGCGCCTCGCCGCGCGCCGCGTTTCCTGCCGGGGGAGCCGCGTAGTCGGCATCATCGGTCGAGTGCTCGAAGACGTACTCCACGATCGCCGCGACCTCGGTGTCGTTGCGAGCCTCGAGTTCGGAGTCCGGGTTGTTGTCGAGATTCCAGAAAGTCGGCATCCAGGTCGAGGGCCGGAAGTTCTTCGGGTCCCGAATCCAGCGCGCCACGAAGTCGCGATCGGTCTTGTGAGCGATTTGCTTGAGCGACGGCCCGCGGTTCCGCTTGTCCTCGTAGCCGACCGTGTTGTGACACCCCCAGCAGCCGGCGAGTTCATAGGTCATCCGGCTCTGGTTGAGCTTTTGCGCTCCGGGAATGAAGACCTGATCGCGGTGACACTTGATACAGCCCGCTTCGGTGAGGTCCGTCTGGTACATCGGGCTGTCCCAGTAGTGGTCTTCCTTCCAGCCGCGCTGCTCCATCCACGCGTGTTCTTCCTCAACCGACTCGGGAGTGTGGGTCGCGCCGCTGAAACTCAGCTTGCGTCCACGCCCCAGGTGACAGGACGTGCAGCCGAAGTCGTCCACCGGGTGGTTGGACTCGCGACTGACGAAGATGTCCAGGTCCGGATGGGTGGTGAAGGGCTGGGGCGCGTCCGCGTAATCGGGGTTGTCGATCCCGAGGTGACAGGTCTGGCAGCGGTCGATCCGCGGCACCTGGGCAAAGTTGAGTTCTTCGGTGACGTTCCGGACGAGTACCTGCTGGACTTCGATGGACGGATCGATGAAGTCCACGACGGGCAGGTTGCGGAAGGTGTTCGGGAAGCTGGGCGCGAGGCTGTCGAGCTTGTTGCGGGCGAGCGTCACGGCCTGGGTCAGCTCTTCCATGCCTCCCGCGAGTTCCGTCACGCTGGATCTCCGCTCGCGGACTTCGGCTCGCTTGCCGGTCAAATCGAAGTCGAGAGCCACCCGGACATCCCGGGCTTCGAAGAAGCTCGCTTCGAGCGCCTGGAATTCCTCGTCGCTCACCGCCCTGCCGAGCGGCGTGCCCCGCTCGCGGGTCTCCTCGTAGTAGAACTTGTCGGAGTCGTACACCGCCTTGATCTCGCGCTCGCGGATGTCCGCCAGCGTGCGGCGTTCGTCGAGGTCGGCGATTTCCGCCTCCAGGGCTGCAAGGGCGGCCTGCTCGGCGGCGAGTGCCGTCTCGGCCTGCTGGAGTTCGGCCTGGATGCGCTGCAGTTCCGCCTGGTTGATCCCCTGCTGCGCCTCCTGGATCTGACGCACCGTCAGGTCGCGCTCCATCTGGACGAATTCGCGCTGGAAGCCCTTCCACTCCCGCGAGTAGTCGAACCAGATCATCCACACGGTTGCGAAGAGGAGGAAAACGCTCGAAACCGCGAAGATGATGTTCAGCTTCGAGATGTCGTGGGCGTGGCCGGGAGCGACTTTGGACACAGGTGTTCCCTAATTGGTCAACAAGATGCGGGGCGCTGCAATCGCGCGCTGGACCGCTGCCGGAATCGCGGCGCCAGGCGCCGCGGGGGTGGGGGGTGGGGAGGGGCGTCCCCTCCCCACGAAAAATGCTTGGAGCGAATCGCGCAGCGAGGCGCTCCAACATGCAGGGGTGGAAGCGCCCCCGATCCCAAGGTGCGGGAAACCCGGTTCGCTTCCGGGCACTGGCGGGATAAGGGGCGCTTCTACCACTGCTAGATGTTGAAGAAAATTTCCGGGAAGGCGACGATGTATTTCAGGTTGAAAGCCCAGCGCAGATACATCTTGATCGGCAGGCTCATCATCATCAGGAACAGGCTGATCCCGACGTAGTACCGGGTGGCGCCCATCTTGTCGTAGTACCTGTGGCAGCTCAGCCACTTCAGTCCGGGGGGGAGTCGGTCCCGCGGCCACGACATCATCACCGGAAGGACGAACAGGTAGGCCCCCACCATCAGGATTCCGAGCCATTCGCGCATGAGCGCGGCGAAGAATCCGCCGGTCGGCAGCGGTTGCCCGAGGAGCTTCACCCAGAAGAAATCGGAGACGTTGACGTTCAGCAGCGGTTCCACCCGGTGGACGTCCCAGTACTCGTAGGGGCCGAAGAAGTTCCAGTTGGGACCCCTCAGGAACGTGCCCGAAACCACCAGCAGGCACCAGAGGATCAGGAAGCCGAAAAGGAAGATGACGATCTCGGCCTTCCGCTCCTTGAAGGTGAAGTAGCCGTTGCCCTTGGGGTTCGTGTCGATGTAGGGAATCGCCATCAGGCCCACGATGATCAGGGTGGGAAACACCACTCCCGCAAGCCACGGGTCGAAATAGACGAGCATCTCCTGGAGTCCGAGGAAGTACCAGGGGGCCTTCGAGGGATTCGGAGAATCGGCAGGGTTCGCCGGCTGCTCGAGCGGCGCCGCCAACAGGATGGACCACACGAGCAGCACGACGCTCAGCAACACCATCGCCAGCATCTCGGTGTAAACGAGATCCGGCCACACCCAGACCTTTTCGGACTCCTTCTTCTCGAGAACCTCACCTTCCCCCGCGGTCCGTTTGTCGTTCTCGATCCCCTGGTGCATCGCGTACCAGGTGAAGAAGAAGACCAGGAAGATGACCCCGGTGATCGGGATGTTGTCGGGCTTCGCGACGATCAGCAGGAAGTCGGGATCCCACATGCTCGCGGTGTAGAAGACGGCAAGCAGCGCGAAGAACACCTTCGCGGAGGTCTTGCTCCAGACCTGGGTGAAGCGGAACGCGAGCAGGAGACCGAGCGTCGCGATCGTGAAGAGGACCGTAGGCCCCGAGGCCCAGTTGACGAGGTCCCTGAAGAGGTCGGTCACTGTCTCAACTCGTCGCGGCCGGAGCGTTTTCTCTCAAACGTGGAATCGGAACACGGACCTACATCGGCCCCGAGATACCCCCGTCCTTGCGGACCCGCCAGAAGTGCACTGCCATGAGGAAGGCGGCGACCAGGGGTAACCCGACACAGTGAAGGACGTAGAAGCGGAGGAGCGTCGGCTGCCCGACGGAGCGAGCACCCAACAGCGCGAAGCGCGCATCGTTCCCCGAATTGATGAGGTTGATGTCCCCCAGGGTGAGGGACGCCGTTAGCGGACCTTCCGTCCCCAGCAGCGGAGTGGCGCGGGCCATGTTGGAGCCGACCGCGATCGCCCAGATCGCGAGCTGGTCCCAGGGCAGCAGGTAGCCGGTGAAGGAGAGGAGCAGGGTGAGGACCAGGAGGACCACCCCGATACCCCAGTTGAACTCTCTCGGCGGCTTGTAGGAGCCCGTCATGAAGACGCGCAGCATGTGGAGCCACACGGTGATCACCATCGCATGCGCGCCCCAGCGATGGAGTTCCCGCATGATGCCAAGCGGCACATGCTCCTGCAGGTCCACGATGTCCGCGTAGGCGTATTCGACCGTGGGCCGGTAATAGAACATCAGGAGCAAACCGGTGAGGGTGAGGACCAGGAAGAGGAAGAAGGTGATCCCTCCCATGCACCAGGTATAGCGGAGCTTGATTCCCGCCTTCCGGGACTTGACCGGATGCAGGTGCAGGAACACGTTGCTCATCATCACGAGCGCCCGGTTCCGGTTGCTGACCGGTTTGCCGTGACGGAAGATCGAGGTCCAGACCTGCGAGTCCGTCGCTTCCTTCCACGCCGTGGAGAGGGGGGCCAGGATGCGTTTCAACATGACGCCCCTTGCCTCCGGATTACGTCAGGGAGAGGAAGGAAGCGGGATCTTCCCACTGCCCCGCTTCGAACTTGAAGAGACGCGACTTGTCGATCAGAACCTGACCGTCCTCGGCGAGGCTCACCCCCACCCGCTCGAGCGGCCGGGGCGCCGGTCCCTCGAAGTTGATTCCCGAGGCGTAGAACCCGCTGCCGTGGCACGGGCACTTGAACTTGCTCTCGGCTTCGAGCCAGTTCGGGGTGCACCCCAGGTGAGTGCAAATGGTGGAGAGCGCGTAGATCCCCTCCTCGTCGCGGACGATCCAGACCTGGTAACGCTCCTTGAAGCGCGTATCCACCACACCGATCGCGAAATCGTCCGGAAAACCGGCCGTGAACGTCGAGGGCGGCTCCGTGAGGACGTTCGGGAACATGAACCGGCCCATCGCGGTAAGCCCGGCCGCCATCGCCGCCGTGAACACGGCCCAGCCGATGGCCAGGAACGGGAACTCCCGGCGGGTGACCTTCTTCGCGGCGCTGGCAGCCCGCCTCGGGGCCGGCTTTGCCGCGGCAGGTTTTTCGGCCCCTGGTTTGCCGGGTGCTGGACTGGCCGGAGGTTCAGGCATGGGTGGAATTCGGAAGGGTTGGATCGGCGCGGGATTCTAACGGAAGCCCTCGAAAATCGGATTATGGATTTTGTCCGGCAACCTGCTCACCGGGGCGCCTCGGGGACGCCCGGGCTGCCGGCCGTCCCGCCGCCCGCAAGCGCCGCAAGGGCTGCCCCCCGGACCCTGAGGTCCGGATCGCCGGCGGCCACCTCCTCGAGCCGGGCCCGGATCGCCGGAACGTCGAGCACTCCCGCCGCCTGGACGGCGCTCAGCCGGGCGAGCGTCCGCTCCCCGTCCAGCATTCCCGGCACGCCGGTCCAGTAGTCCGGCTCCATCATGCCAAGCAACCGGTCGGCAGCGGCTTGGTCACCGATCCGGGCGAGCGCCACCACCGCGTTCACCGAGACATCGAGAACCGGATCGCTAACAGCCCGCCGGAGCGCGTCGGCGCCGGCGGGATGGCCGATGGCGCCGAGCCCATAGACCGCCATGGTGCGCAGCCCCGCGTCGTCGGCCCGGCTGGCTTCGCCGAGTGCGGAAACCGCGGTTTCTCCGCCGATGGACCCGAGCGCCCACGCGGCATAGACGCGGACGGTTTCATCCGGATCGGACAGCGCGTTCGCCAACGAGGGAACGGCGCTGGGCTCGGCGAGCGTCCCGAGCGCGAGGGCCAGGTACTGGCGCACCCAGGGGTCCGCCGGCGTCTCCGCCTCGTCAAAAGCGCGTACCAGGTCCGGCCCGAGGGCGCCGAACTCCCCCGGCTCGCCGTGCTGAATGCGGTTGGCGAGTTCGAATGCCGCCTGCCGCCGCTCCCGGTGCCCCCCGGAACGCATCCGCTGGAGGTGTTCTTCCGCGGTGGTGTCGTCAGAGACGAGCCACGCGAATCCGAGAAAGATCCCGACGCCGAGCACCACCACCAGCATCGGGATTACGAAGAACTGGAGCAGCGTGCGTCCGAACGAAATGTCGCCCGGGTCTGGTGCGGGCGGCGTCTGGTCGGTCATTTGCGGTTCCTGCGGCACGTCAGATTGTCTCGAAATCCCGAAACGTGCGGAGATCCCGGAAAATCCCTTCGAAAGTCGGGATATCCACGGTCTGGCGCGGATCCGTATAGGCCGTATCGGGATGCGTATGCACGGCGATGGCGATTCCGGAGGCGCCGGCTGCCAGAGCCGCGCGGGCCAGCGGTCGAACCCGGTCCCGCTCGGCAACCGCATGCGAGGGATCCACCAGGACGGGCAGGTGCGAGGTACGCCGCACGACCGGCACGGCGTGGAGGTCGAGCAGCGTGCGCCGTTGGCCGCCGGTCCGGATTCCCCGCTCGCACAGGATCACATCGGTCTTCTTCCGCGCCAGCAGGGACTCCGCAGCCAGCAGCCATTCCTCGACGCTCGCCGATGGCGCGCGCTCGAGAATGACCGGTTTCTGCAGACGGGAGGCCACTTCGAGAAGCGGTTCGTTCTCCATGTGGCGGGCAGCGATCTGGACACCGTCCACGCGTTCGGCCACCTGCTCGGCAGAGCGCGGATCGATGATTTCGGTGATTATCGGAAGACCTGTCTCTTCGCGCACCCGCTCAAGGGTATGCAACCCCTCATCGCCAACCCCGCCAAAGTGGTAGGGACCGACCCGCTCGGCCCACAGACGCGCGCGGAACGCGTGGGCGCCGGCGGCCTTCACCGCGCGGGCGATCTTCACGGTGCGGGCCTCGGTCTCGACGCTGCAGGGTCCGGCAATCACCACCGGGTCGGGGCCGCCCACCGTCACGCCGGCAACTTCCACGAGGCTGTCCGCCGGATGAACTTCGCGGCTGACCAGCTTGAACGGCTTGGTGACCGGGATGCACTGCGCCACGCCCGGGAGCCGGATCAGGAACGAGGGGTCCACCGGACCCCGGTTGCCGGTAACGCAGATGGCGGTCCGGCCAGCGCCGGGGACCCGGAGCGGTGTGAAGCCCATGTCCCGGATTGCGGTCTCCACCCGCCGGCACTGCTCCTCGGTGGGGCCCGTCCCCATGATGACCAGCATCGTTTTCTTTCCCCTAGTTGCCCGCGGTGAGTTCGCGCACGGCGGAACGGTAGCCGGCGAGCAGCCGATCCGCGTCGGCCGGGGTGCGGTACAGATGCTCGACGACCCGCACCAGATGGCTGCCGACGACCGCGATGCGGGCGCCGGCCCCGAAAGCGCGCACGATCTGCGCGCGTTCGGACAGCCCGAATCCCACGCAGATGGGAACCTCCACCATGTCTGCCACTTCCGAAACCCGGTGCAGCATCGCGTCAAAGCCGCCGCGGCGCACGCCGGTCACGCCCTGAAAGCCGGCGAGGTACACAAACGACGAAACCTTTGCGAGCCGCTGAAGGCGTCCCTCCGGAGTCAACGGGCCAGCCAGCTCCACATGGCCGAGGCCGGCGCCGCGGCAGGCGCGCCGTAGCGGCGCCGACTCCTCGAGCGGGATATCCGTGACCAGGAGCGTGGAAGCTCCCGAATCGGCGGCCTGACCGGCGAAGCGCTGGTAGCCGATCCGGTGCACCAGGTTCCCGTACACCAGCAGGTTCAGCGGGATCCCCGGGCAGGCATCGGCAATCCTTCCCAACAGAGCGAAGGCCGCGCGGGTTGAGGTCCCGCCCGCCAGGGCCCGCTGTACCGCCGCCTGGATTGCCGGACCGTCGGCTACCGGATCGCTGAAGGGGAACTCAACCTCGAGTGCGGGCGCACCCGCGTCCACCGCGGCGCGGGCCAGCGCGACCGTCAGCTCCGGAGTCGGATCTCCCAGAACCAGACACGGTGAAACCGCGGGGCCGCGCCGAAGCGCGGCACGGAGCGCCGACAGGCTCATCGCGCTTCCGGCTCGGTCAACCGGCCCAGCGCGAAGTAGGTCTCGAGATCCTTGTCGCCCCGCCCGCACAGGTTCAGGAGGACTCGCGCCCCTTCGGGAATCTCCCCCGACTGCCGGGCGCGAAGGACGAAAGCCAGCGCATGGGAGGGTTCGAAGGCGGGCACGATCCCCTCGGTCGCTGACAGGATCTCGAAGGCGGCCAGCGCTTCGTCATCGGTGGCCGCGACATAGGCAGCCCGCCCGATCTCCTGAAGGTGCGCGTGCTCGGGGCCCACTCCGGGATAGTCGAGCCCTGCCGAAATGCTGTGCGGTTCGAGGATCTGCCCCTCGTCATCCTGCAGCACCATGGTGCGGGCCCCGTGGAGGAGGCCGGGGGTACCGCGGACCAGGGTTGCACCGTGGCGTCCGCTCTCCAGACCCGCCCCGCCCGGTTCGACCCCGACGAGCCGCACCGATGCTTCCGGCACGAACGCGTGGAAGATGCCGATCGCGTTGCTTCCTCCTCCCACGCAAGCCACCACCACGTCGGGAAGCCCGCCGAGTTCCAGCCGCCACTGCCGTTTGGCCTCGCGGCCGATGACCGCCTGGAAGTCCCGCACGAGGCGCGGAAAAGGATGGGGACCCGCGGCGGTCCCGAGCAGGTAGTGGGTCGTTGCCAGGCTTGCGGTCCAGTCGCGAAGCGCCTCGTTGATCGCATCCTTCAGCGTCCGGGCGCCAGCCGTGACCGGCACCACCTCAGCGCCGCACAACTGCATCCGCTTCACGTTCGGGGCCTGGCGTTCCATGTCTTTTTGCCCCATATAGATCACCGCCTGCATTCCGAACCGGGCGGCGATCATCGCCGTCGCGGTCCCGTGCTGGCCGGCGCCGGTCTCCGCAATCAGCCGCTTCTTCCCCATATGCCGGGCCAGGAGGGCCTGTCCCAGCACGTTGTTCGCCTTGTGCGCGCCGCCGTGGAGGAGATCCTCGCGCTTGAAGACCGTTTCCAGTCCGGCCCGCTCCGAAAAGCGGGGAGCCCGGGTGAGCGGCGTCGGGCGTCCCACCCACGCCTTCGCTTCGCGGTCCAGTTCGCTGCGAAACGCCGCACCTGGCACGATCTCCTTGCGCGCCGCTTCCAGTTCCTCGAGTGCCGGGGTGAGGAGTTCGGGAGCGAACCGCCCTCCGAAGGAACCGAACGCGCCTTGCCGGGGCCGAAGTCCCCGTTTCATGGGACGAATTCCGGCTGCAACCGGTCGAAAAAGAGCCGCAACCGATCCGGGTCCTTGACCCCGGGAGCGGATTCGACGCCGCTTGAAACGTCCACGCCCCAAGGCTGGAAGGGAAGGAGGCCACCGACGTTTTCGGGCTTCAAGCCTCCCGCGATGAACGCCCTCCCGGGGGCCCGCTCCCCAAGAATCCGCCAGTCAAAGACGCGGCCGCTGCCGCCGCCCCCCACATCGAACACGAGCGGTCCGTCATCCGGCTCGGGAGGAGCGAAGGCCGGCAGTCGGTCCGCCGCCTCCGGCACCGTCACCACCCGATGGACGATCAACCCGGCCTCCCGAAGCGACCGGACTCCGGCATCCGACAACCCGTGGGGCTGGACGCGCTCGATCCCGAGCGCGACGGCGTCGGAAGCCACCTCGTCGCGGGTGCGCCTTCCGGTCGCGAGCACGGGACGGATTCCGGGGTTTACCTCCCGGGCGGCGGCGATGACCTCACGGGCTTCGGGAAGCGTTGCCGATCGGGGAGAGTCCGGCGCCCGGACAATGCCGATCCATTGAGCCCCCAGCCGGACGGCGAGCCGCGCGTCTTCCGGTCTCCGGAGACCGCAGATCTTGATCTCCACCGTGATCTCCCCGCCGTCGGCCCGGACCCCTCAGACGCTGGCCAGTGCCGGTTCGGTGGCAGTCCGGAGGAACGCCGAGGGATCCGGGGCGCGCATCAGCGCGGTTCCGATCAGGACGGCATCCGCCCGTCCCCGCAGTTCGCCGAGATGCGCCGGCTCAAGGTACCCGCTTTCCGCCACCGCTATCCGCGCGGAGGGAACCCGCGGCAGCAGCGCCGCGGCACGCCGGCGGTCGGTCTCCAGGGTGTCGAGATCCCGGTTGTTGATCCCGACGATCGCCTCCGGAAGCGCCAGCGCCCGGTCAAGCTCCGCCGCGTCATGGACCTCGACGAGCACGTCGAGTCCCAGGGATCGGGCCTCTCCGTAAAGAAGCTGAAGGCGGGCCTCATCGAGGCAGCGCACGATGAGCAGGACGGCGGAAGCCCCCGCGGCCCAACCGGCCCGGACCTGCACCGGATCCACAACGAAGTCCTTCATCAGGATGGGCAGCGAGGAAGCAACCGAGGCGGCCTGCAGGTCCTCGAGGCAACCCCCGAAGGCGTCCGGGTCGGTCAGTACGGAAACGGCAGATGCGCCAGCTTTCCGATAGGCCACGGCGCGGGCCGCCGGATCGTCGTCGCGAATGGCGCCGGCGCTCGGGCTCTTCCGCTTGAACTCGGCGATCACCGACAGGCGGGTGCGTCCGCCGATCGCGTTCTTGAAAGAAGGTGGCTCCCGCTCCGGCATTCCGGGCGGCGGAGCGGCCGCCAGGCGCTCCGCTCTCGCTTCGGCGCCCCGGATCAGTCGGGCCAGCACCCGGTTGGTCACGCCGGGACCATGCCCGTCATGCGCATGCTCGTTTCGACGTAACGCTCCAGGGTCCGCAAGGCGCGGCCGGATGCCAGGGTTTCCAGCGCGCTCCGTACTCCCGCCTGGAGGTCCGGCGCGAGGCCCGCCACGGTGAGTGCGGCTCCCGCGTTCGCGGCCACCACGTCCCGTCTCGGCCCCTGATCCTTCCCGGAGAGCACTCCCCTGAGGATTTCGGCGTTCTCGGCGGTTCCGCCGCCCCGGAGTTCGTCGATCGGCGCGCTCTGCAGTCCGAGCTCCGAGACCTGAATCTCCACCGGGCGGACCTCCCCGTCGCTCAGCGCATGCCCCTTGGTGGTGGCGTGCAGCCCGATTTCGTCAAGGCCGTCGCAGTGCACCACGAGCGCCGAAGCCGAGCCCAGTTCGGCGAGCGCTCCGGCCACCGTCTCGGTCAATGCCGGGTCGTAAACGCCGATCAACTGGCGCTCCGCGAGGGCCGGATTCGCCAGCGGCCCGAGGACGTTGAAAAGCGTGCGGATGCCGAGAGCGCGGCGGGCGGGTCCGACGTGCGCCATCGCCGGGTGGAAGGCCGGGGCAAAGAGGAAGACGAAACCCGTGGAGTCGAGAATGCGGGATGCCTGCCCCGGCTCGAGGTGGAGAGGCGCTCCGCACGCCTCCAGGACGTCGGCGCTACCGGTGATCGAGGACACGCTTCGATTCCCGTGCTTGGCGACGGCGCCGCCGGCAGCCGCCACGACCAAAGCCGAAGCCGTCGAGATGTTGAACGTGCCGCTCTTGTCACCGCCGGTTCCGCAGGTGTCCACCAGTGGCCGGACCTGTGACATCACGGCCTTGCGGTGGTTCCGGAGCGCCCGGGCGCAAGCGGCAAGGGTGGCCGCGTCGGGCTCGCTGACCCGAAGCGCGACGAGGAGTCCCGCCGTCTGGGCCACATCGCTCTCGCCGGAGAGGATTCGATGGAGGGCAGCCTCCAGCGCGCCGGATTCGGCAGATTCGCCAGAAAGGAGAGTTTCGAGAAGTGGGGCGATCAAGGGTATTGGCTCCTTGGGTGGTGGGTGACGGTCACTGCGTCCCGAACCGGGAACCTCAGAGCCTTGGCGGGCGCTTTTGGGGCGCCCTCTCGCGCCGTCGTCCAGAGACGTCCCGGGTCGGGCCGCCTCCCGCCGCAATCAGTGGATCAAACGGACGCGAGACGAGCCCGGCCTAAAGCAAAATCGCCATCGCCACAGCCATTGCCGTGACGGACGCGACCGGGTTGCCTCGCTGAGGGTCATGGGGCCGGCATTGTAGCGAAGCAATCTCCCGAGCGGAATCGCAACCCCCGGCCGCTCCGGGCGGGATCCTGGCCAGACGCGCTGACCGCACCCCCACGCGGTTTGGCAGCCTGTGGCAAAACCCACGCGGGTTTCCCCACCGGCCGTTACGGCGGCGCGCGCCGGTGGCCGCCGGAGGGAGGCGTAGAATCGGATCATGGTCGGTACAGCGGGAACATTCGGAAAAAAGGGCGGGGTCGCGCTGGCGATCCTGGTCGCGGGAGTCACGGGCGGCTGCAACGGTTCGGAACCGACAGCCGCGCCCGGTCTCGACGTCGTGGAACTCGACATCGCCGGAATCCACCGCGGCCTCCAGGACGGAGAGTTCACCTGTACCGAGTTGGTGGAGGCCTACCTCGCCCGCATCGAGGCCTACGACCGGCAGGGGCCGGCCCTCCACGCAATCGTGATGGTCAACCCCGAAGCCGTAGCGCGCGCCCGGGAAGCCGACGAACGCCTCGCGGCTGCCGGGTTCAGCCCGGAGCGGCCCCTCGAGTGCGTGCCGATGATCGTCAAGGACAACTACGACACCGCGGACCTGCCCACGACCGCGGGGTCGGCGTCGCTCCAGGACTCGCTGCCCCCCGACGACGCCTTTCAGGTGCGGAAGATCCGGGAGGCGGGCGCCATCGTCCTCGCGAAGTCGAACATGGCCGAGTTTGCCTTCAGTCCCTATGAAAGCCTCGGCTCCGTGGTCCCCGGTCACACCCGCAATCCCTACGACCCCTACCGCGTTCCCGCCGGCTCTTCCGGCGGAACCGGCGCCGCGGTGGCCGCGAGCTTCGGCGCCGCCGGGCTGGGTACCGACACCGGCAACTCCATCCGCGGGCCTTCTTCCCACAACGCGCTCTTCGGGATCCGGTCCACGATGGGGCTCACCAGCCGTGATGGGATCGTTCCCCTGAATCTGTTCCGGGACGTTGGCGGCCCGATGGCGCGCACCGTCGAGGACGGAGTGCGGGTGTTCGACGTGCTGGCGGGGCCGGATCCGGCGGACCCGGCGACCGCCGGATTCGAACGCGAGGCCGACTATCTGCAATATCTCGACGCCGGCCCGCTGACCGATGTCCGCATCGGCGTAGTCCGCCAGCTCAGCGACACCGATACCGCCGACGCCGAAATCGGGGCACTCTTCGAGGCGTCCCTCGCGAGTCTCGAGGAACTCGGGGCGACCGTCGTGGATCCGGTGAGGATCGAGGGGCTCGACGCCCCGGGATCGCTCTGGTGCAATCCGTTCCGCGCTCAACTCGAGAGTTATCTGGACAGCCTCGGGCCGGACGCTCCGGTCACGACGCTGGCGGCGATCGTGGAGGGAGGCGACTATCACCCCTCCATTGGCGCCCGGCTCGAAACGGCGCTCGAGGTTGAAGGCGAGCCGGATGAACTGTGCTCCGAGGCCAACGGCCGGGCGTCCGAGCTTCGGGAGGAGGTCGGAAACCTCTTCGCCGGGGAAAACCTCACCGCCCTGGCGTTCCCGAGCTGGAGCAACCCGCCCAGGCTGCTGGGGGACCTGACCACTCCCGATGGCAACAACTCGCCCCAGTTGTCCCCGCCCACCGGTTTCCCGGCGGTCACCGTTCCCATGGGATTCACTCCCGCCGGACTGCCGGGCGGGCTCCAACTGCTGGGAGACTCCCTGGGCGAGGGCGCGCTGTTCCGGATCGCCTACGCCTACGAACAGGCAACCGGCCATCGAAGCCCGCCGTCCACCACGCCGCCCCTGACGGGTCGGTAGTTCGCCTCCGTCGTTGGGAGGCGAACTCCTTCGCTAAACTCCCAGCGCCAGCGCTCGGAAACCCATGCCCATCTATGAATATCGTTGCGACGCGTGCGATCAGGTGTTCGAAGCGATACAGCGCCTCAAGGACGAACCACTCGATGCCTGCCGGCACTGTGGGGGAGCCGCCCGCCGGATCGTCTCCAGTCCGGCCATCCAGTTCCTGGGCAGCGGTTGGTACGTGACCGACTACGCCCGGAAGGGGAGCAACGGCGCCAACGGGTCCTCCGCAAAGGGCGGCTCGCCGGGCAATTCCGACTCGGGAAGCGAGGCCGGCAAAGCGGATTCGGGCAAGAAGGCTGGCGCGCCCGGCACCGAAAAGTCCTCACCTTCCGGAAACGAGTCGCGGACCGGCTCACCGACCTAGCAGCCGTGCCGCCTTCGGCGCGCGGCCGCCTCTTGCAGAGGAGTCAGCCGAGCGTCACCCGGCTGCTGATCGCGGCCTCTCTCCTCACGCCCGTTGCCGCGTCCGCCGCTGCTCCGCAGGACCCGGACGCCGCGGCCCGGGAATGTGAGGCCGCAGCCCAGGCATCTGATTGGGCAGCGGCGGTGACGCACTGCGAAGCCGCGATCGGGGCGCTTCCGGACGCCTACGGCATCCACTACTTCCTCGGGTTCGCATACCAGGCGAGGCAGGAATGGGAGAAGGCGGGCGGCGCTTTCGAATCCTTCATGTCGGCGGTCGAGGAATTACCGGCGGACGGACCGCGCCCGCAGGATCAGCTCGCAGTGGCGGCGCGAAATGCCGGACTCGCGTGGTTTCGCGCCGGAAACTTGACAAGCGCCCTTCCCTTGTTGCGGCGCGCCGCCGCGGCCGACGCGGCGGACGCCGAGGTTCATTTCTTCCTGGGTGTCGGGTTGATGCAGGAGGGTGATCGGGAAGGCGCCGAGGCGGCCTTTGGTGTCGTGGCGCGGGAAGCCCCCCAGATCAGCCAGGCGGAGTTCTTCCTGGGACAACTGCGCTATGACGCCGGGGACTACGACGCGGCGCTCACCCATCTCGCCGAGTACCTGCATGCGGCGCCCGACGGGCCGTTCGCGGCGGAAGCACACTGGATGGCCGGATCCATAGCGCTCCGGGCGTCGGAATCCGGTGCGGCCGATTCGGACACGGCGGCAAACGAGGCCCGCGACCATTTCGCGGCGCTCCTCGAAGTGGAGCCGGACAGTGCCCGCGCGGCGCTGGCGCACTATTTTCTCGGAACCATCGCGGCGGACCGGGAGGCGTGTGAGCAAGCTCGCCACCACTACGAGGACTTCCTCCGGATCGCGCCGGAGCACGAACGCGCTTCGGAGGTGAGGGGTTACCTCGCCGAGGGCTTCTCCCCCTGCGAGCCTCCGGCTTGATCGCGGATTCCGGAATTCGCCCAATCCCCAAGGCCTATGCTAGTTTCCCGCACTTCGCACGGGCAGCGACCGCTGAATCAGAGTGCCCTCCACGGGCGTCCGGCCAACCCGTCAAGGAGAAATCCGCCATGCACACCCGATTCCTGACCCTGTTCCTGGTCCTCCTGGTTAGCTTCGTCGTCGGAGGAGCCAGCGCCGCAGCGCAGGATGTGGACCCGGAAAAGGCCGCCGCCTGCCTGGCGGCAGTGGACGGCCAGAACTACGAACAGGTTCTCGCCGCCTGTCCCGAAGTCCTGGAGACCCTGCCCGAGGATCACCCGTACTACGCCCACTGGTCGCAAACCGTGAACTACGCCTACAGCCTCCAGTGCCAGCCAGCGTTTGAAGCCCAACAGTGGGCCAGCGTCATTACCTACTGCGAAATGGCGATCCAGGCGAACCCGGGAGCGTTCATCATGAACTACTTCCTCGGCGTCGCCTACCAGACCCAACAGAACTGGGAAAACACCGCCGTCAACTTCGCCGCTTTCCTGACCGGGGTCCAGGGGAATTCGGAGGCAGCGTCGCAACTCTCGGAGCAGGTGGCCACTGCCCAGCGGTCCGGCGGCATCGCCTACGCCCGCGTCAACGCGATGCAGGACGCCATTCCCCTGCTGCAGGCAGCCGCGCGAGCGAACGGGTCCGACGTGGAAGTGCACTACCGGCTGGCGGTCGCTCTCCTCAGTACCGGTGACTCCGCGGGCGCCGAGCGGGCGTTCTCGGTCGTGATCGACAATGCTCCCAACCCCATCGCGAGCGTGCTGTTCCTCGCTGGCCAGCTCAACTACAACGCGGGCGATTACGCCAAGGCCGACACCCGGCTGAGCGCCTACCTGGCCGCGGCTCCAGGAGACAAGGGCGTTCCGGACGCTCACTTCATGCTCGCGCAGGCGCTCCAGGGGTCGAACGAGGACCGCGCCGTCACCCACTACCAGGGATTCCTCTCCGGCGCAGCGGGAGGGGATCCGCGCGTCGTGGACGCCAACTTCGCTCTCGGAACCATCTTCTACAACCGCGATGACTGCGGAAACGCCGAGCAGCACTACCAGGCGTTCATGGAAATGGCGCCGGATCATGCGAACGCCGCCCAGGTCACCGAAATTCTGGCGTCGATCGCAGAAGGCGGTTGCGAGGGAGGCTGAGCCTCAAGAACGGCCCCGCCGGTCAATCCGCGCGCGTTCCTCGCGGACCGCCCGACTGGATGACAACCCGCTGATCCACCTTTGTTTTCCCTTTTTTACCCCTACCCGTTTCCTGTGCTAGGCTGGCTCGTTCCATTACGGGGGACGGGGTAATGGGGGTTTAGCCGGCAATCGCCGGTTGCAGCGCCCCGCCCGACCTCGAGGAGGTTCTGTCATGTCACTCCGGAGCAACACTGGACTCCCGCTTCTGCTCGTTGCGACGTTCATCTTCCCCGCTCTTGCGCTCTCCGCCGCGCTCCCTCACCCCGCCGTGCAGGACGATCCGGACGAGGTTTGCGAGGCCGCCATCGAGAGCCAGGTCTGGGAAGATGTGATCGCGACTTGCGAACCGCTGCTCTCGGTTCACGACGAGAGCCACCCTTCGTGGGAGTTCTACAAAGAGAACGTCGAGTACGCCCACACCACCATCAACTACCAGAACCAGCAGCAGTGCGTAGAGTCGGCGCAGGCCGGCGCCTGGGACACCACCCTCACGGCGTGTCCCGCAATCCTCGCCACCGCTCCCGACTTTCTCGTCGCCCATCTCTTCCTCGGCTACGCCCATCAGGCCAAGGGAAGCGCGACGGAAGCCATCGAATCGTTCGAGGACTTTCTTGGCGCCGCCGATGCGAATCCGGAGATGGCCGCCCAACTCGGCGATCAGATCGCCGATGCCCGTCGGAGAGTCGCGATCAGCCGCATCGAGATGGGCGACCGGGAAGCGGCGATTCCGCTGCTTCGCCAGGTCGCGGAAGCCGATCCGAGCGACGCGGAGGTCCACTTCCGGCTTGGATTCGCGCTGCTCCAGGCGGAGGACAACGCGGGTGCCGAGGCGTCGTTCACGGCCGTGATCGACCTGAATCCGGACATCCCCCAGTTGCCCCAGGTTCTGTTCCTCGCCGGCCAGCTCGCCTACAACGACCAGCAGTTCGACACCGCTGCGGAACGCTTGAACGCGTACCTCGAGCGGGAACCGGAGGGGCAGTACGCCACCGACATCCACTGGATGCTCGGGTTCATCGCTGGCCGCAACGACGACCAGCGCGGCATGATGCGCCACTACGGCGCCGCACTCGCGGCGGATCCCAACAATCCGAACGCCAGGGACGCGAACTACTCACTGGGCGTAATCGCCTTCAACGGCGGCCAGTGCAGCACGGCGGAGCGCTACTTCAGAGCGTTCCTCCGCCTGGCGAGGGGTGACTCGCGAGCCGCGGACGTCGAGGACATGATTCTCGACATCGAGGACGGCGTCTGCGAAGGGGGCTGACCGGCACGTCAAGCCACGGTCCGCGGACGCCGCGGGGGTTTTGCCACAGGCTGTCGAGGGATCGTCGAAAGTCCGCGGGGATCAACCCCGGCGGAACCCTGCCGCTTCTTCCGTGCGCCGCAGGTAGCGGGGAAGCAGCGGAGGGTCCATGAAGGCGATCCGCTGCCGCTCCACGACCCACAACCGGGCGAGCAGGACGTTCAGATAGCGGAGTTCGTCCAGGGAGTAGCGGACCTCGCCGTGCTCGTACCGCCGGAGCCAGTGGCCCGGGAGATCCCTCGCGATCTCATACCAGTGAGAATCGACGGTCGCAGTGACCCGGCGGGCCGCTTCGACGGTGTGAGCCATCAGGTACAGCACCGAGTCCGGTTCGAGTAGGCGGCTGCTCGCGGCAACCGAGCGGATCCCGCGCAGGAGATAGATCAGGCACCACCGCACCTCCGGAGTGAGCGACTGCGGATCGGCGAGCATTCGCGGCGCCAGGAATGCGGCCGCCCCCTGCTCGTCGTCGAACAGGAGCCGGTAGAGCTCGGCGCGCAGCATGTCTCTGGGCATGACCCACTCGATGACTCAGCGTTGCCGCTCCCGGGTGGCGCCGGAACGCGAGGACGAGGTCTCCCCGGTCACCTCGACCGGAGGTTCCTCGCCCAGGAATCCGTGACGGCCCTCGGGGCCAACGCGCCGCGTGTTGTATTCAGCCCGCCAGCGCGCCAAGGCCTCGGAATCCGGGTAGGCCCCCTCCGGATACGGGTAGCTCGGCATCCCGTGGAAGGGAAGAGGCGTCACGGTATGGGGCCGGGCGGAGTTCAGGTCCATGTCCTTCCCGAATCCGTCGGCAAACGCGAAGAACGTGCGCCGGCTGCCCGGGGCGGGCGGGGGAAGTTCCCGGGCGTCGAAGCGGAGCCGCACCTCGTCTCCGTGCCGGGCGATCACATAGCGATCGTCTATCGCAGCGAGGAGGGGCTGCACATCCCCGTACCGGGTGTAGCCCCCCTCGTGCGCGCCCCAGATGTCCCGGGCGGCCCGGGTGTCGTATCGGTATTCGGTCGGAGGAATTCCGCGAGGGCGGTGGGGTTCGGGATATCCCGCGAAGCCGAAGACCGCGGTCGTGGCATCGAGTCGCCACTCCTGAAGCCGGGTGTCGGCGACCTCGGCGAGCTCGATGCGGTCCCAGTAGATCCGCATGTTCGTTCGGATCCGGAGCGGACGCCCGCTCTCGACCCCGGCATCCTCCAGCGGCACCACCATTGTCTTGGGCAGACCAGCCGGGAATCCCATCGGATCCACGGCGACCCGGAACCCGGTGTCTCCGGCAATCTCCAGGACCGGGGGCTTGGCCTGGACGCCGGCCTGCGAGGCGGCGAGGTTGGAACTCGAGTCGGCGTAGTCCACCCATCCGTAGAGCAGGAGGACGTGTGGGACATCGGCCCGCACCCCGTCGAAGGTGAGCGTCAGCTCGTGGGGCTTCGCGTATCCCTTGAAGGGAAGCAGCGGAAAGTCGTCCACGTATTCGCGGTCCACCCGAGCGAGAGCCGCGGTCACATCGCGCTCGGACCCTTCTTCAGTTGAGGAGGACGCCCGGGAAGGCGGACGCCGATTCCTGACCGCGACGAGTCCGGGAGCGGGATAGGGCGGGCCCGGCATCAGGCGTTCCTGGGCGAAGACATCCACGTCGTCTGGATGGTCGGCCACCCAAAGCGCCGCCCGATCGTAAAAGATGACCTCCTCGAGCTGGTTCACCCAGCGCATCTCGTAAGCGCCCTCCCGCGGGACCAGGGGAAACGCCTCCATCTTCACCACTTCGGCGGTATCCGGGAAGTTGTAGGTTCCGGGAGCCAGAAGGTTCCCAAGAGCGCTGCCGCCGAGAAAGTCGGTCACGAAGCGGATCCGTTCCCCGTCCCAGGCGTAGAGGACGGGACACGACGTGCCCTTTCGATTGAGCTCCTCCACCGACGCCACCGCCAGGGCCGGAACGTCGAGCTCGACCTGTTTCACCCCGCCGGGCCAGAGAAACCGGACGTAGTCGGCGGCCAGGGCCTCTCCCAGCCCGAAGTGAACGGGGAGATCGTTCTGCGACAGGTATCCCGAGGTGGTCTGCACCTGGCGGCGCTGGCTGACGCCGGAAACCCGCACTTCGATCTTGGTACCCACGCCGTCGAGGTTGCTGCGGAGGCCTCGCGGACTCACGGCCATCCAGTTTCCGCCGCCCGTCTGATCATTCCGGAAGGCGAGGATGCGGCCCAGCGTGGTGCCGACCACCGCGTCGAGATCCCCATCGCCGTCCAGATCGCCGGTGGCCAGCGCCCGCGCCTCTTCCCCGGAGCCGAGCCTGGCTTCCGGCGCGCCCGCGCGGGAGAACCCCGCCGAGGTGTTCTCATAGAAGACGAGGGGAGCTGCAGCGTCGGCGGTGACCATCAGCAGGTCCAGATCCATGTCGTGGTCGGCATCGAGGAAGGAGACGCCGTGCCGGGCCCCGGGGACGCCGGCGCGCAGCAGGAACGGGGATCCGATGTCCGGAGAAAAGCCGCCAGCTCCTGATCCTCGCAGCAACATGTTCAATGCGCTGCCTTCGGCGGAGAGCAACAGGTCGAAGAAGCCGTCACGGTTGTAGTCGGCGGCCGCGGCGCCCCGCATCCGGGACGCGGTTTCGACGCCCCAGGCGCCCGCACTCTCCGTGAACGTGCCGACCCGGTCGTTCGAGAAGACCTGCACGGGACTGCCGTCGTTCACGACCAGGAAGTCCACGTCCCGGTCGTCGTCCCAATCCGAGAACAGCGAGAACAGACTCCGCCGCGCCCCGCCGTCCGTCCCGGTCTCCCCGGCTACGTCGGTGAACGTGCCGTTGCCATTGTTCCGGTAGAGCCGGTTCGGAGCGCCTGGCAGGTCTTCCGGAATGCGGAGGACCGGAGGGACGGAATCGAGCCCGTCCAGCGAAGCGGGCGCGTAGTTGGCCACCTGGATGTCCAGATCGCCGTCATGGTCGAAATCGGCGAAGGTGGCCCCCACCGAGATGAGGTCTCCCTCGGCTCCCGAGCCTTCCGCCCGCGTGAAGAGAGGCCCGGTCTCGCCGGAGCGGTTGATGAACAGTGCGTTCGGACCGGCGCCGGCCGCATAGAGATCCGGATCCCCATCGAGATCCACGTCACCGACGGTCACACTGACCATCCCGCTGATTTCGAGGCCGGAGTTCTCCCACGCTTCGAAGCCGTCCCCGGTGTTTCGAAACAGGAGCACCGATCCACCCCGCACGAAGAGGATTTCGGGCCGGCCGTCCCTGTCGAGGTCACGAATGGCGACCCCCGAGCCGAGCCGAGGCAGCAGGTTCCCGGCTACCCAGGCGGTCGAATAGTCCTCCGCGCTCAGGGCCTCAGGAAGTTCCACCACCGGATCCCCCGGGGACAGCTCCAGGTTCCACCCCGCGGTGGCTTCCGAGAAAGTGGCCCTTCCCGTCGTCGAGGGTTCGTCCTGGGCGCGATGAAGCGGCGCCGGGCGTTCCTCGACGGCCTCCGCATAAGGCCCGAGTTCGGTGTACTGAAGCCCCGCCGAGACTCCGGCACCCGAAAAACTGTTCTTCAGTTCCTGAAACCGCATCAACTGGGCGCGCCCCTCTTCCCGGCGGCCGGCGCGAACGAGCACGTTCCCCAGGCTGAAGTGGGCGGATTCATGCTCCGGCTGCAGCAGGATGGCGGTACGCAGCGCGGCCTCGGCCTCCTCGAGACGACCGGTGGCGGCGTACGCGGCGCCCAGGTAGTACTGAGTCATCGCGTCGTCCGGATCCGCCTCGGCGACCCGCTGGAAGGCAGTGAGCGCCGCCTCCGTATTGCCCTCGAGTTTTTCGATGAGGCCCAGGTTGTACAGGGCGTGGAGCCCGTCGGGATCGAGATCACGAGCCGTGCCGAAGGAAGTCCGCGCGGCGGCAAAATCGCGCTCGTTGAACCACGCGATCCCGAGATTCACGTGGGCGGCGGGCGAGTCGGGCCTCAGTGCCACGACCCGCTGGAATTCCGTCGCCGCGTCCGAGAACCGGAACTGCTCGAGCAGCGCCACACCTCGACTCATCCGCGCCGCCGCCTCCTGCTCCGGTGCCTGGGCGCCGACGGCGGACAACGCGGCGGCTATCACCAGCGTCAGGAGCCGGCGGCGTTGGGGCTGGATGCTCCGGGTCATGGACTCCGCATTATGACCAACCCGGCCCACTCCCATTTTTCGAACGCCGATTCCGCAGCGCGGCCCGGGAAGCCGTCGGGGGGTCCCCCCGCGATACGGTTCCCCGCGCCCAACCATGATTCAACTCGTCGAAGGCTCGAAGGCCTACGGAGACCAGGTGCTGCTTCGCGAAGTCTCCTGGCAGGTCACGGGCGGAGATCGCATTGGCCTCGTCGGGCCGAACGGATCCGGGAAATCCACGCTCCTGAAAGTCCTCGCCGGACTGGTGTCGCTGGACGCCGGAAGAGTCGTGCTGGCCAAGCGGAAACGGGTTGGCTACCTGCCCCAGGAAGGGCTCCAGTTGAAGGGTCGAAGCGTCGCCGAGGAGGTGCGCACGGCATTCGCCGATCTGTTGCAGCTCCGGCGAGAACAGGAAGACATGGCGGAACTCCTGTCCCGGACTCCCGATCAGCCCGAACTCCTCACCGCCTATGGGGAAAAGGAAGAGGAATGGCAGCGCCGGGGCGGATACGAAATGGACGCCCGCATCAGCGAGGTTCTTTCCGGTCTGGGCTTTGCCGCCGGAGATCAGGACCGGCCTGTCGAGACCTTCAGCCAGGGCTGGCAGATGCGGATCTCCCTTGCCAAGCTGCTGGTGGAAGCGAATGACCTCATCCTGTTGGACGAACCGACGAACTATCTGGACATCGAGGCGCGCACCTGGTTGCTCGGATTCCTCTCGCAGCACCGCGGAGGGCTGGTGTTGGTCGCTCACGACCGCTACTTCCTCGACTCCGTCGTCACCCGCATCACCGAGATCGGGATGGGGCGGCTTGGCAACTACCCGGGCACCTACAGTCGGTACGAAACGCAGCGCGCCGCCGAAATCGCCGACCTCAGAAAGCGGGCCGCCGAGCAGGCGGCCGAGATTGAACGCAACGAGCGTTTCATCAGCCGGTTTCGCTACCAGGCCAGCCGCGCGCGGCAGGTTCAGAGTCGCGTTCGCATGCTGGAAAAAATCGAGCGGATCGAGGTGCCCCCCGAGCCCCGGCGGGTCGCATTGCGGCTACCGCATCCGCCGCGTTCCGGCCGGGTTCTGGTGAAGCTCACCGGCGTCGCCAAGAGTTTCGGCGACAACGAAGTCTTCAGGGGCGTGGATCTGGTGGTCGAACGCGGCCAGCGCCTTGCCCTCACCGGGGCGAACGGCGCCGGCAAATCCACGCTCATCCGTCTGATCGCCGGCGAAGATCCCCCGAGCGCCGGCACGCGGGAACTCGGTCACAACGTTCGGTTCGCCTACTACGGCCCCGACCGGCACGATCTCGACCCCGACCGCACGGTTCGCGAGACCATGGCCGACGCCGCGCCGCTCGCGATGCTTCCGCAGATTCGCAACATCCTGGGAGCGTTCTTGTTTTCGGGGGAGACCGTGGACAAGAAGACGGCGGTCCTTTCCGGCGGCGAACGAAGCCGGCTGGCGCTGGCTCGCCTGTTTCTGCGCCCGGCCAACCTCCTCCTGCTCGATGAGCCAACCAACCATCTCGATCTCGACGCCAAGGCGGCACTCCTGAACGCCCTTGCGAACTATCAGGGAACCATCGTGTTCGTCGCCCACGACCGGTACTTCATGGACGCGCTCGCCACCCGGGTGGCCGCCATCGGCGCTGGCGACGCCGCGCTCTACTGGGGCAACTATTCGGACTACCTCGCCCGGACGAACCCGCCGGCGGGCGCGGACAAGGCTGCCGAAACCCCCAAACGGCGCCCGCCAGGCGCGTCCGACCGCAAGAAGCGGGACGTCGGGGGCGCGGCTGCCGTGCGCGAACGCCGGGCTCCGGGCAAGAACCGGTTGCGGCAGTTGCGGCGCGAATGGCGGGAAGTGTTCGAGGCGATCGCGGACACCGAGGCTGCCGTCGAGAGCCTCGAAGCGCGCATGGCGGCTCCGGGTTTCTTCGGCGATCGCGAAGGGTCCCGCGAGGTCACCGCTACCTACGAGGACCTGAAGGGCCGGCTACCGGCGCTCTACGAGAAACTCGAGCGACTCGACGCCGCCGTGGGGAGCTAGGGGTTCGCGAACCGGCCGGCCCCGCATCGGGTGGCCGTCAGGCTCCGGGAGCCGCCTCTTCGAGCTCCACGCCGAGCCCGTTGGCCATGCGGTTCACGAAGCAAAAGTAGGACGCCACGGCACAGGCATCGTGAATGTCCCGGTCGGAGAGCCCGGCGTTTCGAAGCGGGTCGAGATCTTGCGGGCCGAGGCTCGACGGCGCTCGCGCCAGCTTGATGACGTAGTTGGCGAGCGCCCGGAATCGGGGCGAAAGGGAACCCCCCTCCGGATCGCGGCAGAGGGCGTCCACCAGCTCCCGGTCCCTGGTCAGCCGGAGAAGACCCCTCCGGTGGTGCTCGATTCAATAGTGGCACTCGTTGACCACGGAAACGGCGACCGCTATCAGTTCCCGTTCGGCGAGGCTGAGCCCCGATTCGCCACGCATCAGGTGCTCGTAGAGGCTCAGGTGGTGCCCCAGCGTTTCCGGATTCAGACTGGACACCCTCAGGATGTTGTCCACCAGACCATCGGGACGCCGGTGGCGGCGGTAGAGAGAGCCGAGCTGACCCGAGCGGCCTGCCGCGCTGTCCGGCGAAATCATGGGAATCCAAGACATCGGATGAACCGGAACGTAGGATACCGGGCCGATGCTTCAGATCGCCTGCGACGGCTCCTGCCTCGGAAACCCCGGGCCGGGAGGGTGGGCGGCGGTAATCCTCTCCGGAACGGGAGGGGAGCGGGTCCTCTCGGGAGGCGAACCGAACACCACCAACAACCGCATGGAACTCACCGCCGTCATCCGGGCCGTGGAAGCGGTGCCGGACGGCGTTCCGGCGACCGTGTTGTGCGACAGTCAGTACGTGGTCAAGGGAATCACCGAGTGGCTCCCGTCCTGGGTGCGGCGCGGCTGGCAGACCGCGGGCCGCCGCCCGGTCAAGAATGCCGACCTGTGGCGACGTCTGGCCGCGGCACACGCGAAGCGGCCGGCCGTTCGATTCGAGTGGGTCCGGGGCCATGCCGGTCACCCCGGGAACGAACGCGCCCATACGCTCGCTTCGGAAGAGGCCATTCGGCAAAAGCGGGACAAGTCCGCGCCCGGCGCGGTCCGTGGGCTTTTCGCGGCTAGGGGATAGACTCGGGGCGTTCGTGCGCGAATACCGGTTCCTTCAGGCGGACGTTTTCACCGACCGCGCCTTCGCGGGCAATCCACTCGCCATCGTGACCAGTGCGGAAGGGTTGTCGGGGGAAGAGATGCAGCGGATTGCTGCTGAGATGAACCTGTCGGAAACCGCCTTCGTCCTGCCGCCCACCGACGTGCAGGCGCTTTGCCGTCTTCGAATCTTCACCCCCAACACCGAACTGCCCCTGGCGGGACATCCCGTCGTGGGAACGTTCTTCGTGCTGGCGCGGCGGGGAGAACTCGGGCTGGGCGAACGACTGAAGGCCCTGGGAACCGGTGTTCACCGTATCCATCAGGAGTGCGGCGCCGGCGTCCTCCCGGTGGACATTCGGATTCGCGAGGGCACGGTAGAACAGGTCGTCATGACCCAGGCGCCTCCCCGCTTCTTTGCCGAGTTCACCGACCGGAACGCTCTCGCCGCCTGCCTCGGCATCGGCGCCGATGAAGTACTTCCCGACGGCAGGCCGGCGCAGGTCGTCTCCACCGCGCTCCCACAGTTGATGGTGCCGGTGCGTTCGCTCCGCAGCCTGGAAAAGCTGGAACTGGATTCGGCGGCGACCCAAACGCTGCTCAACCGCGAGGAAATCGGCTCCGACTGCATGATGGTGTTCTCCACCGAGTGCGCCCGCGAGGAAAACGCCGCTCACGCGCGGATGTTCGCCCCGGGCCTCGGGGTGGTCGAAGATCCGGCGACTGGCAGTGCCGCGGGCGCATTGGGCGCCTGGCTGGTTCGGAACGGGCTGGTGAAGAACGGCGACGGAGATCCGGTCCGTCTCGTGATCGAACAGGGCTACGAGATGGGTCGTCCCAGCTTGATCCACGTGGAAGTCGAACGCGACGGCGGCCAACCCTCCCTGGTGCGTGTCGGCGGCCAGGCGATCGAGGTCGCCGAAGGAGTGCTGAGGATCCCGGACTAGCCCGCGACCCGGCTTTGCATCACGGAAAGGTGATGCGTTCGCCGGGGAGCACCGGAGTGTGTGCGGGGACCCGATGGGCCTGCACCCGCTGTTCGAAGGCGTAGCCCAGAGCGAGAAGCCGGGGTTCGCTGAACGCCCGTCCCAGGAAGGAAATGCCGACTGGCAACCCGCCACCGGTGAACCCCGCGGGGACGATCAGATCCGGAAATCCGCTCATGTTGGCGAGCCGCACCGGAGACGGTCCATAGAGATCCGGCGGCCGGTCGATGAGCGCCGGCCGGATCGGGGAGGTCGGGTACACGAGCGCGTCCAGTTCCTCCTGATCCATCAGACCTTCGACGAGCGCACGGACCAGTGGGAGAGCGTGCTCCCGGACCGCGAGGTGTGCGTAGTCGGTGACTTCTCCGCTCGCGTTTTCGCGCAGGAAGAGGCTCCAGCGCCCCGGGTTGGGACGAACTCCTTCCCCGCGCGAGGGCAGCGCCATGGACCGATCGACCAGCTCGTCGAGGGATCTCGGATATCCGTCACCGAGGCCCTCCAGGTACTCCGCGATCTGTTTACGGAATTCCGGCCAGCGCACCGTGGTGTAGAAATCGCTCTCGACCTCCAAGAGCCATTCCGGGAATCGGACATCGACAACTTCGGCGCCGGCGTCGCGCATCGCGTCGAGCGCCGCCTCGATGATCCAGTCCACTTCGCGATCGACTCCCATGAAGTCGCGCGCCACACCGAGGCGCGCGCCCGCGAGCGCGCCGGCGTCCAGAAACTGCGTGTAGTCGTCGTGGAAATGTCCGGCGCTGGCTGAGGTCGCGGCGTCTGCCTCATCCACCCCAACCATCGTTCCCAAAGAGACCGCCACGTCATGGACGCTGCGCGCCATCGGTCCACCGGTGTCGAACGAGAGCGCCAGCGGCACGATCCCGTCTCGGCTGAGGAGCCCGAGCGTCGGCTTGAGCCCGGCCAGGCCGTTCGCCGTGGACGGCCCGCGAATCGATCCGCCGGTGTCCGAGCCCAGCCCGACGAAGCCATAACCGGCGGCAACCGCCGCCCCGGTGCCACCGGAGGACCCGGACGGAGTCCGGGCCGGATCGTGCGGGTTCCGGGTGACCCCGCCGAGCGAACTCATCGCCCCGCCGGAAGCGAACTCGCTGAGGTTCACCTTGGCCAGCACGATCGCCCCCGCTTCCCTCAGTTTGCGCACCACGAAGGCATCGTCCGGAGGACGCGAATCCTGGAGCAGGAACGATCCGGCGGTCGTCGGAATGTCCGCGGTGTCGAAGTTGTCCTTGAGCAGAACCGGAATCCCGTGCAGTGGTGAACGGCGCCCGGACCGCTCCCGCTCGGCGTCCAGTTCCCGAGCTCGCTGCCGAGCGTTCGGGTTCACCGAGATGACGGCGTTGATCTCCGGGCCCTGGTCGTCGTAGGCGTCGATCCGCGCCAGACACAGCTCGACCAGCCGTTCCGCCGTAAGGGCGCCGGCATCCACCGCTTCGTTGATCTCGGCAATCGTTGCCGTGGTGAGGTCGATCTCCCGAGACTGGCGGGCTTCCGAGCCGGCGGCAAACAACAGGACGAGGGCGGCAAGCGCCCCGCCCCGACGAGCGGAACGGGAAGGAGGACAAAGGCGCATGGGCGCCATCGTATCCGCCGGGCGCTCCGGCGAGCTACGCGGGACGGATCCGGGAAGCTGCCGCCGTCTCCGGGCGGGTTCCGGCCATTCGTGAGCCCGCCCCGGGAGTCTTCCCTCCGTCGGGCGCAGGGATCTCGGTTTGAGAACCGCTACTCCCGCCGGAGCCGGTCAGCTCGCCGAAACGCGGAGACGCGGGTCCTGCCGGAGCCGCAGAAGAGCCTCGGTCTCGAGCTGGCGCACCCGCTCGCGGGTCAGATGAAGCTCGCGCCCGATCTCCTCCAGGTTCGCCTCGCCACCACCCAGAATTCCAAAGCGGCGCTTGAGGACGTGCTGCAAGCGATCCGGGAGATCCGAAATCGCATCGCGCACGTGGCGGCGCTGCTCGGCGTCAGTAACGCCTTCGATGGGATTCAACTGGTCCGGATCGGGCGTCAGCTGGATGCGAGGCGTCCCGTCGGGAACCAACGGAGCATCGAGCGAGTCGATCTGCGGCACCGAGCGGAGGGCATCGCGCAGCCTCTCCGGAGGAACACCGATTTCGCGAGCCACTTCGTCCGTACTCGGGAACTGCCGCTTGCCGCGGCGCGCCGGATCGTTCCGGTATCGCTGCTCGAGTTCCGCTCTGACCTTGGAAGCCTTGCGGTGAAGATCCAGCTTGTTGATCGGGACCTTGATGGTGCGGGACTTTTGCGAGAGAGCCCGCCAGATCGCCTGCCGGATCCACCAGGTGGCGTACGTCGAGAACTTGAGGTTGCGCTCGGGTTCGAACTTGCGGACCGCCTGCATGAGTCCGATGTTGCCTTCCTGAATGAGATCTCCCAGCGGAAGTCCCTTGCCCCGGGACTGCTTGGCGATGGAGATGACGAGGCGCAGATTCCCCTCGATCATCTTCTCCCGGTTCTTGTAGAAGGTGTCGAGGTCGTTGTTCGAAGGATCCTCGGTCTCCTCGATCTCGCGAAGCGCCGTCTGCATCGCCCGGCTGTACCGCTGCTCATCGTTCTTGGTGAGCAACCGGTGCCGGTGCGTATCGCGCAGGTACAGCCCCATGGAATCCAGGTCGCCGGTCTGGTGCGTATCGGGGGCGAGTCCGAGCTCCGCCGCCTGATTCGCTTCCTCCTCAGTGGACTCTTCTTCTTCTTCCTCGATCTCGAAAGCTTCGTCCACGAATTCGATGGTTTCGTAATCCGTACTCGTAGGGTCCATAACTCCCTCCAATCAACTCCTTGTTGTCAACCTTGTTTTCTAAAGGGCAGATACGCACACCGCGTGCCATCTTGCCCTTCTCACCGCTCCGTCTCCCCGCGGAACGACCCTGGTACTCCGTGAACCACGGCGAATCGGCCTTTACCCAGCGATCCAGACTGGCTGGACCGCCTCGCAAACGCTGGTTCCCCTTCGTCCATGTAGTACGAATAACGCCGCACCCGAACCAAGGGTTCCCTTCCCCGCGGACGGGCCCCGCGAATCACGCCGGCAGGGCCGGAACGATTCAGCCCACCGGAGGCGGCTCGGAAAGCGGCAAACGCACGATGCTGGCGCTGGATTTCAACTCCTCCAGCCAAGCGGAAATCCGCCGGTTCAGATCGCGCTGTTCAAGTATATTCCTAATCAGGCTCTCTACATCAGTCAAAGTTGCAGGTGAGCCGGCGTCGAGGTCCGGGAGCAGAACGGTCCGGTAGTACTCCTCCACATCGCGTTGCGCCACCTGGACCAGCGGGCGGAAGCGGCGGTCCACGTAACGGTCCACAATCAGTTCCCGCTGAATCCGCTTTCGCAGATAGTCCTCGGCGATGCCGAGACGCCGCAGGGTGGCCCGATACTCGTCCGGAGTCGGAAAGCGGTCCATCAAGGCGCGCAGGGTGGCCTCGCTCTCCTCCTCGGAGGGCGGTTCCTGCGGATACCGGCGCGCCTCGCGTTCCATGAGCCTCGCATCGATGAGGCGCTCGAGAGTCTCCTCCACCGTGAGCGAAGGCCCTCCTCCCGGCATGAGCGCAGCAGCCTCGAGGACTTCCGAGTACGTGATCGGCTCGCCGTTCACGACGGCGAGCACCCGGTCGATCCGGTCGGACTCCTGGCCCCGGGAAAGGGCCGCGGAACCTGTCCCCGCGAAACCGGATTGGAAACAACCGATCGCCAGGGCAGCGGCGACGATCGCCGCGCGGACGAAACGGGCACTCCGGCAGGCCAAGTGCTTCATCCTGGGGGTGTATTCGGACGGAATCCGGAACGGCACACCGGAACAGTCTCGCACAGACCCGTCCCCGATCCCCACCCGGGCGCCATCCGGGGCCCTCGGACCCTGGGTCGCGAAGATCTGTGTGGGCACCCGAGAGGCCCTGCGGTGGACGGGCTGCTAGAAGACGTGGCCGATGGTGAAATGCCACTGGCCCCGCGCCTGGTCGCCGATGTCACCCAACCGGATTCCATAGTCGAACCGGAGCGGCCCCAAAGGCGTATTCCAGCGGAGCCCGGCGCCGACGTTGTTTCCGAGGTCCTCCAGCCGGAAGGACCCCACCTCGCTGTAAACACCGCCGTGGTCGGAGAAGACGGCGCCCCGCAGGCTCCCGAAGATGGGAAACCGCACCTCGATGTTGCCCACGATGAGCATGTTGCCACCGACCGGGTAGCCGCTCGGATCGAGTGGGCCCGCGCGGTCCAGCTTGTACCCGCGCAGCGTGGTCGCGCCCCCCGCGAAGAACCTCTCCGTGATCGGGACGAGAGCCGGCTGATCCGCGCCCAGGGTCCACGCCAGGCCGAGCCGGCCCGCGACCGCGACCACGATCTGGTCTCCCACTGGAAAGAACAGGTACTGCTGCCCCAGACCCTTCAGGAAGGGCGCCCGGGACCGGAGAACTGCAGACGACCACTCCACATCCATGATGCCAAAGCGTCCCCGGCGGGGATCGACGGGGTCGTCCCGGGTGTCCGTGACGACGGAAGCCGAAACCGTTGACAGCCAGAGATTGTCCGCGAAGTTGCGATCGATCTGATTCGGGTTGATCTTCAGGTCGAACAGTTCGCTGGTGGTCAGGTCATAACGCAGGAACACGTTTCGTCCCAGGATCCGGCGGGTCACCTGGACGCCGATACCCGAACGAATGAAGTCCAGGCTCTCCCGGTCCTGCGACTCGCGGAAGGCGCTCACGAAGATGGGCACGTCCCCCTCGACGCTCTCCGCCCCCCGGTAGGTCGCCACCATCCGGGTTCCCTTGAGCGAGAAACGGCCGAACACGCTCAGGGTCTGCCCCATCCCGAAGAGGTTGTTCCGGGTCCATTCACCCTCTCCCCGGACCTGCTCGCGCTCGCTGTATCCCGCCCCGTAGCCGATGCTGGTGCGGGGACCCTCCGCCACCCGGATCAGCACGTTGCGCTCGCTGATCGGTTCCTCGGGCTCAAGGAGATTCACGTCCACACTGCGAAAAATCCCCATGGACACCAGGCGCCGGCGTATCTCGAGCAGATCGCCGCTCCCGAGGGGATCGCCCTCCTCGAAGGGAAGCCGGGACCGGATGACGGAGTCCCGCGTGGTGTCGAGGCCTGCGACGATGATCCCCCCCACCGTGAAGTAGTTGCCCGGACGGATCCGGAAGATGACCTCCGCGTCGTGACGGACCGGATCGACCGGAGCCTCGACGTCCACGACCGCTTCCAGGTATCCCCGGTTCCGGTGAAACGTCTCGATGTCTTCCCGGGCGCCGACGATGTCCTCGGCGACGTAGGGCGCTCCCGCCGCGATGGCGGCCACCTCGGACAGTTCCTCCTCGGTGAACGCCGCGCTCCCCTCGAAACGCACCCCCCGGACGGAGGCCGCCGGGCCCGCATCGACCCGGACGGTGAGGTCGAGCGCGAGCGCCTCCTCGGACGGCACGGGCGCACCCGGCTCCAGTGGCTCCACCTCTGCCTGGAAGTAGCCCCTTCGCCTCAGAGTACGGCGCACGCTGTCCGTCAGCGCCCTCCACTCCGCTACCCGGAAGGGCCGGCCGGGGCGGAGCGGCAGCAGAGCTTCGGCGACGGTGTCGACCTCGTTCGGGGGGACCCCCTCCGACGAGACGGACCCGACGACGTAGCGGGGACCCGGATCCGCGGCGAACCGGTAGGTCCGTTGCCGTCCGTCCGGACTCTCCACGCTCTCCACCGCCACGACCGCATCCCGGCGGCCCTCCCGCCGGAGTTCGGCAAGGAGTTCCTGTCGGGCGCCTTCGATGGCGTCGGGCGTCAGGGTCAGGTCGGAGAGGGATTCCACGACGTCTTCGGCCGCCCCGCTCGCGGCGCCGAACCCTTCCACCTCCAGGGTCACTTCCGGGCCGGGATTCACCGACAGCACCGCGTGAACCCCTCCCGAGTCGAGAGGACGCCAATCGAGACTCGCCCTAGCGAACAAAAAGCCGCGATCCCGAAGCCGTTCCTCCACCGCCGGCAGCCGGGCGAGGACCTCGGGCTCCACCCAGGGGTCGCCCGCGGAAATCCGGAGCGCCGGGATGAGATCCCTGGCGAGTTCCTCATCTACTCCCAGGACCTCCACCGTCTCGAACCGGGCCCGATCTCCCGCTGCCACCTCGAGGTCCAACCGCACGTCCCGGCCTTCCGGAACGGTTCTGATGTCCATTTCCGCCGCCAGGTAGCCCTGCGAGCGCAACCATTCCTCCGCCGCTTCAGCGCGCGCCAAAAGGTCGTCGGGCACGGCTTCGCCCACCTCCAGGCCGAGCCTGGCGATCAGTTCCAGGTCCTCGCCGGCGGGGGCATCGACAATGTTGATCTGGGAGATTCCGGGAACGGGGTCGAGTTCGAAGACGAGTCGGACCCCTCCGCCCGGCGCCATCTCGGAGAGCACCCGGACATCGCGAAAACGGCCGAGCGCGAAAACCTGCTTCACCGATTGCCGCACGACCAGCGGCCGCAGCCGCATTCCGGCGCGCACCGAGATCAATCGGGACACCTCCTCCGGTATGGGTTCGACGCTGTCGTCCGCCCAGCGCACCACCACCGAGTCCACGCGCTGTGACAGGGGGTCCGCGTCCCCGCCGGGTTCGGTCTGGGCAACGGCAAGGCGCCCGGCCGGCATTCCCGACAAGGCGCCGGCCAGGAGGAACGTTCCGGCGCGCCAGACGAGCCGGGAACGAGACCCCGACCGGAGCCGGCCAGCTCCGATGCTCGCGGCAGGCGCCTCGGCACGCACGTCAACCATCCGGGAGGTCAGAAGCTCCGGTGGAAGCGGACATCAACGCCGAGCGAGCCGTCCTGGTCCCGCGAGAAGATCCAGGAGACGGGACCGCTCGGGGTGTACTCGACCACGATGATGGACTCCTCGGCCGACGAGAGGCTCGAGGAATAGCGAACGTTGAGGTCTCGGGTGACCTGCTTGCCGAGCGTGACGCGGGCCGTCGGGTTGCTGAAACGTCCGATCATGAAGGGATCGATGCTCACCCGGTCGATGCCGAAGACCCTCCCGGCGCGCCGGCCGATCATGTTGCTGAGTTGCTGACTCAGGAGACTCGCCGCCGAGGCGGCCGCGAGTTCATCGTCGCTCGCCGCCGTGAGGAGATCCTGTTCGGGAGCTCCGGAGAGGAGCCGGAGGATGTCCGCTTCGCGCAGCGGGGGTTCGGAACTCAGGTTCGCATCGATCTGCTCCGCCGTTCCGGACGCGGCGAGCCGCACCCGATAGCTCCGCACGCTGGTTTCCGCTTCGATGTCGAAGACGGGCTCGATCCCCTCCGGATCAATGAAATCCGCACGTCCTTCGACGATCTGGAAACGGTGGGCGCCGAAGTAAACCTCGCCACCAACGAGATCCGCACGCCCAAGGACCGCGGGGGACCCTGCCGTTCCCCGGAGGCCGAAATCGGCAGCCGCGTCGAGTTGAAAAATGGAATTACGAACTGCGAAAGGAGAGTCGGTTCCGACCTGGATGTCCATTCGAAGTTCGTCCAGATACCCGCTTGTTTCCGTCTCCTCGACCCGTGAGACGCTGTTCAGGTCAGCGAGAATGCTGGCAAACAACTCGTATTCCCGGCTCCAGACGGCCTCGTCAAGCCGTACCTCTCCGGTGAGCAGACGGCCGCTCTGGTCCCCCAGAAGCCGCAGGTCGGCATCCACGGTCGCGCTCAGGTCACTGGGGTAGCGCAAGCTGGAATCGGACAACTGAACCCGGAGGTCGGTCGCGGCGAATTCCGCGTCCTCGATCGAGATCGTTCCGGAAACGATGGCGTCCCCGCCACCCATGCGGCCGATGACCTCCGCGATCCGGAGCGTCCGGCGATCGAAATCGACAACGCCCTCCACGTCGCTGAGAGCGTGCGGAAACCCTTCGACCCGGAAGGAACCGTTCCGGATCGTCCCGGTACCGAGCACTTCCGGCTCCGTCCAGGGCCCCACCACCGCGGCCTCGAGGTTGAACTGCCCGTCCGCGAGGAGCCAGGGCACGAAGGGCGCCGCAATTCTCAGCGATGTCTGCCCGAGAAGCGCGAAGTCGAGAAGCTCATCGTCGAGGCCGATCGACCCGGCCAGGCCGAGCTGGCTGTCCGCGTGGAGCAGCCGGAGCTCTTCCACGTGAACGCGGGCGTCTTCAAGGCGAATGCGGGTCGGTCCCCCGGATTCGGCGATGAAATCGGGCGCCGAAATCTTCAGCGTTTCGAGGGTGGCGGAGCCGGTCATCCATTCGTCGAGGGGATCCTCGATGTGGAAGTCACCGGACCCGCCAACGACGATCGAAATCCCCCGTTCGCCGGGCGAATCGAAGAGGATGGGAGCAACGTCGATTCCACGCATCGTGACGGTTCCGGCGCCGTCGGTTCCGAGCGGGACCCGTCCCTCCATCCTGAAGGATGCGTCTCCCGAATCGAGCGCGCCGCTCCCCTCGAAGTCTTCTCCGTGGACGAACCCCGTGATGTTGCCGGGGCCGAGCGCCAATCCGAGCACCGCGGCATCCGGGACGCGCGCCTCGAGACGCAGTTCGGGAATCAGAAGATCGCCGCCGACGTCGAGACGAAAATCGGAGCGTATGGAAATCCATTCGGGCGCCAGCCCAGGGGTCAGCGGGTAGTCGTGGCCGGTGACGAGGCCTTCCATTTCCCAGTCCACCAGCCCGATGTCCAGGACCCCTTCCGCGGTGCCCTCCCGAAACACACCGCTCATGGGAGCCAGGCGGGCCTTGTCACCGTCCAGGTCCCAGTGGATGGCAACCTCGTCGAACGGTTGCTCCAGCACGTGGCCCCCGGAACCGACGACCGATCCCCCGCCCGTATAGCGTTCGTTCTGCCGCACGGTGTGGCTCCGGCCGGTTACCAGGCCGTCGGCTTCCAGGTCCCACTCCAGGAAATCGATGATCTCCCGGGCGTCCCAGGCCTCCCAGTCGGCCTCGAACTCCATGTCCGGGTACTCGACGGCAGCGCGGTCGAAGACCCCCGAGGCGGAGATGCGCCCCTCCCCGTAGCGGGCGCTCAGACTGTCGAGGAAGATGCTGTCCCGGTCAATCCGGCCCGTCGCAATGAGCGTCTCCGTCTGGATGGTGGAGAAGCGCATCAGCTGACCTTCGACCTCCCCTTCAAGCACCAGGTCGGGCCACCGGCCGCGCACGAGGCCCTCGAAACCTCCGGCCCCGGCGACGTCCCAAAAGGTCGTCTCGGGATCCTCGCCGAAGAACACGCGCCGCAGCTCCTGTTGGACGGCATCCGCCTCCGCTGATTCTCCGGCGAGGGCGGACGCCGCGATGCTGGCATTGCCGGACCGGGGGTAATGCCCCTCCACACCGCCGCGAAACGCCTCTCCCTCAATCACGACGCGGCGGATTTCGGTTGCCGTGTCGTCCATGCGCAGATCCGCTTCGAAACCCAGCGGAAGCTCTCCCGGCCCGACCTCGTCGGGTCTTTGTCCGGTCGCCCGGATGGTCCCGGTCATCAGCCCGGGGTCGGCGAAGGGCATCCGCAGATCGGCATCCAGGGTGACCTGGGAACGCAGCGAGGTCGTCCTCCCGAACATGCCTTCAACGGCAGGACCGAACCATCCCTCCTCGACGCTCAACAGGATCTCCGCCGGGTTTTCCTCCCGAGGCTGTACTTGAAGCAACTGGAGCGTGGCCGGGCCTTCCGACAAAAGGCCCTCCGAGGAGAGGATTTCGACACGCTCGGGGTCCCAGTGCACAAGTCCCGTCCAATCGCGGAGCGGCACCCCGTAGAAACGGCTCTCCGGCAGTACGAAGGTGCCGTCGATGCCGAGGCCGTTTTCCTGAAACCCCGCCGTCCCATCGAACTGGAGCCAGGGGGCGCTCTCTGTATCAATTCCCTCGAACTCGAACAGGAAACGGCCCAGGCGGCCCGCGTCCCCGCTGCCCACCATCCGCAGCCGGCCAGCGAGATCGTTGGACATATCCATGGTGCCATCGAAGCGCACCTCGAGCATGTCGGAACGAAGTTCGAGGAAGTCGAAATGGAGGTCGTCCTCGCGGATCCGGATTTCCGCGGACAGGGCCATCGGAAGGTCCGGCCGCTCCCAGAGACGGATGACTCCCCAGCCGGACCGGATTTCGCCGTCCACGCCTCCGTCCTCGCCGGTTCGCAGGCTGATCGCCACGTCGTCCGCACGCACTTCCCAGGGGGTCGGCCGATTCCGGTACCCGATGGTGGTGCCCGACACCGACATCCGGTTCGACGAAAAGGAAAGCCGGGTGGCCACGGCCTGAATGGCGGGCCCGAGCGGGGCCGATTCAGGCCGCGGCTTTCCCCCGTCATCGAGGCCCCAAAGACCCACCCCCTCGACGGTGAGGCTCTCCAGATGGAGGCGCGCGGGGAAAAAAGAGCGCCAACTCAGCCGGCCCCGGATCCGGTCGATCGAAAACGCCGGCGGCGCCGGCCCGATCTCCATCGGCTCCCTCCCGATCTGAAGACCCCGCAGGACAAACTCGCCTTCGGCGACGGAGATCTCGAAACCGCTGGCCGCCACCGGGCGGCCGAGCGCGGCGCTCAAACGACTGGTGACCTGAGCCAGGACGCGGTCGGAATCCAAATTCGAGACGACCCACAGAGCCAGCGCGCCAGCCACCACAAGGGCGGCAAGAGAACCCGCCAACAAGAGCCAGAAGCGGCCAAAACGGCGAGTCGAAGTTGAAGAGGTCACGCGGATCCAGCGGGCTCCACGACGAACAGGAGCTCGCCGCCCTCCGTCAGTGTTCCCGCGGCAACCTTCATGTTAGCGACGACGCCGTCCTCCGGAGCCCGGATCTCGTTTTGCATCTTCATCGCCTCAAGCACCAGAACGCCGTCGCCGGCGGCGACCCGGTCTCCTTCTTCCCGCAGGAGACGTACCACTTTGCCCGGCATCGGGGTTCGCACTTCGCACCGGCTGCCGCCGGGGCCGCGACTTCGCGATTGCCCCGGTCTCGACGCGCCCGCGGCCTCCCTGCCGGTCCGGAAGCGAAAGGTGTGGCCCGCAATCTGAACCACCAACTCGCCGGATCGTCCGCCGGCAACGCCGGCCTCTGCCGTCCGACGCCCGTGGACGATGGTCCATCCACCGGGGGCCGGGTGCGCCGTCAACTCCCCCTCGACGCCTTCGATCGTGAGCCGAAGCGCGCCCTCGCTCCCCTCCCGGCGCACCCGGACCGAACGGTCCTGGCCGTCGAGCGAGAGGACCCGGCGCATCAGCTCCGGCCCCGGTGCGCGTCGGAAAGCGCCGTCAGTTTCCAGCGGGACGGCGCCGCGAGGGAATTGCCCGGGGCCGACGGTTGTTCGCTCCGCCAGAGCTCGGCCGCGGCGGCGGCCAGCGCCACGGACGCCAGATCCTTCCGGGCCGCCGCGTCACCCGCCTCGCCGTCCCGGCAAAGAGCGGGCCAGTGAGCGGCCACGAAGGAGGTGTCGAAACTCCCGGTGCGGAAAGGCTCGCTGGCCAGGACCCGCTCGAAGAAAGGGAGGGTCGAGGCGATTCCGGTGAGCCTCGTTTCGCGTACCGCCCGGAGCGCCCGCCGCCGCGCCGACTCCCGATCGTTTCCCCAAACGATGATCTTGGCGAGCAGCGGATCGTAGTGGGGAGACACCACGGTTCCCGAGACGATCCCGGCGTCGCAGCGGATCCCGGGACCCGCCGGAGGCCGGAACTCGCGGATGCGGCCCGCGGCCGGCACGAAACCGGAGAAAGGGTCCTCCGCGGTGATCCGGAGCTCGATGGCCGCTCCACCGAGAGACACCTCCCCCTGCGTGAAGCCGAGCGGTTCTCCGGCGGCTACCCGGAACTGCAGCGCGACAAGGTCCATCCCCGACAGGAGTTCGGTCACGGGATGCTCAACCTGGAGCCGGGTATTCATCTCGAGAAAATAGAAGCGCCCCTCCGGATCGAGAAGGAACTCGACGGTGCCGGCATTCCGATAGCCGCCGAGTCGTGCCAGACGCACGGCTGCCTCGCCCATCTCCGACCGTAGTCGCGCAGAGATCGCCGGCGAGGGGCTTTCCTCGATCAACTTCTGGTTCCGGCGCTGAATCGAACAATCGCGCTCCCCCAGGTGAACGACAGAGCCGAAGTGGTCGCCGACGACCTGAATCTCGACGTGCCGCGGGTTTTCCACAAAGCGCTCAAGAAAGACCCGCCGGTCTCCGAAGGCTGCTTCCGCTTCGGATCGCGCCTCGCGGAAGGCGTCGGAGAAGCTCGAGGGATCCCGCACCAACCGCATCCCCATGCCGCCGCCGCCCGCGGCGGCCTTGATGAGGAGCGGGAAACCGATTCCGGCCGCTGCCCGCCCGGAATCCTCTTCCGAAACGACGTCGGACCCCGCCGCCACCGGAACCCCGGCTCGCATCGCGGTCGCGCGCGCCGCGGCCTTGTCTCCCATCTGGCGCATGGCGCCCGGAGGCGGCCCGACAAAGACGATGCCCCCCTCGGCGCAGCGGGCCGCGAACTCCGGGTTCTCGGCCAGGAATCCATACCCCGGATGGAGAGCTTCGGCGCCCATGGATCCCGCGGCCTCGATGATTCGTTCGCCGTTCAGGTAGCTGTCCCGCGAAGCCGCTCCTCCCACTTCGAAGGACTCGTCGGCCAGACGCACGTGCAGGCTTTCCCGGTCGGCCTCGGAGTGGATGGTTACCGGCGAAATTCCCAGGTCACGGCACGCCCGAATGATCCGGACCGCAATCTCGCCCCGGTTCGCGATGAGGACGCGGCGGAACATCAGGTGGTCGGCCGCCCGGGCATGAGTTCCGCTACCCCTCAGAGCGGAATGTTGCCGTGCTTTTTTGGAGGGTTCCGGTCCCGCTTGGTGGAGAGGGAAGAGAGGGCGGACACGAGCTTTCGGCGTGTGTGGCGCGGGAGGATCACCTCGTCGACATAACCTCGCTGCGCCGCCACGTAGGGGCTCGCAAACCGCTCCCGATAGGCTGCCACCCGCTCGGCGCGCTCCTGTTCGGCGTCCTCGGCCCGTTCGAGTTCTCGCCGATAGAGGATGTTCACCGCGCCTTCCGGTCCCATCACCGCGATTTCCGCGCCCGGCCACGCGTAGTTGAGATCGGTGCGGATGTGCTTGCTCGCCATGACCACGTAGGCGCCCCCGTACGCCTTGCGGGTGATTACGGTGACCTTGGGAACGGTGGCTTCGGCGAAGGCATAGAGCAATTTCGCCCCGTGCCGGATGATGCCTCCCCATTCCTGCTGGGTTCCGGGAAGAAAGCCCGGGACGTCTTCGAAGACGACGAGCGGAATGTTGAAGGCGTCGCAGAAGCGGACGAACCGGGCGCCCTTCACCGAAGCATGGATGTCCAGGACACCGGCCAGCACCGCGGGCTGGTTCGCCACGATGCCCACCGGCGATCCCCCGAGCCGGGCGAAACCGACCACCAGATTCCCGGCGTGGAGCGCCTGGACTTCAAGGAACGCACCATCGTCCACCAGCTCGCCGATGAGGTCCTTGATGTCGTACGGCTGGTCCGGTTGGTCGGGCACCAGGCTGTCGAGTGAAGGAATCTCGCGGTCGGGCGGATCGGACGAGGGACGCCGCGGGGGTTCCTCCAGGTTGTTCGACGGCAGGAAGGAGAGCAACGTCCGGATCAGTTGGAGGCAGTCCTCATCGCTTTCCCCAAGGAAGTGCGCATTCCCCGACACCGTGTTGTGGGTTTCCGCGCCGCCCAGCTTCTCCATCGTCACTTCTTCGTGGGTCACCGCCCGGATCACGTCGGGCCCGGTCACGAACATGTAGCTGGTTCCGCGCGACATGATCGTGAAATCGGTAATTGCCGGCGAGTACACGGCGCCGCCGGCACAGGGGCCCAAAATGGCCGAAATCTGGGGGACTACCCCGGACGCCAGGGTGTTTCGCAGGAAGATGTCGGCGTATCCGGCCAGCGAAACCACGCCTTCCTGAATGCGCGCCCCGCCGGAGTCGTTCAACCCGATGATGGGCGCCCCCTGCCGGACCGCCAGGTCCATCACCCGGCAGATCTTCTCGGCGCAGGCCTCGCTGAGGGAACCGCCGAGCACGGTGAAGTCCTGGGCGAAAAGGTAGGCGAGGCGCCCGTCGATCCGCGCATACCCGGTCACCACCCCGTCGCCGGGATGCCGCTGCTGGTCGAGGCCGAAATCGCTCGCGCGGTGTTCGACGAGTTTCCCCGTCTCTTCGAAGGAGCCGGCATCAGCGAGGGCGGCGATCCGCTCCCGAGCCGTCAGTCGGCCCGACCGCCGCTGGCGCTCCACTCTGGCGGCGCCTCCGCCTTCCTCCGCACGGCGGTTCCGCGCTTCGAGTTCGGCAAAGGCTGCGCGCCGCTCTCGCGAGTTGGCTGGCACCTCAGCCGTCGAGCCTCCGGCGCGCCGGGTCAGGTGACCCTGGCCTCAGCCCAGTCCTTCAGGAAGCGCTCGAGACCGATGTCCGTCAGCGGATGCTTGATGAGCAGATCCAGCACCTTGGCGGGCATGGTGGCGATGTCGGCGCCCAGCCGCGCCGATTCCACGACGTGCAGGGGATTGCGGATGCTCGCCACCAGAATCTGCGTGGAGTAGCCGTAGTTGTCGAAGACTTCCCGGATGTCCGCGATCAACTGCATTCCGGGAGCCGCGATGTCATCCAACCTTCCGACGAAGGGACTGACGATGTAGGCGCCGGCCTTGGCGGCGAAAAGCGCCTGCGGCACGCTGAAGCAGAGGGTGACGTTGACGCGGATCTCCTCCTCCTTCAGCTCGCGGACCGCACGCAGGCCGTCGGGGGTCAGCGGACACTTGATGATGATGTTCGGGGCGATCGTCGCCAGCTCCCGGCCCTCGGCCACCATCCCGGCGGCATCGGTCGAGAGGACCTCCGCCGAAACGTCCCCCGGAACCAGCGCGGCGATCCGCGCCAGGATCTCGCGCGGATCTCCGGTTTCCTTCGCCATGAGCGACGGGTTCGTGGTGACGCCATCCACGAGACCCATCCCGGCGGCGCGCGAGATTTCGTCGAGGTTGGCAGTATCGAGAAATATCTGCATTCGTATCTGACAGGCCGGTATCCGGCCCGGAATCTGACCCCCAGTCCCGGTGCGATTCTACCGGTTCCGTCCCCTATCTCGGATTCACTCGGCGGCTGTCGGACGGGAAACTCTCGTTCGGTGGTTCGGCGCCGTCCACCGCGCTGACGGCGTAGCGATAGCGACCTCGGGGGTCGCGCTCGGCGTCGCTGAAAGTCGTCTGCCCGAGAGGTGATCTCGTGAGGCGCTCGAACCCGGTGCCGTCCGGGCCCGAGCGGTAAACGTGGTATCCGACGACATCGGGGGTGGTTGACTCATTCCAACTGAGGTCGGTCTGTTCCGCCCGCCAGAAGAGTCGGAGATCCGAGGGCGGCAACGGCGGGAAAGTGTCCACCGGCGTGACGCACGCCTCTGCCGAAGTCGGTCCGACGCTGATCGCGCCGGCGCCGGCGCCGGGCACGCGAATCGGGATGGGACTCCAGGGCTCCTCTTCGGATGGCGCTTCCTCGACCGGGACGGGCGGCTCCTCGGCCGTGGGCGGCATTTCCTCGGTCGGGGCCAGCGATTCCTCGGCCAGGGCCGGCACCTCCTCGGCCACTTCTCCGGCCGGGGCCGGCATTTCCTCGGCCGGGGCCGGCATTTCCTCGGCTGGGGCCGGCGCTTCCTCCGCAGATTCGTCCGCAGCGTCCGCCGCTTCCGCGATCGCGGCGGCGGGCGGGCCATCCACCACCCCCGGCCCGGGGTCCGCGAGAACCCTTTCCTCGTCGCCCCCCGCCATGACGAGTCGAGCGCTGTAGCAAACCTCTTCCCCCCAGATCACATCGGCGTCCGTCCGGTTCGGTCCGCGGGCTCGCCCCAGGAGTTCCGGTTCGGCGCCGCGTCTGCGGAAGACTTCGAACGTCGGATCAGACAGGAAGGGCGCTCCCTCCAGGAGGCCCCGGGGATCCTGCCACTGCACCGTCAACTCGCGAGGGCCGACTTCGACGCTGACCCCCTCCACCGCCGGAATCGTGCCGGTGATGTCGAGCGACCGCGGTTCGCTTTCCTCGCTGGCGCCGCCGCGCGCCTCGTAGCGGACCCGTACTTCCAACCGGCGGCCGATCCACTCCGGTTCCACCGGCAACTCGAGCATCCGCTCCTCTCCCACAACCTCCGATTCGATCTCGGACAGGAGTTCGAATTCGAGGTCTTCGTAGTCGAGAACCACTCCGGTCGGCTCGGGATCCGGTTCGGGCTCGTCGGCTTCCTCGCCGGGGGCCTCTTCGGCCTCGGGGTCTCCGCCCTCCGGATCTTCGGGAGTCTCCTGGTCCGCTTCGGGCTCCTGATCCGCCGGAGCCGGCTCTTCGGCCGGAAGAACTTCCGGCTCCGCTTCGTCGGCGATCTCTACCTCCGGCAGCGGCTCCCCAGCCGGTGCGTCTTCCCCTTCTGGTTCGACTGGCTCCGGCTCGGCCGGCTCCGGCTCGGCCAGGTCAGGCTCGGCTGGCTCCGGTTCGGCCAGGTCAGGCTCGGCTGGCTCCGGTTCGGCCAGGTCAGGCTCGGCTGGCTCCGGTTCTACGGGCACGGCCTCCGGCGGCGCGGATTCGCCGGCCTCGACCGGAGTGTCTTCGCCGACAGCCGTCTCCGTAGTCTCTTCCTCCTCCGGCCCGGCGCGTTGGGAGGCGCGCTCCTCGGCAGCCAACTCTCGGATGTCCACCAACCGGTAGGAAACGATCGCCCGCCGCAACCGCAAATCCTCGACATCCCCCCCGGACGAAAGCCGCGGCGCGTACCAATGAATCACGACCTGGCCGCCTTCCTGCCGCAGCGGCAGGAGCCGCGGCGCCTCGGGGTCCACCTGTTCCGGCGGCAGCGGGGGTCCGCGTCGCCCGCACCCCACCCCGCCGGCGGCGAGGGCCACCGCGAGCAACGCCATCGCGGTTCCGGTCAATGGACCGGACACACGAGTTGCAGCGGATTTCATCGAGCGCCGGCAATCCGCCGGGAATCGGAGATCTTCAGAGAATGAACCGGGAGAGGTCCTCGTCTTCGATGATGCCTTCCAGCATCCGTTTGACGTACTCCCGATCGATGGTCCAGTTCTTGTTTTCGAGATCCGGCGCGTCAAAAAGGAGTTCCTCGAGAACCTTCTCCAGAATCGTATGGAGTCTTCTCGCTCCGATGTCTTCCGCACGCTCGTTTACCTGAGCCGCAACCTGCGCGATCTCGGCGATCCCGTCCTCCTGGAACGCAATAGTGACGCCTTCGGTGGCGAGCAGCGCCTCATACTGCTTGAGAAGCGCCGACTCCGGCTCCGTGAGGATTCTTCGGAAGTCTTCGACGGTCAGCGGGTCCAGTTCCACCCGGATCGGGAATCGTCCCTGTAGTTCCGGTATGAGATCGGAAGGCCGGTTCTCCTGAAAGGCTCCCGCGCCAATATAGAGGATGTGGTCGGTCCGGAGCGACCCGTAGCGGGTGGACACCGTCGAACCGTCGAGCAGCGGCAGCAAATCGCGTTGCACGCCCTCGCGCGAGACGTCAGGCCCCGGGGAGTCATGGGAACCCGCCACCTTGTCGAGTTCGTCGATGAAGATGATGCCGTGCTCCTCGGCCCGTTCAAGCGCCAGCCGTGACAGTTGGCGGCGATCCACGAGCCGTTCCTCCTCTTCCTGGACGAAATAATCGAATGCCTGCGGCACCAGCATCTCGGTCTTTCGATACCGCGGCCCGAACACACCCCGCAACATCTCCGAGGTGTTGACATCGATGTCCTCGCCGGGACCGGAGATCGCTTCCAGGAACGGGGCCGGCGCTTCGCGGACCTCCACCTCAACCGTCCGATCCGCGAGTTCCCCACGCTTCAACCGTTCGCGGAGCTTCTCCCGGCTGCGGCGGACGCGCTTGACCTCCTCGGCGTCCGGCGCGTCGAGGGAACCTCCAAGCTCCCGCTCGATGTCCTCGAGCGAGCGTTCATCGGGACCGTACGGCTCCACCGCCGGCGGAGGCGGCAACAGCACGTCGAGCAGCCGCTCCTCGGCATTCTTCTCGACCTGCTCCCGGGCGTCTTCCAACAGTTCCTCGCGGAGGATCTCGACCGAGACCTCCACGAGGTCCCGGACCATGGATTCCACGTCACGCCCGACATAGCCCACCTCGGTGAACTTCGACGCCTCAACCTTCACGAAGGGCGAGCGCGAAAGGCGAGCCAGCCGCCGCGCGATTTCCGTCTTCCCCACTCCCGTGGGACCGATCATGATGATGTTCTTGGGCGCGATCTCCTCGGCGAGATCGGGTTCGATGTGGAGGCGGCGGGCCCGGTTGCGAAGCGCGACCGCAACCGCGCGCTTGGCCGTCGCCTGACCGATTACGAAGCGGTCAAGGTCTTCAACGATCTCGCGCGGCGTGGGATCTTCGATGTCGGCGGTAGGTCCTTTGCCCACTGCGGGGAGATACTCGATCAGGATTCAGACCTCTTCCAGGACCACGTGACCGTTCGTGTAGATACAGATCCCGTCGGTGACCCGCATCGCTTCCTCGGCGATCTCGCGCGCCGACAGTTCGGTTCTGGACGCCAGAGCTCTCGCCGCCGCCATGGCGAAAGGCGCACCGGCGCCGATCGCCATGATGCCGTCATCGGGCTGCATGAGGTCACCGTCGCCCGACAGCAGGAACACATGGTCCTTGTTGGCAACGAGCAGGAGGGCGTCCAGATGGCGGAGCACCCGGTCCGTGCGCCAGTCCTGGGCGAGTTCCACACATGCCCGTTCCAGGTTTCCTCGATGCGCTTCGAGTTTCGTTTCGAATTTGGCGAACAGCGCCTGAGCGTCCGCGGTGGCTCCCGCGAAGCCTGCCAGCACCGCCCCTTCGCACATCCGGCGCAGCTTGCGCGCACCGTGCTTCACGACGATGTCCCCGAGGGTGACCTGCCCGTCGGCGGCCAGGGTGGTTTTCCCTTCGCGGCGCACGGCCAGAACGGTCGTGGAATGGAACGGGGACGACACGGAATCTGATGCAGAGCCCCCGCGGGCCGGGACCATCGTGAAGCCGCGCTCAACCCGCCGATCGCAGGTAACCGCATGCGGTTTTACACACGGGGAGTCAGGCAGTATAGCGGGGGGCCCGGCCACTGTAATCCGTGAATGACAGCGGTCGAACGAGGCCCCCGCGACCGGAGCCGAGGGTTACGCTTGGCAGGTGAGGTTGCTCTTTTGGGTCGTCGTCGTCAGCGGCGTTTACGACGTTCTCCTCGGTGGCGCGCTGCTCTTCGCTCTTGAAGAAGTCCGGCAACTGTTCGGGACCGAACCACCACTGTTCCCGATCCATGCAAATCTCAACGGCCTCTTCGCACTCGCCGTCGGCCTCGGGTATTTCGCGATCCTGAAGAACCTGGAAGCGAACCGCTGGTACGTCTGGATCATGGGACCCGTGCTCAAGGGCGGGGGGGCGCTGCTGTTCGTGCTGGACTTCCTGGTGCGGGATTCCCCTCCCGCGTTCCTGGCGTTCGCCGCTGCGGACGGCGCCCTCGCGGCCGTTACCGCGGCCGCGCTGGTCGGATCGGCGGCGGGCAGCCGCACCCGATGAGAAAGGGGATCGGGTGCGGGTCGATTGGCAATAGACTCCCCCGCCCTCGCCGCCGATGGACTCCTGGGAACTGCTGCGCCGCCTCGCGGCCGCGAGTCCCGACGACCCGCTCTGGACGGTCCTCTTCCAGCGCTGCGATGTCCTGATCCGAACCGCGCTGCGCTCGCAGTTCGCAGGCCGCCGGCGGCCGGATGTCGGGCAACTGGATGATCTGGCCCAGGATGTGATGGAGAGGCTGCTGGTCGACGGGCGCAAGGTGATTACGCGTTTCTCCGGAACGCGGGACGAGATTTTCTCCGCCTACATCCGCCGGATCGCGGAGAACATTCTGCTGGACCAGTTCCGGCGCAGTTCGCAACGCCAGGCGGTGGAGACGTCGTTTCCCTCCGACGAGCCCTGGCGATTCGAAGCCGCCCTCGCGGAGAGTCCGATCGACAACGTCGGCGGCGACCCGGCATCCGGTGTGGAACTGCGCGAGATGACGGAGCGCGTCGAGCAGGTCTTGAGCCGCATCTCCCTCGATGACCGGCAGCGAGCTCAGAACCGGCTCCTCTTCCAGCTCTACTTCCGAGACGGCTGCAGCATTCCCCAGATCGCCCGGCTCCGGGCCGTGGCGCTCAGCGCATCTTCGGTAGCCCGACGGATCACCCTGATCCGCAAGGAACTACGGACGTCGTTCGCAGCGCGGCGCCTGTCGGCCGAGACCCGGCCCACCGGAGAGCCCCGCCGCCGGACAACCTGGCGGAAAACGCGCTGACGGCCTGAGGCCGCGGGACCGGTGATCAGGCGGGCCGGGGTTTGCCGGTCGTTCCGGCACTGAGGCCGATCATGAGGTCCATGACGTTCGTCCCCGTCGGGCCGGTGATCAGCAGGTCGCCCGTCTCCTGAAACAGCGACCAGGAATCGTTGTTCCCGAGCGTCGCCACCGGATCCCGACCCCTTTCGCGAGCCCGAGCCCAGGACCTCCCGTCGGCGAAGGCCCCCGCGGCGTTCGTCGGACCATCGGTTCCGTCCGTACCCGCCGCCAGGAGAGCCACACCGGAAACGCCTTCCAGTTCTTCCGCGGCGACCAGCGCGAACTCCTGACTCCGTCCCCCCCGGCCATCCCCCGTAACCTGGAGCGTCAGTTCTCCTCCCGCGACCAGCGCGGAAGGGCCCGCCGCCGATCCGAGCTCGGCCAGCCGGCGAGCGAAGCGGTGCGCGGTGGCGTGCACGCCGCCGACGAGGTCCCGGCCAAAGATCTCGGTCCGGTAGCCGAGGCGGGACGCCTCCGCCAGGGCCGCCTGCAGCGAGTGGAAGTTGCTCGCCACGATGTGGTGGGGAACGCCGTCAGCGGGGGTGTCGGGGGTTTCTGCAACTCTTCCCGCCGCCCCCTCGCGGAGCCGGTGGATCACCCCTTCCGGAACGCGGCCGGACAGCCCGAATTTCTCCAAGACCCCGAGTGCCTCGCCGAAGGTCGTCGGGTCGGCCGTGGCGGGCCCCGAGCCGATGGAGGTCAACTGGTCGCCGATGACGTCCGAAATCACGAGCGCCGCGGATCGCCCGGGGGGAAGCAGCGGTATCAACCCGCCTCCCTTGACTCGCGAGAGGTGCTTGCGGACGGTGTTCATTTCGTGGATATCGGCGCCGCAGGCGAGCAACAGGGAACTCACCCGCGACTTGTCGTCCAGAGTGATGCCGGCCGCGGGGGCGACCAGGAGCGCGGAGGCGCCCCCGGTCAGCAACACGAGGATCCGGCCCTTCCCCCCGTGCCCGCGGAGGTCTTCGAGCAGCCTCCCGGTCGCCGCGACCGAGTCGGCGTCCGGCACCGGATGTCCGGCCTCCTCGATCGTCACCCCGGGAACCGCAAGCCCGTGACCGTGCTTGACGATGATCCTCCCGCCGATGGCTTCTCCGCTGAGCCGTCGCTGAACGCCCCGTGCGAGAGCGGCAGCCGCCTTCCCGGCGCCGAACAGGAAGACGGGCTCTCCCGCCGCCCGCGGAGGGGGCAGCAGCGGTTCTCCCCGAACGGTCCACCCGGAAACCACGTCTCCCCGGAGATCCCGCTCCAGAATCCGCTCGGGATCGGCCGCGCGGAGCGCCGCCCGGTGAATGGCCAAGAGGTCCCGGCGGAGTGGATCGGAAGCTGCGTGCCGTCCCTCGGAATCCGTCAATTGCCTTCTCCCGGCCGAGCCTTGGGAACCGCGAAACCCGGCAGTCCGGCAGTTAGAGTTCCCCGGTGAACGAGCCGGCGGCGACGGGCGGACAGAACCCGAAGCGCTGGCACTTCGTATTGGCATTCGCGCCCATCGCCCTGGCGCTGCTCGCCCTCGGGGGCCTCCTCTGGTTCCACTGCGGAACGGTTTGAGAAAACGGCAGCCACGCCCGGGCCCGCGCAAGGAGAAACCATGTCAACCAGTCAATGGTACGTAGCCGAAGGCGGGCGGAGTCTGGGCCCGTTCTCCACGGCCGATGTCCTGCAGTCCCTCCGGACCGGCCGCTGGACCGCGGCCACTCTCGTCTGCCCGCTCGGAGAGAGCTCCTGGACTCCCGTTTCCGGAGTCCCGGACCTGCAGGCCGCCATCGGCGCCGGCTCGGCGCCGCCCCGTCCTCCGGCGCCGCGCCGGATGCACGAGGTGGACTACCGGATCGTCGGTGAGGAAATGCAGTTCGTCGAAATCGAGCTGGATCCCCGCGAAGGGGCCATCGCCGAAGCAGGCGCCATGATGTTCATGAGCTCGGGAATCGAGATGCAGACCATCTTCGGCACGGGCGGCGAGCAGGGTTTCATGGACAAGGTGCTCGGCGCCGGGAAACGGCTGCTGACTGGCGAGAGCCTCTTCATGACCGAGTTCGTGAACCAGGGCGCCGGGAAGCAGCACGTAGCGTTCGCCTCGCCCTATCCGGGCAAGATCCTGCCAGTGCAGCTCGACGAGCTCGGTGGCCGCCTCATCGCGCAGAAGGACGCCTTCCTGTGCGGCGCCAAAGGCGTCTCGATCGGTATCGCGTTTCAGCGGAAGATCGGAACGGCGCTCTTCGGCGGCGAGGGTTTCATCATGCAGTCGCTCGAGGGCGACGGCCTGGCCTTCCTGCACGCCGGCGGCACGATCATCAAGAAGGAACTGGCAGCCGGCGAGAACCTGCGGGTGGACACCGGCTGCCTGGTCGCGCTCGCGCCCTCGGTGAACTACGACATCGAGTTCGTGGGAGGAGTCAAGTCGGCCATTTTCGGCGGGGAAGGATTCTTCTTCGCGAGCCTTACCGGACCGGGGTGGGTCTGGCTGCAATCGCTGCCGTTCAGCCGCCTCGCCGGTCGCATCCACCAGGCCGCGCCGCAGACCGGCGGCGGCGGCAAGGGAGAGGGATCGCTCCTCGGCCGGCTCTCCGGCGTCGGCTGGGACGGGAATTGACAGCCCGTGACGGAAGCACCCCGCGCGGTTACCGCCGCGGTCCCCGCACCAGTCGGAACAGTCGGGCTGTGGGCGGGGCGCTCCCGCCACGGGCCGAATGTCCTGGATCGCTGCGCGATCCGGCCATTCCTCTTCTGTGGGGAGGGGAAACCCCTCCCCACACCCCTCCCCCGCGGCGCTGCGCGCCGCGATTCCGGCCGGAGAACGGCGCACCGCTCACCGCCGCATAGGTGGCGCTGCGACATGCTGCTGGGCAGCGGCGCGATCATGAACGAACAGATTGGGGAGTTTCGCTTCGCTGTGCGAAGCGATGCCGGCCTGGAGGCCGGCGCTCCTTGCGCTCCTCAGGCTGCTAGCAATTGACGGAACACGCCATCTCCCCGGACGCCGGCGCCTTTCTGGAGGCCTTCAGTTGGGACGGATGGATTCCCGACGAACGGGCCACGTTGCTCTTCGTGGTGCGCAACGGTCGGATCCTGCTGATCGAGAAGCATCGCGGGCTCGGCCGGGGGAAGATCAATGGTCCGGGGGGGCGTCTGGAACCGGGAGAGAGCCCGCGGGCGGCGGCCATCCGGGAAGTGGAAGAAGAGATCCGGATTCATCCCACCGGAATCCGCCCGGCCGGGGAGCTCCGGTTCCAGTTCGTGAACGGGTATTCGATTCACGTCTATGTGTTCCGCGCCGACGGGTTTGTCGGCGAACCGGAGCCCACGGTCGAGGCGACGCCGGTCTGGGCCGACGTGGAATCGATTCCCTACGAACGGATGTGGGAAGACGACGTCGTCTGGTTACCGCTGCTCCTGCGCAACCAGCCCTTCGCCGGCCGTTTCGTGTTCGACGACGATGTCATGCTCACGAACGAGATCGAACTCCGCGCCGTCCCGTCCTTCCACCCCGGAGAACCGGCCCCGCCGGGTCAGCAAACGCCGGGGCTCTCCGGCTCGGGGGCCGGAGCGAAGTAGTTCGCTCCGGCCCCGGACGGAACGAATCCCGCCGGGAACGGGACGCTATTCCGGGGTCTTCCAGCGGTCCTTGTCCACCGCGTCGGCGCCGGAATCGGTGATTTTGGCGTTCAGGGCGCCGAGACGCTCGCCGAGCAAGCCTCCGAGCCGCCCCAGGTGCTGATCCAGCTCGCCTGACAACTCCTCGAACACGGCGTAGGCGCCATCCGTTGGCTTCGCGTCCCCGTTTTCCACGCTGCGGCGAAGCGACGCGAGTCGGTTGTTCAGGCGAATCGGGAAGTTCAGCGGATCCTGATTGCTGCGATTCCTGGTCTGGTAGAGGGCTTCCTCGACCTCGGTCATTTCTTCGATCAAGCGGCCCCCGTCGGCAATCACTCCCTCATCGGAGGATCCTTCCAGGCGCTCCTCAAGCTGCGTGCGAACGTCCCGGATCTGGATCACGGCCTCGTTCGCCTCGGAGGTCCGGTCCCGGATTTGGCTGGCGAGTTCGAACTGCTCCACCAGGTCGGCGGTGGTCACGCCTTCGAGGCGGGGATCGGCAATCAGCGTCAGGCTCGTGGTCTCGGTGACGCCGGCGGCGGCGACGCTCACCTGGTAGTCGCCCGGAGGCGCCTTCGGACCGCTGGTGGCCCGGGCGCTCCAGAGGATCATGCCGTCGAACTCGACGGCGCCCTGGTACCGGCCGTTCCAGACGAATCGGTTGAGCCCCTTCCCGGTGGTCGGCTCGGAGGAACGCCGGGCCCGGAACCAGGAGAAGTCCGGCTCGGCCTCGAAGTCCGGTTCGGTGCCTTCGAAGCGATCCACGAGCGTCCCGTTCGCGTCCTGGATTTCAATGACAACCGAGTCCACTTCCTCGGCGAGGTGGTACTGGATGATGGCGTCCTGGACTCCGCGCACCGCCCGGTCGGGATCGAAGAGCGTCAGGGTGGCGTTGAGGGACTCGGCGGTGAACTGCCGGAGCGGCTGGATGTCGTCCAGAATCCAGAACCCGCGCCCGTGGGTGCCGAGCACGACGTCGGCGTCCTTCACGACCAGATCCCGGATGGGGGTATCGGGAAGGTTCTGCTGCAGCGACATCCAGTGATCGCCGGCGTCCCAGGACGCGTACACCCCGTGTTCGGTCCCCAGGAACAGCAGTCCCTGCCGTTCCGGATCCTCGCGAACCGCGCGGGCGAAGTGTCCCGGGGCAATCCCGTCCACGATCTTCGTCCAGGTCGCACCGTAGTCGGTGGTGCGGAAGACGTAGGGCTCTCGATCGTCCACCTGATAGCGATTGGCTGCCACGAAGATCGTGCCGGGCTGGTGGGAGGACTCTTCGATGATGCTGACCCGGCTGAACTTCGGCAGATCGGCGGGAGTGATCTCGGTCCAGTTCGCCCCGTGATCGCGGGTGACGTGGATGCGCCCGTCGTCCGAGCCCGCCCAGATCGTGTTCACGTCGTGCTGCGAAGGGGCGACGGCAAAGATGGTGGCGTAGATCTCGGGGCCGTTCATGTCCATCGTGATCACGCCCCCGGTTTCACCGAGCGTCTCCGGATCGGCGTAGGTGAGGTCGGGGCTGATCTTCGTCCAGGACTGGCCGTCATCGGTAGTCAGGTAGAGAAACTGCGAACTCGTGTAAAGCCGGTTCTCGTCGAGCGGCGAGAAGATGATCGGGAAGGTCCACTGCCAGCGATCGGGGAGCGCGCTCGCCGGCTCGCCCGAAAAGAACCGCGGATACACCTGGATGTCGCGGATCTGGCCGTTCGCGCGGTTGTAGCGGGTCAGCAGCGCGCCCTGGCTGCCGGCGTAGAAGACGTCCAGGTTGGAGGGATGCTGGGTGATGTAACCGCTCTCGCCGCCGCCGGCATCGTAGTACCAGCGGCTACCCGGCCCCCGCGCCTGCATATGGTCCCAACCCTCGCTCGGCGTGCAGAGCGTGGTGTTGTCCTGCTGGGCGCCGCAGACGTGGTACGGAAAGTCGTTCGTCACGTTCACGTGGTAGAGCTGGGTCGTCGAATACGCCTGACCCGTCCATGTTTCCCCTCCGTTGACGCTGACGTTTCCGCCGCCGTCGTTCGAGTTGCACATGCGCAGAGGGTTGTTGGGATCGATCCAGAGATCGTGCTGGTCTCCGTGCGGCGGCCGGATTACGTGGTCGAAGGTCTCGCCCCCGTCCATCGACTTGTAGAACCCGGTGTTCAGGGCGTACACCGTGTCCACGTCCACGGGGTCGGCGTAGATTCGCGAGTAGTAAAAGGCGCGCTGGCGCAGCTTGCGCTCGTTGTTGGTGAGCCGCCAGGTGGCGCCCGCGTCGTCCGACCGGAACACGCCGCCCTCCGGGGCCTCCACGATCGCCCAGACCCGGTCCGGATTCGCCGGCGAAACGGTGACGCCGATCTTGCCGATGGGCCCTTCCGGCATTCCCGGGTTTTGGGTGAGTTCCGTCCAGGTGTCTCCGCCGTCTTCCGAGCGGTAGAGCCCCGAGTCGGGGCCGCCGCCCCACATCTTCCAGGCCTTGCGGTACACCTGCCAGATGCTGGCGTAGAGCACGTTCGGGTTCGTCCGATCGATGATGAGGTCGGCCGCCCCGGCGCCCGGGCTCACAAACAGCACTCGCTCCCAGGTCGCTCCACCGTCGCGCGAGCGGAAAACCCCGCGCTCCTCGTTGTCCCCGTACGGGTGCCCGAGCGCCGCCACATAGACGATGTCGGGGTTCACCGGATGGATCCGGATGCGGGCAACGGCCTGGGTTTCGCGCAGGCCGACGTGGCGCCAGGTCTCTCCGCCGTCCGAACTCTTGTAAACGCCGTCGCCCTGGGTGATGCTGCCCCGCAGCTGCGTTTCTCCGCCGCCGATGAAGACCACGTCGGGGTTTGTTTCCGCTACCGCGACCGCTCCGATCGAAGAACTGGAAATCTGGCCGTCCGTCACCGGAAACCAGGTCGTCCCCGAGTCAACGGTCTTCCAGAGCCCGCCTCCGGTCGCCCCGAAGTAGTACTCGTGGCGCCGGCCCGGGCTGCCGATACAGGAAAGCGAGCGCCCGCCGCGGAGCGGGCCGATATTCCGCCACTCCATGGTCCGGAGGTGGGAAGCCTCGAGCCCCAGATCCTGAGCAAAACCGGCTGCCGGAACAGCCACCGTCGCCAAGCCGACGAGTGCGAGACGCGGCAATACGTGGTGTCGAAGAAACATCAGACGAACTCCCCTGAGAGACGAAATCCGAAACCGGGGAGCATACGGCCTACGAAAGGTCCTCCCGGCGCCGTCCATCTACGGTCAACCGCCCACAGGCTGCTAGCATTCCGGCCGCGATGGCCAACCGTTCCCGACAGACGTTTCTCAAGCGTCGGAAAGAGAAGGAGCGGGTTGCGCGTCAGCGGGCCAAGGAGATGCGGCGCCGGGAGCGCGCCATCGAGAAAGAGCGCGGGTCGCCAGCGCCAACGGACGGAGATCGGGATATCGTGGGAATCGTTCCCGGTCCGCAGGAGCCCGTGTGGAAGATGGCGGACGTCCTGACCGAAGACGAGCGCGCCGAACTCGAGGAAGAGGAAGAAGAGGAAGAGGCGCGAGCCTGAATTTCCGGCGCCGCTCCCGGGCGGCAAGCCGCCCGGGAGCGAGCGTTTCGGTCAGCCGGTTGGCGGCGCTGGCGCGCTCGCGATCAGCCGCGGCGTCCGCGCCGGGAACGCTGGCTCCGGCGGTCGCGCATTTGCTCAAGCTGCTGGAGCTGTTCTTCGGTCAGGATGCCGGCCATCCGTTCCCGCTCGGTCCTGCGCTGCAACGCCAGTTCGGCCTGTGCCCGGCCGAGCGCCTCTCCCAGCGCCTGGACCTCCTCGGCGGTGCGTTCCGGATCGCGCGCAGCGCGCTGAAAGGAGCGCCGCGCGTCGGCGACCTGCCGCCGGCCGTCTCGCCGGTTGTCGGCGATTTCGCGCATCGCCTCCCGCATCTGATCCCGCTGTTCCTCGGTGAGGTCCAGCCTCTCGGCCATCTGCCGCCCGAACCGGCGAGCCACAGAACCGGAGCGAGAACCGGAGCGACCCTCGCGCCGCATCCCGCGCGTCGTGCGCCGCTCCTGGACCGCCGACCGCCGGCCATCCCGCTGTGATGCCGACTCCTCGCCAGGCTCCACGGCGGAAACGCCGGCGACCCTCGCAGCGGGCTCCGGATGGCCTTCCGCCGCTGCCGCTCCGGCGAGGATCAGGCCGAGCGGTACCGCCGCCAGCAAGGTCGGGACAAGACGCAACCGCAACGGCGCAAGATTCTGTTTTTTCTTCATCGGAGTTGGTCCTTTCGGCGCCTCCAGGCGCGCAGTACCCCACCGAAATGCAACCCATATGCCAAGTGGAGCCGGTGATAAAGTTGGCCGGTTCCAACGAAATTCGGTTGGCGGGGTAGCTCAGTCCGGTCAGAGCGAAGGACTCATAACCCTTAGGTCGGCGGTTCAAGTCCGCCCCCCGCTACCGACAGTAGTTTCCGCGCTGGAGAGCCGCTTGCTGGAGAAGTCATGGACATGAAGAAAACGTTCAAGATCAAGGCTCGGCGCGACGTCCAGTGTCCCGAGGTGTATGCGAATTTCTGCGAGGCAACCCATTCGCCTTTCGATCTGACGATCACCTTCTGCAGCCTCACCGGGATTCAGCCGGAAGATCTCTCGCACACGGATTCATCCGGGGAGCCGGTCGTCCACGCGGACCCCAAGACCCGGGTCACGCTTCCCTTCCGCATCGTCCCCGCCCTCATCAAGATGCTGGAGACGCAGTTGAGCGCGGTGGAACAGGCCGAGAACGAGGGTGCCCCGCGCTCCCGGGGAACCGACTCCTCCACGGTGCACTGACCGCACCGAGACCCCGTGATCTACTCCCGATAGCGCTGACCGATTCCCAAGATGCCGACCCCCGCTCGCCGCCGCCTGCGCCCGGAGCCGCCGAGGCCCCGGCGCACCGAACGCGACGGAGCCCTGGACCGGATCCAGGAGGCGCGCGCTTCGGTCGCCAGAAAGTCACTCTGGCTGAAGCGGGGAAGCGTGGCGGTGGTGGCGGGCGCCATCGGCGTCGGCGCCTTGCAGGGGTGGCTGCTGCTGCGGTTGGCGGCGCTGCCCATCGCGCTCTGGGTCTGGTGGATGGACGCCTCCCTGACGCGCACCGACGAGCGGCTCGAACGCTGCTACGACGACGTGTTCCAGGGAACCAGCGAACCGCCCCTGATGGGAGAGGAGCTGGCGGTCGCGGCCCGGTTGACGGATCCGCCCGGTTCCCTCAGGCGGGCCCTGATTTCAGGCCCCGGCGTCAGCCTCCACTGGATGATGACCGGAGTCGCCGCCCTCTTCAACATCCTCGCCTGAGGCCGCGTCCCCGGACCCCGGGACGGGGATCGGGATTCGTTCCTCCATCAACATGATCGGGATTCCGTTCCGAACGGGGTACAGGAACTTCCCGTCTTCCCGTAGCAGACCACCGTGCAGGGTCTCGGCTTTCGGGCCCCCGGCCGGCGCTTCGAAACTCCCCTCGCGAATCGCTCGGTTCACGGATTCCACGAGGGTCGCCGGCGCTTCCCGCACCGGCTGCCGGGTCTCCGGGCAGCAGAGGATTTCCAGGAGTTCAGGATGGATCATGGGTCCAGAGTATCGGGGGATGCCACACAAACCCCGCCGCCCGGCGCACGCCGTTGGTGGGGCAAGAGGGAACGGGGGGCTCGCAGCGGCCCCGAACGGGAACCGCTCGACCTGGTGCCGGAGGAGGGACTCGAACCCTCATGATCCAGAGGACCGCGGGATTTTGAGTCCCGTGCGTCTGCCAATTCCGCCACTCCGGCACGTCCCGAAGCCGCCGCCGGACGGGCGCTCGGCAAAACAGTGTACCGCGGCAAGCGGCCGGGCGGACTCCGCCCGAACGCGAGACGCCCGGTGCCAAAGTCCAAGAGTGCCAGCGGTCAGAGCGTTTCCCAGTGTGGTATCATCAACGGTTCGCTTATCAAGTGCTTCACCGGGAGGCGTCGTTGAGTGTTGATGCGGTTTGAAGTGGGAGACAAGGTCATCTATCCCAACCAGGGGATCAGTGTGGTCGAGAGCATCGAATCCACCAACGGGGTGTCCGGTCCCAACTTTTATCGGTTGCGGCTGCTGTCGAAGTCCACCCTGGTGATGGTGCCGATTGACAAGGTTGATGAAGTCGGGCTGCGGCCGATCATGACCGAGAGCGACGTCGAGGAAGTTCTTGACGTGCTCGAAAACGGCGTGGTGGATGAGCAGATCAACTGGAAGACCCGCTACAAGGACAACTCCGACCGCATGAAGAGCGGTTCGCCCGTAGAGGTTGCGGGCGTCCTGAAGGGTCTCTTCTACCTGAGCGAGCGCAAGACCCTTTCGTTCCGCGAGAAACGCATGCTCGACCGGGCGCATCAGTTGACCGTGACCGAAGTGGCGGAAGTCGCCGAAGAGACCCTCGAGGCGGTGGAGCGCAAGGTTGTCGAAGCGCTCCGGCGCAGCCGCAACGGAGACGGACTCGAAACCGGAGAAACGGAAAACGAAGGAAGCGCCGGAGCGGCTACCAGCGTGGTGCCCCTCAAGCCACCCAAGCGCCGGAGAGTTGCCAAGGGCACCGACAGCGGGCGGCGTCCCGTTTCCATTTCGATCAATCGGTACTGACTCCCGCCGCGACCCACGTCGCGGGCATCTGTCGGCAATCCCAGTCTGGTGAGCGTTCCGCCGCAAGCCGCCGCGCGCCCGCGGGCCGGGCGGCTCCGAACCGCACGCGCCGTGGTGGGAACGGTGGGGATAGCGCTCGCCCTGCCGCTCCTCCTCCTCGCCGGGTTGATGCTGATGCCGCTCGGAGACCTGTTCAGCGGCCGCCACCGCCTCGGGTACGAGATCGGGCGCCAGATCGTCGCGGTGCTCTGGTTCATCGCCGGAATCCGGATGCACGAAGTGGACAGGCGGCGGGTCAAGCCGTTCCGGCCTCGCGTTTACATGCCCAACCACCAGTCGCTCACCGACATGCCGCAGGTGCTCTACCTGCTACCCAAGGCGAACGGCACGCTGATCAAGAAAGAAGCGTTCCGCGTTCCGCTCGTGGGCTGGGCGTTTCGCGCCGCGGGGTTTACACCCGTGGATCGTTCGAGCCCGATGGCGGCCCGGCAGAGTATCGAGGCGGCCGTCACCGCGCTGCGCGACGGCCAGTCGTTCGTGATCGCACCCGAGGGAACCCGCAGTCGCACCGGAAAACTCGGCCCGTTCAAGTCGGGGGGATTCCGGCTCGCCGTTCGGGCGGGCGTTCCGATCGTGCCCATCACGGTCACCGGGGCAAGAGACATCCTCCCGAAGGGCGGAAAACTGATCTATCCGGGAACCATCCGGATCCAGTTTCACGACCCCGTGGAAACCGGGGAGACGGATGTCCGGGACCGCCAGCAGATCGCCGCGCTGATGGAGCGGGTCCGAACCGCGATTCAGAGCGGCCTGGACGAGGCGAAACCAGCGGACGGCGGCTGATTTGACGGAAGACCGACGACAGTCAAACGCGGCACCGGGAGACCGGACTCCAGGTCCGGACCTGGAAACTACAATCAACCCCTCCCGACTCCTGACCGAGTCATTTCCCGGAGATCCCCGGTGCCGTAATGGGTGCGCGACGCCCGGAGCACGCCGGCTGGCCGTGCGCGGTCTCAAACCGGCAGCACTTTCACCGCACGCCGTCGCTCCCTCTCTTCGTCGGTACTCCCCGCCTTGACCCACCTAGCAACGGAACACCTCGGTTTCGCCCAGAGTCGCCATGACCTGCGGCTGGCCGGGATTCGCTACCCCCGCCGCGTTTTCTGGAACCTCTCGAGCGCCGCCCTGGCCCAGGAAGCCGTCTTCCGCGGCGAAGCGACCCTCGCGCACGGCGGACCGATCGTGGTCCGCACCGGAGAGTTCACCGGCCGGTCTCCCTCCGACAAATACGTGGTGGGGGGGCCGAAGACCAATGACAACGTTTGGTGGGGCCCGCACAACCAGCCGTTCGCCGCATCGAGCTACGCACAACTGCGGTGGCGGATGACCGCCTACCTTCAAGGGCGCGACCTGTTCGTGCAGGACTGTTTCGTGGGCGCGCACCCGCGCTACCGCATGCCCCTCAGGGTCATTACCACCGAAGCGTGGCAGAGCCTGTTCGCCCGCAACATGTTCGTGCGGACCAGGAGCCGCGACACCCTGGGGGAGCACCTCCCCGAGTACACGGTCATCGCGGCGCCCCGGTTCCGCGCCGCCCCGGACCAGGACAACACCCGCTCCGAGGTCTTCGTCATCGTCAACTTCGAGCGCAAGGAAATCCTGATCGGCGGCACCGCCTACGCGGGCGAGATCAAGAAGTCGGTGTTCTCGGTCATGAACTGGCTCATGCCGGAACGCGACGTCCTGCCCATGCACTGCGCGGCGAACTGCGACGCGGACGGCAACAACCTCGCCATCTTCTTCGGCCTTTCGGGAACCGGGAAAACGACGCTTTCCGCGGACCCCGGGAGAACGCTGATCGGTGACGACGAGCACGGCTGGGGGACCGACGGCGTCTTCAACTTCGAGGGTGGTTGCTACGCCAAGGTGATCCGGCTTTCCCGAACCGGGGAGCCCGAGATTCATGCCACCACCCGAAAGTTCGGGACCATCCTCGAGAACGTGGTGGTGCACGAGGACACGCGCCGGCTGGACCTCGACAGTGCCCAGTTCACCGAGAACACCCGCGCCTCCTACCCGGTGACCCACATTCCGAGCGCGTCCAGGACAGGCGCCGGCGGACCACCCGAAGTCGTGCTGATGTTGACCGCCGACGCTTTCGGGGTGCTGCCGCCGATCTCGCGGCTGACGCCGGATCAGGCGATGTATCACTTCCTTTCCGGCTACACCGCCAAGGTCGCCGGTACCGAGCGGGGTATCACCGAACCGCAGGCGACGTTCAGCGCCTGCTTCGGAGCACCCTTCATGACTCGGAAACCCGAGGCGTACGCGCGCCTGCTCGGCCGCCGCATCCAGGAGCACGAGGTGCGGTGCTATCTCGTGAACACCGGTTGGGCCGGCGGACCGTGCGGGGTCGCCGACCGCATGCCGCTTGGCCTCACCCGTGCACTGGTGCGGGCCGCGCTGAGTGGGGAAATCGAGCGGGCCGGGTTTGACTCGGAGCCGGTCTTCGGCCTCGACATACCGCGGGAATGCCCCGGCGTGCCATCGCGGATGCTCGACGCGCGCCGGACCTGGGATGACCCCGCCGCCTACGATCGCCAGGCGCGCCAGCTCTCGGCCATGTTCGAAGAAAACGCCACACGCCTCGGGATTACGGCGGCGACGGTAACCAGCGAGACCCCACTTGTCCCGACCGGATGAGCGGCTCCGAGCGAATTCTGGTCCTCCTCCGCCACGGGGAAAGCGTCTGGAATCTGGAAAACCGGTTCACCGGCTGGACGGACGTAGCGCTCACCAAAACCGGACGCGAACAGGCGCGGCGGGCCGGGGAGGAGCTGCGAAATGCGGGCATTGTCCCCACCGTCGCCCACACCTCCGTCCTGAAGCGCGCCGTCCACACGCTCGAGGAAGTTCTGGAGCGCCTTGAACTCCCCGACCTCCCGACCCGCTACGCCTGGGAGTTGAACGAACGGCACTACGGGACGCTCCAGGGGAAGAACAAGGCGGAAACGGAGCGCGAGTTCGGCGCTGACCAGACGCTGGCCTGGCGGCGGAGCTTCCGCGACCCGCCGCCGCTGGTGGAGCGCGACGACCCGCGGCATCCCCGCTTCGATCCGCGCTACGCGGCGGTGCCCGAAGAGCGGCTACCGCGCGGCGAGTCCCTTCTGGACACCGGCCGCCGGGTGATCCCCTACTGGGAACAGCAGATCCTTCCGGATCTCGCCGCGGGTCCGGTGCTCGTGGTCGCCCACGGAAACAGCCTGCGCTCGCTGGTCATGCATCTCGAAGGGGTCGGGCCCGCGGAGATCCAGCAGCGGAACATTCCGACCGGGATACCCCTCGTGTATCGGCTCGACGAGAAGCTCGCGGTGCTCGGCCAGCGCTACCTCGCCGGGGAAGCGGAGCTCGCCGACGGAATCGCCAAGGCAATCCAGCGTCCCTAGGAGCGCCGGCTGCGTGGCTCCCACGCGTTGGGGGTCTTCGCCGTCACTGATTGGGTCCGGGACGCCAGGGCGGATCAGGCCTGGGAGTTTCGCGGCCTACGGCCGCGATGCCGGCCAGAGGCCGGCGCTCCTGGGGAGCGAAACGCGCATCGCGCCTCAGCCCGACGGCGCAAAGGCCAGGGGCGTCACGTCGACATAGAGTCGGAGCGCCGGCCTCCGGCCGGCATCGCTCCCCCCAGGGGAGCGAAACCGCACGGCGCTGCTCAGCCGCACGGCGCAAGGGCACACGGACGTTACGTCGTCCCCGCTTAGCTGGCCGCTGTGCGGCTGATGAAATTCGGGAGTTTCGCGGCCAGCGGCCGCGATGCCGGCCGGAGGCCGGCGCTCCTTGCACGTTGGGGGTCTCCGCCGTCATCGATTAGGTCCGGGACGCCAGGGCAGACTAGGTCTGGGAGTTTCGCCTCGCTTCGCTCGGCGATGCCGGCCGGAGGCCGGCGCTCCTGGTCTGGAGGCCCCCACCGGGAGAACTGGCCGGCGTTCCCTTGCCTGCGTGACCGGGGGGAAAGTGTGAAAGGGGGGCACCCCCCCTTTCACAAAAAGAAGGCGCTGAAGGATCGGAACTCGCCGCAGCGCGCCCCCGGCGCGCAAGGGAGTTTCGATCCCGGCACGAAGTGCCGGGCGGCCCCGGAGGGGGCCTTTCCCGGTGTCTCCGCGACTCTCCCTCAACACATCCAGACCGCGGCCCCCTCCGGGGCCGCTCAGTGCGATGCCGGCCGGAGGCCGGCGCTCCTATGTCGCGCGCCGTGGGGCGGGAGGGGGGGCGCGTAAATCCCCCGCCCCCCAGGGACACGAGAAAACGAGCGCTCCGCGCTCCCCTCCCGGCCCGCTCGGCTTAGTGCCCCTTGTGTCCGAGCGGACCGCGGGCGGAACTGCGCTGGGCTCCACCTCCGTCGTCGTCGTCCTCACCACCGCTGCCACGCAGGATGGCGGGCACGTCCACTCCGGTGGAGGTCTTCAACTGCTCCAGAAAAGCAGCGATGGACCCGGTCAGGCCGCGCACGTGGTTCGGGAGCGCGCCGCCGGTTCCGTTGTCAACCACCGTGAGCCGTTCCACGTGCAGGTTGTCATGCAGCACGTGGGTGACCTTGTCGAGGAGCTGCGGCAGCATCTGCAGCAGCATGATTTCCCGGGTGGTCTCGTCGGTCCACTGGGCCTTGATCTCGGCCAGGGCCTCGGCGGTGGCCTTCCCGTTCTCCCGGATGCGGGACGCGTCGCCCTGGGAGGCCAGCGACTGGGCTTGACTCGCGGCCTCGGCCGGCACCACGGTGTTGGCCTTCTCCCGGAGTTCGTTGCGCGCGACCCGGATTTCTTCAAGCTTGCGCTCTTCCTCGATCCGGGCCATGCGCTTCGCGACCTCGGCGACCTGTTCGGCCTGGTTCGACGCCGCCGCCCGCTCGGCCCGCCGCATCCGGACTCCGTGCTCGGCGTCCACGATCGCTTCTTCGGCACTGGTCTCGGCAACCACGGCGTCGCGCTTCGCGCTCGCCGCCACGTCGCGCGCCTCGGCTTCGGCGCGGGCCTCGGCCACCTTGGCATCACGCCTCACGGCGGCGCTTCGTTTCCGCCCAACCGAGTCGAGGTAGCCCTCGGTGTCGGACAGGTTCTGGATCTTGAAGGTGTCCAGCACCAGGCCAAGCTGCGCGAAGTCTTTCCGGGCGGATTCCGCTACCGCCTCGGCGACCCCCAGCCGCTCGGCGTTCGCTTCCTCCGGGCTTCGCGTGGCGAGGACCCCGCGAAGGCTCCCTTCGAGCGTCTGCCGCGCGACGGTCTGAATCTCGTGCTGCGTCCGGCCGAGGAAACGCTCCACCGCGTGATCGAGGCCGCCTTCCGGATCGCCGGCGATCTTCACGGTCGCCATCCCGTCCACGTTGAGGGGGATCATCCCCGCGGACAGCGCCTTCTTGACCGTGACCTCGATGGCGATGGTGTTCAGTGAGATCCGCGACACCGTCTCGACGAGCGGCCGGCGGAAACCGCGGCCGCCCCGGATGATGCGATATCCCTTCTTCCGTCCCGAGAAGATCACCGCCTCGTTGGGGGCGCAGACCACCACGTGGGCGCGGATGAAGATGATGACCGCCAATACCCCGACGATTCCGAGGGAAAGGGCGATTCCAATGGTTCCTGGGGTCATGAAAGGGCCTCCCTGGTCGCTGGCCGGCCGTTCAACGTTGGGTTCTGGCGGGATGCCTCACGAGAATCAGCAGTCATAGTAGAGAGCGAATTCCGCAGGGTGCGGCCGCTGGTCCATGTAGGCGAGTTCGTGGGCCCGCTTGTAGCGGATCCAGGTGTCGATGACATCGGGCGTGAAGACGCCACCCCGCAACAGGTACTCGGCGTCGTTCTCAAGCGCATCGAGCGCCGCCTTCAGCGTCGGAGGCGTATCGCCGATCTTCCGCAGCTCCGCTTCGGGCAGTTCGTAGAGGTCCTGGTCCACCGGCTCGGGAGGAACGATCCGGTTCACGATGCCGTCGAACCCCGCCATCATGATGGCCGAAAACGCCAGGTACGGATTGGCGCTCGGATCGGGGCAGCGGAACTCGATCCGCTTTGCTCCGGGAGCCGCCGAATACATGGGAATCCGTACCGCCGCCGAACGGTTGCTCTGCGAGTAGACGAGCTTGTTCGGCGCTTCGAACCCGGGGACCAGCCGCCGGTAGGAGTTGGCGGTGGGGCAGGTGAAGGCAAGGAGGGACGCCGCATGCTTCAGGATGCCGCCGATGAAGAAGACTCCCGCCTCGCTGAGGCCGGCGTATCCGTTCGGGTCGTAGAAGAGGTTCTTCCCCTTGCTCCACAGGCTCATGTGGCAGTGCATTCCGGACCCGTTGTCGCCGAAGAGCGGCTTCGGCATGAAGGTCGCCGTGCGGCCATGCCGGTTCGCGGTGTTCTTGACGATGTACTTGAACTTCATCATGGCGTCCGACATCTGGCTGATCGTCGTGTACTTCAGCCCGATCTCGCACTGGCCGCCGCTGCCTACTTCCTGGTGGTGGAGTTCGGCGTCCACCCCGCAGTCCCGCAGGTTGGTGAGCATCTGGGAGCGCACGTCCTGATATGGATCGGTCGGCGGCATCCGGAAATAACCCTGCTTGAGGCCCGGCTTGTGGCCAAGGTTCGGCTTCTCGACGCGTCCGACGTTCCAGGCGCCGATGCCGGAGTCCACGTAGTAGAAGGCCTCGTTCACGGTCTGGTCGAAGCGGACGTCGTCGAAGATGTAGAACTCGGCCTCGGGGCCGACGTAGCAGGTATCGGCAACGGCGGAGGTCTCGAGGAACCGGGTGGCCTTCTCCACGATGTTCCGCGGGTCGCGCGAATAGAGACTGAGGTCCACCGGGTCCTTGACGTTGCAGATGAACACCAGGGTGGGATCCTCGTAGAAGGGATCGATGAAGCCGCTGTCCGGGTCGGGACGCAGCAGCATGTCGCTCCTCTCGATGCCCTGGAAGCCGCGGACCGACGACCCGTCGAAGCCGATCCCGTGGACGAACATGTCCTCGTCGAAGGCCTCGATGGCGTAGGAGATGTGGCGCCAGCCCCCCAGAAGGTCGGTGAACCGGAAATCCACGAATTTGATCTTCCGGTCCTGGATTACGCGGCGGACGTCGCGAAGAGACATGGGAGGCCCGTCAGCCGATGGCCTGTGAACCGCGCTCGCCGGTTCGGATTCGGATGCAGTCGTGGAGGTCGGTGACGAAGATCTTCCCGTCGCCCGGTAGTCCGGTCTGCGCCGCCTTGAGAATCGCCTGGACCGCGCGTTCCACGAAGTCCTCGTTCACCGCGACATCGATGCGGACGCGCTTGAGGATGTTGATCTGCGTCTGCACCCCGCGGAAGGTGGCCTGGTATCCCTTCTGGGTTCCGTGGCCGACTCCCGCGGTGATCGAGAACTTGTTGATCTGCGCTCCGAAGAGTTCCTCCTGGACCAGGGGAACTACCTCGGGTTGAACCATGGCGGTGACTAGCTTCATGTGGTGACAGCCTTGAAAGAAGTTCCCCTCAGGAACCCAGAATCTGGAAGCCGGTATAGGACTCCATGCCGTGCTCGTTCATGTCGAGGCCCCGGATTTCCTCCATCCGGTCCACCCGCAGGCCGAGCACCGCCTTGATGGCGATGAACACGAGTCCCATGGAGAGGAAGACGAAGGCGCCGGACACGAAGGTGCCGAGCGCCTGAATCCCGAGCTGCTCGAAGCCGCCGCCGTAGAAGAGCCCCTCTCGCGCGAGTCCGAGCGATTCCCGCCCCCAGAGCCCGACGGTCAGGGTCCCCCAGATGCCGCAGAGGCCGTGCACCGGGAAGGCGCCGCACGGATCGTCCACCTTGATGATCCGCAGGAGGCCCTCACCGAGGACGATCACGAACCCGCCGGTCACGCCGATCCAGATCGCGGACGCCGGGCTCACGACCGCGCAGGACGCGGTGATCGAGACGAGGCCGGCGAGCGCCCCGTTCATCGTGAAGAACAGGTCGGGCTTTCCGAAGAGGATCCAGGAGATGAACGTGGTGGTCACCGCGGCAGCGGCGGCGGCGAGGTTCGTGTTGATGGCGATGAGCGAGATGGCTTCGCCGTCGCCCACCGAGAGCGCCGAACCCGGGTTGAAGCCGAACCACCCGAACCAGAGGATGAAGACCCCGAGCGAGGCCAGCGGCACCGAGTGGCCGGGGATGGGATTCGAGCTGCCGTCGGCGTTGAAGCGGCCGAGGCGCGGCCCCAGGATCATGGCGCCGACCAGTGCGGTCGCGCCTCCCGTCAGGTGGACGACCGTCGAGCCCGCAAAGTCGAAGAAATCGAGCTGGGCGAGCCAGCCGCCGCCCCACGTCCAGTGCCCGACGACGGGATAGATGAAGGCGGAAATGATGAAGGAGTAGGCGAGATAGGCGGGAAACTTCATCCGCTCCGCCATTCCGCCGGCCACGATGGTGGCAGCGGCGCCGCAGAACGCCGCCTGGAACAGCCAGAAGGCCCAAAGCGGCACATCGGCGGCCGACTCGGCGCCCACCAGGAAGAAACCCGTCGTCCCGAAGAACTGGTTCCCCTCCGAGAACATGATGGCGTAGCCGAAGACGAAGAACCCGAGCGACGCCATGCAGTAGTCGAGGAAGTTCTTCGTGAGGATGTTGCAGGTGTTCTTCGCCCGGATGAACCCCGCCTCGAGCATCCCGAATCCGGCCTGCATGAGGAACACGAGGAACGCCGACACCAGCACGAACAGGGTGTCGAGCCCCACGATGACGTCGCCCACGGAGTCCTGCGCAAATGCGGGTTCAGCCAGCAGGAGCGCGGCCAACCCGATCAGCGGAATTCGCTTCAGCATCAGGACCTCCCCCTCGGAGCACCATTGCCGGGGCGCCTACCACCCGGTCGGGCATCCCCAAATATGGGCGCGGAGGTTACGAGGTTGGCGGGTTTGTGGTCAAGTCCCGACACGGAGATCGCCTTCATGTCCCATATGACACACGCCGATCCCGGCCGGGCATTGCCGCTAACCCCTTGACAGGTGGCTGTCTGATTCGCGGACTACGCCGTCAGCCCGACGACGGTCAGGAGTCCCATCAGACCGAACGTGATGGACCAGAAATGAAGGAACACCAGCGCGGCCTGCTTGACCAGGGTCTTCAGCACCCCTTCGCCGTAGACCCGCCGAAGCGACAGAAAGAGCAGGGTGAGCACCGCCAGATAGGCAATCAGGGAAGGGATCTGGGTGCCCAGAATCAAGGTTCCGGCGACTCCGGCCACCAGCAGCACGAACGCGAGCGTGTGGAAGTGCAGGGCGAACACCAGGTGCGGGACGAAGAAGCGCTCGCGCCGCCGGTAGAGCAGCCTGAGCCACAGGGCAAAGAGGGGAACCAGCGCGACGACCGCCCACTGGAGTCGTTGGTGGAAAAGCCGCTGGGCTCGTTCGGGAGCCGCGAGCCCGGGACGGATCACGTGCTCCATGAGCCACCCTGAGTCGTCTTCAGCGGACGCTGGATCGTCGTCCTCGGTGACCGTGATCGAGACCGGCCCCGCGGGGATGGGCAAGTCAAAAGGCGCCGGGCCGGACCCGATCCTGAGCGGCGCCCAGGGATTCGTCCCGGTCGCGTCGAGGATGGCGTTCGGCGCAACGGCGACGAGCAACAGGAAGGTAACGAAGCTCACGATCAGATAGAGCCGCAGCGGGGTGACGAACCGGGCGCGCCGACCCTGCCAGTAGTCCGCGGTCAGCGAACCGGGACGGCGGAACAGGGCGATGAGCGTCCGCCAGATGCGCGAATCGAACGAAAAGACATCGTCGAGCGCCTCGCGCAGGAACTCGCTCACCGGTGTCCGGAGGTCGCTGGCGCGCTGCCCGCAAGCGGCGCAGTAGTCCTCCACCTGCCCCGATCCACAGTTCGGACACGCGACCACCGGGAGCGGCTCCGGCGAGACGACAACGTCGTCGCCGTTGTTCTCGTTCCGATCTTTCGTCATGGCGCGGTGCTCCCGAGCGTAGGGGGGTCCATGTTGCCGATCAAGCCCGGATGGCAGGGTGGTCAGGGAACGCCGGCCGACTCGCCCAGTGGGGATCCGCGAGCTGGCGAATCGCGCAGCCCGGGCCGCGGATCGCCCGGTTACCCTGTTCCGGACCTCAGGGAGTTGCCCGATGAAGACCCGCCGGCTGTTTTGGCTTGTTCTCTTGTTCCCAATCGGCGCCTGGACCGCGGCGGCCCTTCAGGAGGATGGCGTGGACGCCATGATCCGGGCGATCGAGGGTCCGCAGCAGCCGAACCGCCAGGGCCTCGATCCCTACACGCTCGAAGAGATCATGAGTCTGGCCGGGGTGCCCGGGGTCAGCGTCGCCGTGATCGAGGACTTCCGGATCCACTGGGCCAAGGGCTACGGGATCGCCGACGTCGTAACCGGCGCCGACGTTGACTCCGAGACCCTGTTCCAGGCGGCGTCCATCAGCAAACCGGTGGCGGCCATGGCCGTCGTTCGGGCGAGCGAGGAGGGGCGGTTCTCGCTCGACGACGACATCAACGATGTCCTTGTCTCCTGGCGGCTGCCCGGGACCCCTCACACCGAAAACCGGCCGGTGACTCCCCGGACCCTCACCAGCCACACCTCGGGAACCGGAGACGGGTTCGGTTTTCCGGGCTACCACCCGGGCGCCCCGCTACCGACGACCGTTCAGATCCTGGACGGGGAGCCGCCCTCCAATGTCGGTCCGGTCCTTCTCGCCCGAGAGCCCCTCACGGCGTTCCACTACTCCGGCGGCGGCGTCACGATGATGGAGCTCGCGCTGGCCGACGCGACCGGGAGACCCTTCCCTGAGTTGCTCCGCGCATGGGTGTTGGGGCCGATCGGCATGACCCGCAGCACCTTCGAGCAGCCCCTGAGCGCGGAACTGGACGCGAACGCCGCCCGGGCCCACGACGGCGCGGGCCAGGCGAAGGACGCGAAGTGGCACGTTTATCCCGAGTTGGCCGCCGCCGGCCTGTGGACCACACCCACCGACCTGGCGAAGTTCGCCATCGACGTTCAGCGGGCGCTCCTGGGACGGGACGGAACCGTGCTGTCCTCCCTGGCCGCCCAGCAGATGGTGAACCCGGTGGGTGTCGGAGACTTTGGAGTCGGGTTTCGCGTTTCGAAACGCGGGCAGGGCTGGTACTTCGGGCATGGCGGCTCGAACTGGGGTTTCCGGGCGACGCTGCTCGCCCATAAGGTGAAGGGATACGGCGTGGCGATCATGACGAACGGCGATCGCGGGGGTGTCGTTCTCGACGAGCTGACGGCGCGGGTCGAACGAGCCTACGGATGGGACTCGCTCGACAAGCCGGTACTTCGTTAGCGCACACCGTAGCGAGAGCCCGGAGCTCCCACCAGGAGAGTTGGCCTCTTCGCAAGGCACCCTTTTCCATGCCCTGCTGGACGCCGGCGTTGAGGCAGAGGTCCCCTATACTGCGGAAAAGCGGCTACACGCCATGATTTCGGAAGCCACCGCCCCGCAGCTTCAACCGTTGCTGGCGGAGGTGTGTCGGCGCTTCGACGAACGGTTCGACAAACAGGAAAAACGATTCGAAAAACGGCTCGACGAGCAGGACCGCCGGCTGGACGAACACGACCGGAAGCTGGACGTCATCGTCGCTCGCCTCGACGGGCTGAAGTTGCTGGGACAGATCATGGTCGGGGCCTACGCCCTCCTGATCACGGTGCTCATCGCAGTCTTCGGCTTCCTGTTCACAAACTGAACCCGCCAGCGCACCGCCAAACCGCCGCGGATGAGGCTGCGCGTCCCGACTGAGTGCGCGTGGAATACTGAACGGTCGATGCGCTCTCGCCTGGCGATCGCCGTCGCGCTAGTCGCGTGGAGTTCCGGCCTCTCGGCCCAGGAGATCCCGGCGAGCAGGACCTCGGGATCCATTGAAATCGACGGCGTGCTGAACGAGGCCGCCTGGAGTGAGGCCGCCGCCGTCGAGGCCTTCACCCAACTCCAGCCGGTCGCCGGCGCGGCGGCCTCGCAGAACACCGTCATCCGCATTCTCTACGACGAGCGGATGGTCTATTTCGGGATCGAGGGCCGCGACACGGATCCGGGCGCCATCTCCCGGACGGTCACCCAGCGGGACGGGGAAGTGTGGGAGGACGACGCGGTGGCGCTCGTCCTCGACACGTTCGACGATGACAACAACGCCTACGTGTTCATGGTCAACTCGCTGGGGACCCAGCAGGACGAACGCTGGGCGGACAACGGGCGCACGCGGGACATCACCTGGGACGCCAACTGGCTGTCGGCGGGAGCGACCAGCGACCGCGGCTGGACCGCCGAGGTCGCGATCCCCTTCGAGACGGTCCGCTTCGCGCGCGAAGCCACGGCGTGGGGATTCAACGCGATCCGCTACCTGCCGAGGAACCTGGAGCAGAGCCACTGGATCCCGGGCCTCTCGGAGTGGTTCCGGATCGACGAGATCGGCGCCATCACCGGCCTCGACCTGACCGAGGCCGTCACCAAGAGCTACGCCCTCATCCCCTACGCGCAGGGCGCCCTGCAGGAGGCGGCGGACGACACCACAGAGGTCGGCCTCGACCTGCGTTACGCGCCGTCGAGCAACATCGGGATCGACGTCTCCTTCAACCCGGACTTCGCGACTGTCGAGGCCGACGTCGAGCAGGTGAACCTCACCCGCTACGAGCTGTCGTACCCGGAGAAGCGCCCCTTCTTCCTGGAGGGCACCGAGAGCTACCGGACCCGCATCGTGCAGTTCTATTCCCGGCGGATCGGAGACATGCAGTGGGGCGCGAAGGTGAACGGCAAGGTCGGCAAGTGGAGGGTCAACGGGCTGGCCAGTCAGACCGATACGGAATCCGTCACCGCTTCCGGAGACGGCGCGCTCTACTCCGCGTTTCGGCTGAGCCGGGAGATCAAGGGCGCTTCCAACGTCGGGGTGATCGGCGCGAACCGCTCCTTCGACGGGACGAACGAGGGGTCGGTGGGACTCGTGGGAACCCTGTTCTTCTCGGACTACCTCGGCATGACCTCACAGGCCGTCCGTTCCTACGGCGCCCACGACGAGGGGGCGTGGACCTACTTCTTCCGGCCCTCCTACGACTCGCAGACCGGCCATTTCCACGTCCGCTACACCCACCTCGGTGAAAACGTCCGGGAGAACATGAACCGGGTCGGCTTCATCCGGGACGACGACCGGCGCGAGGTGGATTCCAACATCCGGAAGCAGTTCTGGATCAACCGCCACGGGCTCCAGGACCTGACCGGCTCGATCAACTACAACCAGTTCTGGAGCCAGTCCGGCCGGCTCAGAAGCTGGCAGGTCCGCAACCGGCTCGGTCTCAACTTCCTGAGACGGTGGAGTCTGGACCTGACGAACGACGAAGAGTTCAAGGCCGAAGAAGCGGGTCTCTTCGAGAAGGACTTCCGGAACTCGCTCAACCAGGCCAAGCTCACCTTCGACACCCGAACGGGCACGTCGGTTGCGGCCTACTACGGCCAGGGCCTGAACTTCGACAGCGACCTCGACCAGTTCGGGGGCGTCGTGGACTGGACGATCACCGACGCCCTCACCGCGACCTACGACCTCAAGCGCGTCTGGTTCGACCCCGACCCCCACGACCGCAGCAGTTGGGTCCACTTCATCCGGGCGACCTACTACGTGAACAAGGACATGTTCTTCAAGGCCTTCTACCAGACCCGATACGACGTCACCGGCAGCCTCTCAAGCCCGATGTTCGAGCTGGAACGCGAGACCATCCAGCTCCTCTACGTCTGGAGGTTCTTCCCCCCATTCGGCTCACTCCAGCTCGCCTACCAGGAAGGCCCCGCCCAGTTCGACGACGAACTCATCAACTACCGCACCCTCTTCACCAAACTCTCCTGGGTCTTCTGAGGGTAGGGAAAGGGGCCCCCACCGGGAGGACTGGCCGCCGGTCTCCAGACCGGCACAGCCCCGCCGCAGGCGGGGCGGCGGGACGGACCCCCCAGCGTCCGAATGGTGCCCCTCTCGGCGGGGACCCCACCAGCCTCGATGTCGCAAAGGCACGGGAACGCCGGCCTCCAGGCCGGCACAGCCCCGCCGCAGGCGGGGCGGCGGGACGGCCCCCCAACGTCCGGACGGTCCCCCTCTCGGCTGGGACCCCACCTGCCTCGATGTCGCGCAGGCACGGGAACGCCGGCCTCCAGGCCGGCACAGCCCCGCCGCAGGCGGGGCGGCGGGACGGACCCCCCTGCGTCCGGACGGTCCCCCTCTCGGCGGGGACCCCACCTGCCTCGATGTCGCGCAGGCACGGGAACGCCGGCCTCCAGGCCGGCACAGCCCGCCGCAGGCGGGCGGCGGGACGGACCCCCCTGCGTCGAGACGGTTCCACTCGGACCGACCCACGTTGCGAAGCGACCTTATTGTCGATTACCGTAACAATGAATCGGAATGACTCCAGCGAACGACCGACTGCACGGCCACCTCGATCTGCTGATCCTCTCGTCGCTCGCCGGGGGCACGATGCACGGCTGGGCCATCGCGCAGCGCCTGCGGATCGTGTCGGAGCGGGTGTTCGAGGTCGGTCAGGGCTCCGTCTATCCCGCGCTTCGCCGGTTGGAAGCCGCGGGCTGGATCCGTGCGAAGGTGGCCGTCTCCGAAGCTGGCCGTCAAGCCCGTTTCTATTCGCTCACCCCTGCCGGGCGGCGGCAGCTCGCCACCGAACGGGAGGAGTGGGCCGACTTCGCGGCAGCAGTTCAGCGGGTGCTGGACACCGTGTAGGAGTGTGCTCGCGCCGTCGCTCTTTCGTCGGCTTCGGCTATTGGTGCGCGGCCATCGGGTAGAACACGAACTCGACGCGGAAATGCAGCTCCACCTGGAGCTGCTCGAGGCCCAGTTTCGGCAAGAGGGGCTCGATCCCAGGGAAGCCCGGCGCCGAGCCCGCCTCGAGTTCGGTTCGCAGGAGTCCTTGCGCGCCGAGGCCCGCGACGCTCACGGGTTGGTCCGGACCCGCGAGTTTCTCGATGATCTCGCCCACGCGGTGACGGCTCTGCGAAGGACCCCCAGGTTCACTTTCGTCGTCGTATCGGTGCTCGCGCTGGGGATCGGAGCCACGGTCGCGATCTTCAGCGTGTTGAGCGCCGTGTTGTTGCGGCCCGTGCCCTTTCCGGACGGCCAGCGGGTCGTAAGCCTGGCGTGGAACTACGGTGACTACGTTTCCCCTGATCTGACGTCGGCCAAGTTTTCGTACTGGCGAGAGCACAGCCAGTCGTTCGAAGTGATGGCGAGTTGGCGGCCGTTTTTCGGACGCGTGGGCGAAGTCGGCGAGATCACCGGCGCTCAAGGGCTCAGAGTCACGGAGGGGTTCTTCCGCGTCCTACGCATGCCACCCACCGCGGGCCGGGTATTCGCGGAAGACGAGTACCAATCCGGGGGCGCCAAGGTCGCGGTGGTGTCTCGCGCGTTTTGGCGCCGGCACTTCGGCGAGCGCCTGGACGTGTCCGGTCGCGTTTCCATCAGGGTGGAGGAAGAGCCCTACGCGATCGTCGGACTGCTTCCGGAGGACTTCGCCTTCCCCTACGAGTCGAGACCGGTGGAGATCATCGTCCCTACCGAGGTCGCAGTGGACCCTGACGACGAGGCGGCAAACTGGCCGGCCCTCGCAAGAGTCGCTGATGACATCACGATCCGTGAGGCTCGGACCGAGGTGGGGTGGCTGAATACCGGCTTCAGAGCGACCTACCCGCAGCAGGCCGCCGAGGAGGAACCCGGAATGCTGCTCGGCTCCTTCGCCGAGCTGTACGTCGGCGAAGCGGTGAACGCGATCTGGATCCTGATGGGTGCGGTCGCCGCGGTCCTCCTCATCGCCTGCGCGAACGTGGGCAGCCTGTTCCTGGTCAGGGCAGTGCGGCGCCGGGGAGCGATGGCCATCCGCGAGGCTCTCGGAGCGACAGAGAGCCGGATCCTTCGACTGGGGGTGTTGGAGGCCGTCCTGGCCGCTTCCGCGGCGGGCGTGGTCGGGGTCGTACTCGCGATCTGGGGCGCCAACGTGCTCGTCGTCCTGGCGCCGGTCCAACTGCCGCTTCTGGGTGCGATCGAGGTTGACTGGAGAGTCCTGGCATTTGTGATCGGCAGCTCGCTGACCGCGTCCGCCGTGGTGAGCCTGGTGGCGGCGTGGCCTGGAATGCGCCGGGGCATGTGGCGCACGCTTGGACATGGTTCCCGGACCACGGCTGGGCAGGGCCGGTTGCAGGAGGTGCTGCTGTCGGTGCAGACGGCGCTGTCGATGATCCTGCTCGTGGGGGCGGTCTTGCTCTTCACCACCTGGTCGAACCTCAGGCAGGTTGACCCGGGGTTCGATCCCGGCGCCCTCGTAGCCGTGCAGTTGCCGATCAGGCCACCCTCGTATGACACCTCCGAGCGGCTCGATCAGTTCACCCGGGGTGTGATCGAAGGCGTCCGCGGCGCCGGTGGCGGTGCTGTCGTCGCCGCAGCGAGCAGTCTCCCCTTCGAGCGGGGCCTGAACTTCCCGATCTCGATCGCTGGACGCGCCGAATTCGGTGGTTCGGTCGAGCTGCGGACCGTCACCGAGGACTACTTCCGGACGCTCGCGGTCCCGGTGATCCGTGGGCGGTCGTTCACTGCGATGGACGCCAAGGGCGCAACCCCGGTCGCCATCGTCAACGAGACGTTCGCACGCAGGTACTTTCCAGAGGGGGAGGCGATCGGACAGCGCATCGACCTCGGGCGTCGGGGCGACATCTACCGGTACCCCTCCCTCAAAGGCCTTGGGATTGTGATCGTCGGCGTCGCCGCCGATGTCCAGGACGTCTCGTTCCGGGCCGCGGTCCGTCGCACGATGTACCTGCCGCAAGCCCAGGCGCCGGACATCTTGGCCAACATCCGTCCCGCGATGCCGGTGTTTGTGGTTCGGAGCAGCTTGCCCCTGCAGCGGCTCGAAAGTGAGTTCAGGCAGGCAATCCGCGCCGTGGATCCCGCGCTTCCCGGCCCTCAGGTCTTTCCGCTGAGCCAGACGCTCGCAGATTCGCTGGCCCGGGAACGCTTCGGCACCATACTCGTCTCGCTTTTCGGCGCTCTCGCGCTCCTCCTGACCGCGGTAGGCGTTTACAGCGTCCTCGCCCAGGCCGTGCGGTTGCGTCGCCGCGAAATCGGCATCCGCATGGCCGTAGGAGCAAGCGGCGACGCAGTATTGCGCCTGGTCCTCGTGCGAGGCCTGCTCCCCATCGCGATCGGAATCGGCGTCGGCCTCGTAGGCGCCGTGATCCTGTCGCGCCTCCTAGAGGCCTACCTGTGGGGCGTAACCGGCACTGACGCCGTCACGCTCGGTGTGGCCGCCGCCGGAATCCTCGCCGTCGCAACCCTCGCCTGCTGGATCCCCGCCCGAGAAGCGGCGGCGGTTGACCCCGTCACCGCACTGTCTTCGCAGTAGGCCCCAGCGACTCGGCACCGTGCGTCCGGCACCGTAGTCCCACTTGGACAGATGGCGGGGACCGCTTGGACCGCCGACCTCCAGGTCGGCATCGCGCGGGAGCGCGAAACCAGCGCTAACAGCGCTGCACCCTGCCAAAGAACCACCAAGACGGCACGGCGCGCTTCCAAGGAACCGCTGGCCATTTCCCCCGGTGCGGGCCTTCAGACCGGCATCGCACCAGAGCGCGCAACCCTCAGGTTCCCGCCAGTAATCGTTGCAGCCGTGGGTGCTGGGTGCTCACCAGATGGTCTAGGCGATCCCGCATCCAGGCTACAGCGTCGTCGAATGTCGCGTTCGTCTGGCCGTCTGCAGCTTCCGGAGGGAACGGTAGTTGCGTCTCACGCTGAAACCCGATCCTCGGCCGTCCAGCATTGTCCGTCCAGTGCGCCAGGTCGTCGCCCAACCGACTTGGCAGCTCATCCATAGCAGCCCGGACCTGGGTAAAGACTCGCTCCGCCTGAGGAATTCCTTTCCGGCATGTCAGATAGCACCCGATGGTCCGTTGCTGCCGGTACAGATAGCCCACAAATGACAGTCCCCAGCCACCGAATCCCGAATGCCGCACTTTGACATAGATGGCCGATTCGTGCGTCACCTCGGGGACATCCACAGTTACGTCGGAGAAGGTGTAGTCGTGTAGAACCGCCGTCCAGAATCGGACGTTCTCCTGCTGGTAGTCGGAAAGCGCTTCGCTCGATTCAGGTTTAGCGAGGTCGCTGGGCCCGGGTTGCACGACGCCACCCTCGACAACGAACCTCTTGACTATCTCTGTCCGCGCCAAACACCGTGGTTGCACGACGATGCGTCCAGCTGTATCGCGGTACAAGGCAGCCTCGACGAGCGCAAGCGTGAAATGCAGCCCGCTGTAGCGTTGGACGAACTCCACAATGCTTTCCACGCCCTCACGAATACCGTCGCCGATGATCAGAAGTAGAAACTCGCCCCGCGCGAGGTGTCGGGTAACGTTGTCCACAAAGTCCGCTTCTTTTACGTCGGGCGACCGCGCGCGTACCAGTTCGTAGAGGACATTGCCCTTGCGTCCCAAGGCTATGGACACCTGTCGCTGCAGGTCCTCGTAGTTCCACGAGGCGAACTCCTTGGCGTAGTCGAGAATCTGCCCGATTACTTCACGACGCGCCTGCGGATTTCGCCAGAGCTTGAACTCCGCGAGAATCACGCGGCCCAGCGAGTTGACGTATAGCGCGTCCACGTATCCGGCCGACGTCGCCAGTTCACGACAAACGGGGACCGGACCTGCGTAGGCGGCATCGATCGCCGCGATTGGCAGCGTGCCAGGGAATCTGAAGAGCAGATCCTGGAGCGACGACTCGTTTATGCCGCCTTCGGCAACAGGCGTACCGAGCGGGATGCGGTGCAGCACTTCTTCGGACGATTCGCGGGCCGGATCGATACGGACCAACTCGCCATATCTGTCGTCGAGTTCTGTCATCACGGCACGCGTTGGTTGTCGCGGCAGTACTGCCACAGGTAGGCGTCGACCCGCTGCCGGCTAAGTCCGTACTCCGTGCTGAGAAAGGTGACCATTTGCTCGAAGTTGACTATCGGATAATTGTGTCTTCTTTCTTGCTGTCCATGGGCTCCCAAAAACCGCTCGTGTCGTTATACCTATAATGTGTCGTGTTCTCATTACTGAGTAGTGATGGCGGAAGTGGATTCGCAGCATACTTGTTGTGATATACGCTCAATTGCAGAAAGTAGCCGCACTTCGGCGCTTTGTGCTCCTCCTCCCGCCACGGCCATCTCTTAGACAAGACTGCCACGGCGCTGATTGACGTGTTCCGGTCGGGAGCCATCCTGTCCCGTCCACTTCGCTTGAATTCATCGCGGCTTCTATCGGGAATTCCATTGACGAGAGTTATCACCATCTTGGAATCTCCATACATAGCGTCCGCAATACAGTTAGAGTCGAAATGATGGGCCATGTTGTTCTCCCGATCAGCATAGAGAACTAGGATGCCGTAACACGCTCCGTCGACATGCATCATGCTGTTCTTGATCTGGCTCTTGGCTTCTAGGATCTTTTGTCTGGCCTTCTGGCCGATTTCCACCGTATCCGGAGACATCGTTATGGTTGTTCTGCCGCGTATCGTTAGACCGTCTATTTCCAAGTCCTCGTGATGTTCAATACCGCGCGGGTCATATTCAAGTTCCTTTACTTCGGCAACAATCACTGCACCGCCAATGTCCAAGCGACGGTCTGCGGTCTTTACGCCGCGTCGTGGTGGAATGATGCAACATGCTATCTGTTCCACGGCACAGTAGTTGTCAAAGAGTCGTTCCGACTTATTCACTTCCGACTTTGGCGGGACGTTCCCCGAGGCTAATTGTATGAATTTTGGGCGCCACGTTCCAGAAGCTCAGTAATCTGGGACTCGACGTCCTTGGCGCCCAAGACCTGCGCAAGATGGGCGAGTGCAAGTCCGTACCCGAGCCCGAGACGGCCCAGCCATAGGAACAGTCGAACGTAGCTCGTCGGATTCCCGGCGTCTGCGAGCCCGCCATCCGCCAGCGGCAAGCTCAACGACAGCGGGGTCGGGTGGTCGTATGTCGACAGTAATCCCGATCTCGCTTCTTTGGCCCACCAGTCACAGTAGAACTCATTGAACCCGTATTCTGGGGGCACAGACGGCCAGACCCGGGCCATCTGCGCAAATGCGGCCCGCAACTCTGTCGCCATCGCGTGGACGCCGTCGACATCGACATCGCACGCGGAAATCGCCATCGTGTGAAGGCACACCTTGCGCAAGCGCCGGACCCAATCCGGCTCGTCCGCTCCGATCCTCCGATTTGGTGTATCGATCCGCGCATGGATCCGGGCCAACTCGCGAAGCAGGTCTATTTGTTTCCCGCACCGGGTCCGCTGCCGCTCCACGCCTTCCGCCGCCGCATGCATTCAGTCTTCCACCACGGTGTTGACACCGGCCATCGCCGACATCGCAGCGCGCCGAAGGTCGGCTGAGGTTGCCCGCCCTTCTCTCAGTCGCCCTAGCGTGGCTTCAACCCTTCCTTTGCCGTCATCTCCGGTGACAGGGAACAATGCGGCGTACGCGTTCATGGAGCCCACCTGCTCCACTAGGTAGTCCATGAAGCCCGCGAAGGCCAATGCGGCTTGCCACGTGTTCGTCGATCCGACGCCGCCGCGCCACGTGTGCCCCCTCAAAGTCCCATCGCCGTGGCAGAAGTGCTCGCTCAGGTGCGCGTACCAGCCTGCGCCGCCCTCGAGCACGGCCACCTTGGCCGCTTGTTTGAGGCTTCCTCTCTGGCGTTTCTGCGGTTTGCGCATACGCACGCTCTGCGCCGCCGCTTCCTCCACCTCCGAGATCCTCGCGAGCAACTCCTCGTGGCCGACCTTGCCCCTGGTCGCCCGGATGATCGTGCCGTAGTAGCCAGCGTTCACGCGACCGGCGAGCGCTCTCGCGGCGCTTTCCGGCTTGGTTGTCAGGCCCGGCGAAACAAGCAGATTGTCGCAGATGAACACGACCTGTCCCGCGCACTCCAGGACGGGCCGCATCTGCACGGCGAGCGAATGTGGGTTGTTGGCTGCGTTGGCGCGGAGGACGGCGTCCGCGTGGAGCCGCGCCTTGCGCACCAACACTGCGCATTGGTTCCGGAAGGGAGCGGTAGAATCGGCCTCCAGATCGGCTTGGGCTGTGGCCTTCAGCACGCCACCGGCGTCCCCAAACGACCGTTCGAGATCGCGTGTCGTCGAAACCGATCCCGCCAGCAGATCCGCCATTCCCGCACGATAGCGGGCGACCTCAGCAGCGACAGTCGCCTGCTGTCTCGCCGCCGCCATCTACGCTCGCAGCCGCAGGATGAGCCCCCTGCGGTCGTCGAGGGTGTCTGCCATACTCATCCTATAAGGCGTTTATTATATGCAGTTTATTCGCCCCCTTTCTTGACTTGATCCCACGGAGCCGACCCCAATTTCGGAACTTCCCGATCTGGACGCTCCGCCCCGCGGCGGATAGTGGGACCAAGCGTGGCGCTCTCCGAACGACGCGCAAGCGAGGACTTGCCAACTGAATTAGGTGGAATGCGCGCCAGTGGAACCCCGTAGCTACGCCTGCGCCATACCACGATCGACGCCGTCCCTACTTTGCCACTTCGCCCGTCCTGTTTGCAGGTGTGGGATTCGCAGGTATCGCTCGACATCGGCGGCCGCCCCTATTCCTCGAATTCTGCCGCAGTAGTAACACTCCGTATTTGGCTTTCGCTTAGTCGTTACACGCGGCAGATGGCCCACATAGTTCAGGAAACGCCGGGGCTTTGACGCTCCAGACACAGCCAGCATGAATTCGGTCGCAGCGAGAGAGGCGATCACCCCATTGACGGGAGACACGGCCGGGCCGGTTTCCCCGAGCGCCTCCCGAGGAACACCGTAAATCGCGGCTTGAATCTCTTGTTCCTCTTCACTAGAGAGGTATCTGCGCACGGCTTCTGGATCAAGTTGCTCCAAGCAATGAACACATCCTTCGCCGTTGACTGCTATACAAACTCGTCCGCCGTATTCCACTCCCTTCTTGATGTCGGACGCGAGATCGATGTACGGCTTGGCGTAGGCCGCGCAAAGTTCATTCAGGATGAACCGGGGCCCGTCGTCATCGAAACAGCCAAAAACCCAATCGACTCGCTTCACAACCTCAAAGACAGGCGGCGTCACCAAGCCTGCTTTGAGTGCCGTAACCTTGATGTCGGGATTGATCTCACCGATGTGTCTCTTGATGATATCAACCTTGGGGCTACCAGGAACCGGATCGTCATGCCTTGCGCCAACGAATCGATTGCGATTCGTGTCGTCAAGCTCTTGATCATCTGCCAGCGAAACGGAACCTACACCCATGAGAGCTAGGTGCTGGCTGAGAGCACTGCCCAGACCGCCCACGCCGATAACGGCAACCGCAGCTGACCACAGCCGGCGCTGCCCTACCTCACCAATAAGGCGAATGTTGCGGTCATACCGATCCGGGAGCATGGTCAGTTCCAGTCCCCAAGGGAGAATCCCGTGGGTCGCCACACCGAATCCTCCGCTACCACAGCATCAAGAGCACAGGGATTCGTCGGTTCGTTCAACCAGACCAGAGCATCGAAACCGGATGGCGCGACAACGATTGCCAGGTACGGTCGGCCTCCTAGACGCCACCACATATGTGGCACGGTCTCCTGGAGCCCGAAGCGGTCCGCCTTGGAGAATCGAGCACCGAACGGACTCAAATGAGAGTGCATCTCTACAAGCGATGCGTCGAGATCCAACGCCTTCTTGATCAGGCCGATCCTAGTTGCGTCGGCCATCTCCAGGTAGTCCCCCTCCTGCCTAACGAAGTCTTTCGACTCGAGTCGACGCGTATCGATGACCTTGAAACGAGTAAGGCCATCGGTTTCGTTCCGGGTCGCGAAGAGAAAAGCGGCCTGCTCCTGTTTGCTCCCGTAAGGGAGCAGATGCCGCGCGATCTGGGCCAAGACAGCACTTTCTATCTCGAGGACTATGCTCATGCCCCCTCCTTGAGGCGCACCACGAAGCTTCGACACCAGGCGGCCAAGTTCGAACCTCCCTTGACACTCGTGGCCGGCGCCCAGTTATCAACGGTCCAAGAGAACAGGAGCCACTCTCCACGAAACGGGACGGAATTCGGTGCGCCACCTGTGCTCTGAGGGGCCACACCTCCGAAGGTTGTGGTTTGGGGCATCAGAAATCCGTAGGGTGGGGCAGACGGATAGTCCGCCTTGACAAGGAAGGCGATCGGTAATTCGTGAGTCGGTTCACCTCCGACAGTCCATCCAGGCGGGATGGCATACCTGGGCAACAAGAACCAGTCCTCTCCACCGTGTTCGGCATGCTGAATGTCGTTGTAGATGGTATGGAGTAAAGCCAGCTCCTCCTCGATCCGTGGTCTCACTAGCCCCGCTTCCACTTATGCAGTTTGCCGTAGCTACAGTTACGACCGAGGTCGACCTCTTCATCCGGACTCAGCGTCCGCTCGTTACCGAATCGATCAATCTCGATGACTCCTTCAGCGATGTCCCAACCTCCGATCTCGGCGATCTGTTTGGCTGAAACTCTGGACTCAGGCCATGGAATCTCCTGTCCTTCGATGTTCAGGAGGCATCCTGGCACTTCAATTTGCTGTGGATCCGACATGGCGCTGAATCTCCTTTTCGGATAAGGGTGGCTTTTTGGGTCGCTCCACTTCGCGGAACTCCCACTGGAGGGAGGATTCTCGCCAATCAGATCTGAAATGTCAAGTATCGAAACGATTCGGATGTTGGTAATACCAACAGTTTGTATGATTGACGTAAACGGGTTCGCCGGATAGACTTTCAGCGATGAAGGGCGGCCCTGGCGCCGATCTCTACGTCGCCTTCGGGAGGCTCGTGCGCCTGCACCGGAAGCGCCTCGACGGTATGACCCAGGAACAGTTGGGCCGTCGCGTCGGATTGTCACGCCCGTCCGTCGCGAACATTGAACGCGGTCGGCAGAATGTTGCCCTCCACCAGATCTTCGCCATCGCTGAGGCGCTGCGGGTGCAACCGGCGACGCTCCTTCCCTCAGTGGTGGGGCGTACGGACAATTCACACATTGCTGACGCGCTGCCGCCCGGCACCGATACTGAGATCGCCGACTGGGCCGGAAAGTTGCTCAGAGAGAGTGCAGGGGAGAGCCGATGAGACGACCGCGAACTGCCGCAAGAATTCGGCCGTTGGCTAAACAGTTACTCGAAGAGTGTGCCATTTTTCGGCCTCCGGTACCAGTCGACGAACTTGCGCGAATACGCGGCGCTCGAATTCGATACTCCCCGTTTGACGGGGAACTTGCTGGCATCCTGATTCGGGACGAGAGCAACACGATCATCGGCGTGAATTCGCTGCATCACACTAATCGACAGCGCTTTACTATCGCCCACGAACTCGGTCATCTCGTTCTACACAAAGGTCGCGTGCATATTGATCGGTCGTTCCGCGTCAATCGCCGCGACGCAATTGCGGCTCAGGCCACAGATCCAGAGGAAGTAGAAGCTAACCGCTTCGCTGCGGAATTACTGATGCCGCTCAGCATGATCACGAGCGACCTAGCGGACTGCATTGATATAGAAGACGAACAAGAGCTGAAGGCTCTAGCGCTCAAGTATCAGGTGAGCCTGCAAGCGATGACTCATCGAATCACGAATCTGCTCGATGATCTGTTCTGACTGGTCGTTCTTCGTTAGCTTCACCCGCCGCTGCACGAATCGCTTCGCCATCGTTCCTAGCCGTCCAATGGCACCCGAAGGGAAGGCTCATCGGGGCCGAGCGCAACCGGTGAGCCTTGACGCGCCTGCGCTTCAGTCTGCCGCGACGATTCCGGCTGGGGCTTAACCCCTGGGGCAGTTCGTCGGCTCGGGCCCGAGGGGATGATCCGCTCGGGTCCGAATTCCGTCGGAAGCGAAAAGCGGGCGTTCTTCCTGACGGAGAAGGGCTGACCGGCGCTCGCGGACCTTGAGACGCCTGCGCCGGAGTGGGACAGGCCCCGGAACTCATCATGCGGCGGCGGCTCTCCCTCGACTACGTCCTCGAGCACCCCGACCTCGGCTGGCTCCCCACCGAGCCGGAGAAGGTGGCCTACTTCCAGGCCCTGGGCATCCCGGTCGCCACCCTCCCTCGCCGCGACTATCGCGGGCCCGTCTCGCAGCGCTCCACCCGGCGTACTTCGCGTTCAAGCTCCCCGTCGCCGGCGACGGCACGACCACGACATTCGTCTATACCGCGACGGGCGGCCGCCGCCGGCTGCAGCGTGAGCGGATCCGCAGAAATCGTGCCGAGGTGGAGGCGGCGGGAATCGAACCCGCGTCCGAAAGCCTTCCGCAACGACGTCTACATGCATATCCAGGTTGTGGCGAGAACCCGCGCCCGGAGGCGCCTTTCCCACTTTCGGGCCCGCGCCGCATCAACCCGGCGAATCGCGGCTCGGTCCCTATCCCTGAGGCTTACCGACGGCTCGGGAAGGCCGCCGGCAAAGCCCACCTAGTCGACGTCCTTTCCCGCCCGGTAGGCGTGGTCAGGAAGGACGTGGCTTAAGCAGCCAGTGCCAGATCGTTGTTGGCGTTTGTGTTTGTTTCCACCGTTTACGAGAGGTGGACCCCCGACATGCAATCGTTACTTCATGTGCCTTCGTCGAACCCAGTACGCCCCCTCCTCGCGCGAGCCAAGCGGCAATCCGAGGCCGAAAACCGGCCCCGGCGACCGGTGGGGACACGAGCCCCGCACCAATGACCGCGTCGCGAATCGGCTAGCATTTTAGCCGATGGTGAGCATGGGTTCCGCCCGCCCTCGCCCGCGGGCTCGACGTGCCCCGGTCGCGGCCGGATCGCTCCTGATCCTCCTGGCGATACCCATCGGCCAATCCGGAGCCACCCCGCCTCAGGGGCCGGAAACCCAAGCGGTTGCCGGAATCCCCTGGCAATCCCTGGCAGAACTCCCCGAGGGACTCGCCGCCGTCCGCCGCGCCGCGACCATCGAATCCCGGACGGACCGGCAGAAGGCGCTCAGCGCGATCGCCGACGACCCCGCGCTCTCGGCCCGCAGCCGGGCGGCGGCGTCGTACCGGCTCGGGGCCGACGCCCTCCGGCGCGGCCGGTGGACCGAAGCCGAAAAACGGCTCACCGCACCCGAACTCGCGGACAGTGAACTGACCGCGGACTCCCTCCATCTCCTCGGCAGGAGCTTTCCCGGCGTGCGCCGCCAGGACGGGATCACCCTCCTCCGCCGGGTTTTCGACGAGTTCCCCGAATACGGGGACCGGGACCGCCTCCGCTTCGATCTCGGACGCCGCCTCGCCCGGGCCGGATCGCGCGAAGAAGCCCTGACCCACCTGGAAGCGGCTGCCGCCGAGGGTGGCTTCACGCTCCGCGGCGAAGCGCTGGCCGCCGCCGCCGGAGCGCTCGAGCGACTCGGACGACGCGAAGAAGCCGCCCGGAAACTCGAGACCCTCTACTACGACATGCCGACCCACAAGGAGTCGCTGCCCGCGGGCCGGCAACTGTCGAACCTCTACAAGCGCTCGGACGTCAAGACGCCGTCCGCCGCCGAGAAGTACCCAAGGGCCATGCGGCGCGCCGAAGGCTTCGCCCAGGCCCGGAACTACCGAAAGGCCCACGAGAACTACCGGGAGGTCGCCCGCCGGTTCGCCAAGGCGGGCGATGCGGAACTCGTGAACCTCCGCATTGGAATCCAGGAGCACCACCGCGGCCGCCTGAGCGCCTCGCTGCGCACCCTCGCCCGGATCAAGCGCGAAGATCTCCGGCCGGCGGCCCTCTACTACCGGGGCGAATCGCTCCGGCGCCTCGAGCGCCGCACTACCCAGAAACGGGTCCTCGAAGAACTGCTGGCGCTCGAGCAGGAACATGAGTTCGGGGAGCGGGCGCTCTACAGCCTCGCCCGCAGCCAGTTGGCAAAGAACGACCGGGTGGCCGCCCTGCCCTATCTCACCCGGCTCGCGGAGGCCTATCCGAACGGACAGCACGGACTCTTCGCCCGCTGGCACGTCCTCTGGGATCGCTACCGGAACGACGACCTCGACGGGACGGCCGGAGAGTTTGAGCGCGCCGCCCGTGAAAACCCCGGCGCGTTCATGGCCGGCCAGTTCCTCTATTTCGCCGGCCGCTCGCTGGAGCGAACGGGAGACCCGGAAGGCGCCGCCCGGCTCTACCGGGAGGTGTTCGTCGGCTACCAGCACTCCTTCTACGGACGGATGGCCACGGAACGCCTCGAGGAACTGGGCCGGGCGGAATCCCTCACGAGCCCGCTGAGCGAACCCCACCGCCTCCTCGAGCGGTTCGATGTGCGGCGCACGGCGGAGGCCGAGCGGATCGAGGAGCTCTACGCCGCCGGTTACGCCGAGCGGGCTCGGGATGCGGCGCTCGCCGCGGCCCGCCGCGGGCTCCCGGACGACCCGGCGTTCGAGGCGATCCGCGGCTGGCTGCTGGCCGACGACAGCAGGAACGTTCCGGCGATCCAGGCGCTCCGGCGCGCCGCGCCGTTCCACACCTCGGCAGCCGGACAGGCGCTGCCCGACGCGTGGTGGCGGCTTCTCTTTCCGCTCGACTTCGAGGACCGGATCCAGACGCGCTCCGATCAATGGGAGCTTGATCCCTACTTCGTTGCGTCCCTGATCCGGCAGGAATCCGTGTTCATCCCGCGGACCCGGTCCCCGGTGGGGGCGCGGGGGCTCATGCAGGTCATGCCCGCCACCGGAAGGGCGCTCGCCCGGGCCGAAGGGGTGACCTTCCGGACCGCGCGCCTCTACGACCCCGGGGTGAGCATCCGTTTCGGAACGCGGTACCTGAGGCAGCTTCTCAACCAGTTCGCGAGCCGGCCGGAGCTGGCGCTCGCCGGCTACAACGCCGGGCCGCACCGGGTGAAGGACTGGACCGACATGAACATGAAGATTCCCGCCGAGGTCTTCATCGAGGAGATCCCGTTCACCGAAACCCGCAACTACGTGAAGCTCATCATGCGGAACGAGATGATCTACCGCCGGCTCTATCCCGAACTGGGCGAGACGAAGAAGACGGCCGGCCAGTGAGCGAAACTCTGGCCGTCCGCCGCCGCGGGAGCAAGAAGGCCGCCCAGTTCACCGAGTCGGTCATCCGCGAGATGACCCGCCTCTCGATGCAGTACGGCGGGGTGAACCTCGCCCAGGGATTTCCGGATTTTCCGGCGCCCGCCGAGATCAAGGAAGCGGCCGTCGAGGCCATCCGCCGGGACATCAACCAGTACGCGATCACCTGGGGAGCCAAGTCGCTCCGCAACGCGCTCGCCGAGCGTTACCGGGAGCTCTACGGCATGGACGTGGACCCCGAACGCCACTTCACGGTGGCCTGCGGCTCGACCGAGGCCATGATCGCGACCATGCTGGCGGTGGTGGACCCCGGCGAGGAAGTCATCGTTTTCGAGCCGTTTTACGAGAACTACGGGCCGGACACCATCCTCTCGGGAGCCGTACCCCGATACGTGCGCCTCCAGGAGCCGGACTGGACGATCGACGAGGACGCCCTGCGGGCCGCGGTGACCGACCGCACCCGGGCGATCATCGTGAACACGCCGCAGAACCCGAGCGGCAAGGTGTTCAGCGAGGAGGAGCTGTCCCGGATCGCGGCCCTTTGCATCGAGCATGACCTGATCGCCTTCACCGACGAGATCTACGAGTTCATCACCTATGACGGCGCCCGCCACATCCCGATCGCGACGCTGCCCGGGATGGCGGAGCGGACCGTGACCATTAGCGGACTGTCCAAGTCCTACTCGGTGACCGGCTGGAGGGTCGGCTGGACGGTGGCGAGCGAGGAGATCAGCGCCGCCATCCGCAAGGTCCACGACTTCCTGACCGTCGGCGCGGCCGCTCCGCTGCAAGAGGCCGGGGCGGCGGCGCTGAAACTTCCCGAGAGCTACTACGAGGAATTGCGGACCGGATACGAAGAGCGGCGCGACCTGCTGGTCTCCGGACTCACCGAGGTGGGCTTCCGCTGTTTCGAGCCGGGCGGCGCCTACTACGTGATGACGGACATCTCCGGCTTCGGGTTCCCCGATGACGTGGCCTTCGCGGAGCACCTGGTGAAGACGGTCGGAGTGGCGGCGGTGCCGGGATCGAGCTTCTACGCCGATCCGTCCGCCGGCAGCCAGCGGCTCCGTTTCACCTTCTGCAAGAACCGGGAAACGCTGGTGGAGGCGGTCGAGCGGCTCCGGCGACTCCGTTGATTCGCCGGGTCGGGCCGGCGTTCCTGGCCCTCTGGGCCGCGGCAGGGTCTGCCGCCGGGGCCCAGCCTCCCGGCTCGGCCGAACACGCGGAGGCGAGGCGCCTGCTCGATGCCGGCGACAGCGAAGGGGCCCTGCGGAGCGCCTTCGAGGCTCTGACCCGGTCCGACAGCTTCTCCCCGCCGGAATGGAGCCAGGAGATCCCCGAGGGGCGCATCGTTCTGGACGAGTTCACCGGCGCGGCCAGCGCGGTGTACCGCCTGCAGCGAGCGGCCTACCGGGTCACGCTGGGTGATGCGCTCGCCGCGGGCGGCGACGCGGAGGGGGCGGCGCGGGAGTACCGGCGCGCGGTGGCGCTCGACCCGCGGCCGGAGACCTGGCGCCGTCTCGCCGACCTTCCGGGGATGCCTCGCGCCGAGCGCGTCGATGCGCTCCTGCGTTCCTGGGCGCGCTCGGCAGGCTCGGACCGGGAAGCCCTCGACCTGCTGCGGACATCCGGGGCCTTCCGGACCGAAAACGCTCTGGCCGCGGCGCTGGACCGCTTCCGCTTCCGGGCTCCGGAGGCCTCCCGCCGGCGAGCCCCGGAGGGAACCACACCCTACGAAACCCCTCTCCGGGACTTGACCCTGGCTGTCGAAGGAGGCGCCTGGTCGAGTCAGCGCTCGTTCTCGGAGGGGCGATCGCTGCTTGTCTATTTTCCCGAGGCCGGCTGCCCACGCTGCGGGGAGGTGATCGACGACCTGCAGGCGGTGCTGCGGGGCCAGGGCGTGGACCTGATCGCGGCGGTTCCCGACGCCGACCTCGCCATCCTCACCCGGATCTCCGAACTCACCGGCGCGGGCCTGTTCCAGCCGGAACCGCAGACGGCATCGGCGAGGTCGGCCCTCCGGCCCCGTCCCATCGGTCACGTGGTGCGGCGGGACACGGTCGCCTTCCGGCCCGAAGGCGACAACGCCGAAACGCTCTGGCTGGCGGCCCGGTCCGGACTCTCCGTCTGGCGCATTGCGCTTGATCCCGGGACCTCCGTCCGGCGCACCCTGGACGCATTGTTCCGGTTTCTCGACGACTCTCCGGTCGAAGGCGGAGACGCGTCGCTGGTGGAAATTCCCGACTCTCCGGAGGAAATGATCGGAATCCTCCGCGGCCTGGAAACCGGCCCCGAGCCGGTGAGAGACATCGAGAATCGACTGCTGAACGCGGTTCGCGCCAGGCTGCGCGCGTCGAACGACCCGGCGGATCGGGGGATCTCGCTGCTCCGCGCCGCCGCCGGGCTCCAGGCCGGGGACGCGGCGAGGCTCGCGCTGCTGACCCGGATCGTGCCCCGCTTCGGGGAGCGGCTGCTCCAGGCGGCACAAGGGGTGGACGACGGTGTGGTGCGGGCGATCCCGAACGGCCGGGTACGGGTGACGACCGTCGAGGGCGCCTTCGTCATCCAGAGGGACTACGAGGCGGCCGACGGATCTCCGCTGGTGCTATCCGGCGTGGTCCGCCCGGGAGATCCGGGAGAGCTGCGAGTGATCGAAATCGTGCCCGGACGCGCCGTGAGCGTTGCCGCAAGAGAGGAGAGCCTGGTATTCCAGCGGGAGCGGCCGGATGGCGAAACCTGCCTGGCCTGGGGGCCGCCCACCGGCCCGCTGCAGGAGGACTGCGCCGCCCACATCGATCGGGGAGCGGTGGTGATTTCACGGAGCCAGCTCGTCGCCGGAAGCGACACGGGGGAACCCAGCTACCGGTTACGGGTGGACGGCGGGCCGGAGGTTCCGGAAGTGATGGCGCTGACGGACGGGCTGACCGCTTTCGCGGCCGGCGAACTGGAGGCCGCGGATGCAGCGTTCACCCGCGCCGCGGACGCCATCGGACCGGGGTCGCCACTCGACATGGCGGCGGTCCGGTTCAATCTCGCGATGTTGGCGGAAGCCCGAGGGGACCGCGAGGGGGCGCTCGCCGCGCTCCAGGCGATCGGGGACGCGACGTTCCCGGGGGTGCTGGAGGAGGCGATCCGCCGGCTGTATCGGGCCGGGGAGGGCGGCTGAGCGCCGCCCGACTAGCCGGGATTTCTTATACCTCCGCCGCAGAGATCGATGCACGATGGTTCCCCTTTCGGCGAGAACCCCACCAGCCGTGATGTCCGACAGGCACGGGAACGCCGGCCTCCAGGCCGGCACAGCCCGCCGTAGGCGGGCGGCGGGATGAACCTGGCTGGCCGGGATGGCTCCCTCTCTCGGTGAGGACCCCGCGAGCGCGACCGGCGAGGAACCGCCCGCGGCGCTACGCGCCGCTGTGCCGACCTGGAGGTCGGCGTTCCCGTGCCTGTACGCCGTCCGTGCGTTCGGGGTCCGCGTCTGACGCGTGTCTCTCGACATCATCAACAGGTTGACGTGATCCGCACGGCACCTTGGGCCATGAGTATGAGAAATCCCGACTAACCGCCCACCAGCCCGGCCACCACCCGTTCGAACAGGGGCCGGATCACTCCGCCGGCGAACAACAGACCAACGGCGCCCAGGACGCCCCACACCAGGCGACGCGTTCCGAAACTCCGTTCGAGAGACTTGTTGATCTGCGCCGTCAGTTCCAGGAGCGCATTCTCCAGTCTGTCCAGCCGGGCATCCACCGCCGCGAATCGGTGGTCGATCCGGGCCTCCAACTCGTTCGTCCGCTGCTCCGCGCGGGCATCCACTTCGGTGAGCCGTTGATCGATCCGGACCTCCGACTCGTTCGTCCGTTGTTCCGCGCGGGCGTCCACGTTCGCGATCTCAGCCCGGAGCTCCTTGAAGTCTTCGCGGTGCTGCCGGCGAAATTCGCGAAACTCCTCGCGGTCTTCCTGCCGCTCGGCTCGGAGCACGGCGAACTGGCCGTGAACGAGGTTCAGTCCGTCCGCCAGCTTCCGGTCCAGCGCCCGGATCGCCCCCATTTCCGCGCTGCTCACAACTTCCTCTTCGCTATCACCAAGGCCAGTATAGGGCTTATCCACCGACTCGCCGGCGGCAAGGAGCGCCGGCCTCCGGCCGGCATCGCTTCGCACAGCGAAGCGAAACTCCCGAACCTGTTCGTTCCCCACGGCCGGGACCCAGTCCGTGACGGTGAAGACCCCAGCGTGCAGGAGGATCGCGCAGCGCTCCTATGCGGAGGTGTGACGATGCGCCGTCGCCGTTTGGGTGGGCGTCGTCGGGGAAGATTGAGGCAGGGAGTTTCGCGGCCAGGAGCGCCGGCCTTCAGGCCGGCATCGCTTCGCGCAGCGAAGCGAAACTCCCGAACCTGCTCGTCCCCTACGGCCGGGACCCAGTCCGTGACGGTGAAGACCCCAGCGTGCAGGAGGATCGCGCAGCGCTCCTATGCGGAGGTGTCACGATGCGCCGTCGCCGTTTGGGTGGGCGTCATCGGGGAAGAGCGAGTCTGGGAGTTTCGCGGCCGGAGGCCGCGATGCCGGCCGGAGGCCGGCGCTCCTGGCCGGCGCGCCTGGCCGGCGCTCCTGGCTTGCGCTCCTTGCGGTCCTGGGCCTACTCCAGGCCGACGAGTCCCTTCACCGAGGCGATCAGCTTGAGTGAGTCGTAGCCGACGCCGTCCTTGAAGACGGTCACCACGTTCCGGATCTGGAACGGATCGGCCACCGGATCGCCGTCGATGAGGATCAGGTCGGCGAGCTTGCCGGCCTCGATGCTTCCGAGGTCCTCATCCACGCCGAGCACCCGGGCGCCGTTCAGGCTCATCACCTGGAGCGCCTCCGAGGGCGTGAACTCGGCTTCGAGCAGGAGCTCGTAGTTCCGCTGGTCGCCGAATCCGGGGAGCGCGCCCCCGTTCCCGGTGGGGTCCACCCCGGCGGCGAGCAGGCCACCCGCCTTGTAGAACTGGTACTCGAACGCCTGGGCCTTCGGGAAGAGGTCCTGGAACACGGCGTCCTGGGCATCAGCGATCTCCTCGCGGCGGGCGAGGTACTCATCCCGGGCGCCGGGGGAGAGCGCCTCCAGATTCCGGTCCTCGAGGGGAGGCCGGCCGGGGACCGAGAGCTCATAGACCGCGAGCGTGGAGGTCAGCGCGACTTCGTTGTCCACCATGTGGGAGATCGTGCCGTTCACCGCGTCGGAGCCGATGTCCACGTCCCGGAGGGTGCTGCGGAAGTCCGGCGGGCACTCGTCGGGCTCCTTGCCCGGGTGGTACTCGGTGTTCGTGAAGAACCCGTGCTCCAGCGAATCGATTCCGAGGTCCACCGCCTCCCGGAAGGTGACCGAACAGAGGTGCGCCGTGAACCGGAGCCCGTGCTTGTGGGCTTCCTCGATGGCGGCCCCGAGCTCGGCGCGCGAAATCCGCGTGTAGGCCTTGAACCAGGTCGCCCCCTCTTCGGCCCAGTAGGCCACTACCCGGCGGGCGTCCTCGGGGCTCGACACCTGGGTCATGTAGGTGCTGGCGCCGGCTCCCGAGATGTAGGGACCGGTGATGTGCATCCGGGGTCCGACGATCTCGCCCGCGTCGATGGCGCGGCGCATGTTGATTTCGCTGTAGGGGGAATAGCTGCCGGTGGTCCGGATGGTGGTGACTCCGGCCGCCAGGTAGAGGCGCGGGGAAGTCGTGTTCATCTGCGAGTGGCGGGCCGCCGTCGTGTAGAAGGTGTGGTTGTGGACGCCGATGAGACCCGGGATCACGGTGTGCCCGGAGCCATCGATCTGCCGCGCGGCCTCGGGGATCTCGACCTCGCCGTCGGGTCCCACGCTCAGGATGCGGCGGTCCGCGATGACGACCGTCTGGCCACTTCGGGGCGCCGCTCCGGTGCCGTCCACCACCTGCACGCCGGTGATCGCGATGACCGGGTCGCCGTACTGGACGAACCGCCGGGCGTTTTCCTGAAGCTCGTCGGCGGACTGCGCGAGGAGCGAGCCGGGGACGGCGAGCAGCGCCGCCAGGCCGATCAGTGCCGTTGCGGGAACGGACCGTCGAAAGAATCTGCGAGTCATCTGCGCCTCCTTGCCGGGGCGGGGCCGCGGCATCCGGCCGCGACGCGGGCGAGCGATGCTAGCAGCCGGTAGGGGTGTGTACCGATCCTCGCCGTTCATGCGAGAATCACCAGTTCCAATGCGCGCCCCGATTTCCCCGCGTCTTGCCGCTTGCTTGGGTGCTTTCGTGCTCGTGGCGGCGGCGTCCGGCGCCCAGGACCGGATTGCCCCGCTCGATACCCCGGCTCCCGATGGCAGCGGGATGTACTCGCTGAACGCAACTCCGGAAGGGGCCACGGTCCTGAGTTGGCTGGAGCCCGCGGGCGATGGCCACGCGCTCCGCTTTTCGGAACTGCAACGTCCCGGAAGTAGCGAGGAGATCACCGCGGACGCCTGGGGAGAGCCGAAGGCGATCGCCGAGGGGGCCGGCTGGTTCGCGAACTGGGCCGACCACCCGAACGTGGCGCTCGTCGGAGAAGACCGGCTCGCCGCCCACTACCTGGTCCGGAACCCGGAGGCCGACGGTCACTACGGCTACGGGCTGAAGATCGTGTTCTCGATGGACCGGGGCGTCACCTGGCGCGAGGTGCTCTCGGAGGGTCTCGACAACGTCGAGAGCTACTCCGGGTTCGTCTCGTTCACCCCGGAGCCCGGCGGCTTTTCGGCAGCCTACCTGACGCCGCCGCCGGGGTCGAAGGATCCGGGGGACATGACCCTGCGGCTCGCCCGCTTTCACGAGCAGGGCTACCAGCTCGGCAACCAGCTTCTGGATCCGGACGTTTGCAGTTGCTGCCCCACGGCGATGGCCACCATCGGCGGCGAGCCGGCCGTGGTCTATCGGGACCGGGTGCGGAACCCGCCGGAGGACGACGTTCGGGACATCGCGATCACCCGGAGGGTGCGGGGCCTCTGGGAGCCGGGTCGGCCGGTGCACGCGGACGGCTGGGGCATCAACGCCTGCCCGGTCAACGGACCCGTGATTGCGGCGAGCGGCGACGCCGTGGCCGTTACCTGGTTCACCATGGCGAGTGGGGAACCCGAGGTCCGGTTTGCCTTCTCACAAAACGGTGGGGAGGGCTTCGGGATGCCGATCCGTCTGGACGGCGGTAACGGGCGGGGGTACACCGCGGTCGCGATGCTCGACGACGGCAGCGCGGCGGCCGCCTGGCTCGAAACGCCGGGCGGACGCGGGGAGGTCCGGGTGCGCCGGATCTGGCCGGACGGGCTCATCGGCCCGCCGGTAACGGTCGCGGAAGCACCCCCGGGGCGGGAAGCGGGGATGTTGCAGCTCGTTCGGGTTGCGAACGAGCCGCCGCCGGAGCCGGAAGAAGACGAAGAGGGAGAGCTCGACGAAGAGGACGAGCCCGACGAAGAGGCGGAAGCGGAGGAGACGGACGAGACGGAGGACATTGAGGAGGTGTTCGACGTCCAGGAACGCCTGATGGTCGCGTGGCGGGACGGGAAGGTCCGCACCGCGCTAGTCGAGATCTCGGCGCTCGAACACTGAGCGCAGCCCGCTCCGGGCGGCTCTAGGGCGAAACCGCCGCGCGACGTCGTTCCGCGTCGAGGAGCGCGCGTTTCCGCTCCAATCCCCAGCGATAGCCGCCCAGGTTGCCGTCCCCCCGCAGCACGCGGTGGCAGGGCACCAGCACCGCGACGCGGTTCGCCGCGCAGGCCGAAGCAACGGCCCGGGCCGCCCCTGGCTGCTCGATCCGTGCGGCCAGCTCGCCGTAGCTGATCACTTCGCCGTCCCCCACACTCAGGAGAAAGCGCCAGACGCGCATCTGGAAGGCCGTCCCGCGGAGGTCCAGGGGCAGCTCGGGCCGGGGGGCGCTCCGGCCCAGGTGCGCCTCCAGTGCCTCGATCCACGCGTCGAGTTCGGGGGCCTCCTGCGCGTCCGACGCGACGAGGGCCGCCTTCGGAAACTCCCGGCGCAGCCGCTCCAACAGGGTCTCCAGATCCTCCCCGAACTGCGCGAAGCAAACACCGCGTTCGGTGGCCGCCATCAACACGGCGCCGAGCGCCGTGTCCCGCCAGGCGTAGGCGATCGTCTCTCCGGCGCCACCGGCGCGATAGGCCTTCGGCGTCATGCCGAGGTTGCGCGGCCGTTCCCCGTACACACGGCTTAGCGACCCGTACCCCGCCGAGAAAATCGCGCCGGTGACGCCGTCGCCGTCCTTGAGCGACGCCTTGAAGCGCTTCATTCGAACCGCGTCCTGGTACGCCTTGGGCGAGACGCCGAACTGCGCCTTGAAGACGCGCTGCAGGTACGACGGCGAGAGGCCCACCTGCCCCGCGAGGTCGCGCAGGGTCAGCCGCTCCTTGGCGTGCGCTTCGATGAACCTGGCGACGCTGACGAGCCGGCCCAACTGCGGCGCGGCGTCGGTGGGGCGACAGCGTTTGCACGGCCGGAAGCCGGCGGTCCGCGCCGACTCCACGTCGGGAAAGAACCGCAGGTTCTCCGGCCGCGCCGGGCGCGAGGCACAGGAGGGACGGCAGAAGACGCCCGTGGTGGTCACCGCGTAGAGAAAGAGATGGTCGGAGGTCTGGTCGCGCGCCGCAACGGCAGCGCGCATTTTGTGTTCGGATGGCATCGGCATGGTTTCAGCTCCCGACGTCATTCCAGCGCAGCGGCCACCGCGCGTCCATCCGTTTCTTGCCGAGGAATTCTTTTCCTAGCCGTATTTCTCGTACTCATGGCCCAAGGTGCCGCGCGGATCACGTAGACCCGTTGATGATGTCGGGAGAAACGCGGCAGGTACGGACCCCGACCGCACGGACAGCGTGTAAGCACGGGAACCCCACCGGGAGAACTGTGCCGACCTCCAGGCCAGTTCTCCCGGTGGGGGCCGGCACAGCGGCGCGCAGCGCCGCGGGCGATTCCTCGCTGCTCGCGCTCACGGGGCCCTGTCCGAGAGAGGGAGCCATCCTGGCTAGCCAGGTCCGTCCCGCCGCCCGCCTGCGGCGGGCTGTGCCGGCCTGGAGGCCGGCGTTCCCGTGCCTGCCCGATATCAAGGCTGGTGGGGTTCTCGCCGAGAGGGGAACCATCCTGCATCGATCTCTACGACGGAGGGATGAGAAATCCGGGCTAGAGGCGGTACGTGAACGAGAGGGAGACCGAATAGGACACGAGGTCCCGGAGCACCACATGGAAAGTTGCCGGCGTCTGCCCGTCGGCGAGGACCGGCCGGTGGCTTCGTATCACGTCCCACTCTCCCGATAGCCGAATATCGCGGTAGCGCGAGTAGCGTCCCCGGAGCGCGATGGTAAACCGCTCGTTGGCCTCGATCGCCACCCCGCCGATCACGTTCGCGCCGAGTGTTCGAGCGGCGACCTGGAGCGATGCGGAATCGGCCGTGCCGGCCGCCCTCGCCTGCCACGCGGGGATCTGAGCACCCGCGCCGGGATCGACTCCGCCAACGGGCCAAAATCCCTCAGCGAGCGTTCGCCGGACTCGCAGGCCGTCGAGAACGAAGATGACCTGGGACACGCCGCCGCCGACGCCCAGGAACGGCGTGAAGCGAGTGGAAGTCGGGATGTCGAGCTGCAGGTTCACGAAAACGTCGGAAACGCTCAACCCCGAAATCGTGGCTCGCGGGGGTTCGGCGGTGCTCCATTCGAGGAATCTCTCGCCGGCCAGGTTGCCGGCGTCCGACAGTGGGGCGGAAGTGCTGCCAAGGAACGCGGTGCTCGCTTCGACTTCCAGTCGCAGCGGACCCCGGGCATACCCGAACGCGAGAGCGGTTGCGCTGGTCATCGTCTCCGCGCCCTGGTCGAACTCGCTGGTCGCGAAGACCGCGGAGGCAGGCGCCGGAGACACCACATCGCGCGGAACGGTGGCCGGGTCGGGATAGAGCAGCCGGTCACAACGCGTGGGCTGATCGACCCCGTCGAATTCTCCGCGGATGGTCAACGCGTCCGCGTCCCCGAAATCGCCCCGCAGATAGAAACCGTTGCGCCCTTGCGCGCTCGCCGCCGGGGGGACCAGGGACCCGGTGAGCCCGACGAGCAGGGCCGCCGCCAGGAGGCGAACGGTCGCCGCGACCCGCCGGGCGCTCCCGGTCGGCGTGTTGTTGGAGTCCATGCGCCAATCTCCCCCATGCGGACAGAGCGCAGAGTCTGTCTAACCGAACGTGGTGGGGCGGGTTCGAGTTCTCAACGGCCGGCGGTTTCCCCAAGTGCAGCCCGGGCGCCCCTTACGGATCGACTTCGAAGACGAAGCGCATGCCGGCTTCGAGGTGCTCGGCGATGTGGCAGTGGGCCATCCACTTCCCCGGGTTCGTGATCTCGAGCAGGAGGTCCACGGTTTCTCCGGCGGGGATGAGCACCGTGTCCTTGAAGACCTGATTCGTGACCGGCGTGCCGTTCCGGCGCAGCACCAGGAAACGCTGGCCGTGGATGTGGAAGGGGTGCTGCATCGCGTGGAGCGCCGCGGCGTCGTTTCCGATGCGGATCGTCACGACGTCGCCGATCCGGAAGCGCCAGGCGATATCCATGTCCTCATGGCCGGTGGCCGGTTCGCGCACGATCCAGCGGACCTCCTCCGGGGTGGCCACCGAGTTCATCATCGGCATGGTGTCCGCCCACTCGACCGCCGGGAAGAACACCCGATCGGCACGCATGCGCTGCATGATGGCCGGCTCGAGCCCGGCGACATCCATGGTGAGCAGGAGTTCGTAGTCCGGGGCGCGGTCGAAATGAGCGCGGAAGCGGTCCACATCCTCCACGACCGGGGCGTTTTCCCGTAACGCCTCGTAGTCCGGGGCGCCCGCCGGATCGGCGTCGCGGTCGCGGACGGTCACCGTCCCCAGCCGGGTCACCCGGGAGAAATAGCTCCCGAAGGTGTGCTCCAGCGGACGCACCCGGTTCTCGAGGGCGTGCTCTCCCGCGGACTCGTAGCGAACCTCCACGATGTAGCGCTCGGCCGGGGCCAGCGTCACCGAATCCACCCAGGTCTCGCGTTCGAACTTGGAGAGGTCCGACCCCACGACCTTGATCCGGTGCGTCCCCGGCTCGCCGAACGAGAGGTTGAAGGTGCGCGTGTTCGAGACGTTGGTGAGGAAGAAGCGGACGACCTCGCCGCGATCGAGACGCACCTCGTACCCGGGTTCGCCGTTGACCAGCATCAGGTTGCCGAAACGCCCCATGAGCGAGTGGGTGGCGCGCTCGGTCCCCCAGGGAAAGAGCCCCCCGTCGTCGGCGACCAGCAGGTCGTCGAGCATGAGGATCTCCTCGCGGTGGACCGGGGCGTACCACTCGTCCGGCGGCGCCTCCACCAGCATGTTCCCGTAGAGCCCGAGGTCCTGCTGCACCTCCTCGCGGTGGTGCGGGTGGTACCAGTAGAGACCGGCGTCCGGAAAGAAGATCCGGTACTCGAAGCGTCCGCCGGGGGGCACCGGATCCTGGGTCAGGTGGGGCACGCCGTCGAAGGCGTTGTCGAGCCGCACCCCGTGCCAGTGGATCGCCGTCGGCCAGGAGGTCTGGTTCTCGAAGTTGACGAAGATCGTCGAGTCCTGGTCCACGTGGATGAGCGGTCCGGGGTACTGCTCGTTGAACCCGTACATCACGTAGTCGCGGCCGTGGATGGTCCTCCGGACCCGGCCCGCGATCAGGTCGAGCGTCTGGCCGTCCTGGAGGCGCACGACCTGCGAGGGCACGGCGTCCGGGAGCGTTTCGTCGGCGGTCACCCGGGGCAGGAACGGCAGCGGCTCCGGCCGCAGGTGGCCGAGGCCGGGGACCATGGGCGTCTCCGGCAGCATCGGGGGATGGGACCAGGCGGGCGCGTCGGAGGCTGCCCCGTGCCCCATCGCGGCGTGATCCATCGCCTCGTGATCCATGGTCAGCGCGCCGCTCTCGCCGCTGCCGCTCACCGGCACCATGAGGTGGTTGTCGGGAAGGATGCGGGTTGAGGGCGATGCGCCGCGGAGCGCCAGCCGGCCGGTCCGGGTCTCGACCGCCGCCGAGGACTCGGCGCTCACCAGGATCACGAACTTGTCGAAGGCGACCGGCCCGAGGCCCGCGAAGGTTCCGTTCCCGACCTCGCCGAGCCGGACCACCGGGTCCATGACCGGAGTGGTCGCCCACGCCACGTAGGTCTCGAAGTCGCCGAGCGAGCCGGGCTCGGGAAGTCCCTCGATCTCCAGGTCGAGCCGGTAGCGCTGGCTCCCGTCCCGGGTCACCGAGACGCCGAAGGGGCTCGGATCCCAGCGGAGGAAGGCGGTACCGCCCGCGGGCGCCAGGTCCGGGGTCGGGTAGAGGGCGATGCGGTTGAGACCGGGGGCGCCCCAGTCCTCGCGGTCAGGCGCGGGAGGCTGGGAGGCGGCTGGCGGCGGATGCAGCAAAGCCGCCGCCCAGAGGATGAGCAACGGCACGATCCGGCGGCTTCCGGCGCTTGGCGGCAACCTCTTCTTCTCCTGGCGCATGGCAGTGGTTTCGGGATTCGAATGGTACCGGCGGGGTGAGCGCAACCCGCGGCCCGGAGGCTGTTAGATTGCGAAGATGACCGGCGTACGAATCCTCTTTCTCAGCGGCGCTCTGGCGACGCTCTCACTCCCCGTAGCGGCGGAGGACGAGACCCTCGTTCTCGACAACGACTACGCTGCGGTGCACCGCAACGCCGCGCCGTGCGCGGACGCGGGTCCTGGCTGCGGGGAGCGGATCATCGTCGCTTTCGGCGAACTCAGCGTCGTGCCCGCGAACGGCTCGCCGGTCCCGCTGGCCTACGCCGAGGTCTTCGTGGCGCCGGCGGGCGCGACGTATGAAGTCCGGGGCTCGGAATTCGCCGAAGTCAACCTGAAGCCCGGTCCCCCGCCGGTGGATGGGCCGGAGGTCGCGATCGCCGCGGGGAAGAACGAGCGGCTTCACGACGCCGAGGACTACTTCGTGTTCGAGGAGCGGCTCGAACCGGGCGACACCCGGGAACGTCACTCGCACGCCCAGCGGGTGGTGCTGGTGATGGGGGCCACCGAACTCCAGCAGTGGCCCGACGGCGCCGACGAGGTCTTCAAGACCCAGGTCCCCGGCACCATCAAGTTCAACCCGCCGGTCGTGCACATCGTGAAGAACACCGGGGACGCGCCGCTCCGGAACATCGTCATCGAGCTGATTCCCCGCTGATCAGTGAACCGCTGGGTGGCAGCTTTCGCCGCGGCGCTCGTGGCGGGAGCCGCCGCCGCGGACACGCGCGTGACGGGCCAAGTGGTCATCGCCACCAGTGGAGCACCCGCCGCGGGCGCCGAAGTGGTGCTGGCGGAGTCGGGCCAACGCACCCATACCAATGGAGAGGGGCAGTTCGTCTTCGAGCAGGTGGACCCGGGCGCCGGCATCACCATTCACGTTCATCTCGGTCTGCTGGTCGGGGAATCGGTATTCGTTCCGGACCTCCCATCCGGGACTGAAATCGCGCTCCCCGACCCGATTCGCATCGCCTTTCTGGGTACCCGGCACGAACACGTCACGGTGACCGCTGCCTCCGGTGAGCCCTCGGGGTTCGGAGTCTTCGGATCCGTGTCCTCTTTCGAGGATCTCGAGCTACTGGAGGGGGCTCCGAGCCTCGCCGAGCTGCTCGAAGGCACGCCCGGCGTCGCGATCCGCAGCCTCGGTCCGGGGCCTGCCCGCCCCATCATCCGGGGGTTCGACGGCGACCGGGTGCTGGTCACCGAAGACGGCGTGCGCACCGGAGACATCGGAAGCCAGGCCGCCGAGCAGGGAACGATCGCGGATCCCACCCAGGCGGAGCGGATCGAGGTCGTACGGGGGCCGGCGGCCCTCCTCTACGGGACCAACGCCGTCGGGGGGGTGGTGAACCTGGTCTCCATGGGTTCTCGGCTGGCGCACGGAGAGATCTCCGGATTCCAGGGCCGCGCCAGCGTCAGCGCGGCAAGCGCGGACGATGGGCGCTACGGCGGCGCGCGGGTCCGGACGGGCGGCGGGGGATGGTTCGCGTGGGGCGGCGGCAACACCCGGAGAACCGGTGACTACCGGTCGCCGGTGGGCCGCATCGCCGGCTCCCGGACCGCCCTCGGCCAGGGCGAGGCGGGTTTCGGGCTCCTGAGCGACCGCGCCTACCTCTCGGCCGGCGTCCGTCTCGACGACAGCGAGTACGGAGTGCCGCTCGCGGGAATGCTCCACGGCGCCGAGGCAGAAGAGCTCGAAACCGTGGACGTGGCGATGCAGCGACGCCAACTGCGCACCGATTTCGGACTCCGTGGCCTCGGAGACATCTTCGAATCGGCGGCGTTCACGGTGCGCTACAGCGCGTTCGGCCAGGACGAGATCGAGAAGGAGGGGGACGGCCCTCCCGAACTCGAAACCCACCACGACAACCGCTCGCTGGTCTTCCGGGGCGAGCTCGAACGATCCGCGGGCCGAATCCAGGGCCGGCTGGGCGGGTGGGCGAACCTGCGGGAGTTCACCTCGGCGGGTCCGGAGGCGCTGGCTCCCGATACCCGCCATACGGCGCTGGCCGCTTTCGCGCTGGGCGAACTCCAGGCCTCGGACCGCCTCAGCCTGCTGCTCGCCGCCCGGGTCGAGAACAACGCCTATGACGCTGATGACCGTCCGGAGCCGGGTGAAGCCGACGATGATGACGACGACGGGGCACCGGAGGAAGACGGAGACTTCGAACCGCCCGCGGTGGTGGACCGCGAGTTCCTGGGCATTTCGGCGAGCGCCGGGTTGCGAGTGGACCTGGGGGCGGAGAGCGCCCTCGTCGGCACGGCGACGGTCTCGACCCGCGCCCCGGCGCTGGAGGAGCTCTACAACTTCGGTCTCGATGCCGGCACCCAGGCCTTCGAGATCGGGAACCCGCTGCTGGAGGCGGAGCGTTCCCGCGGATTCGATCTGAGCCTCCGGCGCGACTCCGACACCTTCGCCGGCAGCGCCGGCGTCTTCTGGTACGGGATCGCGGGCTTCACCTACGGGGCGACGACCGGAGGCCGCGGCGGGGTGACGGTGATCTCGACGGAACAGGCCGATGCGCGGCATCTCGGTTTTCGAGGTGGACGGACGGGTGCGGCTCGGGGCCGCCGATCTCACCGCGAGCGCTTCCCGGGTCGATGCGAGGTTCCCCGAACTGGGACAGCACGCGCCGCGGATTCCGCCGCTGAGCGGTCAGGTGGCGCTGGACCTTCCGGTGGGGGGCCTGCGAATCGCGCCGCGGCTGCGGTGGGCCGCCCGTATGGATCGCCTCTACGCCGGGGAGACGCCCACGGACGGGTACACGGTCCTCGACCTGACGGTCTCCTGGCTGCTCCTCACCGGGAACGCGACCCACCACGTCTCGGTGGTGGGCCACAACCTGACGGACGCCGTGTACCGGCACCACACCTCGGTGATCAAGAACGTGGCGCCGCAGGTGGGACGGGGAGTGCGGGTCAGCTATTCGGTCCGGTTCTTCTAGAGCGGATTTCTCATACTCACGGCCAGCCAGGTCCGTCCCGCCGCCCGCCTGCGGCGGGCTGTGCCGGCCTGGAGGCCGGCGTTCCCGTGCCTCCGTGACGTCAGCGCTGGGGGGATTCCGTCCCGCCGCCCGCCTGCGGCGGGCTGTGCCGGCCTGGAGGCCGGCGTTCCCGTGCCTCCGTGACGTCAGCGCTGGGGGGATTCCGTCCCGCCGCCCGCCTGCGGCGGGCTGTGCCGGCCTGGAGGCCGGCGTTCCCATGCCTGCACGACGTCAGGGCTGGGGGGATTCCGGCCTGCCGCCCGCTTGCGGCGGGCTGTGCCGGCCTGGAGGCCGGCGCTCCGACTCGGTCCGGCTCTAGAGCGACAGCCCAGTCGCCTGCTCCCCGTGCGAGTGTTAGCATCGCTGGCTACAGATTCTCCGCGATGAAGCGCATCGGCCTCCTCCCCAGGTTCCTGGCGGCGGCTGCCGTGTTGGCGTTGCTGTTCGCGGTTCCGATCGGGGTGCTCGCGCACGAGCATTCCGATCAGGGCGAATCGCAGTGCCGGATCTGCAAGGTCTCCGGGTCGGAAGCCGCCGTCTTCAACGACGGACCCTCGCTGCAGGCTCCCGCGAGCGATGCCGGACTCCACATCCGTGGAGTTCAGCTCGTTCCGGATGAGCCGGCCGCGGTCCCCGGAGCGCCCCGCGCACCGCCCGCCTGAGGGTCGGCACCCAGGTCGCGAACCGTTCGGCCCCGTCGGCGGCCTCTGAACGTTCGGTTCCTCCGCACCCGAAGCCCTCAGGAGGTTCCACCGTGCTGCGCAATCGCTCCGCTTCCTCGATGGATCACGGGGAAGCGGGAGTCGGGTTTCCTGGCGACCGCTTCTGGTTTTCCGGCAGCGCGCGGCTGGACGACTCCCGGTACGGCGTTCCCTTCACGGGTGAATTCCATGGTGCGCGCGGGCATGAAGAAGAGGGCGAATACCACGACGAGCAGGAGGGAGGGCACCACCACGCAGAAGAGGAAGGAGGCGAACGCCACGACGAAGAGGAGTTGTCGTTGGTGGACGTCGCCATGAACCGGCGCCAGTTGCGCACCGATTTCGGAATACGGAACTTGGGGACCGTCTTCGATGAAGCCGAAATCACCGTGCGCTACAGCGACTACGGCCAGGGTGAAATCGAAACCCCGGCCGCTGGCGGTCCGGAAGAAGTCGCAACCCACTTCGACAATCGTTCCGTCGTACTCCGGGGCGAGCTGAAGAAGCCGGCTGGCAGGGTCACCGGCCGGATGGGACTAGCAGCCTGTGGTGAAACCCCGGTGAGCGCCGAAAGTGGCGAGGCGTCCGGCTGACAAGGCGCGTGAGGGAGGAATACCGGGTGTATTGCGACCGAAACGCAACGATGAGCGCCGCAAGCGGCGCGGTTCAGACGGGATGCATCGCCGCTTGAACGCCGCGGGGGTTTTGCCACAGGCTGCTAGGGCTCAGGCGCCTTCACGCTGTCCGTGCGGTTGGAGTCCGCCCCTGACGCATGTCTCCCGACCTCATCAGCAGGTTGGTGGATCTGCGCGGCAACTCGGGCCATGGGAGTGAGAGATCCCGGCCAGGGATGACGCAGTCGCGTTGCGCCGCGTGCGGGCGTTAGCATGGTCGGTTGCAGGTCCACACGCAGTGAAGCACAACGGCCGTCCTTCCAGATTCCTGGTGGCGGCAGCGGTTTTCGCGCTCCTGCTCGCGGCCCCGCTCGGGGTGCTCGCGCACGAGGATTCCGATCAAGCGGATTCACAGTGCCGGATCTGCAATGCCTCCGGGGTGGAAACCGCTGTCTTCCACGACGGCCCCGCGCTGCCGACTCCAGAAAGCGGCGCCGGACCCCACAGCAATGGGGTTCAGCTCGTTCCGGATCCGCCCGCCACGGCTCCCGGGGCGCCCCGCGCACCACCCTCCTGACGGTCGGCACTCCCAGTCGGGAACCGCTCGGCCCCGTCGGCGGCCTCTGAACGTCCGGTTCCTCCGTCTCCAGAGACCACCGGAGGTTCCACCGTGATGCGGAATCGCGTCCTTTCCTCTCCTCTTCTCCGTTCCCTCCGGCGGGCTGGTGTGCTCGCCGGCTGCCTCACCTTCGCGACCGCCGCCGGGGCTCATCCGACGATCTCGGGCACGGTGGTCATCGCCGAAACCGGGGAACCGGCGCACGACGCCGAAGTCCTGCTGATCCAGACCGGCCAGGTCGTCCATACCGACGACGACGGCCGCTTCGCGTTCGCGGACGTGGACCACATCGGTTCCGTCACGATCCACGTGGATCTCGGCTTCCTCAGCGCCGTCCGCACCGTGGTGATCGACGCTGCACAGGAGGAGGACTTCGAAATCGGCGAGCCCATCGTCCTCGGGGCGCGGCACCGGATGCACGAACGGGTCACGGTCAGCGCTTCGGCCAGCGATTCGTCGCCGTTCCAGGCTTTCGGTTCGGTGCACTCCCTGGAGGGACTTGACCTTCAGAACGAGTCGGCGCGCAACCTCGCGGAGTTGCTGGAGAGCACCACCGGGGTGGCGATGCGCAGTTTCGGACCCGGCTCGGCGCGCCCGATCGTGCGCGGCTTCGACGGGGACCGGGTGCTCATCATGGAGGACGGCGTGAGGACCAGTGATCTGGGCAGCCAGTCAGCGGACCACGGAGTTCCGGTGGACCCGCTTCAGGCCGAACGGGTCGAGGTCGTGCGGGGACCGGCGACGCTGCTCTACGGGTCGAACGCCATCGGCGGCGCCGTGAACGTGATTTCCATGGCGTCCCACCTGGCGCACTCACCGCCGCCCGGATTCCGGGGGCAGGCCAACCTCGACTACTCGACCGCCGACGAGGGCATCAGGGGAGGCGTTCGCGCCCAGACGTCCGGCGCGGGCTGGTTCGCCTGGGGCGGGGGCAACTCGAACCGGACCCAGGACTACAACTCCCCCGCCGGGGTGGTCGAGAACTCGGGAGGTTCCATGACGCAGGGAGAGGCGGGGCTCGGCCTCTTCGGCGAGCGCGCCTGGATCTCGGGTAGCGTGCGCATGGACGACTCCCGCTACGGCGTTCCGTTCGCGGGAGACTTCCACGGGGCCAGCCACGCGGGGCACGACCACGGACCGGTCGAGGACGAGGGGGAACTGTCCGTAGACGTCACGATGGACCGGCGGCAGGTCCGCACGGACTTCGGGCTCCGCGACCTCGGATTCCTGTTCGACGAGGCGGAATTCACGGTCCGGTACAGCGACTACGACCAGGACGAGGTCGAGGCCTTCGCGGGCAGTGGAACGGAATTCGTCGCGACCCACTTCGACAACCGATCCGTCGTCCTCCGCGGTGAGCTCAAGAAGCCCGCCGGCCGGGTGCAAAGCCGGGTCGGGGTCTGGGGACACCTGCGGGAGTACGAGGCATACGGGGAAGAGGCCCTGGCGCCCCGCACGGACCAAAACGCGCTCGCGGCCTTCACCTACAACGAAATCAAGGCGAACGAAGGACTCGATCTGCTGCTCGGAGCGCGCGTCGAGCGAAACGCCTACGACGTCGGGGAAGACAGCAACCCGCTCCGCCCGGCGGCAGTGATGGACCGCGACTTCCTCGGCACCTCGGCGAGCGCCGGAGCCCGCCTCGCGCTGGGTGATTCCACTGCGGTGGTCGCTGTCGCCAGCCTCGCCACCCGGACGCCCTCGCTGGAGGAGCTCTACAACTTCGGCCCCCACGTCGGGAACCTGGCGTTCGAGATCGGCGATCCCCGACTCGACCCGGAACGGTCGCGGGGGTTCGACCTGAGCCTCCGGCAGAGTTCGGAAGCGCTCACCGGGAGCGTCAGCGCCTTCCGCTACGACATCGCCGACTTCATTTTCGGAGAGGCTCGCGAAGGAATGATCAGCGGGCTGCCCGTCCTCGTATTCCTGCAGTCGGACGCGATCTACCAGGGATTCGAGGTCGAGGGACACCTGAGCCTCGGCGACGCCGAGCTGGTGGCGAACGCCGCCTACGTGGACGCCAAACTCAGCACCGGTGAGTACGTCCCGCGCATCCCCCCGCTCGGCGGACAGGTGAAGCTGGATGTCCCGGTCGGCAAGCTGCGCCTCGCTCCCCGGATGCGCTGGGCGGCGCGCATGGATCGCCTGTTTCGGGGCGAGACGGCGACCGACGGCTACGCCCTGTTCGACTTCACCGCCTCCTACGTGTTCGTCGGAGGGCACGTGACGCACAACATCTCGCTCCGCGGCTACAACCTAACCGACGCCGAATACCGGCACCACACCTCGCTGATCAAGGACCTGGCCGCCCAGATGGGCCGGGGCTTCCGGGTCAGCTATTCGCTCAGGTTCTTCTAGAGGAACGCGTGGAGCGCCGGCCTCCGGCCGGCATCGCGGCCGCAGGCCGCGAAACTCCCAGACCCAGTGGTCCCCGATGACGCCGGCCCAAACGGGGACGGCGCATCGTCACACTGCCGCATAGGAGCGCCGGCTTCCAGCCGGCATCGCGGCCGCGGGCCGCGAAACTCCCCTCGCTGATGTTCCCTGCCGCACCGCAGCCCAACTCCGTGGCGCAACGCGACTCAGGCGGACGAAGAGCGTCGCGCCGTCCCCGTTTGGGTTGGCGCCGTCAAGGCTGACTGAGTCTGGGAGTTTCGCCTCGCTGCGCTCGGCGATGCCAGCCAGAGGCTGGCGCTCCTTGGCACGTGGGGGGCCTCGCCGTCACGGACAGCGTCCGGGCCGTGGGGAACGAACAGGTTCGGGCGTTTCGCTCCCCGGTGGGGAGCGATGCCGGCCGGAGGCCGGCGCTCCAACCTAGAACCGCAGGCTGATTCCTACCTGCCCCCGCCGGGTATCGCCGAGCCCGCTGCGGAGCGATCCGTCGAAGTTGAAGAGCAGCGATCCGGTGTGGCTGTCCAGGAAGTTGTCGGAACCGGTGAGATTGAAGACCTCGAGGATCGGCTCGACGGTGGCGCCGTTCGGCAACGTGAAGGCGCGTGAGATCCTGAGATCCCAGGTGAAGAACTCGTTGTCGCGCCGCAGCGTGTTCCGGGTCAGGATGGATCCATCGGCGCAGATGCGGTCCGAGGGCTGATCCGCCCGTTGGCCCGGGCGCGCGCACGCCTCGGAGGCGGGGGAGGCCGACAGGTAGCGGAACACGTTGTTCCAGCTCAGGTCGCCCGGCAGGGTGATGAGCAGGTAGCCGCTCACCTGGTGGCGGCGGTCGCGGTCCGACCAGCCGAACTCGGGGCCCAGGTTCGAGGCATCTGCGTAACGGAAGGTGAAGGGATCGCGCTCGTTGTCGTCGTCCGAGCGATCGAAGGCGAGGGTGTAGTGCGTCTCGAAGGTCAGCGGCCGGTTCCCGAGCGAGCTCCAGCCGCGGAGCCCGATGGTGAGCGCCCGGTAGCGCGAGCGGGCGCTGCTCTCGGCGACGGTGAGGGCGTTGATGCCGCCGCCGGAGGGGTGGGTGCCAATCCCGAACGGCGCGCCGAAGGCGGCGTCGTTGCGGTTCACGAACCGGAAGAGCTGGTCGGTCCGGGCATAGACGAAGTTGGCGCTCGCCGCCATCCCGCGACCCAGGTCCCGATCCAGCCCGAGACTGAAGGACCAGGTCCGCGGCAGCTCGAGGTTCCGGTCGGCAACCTGGATGTCCGGCAGGAACGGGGGCGTGGTCGAAGCGTCGAGCTGCCGGTCGATCTCGGGGACCGGACCGAGGAAGGTGTCGGCGCTGCTGCGGAACAGGGTCTGCTGGAAGGCGCCGTTCGTGGAGCGGTGCTGGGCGAAGACCAGCATCGGGATCCGCGAGACGTAGGAGCCGGCTGCCGCGCGAGCCACGGTGCGGCCGTCGCCGGCGAGATCCCAGGCCACCCCGAGGCGCGGCTGCAGATTGTCGAGGTCGTTCGGGATCCGCCCGTCCGACGGGAACGCCGGGTCGTCGAGATAGGGCGCGAAGAAGGTGTCTTCCGGTTCGACGAAGACGTCGGGATGCCAGGTCCCGTCCCAGCGGAGTCCCAGATCCAGCGTGACGCGTTCGCCGGGGTGCCAGGTGTCCTGCAAGAACAGGCCGACCTCATGCATGGTTGCCTGCTGGAGCCCGAGCTCGGCCGCGGGGATGCCGGGGACCGTCGCCGATTGCAGGTAGAGAAGCACCGGGCCGGTGATCGCCGCGCCTTCCGGACAGGCGCCGGCGGTGCCCGCGGACCCGTCCGAGCAGTGCACGTAGCCGCTGCCGTGGGTGACGAAGCCGACGAATCCCTCGACCGAATCGAAGATGTAGCGGCTGTTCGCCATCCCGATGAACTGCTGCTCCACCCGGGTGCGGTTGTATTCGACCCCGGCCTTGAAGAGATGGGCGCCGGTGGCGTAGGACAGGTTGTCCACGAGCTGGAACCGATCGTCGGAGCCCGGATCGATGGGCAGGAAGAACGGGAGCCCGATCCGGAAACCGTCGGCGAAGTCCATGGCGATGTCCGGGAACGGCCGGCCGCCGAGGCGGTCGAACTGGGGCTGGCCGGGATGCTCGGCTCCCGGCAGGAGCGGGCCGTCGTACCAGCGCGGCCGATCCTCCCGGGCCCACTGGATCCGCAACTCGTTCGAGAGCGCGTTGGTGAGCAGCGAGCGGAGGCTCCCGTTCACCGCGTGGGAGTGGTCGCCCTCGATGCCGTTCGCCGAACTGCCCCAGGAGTCCACGTCGAAGGTGCCGTTCACCTGTTCCGACCAGGTGTAGTTGTATTTGAGCGAGGCCTGGTGGCGGCCGCTCAGGTTGAAGTCCAGCTTGGCGAGGAGCGACCGGGCGTCGTCGGTGCGGCGGATGGGCCCGAACTCGCCGTCGAAGAGACCGGGCCAACGGGACTGGAGGAAGGCGTCGAGGCGTTCCAGGTTCGCCGGGTTCGCGACGCGGCGGGTGGTCTGCTTGGTCTCGGATGCCCCCTGCTGGTCGTAGGCCAGGAAGAAGAACGCCCGGTCGCGGGCGAGCGGGCCCCCGACGGTGGCCCCGAACTGGTTCCGCCCGAAGTCCGGTTTTCCGCCGCCCCGGTCGGCGGAGTACTCGGCCGCGATCTCGTCCCACTGGCCGAAGTAGTGGCCCGAGCCGCCGAGGTCGTTGGTCCCCGATTTGGTGATGACGTTGATGAAACCGCCCGCCGAGCGGCCGAACTCCGCGGGAGCGCCCTGGTTCACGATGACCAGCTCGCCGATGGCGTCCTGATTGAAGGTGAACGCGGACCGCTGGCCACCGCGCTGCTCCCCGAAGAAGGGGTTGTTGAAGTCGGCGCCGTCCACGATGAAGTTGTTGAAGATGCCGCGCTGGCCGTTGATATTGAGCTCGTCGCCGTCAGGACCCTGAGAGATGGAGGCGCCCGGGGTGAGGAGGGTCAGATCCACGAAGTTGCGGCCGTTGCTCGGCACCGCGTCCACGACCTCTTCGGTGAGGCGCTGGGAGCGGGTGAAGTCGGTGGTTTCGATCGGGGACGGCAGTTCGCCGAAAACGGTCACCGTTTCGGTGGCCACGATCCGGAGATCGAGGTGGAAGTGGAGCACCTCGCCCACTCGCAGGATCGCGCCTTCGATGCGCTCGGCCCCGAATTCTCCGGCGGCGGTCACGGTGAGGTCATAGGTGCCCGGGGGCAGCAGACTGCGGACGAACTTCCCGTCGGGGGACGTCTCGACCGTCGTGGCCAGATCGGTGCCGCGGTGCTGGATCAGGACGATTGCCGCCGGAACCGGATTGCCGAGCGGATCGCTCACCTCGCCGCGAATGACGCCGGTGGTGGTCCCCGCCTGGGCGGCGAGATCCGGGGCGTGCAGGCAGACGAGGGCGAGCGCCAGGAACCACCCGGCCCCCGGCCGGAACCGTCCCGGTTTTCGTTTCTTCCCGCCCCGAAGACCCACGGCGGAATTCTACGGCGCGGGCGGTATAGCCTGTCCACCGTGCAATCCGGCGGGGCAAGCGCCCGGGAGGCCTGCAGATGAGACGCATTCCATGGATTTCCGTAACGATCGCGACAACGATTCTGGCGGGTTGCGCGTCGCCCCCGAGCAGCGAACCGGCACCCCCCGACCTGCTCATCCGGGGCGCGCGGATCGTGGACGGCACCGGGGGCCCGTGGTTTGGGGGGAACCTCGCCGTCGCCGGCGACACGATCGTGAGCGTCGGGCCGCAAGAACCTGACGCCGCGAGGGTGATCGACGCCGAGGGACTGGTGTTGGCGCCCGGCTTCATCGACATGCACGCACACTCGGAGTACGGGCTGGTGGTGGATCCGCGCGCCCTCAGCAAGACCGCACAGGGAGTCACCACCGAGGTCCTCGGAGAGCATCTCTCGGCGGGGCCGGTGCTGGGCCCCGCGGTGGACGACCCGATGATGGTCGCTCCGCCCATCGAACGGGACTGGACCACACTCGGGGGATATCTCGACCGGCTCGAATTCGCCGGGGTGGGACCGAACGTCGTCTCCTACGTGGGCTCGGGGCAGGTGCGCGCCTCCGTGATCGGTTACGAAGAGCGCACGGCGACCGAAGAGGAACTCCAGGCGATGGAAGCCCTCGTCGCGCAGGCGATGGAGGAGGGAGCGTTCGCGCTGGCGAGCGGCATGGCCTACATCCCGAACGCCTTCGCGAGCACCGAGGAGCTGATCCGGCTGACCCGCGTGGCGGCCGGCTACGGCGGTACCTACGTGAGTCACCTGCGGGGCGGCCTGGAAGGGCTGGCGGAGGGGATCACCATCGCCAGGGAAGCGGGGACCGCACTCGATATCCACCACCTGAACTCCACCTCGGGAGCGCGCATCCCGGAATACGCGGCGATGATCGCCGAGGCCCGGGCCTCGGGGGTGGACGTGACCGGCAACGTCTATCCCTACATCGCGGGGTGGACCTACCTGCGCTCGCTGTTGCCGCGCTGGGCCCAGGAAGGGGGCGTGGACCGGATGCTCGGGCGCCTCACCGATCCGGCCGAACGGGAACGGCTCATCGCCGAACTCAGGGAATCGGAGGCCGCGCGGCCGCGGTGGGCGCGCACGTTCGTGAGTTCGTTCCGCGACGAGGTGGACGGGCTCTCGATTCTGGACCTCGGCGAAGCACGCGGGACATCGCCCGAAGAGGGGCTTCTCGATCTCCTGATCGAACAGGAGGGCGAGGGGTTCCAGATTTCCTTCGGGAACGAAGAGCCGAACCTCGTCCAGGCGCTCGCGCTGCCCTTCACCCACATCGGCTCGGACGGAAGCGCCCTGGCGGCGGGAATGCGGACCCCGATGGGCAAGCCGCACCCCCGCTCGTTCGGCACCTACCCCCGGGTGCTCGCCAAGTACGTGCGCGAGGAGGGACTCCTGACACTCGAGGAGGCCATCCGGAAGATGTCCTCCGCGCCGGCGAACCGCCTCGGCCTCTCGGACCGCGGCGTGCTGCGCCCCGGAATGCGCGCCGACATGGTGCTCTTCGACCCGGACACGGTGCAGGACGAGGCCACTTTCGAGGAGCCCGAGCGCTACCCGACCGGCATCCCCTGGGTCTTCGTCAACGGCGTCGCGATCATCGCCGAGGGGGAGCCGACGGGCGAGCTGCCGGGCCGGGTGCTCCGGGGACCGGGGTACGTCGGACGGTGAGAGGGACCGGATAGGGCGACCGGCACCCTGGCCCGGCAGGGCCGCGAAACACGAGAATCCAGGATGGCGATGCGGGCTATGGCACGATTCATGGAAATGGTAGATCGAAGATTCATGGTAGAGTCCTTTTTCCTGGCATGTCAGATCCGCCTGGCCGATATCTCACCGCGCGGGCAGTCGTGGACTCCGCCGGACGGCTGGTCATCCCGGCCGCCATCCGAAACGCCCTCGGATTTCGTGACCGCCAGGAAGTGATCCTGGCCCTCGAGGGCACGGCGGTCCGGATGACAACCGCCGAGGCGGCGTTGCAGTCCGCCGTGGCGGAAGCGCAGGCCCTTGCTCGCCAGCGTGGCAGTGGCAAAGGGGGGGAAGTGGATGCCTTCATCGCTACCCGCCGGGACGACGCGGCGAAGGAGTGAGGTGGCGCAATCTCTGTTGGACGCCTCCGCAGTCCTGGCGCTGATCCACGGTGAACCCGGGGCTGACGAGGTGGTCGCCGCCCTTCGGCACGGCGCGGCGATGTCCGCGGTCAATCTGGAGGAAGTCTCCGCGCACCTGGCCATTCGGGGCTGGAACGCGGAGGAAGTGGCTACAACCATCGACAGCCTTCACATCGAGGTGGCGCCCTTCGATTCCGAGACGGCTCTTCGCAGCGGAACCCTTCGTCCGGCCACGGCGTTCCTGGGACTCGGGCTCGGAGATCGCGCTTGCCTCGCCACTGCGGCGATCCGCGGCGTTCCGGCATTGACGGCCGACCGCGCGTGGCTCAAGCTCCGCCTCCCGGAACTTGAGGTTCGCTCCGTCCGTTGATCGTAGGGTGCTTCGGACCCTGTCAAACGACCGGGCGGTTCGGTCCCGAAGGGCTTTTCGGAAGTTGCTCCGGATAAAACTGGCTATACCACTTGCGCATCTGGCTCAGGGGTCCGTCAGCCGCGGCCCAGAAGGGGCGCTGCCGGTAGATCTTGTGCTTCCAGATCTCCGCACGCCGCCGGGCTTGATTTCCCGAGACGCCGCCACCCGGTACCAGCCGTCCGGAAATGGCGGTGGATAGGTGAGGGCCCGGAAGCGTGTCAGTTCGCTGGACATGCAGCCTTTGGCACTCTCAGCGATCCAGTGAACCGGCCCCGTGTTTGCAGGCCCGGGACACCGTAGCGATGGGGGCGCGCGCGCCGCGCGGCGGACGGAAGCGCCGGTCGCGGAAACACCCCATTGACAGGGGGCCGCGCCTAGCGCAATCTCCGCGCGCCGGAATCTCGATGACCGCCCTCCGCCCTGCCCACGCCGCGTTCCTGGCCGCCAGCCTCCTGCTCGGCCTCGCTCACGCCGCACTCGCCCAGAACGGGAACGGGCGGCCGAACGTCTTCTTCGACTGTTCCGGGCCCCGGTGCGATTCGCGCTACTACCGCACCGAGATCACCTGGGTGAACTGGGTCAACGACAAGGAGGACGCCAACGTCCACCTCATCATGACCAGCCAGACGACCGGCGCCGGCGGACGGGAATACCTCTTCCATTTCATCGGCACCGACGAAGAAACGGGCTACGACGACGAGCACGGCTACCGGTCGCTGCCGACCGACACCGACCGAGAGACGCTGGACGGGATCGTCCACACCATGGGGCTCGGGTTCGCCATGTTCGCGGACGAGGCCGGATACCGCGGGCTGGTCGTCATGAGTCCGATAGACCGGGAGGAAGCGGCGGTGGCTCGAGGGGTTGTCGCCCGGGACGAGGTGGAGGATCCCTGGAACCTCTGGGTGTTCCGCGTCGACGGGGAGGTGGGAATCGACGGCGAGACCAGCGAGCGCCGCACCAGCCTGGAGGGGGGGTTCTCGGCTTCGCGGGTGACCCCCGACTGGCGGGTCCGGTTCTCGGGGGACATCGAGAACGACCGTCTCTCGATCGAGCTTTCCGACGGGACCTTCGAGGACACCCGGACCAACTGGAGCTTTGACACCCAGGTGGTGTACGCCCTCCTCGACCACTGGTCCGTCGGAATGGACACCAACACCAGCCGCAACCTGACCTACAACCAGGACCTGCGCGTCGAGCTGTCACCCGCCCTGGAGTACAGCGTCTTCCCCTACGACGAAGCGACCCGCCGCAGCTTCACCTTCTACTACACGATCGGGCCGGCGTATCGCGATTACGCGGAGAGCACGATCTACGGCGAGACCGAGGAGACGCGCTGGGAACAGGCGATGAACGTCCGCTTCGGCCAGCGCCAGCCGTGGGGCAACGCCTCGATCAACCTGCGAGGTTCGCACTTCCTGCACGACTTCGGCCAGCGCCTGGTGTCCCTCGGAGGCCGCCTCTCCTTCCGGGTCTTCCGCGGTCTCGAACTCGAGTTCTCCGGCAACGTCTCGCAGGTCAACGACCAGATCTACCTCGCCGCCGAAGAGGCCACCGATGAGGAGGCCCTGCTGCAGCTCCAGCAGCGGGCGACCGATTTCGACTACCGGATGGAGGTGGGGTTCCAGTTCCGGTTTGGGTCCATCTTCAACAACGTGGTGAACAACCGGTTCCGGCGCCGCCGGTTCTGAGGACCAGGCCTGCCGCCCGCCCGTCAGTAGGCGCGGCGGAAACGAAAGTCCACCCCGAGCGATCCGTCCTCGTCCCGCGAGAGGATCCAGGTGACGCGACCGCGCACGTACTCGACCACGACGATGGCCTCGTCGGCGTCTGAGAGGCTCGACGAGTAGCGGACGTTGACCTCCGGGGTGAGCTGCTTGCTGAGGGTCACCCGCGCCGTCGGGTTGCTGAAACGACCGATCATGAAGGGATCGACGGTGACCCGATCGATTCCGAATACCCGGCCCGCCCGGTTGCCAATCATGCTGCTGAACTGCTGGCTCAGCAGGTTGGTGGCGGAAACGGCCGCGACCGGGTCGTCCGTCGGGGCCCTCAGCAGATTCTGCTCGGGGACGCCGGACAGCAACTGAAGGATGTCCGTCTGCCGCAGGGGAGGTTCGGAACTCAGGCTCGCGTCGATTTCATCGACGGTTCCCGAAGCGGTCAGGCGCACTCGATAGTTCCGGATGTTCGCTTCCGCGGCGACGTCGAACAGTGGCTCGATGCTCGTGGGATCGATGAACTCGGCGCGCCCGGAGACGATTTCGAAGCGGTGGGCGCCCACGTACAGCTCGCCCTCGACCAGGTCGGCGCGCCCCACCATCGCGGGCGACCCGGCGGAGCCCTGAAGCCCGAGAGCGGCATCGGCGGCCAGGTTGAAGATCGAGTTGCGGACCGCGAAAGGAGAGTCGGTCTCGACCCGCACATCCAGCAACACATCGTCCACAAACCCGCCCGCATCCGTGCCTTCGGGAACGGCGATGTCGTCGGCTTCGGCGAACAGGGTGGTGGACAGTTCGTACTCACGACTCCAGACCGCGTCGTCCACCCGGACCTCCCCGGAGAGCATGCGTCCGCCCTGATCACCCAGGATCCTCAGATCGGCATTCACGGTGGCGCTGAAGTCGGCTGGATAACGGATCCGGGCGTCCGTCAATTGAACCCGCACGTCGCTGGCTCCGACTTCCGCCGCGTCGATCAGGACCGAACCCGAGACGGCAATGTCACCCGACGCGAGGCGGCCCTTCACCTCGTCCAACGTCAGGGTCCGCCGGTCGAAGCTCACCGAGCCACCCAGCTCACTCACGCCGTGCGGAAATCCGTCCACGCGGAAGGAAGCGTCCCGGATCGTCCCCGTGCCGAACATCTCGGGGTCGGTGGTGGGACCGGCGATCGTGATCTCCAGTTCCAGCTCGCCGTCCGCGGTTAGCCCGGACACGAACGGCTCGGCCGCTCGCAACGCACTGCGCCCGAGCAGGGTCAGGTCGAGACGCTCCTCGTCGAGATCGATGGAACCCCCTATCTCGAGCGCACCCTCGGCGTGGGCAAGACGGAATCCGTCTACCCGGACGGCGCCGTCCTCCATCAGGATGCGGGTCGGACCGGCGGATTCGGCGACGAGGTCCGGCGCGGAGACCTTGAGACGGTCAAGGGTTGCAGTTCCCGTCATCCACTCGTCGAGGGGGTCTTCGACGCGAAAATCGCCGGTCCCGCTTGCCAGGATCGAGATCCCGCGCTCCTCGGCCGCATCCACGAGCAGCGACGCGACGTCGAAGTCCCGGAAGGCGGCTGCCACCGCCATCTCGGCCGCCAGCGTCCCGGCAATGCGGAAGGACGCAGCTCCGGAGTCGAGGCCGCCGCTCGCTTCGAAGCGCTCGCCGACGATCGATGCCTCGATTGCCCCCGGACCGACGGGAGCGTCGAGCACCGCGACGCTGGGAATCGTCCCTGCCAGGTGGAGTTCCGGAACCAGCAGATCCCCCGCGACATCCACCCGCAGGTCCGAGCGCATCGCAATCCAGTCGAGTTCCAGTCCGGGCGCCAGGGGATAGTCCACGCCGGTCAGGGAGCCTTCCATCGTTCCGTCCACCAGGTCGATGGCAAGGGTTCCCTCGGCGCGCCCACCGCGGAAGATCGCCGTCATCGGTTCCAGGCGGACGGACTCGCCGTCCAGATCCCACGCAATGGACAGTTCGTCGAACGGCTGTTCCAGGAAGGTTCCGGCGGCACCCGTCAGGGCGCCGCCGCCGTAGTAGCGCTCGTCGCGCCGCACCGTGTTGCTCCGCCCGCCGACGAGGCCTTCCGCCTCAAGGTCCCATTCGAGGAAATCGATGATCTCCCGAATGTCCCACCCGTCCCACTCGGCGTCGAACTCCAGGTCGGCAAACTCGCCGGGCCCGCGATCGAAGACCCCGGAGGCGGAGATGGTTCCCTCCCCGGCGCGGGCGTTCAGGCTCTCCAGCCGGATGGCGGCGGGAGCGATCTCGGCGGCCGCGACGAGGGTCTCGGTGTGGAACGTGGAGAAACGCAAACCCTGCCCCTCGACGGTTCCGGCGATGACCAGCTCAGGCCAGGGACCCCGCACGGTTCCCTCGAACCGGCAGGCGCCGGACACATCCCAGGCGATCGTCTCCGGGTCCTCTCCGAAAGCCACGCGCCAGATTTCCTGCTGCAGAGCGTCCACCTCCGCCGCGTCTCCCGCGAAGCCGGCGACCACCAGTTCGGCGTTCCCGGTTCGCAGGTAACGGCCCTCGAGCGTGGTCCCGAAACCGGTGCCTTCGGCCGCGAATTGCCGGATGCTGACGGCCTCCCCGTCGATCGCCAGACCCGCCTCGAACCCGAGAGGCAACTCTCCGGCTTCGGCTTCCGGCTTTTCTCCGCTGGCCTCCACCGTCCCCGTCAGCAGCAGGGGATTCGCCATCGGCACCCGGAGGTCGGCAGCCAGGGACATCCGGGAGCGAAGTGAGGTCGGCTTCCCGAAGACTCCCTCAAGGGCGCGGGACATGGAGGCATCGCTGACGGTCAGCACGATCTCCGCCGGGTTTTGTTCGGCCGGCTGGACCTGAAGCACCTGCAGCGTGGCGGTTCCCCCGGAGACGAACCCCTGGGAGGAGACTTCGAGTCGCTCCGGGTCCCAGTGGACGACCGTCCGCCAGTCCCGGAGCGGGACTCCGTGGAGGCGGGCGCCCGAGAGCGCGAACTCGCCGTCGAGCGCGAACCGGTTCTCTCCGAATCCCAGGGCGCCGTCGAAGCGCGCCTCCGGATCCCCGCGGGTGTCGAGCTCCTCGAAGCCGAGCAGGAAACGGCCGAGCCCGCCGGCATTCCCGCTGAGGCCGACCCGCAGGTCGCCGTCCGGTTCTCCGTCGAGGTCCAGCGACCCTTCCAGATCCACCGTCAGCAGATCGGATTGAACGTTGAACCGATCGAGATGAAACCGGTTCCCGCGGATCCGGAACTCCGCGTTCAGGGCCAGAGGAAGCTCCGGCTGTTCCCGGAGACGGAATGCTCCCGCCGCGGACCGGATCTCCCCATCAACCTCAGCCGCGTCCGCCACCCGGAACTCGACGGCCACGTCATCCACCCGCACTTCCCACGGCGTGGGCAGACTCCGATACCCGATGGTCCTGCCCGTCACCGAAATGCGGTCCGAAGAAAACGAGAGGCGGCTCGCCAGCGCTTCGAACCCCGATCCGGAAGCGGCAGGATCGGAGGGCGGCGGACTCCCGTCGTCGAATCCCCAGGAACTGAGCCCCTCGATCGCCAGGCTCTCGAAATGAAAACGTCCCCCGAGCAGGGACCACAGGCCCAGGTTCCCCCTGATCTCTTCGATCGAAAGGGCCGGGGGCGCCGGACCCGTGTCCAGCGGCTCTCCTCCCACCTGGAAGCCGCGAACGACGAACGCACCCTCCGGAAGCGAGATCCGGAAGCCGCCGGCCGCGACGGGACGATCGAGCGCCGCGGAGAGCCGGCCCGTCACGAAGCCCAGCAGCCGGTCCTCATCAACCAGGCTCACCACGACCGCGGCGGTTGCGAGCAGGAGCACCAGGCCGACGGCCAGGAGCGCGGCGACGCGGCGAAGTCTGCGCGCGGAGGCGACCTCGGCGCTCATTGCACCCTCACCGCGCGTCACCTGGGCTCCGGGCAAACGTCGCCGTGGAACTCCTCGTCGGTGAGGTCGCCGCGCGCGAAGCTGCCGCCGTCGCGGGTCTTTCCATCGGCGTCGATGGCGCAGTAGGTGAGGCGATCCCGGGTCGCGTGCAGGTACACGAAGTGATTGAAGGCGCCGCGGTCCTCGCGCCGGACCACGCGTTCATCGTCCCGGGCGGAGTCCGGCTTCTTTCCCCCGGCGCCGCTCACGAAGTACCGGATGCCGCGCTGCGGCCTGAGTCGCGCGTAGAGGTGCTGATGGCCCTGGAAGACGGCGTCCACGCCGTGTTCCAGGAAGATCGGTTCGAGTTCGGCCCGCAGCACGGCATCGTCACCCCGGCAGATGAATCCGAGCCACTGGCATCGCCTCGGCGTGTACATCGTCCCGTGCATGGCCACCACCTTCCAGCGGGCTCGGGAGCCTCGCAAGGCTTCGGCCAGCCAACGGAGTTGAGGATCGTCCGTGCCGTCCTCGATCATCGTGTCGTCCTTTCCCAGCGTGTTCGAGTCGAGCACGAAGACCTCGACGAGCGGGGTCGGTGATGACTGCGGACGGCCGCCCGAAATTTCGATCGAGTAGTAGCGGAAGCCGTCCCGGTAGCCGAACTCGGGCGTCGCCAGGTGAGCCTCCACTTCGCAGTCGCGCGACAGCGCGTATGCGTGTTCATCGCGGGGAATCGGTCTCACGCCCGATTCCCGGCATCGCTCCACGTCGTGGTTGCCAAGCGCGGCATGGATTCGCACGCCCAGCGACAGGACGCCCCGGAAGACCTCAAGGAATCTGCTCGCGATAAGGCGCGCCTCGCCATGCTCATAGACGTTGTCCCCGAGCAAGAAGACGTGAGACACGGGGAGCTGCTCGGCCGTGTGCCGGATCCGGGCCGCCACCTTCCGGGCGCGCTCGTCGCCCGTGCCGGTATCCCCGACGAGGATCAAATGCGCCGCGGGCGCCGAACCCTGGTGCTGCGCAGCGGACGGCGCGGCGCCGCGGGCGCCGGCCACCAGGAGGCACACCAGGATGGTCCGGAAGATCCCCATGGCTCCGGGGCCGTCATTCGCTCCCGCTCGGCGCGGGATAGGCGGTCAGGATCGCTCTGTCCTCGCCTCCTTCGTCAGCAACCAGAAGCGTACCGTCCGCGGTGAACGTGATGCCTTCCAGTTGACGATGCCATCCGGCAAGAAACCGCCTCGCGGCGACGACCTCTCCTTCCGGAGTGACCTCCGCGATAGCGCCCTGACGAGCCGCAACAACGAAGTAGTTCCCTGAAACAGGGTGTAGCTCGATGCCGGATGGGCGGTACCGGTTCGCGCCGATGCGCCCAGCCAACTCACGCACCGGAATGGTGGTGGGCGCGCCGTCCCGCAACCGTTTGTCCTCGACGGACCAGCGATAGATCGCCACTTGCCCCACCAAATCCGCGGTACGGGGGTCCTTGCACATCAGCAGCAGTTCCCGCGGCCTTTCGTCGTATGCCAGGCCCTCGACTTCGCAGGCCCGTCCAACACCGGTTGCGTAGACGGTGAACAGGACCGATTCGCCGTCACTCCCTTCAGGGAACTCGTACAGGCGTCCGGCGCTGCTGACCAGGTAGATCCGCCCATCAGCCACCGCGATGCCTTCGAAGTCATCCGCCACCGGACCTCCCACATCAGCCAACTGGAACTCCTTCAGGACCGAACCGGTCCGCACGTCGAGTTCGAAAATGATCCCCGCTTCATCATTGTGCGCCAGCAGGCGCTGGTCCCCGGTCCTTGCCAGACCGGAAATCTCCCGGAGCCGCCGCGGAAGTTCCCAGTGCGTCGCGTCCTCGGGTCTCAACCCGTAATTCTCAAGGGAAACTGCCGGCTGAGCTTCCGCGGATGCCGCATTGTCCGCACGGAAGCTCCCAACGCCGAGCAGCAGGAGCAGACCGGGGACGGCTCCCGACAGGAATCTCAACCGGAACGCTCGCCGCGCGTCACGGGGTTTGGGGCTTGCCGGCCGCTTTTGACGCCTGGTCCAGTTCGTCCGGATGGACGATCCTCCACCCGGACAGCACTGCCGGCTTCGCTCCGAAATTGCTCTTCCACACCGCCAGGGTGATGACGACGAAGATCAACGACGCGAGGTAGGCGACGCTCGTCAACTGCGTGCCGGCCGCCAGGCCGATCCCGATCGCCATCAACATGTAAACGGCGTCCGTGGGTTGGTTGAGCGAAGCCCGGAAACGGACGGCGGCCACGATCCCCGCCAGGCCGAAGGCGAGGGCGACGCTGCCCTTGACCAGGAACACCACCAAGGCGATGGCGATCGGGATCACGAGCAGGGTGTGCGCGAAGGACTGGCTGTACTTCTTTTTCTGGTGGGTCCAGCGATACACCCAGGTGATCGGGAGCGTCACGCCGAAGGCGAGGGTCAGGGCGACGACCACCGGGACCGTGTGCGACGGGTCGATCAACAGGTTGACGCCCTCTTGGTCGGCCAACTGGCCGAGTCCCCTCTGGATGTCCTCGAACACCGCCGAAACGTCCGCTCCGGCGTCGGACAGCGTCCCGATGAAGAAGCGGTCCCGCTCCTGGGAGATGTAGTAGCGCATTCGGGGGAAGAGATGGAACGCGCCGGCGAGAAGCCCGAGCCAGGACAGGTAGTAGATCGCGAGCCGGACGAGAATGTTGTTGAGCATGCGCCTTCTCCTGTCTTCGCTAGAACATGTAGCCGGCGCGGAAATACAGGCCCGTCATGTCGCGCCCCTTCATGATGGCGACGCTGATGGTCGTGCGGCGCTCCAGCAGCGACAGCCAGAACCCCCCGCCCGTGCCGTTGTGCCAGTCGTCGGCACCGACCGGATCTCCGGCGAAGAAGACGCGGCCGACGTCGGCGGCCCCGAACAGGCCGAATTCCCCGGGCACCAGGACGTTGATCCGGGCGAGCGCCAGTCGCAGTTCGGCGTTCCCGTAGAGCGAGGCGTCCCCCGCGAAACGATTCTTGTGGAAGCCGCGCAGCGGACCGTCCGCCTGGCCCAGTCCCGCGCGGCCGGGACCCCCCAGGAAGGCGCTTTCGTGAAAGGGGTAGGTTCCCCACACCTTCTTGCCGCCCGCTCTCAGGGCCAGCGTCGGGTTGGTCGGGATGTGCGCCGTCAGGTAGGTGCGGGCTTCGACATCCACGTTTCCGAAGGGCGACTGCACGTCCCAGACACCGGGATAGGCGGCGGCCGACACCCTGGCGAGCAACCCCCGGGTTGCGTACGCCGGATTGTCGCGGTTGTCGTACTCGATTTCGCCGCGCACTCCGATCTGGCCGAAGGTACCCGTGCCGTACAGGGGTTCATCCAGGGAACCGATGAAAAAGTCCCGGTTCGACTCCGTGGGCGTGTTCGACCACTCGATGACCGGTCCGAGGCTGACCGTGAGTTCCGAGCGCAGCGGCATCGTGCCATCCCCGGTCGCATCCACATCCTCCGTTCCCTTTCGAAACTCGAGAGCCGGAGCCACAACGAGGTTCCGTTGCTCCACCTTGTAGTACGAGGACGGTTTCTCGAGCCGGAAGTCGTTGCCGAAACCCTTGAAGCGGGTCACCTCGAATCCCGAGTACTCGAGGGCCAGCCGGGCGTCGATACCGGGCCGGACGTGGCGAAAGGTGCCAACGTACGACAGGAAGGGCTTGAAGCCCCGGCTGGCCAGCCCGACGTCGAAATAGTGCCGGGTGGCGAACGGGTCCTTCCGGAATCCGAAGTACTTCCGGCTGTGGATCACCCGCGTGAACACACCCAGATCGGGGTCCGCCCAGACGATGGGACGGGTGCCCGATTGCATGCCCCAGTCCAGGGCGTAGCGCGACCTGACGACCGTGCTCGGAGGACGCTGATAGGGGCGTTCGTCCACGCGGGCTCCCCTGCCCCTGACGAATTCGTTGTTGCCGCGAAAGTCATGGAAATGGGTCTTTGAGGCACCGGCGTCCGATGCGTTCGTGAAGGTGTCACTCCCGCCGCCACCGTCCACGCGCACCGCAATCCGTCCGTCGCCGCCCGTTATCTCCGCGCGGTCGCTCCCGCCGCGGAGGTAGATCCGGACTTCCCGGGTCTCTTCGTGCCGGAAGGTCCGCTCGAACCAGGGCGGCTCCGGATCTTCGTCGGAATCGTCGGCGAAACCGATCCGGACCGCGAGGTCCCCGCCCGGCAGGTGCTCGGCGTGGACGTACTCATCCTCGTCGGTGGCCTGGATCTCGACCTGGCGGGTGATCAGTTCGTAGTAGCGGGTGACGAACTCCGGCAGCGCGTCGCGCCGCGCCTTGAGCGCCTCCGCGATGTCTTCCCCGACGAGTTCGTAGTACGGCTCCGGAAGCCGTCTTGCCGCGGCCTCGATGACGGGGTCCGGCAGGCCGGCGCGAAACGACTCCACCACCTCGTCCCACGCCGGCTTGTCGAGCCCGGCGAGGAACTCGCGGTCCAGCTCCCAGCCGGTGATCGTCAGCCCCACCAGGCTCGGATACGTGTCCTCGAACTTGATCGCCCTCGGGAGCGCCGTCCGCACCAGCATCATGGCGACCCCGCCGTAGTGGATGAAGGCCTGGTCGCGGTCCTCCGGTATCGGGACCCAGGTGTGACAGTCGCCGTCGGGGAACCGCGCCCAGCGCCACTGGCCCGAATGACGGTCCTTGTCGTTGATGAGCAGGTCCATCAATCGCGCCTTGAGAAAGGCGCGGGCGTCAATCCGGTCGCAGCGGTTTTCTTCCAGGTCCTCCCACACGGTCTCCGTTCCGCTGACCTTCCGCGAGCCGGCGAACCCGGGGGTGTCGTCGGGACCCTCGGAGGGATGCTCCTGCAAGGTACCGATCAGGCCGGCGAACTCTTCGCGGTATTCGCCGAGCCGGGGATCGTCGGGAATCACCACCAGCGTGTGCTTCGAATGGAGGATGCCGGTGGCTTCCATGAGCGGATCGACCACCAGCGCCGCGGCGGGCAGCAGCGTGCTGATCAGGTCCTGGAGCACCTCCCCCACGATCGTGTTCTTGATGTCGTCGGCCAGCCTCTTGGTGGGGTCCTTGTCGAGGGACCGAACCGTGTAGCGGCGGCCGTCCTCGCCGGTGAAGTGGAGCGAGACGGACTGCCCGAACCCGCCGGTCCGCAGCGGCGTCAGGCCGCCGCCGACGGCGCCGAGGTCAAGGACCGCGACCTCGATGGGCGTCGTCCAGAGATCGCGGTAGTTGTCGCCGTAGAACCAGCGCTTGGAGGGGCTGGCCCGGAACCTCTCTCCCGGCACCACCGAGTGCGTCTTTGCGCCCGGGGGAGGAATGGACCGCAGAATCCTGGGACCCTGGGTGGGCTGATGCTCCTGAGCCGGCGCAGGTGGAGCGGTGGACGGGATCAGCGCCAGAGAAGCGGCAAGCGCCACCCACCTGCGGGTGTTCCCCAGCCGGACTCGGACTGCCGCAATCGGAGGGATGTTGCGCGTCAAGGTTTCTCCCGGCATCGGAAGCAGGGCCGTGGTGCGCATACGCCGGGTTGCGGAGGGAGTCCGCGAACGGGATCAGTCTACCGGACGTAAGTGACACGTATTGCAGTCCGATATGCAATGCTCGGGCCTTGCGCCCTTACTCGTCCGAGTTCTGCCCCGATCCGGAAGACGGGCGACAATTGGCGCGGTTGCCGGACCCGGCGCCGGGCGGCGCCTTCCTCGCCCGTCGTGTGGTAGCGGTCCCCGGAGCAGGGCGGCAGTTGGGCCTACACTGCCAACGAAACACTGTTCGCCTGGTGGCTTGGCCCGCCGACCGGATCCGCCGGTTTCGCACTCGCGAACCCGACGGTGCGGAGGCGATTGCGGTGTTTTTCGATCCAATACGAATCCACCTCAAAAGTGACAGTGCAGACGACATGCAGACCCGCGCTTTCTTGACCGCGGCCACGACCGCCGCACTCGCGTTGACCGCGTGCGGCGGGACAGCGGGCCGCCGGATCACGGAATTCATGCGCTCCGGGCCGCCTCCGCTGCCGGCCGACACTCGGACCGTGGTCGCGGTTACCGAAACCCCGCCGGTGACGGACCCCGGCGACGCCGCGGACGACCCGGCGATCTGGGTCAACACGGCGGACCCGTCGGCCAGCCTGGTCGTGGCGACCAACAAGCTGCGCGGCCTGCTCGTTTACGGCATCGACGGCGAACTCGTGTCCTCGAGCGATGTCGGTGAGGTCAACAACGTCGATCTGCGAGTCGGCGGGACCGGCGAGGAGGCGGTGATTGTCGTGTCGGCCACGAACCGCGCCGGTCGGACAATCGACGTCTTCGGCCTCGATCCCGGGACGGGAAACCTGTTCCCCCTGCTGAACGCTCCGATCACGCCCGACTTTACGGAAGACCCCTACGGCCTGTGCATGTACCAGAGTGCCGTGAATGGAGATCTGTACGTCTTCGCCATCGGTTTTGATGGGACCGTCGAGCAATGGCGGCTGGATGGCGGCACGGACAACGGGTGGACCGGAACGCTGGTGCGGTCCTGGGAGATCGGCAGCAAGACCGAGGGGTGTGTTGCCGATGACGCCAACGGCTGGCTGTTCGTTGGCGAAGAAGAAGTGGGCATCTGGCGTTATGACGCCGAGCCCGATACGGGGACGGCCGGGCGTACGGAAGTGGACCGGGTCGGGGTGGACCGGGCCGGCGGCGGACGTCTGGCCGCCTCCGTCGAAGGGGTGACCCTCTACGCGCCGCCGGGCGGCGACCCGCTCACTGGCTACTTGGTGGCGTCGAGTCAGGGGAACAACACCTACGTCGTCTACGACCGGGCGCCGCCGCACGCTTACCGCGGAACATTCCGCGTGGGAGATGGCGCGGGAACGGTCGACGGAACGGAGGACACGGACGGAGTGGATGTCGTGGCGACACCACTTGGGCCGAACTACCCGGCGGGACTGATCGTGGTGCAGGACGGCATCAACGTGGCTCCGGACGGGTCCGAGGCCAACCAGAACTTCAAGTTCGTATCCTGGCGCGACGTGGCCGAGGCACTCGATCTGGTTCCCGGATCCTGAAATCCGCGGAGACGCAACCGTCTATTCGCCTTCGGGCAATGCGTCGATCCGCCACCTGCCATCGCTCTGTTTCGTAGCCGCGAACCCGTTCAGTTTCAGGCTGCCATCGACACACAGGACTTCGTAACAGCCTTCGCCGTCCTCGTTGACCCGGAACCGATTGTCGGTGAGGCTGAAGCCGGGAATGACGACCGTGCAGAACTCACCGGGGCTCAACAACTGGCCCACCGTGCAGGCGGGGCCCGTAAGCCCGACTTCGACCTTGACGCCGGCCGAACAGTTGTCGCCGGTGTCGCTCTCACCGCTCACGGCATCAACGCACGCGCCGTAGTAGTAGGTTCCCTCCGCACCTGGCGCCCTCAGCAGAACCGACGCCGTCACGCTGCTGCCGGCTGCCAGCGCCTCCAGGGAAGTGGTCTCTACCTCCGTATCGCTGGTCGAGATCGTCGAGTCCGACGAGCGGTAGTAGCGCAGCGTCGTCGAACCGGACGGACCGGTTCCCTCGTTCCGGACGGTGGCCGACAGCGTGAAGAAACCATCCGCAACCACCTTCGTCCGGCTGACCTCGGGAGATTCGGCGACGAGGTTCGGCTCTCCGCCGCCCGACTCCACGGTAAGCGAAACACCGAGCGAGCAGTTGTTGCCGGTGTCGCTCTCCCGGCTCACCGGCTCCACGCACGCGCCGTAGTAATACGTCCCTGAAGAGTTCGGCGCCGTCAACCGAATCGACTCCGAGCCGCTCCTGCCCGCTGACAGCCCGAAAACGGAGTCCGTGCCCTCCTCCGTGTCTCCCGTCGATATCGTCGAGTCCCGCGAGCGGTAGTAGCGGAGCGTCGTTGACGCCGACCGCGTGCCGCCCTGGTTCCGGACGGTGGCCGACAGCGTGAAGCCCGCGCCCGGAATCACCGTGCTGTCGCTCACGTCGGGAGACTCGACGACCAGGTCCGGCCCGGCGACGGCCTCCACGGTGAGCGGCACGCCGGACGAGCAGTTGTTGCCCGTGTCGCTCTCCCCGTCCACCGGTTCGACGCAGGCGCCGTAGTAGTACGTTCCGGATGTGTCCGGCGCCCTCAGCCGAATCGACTCCGACCCGCTCCTGCCCGCTGACAGCCGGAAGACGGAATCCGTGCCCTCCTCCGTGTCCCCCGTCGATATCGTGGAGTCCGACGAACGGTAGTAGCGCAACGTCGTCGAGGTCGACCGAGTGCCACCCTGGTTGCGGACGATTGCCGACAGCCTGAAGGACGCGCCCACCGCCACCGTACTGCTGCTGACCTCCGGAGACTCGACGATCAGGTCCCGCCCGGCGACCGACTCCACCTCAAGCGACACGCCGGACGAACAGTTGTTGCCCGTGTCGCTCTCCCCGCTCACCGGATCGACGCAGGCACCGTAGTAGTACGTCCCGGGTGCGTCCGGCGCCGTCAACCGAATCGACTCCAGCCCGGTCGCACCAGCAGACAGTCGGGAAACGAGGTCCGTCCCCACCTCCGTGTCCCCCGTCGATATCGCCGGGTCCGACGAGCGGTAGTAGTGCAGCGTCGTCGATTCGGACCGGCCGCCGCCCTGGTTCCGGACGCTGGCCGAAAGCGTGAAGGACCCTTCCGGAACCACCGTATTGCTGCTGACTCCGGGGGATTCGACGACCAGGTCCGGGACTGTTACGCCGCCTGACTCCACGACCAGCGGCACGCCGGACGAGCAGTTGTTACCCGTGTCGCTCTCCCCGCTCACCGGCTCCACGCAGGCGCCGTAGTAATACATCCCGGGTGCGTCCGGAGCCGTGAGCCGAGTCGACTCCAGCCCGGTCGCACCAGCAGACAGTCGGGAAACGAGATCCGTGCCCTCCTCCGTGTCCCCCGTCGATATCGCCGGGTCGGACGAGCGGTAGTAGTGCAGCGTCGTCGATTCGGACCGGCCGCCGCCCTGGTTCCGGACGCTGGCCGAAAGCGTGAAGCCCCGACCCGGAATCACCGCAGTGTCGCTCACGTTGGGAGATTCAACGACCAGGTCCGGCCCGGGGACCGCCTCCACGACCAGCGGCACGCCGGCCGAGCAGTTGTTGCCCGTGTCGCTCTCCCCGCTCACCGGCTCCACACAGGCGCCGTAGTAGTACGTCCCGGGTGCGTCCGGCGCCGTCAACCGAATCGACTCCGACCCGCTCCTTCCCGCCGACAGCCCGAAGACGGAGTCCGTGCCCTCCTCCGTATCGCCCGTCGATATTGTCGGGTCCGACGAGCGGTAGTAGCGCAGCGTCGTCGACTCGGACGGGTCGGCACCCTGGTTGCGCACCGTGGCAGACAGCCTGAACGACCCCTCCGGAACCACCGTACTGCTGCTGACCCCGGGAGACTCGACGACCAGGTCCGGCCCCGCGCCGCCACCCTCGGGAAGGGCGTCGATCCGCCACGCGCCGCTACTCTGCCTGCTGGCTCTGAACCCGTCCAGGGGCAGGCTGTCACTGGAACAGGTGGTTCCGTAACAGCCGCGGCCGTCCGAGGTGACCTGAAACCAATGGTCCGGGACGCTGTCGCCAGGAATAGCGACCGTGCACGACTCGCCGACACCCACCACCAGCCCCACCCTGCACGCCGGGCGGCTGCCACCGGCATCGCCCAGGCGGACTCTGGCGATTGTCCGCTGGGTGGCGAACCGGCCTTCGGGGTCGGTGGCCGTAACCGTAACGATCGCTGACCCGTCACTGACGGGGCGGAGCGTCATGATGCTGCCCGAGACGCTGGCCAACACGACCTGGACCGCAGCGGAGACCACCGAGTACCTCAGCGCGTCGCCATCCGGATCCTCAAAGTACGGCGCTACGTCCACCCTCACCGCGCCTTCTCCCACGGTCAGTTGCTGCAAGGGAATTATTCCGAGAGGGGACGGGGCGCGGTTTTTCTCCTCCTCCTGCCCCAGCGACAACAGGGGAGACGTGAGGAGGGGAATGCTGCCGTCCGTGCAACCCGAGGCCTGGAACAGGCCAAGGAGAAGGAGCGCGTAACCGGTGCCGGGTCGGCAATCAGTCAGCCTGTGCATTCCCTTGGTATCCGCCATCGCATCACCCTTCAAGGCGGTGAATGCAAGTCGTGTGCTGTCCCGCCAAACAAAGTCGGCGCGCCGGACCGGGCGACGATCCGGCGGGACGAACATGCTGACGGAGCTGGATCGTTCAGCCTTCGGCAGGGCGGCCGCGACAGCGTCCCCAAGACGCGTGGTGCGCCGACAGGCCCAAGGGATCCATTACCGCCAGGCCGAGGAGCGATCCCGTGAGGCCCAAGCAAGCGGCTCCTTCCTCCGCGAACACGAGATGCGGAGTCGGTGAGTAGTCTGGTACCAGCATCTGCCCGGCGCCAAGGTCGCTGTCCTCTCAGCAGGCCGCGGCTCGCGCGCGCCTGCTCCGGGCGGTCCCGGCGGGTCAGCGCGCGCGGCGCGAGACGGCGCCCTCCTCGCCGGTCGTGTGGTAGCTGTCGCCGTAGTACTTGCTGGTGATGCGGGTGTGGAAGTCCTCGGCGCGGACCGGGGGATAGAGCGGCGCGCCCTGATTCGGGAGGACTTCGAGGAGCTCGTCCTCCCAGACGTAGATCGCCATGGGGAACGAGGTCCGCGGCCGGGACCGGGCGGCGGGATCCCGGGGGGCGCTCACCCGGTGGGTGGTGGATGGCAGGCGGTTGTTGGTGATCCGCTGCATGTAGTCGCCGGTGTTCAGCACGATGGTGCCCGGCGGCGCGGCCACCCGCACCCACTTCATGGTCTTCCGGTGGAGGAGCTGTAACCCTTCCGTTTCCGCGGCGGGAAGGATGGTGAAGAGGTCCACGTCCTCGTGGCCGAGCATCCTGCCGGTGGTCGTTTCCGGGACATCGGCCATGGGCGGGTAGTAGTTCAGCCGGAAGCCGAAGTTGGTCGCGGTGAGGCGCTCGTCGAAGAGCGCGGGATCCTCACCCAGATAGGCGAGGACAGACCGCATGATCGGCTGGATCAGTCGCTGGTGGGCCTCGACCACCTGCCGGAAGAACGGCTCCCAACCGGAAGAGGGCCAGAAGGCGGCCTCCTCCCAGTCCGGGTTTTCCCCGAGATCGAACGCCCGCCGGCAGAAGACCCAGCCTTCCACGAGGTCCGGATGGATGACCGTGGTCTCGCGCATCGGGAAGTAGCCCTGGTTCACCGAGCCCTGCCGGTGCGCCCGGTAGCGCAGCTTCTCCTCGAGCGCGTGGCCCTCGAAGAACTCCCGGGTCCGGCGGTGAGCCTCCCCGTAGAGCGCCGGATCCACCCCGTGACCGGTGAGGATCGCGAACCCGGTGTCCTCGAGCGATTCGCCGAGGTCCGTGATGAACCGCTCCCGCGCGGCGCCCTCCGGCGACGCAAGCAGCGAGAGATCGCACGGCTTCAGGACGAAATCCTCGTCGAACTCCTCCTCGGCGCCCTCCGCCAGCCGGTAGCGCTGGAGTTTCGCGACCTGCTCGTAGGCGCGCAGCTCCTGATTGAACTCCGCCGGCGCCTCGGTGGAACGGAAGGTGTTCACGAGCCCTCGGCCTGCATCTCCGCGGCCACGCGCTCGGCCTCCCGCAGGATCCGCAGGGTGTTGCCGCTCCAGAGCTGGGCGATCTGGTCCTCGGTGTAGCCGCGCTTGACCAGTTCCAGGGTCACGTTGAAGGTCTCGGAGGCGTCGTCCCAGCCGTCCACCCCGCCGCCGCCGTCGAAGTCCGACGAGATGGCGACGTGATCCATCCCCATGACCTCCACCGCGTGGTCGATGTGGTCCACGAAGTCGCCGACGGTCACCGGGAACTCGGCGCCGATGTCCGTCAGCCGGGTCCGGAGCGCCGCCTGATCCTCCTCGCTCAGCGTGCGCATTTCGCCGAACGAGGAGACCCCGAACTCCGCCATGGCGTCCTCGGTGGCCGCGGTCTTTTCCGGGGGGTCGGTCTTCACGAAGCTGCGGAGCGCCACGGTCTGCATGACCCCGCCGTTCGCGGCGAGGGCGCGGAGCTGCTCGTCGTCCATGTTCCGGGAGACGTCGGCGAGCGCCGTAGTGCTCGAGTGCGAGCCGATGATCGGGGCGGCCGACGCCTCCGCAGCCTGCAGCATGGCGTCCTTCGAGGCGTGCGAGACATCCACCAGAATGCCGAGCCGGTTCAGCTCGGCGATCACTTCCCTGCCGAACTCGCTGATCCCGCCGTGCTCCGTCTCGCCGTCCCCGAGATCCTCCCGCGGGTTGCAGGAATCGGAGATGTCGTTGTGTCCGTTGTGGACCAGGCCGAAGTAGCGGGCGCCGCGCTCGTGGTACGTCTCCAGCAGGGACAGGTCCTTCCCGGTCACGAAGCCGTTCTCGATGCCGATCATGGCGACCAGCTTCCCCTCGCCGTGGATGCGCTCCGCGTCGTCCGCGCTGTGGGCGAGTTCGATCACGTCCGAGTGCATCGAGGTGGCGCGGTGGATGGCGTCAAACTTGGTCATTGCCCCCTCCCTGGCCGCCTCGTAGTTCTCGGGGGTCCGCTCGGCCTGCCCGTAGTAGACGACGAAGAACCCAACGTTGAGGCCGCCCTCCTGCATCCGCGGGTAATCCACCTGGAAGTCCTCGTTCACGTTCCCGGGATCCACTTCCTCGGTCGCGTAGTTGATCGGGATGTCGATGTGGGTGTCGAGAGTCATGACGGCGTCGTGAATGCGGCGCGCCTCGGCCTCCATCTGCTCCTCTTCGGTCATCGGCGCAGGCTCTTCCGCGCCGCCGCCGCAGCCGGCGACGAAAACGGTCATCAGGACGGCCAGCGTGCCGCCAGCCAACGGAAAGGAACGATGCGTCAAGGACATGGGGCCTCCTGGGTCCCGGCCTCGAAGCGCCCCGGGGGCGATGGGCTGGGGCTGGGACAACACGCGATGGTACCGCTACGGGCGGAACGGGGGGTGGGACAATGGCTTTGCGCTTGCATGCCAATTCCCCGGGAACGGATGCGACAGTTGTTCGCGAGGAAATCTTCGGCGGTGTTTGCCGCCGCCTGCACCTGCCTGTTGGCTGTCGGGGCCCATCCGCAGCAACGAAACCTCGACGCCTACGCCTCCCGGCTGGCGGTGTACCGGAGCGGCGATTTCGCGACCGCCGTCCGCGCCAGCATGGGGCTCCCGATGGACCGTCTCCGCGACCAGGCCGAGGAGTTCCGCCGTGGATTCACCGGCAGCAGCCCCGGATTCGACCGCGACCTGCTCGCCGCCGCGATGCTCCATCTCGATCTGGCCTGGGCGGCCGAAATGGAGCCGGAAGCGAACGAGGACCTCGCCCGCGACCTGTTGGCCCGGGTCAGCGCGGCGCGGCGCGACGCCTGGATGAGGAACGCCCACCTGGGGCTCGTCGGAACCTACGCGGATCAGGGACGGCTCCATGATGCGGTGCGCGCGGCGAAGTTTCTGGGCGACGAGTACCCGAACGATCTCGAGGTTCGCCTCGCCCGGGCGCGCCTCGCCGAGTTCATCGGCTGGGGGATCCACGACGAGCGGTTTCTGGACCAGGCTCAGGAAGGCTACGAGAACCTCGTTAAGGAGGGACACGGCGAACTGGCGGAACTTCGCCTCCGGATCGCTCACCTGACGCTGCGCGAAGGCAACCCGGAGGAAGCCCTGCGGCGTCTCGATGAGGCCGAAGGCGGCCTGATTGCCCGCCACCGCTTCGTATCGCTCGTGCTGCGCGGCGAGACCCTGCTCTGGCTCGACCGCACCGCCGAAGCCGAAGCGGCGTTCGCCGAGGCCCAGGCCATCCACGTCGGCTCGATATCGGCCGCCGCGGGACTCGCCGCGGCCCGCCAGACGCTTGGGGACGGCCAGCGGGCCGCCGAAGCGGTCCGCAGCTACCTCGGGGGGACCGACGGACAAGACACCTGGTGGCACTTCCTCGTCCAGGCGCTCGCCGACGAGACCGGGCGGCTCGACCAGCTTCGCGGCCTCGCCCTGTTGCCGCAGGAGTGATCCGTGCCGCCCACCGCTCGAGCCATGCTCGTCGCCGCCAGCTTGCTGTCGCTGCCGGCGCTCGCCGCCCCGGGCGCGGGTCAGGTCCGTTTCCGGGTCACCGTCGAGGAGGTATTGGTCGAGGCGGTGGTTACGGACCGGAACCGCCCGCTCGGGGACCTGGCCGCCGCCGATTTCAACTTGCTTGACGGGGGCGTCCGGCGGGATGTCCGCCTGGTGGCGCTCGAAGACCTGCCGGTGTCGGTGCTCTTCGTCATGGACATGAGCGAGAGCGTGACCCGGGAACGGCGTCGGTTCCTGGCCTCGGCGGCACGCCAGTTCGCCGGACAACTGTCGCGAAACGACCGCTGCGCGGTGATGATCTTTTCCACGCAGCCGGTGTTGACGCACGACTTCGCCGGTTGTTCGGAGTTGCCCGCGAGCCCCTTCCCCGAGACGGGCGTCATCGGTGGTACGGCGCTGTGGGACTCGCTGCTGCTCTCCACCGCGCTCGTCGAGGCAGAGCCCGGACGAGCGGTGGTCATCGTTTTCACCGACGGTGAAGACACCATGAGCTGGACGCCGGAGGGATTCGTGGAGGCGGCGCTGCAGGGCAGCGAGGCGGTGCTCTACACGGTGATCCCTCCGGACGCCCGGGGCACCACCCGCCGGCAATACCGCTACCGCAACGACGACTGGGTCCCGCCGTCGGTGGCGCGCCGGCGGCGCATCGGCATCCGGCGGATGAACGGGGGAATCGCGCCCGACGACCTCGCGGTCCTGCTCGAGGGTCCCCGCCGCACCATTCGGCCTCGCGCCGGCATGCGGGCGCCCTCGGAACTCCAGCTTCTCCGGCACGTCACCGAACTCAGCGGCGGCCGACTGGTGCAAAGCCGCGACGAGGAGCGGCTGGTCAACGCGTACGGCGAGATTCTGGAGGAAATGCAGTCCCGCTACGTACTGGCCTTCGCTCCGGACCCGAACGAACCACCGGGGTGGCGCAGCCTGGAGGTAACGGTGCACCGGGAGGGGGCAACGGTCCGGGCACGGAGCGGCTACCTGCATCGGACCGGGCGCTAGTCAGGACACAGGCACTACCCTGCCGGTGCGATGAGAGCCGTTCGGGGCAGGGCCGGCCCGGGGGTTCTGGCCCTTCCCGGCCTGGCGATCCTGCTCTCCGGCTTCGCGTCGCTGACCTACCAGATCGTCTGGGTGCGGCGCTTCGCCGTCGTCCTCGGGACGACGAACGCCGCGGTGACGGTGGTGCTCGCGATGTTCCTCGGCGGCCTCGGTCTGGGCGCGCTGCTGGCGGGACGGTCGGGCGGGAGGCTCGGGGCTTCCCGCCTCGCCCGGAGGTTCCTGCTTCTGGAGCTGGGCGCCGCCGGACTCGCGCTGGGCCTGCCGCTCTACCTGGCGGGAACCCTCCCGCTCGTCCGGGCGGTCGCGTCTCCCGAGGGGGCCCTGGCGCCGACCGCGGTGTTCGCCGCGCTCTTCCTGCTGCCGGCGGCAACCCTGATGGGCGCCACCCTGCCGACGCTCACCGCTCTCACCCGGCGGATCGGTGATCGAGGAGAAGCGGGCGCGGCCGGCTGGCTCTACGCGGCGAACACGGCCGGCGCGCTCTTCGGTAGCGTGGCAGCGGCCCGGCTGCTGATTCCCGAGCTCGGTCTCAGCGGGTCCACCCTGTGCGGGATCGTGGCAAATGTCGCCGCCGGGGTGCTCGTCTTCGCCCGGTTCGGACGGACTCCGGCTCCGCGGCCGATTGACGCGGTCCGCACGCCGTGGTTCGGAGGGCGCGCCATGCTCCCCTTCGGCGGGATCGCGGCGCTCTCGGGGTTTGCCGCGATGGCGGCGGAGATCGGCTGGGCCCGGCTCGCCGCCCTGCTGTTCGGCCCGACCATCTACACCTTCGCCTGCGTGGTGGCTTCCGTGATCCTGGGGGTCGCGCTCGGGAGCGCCGCCGCCGGGCGGCTCGCGGATCGAAGCCGGGCGGTGCGCTCCTGGCTGGCGGTCGTCCAGCTCGGGGGAGCGGCGGCTTCCGCCGCGGTGGCCTGGTTCGGGAGCCGCCTCGTGCTTCCCATCGGGGAGCTGATTGCCGGGAACGCCGCGGACGTGCCGCACCTTCTCAACCTCCAGTTCCTCGGGACCGCCGCGGTGTTGCTGGTCCCCGGTCTCGCCTTCGGCGCGACCTTCCCGCTGGCGGTGGCCGGTGCGGCCGCCACCGGGAAAGACGCGGGGTCCGAAGCCGGGCGGGCCACCGGCGCGATCTACGCGACGAATGCTGGCGGGAATGTCCTCGGGGCGCTGGCGGCGGGGTTCTTGCTGATTCCGTGGTTCGGGATCGAGGCCGCGCTCCTTGCCGCAGTCCTGGCCCAGCTCCTGGCGGCGCTCCTCGCGGCGCCCCGGGTGCTGACGCTGGCGCTCAGCGGCGCCCTGGGCGCGGCCGGGTTCGGGGCAACGGCGTCATGGGATTGGGAGGCGCTCTCCGGGGGGCTCTACCGGGTCGCGCCGCAGATGGAAGCGGCTCGCCACCGGGACTTCCTGCTCAAGGGCCGCCTGCGCTTTCTGGACCAGGGAGCCAGCGCCACGGTGTCCGTGAAGGAGGTGGCCGGCGAACTCTCGCTCGCGATCGACGGCAAGGTGGACGCCACCGACGGGGCCGACATGCTCACCCAGCGGATGCTGGCGCACCTGCCGCTTCTCCTGCACCCGGCGCCGGATGCGGTGTTCATCGTGGGGCACGGCAGCGGGGTAACCGCCGGCAGCGCGCTCCGTCACCCGGCGGTCCAACGCGTGACCGCCGCGGAGATTTCCCCGGAAGTGGCCGAGGCGTCCCGCCTCTTCGAAGCGAGCAACGGAGCCCCGTGGGGGGACGAGCGCTTCGCGCTGCTCCCGGTGGACGCGCGGAACCAGCTGCTCTTTTCACGCGACTCCTTCGACGTGGTGATCTCGGAGCCGTCGAACCCCTGGATGAGCGGCGTTTCTCCACTCTTCACGGTGGAGTTCTTCGAGCTGGTCCGTTCCCGACTCGCGGACGGCGGTCTGTTCTGCCAGTGGATCCATCTCTACAACCTGTCGGAGGACAGTCTGCGGACCGTGGTCGGCGGATTCACCGACGTGTTCCCGCAGACCGCGCTCTTCGTGCTGCACGACGGCGACGCCCTGCTGATCGGCTCGAAGGAGGAATTCCCGTCCGTTCCGCGGCGCGTCATCGAGGGCCGCATCGCCGCCCTGGACGACGAACTCACCCCCTACGGCATAACGGAGTACCCGGCGCTCCGCAGCTGGCTCACGGCGACCGGCCCGGAACTCGCCGCCTGGGCCAGCGGGGCGACCCGTCACCGGGACGACCATCCGGTGCTGGAGTTCCGGGCGCCGCTCTCGGTGCACTCGGCTACCTCGTTCCGGAACCGCCGGGCGCTGACCGGCCTCTCCGCCGAACCGCTCCTGGAAGCGCTGGGACCGGCGCCTCTGCCGGACGCCGCCGCCCTCGCCGGCCGCGCCTCGGGGCTGCTCTCCGCCCAGAACCCGGACTGGGCGCTGGACCTCGCCCGGCAGGCGCTCGAACTGGATCCCGCCGAACCTCGCGCCGCGGCGGCCGTGGTCGAGGCCGCGCTCGCGAGCGGGCGGGCGGAGGAGGGGGCGGCCGCGCTGCGGGCAGCGCTGGACGCGGCTCCGGCGGACAGGGAAGCCGCGGAGACGCTCACTGCCTCGCTTGCCCGGCTGTTGCTCCGGGCCCGCCGTCCCGACGACGCGGCAGCGGTGCTGGAAAGCGGCCCCGTCTGGCTCGCCGACCACCGCGACGCGCTCCTCCTCGCGGCCGAGGTGCAGGTGGAAAGAGGCGACGGGGAGTCCGCCGAGGCGCTCGTCCTGGCCGTCCTCGGCTCCGACCCGCAGGACGCGGAAGCGGCCGCCTGGCTCGCCGAGTTGAGCGTGCGGCGGGGACGGCTCGACGAAGCGGCGGAACGGTCCGCCGCGATCCTGGCGGCGCGGCCGGAGACGGTGCGGGCGCTCCGGGTCCGTGCGGTGGCGCTCGCGGAATTGGAACGGACGGAGGAGGCGCGGGAGGCGTTTTCCGAGCTGGTCGAACTGGCGCCGGGGCCGGCGTTCCACTGGGCGAATTTCGGGGCGTTCGAGCTGGCGACGGGACGGCCCGCCGAGGCCGTGCGGCTCTACCGCGAGGCCGTGGATCGGGACCCCGCGGACCTCAACCTGTACCGGGGGCTCCTCGAGGCCGCGACCCGGGCGGGCGACACCGAACAGGTCCGGCGCGCGCGCGGAGTGCTGGGGGCGCCCGGGCGATAGCGTCCGGACGCTAACTGCCGGTCGTCAGAGCCTCGGGCTCGCTGTAGAGGCCGCCGGCGAGAATTCCGGCAACGACCATGTCCGCGAGCGTCCAGAAAAGGCCGATGGCGGTGTAGCCCACAAACACATTGTTCAGGCCACCGGCCACGAACCAGGCGATGACCCCGGCCAGGATCGCAGTCTTGACTCCGGAATCCCAGCCGCGCGTGAGCATCCAGGCGTAAAGCAGGGCAACGAAGAATCCGAGCGCGAATCCGTACGCCACCCAGAACGCCATGGTCTCTCTCGGCACCTGGAGCACCATCGTGTTCAGGCAGTACTGGCTCAGGTTGATGAGCAGGCCCGCCGCGAGGCCGGCCTTGATGATTCCGAAGAAGTTCATCGAGTTGCTCCTCCGTTCCGGGTCCACGGGATCCGGAATGCGCCCACATCGTGCCAGAGGCCGCCGCGAGCTGCAACTCCTTGAAGGCGTGCGGTTTGGCGGCGCGTCGGGCGCGCCCGGAAGGTCAGGCTTCGCTGTAGAGCATGCCCGCCAGGACGCCGGCGAGCGACATCTCCACCGCGGTCCACACCAACCCGAGCACGTTCGGATCCATGAGGCCCATGTTCCACATGCCGCCCGCGGGGAGCAGGGTGTGGAGCGCCCACACGAGCAACCCGGCGCAGACACCGGTCTTGGGTCCAGCGCCGCAGCGGGGACGGCTGAGGGCATACACGTACGCCGTCAGCAGCCCCAGCACGAAGGCATAGACGACCCAGAACGCGATGGATCCGCCTTCACCCTCGGCGACCGGCACCACCATCATGTTCAGCACGAACTCGCTGACGTTGATGAGCAGTCCGGCTACGAGGCCGCCCTTGATGATTCCCGAAGTGTTCATGGGATGTTCCCTCTCCCGCCGGATCCGGGGGACCCGGTCGGACCGGCCATGTTGACGGAGGCGGGCGAGGGTTGCAACCCCCGGAACCCCGCGCCGGACGGCGGCGAAACTGCCGCGATCACCCGCCGGTGATGATGCGGAAGAGGTTCCGGACCGGATCGTAGAAGCGGTCCACCACCCGCTCCTTGAGCGGGATGATCGCGTTGTCGGTGATCGTGATGTGTTCGGGGCAGACCCGGGTGCAGCACTTCGTGATGTTGCAGTAGCCGACGCCCTGGGCTTCCTTAAGTTCCTCGAGGCGGTCCTCGGTATCGAGGGGGTGCATTTCGAGAGCGGCGGCGTGGACGAAGAAACGCGGCCCGATGAACTCGTCGTGCTTTTGCGAGTCCCTCAGCACGTGGCAGACGTCCTGGCAGAGGAAGCACTCGATGCACTTCCGGAACTCCTGGACGCGGTCCACGTCGCGCTGGTCCATGCGCCAGGTTCCGTCGGCGGCATCCGGGGCGCGGGGCTTGAACTTCTTGATCCGCTTCTTGACCTCGAAGTTCCAGCTCACGTCGGTCACCAGGTCCTTCAGCACCGGGAAGGCCCGCATGGGCTCGATGGTGACCGGCTGGTCCTCCGGGAGGTCGCTCATCCGGGTCATGCACATGAGCCGGGGGTTGCCGTTCACCTCCGCGCTGCAGGAGCCGCACTTGCCCGCCTTGCAGTTCCAGCGGACCGCGAGATCTCCCGCCGACTCCGCCTGGATCTGGTGGACGGCGTCGAGCACGACCATCCCCTCGGTGATATCCGTCTGGTACTCGGCGAACCCGCCTTCGCCGTCCTGATCTCCGCGCCAGATGCGGAAGGTCCTATCGGCCATCAGCGGTTCTCCTCGATGATCTGCTGGAGTTCGTCGCGCGGTGGGGTGACTGCCTCTTCCTCGATCTCCATCCCGCCGTCGGCGCCCTGCCTGACCACCAGCGTGGTCTGCCCCCAGTGCTCGTCCTTCCCGGTGTGGTCCTCCCGGAAGTGAGCGCCCCGGCTCTCCTTGCGGAGTGCGGCGGCCCGCGCCACCGCCTCGGAGACCAGGAGCAGGTTCGGCAGATCGAGCGCCGTGTGCCAGCCGGGGTTGTAGGCCCGGTTCCCGCTCACGGCGACGTTGTCGGCGCGCGCCTTGAGCGCCAGCACGCCTTCGAGCCCGGACTCCAGCTCCGCCTGGCTGCGGACGATGCCCACTTTGGCCTGCATCAGGTCCTGGAGTTCGCTCTGGATGGCGTAGGAACCCACGCCGTCCCCGCCGCCGTCCTGTCGCTCGAGCGGGGCGAGGGCGTCCCGGGTCGCGGCTTCGACCTGCTCGGCTTCCGCGCCGGAGGCGCCGCTCCGGGGATTGGCGCTCGCGAACTTCGCCGCGTGCTCGCCGGCGCGCTTTCCGAACACCAGCAGGTCGGAGAGCGAGTTCCCGCCCAGGCGGTTCGCCCCGTGGAGGCCGCCCGCACATTCGCCGGCGGCGAAGAGACCCGGCACCCGGGACATCTGGGTTTCCCCGTCCACCTTGACGCCGCCCATCACGTAGTGGGTGGTGGGGCCGACTTCCATGGGCTCCTTCGTGATGTCGATCCCGGCCAGCTCCTTGAACTGGTGGTACATGCTGGGGAGCTTGCGCCGGATGTGCGCCTCGCTGTCCTTCAGCTTTTCCTTGATCCAGGAGATGTCGAGGAACACGCCGCCGTGCGGGCTACCGCGACCCTCCTTGATCTCCCGGACGATGCAACGGGCGACGTGGTCGCGGGTCAGCAGTTCGGGCGGACGGCGGGCTTCCTTGTCGCGCTGGGTATAGCGCCAGCCCTCTTCCGGATCGCTCGCCGTCTGGTTCTTGTAGAGGTCCGGGATGTCGTCGAACATGAACCGGCGGCCCTCGCTGTTCCGGAGGACGCCGCCCTCCCCGCGCACTCCTTCGGTCACCAGGATGCCCCGCACGCTCGGCGGCCAGACCATCCCGGTGGGATGGAACTGGACGTACTCCATGTCGATGAGCTCCGCCCCCGCCCGGTAGGCGAGCGCGTGGCCGTCGCCGGTGTATTCCCAACTGTTGGAGGTGATCCGGTAGGCCCTCCCGATCCCGCCGGTGGCGAGCACCACCGCCGAAGCCCTGAAGAGCTGGAAGCGACCCTTTTCCCGGTCGTAGCCGAAAGCGCCGACGACCCGGTCCCCGTCCTGGATCAGTTGGGTGACCGTCCACTCCATGTGGACGTCGATGCCGAGGTGGATGCCGTGGTCCTGGAGGGTGCGGATCATCTCCAGCCCGGTGCGGTCGCCGACGTGCGCGAGCCGCGGGTACTTGTGGCCGCCGAAGTTGCGCTGGAGGATCTTCTGGTCGTTCGTGCGGTCGAACACCGCCCCCCAGGCCTCCAGCTCCCGGACCCGGTCCGGCGCTTCCTGGGCGTGCAGTTCGGCCATGGTCGGGTTGTTCACGTACTGCCCGCCCCGCATGGTGTCCGCGAAGTGGGTCCGCCAGTCGTCACGGCCGTCCACGTTGGCGAGGGCGGCGGCGATCCCGCCCTCCGCCATCACCGTGTGCGCCTTGCCGAGTAGCGACTTGGTGACGAGTCCCACGCTCGCCCCCGCCGCCGACGCCTCGATCGCCGCCCGGAGTCCGGCGCCCCCGGCGCCGATGACCAGGACGTCGTGTTCCGCGACCTGCATCAGAAGAGCCGGATGTCGGTCCAGACGCCCATGGAGCAGAGCCGGACGTACAGGTCGGAGAACGCGACCCAGAAGAGGCTGCACCAGGCGAACTTCATGTGCCGCACGTTCAGCCAGCTCGAGCACTCATAGGCGCAGCTACGCGCCGGCCTCCCCGAAATCTTGTTGAGGAAGCCCCCCGCGAGATGGCGGAACGAGTGGCAGCCGAAGGTGTAGCCGCCGAGCAGGACCACGTTCATGGTGAGGACGAGGGTGCCGACTCCGATTCCGAACTGCTCGGTACCGGTCGCCGGGTTCATGAACCACATCGCCTTCCAGGCATCCCAGGCGAGGATGCCGATGAACGCCACCGCGAGGTAGAGGAAGTAGCGGTGGACGTTCTGGAGGATCAGCGGCAGGCTGTTCTCACCGCGGTAGGTCTTCCAGGGCTTGCCGACCGTGCAGTTCGCGGGACTGGCCCAGAACGCCTTGTAGTAGGACCCGCGGTAGTAGTAGCAGGTGAGCCGGAAACCGGCCGGCGCCCAAAGGATCAGCAGAGCCGGCGACCAGGGCAGGAAGGCGGGCCAGATGCTCGGTTTCCCGCCGAACCAGGCGTGGTGCGAATCGCCGAAAAGCACCGGCGAATACATGGGCGAGAGGTAGTTGCCGAGCTCGTAGTGGGCGTTCTGGAACGCCGCCCAGGTCGAATACACGATGAATCCGGAGAGGACGGCGAAGGTCGCCGCGGGGACGACCCACCAGTTGTCACGGCGTCGCGTGACACCGAACCCCTGTTGCTCGGGAAGGGCTCCAGCGACGGTTGGCACGGCGGCGCAGTGTACCGCCGTAGTACCCGGAGTCTCGGAAATGTGTCGGGCCCCGCGCTCCGCGGGCGCCGTGGCCGGCCGCGCACGGCGCCGGCCGCGCTCAGAATCCGAAGACGAAGAGGAGCTGGGGGAGAAACTCGTTCGCGCCGTCAACGCCGAACTTGTTGACCCACACCTGGAGTTCGGTTCCCACCAGCACGCGGTTCCCGGCGCCCCCCATGGCCTTCCCGATGTCGTAGCGGATCTGGGGCTGGAGGAGGACCTGGTACGGCTGGTCCTCGCCGGTTTCGGTCCCGGTAGGACTCTGCCACTCGCCGTGCCCCTCCACCGAGAAGGAGCCCTCCCCGAGCTGGAAGGGGTAGGCCCAGTTGAAGTCCACGTTCCAGATGCCGTCCGTGCTGGGCGCCCCGCCGCGGTCGAGTCCGCCGCTGAAGTCCACGAGATAGTTGAAGTCCAGATTCGCGAACGCGAAGCCCGGCAGGTCGAGCGAGAACTTGATGCCGGGGGTGAACTTCGCGAGCTGCGCCTGAGCGCCCCAGTTCAGGCCTCCGGTCAGCATCACGTCCTTCACCGGGCCGAAGGAGATCTCCTTCCCGCTCAGGGCGCCGAGGCTCAGGTTCGAATACCACTCCAGGTAGGCGTCCCGGCTGGAAACCGGCTCGTCGCAGCAGGCCAGATCGACGAAGAAGAAGTTCTCGCCGTGGCTCCAGGCGCTCGCGTGCTGGAGGGTGATGACGTGCTGGAACCCCGGCGGACTGACGTCGCCCGCGACCCACGCGGACCCGCCCTGGTACTGGAATTCGGTCCTGCTGAAGCCCTGGGCGCCGGCGGAGACGGGCAGCGCCACCCCTACCAGGACGGCTCCCCAGAAGACCTTGCGCACCCGATCCACGGTTGCTCATTCCATCACATCCCGCCGACATAAGATTGGCGGCATCCGGAGGGATCTCCATGCGGGGCGTGCGGACGGCTGCGCTTTTTGCCCTCGTCTTTCTGGCGTCGGCCTGCGGCGGCGACGGCGCCAACGGGCACTCGGAACAGGAGGACGCCTTCCGGGCGGAACGGATCCTGATGGTGCGGAATCAGATCGAGCGTCGGGGCATCCGCGACGATGCGGTCCTGCGGGCGATGCAGACCGTGCCCCGCGAGCAGTTCGTCCCCGCTTCCGAGCGAAGCCGCGCCCACACCGACCGCCCCCTGCCGATCGGCGAGGGCCAGACCATCTCCCAGCCCTACATCGTGGCGCTGATGAGCTCCCTGGCGCGGATCACCCCCGGAATGCGGGTGCTCGAGATCGGGACCGGTTCCGGCTACCAGGCGGCGGTGCTGGCCGAACTGGAGGCCGAGGTCTGGTCCATCGAGCTGCTGCCGGGAATCGGGGCGCGGGCGGAGGCAACCCTCCGCGCCCTCGGCTACGAGGACATCAACCTGCGGGTGGGAGACGGCTACCAGGGCTGGCCGGAGGCGGCCCCCTTCGACCGGGTCGTGGTGACCGCCGCCCCTCCGGAGATTCCGCAGGCCCTCCTCGATCAGCTCGCCCCCGGGGGACGGCTCGTGGCGCCGGTCGGGCCGGACCCGTGGACCCAGCGCCTGGTGGTGGCCACCCGGGACGCGGACGGGGAGATCCGGATCGAGGACCACGGGGGAGTGGCCTTCGTCCCGATGGTGCCGGGGCAGCGGTAGGAGCCAGGAGCGCCGGCCTCCGGCCGGCATCGCTTCGCGCAGCGAAGCGAAACTCCCAAACCTGTTCGTTCACGATGGCGCCGCCGCCCGGCGGCATGGCGCAGCGCCACTCAGGCGGCGGTGTAACGGTGCGCCGTCCCCGTTTGGGTTGGCGCCGTCAGGGATGATCGAGTCTGGGAGTTTCGCGGCCAGAGGCCGCGATGCCGGCCAGAGGCCGGCGCTCCTGCGCGTTGAGTGGTCTTCGCCGTCACGGACTGGGTCCGGGCCGCGGGGGGGGATCAGGTTTGGGAGTTTCGCGGCCGGAGGCCGCGATGCCGGCCGGAGGCCGGCGCTCCTGGCCGGCGCTCCTATTCCCAGTAGTCCACCTTGTTCGCGCGGAGCTCTTCCGCGAGGTTCCAGATGCGGGTTGCGGTGCGCTGGTCGGCGAACTCGTATAGCAGGGGCGCGAGGCCGGCGAGCCGCATCTTCAGGATGGCCTTCCGGAGCGCCTTCGGCTTGTCCACCTGGATCCAGTCCCACCAGCCGATGACGTGGCGCGCCATGTCATCCAGGCCGCCGGCCCGGAAACGCACCGTGACGAAGCCGTCGGCGTCCTTCTCGACCTTCTGGGTCGGATGGAAGTTCCACTTCTCCGGTTCCGGCGCCTCCGGGTGGAACCGCCACTTCACCTCCACCGGCTTTTCGCCGAAGGAGCCGAACAGCGTGCGGAGGTAGTTCCGGAGCGCGTCCTCCCCCAGCCCGCTCGGTTGGTCCGAAACCTCGACTTCGCTCATCCGGTCCAGCCGGTACTGCGCCAGGTCCCTTCCGGCCTCCTTCGCGACGAGCCGCGGGGCTCCGCCGTAGAGGAGGCCCGCCGGCTCCGCCACCTTGTCTTTTTCCTGGCCCGTCCCGGAGCGGTAGCGGAAGGCCACCTTGTGCTGCGTCAGGATGGCCTTCCGAAGCGGCGCGGTCACGTTCTCCTTCGCCGGCACGTGCGGGCCCGGCCGGGAGGCGATCCCGAAGGCATCGGTGATCGCCTCGACGTCGGTGTCCGTGTGGGACGCCAACTGGAGCTCCTCCATCGCCCCGTGCACCTTGCTGCGAAGATCCGTCAGGCGGGCGGCCTCGTCCGACATGTTCTCCCGCTCGAGGGCCTTGACCGCGGCGTCCAGCGCCGCCATTTCCTCGGCCGCGGGTTTCTGGGTCTTGAACCCGCGGACCCACTTGTTCTGGGTGGCGTCCAGCCAGAACTGCTTCTCGCCGGAGTCGATCTTCCCTTCCTTCAAGGCGTCCCCGAAGATTCGCTTCGCCTCGGCGATCCAGCGAAGGGCGGTACGCCGGTTGATGTCCTCCGTCCGCTCGAGGTCCCGGTAGGTGATCCGGGTCCCGCTCAGCAATTTGCGGAAAAGGGTCGCGGTGCGCTCGATGGAACTGGCCATTAGACTCTCCTTGCGGTTGCCGTCGCGGGGCGGGTTGGCCCTGCTTCCCGATCAGTGCGACAAATATTGACTCAATGAAACCCGGGATGCAAACGCGAGTGTCTTGTCCGGATCGGATACCAGGACACAATCCGGCATATCCTGGTGCCCTTCCCGTCCGTTTGGCGTGGATTCCGGCGTGACGAAAGCAGCTCCGGGCCGCTATCAGGCAGGCCGCGACAACATCCGTCCCTTCGGCCTCGATATCCACAACCCGGTCTTCGTGGTCTCGAGCCTCACCAGCATCGCTTTCGTCGCCGGGGCGCTCCTGTTCCGGGACGCCGCGGGGGGCGTCTTCGAGGCGCTCTACGCCTGGCTGACCTCGACGTTCGACTGGATGTTCATGGCGGCCGCGAACGTCTTCCTTCTCTTCTGCCTGGCGCTGTTGCCCACGCGCCTGGGCCGAATTCGCCTGGGCGGCCCGGACGCCAGACCGGAGTACTCCAACTGGTCGTGGTTCGCCATGCTGTTCGCGGCGGGGATCGGGATCGGCCTGCTGTTCTTCGGCGTGGCGGAGCCGGTCACCCATTTCCGGAATCCGCCGCTCGGAATGGAGCCCGCCGAGAGCCTCGCGGTCGCCGGCACCCTCTACCACTGGGGCCTGCATGGATGGGCCATCTATGCAGTAGCGGCGCTCGCGCTCGCCTTCGCCGCCTACAACCTCCGACTGCCGATGAGCCTGCGGTCGGCCTTCTACCCGGTGCTGGGCGACTGGGTGTGGGGCCGCTTCGGCCACCTCGTGGACATCCTGGCGGTGTTCGCCACGGTCTTCGGACTGGCGACCTCACTCGGCCTGGGCGTCGAACAGATGGTGGCCGGGCTGAACCATCTATTCGGCGTCCCCGCGACGGATCTGACCGCGATACTCCTGATCGCCGTCATCACGGCGGTCACGCTGGCCTCCGTGATCCTGGGCATGGACCGGGGCGTCAAGCGCCTGAGCCAGGCCAACATGGCCCTCGCGCTGCTGCTGCTCGCCTTCGTGCTGGCCGCCGGACCGACCCTCGAAATCCTCATCGGGTTCGGCCGGAGTCTCGGCCGCTATCTCGCCGTCATCGGACCGCTCAGCAACTGGGTGGGCCGGGAAGATCTCCATTTCCTGCATGACTGGACCATCTTCTACTGGGCGTGGTGGCTCTCGTGGGCGCCCTGCGTCGGCATGTTCATCGCCCGGATCTCGCGCGGCCGGACCGTGCGCAGCCTCGTCGGCGGCATGCTGGTGATCCCGCTGCTGCTCGAGACGCTCTGGTTCAACACGTTCGGCGGAACGGGGCTGGCGCTCCACCTCGGCGGACAGCCCGGAATCGTCGATGCGGTGCAAAACGGGCAGCCGGAACTGGCGCTCTTCAGGATGCTCGAGCTGCTGCCGCTCGCCGGAGTCACCTCGTTCGTCGCCATCGCCCTGGTGATCGTCTTTTTCGTCACCTCGTCCGATTCCGGGACGCTGGTGATCGACACCATCACCGCCGGCGGCAAGGTGGACGCCCCGGTCGTGCAGCGCGTCTTCTGGTGTTCGTTCGTGGGGATCGTCGCCATGACCCTGCTCGTCAGCGGGGGGCTGCGGGCGTTGCAGACCGCCGCCCTCACCACCGGCTTCCCCATCACGGTCATCCTGGTCGCGTTGTGTTACAGCGTGTGGAAGGGGCTGCGCACCGCCGGGACTACGGTCCCTTCGAAGTAGGGGGAATCCAGATGGCAATGCCGCCCGGAAGCGACACCGGACAGATTTCAGCACATCCCCTCATCCTGCTGGGGATGGGGAACGTGCACCGCGAGCTGCTCGGGATCCTGGCCGCGAAGGCGGAAAGCCTCGCGGACCGCTACGGGGTGACGTTCCCTGTCGTGGCCTGCGCGGACCGCAGCGGTTTCGTCCGCGGGCCGGACGCCGAGGGAGGCCGCATCGCGGCCGGCGCCCTGCTGGCCGCCAAGGCCGCCGGGGGGAAGGTCCGGGACGTCCCCGGCGCGGAGGCGGTCTCCCTCGAGGAGGCGCTCGCCCTCGCCGGGCCGCGCGGCATCCTGCTCGACGCCGCCTCGATGGACGTGGAAACCGGGGGAATCGGGCTCCACGCCGCCCGGGCGGCACTCGCTTGCGGAGTCTCGGTGGTCTTCGCCAACAAGTCGGCGATCGCGCTCGCCTTCGACGAAATCGAAGCGCTCGCCCGCGAGAACGCCGCCGGACTCGGCTGGAGCGCCACCGTCTGCGGCGGGCTCCCGGTGGTGAACGCGGGCCGGCGGGACCTGGTGTCGGCGGAGTTCCGGCGGCTCCGGGGCGTCTTCAACAGCACGAGCAACCTGGTGCTGGGCCGGATGGCCGAAGGGTTGACCCTCGAGGACGCGGTCCGCGAGGCCCAGCGACGGGGAATCGCCGAGACGGACCCTACGAACGACCTGAACGGCACCGACACCGCGCTCAAGCTGCTGATCCTGGTGCGCACGGTCATGCGCCGGGCTGCGTCCCTCGCGGACGTGGACCGCACCGGGATCGAGGCGGCGCCCGAGCCGGCCGCGGACGAAGTGGTCCGGCTGCTCGGCGAAGCCGTGCCCGACGGGGATTCCGTGCGGATGACCGTTTCGCCGGTGTCGGTGCCCCGGACGAGCTTCTTCGGCTCGCTCGGGACGCTCGACATGGCGGTGGAGTGGGAGACCGACCTGTTTGCGACCCAGCGGCTGATCAGCACCGAGGGGGACGCCATTCCCACCGCCGCGGCGGTGCTCCGAGACGCCGTCCACATCGCCTGCGGCACCCCCGCGGGTCCGTCGGTCCGGCCTGTCGTTTAGGCCTGTCGCTTAGGATCGGGAATTCATGACGGCCCGCAAGATCTCCCGCCGCCAGGCGCTTGCCGCCGGGCTGGCCGGCGCGGGCGCCGCCGCGGCGCTCGGCGGCTGCGGGGACGGAGCCGGTGAGTCGCCGGAAACGCCAGCCGCCGGAAGCCAGGCCGCGCCCCAGCCGGGACGGGGAGTCCGCGCGGTGGTGGTCGGCGCCGGCGCCTTCGGCGGCTGGACGGCGCTCGAGCTTCTGCGGCGGGGGGCCGAGGTCACGCTGGTGGACGCCTGGGGCCCGGGGAATTCCCGGGCTAGCTCGGGCGGCGAGACGCGGGTGATCCGCGCCACCTACGGTTCCGACCGCATCTACTCCGAGATGGTGGTCCGGGCGCTCGAACTCTGGAAGGAGGCCGGCGAGCGCTGGAACGACCGGCTCTTCTTCGAAACCGGGGCGCTCTGGATGAGCGACGGGGTCGATCCCTACGCGACGGACTCGGTCCCGATCCTCACCGACCTCGGCGTTCCGTTCGAGGAACTCACCGGCGAGGAACTCGGCCGGCGCTACCCCCAGATCAACCCGGAGGGGATCGCCTACGCGCTCCACGAGAAGAGCGCGGGATATCTCCTCGCACGGCGCGGCTGCCAGCGGGTGCTGGAGGGCTTCCTCGCCGAGGGCGGCGAGTATCGCCAGGCGAAGGCGGCCGCCGGGACCATGACGGACGGGGCGATGCGGGATGTCCGCCTGGCGACCGGCGAGACGATCCCAGCGGAGCTCTTCGTGTTTGCCGGCGGGCCCTGGCTCGCGGAGCTCTTTCCGGGTTTCGACCCGCCGCTCGTGAGCCCCACCCGGCAGGAGATCCTCTATTTCGGCACCCCGCCCGGCCGTCCCGACCTGACGGACGCCGAACTGCCGGTCTGGGTGGAGACGGGAGCCAGCCTTTTCTACGGAGTTCCGGGCAGCAACTACCGCGGCTTCAAGGTGGCGGACGACACCCGCGGGGCGCCGTTCGACCCTACCGGCGGGGACCGCACCCCTTCGCCGGAGGCCATCCGGACGGGGCGGAGCTACATGGAACGCCGCTTCCCGGCGATGCGGGAGGCCCCGCTGATCGAGGCGCGGGTCTGCCAGTACGAGCAGAGCGCCGACGGGCACCTGATCGTGGATACCCATCCCGAGGCCGAAAACGTCTGGATCGCCGGCGGCGGATCGGGCCACGGCTACAAGCTCGGCCCGGCGCTTGGGGAGATGCTGGCGGCGCAGGCGCTCGGCGAGCGTGCAAAGGAGCCCTTCTTCGGGCTGGACCGGTTCGCCGGGTGATCGCATGACGAAACGGATTTCACGCCGCGAGGCGATCACTGCCGGGCTCGCCGGCGCCGCCGCGGGCGCGCTGGGCGCCTGCGGGAACGGAGCCGGCGGACCCGAAACGCCCGTGGCCGCACCCACCGAGAGCGCTCCCCAGACCGGAAGCGGGATCCGGGCCGTGGTCGTCGGGGCTGGCGCTTTCGGCGGCTGGACGGCGCTCTGGCTCCGTCGCGCCGGCGCGGAGGTGACGCTGGTGGACGCGTGGGGGGCCGGCAACGCCCGCGCGAGTTCGGGCGGCGAGAGCCGCTTGATCCGGGCCTCCTACGGACCGCGCCGGATCTACAGCGAGATGGTGGCCCGCGGGCTCCAGATCTGGAAGGAGCACGAGGCGCGCTGGGACGACCGGCTGCTCTTTCCCATCGGCATGCTGCGGATGAGCAGCGGCGAATCCGAGTACGCGAAGGCGGCGGTGCCCATCCTCAGAGAACTCGGACTCACGGTCGAGGAACTCGACGGTGACGAGCTCGCGCGCCGCTTCCCCCAGATCAACCCGGACGGCCTCTCCTACGGGGTGTTCGAAAAGGATGCCGGCTACCTGCTCGCCCGCCGCGGCTGCGAGCGGGTGCTCGATGCGTTCGTCGCCGAAGGCGGCGCCTTCCTCCGCGCCGAGGCGTCGCCGGGGGAGACCTCCGGCAGCGGGATGCGGGACATCCGCCTCGCCGACGGCAGCACCGTCGAGGCCGACGTGTTCGTGTTCGCCTGCGGGCCCTGGCTCGCGAAGCTGTTCCCGGAGTTCGATCCGCCGCTCGTCCAGCCCACCCGGCAGGAAGTCTTCTACTTCGGCCCGCCGGCGGGCCGCGCCGACGTTACGGAGGACGAGTTCCCGACCTGGATCGACCAGGGCCCGTTCTACGGCGTCCCGGCGACCCGCTTCCGCGGCTTCAAGATCGCGGACGACCGGCGCGGCGCGCCCTTCGACCCCACGACCGGCGACCGCACGCCGTCAGCGAAGGGCGCCCGGGAGGCGCGGGAGTACATGGAGCACCGCTTCCCGGGGATGCGGGGCGCCCCGCTGATCGAGGCGCGGGTCTGCCAGTACGAGCAGAGCGCCGACGGGAACCTGATCGTGGACACCCACCCGGAAGCGGACAACGTCTGGATCGCCGGGGGCGGGTCCGGCCACGGCTACAAGCTGGGCGCGGCGCTCGGGGAAATGCTGGCCGGACAGGCGCTCGGGGAGCGCGAGAAGGAGCCCTTCTTCGGGCTGGCGCGGTTCGCGGGCTGACCGCCGGCGCGGCGCCGGTCTCGCGGCGGCCTAGACCAACCCGCGGATCACCCCCAGCAGCCGGTCCACGTCGTCGCGGCTGTTGAACATCCCCACGCCGGCGCGCAGCAGTTGCCCTTCCTCCTGGAAGGTGATCGCCACGCCCTCGTCGGCGAGCGCCTGGCTGAGCCGCTCGTGATCGAGTCCGTGGTGGAAGCTGACGATGGCGGACGGGTTCTTCGGCGGGGTGAACATCCGCATCCCGAGCGCCGCGGCGCCCTCCCGCAGGGCGCCGGCGAGCGCGTGCGTGTGCCCGGCGATGCGATCGACCCCGACCTGCCCGACGAACCCGAGCGCGGCGTCCATCGCGGCCACCGGGCCGTAGGCCGGGCTTCCGTATTCGAGCTTTTCGGCGCTGGTCTTGAGGCGGTAGCGGTGTCCGGGCAGCGACTCGGCGACCTGGCGATGCCCGTGCCGGTCGGCGGTCATCCAGTCCAGGTGCTCGCGGCGCACGTAGAGGGGCGCGCAGCCGAAGTCCGCGTGCAGCCACTTGTAGCCATTGCCGCAGGCGAAGTCGACCTTCTCCTGGTGGAGGTTGGTCGGGACGTTGCCCCACGCCTGGATGGCGTCGGCGAAGAGGTAGCCACCGTGCGCGTGGACGAGGTCGGCCAGCTCGGGCAGGTCGTAGCGGAAGCCGTTGCGGTTCGACACCCACGCCACGCTGAGCAGCCGCGTCCGGTCGTCGGTCCGCGCGGCGTAGTCGTCCACCGTCACGACGCCGTCCCGTGAGGGGACGATCCTCAGTTCGACCCCGGCCCGGCGCTCGAGTTCGCGGTAGAGCACGAAGGTGGTGACGAAGTGCAGTTCGTCCACCACCACGTTGTCGCCCGCCCTCCAGTCCATCGCGTTTACGACGACGTTCTCGCCCCCGCTGGTGGCGTAGAGGAAGGCGATCTCGTCCTCGTCGGCGCCGAACAGGCTGGCGAAGCGGGTCCGCGCGCTCGCCACCGCCTTGCCGCCCGCCGCGCCGTCGCGCCGCCGCATCTTGTTGTCCGCGTACTCGTGCAGGGCGTCGCGGACGGGCAGCGGCAGCGGCCCCACCGCGGCATTGTTGAGATAGGCCAGTTCCTCGGTGACCGGGAAGCTGGACCGGATGCCGAGCGGATCGGTCGGGCTCGGGCTGGCGCCGGGCGCACCCGGCTGGCGGGATCCGGCAGCCGCGCTGGCGCCGGGAAGCGCGGCCAGTCCGGCGGCCGCGGTGGTCTGGAGGAAGCGTCGTCGATTCCAGGGACTGCGGGGTTCGTTCGGCTTCATGAGTCTCTCCTCAATCGGTATCGATCGGATCGAGTGTACGTCCGCGCGCCCGCGCCCTTCGACAACGGAAATCGGCGTCCCCAACGAAAAAAGGGGCGCCGGCCCGAAAGCCGGCGCCCCCCGCGCGTCACGACGCGATCAGAACTCGATCCGGACCCCCACCCGGAAGACCCGCGGGTCGAGAATCGCGATGATCTCGTTGTAGCGGGAACCCCCGATCGTCCGGTAGTTGAGCACGGTCGAGCTGTTGACCAGGTTGAACCCGTCGAACAGCAGGGCCATGGTCGCCCCTCCCGGGATGTCGAACGACTTCTCGGCGCGCATGTCGAAGATGCCGACGTTCGGTGCGCGGTCGTTGTAGCCGTCGGGCATCACCCGCTCGGTTCCGGCGTTCGGCAGCCGGACGCTGACGCGGCGGCCCGTCAGGTACCCGCTCTGGAGCTTGTAGGAAGCGCTCACCCCGACGTCGTAGGGGAAGATGTAGCGCGCCACCAGCTTGTAGTTCCAGTAGGTGGTGTCGATCGGCCCCAGCCGGAGCGACTGGTTCGCCCGCCACTCGTAGGTCGTGCCCTCCACGAAGTCGAAGCGGGCGGCGGCCCGCACGCTCCCGGAGGACGTGGTCCTCATGTAGGCGTTCGCCCAGGTGTGCAGGAACGAGGTCAGGAACATCCAGCGATCCGCGAACCGGCGGTTCAGGGCCACCTCGACGGTGTGGTAGTTCCCGTCCGGATCCGGCAGCCCGTAGGCGCCCGGGTTCACGTACTGGCGATCCTCGGGAATTCCGGGCTGCCGGTCCGTGAGCTGGATGGTCTGGTCGTCGCCGGTTCCCGCCACGTTGTCCGGCCCGCGGTCTTCCCAACTGTAGGGAACGCCGTAGGCGAAGGCGCGGTTCAGGTCCACGATCCCGTAGCCGTTCCGGGAGTTCTTGTGAACGTAGGACGCCCGGAAGGAGAAGTTGTCGGCGATCTGCTGCTCGAAGTGGGCCGACATCTCATGCCCGTAGGCGTTCTTCAGGTTCGGGTCCACGGTCACGAACCCGGCGCCGCCGAGGGTTCGGAGCTTGTCCCCCAGTTCCGGCGAGTCGGCAAGGCCGCCGCTCGGCCCCGGGTCCAGAACCCGGTTCCCGTTCAGGTCGTTGAACCCGTACCGGAACGCCGCCTGGCCCACCGGGTTCTCGTCGTCCACGATGGTGGTGCTCGGGTTCCAGTAGAAGCGGCCGAAGAAGAGCTTCAGCACCGTCTCGCCCTCGCCCGTCACGTCGAACGCGGCGCCGAGGCGCGGCCCGATGTTGGAGAGCGTCAGGACATCGCGCTGCGACACCTCAAGCGCCGGGAAGATGTCCGAATGGGTGGGCGAGAGGGAGTTTTCCGGCCAGCCCATCTTGTAGCGGTCGAAGCGGAAGCCGAGGTTCAGCGTCAGCCGGTCGTTGAGGGTCCACGAATCCTGCCCGTAGAACGCGGTGAGGAAGATGTCGTTGATGCCGGTGTTCGGGGTGTTGTAGATGTCCACCTCGCTGGGGACGCCGTCCACGTCGCGGTAGAAGATGTCCTCCGGCTGCATCCGCAGGAACTTGCGGCGCTCCCGGTAGATCTCGGTGCCGATCTTCAAGGTGTGCTGTCCCGCCAGATCGTCCGCGAAGTAGGTCAGGTTGCCGGAGATCTGCGGCTTGGTGACGTTGCGGAGGTGGTAGTAGTTGTTCGCGTTGGTGAGGTCGCCGGTGTTCACCTCGAGGCGGCCGGCCGGCAGGCCCTCGACGCTCTCCGACTTGGTGGCGGTCGGGAAGAGCGGGAACTGGTTGATCCAGTGGCTGAGCTGCAGGTTCAGGAAGAGCTTGTCGGTGAGCACGTTCGTGTACTCGAACTTCATCGGCTTGTTGACCGAGCTCTGGTACCAGGCTGCTTCCAGGGGCACTGAAGGACCGAGGTTGCGCTCCGCCTGCAGCTTGGTGCGCCGGTTGAAGAAGCCGATCAACTGGCTGGAGTCGGTGAGCTGGTAGGTCGCCTTGGCGGTCCAGTTGCCGAGCTGGGTGGTCGCCGGATCCGGGTTGCCGATGGTGAGCTTTTCCTGGTGGTTCAGCCGGTAGCCGCCGTAGAACCAGGCCTTGCCCGGATAGAGCGGTCCGCCGATGCCGATGTTGATGTCGCTCTGGAGGGTGATCGGGTTGCCGGCTTCGAGGCCGTCGCCTCCCGCCTTGTAGGGACCCTGCGTCCCGCCGCCGGTCCGCAGCGCATCCGGGACGTTGTCGCCGACCGTCGAGTCGTTCTCGAAGTCCACGTAGATGTCACCGCCAAAACGGTCGCCGCCGGACTTGACCGTGAGGTTGAAGAAGGCGCCGAGCCCATGGGTCTCGCCCATGTTCCCCGAGCCGCCGAGCTGGAAGTCCTCGAAGCTGCCGTAGTCGAAGTAGCCCGCGTTCCCCGAGGTCGTCTCGGTCACGTTGATGCCCTCGAGCAGGGTCCGGTGCTGGTCTCCGAAGCCGAAGGCCTGGAACCCGGTCTGGGTTCCGGTGTGGGACCCGCCCACGTCGTAGCCCTCCATCTGGAAGCCGGGGGCCTGGGCCATCGCCGCCCAGATGTCCCGGGCGTTCGGGATGTCCTCGAGGAGTTCCTCGGTGAAGTTCACGCCGGTGGCGGTGGTCTTGACGTCCACCACCGGGGCTTCCCCGGTGATGGTGATCGTCTCTTCGAGACCGCCGACCTCCAGGGTGGCATTCACGGTGAGGGTGGTGTTCAGGGTCATCTGGATGTTCTCCCGAACGACGGTGCTGAAACCGCCGAGGGAGAAAGTGACCGAATAGACCCCGGTGGGCAGCGCCGGGAACGCGTAGGTGCCCTGGCCGCCGGTGACCGCCACCTGGTCCTGGATCATCGCCGGACTCGAGGCGGTGACCGTGACGCCGGGAAGCACCGCCCCGGTCGCGTCGCTCGCCGTCCCGACGATCCGGCCTCTGAGTTCCTGCGCGCCGGCCGGAACGGCCAGCGCGAGCGCGACCCCGAGGATCGCGAACCTGGTAAATCGTGAGCGCATCAGACACCTCCTGAGGTGAACGAGGATTGCCATCCTTCGGGGTGAATTCTCGGCCAGTATAGGGACCGCCCGGAAACCGGCGCAAGCGCAGCTTTGTAGCGGCCTGTAACGCCAGATTTGGCCCGGATGGACCCGGGCGGCGCCCGCGTTCGCCGGGCCTCGGCCCGCCGCCGGCGGTCGGCGTTTTCATCGGAACCCCGCATGCGGGGCCGGGAGCTGTTGTAAGCTGCGGGGCAACGATTCGATATGTGTAAGGACTGTGAAATGAATGTTCGAAATGTAGGGGCGGCGGCGACTGGGATCAGAGCGCTGTGTGTCTATTGCGGCTCGTTGAACGGGCGCGACCCGGAGCTCGAAGAGTTCGCGCACGCCTTCGGTTCCGCCTGCGCCGCGCGCGGCATTGAACTCATCTACGGCGGTGGCGGGGTGGGCCTGATGGGCACCGTGGCGCACGCGGCGCTCGAGAACGGCGGACGGGTGGTCGGCATCATTCCGCGTTCCCTGATGGAGCAGGAACTCCCCTTCTCCTGTGTGACAGAACTTGTCGTCGTGGACAGCATGCACGAGCGCAAACAGAAGATGTTCCAGCGCGCCGACGGCTTCGTCTCGCTACCGGGAGGCTTCGGCACCCTCGACGAAACGATCGAGATGATCACCTGGCGGCAGCTCGGCTACCACGACAAACCGATCGTGCTGGCGAACCATCGCGGCTATTGGGATCCGCTCCTGTCGCTGTTCGACCACATCGTCGCCACGGGTTTCGCCCCGGCGGGCGCACACAACCTCTACACGGTCGCCGATTCCATCGACGGAGTCTTCGATCGGCTGACGATTGGGAGGGCGGCGCCCATCCGCGCCACCGCGTAGCGGCCACCGGACCGCGCATCGCCGCTGGCGAAGGAGCGCGGGGAGCGTAGGAGCGCCGGCCTCCAGGCCGGCATCGTCCGCCACCGGCGGGCGAAATCGCATCCTCTCAGCCGCGGCGAACGCGGGCGCGTTTACTGGTAGCCTCGGCGGGAATCGAGCCCGGACATCCGGAACTCGGAGTCTCTGCTCAAAAAGCGCGTAGGGTGCGCGCCGCAGAGTTTCCGACTTGATCGGGGGATGGGCCCAAGGAGGAGGAATGTCTCGCAAAGACGACTTCGGGCGAGCGGGAGTGCGGCGCTCTTTGAAACTGCTTCGCGCTGCCTGCGCGACCGCCATCGTCCTGGCCGCGTGCGGCGACGGAACTTCGCCGACCTCCGTTCGGCCTGCCGCCCCGGCCGCCCCGGCGACCCCGACCACCCCCACCGCTCCGGTGAACATTGGCTTCCTGGTCTCGGGCGACCGGACGTATCCGAACGGCGGAATGATCGCGGTGGACGAGGCCAACGCAAGCGGCGGGCTGTTGGGCCGTTCCGTCGAGCTGATCGTCCGGTCCGGCCTGGAAGAAGCGGCGCCGGCGGTAGCCGCCGCGGAGGCGCTGATCCTCGACGACGAAGTGGTCGCTCTCATCGGCCCCAATCGCTCGGCGCACGCAATCGAGGTAGGGGCTGTCGCCCAGCATCACGGCGTACCGATGATCACGACGGCGGCCACGAATCCAAGCGTGACGGCGGCGGGCGACCTGGTCTTCATGGCCGCCTTCACCGACCAATTTCAGGGGGGCGTCGTGGCCGGGTTCGCCTTCGAGACGCTCGGAGCGATGACCGCCGCGGTCCTTACCCAGCGCGGCGAGGTGTACAGCGAGGGGATCGGGGAGTTCTTCGTCAACCATTTCCGGCGCCTGGGCGGGACGGTCGTCGCCGATCAGTCCTACGAACCCGGGACGACGGACTTCGCCGCGCACTTGACAGCCATCGCAGCCGGGGCTCCGGCGGTGCTGTTCATGCCGGGCCCGGTGGCAGAAATCGTTCTTCTGACCGCCCAGGCACGCGCCCTGCCGCTCCACGATGCCGCCGGGGAGCCGACCGTGTTCCTGGGGGCCGATGCCTGGGACAACCCGGCGCTCCTGGAGAACGAGCAGGCCTCCGTGGAGGGCAGTTTCTTCAGCGCCCAGTTCTCGCCGGACACGGACGAACCGACGGCGCGCGCGTTCGTCGAGGCATATCGAGCCAAGTACGGGATCCCCCCCACCGGCGGCGATGCAGTGAGCTACGACGCGGTCCGGTTGTTCCTGCTGGCCGCGGCTCGCGCGGGCAGTCTCGACGCCGACGCCATCCGCCAAGAACTCCTGGCTACCGAGCAATACGCCGGAGCAACCCGCATTTCTCACTACAACGACGATCGCCAGCCGACCAAGAGCGCGGTCATCATGACCATCGAGAACGGTGTGAAGCGGTTCTACCAGCAGGTGGACCCGTAGCCGACCACTCAGCCGCACGGCGCAACGGCACGGGAACGCCGGCCTCCAGGCCGGCACAGCCCCGCGAAGCGGGGCGGCGGGACGGACCCCCCAGCGCCAGGATGGTTCTCCTCTCGGCGTGGACCCCACCAGCGTTGGTGTCGCAAAGGCAAGGGAACGCCGGCCTCCAGGCCGGCACAGCCCCGCGAAGCGGGGCGGCGGGACGGACCCCCCAGCGCCAGGATGGTTCTCCGCTCGGCGTGAACCCCACCAGCGTTGGTGTCGCAACGGCACGGGAACGCCGGCCTCCAGGCCGGCACAGCCCCGCGAAGCGGGGCGGCGGGACGGACCCCCAGCCCCAGGATGGTTCTCCTCTCGGCGTGCACCCCACCAGCGTTGGTGTCGCAAAGGCAAGGGAACGCCGGCCTCCAGGCCGGCACAGCTCCGCGAAGCGGGGCGGCGGGACGGACCCCCCAGCGCCAGGGTGGTGCTCCTCTCGGCGTGCAGCAGCCAACGGGAAAGAGCGGGAATTGTTCGGCCGGGCTGTCGAGCACCGGTTCGAGTGTCCGGGGGTCGACAACCGCGGCAGATCCATAGTTCACTACCGATCTGCCGCGTCCGCTGGAAGAGATCGAGACAGACAGTCCATCAGGTCGAGAGGGAGATCGTGGCGATACCGCGGGAGGAGGTGAGCGTATGAATATGTCGGCAGTTATAGCCATCTGCCGTCAATTTGATTCACATGACCGCGCCGCGCTACCCTCGCCGAATGGCTGGATCAAAACGTCGGCATTCAAAGATATCTGCCGACATTTCGGAGCAGCCATCCGGCCTGACCGCCTCCGGTGTGCAGCGTCTCGGGGGGACCACCTTCTTTCGCGCCCGAGATGCCGCCGAGCGGGGTATCCATTCGCGGGCGCTGCGGGCCATGGTGGACGGAGGAGACGTCGAGCGCGTGGCCCGCGGCCTCTACCGCGTCACGCAAGCCGAACTGACGGAGCAGTACACCCGCGCTGCCGTCTGCGCGCGGGTTCCAGACGCCATCATCTGTCTGCTGACGGCCCTTAGCGTCCACGAACTCGGCACCCAGCTTCCGCGCAAGGTCTGGATCGCCATTCCCCACAAGGCCCGCGCGCCTCGCGTTCCGGAGCTGCCGATCCGGGTAGTCCGCTTCTCCGGGGTCTCACTGCGTTACGGGATCGCTGACACGACCTTCGACGGCGTTCCTGCCCGCATCACGACTCCGGCGCGTACCGTCGTGGACTGCTTCCGTTTCCGGCGGCTGTTCGGCATGCACGTAGCGCTCGAAGCGCTGCGGGAAGCTCTCTACGACCGAAAGGCCACCCCCGACCAGATCTGGCGAGCGGCGGAAACATGCCGCGCCAAAGCGCTCGTCGGCCCGGCTCTGGACGCGTTTTCGGCATGACGCCTACGCGGGAGATTCGGAACGTGCCGGCGTCGGTTCGCCAGCGCCTCCTTAATCTCAGCCGTACCGGCGCACTCGACTTTCAAGCCGTGCTCGATCGGTACACATGCGAGCGCTTTCTCTACCGGCTTTCGATCTCACCCGAGATGGACCGATTCGTCCTCAAGGGCGCGGCGCTCTTCCGAGTGTGGGACGGGAAGGAGGCGCGGCCAACCCGGGATATCGACCTCCTGGACATCTGGTCCGGCGACCGGGCGCCAATTCGCGCCTCCCTCGAGGCTATCTGCCGTGTTCCCTGCCCCGAGGACGGAGTCGTCTTTGATCCGGCAACCATCCGGATCACCAACATCCGCGACGAGCAGCCTTACGGCGGGGTGCGCGCGCAGATCCAGGGCCGCCTGGGCCAGGTGCGGCTACCCCTTCAGATCGATATCGGCTTCGGCGACATCATCACGCCGGACCGCGCAGAACGAGACTACCCGACCCTCCTCGATCTCCCGGCGCCCCGTCTCTGGACATACCCGCCGGAGACCGTGGTCGCCGAGAAGCTGCACGCCCTCGTGGAGCACGGCGCCAGGAACACCCGAGTGAAGGATCTATGGGACTTGGCCCGCCTCGCTCGTCGCTTCGCATTCGACGGAGAGGTTCTGCGGACCGCAGTCGCCCGAACCTTCCGGCAGCGCGGGACCTCGTTTGGGAGCGAAAGGCCGATCGCACTGCTCCCGTCTTACTACAAAGACGCGACACGCGAGCGGCTCTGGCGGGGACTGCGACGCGCGATGGATGAGGGCGCCGACGGCCCGGTCAGGCTCGTGGATGTGGGCGTGGAGCTGTTGCGCTTCCTGGGGCCGATCTGCGACAGCCTGATCGAGGCGCGGCCGTTTACCCCGACTTGGCCCGCCGGCGGGCCGTGGCGATCGGGAGTTTGACCGGGCGCGCTCCTCCATCAGATCGCGCGCCTTCTGGATGCTCTCCCGCGGGAGCCGATCGCCTCTCCTTCCTCCCAGGTCCACGATGCGCGGGTTCGGACCTGTTCATGGACTATATTTAGTCCGCTCTGTCCGCAGGGAGGCGCCTCATGTCGCTGTCCGATCAGATCAAGCCGATCAGTTATCTGAAGGCTCACGCCGCCGAGATCATCCGCACGCTCGGGGACCGGCCGGAGCCGTTGATCATCACCCAAAACGGCGAAGCCAAGGCCGTCGTGCAGGACATCGCCAGCTATGAGCGGATGCAGGAGACCGTGGCTTTGCTCAAGATGCTGGCGCTCGGAGATCGTCAGATCGAAGCTGGCCGGGTGCAGCCCGCTGCTGAGGTGATCGCGCGGCTTCGGGAGCGCCCACGGGCGGACTGATGCCGTTCGCGGTTCAACTGACCGATGACGCCGTCCGCGACCTGGAAGAAATCGTTGACCACATCTCCCGGCAGGACGCACCAGGCAGCGCGGACTATGTGCTGGGCCGGATCGAGCAGGCCATGCAGGCGCTCTCCGCCCTCCCCGAACGCGGCAGCTATCCGCGGGAACTCCTGGAGCTGGGGATTCGGGAATACCGGGAAGTGCTCTTCAAGCCGTACCGGATCATCCACCGCGTGATGGGAGACGGGGTGTACGTCATGGTGATCGCGGACGGGCGCCGCGACCTGCGGGCGTTGCTGGAGCGGCGCCTGCTGGATGGGTAGCCGGCCGGCCTCCGCCCCTACGGGGCCTTGACCACCTTCCCATCCCGCATCACGAACCGGACGTCCTCCATCACCCGGACGTTCTCGAGCGGATCTCCTTCGACCGCAATCAGGTCCGCCGCGTAGCCGTCCGCGATCCGGCCGATCTCGTCTTCGAGGCCGAGCGTCCGCGCCGCGACCGTCATCGCCGACCGCAGTGCGTCCGTCGGGCTCAACCCGATCCCCACCATCACCGCGAACTCGCGGGCCGCGGTCTCGTGCGGGAAGATGGTGTCCGAGCCGAAAGCCACCGGCGCCCCGGCGGCGAACGCCGCCCCGATGCGCCGGTCACGCTCTTCCATCAGATCGCGCGCCTTCTGGATGCTCTCCCGCGGGAAGCCGATCGCCTCGCCCTCCTCCACGATGTAGTTCATGACGTAGAGGGTCGGCACCATCGGGACGCCGCGCTCCTTGAAGAGCCGGATGCCTTCCTCGTCCACGAGCGTCGCGTGCTCCACGGAGTCCACGCCGGCCCGGAGCGCGGTGATGATCCCCGGCGCGCCGTGGGCGTGGACCGTGATCTTCTTCTTGTGGCGGTGCGCCTCCTCGACCGCCGCGCGGACCTCTTCCTCGGTGTAGGTGCTGACGTTCGGGTCGTCGCCCGCCGACATCACCCCGCCGGTCATCATCAGCTTGATCCAGTCGGCGCCGTACTTGAACTCCCGCCGGATCTCGAGGCGGAGCCCCTCCGGCCCGTCGGCGATCCGGGTGGGCGTCTCGATGTGGAGATCCGCCATCAGGTTGTTGAAGTCCCCGTGGCCGCCGGTGGCCGAGATCGCGTGCGGCGCGATGAGCAGCCGCGGCCCGACGTGCTGGCCGCGGTTGATGGCGTGCTTCAGGTCCACCGTCCCGTAGAAACCATCGAACTCGCCCGGCGTCCGGAGCGTCGTGAACCCGGCTCCCAGCATCTTTTGGGCGTTCGCCAGCGCGTCGAGCGCGCGCGCCGCGCTCGAGCGGGTGATGTCGATCGCGGTCAGGGTGTCCGGATTGATCGTCAGGTGCGCGTGCAGGTCGATCAGTCCCGGGAGGCAGGTATAGCCCGAGAGGTCCACCAGCTCGCCGGCGTCCGGAGGTCCGGAAACGATCCGCCCGTCCCGGACCACGATGTCCCCGGCGCCACCCATGGCGTCGCCGTCGAAGATCGCTCCGCAGCGGAGCACCGTGTCCTGCGCAAACGCGGTCGCTCCCAAAAAGAGCGCCGCCAGAAAAACCACCGCCAATCGCGTCATGCCGTTGCCTCCGCCATGCTGCAGCGCCGCGGGTCCCCGCAGGCGCGCCGAATTCCGTCCTCGCCGATGTGAATCCCCTCGAACGAGCCGTGGTGCCAGTTCCAGGGGTTGACCACGTCGAAGTTGATGCCGCGCGCGGCCGCCTCGTCCCGGACCTTCTCGGGGAAGTCCGCCTCGATGAGCACCGCGCCGGGGATGGTCAGCGACGGGCCGCCGAACCGCGGCCGGTTCACCGAATCCGCTACCGGCACCCCGAACTGGAGCACGTTGAGGCTGTTTTGGAGGACGTTCTGGAGCAGGCTGACGCTCGGCGAGCCGGAGGCCATCACCGGCCGGTCGCCCTGGAACAGGATGTTCGGCGCCACGTAGGCCGAGATCCGGTGCCCGGGCTTCGGCATCACCCGCAGGAAATGGGCGCCCGCCGCGCAGATGCTCACCCCCTCGGCGAAGAGGCCGTTGCTCCACGGGTAGGACATGCACGAGTGAAGGATGGTCGAGACGTTCCCGGCGGCGTCCACCACCGTCACGTGGTTGCTTCCGGCCGGCGGGGGCGGCTCGCCGGCGCCCGAGACCGGATGCCCCATCTGGAGCAGGTCGAACCGCATCCGCGCGTAGTCCTTGGAGAGGATCGTTTCGAGCGGCAGCGGGTGGCTCTCCGGGTCGTTCTGCCGGCCGCCCTCGGAATAGACGAGGTGGCTGATCCGGACCATCTGGAGCAGGCTCTCGGCCGACTCGGTCGGTGGCCCGAGCCCTTCCAGATCGAGGAACTCCAGCATGTGGAGCATTTCGATGATGTGGGTGCCGCCGTTATCGGGCGGTGGTGACCCAGCGATCTTCAGGTCGCGGTACGACCCCCACGCCGGCTCCTGCCAGCGCGGCTCCCAGCGCTCGAAGTCGTCCGGGGTCAGGACGCCGCCCGCCGCCTGGACGATCTCGCAGACCCTCTTCGCGAAGTCGCCCCGGTAGAAGTAGTCGTTCCCCTCCTCGGCCAGCCGCTCCAGGGTGTCGGCGGCCTGCTTCTGGTAGAGCATCGCGCCGGGACGCGGGATGGCGTTCCCGTCGAAGAAGATCTCGCGGCCGGCGGCGGTGCGGCCGATCTTCTCGGACTGGATGAAGACCTCGCCCCATAGGAACGGATGCATCTCGAACCCGTCCCGGGCGTAGGCGACCGCGTCCGCCATCAGTTCCTTGCGGGGGAGCGAACCGTGGCGGTCGTGGGCCGCCTCGAAGCCGCCCCACCAGCCGGGCACCGCCACCCCGCGCCCGCCGGCGAGGTCGTGCACGCCGTAGCCGGGGAGCGGCGCCATCGGGGTGTTCACGTTGCCGTTGACGTAGGTGGTCTCGCCGGTCGCCTGGTCGAAATACATCTGGGAGAGACAGCCGGTGATGGTGGTCATGTGCGGCTCGACCACGGTCTGGGTGATCGAGGCGGCGAGCGCCGCGTCGCAAGCATTGCCGCCCTTTTCGAGGATGTCGATGGCCGCGCGGGTGGCGAGCGGGTGCGAGGTGATCGCCATCCCGCCGGCGCCCTCGGCCGGGGCCTTCTGGCCGAAGTGGGCGAGCTCGACGAGCCGCCGGCGTTCCGCGGCGTCGGGGGCGGCGGCCACCCGTGAGGCGGGGATCGCAGCGCCGGCGAGGCCGGCGGCGGTGGTTCCAAGGAATGTTCGGCGGGATGTCGGGACTCTCATGCGGGAACCTCTGGGACGGGCGAACCTACCAAACCAACGGAGCGGCGCTCGGTTGGCTGGAGCGCCAGCCTCCAGGCTGGCATCGCCCGCGCAGCGGGCGAAACTCCCAAACCTGATCCTGCCGGATGGGGCCGCCGCCGAGCAGGGTGGCGCTGCGCCACTCCCGGGCTTGTACGACAATGCGCCGTCGCCGTTTGGGTTGGCATCTTCCGGGACGACTAAGTCTGGGAGTTTCGCGGCCGGCGGCCGCGATGCCGGCCGGAGGCCGGCGCTCCAGCGGACCCGAGCACCTGTCGATAACGCACCCGGCGGAACCGAACATTTGTCGATAACGCACTCGGCGGAACCCAACACCTGTCGATAACGCACCCGGCGGAACCGAACACCTGTCGATATCGCACCCGGCGGAACCGAACACCTGTCGATAACGCACTCGGCGAAGCCGAACACCTGTCGATAACGCACTCGGCGGAACCGAACACCTGTCGATAACGCACTCGGCGGAACCGAACACCTGTCGATAACGCACCCGGCGGAACCCAACACCTGTCGATAACGCATTCGGCGGAACCGAACACCTGTCGATAACGCATTCGCCGGAACCGAACACCTGTCGATAACCCACCCGGCGGATCCGAACACCTGTCGATAACCCACCCGGCGGAACCCGAACACCTGTCGATAACCCACCCGGCGGATCCGAACACCTGTCGATAACCCACCCGGCGAAGCCGAACACCTGTCGATAACGCACCCGGCGGATCCGAACACCTGTCGATAACGCACCCGGCGGATCCCGAACACCTGTCGATAACCCACCCGGCGGATCCGAACACCTGTCGATAACGCACCCGGCGGAACCCAAACACCTGTCGATAACGCACCCGGCGGAACCCAACACCTGTCGATAACGCACCCGGCGGAACCCAACACCTGTCGATAACGCACCCGGCGACGCCGAACACCTGTCGATAACGCACCCGGCGGAACCCAACACCTGTCGATAACGCACCCGGCGGAACCGAGCACCTCTCGATAACGCAGTCGGTGCAACAGTCCCTGTTGGCTAGGAGCGCCAGCCTCCAGGCTGGCATCGCCCGCGCAGCGGGCGAAACTCCCAGACCTGATCCTGCCGGATGGGGCCGCCGCCGAGCAGGGTGGCGCTGCGCCACTCCCGGGCTTGTACGGCAATGCGCCGTCCCCGTTTGGGTTGGCGTCTTCACGGACGACTAAGTCTGGGAGTTTCACGGCCTGCGGCCGCGATGCCGGCCGGAGGCCGGCGCTCCGGTCCCTACTCCGGAGGCTCCGGCATCGCCCAGGCCGCCTCCACCGGGAACCCGTCCTTCCACACCGCGGCGATCGCGGTGCTCAGGCTCAGGTCGCTTTCGAGGTCCCCGGCGACCAGCAACAGGTCGGCGATCCGGCCGCGCTCCAGCCGTCCCCGATCCTCGATTCCGAAGGCATCCGCGGCCTCGCCGGTGGCGGCCGCCAGCGACTCCGCCGCACTCAATCCCGAACGCTGGAGAAGCCGCAGCTCGCCGTGCACCGAGATCCCGAAGCCGGTCCCCGGGTTCGGGGCGTCGGTCCCGGCGAGAATCCGCACCCCCGCCACGTGGAGCCGGCGGACGCTCTCGACCGACGCCTCGCTGGTTCCGACCGGTCGCGGGAACGTGCCCGAAAGCGTCTCGCGCTGCACCGCCGACACGTGCTCCGCCGGCGTCTCCGCCAGCAACTCCGGCCCCATCGACTCCCCCGCCGCCGCGACTCGCACCGAGAGCGTCGGGATCACGAACACCCCCGCTTCGGCGAAGCGCGCCGCGTCCTCCTCGGAGATGACCTCGTCCCCCCAGACGTGGACAAACCCGTCAATCCCCATCTCGAGCGCGGCGAGCGCGTGCTCGAGCGTGCTCACGTGGATGACCGCGAGCAGCTCCTCGGCGTGAGCGGCCTCGATGACCGCCGCGATCGTCTCGCGGTCGAGCGTCGGGATGACCGCCCCGAAGGTGCTGCCGTCCTCCCAGATGATCTTGATCCAGTCGGCGCCCTCTTCCTTCCGCGCGCGGACGAAGGCCGGCGCCTCCTCCGGATTCGTCAGCGTCTCCACCGGGACGCCGAACTGGGTACCGTGCCCGTCGGGCGCGGTAGCGACGTTGCCCGCGGAAAAGAGATCGGCCTCGTCGCCGCGGCCGAGCGCCTCCCGGGCCGGGCGCTTGTTGGCCGCGAGCGCCGGGGCCGTGAACTGATCGAACACCGTGGTCACCCCGAAGCGCAGGGAGTCGGCCAGCGCCATCCCGTAGGTGTGGGTGTGGGCGTCGATCAGTCCCGGCAGCAGGGTGTGGCCGCGGCCGTCCACGCGAGGCAGGCCCGCGGGGAGATCCAGCCGCTGCCCGACGGCCCGGATCCGTCCGTCCTCGACCCAGACGTCCCGGTGGGGCCGGAACTCCTCCCCGTCGAACACGGTCACGTCCACCACCGCGAAATCGGTCTCCGGGAGCGGCCCGCCCGGCGGGTCCGCCGGTTCCGGTACCGGTAGCGTCATGAGCAGGCCCACGAACACCGCAACCCCCACTGCGGCGATCAGCGGGTCGCGGCGCCAGAGGATGCGCTCGGCAGGAGTCACGTCGCTCACCGCCCGGAGAACCGCCGGAGTCCCACGGCCGCCGCCACCAGGCAGATCGCGGTCTGCCCGCCCAGCAGCACGAGATGGAGCCACAGCGGCCGGCCCAGATCGAGGTCGATCACCTTCAGCGCCAGTTGGCCCAGGTGATAGGCGGGAAAGGCGATGGCGATGTCCTGCAGGAAGCCCGGAAGCATGTAGATCGGGACCCACAGTCCCGAGATGAGCGACATGCCGATGAAGACGAGGTTCACGATCGCTACCGCGGCCTGTTGCTTCGCCCACGCCCCCATCGCCAGCCCGATGGCGCTGAACGGCAGCACCCCCGCGAGGATGATCCCGGCGAGCGCGAACCACTGCCCCCGGTAGAGCTCGACTCCCGCGACGAAGCCAGCCAGGAGAAACAGCGCGAGCACCACCACGGCGCCGAAGATGGCCGCCGTCCCCACCCGGGCGCACAGGTAGGCGCCGGCGGGCATCGGCGTCGTGCGCTTCAGCAGGAGGGCGCCGGTGTCGCGCTCCTGAGCGAGTCCCACCCCGAAACCGAAGAGCGACGGAGCGAGGACGCCGAAGACACCGTAGGTCGCCAGCATGTAGGTCGGCGCCGCGAGCGACTGGCCGCCCGACTGGAACACCACGGCGAAGAACAGGTAGAAGAGCACCGGGAAGAGCAGCGTCGGGATGGCGAACGCCGGCAGCCGCAGCGAGCTCAGGAACTGGAACCGCGTCTCCAGCAGGGTGATCCGCAGGTGCCAGAGGAAGCCGCGGCGCGCGGTGGTGGCTGTCACTTACGCGTCTCCCGCCCCACCGTCGCCGGTAAGCGCGAGGAACGCCTCCTCGAGTCCCACACCGACCACCGTCAGGTCCTTGAGGTCCGGGTCGAGCGCGAACATCCGGCGGAGCAGCGCCTCCGGCTCGGCGCTCACGATCTCGAGATGCTGGCCCTTGGTCTCCACCCGGGCGGCCTCGGGGAAGGAACGCGCGGTTTCGGGACCGATGCTCGTGACAGAGCGCACCACGCGGCCCGAGGTGCGCGACTTGATCTCCTCCGGGCTCCCGGCGGCGATCAGCCGCCCCCGGTGGATCACCGCGATCCGGTCGGCGAGCGCGTCCGCCTCCTCGAGGTAATGGGTGGTGAGGACGGCGGTGCGTCCGGCCGCCTTCAGCCCCCGGATCTCGTCCCACAGCCGGCGGCGGCCGTCGAGATCCAGTCCGGCGGTCGGCTCGTCGAGGAACACGAGTTCCGGATCGCCAGCCAGCGCCAGGGCGAACATCACCCGCTGCTTCTGCCCGCCGGAGAGCTTCCCGTAGCGCCGGTCCTTGAGTTCCTGGAGGCCCGCCATTTCCAGGAGGCGCGCCGTCGGTAGGGGCGAGGGGTAGTAGGCGCGGAAGAGCGCCAGGTGCTCCGCCACGGTGAGCGTCTCCGGAACTCCGGAGATCTGGAGCATCGCGCCGCGCCGCAGGCGGACCTCGGCGGCGTCCGGGGCGCGCCCGAAGACGCGGGCGGCCCCGGACTGCAGCGGCAGCGTGCCGAGGAGGAGGCTGACCGCGGTCGTTTTCCCGGCGCCGTTCGGTCCGAGCACCGCGAGCACCTCGCCCTCCCGGACTTCCAGATCGAGCCGGTCGAGCGCCAGGACCTCGCCGTAGCGGTGGCTCACGCCGGAGAGGTGCGCGAGGCCGGAGCGGGGTGTCGGGGCGGGTGGCAAGGCGGTCGAGGCCCGTCAGAATGGTTTCACGGCGGCCCCGGTCCCTTGAATACGCGTGCGTAACGCCGGTATTACGCGATCCCGGTTTCCGGCCTCGCTAGAATCGCGCCCCCTCGGAAGACGAACCAAGCTTGGCGATCAGAACCCAGACCATCGGCGACCGGGTAAAGCGGCGCGAAGACCCGCGGCTGGTCACCGGCCAGGCGCTCTACACGCCGGACATCCCGCTGCCGGACGCCCTCCACCTCGCGGTCGTGCGGAGCCCCTACCCGCACGCCGAGATCGTCTCGATCGAGACCGAAGAAGCCGCCGCCGCGCCGGGCGTGGTGGGCGTCTTCACCGCGGCCGACATCCTGCCGACGCTCAAGAAGCCCTTCCCCGTGGCCCGGGCGCCGGATGGCGGCGCGTTCACCGAACTGCACCTGCCGCCGCGGTGGGCGCTCGCCGACGGCAAGGCCCTCACGGTCGGCGATCCGGTGGTCGCCGTCGTCGCCGAAACGGCGGCGCAGGCCGTGGACGCGGCGGGGCTGGTCTTCGTGGACTACCGGGACCTCCCGGGAGCCGGCGACTCGAAGGCGGCGCGCGCCGAGGGCGCCGAACTCCTCTACTCCGAGGTGGCCGGCAACCGGGCGTTCGTGTGGGAACTCCATCCCGAGGGGGCCCCGGAGGCCGCGACCGGCGAGGTCGAGGTTTCGCTCGATTTTCGGATCCAGCGGCTCATCCCGAGCGCCATGGAACCGCGGGCGGTGGCCGCGCGGGTGGATGGCGACCGGATCACCATGTGGACCTCCACCCAGTCCGCGCACCGGGTGAAATCGAGCGTGGCGCGCATCCTGGGTATTGACGAGGAACGCGTCCGCACGATCGCCCCCGAAGTGGGCGGCGGCTTCGGCGCCAAGGCGAACCTCTACGCCGAGGAGATCCTGGTCCCCTGGCTCGCCCTGAAGCTCGGTCGGCCGGTCCGCTGGTTCGCCACCCGGACCGAGGACTTCCAGACCACCACCCACGGGCGGAACCTCTTCGTCACCCTGGGCGTCGCCGCGGACCCGGACGGCCGCGTCCGGCACTGCGACGTGGAAGTGCTCTACGACTCCGGCGCCTACTTCAGCCGGCCGGGACCCACCACCCCGTCGCTCACCGGGGCCATGATCGTCGGGCCCTACGACATCCGCTCCGCCCACGCGCGCGCCGAGGGCGCGTTCACGAACACCGCCCCGAACGAGCCCTACCGGGGCTCGGGACGGCCGGAGGCCACCTACCTGATCGAGCGGGCGCTCGACGTGCTCGCCGGCCGGATCGGGATGGACCCGGCCGAAATCCGCCGGCGCAACCTGATCCCGCCGCACAAGTTCCCCTACCGGACGGCGACCGGCCTCACCTACGACAGCGGCGAGTACGAAAAGGCGCTCGACCTGGCGCTCGAGGCCGGCGACTACCAGGGCCTGCGCGCCGAGCAGGCGCGGCGGCAGGCCGAGGGCGGCAAACCGCTCGGCATCGGACTCGCCTGCTACGTCGAGATCTGCGGGTTCGGTCCCTGGGAGGCCGGGGGCGTCACGATTGAATCGGATGGCTCGGTCACCGTCCGGAGCGGGACCTCGCCGCACGGGCAGGGACACGAGACCGCGTGGGCCCAGATCGCCGCCGCACAGCTCGGCGTCTCGCTCGACGACGTGACGGTGCTTCACGGCGATACCGACGAATGCCCCCGCGGCATCGGCACCTTCGGGAGCCGGAGCGCGCCGGTGGGCGGATCGGCGATCTTCAACAACGCCGAGACCGTCCGGGAGCGCGCGAAGGAGCTCGCCGCGCGCCTGCTGGAAGCGGCCGCCGAGGACATCCGCTTCGAAGAGGGCCGGTTCTTCGTCGCCGGTTCGCCGGCCCGCGCCGTGGGCTGGTCCCAGATCGCGGCCTTTGCCTATTCGTCAGATGCCCCGGAAGACGCGGCCGCCGCTCTCACCGCCGACGTGGACTTCAAGCCGCCCGCCGAGACCTTCCCCTTCGGAACGCATCTCTGCGCGGTCGAGATCGACCCCGATACGGGGCAGGTCACGATTGTTCGCTACATCTCGGTGGACGACTGCGGCAAGGTCATCAACCCGCTGCTCGCCGAGGGACAGGTGCACGGCGGGCTCGCCCAGGGGATCTCGCAGGCGCTCTTCGAAGACGCCGTGTACGACAAAGAGGGCAACCTGCTCACCGGCACGCTTCTCGAGTACGCCGTCCCGCGGGCCGACATGCTGCCGTCCTACGAGCTGCACCGCACCGTGACCCCAACCCCGGTGAACCCCCTCGGCGTAAAGGGCATCGGGGAGGCGGCGACCATCGGTTCCACGCCGGCGGTCGCGAACGCGGTCATGGACGCGCTCCGCCCGTTCGGGGTGGAGCACCTCGATACGCCGCTCACGCCCGAGAAGGTCTGGCGCGCGATGCGCGGCGGCGGATCGGGCGACTGACGGCGCCGAGTTCGTTACCGACGACTCTTTGACTTAGCCCCACTCCTCCCGGAGTGGTCGCTCCTCGGCGAGACCGTCGGTCGCGCGTCCTCGCCACATTCCGAATACCTCTGTTCGCCGCCGGTGCGTCTCCACGTACCGATCCACTGCCCGCCGGACGGCTTCCGCGCGCGAAATGCCCTTGTCCCGGCACAGCTCCGCCAAACGGTCGGCCTGCTCCTGGGGGAGCGAGATCGTTGTTCGCATGCCGTGGTTGGACGATAGCCGCGTTGGTACGACGATGCGCCACGCGGCCAGGAGCGCAAGGAGCGCCGACCTCCAGCCCGGGTTTCTCATACGTCCGCCACAGAGATCGACGCAGGATGGTTCCCGTCTCGGCGGGAACCCCACCAGCCCTCGATGTCGCATGGGCACGGGAACGCCGATCTCCAGATCGGCACAGCCCGCCATAGGCGGGCGGCGGGACGGACCTGGTTGGCCGAAATGGCTCTCTCTCGGAGCGGATGCCGTGCGCGCGAGCGGCGAGGAACCGCCCGCGGCGCTCCGCTGCGCGGTGCCGGCCCACCGGGTGAACGAGCCCGAAGGTCAGCGTTCCCGGGCCCGTGGCACCACCAGGGCCTGCTGGGGTTCCCGCCGAGAGGGGACCATCCGGGCACGCGCGGGACCGGGCCGCCGCCCGCCCCCGGCGGGCTGTGCCGGCCCCCACCCGGAGAACTGGCCTGGAGATCGGCGTTCCCGTGCCGTGGCACCACCAAGGCCTGCTGGGGTTCCCCGCCGAGAGGGGACCAGCCGGGCTCGCTGGGCCGGCTGGAGGCCGGCGCTCCTGGTGCTATGAACTCGGCGTCGGCTTGCCCGCGCCCTTGATGACCTCCATTGCTGTGGCGACAAAACCTGACACGTCGGCGAGATTGGATGGCAGGATGATGGTGTTGTTCGTCCGCGCGAGGTTGCCAAATTCCGACACATACTGCTCGGCCACCCGGATCCGTGCGGAGTCGAGCCCGCCCGGGGTGGATATCGCCTCCCCCACCTGGCGAATCCCCTCGGCGGTAGCCGTGGCGACCGCGAGGATGGCCTGGGCCTCGCCCTCCGCTTCGTTGATCTGCTTCTGGCGCTGGGCTTCGGACTCCCGGATGACGCGCTGCTTGTCACCTTCGGCGCGGTTGATCTGCGACTCCCGGTGGGCCTCGGACTCAAGGATGGTGGCCCGCTTCTCGCGTTCCGCGCGCATCTGCTTTTCCATCGCGGCCAGCACATCCTGCGGCGGCGCGATGTCGCGGATTTCGTAGCGGAGGACCTTCACCCCCCACGGGTCGCTGGCGCGGTCCACTTCCTCGACCACGGACGCGTTGATCGTGGCCCGCTCCTCGAAGGTGCGGTCGAGGTCGATCTTGCCGACCTCGCTACGCAGCGTGGTCTGCGCGAGCTGCGCAATCGCGAACCCATAGTCGCCAATGCCGTAGGAAGCGCGGCGCGCGTCCACGACTTGCAGGTAGAGCACGCCATCTACGGAGATCTGGACGTTGTCGCGGGTGATGCACACCTGCTGCGGAACGTCGATGGCACGCTCCTTCAGCGAATGCCGGTAGGCGATGCGGTCCAGAAAAGGCACCAACAGGTGGAAGCCGGCCTTGAGGCTGTCGTGGTAGCGGCCTAGCCGTTCGACCACGAACACCTGCTGCTGGGGCACGACCCGGGCGGTGCGGAAGAGCGTGATCACGACGATCAACGCGATCAATCCCGCGATAATTTGAAATGGCGTCACAGACTTTTTCCTTTTTCAGCGGCTCCGCGGCAGCGGGGCGTCATTCCGGCTCGACAAACAGGGTGATTCCTTCCATCCGCGCCACCCGTACGCGGCCCCCGGCCTCGATCGGCTGGCCGGAGGCCGTGCGTGCGGTCCAGCGGGAGCCGCGGAACTCCACGTGTCCCGGCTTGTTCGGCAGGATTTCCGAAGCGGCCGTCCCGGTCTCTCCCACGAGCGAGTCGCTGCCGACCGGAGTCTTGTCCGCCGAAACCGTCAGACGCCGCCTTACGAAGAAGGCCGAAGCGGCAAGGACGGAGAAGACCAGGAACTGCGGCGCCAGGCCGGTCAAGCCGACGCCGGCCAGCAGGCCGACGATGATCGCGGCCATCCCGGCAAAGAGCAGCCAGAGCTCGCCTCCCGCCAACAACTCAAGCAACGCCAGGATGGCTCCGGCCGCAATCCAGATCCACCAAGCCACGGACCGACTCTAGCCGATCAACCGGCCGCCCAGAGCCCCGGGGCCTCGCGGTCCCCCGGGCTCTCGAGCCCCCAGGCGCGCCACCCCGGAACCTCCCGGCGCGCGAACAGCTCGATCTTGTTCTGCTCCGGGAACATCCGCTCGATCCGCCGCCGCACCTCCGCGGGTTTTTCGGAGTGCGCCCCCCGTTTCTCGTGGACCAGTTGCCGTTCGTTGCGCGCCCCGCGGGGCACCGGGATCCGGCCGCGCCGGAACACGAGGCACAGCTCGCACTGGCTCAGCGTGTAAAAGCCCGGGTTCACCCGAACCTTGTCCCAGACGAAGGCGACCGTCGCCCACGCGAATCCCCAGGACTTCCCGAGGTCGATCGCCTGGTCCAGATGCGGGCTCGTCGCCCACAGGAAGAGCAGGCTTTCATCCGCCGCGATGTCCGCGACCGGAAGCCGTTTCAGGTCATCCAGCGTCACGGTGGGGTAGTGCCGGATCGCCCCGCCGGTGTCACCGCTCGCGGGCCCCGCGTGCTGCAGTTGGCCCTTGTAGTCCCAGGGCGGATCGGCGTAGAGGATCGCGAAGCGCTCCGCCGGCAGCGGCGGGAACTTCGTTCCGCCCGTGGGCGACCCGTTGGGGCTCAAGGGTCGGCGCGCGCTCCCTCAGAGAGCCCGGGCGAAGTCGGCGATCAGGTCCTCCGCCGACTCCACCCCGGTGGAAAACCGCATGAGCCCCTCGTTGATGCCCATCTCCGCCCGCGCCTCGGGGGGAAGGCCGCTGTGGATGGCGGCAGCGGGCCGGACGATCAACGACTCCACGCCGCCGAGGCTCGCCGCCACGGTGGGCAGAGAAAGGCGTGATGCGAAGGCATCGGCCTCCTCACCCCCGCCCCCGTGCACGAACGCCAGCATGCCGCCGAACCCGCCGGCCAGCAGCCGGGAAGCGCGGTCGTGCTGGGCGTGGGACTCCAATCCGGGGTAGTGGACTTCGGCGATCTCGGGGCGGCCCTCAAGAAAACCCGCCAACTCCAGCGCGTTCGCCGACTGGCGCCGGACCCGGAGGCCGATGGTCTTGAGCCCGCGCTCGAGCAGCACGCAGGCGTGCGGATCCAGCGAACCGCCGAGGTGGTCGAGCGTCAGCTTGATCCGCCGCACCTGCTCCGCCGATCCCGAGACCGAACCCGCCACCAGGTCGTTGTGCCCGTTCATGTACTTCGTGCAGCTCTCCATCACCAGGTCGAACCCGAGTTCGGCCGGGCGGCAGAGCACCGGGCTCGCGAAGGTGTTGTCGATCATGGAGATCAGCCCGTTGGCGCGCGCGAATTCGACGACCGCCTCCAGATCCGCCATCTGGACCAGCGGATTCGTCAGCGTCTCCACGTAGATCAGCCGGGTGGAGGGCGTCAGCGCCGCCTCCCAGGACGCCGGATCCTGCGGATCGATCTTCGTGTGGCCGATGCCCCAGCGCGGCAGGTCGTGCGCCAGCATGTTGGCGGTTCCGCCGTACACCACGTCCTGGACCAACAGGTGATCCCCCGCGCTCAGAAAAGTCAGCAGGGCCGACGAAATCGCCGCCATGCCGCTGCCGGTGACCAGGGCGTCTTCAGCCCCCTCCAGCGACGCGATCCGGCGATGGAGCACGGCGTGGTTCGGGCTGTTCGAAAGCCGCAGGTAACCGACGTCGTGGTACTCCTCGCCGTGGTACTCGAAGTTCGCGGTCTGGAATACCGGGGTCGAGACCGCGCCAAGCGGCCGGGGGTTCAGCGCCCCTTCGTGGACGGCGCGGGTGTCGAGGCTCTGGGAACGATCTTCTTCGGACAAACGGGACTTCCTTTAACAGCCTGTGGTGAAACGCACGTGAGCACCGAGACGAGTGAGGCGCCCGGGTGACAAGGCGCGTGAGAGAGGAATACCGAGTGTATTTCGAACGAAACGCAACGATGAGCGCCTCGCAGAGGCGCGGTTCAGCCGGGATGCATCGCTCGTCGAATGCCGCGTGGGTTTCACCACAGGTTGTTGACCACAGGCGGTTAGGAACGGGCGGGGACCGGCGCTTCGTAGGCGGCCGCCATCAGGGGATTTTCGACCAGCTCCACGCGGATCACTCCCGAAAAACCGGCCGGAATCCGCCGCGCGAGTTCCCCGTGGACGTAGCGGCAGAGGAACTCGGTGGTCGTGTTCTCGCCGGGAAATACCTCGTCGAGGTCCGCGTAGCGAAGCGGGGCGAGCGCCTCGCCAAGCGCGTCCTTCGCCCAGGCGAGGTCGAGCAGCACGCCGTTTGCGTCCAGCTCGGGCCCGCGGAATTCCGCGGTCACCGCGTAGGTGGCTCCGTGGCGGTTCTGCGCCGGGCCGAAGAGCTCGCCGCGGAGCGAGTGGGAACACATCACATGGTCGCGGACGGAGATGCTGAACACTTGAGAAGGGGCTGCGGCGGGCGCCCGACTGTACCGCCAAGGCGCCCGCGCTCGAATCCGTACACTCGCCGCCGGAGGAACCCCATGACCGACCCGTCGTTCGATCCGATGCCGATCGCCGAAGAAATCATTGCCGCGCGCGCCGCTGGCGGGCGCCTTGCCCCCTTCAGCGGCCGCGTTTCCGGATTCGGCCTCGACGAGGCGTATCGGGTCGCGGGGATCGTGGCCTGCCGCCGGGCGGCGCGTTCCCCCGTGACGGGACGCAAGATCGGGTTCACGAACCCGGCGCTGTGGGAAAAAGCCGGACTGACCCATCCGGTGTGGGGGAACATGTTCGAGGAGACGGTGACCCGGACCGGACCCAGCGGGGAAGCTCCGACGATCTCCATGGCGGGATCGGTGGAACCGAAGATCGAGTGCGAAGTGGTGGTCGTGCTTCGGTCCGTCCCCGAAAGGGGTGACCGGGGAGCCGCGGTGGCCCGCCACGTATCCGAAATCGGCCTCGGCTTCGAGATCGTGGACTCGCCGTATCCCGGCTGGAACATGCGGCCGGCCGACGCGGTGGCGGCGGGTGGGATTCACCACGGGCTCGCGGTGGGGCCGCTGATCCGGGTGACCGACCCGGAGGCCACCGCGGCGGCAATGGCCGCGCTCGCCGTCTCGATGACCCGGGCGGCGGCGACGGACGACCCGGCAGCCGGCGAGCACGTGGCCGACGGCGCGGGCCGCATGGTCCTCGGGAATCCACTAGATGCGGTCGGCGTGCTCGTGGAGATGGCCGCCGATCAGGGGACTCCGCTCGCCGCCGGCGAAGTCGTCACCACCGGATCGCTGACACCGCCTCTCCCGGCTGCCGCCGGTGAGGCGTACCGGGCGGTGGCTGGCGGAACCCTCCCGGCAGCGGCAGTAGTGTTACGTTAGACACCTGCGGAGGCGGCAGCTGGAGCGCCGACGGTCGGGGCTTCACGCTGCAGCCCATCCGTATTCGAGCCGCGCCACCATGCCGACAACACCGCTCCGCGTAGGGGTGGGGTGACGATGTCCCCGCTTCCGCGGCGCTCGCGCCCACCCCCGACACCGCCGTTGTTCCACGGCTACTTGCGGTCCATCAGTCGTCCGCACGACGTGTTCCTCAACATGTCGCGGGAATACGGTGACTTCGTCCGCTGGCGCGGCCTCTACGTTCTTTATTTCGTCAACCACCCGGACTTCGTGCGCGAGATCCTGTCGCCGGGCTCGGAGAGTTTCTCGAAGGACCTGCTGGACTACCGCGTGCTGGCGACGTACCTGGGCTACGGGATGATCTGCGCCGACGGCGACGAGTGGCACCGGCAGCGCACTTCCATGCAGCCTTTCTTCGCGGGCTTGAATCGTTTCGATGACACGATCAACTCCTTCACGTCGTCGTTCCTCTCCAAATGGGAGAGCCGGGTCCACGGAGAGACAGTCTGGCTCGACCGGGAGCTGGACCACCTGACAGCTCAGATTGCGAGTACCACCGTGCTCGGCCAGGACTCCGATCGTGATTTCGAGAACCTCATCGCCGAACTTCCGGTACTCAACAAGACCACCCGGGATCCACGCTCTGTCCTCAGGCTCCAACCCTGGATTCCAACACGCCACAATTTGGCGATCAATCGCATCCGGAAGCAGACCGATCGTTTCGTTTACAAAGCCATCGCCGCTCGCCGCCGTGAAGAGTCCGGAGGCGATGACATCCTGAGCTGGCTCATCCATGCCGCCGAGGAAACCAGTTCACCCCGCGGGGATGAACAGATCCGTGACGAGGTCATTACGTTCCTGTTGTCGAGTCAGGTCCCCACCACCAACGCCGCAATCTGGACCTTGTATCTGCTCGCCGCCAATCCCCGGATTCAGGATCAGCTGGCCGACAGCCTGACCGGGTCCCTGAAGGGCGCTCCGGCTACCGCCAGCGATCTTCTTCGGATTCCGCTGCTGAAACGGGTGGTCCAGGAATCGATGCGTCTCTATCCGCCGCTGTGGATCATTCCGCGCAAGGCCGAACGGGCGAGGGAGTTCGGCGGATTTCGTCTGCCCGCGGGGGCCTACGTCAGCGTGGTCCCGTACGCGCTTCATCGGCACCCCGAGTTCTGGCCGGATCCGGAACGTTTCGACCCGAACCGGTTCCTTCCCAGCAATGTCAAAAATCGTCACTTCTACTCCTATATTCCCTTTGGCGCGGGGCCGCGGACCTGCATAGGGGCGGGGCTCGCAATGCGCCAGGTGCAAATGATCCTGGCCCAGATCATCCAGCGGTTCAGGATACGGATGCCCAACGCGCATCCGGTGGATGTGCAGGGCGGCATCGCCCTCACGCCGCGCTACGGAATTCCGGCAACCCTCACCCCTCGCTGATTCCGGGTAGCGCCGCCCCCCGCCGCGCGTGCTAGCGTAAGAGTGAGCATCAGGGAACAGAAAATGAGGCAGAAAGCGTTGACCTTCCACGGCCTCGGGAGGGTCGTGGAGCGGCGATGAGCGCGGCCGGCGGCAACGGGGACGACGGGAACGGCCGGCGTCCGCCGACCACCCCGCGGTTCTACCGCCTGCGGCAGGCTGCCCGGAACCCGCACACCACCATGCTCGAGATGCTCCGGGAGTACGGGGACCTCATGCGCTGGCGGGGTCTTTTGGACATGTACGTCGTGAACCACCCGGATCTCATCCGCCCGGTGCTGACGCAGGACTACCGCCACTACTCCAAGAACACCACCCACTACCGGATGCTCCGGCAGGTGATGGGGAACGGCCTTGTCACGAACGACGGGCCGGACTGGGTCCGGCAGCGAAGGCTGATCCAACCGGCGTTCGCGAGCCGCCGGATTGCCCGTTTCGACGGGACGATCAACGCGCTGACCTCGTCCCTGCTGGCCCGTTGGGACGAGCGGGACCCCTCGGAGGCCGTCTGGATCGACCGGGAGATGAGCGAGCTGACCTTCGACATCGTCGGTGAGACGCTCTTCGGGCGCGACATCAAGGAGCACGCCCGCGAAATGGGGGAGATTCTCGATGTCGTCAACCTGTCCTCGAACGACCTGCGCTCGTTCCTGACCCTCTATCCCCGGATCCCCACGCCCTACAACCTCAAGTGGAGACGGGCCATGAAGCGCCTGGACGCCATCGTCTTCGGCCTCATGGCCGAGCGCGGACCGGGCGGGGACGACAGCGACGATCTCCTGGGCCGCCTCTTTGCGGCCCGCGACGAAGAGACCGGCAAGGGAATGAACGACCGGCAGATCCGGGACGAGGCCGTGACGCTGATCCTCGCCGGGCACGAGACCTCCGCCATGGCGCTCTCCTGGACGCTCTATCTGCTCGCCACGCATCCGGACATCGAGGACCGGCTCGTGGAGCATCTCGAGGCCAACCTGCACGGCGAACCAGCGGAGACGGACGACCTCCCCCGGCTCACCTACCTGAAACAGGTCGTGCAGGAAGCGATGCGCATCTACCCCCCGGTATGGGGGTATGTGCGCCGCGCGGAAGAGGAAACGGAACTCGGCGGCTACGTGCTGCCGGCGAAGGCCTGGGTCGGGATCGAACCCTACGCGCTCCACCGGCATCCGGAGTTCTGGCCCGATCCCGAGCGCTTCGATCCGGAACGGTTCGCGCCGGACCGCGTCCAGGCAAGGGACTTCTTCGCCTATCTGCCCTTTGCGGCGGGACCCCGGACCTGCATCGGGGCCGGAATGGCGATGCTCGAAACCCAGTTGATCCTCGCCCAGCTCGTCCCGCGATTCCGGATGCGCGTCGTCCCCGACCATCCGATCGAGACCGAGGCCCTGGTGACGCTGAAACCGCGCCACGGGATCCCCGTCACCCTCAGCCGGCGCTGACCCGACCTTCCAAACAAGTTTCCGCCCCTGCCAGCCGGTAGAATCCGGCCCCCGCTCCTGACGAGTTGTCCTGACGAGCGAGCCTCCCGGAAACACCGGGGCCTGAGCAATGACCGAGCGAGCCACCGAATCCGACCTCGGCAACGTCTTCGTCTCCAACTACCCGCCCTATTCCCGCTGGAATCCGGACCAGGTGCCGGCTCTGCACGAAGTCCTCGGCGAGGCGCCGGGGCCGAATCCGGCCGACCTCGGGCTCTACCTGCACATTCCCTTCTGCCGGAAGCGCTGCAAGTTCTGCTATTTCCGGGTCTATACGGACAAGAACAGCAAGGAGGTCGAGCGCTACCTCGACGGGCTGGCGCGGGAAGTCGAGATCTACGCGGCCCAGCCGTTCCTGACCGGCCGGCCGCTCCACTTCGTCTATTTCGGTGGGGGCACCCCGTCTTTCATCAGTCCGAAGCAGCTCTCGGGGTTGGTGGTCCGGCTGAAGGACGCCTTCTCCTGGTCGGAAGTGGACGAAGTCGCCTTCGAGTGCGAACCGGGCACCCTGACCGAAGCCAAGGTCCACGCGATCCGGGGCATCGGCGTCACGCGGCTGAGTCTCGGCCTCGAAAACATGAACGACGAGATCCTGCGGGAGAACGGGCGGGCCCACACCACCAAGGAGATCCACCGTTGCATGCCCTGGATCCGGGAGGCGGACTTCCAGCAGGTCAACGTGGACCTGATCGCCGGGATGCTGGGCGAAACCTGGGAGCTCTGGCGCGACACGGTGCAGCAGACGATCGATCTCGACCCGGACAGCATCACCGTTTACCAGATGGAACTGCCCTACAACACGGTGTACGCCAAGACGATCCTGGGAAGCGACACCGAGGCGCCGCTCTTCGCGAGCTGGCAGACTCGCCGCGACTGGCACGCCTACGCCTTCGAGCAGTTCGCGAACGCGGGCTACGAACCCTCAAGCGCCTATACGGTAAAGAAGGCGGGGCGCGGGGCGCGCTTCACCTACCGTGACGCTTTATGGCGTGGCGCCGACATGATGGCGACGGGTGTGTCATCTTTTGGCCATCTGCGGGGAGTGCACTACCAGAACACTTCGTCCTGGGACTCCTACCTGGAGGCGCTCGGACAGGGCTCGCTCCCCGTCGATCGCGCCCTCGCCACCTCTTCCAGGGAACGCCTGATCCGGGAGACCATCCTGCAACTGAAGCTCGGGCATCTGAACCCCGCCTACTTCCGCGACAAATTCGGGGTCGAGCTGACCGACGAGTTCGGCTCCGCGTTCGACAAGCTCGAGCGGGAGAGCATGGTGACCCGCTACGGAGACAACATCCGGCTGACCCCACAGGGCCTCCTGCGGGTGGACTCCCTCCTTCCGGAGTTCTACGAACCCGAGAACCGGAACGTCGCCTACGTTTGACGGGGCTCGCGCGCCGGTTCCCACCCCCGTGTTTCGAGAGCCGCCGGATGTCGTCGTCATGGGCGGCGGGCCGGCCGGCAGCACCGTAGCGACGCTGGTCGCGAAACAGGGCTTCCGGGTCGCCCTCCTCGAACGCGAGAAGGAGCCGCCCTTCAAGGTCGGTGAGTCCCTGGTTCCTTACACCTACGAGACGTTCGAGCGGCTCGGGCTCGTCGAGCGCCTGAAGGAAAGCCATTTCCAGAAGAAGCACAGCGTCCAGTTCTTCAGCGCTTCGGGACGCGGCTCGGCGCCTTTCTACTTTTCCGAGACCGACCCGCACGAGCGCTCCACCACCTGGCAGGTCCGGCGCAGCGAACTCGACGGACTTCTGCTGGAGAACGCGGTACAGCACGGCGCGGAGCTCCGGCAGGGCGTTCAGGTGCAGGACGTGCTGTTCCACGGAGACCGGGCGGTGGGAGTGAGAGCACGCGCACCGGAAGGCCCTCCGGTCGATATCTCCGCCCGGGTGGTGGTGGACGCCACCGGCCGGAGCGCGCTGATCGCCCGCAAGCTCGGTCTAAAGGTTTCCGAACCGCACCTGCAGAAGGTGTCGATCTTCAGCCACTTCCGCGGTGCGCAGCGCGATGCGGGCCTCGCCGAGGGGGCGACCCTGATCATGCATACCCGGAACCGGGACTCCTGGTTCTGGTACATCCCGCTCGCCGGCGACATCGTGAGCGTCGGGGTGGTGGGCGATCTCGACTACCTGTTGCCGCCGGGAAGTGACGCTCAGGCCCGCTTCGAGGAGGAGATCCGGAACTGCCCGGCGCTCGCGGAGCGGGTGGCCGGCGCCGAACAGACGATGCCGGTCCGGGTCGTGCAGGATTTTTCCTACTGCGCCGAGCGTATCGCCGGGGACGGCTGGGTTCTCGTCGGCGACGCGTTCGCGTTCCTCGATCCCATCTACTCGACCGGGGTGTTGCTCGCGCTCAGGTCAGGAGAGTGGGCTGCTGACGCTATTTGTCATGGCCTGACGAACGATGACGTGTCCGGCGCGACCCTGGGCGCGTTCGGCGACGAGTTCATCGCCGGCATGCGCGCGTTTCGGAAGGTGGTGTACGCCTTCTACGACCGCCGCTTCAACTTTGCGGACTTTCTCAAGGCACATCCGGAATGCCGGCAGGGCGTGATCGACATCCTCTCGGGCAACGTCTTCGGATCGGGCGTGGAGAGCATCTTCGGACCGATGGAAGCGATGGCCCGGTTGCCTGCGGACCGGAGCGTGGGCGCCGTCTGAGCCCGGCGCGAGTCCCTTGCAGCTCGGGGAGATCCTGCGGCTCGCCGCCCGGCGGTCGCCGCGGAAGACGGCGGTCGTCGCCGGGGGGCGGCGGCTCGACTTCGAGGAATACGACCGACTGGCGAACCGGTTTGCGAACGTCCTGATCGGGGCGGGCGTCGGGCCCGGCGACCACGTCGCGAGCCTCATGTTCAACAGCCCCGACTACGGCATCGTCCATTTCGGGAACGCCCGGGCGGGGAGCGTCCTCGTCCACATTCCGCCGCTCTATGCCGCGGCCGAGATCGCGGACATCCTGGCGCGTACCCGCCCGCGGGTCCTGGTGGTGGATGCGGCGGTCCGGGACCGGGTGGGCGCGGGGGTCCTGGACGCCGTTCCCAACGTGATGGTCGCGGGCGATCAAGCGTTTGGTGATGCACTGGCGGTGGCTTCCGATGATGCACCGGCTCGGGATATCGATCCCGCGGCGCCGGTCGCGATGACGTTCACGGGAGGCACCACCGGCGGGCCAAAGGGAGCGGTGGTCAGCCACCGGGCGCGCTACGTCTCCGCGAAGACCACGGCGCTCGAACACCAGGTGACGAGCGAAGACGTCGTCGGGGTCGTCACCCCTATGTTCCACGCGGTGGGGCTGATGATCTGGTACCAAGCCTCGATCCTCGCCGGCGCCACGGCGGTGATCTTCCGGAAGTGGGATCCCGCGGATTTCGTGGCGCAGACCGAGCGTCACCGGATCTCGTCGGTGTTCCTGGTCCCGGTCCAGGTGCGCGACCTGCTCCGCTCGCCGGCCTTCGACCGGGAACGGCTGGCTTCGCTCCGAAACATCGGGGTGGGCGGAGCGCCGACGCCGCCCGGTCTCATCGCGGAGTGCCGGGAGGCCCTGCCCGACTGTGGATACACGGATCACTACGGCCAGTCCGAGACCGGGCCCCTGACGATCCTGAAGCCCGGGGACACCGCGACGCACGCCGGCACGGTCGGCAAGCCGGCGGCGGGAGTGGATCTCCGGATCGTCGATCCGGAGGGGAACCCGGTCCCTCCGGGCGCCATCGGAGAGCTGGTGACCCGCGGGCCCTACCTGATGGAGGGGTACTTCGGAAACGAGGACGAGACGGCCCGCTACTTCCGGGACGGCTGGGGCTGGACCGGCGATCTGGCGACCGCCGACGAGGACGGCTACGTCACGCTGGTGGGGAGATCCCGCGAGGTAATCATCTCGGGCGGCTTCAACATCTACCCCGCCGAGCTCGAGACGGCGCTCGGCGCCCACCCCGCGGTCGAGGACTGCACGGTCTTCGGCGTCCCGGACGACCGCTGGGGCGAAGCCCCAGTCGCATACGTGGTGCCCGCCGTCGACGTCTCGGCGGACAAACTCATCGCCCACTGCGCGGACCAACTGGCCCGCTACAAGCGCCCCCGCGAGATCGTCTTCGTGGACAACATCCCCCGCACCCCGTCCGGCAAGGTCCAAAAGCCCCTCCTCCGCGCCGCCTACCTGAAGCTGGCTGAGTAGTCGGCAAGAGCGCCGACCTCCAGGCCGGCATCGCTCCCCCAGGGGAGCGAAACCGCGCATCGCCAGCCGCGCCGAAGCACGGGGACCGCTGGGAACGCCGGCCTCCAGGCCGGCACAGCCCGCCGCAGGCGGGCGGCGGGACAGCCCCCCAACAGCCTTCGCGTCACCGCAGGCACGGGAACGCCGGTCTCCAGACCGGCACAGCCCGCCGCAGGCGGGCGGCGGGACAGCCCCCCAACAGCCTTCGCGTCACCGCAGGCACGGGAACGCCGGCCTCCACGCCGGCACCGCTCCCCGGAGCGGAGCGCTCACAAAATCCCTTCCCCCTCACGACGTGTCCCAGTCCACAATCCCCCCCAGGAGAACCCCTATGCCATCCACCGTCGCTACCTTCCTCATGTTCGAGGGCAGCCAGGCCGAAGAGGCCATGAACTTCTACGTCCAGGTCATTCCGGACAGCGAGATCCTGAACGTCCAGCGTCACGGCCCGGAGGGCCCCGGCCCCGAAGGCTCCATCTTCGTCGCCTCCTTCTCCCTCCGCGGCCAGGCGGTGATGGTGAGCGACAGCTACATCAGCCACGACTTCACCTTCACGCCTTCAATCTCTCTGTTCGTCACCTGCCAGAGCGAGGAGGAACTCACGGAGATCACCACCGCCCTCGCCGAAGGCGGCGAGTACCTGATGCCGCTCGACAACTACGGCTTCAGCCGCCGCTTCGCGTGGGTGGTAGACCGCTTCGGCGTGTCGTGGCAGTTGAACCTGCCGTAGGGGATCGAACAGCGACTAAGCCCGCCCGGGGATCAGTTCGTTATTCGCTTCCGAGTTCCTCCAGCTCGATTTTGTACCAGTCATCCGCAGGGTGAACGACTTTTGTTGCGCGGATCTCGAAAATCCAGGAGTCGTCCTCGTACGCTATTGCTTCCGGTGGACGAATCTCTGCACGCTCGGTGTTGAAGGTCTCATGCCATGTTCCGGCCTGCAACAAGTTTCTATGTGCTGCCATGAGGCCATCACTCACGCCCGTGACGAAATTGTCGAGATCGCCCTTCGCTTTGAGAGCCTTTTGGCGAGCTTCGGTGTCCAGCGTTTCCCATTCTGGAATTCCGACGTGAACGGTCAGAGTCAATCGGACTTTCCCAGTCAGTAACCCCTCGAGTTTCTTGTCAGCTTCGTCCCGGAGCTTAATCAGCCTTTTGGCCTGTTCCTTGTTAGCCCACATTGACCCCCTCACGCTCTTGTGCGGTGGCAAGCCAGCCACTTCGAAACCCGGCATTCCTAGCCTCCTCCTAATCTAACGCCTAGTCGAGAGTGGCAGCAGAACGAGTGCAGCATCGCGTTAGAAATCCACCCCCACCGCGTTCGACAGAAACTTGACGAACGGCGCACCCCGCCGCGCGATCCCGGCGAACCACTCGAGCAGATCGTCCCGCAGCGCCTCTTCCTCGGCGAAGCTGGTAACCGCCACGAAATCCTTGCGTTTCAGGTCCTCGACCAGGGGGTGGTTGGGGTCGTAGCCCCGTGGCGGCCGCTTCAGCGACTCTCCTTCCAGCTCGAATGTTTCGGTGAACTGCTGAGCCTTCGTGATCCGCGTCCAGTCGTCCTGCCCTTCATGGATCGCTTCGCGAATCTTCGTCACTGTCAGGCCGTCCGGCCGCCAGACGCCGCACGCGGCGAAGCAGATCCCCGGTTCGAGGTGGAGGTAAAAGCCCGGAGCGTGGGCGTCCTTGCCGGCGGCGTGGCGGAAATGCGCCCCGACGTTCGTCTTGTAGGGCGTTTTGTCCCGTGAGAACCGGGTGTCCCGGTAGATCCGGAAGAGTGAGCCCCCGTTCGCCCGCGGGTCGGCCACGAAGTGGGGGCTGATCTCGGCGAGTGGCGCCGCAAAGTCAGCGATGAACCCGAGCATCGGATCGCGCACGTCGGCCAGATAGCGCCCCTTGTTGGCCGCGAACCACTCGCGATCGTTGTTGTCCCGCAGGTCACGCAGAAAATCGAAGAGCGCACCTGCAATCGGCTGGGTCGTCATGTACTGGCCTCTCCCGGTCGGTGGGCGCGGACGGTACCGCAGCAACGCCAGCCGTCAGATCGGCTCGCACCGTCGCGATAGCCTCCGCCCCACGGACCCGATGCCGGACGCCGCTACCCCCGAGACCGCCGCCGAAACGCGGCCGGATCTCATCCGGCGCGCCGAAGTCCGCGTTCCCACGCGTGCGTTCGACGCCGACATGCGTTTTTTCATCGACGCGCTCGGCTTCCGGCTCGACCGCATCTGGCCCGCCGATGCGCCCGCCTTCGCGGCGCTCTCGGGACACGGGACGGCGATTCTGCTGGAACGGAGCACGGATCCGGACCCGGTGGCGCTCCGGCTCTACGCCGACGACCCGCAGCGGTTCGCGGACGGGGAGACCGAGCTGATCACCCCCGGCGGCCACCGGATTGCCGTCCAGGACGCGAATCCGCCGCTCCTCATTCCCGACGCGCAGCACGAACTGGTGGTGCGGCGGCTTGCGGACAGCGAGTCCTGGGTCATCGGCCGCGCGGGCATGCACTACCGCGACCTGCTGCCCGATCGCCTCGGCGGCGCCATCATCGCCTCCCACATCCGCATCGCCGACGCGGGACCGGTGGCCGACATGGTCCACTACCACACGGTCGGCTTCCAGCTCATCTTCTGCCACCGCGGCTGGGTGCGGCTCGTTTACGAGGACCAGGGGCCTCCCTTCGTGTTGGGCGCCGGCGACTGCCTGATCCAGCCCCCGGAGATTCGGCATCGGGTACTCGAGGCCTCGGCCGGCGTCGAGGTGATCGAGATCGGCGTTCCCGCCGAGCATCTCACCAGCGTCGATCACGAGATGGAGCTGCCCACCCCGCACTTCCGCCCCGACCGGGAGTTCCAGGGCACGAAGTTCGTCCTCCACCGGGAGGCGGAGGCGACCTGGGAACCCTGGCGAATCCCGGGCTTCGAGGCCCGCGAGACCGGGATCGGCGCGGCGACGAAGGGGGTCGCCGGGGTTCAGGTGGCGCGGCGCGTTCCGGGCGTCGAAATTCCGCCGACCCGTCACGACACGGACATCCTCTTCGGATTCCTGCGGACGGGGTCCCTGACACTGACCGCCGAGGGGCATCCGAGCCGGCCACTCACCGAGGGAGATGCCTTCGTGCTACCTCCGCGGCTCGCGGTCCTGATCGCGGAGCCGTCGGACGATCTGGAGATTCTGGAGGTGACGCTGCCCGCGGGGTTCGCGACCGAACGCATCGGAACGCGCTCCGCCCGCTGACCGATGCGGGTCTCGCGCTTCCGCTTCCACGCGATGCCGGCCTGGAGGCCGGCGGTCCCTTGCCTACCCGCCGCAGTGCCCGTTGCCGGTTCCCCAGGGTTCACCACACCCCGGGAATGAGGGCGCGGCGGTTCGGCGGGTAGTTCGGGAAGTTCTCGCGGTACCACCGGTGGTTACTGCGAGCCCGGGGCGCCAGGTTCGCGAACGTGAAGACCGCGAAAGCCAACCCGGCCGGTGACCACGTCGCGATCGCCCAGCCGGTCCACTCCAGGATTTCGCCGAGGTAGTTCGGACAGGAGACGCACCGGTAGGCTCCACCGTTCGGAACGCCATATCCTGTCGTCTCGGACTCCCGCAATCTGAGCAGGATCTTGTCGGCATGCGTGTTCACGGACATTCCGACGACAAACACCGCCACCCCGACCACGAAACGGGGGTCCGTCAGCCACGACATCTCGTAGGGATCAATGTGTGAGACGAACCGCGCGTTCAGGTAGGCGTTCAGGATGTTGAAGAAGAACCCCGATCCGGCGACATAAAGTGGCATCCGGCGTCCGGAACGAATCCGGAGCGGGTAGATCAGCGTCCGGTTCACGTAGTGGACCTGCCACATCGTCAGGAATACCAGCGGCACGACGTCCCACGCGTGCTGACCCCAGAAATAGACGAACCCGAAGAAGAAGACGGCCGGCGACTCCATGAGGATCCAGCCCGCCCTGCTGGAAACCGTCGGCCCCCAGCCGGCCCCCGCGTAGTGCCGCCCGTAGGGCGCCGGCCGGCGGAGCAGATAGAAGAACGTCACCACGGCCGCGCCGAGCAGCGCCCACACCAGGAAGCGGTGGACCTCGAGCTCCGTCATCTCAACCGGCCAGCTTGCCGTTCTCCTCAAGCCACCGATAGGCGTCCCGCACCGAATCCGGGGTTGGACGCGGGGCAAACCCGAGGCCCTTCTTTGCCTTGGCGTTCGATACGCGGACGTTGCCGGCGGCCAGGTGGTGGAGGGCGTCTGGCGTGTAGAGCGGGGGACGGCCCTGAAACCGATCCCAGGCCATCTGGAACGGTGCCCAGATGCGCGCGACCCCGATCGGACAGACGAACCCAGGGCTCCGCACGCCGGTCACCGCCTCCGCCAGGCTCGCCAGCTCCCGCACCGAACGCCAACGCCCCGAGAGAATGTAGTTCTCGCCGCGTCCGCCACGCGTCTCGGCAGCGAGAGCGGCCGCGGCGCCATCGCGCACGTCCACGCAGTCGAAACCGCCGGCGATCAGCGTTGGAACCTGCCGCCGGTGAAGATCCACGAAGAACCGGCCCACGTCGGTGGGGCCGCCATCGTACGGCCCGATGACGCCGGTCGGATTCAGGATCACCGCATCCAGCCCCCGGTGCACACCACGACGAATTTCGTCCTCCCCGTGCGCCTTCGAGCGGTCGTAGGCCGGCCGGCACAGCCCGCCCGACCCGTCACGCGTCTCGTCGAGCACCTCGTCGAGGGGAAACTGGTTGAAGGCGCGTATCGAGGAGAAGTGGATCAGGCGCCGCACGCCGCACTGCAGCGCGGCTTCGACCACGTTGCGAGTGCCCACCACGTTCGTGCTGCGCATTGCGTCCGCCATCCGGGGGTCAATGGAGACGAGCGCCGCCAGGTGATACACGACATCCGCTCCCCGAAACGCCGCCACCAGCGAGTCCCGGTCCAGGACATCGCCTCCGACCCATTCCACACCGGGCTCTTCAAAGATCCCCGAGCGTTCGTGGAAGACCGCCCGAACGGGATCGCCGCGCTCCGCCAGGGCGCGCACGAGCACGCCTCCGATGTACCCGGTCGCCCCGGTGACCACTTTCATCGCACTCGGCCGCCGGGTTGGGACGGTACTTCAGGTGGTCACGTTGTCAGCTTGCTGATCCCACTCCCGAAGAACCGCCACCGCCTCGTCTCCCAGCATCCGGCGCACGGGGACCCGGCGAGCCGGCGCGGGCAGCAGGAGCTCCTGAAGGAACGATTCGTAGCTGAGGCCGATGCGCTGCGCGTCTTCCGCCCGGCTGGCGTAGTAGATACGGCCCAGGCGAGCCCGGTAGATCGCGGCCAGGCACATGGGGCACGGCTCGCCGGACGCATAGATCTCGCAGCCCTCCAGCGAGACGGCGCCGAGCTTGGCGCACGCCGCGCGGATCGCGTTCAACTCCGCGTGCGCGGTCGGATCGTTTTCCGAGGTCACGGTGTTGTGCGCCTCGCCGACGACCTCGCCGTTCCTCACGATCACGGCCCCGAAGGGGAACCCGCGGCCCTCCCGGATCGCGCGGAGCGAAAGCGCGATGGCCCGACGCATCGCTTGTTCGTGACTCAATCGATCTGCTTCTCTTTCTCTTGTCATCTCATCGTTTAGGGTAGCGCCGGGCGCCCGGCGGGGGGGCTTCCTTCCCCGCAACACAAAGGAGGGAGCCGATGCTGGACAGATTCGAGCGCTATCCGCTCACTTTCGGTCCGACACCCATCGAGCGGCTGGAGCGGCTGTCCGCCCACCTCGGCGGCGCCGTGCAGATCTACGCCAAGCGCGAGGACTGCAATTCGGGCCTCGCTTTCGGCGGCAACAAGCTGCGGAAACTCGAATACATCGTGCCGGACGCCATCGCCTCCGGCGCCGACACGCTGGTCACGATCGGCGGCATCCAGTCGAACCACACCCGGCTGGTCGCGGCCACCGCCGCCAAACTCGGGATGAAATGCCGGCTCGTGCAGGAGCACTGGGCGCCGTTCGACGACCTCCTCTACCACCGGGTCGGGAACATCCTGCTGAGCCGGGTGATGGGCGCCGAAATCGAACTGGTGGACCAGGGCTTCGACATCGGTATCCGCGAGAGCTGGGAGCGGGCGATCGAGGACGTGCGAGCCAAGGGAGGAAAGCCGTACGCCATCCCGGCCGGCGCTTCCGTCCACAAGTACGGCGGACTCGGGTTCGTCGGTTTTGCCGAGGAAGTCCGGGCGCAGGAGGAAGAACTCGGGTTCCGGTTCGACGACATCGTGGTCTGCACCGTCACGGGATCCACCCACGCCGGAATGCTGGTGGGTTTTGCCAGGGACGGCCGCGCCAACCGGGTGATCGGCATCGACGCCTCGGCGACGTTCGACCGGACCCGCGCCCAGGTCATGGACATCGCCCGGAACACGGCGGATCTGGTGGAACTGGGGCGCGACCTCACGGACGAGGACCTCGTGCTGTTGTCGGCGTACGCCCACCCCGCCTACGGGGTCCCCTCGGACGAAACCAACGAGGCCATCCGGCTCACCGCCCGGCTCGAGGGCATGATGACCGACCCCGTGTACGAGGGGAAGTCCATGCAGGGACTCATCGATCTCGTGAAGAAGGGCTACTTCCCCGCGGGGTCAAGAATCCTCTATGCCCATCTCGGCGGGGTTCCCGCCATCAACGGCTACAGCACCATCTACCGCAACGGCTGACGCCAGGAGAACTCCATGGCCAAACAACGCATCGGCTCCTACCTCGAGGTCGCACCCGGCATCGACATCTACTACGAGGACGAGGGCGAAGGCGTCCCGCTGGTCCTCATACCAGGATGGACGTTCACGACTCAGGTTTTCGACCACCAGTTCGCCGCGTTCTCCGGCTCCCATCGGGTGATCTCGTTCGACCCCCGCAGCCACGGGCGCTCCACCGTGACCACCGACGGGAACAACTACGCGACCCAGGCCGCCGACCTGGCGAAGCTCCTCGATCACCTGCACGTAGAGAACCCCATCCTGGTGGGCTGGTCCACCGGATCCATGACGGCCTGGCACTACGTCCGCAGCCGGGGCACGGAGGGCGTGCGCGGGTTCGTTGCGATCGACATGCCGCCGCTCGGCATGAGCGAGGACCAAGGTGACTGGGTCGAAGGTTCGCTCCCCGAACTCGCCGGCTTCTTTCAGGCCGTCCAGACCTCCGCCGGCCAGCGCGGCGTCATCACCTGGTACGCCGACAACGTGATGATCGAGGGCGAGATGTCCCCGGAGCTCACGAAGTGGATCGTTGAACAGTCACTCGCCACCCCGCCGCTCATGGCCGCCCACTTCCTCGCTGACGCCTGTTTCGGCAACTACCTGGACGAGGCGAAACAGGTGGATGCGGCCATCCCATCGCTCTTCGTGGTCGCGGAACACTGGTCGGAGAACGCCAGGACATTTCTTGACACACACTGCCCGAAGTCCCGGGTCGAGGTCTTCGGCGGGCACATGATGTTCTGGGAGTACCCGGAGCGTTTCAACAAACTGCTCGCGGAGTTCGCCGCGGCCCCCTGAGCCCGGCCGATTCGCTGCCGGCGCCCGCCACTAGTGCGCGCCGCGCGCCGCCGAGGTGATGAGCAGCAGCTTGCTCGATACGATCAGCAGCCCCGCGGAGAGGAGCGCCTCGTAGATCACTGCCGCGGCTTCGGGTCCGCTTTCTTGCGGAGACGCCAGTCCGGCGGCCGCTTCACCGGCGGCCGGCTGGGCCGCAACTCGATCCGGCTGGCAAGCGCCTGGCTCCGCTGGAGGACCACCGCCAGAACCGCTTCGGCCACGTCTTCGGGGGACAGCTTCCACTCCGTGCCGTCCTCGGCGGAGCGCCCGGCGAACCCGGTCGCCACGCTGCCGGGCATGACGGTCGAAACCCGCACGCCGGCGTCCCGAAGGTCGAGCATCATCGCCTCGCTGAGGCCGACGAGCCCGAACTTGGAGGCGTTGTAGGCCGCGCCGCCCTTGAACGGGTGGCGGCCGGCGAGGCTCCCGATGTTGATGACGGTGGCGCCGGACGGCGCGTCGCGGTCGGCGCCCGCTCCCGCTTCGAGGAGGAGCGGCAGGCAGGCTTTCGTGACCCGGAAGACCCCGACGAGGTTCGTTTCCACAACCTTGCGGAAATCCTCGAGCGCCAGTTCCGGGGTGGGGTGATAGATCCCGATGCCGGCGTTATTGATGAGGACGTCGAGTCGGCCGCAGCGGTCGCGCACGAAGTCGGCGAGCGCGGCAACGCTCGCGTCATCGGTGACGTCGCAGGCGACCCCGTGGGCGCGGGCGCCGGTGGGCGTTTCCGCGCCGAGCTCGGCGGCGGTGTCCTCCGCCGCCTGGCGGTTCCTCCCGGTCAGGACTACCTCGATGCCGGCGTCCAGCAGGAACGCGGCGACCGCGCGGCCGACGCCGCGGGTGCCGCCGGTAACGAGGGCGACCTGGCCGGTGAGGGGTTGGGACTCGGACATCTTCGGCCGAGTGTACGGGGGCCTACCGCCGCCCGCGCCCCGCAATTTCGGCCCGGCCGAGGCTCATCCCGCGCGCGTCCCGTTGGGGACCGGACGTTCGGGAATCGCCAGCGCCGGCGGGATCCCGTCGGAATACCCCAGATCGAACAGCATCGCTTCCGACACCACGCCGGCCATTTTTCGCGGCGGCAGGTTGACGATGAAGAGCGCCTGCAAGCCTTCGATCTCCTTCGGCTCTTCCCGTTCCTGCTTCATCCCGACAACCACCGTCCGGATCGCAAAACCCAGATCTATTTTCAACGCGACCAGCTTCCTGGACGCCGGGATGTCCGTCACTTCCAGGATCGTCCCGACCCGAATGTCGATCCGGGTCAGGTCTTCAAAACTGATCTCCTTCTTGGGAGGGGCGATCTCCGTCATGCACACGGGTCCTTTCTCAACTGCGGAAGTGGCTCAGCGAACGTCGTTGCCGTCCGTCCGCATCGAAGTTGTCCGGCCGGAGCCAGGCGCGCTGCGCCTCCCGGATCGCCGGCCATTCGTCGTCGGTGATCGAGTACCACGCGGTGTCGCGGTTGCGGCCCTTGTAGTGGATCGCCTGGCGGAAGATCCCCTCGAACGTGAACCCGAGTCGTTCCGCCGCCCGCCGCGAAGGCGCATTCAACGCGTCGCATTTCCACTCGTAGCGGCGATATCCCAACTCGAAGACGTGGGCCATCAGCAGGTGCATCGCCTCGGTGGACATCGGCGTGCGCTGCAGAAGCGGCGAGAGCCAGATGTATCCGACTTCGATGCTTCCCACCGCCGGCTGAATCCGCAGGTACGACCCGAACCCGCGGGCCTTGCCGGATGCCCTGTCCACGAAGGCGAAGGGGAGTCGGCCGCGTTCCGCGGCCGCCGCCCAAAGCCACCCGGTGAAGGAGTCGAGACTCTCGAACGGGCCGTCCGGCAGGTAGGTCCAGCTCGCTCCGGTGGCGTCCACCCGGCCGGCTTCAAACAGGTCGCGTGCGTGCGCCGCCGAGTCGAGCGGCTCGACGCGTACGAAGGCGCCCTCCATCGTGACGGGCGACGGCGCGGGCGGCGGGGTCCAGCCAGCGGGGAGAGGCTCCCCGATGGGCTGCCCGAGTTCGTTCGTCCGCGCCACCGCCACTAACGGGTCCGGATCGGATCCGCCGGGCGGGGCGGGAGCGGCCGGGGGTTCGCCTCGACGGCCGCCATCACCTCGGCGATGGCGCGCTCGAGCTGGGGGTCGCCCCCTTCGATGACGGATTTCGGGTCGTTCTCCACCTCGATGTCGGGGTCCACGCCGTAGCCCTCAATCACCCACTCGCCCTCGGCGGAAGCGAAGCCGAATTCAGGGACGTTCACCGACCCGCCGTCCATCAGGGTGCCGCGGTTGGTGATCCCGATGACGCCGCCCCAACTGCGCTTGCCGATCAGGGGACCCAGCCCGGCCTTTTTGAACATGGCGGGGAAGATGTCGCCGTCGGAACCCGAGTTTTCGTCGAGCAGGCACACGAGATGCGGCGGCGGAACCACGCCCGGATAGGTGCTCGCCGCCTCGCTGGTCCGCGAGTAGCCGAGCGACAGGGTCTCCCGGCGGAACCGCTCGATGAGCATCTGGGAGATGTTCCCGCCGCCGTTCCGGCGCACGTCCACGATCATTCCCTCGCGGCGCACCTGGCTGTAGTACCACTTGATGAACTCGCGGATGCCGTTCGCGCCCATGTCGGGGATGTGCAGGTAACCGATCCGGCCGCCGGTCGCTTCCTCGACCCGCCGCCGGTTCGCCTCGATGTCGTTCAGGTAAATGAGCGGGTCTTCGTTGGCGACGGGCTGGAACATCACCTTGCGGGCGCCCTCGAAGCTGGGCGCGCCGTTCACGGTGAACTCGATCGGACGGTTCGCCTTGTGGAGAAGCTGCCGGTAGGGGCTCTCGTCCTCGCGCAGTTCCACCCCATCGATCGCGAGCAGGTAGTCCCCCTCGGAAACGTTCACCCCGACCTCGCGGAGCGGCGAGCGGTAGCGCGCCTCCTCGTTGTGCCCCTCGAAGATCCGGGTGATCCGGTAGCGCCCCGCGTCCTCGTCCCAGGCGAAACGCGCCCCCGGGAAGCCGGCGCCGGGACGGTCCGGGACCTCGAAGTCGCCTCCCTGGATGTAGGCATGCGAGACCTGGAGTTCCGCGATCATCTCGTTGATCAGGTAGTTCAGGTCGGAGCGGTGCTCGACGTACGGCAGGAGCGACCGGTAGCGGGCGCGGAGGTCGTCCCAGTCGTGGCCGTGGAGGTTCTGGACGTAGAAGAAGTCGCGGAACCGCCGCCACACCTCGTCGAAGATCTGGGCCCACTCGGCCTTCGGATCCCGGTCCGCTTCGAGCCCGGCGGTGGAAACCGCTTTTTTGGATGACGCGGCGTCCGTTCCGATGTTGTAGCGGTTGAAGGAGTTGCCCTCGCGGGTTGCCACCGTTTTCCCGTCGCCGCTCACCGCGTACGCCGAGATCCCGGTGGCGAGGGTTCCCGCCTTCCGCGCGTTCAGGTCAAAGACCCGGAGCTCCGGCGGGCTCGAGCCGCTCCGGCCGTAGAAGGGGGCGGCGGTCCGCGCGTAGAGCAGGAAGCCCTCCACCGCGGAGAGTCCCTGGTAGTTGTCCTCGTCCACCGGCACCCGCATCACCCGGTCCTGGAGGCCGTCGAAGGCGATCTCGATCGGAGCGTCTTCGGCGGCGGCGGCGTCAGCGTCGTCGCCGTCCGGTGCTTCGCCTTCCTCCTCGGGCGCCGGCTCCTCGTCGCTCTCCGGCGGGAAGAGATGGGGAACGTCGGGGCGGAGCGCCACCGCGTAGATCCCGCTCTCGCGGTCGAGCGCGTAGTTCCACTCGAAATCCGCGATCTGCGGTTGGAACATCCGGTCACTGATGTAGAAGAGGTAGTCCCCCTTCGCGCCCCAGGCCGGGGAAAACTCGTTGAAGTAGGGGCCGGTGACCCGCCGCAGCGCGCCGTCCCCCGCGGACCAGATGTAGATGGACGAGAAACCCACCGCATCGTTCAGGCTCATCGCCAGATGGCCGCCCCGGGGCGACCAGGCGTAGTCGTTCACCTGGCCGTGCCTCTCGTTGGCGATCTCGACGACCGTCTTGTCCGCGACGGTGACCACGAAGATCCGGCCCTCCTTGTCGCTGAAGGCGAGCTGGTCTCCGTCGGGGGACCAGAGCGGGTTGTAGCGCATCGCCCGGCCGCGCTCGGTGAGCTGCACCGGCGCTTCGCCGCCGCCCTGGGCGACCACGTAGATCTCCTCTTCGCCGCTCGCGTCGGAGATGTAGGCGATCCGCGTCCCGTCCGGCGACCAGGCGGGCCATTTCTCGTGCGCCTCGGGGGTCGCGACCAGCGTCCGCGTCGCTCCCTTCTCCACGGGGGCCGAAAAGAGCTCACCCCGCGCCGCGAAGACCAGCCGCTTCCCGGTCGGCGAGATGTCGAAGTGCTCGATGTTCCCGGCAGCGGAAACGCGGGACGGACGGCTGTGCAGCCCGTCGGTGGGGACGGTGATCTCGATCGGCGCCGGCGCTCCGGCGCCGTTCGTGTCGAGAAGGTGCAGGGTCCCCGCCTGCTCGAAGACGATCCGGCCGCCGGCGTCGCTGCCCGGCCAGCGGAGGTCCCAGGTGTCCGAGTCCGTCCAGCTGCGTGTCTCGCCGGACCCGGTGTCGTAGGAATAGAGGTTGTTGGTCCCCGAACGATCGGAGGTGAAGAAGATCCGGGAGCCGATCCACATCGGGTCCCGGTCGGAGCGCGGATCGTCGGTGATCCGGGTCAGTTCCCGGCTCGCCAGCTCGAACACGTAGAGGTCCTGCGCCCAGCCGCCGGCGTAACGCTTCCAGGCGCGGAAGTCCCGGAAGAGCGGCGAATACACGACGCTGCCGCCGTCCGGCGACCAGGCGCCGCCCCCGGCGCGCGGCATCGGAAGGGCGCTCGCGAGGCCACCGCCCCGCGGGACCTCGTGGAGCCGTCCCTCGCCGACCCCGTTTCCGTCGCGAAGGGAGCGGAAGAGGATCCGCTCGCCGTCGGGCGACCAGTCATAGACGATGTTGTCGTAGCCCCAGCGGGTGGGAAGCGGCCCGGTGGCGGGGTAGAACGTCAACTGCTTGGGGACCCCGCCCCCCGACGGCATGACGTACACCTGTTCGTCGCCGTCGTACTGGCCGGTGAAGGCGATCTCGCTGCCGTCCGGCGAGAAGCGCGCGAAGAGTTCCTGTCCGGGATGGGAGGTCAGCCGCACCGCGGCGCCGCCGGCGGTTGAGGCCGACCACAGGTCACCCGCATAGGTGAAGACCACCCGGTCCCCATGGACGTCGGGGAACCGGAGCAGCCGGGTCTCGGCGACGGCGGGATTCGCGAACAACACGCCGCCGAGGGCGAACAGGATGGAAACGGGAATGCGCATGGTGGATCTCCTGAAGCGGCGCAAGGGGAAAGGCGCGGCGCCCGCGCGCGGCGGGTCTCGTCTGTCCGAACGGGCCGCGGCGGGAATCGCTCCGCAACCCGTACGGACTCCGGCGCCACAGCCTGTCACGTTACAGCCGTCACGCTTCGCGGCCCCCAAGATGGGGGCATACACTCCACCTCCGTGTTGGCAGTGCCGGGAGGAAGCCCATGACGCGCCTGCTGGCCCTGCTTCGCTCGGAGTTCCGCAGGGTCGTCCCCGCAGGGTACTCGCGATCCGACCTGACCACCGACCTCTCGGCGGGACTGACGGTTTCGGTGGTCGCCCTGCCGCTGGGCCTGGTGGTCGCGATCGCCGCGGGAGCGAGCCCGGACAAGGGCCTGGTCGGGATCATCATCGGCGGCGCGGTCATCGCACTCTTCACCGCGAGCCGCTTCCAGATCGGCGGTCCCACGGAGGCCTGCATCCTGATCGCGGTGGTGGTCATCGAGATATTCGGCTACGAGGGCCTGCTCGCCGCGACCCTGCTGGCCGGGATTTTCCTGGTGGGGATGGCGATCTCCCGGGTCGGGATCCTCATCGAGGCCATGCCCCAGGCGGTGATCACTGGCTTCGTGACCGGGATGGGGCTGATCATCTTCACCGGACAGATCGTGCCCTTCTTCGGGCTAGCGGGCTCGGTGCACGCACACGAACACGGCGGCGCCGAACACTCCCACTCCTTCCTCTTCATCATCGAAGGCGTGGTCAGCCGGCTCGGCAACATCGAGATGACCACGCTCCTGGTGGGCAGCGTTTCGCTGCTCGCAGTGGTGCTGACCAAACGGTATGCGCCGAGGCTGCCGTCCTATGTGATGGGCCTGCTGGCCGGCGCCCTCGTGACCGGCGTGCTCGGGCTGGAGGTGGCCACCATCGGCGGCACCTTCGGCGAGCTACCCAATCGCCTGCCGCTGCCCCTGATTCCGTCGCTCGACGAGTGGGTGGCGCTGATGCCATACGCGGTGGCCATCGCCTTCCTCTCGAGCGCCGAGTCCCTGCTCGCCGCCTCGATGGCGAGCCGTTCCCGCGGCGTTCCCAGCCGCCCCAACCGGGAGTTCACCGCCGTCGGTGTGGGGAACATCGCGACTGCGATCTGGGGAGGCTTCCCCGTGGGTGGGTGCGTGGCGCGCACCGCGACGTGCCTCGCTGCCGGGGCGCGGTCCCCGCTGGCCGGTCTCTTCCACGCGATCTTCGTCGCGCTCTTCGTCCTGTTCTTCTCCTGGGCGCTCGAGTTCATCCCGCTCACCTCGCTGGCGGCGGTACTGCTGGTAGTCGCGAGCCGGATGGTCGAGGTGGACCAGATGCGGGTGATCTGGCGGGCCCCCATCGGGGACCGGATCATCCTGCTCGGCACTCTCGGCACCACCCTCTTCTGGGATATCCGCTTCGTGCTGCCGGTCGGGCTCGCCCTCGGCGCCGTCATCTTCATCCAGCGCGTCTCGGGGATTTTCGAGGTGCGGCGCGGCGACGCGGCGCTCTTCGATTCGGAGGAGATGGTGCATACGCGACCCCTGCCCTTCCTGATGCCGGACGGCGTCGAGATGTTCACCTTCCGGGGGGCTCTCTTCTACGGAACGGTGAGCAGCCTTTCGGACCTGCTCGCCCGGGCCGCTGACGAGCGGCCGGCCTGCGTCTTCGGAATGCGGAACGTGTACTTCATCGATCCGACCGCGTGCCTGCTGCTGCTGGACCTGGCCCGCAGCCTGCGCCGGAGCGGCACCACCTGCTACTTCTGGGGGATCCAGCCCGAGGTCGCGGAGGTCATGCACGCCACCGACTTCAAGCCGGAGGAGGGCATCTTCTTCTTCCCGGACGCCGCGAGCGCCGTGGAAGCCGCGAGCGAGCGCGCCGCCACGACGGGCGAGACCGCCTGAATTCACGATGGAACGACGCACCTTTCTCGGCCTGATGGCCGCCTCCCTCGGCACGCGCCGTTCCTGGGCGCAGCAACCGCCCCGGAACCCGGCGATTGACGCCCTCTACGACCGCTCGGTGGTCATCGATTCGCTCGCGGTCGGCTACGAATGGGACGAGGTGGAGTACGACGCGATCGAGCGCTCGGGATACACGGGGATCCAGACCACCCTCCCGAGCGGAAACTTCCAGACCGCGGCACGGGCGCTCGCCGAGTGGAGGCAGCGGATTCGTGAGAACCCGGACAAACTGGTCCACGCCACCAAGGCAGCGCACATCGAGCGGGCGAAAGCCGAGGGAAAGATGGCTGTGGTGTTCGGTTTCCAGAACGCCACCATGCTGGAAGGCGAACTGCGGAACCTGGACCCGCTCTACGAACTCGGGACCCGCTGCATCCAGCTCACCTACAACTCCCAGAACCGGTTGGGCAGCGGCTGCACCGAGCGGGTGGACGGCGGGCTCTCGGACTTCGGAGTCGAAGTCGTCGGGCGGATGAACGAACTCGGGATCATCGTGGACCTCTCCCACTGCGGCCGGAAGACTTCGATGGACGGGATCGAGGTCTCCCGAACGTCCCCGGCGTTCACTCACACCTTCTGCGAGGCGATCTACAACGATCATCCGCGCGCCAAGACCGACGAACAGATCCGCGCGATGTCCGACAAGGGCGGAATCACCGGCATCGCCAGCCTCGGCTATTTCGTCGGCCCCGATCCGGACTCCTCGCTCGAGGACTACGTGAACCACATCATGCACGCGGTGGACATCGGCGGCATCGAGCACGTGGGCATCTCGACCGACCACGCGATCCGCGGTCTCCGGTCCTGGGCCACCCGCGAAAACTGGTATGAACCGCGGCTGAGGAACTTCAAGCCGAGCTACCGCGTGCGCTGGCCTCCCTTCATCGAAGGCCTCGACGAGCCGGAGCGTTTCCGGAACGTCGCCCACTCCCTCGACCGGCGCGGGGTCGCCGAGGTGGACATCGCGAAGATCCTCGGCGGCAACTGGGTCCGCTACTTCCGGGACATCTTTGGCGGCTGAACCGGAGCGCCGGCCGTCAGACCGGCGCCGTTCGTCGGCCGGAGACGAAGCACGAGTCGCCAACCGCTTTCAAACACGGCTGGATCGGGGTGGGATTCCCCAGCCCCTGATTCTCGACGGCGGCCTCGCGACCGAGCTGGAAGCCGACGGGTTCGACCTGAACCACCCGCTCTGGTCGGCGAAGGTGCTGATCGAAACCCCGGAGGCGGTCCGCGCCGTCCACGCCCGTTTTCTCGTGGCGGGCGCCGACTGCATCATCTCCGCCACCTACCAGGCAAGCTTCCCCGGCCTGGCTCGCTACGGACTCTCCGACAAGGACTCGGAGCGGCTGTTCCGATTCGCGGTGGAACTGGCGACCGAAGAACGCAACCGCTTCTGGCGCGATCCGGCAAACCGGGTCGGACGCCGGCGCCCGCTGGTGGCGGCGAGCGTCGGCCCCTACGGCGCATTCCTCGCCGACGGGTCGGAATACACGGGCGACTCCGTGATCGACGACGCCGGGCTCGCCGCCTTCCACTGGCGGCGGCTGGGGCTGCTCGCGCGGGCGGGCGCCGACCTGCTGGCGATCGAGACGATCCCGTCGGCGCGCGAGGGGCGCGTGCTCCGGCGCCTGCTCGAACGGCTCGAGAACGCGCCGCCGGCGTGGCTGTCCTTCACGTGCCGGGACGGAGCGCGCCTCTCCGACGGGACACCGGTCGAGGAAATCGCGGCGGATCTCGCCGACTGTGAGCGCCTCCACTGGATCGGCGTCAACTGCACCGCCCCGAAACACCTCGCTGCACTCCTCCCGAAGTTCCGGGCGGCGACCCGCAAGCCGGCGGTCGCCTACCCGAACGGCGACGGCCGCTGGGACCCGGTCCGGAAGATCTGGGAGACACCAGCCGAAACGGCGGATTTGCCGACGCTGGCTCCCGAGTGGCGGCGCCTGGGAGCCGCCCTCATCGGCGGTTGCTGCCGGACGCGTCCGAAGGACATCCGCGGGATCCGCGCGGAGTTCCGCAGCCAGGCCGGTGTGGCGTCCGCCTCAGCCTGTGGTGAAACCCTTGTGAGTGGCCGAGACGGGTGAGGCCCAGTTCTCCCGGTGGAGCCAGTTCTCCCGGTGGGGGCCCGGCTGACCAGGCGCGTGGGGGAGGAATACCGGGTGTATTTCGACCGAAACGCAACGCCGAGCGCCTCGTAGGGGCGCGGTTCGGCCGGGATGCATCGCCCGTCGAGCCCCCACCGGGAGAACTGGGCCTCGGGGGTTTTGCCACAGGCTGCCAAACGGGGATTCCGGGCCGGCCTGCCAACCCGAACAGGCTCCCCGAGGGGAGCGTCGGGCGCCGCGCGTGACACCGCAAACGTGCTGGGACGTCGCAATTGACGAATGTTCGGTGTACCGTAGTACCGTCTGGTCCCGGAGGTGGATGCCTTGCTCAAGCAGCCAGTTGAACTCTGGCAACTCCGGCGGCGGCCATCGTCGGGAGTCATCAGCAGCATCACGTCGAGATGGTCGAGGCGCTGACGACGCACGATCACGAAACTCCATGACCAAGACGACGGGCATCCTGCGGGACACGCGGCGCTGGAGGAAGAATCCACGCCATCCGCGAAGATGTTGCCGGAATGGCGGGCCATTTTGGAACATGTTGACCCCCTTTCCAGGTGCCGCCGCGGATCCGCACGCACCGTGTGCCGGAGCCGGGAAAGGTAGATGGCATTGACGAACGCAAACAGTCCCAACGCCGGTTCCCAGCTGCGGGGTCCAGCCCCTCCGGGCCACTCCGGCGACGATTACCAGGATCCCTTCCAGGGCGACCCGGGCCGGTCCGAGAGTTCCGCTGCCGCGGGCAACCGAGGCCTGTGGATCGCGCTGGTTCTGATCGTCGGGTTCATGATCGGCGAGGTCACCGCCGGCTTCCTGGCGGGCAGCCTGATCCTCCTCGCCCACGCGGGACACATGCTTGCGGACGGCGTGTCCATCGGGATCGCCCTGGTGGCGATGCGCTTCTCGCCCCAGTCAGCGACGGTGGAGCGGACCTACGGTTTCCATCGCACGGAAGTCTTCGCCGCCCTCGTGAACGCGCTGGTGCTGTGGGGGATTTCCGTCGCGGTGCTCTTCGAGGGATACCGGCGTCTCTCCGACACTCCGGAAGTCCAGGGTGAACTCCTGCTGATCGTGGGATCGATCGGTCTCGTCGTGAACATCTCGGCTGTCTGGCTCCTGCACGGGCCGGCACAGCGGAACGTCACGGTCCAGGGTGTGGTGCAGCACATGATCACCGACCTGCTGGGGTCGGTTGCGGTGGTGGTCGCCGGGGTGCTCGTCTGGGCGTTCGGCTGGCAGGTGGCGGATCCCGTCCTGAGCCTGCTGATCGGGGTCCTGATCCTGGCGAGCACCTGGCGCCTGCTGTCCAAGGTCGTGCAGGTCCTTCTGGAGGGCACTCCGGAACACATCGACGTGTACGCACTCTGCTACCAGATCGAGCAGTTGGAGGGCATCACGCTGATTCACGACGTGCATTGCTGGACCCTGGCTCCGGGATACGACGCGATGACCGCGCACATTCTGGTGGAACCCGACTCCGGGTCGGGTGACGGCCGTGATTCCCTGCTGGACAGCATCAGGGACATTGCCTACAAGGAATTCAACATCCACCACATCACGATCCAGCTCGAAACCGCAGCCGGCCGCTGCCTCGAAGCTCACCACGTCGGCCACCTGATGGCTACCGCCCGCGACTAGGCGAACGGGTAGGCAGTGGCTCCTGAGGCCTAGTCAGCCGGAGGAGGGAGGAATGCGAACGTCGGGTCCGCGAACGCTACTGGCTCTCGGCAGCCTTCTCCTGCTGCCGAACGCCGCCATCGGCCAGGAAGGCGTTCGTCGCGTGACTCTCGGCGAAGCTCTGCAGGAGTTCGTCGAGAACAGCCTCGCGTTGAAGATCGCCCGGTCGGAGGCCGCAGAGATCGCGGGGGCCGCGCGCCAGTCCCGGGTCTATTCGAACCCGTCGCTCTCCTTCAGCCACGACGACCTCCACCACGACGACCCCGTGACCGGGACGGAGAGGTTCTGGGAACAGACCATCCAGTTCGTTCAGGAAGTCGAATGGCCCGCCCGCACCTCCGCGCGGCGCCGGGCGGCCACCCACACCATCAGCGCCAGCCGGGCCGGGCTGCGCGCCGAGTCGGTTGAGCTCGCCTTCGAGGTCCGCGAGGCCTACGCCGTGGCATGGTTTGCCGAGGAGGCGGAACGCACCGTAAGCGAGGCCGCCGAGGTGATCCGCAGGGTGGCGGAGGACGCCGAGGCCCGCCTGGAGGCGGGAGACATCTCGGCCTACGAGACCCGCCGGCTACGCCTCGAGCGGGTACGAGCCGAGCAGGAGGTGGTGGACGCCGGACTCCGGGCCCGCACCGCCCGAAGGCGTCTGGCCGCGCTCATCTCCCCCGGAACCGGAACGGAGGAGGTCGGTCCCTCGAACGGGCTTGATCGAATTCCACCACCGGTGACCCGCGAAGCCGCGCTGGGCGCTCTCTCCGAGCGGCCGGATCTGGAAGCCGCGGCGCGAGAGCGGGACGCTGCCGAGGCCAGTGTGGAGGTAGCCAGTTTCGCCATGAGACCCGCCCCGGCCGTCGGCGTCGGATACCGGCATCATCTGGACGGATTCGCCGGCGCCGCTCTGAGCCTCGATGTGCCCCTGCCGGTGTTCGACAGGGGAAGGGGGACACAGGAGGAGGCGGCCGCCCGGAGTTCCGCGGCCGCCTATCGGCTGGATCTGAGGCGACGGCTGGCCGAGTACGATCTGGTGGGCGCTGCGGATCACTACGCAGCCGGGCGGGCCCGCGTCGAAGCGGCGGTGGACGGGCTGCTGGCGGACGGCGAATTCGTCCTGTCCTCCGCGACCGCGGCGTATGCCGAGAACGAAATGACCCTGGTCGAACTGCTCGACGCGGCCGACGCGTTTCAGGGGGCCCGGCTCACGGCGCTGTCGCTGCAGTCCGACGCCTGGATCGGCTATTTCGACCTGCTTCGCGCCATGGGAAGGGGCTCGGAGGAGCAACCATGACCGCCCGTGGAAAAAGCGCCCCGCATCATCACGCCTTAGCAGCCGGTGGAGACCCGGTTCCCTTCGAGGTCCCGGGAATGTGGGGCGCTTTCCCCACGGGACGGCGGAACGAAGCGCCGCGGGCGCTGGGTGGCGTCCCGCGGGGAATGCAACGAACCGCCGTTCACGGGTGGCTGCTCGCTTCGCTGATGAGCCTCGGGCTGGCAGGTTGCGGCGGCGCCGGGGAGGAGAGCGACGCCGCTGTCTCGGCGCACGATCCCCACCCCGGCGGAGGACAGTTCACCGCGCGGTCCGGAGACATCGAGCTGTTCGCCCTGTACCCGCACCAGATCGTGGGCACCGAGAGCGAAGAGACCTGGGAGATCCACCTGACCTGGGTGGAAAGCTGGCAGCCGGTCGAGGACGCCAGGGTGACGCTCAACATGGTCGGGCCGACCCGCACGGAGCGGCAGCTGGCCGCCCAGCCGGGCGTCCCGGGCGTGTATCTCGCGGTGCCCACGCTGCCGACCATCGGAACCTGGCGGGCTGCGTTTGCGGTGTCGGCCGACGGCCGGGAATACGCATTCGAGGCTCAGCCGTTCGAGGTTTTCGAGAGCGAGGAAGGGGTCGATCCGCATGCCGGGCATGACCATGACGACCATGAGGGGCACGGCCTGCCGGGAGACGTGCACGAAGACGAGCCCGACGCGGGGCTGATCACCCTGGCCGTGGAAGAACAGTGGTCCATTCCTTTTGCGGTCGCCACCGCCGAGGAACGCGAAATCCCGGCCTCGTTTCCGGCCGCCGGTGAACTGGTAGCTCCCCCCGGAGGTCTCGTACACGTATCCGCCCCGGTCGCGGGACTCGTGCAGGTGGATGGCCCCCCGCTGGGACCCGGTGATTTCGTGCGGGCCGGGCAGGTTCTGGCTCTGATTGCACCCGTCCGCCTGGACAACTCGTACGAGCGCACTCAGGCGGACGTGGCGGCGGCGCAACTCGAGGCCGAAAGGGCCGAGCGCCTTCTTGAGGCGGGCGCCATTCCCGCGCGCCGCCTGGAGGACGCGCGCCGTGAGCTCGCGGTCGCGGTCGCGGCCTTCGAAGCCATCCGGGGAGGCACGCCGGGAAACGTCGGTGATGACAATGCCGCTTCCGACCTCTACCGCGTGCGGAGCCCCATTGACGGGATGATCGCGGTCCGTGACGCCGCGCTCGGCGAGCAGGCGGAAGTGGGGGAACATTTCTTCACGATCGTGAACACCACGACGCTCTGGTTCGTCGCCCGGGTTCCCGCCCGCTACGCGGCGGAAACCGGCCGGATCCGGGGCGCGTGGTTCACCGTCGAGGGAGGCGCGAGCCCCTACACGGTGAGCCGGGTGCTGTCCGTCGGCAGCATGATCGACCCGGAAAGCCGCACCCTCCCGGTCCGGTTCGCCGTCCCGAATTCCGACCGGGCCCTGAAGGTGGGGATGCTGGCGGAAGGACAGATCCTCATTGGCGATGCGGTGCGAGGCGCGGCGGTCCCAACCTCCGCGATCCAGGACGAGAACGGTCTCTCCGTCATCTACGTCAAGGTCACCGGAGACATGTTCGATCGCCGCGTAGTGGACATCGGCGCGTCGGACGGATCATGGACGCTGGTCGCCTCGGGGCTCGAACTCGGGGAGCAGGTGGTCACCGAAGGGGCGTACCAGGTCAATCTGGCCGCCCTGGGCACCATCGAACCGTCCCATGGCCACGCTCACTGACGGATCCGCCATGGGTGGATCCGAACAGCGGGGCTTTCTCGACCACTTCGTCAGCGCTTCCCTCAAGAACCCCTTCCTGGCGCTCATCCTCGCCATGGGCCTCTTCGTGGGCGGCAGCTGGATCGCCGCCACGTTCCCGGTCGATGTCTTCCCCGACCTGACGGCTCCGACCGTCACGGTGTTGACCGATGCGCAGGGGCTGGCGCCGGAGGATGTCGAGGTAGCGATCACCTTCCCGATCGAAACGGCGCTGAACGGGGCGCTGGGGGTGCGGCGGGTCCGCTCGAGATCCGCCCACGGGATCAGCATTGTCTGGGCCGACTTCGAGTGGGGAACGGACATCTTCCTCGCCCGGCAGATCGTGAGCGCCCGATTGCAGGCGCAGGCGCTGGATCTTCCGGAAGGCGTGGACCCGCCTGTGCTCGCGCCCGTCAGTTCGATCATGGGCGAGATCATGCTGGTCGGCTTGAGTGCGCCCGAACCGCGGCTCATGGAGGTCCGCACCCTGGCGGACTGGGTGGTGCGCCGCCGGCTGCTGGCGGTGCCGGGCGTCTCGCAGGTGATCTCCCAGGGCGGCGATGTCCGCGAATACCAGGTCCTGATCCATCCGCAGCGCCTGCTGGCCTACGAGGTGGGGCTCGAGGACGTGCTCGCCGCCACCGCGGGATCCAGCGAGAACGTGTCCGGAGGCCTCTACTGGACGAGCGGGCGTGAGGTTCTGGTTCGCGGGATCGTGCGCCCCGGCAATGCCGAAGACATCGCCCGGACCGTGGTGACGACGAGGGAGGGAATCCCGGTCCTGATCGAGGATCTCGCGGACGTGCAGGTGGGTCCCAAGATCACCTACGGAACGGGGTCCGTGAACGCGGAACCCGCGGTGATCCTCTCGATCCAGAAACAGGCCGGAGCCAACACCCTGGAACTCACGGAGCGGGTAGAAGCCGAACTGGACCAGATCGAGGCCGTCCTCCCGGAGGGGATCACCCTGGAACGGGAGATCTTCCGGCAGGCGGACTTCATCTCGCTCGCGGTGGACAACGTGATCCTCGCGCTCCGTGACGGCGCCCTGTTCGTCATCGCCACGCTGCTGTTCTTCCTCTGGAACGTGCGCACGACCCTGATCTCGGTGGTCGCGATTCCCCTATCGCTCGCTCTCGCGATCATCGTGATGCGTGCTCTCGGCGGCACGGTGAACACCATGACGCTGGGCGGGATGGCGATCGCGATCGGGGCCCTCGTTGACGACGCGATCATCTTCGCCGAGAACGTCCATCGCCGCCTCCGTGACAACCGCCGGCGGCCGCGCGGTGAGCGCAGCGCCCCGCTGTCCATCATCAGCGGCGCCGCCAGCGAGATCCGGGATCCGATCCTCAATGCGACGTTGATCATCACGATCGTCTTCGTGCCGCTGTTCTTCCTTACCGGCGTGGAAGGGCGGATGCTCAAGCCCCTCGGCGAGGCGTACATCATCAGCATCCTGTCGTCGCTGTTCATCGCCGTGACCGTGACCCCGGCGCTGTGCTATCTGCTGCTCCCGAACGACCGCTCGATACGGCGCCAACGCGAACCGTGGCTGGTCCGCGGACTCGAGTTCCTCTACCGGTGGGTGCTCGACTGGGCGCTCCTCCGGTCCGGGAAGATGCTTCTCGCGTCGGCGCTGCTGCTGGCCGGGACGCTGGCGGTCGTTCCCACGCTGGGCCGGGAGTTTCTGCCGGAATTTCAGGAGGGCTCGCTGACGATCGCGATCATCGGAGTACCGGGTACCTCGCTCGACGAGTCCGACGAGACCGGCAGACGCGTGGAACGGAGGCTGCTACAGGTCCCGGGGGTGGTTTCGACGGCGCGGCGCACCGGCCGCGCCGAACTGGATGAGGAGGCGCAGGGCGCCAACGTCTCGCACGTGGAAGCCCAACTGGATCTCACCGGCCGGGAACTCGCCGCGGTCATGGCCGAGGTCCGCGAGCATCTTGCGGGGATTCCCGGAACCAGCATCACGGTGGGACAGCCGATCGGCCACCGCATCGATCACATGCTTTCCGGGACGCGCGCCGCGATCGCGATCAGCATCTTCGGACCCGATCTGCGGGAACTGCGCAACATCGCGGGCCAGATTGAGGCCATCGCCCACGACGTCCAGGGTCTCGTGGACGTCTCCGCGGAGCAGCAGGCCGAGGTGCCTCAGTTGCAGGTCCGGGCGAACCGCCGGGCTATGGCCCGCTACGGCGTCACTCCCGGACACCTTGCGCAAGCCGTCAACGTCGCGATTCAGGGCGAGGCCGTTTCCATCGTGCGGGAGGGGGAGCGGACGTTCGATCTCCTGGTGCGCTACGCCGACGAGTACCGCACCGACCCGGAAGCCATCGGCAGCGCGCTGATGGCAACCCCCGCCGGGCCGATCGTGCCCTTGTCACAACTCGCTTCCATCGTGAGGGCCATGGGACCGAACATGATCACGCGAGAAAACGTCCAGCGAAAGATCGTGGTCAGCGCCAACGTGGCGGAGCGCGACGTCATCGGGGCCGTCACCGAGCTTCAGGATCGGGTCGCGGCCGGACTGGACCTTCCGCCCGAGTACTTCCTCCAGTACGGAGGCCAGTTCGAGAGCGGCGAAGCTGCCAGCCGCCGCATCACCATTCTGTCGCTGTTCTCGGTCGGGGCGATCTTTCTGATCATGTTCCGCGCGTTCGGAAGCTTCCGGACGGCCATGTTCCTCATGGTGAATCTGCCGCTGGCCCTGACGGGCGGCATTGCCGCCGTCCTGCTGATCGGCGGCACCGTGAATGTCGCCACGCTGGTCGGCTTCATAACCCTGTTCGGAATCGCGGTCCGGAACGGGATGCTCCTCGTGAGCCGGTACCAGGACCTGTGCGCGGGCGGGATGCCGCTCCCCGAGGCCATCCGGCAGGGCTCGGTGGAACGTCTGAGCCCCATTCTGATGACCGCCCTGACCGCAGGCCTCGCCCTCATCCCGCTCGCGCTGGGGATCGGCGAACCGGGGAAGGAAATCCAGGCGCCACTTGCGGTCGTCGTCCTCGGCGGCCTGACCACCTCGACCGTGCTCAACATGATCGTCGTTCCGGCCCTGTTCCTGCGATACGGGCGAATGACGGTCGGAACCCCGTCCGAGACGCCGCAGCTTCCGGGATAGCCCCCCAGGAACGACTCCGGAGCGTTTGTCAGGTGGGCGCCTCCCCGCTCACGGGGGTTTTGCCACAGGCTGCTACGGGGTTCCAAGCTTGCGAAAGCGCTGGCGGTGGGTCCGGACGGTCATTGGCGTGCGGGCGCCGTCACGGAGCACGCCGAGCTCAACCTCGTCCCCGGCGGAGACGTTCAGCCGCAGATAGACGAGACAGTCCGAGACCTCCGGGTCCGCCTCGACCCCGTCCACGGAGTAGATGACATCTCCGGCCCGGAGGTCGTGGAGCTTGAGCACCCCGGCGCGGGGGTTGACGCGGGTGACCTCACAGGCGAAGCCTTCGGGATCGAAGCCGAGGTCGCGCTTCCTCGCGTCGGCGAGCGGAGCGGTGGTCACGTGGGTCTGGGGATCGATCGACCAGAAACGGTGGGCGATGTCCGAAACCCACCACTGCGCCGGCAGTTCGATCGAGAGATCAACCGGCCCGACCCCGGTTCGCTCGACGGTCAGGGAGAGGTGCGTGGCGGCCCGATCCAGACCGTCGTGGACGTAGAGCAGGTCGCCGAACGTCAGGACCCGTTTCCCGGAGAAGTTCACGATGGCGTCGCCGGGGAGCAGTCCGGCGGCCATGGCCGCTCCCTCGGCGCGCTCGACCACGAGGCCCCGCGGCACCTCGAGGTGGATGCCGAGGTTCCGAATGTCGGGCGAGCGGAACATCTCTTGCCGCTTGTCCAGCGTTCCCTCCCGCTCCCTCGCGGCGGCCCGGTAGTCCCCGATCATGTGGCATTCGACGCAGCGCCCCCGCTGCAGTTGCTGCTCGCGCAAGCGCTGCAGGTCGCCGGGGAAGAAAGGCGGCGGCCGCCGAGGCGCCGGCAACTCCCCGGCGAGCCATCGCTCGTGCTCTCCGAGGCCCGCCCGGAGCGCGAGCGCGAAGCTGTCGAGATCCAGGTACGAGTCGGCCGAGACCGCGTCGCGTCCGCCGTAGCGCAGGTAGATCTGCTCGTCCGGACTGACGATGAAGAAGTAGATGGAGTGATGCCAATCGAAGTCGTAGAGGCCGACGTCGATGGGACGCATGTTCGTGATGCGGGCGCGGACGAAGCGTTCGAGCAGACGTCCCCTCTCGGAATCTCGCGGCGACAGCACAACCTGTGCGTCGAATCGTCGGCCGGTGATTCAGGGCGAGCAGCGGAATTCGACCAGTAACGGCCGTCCCGTCTCTTTCGCCAGCGCCAGCGCCTGCTCGTAGTTGCTCAGCCATTCGAGAGTGTCGTCCTCGAGCGGCTGTCCCCCGGCCGCCGCCGAGTGTCCCGGACCGCTCAGCCCGACGAACAGGCCGGCAGCAGCGAGGAGCAGGGCGCCGGGGCCTCTGACCGATGTGTGTTGTTGCATGGCAGTCCTTCCAGGTGCGGCACCCATCCCTGGCGGCGCGCCACCGGAGGCACCCCGATCAGCAGAAACGGAAAGCAGTTTCTCGGTGCGGCGCCAGATTAGAGAGCGGGCGGTGCAGATGCAACCCGCGCTCGCGGCTGCCGTCCAGCTCCGCCGACTAGTCCTCCGAACTCCCTACCACCGCAAGGGACCCGGGATCGACGGATGGTCCGTCGCCGCGCGTCACCGGGACGCGGAGGGCGTCCACCATCGCGCACAACCGGTCGGTACAGGCCTGCGCATCCACCTGGACCCAGCTCCCGGGATCCGCGCGCACGACGCGGGCCGCGAAGAACGAACGGTCTTCGAAGCCCCAGGTGTACCAGCGGAGGTCGGGCTGAGAGAGTTCGGTCGGGCTCGTCTGGCGCCAGGGCTTCGCCAATTCGATCCCGGGTGAAGGGGTGATGCGCGTCGGCAACTCGGTGTCGGGGGTGGCCTTCCCGGTCACCTCTCTCGCGCGTTCCACATTGTCCATCGCGTAGGTGTGCCAGCCGGGCTCGTGCCAGACATCGACAATGAGCCAGTCGCCCTCGATCCGCGCCGCGTAGCTCGCCGCGAAGGTGTCGCCCAGCCAGACCTCCTGGCGTGCCGGTTCTCCGGTTTCCTGAGCGGCGGCGGTTGCTGCGATGCCGGCGAGCATCAGCACCGCCAACGCGTTTGCGGGGATCAGGTCTCTCATTGAATCGTTCCTGGCTGGTGTGGTGTTCCGGAAGTAGTGCGGGGCACCCAGAGCGGCCCGGTTCGCCCGGCGGGGGCGGTGCGAATCGGGAGGAATACCAAGTGTATTCCGACGGATGCCGAACGCCGAGCGCAGCGGCTATTCTCCCGGAGAGCACTTGACAAATATTTTTGTCAATGCTTTGATCCGTAGCCCATGCTCGACATCGCCGTCATCGAGGAACCGGTCGCCGCCGCGCTGACGCTGGACCCGAAGCGGGCCCGGCTGCTCGCGGAAATGGCGGAACCGGTGTCGGCCGCGACCCTGGCGGCCCGGGTCGGCCTCCCCCGCCAGAAGGTCAACTACCACGTGCGCACCCTCGAGAAACACGGGCTCGCGCGGGTCGTGGAAGAACGCCGTTGGGGCGGGCTGACCGAACGGCGGCTGGTGGCGACCGCCCGCTCCTACGTGGTGAGTCCGGCGGCCCTCGGCCCGCTGGCCAGCGACCCCGGACGGACGCGGGACCGGCTGTCCGCCGGCTACCTGATCGCCCTCGCCGCCCGCGTCGTGCGTGAGCTCAGTCAATTCCTGCGGCGCGCCACCGAGACCGGCAAGCGGCTCGCCACCCTCTCGATCGATACCGAGGTCCGGTTCTCCTCCCCGGAGGCCCGGGCCCGGTTCAGCAGCGAACTCGTCGGCGCGATCACGGAACTCGTCCGGCGCTACCACGACGAATCCGTTCCCGGGGGGCGCAGCCACCGACTGGTGGTCGTCGCCTATCCGGCTCCGGCGGGCACTTCCGCCAAGGAAACATCATGAGCATCAAGCACGATCCATCCGGCCGCCGCTCGATCCAGGTCGAAGCCGAGGTCCCCGGCACGCCCGAGGAGGTGTGGGAGGCCATCGCCACCGGCCCCGGCATCGGTTCCTGGTTCTACCCGACCGACGTCGAGGAACGCGTCGGCGGCAGCCTCGCCTACCACACCGGTTCCGAAATGGACCACATTCCGGCGAAGGTGACCGCCTGGGATCCGCCCCGGCGTTTCCGCCACGAGGGGAAGGACTGCGGAGCGGAGGGGCCGCCGACCGCCACCGAGTGGACCATCGAGCCGCGCGCCGGGGGCCGCTGCCTCGTCCGCGTGGTGCACAGCCTGTTCGCGAGCACGGACGACTGGGACGACCAGCTCGAGAACTTCGAGAACGGATGGCCCCAGGCGCTCGCCATTCTGCGGCTCTACCTCACCCACTTCCGCGGTCAGCGCGCCACCATCGTCCGGGCCTACGGCGCCTTCGACGGTTCGGTGGAGGACTCCTGGAATGCCCTCCTCGCCACGCTCGATACCGGCGGGCTCGCACCTGGCGACCCCTGGGCGCTCCCCGATTCCGACGCCGGCAGCCTCGCGGGGGTTCTCGATGAACTCCGGCCCGAGGGCCTCCAGCCCTGCGTGCTGGTCCGCCTCGACCGGCCGGCGCCGGGCATCGCGGCGGCGTGCGCCTACAAGATCGCGGAGCGGGCGACCGTGGTCCTCAGCGTCTACTACTACGGCGACGAGGGGCCGGCGGCGGCCGGCGACGCCGCCGGATGGCAGGCCTGGATCGCGGCGCGCTTTCCGTAGGCGGGATTTCTCCTGCTCACGGCGCCGAAATCGACGCCGGATGGTTCCCCTCTCGGCGGGCACCCGACCAGCCGTGATGTTGCAGAGGCACGGGAACGCCGGCCTCCAGGCCGGCACAGCCCGCCGCAGGCGGGCGGCGGGACGGACCTTTGCGGCTACGGCGGCTTTAGGATTCAGCGGCCATGAGAATCCGCGCCGGCCTCGTCCTCGCCACTGGCCTCCTCGCAACGTCCGCGGCAGCGCAGTCCGGCCTCAACCTCGAACGGCCCTCCCACTGGAACGCGCGCTACGACGACGGCACGACGGACACGGATCGCCGCTTCGTGGTGATGCGGCCCGGCTGGCACGTCTTCGCCGGCCCCGGCGGGCTCTTCTGGGACCCGGGCAGCTTTGCCTCGGGCGCCTACGGGGTCAGCAGCACCATCTTCCTGTTTCCGGAGGGCGACCCGGACCAGTCGGGCTCCATCCGCCTCGACAGCCCCTTCGGTCTCTTTCTTGCCGGCAGCGGCCTCGACGGTGACTCGGCCGGCTACGTCTCGTTCGAACTGCGGAACGATCGCCACTTCCGGATCGCCAGGCACTCCGGAGGGAAGACCAGCGATCTCGTGCCCTGGACAGAGCACGACGCGGTCGCGGCGCTGGGCGCCGAGGCTGCGGGACCGGTCAAGAACGTGCTCGCGGTGGACGTCCGCGGAGACCGCACGGTCTTCTATCTGAACGACGCCCAGATCGCGGAGCTGCCGGGGGACCAGGTTGCCCTCGACGGGGTGATCGGCGTCCGCGCGGGAGCGGGCCTCAGCATCCACGTGACCGAGGTGGATATCGGCCCGAACCGCCGCGCGGAATAGCGCCGCCCGCCGGGATCTACCTTGAAAAAACGCACCTCGCCCGTGGAATTTCAAGGTAGGGGCCCGTCCCGGGTTCTGCCGGTGCTTCCCGGCGCGGCGGTCCTCGTGCTGCCCGGGTTGCTGCTGGCGCCATCCGGCGGGAGCGCCCAGGAGATGCAGGCGGTTCCGCTCGAGGCAACCGCCGAGACCAGTGCGAACGCGACCCTGGGGGATCTCGATGGGGACGGCGATCTCGACATCGTGCTCGCGAAGGGCCGGCACTGGCCGCTGAAGGACTGGGTGCTCCTGAACGACGGCTCGGGCGGTTTCGCCGAACGCCACGAACTCCCGGGATCGGCGGACAACACCTACACCGCGGCGCTCGCCGATCTGGACGGGGACGGCGACCTCGACCTGGTGGTGGGCAACGACCGCCCCGACGACAAGCGCGTCTATTTCGGGGACGGGGCGGGTTCCTTCGCGCTTGCCGGAACGTTCGGCGAGGCGTCGTGGCCCACGCGGAACGTCACCGTGGCCGACCTGAACGGCGACGACCGGCCCGAGATCGTCGTGGCCAACCGCGGCGGCGCCGAGAACCGCAGCGCCAACTACGTCTGTGTCAACGATGGATCCGGGGCGTTCCCCGACTGCCGGGTCCTGTCACGGAATTCGGCGACCTCCATCGGGGCGGCGGACCTCACCGGCGATGGGTTCCAGGACCTGTTCGTCCCGCACCGGGACGGCGGCCAGAGCTTTCTCTATGTGAATGACGGACACGGCGGCTTCTCCGAGACCCACGCGGTGGGCCCCGCCGAATCCGCCACCCGGGCGGTGACCTTCGGCGACCTGAACGGTGACGGGAGGCTCGACATCGTGCTGGGCGAGCAGCGCGGGGGCGGGGTGTGGCTCTACCGGGGCCGCGACGGCGTTACGTTCGAGGAACGCCGGCAGATCGCGGACCCGTCCGACAACGCCTACTCGCTGGCGGTGGCCGACCTCGATGGCGACGGGGATCTGGATGTAGTGGTCGGCAACCGTGGAGCGCCCGGAGCGATTCTGGCGAACGACGGCTCCGGAACCTCCTTCACCCGGACCCCCTTCGGCGACGCCGAAGGCGCCATGTACGGGCTCGCGATCGGCGACGTCAACGGCGACGGCGCGCTCGACATCGTCGCCGGGCGATCGGACGCGCCGAACACCCTCTATCTCGGCAGCAACCGTTAGTCGAAGCCGCGCCGAGCGGCGGGGGAAATTCCCTAACCGGGAACTCCCGGAGCGACGAATCGTCGCTGCCCCATCGCCTTCAGGTGCCGATAGTGCGATCGGAGCGCCGAAGCGAACGTGGGAAAGGACATGTAGCGAACCGAAAAGTCCCGGCAGGTCTCCTCAACGACGCGGCGGATGCGCGGATAGTGGAGATGGCACACATTGGGGAACAGATGATGTTCGATCTGGGAATTCAGACCGCCGAGGTACCAGGCAGCCAGTCTGCTCCGGGGCGCGAAGTTCGCCGTGGTCTCCACTTCGTGAATGGCCCACTCCTTTTCGATCGCGCCGGACTTGGGGTCCGGTATCGGAAAGGTCGTGCCCTCCACCGTGTGAGCCAGCGAAAACACCGCGGCCAGGGTCACGCCGGCGATCAGGTTGATGAACAAGAAGACCGCCAGCACCTGCCACCAGCCGTTGAAAAAGAGCGGGAGCACCAGGGCGTAGCCGAGATAGAACAGCTTGGTCCCCCAGAAGGTTGCTTGCTGCGACGCGCTTGGCTTTGGCAGTGAGTAGTTGCCGATGCGCCCGGAGATGATCCTCTTGAAATCGCTGTAGATCACCTGCAGGGTCAACATGCTGTACATCGGATAGGCATACAGGTGCTGAAACCGGTGCCACGGCCGCCATTCCTGCAACTGGCTCCACCGCATGATGGCGTTGGTCTGAATGTCCGTGTCCATTTCCTCGACATTCGTATAGGTGTGATGGAGGACATTGTGCTTGTGCTGCCAGATCATCTGGCTGGCTCCGATGAAACTCGCGGTGGAGCCCATCAGCCAGTTGATCTTCTTGTTGTCGCAATAGCTCCCGTGTGCGCCTTCGTGCACCAGATTGAAGCCGACCAGAACCAGGGCCTGCGAGAGGGCAAACGCCGCGATGATCGTCGAGATCACCGACGTGGAAAAGAAAACCAGGAAGATGTACGAAACGACCAGCGCCGTCAGGATGATTGCCGTCTTGGGCAGCATCCGCCAGCCTCCCGTTTTTCGGGTCTTGAGGTCCGGGAATCGCTCATGCACGCGTTTTTTGAGCGTGGCGTAAAAGCCTATGTCGCTGTCGAAGACGATCTTCTTGTAGGTTGTTTCTGCAGTTGACATGAATTGACTACTCTCGATCTTGAGGGTTGTGCTGATGCGCCGGCCGTACCGGCGTCACTGGAACCGGCTACCGATCCCGTGACTCCCAGGCGTCTTTCCCGTAAAGCGTGAACTCGTCCACCTCGAACCAGAACGTTCCGAGTTCGGATTCGCCGCGCCGGGAGAGGTAGATCCCCGTGCAGTTGTTCCCGTCCCAGAGGGCGGCATCCTCGGGCACCGCGACGGGGACGAGTTCGTCCGCCGCGAGTTCCACGACCTGCCAGTCCTCCGAGATCCCCACTTCCCGCCCGAAATCGACCCCGCTGCAACGGAGGGTCAACTCGAAGGCGTGGCTTCCCCTGGCATGGAGCCGGATGCCGCCGAGTCCCTCCAGGCTGACCGGAACCCCGCCACGGTCGAACGGCTGGTACATCTGAGCCAGCGGGCCGCGGGCGGCGCCGGCCGCGAGCGTGCCGTCAACCCGCGCGGCGGCGGGAGTCGAGGCCGCGCCCCCGGCGGCGAGGGAGAGATCGGCGCTCGAGACGCCGTTCGTGAAGGTGTGCCAGCGGACCCCGGTGTGGGCGAAGAGGTCACCGTCTTCGAAATCATCGAAGGGCAGCACCTGATCGGCCGCAAACACCTCCGGAAATGGCGACGAGGACGACGTCGCGGCGGCCATGGTCGGGGCGATGCCGTCGCGGATCGCCACCAGGTGGTTTGTCGTGCGGATGAAGAGCTGCCCCTCGGAGATCGCCGGGGTGGCGAGACACACCTCGTCCATGGTGTTCGTCGCGAGTTCTTCGTACTCCGGGCCGGCGCGGATGACGAAGATGTCGCCGTCCTCGCTCGTCAGGTAGATGCGGCCGTCGGCCGCGACGGGCGAAGCGGTGTAGGCGCCGCCCCGCTGGCCGATGCGCCGCTTGTACACCCGCTCGCCGCTCGCGGCGTCGAAGACGGTGAGGACGCCGTTGGTCGCCACCACGTAGAGATAGCCCTGGTACACGAGCGGCGAGGCCATGTACGGCCCGTCGCGGGGCGAACTCCAGGCGACGTGGTCATTGGACCGCGTCCCTTCGGCCAGCGAGATGTCACCGCTCGCGCCGGTGCGGATCGCGAAGATCGGGCGGATCCGGTAACCGCTCGTCAGGTAGATGAGCTCCCCATCCACCACCGGGGTCGGGGTGGTGTTGAACGAGCTGCCCGACATGCGCCAGAGCTCCTCGCCCGTCATGGGGTCGTAGCCGAACATGGTGCCGGCGCCGTTCGTGATCAACTCGGTCCGCTCGGCTCCCGCGTGGACCGTGGGCGTCGAGAAGGCGGAGATCACGTCCCGCTCGGTCCGCCACACCTGCTCCCCACTGGCCACGTCGAAGGCGGCGATGAAGGAGCCTTCCTGCTGGTCGGCCTGCACGATCACCAGGTTCTCCCAGATGATCGGGGAACTGGCGGCCCCCCACTGGTAGGTGTCGTCGTAGGAGGCGCCCGAATCCAGCGGACCGAGGTCCGCCTCCCAGAGGAGCGCTCCGTCGAAGTCGTAGAGAAACAGGTTGCCGGTGGCGACCAGCACCGCGACGTGTTTCCCGTCGGTAGCCGGCGTCGCCGAGGCGTAGCTGTTCTTGGGGTGGCGCTGGATTTCCGGAGCCTCGCTGACCGCTTCGCGCGCCCAGAGCACGTCTCCGCCCTGACGGTCGATCGCGTATACGAACCAGGTGTTCCGCTCGCGGTCGGAGCGGCGGTCGATCCGCCCGTCCGGCCCGTAGCGGAAGACCGGGTCCGGGTCGTCGCTCACCGCGGTGGTCACGAAGATGCGGTCACCCCAGATCACCGGGCTCGAGTGCCCGAGGCCCGGAATCCTGGCCTTCCAGAGGATGTTGTGCCCGGTCACCGCATCCCAGAGCGTCGGCGGATCCTGCCCGTCAGCCACCCCGGAAGCCAGCGGGCCCCGGAACGAGGGCCACTGGAACCGGTCCGTGTCGCCCTGGGCGCCGGCCGCGGTCGCGGCGCACAGACTCACGCAGCACGCGACAACAGTCAGGGCACGGTCCATCCGCAGCGTCTCCGGACCCCCCATCGTACCCGGGTCGGGCCCCCGAGGGAACGCCGCGGTTCAGACCTGATCTTCGGACCGGCACCGCCGCCCGTCGGGATCTGGCATCCATTCGCGGCCCTCCTTCGCCGCCTCCGGAGGATCTTCGCGTCGTTTCCGCGCCTTTCCGGCGGACAATCAGACCGGGATGCCGCCGCATCCCCACGGGTGTCTTGAGCCTACCCGCGCCAGGGATTCACGATCTCGACTCCGGTTTTCGCGAAATCCGTTTCGTTACGAGTAACGACCGCAAGGCGGTGGTGGCGAGCGGTCGCGGCGATCAGCCCGTCGATGACCGGCAGGGTTGGGAGTTGCGCCGCCAGACACCCCCACGTATCGGCGACCACCGGGCTAACCGAAAGGACACGACCCTCAAACCAGCCCGGCAGCTCCGTCTCGAGCCACGCGGAGATTCGATCCCGCCGGCGCCCCCGGGGCATGCCCTCGACGCCTTTCCGGATCTCGCCCAAGGTCAGCGAACTGAGGAACAACCCGTCCGGATGGGCAGCCTGAAACCAATCGAAGACCGGCGCGTGCGGACGGAGCTTGATGAGTTCCGAAACGGCGCAGGTATCGACGAGATAGCTCACAGGTCCACGTCGCGCGGCAACGAGCGGTCGCGCGCCAGCTTCAGGTCCGCTCCGGCCAGCGGAGAACGGGCGAGGAACTCCGCTAGTGACGAGGGCGGACGTTTCAGCCGGTCGTAGTCCTCGGGGGAAAGGAGAACCGCGGCGCGCCGTCCGTGAATCGTGATCGTTTGTGGACCCTGGGTGGAGGCGTCGCGCACCAGCGCACTAAAGCGCGCTTTCGCTTCCTGGACCTGCCAGACCCGCGGGCGCGTCCTGTATCTGACCATTCTGACCAGAATATCGTAGCCAGCCGCGCGCGGTGCGGCAACGCGAATTCCGCCGGTCTCGCACTGGTCGCGCGGACCAGTCATTCGCTGCGTTTCTAGACTCGGCGGTCCTCGCGGTCGGGAATCACATCAGCTCTCCGATTCGGTGCGGGTTTTGTCGAGGACTCGCTCCGCCTGGCTGGGGGTCAGTTTGTCGGGCGGCCGACCGAACCATCTCTTGCACAGCGTGATTACGGACTTGTTGAGTTCTTCCTGTTTCTTCCTACTTAGGCTGTTGTACCAAGCGAGGGTATAGCTGCCACCCGCGATCGCTACGAGTGCAGCAATGGGAACCATTGGAATTACCACGTTACGTCCCTCCAGAGAGTGCGATTGACTCCACCTTCCGAATAGCCTCCCAAGTCTAGTTGATGACATTCTTGGGCAATCAGGACTCGGCACCCTCAGCGACCGCCCGCTCAGCCAGAAACCGTGCCAACGGCTCAATGCGCTGCCCGCTGCTAGCTTCGTCCAGCGCGGCCATGTATTCCGCCCGGTGTTCCACCCGGATCACCGCCTAGGGATAACCACCAGAACACAGCATGAGGTTCATCAGGAAACGTGCGACGCGCCCGTTGCCATCGGGCCATGGATGGATGTAGCCGAGCGCCCAGTGACCGAGCGCCGCACGCGCTGCGGGCTCCGGCTCGCTCAGATCAGCTCCCTCAAGTAGAAGCAGGTGCCGAGAAACTCCGTGAAGAGCGTGACCCCATCAGCCAGGGTTGCGGGGCCCTCTAAAGATGCACAGTTGCTTGAAAACCTGCACTCCTCGCTTTCCGGGCACCAAACTGCCGTTGAAGACATGTGTGCCTGTTTGCTTCTAATTCACTCCGGGCATTCGATCCCCGAGCTCTCAATCAGCCTTACCCACTCATCGGTGACTTCCCTCGCGTCCACCATCGCTGTCAGGCCACCGGAGAGACGCCGAAGCACTGGTCGGAGATCCCTCGACAGGTTTTGCAAGTTGAAGAGAATTCCGACCATGCCCTTCACCGCTTCAAGGCTTTCCGTGACACTCGAAGCAAGAGTCCGCACCCTCGCGAAGAACTCGCATAGGGCCTCCCTTTCGCCCTCGCCACCCTCTCGAGCCTCCCTTGTTCCTCCGTCGATCAAAGTCCGAATGCCATCATCCACTACGTGGAGTTGCGACGCAAATTCGTGGCCGTGCCCAAAAATCCTATTCGCGGGTTCTTCAAGCTGTTGGGCCAGCTGACGAGCTACCTGCTTTCTGTAAACGAAATCCGCTGGACCGGCGGGTCGATTCGTGATCTTGTTTGTTGCGTCTCGCATTGCTTGACCGACTTCTTCTATGCACCCGGCGATGGACTCGCTCGTGTCCTTCCACTTAGGCATAGTTTCTTCGAGCCTAGCCAGGCGATCGATCAGTCCGAATGGCTCCTTCTCCGAACTGTCCCCATCCTCCGCCAGAGGTGTTTCCATTCGTCGCGTCTCGTCTACCTGCTTGTTTTCTGAAATCAACCGTTTGGCAACCTCGTCTACAGCCCGGCGATACTCCTCCGTTTCAACCTCTTTGAACCGCCGTTCCCTCCAGTCCATATATTGGAATCGTCGCACCGATTCAAGCAGATCATCGTTGGGGGCAGCATCACTAAGAGACGGCACATCAACGTAGTAGAGAGGCAGTATCAGTCCCCGTAATCCGGTTTCTTCCGCCTGCTGAGCAAAAGAGCGGAACTCTCGCCGACACTCGTCACTTAGCAGATAGCGCGGGGTAATCACAGCGATGAAGAAGGCCGCTGACTCCAGGAACTCATCAACCTTCTGCTTCCAATCATCACCCCACACAAGAGAAGTCTGGTCGAAGAACAACTGGATCTTCTCTCCGGTCAACATCTCATACTGAGCGACTACGTCTTCTGCCAGTACCCGTATGCGCCCGCGATCGGCGCGGTCATCCGCGCGGACATAGGACCAGAATCCCCGTATTGGGCCCGAGTACGGCGTCCGATCTGGGGCGTTACGCCGCTTGCGCCGGGCCATTCAGCAACTTACTCCCGAGGACGCCGAGATGGAACGAATTCGCATGTCAAGAGGCAGGGATTGGACCTTGCGTCACCATATTCGGCACCAACGGCTTGTCGATGCGTAGCCCGGTTCTCTTGTATCTCTGTAGCATTAGTCGCGCTCACGATTCCCGGCCATCGCTTCGAGCGCAGCCCGGGCCACGATGTCCCGGGGGGAAGCCATCGCGGCGGCTTCCTCGAGGACGGCGGCGGCCGCATCGCCACCGATCTCGCCGAGCGCGGTGACCGCGGCGGCCTGCGCCCGGTAGCTGGAGTCGCCGTGGAACCGCTCGGTCAGGAACTCGGCTCCCGCCGAGGCGCCCAACCGGGCGATCGCTGAAGTCCGCACGTCGGATTTCGCGTCCTCCATCGCGGCGGTCCGCAGGACCTCCGCATCCTCCGCGTCTCCCGGGTCGAGTCCGGCGACCGCCGCCTGGCGCACCGACCAGAAGGCGTCGCCCGCGAGCGCCCGACGAAGCGCCGCGCGGGCCTGGTCGCCGCCCATCTCGCCGAGCGCGACCGCCGCGCGCCGGCGTCCGGCGGCGTCGTCATCCGCGAGTTGCGCCATCCACTCCGCTTCCGATTTGTCGATCCGAAGCACGGCGAGCAGCACATCGTCCGCGTCGAAGCGGACGTAGCGCGGTTCCTCGGCGGCCGGGAAGCTGAGGTGCTGCTCCCGGCCTTCCAACGTGAACGGATGGACCTCGGAATCCGACGCGGTCACCACCCGGACCGAGAGCGGGGCGCGGTACGCCTCCGGCACCGTGCCCATGCTGGCCTCCGGCCCCTGGACCTGGCGGATATGCATCTCGACGGAATCCCCATCCCACTCCGAGGCGATCTCCAGCACCGGGTGGCCCGGACGGCGCAGCCACATGTCGATGAACCAGCGGATGTCCTGATCCACGGCCTCGGCGAAGGCGACGATGAAGTCCTCGGTGTCCACCGGCTGGAAGGAGTGCTTCTCCAGGAAGTGCTTGATGCCGGCCCGGAACTCCGCGTCGCCGGTTATGTGGCGGAGCAGCCGAATGAGCGCCGCGCCCTTCGGATAGGTGTGCGAATCGAAGTTGTCGTTCGGGCGGCGCCACTGATTGGTGATGACCGGGCGGAGCACGGTCTGAGCCTGGCGGAGATAGGACTCGCGCTTCCGGCGCATGTTCTCGCCAGCTTCGTCGGGGCCCAGTTCGTAGGCGTGCCAGCGGTATTCGGAATAGGTCCCGAAGCTCTCGGTGAGCCACGTCTCGCCCCAGTCCCGGTAGGTGGTGAGGTCGCCCCACCAGTGGTGCGCGACCTCGTGGGCCACCAGGCCGTGGCTCGGAAAGTCCTGCTCGGCGCGCTCGTCGTGGATCGTGCTCTGCCCGAGCACCGTGGCGGTGGTGCTCTCGGCGCCGCCGCCGATTCCCGGGATCGTGATCTGGTCGTACTTGTTCCAGGGGTAGGGGACGCCGAACTCCTCGTCGAAGAAGGCCATCATCGCCGTCGTCTTGTGGAAGCTGCGGTGGGCGTCCTCGACGTCCTTCGGATAGACCCAGTAGTTCACCGGAATTTCGCCGTGGAAGTCCTCGATGACTTCATAGGGTCCGGCGACCAGCACCGAGAGGTAGGTCGGATGGGGCTCGTCGAGCCGCCAGTGATGCGTCCTGGTCCCCGGGCGGGCTCCCTCGGTGATGCCGAGGAGCCGGCCGTTCGAGAGCACCTTCCAGTCCTCCCGCACGGTGGCGAGGAGCTCGAAGGTGGTCCGGTCCGCCGGGTGATCCACGGACGGGTACCAGTGGCGCGCGCCCTCGGGGAACGAGAGGGTGTTGATGAGCTGGGGGTTGGCGTCGGTTTCGTCCTTGAAGTCGAGGCCGAGGTCGTAACTGGCCGGCATTCCGTACTGCGTCGCGTCCACGTCGATGCCGGACCCGCCGTAGTCGATGCTGAGTGTCAGCGTCTCGCCCGCCGCGAGCGGTTCAGCCAGGGTGATGGCCAGCGTTCCGCCCTCGTGGACGAAGTCGAGTTCGTCGTCGCCGGCGCGCACGGCGCGGACCTCGTAGGTCGCCGCGTCAAGGCCGATCTCGGTGATGTCCTCCTCGGCCTGGAGCCGGACATCCACGGTCCCGTCCATGCTCTTGGTGGTCTCGTCCAGGTCGAGCGCGACCCGGTAGTGGAGCACGTCGAACGGCTCGTCGCGCTGCTCCCGCACCGGCCAGTCGGAGCGGTCCTCGTAGGGGGATTCGGTCGCGGGTGGCTCGCCGCTGCCGCCGCCGCAGGCGATCAGGAAGAGCGACGCGACAGAGAGTCCGTGGGACCACCGCGACAACATGGCGGCGGGAAACAAGCGAGTACCGATCAAGCGGAACATCGTACCCGGCGGTTTGCCGGACGAGCTCGACACGTTGGCGCGGATATCCATCTAGACGTCTACAGAATGTAATGTATCTCCACCATGGGATATCATCGCGGGAAGGAAGCGCACACCGTCATGAGGAAGACCAGCGTGGAGATCGACGATCGCCTGATCGCTCAGGCGAGGCGCCTTCTGGGGACCTCGTCAATCAAGGACACGATTGACGGCGCGCTGCGCGAGCTCCTAAGGAGAGAAGCGCAGCGCGAGGAGATCCGGGCGCTCACCAGAATGGACGGCCTCGACCTCGCGGACGAAAGCGTCATGGCGAAGGCGTGGCGCCGCTGAGCTTCCGTCTGGTCCGGTGCCCTACCTGCTCGACAAGAGCGCGCTGGCGCGCATGCCCCACCCCGCGGTGCGAGCCCGTCTCGAGCCCATCATCGAGGCTGGAGAGGCCGCCACGTGCGCGATCCTGGAGCTCGAGGTGCTCTACTCAACCCGGAACCAGACCGAACACGCGCAGGTGCGGACGCGGCGCAAACTGGCGTACCGGCGCGTCGAGCTGACCGAAGCGATCTTCGAGCGGGCGATCTCCGTTCAGGGACTCCTCGCCGGACGCGGCCGTCACCGGCTACCGATACCCGATCTGATCATCGCGGCCGCGGCGGAATCGGCGGGCCTGACTGTGCTCCACTACGACACGGACTTCGATGCCATTGCGGCGGTCACCGGCCAGACGACGGAGTGGGTCGCGCCTCGCGGCTCGCTTTGATCGGGCCAGGGCGCTGCGGCGCCGCTTCCGGCGGCGACGCCCGCGCGGTCCGGCTCGTTACCTGCCGAGGTTGACGTCCACGCCGATGTGGACCGCGCGGGGGGTACCGAGGGTCTCGATCGGTGTGCGAGCCGAGATGATCTCGGCGTCAAGCAGGTTCTCTCCGGCGAGGAAGACGCCCCACTGGTCGTTCACCGGATAGGCGACCCGCACGCCGAGGGAGGCGAAGCCCGCCATCGGCAGTTCGTTCCGGTCGTCCTCGAACTGGTCGCTCATGAACCGCAGATCGGCGCGGACCACCGCAGGACCCCGCCAGGTGACGCCCACCACTCCCTGATGCAGGGGAACCTGGGGGATGCGGAGCCCGGTCTCTTCCACCGACGTCGCCGAGTACAGGTACGACGCGAAGACCTCGAGCTGGTCGCTTGCGTACGCGTACGCCTCGGCCTCGAAACCCCGCGCGGTGGAGCGGCCGATGTTCTGGCGCTGGCGAAAGACTCCCTCGTCGTTCACCTCGAGGGTGATGTTCCCGACCGTGTCACGAAGCGAGTTCCAGTAGGCGTTCCCGCGGATCAACAACATGTCCGTCGGATAGAAGTCCAATCCGGCTTCCACCCCGTAGAGCGACTCCTCGCCAAGCTGGTCGTTCGCGGCCACCCGGACGTTTCCCACCCGGAACGGCCGGTAGAGCTCATTCAGCGAGGGGGCCCGGAAGCCGCGGTAGGCGGAGGCGCGCAGCGCCGCGCTGCGAACCACCCGGTAGTTGATCCCGATACGGGGATTGAGGCTCGCCTTGGTCCCCGCGTTCTGCCAGAGATCGACCCGGCCGTCGGCGAGCAGCTCCAGATCCGGGGTGAGGTCCAGGCTCTTTTGCACGAAACCGCCGAGCCGGTTCTGGGCGTGGTCGCCCCACGAGGTCCGCACCCAGTCGCCGCCCGCCTGCAGGCCCTCGCCGAGCCGGGCCGTGAAGACGCCCCCGACCCCGGAGTACTCGTACATCTGCTGGGACGTGGGGATTTCGCGGTCGCGGCCGGGGAGGATGCGCGAGAAATCACTGTTCAGGCGCGAGTCCTGGCCGAACATCCGCAGATCCCAGTTCTCCTGGGTGACGCCGCCCTCCAGCATCACCAGCCGCGAGCTGTTGATCTGGGTGGGCGTTCCGTTCCGGCGGTCTTCTTCGTAGTAGTTGACCGAGAAGTGGACCGGTCCGGAGGAGGCGCGGCCGACCATGGTGCGGAAGTCCACCCCGGCCGGCTGGTCCACCGACCCGCGCTCCGCCTCCCGGATCCGGTGGTAGCCCTCGCTGTTCAGCATCCGAGCCGCCCCCACGACGGAAATGCCGCCCACCTCGTCGGACCCGAACACCTCCGCGTCCTGAATCCCGAAGTTCCCGAGGCGGCCCCGGAAGCGAAGCTGGCCCGGCTCGGCGCGGCGCGACAGGAGCTGCACCGTCCCCCCGAGGGCGGAGCTTCCGTAGAGCGGACTCGCCGCGCCGCGCGCCACCTCGACGCGGTCGAGAAAGAGGGTCGGCAGGCGGTTCCAGTACACCCAGTTTCCGAACGGGTCGTTCAGCGGCACCCCATCCCACAGCACCAGGGTCCGGCTGGCGCCGCTCGGGCCGATCCCGCGCAGCGAGACACCCGTCGTGGTGGGGTGGGAAATGAAGCTGGTGTTCCGGCGGAAGAGCCCGAAGCCCGGCACCCGACTCAGCGCCTCGTCCACGAGGGCGCCCGGCGAGTCCGCGAGGTCCTCGCTGTCGAGCACGGTCACCAGGGCGACGGACTCCACGATGGTCTCCGCGCCGCGGCTCGCGGTCACCACGACGGTTTCGGCGTGGGTCGGGCGCTCGGCCTCCTGTTCGTCCTCGGCCTGTTCGTCTTCGATTTGCCGGGCTTCGCGGACGGAATCCGCGTCTTCGGGGTCATCCGGCGGAGGCTCCGCGGCCAGCGCGGGCGCGACGATGAAAAGACCCAGGCAGAACGCGATCAGGGGAACTCGCCAGCCGGGAGGGCAAAGAAGGGGAGCAGCTTCGGTGCGATCCATAGACAACCGGCGATGATAGCGGGCGCCGGGAGCTTCGGCGGGGTGACGATACTCCCCGCCATGCATCGCCTGCTCCTCGCCCCGCTTCTCCTCCTGACCGCGGCGCCGGCCGCCGCCCAACCGGAGGAATGGTCGCGGCCGTTCCCCGCGCACCGGGTGATCGGCAACCTCTACTCGGTGGGAACCTACGATCTGGGGTGTTTTCTCATTGCGACGGAGGAAGGACACCTGCTCATCAACACCGGCCTCGCCGATTCGACCGCCCTCATTCGGGAGAACATCGAGTCCCTCGGCTTCCGGTTTGACGATATCCGCATCCTGCTCACCATGCAGGCCCACTACGACCACGTCGCCGCGTTCGCCGAGATCAAGGAGGCCACCGGCGCCCGGATGTGGGCGACCGCGGCGGACGCCCCGCTCCTCCGGGACGGCGGGGCCAGCGATCCCCATTTCAAGGGTGAGTACCCCTTCGCTCCGGTCGCGGTGGACCGCGTCCTCCGGGACAACGAGGTGATCGCGTTGGGCGGGGTTCGGCTGACGGTGGTCGAAACGCCCGGGCACACCCCCGGGAGCGCCACCTACCTGATGACCGTCCGCGAGAACGGGCGCGACTACCGCGTCGCCATCGCCAACATGGGTTCCATGAACCCCGGGCTGCGACTCACGAAGGACCCGACGTACCCTGGGATTGCGGACGACTTCGCCAGGACCTTCCGGCGGCAGAAGCAGATGGAAGTGGACGTGTGGGTCGCGGCGCACGCTTCCCAGACCGGCCTCCACGACAAATACCGCCCGGGGGACCCCTATGACCCCGACACCTTCCGGGACCCCGAGGGCTTCCGGGAGCTTGTCGCGCACTACCAGGCGCTCTTCGAGAAACAGCTCGCCGCGGAGCGGCGGTGACGGGGGCGGATTGACTGCGGACCCTGCGGTCGAAGCCGCGCGGCGGCTCGTCGGCGGCGCCTCGCGCATCGTCGGCTTCACCGGCGCCGGCATCTCGACCGAGTCGGGCGTCCCCGACTTCCGCAGTCCCGAGGGAGTCTGGGCCCGGAACCGGATCGTGGACTTCCAGGAGTTCGTCTCCAGCGAGGCGGGGCGCGTCGAGTACTGGCGCCAGAAAGCCGCCGCCTGGCCCGCGATGCGCGACGCGCAGCCGAACGCGGGTCACCACGCCTTTTTCGAACTTCATCGCCAGGGCCGGCTCGACGCGCTGGTCACGCAGAACATCGAGCGCCTTCACCAGCGATCGGGGCTCCCGGCCGACAAGGTCTTCGAGCTGCATGGGACCACGACCGAGGCGGCCTGCCTGACCTGCGACGACCGGATCTCCTCCGACGAGGCGTGCCGCCGCATCGAGAACGGCGAAAAGGCGCCGCGCTGCCGGCAGTGCGGGGGGTTCCTGAAGCCCGCGACGATCTCCTTCGGGCAGGCGATGCCGCAGGATGTCGTGGAACGGGCGGTGGCGGCGGCCGAGGCGTGCGACCTGATGCTCGCGGTCGGCTCCTCGCTCGTGGTCGAGCCCGCCGCCTCGATCCCCCGCGTCGCCCGCTACGCCGGAGCGCGGCTGATCATCGTGAATCGGGATCCGACGCCGCTCGATCGCTTCGCGGATGCGGTGGTGCGCGGCGAAATCGGCGCGGTGCTGCCGGAGCTGGTGCGCGGGATCGGGTAGCTGGCGCGACCGAGGCTGCTGAGGTCCACGCCGAGAGGGGAACCATCCTGACGCTGGGGGTTCCATCCCGCCGCCCGCCTGCGGCGGGCTGTGCCGATCTGGAGATCGGCGGTCCATTGCGGTCCCGGCCGGGCGTGCTGGTGGGGGGCGTCCCGCCGCCCGCCTGCGGCGGGCTGTGCCGGCCTGGAGGCCGGCGTTCCCAGCCAAGGCGCCATCCGAGCCAGCGGGGTTACGCGGTGTCCAGCACCTCGTTTACGAAGCGGCGCAGGAGGCTGGCGGCGCCCCGGGTCTCGGGCATGACGGCGCGGAGTTCTTCCAGCGAACTGGCGCCGGTCAGCGGAAGATACGGAGGGTAGGTGGCGATCCTCTGGATCAGATCCTCCTTGACCAGCTCCGGATGGAACTGGGTCGCGTAGATCGGTTTTCCCGGAAACGTCAGCGCTTCGTTTTCGATCGTGGCGCTCGAGGCGAGACTCACGGCCCCTTCGGGAAGTTCGTCCACGATGTCCTCGTGACCGATCACCACCGGAAAGCCGGCCCCGAGCGGACCGAAGACCGGATCCCGCCTCCCCGCTTCCGTCAGGTCCAGCGGAAGCACCCCCACTTCGGCACGGGCGTGATCGGTGACCACCCGGCCGCCGAGGGCCTTGGCCAGCGCCTGGAATCCCCAGCAGGAAGCGAAGGTCGGGATGGAATGCTCATGGAGGGCCTCCATCGCCCCGAGCGCCCCGGCGAGCCAGGGTCCACCCCGGACGACGGAGTGGTCGCCGCTCCCTCCGATGAGGACGGCGTCGGCCGACCGGAGCCGGGAGAGCCCCGGAGATCCCCCCAGCAGGTCGAAGATCTCGAGCTGCTCACCGTCTATCCCGAGCGCGCGCCGGAAGGAATCGGCCTCGTGGGCCGCCACCCGATCGCCGGGCTCCCGCACCTGCAGCAGCAGGAAGCGCGATGGTTTCGGGCTCACGGATTCGAAGCTGGCGGAGCGGCCGGAGGAAACGAAGGACTCCGGGGCCGTCACTCGGACGTATAGCGGCTCAGCAGGGGCTTGCCCGGAAACACGCCTTCCACGAGCGCTCCGTCCCGCACCACCGGGACGCCGTCCACCACCACGTGGGTGACCCCTTCGGAGAAGCTCATGTCGTCCTCGAAGTTCGCGGTGTCGATGATGGCGTCCGGATCGAACACGGCGATGTCGGCAATGGCGCCGACTTGGATCCGGCCTTTCCGCCGCATGAGGGGAGCGACTTCCTGAAGCCGCTCGGCCGGCAAGAGCGTGATCTTCTTGATCGCCTCGGGAAGCGACAGCACCCCCTGATCGCGGACATAGCGCCCGAGGACCCGGGAGAACGTGCCCGCCGAGCGCGGGTGGGCGCCGGGGGCGTAGGGCATGCCGTCCGAGGCCACCATTACGAACGGGAGTGCTGCATCGCCAGCTCGATCATCGCCGGGTCCATCATGTGCATGATCACCGTGCCCCCTTCCTCCTGGAAGAAGTTGAAGGTCTCCTCGGTGAGCCGCTCGCCGGTGTCCTGCCACTGGATGTCCTCGTAGGTCATCCCGAGTTTTTCCTGCCAGCCCTCGTCGAAGATCGCCGAGGAGATTCCCGTGGAGGCCGCGGTGTAGGGATAGGCCTCGGTGGTCACGTCCACGCCGGCGTCCCGGGCGCCCTTGATCAGGGCCAGGGTGACCGGCAGGTGGTGCAGGCTGGAACTGTTCAGGTGGACGATATGGAGCGGCGCTCCGGTGGCGGTGGCATTGGCGAGGACTTCCTGGATCGCGGACACCGCCATGTCGCGGACGTGGGTGTAGATCGGAACGTCGAGTTCCGCGGCCAGCTCGAAGATCCGGAAGATCTCCGTGTGGGTGGCGCCCGGGTAGTACTGGTGCGGCATGCCGATTCCCAGTCCGCCGGCCCGGAGCTCGGCGGCGATGGCCTCATGGACCGTCTCGGCGTCCTCCACCGCGGCGTAGTTCGCTTCGCGGAGGAGGTTGGCGTGTTCGATTACCAGTTCGGCGCCGGTGCTCTCCGCGTCCAGGACCCCTTCCGCCACCTCGCTGACATCCGGAATCCCGAGCAGCCGCAGTCCCCCGTGGGACACCGAGGCGCCGTAGTGAACGATCGCGTCCCCGGCGCGGCTTTCGAGGAAACGGGCAACCCGCGGCACGCCGCCCTCCAGCTCCAGCGCGGTCGTCACTCCGTCCATCGCCTGGTACTTGTTCGCTTCGCCGGACTGTCCGTGTGCGTGGAGGTCAATGAACCCCGGGCTCACCACCTTTCCCGAGGCATCGAGCAGCGCGCCGCCCTGCTTCAGGCGGTTCTGGAGCACCTCGCGGGAGATCGCCACGATCTCGTTCCGGACCACTCCCACGTCGCGGACCGCGTCGAGTCCCGTTTCGGGATCGATGACGCGGCCACCGGTGATCACGAGGTCGAGATCGCGCTCCTGGGCCAGGAGCGCCGCCGGAAGCAGCAGAGCGAGGATAAGGGCGCCGGAGCGCCGGGAACGGCAGGAACGCATGGGTGCGGTTCTCCTTGTCGAAATCATCTTGAGGGCTATCTGGGAATCACCGGAAGCACCACCCTCGAGGGGTGGTCCGCATCGTGGTAGATGGTGTTCGTCGCCACCACGCCCGGACGGTCCTCCATCATCTCCCTCCCGGTGTTTCCATTCGGGTACCACTTCGGAAAACTCGAACTGGTGACGGTGAGCCGGATCCGCTGGCCCTTCAGGAAGACGTTGGACATCGGGTAGAGCTCGATCGTGTAGGGGACGATCTCGCCGGGGGTCAGCAGCACCGGTGCTTCATCCCCTTCCCGGTAGCGGGCACGCTGGATCATCTGGCGGAGCAGTTGCGAGTAGCCCGACTCGTGAACGGCGGTCATGGTGACCACCCAGTCGGTGTCCAGCGCGGACGAGGAGGCGAAGAACTCGACCCGCACGAAGCCGGTCACCTCGAGCGGAGCTTCGAGCGGCGTCGAGGTGTAGGTGAGGCTGACGCGATCGGCGGGTCCGTGATCCTGCGCTCCGCGCGGCTCCACAAAGAGGTCGCCGCCGATGGTCGGCGCCGGATTCCGGGGGTCGTACTCGTAGGAATCCGGGGTTTCGGAGCCCGACGGCGGGTCACGCGAGAGCACGCCGTCGTTGAGCGAATCGGCGCTCCCGGCGGGACCGGCCCGCAGGTACCACGCCTCCTCCTGCTGGCGGGCGAGCGGGAACTCGTTCTCCTCGCGCCAGACGTTGTCTCCCATCACGTAAATGAGGACCGGCGCCTCGTCCATGATGCCGTTGTCGTGGCCCTTGAGGTGGTGGTCGAACCAGCGCAGGCGCAGCGCCAGGTCGTCGATGCTCGATCCCGGGAAGTTCATGTCGCCGACCCGGTCGTCGGAGGGCGGCCAGCCGTGGATCCAGGGCCCCACGATGAGCTTCTGCTGTCCCTTCCCGTTCGGTCCGCCGATCTCGTTCACCTCCTTGAAGTGGCGCACGGTGCCGTGGATGTGCCGGTCGTACCAGCCGCCGAGGTGATAGATGGGCACGTCGAACTTCTCGTATTGCTCGTCCACCGCGAGACGGCGCCAGTAGTCGTTGTAGTACGGGTTGCCGACGAGGTCGTTGTACATGTCCGAGAACATGCTCTCGGTGAACGAATCGCCCACCTCGCGGTGTTCGTCGTACCAGGAGGTCCACGCCTCGCCGGATCCCAGATAACCCCGGTGGCCCGGAACATTCATCCTCAGCGGCTTCACCATCTCTCGCTGAGTGAGCAGCCAGGTCGGCAGGACCATGTGGAGCGCGCCGCCCTGCCAGAAGATGTCCCGGTAGCTGTTCGAGGCGTACTGCGAGCAGAACATCGCTTCGAGGTGCGGCGGTTGGGTGGGCGCGGTGAGGAGTTGATTCGCGCAGGTGAACGACAGCCCGTGCGTCCCCACCTTCCCGGTGGACATCGGGTGCGCCGCCGCCCACTCGATGGTGTCGTAGCCGTCCTGGCGTTCCCCCCAGCCCTCGTCCATGAGCCAGTAGTACTCCCCCTCGGACTCGTAGCGGCCGCGTTCGTCCTGGGCCATGGCGATGTACCCGCGGGCCGCGAAATACTCGGCGGAGGAGCGGGCGCAGGCGCCCTTGTTGTAGGGAGTGCGCTCGAGAACCACGGGAAACGGACCCGGCCCCTGTCCAAGCGGGGTGTAAACGTCGGTCGCGAGACGGGTGCCGTCCCGCATGGGAACCATCACCTGCTCGCAGGTCCAGTTCTGGGCGGCGCCGAGCGCCGGGAACCAGAGGAGACAGACGGTTGCGCCAGCCAGACGGGTGGAGAGACGGGTCATCACGACCTCCGTTGAGAAGCGGGGAAGGGTTTCAATCTTCCCACGCCCCTCAGGGCCGGACCAAATCGGGCAAAGCCGAACTCCCGGGTGTCCGGGAGGGACCGGGGCGCGGGCGGCGCTTCTCGCGCGTCAGCGGTCCAGCGCCTCCAGTTGCACGAAGTGGTCCACGTACCCCCGGTACCGGTTCCGGATGTCGCTGACGTATCGGGTGACTTCCGAACCCCGGACATAGCCGTGAGCCGCCCGGCTCGCGTACTCGGGTTCGCTCAGCTTGCGCATTGCCTCCTCGACGTGGCCGAACCAGAGCGAGCCGTCGAGCCCGAGTTGCCGCGCCAGGCGCCGGCCATCCCGCACGTGGCCGTAGCCGGCGTTATAGGAGGCCAGGGCGAACCAGAGCTGTTCGCCCGGGGGCAGGTCGGGGAACCGGTCCCGCGTCCAGGCGAGATAGCGGACCCCGGCGTCAATACCGACCTCGGGCTCGGCAAGCCGGTCCGGATCCACCCCGAGTTCCTCCGCCGTGCGGGGCATGATCTGGAGTAGCCCCCGCGCCCCCGCGTAGCTGACGGTCCGGGGGTTGAAGCCGCTCTCCTGGTACATCTGGGCGATGATCAGGCGCCAGTCGAAACCCTCCTCCTCGGCGACCGGCTTGACCAGGACGTCGTAACGCGAAAGCTCGTCCCCGGTGACCCGGTGCTCCCGCTGGCGTTCCTGGCGACGGCGATTCGCGAAGTACTTGTTGTAGAGGATGTTGAAGTCGAGGCCGCGATAGCCGGCGTTCAGGAAGGCGTCCAATTCCCGCTTCAGATCCTCACGCTCCGGACCCACCGCCCAGACGAGTTGCACCGTGGGTTCCACCGCGAGCCCCAGCTGCAGCCGCGGCTCGAAGGTCGCCGCGAGTTCGGCGCGGTGGCTGTCCACCAGGGTCACGTCCACTTCGCCCTCCGCCACCGCTGCCAGGATGGCGTGACTGGAAAGCTGCGATGCCTCGACCTCGAAGTCCCCCTCGAGGCTTCCGAGCGTTGCCAGGTAACTCGTCGCCTCCGGGACCGTCACCGTGCGTCCGGCGAGGTCGGTCAATAGCGCGACCGGCTCCCCGGCGGTGACGAAGGTTTCCTGGATTTCGAGGTAATGACGGGTGAACAGCAGGCCCTCTGCGGCGCGCGCCGGCGTCTCGACCCAGCCGGCGGCCACCAGGTCCCCGCGCCCGGCGACGAGTCCCTCGACGAGTTCGGTGTGATCGCGGGCCACGATCACCGCCAGGTCCAGACCGCGAGCGTCCGCGAACATCCGCACCAGTTCGTACTCGAAGCCGAGCCGCTCGCCTCGCCACAGGTAGTGCGTCACCGGCGAGCTGATTGTCAGGAGCCGGAGCTGGCCCGACGCCTGGATCGCCTCCCAGTCACGGACTTCCGAAGGTTCGTCGGCGACGGTGTGGTGTTCCGTCAGGAAATCATCAAGTGTCTCCCGCAGGTCCGGGTTTTCCCGCCGCACCGCCCAGGCGATGCGCTGCGGTTCGGGAAGCTCCGCCAGTTTCTGGATTTCGGAGCTCGTCTGGACGACGACCCGGGCGGCCGCTTCATCCATGATCGTGGTGTCGAAGGCGCCGTCTTCGATCAGCTCCTGGATGTTGAGGGGATCGAATACGCCGGCCACCTCAGCGCGCGGCGCATCCGGGTAGTGGGCGGTGAGGCTCTCCTCATAGGAGGTTCCGGCGGGAACACCGAAGACGCCTTCGCTGCGGCCGATGACCCATTCCCGCGAAATCGTGAGCGGGACGGTAAAGGCCACCCGCTGCTTGCGGGTCTCCGTAACCGTCAGGGTGGCGACGGCCACATCGGCGCGGCCCTCCTCGAGCGCCACCAGCAATCCATCCACGTCGGGGGACACGGTCCACTCGGCGCGCAGGCCGTGGCGCTCGGCGAACCGTTCGGCGAGGAAGCGATAGCGCCCCTTGGACAACCCCTGGGAGGGGAGGGTGTCGAACGCTTCGAAACCGTGCCGCACGAAGCGGATCACCCCCCGGTCCAGAATCGCCGGCCAGTCGTCCACGGTCCCCGCCGGAATCACCGACGGAGGGCCGTCCGCACTCTCGGGAGCGCCACACCCGGGCAGCAGGATCACGAGGAGCGGGAGCGCCGGCACCGCGGTCCCGAGGACCGCGCGCCAGCGCCGGGCTGTCATCTTCAACATCGCAAGCCTTGTGCGGCAGCGGCCCGTAGCCACGAGCCGCCTCGCGTTGTTTTCGCCGCCCGGAAGGCGACGATTCCCGAAGATTAGCGTCCCGTGTGGCGCGCCCTGAGGGATTCGAACCCCCGACCTACAGGTTCGTAGCCTGTTGCTCTATCCACTGAGCTAAGGGCGCTTGCGACGCGGGGACCGGGCAATCTAGCAGGTTCCGTGCCGGATCGCCGGTCTTCCGATCGGCATCGTCCGGCGGGAAACGGGCAAAGGGAGCGCTGTCGCCGCCGGCGGCGGCATCCGTTCCTTCAGGCAGCCGCGACCGGAGCCTCCATCCCCCGATGCGCCCAGCCCCGGGCCATCCGGGGGGTGCTCCAGGCGCTGACGAGGCGGGCGTCCGGAGTCAGGATCAGCAGCCCGGCCGTTCCCCCGAGCCGCGACCAGCAGGCGCCGAGGAGGGTGCGCGCCGCTTGTTCGGGATCGTCTCCGGCTTCGATGCGGGCAAGCACCGCGCGGGCCATGGACAAGCGCGCAATGCCCTCTCCCCAGCCGGTGCTCGCCACGCCGCCAACCCGCGAATCCGCGTAGAGCCCGGCGCCCGGCAGAGGAGTGTCTCCCACCCGGCCGGGACGCTTGTTCAGGGTCCCACCGGTCGATCCGGCGGCCGCGATCCGGCCGTCGCAATCGAGCGCCACGGCGCCGACGGTATCCCCGGGCGCGGGTTTCCGGCGGCGGGCCTGGTGCTCCCGCAGACGATTCACTTCGCGGGGCACCACGAGTTCTCCGGGGCCGATGGCCTCGAATCCCTGCTGGCGGGCGAACTCCTCGGCGCCCGGGCCGGCGAGCAGCACCTGCCCGGTCGTTTCGATGAGCCGCCGGGCCACCCGGACAGGGTTCCGGATCGTGTTCACGGCGGCCACCCCGCCCACCCGAAGGTCCTCACCGTCCATGATCGAGGCGTCGAGGACGGCCTCGCCGCGCCGGTTCAAGACGGATCCGGTGCCGGCATTGAGGGCCGGGTCGTCTTCGAGGTGGGTGACCACCGCCTCCACGGTGTCGAGCGCCGAGGCGCCGCGCTTCAGGAGGTCGAAGCCGAGCCGGACCGCCGCGAGGGAGCCCGCTTCATGAGCCTCCCGCTCCTCGGCGGGAATATCCCAGGCCCCTCCGTGAACCAGCAGGGCCGGCCCGGAGCCCGGGACAATTTCGCACTGGATCCGGGGCTCGTTCTTGCTCACCCGAAAAACCAAACCACGCCTGGTACCGCTACGGGGATTCGAACCCCGGTTTGATGGCTGAGAACCACCCGTCCTAACCCCTAGACGATAGCGGCACCCGCAGGCGTGGGACCGCGGATTATACGGTTTCCGAATCGTTCACGCATCCGCGACGCTGGTGGGGATGGTGAGATGCCAGTCGCCGGTGGAGGGCGCCGGAAGGTCGCGGTCGCCGCCCTGTCGCACCAGAACGCGCGCTCCGGAGCGGCCGGGAAGGAAACGGGCCAGATACAGCCCTCTGGCCAACAGCCGGTGCGGCGTTTCGAACTTCACCGACGTGGCGGAGGCGGCCGCCTGGAGGGTGCTCGCGGCAAGGAGAGCGGTCACGTCGGGTTCCTCGGGGGGGGCGATCCAGTACGGCACCGCCAGCGGGCCGGAGGCCGGAGGCTCGAACCGGCAACTGGCGATCGGCTGGCCGCCGCGCGTCACATGGACCCCCGCCGCCGGCAGCGGCGCCCGATCCGGGAACCCGGCAACCGCGCCGAATGCCGGCCCGAGGCGTTCCCGGAGACTTTGCTCCTCGGCATCGGGCAACGGGCCCGGGATCACTTCGACGTTCCCCGGCGGCCGGGCGCGCGGCAGGAGGAGAGCGAGCAGGTTCCGGCGCAGCCAGCCGGGGCGTACCGGGCAGGAATAGCGCGGCAGGGGACCCGCGTCATCGAAACCGAGCGCGCGGAGATCCGGGATCAGGAAACTGGCGTCCTCTTCGAGGACCACGGCGGTGACGCCGGCGCTTCGGGACCAGGCGGCGAGCCGGGCCAGCCCTTCGCGACGCGACGCCTGCGGCGGAAGACGCAGCCCGCTGAGGAATTCTCCCGAGCCGGGAGGCGCGATCTGCCGGGTCAGCAGCGGCGCCGTGACGATTTCCAAGCGGTTTCCCGGGTCTTCACTCGGGCTTCGGGAGGGGACTCGTGGGCCGGTTGTGAAATGCCTGCTGCCGGATCAGTCCTCGGGGGGCATCAGGATCCCTAGAACGAGATAACACAGGATGCCGGGAAACGCCGCCGAACAGATGCTCACCAGAACGTAGAGAACCCGAAGCAGCGTCCGGTCCACGTTCCACCAGTCAGCCAGCCCGGCACAGACCCCCAGCACCATCCGCCCCTGGGATGGACGCACGAGTTTGGCCATTGTCTTCTCCCATCTACGAACTCTTGGGGGGGATGGTTCAACCGACCGGGGAGATGCCCGCCACCGACGCCAGGATGGCGAGGGCGCTCGCCCCCACCAGCCCGAGGGCCCAGAGCGCGTGCCTGCCCCGTTCGGGGCTGAACGCGCCAAAGCGCGACGCCACCAGGTATCCACCGAGAAAACCGCCGAGATGGGCGGCATTGTCAATCCCCGGAATCAGCGCCCCGAAGATCCCGATGAAGATCACGTAGCGCCAGATCTGGCGCGCGAAATCCGAACTGGTGCGCCGCCCGAAATAGAGGAGCGCCCCGATCATGCCGCACAGTGAGGCCGACGCACCGACCGTGATTCCCGGCGCCCCTCCCAGGAAAGGAATGGCGATCCCCGAAGCCCCCATGAAGGAGGAAAGCAGAAAACCGGTGACGGCCGAAACCTGGTAGATCACGAGCGCCCGGCTGGTCCCGAACATCTCCCCCACCGCCGGGAACAGGTTCCAGAGCCAGTACATGTTGAAGAAGATGTGAAGCAGCCCGCCGTGAAGCCAGCCCGCGCTCAGGACGGCGGACCACTTGCCGACCCCGAATACCGGGATTCCTCCCGCGGCCCCCAGTCGATAGAGGATGCGGCCGTCCGGACTCAGGAAACCGAGGAGCCCCCGCATCTCGATGGCGCCGATGCTCAACACCAGCGCCAGCAGGAACAGCCCGATGTTCGCGGCCAGCAGGATCTTCAGGACCCCGGCGGTATCGAAGCGCAGGAGACCGGCAAAGCCGAAGAGCCCCGGGTTCCGGCGGCCACAGGAAAGGCACTGCTGGTCATTGACGCCGACGAGCTGCCCGCACCCGGGACACAGGACAGCGCCCTCCCGCTTCGCGCCGAACACCATCGGCCTATTCTGACATCTCCCCGCCCCTCCCCCCCTGGGTGAAGAACGAGCGGACGGCGGCGGCAACCTGCCCCGCTTCTTCATCCGAGAGTCCGGGGTGGAGGGGAAGGCTCAACACCTCCCGGGCAGCCGCCTCCGCCTCCGGGCAGGCCGCAGCCGCCTCCGAAGCGCTTGCAAATGCCGCCTGTTCCGTGAGCGCGGCCGGATAGTGGACCAGGGTTTCGATCCCGGACCCGGCGAGGTGGCGCCGCAGCGCATCCCGCCGCGGGGTGCGGATCACGAACAGATGCGAGGACCCGTCCACCTCGCGCCCCGGGGTCACGACGCGCAGCGGCAGGCCGTCGAGCAACTCCCGGTAGCGGCGCGCCAGCGCGGCGCGCCTTCGGTTTCCCGCGGGGAGACCGGGCAGGCGCTGGTTGAGCACCGCTGCCTGGATTTCGTCGAGGCGGCTGTTCCAGCCCGGCGCGGCGTGGTGGTGGCGCTGCCCCTGTCCCCCGGAACGGAGGCTTCGGGCCCGCGCCGCGAGCCGCGCGTCCGCGGTCGCCACCAGGCCGGCGTCACCGAGCGAACCAAGATTCTTGGTGGGATAGAAGCTGAAGGCCGCGGCCGCGCCGAACGAACCGAGGGCCCGGCCCCGATGGCGCGCCCCGTGGGCCTGGCAGGCGTCTTCGATCACCGGGACTTCGTGGCCGGCCGCGGTCTCGAGCAGCCGCTCCCAGCCGGCGCCGGCGCCTCCGAAGATATGCACCGGAACGATCGCCCGAATGTTCCCCGCGGCGAGCGCCCGGGCGGCGGCATCGGCGTCGAGACAGAGGCTGCCGGCTTCGACGTCGGCAAAGACCGGGACTGCCCCGGCGTGCTGAATGCCGAGCGCCGTGTAACCGGTGGAAAACGCGGCCGTCAGGACGCGGTCACCGGAGCCGATACCGGCAGCGGCGAGCGCGATGGTGATGGCGTCCGTGCCCGAGGCCACGCCGACGGCGTGTTCGACTCCGATCGCTTCACCGAAGGCCCGCTCGAACGCTTCCACCTCCGGACCGAGGACGAAACGCCCCGAGGCGAGCACCCGCTCCACGGCGGCCCGAACTCCGGAATCGGCGCCGGCCTCCAGCCGCTGAAAGGGGATTTTCATGACGTTTCGGGCCGCATGGCGCGCACCGTCTCGGCCAAGCCGCGATCGAGGGCCCACGCCGGCTCCCACCCCAGATCGCGGCGGATCGCCGACCAGTCCGCGTGGAAGTCACCGATCGCGATGTCCTCCAAGCCGCGCGGAAGCGCCGCAACCCGCACGCGCGGCGCTTCGCCGAGGGCCCGGAAGACCGCCGCCGCGAATTCCCCGAGGCGCACCGGCGCCGCGCCCAGGTTCCAGGTCCCGGCGGGAGCCTCCGGCCGCCCGGCGCGCAGGAAAGCGTCCACCACGTCGTCTACGTAGTTGAAGTCCCGTACCAAATCGGAATCTCCCAGAATGGTGATTTCCCGCCCGGCGAGCGCATCGCCCACGAAGCGACCGGTCAGGCCGGTTGCCGGCCCGTCCGTCGGCAGTCCCGGCCCGTAGGTGTTCGTGAGCCGGAGGATGGAATACGGAGCCCCTCGCGCCGCCGCGCTGTGGCGCACGAGATGCTCCGCCGTCTCCTTGTGAACGGAATGGACATCGGGCGGGGCAAGCGGGTGGTCCTCCGCGGCAGGCAGGCTCTCGGCCCGCCCGTAGAGCTGACGCGTGCTCGCGAACACCACGCGTGCCCGCGGGGCTCGCTTCAGCACCGCGGCGAGAAGCGACACGGTCCCCATGACGTTGTCCTCGAAGTCGGCCCGCGGCTGGTCCATGCTCCGGCGGTGGCCATTCGCCGCCGCGAGGTGGAAGACCGCGTCGGCTTCGGCGACCGCATCCCCGAGCGCTTCGCAGTCGCGCAGGTCTCCCCGCCGGCACCCGAGGTTCGGCGCGGGGAAATCCGGGCGGCAGCGGTCGAAACCGGTGACCCGCGCGCCGGCGGATGCAAGGTGCTCCGCGAGACGACTTCCGATGAAGCCCGCGGCGCCGGTAACGAGAACCCGGCGCCCGGTCCAGGCAGCGTGCATCACGGGAACCGCGCGACCGCGTCTAGCGGGAAAGGCTCCCGCCTCGATTCGTCAACCGCCGCTCGCCGACAGAAAGGTTCGGAGGGCTCGCACACCCTCGCAGTTGACAAAATCGGGGCCGAACCTCGCGAGCCGTTCCGCCATGACCCGGATCGCGTCGGGGTTGTTGTCCACCAGCACGAAGTCGCGCCGGTTCCGGGCCGCTGCCTCTCCGAACGAACCGGACCCGGCGAAGAAATCGAGCAGCAGATCTCCCGGGTTCGAATGAACGCGAACGATCCGCTCCAGAACCCCGAGGGGCTTTTGGGTCGCATACCCCGTTCGTTCCTTGCCGGTGGGACTCACGATGGTGTTCCACCAGACATCCGTCGGGGTCTTGCCGCGGGCCGCCTTCTCGGCGCCGACGAGCGTCGGCGCCAGGTAGGGAATCCGATCAATCTCGTCGTAGTGGAAGGTGTATTCGTCAGGGTCCTTCGCATACCAGAGCAGGTTGTCGTGTTTCGGTGACCAGCGCTTCCGGCTCCGGGCCCCGTAGTCGTACGACCAGATGATCTCGTTGATGAAGGAATCCCGTCCGAAGATCTGATCCAGCAGCACCTTCGCGTAGTGGACCTCGCGGAAGTCCACGTGAAGAAAGAAGCTGCCGGTCGGGGTCAGTACTCGACGCGCCTCCTCCAGCCGGGGCTTCAAAAACCCCAGGTAATCGTCGTAGCGGTCGTCGAATCCCGTGGTGCCGAGGCGGACGGTGCGATAGCGGTTGCCGCCGAATCCGGTGCGATCCCCATCCCGGTCGCGGACGGTGCGGAGTCGGGTCCGCGCTTGTCGGCGATTCGTGTTGAACGGTGGATCAATGTAGATCAGCGAGAACGTGTCGTCGGTGAATCCCCGCAGGGTCTCGATGTTGTCGCCAAAGACGATCTGCCGGCGCGGCGCAACGGAATTCAGGACCTCCACGGCCGACTTCGCTCCACGCGCTGAGGGTATCGCGGCCCGCGGGGCTTCACCGCACCGCGCCGTCCGATGGTCCGCGCCCCAGTGCGGTTGCATTCTCACCGAGACCGGTTGGCGCACCGTCCCGGGCTACCGTTCCCGGGATGGACGCGGGCGCCGGAGAGGAGACCCGGGGCACGCTCTTCGTCGTCGCAACCCCGATCGGAAACCTGGAGGACCTCTCGCCGCGGGCGGTCCGGGTGCTCCGGGACGTGCCCTGGATCGCTTGCGAAGACACCCGGGTCGCCCGGCGGCTCCGCACGCATTTCGGCCTCGGCGCCCGCCTCGTCTCCTGCCATGACCACAACGAGGACCGCCAGGTCGAATTTCTCCTCGGCCGGCTCCGCGGCGGGGAGGATCTGGCCCTGATCTGCGACGCCGGGACCCCGCTGATCTCGGATCCCGGCTACCGGGTGGTTCGGGCCGCCAGGATCCAGAACCTGCCGGTCCGTAGCGTGCCGGGGCCGTCGGCGGTGGCCTCGGCGCTTGCCGTGGCCGGCCTTCCGACGGACACCTTTACGTTCTTCGGCTTTCCGCCCGGAAGGCGCGGCGCCAAGCGGCGCGCATTTCTGGAACGGGCGGCAGAGGCGCCCGGGTCGCTCGTCTTCTTCGAGTCAGCGCGCCGCGCGGGCGGCCTGCTGGATGAGTTGGGAGAAGCCCTGGGTCCCCGCGAGGCCTCGGTCTCGCGCGAGATGACCAAGATCCATGAGGACCACTGGTTCGGCGTCCTGCCGGACCTCGCCCGGCGGGCGGCGCGCGAACCGCTCCGGGGGGAAGTGACGATCGTGGTGGCGCCGAGAGAACGCAGGAAGCGGGGACGCCCATAGAATCCCGGCAAGGATGGGGATATCGACGGCGGGCTCTCGCTGCCCGCCCGCTCATCCGGCTTTCGCCCGGGCCAACCGGCGTGGGGCCCCCGACTATGGACTTTCTGCTCGTTTACCCCGATCCACCGGAAACAGGATGTTTCCCGTTCTTTGACGCCACCGTCGCCGAGGCCGCGGCCCGGGCCGCGGCCTCTCTGGACCCGGGCGAACTTGTGGACTGGAGCGGGAACGGAGGGAGCGTCCCTCCCCTGGGGCGGGCCGGGGCCCGGGGCGCCATCCTGCCCCCGGGGACGGTCGCGCCGCCGATGGACGCAATCCGGAATCTGGTAGCCGCTGCCGACCGCCGGCCGCTGTGCCTCGAAAACACCGCGGGCCAGATCCTCGCCGTTGCCGGAACCGCCGAATCCCTCGCACCGGCCGTGCGCCCCAGTTTCCGGGAGACCGTCAGGGCCCTGAATCCGGCGCCGTCCCCGGCGGGTGCGGTGGCGGGCCATACCCGGGTCGAGGACGCCGCGACTTGGTCGGCAGCGATCCGGGAGTCCCAACGGCGTACCGCCAAGCGCTTCCTCGCGAGCGGAGTGCTCGTCGAAGACCCCGAAACGCTTTGGGCGGATCCGACCTGCAGCGCCGAGGCCGGCGCCCGGATCGGGCCCTCCGTGCGCCTCACCGGCAACACCTCCGTCGCCGCCGGGGCGGAGGTGGGCAGTTTCTGCCGACTCGAAAACACGGATATCGGGCCGGGGGCCCGCGTTCTCAGCCACTCGGTCCTTCTCGACAGTTCCATCGGGCGGGACGCCAAGGTGGGCCCCTTTGCCCACATCCGCCCGAATACCCGGCTCGAACCCGAGTCGTTCGCCGGCAGCTTCGTCGAGACCAAGAACGCGGTGCTCGCGAGGCGGGCCGCACTCCCCCACCTGTCCTACGTCGGGGACGCCGACGTGGGGGTTCGTGCGAACCTCGGCGCCGGAACCATCACCTGCAACTACGACGGACGCGGCAAACACCGCACGGTGGTGGAACCGGGGGCCTTCATCGGCAGCAACGCCATCCTGGTGGCGCCGGTCACCGTCGGGCGCCGGGCATTCGTCGCCGCGGGATCGGTGATCGTCGAAGATGTCCCGGAGGGCGCACTCGCGATCGCCCGCGGCCGGCAGGCGGTAAAGCCGGGGCGGGCCGCGGGCCGTTTCGAGGGAGCCGACGAAGTCTGAGCGTTTCCGCCACCGCCGAGAGCCGGGAGCTTCCGGCGCTCTGGCACGAGATCCACGAACAGCCCGCAGCAGCCGCGCGCACCCTCGAAGCACTGGAGGCGGAAGCGCCGGAGCGCCTGGCGATCCTGCGGGACAAGTCCGTTCGCGCGCGCCGGCAGACACTGCTGGTCGGCTCCGGCACCAGTCGCCACGCCGCGGAAATCGCCGCCGGCTGGTTCAAGGAAGCCGGGCTGCCAACTTCTGTCTCCCCTGCCGGCGAGATTCACGGACCGTTGAGAGACCATGGCTGTGAAGGTGCGCTGATCGCCGTCACCCAGTCCGGGGCAACCGGCAGCGTGCTGCGGCTGCTCGACCAGGCCGGAGACGAGGGGATCTTCCGCGTCGTGGTCACGAACGAGCCGAAGAGCCCGGCAGTACGGCGGGCGGACATCTCCTACATAACCCGCGCGGGGGCCGAAACAGCAATCCCGGCCACCAAGAGCTTCACCTCGGCCCTCCTGGCGCTGCGGCTCTTCGGCAGCGAGTGGGCCACCGCCGCCCGCACGGGCGGGGCGCCGGCCCCACCCGGGATGGTGGAGACCCGCCCTGCCGCCCGCTTCCTTGAGGAGGCCGTTGGACACGGCCCCAGAATCGAGCGCTTCGTCAGCCGGATCGCCGCAGACCGGACGTGGTTCTTCCTTGGCTGTGGGCCTCTCCTGCCCCTGGCCGCGGAAGGAGCGCTCAAGATGATGGAAACCGCGGTGGTGCCGGCGATCGCGCTCCGCACCGAGGAACTGGTCCACGGCCCCCTCGCGCTGGTGGACCCCGAGACGCCCGTGGTGCTGCTCTCGGAACCCGGCGGGGTTTCCCGGGGAGAGGCCAAAGCCGTCGACGCGCTGGTGGGCGTGGGCGCACCGCTCCTCCGGCTCGCGACCGAAGACCCCGCCGGGGTGCCCGCCGGTCCGGGTACCGGGTGCACCATCGTTTCGGCGGGAGCCGCCTGGCTTCGTCCGTTCCAGGCCGCGCCGGTCCTGCAACTGCTTGCCTACTTCGCCGGGCGGCAACTCGGACGCGATGTGGACGCCCCCGCGGGGCTCCAGAAGGCGGTCCGTGACGACTGACCCATCCCCCCCCGAGAAGCATTCCGGGCACACCGTTCTCGACGGCCTGAACCCCTCCCAACGGGAAGCGGTTTCGGCCCCCGCCGGCCCCACCCTGGTGCTCGCCGGCGCCGGTTCGGGCAAGACCCGGGTGATCACCCACCGGATCGGGTGGCGGATGCTGGTCGATGGCGCGCCCGCCGATTCCATCCTCGCGGTCACCTTCACGAACAAGGCGGCGCGGGAGATGCGCTCGCGGGTCGAGGCCCTGTGTTCCAGGGTGCACGAGACCGACAGCCGCCCCTGGGTTTCCACGTTTCACGCCTTCGGCCTGAACCTGCTGCGGCGCTTCGGCCGCGACATCGGCCTGACGGCCGGTTTCCCGGTATTCGGGGCCGACGAGAGCCGCGCCCTCGTCCGGCAGGTCGTGCGGGAACTGGCGATCGACGATGACCGGCTTCCGCTCGGCAGGCTCGTCCAGTTGATTTCCCGACTCCGGAACGCCGAGGCCTCCGGAGCCGCGTTTCACGGACCCCGGATCGCTCGCCTCGCCGACAACGTCCGGGAGGCAACGACCGTTTACCGGCAGAAGCTCTCCGAGTTGAAGGGGGTGGACTTCGACGACCTCCTGATCCGTTCCCTGGAACTCCTCGATGCTTCGGAGGCGGCCCGGTCCTTCGTCGCCCGGCGGGTGCGCCACCTGCTGATCGACGAATACCAGGACACCGGCCCCACCCAGCACCGGCTGGTCCTCCGACTTGCACCCCATCGCGATGTCTTCGTGGTCGGGGATGACGACCAGGCGATCTATTCGTTTCGCGGGGCCGATTTCCGCAACATCCTGCGCTTCCGGGAGGACTTCGCGGGAGCGCGGGTGGTGCGCCTCGAGGACAACTACCGCTCCACGGCGGCGATCGTGAATGCCGCCAACGCGGTGATCCGGCGCAACCGCCGGCGCGACGGCAAGACGCTTCGTCCGCTGGGGGAGCAGGGGGAGCGGGCCACCTTCCGCTCCTTCGCCAGCGAAACCACCGAGGCGCAGCAGATCGCCATCAAAATCGCGGGTCAGGGAGAGGAGCGTGGCTCGACAGCGGTGCTCCTCCGGACGCGCGCCCAGACCCGGCCCTTCGAAGAGGCGTTCGCCGCCCACCGGATTCCCCATGTGATTGTCGGGGGGCTCCGCTTCTATGAGCGGCGTGAGGTGCTGGACACGCTCGCCTGTGTCCGGGTCGCCGCGAACGCCGACGATGATTCCGGTTTCCGCCGGGCGGTGGCGGCGATTCCCCGCGGCGTCGGCCCGAAATCCCTCGACCGCATCGCCGAGCGCGCGACCGACGGACGGCACCTCGCTCCTGGCGGCGGCGGAGTGCACGGTGGCGGAGGACGGCCTTCCCGCCCGGGCCCTGAGCGGCCTCCGCGGCTTCGTGCAGGGGATCGCTGCCATCCGCCGCGCCATCCCGGAGGGGCCCGAGGCCGTCGTCCGCTCCGCGATGGCGGACACCGGCCTCGGCGCCTTCTTTCAGGAAAACGACCGGGAACGCTTCGACAACCTCGTCTCGCTGCGGAACGCCGCGCGGGAATTCGAACGCTCGAATGAGGGCGCGGCGGTTGACGCCTTTCTGGATCAGGTGAGTCTGCTGTCCGCGGAGGATCTGATGCCCGATAGCGGGGCGGACCCCGGCGTTCCGCCGGTCGCGGTGATGACGGTCCATGCCGCCAAGGGGCTCGAGTTCGATTCCGTTTTCCTGGCCGGTCTCTGGGAAGGGCTCTTTCCGCACGCGTTCTCGCTGGAGTCGGACCTCCAGCTGGAGGAGGAACGACGACTCTTTTACGTCGCCATGACGCGGGCCCGAAAACGCCTGCAGCTCTCGGCGGCGCCGGGCGGGGCGCCCTACCTGCGGTCGCGCGGCAGGGTCTCCCGCTTTCTCGGGGAGATTCCCCGGGAGCTGCTCGAGTCGCCGCGGACCGATGCGCGGACCATCCCCATCGCGGCGCCTCCGGCTACCGGACGGTTCCGCAAGGGAGAAACGGTGCGCCATCACAAATTCGGGGTCGGCAAGATCGAATTGGTGGACCCGGACGGCAAGCGCGTCTCCGTCCGCTTCAAGTACCACGGGCGCCGGCGACTGGTGCTCGAGTTCGCAAAGCTCGAACGCGTGTAACCCGGGTTTCTCATACTTCCGGCGCAGAGATCGATGCGGGATGGTTCTCCTCTCGGCGGGAACCCGACCAGCCTTGATGTCGGACAGGCACGGGAACGCCGGCCTCCAGGCCGGCACAGCCCGCCGTAGGCGGGCGGCGGGACGGACCTGGCTGGCCGGGATGGCTCCCTCTCTCGGAGAGGACCCCGTGAGCGCGAGCGGCGAGGAACCGCCCGCGGCGCTACGCGCCGCTGTGCCGGCCCCCACCGGGAGAACTGGCCTGGAGGTCGGCCCAGTTCTCCCGGTGGGGGCTCCCGTGCCTACACGCTGTCCGTCCGGTCGGGGTCCGCGCCTGACGCGTTTCTCCCGACATCATCAACAGGTTGACGTGATCCGCGCGGCACCTTGGGCCATGAGGTATGAGAAATCCCGGCTAACCCGGGTTTCGCTCCCCGGCGGCCCGTCTAAGGAGCGCCGGCCAGCTCTTCGAGTTCGAATACCGCCGCGTAGGGGACCGCGGCCTCGGTGAGGAGCGCTCGGGCGCCCATCCCGCGATCCACCAGCGCCACCGCTCCCACCACCTCGAAGCCAGCGTCGCGGGCCGCGTCCACCGCCGCGAGGGTGGACTTCCCGGTGGTCGCCGTGTCCTCCAGGATCACCGCCGCGCCGCCGGGGTCGTCGATCCCCTCGATGCGCTTGCCGCGGCCGTGACCCTTCGCCTCCTTGCGGACGAAGAATCCCGCCAAATCCCGGCCGGCGGCTTCCGCCGCCATCACCACGGCGGTGGTCAGGGGAATCGCCCCGGCGGCCATCCCGCCTACGGCCACTGCCCGGAACCCGCGACCGTCCATTGCCTCCAGGAGCACCCGGCCCACCAGCCCGGCGGCATCCGAACGCATCACGGTGAGCCGGGCGTCGATATAGACGTTCGAGCGGGCGCCGCTCGCCAGGGTGAACTCGCCGAACTTGACGGACTCCCGGCGCAGAATGGAGAGCAGGGCGGAACGGGGGTCGCCGGTCACGGCGAAGCGGCGGCTTCGATGGCGGCGATGATCCACCGCGAAGGCACTTCGACACCGTGCTGGTTCAGCAGGTTGTAGCGGATGAGGCTGAAGCGGTACTCGCGCGTTTCGCCTTCCTCCACAGTCCGCACCAGGACATCCTTCTCGGTGATGTTCCCGGAGAGGTAATCCACCGGCGCCTCCCGGAGCAGGCTTCGCTGGGCTCGCCGGCGTTCCTCATCGAGCGCCATCTGCACTTCGCTCAGCGACGAAACCAGTTGGCGGCGCTCGGCGCTGTGAGCGTCCCAGGCTGCCGCGATTTCACCCAGACGGCCTCCGATCGCGGCGTCCGGGTTTTGTTCGCGCCGATCCATGATCTGCGCGAGGGCATCCTGATTCGCCTGCCGAAAGTCGTAGAAGTTCTTGAACTGTTCGTCGCGCGCGGCCTCGCTGGCGCGCTCTTCCTCGCCTAGCTCGGGAACCCGATAGGGGCCCTCCGTGCCCGGGCCGATCTCCACGACCTCCCAGGACTCGACGGGACCTCCCGGGAACCGGGCCATCGAAAGGCCCCCGGCGCTCACCCGGTCCTCCTGACCCACCGCGCGGAAGAACTGCCCGATCAGGGTCTCCTCAGGGGCCGCCGAACAACCGGCGAGCGCGGTGGCGCCCGCCGTCGCGAGCGCGAGCAGCAGGACCCGGACAACCGGACGCCCGCGGACGCCTGGCGCTCCGGTCATGCCTCCTCCGGCGCGGGCGGAGGCTCGGAATCGGAAGGTGACGGGCTCTCCGCCGCCGTTTCTTCTTCTTCCGGCGGAGGCGGGGGAATGCAGGTGACGGCAACCACTTCGTCGCCCTCTCCGACCTGTTGGGCCCGGACGCCCTGCGTAGTCCGTCCGAGATCCCGGAAACCGTCCACCGGGATCCGGACAGCCTTGCCAGCGGCCGTAATCAGGATCACGTCTTCGCCACTCCGCACGGCGACCGTACGCACCACCTGCGGCTTGTTCCTCGCTGAGATGTTCCGGACTCCCAAGCCTCCGCGGTGCTTCTTGAGCGGGTACTGCTCGAGCGAACTCATTTTCCCGTAACCCTGACGAGTGACAGTAAGTAGAGAAACGCCTTCGTTGGTCTGTTTTTCCACCGTGACCAAACTAACGACTTCGTCGTTCTCCCGCAGAGTGATCCCCTTGACTCCCATGGCGTCACGACCCGAGGCGCGTACCTTGCTCTCCTTGAAACGGATCGCTTTCCCGTCCCGCGTCGTGAGCACGACCTGGCTCTCGCCGCTGGTCAGGGTAGCGGTCAGCAGCGTATCCCCCTCGGGAATCCGGACCGCGCGGAGACCTCGCGACCTTACGTTCTTGTATTGGGAGAATGGAGTTCGCTTCACCTGGCCGAGGCGGGTCGCTGTGAAGAGATGGAGCGATTCGGCGGCCTCTTCCTCTTCAGGAATTGGCACGACGGCGACTACCTGGCGTTCCTTCGGCAGTTGGAGGACGTTCACGATGGCGCGGCCGGTCCCCGCCTTGCCCGCCTCCGGAATCTCGTACCCCTTGAGGCGGTAGGCAATCCCCTCGTCGGTGAGGAACAGGATCCGGCTGTGGGTGTTTCCGATCAGGACCTCGTGGATCGCGTCCCCGGAGCGAATCCGGGCGCCGGAGTGTCCGGTGCCGCCCCGAGCCTGGGCGCGGTAGTCGCTGAGCGGAGTTCTCTTGATGTACCCGGCCTGGGTTACCGAGATCACGATGTCCTCTACCGGGATCAACTCCTCGATGGAGAGATCTCCGGCATCCTCGACGATCTCGGTTCGGCGGTCGTTGCCGTGTTTCCTGGCGGCCGCCTGCGCCTCGTCCCGAATGATGCCGTCCACCCGCTCGGGACTCTGCAGCAGGTCGCGGAGGTCATGGACCTTCTCGCCGAGCTCCGCCATCTCGGCCTCGATCCGCTCGCGCTCCATCTGGGTCAGACGCTGGAGCCGGAGATCCAGAATCGCCTGCGCCTGCGCCTCCGAGAGCCCTTCCTGCTCGGGCTCGGCCCTGCCGTTCCCCGAGCGGGCCAGCAGCTCGCGGTCGGTACCGAAACGCCGGGGCTGGAGTTCTCGCATGAGGCGCGCGCGGGCGCTGGCCGGATCCTTGGAACGCCGGATCCACTCGATGACTTCGTCGAGGCGATCCACAGCGGCGGCAAGCCCTTCCAGGATGTGCATTCGCTGCTCGGCCCGCTCGAGCTCGAATCGGGTTCGCCGGCGAATCACCTGCCGCCGGAAGCCGAGGAACTCCCGCAACATTCCGAGCAGTGAGAACAGGCGGGGCCGATTCTGCGAAATCGCCAGGAGATTCATGCCGAAGGAGGTCTGCAGCGCCGTGTGGCGGTACAGGTTGTTCAGCACGACCTGGGGTTCCTCACCGCGCTTCAGCTCGATGACGACGCGCATTCCCCGCCGGTCCGACTCGTCGCGGAGATCCGAAATCCCGGTCAGGCGTTTGTCCTTGACGAGGTCGGCGATCTTCTCGATGAGGCGGGCCTTGTTGACCTGGTACGGGATTTCGGTAACGACGATGCGGTCCCGTCCCTCGCGGGTGGTCTCGAAGTCGGCAACCGCCCGCACCTGGATGACTCCGCGTCCCTGGTAGTACGCCGTCACGATGCCGCCCCGCCCGTGGATCCGGCCGCCGGTGGGGAAGTCCGGCCCCGGAACCAGTTGCAGCAACTCGGCGTTCAGGTGCTCATCGGTGGCCTCCGTGTGCTCGATCAGGTGGACGAGCGCCGCGGTGACTTCGCGTAGGTTGTGCGGGGGAATCTTGGTGGCCATTCCCACCGCGATGCCGTCCGAGCCGTTGACCAGGAGGCCCGGCACGACGCTCGGAAGGACTTCCGGTTCCACCACCTTGCCATCGAAGTTGGGGCGGAAGCTGACCGTGTTCCGGTCGATGTCCTCCATCATGGCGACGGCGAACTGGGTCAGCCGGGCCTCCGTGTAGCGGTAGGCGGCCGGAGGGTCGCCGTCAACCGATCCGAAGTTGCCCTTCCCGTCGATCAGGGGATGACGGAGGTTGAACTGCTGAGCGAGACGCACCAGCGTGTCGTACACCGAGGCATCCCCGTGCGGGTGGTACTTCTTGAGGACCTCCCCCACGATCCCGGCGCACTTCGAGTAGGAACGCGAGGGGAGCAGGCCCTCCCGGAACATCGCGTAGAGCACCCGCCGCTGCACCGGCTTGAGGCCATCGCGGACATCCGGCAGCGCCCTCCCGATGATCACCGACATGGCGTAGTCCATGTAGGACTGCGTCATCTCGGCCTCGATGTGCCGGATGTGCTCCTCGCGAGGCGGCTTCATCGACCCACCGCCATCCGGGCCCGGGGGGTTCACAAAGGGAGTGTCAGACATCCAGGTTGGAGACGTTCAGGGCGTTCTTCTCGATGAAGGCCCGCCGGGGTTCCACCTGATCTCCCATCAAAGTGCTGAACAACTCCTGCGCATCCAGGTCGTCCTCCACCTGCACCCTTTTCATGCTGCGGATGGCCGGGTCCATAGTGGTGTCCCAAAGTTCGTCGGCGTCCATTTCGCCGAGTCCCTTGTAGCGCTGGATCTTGAGATGACGGCGGGCGCTGTCGAGGAGGTGATCCAGGAGCGCTCCGGCAGAATCCAGTTCGCACTCGAGGCTCGAAGCCGCCGCCGCATCGTTGCGGAACACCCGGATGGGGCGGGTATCGAACCCGCGGATCTGTTCGTAGAGAGCGACGAGGCGGTGGTACTCCCCGCGCTCGAAGAAAGGACCGGAGAACCGGCGGGTGAAGGCCAGGCCATCTCCGGAAGAAACGGGTTCGATCGCGAACCGCTCGGGAGAACCGGCTTCCGGCACCACCCGTGCCGGTGACCCGCCCTCGGTCAGCCGCTCGGCGAGATGTTCCATCTCGGAGCGGGACGCGGTGATCTCGCTGCCGCTCCGCTCGCGGAGCAGCCAAAGCGCCAGATTCCGCGGATAGCCGCGCCGTTCCATGGCGTCGAGCCGCTCCCGCACCTGGCTCAGCCGGCGGACGCTGGCGAGCAGTTCTTCCCCGGAAACGTCCGCGCCGTCGGTGGATACGGTTCGGCCGACCACCGAACGCTCGAGGAGATAGGCGTCAAGCGTCCGGTCAGCGAGGAAATACCTGTCTGCCGTCTTCTCGGACCTCGGATGCTCCACCCGATACAGGGGAGGCTCGGCGATGTAGAGATGTCCTTCGTCCACCAGCCCCTTCATCCGCCGGTAGAAGAACGTCAGCAACAGCGTCCGGATATGAGATCCGTCCACGTCGGCGTCGGTCATGATGATCACCGAGTGGTAGCGGAGCGCCGTCAGGTCGAGTTCCGCGTCGATGCCGGCGCCGAGCGCCGAGATCAGCGTCTTGATCTCCTCGTTCTCCAGCATCCGGTTGGTGCGGGTCTTCTCGACGTTCAGGATCTTTCCGCGCAGCGGCAGGATCGCCTGGAACTTCCGGTCCCGTCCCTGCTTCGCCGAGCCGCCGGCCGATTCGCCCTCCACGATGAAGATTTCGCTCTTCTCGGGGTCGCGCTCCTGGCAGTCCGCGAGTTTGCCCGGCAGTGAAGTGGAGGCAAGGGCTCCTTTGCGCCGCGCCATGTCGCGCGCCTTCCGGGCCGCATCCCGGGCCTGGAAGGAATCCACCACCTTGGAAACGATGGCTCTGGCCTCGTCCGGGTTCTCCTCGAAGAACCGCACCAACTCTTCGTAAACCAGGGAATCCACGAAGCCCTGAACACTGCTGTTTCCGAGCTTCGTCTTTGTCTGCCCTTCGAACTGGGGCTCCGGAACCCGGACGCTGATGACCGCAACCAGACCCACCCGGGCGTCCTCACCCTGGATCCGGCCCTTGAGTTCCTTCCCCCAGCGGGTTCCCTGCGCGTAGGCGTTGATCGCCCGCGTGAGCGCGGCGCGCATGCCACTGAGGTGCGTTCCCCCCTCCGGGGTGCTCACGTTGTTGACGAAGGAGTGGACTGCTTCCCGGTAGCTGTGGTTCCACTGCAGAGCCACCTCGCATGAATGGGCCGCCGACAGGGCTCCACCGTTCGCCGGGGCCGCGGATTCGACCTCGAACCTGATGATGGAGGAATGGATCGGCGTCTCGGTGTTGTTCAGGTGCGCCACGAACTCGGAGATTCCGCCCTCGTAGTGGAAAACGGAACTCTGGCCGTCACGCTCGTCGTTCAGTTCGATCTCGACGCCCCGAACGAGAAACGCCAGTTCCCGCACCCGGTGCGCGATCTGGTGAAAATCGAACTCCGTGGTCTCCTCGAAAATGGTCGGATCCGGGAGGAAGTGAACGAGGGTTCCGGTGTCCTCGGGGCTGGTCTCACCTACTTCTTCGAGCGGGCCAGTCCGTTCACCGCGACGGTAGGACTGCCGGTAGATCGTCCCGTTCCGGCGAACCTCCACGCGGAGCCAACTGGCGAGCGCATTGACGACAGAAACGCCGACGCCGTGCAGACCTGCCGAGTACTTGTAGGTATCGGCGTCGAATTTGCCGCCGGCGTGGAGCCTGGTCATCACCACCTCGACGGCAGGAAGACCGGTGCTCGGCTCCGGATCCACCGGAATGCCGCGACCGTCGTCCCGGACCGAGAGGCTGCCGTCCTGGTGGATCGTCACCTGGATGGTGCGGCAGTGGCCCGCCATCGCTTCATCGATGCTGTTGTCCACCACTTCCTTGAAGAGGTGATGCAGCCCGGACGCCCCTGTCGAGCCGATGTACATGGCGGGCCGCACCCGCACCGCTTCAAGGCCTTCGAGGATCTTGATGTCCCCACCCGAATACTCATTCGGCGGAGTGAGTACGGTGCTGTCCATGTTCAGCAGCCCTTGATCCGGCAACTTGACGGACCGATCACTGGCGGGCCGATCAAACGAGTGGCATCCCGACGCAGAAGTGTTCGATGCTGCCGTCCTCTTCCTCCGGACGCAGGATGAACGCGGTGTCCGGCGTATTGAAATCCAGCGCCACCACCCCGCAGTCGAAGCTCTTCGCAAAGTCACGCAGGTGTACGAGGTTCAGATGAAGAGACAAGGGAGTGCCCGAGGCCTCGAGGATCTCGACATCGGAGATCGCCTCGCCACGCACCGACGTAACGTCAATCCGGATGGATTCGTCACCAATGTCGAGTTTCGCCCGGTTGAAGTCCCCGGTTGAGAACGGGAGGGCGGCCTGAACCGCGGCCAGGAGACCTTCCCGGTTCGTCCGGACCCGAATCGGACAATCGCGCGGGATCACGTGTTCATACTCCGGCAGCCGGTCCGCGAGCTGGCCGCACACGAGAAGCCGGTGTCCGAACTCGAAGAAGAGGTGATGTTCCCCTTCGAAGAAGCGCATTCCCGAATCCGAGCTCCGCGCGAGCAGCGCCAGCTCGGAAATGGCTTTCATTCCGAGTCCGAAGGCCTGCTTGCCCGCCGACGCTGCGGCTTCGCCGTCGCCCAGCGTGCTGCTCGAATAGGCGAGGCGAGAGTGGTCGGAGGAGACGACCCGGACGGCGCTTCCTTCGACTTCGATCTGTGCCCCGGCAGTAGCGACCGAAGCATCCACCGCGGCGGGAAAGGCGTAGGAGCCGGACCTCAGCAGCGTTGCGAACGTGTCCGATGGAACGGTGCAGATGGCTTCGGAGGGTGGCTCCGTGAGAGTCGGCGGGTCTCCGACCCGGCCCGGAATGCGGGTGTCGTTCCCGCCGCAACGCACCTGGATCCAGTTCTGGTCGGTCTCGTGGAAGGAGACCTTCTCCGCCCGTCCCTCCTTGAGCCAGCGCGCGAGCAGGCTGACCGGGACGCTGAGCAGCCCCTCGCCGGCCGTTTCCGCTTCAATACTGGACCGGAGACCGATTTCTCCGCCGGACGCCGTCAATTCGCACCCGTTCTCCGACGGACGAAACGTCACGTTCGAGAACATGGAGAGAGGATCTGACGGCCGGTTCTCGACCACACCGGCGAACAGGTTCAGTTCCGCCAGGAGGGCTTCTCGATCAGTAGTGAAGTCCATGGAGTGCTCTTTTCTGAATTACCAAGGGGCGGCGCGAGCCTTTGAAAATCTCTCGCGGATACCTACGGGGTCAGACACGCCCCGATAGAAAACTCTGGGGGATGCGCGGATCAGGCGAATCAATCGAAGGGGAGCCGTGAGAAGGGAATTATAGTGAGAAATAGGGGATGTTGAAAGTGTGGAAAGAACGTATAAGTCACTGAAAACAGGAATGTTTCAGGTCGATCGCATTGCTGGAGGAATGCCCGTGGAGCCTTGGTTGCCTGGGGGTAGTCGGAGAAAGGGCCGCCGAGAGTCCCGACCGCACCCTGTTTTCCTCCGGAATCCCCTGGAATTCCCGGTGTTTTCCCCATGTTTTCCCGGTTGTTTTCCCCGGGATTTCTCATCTTGCCGCCCCCAGGGGTCGATGGAGGATGGTTCCCTTCTCGGTGGAAATCCCGCCAGCCTTGATGGCGCACCCGCACCGGCACCCTCACCGGGAGAACGGGGCTGGCCTCCGGGCCGGAACAGCCCGCGACAGGCGGGCGGCGAGTCGACGGGATCAGGCCAGCTTGCTGAGGAGACGCTTCAGCATCCTGTCCAGCCCCAGATCCCGCTGCCGCTGCTGCGCGATGCGGTGGACGGCGTAGGTCACGGTCGAATGGTCGCGCCGGAACTCCCTGCCGATGTCCTGGAGGGTGCGTCCGGTCGTCTCGCGACAGAGGAACATCGCCACATGACGGGCCAGGACCAGCGCCTGCGAGCGCTGCGGCCCGCGGAGTCCGAGTGGCGCTACGCCGAAGTCCTTGGCCACCGCCAACTGCACCTCGTGAATCGAGGGACGACGCGTTCGTTGCGAGGGATTCTTCGTAAGGACCCGGTCGAGGAGGGGTTGCGAGATCTCGATCCCCCTGGTGCGCGACTCGGACATGAGGTTCTTGAGGGGCCCCTCGAGTTCCGGAACGCTGTTCTGGTAGCGGGACGCGAGGGTTTCCGGAACGCCGTCCGGTAGCTCTACTCCAAGGTCGGTTGCCTTCCGGCGGACGATGGCGGTCCTCGTCTCCCAATCGGGCGGACCAAGGTCGGTCGTGAGTCCGCACTCCAGGCGACTCTTGATGCGGGGGTCCAGGTTGTGGATGTCCCGGGGATGAGTGTCGGCGGTCAGCACCACCTGCCGGCCTCGCTGGGGTAGAGCGGTGAGCGCGTGGAAGAGTTCTGCCGCACTTCGACTGAAGCGATCGAGCCCGGGAATGAACTGGATGTCGTCCAGCAACAACAAGTCGAGGCTGGCGCACTCCTCGCGAAATCTGTCGAGATCGTTCTCCAGAGCCGCGGTCACCACATGGCGGCTGAACTCCACGCCCCTTGCATGGAAGACCCGTCGCTTCGGGTTCAGTTCCAGAAAACGCCGGGCGATGGAGTGGAGGAGATGTGTCTTTCCCAATCCAGCGTTTCCGTAGATCAGGAGCGGGTTGTACGGGGAGTACTCGACCCCGGCGCCGCTCACGTCGAGGGCCGCACCATGAGCGCATCGATTCGTGGTGCCGACAACGAAGGACTCGAAAGAGAAATCCGGTCGAAGCCGATCGCTCCGGGACGCCAGCTCGCGGTTTTGCAGACGGTGATTGGTGGGCGTTTCCGCGGCGCTTCCGGAAGATTTGCGGGCCCCGTCGGAGTCCTCGGATATGGAGCAGCGAACCGAGGTCAGGGGCGAGCCGGCGGCTCTGAGCGCGCCGAGAATGCGGTCCCGATATTCCCTTTCGAGGCGCTTGGCGAACATGGCATTGGGGACCTGGATGACGACTGCGTCATCTTCGGCGCCCCCGAATTCCGTGGGTGCGAACCAGGTGTCGTATTCGCGGAGGGAGACGCCGGTCCTGATGACGGACAACACTCTCGTCCACGGGTCACCGGCCGTTTCCGGTGTCTCGACGACAGTTGATACGCGTGGGAGTGGGGACAAGAAGAGGCGAAAGATTGCGGCTGGTGGGCGCAGCCGTAGCTGAGACGAAAACGGGAAAAGAACCACCCACCCGGCACGCGACTGCGCGGTTCTCGACGACGGCGACGGAATGTAGCAACGCCCCTTCGGGGTGCGTCAACCGGTTTTGGACAATCCCAAGAACTCTCCGTGAAAAAACCCACACAGGAGAGCCCGGGCCAACGCTTTTGCGGCGTTCTCAGCCCACGGCCGGTCCCGGTACAGCCATTTCGGACGTTTGGCGCCAGAACAGCCCCTACCGGGAAAGGAACGCGTACAGCGCCATGGCAGGGCGACAGCGATGCGACGGAAACGGGGCACACTTTACGGGAAACACGTCTTGGCGGTATACTGTCTGGCTCGGTCTAGCGGCGCGGCAAGAGCATCGCCGCCTACCGAGTTTTTCTTTTAGATTCAAGGACTTGGAGAGGACAATCCCGTGAAACGGACGTTTCAGCCCAATAAGCGGCGGAGGAAGCGGAAGCACGGTTTCCGGGCACGGATGAGCACTCCAGGCGGCCGCGCGGTTCTCGCCCGCCGGCGTCGCCGGGGCCGCCGAAGGCTGTCGGCCTGACGGCCGTCCGCCGCCCGGAACGCCGTGGAGGTGTGTCCTGTCTAGCGCAAGGGAACCATTGCGCTACCGGGGGCTCGATCATGGCTGAGGACGGCGCGGCGGGTCGCCGCGCACCGCTCTCTACAGGCGGATGCGACGAAACGCTTCGTCGAGACCAGCGGATCGGGCGGTCCGCGGAGTTCCAAACGGTCCTGGCCCGGGGTTCGCGCGGTGTTTCCCGATACGTGGTGGCCCTCTGTCTGGCGGAAGCCGCGGGTGCCCGGCCGTCGCGTCTCGGGGTGGTTGCCAGCCGCAAGGTAGGAGGCGCCGTCCAGCGAACGCGGGCCAAGCGTTTGCTGCGGGAGGTGTACCGGCGGACGCCGGGACGTCCTCCCGGGGATCTCGTTCTGATTGCCCGTCGGGGGATCCAGGAAGCACCCTGGCCCGACCTCGTGCGGGCTTACCGGAAAGCCACCGGGATGGCGGCGGGCCAGAAGCGGCCGCGTCGCGCGACATCCGGGAGCGGGAAGCGGTCCAGGCGTTGAAGCCGTCCGGCCTGCGATGAACAGTTCGCCTCCCCGAAGCGCCGCAGCGAGCGAGCCGAACCGGTGGCGCGCCCTCGCCGGTAGTGTCCCCGCCGGGTTGTTCCTCGGCCTCATCCGGCTGTACCGGGTCGCGTTCAGCCCGCTGTTTGCGGGCGCGTGCCGGTTTCAGCCATCGTGCTCGCATTACGCGGAAGAAGCCATCCGGACTCATGGGGCCGGACGCGGGGTCTTGCTGACTACCCGGCGTCTGCTGCGCTGCCACCCGTTTGGCGGATCCGGATACGACGCGGTTCCCGCACCGGTGGTGCGGCGCAAATGGAGTAACTGAAGTCATGGAGCGGCGCGTTCTTCTCGCGTTCTTGCTGTCGTTCTTCGTCTTCTTGCTGTTCGTCCGGTTCTTCGGGCCGGAGAGTCCACCGCCGGGCACCGCGCCGCAGGAACAGCCACCCGCGACCACTACCGCCTCCTTGGCGACCCCCGACCCGGAGCCTGTTTCGACCGAGGCGGCGTCGGAGGCGGTTGCCACCGAAACCCGGGAAGCGGAGCGCGAGCAGGCAATTACGGTGGCGACCCGCCGTTATCGAGCGGAGTTTTCCAACCGGGGCGCCCGGCTCCTGAGCCTCCGGCTCGCTGAGCACACGGATTCGTTCGGCGCACCCCTCGAGGCGCTGCCGCAGGGCGACGACCTGGTGAACTCGGTCCGGCCCCTCGACGTCGTTCTCCCGGGGGATCCGTCGCCGGCGCGTCTGACCGCGGCGCTTTACGAGGTAGCCGTGGACGGGCAGGTCCGCACCGGACCGGTTCGTCTCGACCTGAACCCGGGGGAGGCCCGCGAGATCGAGTTCCGCTGGGCGTCCGCCGACGGGCTCGAAGTCACGAAGACCGTACGGGTTCGGGGTGACGACTACCGCATGGAGGTGACCGTCTCGGCGCGCCGCGGCGGTGCGGAGCAGCTGAAGGAGGTTCTGTTCGGTCCCGGGATCGAGAACGAGACCTCGGCCGGGAGATACCTCGGCGCCGAGCAGGGCGTGATCGAGACCGCAGGGGAAAGCCGGCTCTTTTCCTTCGCCGAGGCGGCCGACGGGGAGGCCGCGAGCCTGTCGGCCCAGGCGGTTGGCGTTTCGTCGCACTACTTCGCCGGGCTCCTGGTGGCTGCGCCCGGACAGCGCTACGAGGGAAGGCTCGAGGCGCTGACGATCCCCTGGGAGAGCTTCGAGGTTCCTCCTGAGGACGCAAGCGGCTCCCGCAACGTACTGGTAGCCCACCTCCGATCAGCGAACATCAGCGAATTCACGCTCTTCACCGGCCCCAAGCAGGTGGAACTACTGACCGACCTCGGGGTGGACATCGTCGAATTCGGCGCCTGGCTGCGTTTTCTGGTCGTCCCGATTCGGCAGGGTCTGCTCTGGGCGTATGGCCTGCTCGGGAACTACGGATGGGCGATCGTGCTGGTAACCGCGCTGATCAGCCTGCTGCTGGCTCCCCTGAAGCACTACAGCTACGTCTCCATCCGGCGGATGCAGAAGATCAGCCCGCAGGTGAAGCGGATTCAGGACAAGTACCGAGGCCTGAAACCGACGGACCCAAAACGAAGCGAGATGAACCAGGAGATGGTTGCGCTTTATCGGGAGCACAACGTCTCGCCCATCGGCGGCTGCCTGCCCATGCTGCTGATGATTCCGTTCTTCTTCGCCTTCTACCGGTTGCTGGTGGTGTCCATCGAGCTCCGGCACGCTCCCTTTGTCTTCTGGGTGCAGGACCTGTCCCGTGAGGACCCCTACTTCATCCTGCCGATCCTGATGGGGGTCAGCCAACTGATCATGCAGCGCATGACCGCCACCCAGGCCGAGGGCATGCAGGCGAAGATCATGATGTTCATGCCCGTGGTGTTCACCCTGATCCTCGCCTGGGCGCCCTCCGGGCTGGTGCTCTACTGGTTTGCGAACAACCTGATCTCCATGGGACAACAGGCAGTGACCACCCGCATCATGGACCGCCGGGAGGCCGAAGCGAAGGCCGGCGAAGTCGTCGCTCAGGGAAAGCGAAAGAAGGGCGGTTCAGGCCGGAAGCTGACGGCCGGCAGGTGAGCGGCGGAACGGCCCCCGCGCCCGCGAACGCCCTTCACGAGGCGCTTGCCAGCATCGAGCCGCCGGTTTCGGCGGCAGTTCATGAGCGGTTGGCGCGGCTGTTCGGAATGCTGCAATCGTGGAAGAGCGCGGGGAGGGGCGCGGGAATCTCTGGATTCCGCTCACCCGATGAACTGGCGCGTCACTACTTTCGTGAGGCGCTACTCCTCGGGGATTTCCTTCCGGACCGAGGCCCTTTCCTCGACGTCGGGAGTGGAGGCGGAACCCCTGCGTTGCCGTTGGCAGTGGCGGGCGGCGGGGACTGGGTTCTTCTCGAACCGCGGCGCGCTCCGGCGGCTTTTCTGGACCTGGCCATCGAGGATCTCGGGTTGAATTCCCGGGTTCGCGTCGTTCGACAAAGACTCAAGGACTTCTTGAAGTCTGAGGCGGGGCGAACCGAAATGCATAACTTCTCGGCGGTTACGATGCGCGCGGTAAAGCTGCAGGCGGCCGAGTGGGACATGCTCGCGGCAGGAATGTCCCCCGATGCCTCCGTGATCTGGCCAACCACCCGCGCGGCCAGGCAGCGGGCGGAACTTGCTGCCGGTCTCTTTGACGAGACGTTCCGGGAGGCGGAACGAGGCGTCGTCTGGGTCGGACGCCTTCCCCGAAAGGACTCGCTCTGACCGATCGGTGTTTCACGTGAAACACACCTCATCGCGGCCGGCCGAAGTGTTACCCTCGCTGCCCTCCGCATGAGGATTTTGGCGGTCGTCAACCAGAAGGGTGGGGTTGGAAAGACCACCACGACGGTGAATCTGGGCGCCGCCCTTGCGGCCAGTGGGCGCCGGTGCCTGGTCGTGGATCTGGATCCTCAAGCCAATCTCACCACCAGCTTGGGTCTTCAGATCACCGAGGACGGGTACAGCGTCTATGACGTGCTTGTGGACCGGGAACCGCTGACCCGAGCCGTGCTCGAAACCGGCGTAGCAAACCTGATCGCGTGTCCCGCCGATCCTTCACTGGCCGGCGCCGACCTGCAGATCGCGGCGGACGATCCGGACCCGCGACGACGCGCCCTGCGTCTCCGCCAGAGCCTTGCGGATTTCCGCCGGGCCGACCCCGCCACGGAATTCGCCTTGCTGGACTGTCCACCGTCCCTGGGACTGCTGACCGTCAACGCTCTCGTAGCCGCCCGGGCGATTCTGGTCCCGATGCAGTGCGAGTTCTTTGCGATGCAGGGCCTGTCCCGCTTGCTGGACACGGTGACTCGAATCGGACAAAGTTGGAACCCGGAACTTGAGTTGCTCGGCGTGCTCTTCACCATGGTGGACCGGCGCACGAAGCTCGCCCGCGAAGTCATCGACGAAGTACGGGACAAGCTCGGCGACCGGGTTTTCCGGGCGACCGTGCCCCGGTCGGTTCGCGTCGCGGAAGCTCCCTCCTATGGTGTTCCGTTGCAGGTGTACGAGCCGCGGTCCAGGGCGGCCGTCGCGTACGCAGAATTGGCGGAGGAGGTCTTGGCGCGGTGAAACGGCGTGGTTTGGGCCGGGGCCTCGAGGCGCTGCTCCCCTCAGCGCCTCCCAGCGAAGGATTCCACTCGGTACCGACTGGCAGACTGGTGCCGAACCCCGCGCAGCCGCGCTCGCAGATTGCGGCCGAGGATCTTGAGGGACTTTCTGCTTCCATTGCCGCGCGGGGAGTGATCGAACCGATCGTGGTCCGGCCCCAGGCGGGGGATTTCCAGATCATCGCCGGGGAACGCCGTTGGCGCGCCGCCCGTCTGGCTGGACTTGAGCGGGTTCCCGTCGTTGTCCGGGACGCCTCGGATGCGGAAGTGGGGCTGCTGGCGCTGGTCGAGAATCTCCAGCGCGAGGATCTCAATCCGATCGAGGAGGCGATGGCGTTCCGCCGGCTGGCCGATGCCGGCGGTTTGACCCACGACGCCATTGCTTCCGAGGTCGGACGAAGCCGGACGGCGGTCACCAACACGCTTCGCCTGCTGGAGCTGACGCCCCAGGTGCGAAGGCTGCTGGAAACGGGGCAATTGCGAGCCGCGGCCGCCCGGGCGCTGATTCCGCTCGACGCTGCGGCACAGGCTCAACTCGCGGCGGAGATCGTGCGGGACGATCTTTCCGTCCGGGAAGTCGAACGGCGCGTCAAGCTCGCTCGGGAGGAGAGTCGAGGCGCCGAGGGCAAGCGGTCCCCACGATCCGGCCTGGACCCGAATACGCAGGACGCCCAGGAACGAATGCAGCGGGCCATCGGGTTTCCGACTCAGATCCGTCGCCGTGGCAAGGGCGGCGCGGTCCAGATACAATTTTTCTCGGAGGATGACCTCCACCGCATTTTTGTTTTGTTGACCGGTGAACGGGAAGGAAGAGAGTAAGACCATGGCACGAGATGCATCGCGGGATGCCCATAGTGGATACGTCGGGTCCGGATCGCGCCTCTCGGGGCGGCTGAACGCCCCGGGCCCGTTCAACGTCAACGGGGAATTCGTTGGGGAAATCCACTCCGAGGACGAGGTTTCGGTGGGCAACGCCGGGAAATTCGACGGCAGGATCTTCGCCCAGCGGGTGATCGTGGAAGGCGGCGGGCGGGTCAGCGGCGAGATCGCGGCGCAGGACGTCATCGTCCATTCGGGAGGGTCCATCGCCGGAGTTGCGGTCCAGGCCGCCAACCTGACCCTCGAAGCCAAGAGCGATGCCGATGGTGCCCACTTCCAGGTCCACCGGAACTACCGGCGCGCTGCGCAAGCGGCGGGCGGCCCGTCCGAATCCCACGCGGCCGGCGAACCCGACAGCGCCAACGTTTAGATCGTTCCGGTTTCCTTGGCAAGCCCGGCGTCGGGTGATAGCCTTCCGGCCGTCCGTGGCGTAGCCCCGCACATCCTGCCGCCCTCGGTTTCCCGACTGGTTTTTTCCCGCTTCTGGTGGGGCGGCTCGCTTCCTTTGCCCCCCTCAGGCTGTAGGTTTCGTGACGATCATTCCTGATTTGACCGCCTTGATCGTATCCGCGATCGTGGTGTGTCTGACGCTGGTTCTGAAGCGTCAGTTTTTCGAACCGCTGGCGCGTGCAATGGAGGCGAGAGAACAGGAGGTTGGCGGAGCCCGCCAGGTCCGGGAGCAAGCCGAAGCCGACATCGGCGCCGCCGACACCCGGGTCGCGAACGCCGTTGCGGCGGTCCGCGAGGATGGGTATCGCGAGATGGATCGGATACGCCGCGAGGCCGGGGAGCGCGCCGAGGCAACACTGCTGGCCGCTCGGGAAGAAGCGGCGGCAACGGTGGAAGCAGGAACGGAGGCCCTCCGCGAGCAGGCGGCGCGCGCGGCTTCCGAGCTCGAAGCAACCGCGAACAGCCTGGCCAACGACCTCACCGCGAGGATCCTTCGCCGCGCCTCATGAAGCGGGTTCGCCGAAACCGTCTTCCCGGGCGGAGAGCCATCTGGTCCGGCCTGCCGCGGCGGTTGGCGGTCGCCGGCTGCGCCGCTGTGCTTCTGATCGCCGCGGCGTCACCGGCGTTCGCTGCCGAAGAGGGAGCGGCCTCGAATCTGCCGAAGATCGTCAACTTCACGATCCTCGCCGTCATTCTGGTGCTCGCACTTCGCAAGCCCCTCGCCGGGTACCTCGAGGCGCGTGCGCTCCAGATCCGGGAACAGCTCGCCGAGGCGCGGGCCAATCGCGAGGCGGCGGCGCGGCTGGCGGAAAGGGCGTCTCACCGGTCGGCGGCGCTCGACGATGAGGTCGAAGCGGCCCGAGCACGCATTGCCGAGGCCGCCAGCGCCGAAGGTCGGCGGATCGTGGCGGCCGCCGAAGAGCAGGCGAAGAAGATCCATGCCACGGCTCAGGCCGAATTGAAGAAGGAAGTTCGGGTCGCGGAGCGCCGGCTGGCCGCCGGCGCCGCCCAGGCGGCGGTACAGATCGCCCGGGCGCAACTGCGCGACACCATGTCCGAGGAAGACCACCAGCGTCTGCTGGATTCCGGAATGGCGGCGATTCGTCGCGATTGAGCAGGGATTGAAGTGCCGAGCGACGTAGCCCGCCACTACGCGCAGGTCCTTTTGGACATCGCGGTCACCGGCGGTGACGACGAAGCCAGCCTCTCGCGGCTGGCGGCCGGCATCGACGAGTTCGCCGCGGCGCTTGAGCGCTCACCGGAACTCGGCAAGGCGTTGACCTCGCCGGCGATCCCACGGGAGCGGCGGGCCGGGCTGGCCGGGACCGTGGCCAACCGGATCCTTCCGGACTCACGGCTGGCACAGTTCGTTTCGGTCATGGTGGCGCGGGAACGGTCGGATCACCTCGCGGAAACGGCGGCGGCGTTCCGGGCGGCGCTCGACAAGCATCGCGGGGTCGTGGAGGCGGAAGTGGTTTCGGCCCGTCCGCTCGACGAACGTGGCCGCGCGAGCCTTCGAGCGGCACTGGAAGCCGCGTTCTCCGGCACCCCCAGGCTTCGCTTCCGTGAGGATCCGGAGTTGCTGGGTGGGTTCGTCATGCGCATCGGGAACCGGATCTATGACGCCAGCGTGAGTCGCCAACTTGCCCGCTTTGAAGAGAAATACGGCTCCTAATCAACTATAAATCGCCTACAGTCAAAGAGTTACAGGATCAGCAATGAGCATTCGAGCAGACGAAATCGCCGCCCTGCTGCGGGAACAGATCGCCGGCCACGAAACCGGCGTCGATGTCGCGGAAGTTGGAACCGTCGTCTCGTCGGGGGACGGCATCGCCCGCGTGCACGGCCTCGAAGGAGTCATGTACGGGGAACTCGTGGAACTGCCCCACGATGTTTACGGACTGGCGCTGAACCTGGAAGAAACGTCCGTGGGGCTCGTGCTCTTCGGCGACGTCACTTCGATCAAGGAGGGCGACACGGCCAAGCGGACCCGGCGGATCCTGCAGGTGCCGGTCGGCGAGGCGATGAAGGGCCGGGTGGTGGACGCCCTGGGCCGTCCACTCGATGGCAAGGGACCGATCGAGACCAGCGAGGCGGGCGCCGTGGAGCGAATCGCTCCCGGCATCGTGGCGAGGCAGCCGGTGAAAGAGCCGCTCCAGACCGGCGTCAAGGCGGTGGACGCCATGATCCCCATCGGCCGCGGCCAGCGCGAACTCATCATTGGGGACCGCCAGACCGGGAAGACGGCGATCGCGGTGGACGCGATCATCAACCAGCGGGACACGGGAGTCGTCTGCGTTTACGTCGCGGTCGGCCAGAAACTCTCGACCGTTGCGCAGGTCGTCCGCAACCTTGAAGACCACGGAGCCCTGGACCACACGATCATCGTTTCCGCGTCGGCATCCGAGCCGGCGCCGCTGCAGTACCTCGCTCCCTACTCCGGATGCGCCATGGGTGAGTTCTTCATGGACAACGGCGGCCACGCCCTCTGCGTCTATGACGATCTCTCCAAGCACGCCGCTGCTTACCGGGAAATCTCGCTGCTTCTGCGGCGTCCTCCGGGCCGGGAGGCATACCCCGGCGACGTCTTCTATCTCCATTCGCGGCTGCTCGAACGCGCCGCCAAGCTCTCGGACAAACGCGGGGGCGGCTCGCTCACGGCATTCCCCTTTATCGAGACGCAGGCCGGCGACCTCTCGGCTTACGTTCCGACGAACGTGATCTCGATCACCGATGGACAGATCTATCTGGAAGGCGATCTGTTCAACGCCGGAATTCGGCCAGCCATCAACGTCGGCAACTCGGTGAGCCGGGTGGGAGGTTCGGCGCAGATCCGGGCGATGCGCCAGGTCGCCGGAACCATGCGGCTGCAGCTTGCCCAGTACCGGGAGATGGCCGCCTTCGCGCAGTTCGGATCGGATCTCGACAAGGCCACCCAGGCCCAGTTGGCCAAGGGAGAGCGCCTGACGGAAGTCCTCAAACAGGACCAATACGAGCCGCTGCCCGTCGAAAAGCAGGTGGCGATCATCTTTGCTGCCAACGAGGGCTTCCTGGACGATCTGGCCCCGGCCGACTGCGGGAGCTTCGAAAAGGGGCTGTACGGTTCCTCGAGAGCCGTCACCCGGACACGCTCGTCCGGGTTCGCGAAGAGCGAAAGCTGGACGATTCGTTGACGGCCGCGCTCCGTGAGGCGATCGCCGAGTTCAAGCGCGATGCGTTCCGCGCAGACGCCGCCGTCGAGGCGGGAGAGCCGGTCCCCGCCTAGGGGCCGGGCCACGGGCCACCCATGCCGACCCTCCTCGAGCTCCGCCGGCGCACCCGCAGCGTCCGGAACACCGAGCAGATCACCCGGGCCATGAAGATGGTCGCCACCGCGCGGCTGCGGCGCGCCCAGGAGGCGATCGTTTCGGCGCGTCCCTTCGCGGCGCGGATTCTGGAGGTGCTGAACTCGGTGGTGGTGGGGGCGAAGCCGGACAGCCACCCCCTGCTCCGCGAGCGCTCACCGCGGCGCGTCGAGGTGGTCGTGATCACCTCGGATCGCGGACTCTGCGGCTCTTTCAACACCAATGTGCTGAAGCGCGCCGAAATCCTGCTCAAGTCGCTCGGCGAAACCGATGTCGGGGTCCGGGCGGTGGGCCGCAAGGGAAAGGACCATTTCCGCCGCCGCGGCGTGCGGCTGGTCGATCCGCTCGAAGATATCTATCGGGCCCTTGGATACGAACACGCCCGGAGAATCGCGGCGCCCCTGATGGAGCGTTATCGCCGCGAGGACCCGGACGATCCGGAGGGCCTCGACGCCATCTACCTGGTGTTCAACGAGTTCAAGAACATCCTGCGCCAGGATGTTCGGGTCGAGCGGTTGCTGCCGCTCCAGAAGCTGGATCTCGAGGCCTCCGAAGGGGCGTCCGCGCGGGAGTTCTTCTACGAGCCGACGGAGGGTGAGATCTTCGCGGAACTCCTCCCGCGCCACGTGGAGTACCAGATCTGGCGCGCCCTGCTCGAATCGGTCGCCGCGGAACAGGCGGCGCGCATGACGGCAATGGATAACGCGACGAAGAACGCGAATGAACTCATCGCCGACCTGACCCTGACCATGAACCGGGTCCGGCAGGCGGCGATTACCAAAGAGATTCTTGAGGTCGTAGGCGGCGCCGAGGCGCTCGACTGAGGGAAGCCGGAAACAACAGGAGCACGAAAAGAAAGTGGCTGAGAACACCGGACGGGTCGTCCAGGTCATTGGTAACGTGGTGGACGTCGTCTTCGAGGGCGCGCTACCGCCCATCCACAACGCTGTCCAGCTGCGCGACGACCGCGGCCTCTCCTCCGAGGACATGGACATCGTCCTCGAGGTCCAGCAGCATCTCGGCGAAAACCGGGTCCGGACCGTGGCGATGCAGCCAACGGACGGGGTGGTGCGCGGGCTGCTCGCGATCGACAGCGGAGCGCCGATTTCCGTGCCGGTAGGCGAAGCGACGCTTGGCCGGGTCATGAACGTGCTCGGCAATCCGGTGGACGAAGCGGGCGAGATCGAGTCGGAAGAGCGGCGGCCGATCCACCGGGCCGCGCCCGAGTTCGTGTCCCAGAGCACCAGCCTCGAGATGTTCGAGACGGGGATCAAGGTGATCGACCTGCTCGAGCCCTACATGCGCGGCGGGAAGGTGGGTCTGTTTGGCGGCGCCGGCGTGGGCAAGACCGTCATCATCATGGAGCTCATCAACAACATCGCCACGAAGCACGGCGGGTTCTCGGTGTTCGCCGGGGTCGGCGAGCGGACTCGCGAGGGGAACGACCTGTGGCTTGAGATGACGGACTCGGGCGTCCTCAAGAAGACGTCGCTGGTTTACGGACAGATGAACGAGCCGCCCGGAGTACGGCTGCGGGTGGGTCTCACCGGGCTCACGGTGGCCGAGTTCTTCCGCGACGAACGGGGCCAGGACGTCCTCTTCTTCGTGGACAACATCTATCGCTACACCCTTGCCGGGATGGAGGTGTCGGCGCTTCTCGGCCGGATGCCCTCGGCGGTCGGCTACCAGCCGACGCTGGCATCGGAGCTGGGGGAACTCGAAGAGCGCATCACCTCAACCGACAAGGGTTCGATCACCTCGATCCAGGCCATCTACGTGCCCGCCGACGACTACACCGATCCCGGAGTCGCGACCACCTTCTCCCACCTCGATGCGACCACCAACCTCTCGCGACAGATCTCGGAACTCGGGATCTACCCCGCGGTGGACCCGCTGGCCTCGACCTCCCGCATCATGGACCCCCGGATTCTCGGCGAGGAGCACTACCAGGTGGCGCGGCGGGTCAAGGAGGTCCTCCAGCGGTACAAGGATCTCCAGGACATCATCGCGATCCTCGGAATGGATGAACTCAGCGAAGAAGACAAGGTGACGGTGTCCCGCGCGCGGAAGATGCAGCGCTTCTTCTCGCAGCCCTTCCACGTGGCGGAGCAGTTCACCGGGCGGAAAGGCCGCTACGTCGAGCTGAAAGATACGATCGAGGGCTTCCGGCGGATCCTGGAGGGGGAACTCGACGACCTTCCCGAGCAGGCTTTCTTCATGGCCGGAGGGATCGACGACGTCGAAGAGCGCGCCCGCGAACTAGCGGCCGCCTGACGGCAGGAGTTTTCCCGATGAGCGACTCCTCCCAGCTTCGGCTCGAGGTCATCACCCCGGGCGGCGTGGTCTTTCGTGACGACGTGGACTATGTGGAGGCCCCGGCAATCTTCGGTTACATCGGGATCCTTCCCGGTCACGCCCCGCTGCTCTATCAGATACGAAGCGGCCGTCTCCAGTACCGACAGGGTGAAACGGACCATTTCCTGGCCGTGCACTGGGGGTTCCTCGAAGTGCTCGACGACACCGTGACGGTGCTTGCGGAAACCGCGGAACGGCCGGAGGACATCGACCTCGCCCGCGCCGAGGGCGCGCTCGAACGGGCGCAGGCCCGGCTCAAGGAGTTTGGAGCCGCCTACGACGTCGAACAAGCGCAGCAGGCGGTGGCTCGCGCGGAGGCCCGTCTCCGGGCCGCGGAGGCAGAAGCCAGCTCACAGTCGTAGAATGGGCCGGATGCGCAACTGGGCTTTCGGCCGCCTGCCGGTCGTGTCCGCCGGACTCCTGGCCGGTTCGCTGCTTCCGGCCGCGCTCTGGGGTGGAGTCACGGAGCGCCCGCGGTCCGGGGCCGCGCCGCCCAGCGTTGCTCGCGAGACGCCCGCCGGGACGGCCCCCGCGGCCGACCCGAAGCTCACCCTCCGAGCTCCCCGGCAGTTGTTCCTCCGTCCGCGGATGCCCGGAGAATCGCGGCGGCCGGCGCTCGACGTCCGGATCACCGCCCGTATCGAGGATCTGGACACCGCCGAGAATCTGGAGGACTACTACTGTCTGGAAGAAGTCTGGGACTGGGACGACGACACGGAATCGGTGTATGAACCCGATTGCGATCCCTATGAGGAAGGCTCGGAGGTCGAGACCTACTTCTTCGGCAGCCACCGCTTCTCGTTGCCCGGCACCTATCGCGTCTGGTTGCGGCTCCAGCGGAGCGGAGAGACGGTCATCGCGGGCAACGTCACCGTCCGGATCCGCAATTAGCGACCCGTGGGGAAAGCGCCCCGCACCGTTGCCGGGCGGAGTCATGCGACCGGGTCCTGGCTTTTACGCGTGCGGGGCGCTTTCCCCACGGGATGATGACGCCCACCCCTCCGCGCTGGGCGCCATCGGTTTTTGTGGGGAGGGGAAACCCCTCCCCACGCCCCTCCCCCGCGGCGCGTTGCGCCGCGAACGGACGCTGGTACGTTCGCCAACAGCCCGCCCGGCATTCCGCCAGTCCCAAAGGAATGTCAGTAAGAAACTCGTCGAAGCAGCGCCCCGCGCGGTCTCCGGGGAGAGGTGCGACGATCACCCTCGTTTCTTGTGGGGAGGGGAAACCCCTCCCCACGCCCCTCCCCCGCGGCGCGTTGCGCCGCGAATGGGCACCGGTACGTTCGTCAACAGTCCGCCCGGCATTCCACCGGTCCTAAGGAATGTCAGTAGGAAACCCGTCGAAGCAGCGCCCCGCGCTGTCTCCGGGGAGAGGTGCGACGATCACCCTCGTTTCTTGTGGGGAGGGGAAACCTCTCCCCACGCCCCTCCCCCGCGGCGCGTTGCGCCGCGAATGGGCACCGGTACGTTCGTCAACAGTCCGCCCGGCATTCCGCGAGTCCCAAAGGAATGTCAGTAGGAAACCCGTCGAAGCAGCGCCCCGCGCTGTCTCCGGGGAGAGGTGCGACGATCACCCTCGTTTTCTCCATTCACGGGGCGCTTTTGCCAAGGGGTGCTAACACCTTGCATCGCGATCGGCGCCATCGTTTCTCTGGGAGGGGAGACCCCTTCCCGCGCCCCTCGCTCGCGGCGAGTTGCGCCGCGAGCAGACGGTGGTACGGTCCGCAACAGTTCGCCCAACATTCCGCCCAACCCAAAGGAGCATCGGTATGAAAACACTTGTGACCTCAATCGTCGTGCTCGGTGTGGTGATGGCGCCCCTCCACGTCCACGCCGCATCTTGGGTGGTGGCGCCCACCATCCTGGAGGCGGCCGAAGTCGCGGCGGCCAGCGGTGCCTATCGCGCCCAGAACACGGCCGACATCACCACCGGTCAGATCCGCGAGGGCGACAAGAAGCGGAGCGCCATCGCATTCGCCCTGAGTGGCTTGCTCGCTTTCACCGGCGCAGCACTCTGGCGCAACTTGACTTGCCGGGGAGAAGGTGACGCACGGCACCTCGGCGAAGGACTCAAGACTCAGGTCGAATGCTACGACGCTGACGGTCAGCGATTGGGATGGGACACCCCCACAAAAGGCCTCTTTGGGGCCGGCGTCGCGCTCGAACTCGTCTCGCTGGGCTATCTCATCGCCCACATGCGGTCGGACGGCACATCGGACGATCAATAGCAGGCCTAACAGCCTGTGGCAAAACCCCCGCGGCGTTTGAGCGGCGATGCATCCCGTCTGAACCGCGCCTCTACGAGGCGCTCTGCGTTGCGTTTCGGTCGAAATACACCCGGTATTCCTCCCTCACGCGCCTTGTCACACGGGCGCCTCGCCACTCTCGGCGCTCACGGGGGTTTCACCACAGGCTGTTAAGTTTCCGCGGACCAGCGGGCCGGTGCCCTCGGTTCTGCCCGCTGGAGGCATACTCCCCGCGATGAAAAAATCTGTCGCGTCCGTCCTGGTGTTCAGCGTCCTGGTGGCGCCCCTCTACGCGGCCCCACCGGCGGGCGCCACGGCGCGGTCCATTCTGGAGACTGCCGAGGTCGCCGCGGCCAGTGGGGCCTATCGGGCCCAGAACACCACCACCATCACCACCGGCCGAATTCGGAACGACGACAAGAAGCGGAGCGCCATCGCCTACGGCCTGAGCGGCCTCATGGCGTTCACCGGCGCTGCGCTGTGGCGGTGGTTGCCGTGCCGAAACATCCCTGACGCGCCAACCAATAACGCCACGGAGAACACCAAGTACGTGAAGTGCTACAACGAGGACGGCCAGCGGAAGGGACTCGAGACCCCTACCAAGGCCTTGCTGGGGGCCGGGTTCGCGCTCGAACTCGTCTCCCTGGGGTACCTCATCGCCCACCTGACCTCGGACCGGGACGACCAGTAGCGCCTCGCGCGGAACCCCCGGACGGTCTCGGCGCTCCGCCTCCTACCGCCGCGCGCCGGCCGCCTTGCGCTCCAGGTAGTCGTCGAGCCCCCGAAGCGGCGGGATGTGGTGGGGCATCAGCGGGTAGTCGGTGTCCACGAAGGGGGCCGGGTCGGTAGGAAGAAGCCCGCTTAGCCGGGCCTTGTCGGCCGCGTAGCGGGGATCGGCGGCGATGTTGTTCCACTCCTCCGGGTCGGTTTCGGTGTCGTAGAACTCTTCGCTGCCGTCGATGTAACGGATGTAGTGGAACCGCTCGTCCCGGATCGAGTACTCGGAGAACTGGTAGGTGGTGATGACGGGTCGATTCCAGACCGCCTCCGGATCTTCGAGGAGTGGCGTCAGACTCCTGCCGTCGAGGCCGGCCTTTTCGGGGAGACCGGCGAGTTCCACCAGCGTGGGATAGAGATCGAGCAGGGACACCGTCCTCCCGGAACGGGTTCCCGCCGGGGTTCCTCCCGGGAGGCCGGCGGCTCCCTCGGGTACGCGCAGCATCAGGACGACGCGCGTGAGGTTTTCCCAGAGCGCGAATTTCCTCCAGTGTTCCTTCTCTCCAAGCTGCCACCCGTGGTCTGACCAGAGGACAACGATGGTGTTTTCGGCGTGCGGGCTGGCGTCGAGCGCATCGAGGAGGCGGCCGACCATCGCGTCGGCGAAGGCGATGGAAGCCAGGTAGCCCTGCACGCCCTGGCGCCACTGCTCCGCGTCCCGGACGTGCTCGTGGTAGTTCCCGCCCCGGAGAGCGATCTCGACCCCTCGCTCGGGAACGTCCTCGAGGTCGCCCTCCAGGAGTGCGGGAAGCTGAATCCCGTCGAGCGGGAACATCTCGAAGTACTCCCGGGGGACGTACCAGGGAAGGTGGGGCCGGTAGATGCCGACCGCGAGAAAGAACGGCTGCTCGTGCTGCCGCCGCAGGTGCTCGATGGCCCAGGCGACCGATTGGTAGTCGCCCATTTCCTCATCGGGAACGTCAAGCGGCGCCCAGTCGAAAGCGGTGTACATGTCCGGAAAAACCGGCATGTTCACCGCCCCTTGGCCCTCGGGGCGCGGGGACGGCGGCATGTGCTCCTCCTGCGACGGGAAATAGTCGTCCCACGACTGGGGATCGGGCTGGTTGTTGTGGAAGATCTTGCCGGCGCCGCCCACCCAGTACCCGTGGTTCCCGAAGTAGCGCGGGAGGGTCACCGCTTCGGGGAGGACGTCGCGCCACCACTGGTAATTCGAGTACATGCCCGAGGTATAGGTGTGCTTCCCGGTGAGGAGCGCAGTGCGCGCCGGGTTACAGGAGGGAGAGGGCGTGAAGGCGCGGGTGAAGAGCATGCCTTCTTCGGCCAAGCGGGAGAGGCGCGGGGTCCGCGCCTGGGGATGCCCGCCGAGAGGCTCGATCCAGTCGTTCAGATCATCCACCGCGATGAACAGGACGTTCGGCCGAGGGGCAGGGGCGTCGTCCCCGGGCTCATCGACGGTGCACCCGGTGAGGAGAGGAAGCAGGATGACCGCAGCAAGGAAGGATGGCCGCCGGATCGCGGCCGGGGCGCGTCGCCGCGGGAGCTTCACGACCGCAGATAGTCGCAGGCGGCCTCGACGCTTGCCAACGGCAGCGAACAGACGCCTCCGCGGCACGGCAGGAAGGAGAGCTCCCCGTCGCCCCTGGATGCGGCTTCCTGGGCGGCGCGCACCGCGGGAAGGGCGCTCGGGCTCTCCTGCCGGGAATCCGCGAGGAGCACGACGGCTTCTTCCGAAGGCACGCGCCACAGCCGACGGAGGGCCGCCCGGGTGTCTCGCGCGTCACCGCCTCCGACGACCACGATTTGCCGCGGCTCCGCCAGGAAGCGCGTCACGGCCGCGAGCATCGTGGGGAAGCCGACCGGGCTCTCGGCAGCCTGCGCAAAAAAAGCCGAAATGATGCCGCGCGCCGCTTCGCGCCGCCGCGCCTCGCCGGTAAGGGTCGCGAGGCGCAGCAGGGCGTCGGCCGCCGCCGCGTTGCCCGAGGGAAGGGCGCCGTCGTAACCGGAGCGCGTGCGAACCGGTAGCGGTTCGTGATCGTCCGCCGTCGTGTAAAAGCCGCCGCCCGGCGCTGCGAAGTGTTCATCCAGCAGGTCGGCCGTTTCTTCGGCGGCGCGGAGCCAGGTCTCGTCGCCGTCACTCTCGAACAGGTCGAGAAGCGCCTGCAGCCAGAACGCATGGTCGTCAAGCATCGCGGGAACCTTCGCCTGTCCCCGATTCCAGACGGCGCGGTACCGTCCTCCGATCCGCAGGTGTTCGAGCAGGAAACGGCCGGCTCCTTGCGCTACGGAGAGAGCCTCGTCATCGCCGAGGGTGCGATGGGCGCGCGCGAATGCGGTGACGGCGAGGGCGTTCCACGAGAGGAGCACCTTGTCATCGAGCCCCGGTCGCACCCGCTCGGCCCGGGCGGCGAGCAGCCGCGCTCTGGCCATCGCCAGCGCCGGGCCGATTTCAGAAAGCGGGGCGCCGAACTCCTGCGCCAGGGCGGCGTCGGCCGCTTTCCGGCGCAGGATGGTCCGGCCTTCCCAGTTCCCCTCGTAACGAACGTCGTAGGCCGCCCGGAAGAGGGGCGCGTCCGATCCGAGCAGCGCGTCCACCTCCGTGGAGGTCCAGGTGTAGTAGCGCCCCTCCTCCCCCTCGGAATCGGCGTCGAGGGCCGAATAGAACGCTCCATCCGGGCTCAACATTTCGCCGCGCATCCACTCGAGGGTCCCTCGGGCGTCGTCCGCCAGGCGCGCGTCTCCCGTGATCCGGTGCGCCAGGAGGTACACCGGCACGAGCAGCGCGTTGTCGTACAGCATCTTCTCGAAATGGGGCGCCAGCCATTCCGCGTCGGTGGAATAGCGGTGGAACCCTCCACCGAGCTGGTCGAAGAGCCCGCCGTCAGCCATCCTCCGCAGCGTGAACACCGACGCATCCAGTGCCTCCGAGCCCCCGTTCTCCAAGTGGTGGCGGAGCAACAGCGTCAGTTGACGGCTCGGCGGGAATTTGGGCGCCTGCCCGAATCCCCCGTGCACGCGGTCGTAAGAGTCGAGGAACTGCCTTACGGCGCGGCTGCCCAGCTCCGAGGTGATGAGCGTGCCCCGCGCCCCGAGGCGGCTGGGAAGCTCGGCCGCCTGGCGCAGGCGGTCGAGAAGGCGCGTTCCGCCCTGTAGGAGCTCCTTCCGCCGGGAGCGGTCCTGCCAGACGCCGGCAATGGCGGCGAGTAGGCGTGGGAAGCCGGGGCGTCCCCAGCGATCCTCCGGCGGGAAATACGTCCCGCCAAAGAAGGGCGTGTGGTCGGGCGCTACGAAGACCGTGAGCGGCCAGCCGCCGGCGCCGGTGGTTGCCTGGACGAAGGCCATGTAGATCTCGTCCACATCGGGTCGCTCTTCCCGGTCCACTTTCACCGGCACGAACGATTCGTTCATCACCCGGGCGATGCCGGCGTCCTCGAAGGATTCGTGCGCCATCACGTGGCACCAGTGGCAACTCGAGTATCCGACGGACAGCAACACGGGGCAGTCGCGCCGGGCCGCCTCTTCGAAAGCGGCCGCACCCCACGGCTGCCAGTGGACGGGGTTGTCCCGGTGCTGCAGGAGGTAGGGACTCGTCTCCCGGGCGAGCTGATTCGCCGCCCCGGCCGCGGCTTCCGGCGCCGGCCGGTCGGGAGCGCGGTTGGAGGTCAGAGGCCGGCGGAATCCGTCTCCGCCGCGTTGCCGCCGAGTCGTTCCCCACCCCAGCGGATCGCGGCGGTACCGATGGTGAGCCCGGCGCCGACCGAACTGAACAGGATCAGGTCTCCCGGGGACAACAGGGACCGATCGAGCGCGTCGCGAAGCGCGGTGGGAATCGAAGCCGCCGTGGTGTTGCCGTACTTGTGGATGGTCTTGACCACCCGTTCCGGTGGGAGCTGGAGCCGCCGCGCGACGGCGTCGATGATCCGGGCGTTCGCCTGGTGGCACACCAGGAAGGAAACCTCCTCGCGGGAGATCCCCAGTTCCGTCAACAGCTGGTCGGCGGCATCGGCGGAGTTCCGCACGGCGAAGCGGAAGACCGCCTTTCCCTGTTGCTGCAGGAAGTGCTCCTTGCGATCCACGGTTTCGTGGGTGGGCGGGCGAGCACTGCCGCCCGCCGGCATCTTGAGGAGGTCGCACCCGGAGCCGTCCACCTGGTTGTTGAACCCGAGGATGCCCTCGCCGTCCTCGGCGGCTTCGAGCAGCACCGCCCCGCCGGCGTCCCCGAACAGGATGCACGTCGCGCGGTCCTCGTAGTTGGTGATCGAGCTCATGACGTCGGCTCCGATCACCAGCGCCCGCTCCACGGCCCCGCTGGCGACGAACTGGGTTCCCGCGGCGAGGGCGAAGTTGAAGCCGCTGCAGGCCGCTGACAGATCGAATCCCCAGGCGCGCCGGGCGCCGATGCGGTCCTGGACCAGGCAGGCGGTGGATGGAAAACTCATGTCCGGCGTCACGGTTGCCACCACGATCAGGTCAATGTCCTCCGCGGTGATTCCCCGCCGGCGCAGTGCGTCCTGAGCGGCGCGCGAGGCGAGGTGGGAGCAGCCGGTGCCCTTCTCCACAATGCGGCGCTCCCGGATACCGGTGCGCTCCTGGATCCACTGGTCGGAAGTGTCCACCATCTTCTCGAGGTCGTCGTTCGACAGCACCCGGTCCGGCAGATAGGCCCCGACCGAGGTAATTGCCACCCGGCGGATGGCCCGGGAGCGTTCTTTGGAGTCGGGGAGTTGGATCAAGAAATTCTCGCCCCCTTGGGCGAAACGGGCGTCCAGGGTCGGTGAAGGACCGTGGATGGTACGTCAGAACGCACCGCGCCGGCGGCCGGGACGACGGCCGCCGCGGGCGCGCGGCGATAATGTGAGCGCCATGACACCCACCGAGCCGGGGAGCCGTCCGCCCAGCGCGGCGGCGTTCTATGACCTCGACGGCACCCTGATTCGCACGAATCTCGTGCATGTCCTCGGTTACTACGCCCGCAATGATCAGGGCCTGCTCCGGAGCCTCAAGTCGAGCGCATCGACGCTCGTCGGCATTCCGCTTTTTCTGGCGACGGATTTCTATAGCCGCAAACTCTTCAACGATCTCTTCTTCAAGTGGTACCGCGGCCAGTCCTACGACCGGCTCCGCTCCCTCGCGGAGGATCTCTACCGGGACGTGATCCGCCCCGGCATCTTTCCGGGAACCCGGGCGCTCATCGAGCAGTCGCGACGGAGCGGTCTCCGCCAGGTCGTGGTCACGGGTGCGCTGGAAGTGTCCGTCCGTCCGTTGCTCGACGACCTCGGCATCACGGAATTCGTTGCGAACCGGCTGGAATTCGCGGACGGCCGCGCTACCGGCCGGCTCGCGCCACCCGTCATGGCGAGCGCGAGCAAGGCTCTGTGGATCCGCGAATATGCGGAGCGCGAGGGCCTGTCGCTGAACGATAGTTATGCCTACGCCGACAGCATGTCCGATCTGCCCATGTTGAGCGTGGTGGGACATCCGACGGCCGCCAACCCCGATGTCCGATTGAGGAGCACGGCGCGGCACCACGATTGGCCGGTCATCGATCTGAGCCGGCCCAACCTCACCCCCGCCCTGTGACTTCGTCCCCGGGCTGCTAAGCCCTCCAGGAAGGACTTCCATTCCATGACCCCCGCCCTGCGCCACAAGACCGATCCGGGCATCGTCTTCATCGACAACGATTCGGCCGCCCGCGTCCTGCACTACGGCGAGGATTTTCTGGAAGAACATCTCCCGGTAGGCACCCGGGTGATCTATCCGCCGCCGCCGATCCGCGGCCTGCCGAATCCCCGCGGCGCGATACGGCACGCGCTGAATCATCCGCTCGGCTGCGATCCGCTCTACGCCCAGTTGCGTCCCGGAATGCGGGTCACGATCGCTCTCGACGACATCAGCCTCCCGCTGCCGCCGATGGCGACCCCCGATGTCCGCCAGACCGCCCTCGAGATCGTGCTTGAAATGCTCGGCGACCACGGGGTGGACGACGTTCATCTGATCATCGCGAACTCCCTGCATCGGAAGATGACCGAATCGGAAATGCGCCGGATGGTGGGCCCGGACATCCACAAGGCGTTCCACCCGAATCGCTATTACAACCACGATGCCGAGGATCCGAACGGCATGGTCCCGCTCGGAAAGACCAGGCACGGGGAGCCGGTGCGGGTCAATCGCCGGGTGACGGAGAGCGACCTCGTCATCTACCTGAACATCAACCTCGTTCCCATGGACGGGGGGCACAAGTCGGTGACGGTGGGACTTTGCGACTACGAGAGCCTGCGGCCGCATCACGAGCCGCAGACCATCCGCGATTCCGACGGTTACATGGATCCGGCCCGCTCCGCGCTCAGCCGCAAGGTGGACCGGATGGGGAAGATCGTGGACCGGCACCTGAACGTGTTTCACGTGGAAACGGTCCTCAACAACCGGATGTACTCGGACGCCCTTTCCTTCCTGGGGAAGGACGAGGATGAGTTCAGCGATCTCGATCGGCTGAAGCTCGCGGGAACGCGCTGGTCGCTCAGCCGTCTGCCGCCGGCGGCGAAGCGGAAATTCCTCCACCGCATCCCGGGAGCCTTTGAACTCATCGGCTGCTATGCGGGCCGGACGGAACCGGTTCACGAGCGCACCCTCGAGCGTTCCTTCCAGCAGTACGCCGTCCCGGTGAAGGGGCAGTGCGACATCCTGCTTTCCGGGATTCCCTATATCTCGCCCTACAACGTGAACTCGATCCTGAACCCGCTGCTCGTGCAGGTGATGGGGCCCGGCTATCTCTTCAACCTCTATCGGGGCAAACCGTTGATCAAGAAGGGCGGCACGCTCATCCTCGCCCATCCCTGCCACGACGAATTCGATCCTCTCTTCCATCCCAGTTACATCGAATTCTTCCACCGGTTGCTCCCGGAGACGCGGGATCCGTTCGTCCTGCGGACCAAGTACGAGGAGGAGTTCGCCCACAATCCGTCCTACGTCCAGATGTACCGGGACGGGAACGCGTACCACGGGGCCCACCCGTTCTTCATGTGGTACTGGGGCGAAAACGGGCGTCAGCACGTCGGGCGGATCATCGTGGCCGGCGCGAAGAACCAGCACGTTCCCGAGATCCTCGGTTGGGAGTCGGCGGAGACGGTGACCGAAGCCATCGCGATGGCGCGGAGCACCCACGGCCGCTCCGCGGAGATCTCGATGCTCCACGTCCCGCCGATCATGATCCCCGACGTGTCCTGACCCGTCGTGCCTTCCCAGAACCCGCGCCCCCGGATCCACGTGGGCGAGGCCTTCTCCGGCCGGAGCATCCTGTTTCTTGGCGGGACCGGTTTTCTGGGCAAGGTGTGCCTCGGGATGCTCCTGGAGTTTTTTCCGGAGATTCGGCGCGTTTACCTCATGGTTCGCGCCGCGGGCGAGGCGGAAAGCCGGGTCCGGTTCCAGGACATCATGGACAACTCCCCGGCGCTCTCGCCGCTCCGCGAGCGCCACGGGGCCGGCCTGTGGGATTTTCTGAACGAAAAGGTCGTCGTCCTCGGCGGAGACATCACGAGCGACAACCTCGGCTACTCGGACGAACGAGCCGCCGAGATCGCGGCGGACATCGATCTCGTCCTCAACTGTTCGGGCCGGGTGACGTTCAACCCGTCCCTGGAGGCGGCCCTCCAGACCAACGTCCACGGGACGAGGAACACCATTGCCTTCGCCCGGCGAATGAAGCGGCCGGCCCTCGTCCACATCAGCACCTGCTTTGTCGCCGGAATGCGTTCCGGCGAGATTCGGGAGGACGAGCCGCTGATCGGCTACTTCCCGCGGCGCGACCGCGAGGACCAGGACTTCTCGGTGGAAAAGGAAATCGAGGACTGCGAACGCCTTGCGGTGCGGGTTCGCGACGAGGCTGAGGACAAGTCGCGCGTGGATGCCTTCCAGGAAGCGGCCCGCCGCCGGTTCGCCGAGGAAGGGCGCGACCCGGACGATGCGCGGGCGCTCTCACTCGCTATCGCCCGGGAGCGGAAGGAATGGATCCGCCGCCGGCTCCGCGACCTCGGCATCGAAAAGGCCCAGGGTTGGGGCTGGCCGAACATCTATACCTACACGAAGAGCCTGGGCGACCAGCTCGTCGCCGGTGCGGAGGGGGTCGCCCGCGCGATCGTTCGCCCCGCGGTGGTGGAAAGCGCCCTTTCCTTCCCGCACACCGGATGGAACGAGGGCTTTACCACCAGCGCTCCGCTGGTGAGGATGGCCCTCCGCGGCCAGAACCTCTTCCCGGTTGGCCCCGGGGTGGTCCTGGACGTCGTGCCGGTGGACCTCGTTGCTTCGGCCACCCTTGCGGTCGCCGCCGAAACCATCGTCTCGGAACCCCGCCTCGTCTATCAGGTAGCCGGCGGCGACCGGAATCCGGCGCGGGTCGAGAGGCTCGTGGACCTGGTCGGGATCTACAAGCGCCGTCACTTCCGCGACAAACCCACCGGGGTAAAGCTCTGGAACGAGGCGCTGGCCCGGATGGAGGCGCAGGCGGTCCGGGCGGACCGCTTCGAAAAACACACCCTCGAATGGATGCGCCGCTCCGCATCGGCGCTCTCCGGCGTCCTCGAGCGCACGAGCGGCGAGCCGATCGGTCCCCTGGTGGGGGTCGTCGAATCCCTTCAGCGGAACGTGGATTCCTTCGAGGACTTCGTCACCCAGGGCGAGCGGCAGTACCACACGTTCCGGCCGTTCATTGCCGGGGAAGAGTTCATCTTCCGCGCGGACAACACCCGGGATCTCTTCTCCCGTCTCGACGGAAACGACGGAAAACTCTTTTTCAATCCCGAGGAAATCGACTGGTACGACTACTGGCTCCACGTACACCTGCCGGGGCTCGAGAAGTGGGTCTTTCCGGCGCTCGAAGATCAGGAGCGTGGCCAGCGACGGGCGCAGCGGCGCGTCTATACCTACCGGACGATCAACGAGCTGTTCGAGGCGTGCACGAAGAACCACGCGGGCCGGGTCGCCATGCGAATCACCCGCGGCGGCCGCGAGGAGCGGTACACCTACTCCGATCTCCGGGAGTGTGTCGTCCGGGGCGCAGCGTTTCTGGCCGCCCGGGGACTCGGGGCGGGCGATCACATCGGGCTGATCGGCGAGAACTCGCCGGAGTGGGGCATGGCGTATTTCGCCATCCAGCGGATCGGGGCGACCGCGATCCCTCTCGAGCGCGACCTGCGGCGGCAGGAGATCCACCGGCTGCTCCGCCTGGGAGACGCCAAGGCCGTCTTGATGGGCGACTCACTCTACGAGCGGCATTCCGGACTCTCCAGCGACAACGGCTCCGAGCCGCCGGTGGCGGCGCATCCGTTTCGGGAAGTCTTCGCGCTGAGGCCGGAAACCGCGGACGAAGCGGAGGCTCCGGGGCCGGTGCGGACCAGTCCGGCGGCGCTGGCCTCCATCCTCTTTACTTCCGGAACGACCGGTACGCCGAAGGGTGTGATGCTGACGCACCGGAACTTCACCTCGCTGGTCGCGAAGCTGCTTTCCATTTACGACATCGGCGAGAAGGACGGCGCGCTCAGCATCCTGCCGCTCCACCATTCGTTCGAATTCACCACCGGTTTCCTGCTTCCACTCTCGCGGGGTGCGCAGATCGCCTATCTGGACGAGGTCGGTCCGGAGACGATCAATGCCGAACTGGCCAAGGGACACACCACCTGCATCGTGGGGGTTCCGGCGCTATGGGATCTGATGCGGCGGCGCATTCTGGCCCCCTTCGCGGAGCGGTCGCCGCGGGCGGAGGATCTCGCCACCGCCCTGATTGACGCCGCGCACCTGCTGAGGGAAGACACCGGGGTCAACATCGGCCCCGCGGTGTTCCTTCCCGTGCACACCGCGCTCGGGGGAAGGATCCGCTATCTCATCAGCGGCGCTGCGGCCCTTTCCGAGGCGACCTGGAAGGCTTTTCGGGGCCTCGGATTCCACATCGCCCAGGGATACGGTCTTACGGAGGCCGCGCCCGTGTTGACGGTTACCCCGCCGGACGGCCCGGTCCCGCTCGGCAGCGTCGGCAAGGCGCTTCCCGGCGTCGAAATCCGCATCGTGGACCCGGATGCTTCGGGTGTCGGCGAGGTCGCCGCCAAGGGCCCGAACGTCATGGCCGGGTACTACGGGAACGAGGAAGCGACCGCGGAAGCGCTTCGGGGCGGTTGGCTCTACACGGGCGACCTGGGACGGCTCGACGAGGCGGGACACCTCTTCCTGGTCGGTCGTCGCAAGGACGTCATCGTGGACAGCGGCGGGAAGAACATCTACCCGGACGAAGTGGAGGAAATCTACGCGGCGCCCGAGTTGATCGGCGAACTTGCCGTCGTTGGACTTCCCGACGGGATGGCCGAACAGGTGGCGGCGGTTGTCGTCCCCAAGGAGCAGACCGCGGAAGGGAGGCAGCGCGTCGAGAACCACTTCCGTTCCGTCTCGTCCCGGCTGCCACTGCACAAGCGCGTCAAGACGGTCGAATTCCGCGACGAAGCGCTTCCCCGAACCGCGACGCGCAAGGTGAAGCGCGCCGAGCTGGTGCGCTGGTTAGGCGACCGGCGGCGGGCAGCGGCCGCGGAAGCCGGAGAAGAGGCCGTTTCCGGGAATCGGATCCTTGAACTCGTGGCGTCCATCTGCGAGAGGCCGGTGTCCGAGATTCGGGCCTCGTCTTCCTTTGCGGAGCTTGGCTTCGACAGCCTGATGTACAACGAACTCGCGGCGGAACTCGAGAGCGAATTCGGGGAGTCGTCAACGCCCGAAGCGCTCGCCAACATGAACACCATCTCGGAGCTGGTGCTCGCCATCCGGACGCCCCGCGCGGGCGCCAGGACGCGCCGCGCCCGCCGTCCCGAATCCGCCAGGAAGCGCGAGAAGGACGAGATCGAGATTCCGCCCGCGGTGGCGCGCGCCGGACGGCACACGCTTACCGAAGTCCAGCGGTGGTTCTACCACCAGGTTCTGGAGCCGACCTTCACGGGCCGTGCGCACATTCCGAATCACACGAACTATCTCGTCGTGGCGAATCACTCGTCGCACCTGGACATGGGGCTCGTAAAGATGGCTCTCGGCGAAGCGGGCTCGAACCTGGTGGCGCTCGCGGCTGCCGATTACTTCTTCGACAACCGCGTGAAGCGGACGTTCTTCGGCAATTTCACGAATCTCGTCCCCATGGAGCGCCGCGGCTCCCTCCGCGAGTCATTGGACCGGGCCGCCGCATACCTCAATCAGGGGCTACAGCGTGCTCGTGTTCCCCGAAGGAACACGCTCGCGGAGCGGCCGGATTCAGCCGTTCCGCCGCGGTTTTGCGCATCTGGCGTTTCGCTGCCGGATCGGCGTCCTGCCGATCCATCTCGACACCTGGAACGCGTTTCCGCCGGGCGCGGTCGGCCTCCGATCGCGGACGATAGCGGCACGCATCGGGCCCTTCCTTTCGCATGATTTTCTGGCTCGATTCGCCGGGGGAGGCGTTCGCACGGCGGTGGCGGAGCAGCGAGTGACCGCTTTCGTGCAAACGATCGTCGAGCGCCTGGGCCGGCAGGAACCCGTGCAGTTCGAGCAGGAAGCGGCGCGCATCCTCCAGGACGAGCCGGCGAAGGACACCGACCCTCCGCGCCCCGCCGCTCCGCCCGCGGCAGAACCGATGCCCGACCCGACCCCGATCGGTTGATCCCGAGCGGTTAGCGCAGTGACGTCGCCTCCCGTGCCCCGGACGCTGGTCACCGGCGCGACCGGCTTCCTGGGCAGCCACCTGATGCCTCTGCTCCTCGAGGGAGGAGAGCCCATCCGGGTGCTGGCCCGGCAACCCGCACCGGATCTCTCGGCCAGGGGCGTCGAGGTGATGATTGGTGACGTGGCTTCCGGGGCCGGGCTGGATGCGGCGCTCGACGGAGTCCGCCGGGTCTTCCATCTGGCTGGCCGGGTCTCACGGGATCCGGAAGCCGCCGCCAGTCTTTCGCGGGTGCACGTAGATGGCACCCGCACCCTGGCCCACGCTGCCCGCCGGGCGGGAGTGGAGCGGATCCTGCTCGTATCGACGAGCGGAACGATTGCGGTGTCCTGCGACCCCGAACCCGACTGTGACGAAACGGCGCCCGTTCCCATCGAACAGATCGGGCGCTGGCCGTACTACCGGAGCAAGTGGCTGCAAGAGCGGGCGCTCCTGGCGGATGCCGGGGAAATCGAGGTCGTGATCGTGAATCCCTCGCTGCTGCTCGGGCCGGGTGACGAACGGCTGTCCTCGACCGGAGACGTGCTTCGGTTTCTTTCCGGCCAGGTCAGCGTGGTTCCGCCCGGCGGGTTGAACTTCGTGGACGTCCGGGATGCCGCCGCCGGGGTCGCGGCTGCCATGACCAAGGGCCGCAGCGGCCAGCGGTACCTGCTGGGCGGTCACAACTGGAGCTTTGCGGATTTCTTTCTCCGGCTTGGAGAGGTGTCCGGATCCCCCGCGCCGCGCGTACGCCTCCCGCGCGGTCTCTATACCGCCGGCGCGCTGTTGACGGAGGAAGTAGCGCGGCAGATCGGACGCGAACCGGCGGTGGATCGCGTCAGCCGGGAGATGGCCGCCTGCTACTGGTACTTCAGTTCGGAGAAGGCGACCCGGGAATTGGGCCACGATCCCCGCGACGGGCGGGTCACCCTGCTGGAGACCGTGAACTGGCTTCAGGGGAAGGATCCGGGGCTCTCCTGATCCGGACGGCGCCGGGCCTCACCGACAACTTCAGTTCGTCCCGCCAGCGGATGACATCTCCATCCACCTCGGAGAGCAGTTCGCGGCCGGATCCGGCGCGGAAGGAATCGAGCGTCCCGATCACCGCGCACGCGATCCGGTGATGCTCGATCTCGCGCCGTCCGAAATGCGCCCCCCGGGTGAGGCGGGCTACTGCATCCACCACCGCCAGCGGACCGAGCGGCCCGATGATGACCGCGTCCAGGCGGCCGTCGCCGGGATCGGCGGCTGGAGCGAGGGGAATCCCACCGCCAAACCGGCGTGAGTTGAGGACCGTGAGGTCCAACAGCGTGCGGGGCCGCGGCGGGGTCTCGTCGAGGCCGACGCGGAGCGACAACGGCTGGAAGACGCTGATTTCGCGGACCGCGGCCGCTGCGTAGGTCGCCCGGCCGAGGCCACGGCCGGCGGAGGCTCTCGCGGCAACCGAGGCGGCGAGACCCAGCGAAAAGCTGTTCAGGAAGAAACGGGATGTCCCGGCGGTGTCCTCGATGTACCCGAGATCCGTGGGCAGCGCCGGCGTGCGGCGCAGGAAAGCGGCTGCTTCCGGGAGGCGGGAAGGGATTCCCGCCGCGCCCGCGAAGTCGTTCCCCGTACCACTGGAAAGCAGACCAAGTTCTGCGCTTCCGCCGGACCCGGCCAGACCGCGGGCCACCTCGGAGGCGGTGCCGTCCCCCCCGTAAGCGATCAACAAGGAGCGCGTGTGCGCTTCTGTCCGGGCGACCGCTTCCGCGTGGCCCGGCGCTTCGGTCCACACGAGATCGTGTGGGCCAAGCCTCTCGGTGAGAACCGCGGCCGCCGCCCGCCAGCGATCGCGACTGCTCCCGCCCCCGGCCTCGGGATTGGCAATCACCAGGGGAAGACTGCTCATCTCGACGGGGCGATCCCGAATATGCTACGAGCCTCTCGGCGCGGCGGGGCGAGCGGCCCGCTCTGACCGAGTGCCCTTGCCCGAATCTCTCTTGATGGCGCCCGTCCCGGCTCCCCCGCCCCGCCTGGAGCGCCGGCGAGCCGGGACTCCCCTCACACTTCGATCCGACGTCGCATGAACCGGTTGTTTCATCATCTGGGCCGTTTCCTGGCCTCGCTCATGGCGGCGATTCGGGACGGCATTGCGCGCGGGATCATACGGGCGCGCGTTCCCGCCAATGCCGTCACCCTCGCCGGTCCGGTAGCCATGACGTTCATCTTCTGGCCGCTGATCGAAGGAGACCAGTGGATGGCTGGTTGGGTCGGCCTGCTCGCGATCACCTTCGACGCCCTGGACGGAGCCGTTGCCCGGGTGTCCCGCAGGGTGACGCGCTTCGGTGCGTACCTGGATTCGGTGGTGGACCGCTACGCGGACATTTTGCTCATGTTCGCGCTGCTGGCCTACCTGATCATCTACGTCGAGCCGTCCGAACGCACTGCCTGGTTCATCATCTGGTGTTTCGCCACCGCGGGCACCGTGGTGACGTCGTATGCCCGCGCCCGCGCCGAAAACGTGATTCCCGGCTGTGCCATCGGATTCCTGGAACGTCCGGAGCGCACCGTGGGGATCATCGTCGGGCTCGTTACCGGGAACGTCCATCTTTCGTTGATCGTGGTAGCGATTTTCGGCAACCTGATCGCGGCACAGCGGATCTACTACACCCGCGCCATCCTCGATGGTCGGACGCCCGCGTCCGGGTTCCGTTTCTGGACCTATCGCCGCGGCAGTGCGGAGCACGCGATGCTGAGCACCGCGTGTTTCTTCTTCATCGTCCTTGGACACCTGCTGATTCCGGCGCCTGCCTGAACGGGCAGCACCCAAGAAAAAACCCCGCTGCCGCCGGGCGGCTGCGGGCCGGTACGACGACCGCCGGAGAACGCGAGGTGCGTCTCCGGCGGCGCCGACAGCGGGTCGTCTGGTTGGACCCTAGGAGCAACTACTCGACGTAGCTGTAACCGCAGTTCTCGCAGGTCCAGGTCCGTCCCTGGCGGTACATGAGAGCGCCGCACTGCGGGCACGCCCGCGTATCCTCGTCCCCGGGGTTCTCGCCGAAGAGAGCGTCGTAGTCGATTTCTTCTTCGGTTTCTTCGTCTTCCTTCTTCTCTTCTTCCTGCTGCTGGGCAGCCGCAAACGAGGCGGCGCCCACCACGCCAGCGAAGGCGAAGCCGGCCCTCCTGAGGAATGCGCGACGGTTCAGGTCGTCCATTTTCGTAATCTCCTGATGTTCGTGAATTGGGACTGCTGGCTGAGCCTCAGTCGCCGTAGCCGACGGTCGAACGCGCGAATTCCTTGACCTTCTCGGCCATCCGGCGCTCTTCCACGATCTTCTCCCAATCCACCGCGGGCTCTTTCACCTCGGCGGTGGGCGGAAGAATGTACTTCGGCATGTTGTACTCGTCCTTGAACATCTGCGTCCGGACGTGCCCGGTGGCGAACTCGGCGTTCTCTCCCGACATGAGGTAGGTCAGCGTCGGAACGACGTCCCGCCGCTGCACCCGCTCGGTGACGGTATGGCCCTTCTTGAAGTCGGGCCCGAGCGCCATGAACCACACGTAGTGGGCGTAGTAGTTGCCCGGGCTGTGGCCAAGCTGTCCGTAGATGTTCACTTCGTCGTCCCGGCCGCACTCGGGGCGGATCACCAGCGCGGTGGTGTCCCGGAGGTACGCGTCGGCCTGGATCTGGCGCCACAGGTTGCCGATCAGCTCATCGGTAGTCTTGATGTGCTTGATGTACTCCCAGTAGTCCGTGTTGTAGTCCCAGAATCCGAAGTCGGCGTGCGCGTCGTCGAGAGCGAGGATTTGCGCGGTGATGGACTTCGGCTTGAACTCCTTGAGGATCTGGGGCACCAGGGTCAGCACCTGGGCGTCCCCGTAAGGGATTTCCCGGTTGATGACCGGCTCCCGGGTGGAAGGCGGAACGTAGGACTTCGAAGCCAGGGTGCCGTCGATGAAGTCCTCGACCTGCTTCCGCTCCTTCGCGGTGTGCCCGAGCCCCTTTTCGACGTTCAGATCCACGATCTGAGCGCCGGTGAGCTTCTGCTCCGGATAGAAGATCCGGTTCATGGTGAGGCTCGTGGACCCGTGCTTTACGCCGTACTCGGGATGCTGGCTGAAGTGCTTCACGTCCCAGGTCCAGGCCCGGTAGTAGGAAGCACTCTGCAGGGTCCAGAAATCGGTCGCCGTCCCGCCGGCCTTCTTCCGGATGTACTCGGCCCAGGTGGGGTAGCGGGGCCGCTGTGCGGGAGCATCCACGCCGCTGAGCACCTCGGAGTACATGTAGCCGTGGAGGTTCGCGGTCTCGCCGTAGTCCTCGGTGAAGACCGTGCCCTCGGCAGCCATCTTCGTCTGGAACGGCGAGTGCTCCGGGTTGTCGATGACGTCGATCTTCCGGGCGCCGTTTCCGAGGATGACGGTCACCAGGTGCTTCGTCTTGAAGCCCGGGTTCTCCGGAAGGACCATGCCGCCCTGCGGAATCCCGGCGCCCGCTTCGAAGATGGGGCTGCCGGCGGCGTTCCGGCCACTCAGCACCGCACCGGCGCTGGCAGCCGCGCCCAGTTTGAAGAAGTCGCGACGGTCAATCGTCTTGGCGGTCGCTTTGGCGGTCTTCTCGGCGGTCATCGGGGACCCTCCTTGCCGCTTTCGTCGGCGGCTTCGGTGTCTTCATTGTAGAAGTTGACCGTGATTCCGTCTATTTCGGAATCCCGATCTTCGTAGTAGAGCTTGAAGTTGCGGGCCTCGTCGGAGATGCCGAGCCGCACGAGTTCCCAATCCCCCCACTCCATCGTGTCGGTGACGGTGAACGAGCCGGTCCAGATGTGCGGCTCGGGGAGCTTCGAGGGACGGTTGAGCGCCACGAAACCGCCGGTCTCGGGGGTCATGCTCTTGAGCTTGACCTTGAGCGCGTCGGCGCCATTCGGCGAACGGACATATCCCTCGATGCCGTGCACGCCCGAGAGGTTGTCTTCGGCCAGCACGGTGAGGCCCACCTGCTCGCCCAGCTTGGCCTCGGTCTTGGTGAACTGCACCGCCAGGATCTCTGCCGGCACCTGGTCGATCATCTCCGTTTCCTGCTCCACGTGCACCGTGGCGGCTTCCATCAGCGGCTCGGTCCGGTTGAAGTAGTACCGGATGTTGGTGGCGTGGTCCTTGAGCGTGACGCGCATGAGCTGCCACTCGCCGCCCTCGTACCACTGCGGGATCTGGAGTGCGCCCTTGAAGAGGCCCGGCTGGGCTCCCACCATCACCATCGTCGAGCGGATCTGGTGGTATCCGCTCGGGGAAACCCACACGGTCTCCGCTTCGGTGGGGCCGGAAACGTCGTCTTCGGCGAGCACGCTGTACTTGATCAGGCCATCGCCGGCCCGCACCCGCTCGGTTTCCACGGTGACCGACTTCAGGGTGGGCGCGGTGATATCCACCTGGTCGCTCTTGCTGACATCGAAGCCGACCGGCTGTCCGTCCTCTTCCTGCATGGCCTTGTGGAAGTCGGCCCAGTAGGCCTTCCGGTCGCCCACCTTGTCGGCGATGATCGTCGTGCCGACGACATAGCGGCCGGGCGCCGCAAAGCGGGAGAGCTTGCCGCGGCCGAGGAAGAGCGTTTCGTCACTCTCGTGGGGCTGGAAGTTGATGTACATGGTGGCCGCGCGGCCGAGCTCGCGGTTGTAGAACAGCGAGACGAACGACTGCGCCGCGTTGTAGGGCGAGACGACCCGCGCGATGGCGCGCACCTCGTCTCCAGGCGCCACTTCCTTGCTGAGCACCCGCATCTCGGTGAGGATCGGAGGAAGCTGGTTCCCGGAGAGGTCCACTTCCTTCAACTGCTGATCGCGGCGCCGGTACTGGTACTGCTCGGGAACCCGCAGCTCGGGCGCAAGACCCCAGCCGCCGTCGTCGTGCCCGCTCGAACTTATCACTCCGAACTCGTTCAGCACGTCGTGGGGCTCGAGGAGCGGATGGGTCTCGCCTTCCGGTGGCTTGGGCTCTTCTTGCTTGTCCTGCGCCATGGCGAAGCCGCCGAGGAACAGGAGCGCGACGGCTGCGGCCAGGAGTCCGACCGCCAAGCGTTTGGGTGTCGTGGAATGACTGAGCATGAGGGAAGTTCTCCGTTCGCCCGGGAATAACCGCCGTGCGGGCAATGCACGGAACGGGGGTCCGCCCTTATACGGCGGAAAGAGGGCCGAAGTCAAATGGGACAGGGGTTTTTGGCCGCGATTCAGGCCCGGACGGACCGGACGAACTCCGCAGCGCGCCGGATTCCCGGACTGACCCCGGTCCGTTCCGCGAGGCGGCGGAGATCCCACTGCGCGACGGTCCGCATGTCGAGCCGCATCTGCCCCTCCAGCGAGTCGAACACCGCCCCGTAATCCCGGAGCGCGCCGTCCACATCTCCGGCGGCCAATCGCGCCGCGGCGAGCAGCAGCCGCTGCCGGTCCGAACCTGACGGATCCATGGCCAGCGCAATTGGAACGCCGGTCTCCAGTCCGGCATCGCGCGGGAGCGCGAAACCAGCGCCGACGGTGTAACGCTGCGTGCGCAGCGTGGGGGATCAGGCGCGGACGGACCGGACGAACTCCGCAGCGCGCCGGATTCCCGGACCGACCCCGGTCCGTTCCGCGAGGCGGCGGAGATCCCACTGCGCGACGGTCCGCATGTCGCGCCGCATCTGCCCCTCGAGCGAGTCGAACACCACCCCGTAGTCCCGGAGCGCGCCGTCCACATCTCCGGCGGCCAGTCGCGCCGCGGCGAGCAGCAGCCGCTGCCGGTCCGAACCTGACGGGTCCATGGCGTGCGCTGTTTCAAACAGCTCCACCGCTTCCCGGTGGCGTCCTTGCAGGTACACGGCGTTCGCGAGGTTGTAGTGCCCGAAAATGAAGTCCGGTGCGAGTTCCAGCGCCCGGCGAAAGGCGTCCTCCGCTTCCGGCAGCCGATCCAGATCCCGGAGAGTGACCCCGAGGTTCGAGGCGAGGGAGTGACTCAGGGGATCGAGGTCCGCGGCCTTCTCGAGTTCGGTCAGCGCTTCGCCGGGGCGTTCCAGCTCCCCGAGGGCCGCCCCGGCGTTCGCCCACCCGGGGGCGAAACCGGGCAGGGTTTCGGTCGTTCGGCGAAACGACGCGAGCGCCGCCTCCAGATCGTCGAGAACGATCATGGTCTTGCCGAGTTCGAAGTGCGCGGCGGCGAGAGATTCGTCCCGCTCGATGGCCTTTCGGAAAGACTCGGCCGCTTCCGCCGGGTTCTTGTGCTCGTTCGCCGAACAGCCGGCCAGCAGATGGCCCATCGGGTGGTCGCCGTTCTCAGCCGTTGCCGCCACGGCTGCCCGGGCGCGCACGCTTGCCGCCGGCGCGTGAAGGGCAATGCGGCGCAGCTCGGCGGCGCTGCCGGCGCGATCCATATCGGTGGCGTCCGGACCGGAAACCGCGGCGGGGGGGGCGGGAGGGACCGGTTCCCGCGCCACCTCGAATTGGCAGGCGGCGCCCTTGCCGGCAAGCAGGTCCGCGGCCCGCCGGACCACTTCATCCTCCCGGGCGGAGGCCACCAGCGAGCGGCTTCCGGCTCCGAGGTGGGAAAGGCGGGCCAGCACGTAGGCTGGCGTGGCGATCGCGGGGAGGGGAGGCGTTTCGTCGAGCCTGCCGCGCCGGCGAATCGCGGAGCGGCAGGGGAACGCCCGGTGGAAATCGGGAAGCAGCACGGCGCCGGCCTCTTCGGGGAACGGGCCGGTCTCGTGCAGCCGCAGCGGCAACTCCTCCATGGCTAGCGCCGGGATGACCGGCGCGTCCGCGGCGGCTGGAACCCGGGACGCGGCGGTGCGCGCGGTCTCTCCATCGCGGCTCAGGAGGAGCCTCCACCTCCCTCCCTCCGGCGGGGGGCCGATAGGCAGGCCAACCGTTTTCGACCGAAAGCGCGGCAGCTCCGGCGAGCCGCGCCGCCGGTGCGGGAGGTGCGGGACACGACACCCACACGGTGTTCTTGAGGCGCGACGCTCCCATGGCCCACGATTCTAAGGACCGGGGCCGGCGTCTCCCGAATTCGTGCATCGCGGGATCAATATGCTTTCCGGGTTCCGTGACGAACACGCTCCACCGCTACGGCGCTCCCCAGACGCTGAAGGACGATTACATCGTCTTCGCGATGGCGGCGCGGGGAATCAACGACGAGGGGTCTCCCGAAAAGCTCCAGCGGTTCACCGAAATCGCGCTTCGGCACGGTCCCATCAACCTCGGCGACGCAACCAAGGGCGGAATCTTCCGATCCTCCCGGCTGAATCCCCTGGCCCATTGGCGCCGGCGAAAGCGTCTGGCGGCCGATTCGATCCGGAAGGGGGTGGACGCCCCCACGGTGGTCTCGGCGGTTTTTGACACCGAGGAGGCGCTGGTCGGTTTCCTCGTGGACCTGAAGGAAGCCGATCTGGGCATCAGCATCAACATCAGCGGTTTGACCGAGCGCGCTGCCGAATTGGCCCGCGACGCAGGAATCGTGCGGCACAGCGTCGAGTACAGCCTGGGTTTCTTCGGGAACCTGGATCGGCTGCCCGACCGCGCCACCCTCCAGCTTTCCACGATGTGCGGGCACGGCATGCTCTCGTTCGGGTTCGCCCGCAAGATGCTGGACTGGGTGCGGACCGGCCGTCGCTCTCCCGAGGAGTGCGCGGAGGCGATGGCGCGTTTCTGCTCCTGCGGCATCTTCAACACCACCCGCGCCTGCCGCATTCTGCGGGACCGCACCTGATCGCTACCAAGGAAACCGCGGCGTCGGGTCCGGTGACGGAAACCGCTAAGAACAGGGGGAAAAACGATGGCTGACTGCCCGGTGTGCGCCGCCGCCGTGGAGATATCCGAGGATCCGCTCGAAGGAGAGGTCCTCGAGTGTCCGGAATGCGGCAGCGAACTTGAGATTCTGGCCCTCGACCCCATCGTCCTGGGCGAGGCTCCGGAGACGGAAGAGGATTGGGGTGAATGAGGATCGGGTTCCTTCATTCGCTGATTCGTCCGGAAGAGAAGCTCCTCATCCGGGAGTTGCGAGGACGTCCCGGCGTCGAGTTGGTACTCCTTGATGACCGTCGGCTGGTGTTCGATCTGCGAACGCCGCCCGCGGTTGATGTCGTCCTGGAGCGCTCCATAAACCACTCCCGGGCGATGCACGCCCTGCGGCTCCTCGAGAGCATGGGTGTCCCCTGCGTCAACCGCTACGAAGTCTCGCGAAAGTGCGGCGACAAGATCCTGACGGCCGTCGCGCTCCAGGAGTTCGGAGTGCCACAGCCGGAAACGCGGGTCGCGTTCACCGAAGACTCCACCCTGGACGCCATCGAACAGCTCGGTTATCCGGTGGTGTTGAAGCCGGCGGTCGGATCCTGGGGACGGCTGCTATCCCGGATCAACGATCGGGAGGCGGCGGAGACCGTGATTGAGCACAAGGCGATCCTCGGCAGCTACCACCATTCCATCTTCTTCGCCCAGAAGTACATAGAGAAAGGAGGCCGGGACATTCGCAGCTTCGTGGTCGGGGATGACTGCATCGCCGCCGTCTATCGGACTTCGGATCACTGGATCACCAACACTGCCCGGGGGGCGCGGACCTCCAACTGCCCGGTCACCGCCGATCTCGCCGAGATCTCGCTGCGGGCGGCGGCCGCGGTTGGAGGCGGCGTCCTGGCGGTGGACCTGTTCGAGACCGGTGACGGCCTGCTGGTCAACGAGGTCAACTACACGATGGAGTTCCGGAACTCCATTGACGTTACCGGGGTCAACATCCCGGAGAGGATCGTGTCCTACCTCCTCTCTTCCGACCGATGATCCGCGTCTCCATTGCCGGCGGCTCCGGGTACGCCGGCGGCGAACTGCTACGCCTGATGCTGGGTCACCCCGAGGTCGAGGTGGGGGAGATCACCTCCGAGCGTCTCGCCGGGAAGTACGCCCACGGCGCCCATCCCAACCTGCGCGGCGCCACCCGGCTCCGGTTCTGCAGGTTGGAAGAGCTTTCGAAGTGCGACGTGCTCTTCGTGTGCCTGCCCCACGGTGAGTCGGCACGTCGGATCGACGACTTCCGCAGCATTGCCGGCCGGATTATTGACCTGGGCGCCGATTTCCGGCTGCGCGACAGTGCTGCCTACGAGCGCTGGTACGGCCGGCCGCATCCCCGCCCGGACCTGCTGGGCCGCTTCGTTTACGGAATCCCGGAACTGAGCCGGCAGGAACTCCCTGACGCGGACCTGGTCGCCTGCGCCGGGTGTAACGCGACCGCCGCCATCCTCGCGCTGAAACCGCTGTACGCGGCGGGAGTCGTCGGATCCGCCGTCGTGGAGGTCCTTGTCGGATCGAGTGAAGCCGGCAACACGGCGACCGCCACCAGTCACCATCCGGAGCGCAGCGGCGCGGCCCGGGCCTTCCGGCCCACCGGGCACCGCCATCAGGGGGAGATCACGGCAGTGCTCGGCGCCGACCGGCTCCATTTCTCCGCCACCTCGATCGAAATGGTGCGCGGAGTCCTGGCGACCTGCCACGCCTTCACGGACCGCGCGCTCGACGATCGGGAGCTGTGGCAGATCTACCGCACCGCCTACGCGAAGGAGCCCTTCGTGCGCATCGTCAAGGGCCAGAGCGGAATCCATCGCTACCCCGACCCCAAGATCCTCGCCGGAACCAACTTCTGCGACGTGGGGTTCGAGCGCGATCCCGACACCAACCGGGTGGTGGTGCTCAGCGCGCTCGACAACCTGATGAAGGGAGCGGCGGGGCAGGCGGCGCACGCGTTCAACGTGATGCAGGGGCTTCCCGAGACTGTCGGCCTGGAATTCACCGGCCTGCACCCGATCTAGCAACCGTGGAAGAAGCACCCCGCGCGGAAGGCAGGGCGGGACAGGCGCCGAACCCGCGGATGCCGCGGCGCGCGGGGCACTTCTTCCACGGGCTGATGACGCGTATCGCTCCGCGATCCGCGCCATCCTCTTTCGCGGGGAAGGGGAAACCCCCTCCCCGCACCCCTCCCCCCGCGGCACTCCCCGACCGGGCGAACTGGCGCGCCGCCAAAGGCCGGGCAAGCGATCTCGGCGCCGACCGCTAGAGGATTCCACCCATGTGCCGTCTGCTCTGCGTCCGTGGCGAATCGGCGTTCGAGATGGAAGAGCACCTGACGGCGTTCAGCGAGGTGGCGAGGAACAGCCGCGAGTTTCAGGGCCACGGCTGGGGCTGCGCCTGGCTGGAAGGAGGCCGCTGGCGGATCTATCGCAACATCACGCCCGTCTGGGAAGACTCCGGCCGGCCGCGGGGACGTACGGCGCTCCTGCTCGCGCACGCCCGCAGCGCATTTCGGGACGAAGGGATTCGAGTCGAGAACAACATGCCCTTCTTCGACGGCGCCCGGGCCTTCATCTTCAACGGAGAACTGCGCGGAGTCCGGATCCGCGAGCGGGGAAGGATCGGCGCCGAGAAAGTCTTCAATTTCGTCAAGCGGTTTGACCGTGGCGACTTGCGTCTGGCGCTCGAGCGGGGACTCGTTCGAATCGAGCAGCGGGCCCGCTACGTGCGTGCGATGAACATCATCGTCGCCGACACCACCGGCGCCGTCTCGGTCGCCAGCCGCTTCAACGAGGATCCCGACTACTTTCAGATGCGGCGGGCTACCGTGGGCACCGCCCGGGTGATCTGCTCCGAGCCCTACCGGGGCTCCGTGCCGGAGCCGGCGTGGACGCCCATTGCCAACGGTACCGTCACCGGGTTCTGACCACGGGGCCCCGCGACATGTTGCTGATCAAGATCGGTGGAGGCGCGTCGATCAACCTGGAGGGCATTGCGGCCGATCTTGCCGAGACCGAGCCGCCGTTCGTGATCATCCACGGCGCGAACGCGTTGCGGGATGCGCTCGGCCGACGCCTCGGCGTCGAAAAGCGGGTGCTGACCTCGGTGTCCGGCTACACCAGCGTTCACACCGATTCCGACGCTTTGGACCTCATCCTCATGGCCTACGCCGGGCTGGCCAACAAACGGATCGTCGAGCTTCTGCAACAGCGCGGCGTAAACGCCGTCGGGCTCACCGGCCTCGACGGGGCGCTGGTCCGCGGCCGGAGGAACCGGGGAATCCGGATCCGGGAGGGCGGCAAGACCTTGATCCGGCGCGACCTGTCCGGAAAGCCCGCCGGGGTGAACGGCGACCTGCTGCGGCTGCTGCTGAACGCGGGATTCACGCCGGTGCTGACGATTCCCGTTCTCGATGAGCGGGGCTTCGCCATCAATTCGGAGAACGACGACATCCTGGCCGCACTGCATGAGGAAATGCGCGCCGATCAGGTCATCCAGCTGATCGAGGCGCCGGGCTTTCTGGAAGACCAAGACGACCCCGCTTCGGTGGTCGTCCGCATGGGGCGCTCCGAGGTCGAGCAGCGGGAGGCGCAGGTGAGCGGACGCATGAAGCGGAAGATGCTGGCGCTCCGACGGTTGCTGGAAGCTGCGGCGACGCGGGTGGTGATCGCCGACGGACGGGTCGAGCATCCCGTTCGGGACGCCCTCCGCGGGCGGGGGACGGTGATCGAATGAACGCGCAGGCGACGGAGCGGAGGTATGGGCTGGAGGTCTATCCCAAGCGGGATCTGACCCTGGTTCGCGGGAGGGGCGCGGAGGTCTGGGATGATCGGGGGCGGCGCTATCTCGACTGCGTGGGAGGCATCGGGGTGGCGAGTGTGGGACACGCCAACCCGTTCGTGGCTCAGGCGATCGCCGAGCAGGCGCGGATCCTGGTGACCTGTCCCGGCATCTTCTACAACGACCGGCGGGCGGAGCTGCTCCAGAAGCTCGTCTCCATCGCGCCGCCCGGGCTGACGCGCGCCTATCTCTGCAATTCGGGAGCGGAGGCCGTGGAAACGGCCTTCAAGTTCGCCCGGATCGCCACGGGCCGCACCGGCATCGTCTCGGCCATGCGCGGCTTCCACGGCCGCACCATGGGCGCTCTCAGCGCAACGTTCAAGAAGGAGTACCGGGAACCTTTCGCTCCGCTGGTGCCGGGGTTCGCCTTTGTCCCGTTCGGCGACACGGAGAAGATGCGCGCCGCGGTCGGCGACGCCACGGCCGCCGTAGTGTTGGAGCCCGTGCAGGGCGAGGGCGGCGTGCGGCCCGCCGATCCCGCCTATCTGGCCGCCGTCCGCGCCCTCTGCAAAGAGGCCGGCGCCCTGCTGATTCTCGACGAATCGCAGACCGGGTTCTGCCGCACCGGCAGGATGTTCGCCTGCGAGCACTACGGGGTCGAACCGGATCTGCTGTGTCTGGCCAAGGCCATCGCCGGCGGGGTGCCGATGGGCGCGGTGCTGGCGGGTGACGGGTTGCCGCCGCTCGTCGGCAAGCACGGGACGACGTTCGGCGGAAACCCGCTGGCCTGCGCCGCCGCGCTCGCCGCCATCCGGTTCATGGAAGACGAACGGCTCGCGGAACGGGCGGCGCAGCTGGGCGACCGGTTTGGTGAGCGCCTCTCCCGCTACCCGCTCGCCCGGGTGCGCGCCGTCCGGCGACTCGGCCTGATGATCGGGATCGAACTGCGCGAGCGTTGCCGTCCCTACCTGGAGCGGTTGCTGGAAGCGGGAGTGCTGGCACTGCCGGCCGGGGCGACCGTCATCCGGCTCCTGCCCCCGCTGGTGATCACCGAGGCGCAGGTGGACGAAGTCGCGGACGCGCTCGTCGCGGCGTTGGGATCCTGACACCGCCAGCGGAACAGCGTCGTTCACCGGAAAGTAGGATCGAGGTGCTGGACGTTGCGTCCCGATCGCCCCGCGAGGCCTCATGAAGCGTAGGAAACCAACCGGAAGAACAGCGCCCTCGATCCTGCCACGCGGCGACAGCAGGAAGCGGCTGCAGAAAAAAGCCCGGCGAGGCCTTCGGGGCTACCCCGTTGGCACTCTGGCCTTCTATGGACCGGACGACCGCCGGGCCTCCAAGGTGGTCGCGTCCATTGTGGAAGGCCCGGAGGAGGACCCCTCCGAGATGCGCAAGTGGTTCGACGATCAGGAAGACCTACGCGATCGGACCGACATCCTTGACGAGGTGACCGAGTTCTTCGAGCGCTTCGGTGTCCTCAGTGTGGCGATGTCCGAGAGGATCATCGGATGTCCGCACCAGGAAGGGATCGACTACGAGGGACCGATCTGTCCAAAATGCCCATTCTGGGCCGGCCGCAACCGCTGGACCGGAGACATCGTCAACTAGCTCGCGGCATCCGCCAGGACGGTGCCGCAGCCCAGCAGGGTGGCGACGCGCCACTCCTGGACTTGCACGGCGACGCGCGGTCCCTGCTCGGGTTGGCGTGAGGAGCGCCGGCCTCTGGCCGGCATCGCTCCGCGCAGCGGAGCGAAACGCGCGTCGCTGCTCAGCCGCACGGCGCGCCGGTACCGGGGGCGTTTCGCCGTCGCCGTTTGGCTGGGTGTTGTGCGGCCGATGAGGTTCGTGAGTTTCGCGGCCTGCGGCCGCGATGCCGGCCGGAGGCCGGCGCTCCTCGCGCTCCTTGCCTGGAAGTCCGGCGTTCCAACGGGTGATTCCCGTCGGGAGGGGAACCGTCCTGCGTCGATCTCTGCGGCGGAAGTAGGAGAAATCCGCTCAGGTCGGGCCGCGGCCCAGTCCCAGGTTCGTCTTGCCGCGGAAGGCGGTGTAGCCGTGCTCGCGCAGGAGCGCGCCGAGCGTGTCCTCGCCTTCGGGCCCGCAGCGGGTGGCGGCGCCAACCGAAATGATCGTCTCCGACTCGGCGGCGGCGGCCTCGACCTCTTTCATGACCTCGGGTACCTGCTCCAACCGGACCTTGATTTCCACGATCGCGGAGAGGACGCGCTCGTTCAGCAGATCTTCCCGGATAGCTCCCGCCGCCACGTCGCTCATCAGGTTGGTGACCGGGTTCTTTTTTTCGAAGTGCACGCCGAGCGCCGCGAGGCGCCGGGTCACGCGGTCCATGTCGGCGAAACTGGCGGTCACCCCCGGTCGGCCGAACTCCACCGTCATCCCGCATTCGCCGACCGAAACCCGTCCGGTCACGTCATTCGTCTTGACTTCCTCGGTCCCGCGTCCGTGCACCCCGGTAGCTTCGTGGGAAACGAGCGGGTCGCTGAAAGCGCGGCGCACCACGCGCGGCCAGGCGAGTTCTTCGGGCTCGATCGCTGACGTCGGGCAGATGTCCGGTTCCGGATCGAAGCGGAGCCGCATCCAGCCGAGCACCCGCCGGACGGTCCGGATGAGCGTCGGGTTCAGCCGTTCGGTGCTGAGCCCTCGATAACACGTGTAGCACTCGACGCATTGGTCGCTGTTCACGACCGCGCGTCCGTCGTCGCCGATACTGATCGCCGACACCGGACAGACGGCCACGCAGTTTCCGCAGCCGACGCAACGGCTTTTCGAGATCCGCATGGATCAGTCGGACGTTTCCCTCGTCTCCAGAGTGTATTCGCCCAGGTGGCTGATGACCTCTTCGCCCATGAGGTAGCGAAGCGTGTTGGTCAGCTTCTTCCGTTGGATGAAGAGGTCGTGCTCGGGATACACGCCCGGCGGGCTCATGGGGCTCTTGAAGAAAAACGAGAGCCACTCCTGGATCCCGCGCAGCCCGGCACGGGAGGCGAGGTCGAGGAACAGGGCGAGGTCAAGCACCAGGGGGGCGGCGAGGATGGAATCGCGGCAGAGGAAATCGACCTTGATCTGCATCTCGTAGCCGAGCCAGCCAAAGATATCGATGTTGTCCCACCCCTCCTTGTTGTCGCGGCGCGGCGGGTAATAGTTGATGCGGACCTTGTGGTAGAGATCCTTGTACAGGTCGGGATACATGTCCGGCTGGAGGATGTACTCCAGGACGCTCAGCTTGCTTTCTTCCTTGGTCTTGAACGAACCGGGATCATCGAGCACCTCCCCGTCCCGATTGCCGAGGATGTTGGTGGAAAACCAACCACTGAGGCCCAGCATCCTGGCCTTCAGGCCTGGGGCCAGGATCGTCTTCATCAGCGTTTGCCCGGTCTTGAAGTCCTTGCCGCCTACGGGGACGCCGTTCGCCGAGGCCAGTTCCCGGAGCGCCGGAATGTCGGCGCTGAGGTTCGGCGCTCCATTGGCGTAGGGGACGCCGCACTTCAGGGCGGCGTATGCGTAGATCATGCTGGGCGCAATGTCGGGCGAATTGCTCCGGAGGCCCTGCTCGAAGGTCTCGAGATCCCGGTGAACGGGCGCCTCGGCCAGGAAGGTCTCGGTGGAGCCGCACCAGATCATCACCGCGCGGGCAGCCCCCGATGATTGCCGGGCGCTTTCGATGTCCTCGATGAGCTGTTTCGCCAGGTCCATCTTGTTGGCGCCCGTTTTGACGAACGAACCGTCGAGCTTCTTCACGAAATCGCGATCGAAGACTGCCGGCATCGGCCGAATGCCGGCAAGTTCGTCCCTGACGGCGTCGAGCAGGGCCGGCTCGAGCACGCCGGCCTTTTGCGCCGCCGTATAGGCGTCGTCCTCGAACAGGTCCCACCCGGCGAAGGAGAGATCCTCGATCGGGACAATGGGCACAAAGTCCCGAATCAACGGGGTCCGGCCTTCCGTGCGTTTGCCCAGCCGGATCGTTCCCATCTGAGTCACCGACCCGATGGGTGCAGCCAAGCCCTTTCGAATTGCGTGAATACCAGCGATGAACGTAGTGCTGACGGCTCCCAGGCCGGGGAGCAGCACGATGAGGCCACCATCTGCAGGCTGGACCGTAAATCCCGTTTTTGTCATAAGGGCGGCGGATTCTACGGCAACGACCGTTACCCGCTCCCCGTGACCCGCGCCGGCGGTGCGATCCTTCGAACGACGAAACGCTATTCTGCCCCTCCTAGGAGTTTGTCCCGGCCATGTCACGCGCATCGAGGCAGGCGAGCGCCCGTTCTCCCGGTGAGCCGTGAACCTGCCGGAACAGGCTCCTGAGGTTTTCCGGCTGCCATTCATGCGTCGCGGCGCCTTCCGTTTTCGGCTGTTCCTCCTCGCTCTGGGATTGGTGGGCTCTGCATGGATCGCGGCGCCGGGGAAGAGCTCTTTCGCGCGGGGAGCCCAGCGCTCTCCCGAGCTCTGGATCATCGATCAGGGTGACGCCACCGCCCTCGCGGTGAGGAGGCTCGGGGGCGTGGAGATGGTGCGCCTCGCCGAGGTGGCCGCGGCTCTCGGCGGCACGGTCCGGCCGGGAGAAAACGAGCGGCAGGCGGTGCTCCGCTTGCCGAACGAAATGCTCCGTCTCGATGCGGGAGGCAGTTTTGTCAGGGTCGGCGACAGCACCCGGGTTCTCAGAAATCCGAGCGTGCGCCGTGGCGGGGAGTGGTTCGTACCGCTGGACTTCGTCTCCCTGGTCCTGCCGGACATCCTTCCGGGCCGTACGCGCTACGACACGAACACGAGGACGCTGGCGGTCGGTGAGGGATATCCCCGGCTCGAGGTCGAAGTCGCCAGCCGCCCGGGAGCCACCCGGGTGCTCGTGCGCACGGACCCGCCGGTTCCCCTGGAAATCGAACAGGGTCGGCGCCGGGTCTCGGTTCTGGTGCAGACGGCCTTCGTCGAGACCTCCTTCGCGGCAGCCACGCCGCAGGATGGCGTGGTGGAGAGCGTGAGACTCATTCGCCGGGGAAGTGGCTACATCCTCGATATCAATACCGGGCGCAACTACGGCCGTTTTCTCCAGGAGCGGGCTCCCGGCGCCGTGACGCTCAATCTGATCCGCGCCGGCGTCCGCGCGGGGTCTGGAGCCGATGTCCTGGCGGTCAGGCCGGCCCCGGAGGCGCGGCGCCGCCGGGATCCGGTCGGGCCCGCGGAAATCCGCACGATCGCCATCGATCCGGGTCACGGGGGACAAAACCGGGGGGCCAGCGGTCGCGGCGGGGTCACGGAGAAGGACGTGGCGCTGTCGGTGGCGCTCGCGCTCGGTGATCTCCTCGAACGCGAACAGGGTTTTCGGGTGGTGCTGACCCGGGATTCGGATCGCGAGGTTGGCCTGGATGACCGGGTCGCTGCCGCCAACATGGCCCGGGCCGATGTCCTCATCAGCATTCACCTGAACGCTTCCCCCAGCCCGGCGGCCTCCGGGAGCTTCGTGTATCACCTCGCCCCGCAGGCGACGGGCCGCGCTCCGGCGGACGATGCGGTTCACTTCGTCCCGTGGAGCAGCGCGCAAGCGCCTTTTGTTTCCGCTTCGCGGCTGCTCGCGGAGGCGGTGGCCACCGAACTGGAAGGGCTCGAAATCACTGCCGGAGGGGTTGCCGATGCGCCGGTGAGGGTTCTGCGCGGAGCGGCGATGCCCGCGGTGCAGGTCGAACTCGGGTTCGTGACCTCCGGGCGTGACCTGTCGCTGCTCTCGGATCCGGGATTCCCGGCCCGGGCGGCGCGAGCCCTTGCCGCGGGGATTCTCCGGTACCAGCGTTCGCTTGCGGGCATCAGGCCCACGGGGGACTCGCGTTGAGTTCCGGGCGGAGCCGCGGGTCCCTTCAAGCAGCCTTGGCCCTGGCCGCGAGTCTGGGGGGGCTGGCGACCTGTGGCCCCCTTCCCGCCGGAGACTCCGACCAGGCGTCCGCTCCCGGCGGTGCGGCGCCGGGCGCCGGGGCCACCACGGAAAGCGCCGCGGCGCCCGGCGGTCAGGATCAGGATCGACGCGACGCGGCGCGGCTGTTCACGGCGGGCCCGGACGGCCTCCTCCATCTCCAGGAGGTGGAACTCCCGCGGTTTTCCACGACCCGCGGCCGCGCCGAGGCGCTCGTCCAGAAAATCGTCGCGGAGTCTGGGACGTTTCCCGAGGAGGTGCAGGTTCTGGATGTGTTCGTGAGTGGCCGCGGGGTCGCGGTCATCAACTTCACGCTCGACCTGCTCGAGGGACACTCCGGCGGCCTGCATGCCGAGGAGTTGACGGTGTACAGCCTGAGTCACACGCTGGTCGAGAGCCTTCCGGCAATCGCGGAGGTGCGGCTCCTCGTTGAGGGGCAGGAAACCGAGACCCTGGCGGGTCATCTCGACCTCCGTTCGGGGTTCGGGCGGGCTCCGGAGCGGTTGTTGGCCGATTCCGACGGCGGTCGCGGGTGAAACGGGGCGGCGGACGCGGGGCGCGGGAGATCCGCGACCTCGGGCTCCAGACCGGGTTCCTGCGGCGCACCCCTGGCTCGGTTCTCGTCCGGCAGGGAGGCACCCGCGTGCTCAGCGCGGTCAGTATCGAAGAAAGCGTGCCCGCGTGGCTGCGCGGGCGAGGGCGCGGCTGGCTGACCGCCGAGTACGGAATGTTGCCGCTCTCTTCGGGGGAACGAATTCGGCGGGACCGGGGTGGGGTTCCCGGCCGCACCGCGGAAATCCAGCGCCTGATCGGCCGTTCGCTGCGGGCCGCCGTTGACCTCCCGCTCCTCGGCGAAAGAACGGTCCGGGTGGATTGTGACGTGATCGAAGCCGACGGCGGTACCCGGACGGCTTCCGTCACCGGCGCCTTTGTCGCGCTCGCCCTCGCCCTGCATCGGCTCTCCAGCCGGGGCGATTTGTCCGAAAATCCGCTGCGTCGCCAGATCGCGGCGGTGAGCGTCGGGGTGGTGAAGGGGGAAGTGCTCCTCGATCTGGACTACGCGGAGGATTCCCGGGCGTCCGTGGACTTGACCGTGGTGGCGACGGCGGCGGGTGAGCTGATCGAAGTCCAGGGCGCAGCCGAAGCCGCCCCGTTTGGGCGAAAGACCCTGAACGAGCTCCTCGACGTGGCGCTCGAGGGAATCGCGACCCTGGCGGCGCGTCAGCGCGCCGTGTTGGCCGGGATTCCGCTGCCCTGACCCACGGCGGGGGCCCGGGCTCTGTCGCCCGCGCCCGGGCTGGTGGCGTCAGTTCACCAGACCCGACAGCCAGTGGAGCGTGTTGAGCACGAACTGACGGTTGTCGTAGCCGGGCACGTTCATTCCGGCGCGTGTCGTTCTCGCCGGATCGTCGAACCTGGTGACCTGCGCCGACAGCATGGCGGCCTCGCCGAGCACCACCACCCTCCCCTCGCCAAACGTCAGGGCGATGCCCTGAGCCCGTCCGCGAGCGGGCACCGAGAGCCGTTCGACAACGTCGTCGACCGAAGGCGTCCGATTGGTGACCGCCGCCCGGACGGCTTCCAGGTCGGTCCGATTCCGTGACTCACGGGCGGAGTCGCTGAGTTTCATCAGCACCGTCGCGCCCGGGGGAACGCCCAGACTCTGACCCGAAAACGCCTTCAGGGTCGTCACCAGCTCCGACGGGTCGCGACCGCTCAGCAGCGGATGGGATCCGAGCAGCCCGTTCTCGCGTGAAGTCACGAACCGCGTCGCGATCGAGGCGCCCGACTCGCGAAAGTCCCACACCCAACCCTTGCCCATGGTGACCCCGAAGCGTCCGGCGAGGTTTTCGGCCGCACTTCCGAACGGGGCGTGGTCCGCGATCAGCAGCAGGGACCCGCCTTCCGAAACCCAGCCGGCGACGGCGTCCGATTCCTCTTCGGTGAGCGCCGGAGTGCCGGGAGCGGCCCCGGCCGGAGGCAGGGCATTCGAAATCACGAGGATGTCCACGGTTCCGAGGGCGTCCTGGTCAAAGGCGGCCGTTCCGGGCACCACCGTGTAGCCGTCGTTTCGCAACAACTCCGCGAATGGCCGATAGCGTCCCGTCGCGGTGTGGAAGTTCGCATGCGCTTCGTCGATAACCACGACCGGCCCTCCGGAGGAGTAGGCCGGCCGCTCCACGGCAGCATCGAAGTCCGGGTCCGAGGTTTGGGATTGGGCGCCCGCGGCCGCGGGCTGAGCTGCGAACGCGGCCGCCGCGCATAGCAGCGGAACGATCCTGATGGTCGGCAGCATTGGAACCTCCATGCGGCAGTCAGCAACCGGCCCGCCCCTGCCCGATCCGCCGGGGGTCTTGACGAGCGGCGCCGCGCTGGCGATCGTAGAGTGTTAGATCATGCCGACCCTCCTGCTCGCCACCGGCAACCCGGGGAAGGTGCGGGAAATGCGCGCGGCTCTGGCGGGAGCCGGAGTCCGCCTCCTGGGCCTTCCCGACCTCGCCGGGCCGCCGCCGGAAGAACCGGAGGAGACAGGGGAGGGATTCCTCGCCAATGCCGGCATCAAGGCGCTCCACTACCAGGCGGCCACCGGGATTCCGGCGCTCGCCGAAGATTCGGGGCTCGAGGTGGATGCCCTGGATGGTGAGCCGGGCGTCCGCTCCGCCCGGTGGTTGGGCCGCGATACCCCCTACCCGGAGAAAAACGGCCACCTGCTCGACCTGCTCGCCGCCACCCCGGTCGAAGGCCGGGGAGCCCGCTACCGATCGGCGGTGGCGATCGCGGTGGCGGGCCGGATCGTCTTCCGGTCCACCGGCACGGTGGAGGGACGGATTGCCGACGCCCCGCGCGGGAGTGGCGGCTTTGGCTACGACCCGGTGTTCCTGGTGCCGGAATACAGCAGGACGATGGCGGAATTGACCCTTGAGGAGAAGGAGCGGATCAGCCACCGGGGACAGGCTCTTGGTCCCGTACGCCGGTTCCTGAAAGCTGCTTTCGCGACCCACCCACCTATAATCCCGTAGTTTCTCGGGGCGTGGCGCAGTCTGGCAGCGCGCCTGCTTTGGGAGCAGGAAGCCGGAGGTTCAAATCCTCTCGCCCCGACGAGCGGGCGCCTCGCGGTCGCTCAGGGCCGGCCCGATCACGAAGCGCGGGAGCGCCAGTAGCTCAGTAGGACAGAGCGGCGGCCTTCTAAGCCGCGGGTCGGGGGTTCGAATCCTCCCTGGCGCGCCAGCCGGTGGCCGCTCTTTCGACGGTGGATGTAGCTCAATGGCAGAGCACCGGATTGTGGTTCCGGTGGTTGGGGGTTCGAGTCCCCTCATCCACCCGTCGAGCGGTTTCCGGACGGGGCCGTGGACCTGAACTGAGATAGAACCCTCCGTTGTTTTTGGCTGAGGGCCCCGTCCGGAAACCGCCCGGCGCTGCGCGCCGGCAACCGCAACTCCCTTGCGCGCCTTCGGCGCGCGGCGGCGAGTTCCGGTTGGTCGTTGTCTTTTTGTGAAAGGGGGGTGCCCCCTTTCACACTTTCCCCCGAATCGGCGGGCGGCGAACCCGAGGTTCGCCACCATTTCTTTTTTCTCGGTGGCGCAAAGGCGCGGGAACCCCGGCCCCCAGCCCCGACAGCACTCCGGCACGGGAGCGCCGGTCTCTGGAGTTGCCCCGGGAAAACGGACCACTCATAGTGCCAGTGGCACAAAGGAGGTCTGAGATGGGCAGTCCTGGCCGCCGATATACGGCGGAGTATCGAAAGCGGGTGGTTGCGCTGGTTCGCTCGGGACGTAGCGCCGAGGAAGTCGCGGATGAATATGAGGCGAGTCCGCGAGCGATCCGGCGTTGGGTGATGGACGCGGACGCGGCGGAGGGCCGCGGGGGCGACGGCTGGACGACGGAGGAGCGGGAGGAGTTGAAGCGGCTGGAACGTGAGAACCGGCGGCTGCAGCGGGAGAACGCCTTCCTAAAAAAAGCGGCGGCCTGGTTCGCCCGGGAGACATCGTCTGGATGCGAGCCGGGCCGTGATGAGCGTGCGGGAGATGGGGCGCCTGCTGGGAGTGTCCCGCAGTGGGTACTACGCCTGGCGTGGCCGCGGGGCCAGTGCGCGGGTTCAGGCGGACGAGCGCCTGAAGGTGGAGATCGCGGCGGCCCATGCGGCGAGTCGAGGCACCTACGGGGTGCCGCCGATCCGGGCGGAGTCGGCAGCGCGGGGGAACCGGACGAGCCGGAAGCGGGTTGTGCGGCTGATGCGGGCGTTGGGGATCTGTGAGGTGAGCCGCCGACGCCGCGTCCGCACCACGATCCGGGACGGCGAGGCGCGGCCGGCGCGCCTGGCGCTCTACCCCCGCCGCAGGTGCAGCATCCGGAAGAGCGGCGCGACCCGGGGCAGGTCCGTCCGGTTCCCCAGGTACCGGCTCGGGTTCGCGGCGGGGAATTCGTGTTCGAGAAGCTCCCAACCCGCCTCGAGCCCCATCCGCTCCGCGACCGTCGCCGGGTCGAAGCCGGTGATCATCGGTTCACCGTGTTTGTCCACGAAACGGACAACGTCATCGAAGAGAGCGAGTTCCTCCGCGGGAACGCACTCGCGGGTGTTCAGGTAGTCGAGAGTCAACTCCGATCCGGCCGCCGCGAGGTCACGGACCTGGGCGAGGGTGGCGGGGATCGCCCCCGGCGCCAGGTAGTAGGTCACGCCCATCCAACTGAAGAAGGCGGGCGCGCCGCGGTCGAAGCCCTCGGCCAGGAGCCGGTCGACCAGTGGGTCACGCTCAAAGTCCACGTGGACGAAGTGAAGGTGGTCCGGGACCGAAATGCCCGCGGCCGCCATCCTTTCGCGCTTCAGGGCCGCGCTCGCCGGCAGATCCACTTCGAATACCTCAATCCCGCGGTCCGGATACCGCAGCGCGAACGTGTCAAAACCCGCTCCCAGAATCACGAGCTGCCGAATCCCGCGCTCCTTGGCCGCGAGGACCCGGTCGTCCGAGAACCGGGCCCGGATGAGGACGTAGGTGTTCGTCGGCATGACTTTCCGGAGCAGCACTTTGGTGATCAGCCAGTGGCGGAAGTCCGAACCGATCACCCGCTGCCATCGCTCCCCCGCGAGATGGATCGCGAACGGATCCTCGACGACGAGCGGCCTCTTCGCCCTGGCGAAGTGGCCGGCCCGCGCGGCCGCTACCAGCTCCGCGGTCTGGCTACCGCGGACGCGCGACAGGTTTTCCGTGCTCTTCGGCTTCGGCTCGTGCCTTCCGCCCATCACATCCCCTCCAACCGGAGCGACGACATTGCGCTCCCGATGATGGTACGCGGCCGGACGTGAGACGTGTTTCGCCTCGACCGGATTCCGCGTGTTGCATCCTTGGTCCGGACGGCCCCGTGAAACGACCCCGCGAGATCCTCACCGTCGGACACTCCAACCATTCGGTCGGAGACCTGGCCGCCCTCCTGCGGCGGCACCTGGTCACCGTCGTGGCGGATGTCCGTTCCGTTCCCTATAGCCGCCGCCATCCGCAATTCAATCGCCGGGCCCTTGAGGGCTCGCTCGCCGAACACCGGATCCGCTACCTCTTTCTCGGGGCGGAGCTCGGAGCGCGGACTCCGGATGTCTCCTGTTACGACGGGGAAGGCAGGGTGTCTTTTGCCCGGCTGGCGGCAACGGACGCCTTCCTCCGGGGAGTCCGGCGGGTGCTGGACGAGGCGGCCACCGCCCGCCTTGCTCTTCTCTGCGCGGAGCGGGATCCTGCGAACTGCCACCGGACGATGCTGGTGGCGCCGGCGCTCGCCGGAAAGGGCATTTCGGTGAACCACATTCTCGCGGACGGCCGCCTGGAAACGCAGGAGCAACTGCTTGATCGTCTGTGCGCCGGTTTTGGCATGCCACCGCGGGAGATCTTTCGAACCCGCCATCAACAGCGACAGGAGGCGCTGTTGCGGCGCGCTCGGGAAATCGCCTGGCGCGATCCCGCGCGCGACGGGCTCAGGGAACGATGATTGCCTTGGTGACCCGGAGGGCCTCGACATCGTCGAGTGCCTGGTTCGCTTCTTCGAGGCGGTAACGGCGGCCAATCACGTCCGCGAAGGGGATGGTCTCCCGGTAGCGGACCAGGGTGTCCAGCGCCCGGGTCCAGTGGTGAAACTCACTGCCCCACTGGCCCCGGACTTCCGCGTGCTTGCGGTTGATGTCCACATGGGGATTGACCGGTACGGTTCCGGCGTCGGTGTAGTGGCCGACGATGACGTAGCGGCCACCGTCGCGGAGCATCGCGAAGCCTTCCGGGACCGCGCGCGGGTTGCCGCTGGCTTCGATCACCAGATCGGCGCCGCGTCCGCCGGTCGCCGCTTGCACCCGCGCCGCCCGTCCCTCGGAATCGCTGCCCGAGAGGGCGAGGGCTTCGTCGGCGCCCATACGGAGCGCGAGGTCACGGCGCGCCGCCGGCTCGCCGACCGCCACGATCGTCCCGGCGCCGGATGTCCGGGCGAAGGCGATGGCCGCCAGCCCCACCGGCCCGACGCCCTGCACCACCACGCTGTCCCCGAGGCGGATCTCGGCCCGGTCCACTGCCGCGAAGCCGGTGAAGAGCCCGCAGCCGCCACCGATGAGGTCCTCCACACAAAGCTCGGCGGGCAGGACCACGGTGCGGACTCCGGGCAGAAGCAGGATGTTGTCCGCCCAGCCCCCGAGTAGCCCCTCTTCCGCCGAATAGGTGATCCCGTAAACGCGGCGCGAGGGACAGCGGTTCGGCTGACGAGCCACGAGGCACTGGTAGCAGGAGTGGCAGGTGGCGTGGACGTCGAAAAAGGACACCACGCTACCGACCGCGAGCGGTGTCCCCACGGCGTCCCGCGAGATGCCACCCGTTTCGACGACCCGGCCAACGCTCACGTGACCGGGGATGATCGGATAGGGCACCCCCGCGAGGCGGCCCTCCCGGAGGTGCACGTCGGTCCCGCACACCTCGGAAGCGAGGGTCTCCAGCAGGATCTCGCCCGGAGCGGCTTTCGGGATGGGAACCGTCCGAATCTCGACCGGCCGCCCAGGCGCGGGTAGCACCGCCGCCCGCGCCGTTCGGCTCACGCCGTGGTGCCTCCGCAACTGGAGCCGGCGCCCGCGGTACAGCCGTAGCAGTGCAGGCCGGTCACGATGCGGCGGTTCTCCAACAGTTCCGGGACAAAGTCCCTGATATGGGTGGGAGCGCCGAAACTCACGGTCTCGTCCAGCATCTGGTTGAAATCGCAGTCGTAGAGCTGGCCGTCCCAACCGATCGACAGCGTGTTGCGGCACATCACTGCCGCGGCCGCCGCCGGGTTGAAGGCGTTCACCAGACGTTCCATGTACCGCTCGTAGTTTCCGCTTTCCACCAGGTAGTCGAGGAAGCGGCTGATCGGGAGGTTGGTGATCGCGTAGAGCCGGTCGAACCGGATCCCATAGCGCCGGTCGAGCTCCCGCTTGAATTCGCGTTCCAGAGCATCCTGATCGCCGGGAAGAAATGCCCCGGTGGGGTTGTAAACGAGGTTGAGGCGGAGGGCCCCGCCCTGGCCGTACCCCAGGCGGTTCAACAGCTTGAGGGCCTGGATGGATTTGTCGAAGACTCCCGCCCCGCGCTGCGCGTCGGTGCGCTCGGCCAGAAAGTACGGGAGGCTGGCGATGATCTCCACCTCACGGTCGGCGAGAAACCGCGCCAGATCGGATTGGGACCTGAGGAGCAATACGGTGAGGTTCGAACGGTCCATCACGTGCCGTCCAAGCGCCTTCGAAGCGTCCACGAGGTAGCGGAAGTTCTCGTTCAGTTCCGGTGCCCCGCCGGTGATGTCCACCGTGGGTGCATCGGTCAGTTCGAGCGCCCGGATACAAGCCTCCGCGGTTTCGCGCGTCATCTGCTCGGTCCGGTCCGGACCGGCATCGACGTGGCAGTGCCGGCATTTCTGGTTGCAGAGCTTGCCGACGTTGATCTGGAAGATCTCTATCCCGGTCGCGCGGAGGGGGTGGAGGTCGTGACGGGCGAGCGCCGAATTGAAGGATGGGAACCGGCGCTCCGACGGCCGCGGCGCAAAGTGCGCGTTGCGGGTTGGGAGTTGAAGGACCGCTTCCATCACATACTCAATTGGGTGTTGCGTTTCCGCATCTGCACGCCGTGCACCAGCGCCGCTCCGCCCCGGATGGCGGCTGCCACGTGGACCGCTTCCGTCATCTGGTCGAGGTTCGAACCCTTCTCCAGGCACTCCTGCGACCAGGCGTCAATGCAGTAGGGACACTGGAGGGCGTGCGCGACGCCCAAGGCTATCAACGCCTTTTCGCGCCCGGTCAGCGAGCCCTCCTGGAACGTGGCCTGGTACCAGTCGTTGAATTTGTCCCACAGGTCCGGGGCGTTACGGCCCATTTCGCCGAACCGGGACAGATCATGGTCGTCGTAGTAGTGGCTCACCCAACTTCTCCAATCTTTTCTTGTGTCTTCATCCGCAAGGCTAGCGCGGAAAACCTCCACGGTGCCGGGGTTTCTGCGGGGACGGGGAAACCCCGAATCCGGTGGTAGCCTCGGCCCATCATGTCACTCCACTCGATCGGATTCATCGGTCTCGGCGTCATGGGCAAGCCCATGGCGAAGAATCTGCTCGCCGCCGGGTTCGACCTCACGGTGCACAGCCGGTCCCCGGGACCGGTGGACGAACTCGTCACCATGGGCGCCCGGCACGCCCGGTCCCCTTCCGAATGTGCGAGCGGTCAGGATGCGGTCCTTTTGATGCTTCCCGACTCGCCGGACTCGGAACTCGTGATGCTCGGTCCGGACGGAGTCCTTGCCGCGACCCAACTTCCGGCGCTGGTCACGGACATGTCCTCGATCGAGCCCGGGGTGTCCTCGAAGATCGCCGCGGCAGCGGCGGAGCGCGGTGTCGGGTTTGTGGACGCTCCGGTGAGCGGCGGCGAGCCGGGAGCGATCGCCGGTGAACTCGCGATCATGGCGGGGGGCGACGGAGCGGCTTTCGAGGAGCTCGGTCCCGTGTTCGACGTGCTCGGCAAGAGCGCCGTCCTCTGCGGCCCCGCGGGCGCCGGCAACACCGTCAAGCTCGCCAACCAGATGATCGTGGCCGCGAACATCCAGGCGGTGGGGGAGGCGCTCGTGTTCGCGGTCCGTTCGGGGCTCGATCCGCGGGTCGTCGTGGAAGCCATCCGGGGAGGACTTGCCGGGAGCGCCGCGCTGAACGCCAAGGCGCCCAAGATGATCGCCGGGGACTGGAAGCCCGGATTCCGGCTCGAACTCCATCTCAAGGACCTGAACAACGCCCTCGCCGCGGCCGCTGGGAACGGCAGTCAGGTTCCGGTGACTACCGTCGTCCGCCAATTCGTGAAGACGCTGGTGGAAAACGGCCACGCGCGCGAGGACCATGCCGCCATCGCCCGCTACTGCGAGGACATCGCGGGAACGAAGATCGCGACGGGGGCCGGCTAGGAACCGCCCGCCGGTCTCCGGGACCAGCGGCTGCCAGCCCCGGCGAACCCGATCAGCTCTTGAAAAAGGCCAGGAAGCCCTCATAGAGCGCCCAGAGGTCCGCCTTCGAGGCGACATCGTAGGTGCTGTGCATGGAGAGGATGCCGACGCCCCAGTCGGTGACCTCCATGTTCATCTGGTTGAAGTAGCGGGCGATCGTGCCGCCGCCGTAGCCGGCCTTGTAGGTGTGGCTCTGCCAGCCCACGTCGGCGTCGTCGAGCATCCGGCGGAGGTGGGCGACGAACTCGCTGTTTGCGCTCCTGCCGGCTCCGTAGAGCTTGATAACCAGCCCGTGGTGGAGCAGCGAGGCGTTGTCCGGCGCTTGGGGTGAAGGCCAGAGCGGATTCGTCGCGGTCGTGGTGTCCGCGGTGATCATGTCGGTGTTCCCGAAGCACTCCATCACGTCGAGTTCACTCACGGATCCCTTCTCCGCCCGGATCATTTCGGCGACGATGCGCCGGAACCACTCGGACCCGACGCTGATGTTGGAGCCGCTTCCGACTTCCTCGTCGGTGACCAGGTACGCCATCGCGGTGTGGGCCGGCGTCTCCAGGTCTTCCAGTGCGAACACGTTCGCGATTCCGGTCAGCCGGTCGTCGAGCCCGAAGGCGGCGAAGAGCGCCCGGTCCATGCCTACTTCCCGCGGCTTGGTAAGGGGCACGATCTGGATGTCGCTGCTGACCCAATCCTCCGGCTCGATCCCGAACTCGGATTCGATCAGCGCTACCGCGCGCTCCATGGCGTCCATCCCGTCCTCACCGCCGGTCGGGGCGGACGTGATCAGCGGATCGAGCTCCTCGCGCTGAATCGCCTCCGCCCGGGTCCGGTTCCGGAAATCCCGGTCCACATGCGGGGCGAGGTCCGGAATGAGCAGCACGGGATCGTTCTCGTCGAAGCCGTATTCGATCCAGACAACCGAACCGTCCATCTTGTCCACCCGCCCGGTGAGTCCGAGCGGCACGTTCACCCACTGGTACGCCTTCAGCCCGCCGTGCACCAGGGTGTCGAGCGCCGCGGCGTCCCTCTTGCGGGTGAGGGGATGCGGCTTCAGCTCCAGCCGGATCGAGTCGATGTGGCTGTTGATGAGCCGCATCCCGGACGCCAGCGGTTCGCTGCCGACGACCCAGAGCAGCATGGTCCGGTCGCGGTTGATCGCATAGAAACGGGCGCCCGGATTCACCCCCCGGATGCTTGGGTCCCACTCCCGGAATCCGCGGGCCTCGGCGTAGGCGACCGTCTCCTTGACCATCGTGAGTTCCGTCCGCGCCCGGTCGATGTAGGGGACGAACCGCTGGTAGATCGCCTCGATCTCGGCGCGTTCCGCTTCGGTCGCCGTTGCCTCGAGGTTCCCCCGGCTGCCGTAGTCCTGGGCGCCCAAAGCGCTGGCGGCGAGGATGGCGAGGACGAAGGTGGCGGTGGTGGTCGTGGTTCTCATGGATCGCTCCGCTGGAAAGAGCCGCGTGGAAAGGCGCCGAACGCTATCAGCGCGGGGCGCTCCGGCCGCTGGTAGCATCGGCTCATGGGACGAAACAAGCGCGGCGCGGGCGGGTATCGCTCGTTCGGGTACCTGATTCCGGGCGAGGATTACCGGCCGGAAGACCTGGTGGAGGACGCGGAACTTTTTCCCGCGCACCCGGTGCCGCTATCCGCCGCCGACGAGGCGCGCGCCGAACGCCTCGCCAGCGATCTGGTGCTGATTTCGCTCCACGAACACCTCGGGAGCTTTCCGCGCGACATCCACCGCACTCCGGCGTACGTCCGGGAAGGGCGTGTTTTCACCCCTTTTGAGGCGCTGGCGGAATCCGATTGGGACTGCGTTTTCGACAACCTGCTCGACGGGATCTGCCGGATCGAGTCACGGACCGGCTGGAAGTGGAACGAGGTGCTTCACGACCTCGGGATGCGCCTCGCGGACCTCGCCCACCAGGACTTCCTCGTCCATTGCAAGACGGTGGACGACATCCTGAGCGCCCACGCCGAGGGAAGGATCGCCTGGGTCGCGGCCATCGAGGGGGCGGCGCCGATCGAGAACGAACTCGACCGGGTGGAAGTCCTTCACGGCTTCGGGGTGCGCGAGATGGGGATCACCTACAGTGAATCGAACGCTCTCGGGAGCGGCCTGAAGGAAGCGAATGACGGGGGGTTGACGTCCTTCGGCCATCAGGTGGTCGAGCGGATGAACAAAGTGGGGATGCTCATCGACACCGCCCACTGTGGTGACCAGACGACCCTCGACGTCATCGCCGCCAGCACCAAGCCGGTTTCGATCACCCATATCGGCGCGCGCGCCCTCTGGAACACCCGCCGTATGGCGCCCGACGACGTGTTGAAGGCATGCGGCGACAAGGGTGGAATCATCGGAATCGAAGCCGCTCCGCACACCACGCTGACCGAGCGGCATCCCCGGCACAGCCTCGAATCCTTCATGGAGCATTTCGAGTACGTGAAGGATCTGGTCGGAGTGGACCACGTGGGGTTCGGCCCGGACACGGTGTTTGGCGACCACGTGGGACTTCACGGCGTGTACGCCGCGGCGCTCTCCATCCGGAAGGCGAGCGCCGGGAGCGGGGCCCCCGCCTTCGAGCGGGTTCCGTACGTGGAAGGCATCGAGAACCCGGTCGAGGGCTCGAAGAACATTCTGCGGTGGCTGGTGGGACACGAGTACTCGGACGAGGACATCGCCAAGGTGATGGGTGGAAATGCGCTTCGGGTGTTGAGGGACGTCTGGGCGTGACCCCCGGGCGGCTGCCGGGAGGGGTGGCCCTCATGGCAGGCCTGACGGTGGGCTTGACGCTCCCGGTGGCGGTGGCCGGCCCCTCGGCGGCTGCGGAGCCGGCGGTGGAAACGACCATCGAGCTGCCGGATCCCGGGAGAGCCACGGTTCGCACCCGCATTCCTGCCGGCGACCGCTTCGCCGGGGAATCCGGTTTCCACCGCCTGGCCGGTGATCCGGAGCAGGGATGGAGACGGACGCCGATGCGCTTCGAGCGGGATCCGGATCGCGGTTTCGTGTTCGAGAGCGAGGTTGAGGCGGGATCTGACGGCTGGCTCCGGATTCCGATGCCGATTCCGGACGCGCCGCCTCCCCCGGGCACCGACCTTTCGTTTGCAGCGGTCGTCGTCCCGCCCCCGGGTCACCGGATCGTGGACGCCTTCCCATCGGGAGTGAACGACCCGGGCGCCGGCGGGGCGCTGCGGATCGCCTTGCCGGCGCCCCCGTCGCTCCTCCGGTTCCGGGTCGTCCCCGAGGCGAGCATGGGGATCGGCCTGACCTCCGTGGTGGACGGAGTCCTGGCGCTGCTGCTGATCGGACTGGGGATCTTCGGAGCCCGGCGGCTTCTGGGTCCCGGACATCCCTCTGGAACGAGCCCGCCATGACGCGGTTTTCCTTCTGGGGACTCTTCGCGGTCTTCGGCGCGATTCTGATCGCCTACTGGTTCTGGATGCGCCGGCTCGAGCACGGGGACCGCGAGCGCGGCGGGGGGAAGCAGCGTTGACCGCGGTTGTATTCGGCGTTTACCTCACCGCGATCTTCGCCATTGGGGTGGTGGCGCTGCGGCGCACCCGCACCGAGGGCGACTACTGGATCGCGGGGGGCAAACTGGGATGGCTGCTGGGCGGCGCCACGCTCGCCGCCACCCACGCGAGCGCCGGCACCTACATCGGCACCGTCGGGGTCATCCATGCCGTGGGCTGGGAGTTCACCTGGCTCGTGCTCTTCATCCCCCTGAGCTACTGGTTCATGGCGGGGGTGTTGGGTCCGCGTTTCGCCCGCACCCGGGAGCTGACCCTGCCGGCTTTCATCGAGCGGCGGTACTACAGCCGGCGGGCGCGGGCGCTCGCGGCCGTGGTGATCCTCATCGCGGCCACGGTGTACGTCCAGGCCCAGGTAATCGCCGGAGGTTTGATTGCCGAGACCGTGTTCGGGATTCCGGCGGTTTGGGGAATGGTGTTTTTCACCATCATCCTGCTCGCCTACACCGCGATTGGCGGCATGGTGGCCGTCGTTTACACCGATCTGGTGCAGCTGGCGGTCATGGTGATCGGCGCGCTGGTCGCGGTGCCCATGGTCTTTCGCCTGCTGGGCGGCCCCGGAGCCCTGTTCTCGGCTGTCGAGGCGCTCCGACCGGAGGCCTTCGAGTTCGGCTCCCTACCGGGGGTGCTGCTCTTCACGATGGGGATTTCCTTTCTGCTGGGAGGCATCGCCACCCCCGAGAAACTCGTGCGCCTCTACGCGATGCGCGATCAACGGGAGATCCGGCGCGGCCTGTTCCTCGCCATGATCGTCGCCACCGGCGTGAACCTGTTGGTGTTTCTGATCGCCCTCGGGGCCATGGGGCTCTTCCCCATCCTGCCGAGCGGAGACCTCGCGATGCCGCTGATCGCGTCGTACGCGGTGCCGCCCATCCTCGGCACCGTCCTGCTGGCGGCGGTGGTTTCGGCGATCATGTCCACCGTGGATTCGCTGCTGCTGGTAGCCGGATCGGCGCTATCCCACGACCTCCTCGGGGTATTGCGACCTGACGCCAGTCCGCGGGCGCGGATGCTGGCGGCGCGCCTTGGGATCCTGATTGTCGGGATCGCCCCGCTGGTGCTGATCCTGAGCGGGGTCGGGGAAGGCGAACTCGTCCAGTTCATCGTGCTGCTCTTCACCGCGATCATGGCAAGCGCCTTCTTCGTCCCCGTCGTCCTGGGCGTCCTCTGGCGGGGGCTCACCCGGGAAGGCGCCCTGGCCGCCATGGTGGGCGGGGTCGCGGCCGTCTTCGTCTGGCAGAGCGGGATGCTTCCGTGGCCGGGCTGGGGTCCGGAGTTCGTTCACTCCGCCGCACCCGGGGTGGTGGTGTCCCTGTTGCTCGGGGTCGTCGTCAGCCGGTTCACGGCGGCTCCCCCGGCATCCGCGCTCGCCCCGTATTTCCCGGCCGGGACGGGAGAGCCGCGGTGAGGCTCGCCGGCCGCCGGGTGCTCGTTACCGGCGGAGCGCAGGGAATGGGGCTGCTGATCGCGTGCGAAGCAGCGGCGCGGGGCGCCCACGTCGCCATCTGGGATCTCAACGAAGCGGCGTTGCCCGATGCCGCCGCCCGCATCGCCGCGGCTCGCCAGAGCGAGGGTCAGCTCGTGGTTTCAGGTGCCGTGGACGTGGGGGACGCGGAGGCGGTCTCCGGTGCGGCAGGGCGTCTGGCGACGTCGTTCGGCGAGGTGGAGGTGCTGGTCAACAACGCCGGAGTGGTCTCGGGAAAACCGCTTACGGAGCTTTCACCGGAGGAGGTGCAGCGCACACTGCGGGTGAACACCGCGGCGCTCTTCTGGACGGCCCGGGAGTTTGTCCCCCGTATGGTCGAAAAGAGCGCGGGCCACCTGGTGACGATGGCGTCGGCGGGCGGCCTCATCGGCGTGTCCGGGCTTTCTGACTACTGCGCGTCCAAGTTCGGGGCGGTCGGCTTCCACGAATCGCTCCGGGCGGAACTCCGGAGGACCGCGCCGGGGGTCGGAACCAGCCTGATCTGTCCGTTCTTCGTGGGCACCGGTATGTTCGCCGGCGTTCGCACCCGCTTTCCGTTCCTGCTCCCGATCCTGGCTCCCGAGACGGTGGCCGCCGCGGTGATCCGCGCGGTCGAAAGGAACCGCGCCGTCGTAGTGCTCCCCTGGTTCGTCCATTCCCTGAAGCTGCTCCGGCTGCTGCCGGCCCGCTGGCTCGATCCGATTGCGTCCTTCTTCGGGATCCATGCCGCCATGGACACCTTCGCCGGCCGTCCGGAGCCACGTTGACGGAATGCCCGGGAGTCCGATGCGGCGGCTAGGATGAGCCCAACCGTCGTGGAGGAGCGATCTCGAATGACCCAGCGGATCAAGATCGATCAGGGCGGACTGGGGTTCGGCTTCTGGACGATCGGATGGCTGTTCACCATCGGCTTTGTGGACCTGAACTTCTGGCGTGGCCTTCTCGGTCTCCTGGTCTGGCCCTACTTTCTCGGGCTCCGCATCGCTGAACTGATCGGTTCCTGAGCTTCCGGCGACCGGAGGATTCCGGCGGCTTAACAGCCTGTGGTGAAACGCACGTGAGCACCGAGACGAGTGAGGCCCAGTTCTCCCGGTGGGGGTCCGGCTGACAAGGCGCGTGAGGGAGGAATACCGGGTGTATTCCGACCGAAACGCAACGATGAGCGCCTCGCAGAGGCGCGGTTCAGTCGGGATGGATCGCTCGTCGAATGCCGCGTGGGTTTTGCCACAGGCTGTTAACCCCGCTCAACGGCCCACGGGTCGTGTTCAGTGCGCGTGGGTTCCGCCGGTACAGTGGTCGAGAGTTTCCTTCATGATGGCGGCGTCCACCGGCATCTCTATCGTCTCGTCTTCGAATCTCAGCGCCAGGTCGCCGCCAGCGAGGAGGAAGTCCACGAACCATTCCTCCGGCTCGAACTGGAAGACCCCGGGGAAGGGCCGGTCCTCCGTCTTTTCGATGCTCCGGGTCTCCCCACCGTCGATCTGCACGTAGAGCGTCCGGGTCTGGCGCCCGGCCGGGCTGGAATCTTCATGGGGAACGTGCACCGTCAGGAGAATCTCGTCCGACTCCTCACTGCACTGGACCAGGACCCCCGTGTGGTCCCGGACGACGAATTCGGCTCCGTGCACTCCCATGTACTCGAAGCCCTTCCACTCCACGGCGTTCGGGAGCGCGAGGAACATCACTAGCAGGCTGGTCATTGGATCACCTTCCGTCGGCCTGTCCGGCGGATTGACGTCCCGGAAGATCCGGAACGGCAACTTGAGGAATCCGCCCCACCACCGGAGGCGTTCCGCCAGCCGACGTCCTTGGGTCGGAGGATATCGGGCTTGAGCGCCGGCCGCGACCGCGAGGTGCGTAGAATCGGGGGCCCGTCATGACCAACGTGATCGATACCTCCCGAATGTCGGCTGGCAAGCGAGCGGCTTTCGAACTGACCGAGGCGGCGCGGGAGACGGGATGGCGTTACCCCACGTTCGCCGGAGGGCTCTTCCTCGGCCAGTTGTCTGCCGGGATCGTGCGGCCCTACCCGGACAGCGGGGTGGAGCCGGAAGGGGAGGCGTTCCTCAAGCGCCTCGAGGCGTACCTCCTCGATGCGGTGGATGCTGACGAGATCGACAGGACGGGAGAGATCCCGGAGCAGGTGCTTCAGGATCTCGTGGCGATGGGCGCGTTCGGGATCAAGATCCCGAAGCGCTACGGCGGCCTCGGGTTGTCGCAGCGGACCTACACCCGATCCGCGATCCTGCTCGGCAGCCATTGCGGGAACCTCGCCTCCCTGATCTCCGCCCATCAATCCATCGGGATCGCGCAGCCGATCTTGATGTTCGGCACCGAGGACCAGAAGCAGGAATTCCTGCCCCAGGTGGCGGCCGGGGACATTTCGGCGTTTGCGTTGACGGAGAACACCGTCGGCTCGGACGCCGCCCGGATGCGGGCGCACGCGGAGCCGACGCCGGACGGCAAGCACTTCATCCTGAACGGCGAGAAACTCTGGTGCACGAACGGCACCAAGGCCCGTTGGCTGGTGGTCATGGCCCGTACTCCCGCCCAAGAGCCGGGAGGGCGGGCAGGAATCACCACGTTCATCGTGGATACGCGCTGGCCTGGCGTCGAAGTGGTCCGGCGTTGCCGGTTCATGGGGCTCAAGGCGCTCTACAACGGCGTCATGCGCTTTAGCGACGTGCGGATCCCCCGGGCCAACGTGCTGGGGCCCGTGGGAAAGGGCCTGCGGGTCGCGCTCACCACCCTGAACACCGGCCGCCTCACGCTTCCCGGGATCTGCATCGGGACGGCCAAGCGGTCGCTCTACATCTCCCGGACCTGGGCGCGCGAGCGGGTGCAGTGGGGAGCCCCGATCGGAGAGCACGCGGCGATCGCCGACAAGATCGGACGCATGGCGGCGACCACCTTCGCCATGGATGCGATGTCCGACCTCACCTCTCTGCTCGTGGACATTGGAGGGGCGGACATCCGGATCGAAGCCGCGATCTCCAAGATGTATGCGAGCGAGGCGGCGTGGCGGATCGCCGATGACACCGTCCAGGTGCTGGGAGGCCGCGGCTACGAGACCGCGGACTCGCTTGGCGCTCGCGGCGAACGGCCCTTCCCGGCCGAGCGGACGCTCCGCGACAACCGGATCAACACGATCTTCGAGGGATCGAGCGAGATCCTGCGCCTCTTCATCGCCCGCGAAGTGCTCGACCCGCACCTGAGCCGGGCGGGCGCCGTGATGAACCCGTCGCTCCCGATCACGCAACGCGTCGCTGCGGCCTTCCGCGCGGGCCTGTTCTATGTCCCCTGGTACCTGAAGCAGTGGCTTCCGGCCGCGGCGCCGGCGGGCGGCGAACCCTGGGCGCGGCGCCACCTGCGTTTCGTGGCGCAGAGCAGCCGCCGGCTCGCCCGGAGTCTCTTCCACGCGATGCTGCGTCATGGGCCGGGGCTCGAGAAGCGTCAGATGCTCCTGTGGCGGTTCGTGGACTTCGGAGCGGAGCTCTATGCGCAGGTGGCGACGGTGGTGCGGGCGGAAGCGCTCCTTGCCCGGGGTTCGCGCCCCGAGGACGTATTGCCGCTGGTGGAGAACTTCTGCGCGGGCTCCCGCGGCCGGATTGACGAACTGAGGCGGGCCATCCGGCGGAATCAGGACGGGCAGACCTACGCACTCGCCCAGGACTTCCTGAAAGACGGCTTCCCCACGCTTCTCGACGGACGGGTTCCGAACCCCTATGACCCGCCGGCGCCGGCGGAATCCTTGCTGGAAACCCCGGCTGACGAGCCGGTCACCAGGTCTCCGGTCTCCGTTTGAGGGTCGGGCTCCTCTCGCTGCTGGCGGCGGCGCTGCTCACCGGCGCCTGCGACGCCGACCCTGGTCCGCGGGCCGTACCCCGGGCCGTCTGGCTGGACGTGGATCCGGCCGTCATGCCCGGGGGGCACGAGCCCGACGACGGCGTCGCGATGGTCCAGGCGTTTCATTCGCCGGAACTGCGGGTGACGGGCGTCAGCGTGGTCTTCGGGAACGCCCCCGTCGAGCGCGGCTATCCGATTGCCCGGGAGATTGCGGCGCGCTTCGGACCGGCGGGTCTCGAGGTGCACCGGGGGAGCGCCGCACCGTCTCCGGATCCCACCCCCGCCTCCCGGGCCCTGATCGCGGCGCTTGAGGAAGAAGCGCAGACCATCCTGGCGCTGGGGCCGGCGACCAACGTCGCCGCCGCCCTTCGGGAACGGCCCGACCTGGCCGAGCGCATCGAGACGGTCATCCTGGTGATCGGCCGTCGTCCTGGAGAACCGCTGACTTTCCCGGGGGGCGGCCCCAACCTCCTCGACTTCAATTTCGAACTGGATCCGGCCGCCGCGGAGATGGTGCTGGAGAGCGGGGCCCCGATCGTCCTGGCGCCTTTCGAATTGGCGGCCAAGCTTCCTATCCCGGCCGAGGATTGGACCGGACTGTGGGACACCCCGTTCGGGGCGTTCTTTCGCGAGCCGATCGAGGACTATCTCGACTGGTTCGGCGAGAACTACGGCCGTCGCGCCACCTATCCGTTCGACTCGTTTGCCGTTTCCTTCCTGGTGGCGCCCGAGTTCCTGGATTGTGACCGGACCACGGTGGTCGTTCGGGACGGCCCCGCGGACGGCTATTCGGACACCACGGAGACGAAACCCTGGCTCGTGCGGGTTGATTCAGGCGGGGGGTGGCCCGTTACCTGGTGCCACACGCCGCTCCCGGAATTGAAGGGGGAACTCCTCCGGCGGCTGGCGGGCGCCTGAGGGCGGCGAATCCCCCCGCCCGCCGTCCTTGGAGACTGCTAATCTTCCGCGTTCCGCTGGGAGCGCCTGTAGCTCAGTGGATTAGAGCGCTTGCCTCCGGAGCAAGAAGTCAGAGGTTCGAGTCCTCTCAGGCGTACCAGCGTAGTCGTATCGGGTTGGGCCGTTAGCTCAACCAGGCAGAGCAACTGACTCTTAATCAGTAGGTTGAAGGTTCGATTCCTTCACGGCTCACCACCCGATGCGCCCATGACCGACGCCGCGCCCTTCCGGGCTGCTCCCGAATCACGGTGGACCGGGTCCGCGTACCATCGTCGGGCGGCCGGACCATCGGAAACGGCCGTTCCCGTCGCCGCCTTGCAGGAAGTCCTCTCCGCCACCCGTTCCCCTGGTGATGCCGGCGAGGGCGGCGCCCGATCCGGCGGTGTTCCGGCGACCCGAGAAACGGGGGCGCTGCGGCGGATCCTGATTCGCTCCCCGGAAATCCGCATCAAGGGCAGGAACCGGCCTTCCTTCCGGGAAGCGCTCAAACGCAACCTGGGCCAGCGGCTCCGCGGCATCGGCCTGCGCTGGCGGGCGAGTTCCGCCGGCGACCGGGTGTGGCTCGAGGTTCCTCGTGAGGAAGTTGGGGATCTGGACCGGGCCCTCGAAGTGATCGCGACCGTCTTTGGTGTCGAACTGGCCCTCCCGGCGTTCGCGATCCTCCGTTCTCCGGACAAGGAGCCGCTGCCCGCGCCACTCCTGGTGGACCAGGTGACGGCGCTCTGCTGTGAACTGGCAGCGGAAGCTTGCGAGGGGTCCGGCAAGGGCTTTGCGCTGCGCGTGCGGCGCCGCGACCGGAAGTTCCCGATCCGCTCCCAGGTGGTTGCCGAGACGGTGGGGAGCGCCATCCTCGATCGCACCGCGTGGGACCGGGTTGACCTCTCGAACCCGGCCCTCACCATCTTCATCGAGCCGCACGAGGAAGCTGTTTACGTCTGGACGCGACGCGTTCGGGGACCTGGCGGGCTTCCCGTCGGGATCGCGGGGCGCCTGGTCGGGATGCTCTCCGGCGGCTTCGACTCCCCGGTGGCGGCCTGGATGATGGCCGGACGGGGAGCCGCTCTCGACTTCGTCCATCTGACCCCGTCCCGCCCCGACCCGTCCTCCCCCGCCGCCGACAAGGCCGCCGAACTGGTCCGGATCCTGTCGCGCTACACGGGGCGGTCGCGACTCGTACTGATCCCCTACACCCATTTCGACCTGCGGCTCACCGGGAGCCGGACCGGCCACGAGGCGGTCCTGTTCCGGCGATTCGCCTTTCGCTGCGGCGAGGCGGTGGCCAGAAGGTTCGAGGCGGCGGCCCTGACCACCGGCGACAGCCTCTCGCAGGTCGCGTCGCAGACACTCGAGAACCTGATCAGCGTGGACGCCGCGGTGACCCTCCCCGTCCTCCGCCCCCTCGTCGGGTTCGACAAGGTCGCGATCATGGACCGGGCCGAGAAGATCGGCACCTGGAAGACCTCGGCGATCCCGGCGAAAGACTGCTGCGCGTTGATCGCGGGGTCGCCCCGCACCCGTTCCGAACCCGGGCGGATCGCCCGCCTCGAGGACCGGCTGTTTCCGGACCCTGCCGAAGTCGTCAGGCTGTCCCTCAAGGAATCCGTCGTCGGCGCGTTTCAGGGCGGCGAGCAGATCGAGGCGTTTGCCCCGGCAGGCGACCGGTTCGTCCCGGCCGGCGGCGATTAAGCGGCCTCGGGGGGCGTGCTCCCCGGTTCCGCTCGGCTTTGCACTCGCCGCAGCAGCCGCGTAGCATGAATTTTGCTTGCCTGAGGTTCCATAGCGAAGCGTCAACCATGCCCGATTCTTCGGCGCACTCGCGCCACCCGGCTCTTCTGCCTTCACTCGCGGCGGCACTGATCCTGGGAGCTGCATCCTCCATCGTCGCGGCGGCGGTCGAGGGCGTTGCGGACACCCCTGCGAAGCCGTATGCGGTGTTCGTTGCCTATCCTGGTGAGGTGGACGCCCAGCTCGGCGCGCATCTCCACAACGCCGCCGGCGCGCTGGGGACGGCGCTGGCCGATCGCCCGGAGTGGTTCCGGCTGACGGAATCGCGTGACGAGGCGAACATCCGGGTGACCGTCTTCGATGCGCAGGCCGCCACCGGCGAGTTGCGGTTCGTGGGCGGCCCGGCCGGGTTCACTGCGAACCGCGTCTTCGCATCACGGGGACGCGACGTCTTTTCCTTCGACGCCATTGTGCGGGTAAACGGAAAGCGGAAGCAGGTGAACGGTTCGGGTACCGGAGCCACGGGAATGGACAGCCTCAAGGACGCCGCCGCCGACTTCGTCAGGAAGCTCGAGGAATTCACGGAAGAAAGCTACCCGGCTCCGCGCTGACGATGTCGCGCCGCCAATTCGGTATCCGCACCCGGACCGCGCTTCTCGCGCTCTTCGCCCTGGCGGCGACGGTGGTCTTCGCGGGTGGGCAGGAAAAGGCGCCCCGGCGCCCGCCGGAGCCGTTTCGGGTCTTCGTGTACGCCATCGAAACGGCGGATGCCGGCCTCAAGGCGCAGCTCGACGAGGCGCTGCCGATGGTCCGGGAACGGGTAGCGGGGCGGCGGAAATGGTTCCAACTGGCCGCGTCCGCCGACGCGGCGGACATCACGATCCGCATCGTCAGCTACCGGACTGGAGAGCTTCGGGATCACCCAAACCGGAGGACCGGTGGGATGATTCCGGGGATGTTGACTGCCGAGCCCTCCGACTGCCGGGAATACCATTTCGTTGATGCGGTCGTTCGCAGGGGAGGGGTGAGCACGCAGCTCTCCGGGCTCGACGCCGGCGCCATCGGGGGCGCCGGCCTGGGCAGAGCCGCCGGCCAGCTCGCAAAGGAGCTGGAGCGCTTCGCGAAGGACAACTACGGCGCCCTCAGCCAGCACCGCGCGCGGGCTCGGACGCAGTAAGCCGCAAGCGGCGCGCCCACCCGGTGCCGCTGCATTCCGTCCACTGCCCGGCGTGCGATGATTCCCGGGCGAGCGGCCCTGGGTCCGGCTTTGCGCACCACGGGGAGTCATCATGACCATCCACCACATTCCGCGTCCGCGACCGGCGGCGCTCGTCGGGCTGCTGCTCCTGGCGGCGTTTGCCGCCGCGGAGCAAGCGCCCCGGCGCCCGCCCGAGCCCTTTGCCGTCTTCGTGTACGCGAGTGATCCGGAGGATGCGGACCTGAAGGAGGGGCTTGCCAAGGCGAGCGAGGAAATCCGGGACCGGGTCCGCGGACGGCGGAATTGGTTTCGCGTCGTCGATTCCGCTGAGGATGCGGCCATCACCCTGCGCGTCATCAACTACCGAACATCGCAGATGATGCTTCCGAAACTCGAGAGACTGTTCATCAACGGCCGGGTCGAACTGGTCGAGCGCAGCGAGATCATCGAGTTCCACTACGTGGATGCGGTTGCGCTCGGCGGGTCGGCGCGAGGAAACCTGACCGGGCTGGACGAGCGCGAGAGCGGGCCCAGCCTGCGCAATGCCGCCAGCCACCTGGCCGAACAACTGGAGGAGTTTTGCAAGGACAACTACGCGGCTCTGACCAGCCAGTAGGCTCAACAGCCTGTGGCAAAACCCACGCGGCCCAGTTCTCCCGGTGGGGGCTCGAGCGGCGATCCGTCCCGGCTGAACCGCACCTCTCCGAGGCGCTCATCGTTGCGTTTCGGTCGAAATACACCCGGTATTCCTCCCTCACGCGCCGCCCCCACCGGGAGAACTGGGTCAGCCGGGCCCCCACCGGGAGAACTGGCCCCACCGGGAGAACTGGGCCTCACCGCTCTCTGCGCTCACGCGGGTTTCACCACAGGCTGCTAAGGCGGCGTTCGTTCGCCGCGATCCTCTCTACTTACCGCCCTCGTCTTCGGACTGGCCGGGTCCGGGTGTGCGCCACCGCCGGAGAATCCCCGGGCGAAGAACGTGATCCTGTTCATCGGGGACGGGTTCGGGATGAACCAGTTCGCGCTGGGAGCGGCCTACGCCTCCGAAATCGGCGGCAACCCGCTTCGGATGTCCGACCTTGCCGACGCCGGTAGCGCCGGGTACGCGGTGCCGTTCTCCTACGGGCGGATCACGACGGATTCGGCGGCGGCCGCGACCCAGATGGCTACCGCGAAGCAGGCGCTCACCGAGACGCTGAGCGTCGATCCGGAAACGGCGGAGCCGTTGCCGACCATCCTCGAGTGGGCCGAAGGGGAGGGACTCGCCACCGGGCTGGTTGCGAACATGCGCCTCACCCACGCGACCCCGGCGGCCTTCAAGGTGCACGCCAAGTCGCGGTACGTCCCCGAGCCCGAACTCGCGGATCAGCTCTTCGGAGAACCTTTCGTGGAGGTGTTGCTCGGCGGCGGGGGCCGCGCCATGGTCCCGCAGGGGACGAGCCTCTCGGACAGCGTCCCGGGGCTGCCGGAGGGGACCGACGGCGCCTCGAACCGGGGCGATGACCGCGACCTGATCGCCGAAGCCGCGGCCCGCGGCTTTACCGTCGTCGGCGATCGGGCCGGACTGGAGCGCGCGCGGGGAGCGGAGCGCCTCGTCGGGATCTTCGCGGCGAGCCATCTCCCGTACGTGCTCGACCGGTCCTGGGAAGGTCTCGACGATTCCGTGCCGACCCTGGCCGAACTCACCTCTGCCGGGATCGCCTCGCTCGAGCAGAACGGGGCGGGTTTCTTCCTCGTGGTCGAAGGCGGTCTCATCGACTACGCGGGTCACGACAACGACGCCGGGGCGATGCTCGCCGAGATCCTCGACTTCGACGAGGCGATCGGGGTCGCGTTCGATTTCGCCCGCGCCCGCGAAGATACCCTGGTGCTGGTGACGGCCGATCACGGTACTGGCGGCTTCTCGTTCACCTATGGCCCGGGGGGACCGGGCCCCTTTGCGAAGCCCGTCTTTGCCGACTATGCGGCCGGCCCGGAGATGGCCGGAGTGCGCCACCTGGAGACGCTGGCTGCCCAGCGGCGCTCGCTGATCGAGGCGATGCCGGAAATCTCGTCACCAGCCACGCGTGACTCGGTGCTGGCGGTGATCGAGGAAGCCACCGCGATCCGACTCACCGACGCCGAAGCCGAGGATCTCGCCAGCCAGCTCAACCAGGAGGAACTCGCCACGCGAGACTTTGCGACGTACTACCTCGATCGGTCGACGGTTCCCGTGGCGCTCGCCGCGCGGAAGCTCGCGAACCACACGCAGGTGGTCTGGTCCACGGGTGGGCACACCTCGGAGCCGGTGCTGCTCCTGGGATACGGGCCGGGTGCGGACGGGGTGCTCGGCATCGGGCAGAACACCCGGGTGCACGGCATCATCCGGGACGCGTTCGGCTGGGACCGAGAGATCAGGTAGCCGGGGTCGGCGCGGCGGGGAACTCGTCGGTCGCGACCCCGAGACGTAGACCTGCCAACCGGTTCGTGACCGCGGCGACGGCGAAGCTCACCCCGGAGAGATTCTTTTCGCGCGGCAGCGGCGGCAGGGGCCGGGCCCAGGGAGCCGCGGTCAGGACCTTCCCGCGGCGACCCAGTTCGCCATAGTCGAGAGCAGGGTCGGCTTCTACCCCCAGCGCGCCCGGAACCGACACCAGACAACCCGGGACCAGCAGGGATCCCCGACCCGACCGGGGTGCGACGAGCGCGATGCCGGCCTTTCCCGCGGTGCGCCAGGCGTCGCGCAGGAGGGCTTCGCCTTCCGGGTCGCTTCCGACGGGAACGCCGGCGCTCAGATTCACGATCGCAGCATCGTTTTGCACCGCCCAGCGAATGCCGGCGGCCAGGCAATGAGGTGGAGCTTCCGTCCGGCGCCCGAAGACGCGGACCGAGAGCAGGGTGAAGGCGTCTCGCGGCAACCCGTCGGAGACCGTGGCCGCGACCGCGGTGCCGTGGCCGATTGCATCGGTCCAGTCGGCGAGGCGGTTCCCGCTCAGCCGGACCGACCCGTCGCGCCAGGAGACCCGGACTCCCCCGGCGACCGGTCCCACCTGGCGGTGTGACGGGTTGATTCCGGTGTCCAGAATCGCGATCCGGAGCATCCTTGAGCAGATTCAGTTCGCCGCTTCGATGCGGCCTTCCCGAAGCGCCAACACCTGATCGGCGACCTCCCCGAAGGCTCGGCGGTGCGTCATCACCAGCGCCGTCCGCTGCTTCAGCCAGGGGACCAGGCGCCGGACCAGCAGGGCCTCGGTCTCGCTGTCGAGCGCGGAACTCGGCTCGTCGAGGAGGATGAGGGCCGGATCCGCCAGCACCGCGCGGGCGATGGCGATCCGCTGGCGCTGGCCGGCTGACAGTTGCTGTCCCCGCTCCCCCACCACGGTGGCGAGACCGTCCGGCAGGCCCGCCAGGAAGTCGTCGAGCGCCGCGAGCCGCGCCGCCCGCGTGACTGCGGCGTCGTCCGCCTCCGGTCTTCCGTAGCGGATGTTGTCCGCGATGGCTTTATGCCAGAGGAAGGGTTCTTGTTCCACGACCGTGATCCCGCCCCGGAGATCAGCAAGGGAAAGCCGCCGGATGTCGGCGCCGGCCCAGGAGATCCTGCCCTCGTCCGGATCGAGGCGCCGCAGGATGAGATCGGTGAGCGTGGTCTTTCCCACGCCGCTCGGTCCGACCAGCACCGTCAGAGATTCCTCGGGAAGCGTGAGCGACACCCCGTCGAGCACCGGTTTGTCTTCCCTGCCGTACGAAAGGGACACGGATTCCACGTCGAGCGGCCCCCGCGGCGTCCTGGCCGCCACCGGATCCGCAGGGTCCTCGACACCCGGCGGCTCATCCAGCAGCTCGAATACCCGTTCGAAGGACGCCCGCGCGGCCCGCAGTCCCAGGTACTGGCCGAGAAGACCCTGAACGGGCCCGAAAAGGCGCATCTGGTAGGTCATCGCGGCCCCCAGGGTGCCCAGCGTGAGATTTCCCTGGATCACCTGGTAGCCGCCGTAGAGGAATGCCGCGGCGCCGGCGATCGAGACCAGGGACGACGGAATCCCCGAGGCGACGTAGGTAGTCCGCCGCGTCCGCAGCAGCGTGTGGATGAAGCGGTCGTTTTCGGTTCGAAACCGGTTTGCTTCGCGTGCCTCCTGTCCGAAGGCCACCGTCTGCCGCATCCCGAGCACGGACTCGACGAGCGCGCTGCTCACCGACGCGCCCGCCTCCCGGAGCCGGCGGTTCTCGTCGGTTACGCGGGTCCGGAGCCGCTTCAGCGAAAAGGCCGCGATCGGGAGGACGAGTACGGCGGGCACCAGCAGCGCCGGCGCCAGCGCGAGCACCAGCACGAGCGCTACCACCAGCCCGAGCACGTTCTGGGACAGCGAGAGCAGGAGGTCGCCCGCGGTTCGCTGGAGTTCGGAGACGTCGGTGTTGAGCCGGGACAGAAGGTCTCCGGTGCGGGTTCCAGCGAAAAAGCGCGGCGAGAGCTGCTGGAGGCGGCGGTACACGGTCAGCCGCAGGTCGAACAGGGCGCGCGCCGAAAGGCCGACGTAGCGGTAGCCGGTGTAGGACGTCAGGACCAGGCCGCCGACCTGCATCACGACCATCAGCGCCGCGAGCTGGAGCAGCAGCGTGAAGTTGCCGCCGAGCAGCGCGTCGTCCAGCAGGGGAACCAGCAGCAGCGGCCAGAGCTGCCCGGGGAGTCCCGCCAGCAGCGAGAGAACGAGAACTCCCGACAACCTCCGCCAGTACGGAAGCGTGAGGCGAAACGCACGCCGATAGATATCGGCGCCTGGGGGTTTCAGTTTCCGGAGCCGGCCCGGTAGCGGAGGGGATGGGGCGGGAGCATGAAGTCACCGCCGGCGAAGATCTCGGTCTCGGGCTCGAGCGTCTCCGCGTCGTACACATACATCGTGTCGCCGACGCCGGACACGAAGAGACGCTGCCCGTCCGCCGAGACGATCATCGAGATGTTGGTACGGCCCCGCTCGAAGCCTTTCTTGCGGAGAATGACCTGCCGGCTTTCCATGTCGATCACCGCCGCGTCGCTGAGGCCGGCATAGCCCCGCTTCCCGTCCGGAGAGATGGCAAAGCGGGCGAGCTGCATCTGGGGTCCCACCTCGTAGCGGCTGAAGGTCTTTTCGGGCAGCCGGATCTCCAGCAGGCCGAAGAGCTCCATCCCCTGGCGGGGCTCCACGGTCCGGTACACCCCGAACAGCCGGCCGGGTTCGACCTCGTCGAGCGAGTGTCCGCGCACCCCTCCGTAGCCGGGCGCGAGCGGCCGGTCCAGCTCGATCCGGTCCGTTTCCTCGAAGGTCTCGGCGTCGAGTTCGATGATCTGATCGTTCACCAGGTACACCGACGAGCCATCGGGGCTGAAGTGAATGTTGGGGCGCCAGTCGCTCGCGTTACCGAGCGGGATCTGGTGCGTGACTTCCCGCCGCTCGCGGTCGAAGACCCAGATTTCCGACGGTGTCTGGTGGATGAAACGGTCGGGCTCCAGGTCCACTACGACGGGCACCAGAAAGACCCGCCGCGCGTTCGGACCCGGGGTAGCGCTCATGAAGCGGACGCGGCGGCCCACGGTGCTGAGCTGGAAGTCGTCCACTACCGCCATCTCGGCTGCGTCGAAGATCTCGACGATTTCCATCCGGCCGGTCACGATGGCGACGAAGCGCCCGTCGGCCGTCCAGGTGTTGTTGGTGGCGGCCCCGTGCCGCAGGCTTCCGACCTTCTCGAAGGTCAGGGATTCCTGGTCGAAGGTGATGAGCTGGTCGGGCCAGATTCCGGCGAGGAAGCGGTCCGTATCCTGCGCTGCCGCTGGCCCGGCGAAGAACGCGGCGATCGCGAGGCTGAGGAAGATCGGTCTGGTCATCGACTCAAGAGCGAGTGCGGTCCTGGAAGGGTGGAGAAATCTCCCTCATGGGAAGACGAGGTCGATCTCCCTCCAGTCCTGGGTGGCGGCAGCACAGTTCTTGTGCCAGTCGGGGCTGTTGTTCAGGTAGTCGGGTACCTGGGCAGGCCAGTAGCAGGTCTTGTAGCAGTCGTAGAGGTCCCGCTCCATCGGCTGGCAGAGCGCGGCGGTGCCGCCGGTCGCATCCACCTCCCAGCCCGGCGAGAAGATCGTCGTGCATCCGGACGGATAGTGCGGTCCCGGGTCGTCGGCGGTGGCGCGCGCCGCGCCGCCGCCCTCGAGCCACTCGGTAGCGAAGCGCGCCTTGAGGTTCTTGGGGGAGAGGTGTTTCATGGCGGTCTCCTAGGGGGTCTGCCGCACGGCCTGCAGCATTCCCTCGAAGCGAGCGAGGAACTGAGGATTCCGGTCAAGGATACGCCCGTACGCGGAGAGGCCGAGGGCGGTCCAGTCGCGGATCCAGTCACAGTAGTGGAGGTTGGGGCGGAAACGATCGCCGTAGCGCACCTGTGCCTCGTGGTAGCAGCCGCCGGAACAGAGGCTGCGGACCCAGCACTGGCTGCAGTCGGTACGGGCGTCGATGTGAGCCTTCTTCAGGTGTTCGGCGCGCTTTTCTTCGCTGATCCCCGTGGCCACGTGTCCCAGATCATGGTCGCCGGAACCGGCGAACCGGTGGCAGAGGCCGACCTCGCCGCCCGGGGCGACTCCGACGAGCCCGAGTCCGGCCCCGCAGGGGTACGCCTTGCTTACGCCCTCGTGGATTTCGCCGAGCAGGTCGCTGAGGTTCGAAAACCCGAGATAGCGGCCCTCGGTGGCTGCTTCCACATAGTCATCGGCGATACCCCGGAACTGGTCGAGCAGTTCGTCGAAGCCGTCCTCGCCGAGGGCGTAATCCTGGTCGGGAGACGAAGTGACCGGAGCGAAGCCCACCTCGTAGAAGCCGAGCCCGATCAGGTGTTCGAAGATCCGCGGGACATCGAGGTTCTTCGACGTGACGGTCACCCGGGCGCCGACCGGCCGTTTCTGGAGCTTCAGGAACTCGGCGATCCGGGGCGCGATCACGTCGTAGCTGCCCATGCCGCTCCGGTACACCCGCATGGAATCCTGGAACTGTTTGTCGCCGTCCACCGAGATCGTCACCCCGATCCCGTTGTCCGCGATCCACTGGGAGATCTCGCGGGTGAGCAGGGTGGCATTGGTGGTGAGGCTGAAGTCCACCCGTTTTCCGGCCTGCTGTGCCGCTTTCCGGGCGTACTCCACGGTCGGGCGGATCACCCGCCAGTTGAGCAGCGTTTCCCCACCGAAGAACGTCACCTGCAGGTCCCGGGCTTCCCCGGAGTCGGTGATGAGCCGATCCACCGATTGGCGTGCGATTTCTTCGGTCATCGCGGCCGGAACCTCGGCCTCGGCGATCCGGTCGTCCCCGTACTCGTAGCAGTAGCGACAGGCGAGGTTGCAGGAGTTCGTGATGTTCAGCACCACCGTGCGGATCGGCGGCGGACCGTCCACCTCCTGGAGGCCGCCGAGCGGAATGAGCGGGGTTCCCTGACGGGCCACCGCTCCCACTCCCGCCAGCTCCCGGAGCGCGGCTTCTTCCTCAGGCGACTCGACGACCTCCGCCGGGGGTCTGGGCCCGGCGGCGAGCCGGTCGAGCACCCGTTCGCTCGTTTCGTCGAGCTCGAAGATCATCGAGGAGGGGACGAGGAACGCGTAGTTCCGCTCTCCACCATGGAAGCGGTGCATCTGCGTCGCTTCGACCAGGGTTTGGGAGGGGGTAGGAACGCTCATTGCCCTGTCCTTTGCGGGAACAGGTCCCAGTAGAGGAAGACCGGCGGGGAGACCACCAGCCGGGCGCGGTCCCGCAGCGTCTCGCCGGTCTCCGGATCCTCGTGTTCGGCGACCACCCACACGTCCCCCATGTTGTCCGCCATGAGTTCGCGCTCCGGGTTCGGGCCGTCGAGTCCCGGAGTGAACAAACCGCGCTCGTCGATGTTGCCGACGAAGCGGGTGTCCGCGTCCTCGTCCCGGATGTAGTACTCCTCGGTGGTCCAGGTGACCTCGACCGGACCGAGCGCCAGGTCGTCGTCGGTGAGTCGCTCGCCATCGGGTCCCCGGTGCCAGCCGCTCACCTCGAACTGGACGAACTGCTTGGGGGCCACCGCGCCGCCGACCCGGGAAAGCGCCATCTCGGGGGACACCCGAATGTAGTCCGCGCCGTCATGAACGGCGAAGCCGTCCACCAGCCGGATACCGCCGACGGAGACGTCGCGATACCCAAGGGACGCCTCGGCGTCAATCCGAAGGTCCACAGTCAGTTCCATTTCGGAGACCCGGCGGGCGCTCTCGACCGTGACCCCGGACCCGAAATCGAGCGTGGAGGCGGCGTCCTCCGCAAACCCGGCCCCGAGCAGCCGCACCCCGGTGGCGGTCGTGCCGGTCCGTCCCGCGGGAGGCCAGGCGGCCGCAATCTGCACGCCGCCCGCCGCCCGGGTGAGCGTCACGTCCAGGCCGTCCTCTCCGAAACGTCCCCGGAAGAGCCGGCCGCTGAGCGTCCGCCCATCCTCGGAAAGGATCAGGGCCGCCCGCCGTTCCTGGAGGCGATCGCCCTGCGCCCGTCCCCGGAAGGAAAACCCGCCGTACAGGACCCCGGCCCCGAGGCGGCGTTCGGCGGTTCCGTCGCCGAGCACCAGATTCGCCTCGTATCCGTAGTTTCCGTCGCCCGCGTCATCCGGACGGAATTCCACGATTCCGCCGATCGGCCCGCCGCCCGGCTGGTGGCCCCGCAGGAACCAGCGCCCGGCGATGCCGGGACCGGGTCCCTTGGCGCGGTAGGTCCGCCACGCCTGGGTCTCGAAGGGGTACTTCTCCTTGAGCTGGTCGAGCACCCGGTCCACCGCCCAGCGATCCTCGGGGTCTTCGCCGCGGAAGGTCTGTCCCTCGATGGTCGGGAAGTACCCGACATGCATCCCCTTCAGCAGGGCCCATTCCTCGGCTGTCCGGCGCTGGGTGCGGAAGCGCGCGGTGAGGTGGCAGCGGGAGCAGGTCTCCTGCAGCAGCTCTTCGCCTTCGGCGAACGTCTCCTGGTGGGGCCGCTGCTCCGCCAGATAGAAGTAGGGCCGCTCCTCCTCCGGCGCCAGTCCGTGGTTGTCGGTCAGATACCGCACCACGTCGCGCGCCTCTTCCGCCTCGAGGCTCACGTTGCCGGTCCGGATCATCCGGATGATGGTGATCTGCCAGCCCTCGGCCGATTTCCGCTGCCAGGAGATCCTTGACATCCGACCGGCGTCGTCCGTCGCGTGACAACTGCCGCAGGCGGCCTGGACGAGGGGACTCGTTACCGGAATCCCGTCCTCGGCTTCCGCCAACGCGGTCGGCCCGAGGAGCGAAAGAATGGCAATCGCGGCGGCGGTACGCATGCGACCTTTCAGTGTATGGGTTCCCGCTCGCCCACGCTACCGGCGGGGTGGTACAAACGGGGGATGATGAACATCCTGTCCCGCCGCAGTTTTCTGGGCGCCGGCGCCTCCGCCGCTGTCTTTTCGCCTGGGGTGGCGAGGGGGTTGACCGGTTCCGAGATCGAAGCCCGGTCCGCGGGCCGCGAAGTTGCCGAATTCGGAATCTCCATGTGGGACCTCGACACTCCGGCGCTGCTGGTGGATCTGGATGCGCTGGAGGCGAACATCGCGCACATGGCGGCGACCGCCACGGCCAACGGCATCGCGCCGCGTCCGCACGCCAAGACCCACAAGTGCCCGGCGATCGCCCGGATGCAACTCGAGGCGGGCGCCGTGGGTATCTGCGTCGCCAAAGTCGGCGAGGCGCAGGCGCTGTTCGACCACGGAATCGACCGGCTGCTGCTGACCACCAGTAACGTGACCCCGTTCAAGATCCGCCGTGCGATGGGGCTCAGGAAGCAGTGCCCGGGCTTTGTCCAGACGACGGACACCGAGGAGAACGCCCGCGCGCTGTCCGAAGCCGCGACGGCCGCCGGCATCAACGCCGAGGTGACGGTGGACGTGGATCCGGGAGGGCACCGGACCGGGATCACCCCGGGCGAGCCGGCGCTCAAGCTGGCCCAACTGGTGGATCAGCTACCCGGTCTCACCCTGCGGGGACTGCTCTGCTACGACGGCGGCTCGCAGCACGTGAAGGGTTTCGAGAAGCGGAAGGCCCAGACCCTCGGGCGGTTGGCGGCGGCGGCGGACACCTGCGAACGGATGGCCGCTTCCGGGCTCGACACCGGCATTTTCAGCGGCGGTGGAACGGGCAGCTACAACATCGACCACGAGACCCCCGGCTTCACGGATGTCCAGGTCGGCAGCTACGTCTTCATGGACGCCCAGTACCTGGAGATCGGCGGAGCCACGGATCCGGACGTCTATACCGATTTCCAGCCGTCGCTGACGATCCTCGCGACCGTGCTCAACGCTCAATACGAGGGCCGCGCCACCACCGACGCCGGCGCCAAGGCCTGCACCATCAACCGGCCCTGGGCGATCGTGAAGGGCGAGAGCGGCATGAGCTACACGTCGGGCTCCGACGAGTTCGGCACCATCCGCTACGAGGATCCGAGCCGTACCTACAAAGTCGGCGACAAGCTGGAGCTCATCGTCTCCCACTGCGATCCGGTGGTGAACCTCTACGACCGGATGTACGCGGTAAGGGGCGGTCTCGTGGAAGCGGTGTGGCCGATCGCGGCGCGGGGCATGTCCACCTGAAGGGATCAGGAAGTTCCTGGTGCGGGTGGCGTGTCGCAATCCGGGAACGGCTGTACCGTTGCCGACCCGGGTTCGGATGCCTGTGGAATAATTCGCCCCCTTTGGGAGAATAGCCAATGACAGCCACAGAAGACCGTTTGGTACAACTCGCCGACGAGCAACTCGATCTCGGTCGCTCGCCCGATTTGGATCGCCGCTTCTCCGACTCCGGGGTTTCCTCGGTGGACGTGGTGTCCTTCATCAAGGTCGTCACCGACGACTTCGGTGTCCCGATCACGGCCGGCGAGTGCGCGGGAGTTGCGAGCCTGCGCGACCTGGCCGGTTTCATCGATTCGCGCGCCGGCTGACGCGAGCTGCGGCCCCGGCGTAGTCCGGCGCCGCGGGGTGCGCCCATGATCCCACCGAAACCCGCTCCGTGAGTTCGGAGGGGTTGTGGGAGGTTCCCAAGCCCCATACGGTAGCGGAGGTGCGTCTGGATGACGGGTCGGTGACCGCCCTCCGGCGGCACGGGAACCGGGAGGGGCCACGATTGGTCCTGAGCCACGGCAACGGTTTGGCCATCGATCTCTACTACCCCTTCTGGTCGCTGCTTGCCGACGATTTCGATCTCATCGTTTACGACCTGAGGAATCACGGCTGGAACGCCGTCGGCTCCCGCGAGGCCCACAGCCTCCCCAGTTTCGTCCGCGATCACGACGTGATCCTCGAGGCGACAGATCGTCACTTTGGGGCCAAGGCCAAGGTCGGAGTGTTCCACTCGGTGGCGGCGCTGACCACGTTGCTGTCGTCCGGGACCGATAGCGGTTATACGGCGCGGGTCCTGTTCGATCCGCCGGTGTGCAAACCCGGCCGCAGCCAGGCGCAGTTCGACGCCGCCGCCGAATTCACCGCAGCCATGACCCGTCGGCGAACGGACCGATTCCGATCGGAGACCGATTTCACCGCCGTGCTGAGCGTTGCCTCCGCTTTCAGCCGGGTGGCGCCCGGCGTCCTTGAACTCATGGCCCGGACGACGCTGCGCCGGACCGCGGACGGGGTTGCGTATGAGCTTCGCTGCCCCAAGGAATACGAGGCCCAGATCGTCGATTACGCGCGCGCGTTTTCTGTCCTGGTGGATCTGGAGGCGCTCACCTGTCCGACGAAAGTCATCGGCGCCGATCCGACCCTGCCCTATTCCTACCTGCCGACGTTCGACATGAGCCACGTCATGACCGTGGACTACGACTTCATCCCGGAGACCACGCATTTCCTCCCGCTGGAGAATCCCGAGGCCTGTGCCGCCGCGACCCGGGACTTCATGAGGCTGCAGAGTTCCTATTGATCGCTGGGCAAGCCGCGCCGGGCGCTAACCCTCGGGATCGCGTTCCCGAAGCCAGTGACGACGATGCTGGAAGGGATACGCGGGCAGGGAAACCAGGCGGCGCTGCTCTCCGGCGAAGAGGCCGGCAAAGGACACGCCGAGCCCGGCCGCGTAAGCCTTCGCGACGGCCGTAACGAAGTCTTCGGCGCTCGCGGCGCCGGTGCCGAGGGAGGCGAGGCCCGGGCGCGCTGCGTCCGCTGCGGCCTGCGACGTTGGTTCGGCCTGTCGATCGAGCAGCGGAAGCCCGAACGCCGCGCCGGGACCGACGTTCACCACGACCCGCGCCTCCAGTTCCGAGAGCGCCTCAGCCACATCGTGGGGGCCGGACGGATTTCCTCCCTTCGCCTCCGGAGACGTCTCCCCGGGAGTCACGAGTTGTCCGCCCGGCAAGCGTAACCAGGGAAGGACGAGTGGGGCAGTCTCGGCCGTCCCGAGCACTGATTCGAAAGCTCCGCGGTCCGGCTCCCGGGTGCTCTCCTGCCGCCCCGCACCGAGCGCTACCGCGCACCGCAGTCCGGCCTCCAGTTGCAAGGCGCCCGCGGTCTGCGCGGCAGCGAGGTTCCCGTCGCCCTCGCCGACGACCACCGCGGGCTGGACTCCAACGCTTGCCCAGAACGCGGTAATGGCGCACTGGAGCGCGTAGCGAACCGGCTCCTCCGAGGCGCGGTCCTCCTCGTTGGCTGCCCACGGTCCCCGAGGGAACATTGCCTCCAGGAGGGACATTCCGGTCTCCTCCCGCATGACCGCCTCGCAGCGGTCCAGAATTGCCCTCACCACCGGTTCGGTCTCGTAGAGGTCCCTGCTCACCACCAGCCCCGCGTCGCCTTGCCCACCGTAAGCGAACGCCAACTGCGGCGCCTCGTCCCGCGGTGGTTGCGCTGCGAATCCATCTCCCGCACAGACCGCCTCGAGTCCTCTGCGGAGCGTTGCGGCATCGCGGAAGACCAACCCGGCCCGGTGCCTGAAGTGCGCTCGTCCCGCTCCGGCAGTCCACGCCATATCGGCAAGGGCGTCGTTGTTCGGGGTGGAGCCCTGCTCGCCCTCGCCGTCGAGCCAGCCGAGGTATCGGCCGGCAAGTTCCCGAAGCGCCGCTTCCGTTTTCCCGGAGAGCGGCAGCACGCGATGGACCCGGCGCCCGAGTTCCGCCGAGGGAATCGGGACTGAGTCCGCAATCGCGACCGGAACCTCGCGTCCCGGCCCCGCGGGCCAGCCGGCCGGCAGAGATTCGTTCGCCGCGCCGCCCGGAACCCCGTAGCCCTCGACCACCACATGGGCGTTGGTTCCCGAAACGCCGAAGGCGCTGACCGCTGCCCTCGGGGGGCGGTCCGGGACGGCGGGCCAGTCCGTGGTCTCAGAAGTCACGCGCACCGGGAGCCGATCCCAGTCGATGTAGGGTGTCGGATTCTCGAAGTGCAGGTGCTTCGGAATGACGCGCCGGTTCATGGCCAGCACCGCCTTGATGAGCCCTGCCACCCCGGCTGCAGTTTCCAGGTGGCCGATGTTGGTCTTCACCGAACCCATGAGCAGAGGGCGATCCGGGTCGCGTCCCCTGCCGTAAACCGCGGCCGCGGCCCGAGCCTCGATCGGGTCGCCCAGCCCGGACCCGTTCCCGTGCGCCTCCAGGTAATCCAGTTCCGAGCCGGAGAACCCGGCACGTTCGAGGGCCGCTTCGATCACCTGTTCCTGTGCCGAGCCGTTCGGCACAGTCGGTCCGGCGCTCGCCCCGTTCTGGTTCACGGCGGATCCGCGGATTACGGCCCAGATGCGATCTCCATCGGACTCTGCCTCGGCGAGGCGTTTCAGGACCAGGACGCCGCATCCTTCGCCCCGTACGAATCCGTCGGCGGCTGCGTCGAAGGTTCGGCACCGCCCCGTTGGCGACAACATCCCGAGGGCCGCCATCTCCGTCGTGACGGAGCGGGAGAGGATCACGTTCACGCCGCCGACGAGCGCCAGGTCCGCTTCGCGCTGCCGTAGGCCACTGGCCGCCTGATGAACGGCGACCAGCGACGAGGCGCAGTTCAGTTCCACCGGCAGGGTGGGCCCCATCAGGCCCAGCTTGAAGGCGAGCCGACCCACCGCCATGCTCCTGGCCGTTCCCAGGTAACTGACCCCGTCGCGGCTTCGCATCATCAGGTCGCGGTATTCGCTGGCGGCAACGCCCGCGTAAACGCCGGTACGGCTGCCCCGGAGCCGCTCCGGATCAATCCCGGCATCTTCCAGTGCGTGCCAGCTCGTTTCCAGCAGGAGCCGCTGCTGCGGATCCATGGTGCGTGCGTCTATGGGAGTAATGCGGAAGAACCTCGCATCGAACTGATCCACGCCTTTGATGAAGCCGCCGCTCCGCCAGGCGTCACCGTTGCTTGCGTCCCCCGGAACCTCGCCTCCGGAGAGAGGCCGCTGTCCGGTGACGGCATCCCGGCCGGCTTCGAGCGCGGCCCAGAACGCCGCCAGATCGGGGGCGCCCGGGAAGTGGCAGGCCATCCCGATGATGGCGATTCGGTCTTCGGTCGGCGGTGTGGCCACCGGGGCTGAGGGTTGCGGACGCGCCTGCGCCAAACCCGTCTTCCCGGCCTCCGCGAGTTCCATGCTCAGGAACGCGGCAAGGGCGGCGATGTCCGGATGGTCGAACACCACGGTGTTCGGGGCCGAGTACTCCCCCGCGAACTCCCGGTTCAGCCGATTCCGCAGTTCGACCGCCATCAGGGAGTCCATTCCCAGATCGAAGAAACCCACCTTGGGCGCGGGAGGTTTCGGCAACCGCAAGACGGCCTGTACCTCCTGGCGGAGAAACGAGATCAGGGTTTCCTCCCGCGACTCCGCCGGGGTCTGCCGCAGTCTCGTCAGCAGGGGCTCGGCCCCGAGGCCGGGCGCGTCGCCGGCGTCCGCGTCGTTCGACAGCAGCTCCTCGAAGACAGGCGGCGGGTTCTCGACCGCTTCGGCGAAAGCCGCCCAGTCCGCCGCCAGCACCACGCTGGCCGCCGCGTCCTCGTGCAGCAAACGCTCGAATGCCCGCAGACCCTGCTGCGGGCTGAACCATCCCGTCCCTGTCGCCGCGAGTTGGCGGGTGATCCGCTCCCGCTGTTCTTCCGCTTCGCCGAGCCCGGACCAGGCGCCCCAGGCGATCGCCTGGCCGGGAAGCCCCAGCGCTCGCCGGTAGGCGGCCAGTTGATCCAGGAATGCGTTGGCGGCGGCATGGTTTGCCTGTCCCGGGTTCCCCAGGGTGCCGGCAACGCTGGAGAAGAGCACGAACAGGTCCAGATCCCGGTCCGCGGTCGCCCGGTGCAGGTGCCAGCTACCGAGAACCTTGGGCCAGAGAACTCGTTCGAAGTCGGCCCAGGTCTGATTCCCGAGGGCGCGGTCCGACAGCACGCCGACACTGTGGATCACGCCTGCCAGGGGCGGCAGGTTGGCGTCGATGCGAGTCAGCATCGCGTCCACGGCGGCTGCGTCGGTGACGTCGGCGATTTCGACCCGAATGTCCACTCCTCGCCGCCCAAGCTGGCCGATCACCCGTTTGGCCGCGGGGTCTGGAACCCGGCGGCCGTTGAGCACGATCGCTCCGGCGCCCTTGTCCGCCAGCCAACCGGCGAGCGCGCAGCCGATTCCGCCGAGCCCGCCAGTCACCAGGTAGGTCCTGTCGCTCCTCAGCCGGCCGCCCCTCAAAGAGGGGGCGGTGAACACGATCTTGCCCAGGTGACGCGCCGCCTGCATGAATCGCATTCCGGCGCGTGCTTCCGCGAGGGGCCAACGGCTGTGGATCAGAGGGGTGATCTCGCCGGCCGCGAACTGCCGCATCACGCGCCGGAGAGCGTCTCCGGGTATCGCCGGGCGGTTCTCCTTCAGGTCATCCAGTTCCAGGATGGAATAGGCGACGTCCGGCCGGGCGGCGGCCATTTCCTCCTCGGTCAGGATGCCGCGCCGGGAGAGCTCGACGAACCGGCCGCCTTCGGCCAGACACAACAGGCTGGCTTCGACAAAGCCCTCCCCGGTCAGGCTGTTCACCACCACCTGGACCCCCTGGCCGCCGGTGGCTTCCAGAGTCTCGCTGCCGAAGTCGGTTCGGCGGCTGTCGAACACGTGTTCCACTCCGAGCAACCGCAGAAAATCCTGCTTGGGCGCGCTGGCAGTGGCAAAGACCTCGGCTCCGGCAGCCTGTGCCAGCTGGATCGCGGCGAGACCGACGCCGCCGGCTCCGGCATGAATCAGGACGCGTTCGCCGGCCTTCAGTTCGGCAAGGTCATAGGACAGCTGCGCCGATACGAATGCGGTTGGCAGGGTGGCGAGTTCGGAGGCCGGCACGTCCGGCGGCGCCGGCGTCACCATTTCCTCATGGGTAGTGACCTCGGCACCGAAAGTGCCGAAGGCCAGTCCCACGATCCGGTCCCCCGCTGATACCGCGGAGACATCCTCGCCAACTTCGAGAACCCGGCCGCACATCTCTCCGCCCAGGAGCCCCTCCGGAATGAAGCCGATCGAGCGGAAGACGTCCCAGAAATTGAGCCCGGTGGCATCGATCGCGACGCGAACGTCCCGCGGTCCCAGGGATCGCCGCGGCATCGGTTCGGGATGGAGTTTTTCGAGTGCGCCGCCCGGATCGGGAGTGAGTAGCCAGTCCGGTCCCTCGGGCACCGGCAGCCGCTCCTCACCGGCGCCGGCCCGGACGAGACGCGCCACCCGCCGGCGCGCTTCCCGGTAGGCAACCTGGGTTTCCGGGTCGGGGAAGAGCAGCTCTTCCGCAAGGTCCGGCATCGGGACCGGACGTTCGGGATCGAGGTCGAGCATCCGGGGTAGGAGGTGGGGCGCTTCCCGGGCCACCACCTTGCCGAGTCCCCAAAGGGTTGCGCCGACCACTTGACCGCCGCGTTCCTTTTCCAGGACCTGGGCGCCGCGGGTGATGAACCACACGCCCTTGGCGGGCCTCAGGTCGGCGTCCACGAGCGCCTGCGCGAGGGCGAGGGCGCTGCCCGTGACGTGGCGGACGGCCTTGGCCATCGCATCCGTCGGGGCGTCCGGTCCGTCCAGCGCCGCGAGATGCACGATTCCGTTCAGCGGCAGGTCTCCCGGTAGGGTCGCGAGCAGGGAACCCCATGATTCCCGTTCCCGGAAGTCCACGGATCTCCTCTCGATCCCGGACTTTCCGGTTTCCCCGGCGGCGCCTTGCTCGGCGAGGACGACGGTCTGGTTCCGGCCCGTGAGTTCGATGGCGAGCTCCGCCGCCACGCCGCCGCAGTCAGCCGCCACCACCCAGACGCCGCCCGGCAGGGTCACCTCCGCCGGGCCCGCCGCCATGATGATCCCCCGGTCGGGTGGGCGGGCGCCTTCCGAATCGTCCACGCCGAGAAACTCGATCGCTCCGAAGCCGGCGTCCCCAAGCGCCCGGCGCCAGATCGGGGGGCCCGACAACGCGTGGCGCGGGCGGTACCGGTCGGCAAACCGCCACCAGCCATCGAGTTGTCCGAACGTCAGATCCAGCCAACCCTGACCGCGCAGATTCTCGAGCGCCACAAGTTGTCCCGACGGCGCTAGCAGCGCCCCGCAATGGGCGAGCGTTTCGTCGAGGTACCGGGTGGCGTGCAACACGTTGGACGCGATCAGCAGGTCGTAGCCGTGAGGGTCGAAGCCCTGCGCGACGGGTTCTTTTTCGATGTCGAGCACCCGGTACTCGATTGCACCGTTGCCGTCTCCGAAGCGCGCCTCCGCCTCCGCGAAGAAGCCCGCGGAGATGTCCGTGTACACGTAGCGGAGACGACCCCCGGGCAACTCCGGCAGGACCGACGCCGTCGCGGATCCGGTGCCGGCCCCGACTTCGATCACCCGAAGATCTCGGTCGTCCGGCAACCCGGCCACGAGTGCCCGGATGGCATCTCCGAGCATCCGGTTGGCGGCTCGTGCTACCGGCGCCTTCAGATAGAGGTCGGCGGCGGTCGGCTCGCCGCTGCTGAATAGCAGGGTCAGCGGGTCAGCGCGCCCACGCAGTACTTCGGGAAGAGCTTCGGCGCTGCGCCGGAACAGTCCGATTTCCGTCGTCCCGTGCGCGTAGGCGCCGGCCATGTGTGTAGCGAACTCCCCCGGATCGGCCGGAAGATCCACCGGCAGCGGATCTCCCGATTCCAGGGTCACCCGAAAACCGTCACCGCATTCCTCGACAAGTCCGGACCGGGCAAGCATTTCCAGCATCCGCCGAAAGAGGCGGGTGTGATTCGGAGTGACCTTGAGCCTTTGCCGCAGGTCTTCCGGGTCCACCACCGCGCCCGTCCGGCGCTCCCAGCCGAGCTGATCCAGCGTCCGGACGGCGTACGACCCGGCCAGCCGTTCCAGATCGTCGAGGAGCGCCGCTCTGGAGTCCGCCCCGACGTCTTCGGCGGCCAGGTACTGCACGAACGTCTTCGATCCTGCCCGCACGGCCCGCGGGTCCGGCAGGAAGTCCGCGGCCGGCATGGCCGGGGTCCTGGTGCCGTCGCGCCAGACAACTTCGTAGAGGAGGTCGTCCAGCCCTTCGACGGCGGCCAGCAGGCTGGCTCGCGTCGCCCGTTTGATCGTGTACCCGTCGAGGCCGCCGAGCGGGACCCCGTTCCTGTCGTAGATGCGCAGATCCGCGCTCAGGACTTCAGGGAGATCGCCAAGTTCACTGCCCGGCCGGCCTCCGTCGGATTGCCTCGAGCGGACGTGACACCAGACGCTCTCCGGCCAATCTCCCGTGCGCCAGAGCCGCTCCCAGGCAAACGGCAGATAGGTAACGCCGTCTTCGCTCGCCGCCGTTCGGCGGGCGGCGGCCATCGCCTGGAAGCACCCGTCCAGCAGCAGCGGGTGCATCTCGATTCCAGCGAGATCGATGTCCGCTGGCAGCGTAATCTCGGCGAGGGCCTCATTCGGCCCGGACCACAGCCCCCGAAGCGTCCGAAACGACGAACCCAGGCCGATCCCGATTGCCGCCTTCCCGCGGTAGAAGGCGGAGATGTCCTCGAGCGCCAGCCGGTTCTTGAGGTCTTCGGGATCGATGCGCGGCGCCGCGGACGCACCAGCCTCACCGGGGGTCGCCACGCCCTCGGCGTGCAGGGTCCACTCGCCGCCGTCCGCTCGGCTCAGGACGCGAACCCGCCGAGACGTCCCCTCCGCGGCCTGATCGAGGACCACTTGAAGCCGGCGGGAATCGTCGTCGCCCTCTGCCAGGATCAGCGGGTTGTGGAGCTGGAAGTCCCCGATCCCCAGCATTTCTTGCATTCTTGAAGACGATGCCGAGACCGCCATGGCCCCGTAAAGGGCCCCCGGCGCGACCAGTCGGTCGAAGACCCGGTGATCGCCCAGCCACGGGGGATTGGTTGCCGCGACCTCCGTCTCGAAGCCCAGTTCGCCGCTGGCCGACTGGTGGCGGGTTCCCAACAGGGGGTGGCTATCCCGGAGTCGGCGGCGTTTGGCCGGCTTGATCCAATGGCGTTCGCGCTGGAACGGATACCCGGGGAGCGGGACCCGACGTCGGGATTCACCCGCGAAGAGCCCCGGAAAGGAGATGGGCAAGCCTGCCTCGTAAGCGGTCGCCACCGCCCGGACAAAGGAACCTTCAGCGTCTTTCGGCGTTTCGCGTGAGGGCCGCCGCAGGCTGGAGACCACGACCGGAGCTCCATCGCCCCCCGTTGATTCCGGCCACGCCAGGGACGCCATGGGACCGAGCACGGCGTGGGGGCCGATCTCCACGACGGCGCGGACGCCCATTGCGGCCAGCGTCTCCACACAGCGCCGAAACTCCACCGGTTCCCGGGTCTGTCGGCGCCAATACCTTCCGTCCAGCGGCCGGTCGGGAGCCCGGACCCGGCCGTCCAGGTTGCTCACGAACGGAATCGATGGCGGTGCGATGGGAATCTTCGCGAGCGCGGCCTCCAGATCGTCGAGCGCCGGGTCCAGCATCGCGCTGTGGTAGGCGGGGCTCTTCCTGAGCCGCCGCACCCGGATGTTCCGACGGTCGAAGCGTTCGAGGATTGCCTCGACCTCGTCCGCCGGGCCGCTCACGATCTGGTGTGCACCGTTGTCCGCGGCGACGCTCAGCCCGAATCCCGAGATCCGGGCGTTTTGTTCCGCGACGGCCGCGGCCACTTCGGACCGGGGCGCGAAGATCGCACCCATGCGGCCTGCACCGGGTACTGCTCCGATCAACTCGCCCCGGACGGCCGCGAACCGGAGTCCGTCCGCCAACGAGAAGACCCCGGCGGCCTGTGCGGCCGCAAGTTCTCCGAGGCTGTGGCCAAGGACTACCCCGGGCCGGATTCCCAGGCTCGACCACAGCCCCGTCAGCGCGCACTCCAGCGCGTAGATCGCCGGCTGCTTCCACGCCGGGTCGTCCAGCTCCGGAGGCGGATCCCCCCGGCCGAACATGGCGTCGAGCAGGGACGCTCCCCTTCGTTCCTCAAAAAGCCTGTCGCAGTGGTGCAGGATGGCCCGAAACACCGGCTCGGTCCGGTAGAGATCCTCACCCATCCCCACCCACTGGCTCGCCTGTCCGGTGTAGAGGAACGCGACCTTGGGGACTGTCTGGCCGGGAGCATCAGGCCCGGTTGACCCGCCCGCCCCGGCGATCTCCGCAAGGCGCTGCCGCAGCGACGCCGCATCGCGGAACACCACCCCCGCACGGCGGCTGAAATGGTTGCGCCCGACTCCCGCCGTCCACGCCAGATCGGCGAGCGGCCCGTCGCCGTCGTTATCGCGTCCACTCTGATCATCCAACCAGGCCAGAAACCCCTCGGCAATTTCACGGAGGGAGTCTTCCGACTTCCCTGACAGGGGCAGAAGGCGCATGATCCGCGGCTGTAGTGCGGGGCCGGCAGGCAACGGATCCGGCACCGATTCCGGCTTTTGGACCGCGATGCGGCGCGCGGCGCCGGAGGGCCAACCGGCGTTCCCGGGACCGCCGGTGGTGCCGTTCGGCGGTGGGTATCCCTCAACCACCAGATGGGCGTTGGTGCCGGACCACCCGAACCCACTGACACCCGCGCGCGGTGGGCGATCCAGATGGACCGGCCAGTCCGTTTCCGCCGCCGTCACCCGGAGGGGCAGGCGCTCCCAATCCATCGTCGGGTTCGGATTTCGGAAATGCAGGTGCCTCGGGATGACGCCATGCCGCATCGCCAGCACGACCTTGATCAATCCGGCGACCCCCGCCGCCGATTCGAGATGACCGAAGTTGGTCTTCACGGAACCGATCAGGAGCGGCCGGTCGGCGGGGCGGCCCGTTCCGTAAGCCGCCCCAGCCGCCTCGATCTCGATCGGGTCGCCGACCTCGGTCCCCGTTCCGTGGGCTTCGAGGTAGTCCACGTCGATCGGCTGGATCCCGGCTTGAGCCAGGGCCTCCCCGATCACGCTCTCCTGCGCTTTGGGATTGGGCACCGTGAGCCCCGCGCTCGCTCCATCCTGATTTACCGCCGAGCCGCGGATCACGCCCCAGATCCGGTCACCGTCGGCCTCCGCGTCCCGAAGTCGTTTGAGTACCACGATGCCGCAGCCTTCGCCCCGGACGTAGCCGTTGGCCGAGGCGTCGAAGGTCTTGCAGCGTCCGTCCGGAGACAGCATCCCGGCGTTGCCGCGCAGTTCGAGCAACCGACCGGACAGGATCGTGTGCACCCCTCCGGCAAGGGCGAGATCGGCGTCACCCCGCTGGAGGTCGGCGATGGCCTGGTGGGCTGCGACCAGGGAGGAGGAGCACGCCGTGTCGAGCGCCAGCGCCGGCCCCTGAAGGCCTAGTGCGAAAGCAACCCGGCCAATGGCGGTGTTAAAGGAGGTGCCGGTGACGCTGTAGAGGCTCGCCGCGGGCTCCGCCGTCTCGTCCGCCTCCAGAATCAGGCCGCGGTACTCGTTGTTGCTGATTCCGGCATAGACGCCCGTGCGGGAGCCCTCCAGCCGATCGGGGGCGATCCCGGCGTCTTCCAGCGCCTGCCAACTGACCTCCAGCATGAGACGCTGCTGCGGATCCAACCGTTCGGCCTCGGCCGGGGAGATGCGGAAGAAGGCGGCATCGAACCGGTCCAGATCGTCCAGGTAGGCGCCGAACCGGCAGGCCTCGTTCTGGACCCCGCCGTCGGGGAAGAGCTGCCCTACCCGCCCAACGTCGGACCCCGGAACGCCCTCGGTGACCGCGTCGGTGCCCGTTGCCAGCAGCCGCCAGAAGGAGGGAATGTCCGGTGCGCCGGGGAACCGGCACGCCACGCCGATGATGGCGATGGGTTCGCGCAGGCGTGACGCCGGACCGGGGGTTGTCCTGGGAATAGCGTGTACCTCCTTGTTCGACGCGATTCAGGGCGGGATTGTCGTCGAAGTATTCCCGACCCCGGAATTCGGGTTCGACCTGGAGACGATCAGGAATCGCTCGGCGACGAGCCAGGAAAGCGCCGCCCGCACCGCCGGTTCCGGGGGCCGGGAACACCTCCAGCGCTCGGCGGATGCCGCCCAGGGCAACAGCGGTGCGGAACAGTTCCGCCAGGGCGATACCCGCGACCTTGTGCGCCGGCCGGAAGCGGCCGGGCCGGACCACCACCTCGGCGGGAACGATCCAGTCGCGCCGCAGGACTCCCCGGGTTTCGACTCGGGATCCGGAGGCCGGGGAAAGCCGGCCGTCCGCGGGGAGTCGCGCGGGTGCGGCCGGCGGGTCCGCCGGTCGGGCGCGACGCCGCCAGAACTCCCGCTCCCCGAACCGCGCTTCCTCGGCGTAGAAGCCGGCGATCCGCTCTTCGGTTTCGAGCGCCAGGCCCCTCTCTTTCGCGGCGTGAAATGAAAGGGCCGAACCGGCGTCCGAGGGGCGGGTGAGCGCCGTGCGCAGCACCACTGCCCCGGTCAGTCCGGAATCCATGGCCTTCATGGTTCCGAGGCCCGAAAGGGGATCGAGCGCGCTGGCGGCGTCGCCGACTGCCAGGACCAGCGGTGACTTCGCCATTGCCCCGCTTCTCAGCGCGTACGGGGTTACGTCCGCGGCCCGGACCGGGGTGAGCCGGTCCCCCGACACGAATCCGGCAAGGTCCACGCTGCGCATGGCCTCCCGGAAACGCTCCTCCGGCTGGCCGGTGGCGTCCTCGGCGTCGAGCATGACCGTCACGTCCCGTCGGCCTCCGACCACCGGAGCGCTCCAGACCCAGCCATCGGGGAAGGACTGGATCAGGGTTCCCTCCCGTTTGCCGGGAGCGAAGTGCGCGGTCAGCGCGGTCGTCCTCCAGGCGGGCCATTCGCGATCCTGCCGGGTGAGGAGGCCGCTTCTCCCGGACGCATCGACGAGGGCTCGGGCGTTGATCCGCAGATCGTCTTCGTCTGGTCGCCGAACCGCCAGCGCCGTTTCCCCATCTAGCGGGCCGGCGGTAGCGGACCCTTCGACAATCCGCGCTCCGGCGGCGCGGGCTTCGGAAAGCGCCCAGTCGTCGAGTCGGTCCCGCCGGACCAGCCGCTGTCCCTCGCCCGCGCCGGCCTCCGGCTGGGCGGCGAGCCGTTCTTCGCGGCCCCCCCAGCGGACGAAGTGGTCCCGCGGGCGCGCCGCGTACACGGATTCCGGGATTTCGAGTCCGTAGGAGCCGAGGAGGCGCGGGGCGGACGCCGAGAGGCTCTCGCCGAGATGCTGCCGGTTCCGCCGGGGCTGGTGGATGACCACCACCCGCAGGCCGAAGACGGACAGCTGGCGGGCGGCCAGCGCGCCGGCGGGACCCCCGCCGATGACCGCTACCTCGGCAACCAGGGGGGACACGGTGTCCCGGGATCTGGCTAGCGTGGTCTCTGGCCGCGTGAGCGGAGCGCTTCCGCGACGCCGCCGAGCACGACTTCGCGTTGCGCTTCGTTCAGCCAGTCATCCCGGCGTCGCATGGCGTCACCGAAGTCCTCGATCATCCGCTGCATGTACTCGCGGTCGGCCTCGACCACGATCTCGGCTCCGTCCAGCACCGCGTACACCGGGGTGGAATGGGCGAAGAGCGAGCTGTCGGTAGTCCAGACGGACCGGGGCCCCTCGGCGCGCACCGCGATCCAGGCGCTGCCGGGGAGTTCGAGGTCCCCCGAGAGCTCCAGCGCGAAGGGGGAACCGGCCACCGGATCGGCGTCCGGGTCGCCCGTCGTTTCCTGCCACACCTCGCCGTTCACCAGCACCGTGAGTCGTCCCATCGGCACCGCGGAGACGGCTCTTGCCCGGACAGCAAGAACGGCGGGACCGCTGCGCTCGATTTCGTCGCCCATCCCGGAACCGTCCACGTCCAGTTCCAGCAGCGGTCCGTTGGTGGAAAAGCTCCGGCCTTCGCGGAGGGCGAGAGCCCAGTCCTCGGGGCCGGCGTCTTCCGGAAGGCGCACGTAGGTCCGGCCGGTGCCGAGGGGCGGATCGCGGGAGGTGTCCGAGAAGGTGTCCGAGCCGCCGGCGGCCGCGAGGCGGAAGCCGGCGTTCTGCAGGCGTGCGTAGATCGCCGCCGACCCGGTCTCCGAACTGGGAATGCAGTTGATGTCGAAAAAATCAACAACGCCCAGAGCAGCATCCAGCGGGATCTCGGAGGGCGAAGCTCCGGTGAACGGCGCTCCCTCGGCCAGATAGGCGAAATAGGGGTGCGGCATCCCCACCACCACCTGGTCCCCCTGTTCCGCCCGGAGACGCCGGATGTACTCGAACAGCGGCGGGAAGGGCGCCTCCCGCGCCGTGCCTCGCACGCCGGTCGCCAGTGGATAGAAGAGCCGGTCGGGATTCAGGAAGGTCCGGTGGCCGAAGGGCATCCGGTATTCCTGGCCGTAGCGCAGGAACACGCTGTCGGTGGAGGCCGGATGGCGGCCGGCCACGAAGCGCGCCGGATCCCCCATGGTGCGCGAGCCGTCCACGTGGATGAGCGCGTGCACCACCTCGACCGCCTCGGCTTCCGCCTGGGCGACCAGGTCTTCCGGGGTGATCCGGAGATCGCCGGCGTGGAGGTCGTGCACGTGGGTGTCCCCGGAGATCCAACCGCGCTCCCGGAGGTTGGCGAACCGTTCGAGTTCCGCCTCGACGGCGGTCTCTTCTCCGGAACGCACCTCTACTTGATGCTCCCACGGCAGGTACTCCACCCCGCGCTTCAGGCGAACGGTCGCCGGGCCCGGGGGCACCTCCAGCGAGAACTCGCCGGCCGCGTGGAAGTAGTGGGTTTCGGTATAAGAGACGATGCGCCGGAAGACGCCGCGCGGAGCGTGACTCCTCCCGTCCGCGCCCAGGACCGTCGCTCGGGCCGGCTCGCTGAGCCGGACGCGGAGACGTCCCCAGGCCGGGCCCTCCCGGTTCAGACCGGTGACCTCGAGCGGCCGGGCGGCGCCGCCGTGCACCCCGATCACCTCGAGCGCCGGATTCCCGTCCCGATTCGTGGTGAAGACGATCTCCTGCCCGTCGGGCGACCACGCCGGGTCCTTCTCGTCCCAGTCGTCGTCGCGCGTCAGCCGGAAAGGCAATCCTCCCTCGGCGGGCAGCAGAAACAGGTCGTAACTGCCCCGGATATCCGACGCGAAGGCGATCAGGCTCCCGTCGGGGGACACCGCGGGGCGGGTCCGGAACGTGGTCTCCTCGACGTGGAGTTCCTGGTAGTCGCCCGCTCCCTCGATCCGGAAGATTCCTCCGGTCCCGGGGTAATCCGACCGGTTGGAGACCGCCACCAGGAAACCGCCCGGCAGGTCTCCAGGGTCCGGGCCGTCAGCGAAGTCCGGACTCGGATCCGGTTGGATTTCGTTCGAATCGCCGCCCCAGACGAGAGTGTCCGTCCCGTCTCCATCGACCGCGCGGATGTCGAAGGTGCCGGACTGGGCCGAGGAATAGACGACTCGGCCGCCCGCTGCGGCGCGCGGATGGAAATCCATGGTCGAATGGCTCGTGAGACGCTCGGGCAACCCTCCCGCGCTGTCCACGCGCCAGATATCGAGGTTCCCCTCCACGTCCCGGGAAAACACCACGAAACGGCCGTCGGGGGACCAGTCGGGTTCGAAGTCGTAGGTCGCGGCCGGATCCTCCGGCCCGCCGGTGAGTTGGCGGGCCTCCCCGCCGTCGGCCGGCACCGCCCAGAGGCGGCCGTCGAGCGCGAACGCGATCTCGCTACCGTCGGGCGACCAGGCCGGATACGCGGGCCACGAGGTGACCCGGGGGACCAGGTAGTTCTCGATCCGGATCTGTCCGCCGGCCACCGCCGGGTAGCGCAGGGTGCTCATCTGCGCCGCGGCGCCGGGCCCCGCCCAGAACAGAGCCGCCAGCACGGCGGCGAGGGACAACCCCCCCGTCAGGTGGCGAGGATCTGGCACGAATCGGCGTCCCCGTGAGCCCGGGTGATCTCCGGCTGAATGGTCACGTGACGGATGCCGAAGCGCTCGCGCAGCAGGGTGGTGGCGCTCTTCAGGATGGCGTCCGGTGGGGTATTTGCCTCGATGTCGGCGTGGCAGCTCAGCGAGACGAAACCGCTGTTCACGGTCCAGATGTGGAGGTCATGGATCCCGCGGACGCCCGGGAGGGAGAGCAGGCCGGAGCGCACCGCCTCGCCGTCCACGGAGGCGGGGGTGGCGAGCATCAGCACGGAGATGCTGTCCTTCAGCAGCCGGACGCCCGAAATCACCAGCAGGCACGCAATTCCGATCGAGACGATCGCATCGATGGTGTTCCAGCCGGTGAACTGGATGATGATGGCCGAGACGATCACTCCGCCGAACCGAGCGTGTCGCCGAGCACGTGCAGGAAGGCGCCCCGGATATTCAGGTTGCTGTGCTGGTGATGGCCCAGGATCTTGAGCGCAACCAGATTCACGATGAGCCCGATGATCGCGATGATCAGAACCGGAATCGCGGCCACTTCGACCGGGTCACCGAGCCGCGCGATCGCGCGGGTCCCCACCCAGGCCGCGATCGCGAGGAGGAACAGCGAGTTGAGGAGCGCCGCCAGCACCTCGGCCCGGTGAAATCCGAAGGTGCGCCTGGCCGTCATGGGCCGGGTTGCGAGCCAGGCGGCCAGGAAGGACACGCCGAGCGCGGCGGCGTCGCTCAGCATGTGGCCAGCGTCGCCCTGGAGAGCGAGGCTGTTCGCCAGGATTCCTCCCACGAACTCCGCGACCGCGATCGTCAGCGTGCAGACGAGAGCGGCGGCCAGCGCCCACCGCGAAGGCAATTTCCCACCGTGTGCAGGGGCCAGCGCGTCGTGATGATGGTGATGCGACATAACCCTGTGTTTCGTTACTGGTCCATCGGTAAGTATTGCTCACCCCACCCGCTAGAATGGACCTCAACCCACGAATTGACCGCCGCCGGTGGCGGGCCCATCCCCCGGAGTAATGCTGAGTATGGCCGATGGTAAAGCGCTTGAGCTGACAAGCGACAATTTCGACACGACGGTTGGCGGCGACCAGCCGAGCCTGGTGGACTTCTGGGCCGAGTGGTGCGGCCCGTGCCGGATGATCGCCCCCGCGATCTCGGAGCTGGCCGACGACTTCGACGGCCGCGCGGTGATCGGCAAGGTCAACGTGGATGACGAACCGCGGATTGCCGAGAAGTTCCGGGTCCGCTCCATTCCCACGCTGCTGTTCTTCCAGAAGGGCGAAGTGGTCGGCCAGATCGTGGGAGTCCAGTCGAAGGCCAATCTGGCGGCCCGGCTGGAAGCGCTGATCGGCTGATCCAGCCCCCGGGCAGCCACCGGGAGACTCGTCTGGTACCGTCCCTCCGGCGGAGTCGGGAGGCGAGAGATGATCCGTTCAGGGCGCGCCGGCGCGTCGTTGTTGGCAGGATTGGCGCTGGTCCTTTCCGGGTGCGGCGGCGGTGAACCCGCCAGTGGATCCGCCGGCCTCGCCATCACGGGCGCCCGGATCGTGGACGGCGCGGGCTCTCCGGAATTCGCCGGGACCGTCCGCATCGTGGCGGGGCGCGTTGCCGAGGTGGGCGCCGACATCGCACCGCGGTCCGGAGACACCGTTCTGGATGCGGGAGGCCTGGTGCTCGCGCCGGGATTCATCGACACCCACAGCCACGCCGATTTCGATCTCCTGGAGCGGCTGGACGCCACCGCCGCGGTGAGCCAGGGAATCACCACGCTGGTGGTGGGGCAGGATGGGGGGTCGCCCCATCCGCTCGCCGATTTCCGGCGCCGGCTCGAGGCGGCGCCCGCGACGGTGAACGTCGCGAGCTACGCCGGGCACAACACGTTCCGCGGGCTGGTGATGGGCGAGGACTTCCGCCGCGAGGCGACCGCGGAAGAGATCGCCGAGATGGCGCGGCTCCTCGAAGCGGACCTGGCCGCGGGAGCCCTGGGCCTGAGCACCGGTCTCGAGTACGACCCGGGGATCTATTCCGCAACGGAGGAGGTGTTGCAGCTCGCGCAGGTGGCTGCCGCTGCGGGCGGGCGGTACATCAGCCACCTGCGGAGCGAGGACCGCTGGTTCTGGGACGCCGTGGAGGAGATCATCCGGATCGGTGCGGAGACCGGGATGCCGGTGCAGCTCACCCATGCGAAGCTCGCGCTCCAGAGCCTCTGGGGCGAAACGCCGCGCCTCCTCGCCCGCCTGGAGGAAGCGCGCGCCGAGGGAGTGGACATCACGCTGGACGTCTATCCCTATCCGTACTGGCAGTCCACCCTTACGGTGATGTTCCCGGAGCGGGACTTCACCGACCTGGAGGAGTCACGTTTCGTGGTCTCCGAAATGGCCCTGCCCGACGGCATCCTGATCCCTACCTACGCCCCCGAGCCCTCCTACGCCGGCCGGACGCTGGCCAGCATCGCCGAGGAGCTTGGTGAAGAGCCGGCCGCGGTCCTGCTGGATCTGATTCAGCGGGCGGAGGCCATGCGCGCGGCGCCGGACCTGTCGCACGGGACCCGGGTGGAAACGGTGATCGCCACCAGCATGGCCGAAGACGACATCGCCGCCCTCTTTGCCTGGGAGCACGCCAATCTGTCCACCGACGGCGCGCTCTTCGGCGCCCATCCCCGCGGCTTCGGGTCCTTCCCGCGGGCGATCCGGCAGTTCGTCCGGGAGCGGGGAATCCTCAGTCTCGAAGAAGCCGTCCGGCGCATGACCTCGCTCGCCGCCGATCACATGGGTTTCAGCGACCGCGGCCGGATCGCTCCCGGGATGGTCGCGGACCTGGTCCTCTTCGACCCGGAGACGGTCTCCGACCGGGCCACCCCGGAGGCCCCCCACGAACTTTCCGTCGGGATCCATCGGGTGCTGGTGGCCGGAGAAACCGTATTTGCGGACGGCCGGGTGACCGATGCGCGCCCCGGCGTCTTTCTTGCACGGTGAACGCCGGATGACGGAGACCGATTTGGCACGGCAGCGAGTCTTTCGGCCGGGGGCGCTGCTGCTCGCCGGCCTGCTCCTGGGCGGTTGCGGTGGTGACGGAGCCGGCCCGACCACCCCCGAGCCACCGGCGCCGCCACCGGCACTCGACGTTCCGTTCAGCGTCGAAGAATTGACGGTTGGTGACGGGAACGAAGCAATCAGCGGGTACATGGTCGCGGTCTCCTACACCGCTTGGATGTATGAGCCGAATGCCAGCGAAAACAAGGGCGCCGAGCTGTTCACCGTCTCGCCCGATGTGCCGTGGGTCTTCCGGGTGGGGCTTGGCGAGGCGATCCCCGGAGTAGACCAGGCGCTTGAGGGCATGCGGGTCGGGGGCGTGCGCCGGGCGGTGATCCCGCCCGACCTCGGGTTCGGCTCCTCCGGCACCGCGGTTGTTCCCGCGAACGCCACCCTGCTGGTCGAGCTCGAACTGCTGATCAGTGAGGAGGTGCCCTTCGGGAATACGGACCTCGAGATCGGGACCGGCGCGGAAGCGACCGCCGGGGCGAGCGTTTCCATGCTCTACCAGGGCTGGCTGTTCGACCTGACGGCTTCCGATCACAAGGGCTCCCTCTTCGATTCGAACACTGCGGCCACCCCGTTCTCCTTCACCCTCGGAGCGGGAGAAGTGATCGTCGGCTGGGATCTCGGGATCCCCGGCATGCGGGTCGGTGGACGCCGCCAGATCATCATTCCCCACCAGCTCGCCTATGGCGCCTCCGGCCGGGGGAGCACGATTCCCGGCTTCGCCACGCTGCTGTTCGAGGTCGAACTGCTGGCCGTCGAGTGACGATCTCCGGCGTCGGGAGGCGCCGGGTAGTAGGCTGTATCGCTTCGTGTCGTCCCCGTCAGCCCCCGTTCTCGACCGGTTTGGCCGGCCGCTCGGAAGCCTGCGTCTCTCGGTCACCGACCGGTGCAATCTCCGGTGCCAGTACTGCATGCCGGAGGAGGAGTACGTCTGGCTCCCGCGGAAGGACCTCCTCAGCTTCGACGAGACCGCCTTCGTCGTCGAGCGCTTCGCGGCCCTCGGGGTGCGGAAGCTGCGAATCACCGGCGGCGAGCCGCTGATTCGCCGCCATCTTCCCGAACTCGTCCGATTGGTCTCGGCCGTGCCGGAAATCGAAGACGTCGCCCTGACCACCAACGGGGTCCTGCTCGCCGATCAGGCCGAAACGCTCAAGGCATCCGGCCTCCACCGGATCACCGTGAGCCTCGACACGCTCCGGCCGGATCGGTTCCGCTCCCTCACCCGGCGGGACGGACTGGACTCGGTGCGGGAAGGGATCGCGGCGGCTGACGCCGCGGAGCTGCGGCCGCTCAAGCTGGATACGGTCGTGATGCGCGGGTTCAACGACGACGAATTGGTCGAACTTTTCGAGTTCGCGTCGGAGCGGCGCGCCGAGATCCGCTTCATCGAGTACATGGATGTGGGCGGCGCCACCGGCTGGCGTCCGGACCTGGTGTTCCCCGCGGAAGCCATCCGTGAAGTCATGGCCCGCCACTTCGGAGGCGTGGAAAAGGTGCCGGTGGAAGACCCCACGGCGCCGGCGCGCCGCTACCGGATTCCGGACGGACGCGTCTTCGGCATCATCGCTTCGGTTTCCGAACCGTTCTGCCGCACCTGCGATCGCAGCCGGGTCACGGCGGACGGCCGCTGGTTCCGCTGCCTCTACGCCCCCGAGGGGCTGGATCTGAGGACTCCACTGCGCGCCGGAGCCACCGCCGCCGAGATGGACGCGCTGATCGCCTCCACCTGGTCAGGCCGGGTCGATCGGGGCGCCGAGGAGCGGGCCGCCCTCGATCAGCGGAGCCCGCTGCTGGCCGCGGGGGACCTCCGCAAGAACCCGCACCTCGAGATGCACACCCGGGGAGGCTGAAACCGGCGCCCGGAGGCTGCTAGCTGGAGGGCGACTCCGTCGCGGTGTCCGCCCCGTCGAGACGAATCTCGACGATCGCGTTCTCCCGCAGGTTGCGCACGAAATTCTGCATTTCGCTCGCCATCTTTTCGGTGTAGAGCGACTCCGCGATCTGGTTTCGCACCTCGTCGAGCGGGGTCGTGGACTCCTCGGTCCGCTCGTCCACCTTCAACAGGTAGAGGGACTCTCCGATGCGGATGGCTTCGGAAACCGTCCCGGTCTCGAGGCCGGCGACCACGGTCTGGAACGATTCGTCCAGCTCGCTGACCTGGAACAGGCCGAGGTCGCCCCCGCTCTCCGCCGACCCTGATTCCGAGCGCACCTTCGCGACCTCGCCGAAGTCGGTAACCGATTCGATCAACTGTCGCGCCTCGGCGAGGCGTTCCTGCGCCTCCGCTTCACCGGCCTCGGTGACGTGGATGACCAGCTCCCGCAGCCGGACCTGCGGTGGACGGATGAAGTCATCCACGTTCTCCCGGTAGCGCTGCTCGATTTCCGGTTCGCTGATGTTCACCCGCTCTTCGATGTCCTGGCGGCGGATTTCCTGAATGAGGACGCCCTCGAGGAACTGCTTCTTCAGTTCGTCGATGTTCGATCCCTGAAGCTCGACCTGCCGGATGAACTCCTCCTCGTTGGGGAGGTTCATCTCCTCGATGGTTGCGTCCTTCCATTCGTCGAAGTAGCGGTCGGGAACCCGGAGCCCGCGCTGGTCGGCGACCTGGAGGATCAGGGTGTTGTCCACCATCCCCTCGAGCACCTGACGGCGGAACTCGCCCTGGATTTCCGGATCTTCGGGAACTCCCAGCCGTTCTCCCTGAATGACGACCTGTCGCTGGAGTTCGCTGAAGGTGATCATGTCGCCGTTGACGAGGGCCACCACCCGGTCGACCACTTCGGCTCCGCCAGGCACTTCGACTCCGCCGGGTCCGGTCTCCTGCGCGGAGGCTGCCCCGCCGGCCGCGAAGAGCGTGGCGGCCAGAAAAGCACGGAAGAGGTGACGCCGCATGATCAGACCTCGGATTCTAGTGTGGCCGGCGAGACGAGGAGGGCATCACTCCGCCCTCTCCAGCGTCCCGATATAGGGGAAGGACAGGTTGTCGGTGTGGATGCGAACGGGGTGGCGCCGCTGAAGTTCCTCCACGAGCGCCTGCACCCGGGCGTCCGCCTCCCGCCGCAAGACCGTGAGGCGGACCACATCCACGACATCCTCGAACTCGAGCGCCGCCGCGGGGAGCCGCTCGTCCACCCGAAAGACCCGGAATCCCGCTGCCGTCTCTACCGCTTCGGTGAAGTCCCCGGGTTCGAGCCGGAAGACAGCCTGGTCCACGGCGTCCGGTAGTTCACCCCGCCGAAACGTGCCGATCGGCGCGAACGGCTCGGCGGCCTCCTCCTGGTCCTCGGATCCGGCCCCCTCTCGCAGGACCCGCGCCGCCGCCTCGGCCGTCTGCCGGTCGTCGAACCTTCGCTCCGCGAGCGTGACGGTTTCGGGACGGGCATAGAACGGGCGGTTGGCTTCGAACTCAAGCTGCATGGCTTCCTCCGTCGCCTCGAGTCCGTCGAGCACCACGGTGTTCATCAGCCGGTCCACCAGGAGGCGCTGCCGCACCCGGGAGCGCAATCCGTCGTCTCCTTCCGGGTCTTCGTCCCCGCCGTCGGGACTCTCCGGGCCGTCGGCCGCGCCGTCGGACCCGGCCGGGCTCTCGGCCCGGACCACATCGATCCCCGGTCCGCGCCGCAAGGCGCCGATCTCGTTCAGAAGCTGGATCTCGGAGACTTCGACTCCCTCTTCTTCCGCGGCGATCACCAGGAGTTGCTCCCGGACGAACTCCTCGAGCAGGGCGCTCAGCAGGGGGGCGTCGAGCGTTCCTCCGAGACCCGTTCGAGACTGGATGAACCGGTTGAGATCCGCCTGGGATGCTTCGTACTCCCCGAGAGAGACCACCACCCGTTCGTTCTCGTCGGCGAGCCGGTCGCAGCTCGCCCCGGTGAGCGCCAGGAGGCCGGCGATCGCCCCCTCCACGACGCGGAAGCGGCTCACGAGGGGTTGACCCTCCGGTCCTCCGGGGCGTTGCCTTCCCGGCTGAGCGCGACGGCCTCCAGCGCTGAAAGAGCCATCTGGAGGGATCCCAGCACTTCGGCCGGTCCGGCTCCGGGCGCCAGGGGAGAGCGGAAGGACCGGTCCTTCGACTCCGATTCGAAGCGCAGCGAGTCTCCCTCGCGGCTGACCGCGGTGTAGCCGAGAGCCTCGGCGCGGATCCGCAGGCGCACGTGCTGGAAGAGGAGCTCCACCTCCGCGGGCAGCGCCCCGAATCGGTCGCGCACTTCGTCGCGCAACCGGTCCAGGGTGTCGAGGTCCGCGGCGGAAGAGCATCGCTTGTAGAGCCACATGCGGCGCCGGACGTCTTCCAGCCAACGACCGGGAATGCGGAACTGGAAGCGGAGGTTCATCGTGCAGCGGGATCTGGGACGGTCGCCGCGGGCCTCGGCGACCGCTTCCTCGAGGAGCCGGTAGTAGAGGTCGAACCCTACCGCCTCCAGATGGCCGTGTTGCGCCGCGCCCAGCAGATTGCCGGCGCCGCGCAGTTCCATGTCGAGCGCGGCGATCCGGAAGCCGGCGCCCAGCTCGCTGAACTCGCGCAGCGCCGCGAGCCGTGGCTGCGCGGTGCCCGACAGGGGCGCGCCCTGGGGCACGAGCAGGTAGGCGTAGGCGCGCCGGGAGGATCGGCCGACGCGCCCCCGGATCTGGTAGAGCTGGGCGAGGCCGAACGCGTCGGCCCGGTTGACGAGCAGCGTGTTCACCCGCGGCAGGTCAATGCCGTTTTCGATGATCGTGGTGGTGAGCAGAATGTCCGCTTCGTGGTCCTGGAAGCGGATCAGGGTGCGCTCGAGGGTCGCTTCGCGCATCTGGCCGTGGGCGATGAGGATGCGAGCCTCGGGAACCAGGTTGTGAAGGAGTTTTTCCATCGCCGGCAGCGAGCGGACCCGGTTGTGAACGAAGTACACCTGCCCCTCGCGGGCGAGTTCGTGCCGGATGGCTTCCGCGATGCGCTCCGCCTCGAACGGCAGCACGTGGGTCTGGATGGCCATCCGGTCCCGCGGGGCCGTTTCGATCACCGACATGTCGCGAATGCCGGAGAGCGACATGTTGAGGGTCCGCGGGATCGGGGTGGCGGTCATCGCGAGGTGATCCACCTGTGGAGCCATCGCCTTCAGGCGCTCCTTGGCGGAAACGCCGAAGCGCTGTTCTTCGTCCACGATCAGCAGCCCGAGATCGCGGAAACCAACGTCCTTCGACAGGAGGCGATGGGTTCCGATGACGATGTCCACGGTTCCGTTCCGGATTCCGGCCACCACTTCCTTCTGCCGCTTGGGCGTGCGGAAGCGCGACAGCAGCGCCACCCGAATCGGGAACGGAGCGAATCGCTGTTCGAAGACGCGCGCGTGCTGGGCGGCCAGGACGGTCGTCGGCACCAGAACGGCGACCTGTTTCCCGTCCATCGCCGCCTTGAAGGCCGCGCGCAGCGCCACTTCGGTCTTCCCGAATCCGACATCGCCCGCCAGCAACCGGTCCATCGGGGCGTCGGCCTCCATGTCCTCGAACACGTCGCGGATCGCCCTGGCCTGGTCGTCGGTCTCGGTCCATTCGAAGGTGTCCTCGAACTCCTCCATGCCGGGGATGTCGCGGGAAAACGCGTATCCGGCCACCCGCCGGCGTTCTGCATAGAGGCGGATGAGTTCTCCGGCGATGTCCCGCATCGCCTTCGCGACGCGCTTCCGCCGCCGGATCCAGCTCGTGCCGCCCAGCCGGTCGAGTGGCGGCGCTCCCGCCGCCGAGCCGGCCGTGTACTTCTCGAGCAGATCCAGCCGATCGACCGGCAGGAAGAGCTTCCCGCCCTTGGCATAGTGAATTTCCACGAGTTCGGGGGCGCTCTCTCCCTCCCCGAGACGCGTCATCCGTACGAACCGGCCGACGCCGTGATCGGTGTGGACCACCGGATCTCCCGGTTTCAGATCCCGGAAATCCGAAAGGAAACTCCCGGAGCCCGACCGGCGCCGGGGCGCCCGCGGCGGCGCGGCCACCATCGCGGCTCCGCTGATCACCTGGAGGTGAAGGTCCGGAACCTCGAAACCGGCGCTCAGGCGCCCGGCGTGGACGAAGACGCGGGGCGCCGCCGGCAGGGCGCCCGGCGTCGCGTCCGGCGCGGGGATCCCCGGGGCTTCGCCGGAATCCTGAATGCGGGCTCCCGCCTCTCGGGCGCGGGTGGCGAATCGCTCGGCGGCGCCCGTTCCGGGAACGAACACGTGCACCGAGCGGCGCGGATCGCCCGGCTGGCGCAACACCTCGAGAAACTCTCCGGTGCGGTTCCGGAAGGAATCGGTGGGCCGGGCCGGCAGGTCCCGGTTGTCCGCGGCGTCCGGCGCGGACGTTTCCAGTTCCCGGAGTTCGACCGCCCCGTGAGGAGGCGGCTCCTCCAGCCGGCGGCGGAGATCCTCCAACCCGATCAGGAGGGCCTCCGGCGGAGCCGCGGCGCGAGCCCGGAATTCCTTGGCCGCGAGCCGCGCATCCACGACGCGCGCCGTCTCCGCCTCGGCGGCCTCCCAGAACCGGTCCGGCTCGTCGAGCAAGAGTTCGGCGCCCTCGAGGTAGTCACCGATCCCGCTCTCGAATCCGGGAGAGCCCGGAACCCGGAACGCGGGATGGGGCCCTTGCTCGAGATCGGCCGCGATCCACTCCCACGAAGGGGGAGCCGCCACCGCTTCCGGCTGCGCCAGATGGTCGCCTCCTCGCTGGGTCTCCACCTCGAACTCCCGGATGCCCTCGATCCCCTCGAAGCCGAACTCGACGCGCACGGGAAGGTCGCGGTTCACCGGAAAGAAGTCCACGATGCCGCCGCGGCGGGCGAAGTCCCCGGGACCGCTCACCGGATCCTCGTAGCGGTAGCCGGACGCGGTGAGTTGCGCGGCGATTCCCGCCGGCGAGGCGTCCATGCCCTGCCGAACCCGGATTTCCGCCTGGCGGAGACGGTCGGGTGCGGCAGTCCGGCAGAGCGCCCCGGCGGCCGAAGCGATGACGAGCGGCGGAACCTCGGGCGCCGCGCCGGCAAGCGCCGACAGGGCGGTGGCGCGCAGGGCCACCACCTCGGCGTGGGGAGCAACTTCCGCGTATGGATTCACCGCGGGACCGGGGAGGCGCAGAACCGGACGCGTTGCGCCGAGGGCCGCCAGGAGTACTTCGAGGTCGGCGGCGCTCGTGAGGAGGTCCTGGTTGTTCGCGGTCAGGAAGACCAGGGGTTTGGGGGATTCGCGCGCCCAGGCCGCCACCACCGCCAATCGGGCCGGGCCGAAAAGCCGCCCGATCCGGCGGACCCCGGCCGCCCGGCGCGTCCGGATGGCCGCGAGGAGGGTTTCGAAGCCCGGGGGTTCCTCCGTCACCCCCGAAAGGTCAGCGCTCACCGGGGTCGTTCTTCCGCGGGGTCGGCGTCGTTTGTCAGTTCGAGGACCAGGCGAACGGCCTCGGCGGGCGAATCGGCGGCGACGGCTCCGGGCACGTTCCACCCTCCGGGAGGCTGCAGGACGGTGACCACCGGCTTGCCCAGCGTTTTCGCCATGGCGGCTTCGGAGAGGGTGCCGCTGGCCCCCGGCAGCGCGATGACGCCGTCCGCGGCCCGGACGACCAGAAAGTTGCGGAAGTGGCCGAGTCCGGTCGGAATGGCGCAGGTCACCCAGCGGTTCGCCTCCCGCCGGTCCTCTCCCGGGAGAATCCCGACCGTCAGGCCCCCCGCCCCCTGAGCGCCCCGGCAGGCGGCTTCCATCACGCCCCCGAGGCCGCCGCAGACCAGGCTCGCCCCGGCGAGAGCCAGCGCGCTTCCCACCGCTTCCGCCGCGCGAAGAGCCTCGGGAGCGGCCTCGGATCCCCCGATCACCGCGATCTGGCGGGCGAACGGACTCAGGCGGCGGCTCACGATCTTTCCTCTGCTCCGGAAGGCGCCCGATCCTAACCGCGATCCCGCGGACCGCGCATCGCCCGACGAACGCCCAGGAGCGCCCGCCCAGGAGCGCCAGCCAGGAGCGCCAGCCAGGAGCGCCAGCCAGGAGCGCCAGCCTCCGGCTGGCATCGCCGAGCAAAGCGAGGCGAAACTCCCAAACCCGTTCGCTCCCCACGGCCCGGACCCAGTCGGTGACGCGAAGACCTCCAATCTGCGAGAGGATGGCGCAGCGCTGCGTGTGCGGCGGTGTGACGATGCGCCGTCCCCGTTTGGATGGGTGCGGAGCGGCGGATTAAGGGGGGAGTTTCGCGGCCTGCGGCCGCGATGCCGGCCGGAGGCCGGCGCTCCTGGCCTGGCGCCATTGCGGTTGCGCCGCCCTGACGGCTCATTTGCTGAGCGCGAACAAGAAATGGCGGCGAACCGCAGGTTCGTCGCCGGCGTGACCGGGGGGTTGGCGTGGAAGGGGGAACTCCCCCTTCCACAAGAAGGCAACCACGAATCGGAACTCGCCGCAGTGCGCGGCAGCGCACCAGGGAGTTGCGATTCCGGGCACGCAGTGCCCGGCGGTTGGGGACCGGGGCGCACTTCTGTCGGCCCCGATCTACGTTGCCTACAAGCACTTCGGCGCGCCCCGGTCCCCAACCGCTCCGGGTCCCTTGCCTGCTAATCTGCCGTCGATGCCCCCTCGCGCCCGTCCTCCCGTGCGGCGCGCCGAACGGCCGAAGCGTCCGCGCCTCGCCATCGAACGGATCTGGCCGCGACACGCCATCCCCGGGGGGCGGGTGGACATCAGCGGCCGCGGTTTCGCGGTGGATCAGGCTCTGCGCCTCCGGGTGTTCTTCGGCGATGAGGAAGCGCACCTGTTCCGCGTGTCTTCGACCCGTCTGGGGGTCCGGGTGCCCGAAGGGGCAGGCGATGACGTTCGCGTGTGCCTCAACGATCGGGAAACGGAGCCTCATGGCGTCACCATCGGCCGCCTGTTCGCCGAGGACCTCCACATCGTGGCGAATCCGGTGTACGACCCGCGGGGCAATCTGTATTCGACGGTCAGCGGCCGGCGCGGCGAAAAGGTCCCTCATCCCATCTACCGATTGAGCGACGACGGCGATCCCGAGCCGATGGGCGAGGGCATCGTGAATCCCACCGGCCTGGCGTGGGGACCCGACGACACGCTGTATGTGTCCTCCCGCGAGGACGGGTGCGTCTATCGGATGGATGACGACGGCGAGTTCCAGGTTCTCGCCGAGGATCTCGGCTGCGCGACCGGGCTCGGGTTCTCTCCGACGGGCGACCTGGTGATCGGCGACCGCGACGGGACCCTGTACCGGGTTGACAGCGAAAACGACGTGAGCGTGTTCTCCCATCTGCGGGCCTCGGTCTCCGCCTATCACCTGGCCTTCAATTCGTCCGGTTACCTGTTCGTCTCCGGGCCCACCCTCTCCTCGCGCGACCAGATCGTCGAGTTTCGCCCGGACGGAGCGCCGTGCCGGGTGCATTCGGGCTTTGGCCGGCCCCAGGGCATCGCGTTCGATGACCGCGACCGCTGTTTCGTGGCCGAGGGGCTCGCCGGCGACGCCGGTCTCTTCCTTTTTACTCCGACCGGAGCGCGGCGGGTGATCGCTGCGCCGCCGCTCGTGGGGGTGGCCCTCAACGCGGACCGCACGCTGGCGGTTGCGACCTCCGACGCCATCTATGAATTCGATCTGGATTCACCTTTTCTGCGCGGGTTCGCAGACGAGGAACCGGAGGACCGGGCATGGAGCGAAGGACGAACCCAGTGATGCGGCGGTCAGCCGGAGCGGGCCTGCTGGCCGCGGGGCTGGCTCTGGCCGCGCCCGCGGCCGCACAGGACCTTCGCACCACCGTCGAGGGCCACGTGGACGAAAACCAGCAGGCGCTGGTGGCCGAGCTGGTCGAGGCGGTCTCCATCCCGTCGGTTGCCGCCGATACGCAGAACATCCGGAGGAAAGCGGAGTTTCTGGAGGCCGCGCTCGAGCGCCGCGGTTTCGCGGCCGAGCTTCTCGAGACCGACGGCAATCCGCTGGTCTTCGGCGAGCGCGCGGCCCCCGATGCGGAGCGCACGCTGCTCATCTATTTCCACTACGACGGCCAACCGGTGGACCCGGCCCGTTGGCAACAGGACGATCCGTTCGAACCGATTCTGCGTGAGGGCAGTCTTGCCGACGGCGCCGGACGCCTCGACCTCGGCGCCAGCGAGGTGTTCCGGCCCGACGACCGCATCTATGCGCGCTCCGTCGCCGACGACACCGCGCCGATCATCGCCTTCCTCGGCGCTCTGGACGCGCTCGATGCAGCGGCGGTAGCGGTCACCAGCAACCTGAAGGTGATCCTCGACGGCGAGGAGGAGGCCGGTTCGCCGAACCTGGTCCCCGCGATCGCCCGCTACGGAAGCCGGTTCGCCGCCGATTCGATGCTGATTCTGGACGGCCCGCTCCACCAGAGCGGCCGGCCGACGGTCAGCTTCGGCGCCCGGGGGATCCTGACCCTGGAACTCGTCGTGTACGGGCCGCGCGTCCCGCTCCATAGCGGCCACTACGGCAACTGGGCTCCGAATCCGGCGGTTCGCCTGGCGCAGCTCATCGCCTCGATGAAGGATGAGGGCGGCCGGGTCACGATCCCCGGGTTCTACGACGGCATCGACTTCAGCTCCGAAGAGCGGCGCGCGCTGGCGGCAGTGCCGGACGATCTGCCGGCGCTGATGCAGTCGCTCGGGTTCGCGGAGGCCGATCGGGTGGGCGATTCGCTGCAGGAAGCGATCCAGTTCCCGTCTCTCAATGTGCGTGGGTTGTCGAGCGCGTGGGTGGGCGGCGATGCCCGCACCATCGTGCCGGCCACCGCGACGGCCGCTATCGACGTGCGGCTGGTGGCGGAAACACCCGCCGACGCGATGTTCGACAAGGTCCGCGACTTCATCGAGGGACAGGGCTGGTTCCTTCTGGATCGGGATCCGACCGACGCCGAGCGGCAGGAGCATGGCCGGCTCCTGCGCCTGACCCGCAGCGCCGGCACCAATGCCTTCCGGACCCCGCTCGACCATCCGGTGGCGGCGCGGCTCATCGGGAGCCTCACCGAGATCTGGGGAGAGGAGCCGGTCCGGAAGCGGACGAGCGGCGGGACGGTGCCCATCGCCCCGTTTGTGGAGGCGCTCGGCGTTCCGGCGCTGATGGTTCCCACCGTGAACCACGACAACAACCAGCACAGCCCGAACGAGAACCTGCGCCTGGGGCACTTCTTTCGCTCCATCGTCAGCTTCGCCGCGATCCTCACGATGTGACCGCCCGGCGGTAGTGCGCGTAAGCGGATGACGGCCGGCCGCTCCTCCGGCGGGGAACCGATTCCCCGAGGACTCCAGACGCCGGGGCCTACCCCGCTCCATCCCGAAGTAGCGGCGGCGATGGCCCAGCCGCTGATCTCCTACCGCGGGCCGGAGGCGCGGGCGTTGCTTCGCCGCATTGCCGAAGGGTTTTGCGAGTACCTCGGGACCGAGAGGCCGCCCGTATTGCTCACCGCGTCGGGAACGGGCGCCATGGAGGCGACCGTCGCCAATCTGCTCTCCCCTGGCGATCCGGTGCTCGGAATCGGGGGCGGCCAGTTCGCGGAACGCTTCCTGGGCGTGGCGGAGGCCTTCGGGCTCGATACCCGCAGCCTCGACACCCCGTGGGGCGAGGCTGCCGCACCGGAACGCCTCCGGGTAGCGCTCCGGGCCCACCCCGAGACGCGGGCGGTGCTGCTCACCCACTGTGAGACTTCCACGGGAGTGCTGCACCCGCTTCCCGAGCTGATCCGGGTCGTCCGCGAGGAGGGGGAGGCGCTGGTGCTGGTGGACGCCGTGTCCAGCCTGGGCGCGGTGCCACTCGCGCTCGATTCCTGCGACGCGGCCTTCACCGCCTCCCAAAAAGCGTGGGGGTTACCTCCCGGAATGGCCATGGTCTGGACCTCCGGGCGCGCCGAGGCGGCGGAGCGGAAAGCCACGCTGCCCCGCTTCTACTGGAGCTTTTCCCGCTATCGGGAGTCGCTGGTCCGGGGCTCGGCGCCGTTCACCCCGGCGGTTCCGGTGCTGTTCGCGATGGAGGCCGGCCTCCGCCTGATGCTCCGCGAAGGACGCGAGGCGGTCGTCCGCCGTCACGCCGCCGCGGCGGCGGCTGCCCGCACCCGTTTGCAGAAGATGGGACTCCTCCTCGTCGCGGGCGACCAGACGGCGTCCAACACGGTCACCGCCGCCTGGCTGCCGGCGGGCGTCGCCTGGCCCGATCTCGCGCGGGACCTCCGGGAACGCCACGGCGTCGTCCTCGCGGGAGGCCTGGGACGCCTCGCCGGGAAGATCCTCCGCCTCGGCCACCTCGGCTGGACCACCGAGCGGGATGTCCACCGCGCCGCCGACGCCCTGGAGTCCTGCCTGCGCGGCACCTAGCAGCCTGTGGCAAAACCCCCGCGGCGTTCGACCGGCGATGCATCCCGGCTGAGCCACTCCGCTTCGCTTCGTTCTGCGTTGCGTTTCGGTCGAAATACACCCGGTATTCCTCCCTCACGCGCCTTGTCAGCCGGGCGCCTCACCCGTCTCGGCGCTCGCGCGGGTTTCACCACAGGCTGCTAGCGACCTGCGTTCCGTGTCAGGCCGGCTTTCCCCCTGTGCTTTCTTCGCGACCTGCGTCTGCAGCCGGGACGACGCGCGGGCGCGCCATCGCGTCGAGCCGTTTCAGGCATCAGAGGACCCGAACGCCGCGTTCGCCCGGCTGAAGCAGCTCGTGGCGAGCGCTCCGCGAACCGTGGTCGTTACCGCCGCGGACGACTATCTCCACGCCAGGTGCCGAACCCGGCTGGGGTTCGTGGACGACCTCGAGTTCCTGTTGTGTCCCGCCGAGCGGGTGATTCACGTCCGCAGCGCCTCGTACATCTCGCTTTTCACGGATTTCGGCGCGAACCGGCGGCGCGTCGAACGGCTCCGCCGGCGCTTCGAGGGCCGTTAGCTGCTCGGGAGCTTCAGCGCCAACCCCAGCGCGCCAGGTGGGTCTCGTCCTTGACCAGGAAACCGTCCCCCAGCGGAACGGGCTGGGCCCATGTCGGGCTGGGCGCCACCTCGTAGCGGCGTAGCGGGTCGAACGTCGAAGCGCCCGGGTCGAGGACGAGGAGTTCGGCCCGGTCGGTGAGCGCCAGGACGGTGTTCCCGGCCACCAGGAGCGCGGCGTTTTCTCCCGCACGCGGTGGGGATCGCCAGATGTCCGCTCCTGTCCCGGTGTCCATCGCGACGAACTGTCCACTGTTGCGCTCGGAGAACCCGATCAGACGGTCGCCGGCGAGGACGGGATTGCTCATGTAGAAGGGGCTGTCGGCGGCCTCCCAGACGGTGTCTCCGGAAAGCGTGCCGTCCGGCGAGCTACGGAAACGGACGGCGAAGGTCGGGTTTCCGAGTCCCGCGAAGATCACGACCTCGGCCCCCGGTAGAACGACCGGGTTGACGATGTTCTGGTCGTAAGGGGTGGTGAAGGGCATCTCCCAGAGGATTCGGCCGTCTTCGGGGGCGACCAGGAGGATCCGCTCCTCGGTCATGGTCGGGATCGTCCGCACGCCGGCCACTACCGCCGGCGTCGGTGAGACGTACGCGGGACCGTCGCCGGCGATTTCCCAGACGGTTTCGCCGGTCGCGGCGTCGAACGCGGCAAGCGTCCCGTCGTTCGGTCCTCCCAGGTGGACGAGGACCCGCTCCCCATCCGCGATCGCACCGGGGGAGCTGCCGGCGCCGTAGAGCGGAGACTCGTTGCCGGAGAACCGGGGATCCGGAAGGCGGCGCCAGAGCAGCGACCCGTCGGTTGCGTTCCACGCCGACAGGATCCCGGATATCCCAAGCGTGAAGATCCTTCCGGCAGCCACCTCCGGAGTCGACTTCGGCCCCGGCCCGTGCCCCAGCGCGGAGCGGTTCATGGTGTACGGCGCCGGGTAGGAGGCGCTCCAGACGGCCTCCCCGTCGGTGGGTCGCAGGGCGCGCAGCACTTCCTCCTCACCCTCCCGGACGAAGACGACGACGGTCCCGTCCTGGACCACGGGGCTGGCGTGACCGAGCCCGACCGGGATCCGCCAGCGCCGTTCCAGCGATTCCGGCCACTGGTGGGGTTCGTGCATCGCTTCGGGCCATCCGGTGACCCGGCCATCCCGGTTCACCCCCCGGAAACCGGGCCACTCTTCCTGCCCGGCGCCCGTCGCGGCCAGCGCCAGCGCGGCGGCGGCGAACCCGAAAACGAACTGGCGGCAGCGGCTGGTGGGCGGAGGGCGTGTCATGGCGGCAAATCTACGGTGCGTCGGGACGGCGCATACTGTATTTGGCAAACATAGACGGAAGTCACCCTTTGGAAACCGGGCCCCTACGGAAGGAGCTCCGTACGGTGGACGGCGCCGATCCGGCGCAGCGAATCCTCCGGCACTCCCGCTGCTTCCGCGAACTCGCGCCAGCCTGACACGGCTTCCTGAACCTCGCGCAGGATCGCGGTGGCGCGGCCGCGCCTCAGGCTGGCGCTCCGGGAGCAGGCCACGAAGTCGTCCACCTCGAAACCGTCGCGCTTGCCGTTCAGGGTCATCTGGTGCGCGCCGGTCCAGCCCTCCGGGTTGTAGCTGTAGGTGACGTCGAACGCGGGAGAGAGCCACCAGCGGCCCGAGCGATCCATCAGGAAGGCGATGTTCTTGACGTGATCGTCCTGGTTGCGGGCGACGATGTTGAAGGCCATGCGCCGGAACTGCTCTTCCGCCGCGTCCTTGCCCAGCCCGAGTCGGTCGATGACACGCAGGGCCTGTTCGTAGGAATACGCGCCCGGTTGGTTGAAGTCGTAGTGGGCCAGAGCACCCAATGACTGCATGTGGATCTTGCGGCCCGCGTCGGTGCGATCGAAGCGCCTGGTCACGAAGTGGTGCCGGCCGGCCTCATGCAGGATCCGGCATTCGGTCATCTGGATGCCGGCAGCTCGCGCCATGAGGTGATACGCGTATTCGATCAGCCCGTAACCCTGGGGATCTTCCAACTCCCTGGCGCTGTTGCCGGCCACGCCGTCGAACTTGAGCAGCCAATGGGCAAAACCGTCGCCGGCCTTGATCTGTCCGGAACGGACCTCCTCGGTCTCGGGATTCCAGGCGATGACCGCCTTCGCCCGGGCGCCGCCCGCCGAGGTGCCGACGCGCAGGATGTCCTGCATGGCCCGCTCCCGGCCGGCCGGGGCCAGGGAGCCTTCAAGAGCCGTACGCCCGGTGAGGATGTCGCTGGCGAGTTCGACGAGCGCGGCGACATCGAGGCGCGCAGACCGGTGCCTCGGACCCGTGGCGGGGAGGAACTCGAGCGCGCCCATGCCGCGCGATCCGACGTAGCAGAGGCGTTCGACGGCGTTGAAGTCGCCCGGGTCGCGTCCCTCCCTGGCGAGCCATGCATCGATGAGCGCGTTGCCGAATCGGTCGGGGAGGGAGTCCGCGAGGAGGCCCGGCAAGCCGTGGAAGGTCTGCCGGGGCAACGCTGGAAACGAGTAGATCTCGCTTGCCAGCGGCATCGTGAGCGGCGCCACTTCCCGGCCGCCGTGAACGAAGGCCGGGTCGTACTCGAAGAGGGCTGAGTCGCGGTCGTCGTTCCAGCTTACGGCCCCGATCGTCGTTCCCCATAGCCGGACGTTCGCTACGGTCACGGGGCAACAGTCACGGGGCGACGGTCACGGGCTGTCACGGTTCGTCGCCCCATGACCAGTCGGTGGGCGGCTCCGGCTTGTCGGACCGGGAAGAAGCGCGCTGCCGGATCCGGCCTCGCATCCTGGCCTGCTGGATCGGGCTGATGGCCGGCCCGGGAACGAGGGCGTCGAGAGTGTCCAGCAGCCCCAGGGCTCTCAGGATTCTGATGAGGTTCGTGGCCTGTAACGAATGCCCCTGCTCGATGCGCTGCACGGTCAGCGTGGAGACGCCTGCCTGCGTGGCCAACGCGGCCTGCGTGAGGTTCCGGTTCAGCCGATGGCGGGCAAGGCGTCGGCCAAGCGCTTGCAAGACTGCGCGATCCGATGTATCGGACGAGATCCTCATAACATATCGATAGAGAGTTGCTATCGCATCTTCAGGGTCATAATACATCAAAGATGATGTAACCAATGCCATTCAAGGGATGCTACGCAGTTGGGATCGGCTTGGATTGTCGGTCTCGGAGACCGAACGAACCGGAGAGTTGTCCTGCTAATCCCTCGGCAGCGCGAACGCGAGGGTCGCGGACGCCACCGGGTTTCCCTCGCTGCTCGCCGAGGTCCGCACCTCGGCAAACGGACCCCGGATGCGTCCGACTTCGGCGAAGAGGTCGAGCCGGCGCCCGAAACCCACCGTCCTCTCCATGGTGAAGTCGGCGACCGAGCGGAAGAGGGCCACCAGGTTCTCGTCGCGTCGCTCGTAGAGCACCGCGATGCCGCCCAGTTGGGCCATGGCCTCGATGATGAGTCCCGCCGGGACGTGCGGTTGTCCGAAGGTGTAGGGATGGTCCGCCGGAACGCTGACGAAGCCGCGCGCGCTTTGTCCGGGCACCAGGTCCGTGACCCCGTGCACGAACAGAAACGGCTCACGGTGCGGCAGGACCTCGAGGACACCCGCCTGGTCGAGGGTCAGAGGCTCGGACACGGTTCGGGATGATCCGCCGGGGTTCAGCCGGCGGCGAGCACGGCCTCTTCCGCGAACTGCAGCTCGTAGAGCCTCCGGTAGATGCCTCCCTCGGCGAGCAGTTCCTCGTGGGTCCCGCTCTCGCGGATCGTCCCCCGGTGAAGCACCACGATCCGGTCGGCGCCCCGGACGGTGGAGAGCCGATGGGCGATCACCAGGCTGGTCCGATTCTCCAGCACCCGCCCGAGCGCGGTCTGCACGGCGCGCTCGGTCTCGGTGTCCACGCTCGAGGTCGCCTCGTCGAGCACCAGCACGCGCGAGGTGCGGGCCATCGCCCGGGCGATGCCGACGAGCTGCCGCTGGCCCTGCGACAGGCCGCCGCCGCGTTCGCCGAGCTGGGTGTCGAGTCCGTCCGGCAGATTCCGGGCCCAGGCGGTCACCTCGGCCGCCTCCGCGGCCCGCCGGGCATCGTCCTCGGTGATGGATTCGTCTCCCAGCCGGATGTTGTCGAGCACCGTCCCCGAGAAGAGGTGGACGTCCTGCTGGACCATGGAGAACTGGCGGCGAAGGTCCGGCACCCGCCACTCGCGGACATCCAGGCCGTCCACCACCACCCGGCCGCGCTGCACGTCGTAGAGCCGCAGCAAGAGCGCGGCGAGGGTCGTCTTGCCCGACCCGGTGTGGCCGACCAGGGCCACCGTTTCACCGGGCGCAATGTGGAAGTCGATGTCCTGAAGCACCCATTCGTCTTTGTTGTATGCGAAGGAGACGCCTTCGAGCTGGAGTGCCCCGTGGCGGTGGCCGGGCAGGTGTGCGCCCGGCGCGTTCCCGATGGCGGGTTTCGTGTCGAGCAGCTCGACGATGCGCTCGGAGGCCGCCAGGGCGCCCTGCAGGATGTTGAACTTCTCCGTCAGGTCGCGGATCGGGCGGAAGAACATCTCCGAGTACATGAGGAACGCCACCAGGGCCCCCACGGTGAGCGTTCCCGAGCCGATCCGGGAGCCTCCGTAACCCACGATCAGCGCGACGGTGATGGCGGTGATCATTTCCACCACCGGGTAGAAGACGGAAAAGCACATCACCGTGTCGAGATGGGCGCCCGTATGTTCCCGGTTCAGCTTCCGGTACTCCCAGGCCCGCCGCCGTTCCTGCCGGAACAGTTGCAGGACTTCCATTCCGGTCAGCGTCTCCTGGATGAAGGCGTTGACCGACGCGACGGCCGCTCGCACCCGGCGGAAGGCCGGCCGGATTCTGCGCCGGAAGATCCATCCCGCGATGAAGAGCGCCGGCACCGCGCCGAAGGTCACGAGGGCGAGCCCCGGGTTCATCCAGATGAGGACCGCCATGATCCCGACCAGCAGGACCACGTCGGTGATGATCATGACCACCCCGGAACTGAGCAGCTCGTTCAGGGCGTCCACGTCGCTCGTCGCCCGGGTGACGACCTGTCCGATCGGGTGACGGTCGAACCAGCCGGTGTGGAGTTTCTGGATGTGGTCGAAGACGTCCCGGCGGATGTCCCGCATCACCCGCTGTCCGAACAGGTTCACTACCCAGGCCTGTCCGTAGGCTCCCGCGAAGCCAACCGCGAGAATGGCCCCGTAGAGACCCAGGATTCCGACGAGCCCCTCCATATCGCCGGCGGCGATGTAGTCGTCGAGGGCGACCCGGGTCAGATAGGGACCCGCGAGCTGGGCCGTGGTGCCGATCAGGACCAGCAGCACCGCGAGGGTGACGAACGGCCAGTAGGGGACCAGGTAGGGCAGCATCCGCCGGAGCAGGCCGCGATTCACCTTCCGGTTGGGATTCGCCTTCCGGTTGGCGGTGCGCGCCTCGCTCACAACCGGGAAAGCTCCTCTTCCAGCATCTGCCGGCGGTACATGCCCGCGTACAGCCCGCCCGCGGCAACCAGGTCGTCATGGCTGCCGCTTTCCACCACCTGGGTGGCTCCGGTCTCGTCCGCGTCGAGCAGATAGATCACGTCCGCGTCCTTCACCGTGCTGAGCCGGTGGGCCACGATCACCGTGGTGCGCTCGCGCGACGCCCTCCGGACCGCCTCGAGGATGCGGGACTCGGTTTCCGAGTCCACCGCGCTCAGGACATCGTCGAACACCAGGATCCGGGTATCGAGGAGCAGCGCGCGGGCGATGGCGGCGCGCTGGCGCTGCCCGCCGGAAAGCGTGACCCCGCGTTCGCCCACCACGGTGTCGTAGCCCTCGGCGAAGTCCTCGATGTCGCCCGCGAGTCCGGCTTCCGCCGCGACCCGGCGCACTTCCTCCATCGGGGCCTCGTCGTCGCCGAACGCGAGGTTGTCCCGCAGGGTCATGGAGAACAGGAAGCTGTCCTGCGGGACGAAACCGATGTCGGTCCGCAGTTCGTGGAGCGGGATCTCGCGGACGTCGCGCCCGTCGATCCGGATCGAGCCCTCCTGAGCGTCGTAGATCCGGGGGATGAGCCGGGCCACGGTGCTCTTGCCGCTGCCGGTCCTGCCGACGAGCGCCACGGTCTGGCCGGGTTCGATGGCCAGGTTGAAATCGGCAAGGACCGGCCGGGCCCCCGTTCCGTTTCCGTTGGACAGGGCTCTGCCGCTCGCCGCCGCGGGGTAGGCGAAGCGGACTCCTTGGAATTCGATCGCGGCCGCCGGCCGCGGCGTTGCGGGCGCCGCGGCCAGGAGCGGCGGAGACGGAAGCGGCTCGGCGTCGAAGATCGCCGCCAGCCGTTTCATGGAGGCGGCGCCTCGCTGATGGATGTTGACCACCCAGCCGATGGCGATCATCGGCCAGGTCAGGTAGCCGTAGTAGAAGAGGAAGGCGACCAGTTCCCCGAGGGAAATCGCGCCCCCGATGACCATCCGTCCCCCGAGCACCAGGGACCCGGCGAGGCCCATGCCGATCAGCGCGAGCAGCAACGGGAAGAGCGCCGCGCTCACCGCGACGAGTTTCATGCTGAGCGCCGCGTAGTCCTCGTTCTCCTTGCCGAAGACCTTGCGCTGCGCGTCCTCCTGCACGAAGGCGCGGACGAGCCGCGACGCTGCCGCGTTCTCCTGGACCACCGCGGAGATGTCGGCCATCTTCGCCTGCACCGCCTCGGAGCGCCGGAAGATCCGCTCCCCGAGCACCTTCATCAGGATGGAGACGACCGGCATCACCGCGAGCGCCACCAGCGTGAGGCGGGGACTGATCGCCAGCATGAACCCGAAACAGCCGACCGTGGTGATGACGGTCTCCACCGGGTACATGAGCCCCGGGCCGAGCACCATGCGCACGGCGTTCATGTCCTGCGCGCCGCGGGACAGGATGTCCCCCACCCGGTAGCGCGCGTAGAAGGCCGCCGGCAGCCGTTGCAGATGGAGATAGAAGGCCCGCCGCATGTCGTACTCGGCGTACCGCGAGACCCCGATCAGGTACCACCGCATGAAGTAGCGGAAGACGGCGGACCCCGCGGCGGCGGCCACGATGTAGCCGCCATAGGTCCACATCTCGCTGGTCGCCCCGGCTTCGAGCGCGTTGACCGCCCGTTCCAGCACCTGCGGGACGACCAGGTAGAACACCCGGCAGAGCACCAGCGCGGTGAACCCGAACGCAAGCCGGCCCTTGTAGGGTCGGAGGTACGGCAGCACCCGCCGCCACATATCCAGCATCAGGTCGTTACACGGGCACGGAAGAGGGAACGCCGGCCTTCACGCCGGCACCGCCGCGCGGAGCGCGGGAAGCGGACAATGCTAATCCGCACGGGCGGCACACCGGCACGGGAACGCCGGCCTCCAGACCGGCACAGCCCCGCGCAGCGGGGCGGCGGGACGGCCCCCCACGAGCCCAAACAGCGGGCGACCGCCAGGGAACGCCGATCTCCAGATCGGCACAGCCCCGCGAAGCGGGGCGGCGGGACGGACCCCCCAGCGCCAGAGTGTTTCCCCTCTCGGCGTGGACCACCGGCGGTTCCGCCCCCGGAATCCTCAACACCCGTGCCATCCCGCCAGTGGCGCGGCGCCGGCAGTGGAGCCGTTCAGGTGGTGAGCAGGACGACGAACATCCCGAAGAGCAAAACGTTCAGCATGGCCAGGGCGCCGAGCATGAAGGCCGTCAGCGCGATCAGCTCGTCCACGCGGGCGATGATGGCGTCCAGCTCGCCGCCTTGCTTGTCGAATCGTTGGTCAATTCGCCGCTCATGGTCAGCGAACATTTGGCGCACCTCGGCCAGCAGCGGCTGGAGCTTCGGGGTGACGGGTTCCGAAACCATGGTGCGCGTCCGCTGGTCAGTCCCCGTGCCGCGCCCGGAGGGGCGGCGCCAGCCGCGCCATCAGGATCATCCGCTCGACCGCATCCGGCCACTCGCGGGGCGTGGTCAGGCGCCGGAAGGCAGGCGCTGGATCCCGGGCGCCTCGTCGAAACCGCGATCGAACGACAGGATTCGCGAGATTCCGCACCGATCCATCACCGCGATGTGCATGGCGTCGCGCGACGAGACCGACGGGACGGAGAACAGCACTTCCCGAGCCCGGAGCGCATCGTCGAGAATGACGGGAAACACCTCGTCCACGAGATCGAGCAGAGCCGAAAACGCCGGGTGAATGGCGTCCGGACGGCGGATCGCCGAATAGCGGTGCAGGATCTCCTGAAGCACCTCCACGCTCGTCACCAGCCTTTCGCCGGTCAACGCCAGACCCTCCAGCGCTCGCCGCGCCTCGTCCCGGCAGGGATGGGGGCTCCCGATCAGATACATCGGGATGTTGGAGTCCACGAATGTCACTCGGCGGTGCGCCCCGCTTCGATCTCGGCGAGCATCTGGTCAATGTCCCCGGTGGGGAAGGAATAGGAGGTGGCGATTCGAATCGCGCGGAGCTTTTGCTCCGCCTTCTTCGCCGGCCCGTCCTGTTTGGCCTCCCGGAGGCGCAGGCGAACCCACTCGGACAGTCGAAGTCCCTCGCGCTGGGCGGCGTCCCGATACCCCCGCAATTCGTCCGCGTCCATAACGACCTGGAGACGTGTACTCATACGATGAGTATATCCGCAGTATACAGGGGTCAGACTCGTCAATCCCCGTGCCGCGCCCGGAGCGGCGGCGCCAGCCGCGCCATCAGGATCATCCGCTCGAACACGTCGAGCCACTCGGCCGTCTCGGCGGCAAGGGCTCCGCCGTCCGCCGACCCGGGCAGCGGGCACGCGGCGCCGAGTTCCGTCGCAGCTTTCTCGCGGTACACCGCCAGCGGCCGGTCCCCGAACCGGCCGATCTCGTGGAAGTCCTCCGTCAGGAACACGACCATCGGAACCCGCATGGCGCCCAGTACGCGAAGCTCGTCCCGCAGTTCCGGGATGGCGTCCCGGTCCACGAGGCGCAGATCGACGGATGGCCCCGCCGCCTCGGCGAGCCGCGCCACGATCGGGACCGAGCGGACGCAGTCCCCGCACCAGATTCCGCTGAGGCAGAGCACGTTCACGATGCGGCCGGCGGCGTCGAGTCGGGTGGTGGCGTCTTCCGGCAGCGCCGGAAGCGCGGCCCCGGCCCGCGTCCAGGCCGCCTGTTCGCGGTCGTTTCCGGTGGCGACGTAGTCGGAGTACGGCAGGCCCTCCTCGAAGGCGTCGCGGAACAGGTCGGACCGGCGATCAAAGTACGCGCTCATGCAGGGGCTCCAGGGAACACGGGATTATCCGCCCTCCGCGCCGGGGCGCGGGTCACGGAGGCGGGCATCGTCCTGCCGTTTGCGCGATTGCCTGGGAACGCCATCCAGCGTCCGTGGACGTACCATGTCGCCGGGGCTCAATCGCCGCTCGGCAGCGTCCCGTGCGGGCCCAATCGAACTTTGTCCGACGAGATCGCCTGGTACGACGCCCATGCCGAGATGCTGGCGGATCGCTACGAGGCTGTCTCTCCGGAGCGCGTTCATGGCTGGCTGACGGACTTATTGCCTTCGCAGCCCGCGACCATCCTCGACGTTGGTGCCGGCAGTGGTCGCGATGCGGCATGGTTGGCTTACAAGGGCTACGAAGTCGTCGCGGTCGAACCGTCCTCCGGACTTCGCACGATGGCGCGTGAACGGCACGACGTTCCGCGCATTCAATGGATCTCCGACTCGCTGCCCGGCCTCAAACGTACGTTCCGGACCGGCCTCGCCTTCGACGTGATCCTGGTCAGCGCGGTCTGGATGCATGTCGCCCCATCGGACCGGGCGAGGGCGTTCAGAAAGCTGATCACACTCCTCAAGCCTGGCGGCGTCTTGGCCATCACGCTGCGCAGCGGCTCCGCCGAGGCGGGCCGCACGTTCCATCCTGTCTCTGCGGCGGAGATCAAGCGCCTCGCGCGGGATCACGGTGCGTTTGTCGAACGGGAGAACACCGCCGCCGACCAGCTCGGCCGCCGCGAGATCCGTTGGGAACAACTGGCGGTCCGGCTTCCAGACGACGGTACCGGCGCACTGCCGCTGCTGCGGCACGTCATTCTGAACGACGACAAGAGTTCCACGTACAAGCTCGGCCTGCTGCGCGTGCTCTGCCGCATCGCCGACAGCGCCGGCGGGTTCGCATCGCCGGTGGACGACGAGCACGTCGCGATTCCGATGGGCCTGGTGGCGCTGACCTGGATTCGGCTCTACAAGCCGCTGCTGGCGGCAGACTTGCCCCAGAACCGGAATAACCAGCAGGGTGGTCAGGGACTCGGTTTCGCCAAGGAGGCTTTCGGGCAGCTCGCATATCTGTCAGACCTTCGGATGGGCTCACGGCTCACCGGCGACAGCGGCCGGGCGCTCCACCACGCACTCAGGGACGTGGCGGGCACCATTCGTAGGATGCCGGCGCGCCACATGACGTATCCCAACGCGCCGGAACCCATTCTTCCCGCAGGGGCCGGTACGGCAGGCCGGTATCCGGGTGGGGTGCGGCTGGACGAGCCGTACCTCGCGAGCTTCGGCACGATGCGGGTACCGATCCACCTGTGGCAGGCGGCTCAACGTTTTGCCGTGTGGATCGAACCCGCGATCGTTGCTGAATGGAAGCGGATGACCCGATCCTACGCGGAGAGACAGGGACGCAGGCTTGAAGACGCCCAGCTCTCTGCGGCCATGACCTGGGAGGATCCCACTCGGGACGTAAGCCTTGCGCGGGAGCAGGCCGAGCGGTTGCTCGCCGAACAGCCTCTCCATTGCGTCTGGAGCGGTAAGCGTCTGTCCGTTGACAAACTCGACATGGATCACTGTTTCCCATGGGCCGTCTGGCCCTGCGGAGACCTCTGGAACCTGCTACCCACGCACCGAACGGTCAATCAGCACGAGAAGCGCGACCTCCTGCCGTCGGACCGGCTGCTCAGGGCCGCGCAGGACCGGATTCTCGGCTGGTGGCACGATGCGTACCGGGCGCACCCGGACCACCCGCTGGCCGAGCGCTTCATGCTGGAAGCTGCGGTCAGCCTGCCGGGCATCCTCTCAACAGAGACCGATCTCGACGGCTGCTATTCCGCCCTCGAGCTGCAACGGTTGCGGCTGAGCCAGAACCAGCAGGCGCCGGAGTGGAGCGGAGCAAAGTACCTGTGAATCAGCGCCGGATGGACGGGCGCACGTTGCCCGCTGTCCGGGTCCGGGGGATCGTTTCCGAATCGGTGGGCGCTTGATATTGCCGACCCCGACCGGGATCAGCGACTCGATATCGACCGGAGCTGCCTCCCGCGGCTGCCGTTATCGACCGGAGCTGCCGTTGCCGACCCCGGATATCGACCGGAGCTGTCTTCCGCGGATGCCGTTATCGACCGGAGCTGTCTCCCGCGGATGCCGTTATCGACCGGAGCTGCCTTTCGCGGACGCCGTTATCGACCGGAGCTGTCTCCCGCGGCTGCCGTCATCGACCGGAGCTGTCTCCCGCGGACGCCGTTATCGACCGGAGCTGTCTCCCGCGGCTGCCGTCATCGACCGGAGCTGGCGTCGCCGACCCCGGATATCGACCGGAGCTGGCGTCGCCGACCCTGTATATCGACCGGAGCTGCCGTCGCTGTGCCGGAGAAAAGAAAGCCGCCCGCAAGGACGGAATCTCCCACGGCCCTTGACCGAGCAATGGTCGCAAAAGGGTCACCACAGCGATCAGGGGCGGCGCGGGTCTCGGCGTCGTCTGCATGCCGGGTCTTGCGGGGCCAACGTCGCGGTGGCCCGCCGGTTGGCCGGCAACATGTCGCAGTAGCGGCCTGCGGTACTCTCGACCTGTGTCCGCCGGTTCGCGGCGGACGCGACTTCCGCTGAATCTCTGAAGCAGGATCTGCTGTGCGTGTCCCCGGCGCCGACGAGGCCACCGATCGGCTCGCCAGCTGGGCTAAGCGGAGCCCCTGGCAGGAGCGCCAGCAAGAGGTGTTTTCCGCCCACCTCGGTCCCGTCGCGGACGTGCTGGAGCGCGAGCCGGCGGAGGTGGGCGAGCAGTTGGGTCCGCTCGCCAGACAGGTCTCCGTCGCCATCTTCGAGGACTTCCTGGCCGCCGGCTTCGGTGACGAGGAGGAAGAGAACGTGGTGGATGCCTACCTCGACCGGCGGGGTTGGACTCTTGGAGAGCCGGCGAAGGAATTCATGCAGGGACTGCGGGACGCGTCGCCTTCGCTCTACGAAGTTGTTGCGCTCGACCGCGGCAGCACCCTCACCGTGCGCGATCTCGTCCGGGGCGGCGACCCGATCGTCGTGTCGGAAGAACTGGGTTCCCAAACGCTGGCGCTGTGGGACTGCCTGATTGCCCGGATCCTCACGGTAGGCGGCGCGCGCTGTTTCGCCTCCGGCCTGCTGCACTGCCCCCGGGAGCTGGCCGACCGCTGCCTCAGCGACCTGACGCGGGAGATCAAGCGGATCAGGAAGGGACTCACGAAGATCGTGCGGAGAGCCGGCGGCAAGGGCACGGTGACCGAGCGCGAGGCCCAGGACTTCTACCTCGCGAGTCCCGCTGCTGGTCCTTTCTTCACGGTGCAGCTCGTCGTCTGGACCGTCAGACAGAAGGAAGCCTTCTTCGAGTCGCTGGCCAACACCGACGGACAGCCGCTGCTGCTTTCCAACGTACGTTTTCCGATCGAAGGCGACGAGGCGGAGGTCGCGCGGGCTCTCGACGCCGTCGCGGAGCTCGACCGGATCCCCGAGGAAGGGCAGCTCTGGAATTGGACCGGCCCCGAATCTCCGGCCCACGCCGGTCCCCGCGATTCGCCGCGGGGTGGCGCGAAGGCCGGCGGTTTGCGGCTGAGCCTCGGACATCTCGAGATCGCGGACGGCGCCCTGCTGCTCCACACGAACTCCGTCGAGCGCGCCGAGCAGGGACGGGAACTCGTGGCCTCGGTGCTGGGTTCGCTGGTGGGAACGCCGCTCACCTCGCACGAAGATCCGCTCGCGCAGCTTCGGGCGCTTTCGGAGGGGACGACGGCTGAGGGGCCGTCACCCGCTGGACGGTTCCTGGACGGCCTTCCCGAGGAAGCGGACGCGGTGGTTCGTCCGACGGAAGAAATGCAGGCGCTGGCGGCCGCCTATATCGAAGATCACTACCGCCGCACCCTCGACGAACGGGTTCCGATGCTCGGCAACCGGACGCCGCGGCAGGCCGCCAAAACCCGGAAGGGGCGGGCCGAGGTGGTCGCGTGGCTGAAGGGAATCGAGAACGTGGAATCCCGGAGTGCCGTAAGGGAGGGGCGTGAGCCGATGGATACCGGCTGGCTCTGGGAGGAGTTGAAGATTCCGAGGCCCGGCGGCAAGTTGTAAAGAACGTGGCGGCCTGCCAGGCTGCGTGTGCCTCACCGGTGGGTCAGAGGGAGCTTTGTGGCTCACTTTCGGCGAAAAATGAGCCACAACGAGATTTGTCGCTCGCCTGTGCACCACAAACGGTGTTGTGTCTCACTCTTGGCCAAGAGTGAGACGCAAATGGGCTGGCCTGGATTGCCCACGCTCCGAGCAGACTGGGTCCGTTCCTGTGTGCCGCCAGGGCTGCTGGGGTTCCCGCCGAGACGGGAGCCGTCTTGACGGTTGGGGGGCTGTCCCGGCGCCCGCCTGCGGCGGGCTGTGCCGATCTGGAGATCGGCGTTCCATTGCGGTCGCCCGCCGACTGTGCTCGTGGGGGTCTGTCCCGGCGCCCCGCTTCGCGGGGCTGTGCCGATCTGGAGATCGGCGTTCCATTGCGGTCGCCCGCCGCCTGTGCTCGCGGGGTCCGTCCCGCCGCCCCGCTTCGCGGGGCTGTGCCGATCTGGAGATCGGCGTTCCCGTGCCGGTGGTGCTGTGGGGGCTGGAGGGCGATGTGCGTTTCGCTCCCCGGCGGGGAGCGGCCCCCACCGGGAGAACTGGGCCGGCCGGAGGCCGGCGCTCCGCTGTCGTGCGACGCCAAGGCTGGCCGGGGTACCCGCCGAGACACAGCCATCTTGACGGTGGGGCCGGCGCTCCTGAAGCCATCCGTCCCTTTGCGGCCGCCTTGTGCGAAGATTCCCGGTTGCCCAGAAACGGATGATTCGCCGTTCCGGCCTACCCGGGTTCTCAACCCCGCCAGCTCCTCCGACGGGGCTCGCTTCGCACTCCTTCTGAGCACAACGTCTTCATGAGTCTTCATACCGTGCGCCGCGGGTTCGACGTACGCCTCCAGGGTGCCCCGGCGGCGGACGGGCGGGCGGACGAACTCCGCGTCCCGTCCCGGATCGCGCTGCTCGGTGCGGACTACCCGGGGATGCGGCCCACCATGCGGGTCCGGGAGGGCGACTCGGTCTCCCGGGGCAGCGTCCTCTTCGAGGATAAGAAGACTCCCGGGATCCGCTTCACCGCGCCGCTCGGCGGGCGGGTGATCGCCGTGCACCGGGGCGAACGCCGCGCCTTCTTGTCACTGGTGATCGAGGTGAACCCCGGCGAGCGCGCCGGCGGCGGCAGTTCGGGACACGCCGCGGCAGCCTGGAGCGGGCGTCATCCGGACGCGCTCGGCGAGGACCCGGTCCAGGAGCTCCTGCTCGAATCGGGAGAGTGGACCGCGATCCGCACCCGGCCGTTCGGGCGGGTTGCGAACCCCGCGACCCGGCCGCAGGCAATCTTCGTGACGGCGACGGACACCGCTCCGCTCGCGCCCGACCCCGTCGCCGCGGTCGCCGGACGGGAGACGGACCTCGAGTGGGGACTCGCAGCCATAGCGCAGCTCACCTCCGGGCCGGTCTTCGTCTGTTCGCGTCCCGGGAAGCGACTCCCGGTGGACGGCGGGGAACGGATACGCCACGAAGAGTTCAGCGGCCCCCATCCCGCCGGGACCGCGGGCCTTCACATCCACCGGCTCGCGCCCGTGCGCCGCGACCGGGAGGCGTGGCACCTCGACGCCCAGGACCTGGCCTCCATCGGCAGTCTTTTCCGCACCGGCGCCGGAGACGCCCACCGGGTGGTCGCGCTGGGGGGACCGCCGGTTCGCCGCCCCACGCTCATGCGGACGCCCATCGGGGCTTCGCTGGCGGAGTTCGCGGCGCCGGAGCCGGCAGCGGGACGGGAGCCGGGGGAACGCCGGGTCGTTTCCGGGTCGCTCCTCTCCGGGCGGATCGCCGGGGACGAGGCGACCGGCTTCCTCGGCCGGTATCACCGGCAGGTCACGGTGCTCGAAGAGGACCGCCGCCGGCGTTTGCTGGGCTGGCTCGCACCGGGGGCAGGGGCGGTGTCGGCGAGCCGCGCGTTCCTCTCCGCCGCGCTGCCGGCCCGAGCCCACCCGATCGGCACCGGAACGCACGGTTCCCGCCGGGCCATCGTGCCCATCGCGAGCTACGACCGGGTGATGGCGTTCGATATTCCCGCGGTGATGCTGCTCCGCGCCCTCCTGATGGAGGACATCGAGCGGGCCGAAGAGCTCGGGGTGCTCGAACTCATCGAGGAAGACCTCGGCCTGCTGACCTTCGCCTGCCCGGCGAAAAATGACTACGGCCCCGCCCTCCGGCGCGTCCTCGACACGCTCGAGAAAGAAGGCTAGATCGCGGTGCTGCGCAAGACCCTCGATCGCCTCGGCGCACCGTTCGAGCCGGGAGGCCGGCTCCACCGCCTGTGGCCGCTCTGGGACGCCCAGGACACCTTCCTCTACACCCCGGGGAAGACCACTGCCGGGCCGTCGCACGGCCGCGACCGCCTGGACATGAAGCGGCTCATGTTCACGGTGGTCATCGCGCTCGCCGGCACCGTGGCGATGGCCTTTTACAACACCGGCCTCCAGGCGAACCTCGCGATATCGCAGGGCGCCACGCCGCTCCCCGGCTGGCGGACGGCGGCGATCGAGGCGCTCGGGATCGGTTTCTCTCCCGACAGCGTGCTGGCGGCGGTCGTCCACGGCGGACTCTGGTACCTGCCGGTCCTGATCGTGACCTTCGCGGTCGGCGGCCTCTGGGAGGTGCTCTTCGCGGTGATCCGCCGCCACGAGGTGAGCGAGGGCTTCCTGGTCACCGGGATGCTCTTCCCGCTCATCCTGCCGCCCACGGTGCCGCTTTGGCAGGTGGCGCTCGGCATCAGTTTCGGGGTCGTGGTCGGCAAGGAAATCTTCGGGGGCAGCGGTTTCAACATCCTGAACCCCGCCCTGACTGCTCGGGCCTTCCTCTTCTTTGCCTACCCCAGCGACTTGACCGGCGACCGCATCTGGATCGCCGCCGACACCGCTCCGGACGCCGTCAGCGGGGCGACCTGGCTCGCCCGTTTCAGCCTCGTCGGTCCGGAAGCCCTTCCGGAGACCTTCCATCCGGCGGGCGGAGCCGGCATCTCCGCCTGGGACGCCTTCATCGGACTGCTCCCCGGCTCGATGGGAGAGACCTCGGTGCTGGCCTGCCTCTTCGGCGCCGTGATCCTCGCGGCGACCGGGATCGGCTCGCTCCGGATCATGCTCGCGGTGGCGGCGGGAACCCTGGTGATGGGCGGCCTCCTGAACCTCGTCGGCTCGGACACGAATCCGTTCTTCGCCATCCCCTTCTGGTGGCACTACCTGCTGGGCGGATGGGCTTTCGGCACCGTCTTCATGGCCACCGAGCCGGTGACCGCCCCCTCCACGAGCGGCGGCCGGCTGGTTTACGGCTTCCTGATCGGCGTGCTCGTGGTCCTGATTCGGGTCGTGAATCCCGCCTATCCGGAGGGCATGATGCTCTCCATCCTGCTGATGAACGTCTTCGCGCCGCTCATCGATCACTTCGCCCTGCGGAGCAACATCCGCCGCCGGGCCGCCGCGTCGGCGCTCGTTACCGCAGGGCGCGGCTAAATTCCGGTGGCCGTCCTCTCGTGAGCACCGCCCGCTACATCCTGGCGTTCGCGGGCGCCGTGTGCCTGGTCTGCGCCGTGATGGTTTCCGGCTCGGCGGTGGCCCTCCGGGACCTCCAGGCGGCGAACGCCGAACGGGAGCGCCAGCGCAACGTCCTTTTTGCCGCCGGACTCGCGAACCCGGACGAAGAACTCTCCGAAGCCGACATGGCCGAACGTTTCGCCGCGGTGCGCGCGGTGGTGGTGGATCTCGAGACCGGAGAGGAACTTCCGGACGTGGACCCCGCGACCGTGGACCCACTGGTGGAGGCCGGGATCACGGACTCATCGCGGGCGGCCCCCGACAATTTGGCCCGGATTCGACGGGTGGAGCGACGTTCGGTCGTCTACCTGGTGGAGGCGGAGGGCGATCTGGACGCTGTCGTGCTTCCGGTCCGGGGACAGGGGCTCTGGTCGGTGCTCTACGGGTACCTGGCCCTCGAGGCGGACCTCGACACGGTCCGTGGGCTCACCTTCTACGAACACAAGGAAACTCCCGGCCTCGGCGGCGAGGTGGACAACCCCAGCTGGAAGGCCCTCTGGCCGGGCCGCCGGGTGTTCGGATCCGCCGGCGAGCCGATCATCGAGGTGGTGCGGGCGGCCGCCGGGCCGGTCGCCGAGGACCCGCACCGCGTGGACGGGCTCGCCGGCGCCACCATGACCAGTCGCGGGGTGACGAACCTGCTGCGATTCTGGCTCGCCGAGAACGGGTTCGGCCCCTTCCTCGTGCGTCTGAGCGCGGCCGCGGGCGACTAGGCGGAAATGGCGAGCGAAACCCGGCGGGTCCTGATGGATCCGCTCATCCACAACAACCCGATCGCACTCCAGGTGCTCGGGATCTGTTCGGCCCTCGCGGTCACCACCGGGATGCAGACGTCGGTGGTGATGAGCGTCGCCGTGGTCGCGGTGATCGCGCTGTCCAACCTGTCGGTGAGCCTGCTCCGGAACATGATCCCCACCAACATCCGGATCATCGTCCAGCTCACCATCATCGCCTCGCTGGTCATCGTCACCGACCAGATCCTGAAGGCGTACGTCTATGAGATCTCGAAGCAGCTCAGCGTCTTCGTGGGCCTCATCATCACGAACTGCATCATCATGGGCCGGGCGGAGGCGTTCGCGATGCAGAACCCGCCGCTCAAGAGCCTCATCGACGGGATCGGGAACGGGATGGGCTACGCGGCCATCCTGCTGGTGGTCGGGGCGTCGCGCGAGGTGCTCGGCGCCGGGACCTTCTGGGGCATCCCGGTGCTGCCGCTCGCTTCGGAGGGCGGCTGGTTCACTCCCAACGGGCTGATGAGCCTGTCGCCGGGCGCGTTCTTCGTCATCGGGTTCCTGATCTGGATCCTGCGGACCTTCCGGCCCGAGCAGAACGAGGCGGAGTGATGCTCCAGGACTACCTGAACATCGCGGTCAAGGCGATCTTCGTGGAGAACATGGCCCTGACCTTCTTCCTCGGGATGTGCTCATTCCTCGCGGTCTCGAAGCGGGTCAGCACCGCCATCGGCCTGGGACTGGCGGTCGTCTTCGTCCTCACCGTGACGACCCCGCTGAACCACGCCATCAATGACTACCTGCTCCGACCCGGCGCGCTCGGCTGGGCGCATGCCTCGCTCTCGGGTCAGGACCTGTCCTTCCTGCGTTTCTTGACCTTCATCGGGACGATCGCGGCCACCGTGCAGGTGGTGGAGATGACGCTCGACCGGTTCTTCCCGACGCTCCACGCCGCCCTCGGGGTGTTCCTGCCGCTCATCGCGGTGAACTGCGCGATCCTGGGGGCATCGCTGCTGATGGTCGAGCGGGGGCTCACCCTGCCGGAGTCCGCGGTGTTTGGCTTCGGGTCCGGGGTCGGCTGGCTGCTCGCCATCGCCGCCCTCGCCGGGATCCGGGAGCGATTGCGCTACCACCACATCCCGGCCGGGCTGCGCGGCCTCGGCATCACCTTCCTGCTCACCGGGCTGATGGCCATTGGCTTCATGGCCTTCGGCGGCATTCAGCTCTAGGGCAAATCCCCGTGACGACGGTCCTCCTCGGAGTCGCCGGTTTCACCGGGGTCATCCTCGCCCTCGTGGTCGTGCTCCTCTACGCGCGGAAACGGCTGGTGGCCACCGGCGAGGTCACGATCCGCATCAACGGCGACCCGGAGCACGACGTCTGCACCCCGGCGGGGGGCACGCTGCTCGGGACCCTGGCGGCGAACGGCCTCTTCATTCCTTCGGCATGCGGCGGCAAGGGGAGCTGCGGGGTCTGCACCCTGCGGGTGCTCGACGGCGGGGGCGCCGTACTCCCGACCGAGCGCAGCCACCTGACCCGGGGCGAGGAACGCGAGGGCGTCCGGCTCTCGTGCCAGGTCAAGGTGAAGCAGGACGTCAGCATCGAGGTGCCGCCGGAGCTTTTCAGCGTGCGCCAGTGGAAGTGCAGGGTCCGGTCGAACCACAACGTTGCCACCTTCATCAAGGAACTCGTGCTGGAGCTGCCCGCCGGCGAGGAGGTCCCCTTCCGGGCGGGTGGTTACATCCAGATCGAGTGCCCGGCCTACGACCTGACCTATGGGGACTTCGACATCGAGGAGGAGTACCGCGACGACTGGGACCGTTTCAACATGTGGCAGTACAAGGCCACCGTTGCCGAGAACGAGGAGGTCGTGCGGGCCTATTCGATGGCGAACTATCCCGAGGAGCGCGGGATCATCCTGCTGAATGTGCGCATCGCCTCGCCGCCGCCCCGGATGCCCGACGTCCCGCCAGGCAAGATGACGTCGTACCTGTTCGGGTTGAAACCCGGGGACGAAGTGACCATCTCGGGGCCCTTCGGCGAGTTCTTCGCCAAGGAGAGCGGCAACGAGATGGTCTTCGTGGGCGGCGGAGCGGGCATGGCGCCCATGCGTTCCCACATCTTCGACCAGTTCCGCCGGCTCAACACGGACCGCAAGGTCTCCTTCTGGTACGGCGCGCGCAGCCTCCGGGAGGCCTTCTACCAGGAAGACTTCGACGCGATCGCCGCCGAGAACCCCAACTTCGACTGGAAGCTGGCGCTCTCCGAGCCGCTCCCCGAGGACAACTGGACCGGCTACACCGGGTTCATCCACCAGGTCCTCTACGACAACTACCTGAAGGACCATCCCAATCCCGAAGACGCCGAGTACTACCTGTGCGGTCCGCCAATGATGCTGAAGGCTTGTCTCCAGATGCTCGACAGCCTGGGCGTGGAGCCCGAGAACATCGCCTTCGACGACTTCGGATAGCGCCGCCGTCGGATCCGGTGGCGTATAACTACGTCGCACCACGGCGACACCACGCCACTCTGGGCAAAGGGGAAACAGCATGGCCAAGTACATGTTCCGGACCAACTACACGCAGTCGGGCCTCAAGGGACTGATCGCCGAGGGCGGCAGCGGCCGGGAAGCGGCGCTGCGCCAGACCGTCGAGAGCGCCGGAGGCACCCTGGAAGGGTTCTATTACGCCTTTGGCGACTGCGACCTCTATCTGATCGTTGACCTTCCCGACGAAACGGCAGCGACGACGCTTTCCCTGAACATCGCCGCCGCGGGCGCTCTCACCGTTCAGGTGACCGTCCTGCTCACCCCGCAGGACATCGACGCGGCAGTCAAGAAGTCGGTCCAGTACCGGTTGCCCGGCGCCTGACACCCGAAAGCGCCAAGGAGCGCCGGCCTCCGGCCGGCATCGCTCGCCGGAGGCGAGCGAAACGCGCACTGCCGCTCGCGCTCGCAGCGCTGGCAGGCGGTGCCGCGGCCGCCTGCGCCCCGCCGCCCGAACCGACCTGGACCCTCGACGGGGAAGCCTTCGGTACCCGCTGGACGGTCCGCATTCGCGGCCCGGAGACGGATTCCGAAACCGTGCGGGCGGCGATGGAAGCCGAACTCGACGCGGTGGACCGGAGCATGTCCAACTGGCGGGCGGACTCCGAGCTCTCCCGCCTGAACGCGTCGGACTCCACGGGTCCCTTCCCGATTTCGGGTCCCCTCGCGGATGTCCTGGAAGCGGCGCTCCGGGTCCATGAGGAATCCGCCGGGGCGTTCGACATCACCGTCGGCCCCCTGCTCCGCTTGTTCGGCTTCGGCCCGGGGGGCGACCGGGACCTCGCCGCGCCCGATCCCGGAGCGGTTGCAGCCGCCCGCGCCCGGGTGGGGAGCGGCCTGCTTTCCCTGGAGCGGTCCGGCGGGCGGGCCCTGCTCGAGCGAGAGGTTCCCGGGGTCGAGATGGATCTCTCCGGAATCGCCAAGGGCTACGCGGTGGACCGGCTCGCCGCGGTGCTCGCGGACCTCGGTCTTGCCGAGCATCTTGTCGAGGTGGGTGGCGAGATCCGGGCCACCGGAGACTGGACGGCGGGCATCCAGAATCCGGCGGTCGGTCTCGCGACCCAGGTGCACCGCGCGTTTCCGATCCGCGACCTGGGGATGGCCACCTCCGGCGGGTACCGCGATTTCCGGACGGCGGCGGACGGGGCGGACGGGGACGATCGCTACTGGACCCACATCCTGGACCCGCGCGCCGGACGGCCGGTCGAGCGCCGGACCGGTTCCGTCACGGTGCTCGCGGAGTCGTGTCTCGATGCCGACGCCTGGGCCACGGCCCTCTACGTGCTCGGGCCGGCCGAAGGGCTGGCCCTCGCGGAGGCGAAGGACATCGCCGCGCTCTTCCTGACCGCGGACCCGGCGGGACGCATTCAGGAACAGGCAACCAGCGCCTTCCGCACGGCTACCGCCCCTCGCTGATCCGCCGTACGTGGCGCTGGCTCCCCCAACGCCAGGACGGCTCCCCCCTCGGCGCGGACCCCAACGGCCCCCACAGCACCGCCCGCAAGGGAACGCCGACCTCTGAGCTTGCCCCGGTTTCTCGGACCAGTGGGAGCGCCGGTTCATGGCGGCCCCCGGAGTTGTTGTTCGAAGTCTACGGGTGACAGGTAGCCGAGGGCGGAGTGCCGCCGATAAGGGTTGTACCAAGCCTCGATGAACTCGAAGACGGCTTCGCCGGCAGCTTTGGGGTTGGGGAACTGGGTCCGGTCGAGCACCTCGCACTCCAGGGTGGCGAAGAAGGACTCCGCCATCGCGTTGTCGTAGCAGTCCCCCACCGAACCCATGGAAGGCCGGACCCCGGTGGCCCGGCAGCGGCGCCCGAACGCCACCGAGGTGTATTGGCACCCCTGGTCCGAGTGGTGGATCACTCCCTGGGGCCGCCGCTGCTCGAGCGCCATGTCCAAGGCTTTCAGGACCAGGGTGGCCCGCGCATGCAGCGCCATCGCCCAGCCCACCACCCGCCGGCTGCAGGCGTCCACAACCACCGCCAGGTGCAACATTCGCGTCCGCGTCGGGATGTAGGTGATGTCGGCCACCCAGAGCTGGTCCAGAGCCGTGGCCTCGAAGTTCCGGTCCACCAGGTCCGGCGCCGGCCGCGCCTCGCCGTCCCGGATCGTGGTGCGGACGCGGCGTCGGCGGCTTACACCACAGATCCCCAACGCCCGCATCAGCCGCGCAACCCGCTTCCGGCTCGTCTGGTTTCCCCGCGCTGCCAACTCCGCCCGGATCCGCGGCGCCCCGTAGGTGCCTCGACTCGCCGCATGGGCCGCCGCGATCTCCACCTTCAGGCGCTCGTCCGCCTGAACCCGCGCACTGGCCCCGCGGCCACGCCAGGCGTAATACCCACTGCGGGACACTCCCAGCAGGCGCCCCATCTCCCGCACGCTCATCACGGCCCGGCTCGCATCCATCAGTCGGTACCTCCCGACGATGTCTCCCGGGCGAACCAGGCCGCCGCTTTTTTTAGGAAGGCGTTCTCCCGCTGCAGCCGCCGGTTCTCACGTTCCAGCCGCTTCAACTCCTCCCGCTCCTCTTTCGTCCAGCCGTCGCCCCCGCGGCCCTCCGCCGCATCCGCGTCCATCACCCAACGCCGGATCGCTCGCGGACTCGCCTCATACTCCTCTGCGACTTCCTCGGCGCTACGTCCCGAGCGAACCAGCGCAACCACCCGCTTTCGATACTCCGCCGTATATCGGCGGCCAGGACTGCCCATCTCAGACCTCCTTTGTGCCACCGGCACTATGAGTGGTCCGTTTTCCCGGGGCAACTCCACTCCAGGCCGGCACAGCCCGCCGTAGGCGGGCGTCGGCACGTCCCCCCCAGCGCCCAGACGGCTCCCCTCTCGGCGCGGCCCCCAACAGCCCCCACAGCACCGCCCGCACGGGAACGCCGGCCTCCAGGCCGGCACAGCCCGCCGTAGGCGGGCGGCAGCCCGTACCCCCCGGGGCCAGGGCGGCGCCGCTCTCGGCGTAAACCCCCGCAACCGTAATGTCGCACAGGCACGGGAACGCCGACCTCCAGGTCGGCACAGCCCGCCGTAGGCGGGCGTCGGCACGTCCCCCCCCAGCGTCCGGACGGTTCCGCTCTCGGCGGAAACTCCAGCAGCCCTAACGGCGATACGATCCCGGAGCGATGTGGCAGGCCCTCGGAGTCATCCTCCTCTCCCTGGGCGTGGTCGTCCTTTCGATCTTCCTGCTGGGGCTCGGTTCCCTCCTCAAGGGCCGCTGCACCCTGCGCGGTTGCGGCCCCGAAGGGCCGGCGGGTGACACCTGCGACGGCTGTCCACGGGCCGGGCCGTCCGAATCGCATCCCCCAATCGAGGTCTGAGCCTCCGGCTCTCCGAACGGATCAGCGCCGTTCCACGATGGGAGCCAGGCTCTCATCGAGAGACACCCGATGCCTTCCTCTTGATTCGCGCTTGTAGTCCCGCTTGAACTGGCTGGTCCGCTCAATCGTCCGCATGCAGATCGTCGAGCAGAGCCTGCGTGTTGTCGAACCGGGGAAGGTTCCCCTTGCGGGCTTCCTTCATCGCCTCAACCGTGGCCGCGTTGGGGACAAGGGGTGCGAACGGCAGTGCCTTCTCGTACGCCACGCGGGTCAGCAGAAGCCGAATGGCGTCGGAGACGGTCAGGCCCACGGCGGCCAGCACGGCGGCCGCCTCCTCCTTCACAGCGGGATCGATGCGAGCTTGGACGAGTTGATTCGCAGCCATAGGGATTCGAGCCCTCCTGTGACTGACATTATCGTTCATTTGAATACAGATGCGGAGTGCTCGGGCTCGGCCCGCTCTTGAAGGGCCGTTGCATCCTCCGCCGCGGCTGGGTGGAAGGCCGGTCGCCGACTCCCGCGCGACGGCTGTCCCCGGGCGGAGCCGCCGCCAAAAATCGAGGTCTGAGCCGGCGGCCTCCGGCGCGTTGTGTTTCCGTTCGTCCATGGGGATGTACCTCCAGGACCAATAGACGGAATTTCGACGCGTTTTGTCCCACCCCCGGCCTCGATGGGGAAAACTCGAAGCGATGACGCTGCGCGTCCGGCCTGTTCCGCACGGAGCGTTCCGGCGTCGTCGTCCGGCCCCGCGCGGCCGTCCGCCGGCCGTCCGCCGGCCGCCCGGGCTACTGCGCCGGCGCGCCGGGGTAGATCCCCGACCCGAGGATCATCGGCGTATCGCCGACGGTCACGGGAACCACGTAGGCCAGCTTGGGAGACCCGCTCTCCTCGTCGCCCTCGACCGCCGGGTTGTCCCAGAGGTACTCCGTGAACCCGCCGCCGGCCTGCGCCGCCCCGCGGATCCCGTCAAACAGCTTTACGCCGTTCAGGTCCAGGAGTTCGGAAGTGTCCGTCCCTTCCCAGTCGCGGTTGGGCGCCTGGAAGACGTTGACCCCCTCCATGGTCAACACGAACACATAGACCTCGCCGTGCCGCCACTCGCCCTCGTCCCGGAAGTTCTCGTCGAGAAAGGCGTAGGCGGTCTCCCGGTCGGCCGTGTGCCCGGACAGGGCCTCCGCCGCCCGCTCCACGAACTGTTGCAGGTTCCCGCGGTTCAGGACATCGGCCGCCGTCACCGGCGGGTAGATCCCCGCCCCGAGCGACAGCTCCAGGTCGCCGATGGTCAGCGGGGTGGCGTAGCTCACCTTCGGCGAGCCGGTGTCCTCGTCCCCCTCGACCACCGGATTGGGCCATCGGTACTCGACGTATCCCCCGCCGGCGGCGACGGCGGCGAGGACCTCCTCGATCAGCCTCACGCCGTTCACGTCCACGAGGTCCGAGCGGTCGAGCCCCTCGGTCTCCGGGGTCACGGCGTGGAAGAACTGGATCCCGTCCAGGTCGTGTGCGAACAGATAGACCTCCCCCTGACGCCACGGGCCCTCGGGCCGGAAGGTCGCGTCGAAGAACTCGTAGGCATCGTCCGCCGAGGCGATCTGCGCGACGGCCTCGCTGGCCGCCGCCTCCACGAACACCTTCAGCGTCTCGCGGTCCACGACCTCTCCCGCCTGAATCGGGGCCGGCTCGGGCTCCTCGGGCGGGGGCGCCGGGACTGGCGCGGGAGCGGGCGACGGCATCGGGGTCGCCGGGCTTGCATTGTCATCGCAGCCGGCGGCCAGGAGGGCGATCAATGCCGCAAGGAACGCCGCCCCGGCGGCGAACCGGGTGCGGGAGGAGTGGCGCATCGCGTTTCGCATGGCCCCGATGGTAGCGCCCCGAGCGGCGCTTTCGGGGCGCCCCGCGGCCCAGATGTTCTGATCGCTGACATCTGCCAACCCCAGCCTCAAAATCCGTTTCCGGACAGTTTCCACGCGCCGCCCGTCCGGGTGATCGGCGTCCGGAGCTGCCCATCTGCGATGCCGTCAGTGCCATATCTGCTTGGTACCATGGCGAATGCACGGCGCGATTCCCGGCAACAAGCTGGGACACCGCCATCTCCGTGAACATGCCGGCCGACTTCGACGACCACGGGATCCGCGTGGCGGCCGGAAGCTGGCTGGAGGAGCAGATGGAACTCCTCGGTCCTGAACTTGATTGGAGCGGCCTGCTCGCCGGATTCACGTTCCGAGGCGAACGGATCGGCCTCGTCAACCAGCGGGGAATCTGGAAACCCCGACAGATGGAGTTGCCGCTCTCCATCCGGACCTCACCGGACAATCCCTATCAAGACAGCTTCGACCCCGACACCCAGTTGCTGCACTACCGCTACTTCGGGACGGATACCGGCCACGCCGACAATGTGGGACTCCGGAGGGTCATGGAGGCGCAGCGGCCGGTCATCTACTTCCACCCCATTCGTCGCGGGCGCTACCTGCCCGTGTGGCCGGTGTTCATCGTCGGAGATGATCCATCCAGCCTGACCTTCACGGTCGCCGCGGACAGCCCCGCCTTTGCCGAGGATCAACTGCAGGCCGAGGGGGAAGGAATCTCGCTGGCCAGCGCCACCAATCGGGAACTCGAGCGACGGTATGCAACGCGGACTACGTTGGTGCGTATTCACCAGCGGGTCTTTCGGCATCGAGTGCTTCGCGCCTACCAGAGCCGCTGCGCCTTCTGCCGCTTGCGGCGGGAACCGCTTCTCGACGCGGCGCACATCATTCGGGACCGGGATCCGACCGGCGATCCCGTGGTGCCGAACGGACTCTCGCTGTGCAAGATCCACCATGCGGCCTTCGACGAGATGTTTCTTGGGGTGACCCCGAAGGGCGTCATCCACGTCCGCCCCGACCTGCTGCGCGAAAAGGACGGGCCGATGTTGCAACACGGCCTGAAAGACCTCCACGAACAGCGCATCCACCGGCCCCGGCGTGCGGCAGACCACCCCGATCCGGATCGGCTGGAACTCCGCTACCAGGACTTCCGACGCGCCTCCTGATCGTCGCGCGGAGACGATTCCGGACCCGCGAAGGGGCGGGCGACCGTACACCTATGTAGCGCGCGTCGCTGTGTTTACGCTGTGACGGCCTCGGAATATCGGCCTGCTTCCTGTTCTTGGCGACCAGGTCGGCACAGCGGTGCGGAGCGCGCCGCGGGTGGTTCCTCGCCGCTCGGGCTCACGGGGTCCCTCGGAAAGAGCGAACCATCCCGGCCAGCCAGGTCCGTCCCGCCGCCCGCCTACGGCGGGCTGTGCCGGCCTGGAGGCCGGCGTTCCCTTGCCTGTCCGACGTCAAGGCCGGGTGGGGTTCCCGCCGAGAGGGGAACCATCCGGCATCGATCTCTTGGGCGGAAGAAGAATCCGGGATAGGGGGGGCTCAGCGCTCGAAGACCGTCTCCCCGCCCACCACCGTCATCTCCACCTGAATCTCGTCCGCCGGAACGTCCCGGGGATCGGCCGACAGCACCACGAAGTCGGCCAGCTTGCCGGGTTCGAGGGTGCCCTTCAGGTCCTCCTCGAAGTTGAGATAGGCAACGTTGTGGGTGAGGAGCCGGAGGCCCTCCTCCACGCTCACCCGCTGGTCCTCGCCGAACACCCCGCCGCTGATGGTCTCCCGGGTGACGAAGTGATGCAGAACCCATAGCGGCGGGTAGGGGACTACCGGCGCATCGGTCCCCGCCGAGACCATGACCCCCGCGTCGAGATAGGCCCGCATCGGCGTCGTCCAGTCCGCGCGGTCCCGGCCCCAGTACTTCTCGAGGCTGGGACCGGCGAGGTACAGGTGATGCTGCCCGGCGACGAGCAGCCCCAGCCGGTTCATGGTCGGGAAATGGTCCTCCCGGGGAATGAACCCGTGCTCGATCGCCCAGCGCTTGCCCGCGAGCGGCACGACCTCGTTGGCCTTCTCGTAGCCCTCGAGCACCTGGTCGATCGCCAGATCGCCGACCGCGTGGGTGGCGGCCCGCCAACCCCGCTCGGCCAGACGCATCACGACCTCGTTGTAGGCGTCCTGCGGCATCGTGCGCAGCCCGTGGAAGGTCCCGCCCTGGCCCCACGGCTCCTCGTAGGGATCGCGCATCAGGCCCCCTTCGAAGCCCCCGTCCACTCCGAGCTTGATCCCCCCGAGGCGGAGCCGGTCGTCGCCCGCCTGCGGTTCCAGACCCCACTCCGCCAGCGCCGCGTCCACCTCCTCGGCGCTGCGGGCGCGGAGGCGCATCAGGAAGGTGACCCGCATGGTGAGCAGGCCCCGCCGCTTCATCTCTTCCAGCAGCCGGAACTGCTCGAGGCCGCTCCCCGGGTGGCGGACGCTGGTGAGCCCGACGGCGTGCAGCGTCCGGTATTGCTCGACCTGGTCGCGGATGCGGGTTTCGAGGTCCCGGGGCGCTCGCTCCGGCATGGTGACCAGCCGCTTGGCGGTATCCACGAGTTCTCCGTTGAGTTCGCCGTCGGGGTAGCGGGTGATCCGGCCGCCGTCCGGAACCGGGGTGTCCGTGGTGATGCCCCACTTCTCGAGGGCCTGCGAGTTCAGGATGTATTCGTGCCCGCCCCGGACCACGACCACCGGGTTCCCCGGCGCCGCCCCGTCGAGGTCCCGCCGCAACGGGAGGCGCTGCTCCTGGAGCTGGCCCTCGTGCCAGTCCGAATTCGTGACCACCAGTTCCCCCGGGCCGGAGACCTCGGCGCGCTCGGTGATCGCCCCGAGCAGTTCCTTCATGGTGCGGACCCGGGAGAGATCCACCCCGTCGCCGCCGCCGGCACCGTGAAGATGGTTGTCGGCCAGGCCCGGGACGACCGTTTTGCCTGCTATTTCCAGGACTTGGGTATCGGAACCGACGTATTCCCGGATGTCCGCATCGGACCCCACCGCCTGGATCCGGCCGTCCCGGACGGCGAGCGCCTCGGCGACGCTGAAATCCGCGTCCACCGTCAGGACGGCGCCGCCGACCACCACCAGATCGGCCGGCTCCGCGGGTCCCGACGAACACGACCACCCGGCCGCGGCCAACAGGCCGAAAAGGGAAGCGTGATGGGCGAGCGTGAGCCTCATGGAGCGGTAGTGAACCACGAGTGGAGTTCTCCTACTTCGGATCCTGGATGCGGGCGGAGACTTCGATCCCTTCGTACTCGGAAATCGCCCCGATCAGGGCGGCGAGGTGCACGGCGCGCGGGTTGCCGTTCGGGCCCAGCATGCGCATCAGGCTCTTTTCCGGAATCCCGGTGCGATCCGCCAGACCCGAAAAGCCCAGCGTGGCATTGACGTAGGTGCGGAGTCCGCTCCGGAACCCATCCAGGTCGCCGGTCAGCAGCGCGTCAAATCCGGACTCCAGCAGCGAGGACCGGAAGGCGGGATCCCGGACGGCCCGGGCGCGGACTGCTTTGCGGAAGGTCCGCCGGAGCGGCATCCGCGAATGGTAACGAATAAGTTACTTCGTGTGATAATTCAGAATGGTAACAAATACGTTACTGAATGAGTCGGCCGCCGTCGATGACAAGCGGTAGTCCCGTCACGAAGCTGGATTCGTCGCACGCCAGGAACAGCATCGCCTGCGCCACGTCGCGCGGCGTCCCGAGGCGCCCGAGTGGCGTCACCTCGAACCACGAGCGCCGCATCGCGTCGGGATCCTCGGTCCGCGCCAGATTGCGCTCGTTCATCGGGGTGTCGATGACCCCCGGGCACACGGCGTTCACCCGGATGCCGTAGGGCGCCCCCTCGAGCGCGAGTCCCCGGGCGAGCGCCATCATCCCCGCCTTCGACGCCCCGTAGGCGGAACTGCGGGTGGCCGCGATGAAGTTGCCGACCGAGGAATTCATCACGATCGCGCCCCGGCGGCGTTCCTTCATCCCCGGGACGACCCGGCGGCACATCAAAAACGCCGACGTCAGGTTCGTGCGCAGGATCCGGTTCCACTCATCGAGGCTGGTGTCCTCGACCAGCTTCTTCAATTCGACGCCGGCGTTGTTCACGAGCACGTCCACCGGGCCGAACCGGCGCTCCGCCGTCCCGATCACCGCCTCGACGCCTTCCTCGGTCGAAACGTCGGCCACCACGGCCAGGGCGGACCCGCCCGCATCCCGAATTCCGGACGCGACGGTTTCGACGGCCTCCGCGGCGATGTCGGCCAACACCACCCGAGCGCCTTCCTCGGCGAAGAGTTCACCGGTGGCGCGGCCGATTCCGGCGGCGGCGCCGGTCACGACGGCGACCCGTCCTTCCAATCGGGTCATCCGCGACCCCCGTGTTCCGACCGGTTGGGCAACCCCATGCGGCCGATTGTAATGATGCACAATGCGAGGGGGATGGGCCGCTCTCGTGCGTTGGTCGCCGCCGGCGTCCTGGCCGTTACGTTCGCCGGCCGGGCCTCGGTCGGGCAATCGCTTTCCTCCGTCCACGGCTTCGTCATCGACGCCACCGGGGCCGCCCTGCCCGGGGTGACGGTCCAACTTGCCGACCGTGAACGGGGCAACCACCGGACGGCGGCCACCAACCGCCGGGGTTTTTTCGCCCTCCGGGCGGTCCCGAGTGGCGAGTACGACCTCACCGCCTCGCTCGCCGGGTTTCGCACCGTCCGCCGCGAACACATCCATCTTCACGTCGGGCAGAACCTCGAGCTGGATCTGCGGCTTGGCCTGGCCTCGGTCGAGGAGACCGTCCTGGTGACCGCCGAAGCGCCGCTCCTCGAAGTCGGCCGGGCCGGCGCCGCCGGCTACGTGGACGAGGAGGAGATCGCGGCGCTGCCGATCTCGGGGCGCGACTTCGTCCAGTTTGCCCTCCTCCAACCGACGGTCCAGGTGGATCCGGCCCGTGGCCGGCTCTCCTTGAGCGGCCAGCGCGGCGTCAACTCCGGGTTCACGATCGACGGGGCGGATGCGAAGAGCGCCTTCTTCGGCTTCGGCCGGGGTGGACTCGCCCGCGAGGGCGGGGGCGCCCTGGTGGCGCAGGAGTCGGTCCAGGAATTCCAGGTGGTGACCAGCGGCTACTCCGTCGAGGCGGGGCGTTCCGGCGGTGGTGGGATGAATGTGGTGACGAAGTCGGGGACGAACGACTTCGCCGGCTCGGGGTTCGTGTTCCTGCGCGACCACCACCTCGCCGCCCGACTGGCCCGGTCGCCGCTCGACGCGGCGCGCGGGGTACCCGCTTCCGACTCCCGCTACGACGTCGAGGAGTTCCGCCGGGCCAACTGGGGCGGCGCCTTCGGCGGGCCCCTCCGGCGGGACCGCACCCACTTCTTCCTCTCCTACGACCAGACCGCGCAGAACCAGCCCTTTCTCCGGGACATCCGGGGCCGCGGTCAGTACGACGCGGTCCGCGCCGCTTTTCCCGAACTGGTCGCGGGTTACCGGCCCAACGACGACGGGACCGCCGCTCCCGACCCGGAGTTCGGCCGCACCGCCAGCGGCAGGTTCGTGCGCGAAACCGACAACCTCATCCTCTTCGCCAAGCTGAACCACCGGCTGAACGACCGACATTCGGCAACCCTCCGCTACAACGTCACCGACTACGGGCGCGTTTCCGATTTCGTGGGCGAGGAGTCGCGGCGGTTCGTGGAAAGCCATTCGCTCGTGGGCTCACTCGTCTCCCTGGTCGGAAGCGCGGGAGTGAACGAGTTACGGATCCAGTACGCCTACGACCACTTCGACCGCAGCTCGCACCTTCCGAACAGCGCCCTCCAGGCGAGCATCCGGATCTTCTCTCCCGCCGTCGGTTCCTTCGGGAAACCGTGGTGGCTGCCGGTCTTCAACCACGAACGGAAGTACGAGGTCCGGGACCGATTCTCGCTGCTGCTGGGGAACCACGAGCTGCGCGCGGGCTTCGCGCTCAACCACGACACCCTCAGCGAGTACTTCGTCGGGAATGCCGACGGCAGCTACGACTTCGACACCCTTGGGGACTTCGTCGCCGGAGAAGCCGCCCGCGCCGTCGTCTTCTTCGGCAGCAAGGCGAAGCCCAACTTCCGGGTCGCCCAGCAGATCCTCGGCGTCTATGTCCAGGATTCGTGGAGCCCGGATCCGCGCCTCACCGTGAACCTCGGCGTGCGCTGGGACGGGACCTTCAATCCCGACGGCATCGAGCATGTGTTGCCGGAAGGACGAAGCATTCCCGACGACTTCGACAACGTCTCGCTCCGGGGCGGCATCGTCCGCTCGCTCGGCCGTCACAGCGTCCTGCGCGCCGGCGGCGGGGTCTTCTACGCCCGCACACCCACCCTGCTGTTCTCGACCGCCCACGCCGACACCGGGATATTCCCCCGCTACGGCAACGCCATCCTGGCGCCGGGCGACACGGGTTTCGTCCCGCTGGGCGACCCGATCGACAACGAGAACCCGCCTGCCGGGTTGATCCCGGCGCTCAGCCACTTCGACCCGGCCTTCGAGGACCCGCGCACGGTGCGGTTCAACCTGGGCTACGAGCGGGAGGTCGGCCGGGGTCTCGCAGTCTCGCTCGATGCGCTCGCGGCGCGCGGCAGCGCGCTCCATTCGAACCTGGACGCAAACGTCCCGGCGCCCTCCCGCGACGCCTGGGGCCGCCCGGTGTACTCCGGCGAGCGGATGCACCCCGCCTACGGACCCATCCTGGTGCGGACCTCGCGCGGCCGGTCCGACTACGCCGCGCTCATCGCCGCGGTGCGCCGCCGGTTCCGCAGCGGCGTCCAGTTCCAGGCGCACTACACCTGGTCCCGCGACCGCTCGAACGACGACAACGAGCGTTCCGGAAGCCTGACTCTCACCGACCCCTCCGACCCCGACTACGACTGGGGCCCCTCCAGCCGGAGCATTCCTCACCGCTTGGTGGCGAGCGGCGTCTTCGGGCTCCCCTTCGGCGTGCGGGGGAGCGCCATCCTCACCGCGCAGTCCGGGTCCCCCTTCACCGTGCTCGACCCGCGGGTGGGCTACCACAACCATCCCGGCTTCGCCGTCGGTCCGAGCGGCCCCCAGACCCGCGCGGTCATCGGCGGCGGACTCGCGCCGCCGAACGGCGAACGGAGCGACCCCTGGACAAACGTGGACATCCGGCTCACCCGGCGCCTCTCCCTCGGGGCCGCCCACGTCGAGGCGCTCTTCGAGGTCTTCAACCTCCTGAACGCGGCAGCCTTCCGGGTCGCAGGTCCCGACCAGCAGGAGTTCTTCCTCGACGACGGCGTGACCCCCAACCCCGAATTCGGCCTGGCGGGCGCCCGGGTCGGGGCCCCGCGGCAGGCCCAGCTCGGTCTCCGCATCGTTTTCTGAACGGCCGCCGGCCGGTCTCGCCGACGGCCCGCGATTCGCCTTGACTCGCCCTGAATCCGGACCGAGGATACCGGCGCGAGGAGAGCCCCACGGCCCTCTTCACTTTTTTCTGGCGTCCTTTGGAGAGAAATGATCGTGTCCCCTGCCAAATCCCTGCTTGCTGCCGTCCTGCTGGCCCTGGTCTTCGCGTCCACCGGGTCGGGCCAGTCACTTTCGACGGTGCAGGGTTTCATCACCGACGAGAGCGGCGCCGCCGTTCCCGACGTGAACGTCGAACTCGTGGACCTGGAGCGGGGTCAGAGCCGCACCGCCGTGACGAACCGCCAGGGCTTCTTCGCCCTCCGCGCCCTGCCCAGCGGCGAATACGACCTGGTGGCCTCGCTCGCGGGGTTCCAGACGACCCGGCAGGAGCACATTCACATCCACGTCGGGCAGGTTCTGGAAGTGGACGTTCAGCTCGGTCTTGCCTCGGTGGCCGAGACGGTGGTGGTCACCGCGGATGCGCCGCTTCTTGAAGTCGGCCGGGGCGGTGCGGCCGGCTACGTGGACGAGGAGGAGATCGCATCCCTGCCGATCTCCGGTCGCGACTTCGTCCAGTTCGCGCTCCTGAAGCCGACCGTGAAAGTGGAGCCGCAGCGCGGGGGCATCTCCCTCAGCGGGCAGCGCGGGATCAACTCCGGGCTCACGATCGACGGCGCCGACGCCAAGAGCGCCTTTTTCGGCTACGGCCGAGGCGGCGAGGCGACCGAGAACGGCGGCCTGGTGGTCGCCCAGGAATCCGTGAAGGAGTTCCAGGTGGTCACCAGCGGGTATTCGGCCGAGGCCGGCCGCTCCGGCGGCGGCTATATCAACGTGGTCACCAAGGCGGGGACGAACGACTTCGCCGGCACCGGGTTCTTCTTCTTCCGGGACCAGCGGATGGTCTCCCGGCTGTCCCAGTCCCCGCTGGACGCCCACCGCGGAATCGATGCCGGTGACGACCGCTACGAAGTGGACGAGTTCGAGCGCTACAACTGGGGAGCGTCCTTCGGGGGCCCGATCGTGCGCGACCGCACGCACTTCTTCCTGTCCTACGACCAGACCGCCCGCAGCCAGCCCTTCCTTCGGGACATCCGGGGAGCGGGTCAGTACGACGCGGTGCTCGCGCGCTATCCCGACCTGGTGGCGGGATTCAGCCCGAACGGGGACGGCACCGCCAGCGGGCAGTTCGTTCGCGAGACCGACAACCTGATCCTGTTCGGCAAGCTGAATCACCGGGTGAACGAAGAGCACTCGCTCACCGTCCGCTACAACGTCACCGACTACGCCCGCAAATCGGACTACGTAGCCGAGGAATCGCGCAAGCTGCAGCGGACGCACGCGCTGGTCGGTTCGGTGGTTTCGCTGCTCGGAGACACCGGCGTCAACGAGTTTCGGGTCCAGTACGCCTACGACGACCTGGATCGGCTGGCGAATCTGCCCGACAGCGCGCTGCAGGCAAACTTCCGGATCTTCGAGCCCTCCTTCGGGTCGTTCGGCAAGCCGTGGTGGCTTCCGATCTACGTGGACGAGGCGAAGATCGAGATTCAGGAGCGGTTCTCGTTCCTTTCGGGAAACCATGAGATCCGGCTCGGCTTCGACTACAGCCGCGACGACCTGACCGAGTACTTCGCCGGCAACGCGGACGGACGCTACGACTTCGACGGGGTTTCGGAGTTCATGAGCGGCGACGCCGCCCGGGCCCGCATCTTCTTCGGGGACGTGAGCAACCCGAACTTCGACATAACCCAGCAGACCCTCGGGTTCTACCTCCAGGACAACTGGAGTTCCAGCGCCCGGCTCACGCTCAACGTCGGGGCCCGCTGGGACGGCACCTTCAACCCCGACGGGATCGAACACGTCCTCGCCGAGGGCACCCGGATCCCGGACGATCTGGACAACGTCTCACCCCGCGCCGGATTCGTCTATGCGCTCGACGCCGACAGCCTGGTTCGCGGCGGCGCCGGGATCTTCTACGGTCGGACGCCGACGCTGCTCTTCTTCTCTGCCTACAGCGACACCGGGGTGTTTCCGCGCTACGGGAACGCCGTCGTGTCTCCGGGACAGACCGGGTTCGTGCCGCTGGGCGCCGGCATCGACAACGCGAATCCGCCGGCCGGCCTGATCCCGGCGCTCAGCTACGTCCATCCGGACTTCGAGGATCCCAGAACCACCCGCTTCAACGTGGGATACGAGCGGGAGGTCGCGAACGACCTCGCCGCCTCGCTCGACCTCGTCTATGCCCGGGGCGATCTGCTCGCCTCCAACGTGGACGCGAACGCCCCGGCGCCGAGCCGCGACGCCTTCGGCCGGCCGGTGTACTCGGGGGAGCGCATCAACCCGAACTACGGCAGGATCCTGGTGCGGGAGGCGCTCGCGCGCTCCGACTACGTGGCGGTGACGGCAGCGCTGCGGCGGCGCTTCCGGGACGGAATCCAGTTCCAGGCGCACTACACCTGGTCGCGGGATCGCTCGAACGACGACAACGAGCGCTCGTCGGGGGGCCTGACCCTCACCGATCCATCCGACCCCGACTACGACTGGGGTCTCTCCAGCCGGGACATCCCGCACCGAGTCGTGGCGAGCGGCGTCTTCACCCTCCCCTTCGACATCCTGGCGAGCGGCATCCTGACCGCCCAGTCCGGCTCCCCCTACACCGCACTCGACCCGCGGGTGGGCTTCCACAACCACCCCGACTTCTACGTCGGCCCCTACGGGCCCCAGACCCGGGCGGTGCTCGGCGGCGAACTCGCCCCAGTGAACGGCGAGCGGAACGACGCGTGGACGAATCTCGACCTCCGGATCACCAAGCGCTTCGCCTTCGCCGGCGCCCAGCTCGAGGCGCTCTTCGAGGTGTTCAACGTCATGAACGCCGCGACGTTCCGGGTGTCGGGCTCCGACCAGCAGGAGCCGGAGTTCGATGACGGCGCGCCCAACCCGGAGTTCGGGCTCGGGGCGGCCCGGGTGGGCACGCAGCGGCAGGCGCAGTTGGGCCTGCGGGTCATTTTCTAGCAGCGGTCTTCCCTCCGCCCGTAGGGCCGCCGGGCGCCGGTGACGGGACCGTCGGAACCCGCGAGACCCGGCGCCATTTGGTTCCGCGGCGCATACCGCCAGGGACCTTGCGCTCGTGTGTACCGCACGCTAAACCTACGGATGACAACACAAGGAATAAAGACATTGCTTATTGAGGTTAGGGCTCCACGGTGGATGCTCCGTGACGGCGCGACGAACGACGTAGAGATGGTTCGTCGGGTGATTGCACGGAGGCATCAAACGGCGGCGCCGTTGCACTAAGAACGCGGACAACGCACTCGTTCGTTCCAGGAACGCTCCTCTCGCTTCGAGAGCGGAGTGTCGGTCTTCGGTGCACCGCGGGCTGTGGTCGCAGCCCTGGCACACATGTGCGGTGAGGGATACCTGCATTCAGTCAACAAGAAGATTTCATGTGACCCAAAAGGAGAAAAGGGAAAGTATGAGAAGAAAACAAATCGCGTGCGTCATCTACGCAGTCATCGCGATCGGTATCGGCACGATGGTTGCCTGTAACGACGACGCGGCGGCACCCACGGTGCCGGTTCGCGAGACTCCGGGAGCGGGCATTCTCCCGGAGATGAGACAGCCGACCTCCCACCCCGACGGTGAAGCCCAGGGAGTGGAAGTTCAGCACAGTGCCGCCCATGCAGCGCAAATCCCGCAGGGTGAAGCGTATGGACCGGAAGTCCAGCACCACGACAGTCACCGCGTATGGCTCGAATGGGCGACCCCGGGAAGCACGCCGCACCTGTGCGAAGGCGACTCCGTTCCGGCCGCGGTGCTGAAGCGCGACGATGCGCAAGGAAATATCTACGCAATGGTCTACGTGTCGGATCCGGACCACGAGGGCGCTGCGGCCCACGCGGAAACGCGACACGTCGGGGAACACCTCCCGAGCGGAGAAGACATCGACTTCGCGGCGGGCGAGGTGAGCGTTCCGCTCTCGTACCTGGGGACGATCCACGACTGCGTGGGATGCGCCGACGTAAGGGACGTCACCGTAGGGATCGCAAGCGTTCACGACCGCGACGACGGACATAGCCATGCCGAGACCTATGGGATCGGGCCAGTGCTGACGCTCGCGGTCCACAAGAGCACTCACGCAGCGTGCCAGGAGCTGACAACGGCGCGTGTCCGCGGGAACTGATCCGGCGGAGTCCGGCGGGCGCCGTCTCACGACGGCGTCCAACGGACAAGAAATGTCCTCCCAGGCCGGCCCAGTGGGCTCAGGCCTCCCCGGTGGATGGTGTAAAGCAAGGAAGGGAACGAGAATGAAAGAACACACCGGTTTGATTTGGGTCGGAGCGATCCTCGCTCTCGGCCTCGGCAGTTGGACAGCGTGCGACAACGGCGGACCATCTACGGTGCCCAGGCCTCCGGAAGCGGCGCCTGCATCGCTGGAAGTTGATGGGCCAGCCACCACGCTTGCGAGGGTTACCGAAACGGCGGCCCACGACCCCCCGCTCTTACCCTGGCACGACTGTCTGAACGACGTCGGAGGCGTTTGGCAGGTGGACGACGGCCGACGATGCACGCCGATCCAGTCCCTGCACGCGGAGACGGGATGGAGTCGAAGTTGCGGGCTCAACCAGTGGTATTTCCCGAATCCCGACTGGCAGTGCTGTGTTGACGATGGAACGGGTCAGTGTGTCCCGGGAACCCAGCAGTCGGAGTCGAGTCCACCTCAGGAAACGGAGCCGGAAGGGCCGTCGGGTCCCAGGGTATGGATCCGCGGCACGAGCCCTTCAAACGGAGTCGAGCTCTGCGAAGGTGACTTCATTCACGTGGTCGGACTTCGACGATCCAGAGCGGAGGGAGAACTTCGAGGATCGCTCCACCTGGTGGACCCGGAATTGGAAGCCATGATCGATCTGGCAGACAACCCGGACACGCCTCCACACGTGCCTATTGAGGGGCCGTTCCGCCTTGCGGATGGCGAGGTCTCGATAGACACCTATGTTCTGGACCAACAGAGGATCGGTCGCTGCCCCGACTGCAGTGAACAGAGGAACGTAGTTCTGGAAATCAGGGATCTGATCTACACCGTCCCCGCCGGTACCGAGCGTTATCGGATCGGCGACCCGGTCGTGTTTCAGGTACGAAAGGCAACGGACGACCTCTGCCAGCCGATGTGACGCTCTAGCAAAGGACAGGGAGCCCCTACCGAGAGAACCGGGCTGGCGGCTCCTTGTGCGCCACCACGGCGGCCCTCCGCCCGTAGGCGCCGCTCGGGATTTCTCCCGTTGTTCCTCCAGCTTTCGGACTTCAACTATTTAACCGAGTAAATCAGCCGATGAGAGGCTGTTTTACACACTAAAATAGTTCCATGCTGGAACGACACCGATCTCTTCGAGCCTTGGACGCGGCGTTCGAAGACGCGCGGGCGGTAGCGATCCTTGGCCCCCGCCAGATCGGCAAGACCACTCTCGCCCGCCAGTACGGCGAACGCTGCGGGCAGCCGGTGACCCATTTCGATCTGGAGAACGCGCGCCATCTGTCACGTCTGGAAGACCCCCTCGTCGCGCTGGAAGGACTGCGCGGTCTCATCGTGCTCGACGAGATCCAGCGTCGTCCCGAGCTCTTCCCCGCGCTCCGCGTCCTGCTCGACCGCCCGGGGAGCCCGGCGCGATTCCTCGTCCTGGGATCCGCCAGCCCGGATCTGCTGCGGCAGTCAAGCGAGACCCTCGCCGGACGAATCGTGTTCCGGGAACTTTCAGGGTTGGATGCCGAGGAGACCGGAACCGACGCCCTGCCGAACCGCTGGCTGCGCGGGGGATTTCCGCGGGCCTTCCTGGCGCCGAACGATCGTGCGAGCTTCGAGTGGCGGCGCGAGTTCGCGCGCACTTTCCTGGAACGCGACCTGCCGCAACTGGGCGCGCAGCAGCCGGCGCCGGCGTTGCGGCGGTTCTGGACCATGACGGCGCACGTCCACGGCCAACTCTGGAACCACGCCGAAATGGCGCGGGCGCTCGGCGGTTCGGCGAAGGCCGCCCGGAGCTACCGCGACCTGCTCGAGGCCGCGCTCGTGCTGAGGATCCTGCCGCCGTGGTCGCAGAACCTCGGAAAGCGTCAGGTGAAAGCGCCCCGCATCTACCTCCGGGACAGCGGAATCCTTCACTACCTACTCGACATCCGCACGACGGAAGACCTCGAAAGCCACCCCAAGGTGGGAGCCTCCTTCGAGGGGTTCGCGATCCACGAGCTGATCGCGCACCTCGACGCACAACCCGAGGAGTGCTATTTCTGGCGAACCCACACCGGCGCGGAAGTGGACTTGCTGATCATCCGCGGCCGGGAGCGTCGCGCTTTCGAGGTCAAGCGCACCACCGCGCCGCGCACGACGCGTTCGATGCACACCGCGATCGAGGACCTCGGTCTCGAACGCCTTGACGTGATCCACGCCGGGCGGGAGACCTACCCGTTACGCGACCGCATCCGTGCCGTCTCCATCTTCCGCATCCGCGAGGACGTAGAGGTCTGACGGAAGGCGAATAGCCGGAACCCCGCCCGAACAGGTGTGGACCACTTCGCCGCTCCGAGGGAAGTGACCTGGTCCACGAGATTTCACCCGAAGAACCGGTAGGCGCTTGAGGGTTCGGTAACGAGGGCGGCCCCCAGGAGCACGGGAAGGAGTCGCGGAAACCGACGACCGGCCCTCGCTCCGGACGCCGGCGACTCCTTGTGCGCCACGATGGTGGCGGCGGTTAGCCCGCGCTGTCGTCGAAGGCGGCCAGAATCGCGGAGACCGTGGCGTTCAGGTATTCGTCAAACTCGCCGGGGCTTGGACCGAGGCGCACCACCACGATGTCCCGCGACGGGATGACCATGGTGACCTGCCCCATGAACCCGGCGGCCCAGTAGGCGTCGCTCGGGACGTCCGGGTGGCGCCCGCCGAGGTTCAGCCACCAGAGGCCGCCGTACTCGCCCTCCTTCGCTCCCGGCGAGGGGCTGCTCACGAACTCCGACCAGCCTTCGGGGAGGATCCGGTCGCCCTCGAAAACGCCGTCCCAGAGGTGGAGGAGCCCGAAGCGCATCCAGTCGGCGGCGCTGCCGTACTCGTAGCCGCTCAGGATGAAGTTGCCCCACGGGTCGGGCTCCAGCACGAAGTCCCGGGAGCCGATCCGGTCGAAGAGCATCCGCTGCGGATGGGTCAGGTATTCCTTGTCGTTGTTCTCCACCGTCTCCCGGACGATGCGTCCGAGGGTCAGCGGATCCGAGTTGCGGTAGCGGAACTCGCTTCCGGGCGGGATGCCGTAGGGCTGTCCGGAGGCGTGCTCGAAGACATTGAGCGAGTCGAAATAGACCCGCATGTGCTCGTTCTCGGGAATCAGCGACGACGCTCCCGCGAGTCCCAGGTTCGTCATGTCGAGCCCGCTGCTCATGGTGAGCAGGTGGCGCATGAGGATGACGCCGCGGGGGTCGCCCTCCGCGCGCCATTCGGCCACCGGCGCCGGGTCGTCGAGGCCGAAGTGCCCCTTCTGCATGAGCACGCCGATCAGCGTCGCGGTGACGCTCTTGCCCTCCGACCAACTGATCTGCGGGGTGTTCCGGGTGAACCCGGGGGCGTAGCGCTCGCCCACGATCTTGCCGCGGCGGACCACCGCCAGGGCGCGCGTGTTCTGCTCGGTCCCCATCGCGGCGTCGAGCGCGGCATCGAGCGCCGCGCGGTCCACGCCGGCCTGATCCGGTTCCTCGGCGCCGATGTCCCCGAGCGGCCAGTCCTGCTCGTCCGCCGGCGGCTGGTTCCGGGGCACCGGCACGGGCGTGAACCGCACCGAGTCGGCGCCGTCCTCCAGGAGCGTGCATCCCTGGTCACCGTGGTACTTCGCGGTGCGGCGCGCCACATCGGCGGCCCACACCGTGGCGCTCTTCGCCTCCAAATCCACTTCCCACTCGAAGTCGTCCTGCCAGGCGAATCCGACGAAAGGCTCGATGTCCTGAGCCAGCACTTCCTCGGGAGTTCGCTCCGTGACCCGCCCCACGACGAAGGTGCCGGAGCAGAGATGGTGCGCGCCGATCCCGGCGGCGTACTTCCGGAAGCGATCGGCGTCGGCATCCTCCGCGGGGTCACCGCCGCCGTTTCCGCCTCCGCAAGCGGCCAGAAGTGCGAGCGCCGCCGCAAGCACGACAAGAGTGCGCCAGGTCCGTGATTCTTTCATCGGGCGTCCCTCCCGTTCCAGGGGAAATCCGATTCTACGGGACCGCGCGGCGGGGCTGTCTCGACCGGCTGAGCCCGGTGTCCGTTTTCCGGGCAGCCCTACCGACCAGCCGGGTCCGACGACCGACATGGAGTTCATGTATCCATTTGGACGGTCCAAATGCCAAATTGAGCTATCACCTGTTCGTCCGCAACGTCCTCTGCCGAGGGAAAACGCCCCGTCACCCTCGTGGCCAGGCCGCCTCGGCACCAATAGGACGCCGTGACGCCTGGGCTACCAGCCCAACCTCCCAGCCTGCAACACCCTGACGGCCGCCACGGATTCCCAGGTGTTCACCCGGGCCGGCCTCCGCAACCAATTCAGCCGGAAAAGGACTCCATCCGGCGGAGCGCTTCCTTGATCAGCTCCTCCGACTGCAGCATCGAGACCCGGGCGTAGCGGTCCCAGCGCTTCCCGAAAGCGGTCCCCGGAAACATGAGCACGCGCGCCTCGGTGAGCAGGCGCCGGCAGAAGGATTCGGCGGAGAGTCCGAAACGGGAGATGTCCGCCCACACAAAGAACCCGCCCCCCTGAGCGGCGGTGGGGATGCCGAGGCGGGCGAAACCGTCGAGCAGCAGTTGTCTTCTGGGAGCGTAGATCTCGCGCAGCCGGGCCGGGAACGCGTCGCCCCCGGCGAGTGCGGCGGCCGCCGCCCGCTGGGAAAAGAGCGGCGACGGCCCGGAGACCGCGGTTTTCAGGCGCGCGCAGGCGGCGATGGCGTCCGCCGGGCCGGTCAGGTAGCCGACCCGGAAGCCGGTCATCGCGTAGCTCTTGGAGACGCTGCTCATCGTCAGCGTCCGGTTCCGCATCCCCGGCAGCGTGGACGGGGAGAGGATCGGCCCCTTACCGTCGAGGGCCATATCCGCGTACACCTCGTCGGACAGCACCCAGAGGTGGTGGCGGTCCGCCAACCGGCAAAGATCCTCCACCTCTCCGTGCAGCGTCCGGGCGCCGGTCGGGTTCGAAAAGTTCACGATCGCCAGCAGCCGGGGTCTCTCCGCTTGGCCGAGGACGCGCTCCGCGGCGGCGGCGCGCATTCCGAAGTCTTCCCCGTCCGCTCCGGACACCCCGCCGCAGGGCACGGGGGCCATGCGTCCCCGGGCGAGCGCGATGGCCTGCTGGTAGGAGGTGTACCGCGGGTCGGCCAGCAGGACCTCCTCGCGGTCCCCGACCAGCGCCAGCATGGCGAGGGTGATGCCCTCCTGGGCGCCGCCGGTGACCAGCGTTTCGGTGTCCGGATCCCAACGGATGCCGGTTCGGCTCTCCTCGCGTTCGACGATGCGCTCCCGCAGCCAGCGTTGGCCGAGAGGGTCCAGCGGTTCCGTCTCGGGGATCCGGGCGCAGGCGGCCTCCAGAACCGGCTCGGGCGCGTCGGCGTCGGGGTCGCCCCGCCCGAGGCTCACCACCCCGTCGAGCGCGGCGGCGAGTTCCATCAACGAGTAGCGCGAATCGTCCTTCCCCGGCTTCGCCAGCACGGGGCGCGGCCGCGGTTTGGCCGCCCCCGCGCCGAGCCGGAGCGCCGCGGTCCGCTGCGAAGGCGCCGCGGTACAGATCGAGACGGCCTGTTTCAGGCTGCGGAGCCGGCCGAGGAGCCGCGGCGGCGCCCGGAAAAAGCCCACCCGGAACGGAGCGAGTTCGGGCAGGCCGTCGAGGGATCCGACGAGCACGGCGTCTTCCCCAACTCCGGCCAGGAACGAATCCGCCGCCTCGCCGGAGCCGAGCAGCCGGGCGCCGCAATCGACGATCTCGAAGGGTGCGTCCCCGCCGGCTTCCTCGGGGGTGGTCACCCGGGCGACGGCATCCGCGCCAGCGTTCCCGGCTGCCGGAGACAGTTCGAGCGCCGCGCAGGCGGCGAGCACCCCCGGATCTCCCTCCAACCCGGGGGACAGCGCCGCGCCAGCGGGGGTGTCGCCGCGCTCCGCCCGGGCTCCGGCGAGGGCGACGAAGAGAGCTTCCTGTCGCCCGCCGGTGATGACCACCGTGCCCCCGGACGGCGCTCCGGCAGCTTCGATCCGCTCCCCGACGGCGTCTTGCAGCTCCGGTAGCCCGGGGCGCGGCGTGTAGTGGGTCTCGCCGCCGAGCAGCGCGGACCGGAGGGCGGCCGCATGTTCCGGAGCGAGCGACGCTCCCGCGTCGGGAAGGGGCCTTCCCACTCCCAGCGCGTGAGACCGGTCGGAGACCGGAATGGGACAGAAGTGGTTCACAGGCTACTCAGTTCCTCCCAGGCTTCCCCCGGAAGCGGAAGTCCCCTGTCGAGCACGGTGTCCGCCACCCGGTCGGCTTCGAAACGGCGCCCGTTCGGCGCCCCCTCCGGGTTCCCCGGCAAAAGGGCGAAGGCGGCGAACGCCGGGCCGAGCGCCTCCGAGGAGCCCCAGGCTCTCTGGCCCGCGGGAAGCGCGGCTTCTTCGGCGCGAGAGAGGCCGGTGGGTTTGATGCGCCGGGCCCCCGGCGTGATCGTGTTGGCGAAGAGCCCCGCGCCGGCGCACTCTTCGGCGATCGCCTTGGCGAGGCCTTCCGTCCCGAACTTGGTGGCGCAGTAGACGGCTTCCCCGGCAAAACCCATGATGGCCGCCTGCGAGCTGGTCAGCAGAATCGAGCCGCCGCTCCCCGCGCGCAGTTCGGGCATCAGTTCCCGCACCAGACAAAAGGCCGAACCGAGGTTCACGGCCACCATCTCGTCCCACTGCGCATCCGTCGTCTCCTCGACCGGCTGCACGTGAAACACCGCCGCGCAGTGGACGAGCGCGGTGAGGTCTCCCCGCGAGATTTCCCTCGCGCGTCTCGCCGCCCGGAGGGTGGCGTCCCGGTCGGCGAGGTCGCAGACCAACGGATGGAAGGGGCCGGGCCCCCGGCTGGCCGCCGTCTCGACGGTCGTCCGGAGCTCGTCCCCGGAGCGGTCCAGCAGGATGCACTCGGCGCCCTCTTCGGCGAGTCCCCACGCGGCCGAGGCGCCGAGTCCGCGGGCGGCGCCGGTGACCAGGACGCGGCGTCCCAGAAGTCTCTCGCCCATCAGCCCGGCAAGATCCCCCGCAGCAGGTATGCCGTGCCGAACCCGAGGTAGTTGCCGAACCCGTAGCCAAAGATCCCCATGATCACGGCCGGCGCGATCCGGTGCTTCCACTTGAGCGCCATCCCGAGCGCCAGTGCGGAACCGGGCCCGCCCACCGCGGCCTGGCTCGACAGGGTGATGGTCGCCAGATCAAACCGGAGGAGCCAGCCGAACCCGTAGAGCACCGCTCCGTGGATCAGGATGATCAGGATCATGTAGAAGAAGAGCCACGGCCCCGCCGCCACCACCTCGCGGACGTCGGAACCGGCGCCGATCACGATGAAGAACAGGTGGAGGGCGAAGTAGGACAGCATCGCGGAGCCGCTCAACCGCTGGATCGCCGGGATCTGACCCAGGATCAGCGCGATGGTGGTCAGCCACAGGACTTCGGGAATCCCGGGGAGCACCTGGGCGAAGAGTCCGGCGGCGGCCAGCGCGAGCAGCGGGATGGCCGCGAGGATTGCGAGGTGGGTGATCGAGATCGCGCTCTCGGTCCAGGTGCGGCGAAGAGCGTCGGTGTCCACCTCGGTGTCGTCGGCCATCGCATCGGTCGCATCCGGCTTCGCTCGCCGCAGGAAGATCCCCGCGAGCGCCGAAGCGAGCGCCACCTGGCCGAGCATCCAGGGCACGGTGGAGAGGTTGTCCACCACGAAGGCGCCGGCGAAGAGGCTCGGGGTCATCTCGAGCCCCTGGCCCACCGCCGCGAAGTTGAGACCGCCGCCCCAGAACGCTCCCGCGAACGTCCCGCCCAGCTTCCAGGTCTCCGGACCCAGGAGTCCGGCGAAGAGCATGCTGGCGACGAAGGCCCCCACGAAGGTACCGAAGCCCGCGAGCCCGAAACCCGCCACCATGCGGGGGCCGGCGCTCTTCAGGTCGGACAGCCGGGTGGACAGGACGAAGAGCACGATCGCGTAGGGAATCGCGTAGCGCGAGAGCGAACCCATGAACTCGCCGCCGCGCGGGATCAGCCCGATATTGGCGAGCAGGATGCCGAGGAGGGTGCAGACGACCGCGGAGCTGATCTTCTGGATGGCCGGATAACGCTCCTCCGCTTGCCGGGCCGCCGCAATGATGAGCAGCAGGAAGGCGAGCAGCAGGAGGGGCTGGGCGATCACGGAACGCTCCCCGCGTCACGCGACTTCGGTTTCCGCTGTTGGGGCGGCTCGACCTCGACGAACTCCGCGTCGCCGCAGAAGAGCGTCCAGTCACCCGCCGTCGTCGAGGGACAGGTGCGGAATCCGAAGAGCACGCCGTCACAGGGAGCGTTCAGATCTTCGACGGGATTCCCGAGCAGATCGAGGATCCGGAGGAGGGTCTGTCCCTTCGTGATGGGCCGCTTCAGGTGGTCGCCCGCCTCGCCCGCGGCCGGGCTGAGGATGCCGCTGCCGCTGGCCCGCACCACGCTCTGCCGGCCGCGCCAGAGCTTTGGCGCGTAGGCGGCGTCGCCTTCGAGGAGGCCGTAGTGGCGGCAGACGTTGTCGATGGCGCGCTTCAGGATGTCCACGTTCTCGCGGAACATCCCCGGCATGGTCCCGGCGCTGCCCCCGAGTTCCACGGTGATGCCGGCCTTGCCCGCCGGGGTCATCGCCGCCATCGGCGAGCCGGCCGGGTGCGGGGTATCCAGCACGATGGTCCAGTCGGGGCCCATCGCCTGGGCGAGTTCGAGCCCCAGCGGGTCTTCCGAGGTGGTGAAGATCGTCTCGCCGAGGTAGCAGATGTTGCCGCCGGAATGGAAGGTGATCTCGATGTCGGCAACGCTCGCGGCCGTTTCGGCGTGGACCGCGGCGATCCGGTCGGTCAGGTACCCCGCGGGGTTGCCCGGGTAGATCCGGTTCATGTCGTGGCTGTGAGTGTCACGGGGGTTGCCCCGGGCCATGGCCTCGAACGCTCCCACGTTCATCAGCGGAACCGCGACCACCGCGCCGGAGAGGGCCTTCGGGTCGAGTTCCCGGACGAACTCGGCAACCGCGAGGGTCCCCTCCTGTTCGTCGCCGTGAATGCCGCCGTCGATGAGCAGCACCGGCCCGGGCTTGGTTCCGTTCGCAATGAGCACCGGGAATCCGAGCGCGGTTCCGTCCACCCGGTGGACCGCCGGAACGAATCCGGCGGCGCAGCTACCGGGCGCGCAGCGAACCGGGCCGACCGAGAGATCCTGTTGTTGTTTCGTCATGTGGGGTCTGCTTTCCTCGGTTTTCAGGCCGTTCGGGCGGCATGGTTGCGAATCGCGGCGGCCACGCGCACGAAGAGCTCGCGCTGCCCGCCGGCGCCGGCGCCGCCGGTGTGCGGGGCGAGCACCAAACGCGGAGTGTCCACGAAGGGATGGTCCGCGGGAAGGGGTTCCTCCCGGAACACATCGAGTCCGGCGCCCCCGAGTCTCCCGTCCCGAAGCCGCTCGGCCAGTTCGGCCTCGTCCACGAGCCCGCCGCGCGCGGTGTTCACCAGGATCGCTCCCGGCTTCATCCGGTCGAGCGCCGGTCCGTCCAGCATGTTCTCGGTTTCCGGGGTGTGGGGGAGGTGGAGGCTCAGGACGTCGGAGTCCGCCAGGAGTTCTTCGACCGAGGCCACCGGTTCCACCCCGAGTCGGCGGTTCCAGGCGGCGGAGAGCGGCCGCCGCTGGTAGTAGCGGATGCGCATCCCGAAGCCGGCGGCCCGGCGCGCGACTTCCTGGCCGATGGCGCCGAAGCCCACGAGCCCCAACTGGAGACCGTCGAGGATGAAGGCGTCCTTTTGTCCCAGCCAGTTGAAGGCGAAGAAGCGTTCGGTCGTGACCTGCGGTTCCAGACCGCGTTCCCGGTAGGCGCCCGCCCGGACGCCCTCGTGGCCCTCCACGACCCGGCGGGCCACGGCCAGGAGCAGGCCGAGCGTGTGGTCCGCGACCGCGATCGCGCCGGGGTGCGGAATGGCGAGCACGGGAACGCCCCGGCTCCGGGCCGCCCGGAGGCTCACCGCGATCGGGTTTCGGCCGAGCGCGACCACCAGCGAAGGCTTCGCGGCGTCGAGTTCGCGCCCCCCCACCGGCCGTTTTCTCGCGATAAGCACTTCCGTGTCGCGGATCGCGGACTCGACCGCCGACGGGGCGTCGCTGTCCGGAATCCGCAGCTCGAATCCGGAAAGCGCCTGGGTCGCCATCTGGTGGACGAAATCGGGGGGCCGCTCGCAAAAGGCCACCGCGAAGTCACGGGGAGACGCTGCGTCTTGGGACATCGGTTCAGAGCACCACAAAGATCAGATAGGCCGCGTAGGCGGCGAGCAGGACGACGCCTTCTCCCCGGGCGATGCGGCGGCCGGTGAGCATGAACACCCCGGCCAACAGGGTAAGCAGGAGCACGCCCGGGACCTCGGCGGTCGCCAGACTGGATTCGATCGCCACCGGCGTGACGGAGGCCGAGATTCCGAGCGCCCCGAGAACGTTGAACAGGTTGCTCCCGATCACGTTGCCGGCGACGATCTGGATCTGACCGCGCCTGGCGGCCGCCACCGAAGTCGCCAGTTCCGGCAGCGAGGTTCCGATCGCCACCAGCGTGAACCCAATGACCGTTTCGGAGGCTCCGAGCGCCCGGGCGATGTCGCTCGCGCCGCGCACCAGCAGTTCGGCGGCAACCAGCAGCGCGATCAGCCCCACGGCGGTCGTCGTCAGGCTCCGTCCCACCGAGGACCCGCCTTCCTCGCCGTCCGGGCCGGCGGAATCGGCCGCGGTCGCCCCGCGTCCCCAGCGGACGGAAAGGACATTAAAGAGGATGAGCGCCGCGACGAGCGTGAACCCGACCGGCCGCGAGACCACCCCGGCAGTGGCCAGCGGCCAGAGGAGGATGGTGGCGGCGAGCATGAACCAGAACTCCCGCCGGAGCAGTCCGCGCGGAATCGCGAACGGGGTCATGACCGCCGTGAACCCGAGGATCAATCCGAGGTTGGCGGCATTGCTTCCGATGACATTGCCCACCGCGAGCCCCGGACTGTCGCCGAGCACGGCGACCAGACAGGTGCCGATCTCCGGCGCGGAGGTGCCGTAGGCGACGACGGTGAGCCCGATGACCAACGGGCTGATGTGAAACCGGCGCGCCAGCCCCGAAGCGCCGTCCACGAACCAGTCGGCCCCGTAGAAGAGGCCGACAAACCCAAGGACGACGAAGACGCTGGCGAGGAGAATCAAGCGGAAAGGCCGGCACGGGGCCGGCTACGCGCTGCGCCAGAGGACCGGGCTGGGGGCGGCGACTCTACCAAAGGGAGGTGGCCCCACACCGCCCGTTTCCAGGTCGGCAGAGGCACGGGAAGCCCGGCCTCCAGCTCAACAGCCTTGGTGTCGCACGGGCACGGGAACGCCGGCCTCCAGGCCGGCACAGCCCGCCGCCGGCGGGCGGCGGGACGGACCCTCCACCGTCAGGATGGTTCCCTCACGGCGGAACCCCCAGCAGCCCCGACGGCGCACGGGCACGGGAACGCCGGCCTCCAGGCCGGCACAGCCCGCCGCCGGCGGGCGGCGGGACGGACCCTCCAGCGTCAGGATGGTTCCCCTCTCGGCGGGGACTCCAGCAGCCCCGACGGCGCACGGGCACGGGAACACCGGCCTCTAGGCCGGCGGCGGGACGGACCCTCCATGTCCGTTGCGATGTGAAAAAGTCGGAGTGAAGTTCGGGACCCCCCACCGCGCCGCCGCACAATTGCTCCCATGAACGCCCAACACAAAGTCCGGACGTGCCTCTGGTTCGAAAGCGGCGGCGAAGAAGCCGCCCGTTTCTACGTCACCCTCCTCCCGGACAGCCGCATCGAGTCCGTCTTCCGCACCGCGCCCGATCAGCCGCCGCTGGTGGTGGACTTCACCCTCGGGGGCGCGCCGTACCAGATCCTGAACGGCGGCCCCGAGGTTTCCCAGTCGGCAGCGGTCTCGATCTCGGTGGTGACCGAGGATCAGGCGGAGACCGACCGGCTCTGGGACGCCCTTATTGCCAACGGCGGTGACGAAGGGAAGTGTTCCTGGCTGACTGATCGCTTTGGGGTCTCCTGGCAGATCGTCCCGCGCGCCCTGATCGAGGGCCTGACGGCCGACGATCCCGCCGCGGCGGGGCGGGCGTTCCAGGCGATGCTCACCATGAACAAGATCGACGTGGCGGGCATTGAGGCCGCGGTCCGGGGGGATTGAGAGAGGACCGAGCAGACGATGAATCCTGACGTGGGCGGGGCCGTCCCGCCGCCCCGCCTGCGGCGGGGCTGTGCCGGCCTGGAGGCCGGCGTTCCCCGGCCTACCCGCCGTGTGGTTGAGCCCGAATGCGAGCGCTTCGCCTCCCCGCCGGGGTGGGTTTTCCACGGATTCCACAACGCGGTTTTCCACAGCGGTGTGGAAATGTGGAAAACCTGGGCGCCGGGATCGCCCGCGCGAAACGGATGGCGGGCTAGAGTTTCCGCGGAACACACGAGCGGTCTGGATCGTTGAATCTGGCGACCCGATCGAACGTGGCCTGGGGGGAGCGTGAGAGTCCGGTAAGGGGCGCCTCACCCCCCGGCCGGGCGAGGAGTGGGTCGTTACCGCGCGGGTAGCGAACTCGCCGCGGGCGCGGCGGAGGCACCCCCTCCACCGAAAGGAGAGGAGAACCGATGAGATTGCTCGAAGCGCGCGGCATATCCCGGCGGCAGCTCCGCGCCACGGTCCTGGTCGCGGGGGTCGTGCTCCTGGCCCTGGTGCGGGTGGCCGCCGCGGCCCAGGGCCCGGGCCAAGGCTCGGCGGAACTGCGGGAAGGCGCCATCACCGACCGCGTCCTGGACCAGTACCGTGACCTCCTGGCGCAGGAAACCCTCGCCTTCACGATTTCGCAGGCGGTGGATGTCGCTTCCGAGCTGCACCCCGAGGTGCGCCTCAATCGCGAGCGGCTGGCCGAGTTCCCCAGTCTGGTCCGGGACGCGCGCTCTCCCTACCTGCCTCAACTGGACCTCAGCCTCCAGGTGGCGCAGACGCGCGATCCCGGATTCCGGAACAGTCCTTTCTTCTCCCGGCTCATCGACGATCCCGGGGCCTCGCCTTTCGGCGCCGGCGATTTCGGCGGTGCTTTCACGTTCGGCACCTACCTGTGGAATCTCCAGGCCTCGCAGGTGCTTTGGAGCTTTGGTCTTCGCCCGTCGCTTCGCGGGGTGGACGTCGGCCGGATGCGCGTCGAGGCCGACCTCGAAGAAGTGCAGAACCGGGTCGCGCGCGACACCGTCACCCGGCTCTATTCCTACCTGCTCGGTCTGCGGACCCGCGAGGTGCTCCGCCAGGCGGTCGAGACCAGCGAACGCGGCCTGGCAATCGCCCGCGACCGTCTTGAACTGGGGGCGGGCGCTCGCCTCGACGTCCTGCGGGCCCGCGTGCAGGTTTCCCGGCTTCGCCGGCAACTGTCGGACGCCGAGGATGCCGTCGCGCTGGAGCGGGCCGGAATCAACGCGCTGGTAGGCCGGGAGCAGTCGAAGGCGATCGAGGTTCTCGATGTCCTGGAACTGCCGAACCCGCTGCCGCGCGTGCTGCCGGCGGCAGCCTTGATGGAACTCGCCGTTCAGCAGCGGCCGACGCTGCGCCAGTTCGCGCTCGATCGCGAACTGCTCGAAACCCAGGCCCACATCGCGCGGGCCGACGCGCGTCCCGAGATTCGGGCGAACGCCTCGTACGGGATCAACACCTTCACCCTGGAAAACACCTACGACCTGCAACTGCACAACTGGAACGCCGGGGTGACGCTGAACTGGAATCTCTTTGATGGATTCGGCACCGGCTCCCGGGTCGCCAGTCTTCGCTCGCAGATGACCCAAAACGATTGGGAGGCCAACGAGTACGAGGCCACTCTCGAAGTGACGCTGCGCAACGCCACCGCGAATTGGCAGGCCGCGCTCACCGCGATCGAGGAGGCGACGCTCGCCCTCGAAGAGGCTGCGGAAGTGGAGCGGGTTGCGACCGAAGAACTCCAGGCCGGAGCCGCAACGCCCTACCTGGTGCTGGAGAGCGCCCAGGCCCGCCGGGAGGTGGAACTCGAGCGAGCCCAGCACACCCGCGACGCCCTGAGCGCCCTCGCGGAACTGAAATACCTCGTCGGGTACCCGGCGAACGCTCCGCATTCGGTGGTCTCGGACACGATCCCGACCGCCGCCGCGGACGATTCGGAAACCGGGCCCGCAATGCCCGAATTGGAGGAACAACGGTGACAGTCACCGCGCACGGTCCAACCCGAGGGGCAAGCGCCCCGCGACTCCTGCTCGGCTTTGCGGGAGGCGCCCTGCTCCTGCTGGGCGCTTCCTGCGGCCAGGAAGACGGTTTCGCTGCCGAACCGGAAGTGGACGGCGCGGATGCCGTTGACCTGCGTCCGGCGGTGGAAACCGCTCCCATCCTCCCCGAGTCCCTCACCGACGTCCTGGAGATCTCCGGCCGTCTCGAACCACGGGCCGAAGTGATGATCTCCTCCGAACTCGGGGGCGCGGTCGAGGAGGTGCGTTTCGACAAGGGAGACCGGATCGAAGCGGGCGCGCTGCTGGCTCGCGTCGGTTCGGACCTGCTGCGTGCGGCCCTGGCCGAAAGCGAAGCGGAACTCGAGGGGGCCCGCCTCGACTACACGCAGGCCAAGCTCCTGGTGGAGCGCGAGGCGAGTCCCGCCCAGGACTTCCTCGGGGCGGAAGTGAACCTGAAGCGGTTCGAGGCCCGGGTCGAGGCGGCGCGTTTGCGGCTGACCCGTTCGGAAATCACCGCGCCGGCGTCGGGCGTGATCGTCCAGCGGGACATCGAACCCGGCGAAGTGCTCGGCCCCGGGAGTCCGGTGGCCGTGCTCCATGACACCTCGGTCCTGCGCGCCACGATCGGGATTCCCGAGACCGACATCGCCTTCTTCTCGATAGGAAGTCCCGCCCAGGTCAGCCTGGACGCCTACCCGGACCGGTCCTTCGAGGGCCGCATCGCCTACATCGCATCCAGCGCCACGCGTCCCGGCCGGAACTTCCAGGCTGAGGTGGAGGTCGCCAACGCCGATGGAACGCTGCGCTCCGGGCTGATTGTCCGGACCCGGCTGCAGCGGCGCATCTTCGAAGATGCGGTCGTGGTCGCGCGTGACGTTCTCGTGGAACGGGACGGGATCCTCCACGCATTCGTCCTCGAGGACGGGGTCGCGGGACTCCGTTCCGTAGCGCTCGGCCCCGACGAGGGTGACCTGGTGGTGATCACCTCCGGGCTGGCGGTCGGCGAAGTCCTGATCACCGGCGGGCACCGCAACCTGCTCGACGGCCAGCCGGTACGGGTGGTTTCCCGGACCGACTAATCCAAGAGAACCGCCGTGAACATCACGAAATACGCCATCCGGCACCGCCTGTCGGTCTATTTCCTGATCCTCATCCTCTGTCTGGGTGGGGTGGGCGTCTATGTCTCGATGCCGCGGGAGTCGTTCCCCGAGGTGGAGGTCCCCTTCATCCTCGTGTACACGATCTATCCCGGCGTCAGCCCGACGGACATGGAGACGCTCGTCACGCGGCCCATCGAAACCGAACTCAAGGCGGTCTCCGGGATCAAGGAGATCAGTTCGACGACCAGCGAGGGGATGTCCAGCATCGCGGTCGAGTTCAACCCCGAAACCGATCTCGAGACCGCGCTCGCCAGCGTCCGCGAAAAAGTGGACCTCGCGAAATCGGACCTTCCTCCCGAGGCCGAGGACCCGCGCGTCCAGGACATGGATTTCTCGCAGGTCCCGATCATGATGATCACGCTCTCGGGGCCGGTCGGGAGCCAGCGGCTCACCGAGGTCGCCGAAGACATCCAGGAGGATCTGGAGGCGTTGCCCGGGGTCAACCGGGTCAACGTGATCGGGGGCCGCGTACGCGAGGTCCACGTGCAGGTGGATCCCAAGCGGCTGGCGTTCTTCGAGCTCAGCCTCGCGGACGTCGTCGTCGCGGTGGCCCGGGAGAACCGGAACGTGCCGGGCGGCGAAGTCGCGGTCGGCGGGCTCGAATACCTGGTCCGCCTGCCGGCTGAAGTGCGGCTGCCGTCCGAGATCGAGGACTTCGTCATCAAGGTCCGGGACGGCGAACCGGTCTTCGTTCGCGACGTGGCGGATGTCGTCTTCGGATTCGAGGACGAGAGCAGCCGGTCGCGGGTGGATCAGGAACCGTCGGTCACGCTGAGCGTCGAAAAGCGCACCGGCGCCAACCTCGTCTCCGTCGCGGACCTCGTCAATGCCGAGCTCGGGCGTTGGGACGAGATGCTCCCGGAAGGGATCAGCACGGCGGTGGTGGGGGACATCTCGGTCGAAATCCGGCGGATGGTGAACGAGCTGGAGAACAACGTCATCTCCGGCCTGTTGCTCGTCGTTGGCTGCCTGATGGCGTTCGTGGGACTCCGCAACTCCTTCTTTGTGGGAGTGGCGATCCCGCTCTCGATGATGGCCTCCTTCCTGGTGCTCGGCTGGATCGGCTACACGCTGAACATGATGGTGCTCTTCAGCCTCATCCTGATGCTCGGGATGCTGGTGGACAACGCCGTGGTGATCGTCGAGAACATCTACCGGCACCGCGAGCACGGCGACGCCGGGCCCGACGCGGCCTACGAGGCCACCACCGAGGTGGCCCGCCCGGTCATCGCCTCCACCATCACCACGCTCTGCGCGTTTTCGCCCCTGCTGATCTGGCCCGGGATCATCGGCGACTTCATGTCCTACCTGCCGGTGACGCTCATCATCGGCCTGACGGCCTCGCTGGTGGTGGCGCTGATCATCAACCCGACGCTCTGCGCGCACCTGATGAAGCCACCGCGGCGCGGCGTCAAGAAGGCCAACGCCGAAGAACACGCGTTCCGCCGCGGTTACCGCCGTCTCCTCAAGTGGTCGCTCCGTCCGGGGCCGGACGCCGGCACCCGTTCCTGGTTCTTCCGGAACTGGGCGCTGCCCGCGGCGTTCGTGCTGTTCCTGGGAATCGGCATGGCGCTCGCGCTGACCGGCATGTTCTTCCAGACGAACGTCCTGCTGCCGGTGGTGGCGGGGTTCGCGGGCATCGGCGTCCTCGCCTTCGTCCTGCAGGGAATCTGCTGGCTCGTCTGGAGCCTGATCCGCCGCCCCTTCGGCTGGACCCCGTATCTCACCGATCACCGTTCCGGTTGGATCTGGATGATGTGCGCCGTCCTGGTGGGGACGGTGGGGGTTTACACCCAGATCGGGAAGGGCGTGGAGCTGTTTCCCGAGGTCGAGCCGCGCCAGATCAGTATCGACGTGGAGACGACCGCCGGCTCCAGCCTGGACGCCTCCGACGGGATCGTCCAGCAGATCGAAGGCCTGACCACCGGGACCGTGGACGTGAAACACCAGGTCGCGAACGTGGGCTCCACGGGCGTCAGCATGAATCCCGGAGGCGGCGGCGGCGGGAGTCCGAACCGCAGCCAGGTCACCCTGTATCTGCACGAGCGGGCCGACCGCGAGGTCCGGAACACCTTCACTACCATGGAGCAGGTGCGGGCGGGGCTCGCCGATATCGTGGGCGCCAACGTCAAGGTGGACGCGCCCCAGGACGGCCCCCCGACGGGGGCCCCGGTATCGGTTCGCATCCTGGGGGACGAGCTGGACGAGATCGAGCGGCTCGCGGAAGACGTGAAGGCCCGCATCCGCGGCATCGAGGGGCTCGTCAACCTCGATGACGACCTCGAGGGCGGAAAGCCCGAACTTCGGGTCGAGGTGAACCGCGAGGAGGCGATGCGCTCGGGTGTTGACACCCAGATCATCGCCGCCACGGTGCAGACCGGGATCCTGGGCGCCGAGGCCTCGAAATACCGGGTCGGCGAGGACGAGCACGACATTCGCGTTCGATTGGCCCCCGAGGCGCGGGCATCCCTCGACGACATCGGCGAGCTCACCGTGCCCGACGACGACGGCATTCCGGTACCCATCCGGACGGTGGCCGAGCTGAAGCACGGGGTGGGCCCCGCAGCGGTTCGCCGGGTGGACCTCAACCGGGTGGCCACCATCGAGGGCGACGTGGTCCGGGATTCCGGACGCACCGAGGCGAGCGTTCGCGAGGAAGTGGCGGCCGAACTCGACGCGATGGAATGGCCGCCCGGCTACCGGTGGGAGTTCTCCGGGGCCAACCAGGAGGAGCAGCAGGCGACCGCGTTCCTGTCGCGCGCTTTCGTCATCGCGCTCCTGCTCATCCTGATGGTGCTGGTCACCCAGTTCGATTCGCTGATCCTGCCGCTCACCATCATCACCTCGGTCGCGCTGTCCGTGATCGGCGTGCTCTGGGGCCTGATGCTCACCGGGACCGCGTTCGGGATCATCATGACCGGGATCGGGGTGATCTCATTGGCGGGGATCGTGGTCAATAACGCCATCGTCCTCTGCGATTTCGTGCGCCAGCTCCGCGAGCGGGGCCTCAGCCGGCACGACGCGGTGGTGGAAGCGGGGTCCATCCGGCTTCGCCCGGTGCTCCTCACGGCCGTGACCACGGTGCTCGGCCTCGTTCCCCTGACGCTCGGCCTCAACATCGACTTCTTCAACCTCTCCGTCTCCACGGGCGGCGAGAGTTCGCAGTTCTGGGCCTCCATGGGCGTCGCGGTGATCTTCGGCCTCACCGTCGCGACGGTCCTCACCCTGGTAGTGGTCCCGGTCACCTACGACAGCCTCGACGGCCTCTCCGAGGCCGTCGCGGACTGGCGCAAGCGACGCAGCACCCAAGCACAGAATGTCGGCGGAGGCGCCCTCCACCCCGCAGGAACGTAGGAGCGCCGGTCTCCGACCGGCATCGCTCCCCCCAGGGGAGCGAAACGCACTTCGCCGATCAGCCCCACGTCACCCCGGCACGGGAACGCCGGCCTCCAGGCCGGCACAGCCCGCCACAGGCGGGCGGCGGTCCGGACCCCCCCACCGCCAAACGATCCCCCTCTCGGCGCGTACCCCCACCAGCCTGGGTGGCACCCCGGCACGGGAACGCCGACCTCCAGGTCGGCACAGCCCCGCGAAGCGGGGCGGCGGCCCGGCTCCCCCACCGCCAGGATGGTTCCCCTCTCGGCATGGACCCCACCAGCCCCCACGTCGCGCCGGGGAGCGAAACGCGCATCGCTGATCAGCCGCACGTCACCCCGGCACGGGAACGCCGACCTCCAGGTCGGCACAGCCCGCCGTAGGCGGGCGGCGGGAAGGAACCTCCAGTTCCAAGGTGGTCCCGTCTCGGCAGCGTTTGGAACACTGCCCGCCCACTCCTCAAGGCCCCAAAGCACCGCACGGGATCACGGAGACCCCGTCGCTCCGCCGGTATCCGTAACCGCTCCCCACAATCACTCCCAGGGCCGCCGGTTTGCCGACCGCGGTCGTGTCCACGCGTTGTGCGAACTGAAGCAGGTTCGCGGCTGCCTCTTCGACCCGACCCGTCCCCAGCTTGATCTCGAATCCAGCCCAGCGGCCGGGACTCGCCTCCACAATGGCATCGACCTCAAGGTCTGTGTTGTCCCGGTAGTGGTACACCCTCGCTCTGGCGGCCTGGGCATAGATGCGCAGGTCACGGATGACCATGGATTCGAACAGGAAGCCGAACCACTCGAAATCCGTGAGCAGGCGGTCAGGTCCAGCGCCCAGCGCCGCCACCGCAAGAGAGGGATCCACGAAATGGCGTTTCGGCGAGGTCCGCAGCCGGGACCGGGAACGGAGCCGCGGCGCCCAGGCCGGCTGGTCTTCGACGACCATCAGTCTCTCGAGCGCCGCCAGGTACCCGCGAGCGGTAGGCGGCTTCAAGTGGTCGTCCGGTCCGTTGGCGTCGCGGGTGATCGTCGCCAGTGAAGCGCAGGTGGCCACGTTGCGACCGAGTGACTGAAGGAAGCGCCGCACCCTCTCGGGATCACGCCGGATTCCGTCCACGCGTTCAAGATCTGCCCGGCAGACATCTTCCAGATAGTCCCGGTTGGCCTGCAGGGCGGCATGGGTGGGCGAACTGAGCTGTCCGGGCCAGCCACCGGCGCACACGAGTTCCGCCAGCTCTTGGGCGGAAAGCTGTGCCTCTTCTGCGGCTGTCGGCTCTCCGTCAAGAAGAGCGCCCAGGGAAATCTCGCCGGTGGAGCGGCCAAGTTCCGATAGGGACATCGGGCGTAACCGGAGGCGGCTTATCCTCCCGGCCCCGGTGTGCCAGGTCGTGTCGTCGGGGGGGACCGCCGAGCCGGTCAGAATGAACTGATTGGACGCGCGACGCTCGTCAACAGCCCGCCTGACGTGGTTCCACAGGACCGGAGCGAGTTGCCATTCGTCAATTAGCCGGGGCGTCTCCCCTTTGAGAACCAGCCTTGGGTCCACGGCGAGCGCTTCGCGCGCCTTCTGATCCACATCCAGCAGCACCTCGCTCGCCGAGGCGTGCCGCCCCGTCTCGGTTTTGCCGCAGGCTCGGGCACCCTCCACCAGGACGGCGCCCGCGGAGGTGAGACGGTCGGCGAGTTCTCGATCAGCGATGCGAGGACGGTAGTTTTGTACTTTGGGCAAAGCGCTGTGGTTCTATTGAGGGAACTTGGAAAGAGAAATTAGCGAGTCAACAGATGTTTTGCAACGATTACAACATCACTTTCGCAATAACTTCAACGACTGATTTGCAATAACAAACGGCGGCGCGCAGTGCTGGGTATCGATGGAGGCGGCGGTGATCTTCGGTCCTCACCGTCGTGACCGTCCTGCCCCTAGTCGTCGTCCCGGTCACCTACGACAGGCTTGCGGACGCGGTCACTCGCTGGCGCAAGAGGCACACCGCCGAGGACCCTCCATCCAGCGGGACCTGAGAAAAGGACACCGGCGGGTTCACCCGGCGGCGGGATAGCATTTCCGGGTTCCACCGGACCCCGGAGGGGTGCAAGAGTGGCTGAATTGGCCAGCCCGGAAAGCTGGTGTACCGGCAACGGTACCGTGGGTTCGAATCCCACCCCCTCCGCCGGTTGGGGGTTCCGATCCTCGGCGTTATGAGTGTGGATCGCATCCGTAGCGAAGACGTGTTGCGGGTCCTGACGCCGATCTGGACCCGCATCCCCGAGACCGCCCGCCGCGTCCGGCAGCGAATCCGTGCCGTGCTCCGTTGGTCCTGGGCGCACGGCTACGTGTCGGAGAACGTGGCCGGCGAGGGGATAGACGGCGCGCTCCCGGCCATGCCGCACGTCAAGGAGCACTTCCGGGCGCTGCCGTACCAGGAGGTGGCTGCGGCGCTTACGACCGTGGAGAAGTCGCGAGCGAGCAAGGCGGTGAAACGTTGCCCCCGGTTCCTGATCCTGACCGCTGCTCGATCAGGGGAGGTGCGAGGCGCCACGTGGGCTGAAATCGACCTTGACGCACGGGAATGGCGGATTCCCGGTGGGCGCATGAAGGGGGGCCGAGAGCATCGCGTTCCGCTGTCTGACGCGGCGCGGGACATCCTCGTGCGGGCAAGGGGGCTGGAGGACGGGAGCGGACTGGTCTTCCCCTCGCCGACGCGGACGGGCCGACCGCTCAGCAACATGGCCCTGACGAAAATCCTCCGCGATCAAGAGCTCGCCGACCGGGCGACCGTGCACGGTTTCCGGAGCGCCTTCCGGGATTGGTGCGCGGAAACGGGGAAACCGCGGGAAATCGCGGAGGCCGCGCTGGCTCACACGGTTGGGGGAGTCGAGGGCGCCTATTTCCGCTCGGATCTGTACGCGCGGCGGCGCGTGCTCATGGACCAGTGGGCGGAGTTCCTGGCCGGGACCGAGGCGAAGGTCGCGCGGCTGTATCGAACCCGATCTTGATCCTCGGGACGGCGGGGTGTTGCCGTCGGGACAGCGCCATGAGGTGCAGCAAGACAGTGTCCATCAGGGCGAAGCGGTCGCTTTAGAGGTTCCTTGAGGGTGTGGGGCCGAAGACATCCTTCGCGTCCACGTCGTCTACTCGCCGCGCGAGGTCGTGGACGTGCTCGCCGGCTACGGGATCCGGCCGCGGCTGGCGCTCGCGCTCCCGTAGGGTTTCCAATGGGGGCTTTCCGGGCGGACTTCCGGCGCTACTGGCGGTTCGGTTCCTTCTGCGGGGTGCGCTTCCGGCGGAGCACGAAACTCCCCGCGGCGTCTCTTCCTTCCAGGGGCAGCACTTCCAGCCTCCATCGCTTCGCGTCGAACGGCGCGCGCGGCGACGGTCCGCTTTCTCCCGACCTCGCCTTCGCCACCAGGGCCTCAACGTCTTCCCGCAGTTCCGCTATTTCGGTCGCGGTCCAGCCCTCGTCTGGAAGGTCGGGCACGATCTCCTCGAAGCGGCACCACCACCGACGCCCACCGTGCGGGCGGTGGCGCAGATCGTCTCCGAACCCTCGGAGCCGGGCGGCTACCTCGAAGGCGAGTGGCAGGACATCGACCTGCTGGGCTGCATCTTCCCGGAGGGCGGCCAGAAGTCGAACCTTGGGGTCCCCAACTTGTGATACTAGTGGCGTTGTGTTGTGCGTTATTTGGGTGCTTGCCGCCCTCTTGTTCGTCGGCTGCGGCGGCGGCACGGACAGCACGCCCGCCGCGTCGCCCACTACCCCGGCGCCCGCGCCCGCGCCGCCCCCCCCGCCGCCCGAAGACCTGGTCGTTCCGGCCGCCGAAGCGGGAAAGGTCGCGCCCGACCGGATCGCGCTCACGCTCACTTCGGAGGCGGAAACCCCGCTTCCCGACACGGCCTACCAGTGGATCACGGACGAGCACTCGGGCTGGGTGTTTCCCGCCGAGGGCCGCACGGACGACGAGGGCAGAATCGACGCTACCTGGATCCCCGGGTTGCCCGGGGTGGGGGAGCTGACCCTGGAGTTCGAGGAGGCGGGGGAAGAGAGGACGTTTGAGTTCCAGACGTTCAGCGTGGCGCCCCCGGCGCCGCCGTGGGCTCAGGTTGTGCTCCGGCTCAACCAACCTTGGGTGGCGACCGGGTATTCCATCGACATGACTCCCCTGGCGGACCCGGCCGGGACGTACTACGTCGCAACGGGCTGGTCGCCCGCGGGCTACGCGGGCCTCCAGCGGGGCGGAACCCTCTTCGACCACCAGTTGCAGTTCTCCATGTGGGACGCCGAGGACGGTGAAGCGGAGGTTGTCGAGACGGCCGACGGGACGGTTTGCCGCCGCTTCGACCACGAAGGGCATGGGGTCCAGTGCTCCGCGGAGTATCCGTGGTCGGTCGGCCCGACCTACCGCTTCGAGATCACCGAGGTCCTTTCGGACGGGAACAGCCTCGTTTCGCTGCGCGTGACCGACCTCGCAACCGGGGACGAACGCTACATCGGCACCCTCTCGCGCCCCGGTTCGATGGGCGATACTGGACTGTACACGTTCAACGAGGACTTCCGGCGCGACGCGCCGACCTGCCTCGACCAGCAGGTGCGCGCGGTCGCTTTCCGTCGAGCGATGGTCCGCACGAACGCGATGGAATGGGTCCCGGTCGGGTCCGGGACCCCGTACCCCGAGGAAGATTCCGAGAACCCCGGAACTCCGGCTTGCGCCAATTTCGCCGTGGAGCCGGGTCCCGATGGTCTGGAGTTGGTGATGGGCGGCACCACGATCAGCGACCCCCACGGCACCCGGTTCTTCGTCATTCCCGAGGGGGGCTGATGCGCCGCCTCCTGCTCGTCGCCCTGCTCGCCGCCGGCTGCGGCGGGGGCACCGACGGCCAGCCCGTCGCGCCGCCCACCACCCCGGCCCCCGCTCCCGAGCCGGAGCCGGCGCCACCGCCACCCCCACCGCCGGAGCCGCCGCCTGCCCCGACCGGCATCCGGGTGGCGGAAGTGGGCCAGGACTTCATCGTGTGGGAATGGGACCCGGTGGAGGGCGCGACCGGCTACGAACTGGAAGTGTTCCCGACCGAACTGTCCATCGCCACCGAGGAACTCACCGTCCGGGTGGAGGGGCTGGAGCCGGACACGGAGTTCGTGATTTACGTGCGGGCGGTGCGGGAGACGGCGGGCGGACGCGCGGCGGGGCCGTGGTCGGCGCCCAGCCCCGTGAAGACCTGGGGCGAGCCGAGGGTCTGCACGGACGAACTCCGACGCGCCCGGGGTTTCGGGGACGCCAGGCTGCCGCGCGAGTGGAATGGGACGCCCTTCCGCGTGGACCTGTACGACCACTTCCCGGAGATCGCGGGCATCGGCTACCCGGAGAGCCAACTGGCGGTGGTCCAGGAATTCGCCGACCGGATCGAGGAACAGATCGGCTACCCGATCATCGGGGCGGGGAGCGTCATTCCCGTGCCGGAGAACATGCCGAAAGGCTGGAACCGTCCATCGACAAACAACCTGCCGAACTGCGGGCGACGGAAACGGCACCAGATCCTCGGGGTTCACCTAAGCGCGTCGCCGCGAGGGCATAGCGGTGGCGGTGGGTTCCGTGCGTTCCCGCGATGTGCGGTGTTGGAGTATTGGGTGGGCGAGGATTCACCGTCCGATTCCGCATGGGGCCGCACGGTTGTCCGTCACGAACTGTTCCATCTGTTCGGCTTCGGACACAGCCTGGAGACGCACCCGCACGAGGCGGACCTTGGCGGCGTCCCGATGTCGCCGGAGTTGACGGTGCCCGAAGATTACGGCCTTGCGATCTTCGCCCCCACGTTCGACGACATCGACGCGCTGCGCTGCATCTTCCCGGAGGGGGGCTGATGCGACGCTGGGCACTCGCGGCCCTGCTCGCGGCCGGCTGCGGGACGGGCACGGACGGCAAGCCGGTCGCACCGCCCACCACCCCGGAGCCGGCGCCGGCCCCGCCACCGCCACCACCGGAACCGAGGGTCTGCGCCGACGAGCGGGAGCACGCGCTGGCGTTCGGAGCCGTCCTGGTCGAAGAGTGGGACGGCACGCCGTTCCGCGCCTACTTTGACGAAACGATCCCCGAGAGTGAGCGGGCGATGATGGAGTACTCCATCGAGGTCGTGGAGCGGCTGTCGAAGCGGCTCGAAGCCCAGCTTGGCTACCCGATCCTCGAAGTGGCCGGCTGGATCGGGGAAGACGAGCGGGGATTCGGGATTCGGAATGATGGCTGGGTCGCGGACTGCCGAGGCGTGCGCCCGGGGGGGATCGTCACCACCGTCATCCCGGTCCCGGCGGGCGGTGCGAGGGCTCTCACCGGCTGCGGCGTGGTCGCCTGGGTCGGCAACGTGATCTACATGAGCGGCGACGGCGCGATGCCGCACGAAATCTTCCACCTGCTCGGGTTCGCCCACTCGCCGGGCTCGCCCCCGGACGTGTCGAAATCGCCGCCGGGGGTGGGGGTTACCATGTCTCTGCCGCTCACTATGGTCCGCGAGTCCGGCAGGACCTTGGGCGTTACCTTCGAGGACGTGGACGCGCTGCGCTGCATCTTCCCGGAGGAGGGCTGAAATGCACCGACTACTGCTCGTCGCCCTGCTGCTCGCCGGCTGCGGCGGCGGCACGGACAGCACGCCCGTCGCACCCACCACCCCGGCCCCGGCCCCGCCGCCGCCCCCCCCCCCCGCCCGAAGACCTGGTCGTTCCGGACGCCGAAGCCGGAAAGGTCGCGCCCGACCGGATCGCGCTCACGCTCACTTCGGAGGCGGGCGTCCCGCTTCCCGACACGGCCTACCAGTGGACCACGGACGAGCACTCGGGCTGGGTGTTTCCCGCCGAGGCCCGCACGAACGACAAGGGCGAGATCGACGCTGCCTGGATCCCCGGGTTTCCCGGCGTGGGGAAGCTGACCCTGGAGTTCGAGGAGGCGGGGGAAGAGAGGACGCTTGAGTTCCAGACGTTCAGCGTGGCGCCCCCGAGACCGCCGTGGGCTCACCTGACGCTCTGGCTCGACAATCGTCGGGGGGCGACCGGCTACTCCGTCGACATGACTCCCCTGGCGGACCCGGTCGGGACGTACTACGTCGCAACGGGCTGGTCGCCCGGGGGCTACGCGGGCCTCCAGCGGGACGGGCTCATTTTCCACCGGCAGTTGCAGTTCTCCGCGTGGGACGCCGAGGACGGCACGGAGGCGGCGGTAGTCGAGACGGCCGACGGGGTGGTTTGCCAACGCTTCGACCACGAAGGGCATGGGGTCGAGTGCTCCGCGGAGTATCCGTGGTCGGTCGGCCAGACCTACCGCTTCGAGATCACCGAGGTCCTTGCGGACGGGAACAGCCTCGTTTCGCTGCGCGTAACCGACCTCGCAACCGGGGACGAACGCTTCATCGGAACCCTCTCGCGCCGCGGTCGGTTGGGCAGTAGTGGCTTGTACACGTTCAACGAGACCTTTCAGCGCGACGCGCCGACCTGCCTCGACCAGCCGGTGCGAGCGGTCGCTTTCCGTCGAGCGATGGCCCGCACGAACGCGATGGAATGGGTCCCGGTCGGGTCCGGAACCCCGTACCCCGTGGAAGATTCCGGGAACCCCGGAACTCCGGCTTGCGCCAATTTCGCCGTGGAGCCGGGTCCCGATGGTCTGGAGCTGGTGATGGGCGGCACCACGATCAGCGACCCCCACGGCACCCGGTTCTTCGTCATTCCCGAGGGCGGCTGATGCGCCGCCTCCTGCTCGCCGCCCTGCTCGCCGAGGGCATGAAGGGGGGCCGTTCGTACCAGTTGTCGTGCTTCCCGGTGAGACGTCGCCGCCAGGCAACCTGGCGGGCGCTCACCGTGGTACCCGGTGCGGCCCATGAACGCGGCTCCTGGCCGTTCACCGGTGGCCAGCAGACCCGGCGCACCAAGATTCCCCGCCCCGGGTCACGTCGGCGGGGTCTCCCCAGTAGGTGTCGCCGTCGCACCGGACTGGGTGCCGCCGCACTCGACACACAGCTGCTGGTTCCTCGGGGCGCTCATGTTGCGTTCTCCGGGCCGACCGGTTCGGCCTTCCAGATCTTCCGGAAGGTGATGCCGATGGTGCCGCGCTGGACGAGCCAGGCGCACACGCACGCGGTCCAGGTGAACTCCCCCCGGAAACTGAAGCTGGTATGCACGATCTCGCGAAGCGCGGCCCCGAGCAGAAGGACGAATAGCACGAAGAACGGCCAGGCAAGATAGCGCAGGGCGCGGTGCCCCCGCCGCCGGAGCGCGCGGAGCGGCACTCCGAAGGCGAGCCCCAACCCAAGAGCCGCGAAGGTGGCGACCAACACTTCGGTGACGGCATAGGTGATGAGGACGTGACTCAAACCTCGGCCTCCGGGCCGACCGGCTCGGCCTTCCAGGTCTTGCGGAACGTGGTACGGATGCTGCCGCGCTGGACGAGCCAAGCCCAAAAGCAGGCGTCCAACATGAGTCCGGAGGAGATGCCCGTGGCTTCGCGGAAAATCATCGCGAGAAGCAGGATGAACAGCCCGATGAACGGCCAGGCGAGATAGCGCAGGGCGCGGTGCCCCCGGCGCCGGAGCGCCCGGAGCACCGCCCCGAGGGCGAGCCCCAAGCCGAGACCCGCGAACGTGACGATCAGCAGGTGCGCAATGGCATGAATGGCGACGACTCTCATCGCATCTCCCTGATCGGCTCGGGCCGGTAGTAGAGCCAGTCGCTCCACGGTCCCGCCTTGAGAGCGGAGCGGTCCCCCAGCACGTCCGGGCAGAAGAGCCCAGCGACCTGGAGCCCCAAATCGGTCTGACCCTGCCGGTCGTTCGTCAGGCGAACGGATATGGGAGCCCCCCCTTGAACCGCCTCCCGCGGGTGGTTAACCGCGAGTGTCCGAAGCCGAACAGGTGGAAGGTCTCGTGGGCCAGCCAGCGATTCCTGGCCGTCCGCCAATCCCATCAGGATCGCGGGGGACAGCATTCCCGCACTCCGTCGCATGTCATTCATCTCGGGTACCCGGTAGGCCATCCGGGGCGTGTCATATTCAGCAAACATTGCGTATAAATAGCGCACAATCAACGATTTCCACAGAACAAAATTGTAAGGTGCCCGGCGACACGGCACAAACGGGATTCCGTGTCGCCGCGAGACCTTCTGCGCGCGGGTGGGGACGGCGTGTTGCTCTGCGGGCCGGGACGCTTCCGCGTTCGGGGCGGCTTCGTCGTCCCACCACCGACATGCCCCCGATCACGGCGGCGGGTTGACCGCACCCGACGCACCGCCGTACGCTGCCTTCGTCAGTCCCCGACAGCCAAGGAGAGAGTTGTGCGCAGGTCGAATCAGGTGCTCGTCGGTCTCGCGGTCGCCGTTTCCGCGGTGCTCGCGGGGTGTGCTCAGCAAGCCGACCCGGCGGACGCGATCTTCCACGGTGACCACATCGTCACCATGGACCCGCAGCAGCCCACCGTGGCAGCGGTCGCGGTGCGTGGCGAGACCATCGTGGCCGCCGGAGCGATGGACGAGGTGATGGCGCTCGAAGGGCCGTCCACGCGGGTCGTGGATCTGGGCGACCACGCGCTCCTGCCCGGTTTCATTGACGCCCACGGCCACTTCCTGGGAGCGGGCCGCGACCAGGTGTTGCTGGTCGGGCTGCATCCGCCGCCGGTGGGAGACGTCAACAACATCGACGACATCGTGCGCAAGATCCGGGCGTGGATCGACGAGCACGATATTCCTCCCGGAGAGCCGGTGACCGGACGCGGCTACGACGACTCGCTGCTCGAGGAAGGCCGGCATCCCACCCGCGAGGATCTGGACCGCGCGTCAACCGAACATCCCATCATCCTCACCCACGTGTCGGGACACCTGGTCGCGACCAACTCCGCGCTTCTCGCGGCCAGCAACATCACTGCCGACACGCCGGATCCGCCCGGCGGCCTGATCCGCCGCATCGAAGGCACGATGGAGCCCGACGGAGTGCTGGAAGAAACCGCCCGCGACCTGCTGGCGTTCGAGCGCAGGCCGACCCCGTCCGGGGAAGAACTCGACAACCTGATCCGCCGGTCCATCGACATCTACCTGAGCCACGGCACCACCACCGTCCAGGACGGCGGCATCACCCCGGAGCACGCGGCCGTCCTCCAGGAGGCCGCCGACCGGGAGCCCTTCAATGCGGATGTCGCGGCCTTCATCCGCAAACGCGGCGCGCCCGGCGAGACCCCGGACGTGCCGTACGCGCGCGGGTATCGCAACGGGTTCCGGGTGGGCGGGGTGAAGCTCATGCTGGACGGTTCTCCCCAGGGACGCACGGCCTGGGTCACGGTCCCGTACGAGGAGGGCCCGCCGGGCGCACCGCCGGACTACGTGGCCTACGGCGTGATGGATCCCGACGACTACAAGGCCCAGGCGGACCAACTGATCGAGGCGGGCATCCCCTTCATTGTGCACGCCAACGGCGACGCGGCGATGGATCTCATGATCGACGGAGTGGACGAGGCGGTCGCGGACCTGGATCCCATGCCCGACCACCGCTCCGTGATCATCCACGCCCAGCTCATGCGCGCGGACCAGCTCGACCGCGCCAAGGAGCTGGAGGTGGTGCCCTCGTTCTTCGCGGCGCACGCCTTCTTCTGGGGCGACTGGCACCGGCGCAGCTTCGGCGAGGAGCGGGGCAACAACGTCAGCCCCTTGGGTTGGGCCCTCGAGCGGGGGGTGAACTTCACGGTCCACAACGACGCCTCGGTGGTCCCGCCGCACATGATGCGCCTGGTCTCGATCGCCGTGAACCGCAAGACGCGTAGCGGGCACATCCTCGGGCCGCACCAGCGGGCAACGGTGATGCAGGCGCTACACGCGGTCACCCTCGGGGGCGCCTACCAGTACTTCGAGGAGGACACCAAGGGCTCGATCACGGTCGGGAAGCAGGCGGACCTGGTGATTCTGGGGGAGAGCCCGCTGACCGCGGAGCCGGAGAGCCTGGAGTTCATCCCGATTCTGGAGACCTTCTCGCGGGGCAGGTCGGTATTCACGAGGTCGGCTGAGCCGGGGTCGTAGTCGGCCCAGCGCCGGCCTGGAGGTCCGGGGCTCCTGGGCGGATCAGGCTTGGGAGTTTCGCGGCCTGCGGCCGCGATGCCTGCCTGGAGGCTGGCGCTTTTTGCCTGGAGGCCAGCGTTCCCAGGCGCCTGCGTTTCTGGTCGGTCGGCGAACCGGGTTCCCGCCGGCGTTTCCGAGCCAACGGGCCGACGCTGCTGCTGCGAAACTGGCTCGGGAAGGCACGCTCTTTCATCTGCTTATGGAGCGCGGATGGGATCCGGAGCTCGCCTATACTGCAGACCAGCGGATACACGCCATGACTTCGGAAACCGCCGTTGCCCGACTGCAACCGGTAATGGCGGAGCTCCGGCAGATGCGCGAGAGCATGGTCACGAAGACGGATTTGGCGGGCTTCGCCGCGAAGACGGATTTGGCGGGCTTCGCCACGAAGGCGGATTTGGCGGGCTTTGCCACGAAGGCGGACCTGGCGGGCCTTGCCACCAAGGCGGACCTGGCGGGCCTTGCCACCAAGGCGGACCTGGCGGGCTTTGCCACTACAGCGGATCTGACCAACCTGCGGCGTGAGTTGGCGGAGCGCGAGGTGCGCCTCATCAAGTGGGTCTTCGGAGTGATGCTGGTGCCGGTGGCCCTCATCGTCGCTCTTGTCGTCGGATTCGTGACGCTTCTGCTGTAGCTGCCGCCGCCCGCCTGCGGCGGGCGGTGCCGGTCTGCAAGCCGGCGTTCCCGTGCCTGTGTGACATCGAGGCTGGGGGGGGCCGCCGAGAGGGGAACCATCCTGACGCTGGGGGGTTCGTCCCGCCGCCCGCCTGCGGCGGGCTGTGCCGGCCTGGAGGCCGGCGTTCCCGTGCCTGTGTGACATCAAGGCTGGTGGGGTTCCGGCCGAGACGGGAACCATCCTGACGCTGGGGGGTTCGTCCCGCCGCCCGCCTGCGGCGGGCTGTGCCGGCCTGGAGGCCGGCGTTCCCGTGCCTGTGTGACATCAAGGCTGGGGGGGGGTTCCCGCCGAGACGGGAACCATCCTGACACTGAGGGGTCCGTCCCGCCGCCCGCCTGTGGCGGGCTGTGCCGGCCTGGAGGCCGGCGTTCCAAGCCCATGCGCCGTGCGGGGGGGTGGCTATCCGCGGGCTACTCCTGACGTTCGAAGATCAGGTCGCGCACGCGTCCGCCGGTCACGGTGAAGCCGGCGACGCGGCCCGCGCCGTCGCGAATGAAGCGCACTTCGGGGAGGAACCACTGGTCGCCCTTGAAGGTGTCGTCGCCGGTCGGGGAGAGCACGCTCGGGTCGTTGCGCCAGTGGCTCGCCACCAGGCGGCCCTCCGTATCGACTCCGAGATCGAAGGTGCTGTCCAGTTCCGGGCTGCGGTAGCTGCCCGCGTACTCCTGCAACTGCTGGGCGGTCAGGTCGGGGCCTTCGGGGTCGGGCTCCGGCTCGGAGCCTTCCGGCTCGGGCCCCAGGAGATCGCCGATGAAGACCTCGGCGACCTTGCGAGCCCGTCCGGCGGGGTCGCAGTCCGAAACGTTGCAGAAGACCGCGATCGAGAGATTCTGCTCCGGGAAGCGCACGAAGTTGGTGCGGTAACCCACCCACGAACCCCCGTGACCGAAGGTCGGCAGCCCCCGATAGTCCGTCACCGACAGACCGTGGGCGTAGTCCAGGGTTTCGCCGTTCGTGAGCACGCCCCGCTCGACCATCGTGCGCAGCATCTCCTCGCCACCGACGTGGCCGGTCTCGTAGTTGCGCATCCAGAGGATGAAGTCGTCCAGGGTGGTGTTTAGCGAGGAGGAAGCCAGCGCGGTGAGCTGGTTGGGCATCCGCTGGAATCCCTCGCCACCTTCGACCGGCGCGTAGGACTCCGCCCGGCCGGGCACGACCTCCAGGTAGTCGTCCGAGAAGTGGGTGCGGGTCATCCCGAGGGGCGCGAAGATCCGCGACTGGGTGTACTCGCGGAACGTCATCCCCGACTGCACCTCGATCACGCGCGCCAGCAGGTTGTAGGCCGTGTTCGAATAGGCGTACTCCGAACCGGGCGGGAAGTTGATCGCCCGCTGGCGGTAGAGCATCCGCAGGATCTTCTCGAACGAGATGACATCGGTGAAGCCGATCCCGCCGAGCGCCATCGTGTGCGGCCAGTCGCGGATCCCGCTGGTGTGGTGGATCAGGTGGCGCGCCGTGATGACCGCGCCGAAGTCGGGCAGTTCGGGGACGTAGCCGCGCACATCCGCATCGAGGTCGAGCTTGCCTTCGGATTCGAGAAGGAGAGCCGCCAGGGCGCCGAACTGCTTGGATATCGAGGCGATGTCGAAGACCGTTTCCGGCGTGATGGGGACGGCGTGATCGAGGTGGGCGGCGCCGTAGCCGGCGCGGTGGACCACCTCGCCGTTCCACCGGACTCCCACCGCGGCCCCGGGCCGGTCGCCCTGAAGGTCAGCGAAGATCGCATCGACTTCCGCATTCGTCGGCCCGTCGGATCCGATCGCGGCCGGACCGCAGGCAGGGAGGATCAGGAGGCTGAGCGCGGCCACGGTGGCGTGCGTGATCGAGGTTCTCCGCTTCATGGCTTCATTCCCTCTCCGTCAGGTTTTTTCGGTTGGTTTACTGTCTTTCGGACGATTCCCGAAGATACCCCACACAGACGGGAGGATGACGCGATGAAGCACTTGGCATGGATGGTCGCCGCCCTCGCGCTGGCGCTCAGCGCGTGCGGCGCTCCGGCGACTGACGTTCCGGACGAAGCCGCGCCCCCGGCGGACGGCGTCTTCGCCACCATCGCCCCGTTCGGGAGCTACGGCCACGTCCACGGCCCCGACAACGTCGAGGCCATGCGGCCCCGCGTCATGGGGACGCACGGGGTGATCTCCTCCGGGCACTACCTGGCCACGCAGGCCGGGTACGACGTCCTCAAGGCCGGGGGCAACGCCTTCGACGCCGGAGTGACCGCGGGGATGGCGCTCAAGGTGCTGAAGATGGACTACGCGGGCTGGACCGGAGTCGCGCCGCTCATCGTGTACAGCGCCGCCGAGAACCGCGTGCTCACGCGGGTCGGGGCCGGGACCTCGCCCGCGCTCGCCACCCTCGACTACTTCCTCGAACACGGCAAGTCGCCCATCAACAACGCGCTGATTCCTGCGGACGTGGATGTCTGGCTGGCCGCCCTCGACCGTTTCGGGACCCTCAGCTTCAGCGAGGCCGCGGCGCCGGCGCTCCGCATCGCGGAGGAGGGCTATCACCTATACAAGATGCAGAAGCGGATGATCGAGGATCACCAGGACGGGATCCTCGCCTTTCCCTACAACCGCGACTTCTGGTTCCCGAACGGAGTCGGCGAGCAGCGTCTCGGCGACCTCATGGTGAACGCCGATCTGGGACGGCTCATCCGCTACCTGATGGAGGCCGAGCGGCAGGCGCTGGCGGCGGGAGCAAGCCGTTCCGAAGGGATCCGCGCCGCCCGGGACGCCTTCTACAAGGGCGATCCGGCGCGCGACGTGGACCGCTTCTTCCGGGAGCAGGGAGGCATCGTCCGCTACGAGGACCTGGCGGGATACGAGAGTCGCTGGGAGGAGCCGCTCGGAACCAGCTTCCACGGCTACGACGTCCACACCGGCGCCGGATGGAGCCAGGGGCCGCGCATCATCCTGATGCTCAACATGCTGGAGAACTACGATCTGCGCGCCCTCGGCTACAACACGCCGGACTACATCCACCTCGTCTCGCAGGTGATCAACCTGGCGATGGCGGACGCCCACAAGTACGTCGCGGATCCGGATTTCGCGCCTCCTCCGGAGAACCTCTACGGCAAGGCGTACGCGCGCGAGCGCATCGGGCTCATCGACGAGGCGAGCGCGTTTGAGGACATGCCGCCGTGGGGCGATCCCGAGCGGATGGCGGCGGTGGCGGACGACGCGCCGGAGAGCTTCGTGGCGCCGCTCTCGACGGACGCCGCCGCGGGCCGCCCGGGGTCGGACGACGCCGATCACGCAGCCAACTACGGTGATACCTCCTCCCTGAATGTCATGGACGGGGAGGGAAACGTGTTTTCGTTCACCGAGAGCGACGGCCATACCTCCACTCCCATGATCCCGGGATGGGGATTCGGGCTGGGCGGCCGCATGTACCAGTTCAACCTGGACCCGGAGCTGGCCAACGTGATGGCGCCCGGGAAGCGCCCCCGCAACACCAACTCGCCCCTGCTGGTGATGAGGGACGGCCAGCCGGTCATGGGTCTCTCCACTCCCGGCGGCGACCAGCAGTTGCAGTCTCTCCTCCAGGTCTTCCTGAACGTGGTGGTGTGGGGGATGTCCCCGGAGCAGGCCCTGGACCAGCCCCGTTTTGGCAGCTACAACTTCCCGGGCACGGGAAGCGAGGTGAACGACAATCCGGCCGTCCTCAACGTGGAGGACCGGATCCCGGCGGAGACGGTAGAAGCGCTGCGCGCCATGGGCCACGACGTGCGCCCGTGGGGTCTTTGGAACTGGCGCGCGTGCGCTCCCACGGTGACCTGGCGCGACCCGGCAACGGGGTTGATGATCGCGGCCGGGGACGTGCGCCGGGAGACCGCATCGCTCGGATTCTGACCGGCAGCATCGGGGCCTGCGAACAACCGTTGCCTGCGGCTAGTCTCTCCGTCTCATGAGCCCTCCCGGGAGCCTCTTCGGCCCCCCGCCCGCGCCCGATCCGGCGCCGTCCACGAGCGACGCCCAGCCCACGACAACAGAAGCCCCCGCGGCAACGGAACCCCCCGCCGGGGCGGACGTTCCGGCCGCGGCCGAAGCTGCGCTGGCGGCAGAAGTCCCCGCAGAGCCGGAAGTCCCAGCCGCGCCGGAAATCCCAGCCGCGCCGGAAATCCCTGCGGCGCCGGACATCGCCGTCGCGCCGGAAGTTGCCGCCGCGCTGGAAGCCGAGGTCACCAGCGGGGCCGCGGAACAGCTCTCCGAGGACCCGCCCGCCGCGGTTGAGGCGCCGGGTGAGCCGCCCGTTTCCGGGCCCGCGGGCGAGGCCGCCGAAACGCCGGTCGCCACGGCCGGCGATGACTACCAGGTGCTGGCGCTCCGCTACCGCCCCCAGACCTTCGCGGATCTGGTGGGCCAGGAGGCGATCGCCCGCACCCTCCAGAACGCGATCCGGAAGAGCCGCGTCTCGCACGCGTTCCTGTTCGCCGGACCCCGCGGGGTGGGGAAGACCACCACCGCCCGGATTCTTGCGAAGGCGCTGAACTGTTCGGCTACCGAAGGGCCGAATGCGGAGCCCTGCGGGACGTGTCCTTCCTGCCGTGAGATTGCCGGTGGGTTTTCGCGGGACGTGCCCGAGATCGACGGCGCCAGCAACAACAGCGTGGAAAAGGCGCGCGAGATCATCGAGACGGCGCACTACACCCCGGCGCGCGACCGCTTCAAGATCTTCCTGGTGGACGAGGTCCACATGCTGAGCGGGGGCGCCTTCAATGCGCTCCTCAAGACGCTCGAGGAACCGCCCCCGCACGTGAAGTTCATCTTCGCGACCACGGAGATCCACCGGATTCCGGACACCATCCTTTCGCGCTGCCAGCAGTTCGACTTCCGCGCCGTCACCCAGCGGGCCGTGGTCGAGCGGCTGCGCCATGTCGTGGAGGACCAGGGTTTTGAGGTCGCCCCGGAGGCGCTGTCCCAGATCGCCCGGTTCGGGCAGGGAAGCCTCCGGGATGCGCTCTCGGCGCTCGACCAGGTGATCGCGGCGGTGGACGGAGCCGTCACTGCCGGGGACGTGAGCGAAGTGATCGGGGTCCCCGACGTGCAGATCTGCCGGCGCGCGGGCGTCGCCATTGTCGAAGGCGACCGCCGGGCGGTCTTCGAGATCGTCGAGGAACTGGTCAGCGAGGGCCGGGACCTGAAGCACTTCGTGACCCTGCTCATGCACTACCTGCGGGACCTGACCGTGGTGCGCGTGGCGCCCGACCGGGCCGACCTGCTGGAGTGGCCGCAGGAACGGGATCGGCTCGCGGAGTTCGCCGGCCGGTTCAGCGAGGAGGACCTGCTCAGGAGCCTCGATGTCCTCACGAAGATCGAGGAGGGACTGCGGTGGTCCCCCGAGCCTCGGTTCCACCTGGAAATGGCTCTTCTGAGGCTCGTCGAAATGCCGCGCCTGGCGGCGTTCGACCGTCTCCTGGCGCAGATGGACCAGCCCGGGGCCAAACCCGCGGCGCCTGCCGCGACCGGCGCGTCCCCGACCGCCGTGAGCGGCGCATCCCCGCCCGCGACGCCTCCTCCGGCTCCCGATCCGCCGGATTCCCCTCCGGCTTCCGCGGAACCAACCGCGGAGGACGGCGGCAACCTGCTCCTGGATCCGCCCCGGGTGGTGAAGGATTACCAGGAGACTTTTGGAGGCACTATCGTTTCGGTGAAAGCCCTGCCGGGAGAGCCCCCATCGGAATCGGAGTCCTAGTCCGAAAGACTCTCCCCAAGTGTTCATTGTCGCCCGGGACGGGAGTTCCGGTGCGAAGGAGGAAAACGAGCGATGCTCTCGAAGATTCACCAGGTCACCAAACAGATGGGACAGCTCCGCAAGCTGAAGCGGCAGATCGAGTCTCTCGAAGGTGAAGGAGCTTCCGGCGGCGGGATGGTCAAGGTGCGGATGAACGGCGCCCGCCAGGTGCGGCGGGTCACGATCGATCCGGACGCCGTGCGTTCGGGCGATGTGGAACTCCTCGAGGACCTCGTGAAGGCGGCGGTCAACGACGCCTCCCGGAAGATCGAGCAGCAGATGCAGGAGAGGATCGGCTCGCTCGAAGAACTTGGACAACTCACCGGCGGTCGATGAGCGGGCTGCCGGAACCGCTTTCAAGACTCATCGGTGAGCTGAAGCGTCTCCCCGGGATCGGGGAGAAGTCCGCGCAGCGAATCGCCTTCCACCTGCTGCAGGGGGCACGGGACCGCGCCGCGGCTCTGGGGACGGCGGCGTCCACCCTGCACGACCAGGTGTCCCGGTGCCGGGTTTGCGGCAACTTCACCGACGCGCAGCCCTGCGGCTTTTGCCGGAATCCAGGCCGGGCCGACACGATGCTCTGCGTCGTCGAGGATCCGGCAGACATCGCGGCGATCGAAAAGGCGAAGATCTTCAACGGCCGCTACCACGTGCTGGGCAGGATGGCTTTCCCCCCCCAGGGAGACCCGGTGGAAGAGCGCAGCCTGGCCAGCCTGCTGGAGCGCGTCCGGGAAGGCCGCTTCGAAGAGGTCATCGTGGCCACGAATCCCACCCACGACGGGGAGGCGGCCGCCGCCTGGCTGGCGCATCTGTTGAAACCTCACGACATTCGGGTGACTCGCATCGGAATCGGCATCCCGATGGGAAGCGAACTGGTCCACACCGACGAGACCACCATGGCGGAGGCCCTCCAGCACCGGAGCACCCTCTGAGGCGTGCGGACCGGCCCGGCGCCGCCGGGATCAGCTTCTTGCCCCGTTCGCGGACCCGCGTGGTTTGCGTTCTGCCTGGGAGGCTTGGAGGCTGGCGTTCGCTTTCGTTTCGGCTGCGCTCGCGGTTGAGGGGTGCGGTTTCGACCGCCTCTCGGCGGTCGATGCCGGCTGGAAGCCGGCGCTCCTACGCGCGATGCGTCGCCGGCCGCCAGCCGGGTTTCGGGGGTTCGGCGGGCTGCTAAACTCAGCCGCCTTTCGTGAGTGCCTTTCGAATCCACGGTAGCTCAATGGCAGAGCAGCGGACTGTTAATCCGTTGGTTGTAGGTTCAAGTCCTACCCGTGGAGCCAGGCGCTCCGCTATTCGACCGGGAGGTTGGTCGGAATGCTGAGGGCGCTCTTGCTGGGGCTGGTGTCAGGTCTTCTTGCGCTACCGGCCGGGGCGGATACCCGCCCCGAGCCTGCCGAAAAGCGCAACGTGGTCAGCGAGACCACCCAGGACGATGCCGACTCTGACACCCCGGCCTTCGATTTTGACTTCCGGCTCCGCGGGCGGTTCATCGACAACCTCTCGGAGCTCGGCGACATCACGGTCCAGCGCCTCTCCGTCTGGTCCGACTTCCGGATCGGCGACCGCATCCAGGCCCGCGCCTCCTACGACGTGGGGGAGACCCGGATCCACGACCTCTACGTGCAGTACGACCTCGGTGGCGGAGTGCGCCTGCGGGCCGGCCGCAGCGCCCCGCTCTGGATGGCCGAGTACACCGACGCCCCCTTCGCGTTCCAGATGATCGGCGCCGCCAACGGCGCGGCGCTCACCCAGGTGCGCGAGGTCGGAGTCTTCCTCTTCGTGGACCGCGGCCCCAATAGCGGGAGGTTCCACGTGGTGCAGGGGTCCGGCTGGGCGGAGGACCCCAACGGGTTCAAGGACGTCATCGCCGGGGTGGGCCGCAGCTTCGACGCCTTCGGGGGACGCTTCAAGCTGGACGTCGGCCACTACGAGGGACGCGACGGGCCGGACGACAACCTGATCCCGCGGCGCCAGACCGCCGCCCACCTCGACGGCACGATCGGGTCCAACCGGACCTTCCGCAGCGCGGTGTACCAGCGGGACCAGAACGAGCGGCAGCACGTCGGCGGTTTCGCGCGTTTCCGCCAACGCGTCGCGCCGCGCGTCTGGACGGGAATAGAGCTCGGCGGGGAATCGAACAACGGCTCCATCGAGGATCCGAGCCACCTGAGCTACGCGCGCATCGGGGTTCGGTATGAGCTGCCCTGGACCCTGACCCACATCGAGGCCGACTATCGCCGGCGCATCGGGGCGATCTCGGACAACGAGGTCTTCGTCAACCTCCAGTGGATCCTCGACTTCAAGAATCCGCGGCGGAACTGACCAATAGCGGGGCGGCGTAGTCCCGGAAGCCGCCCGCGGCGATCAATGCGGCGACATCGCCGATGTCGCCGGAGAGCGACCGGTCCTCGGTGTAGGGGAGCGAAATACCCCGCACGGCGCCGAGCGCTTCCTCGATCGCCCCGGAACTTCGCGCGGGACGGTGGAATTCGATTCCCTGCACCGCCGCGAGCAGCTCGATGGCGACGATGTGCTCGAGGTTGTCGAGCATGTCGTGAAGCCTCCGGGCTCCGTGGGTCGCCATGCTGACGTGGTCCTCCTGGTTGGCGGAGGTGGGAATGCTGTCCACGCTGGCCGGGTGCGCGAGCCCCTTGTTCTCGGAAGTGAGCGCGGCCGCGGTGATCCCCGCCATCATGAAACCGCTGTTCAGGCCGCTGTCCTGGACGAGGAAGGCCGGCAGTCGGCTGAGATGCGGGTCCACCAGCAGTGCGGTCCGCCGCTCGGAGAGCGATCCGATCTCGGCGACGGCGAGCGCCAGGATGTCCGCCGCGAAAGCCACCGGTTCGGCGTGGAAGTTACCCCCCGAGAGGACCTCCCCCGAGTCGGGAAACACCAGGGGGTTGTCCGTCACCGCGTTCGCCTCGGTCTCGAGAAGGGTTTCGGCGTGGCGCACCAGGTCGAGGCAGGCGCCCATCACCTGGGGCTGGCAGCGGATGGAATAGGGATCCTGCACCCGGTCGCAGTCGAGGTGCGAAGCGCGGATTTCGCTGCCGCGCATCAGTTCCCGGAGGATCCGGGCCACGTCGCCCTGCCCGCGGTGACCCCGCACCTCGTGGATGCGCGGGTCGAAGGGAATATCGCTGCCCTTGATGGCGTCGGTGGACATCGCGCCGGCGACCAGCGCCGCGGCCAGGACGTTTTCGATCCGGAACACGGCAGCGAGCGCGAGCGCGGTCGAGACCTGGGTTCCGTTCAGAAGCGCCAGCCCCTCCTTGGGCGCCAGCCGCAGGGGCTCCCACCCGATGCGGCGCAGTGCTTCGGCGCCGCCCAGCGTCTCTTTACCGATCCGGGCTTCGCCCTCCCCGATCAGTACTCCGGCGAGATGGGCCAGCGGCGCCAGATCCCCCGACGCCCCGACGGAACCCTTGGCGGGAATGCGGGGACAGACGCCGTGCTCGAGGAGCCCGCCGAGCGCCTGCACGAGTTCCAGCCGGACCCCGGAATAGCCGCGGGCGAGCGCCATCATCTTCATCAGGATGACCAGGCGGACGACGCTCTCCCCGAGGTCCTCGCCCACTCCCGCCGAGTGCGAGCGGACGATGTTCTCCTGGAGTTTCCGGAGCTCGGCCTCGCCGATCCGCACGTGGACAAGGTGGCCGCAACCGGTGTTGACGCCGTAAACGGGACCGCCGGTGGTGATCGCCCGGTCGATCGTGCCCGCCGCGGCGGCGATCCGCTCCCGGGCGTCCGCCCCGAGGTGGACCGTGACCCGGCCCAGCCAGGCCGCCCGCAGCGTTTCGAGGGGGACCGGTGCGCCGCCGATGTCGATCCTCATGGGTTGCCGGTTCCGGGAACCATCGGCAGGTTGAGCCCATGCTCGCGAGCGCAGGCGATGGCCTCTTCGTAGCCCGCGTCGGCATGGCGCATGACCCCCGAGGCCGGGTCGTTCCAGAGGACCCGCTCGATCCGGCGGCTGGCGGCGTCGCTGCCGTCGCAGACGATGACGAACCCCGCGTGCTGCGCGTATCCCATCCCCACTCCGCCTCCGTGATGGATGGACACCCAGGTCGCGCCGCCCGCGGTGTTCAGCAGCGCGTTCAGGAACGCCCAGTCCGACACCGCATCGGAGCCGTCGCGCATCGCCTCGGTCTCGCGGTTCGGGCTCGCCACCGACCCGCTGTCGAGATGGTCGCGCCCGATGACGATGGGCGCTTCGAGTTCCCCCCGCCGGACCATCTCGTTGAACGCGAGCCCCAGCCGGTGACGCTGGCCGAGCCCAACCCAGCAGATGCGCGCCGGCAGTCCCTGGAACCGGATCTGCTCGCGCGCCGCGTCGAGCCAGTTGTGGAGATGGGGGTCGTCCGGGATCAGTTCCTTGACCCGGGCATCGGTCCGGTAGATGTCTTCGGGGTTTCCGGAGAGCGCCACCCAGCGGAACGGTCCCACCCCGCGGCAGAACAGGGGACGCACATAGGCGGGCACGAACCCCGGGAAGGCGAACGCGCGGTCCACGCCCGCGCCGAGCGCTTCCTGCCGGATGTTGTTGCCGTAGTCGAAGGTGGGCACGCCGGCGTCGTGGAAGCCGAGCATGGCGCGGACGTGGTCGGCGATGGATCGGACCGCCGCGGCCGCGACGGCGTCGGGTTCGGTGGCCCGGCGCGCCTGCCATTCCTCGACGCTCCAGCCGATCGGCAGGTACCCGTTCGCGGGGTCGTGCGCCGAGGTCTGGTCGGTCAGGGCGTCGGGACGGACGCCGCAGGCGAGGAGTTCGGGAAGGATCTCGGCGGCGTTGCCGAGCAGGCCCACGGTCATCGGCGTGCGGGCCCGAACCGATCCCTCGATCAGGGAAAGGGCCTCATCCACCGTCGCCGCCCGGGTGTCGAGGTATCCCGACGCGAGCCGCCGTTCGATCCGGTCGGCCTGGCACTCGATCGCCAGGAGCGAGGCGCCCGCCATCTTCGCCGCCAGCGGCTGGGCGCCGCCCATTCCGCCCAGTCCGGCGGTCAGGATCCAGCGCCCGGAAAGGTCGCCGCCGTAGTGCTGGCGGCCCATCTCCACGAATGTCTCGTAGGTGCCCTGGACGATGCCCTGACTGCCGATGTAGATCCACGAACCGGCCGTCATCTGGCCGAACATCATCAGGCCCTTGCGGTCGAGTTCGCGGAAGTGCTCCCAGTTCGCCCAGGCCGGAACGAGGTTGGAGTTGGCGATGAGCACTCGCGGCGCCTCGGAATGGGTCCGGAAGACCCCGACCGGCTTTCCGGACTGGACGACCAGCGTTTCGTCCGCCTCGAGGTCCCGGAGCGCCGCGACGATCGCTTCGTAAGCCTCCCAGTTCCGGGCCGCCTTGCCGATCCCTCCGTAAACCACGAGGTCCTCCGGCCGCTCCGCGACCTCCGGATCGAGGTTGTTCATCAGCATCCGCAGCGGCGCCTCGGTGAGCCAGCTCTTCGCGGAGATGAGGGGGCCGGTGGGGGCCTTGATGGTTGGGGTCCGGACGGTTCTCATGGGGGCCTTCCCGGTGGGGGTCAGTGCGTGGACCGCTTCCCCAGGGTTGCGATCGCGCTCGCGAAGTCCTTGGCGGCAGCGGCGCTATCCCGGTGCCGGCCTTCCACCACCTTCCATTCACCCTGAACCATGACGCTCGTGATCGGTACCCGAACGCCCGAGAATACCAGCGCGTCCAGCAGGGTAGTGGGGCCGTGTCCGACCAGCATCGGGTCCTCCGGATCGAGCACCACGAGGTCGGCGGGCGCCCCGCGGGCCAGGCCGAACGGGCCCTCTCCGCTCGCCTGGGCGCCGCCCGCGAGAACCCTCTCGAAGAGTTCGTGTCCCACGTGCGGCCGCTCGATGGAGGCTACGTTGCGGGACTCCGAGCGGAGCCGTTGCCCGTACTCGAGCCAGCGGAGTTCCTCGAACGGGTTGATGGTCGCCTGACTGTCGGAGCCGATCGCGATCCTTCCTTCCCGGCGAAGAAAACGCTCCAGCGGGAACAGGCCGTCGCCGAGATTGCCCTCGGTGCTGGGACACAGACAGACGACCGCTTCGGAAGCCGCGAGGTCACCGGTTTCTTCTTCGTCCAGATGGGTCGCGTGGACCAGGCACCAACGGCTTCCGACATCGAAGCGGTCGAGCAGCCAGCGGACCGGGCGGGCCCCGTGGGTGGCGAGGCAATCCTCGACCTCGGCCCGCTGCTCCGCGATGTGGAGATGTATCGGCGCCCCGCTCTCGGCGGCCCGGGCGGCGACCCGCCGGAGCGACGGCTCGCTGACGGCGCGCAGGCTGTGCGCGCCGATCCCGACGCTGATTCCTTCGGAGGCCGAAGCGGCGGCACGCTCCTGATGGGCCAGATAGCTCTCCACGTCCATCGCGAACCGGCGCTGCCGCCGCTCGGGAGCCGGACGATCGAACCCGGCCCGCTCGTAGAGCACCGGGACATAGATGAGCCGGATACCGCTCTCCCGGGCCGCCTGGCAGAGCGCCCGGAACATGGTGTCTCCGTCTCCGTTTCCCGCGCGGTCGCGGAACAGGTAGTGGAACTCGACAACGGAGGTGTAACCGGCCGCGAGCATTTCCCCATACGCCTGCCGGGCGACGGCGGTGAGGACGGCGGCATCGAGCCTGCCGGTGAGCTGGTACATGCGCTCGCGCCAGGTCCAGAACGAGTCGCGCCCGGCAGCCGAGCGATGTTCGGTCCGCCCGGCCAGCGCCCGCTGAAAGGCGTGGCTGTGGGCGTTCGTGAGACCGGGGATCACGATCCCGGCTTCCACGTCCGGGGGCGCGGATGACGGCTCGCCAAACGAGATATCCGCGAACCTTCCCTCGCGAATGACGAGCGTGACGCCGTCCGCCCACCCCGAGTTCAAGAGCGCGCGACGCGCCAGAATCCGAATCACTGCTTCGGCCACACGGTATTGTCGAACCGCCCTCCATCGCAAACCATGAGTCCCTGGGATCTGCTGCTGACCGACGCCCGCATCGCGACCATGCGGGCGGACGCATCGACTGCCTACGGCGCGATCGAAGGTGGAGCGCTCGCGATTCAGAACGGGGAGATCGCGTGGGTCGGAGACAGATCGGACCTTCCCTCGTACCAGGCTCGGGAGACCCGTTCCCTCGAGGGACGCTGGATCACCCCCGCCCTCATCGATTGTCACACCCACGCGGTCTTCGGCGGGGACCGTGGCGCCGAGTTCGAGGCGCGGCTCGAAGGCGTGACCTACGAGGAACTCGCCGCTGCCGGCGGCGGGATCATGGCGACGGTCCGCGCCACCCGGGCCGCCTCGGCGGGGGAGCTCTTGCGGGGGGCGCTCGACCGCCTCGAAGCGATGGCCGGAGAGGGGACGGCCACCGTCGAGATCAAGTCGGGGTACGGGCTTGACCTCGAAACCGAGATCCGGATGCTGGAGGTGGCGCGCCGTCTGGACGACGTTTCCGGGTTGTCGGTCCGGACCTCGCTCCTGGCCGCCCATGCCGTGCCGCCCGAGTTCGAGGGCCGGCCGGACGACTACCTGGCCTTCGTCGCCGCCGAACTGCTACCCGAGGTCACGCGCCGGGGGCTCGTGGACGCGGTGGACGCCTTCTGCGAACGGATCGCGTTCAGCGCCGCGCAGCTCGTCAGCTTCCTCGAACGCGCCCGGGAGTTGGGCCTGCCGATCAAGCTGCACGCCGATCAGCTCACCGATGCGGGGGGCGCGGAACTCGCCGCGCGTTTCGGGGCGCTCTCCGCCGACCACCTCGAATACACGCCGGAGGCGGGAATCGAGGCGCTGGCGCGGGCCGGAACGGTAGCCGTGCTGTTGCCCGGCGCCTGGCTGACCCTGGACGAGAGCCGGCGTCCCCCGGTTGCGGAGCTGCGGCGCCACTCGGTGCCGATGGCGATCGCCACGGATTGCAACCCGGGCACCTCCTCGCTGTGCTCGCTCCCGGAGGCGATGGCGCTCGGGAGCCGCCTCTTCGGGTTGACGCCCGAGGAATGTCTCGCCGGCGTTACCCGCCACGCCGCGGCCGCGCTGGGACTTCAGGGCGATCGCGGAACGCTGGAAGTCGGGAAACGGGCCGACGTTGCGGTGTGGGACATCAGCCACCCGCGCGATCTGAGCTATTGGCTCGGCCGCCGGCAGCTCGCCGGGCTGCTGGTCGCTGGACAGGATCACCCTTAGGCATGTACTTGGCCCGATTCGGGGCCGCAACCGTCAGAATCCGCACCCCGACCGAACCTTTCCACCCGTTCGGTCGTTCCGGAAGCAGCGGCGCCGTCCGCGCTCAAATCACGATCCTCGACAAAGGAGCAGGAGACCCCATGGCCAAGGCCAAGCACTTCATCCCGGACCGCGCGAACGCGGTCACCCCCTATCTCGTCGTCAGTGACGGACAGCGCGCGCTCGCGTGGTACCAGAACGTGCTCGGCGCGACCGTGGACTCCTCGATGGAGGGCCAGGACGGTGCGGTGATGCACGCCGAACTCCGTTTCGGGGAGAGTCAGATCTACATGGCCCAGGAGTTCCCGGGGCCTCCGGCTGAGGCCGGCTTCGTGTCCCCGGACACGCTGGGGGGCACCAGCACCACGATCCATCTCTACGTGCCCGACGTGAACGCCGTGCACGCGAAGGCGGTTGCGGAGGGCGCCCGCGAGATCCGGCCTCCCGGGGACCAGTTCTGGGGAGACCGCATGTCGAACATCGTGGATCCCTTCGGGCATCGCTGGAGCCTTGCGACCCACATCGAGGACCTCACCGAGGAAGAGCTCGAAGCGCGGGCGCGGGCCGCGGCCGCGGAATTCGAAGCGCAGACGTAGGAATCTCCGCCCGCGGGACCGAGGAGCAGGAGCGCCGGCTTCCAGCCGGCATCGCGGCCTGCGGCCGCGAAACTCCTAGCCGGTATTTCTCATACTGCCGCCGCAGAGATCGATGCAGGATGGTTCCCCTCTCGGCGGGAACCCCACTAGCCTTGACGTCGCACAGGCACGGGAACGCCGGCCTCCAGGCCGGCACAGCCCGCCGCAGGCGGGCGGCGGGACGGACCTGGCTGGCCGGACGAGAGCGGCGCATCGTTACACCAACGCATGGGAGCGCCGGCTTCCAGCCGGCATCGCGGCCTGCGGCCGCGAAACTCCCGAATCTCCTCAGCCGCACCGCGCCCGGCCAAAACGGAGACGGCGTAACGCCCGTGTGCCCTGCGCCGTGGGGCTGAGGGGCAATGCGCGTTTCGCCCGCTCCGCGGGCGATGCCAGCCTGGAGGCTGGCGCTCCTCGCGTTCCTAGAGCGTCCTGAGGAAGGCGATCAGGGCGGGAAGGTCGCCGGCGCTCACCTCGACGCCGAGCCCGGGGTGGACCTCGAAGACCTCCCCGAGCGATTTCGCCGAGCCGTCGTGAAGGAGGGCGCGGCGGAACTTCACCCCCCGCAGCGAGGGCGGGTTGAACCGGTCGTTGCCCAGTGCGTCCGCCAGCCCCACGTTGTGCGCTCCCGGCGAGGTGTACACCGGCGCGGTGTGGCAACGGTTGCAGGTGTAGCGGTCGAACGCCTCCCGTCCGGCGGCGACCAGCGCGGTCTCTTCCGGCTCAGGGAGTTCGGGCAACTCGAGCGTGCGCAGGTAGGCCGCCAGATCGGTCACCTCGCGTTCCTCGAGTTCCCGGCCCCGGAGCGTCGTGCGGACCGACTTCTCCACCTGATCCTCGAGTTGGCGGACCTGCCCGTCCCAGGCCCACGGTTTCGTATCGGCCACTCCGAGGAGCGAGAGAACCCGTTTCGGCGCTCCGTAGTGGCCGTCGCCAAGCGTGTCGGAGAGCCGGTGGTTGGTGTGCCCCCCGACGTGGCAACTCGCGCAACTCATCCAGCCGCGAAGCGAAAGGGTGGCGTCGTGGAACAGGAGCTCGCCACGCTTCACCGCGGTCAGGGGGGCGGCCGGCCCGAGCGGCACGCGGGCAATTTCGGTCTGCCTTTCGAGGGAGACCACCGAAACTTCATCCGAGCGGGTGTTCGCGACGTAGAGGAGCCCGTCCGCGCCGGCCGCAATCGCCGAGGGTCCGCTGCCCACCCGGGCGTGACTCATCCGCCGGGCATCCGTCCCGCCAAAGGCGAGCCGGCCGACTCCGGACAACGCGATGACCAGGTCGCCCTCCGGCGAGGCGAACATCGCCGCCGGGTCTCCCGAGGGGGTGAGAACGTCGCCGAGATCCATGATCCGGGTGCGCCGGACCAGGCGCGGGTTCCCGGAAACCAGGTCGTCCACCGGCATCAGGCTGACGCTGTTCGTGATGAACACCCCCCAGCGGATGTCATCCGAGGTGGTGTGCATCCCGGTGTGGAGTTCCTGGTGGGCGATCCCCAGACGTCCGTCGGGGAGAAGGGTCAGGCCTCTCAGGTTGTGACTGCTCAGTTCGGTGGCGCGCCGCAACGCGCCATCGGCAGCGGAAACGACCGCGAGGCCCCCGCCGAACGCGTCGGCCACGAGCAGCGTTTCCTCGTCAACAAACACCATCTCCTGGGGTTCGAAGGGGAGCTGGGCGGTCCAGCGCGGCGTCGTCAGCGCCTCCACCACCCCCTCCGGATCCTGGAGGTCGTGGAACCGGACCTCCCGCGGCCAGAGGCAGGAAACGACCAGCTCCGATTCGCGCGTGACCGCGCGGATCGGATACCGGCAGGTCGGGACGGCGGCCTCCACTTCGAGGAGTGGATTCGGGGTGGCGGCCGGGAAGGGGCCGGGGGCCGGCCAGAGTTCGTGCCGGGGCCGCAGCAGGAGGATTTCGTGGGCGTCGTGGTCGAGGGCGACGACCCGGCGGCTCTCGCCGGAACCGCTGCTTCCGCCCGGCAGCGGCGCCAGCGCGGTGATGTTGCGGCCGACCGGTGTTTCCCCCAGCAAGGTGAGATCGCCGGTGCGGATGACGCTGACGGTGCCCCGGCGGTTGCCGACCAGCAGCACCTCCCCCGCCGGGGTCCCGGAAAGGAGCGCGATCGCCTGCGGCCGGCGCGGCCCGGCGGCCGCCCCATCGTCCGGCGCCGCCGCCGCGGAGCCTGGATGGGCGCCGCCTCCGCCGAGCCAGACGGCGCCCACCGCCAGGCCGAGAGCGACCGGCAAGGCGCCTCCCCGGCGCGCCGGGGACCGATTCCGCATTCCCGCATTGTATGGCGGCTTCGGATGGCCTTCCACGGCGTGCCCGGGCGGCTGAGAACCCGCCTCCTTCGTGGAAACCCGGAGGCGTTTCGAGTCGCGGCGTAAGAATTGCCGCCGGACGAGCGAGGGGGATTTGATGTTTCTCAGGAATGCCTGGTACGTCGCCGCCTGGAGCAGCGAGATCGACCGGCGGCTCCAACAGATCCGGGTGCTGGGCGAGAGGATCTGCATGTTCCGCTCCGACGCGGGCGGGGTCGTGGCGCTCGAAGACGCTTGCCCGCACCGAAAGCTGCCGTTGTCCAAAGGCCGGATCAAGGACGGCAATCTGGAATGCGGCTATCACGGCCTGACCTTCGACTGTTCCGGCCAATGCGTCTGGGCGCCGGGGACCGGGGGCATTCCACGGGGCGCCCGGGTGCGCCGCTACCCGGTGCACGAGAAGTACGGTCTCGCCTGGATCTGGATGGGAGACGCCGCAGCGGCCGATCCGGACGAGATCCTTCCCATTCCCAACTACGACGATCCGGATTGGGGAATCAACCGGGGCGCGGCGCTGGAGCTGAAGTGCAACTACCTGTTCGTGTGCGACAACCTGCTGGACCCGACCCATGTCGCCTGGGTGCACCAATCATCCTTCGGCCAGGACGCGGTGAGGGATGCTCCCCTGCAGGTAACCCAGACGGAGGACGGCATCGTGGTGCACCGCTGGATGATGGATGTTGAGCCGGCTCCTTTCTACAAGAAGATCGTTGCGTTCGACGGCAATTGCGACCGGCTGCAGCACTATGAGGTCCGGTATCCGTCCCTCGCCCTGGCCCGCGCGGTCTTCACGCCGGCCGGCACCGGCGGGCCGGACGGGCCGCTGGACGAGAGCACCTTCATCATGGACAGCTACAACTTCATGACCCCGGTCAGCGAGACGGAGACCCGCTACTACTGGTTCCAGCTTCGCAATGTCCGGCCCGGCGACGAGGACCTGAGCCGGATGATGAGCGAGGACGTCCGGGACGCCTTCGAGGAGGATCGCGCCGTCCTCAACGAGGTGCAGATCGGCATGGATACGAGCACTTCACCGCCCATCAACCTGTCCATCGATGGCGGACCGCTGCGTTTCCGGCGTCAGTTGGAAACGATGATCGCGCGGGAAGCGACCGCCGCTGCCGGGACCGGCGCCTGAGACCGGAGCGCAGGCCCCGGCGTCCCGGGAACCAGATCGGCTTTCCCGCGTTGGTCGGAATCGTTCTGCGCGGAGGCCGGCCGGGTGGCTAGAATTCCGGGCTCTTTTTCAAACCCGAGGTACCTCGAATGACCGAACCGATCATGATCGAGGCGCGCGATCTCAGCAAGTTCTACGGCCCGTTCGTAGCCGTCGAAAGCGTGCGCTTCGCGATTCCCCGGGGCCAGATCGTGGCGTTCCTGGGGCCGAACGGCGCCGGCAAGACGACCACGATGAAGATGCTGACCGGGTTTCTTGCGCCCAGCGCCGGCAGCGCCGAGATCGCCGGCCTCGACGTCCATGAACAGCGCCTGGACGCCACTCGCCGGCTGGGCTATCTGCCGGAGAACGGCCCGCTCTACCCGGACATGACGCCGGCGGAACTGCTCCGGTTCTTTGGGGAAGCCCGCGAGATCCAGCCGTCGGCCCTGCCCGGCCGGATCAAGGAAGTGGCCGCTCTGTGCGCGATCGATGAGGTGATGGAAAAGCCCATCGGAAAGCTGTCCCGGGGATTCCGGCAGCGCGTCGGGGTAGCGCAGGCGCTCCTGCACGATCCGGAGGTCCTCATCATGGACGAGCCGACCTCGGGTCTCGACCCCAACCAGATTCGGGATTTCCGGCAGAACATCCGCCGCCTGGGCGCCGACAAGACCGTCCTCATCTCGACCCACATCCTTCGCGAAGTGGAGGCGGTGGCGGACCGGGTGCTCGTGGTGAACGGGGGCCGCCTGGTGTTTGACGGCGTGCCGTCGGACCTCGAACGGAATGGTTCGATGGAGGACACGTTCTACGAACTCACCGGCCGATCTCCGGTTTCGGAGAACGGCGCGGAGACTCCGGCGCCGACGGCGCCGGTCTCGGAAGAGGTCGCGTGATGGCTCCAGAGGCGAAAAAAGGTCTCGTCGAAATACCGAATGTCCGCCGCTCCGTGGTGGCGGCCCTCATGCGGCGGGACCTCCGCATGTATTTCTCGAATCCGTCGGGCTATGTCTTCCTGACGCTCTTCATCCTGCTGAGTGCGGCCGCCGCGTTCTGGCAGGACCGCTTCTTCCTGAACAACCTGGCGAACCTCGACCAGTTGAACGGGCTGTTCCCGTACATCCTGCTCTTTTTCATCCCCGCTCTCACCATGTCGGTGTGGGCCGAGGAGAAGAAGCTCGGGACCGACGAACTGCTGCTCACCCTCCCGGCGACCGACCTGGAGATCGTGCTCGGCAAGTACGCCGCGGTCCTCGGGATCTACGGCGCGGCGCTGGTGCTTTCCCTGAGCCACGCGCTGGTGCTCATGTTCCTCGGAAGCCCCGACTGGGGCCTGCTCTTCGCCAACTACGTCGGGTACGCGCTCCTCGGGGCGGCGCTGGCCGCGGCCGGGATGGCGGCGTCGCTGCTCACCTCGATCCCCACGGTGGCGTTCATCCTGGGAGCGGTCGCGGCGGCCGTCCTGGTGCTGCCGGGGCTCTTCGTCGGTAGCTTCAGCCCCTGGCTCGCGCAGATGCTGGAGCCGGTCTCGGCCATCTTCCACTTCGACGAGTTCGGGCGCGGGGTCATTCCGTTCACCTCGGTGCTCTATTTCGCCGCGGTCGCGGGCTTCTTCCTCTATCTGAACGTCCTGTTCATCGGGAAGCGGCACTGGCCGGCCGCCGCCGACGGGTACCGGATGTCCACGCACCACGCGGTCCGGGCCGTTTCGGTGGCGCTCGCGCTGCTCAGCGCCATCGTGCTCATCTCGCGACTCGGTTTCCGTCTCGACACCACCGCCGAGCGCCTCCATTCGCTTTCCGGCGAGACGCGCGCCCTGCTGCGCGCCCTGCCTGATGACCGGCCGGTCTTCGTTCAGGCCTATCTGAGTCCGGAGGTCCCGGAGCCGCTCGTCCAGACCCGCGCGACGCTGATGAGCGTTCTTCGCGAGATGGAGTCGGTGAGCGGAGGCCGCGTCCAGGTGCTGGTGGAGGACACGGAGCCCTTCACCGAGGCGGCCCGGGAAGCGCGGGAGAAGTTCGGCATCATGCCGCGGGAGATCCCCAGCGTGAGCTCGGCTCGGACCGGGGTCAGCGATGTGTTCATGGGGGTGGCGTTCACCCGCGCCGCCGAGGAGCAGGTGATTCCGTTCTTCGACCGGGGCCTTCCCGTCGAGTACGAGCTCGCCCGCAGCATCCGGGTGGTGGCGAACACCGAAAAGAGGCGGATCGGAGTCATCTCCAAGGAACTCCGCATCTTTGGCGGCCTCGACTTCCAGACCATGCGGAGTTCGCCGGAGTGGTCGGTGGTGGACGAACTGCGGAAGCAGTACGAAGTGGTGCAGATCCAGCCCAACGCCATGATCACCGAGGACGTGGACGGGCTGCTGGTGGTGTTGCCATCGACCCTCGCGGATGACGAAATGAACAACGTCACCGACTTCATCCGCACCGGTGTCCCGGCGGTGTTGCTGGTGGATCCGCTTCCGGTGGTGAACATCGGCCTCGCCCCCTCGGAGCCTCCGGGCGCTTCGCAGAATCCGTTCATGCAGCAGGGCCAGCCCCCGCCGACCCCGAAGGGGAACATCCAGTCCTTCCTGGCCAATCTGGGGATTTCCTGGGATCCGGGCGGAATCGTCTGGGACGCCTACAACCCGCATCCCGACCTCGGGCATCTGCCTCCGGAGGTGGTGTTCCTCGGCGAGGGAAGTGGCAACCTCGAGGTTTTCTCGGACGCTTCCGCGGCGAGCGCCGGACTGCAGCAGGTGGTCCTCATCTATCCCGGGTACTTCGAACCCCTGCCGGGAGGGGCGGCCGAGTTTGAGCCGCTGCTGACCACCGGAGATGTTTCCGGCGTCTTGCCGTACTTCCAGATGGTGCAGCGGAACTTCCTGGGTTCCCAACTGAACCCCAACCTGCCGCACCGGCCCGACCCGATGAACTACGTGGTCGCCGCGGAGGCGCGGACCTTCCGTCCGGAGTCGGCGGAGACCGGGGACGACGAAGAACCAGAGCCGGGCGCCGAGGCGGACAGCACCCGGATCATCGCCATCGCCGACCTCGATTTCATTTCGGAGCAGTTCTTCGAACTGCGCCGGATCGGGCCGCCGAACCTGAATTTCGACAACGTGTCGTTCTTCCTGAACGCGATGGACGTCCTCGTTGGGGACGAGTCCTTCGTGGCGCTCCGCAACCGTCGGGTGCGCCACCGCACGCTCGAAACGGTCGAGTCCCGGGTACGCGAGTTCACCGAACAGCGGAGCTTCGAAGAGGATGAAGCCGAATCCAGCGCCCAGGAGGCGCTCCGCCAGGCTCAGGAGCGGCTCGACCGCCGGGTCGCGGCGGTGCAGGAGCGCGACGATCTCGACGCCCAGGCCAAGCAGATCATGGCCCGGAACCTTCAAGAGGTGGAGAACCGGCGTTTCAGCGTGCTCGAAGCCAACATCAATGCCGAGAAGGACGCGCAGGTCCGCGCCAGCGAGGAACGGATGGAAGCGCAGATCCGGCGCATCCAGAGCGGCATCCGTACCGCCGCGGTGCTGCTGCCCCCGATTCCGGTATTCCTGCTCGGGGTGTTCACCTTCGTGCGCCGGCGAAGGGCGGAGTTCGAGGGGGCGGCCGCCGCGCGCCGCCTGCGACAGCGTTAGAGCGGTGAGGAGAGAGAAGAGATGACCGAATCGAAGAACGGCGCCGTAAACCCGGAGGTCCGCAAGGCCGCCGGACCGGAGATGCGCCGCACGCAGACGATCGCCGGCGCCGCGCTGCTGCTGACCGTGCTCGCCGCGGTCAGTGCCCCGCGCAACCCGGAACCGAGTGACTTCGTGGACCTCGGGGAGCGCTTCTTCCCGAACTTCGAGGATCCCGAGGAGGCCATGTCGCTCGAGGTGATCGAGTTCGACGAGGCGACCGCCGAGGCGATTCCGTTCCGCGTCCAGAACGAGAACGGCATCTGGACCATCCCGAGCCACCACGACTACCCGGCCGACGGCCAGGACCGGCTGGCGCAGACCGCCGCCGGGATCATGCTGCTCGAGAAAAATGACTTCCGTTCCGAGAACGTGGCCGATCACCCTTCGCTCGGCGTCGTGGATCCCCTCGACGAGGGGGCGGTCTCCCTCATCGGCCGGGGCCGCCGGGTGACGGTCAAGGCGAGCGGCGACCGGGTGCTGGCCGACCTCGTCATCGGGCGGCAGGTGCCGGACCGCGAGGGCTCCTACTTTGTCCGGGTTCCGGGACAAAAGCGCGTTTATGTCTCGCAGCTCGGAGTGGACATCTCCGCGCAGTTCGGAGACTGGATCGAGCGCGACCTGCTGCTCATGGACCGCGATCGCGTGGGTGAGGCGGTCCTCGAGGACTACACCATCAACGAACGAACGCTGCAGGTGGATCGGCGGGGCCGGCTCGCGCTCTCCAAGGAAGGCAGCGATTGGACGGCGGAGGGCCTCGCCTCGGACGAGGAAGTGGATTCCTTCGAGATGAACGAACTGCTGCGCGCCGCCGACGAACTGGAGATCGTGGGGGTCCGGCCCAAGCCCGAGGGCATCGCGGCCACCCTGACCGGCGACGCCATGGGCGTTTCGAACGCCGACATCCTCTCGCTCCAGAGCCGGGGCTACTACCTGACCCAGGGCGGCAACCTGCTCTCCAACGAGGGTGAGGTCCGGCTCGAAACCGACGCGGGCATCCGCTACACCCTCCGGTTCGGGGAGGTGGTCTACGGGCGGGACGAGGACGTCAGCGCCGGGAGCGAGGCGGAGGACACGGCCGACGCGGCCTCATCCGGCCCCGCCGAGAACCGCTACCTCTTCGTCACCGCGGAGTTTCAGCCCGAGCGCTTCCCCGAGCCGCGGCGTCCGGCGAACCGGGACTATCAGGACAAGCCGTCCGACGAACTCACCGACGGGGACCGCGAAAACCGGGACCTGGCCCGCGCCTGGGACCGCTGGCAGGACGATGTCGAAACGGGCCGGGAACTCGAAGAGACGCTGACCCGGCGCTTCGCCGAGTGGTACTACGTCATCTCTCAGGAGAGCTTCGAGAACATCCGCAAGACCCGCGACGACCTCGTCCGCGACGCGAGCTGAAGGCGACGGTGGCCGGCGAGTTCGATCGTCTTCTCAAGCGGGTCACAGAATCCTTCAAGCGCCTGGGCGACCAACCGTTGGTCCGGGTAAAGGACTCGTCCGGGATCTGCAACTGCCCCGGAATCTATGTCTTCTACGACAAGGACGGCCCGTGCCGCGTAGGCACAACCAGGAAGTTGCGCACGCGGGTGCGGCAGCACCATGGGAAGAATCCCCGCAATGCGGCGTTCGCGAAGCGCTTGGCCCGCATCGCAACCGGCATTCACGGGTCAGCGCAGGAGGGCTGGGAGAAGCAGGTGGAGACGTATTCAGAGCTCGGGAAGGCCTTTGAAGCGGCCAGGGGACAGATTCGCGAGATGTCTGTTCGTTGCGTTGTGGAGCGCGATCCCGACGTTCGATACCTCTTGGAGTTCTACGCGGCCAAGGAGCTGCAAACCCCCCACAACGACTTCCGCGAGACCTGACGTAGTTGACGCGCGCCGGGCCTTCCCTTCGGGCGGCGCCCGCCGTTCTTGACGGGTGCGTTTGGCTACAGGAGCAGTTTGATCAGGGCGACGATGACCAAGGTTTGAATGATGAATGCCCCAATCAGCACCCACTTCATCAACTCGGCTTGCAGATCGGCGAGACGCTTCTCCTGATCCAACCGAATTCTTGCCTCCGTGTACGCCATCTCTGCCCGGAGCTGCGCTTCGGTGATCGAGTGCGCCGTCTGGTTGGTCGCCATACCCGCATACGAGAGGCCCGACTCGGCTCGGCGAATCCCGCTCAGCGGCGGGACTGGGTGAGCGCCGTGTTACAGCGGGCGGCGTCTTCCGTCCGCCCGGCTTCTTCAAGCACCCCGCAGGCGTCTTCAAGCGCCGGCCGCACGATGGGTGCGAGTTCCTCGCCCCCATCGATCATCGCCGCCCATCCGTCCACCGCTTCGATCAGGTGGACGAGCGCTTCCCGCTCGCCGAAGCGGTGGAGCGCCCGTCCCAGGCGGTAGCGGATGAGGGGGTTGTCCGGCTCCTGTTCGAGCGCCAGCCGGTAGGACTCGATGGCCCGGCGGATGTCCCCGGCATCGTCGTAGGCCACCCCCGTCCGGTGGTGGGTGTCGGCCCGGGAGGAGCGGCGATCGGCTTCCGCCTCCCGCGCGGAGCGCACCGTCTCCGGATCCTCCGAGAGCAGGGCTGCGATATCGCGGTGTTCCTTCTTCCGCGCCAAGCTGAGAGCGGTCTCGCCGTTCATGGCCGTCACGGTGGGATCGGCCCCCGCCGCCAGGAGCAGCCGCACCGCCTCGGTCCGGCCCCGGTCCACCGCACTGAGCAGCGGGGTCGCACCCCAGCGCGCCGCGGCATTCGCGTCGGCGCCGGCCTCCAGCAGGAGCCGCATCGTCCCCAGATGTCCCCCCATCGAAGCCCGGTTGAGCGGCGTGATGCCGTTCTCCGCCGGGTCGTCCGCGGCCGCCCCCCTTTCGAGAAGGTAGGCAACGAACTCGTCCCGGCCGAGCACCGCCGCCACGTGGAGCGCGGTCATCCCGTTCGGCGCCTTGGCGTCCACCGCCATCCCCCCCTCGATCGCCGCGGCCATGATCTCGAACTCGCCGTCCCGCACCGCGTTCAGGACCTCTTCGAGCTGTGGGTCGAGCCGGGGCGGCTGGGCGGCGGCAACCGCGGAGACCAGCAGAATCGCCACGATCCCGCGCATCGGCAATCCCGGCGAGGGCGGGACGGGGATCCGCATCGGAAGATCGTCAGGCGGGTGAGATCACCCGGATGCCGGCGGCCGTCGCGGCAGCGGCGAGGCGCTGGTCGTAGGTCACGAACGAGGCCAGGCCGAACAGGGACCGGGCCGTGGCGAGGTGGATTGCGTCGAGACTCCGAAGACCGGCCGGTCCCACCTCCGCCGCCGCGCTCAGAACGCGATCGTCCGGTGGGACCAGCGCGATCCGGGCGAGCATTCGCTCCGCATCTCGCAGGGCCTCTTCATGGAGACTCCTTCGACGGATCGCCCGCAAGACTTCCAGGCGCGAGAGCGCACTGGAAATCCAGTCGCCGGTCGGGGCGAGTTGTTGCCTCAGCGCTGCGGACTCCGGCTCGGGAACGACGAGTTTCACGATCGCCGAGGAATCCAGGTAGATCACGGCGGCAAGCGCAGGGACGGCCTAGAGGCGGTCTTCCCGGTCCCGGATCAGGTCCTCGCTGACGGCGCGGCTCGGCTCACCCTTGGGGGGCGGCAGGTCCCGCGGATCTCCCTCCGGCGGCCGCACCCGTCCCTCGGCGATCAGCCGCTCAAGGGGCGACAGGTCACTCTGGAGGGGTATCAGAAGTGCTACCGGATTCCCCCGATCGGTGACCTCGAAACGTTCGCCGCGGTCGATTCGGCGCAGATAGACACTCAGGTTCTGGCGAAGCTCCCGGACCCCAACCCGGGAAGTGGCAGCGGACGTCTCGGCCATGATGACGCACATGGTAGCACATGAATTCGCGCATTCCGCCGGATAGAATCGGTTTCGTGAAGGAAGCTCAGAATCAAAGTAGCCGGCGCAGGTTCCTGAAGAGTTCCGGGGCAGTCGTCGCCGCGGTGGCGGCGCCGGCCGGCGCCGCGGCGGCAGCGGGGCAGGAATCCCCCGGTCTCTCGATTTCACTCGAGCTGCCGTTGCTCGGCGCGTTCGCCGAGGCGGTGCTACCGGAGGAGATCGGTCAGGAAGGCGTCACGGACGCCCTCAGGGACTTCGTCACCTGGTTGAACGGTTTCGAGCCGGTTGCCGAGTTGCCGCATCCCTATCTGTCGTCCGTTGAAGTGCAGTACGGGCCGCCGCACCCGGCGCCCCGGTGGGCGTCCCAGCTCCAGGCGATCGATCTGCTCGCGACCAAGGAGCACGGCGCCTCTTTCGCCGAACTTCCCGTCGCCACCCGCCGGAAGCTGATCGCGGCCGACCTCGAGCGGCACGACGCCGACGGGGACCTCCCGCGGCCGGCGTACGCCGGACATGTCGCCGTCGGACTGCTCGCGCACTTCTATTCGCGGCCGAAGGCCGCCGATCTGGCCTACGGCGCGCGGATCAACGCCCGCGCCTGCCGCGACCTCGCATCGGGAGCCGCCATGCCGGCGTCCCTCGCCACGATGGAGGGGTAACCGGAATGCCGCAGCTCATCGAGGCCGACGTCGTCATCATCGGGGGCGGGATCAGCGCCGCCATGGTGGCCGAACGCGTCGCCGAGGACACCGACGCATCCATCGCGGTGATCGAGGCCGGGAACCGGATCTTCGATTTCGAGAACCGCTTCAACACCCGGCGGCGCTTCCTCGACTACGGAGAGAACCCGTACCACGGCGACCACATCCCCGGCCACGACTGCAAGAACGCGCAGTCCCGGTCCATGTCGGTGGGCGGGCTCGCGATGCACTGGGGAGGTACGACCCCCCGCTATTCGCCCGAGGACTTCCGGGTGAAGAGCCTCTTCGGCGTTGGTCACGACTGGCCCATTTCCTACGACGATCTCGATCCCTTCTACCAGGAAGCCGAAGAGCGGATCGGAGTGGCCGGCGAACAGGGGCCGGAGGAATACGACCCGCGGTCCGGCGGCTACCCGATGGATCCGCTACCCACGTCCTACAACCTGACACTCGCGAAGGACTGGGCCGAGAAATCGGGCATCCCCTACTGGAGAAACCCGGTTTCCAAGAATTCGCGGCCCTGGCGCGGCCGGCGCGCGTGCGTCCGCTGCGACACCTGCTCGATCTGTCCCACCGGGGCCAAGTACAGCCCGGACTTCACGTTCCAGAGCCTGCTCGAAGCGGGCCGGATCACCCTCCACGACCGCACCATGGTGCGGCGCCTGGTTCCGAAGGCGGATTCGGACGCCATCGGGCAGGCCGACGCCTTCCACCGGGACAATCCGGACGATCCGGTCACCATCCGGGCCCGGCACTTCGTGCTCGCCGCCGGCTACGCCTGGTCGTCGCACCTGCTGCTGATGAGCGCCGGCGGGCGTTTTCCGGATGGCATCGCGAACCGGTCCGGGACCGTCGGACGGTTCGTCACCGGCCACCGCTGGGTGAACGCCTTCGTCTCGGTGCCGTTGCGGCTCTACCCGGGGGTGTACCGGCAGGACAGCCTGCTCTCCAAGCGCTTCCAGCACCAGGACGACGAGGCGCAGCCCGACGGCAAGTACATCCGCCACGACCTTCGCATCTGGGAATCGGATGTCGGCAAGCGGGCGCGTCTCCGCGACGACAACGGCAACCTCCTGCTCGGTGACGCCGCGCTCCGGGACTGGCGCAGCCGCATCGAGACCGGCTCGCTGCGAATGCGCGGCTACTACGACGTGATCCCGGCGCGGGAGAGCGCCCTGACCCTGGAATCGGGCCGCAAGAACCCCTGGGGCGACCCGCTTCCCCGGATCGACTTCGTGGACGATCCGGTATCGGCGGAGCTTCGCGGCTACACCGAAGCGAAGATCGAGGAGCGTTTCCGGCGCATCCTCACCGCGGGCGGCGGCGCGATGCTGAACATCTCGTTTGCGTCCGACTACGACCACCCGGGTGGCGGCTGCCGGATGGGCGACGATCCGAACGAGAGCGTGGTGGACGGCTGGGGCCGCGCCCACGACCACGAGAATCTCTGGATCGCCGGCGCCCCCACGATCGTGTCGTCGGGGTGCAACAACGGGACGCTCACTTTTTCCGCGCTCTCGCTCCGCACCGCTTCCCGACTCGCCCAGGAGGTCTGATGCGGGCCCGGAGCAAGGCCGGGATCCGTAGAGCCGGCCCCATGAATCGCTCCGTTCTGCTGTTCGCCGTCTGCGGGCTCGTGACGGCCTGTGGCGCCGGGCCTCCTTCGCAGCCCGATGTGTCGCATGACGGCATGCTGGTCCTCACCGCAGACCGGGTGCTCGACGGTCGCGGCGGTGTTCTCGAAAACCACGGGGTCGTCGTGCGCGAAGGCCGGATTGCGGCGGTGCTGCCGGAAGCGGACCTGCCCGAGGGTGATCGCCGCGACTTTCCCGGCGCCACCATCCTTCCCGGGTTCATCGACACCCACGTCCACCTGGATTGGCACTTCGGCGAGGACGGCAGGTTCACCCGCGACGATCCTCCCGAGGTGGACGCCCTCCACGCGGTCGAAAACGGGATCCGCATGCTGGAGGCGGGGTTCACCACCGTGCAGAGCCTCGGGAGCCCCATCGACGGCCCCGTCCGCGACGCGGTGGCGCGCGGGGTGGTCCCCGGTCCCCGGATCATCACCACGCTGGGATCGCTGAACGCGGGCACCGGCGGGCCGGAAGCGATGGCTGCCGAGGTGCATCGCCTGGCGGATGCGGGGGCGGACGCGATCAAGATCTTCGCCTCCCGGAGCAGCCGGGACGGAGGCGGGCCGACGCTGTCGCAGGAGCAGCTCGACGCCGCCTGCGGGGCGGCGAACGAGCGCGGACTCCGCACCCTCGTCCATGCGCACGGGCCGGTGAGCGCTAGCCGGGCGGCGGAAGGCGGCTGCACCACCATCGAACACGGCTCGCTGCTCGATCAGGCCACGCTCGAGCTACTGGCGGAGAAGGGGCTCTTCTACGACCCGAACACCTACCTGATCGTTGCGAACTACCTCGAGAACAAGGACCGCTATCTCGGGATCGGCAACTACACCGAGGAGGGCTTCCAGCTCATGGCGTCGAACCTGGACGGGCGGATGGACATCTTCGGGAAGGCGCTTGCTACCGAGGGGCTCCGCGTCGTCTTCGGCACGGACGCCGTCGCGGGCGCCCACGGCCAGAACATCCGGGAGGCGGTGGCGCGCGTGGAGCAGGGCGGGCAGGCGCCCGCCGATCTCATCGTTGCCCTTACCTCGCTGGCCGCCGAATCGCTCGGGCTCGGGGACGAGATCGGGACCGTCGGGGAGGGCTACGCCGCCGATCTGGTGGTGGTGGAAGGCGACCCGACCACGAATATCACGGCGCTCGGCGACGTGCGGCTGGTCGTGAAGAACGGCCGCATCCACCGGCCCCGGGGCTGACGGCGCGTTTTCCCGCGCCCTCCTTCAGGCTGCGGAATGCTCCGCCGTCCGGTCAGCGGACGCGGGACTCAGCCATATTCCCCCGCCCACAGTGCATCGAGGAAGACGCCGTAGGGCAGGACTTCGATGTCGTCCACGATCCGGGGACGGGGTTCGAGGCTGACACAGATATACCGCTTCAGAGTCGTGTCCTCGGCCAGCGCCCGAAGCGGTCTGAGGTCCCGCGCCGAGACATTCGGCTTGCACTTGGCCTCGATCGCGGTGTGCTCGCCCAGGATGAAATCCACTTCGTAGCCCGAAGCGGTGCGCCAGAAGTGCAGGTCCTGAGGGGCGCGGTAGTCGCACCACGTCATCAGTTCATGGAGGAGCCAGGCCTCGAAGGCCTGGCCGAACTCCGGCGTGCCCGGATCGGGGCGCCGTCCGGCCAACGCGTTCGCGACGCCGATGTCGAAGAAGTAGAACTTTGACGAGACCAGCGGTTTTCGCTTTCGTGGCCGCCGCCATGCCGGGACCTCGAACAACAGGAGCGTGTCCCGGAGTACTTCGAAGTATTCGTAGATGGTCGTCCGCGGGACCTGGGCATCGCTGGCGACTTCCGTGAAGTTGACGATCTGCCCGTTGGCGAGCGCCGCGATGCGCAGGAAGCGGCTGAACGCCGGAAGATTCCGGGCTGCGCCCTCGAAGATCACCTCCTGCTGCAGGTAGGCGCCGGCGTAGGCGGCCAGATCGGCTCGTGCGTCGTTCGAAAACCAGATGGACGGCAGGGTCCCGCGGGTGAGCGCCCGCTCGAGATTGAACCGGGGACCGAGTTCGGCCCGGGTCAGCGGATGGAGAACCCTGGTTCGCGCCCGGCCGCCCAGCAGGTTGACGCCGCCGCGCCGGAGCGCTCGCGCACTCGAACCGGTAAGCAGGAAGCGGATCCCGCGCTCCTCGATCAGGCGATGGACCTCGTTCAGGAGCACAGGCAGCCGCTGGATCTCGTCAATGACCACCTCGTCGGCGCCCGGCGTCAGCTCTTCCGCCAGCCTTCCCGGGTTCTGGCTCAGGGCCAGCCAGGTGGCTGTTTCGAGCAGGTCGTAGCGAGGCGTATCCGGGAGGGCGTGGCGGACCAGCGTGGTCTTCCCCGTCTGCCGCGGTCCCAGCAGGAAGTGGGACTTCTTTGCGAGCAGGCCCGGGAGATCCAGAGATCTCGGAACAAAGGCGTTTCCCGGCGACATGATCGTCATATGGTATGTCAAATGACGACAGCATCGTCGATACGCACAAACAATCCGCCCGACCGCGTTCGAGGGCCAGAGCGTGGAGCCATACACTCATTCCCGCCATGACCGGACCCCTTCGACACCGTCAGTTCTGTTTGTTGGCCGTCGCTCTCGCGGTCTTCGCGGCCTGTGGAGGGGGTGGATCGCCGGCCGCCCAAACCGCTGATGACGGCACCGTCGTGCTCACCGCCGACCGGGTGCTCGACGGGCGCGGACGCGTTCTCGAGGGCTACGGGGTGGCGGTCCGGGACGGGCGGATCGCCGCGGTCGCTCCGGTGGCCGACCTGCCCGGCGGCGAGCGGCTCGATTTCCCCGGCGGGACGATCCTCCCCGGCCTCATCGATACCCACGTCCACCTGAGCTGGCACTTCGGTGCGGACGGCAAGCTGGCGCGCGGTTCCGCGCCCGAGACGGCGGCGATGCACGCCGTCGAGAACGGCATCCGGATGCTGGAGGCCGGCTTCACCACCGTCCAGAGCCTCGGGGCCGCGGTGGACGGCCCGGTCCGGGACGCGGTGGCGCGGGGGGTGGTGCCGGGCCCCCGGATCATCACCACCCTGGGCCAGCTCTCCGCCCGCACCGGCGGCGCCGGGGAACTGGTTGCCGAGGTGAACCGGCTCGCCGACGCCGGAGCGGACGCCATCAAGATCTTCGCCTCCGAGAGCATCCGGGTGGGTGGCGGCCCGACGCTCTCGCAGGAAGAACTCGACGCCGCCTGCGGAGCGGCGAACGAACGGGGGCTCCGCACGCTGGTGCACGCCCACGGACCGGAGAGCGCGAGCCGCGCCTCCCGGGCCGGCTGCACCACGATCGAGCACGGAGCGCTGCTCGACCAGGAGACCCTGGACCTGATGGCCGCGAACGGCACGTTTTACGACCCGAACACCTACCTCATCTTCCAGAACTACTTCGAGAACAAGGACCGCTACCTCGGGATCGGGAACTACACCGAGGAGGGCTTTCAGGCGATGGAGTCCGGTGGGGTGCGCGCCATGGACACGTTCGGGATGGCGCTTGCCACCGAGGGGCTGAAGATCGTCTTCGGAACCGACGCGGTGGCCGGCGCTCACGGGCAAAACGTCCGGGAGGCGGTGGCCCGGGCGGAACAGGGCGGACAGGATCCGGGTGATGTCGTTGTCGGGTTGACCTCCCTGGCCGCCGAGTCGTTGGAGCTCGGAGACGAGATCGGAACCCTCGCGGAGGGCTACGCCGCCGACTTGGTGGTGGTGGACGGCGACCCGGCAAGCGACGTCACCGCCCTCCAGCGGGTACGGCTCGTGATGAAGGATGGCCGCATTCACTAACTGGAGGACCAGCCGAGCCCCATGTTCTTTACGCTGCTGATCGTCACCTTCCTCATCGCGGCCGCGGTGTCCTTCGGGGCGGTGCGGCTCTTCGATCGTCCCATCGCCTCCATCCTGCGCCGGGTGGTCGCGGAGGAGCTGAGCGGGGCCTGGCACCGCTACATCAAGTTCGCGGCGTACGTGGTCGGCATCTCGGCGGGTGTTCGCATCCGGGAACTGGAGCGGTACATCTCGGCCCCCGACAAGGACGAGGAGATCCTGGTCCTCAACGCGGAGCGCTGGACGCTGGAGGTCTATCGGACGGTCATCGAGACGCTCCAGGGGATCGCCTGGATGCTGCTCGTGGTCTTCGTGGTGGCGCTGCTGGCGTACGTTCTCGCGCGGGGGTTCGAGCTGAGGCGATAGCTGGCCCGGATTCCTGTTGATGATGTCGGGCGACACGCGTCGGGGGAGCGCGCAACCCCGGCCAGCCAGGTCCGTTCCGCCGCCCGCCTGCGGCGGGCTGTGCCGGCCTGGAGGCCGGCGTTCCTAGCGGGTCCGGCTGCGGAGCCGCTCCACCGCGAACAGGAAGAGCAGAGCGAAGGCGATCAGGAAGGTCGCCGCCGCCAGGATCGTGGGACTGATTTCTTCCCGGATCCCGGACCACATCTGGCGCGGGATGGTCCGCTGGTTCAGCCCGCCCATGAACAGCACGATGACCACCTCGTCGAAGGAGGCAGCGAAGGCGAAGAGCGCCCCCGAAAGCACTCCGGGCGCGATCAGCGGCAACTGCACCCGGCGGAAGGTGGTGAGCGGCCCCGCGCCGAGGCTCTGGGAAGCGCGGACCAGGTTGCGGTCGAATCCCGACAGAGTGGCGGTCACGGTGATCACCACAAACGGGGTGCCGAGGGCCGCGTGAGCGAGGATCAGCCCGAGGTGGGACTGGGTGAGGCGGAGGTCCGAGTAGAAGAAGAACATCCCCGCCGCGGCGATGATCACGGGGATCACCATCGGTGAGATCAGGATCCCGGTGACGAGACGACGCGCCGGCATCGCCGGGCTGGAGAGCCCGAGGGCCGCGACCGTTCCGAGCACCGTGGCCAACAGGGCGGCAGCGAACCCGATCCCCAGGCTGTTGGCGAGCGCCCGGGACCAGCGAACGTCGTCCACCAGGGCTTCATACCAGCGGAGGGACCACGCATCCGGATCGAGACGCAGCATCCCCTCGGTGAAGGTGAAGTAGGGCTCGGCGTTGAAGCTGAGCGGGACGATGACCAGGATCGGCGCCACCAGGAAGACGAAGACCAGGGCGCAGAAGGCCAGATAGACCGCCCGCGACGCCGCCCCGTCGCGCAGTCCGAGCGGCATTAGCGACCTGTGGACAGGGTGACGTGAGCGCCGAGACCTGAGAGGCCCAGTTCTCCCGGTGGGGCCAGTTCTCCCGGTGGGGGCCCGGCTGACAAGGCGCGATTCGGGAGGAATACCCGGTGTATTCCGACCGAATCGGAACGCAGAGCGAAGCGGTTCAGCCGGGATGCATCGCCGGTCGAACGCCGCGTCACTCTGTTCACAGGTCGCTCACCCGAGCCTCAGGCTGGAGGCGCCCACCAGCCGGTCGTAAACCACGTAGAGCGCACCGATCACCACGAACAGGATGCCGCCGAGCGCCGCGGCGAGCCCCCAGTTGAGGGAGGTCTGCATGTGGAATGCGATCATGTTGGAGAAGAGCTGCCCACTCGATCCGCCCACCAGCGCCGGGGTGATGTAGTAGCCGATAGCGAGGATGAAGACGAGGAGCGAGCCCGCCGCCGTCCCCGGCAGGGTGAGCGGCCAATAGACCCGGAAGAAGGACTGGCGGCGGTTCGCGCCGAGTGACGACGCGGCCCGCATGAAGTGCGGCGGGATCGTGCGCATCACCGAATAGAGCGGCAGCACCATGAACGGCAGCAGCACGTGGGTCATCGCGACCAGCGTGCCGGTCATGTTGTAGATCATCGCGATCCGGCCGTCGTCGCCGATCACGCCGAGGGCCACCAGCAGGCTGTTCAGGACCCCGTGGGTCTGGAGCAGGACGATCCAGGCGGTGGTGCGGACCAGCAGCGAGGTCCAGAAGGGGACGAGCACCAGGAGGAGTAGCCAGCGGGCGCGTGTCGGCGGGGCGTTCGCGATCAGGTGGGCGATCGGGTAGCCGAGCAACAGGCAGAGCAAGGTCACTGCGGCACTCACCATCAGTGTGCGGAGGAGCAGCGGGACGTAGATGCGGAGCTCTTCGGGCTGGCGGATGACGGATCCACCGGCATCCCGGTCGAGATCCAGCGCGCGCAGGTAGTGGCGGAGGGTGAAGCGTTCGCCGGCGGCCCGCACCGCTCGCCAGGTCGCGGGTTCGCCCCATTCCGGGTGCCCCCCGATCAGGGTGTCGCGCGCAGACGCCGCCGGAGCCTCCGCCGCCGCCCGCGCCCCGCGGACGATCACGCTCCGCATCCCGCTCGCCACCCGGTTCACCCGCCCCCCCAGCCTCCCGGCGAGCCGGTCGTCGAGTGCGCTCTCGAGTTCCCGGGCGGCGGCGGCGAACACCGGCTCACCGGGCAGGTTCTCCCCGTCCCACTCTCGGAGGAGCGCCAGCGTTTCCGGGAGCGTGTCCGCCACCAAGGGGTCGTACACGCTGCGGGACAGCATCGTGCCGAGCGGGAACAGGAAGGACACCCCCACGAAGGCGACAAGCGGCAGAGCGAGTCCCGCCGCCCGCAGCCGCGCCCGGACGGGCGGCGCCACGCCCTGCTTTCCGGTCTCTTCCGTCATCGTGCCAGCCAGGCGCTGAAGCGCTCGTTGACCTCGTCGAGGTTGTCGGTCCACCAGAGCGTGTCGCTCGTGAGGACCCGTCCGATGTTCTGCGGGCTGGTGGGCAGGTGCGGCAGCATGGGAACGCCGGTCTCACGGTGCGTCGTGACGAGCGGCAGCGCCGAGCGCCGGGTGGGGCTGTACGCAATCTCACCGGTGAGCCGCGCCATGGACTCGGCCGTCGAAGAGAAGCGCAGGAACTCCAGGGCGCTCTCCAGATTGGGGGTTCCGGCCACGATCCCGGTCTGGCCGATGTCGAGCACCTGGCCGTCCCAGACGATCACGAACGGTTGGTTTTCGAGCACCTGGGCGTTGAAGATCCGCCCGTTGTAGGCGGTGGACATCACCACCTCGGCGTCCGCGAGCATCTGCGGCGGCTGGGCGCCGGCCTCCCACCAGACCACCTGATCCCGGATCGTCTCCAGCTTGCGGAACGCCCGGTCGATGCCTTCATCGGTGTCGAGGACGGCGTACACCTCGTCCGTCGCCACTCCATCCGCCATCAGGGCAAACTCCAGGTTGACCAGCGGGCTGCGTCGCATGCCGCGGCGTCCGGGAAAACGCTCCAGATCGAAGAAGTCCCCGATCACCGCCGGGGCCTCGCCGGCGAAGCGGTCCGGGTGGTAGGCGATCACCGTGGAATAGAAGACCGTGCCGACTCCGCAGTCGGTGACCGTTTCCGGCCAGAAGTCCTCGGCAGCGGGTGACCCGTCGGCGCCGGGCCCCAGCAGGTCGTCGGGGATCAGTTCCAGGAGTCCTTCGTCGCACCCCCGCGTGGCATCGAACATTTCGAGGTCCACGAGGTCCCAGTGGACGTTCCCGGTGTCCACCTGGGTGCGGATCTCGGCGAGGCCGCCGTTGTAGTCCTCCCGGGCGAGAGTCAGCCCGGTGGTGGTTTCAAACGGCTCGTAGTGGGCCTTCGTGACCGCCCGCGCGTAGGCGCCGCCCCAGGAGACGACCGTCAGCGAGCCCGGCCCGGAGGTGACGGGACCGCACGCCGTGCCCGCCAGGAGCACGGCGAAAGCGGCCGTCCGGCGCCCGATCCGCATCATGACTTCACGAGCCAGGCGCTGAAGCGCTCGTTCATTTCGTCGAGATGCTCGGTCCACCACGCGACGTCGCTGCGCAACACGCGGCGGAGGTTCGCGGGACTCGTGGGGAGATGCGGCAGCATGTCCGTTCCGGTTTCCACGTGGGTGGAGACGAGCGGCAGAGCCGACCGGCGCACCGGGCTGTAGGCGATGTGGCCCGCGAGCCGGGCGAGGGACTCCGGCGACGTGATGAACCGGATGTATTCGAGCGCGGTGTCGAGGTTTGGGGATCCGGCGACGATGACCATCTGTCCGCCGTCCAGCACCTGCCCGTCCCAGACGATGACGAAGGGCTGGTTCTCGAGGACCTGCGCGTTGAAGATCCTCCCGTTGTAAGCGGTGGACATCACCACCTCGGCGTCCGCAAGCATCTGCGGCGGCTGGGCGCCGGCTTCCCACCAGACGACGTCGTCCCGGATGGTGTCCAGTTTGCCGAAAGCGCGCCGCAGTCCCTCCGGGGTATCCAAAGCGGCGTACACCTCCTCGGGCGGGACGCCGTCGGCCAGGAGCGCGAACTCCAGGTTCACGAGGGGGCTGCGGCGCATGCCGCGACGGCCGGGAAAGCGTTCCAGATCGAAGAAGTCCGCGATGGTGGCCGGCTTTCGGTCCGGAAAGCGATCCGGGTGATAGGCGTAGATGGTCGAGTAGAAGGTGTGTCCCACCCCGCACTCGGTGAGGGTGCCGGGCCAGAAGTCCTCCTCCGCCGCGGTGCCATCGGCGCCGGGCACGAGGATTTCCCGGGGAATCCGTTCCAGCAGTCCCTCGTCGCAGCCCCGGATCGCGTCGAAGATCTCAAGCGAGAGCACGTCCCAATGGACGTTGCCGATGTCCACCTGCGTGCGGACCTGGGCGAGTCCTCCGTTGTAATCCTCCCGGCCGATCACCACCCCGGTCGTCGCCTCGAAAGGTTCGTAGTACGCCTTGTTCACCGCCCGGGCGAAGGAGCCGCCCCAGGAGACGGCGGTCAGTGTGCCGTTCGGAGAATCGCCGGCGCAGGCCACCGCGGCCATCAGACCCAGGAAGGCGAGCGGCGGCAGCGCGCTCCGGCCGCGGCCCTCGTCGCTCACGGCTGCGCGGAGTCGGGCTCGTGATCGAGCGCCCGGCAATCGGTGGGCGTCCAGCCGATGCGCACCCGGTCTCCGGGAATCACGGCGCCGTGGCCGACGATGTTCGGGATCTTCACGATGAAGTCGTCCATCCCCAGCACGCTGACCACGACCCGCAGGTGGTCGCCGAGGAAGGTCAGATCCTCCACCCGGGCCTCGAACTCGTTGGCGTAGAGGCCGGACTCGGGCGCCAGCCGGACCCGCTCGGGCCGGATGGACAGGGTGGTCGGGTCTCCGACTGCCTGCGGCACCACCCGGAGAGCCTGGATCACGCTGGCCCCCACCCGCACGTCGCAGACGGCGCCGTCAATGCCCTCGATCCGCCCGGAAATCCGGTTGTTCTCTCCGATGAAGCGGGCCACGAAGTTCCGCATCGGCTCTTCGTAAAGCCCCTCCGGCGTGGCGATCTGCTGGAGACGCCCGTCGTGGAACACCGCCACCCGATCCGAGAGCACCATGGCTTCCTGCTGGTCGTGGGTCACGTAGATGCAGGTGATCCCGAGCGTCCGCTGGATGCGCCGGATCTCGTACTGCATCTCCTCGCGGAGGCGCCGGTCGAGGGCGCCGAGCGGTTCGTCCATGAGCACGAGGTCGGGCTCGAAGACGAGGGCGCGGGCGATCGCGACGCGTTGCTGCTGGCCCCCCGAGAGCTGGGTGGTCTTGCGGTTCTCGTACCCCTCGAGTTGGACCAGGGCCAGGGCGCGCTCGACCCGCCGGCGCCGGTCCTCGGATCCGACGCGCCGCACCTCAAGGGGAAAGGACAGGTTCTGCCCGACGGTCAGGTGCGGGAACAGCGCGTAGTTCTGGAAGACCATCCCGATGCCCCGGCTGCGCGGGGGGAGGTCGCCGATGAGGCGTCCGCGGATCCGGATGGAGCCCGCGGTCGGCGCCTCGAAGCCGGCCAGCATCATCAGGCAGGTGGTCTTCCCGGACCCCGAAGGTCCGAGCAGCGTCAGGAACTCGCCCTTCCGGACCTGGAGATCCAGCCCGGCCACGACCGGGGTTACCCCGTCGTACGTCTTCGAGACCCCTTCGAACTCCACGTAGGTGGCATCGTCCGGTGTCACGAGCACCTCCTTACTTGCGCTGGCGGCGGTGACGATACCGCACGCCCTGTCACTTACAGGCTGTCGACTCCTTCGCCGCGGCGACAATAGGCAAATGAAAGCTCGCGCCCGATTCGGAGATGTTCTCGAAGCGATTGTCCGGAGCCTCCGCGCGAACCCCGAGGCCGCCGAGCTGGCGCCGGAACTTCGCCGGCTCTCGGAGGAAATCCAGGCTCTTTCGCCCTCGCAGCCGTTCGTCGAAGGCTTCGAGCGTGCCTACCGCGTTACCGACAGCGCGCACTACGGGGGCGCGCCGCTCCTCGGTCTGGCCGCGGAGATGATCGCGGACCACGCTCCGGACTCCGGTTGGAGCCGGGACCAGTTGGTGGCCTACCTGGAGGGACTCGGCCCGGCCCGCGCCGCGGAGTTTCTGACGGAAGTGGCGGCGGCGATCGGGGTTTAGCGTCCCGGCTGGCGGAGGTTCTTCACCGGCTGCGGATCATCCCCGGCCGGCGTGTTGTGCTGCATGATGATCTGCCATCGGCCGTCGGAGTGGATGTAGGTCATCGTGTAGCGGCCTTCGTGGACGGTCATCCGCTCCTTCCCGTCGTAGAGGACGGAGAGTGCGTATGCGCCGTAGGCGATCCCGGTCCCGCCGATGACCCGGTACTGCTGATTGCTGGTCAGGAATTCGGCGCCGGTCGTGTTGTTGAAGAACAGGTTCCAGTCGATGGCGCACGCCTCGCGGCCCTGCTTGCCGGACGTGGGGCCGCAGGCATAGAAGGAGAGCGCCTCGTCGTGGACGGTGTCCAGGAAGCCGTCGAGATCCCCGCCGTTGAGCGCGGTCACCGCGGTCTCGAAGGTGGCCTGCAGCGAGGCGACGTCGGCGACGTCGCTTTCACCGGCAAGAGCGCCGGGGGCGGCGACAAGACCGAGACCCAGGAGCGAGAGCGCGAGGCAGCGGATTGAATTCGTCATGGTGGCTGTGTCCCTCGGCGGCGAAGGGTACGTCAAACGGCCAGGGTCGCGATCTTCGCGACCACAACCCGGGTTTCCGCCCGCTGAGGTCAGCGCCCTGACGCCAGCCGGTTACGTCAGGCCGGCGGCAAGCCGGCCATGGGTCCAGCGCCACACGACGTCGCGCAAACCGTGGCCCGCGGGGAGTTCCCGAGCTTCTTGCCCAGCACGGTGCAGATCGCGCCCGGTGTGTCGCAGGACCGGCCGCTGGGAAGAGAGATCGTGATGTCCTGGACCCGGGTCGGGAGGACCGTAATCGTCCAGTGCTGGTTGCTCGGCGGTGCGATCCGCCTCGCCTCGACGACCCGTGCGTTCGCGACCTCGAACGCACCGGCGTCCCGTAACGTCACGTAGCTCAACGGCAGCGGTTCGGTGAAGTGCAGTTCGAAGGTGAAGAAGTTGCCGTCGTGCGTTCCCGGCAGGCCGGTGAAGCTCGCGGTCAGCGGCTTCGGTCCGCAGAGAACATTTCGGGCCGTCTCCTTGTCGAATGCCGGCTTGCCGATCCGGGGACGCAGGTCCTCGATGACGTTCAGGAACCAGTCGTCCTCACAGGGAAGACGTCCGGCTGCCAGTTTCTCGAGCACCTCGTGATCCCCGTAGAGCATGACGTTCGCCCTCGCCTCGATCATGCCGTAGAGATCGCTATCCGAAATGCTCTGAGCCAGGCTCGACACATAGCCCTCGTAGGCAGTGGAGAGCCGCGAGTATTCGATCCGGGACTCGACCGCCCGCTGGGAACCGCAAAACCCCACCATAGAACCAAAGATGGCCCCAGTCATACCCAACAAAGCAGAAAGAACGTTCTTTCGAATACGTGACGCCATCTCGTTGCCTGAAGCCTACCTCGGCGTTCTGTCCGTTGACGGTCCCGTGATACTGGGGAATTGTGGGGAACGACGCTTGGGTTCGAGTGCGCTACGATGCCTGAAGTAACAAATGTTCTGTGTGTGATTGGGTTTCAGATCAGTTTCGGGGTGGTCGTTCGGTGGCGCCACTTGTGGAGGGGGCCGTGATGAAGGGACGTCTCGAGGTTTGGGTAGGGAGGATCGGTGCCCGAGCGGGGCGTGTCGTGCTGGTGGCGGCGTTGGCCGCAACTCCCACCGGGCTGGCGGCGGAGGACGGTCCGCGTTCCGCCGCCGGCCCGGGTGGTCCAGCGAGCCGGGTGGCGAAGTCCGCGTCGCAGTTGCCGCCGGAAATCGAATTCGACCGGTTCCTGATACAGGCCCACCATGCCGTGGAGGATGGGGATGCCGAAGCCGCGCGGTCGGCGATGGAGCGGGTCCTGGCGCTCCAGGAGGAGCACGGGATGGAACCGGCGCTGGAAGACCATTTCCGCTGCGCGCAGGCCTGGCAGTTGGCCGGAGAGCCACAACGCGCCCTGGTCGCGGTGACCACCTATCTCCAGTTGCTGGGCCGGGACGCGCCGCACTACCGGGAGGCTCTCCGCCTGCTGAACGAGATCGAGGACGCCACCCGCCGGTCCGCGGCGGACTCGTCCGCACGCTCCGGTGATTCGGATCCACCCGGCCCCGACCCGGTGGGGCCGGCCGGGATGGAGTTCGAATGGATTCCGCCGGGGACGTTCCGCATGGGCTCCGGGAGTTCGGAGGCCTTCGAAGACGAACAGCCGCCGACGCGGGTGCGGATCAGCCGGGGGTTCTGGCTTGGGAAGTACGAGGTGACACAGGCCGAGTGGGAGGCGGTGATGGGTTCAAATCCGTCGTCGTTCAGGGGGTGTGGGCACTGCCCGGTGGAGGAGGTGTCCTGGAACGACGTGCAGGACTTCATTTCCCGGGCGAACGGAAAGGAAGGGAGGGAGGTGTACCGGCTACCGACCGAGGCGGAGTGGGAATACGCGGCGCGCGCCGGGACGACAGGGGACCGCTACGGGGACCTCGACGCCATTGCCTGGTACGGCGGGACCAGTGGCCGCCGGACGCATCCGGTGGGGGGGAGAGCGGCGAATGCGTGGGGGCTCCATGACGTGTTGGGGAACGTCGTCGAGTGGGTGGCGGACTGGTACGGCGACTACCCGGGCGGGTCCGTGACGGATCCGCAGGGACCCGGATTCGGCCCGGGCCGGGTGATTCGGGGCGGGTGCTGGGTCGGCGCCGCCAGGCACTCCCGGACGTCGAATCGCAACGTCAGTCCCCCTGACGTCCGCTACGACTTCCTGGGCTTCCGCCTGCTGAGAACCGCGCCCTGAGCGGGTGGCGCGCGGACCCTCAGAACGCCTTCAGCCAGGTCAGCTTGGCCACCGCCGTCCGCCGCGTCCAGGGATCGAGCCGCGGGTCGAGCGTGTCGTCGGTGATGTACCCGGTGTCGAGCACGAGGAACAGGTCGCTCCCGGGGGTGTGGATCCAGTCCACCCGGATGTTGGCCTGGAGTTCCTTCGAGAGGTTGTCCCACTGCACGAAAGCGCCGGCGAACAGCTTGCGGCTGACCGCGCCCTGGACGTTCACGCCGACCAGCGTGGTGGTGAAGTCGCCGTCCGGCACCGGCAGGGAGATCTCGTTGCGCGAGACGTCGGCGCCGATGGTGAGGTGCGGACCGGTCTTGAGGCTGACCCCGCCCCGGACTTCGCTCCGATCCCCACCCCAGAAGCTCCCGGTGGACCCGAAGACAGTGCCGGACAACACCCGGCTGTCGTTGGTTCGGGCACCCAGCGCGAAGGAGGTGAAACGGTAGTCCCCCGGGCTCAACACCCGGCCGCTGATCGAGGCCGGGCCGTGCAGCCGTTCGAACCGGCTGGTCCAGTCGAACGCGACGGTCTCTCCCGACTCGAAGACGAATCCCAGGCTGGACCCCGCCCGGCGGGATTGCAGTTCGCCGTCCGTTCCCAGAATCCGCTCCCCGCCAACCCGGACCCAGGAGCTTCGCGCCCAGTCGCTCGCCTCGAAGCGGGGCGTGAAGGCGGTCCAGACGTTCCACTGGTCCTGGTCGCGCCGGCGGACGAAGCCGAGCGCCGGGTCGAACGCCTTCCCGACGTGGGTGCGCTGGACCCGCAGGCCGTAGCGGTCGTTCTGCAGTTCGAGTTCCGCCCGTCCGGCGGACGTCCCCTCCTGGTTTGCAGCGGCCTGTGAGTCCCAGACGCGCGCTCCCCACATCCGGAGCTGGGAACTGCCCCAGAAGCGGGTCACGAAGTCGGCGCCGGCCGTGCGGTTGCTCGTTCCCCCGGCGTCGAGGCTGGTCCCGATCATGCCCACCGTGGTGCGCTCGTGCAGGTTCGCCTGGAGCCGCACCACCGAGTTCCAGGCGCCGGCGTCTTCTGCGGGGAGGCGGCTCTCGGTGCGCAGGGCGAGCGCCCCGACGGAGATGGGCCCCGCCTGTCCGGTCAGCCGGCCGCCGCCGAGGATGTCGTCCTCGAGCCCGATCCGGCGGCTGAAGAAGACCTCGGTTTCCTGGGTCGTTCCGAACTCGAAGAGGCCGGCCCGCTCGAGGAAGAACTCGCGCTTTTCCGGGAAGAAGAGATCGAACCGGGTGAGGTTGATCTGGACGTTGTCGGTTTCCACCTGGGCGAAGTCGGTGTTCCAGGTCAGGTCGAGGGTCAGGTTCGAGGTCAGCCCGTACTTCAGGTCGAGACCGCCCGTGGACTCGCGTTCGAAGCCGTCCTGTCCGCCCTGCGCCTGGGCGCCGAGGTTGGCGTAGGGCTTCACCTCGAGGCGGTGCCCCCGGCGCACGTCCTTCAGCCCGGTGAGCGTCGCGTATTGGGAGGCCTGGGCGACTCCTCCCTTGTAGTCCTGGCCGATGTGCGGCCAGACCGCCGTTTCGTTCTTGCGCCGGATCGTGCGGGAGAACGCGATCCCCATGACGGGCTCCTCGACATCCGCGAAGCGGATGGTGGTGAACGGGATCTCCATCTCCAGCACCCAGCCGTCCTCGTTCACGGTGGTCTCGGTGGTGAAGACGCCGTCCCAGTTCCAGTCCGGGCGGTCGAGGCTCTCGTCGGCGAAGAGCGCATCATCTTGGGTGCCGAGCGCGCCGATCTCGAAGATGTAGCCGTTCCGGCGGTCGAAATAGGTGTCGAGCCCGATGATCACGCGGTCGTCCTTGTCGATCCGGCCTCCCCGCTGCAGGATGTCTCTCCGGATGCGGTCGGGCTCCGAATCGAAGAACGTGAAGCCGAAATAAAGGGCGTCCTCGTCGTAGGCGATCCGCACCTCCGTGCGCTCACTGGCCGGTGCGCCGTCCACCGGATCGCGCTGCTTGAACCCGGTGACCGGGGCGATGGCCGCCCAGAAGGGCTCGTCGAGCACCCCGTCGATCCGGGGCGGCGTCTCGATGCGGACGGCGCGCGCCTCGCGCTCCTGCCCCGCCGCCGTGACGCCCAGCCCGAGGCCCAGCAGGAGCAGTGCTCCCGCTCCGCCCCGCAGGGGGAGCGGTCGGTGGATCAGCCGGATCCTCCGGCCATCTCGTGCACCTCGATCTCGCAATCCGGCGACCAGGTGAGGTGGGGATGGTCGGCGACGAGAGCTTCGGCCGCCTCCATGTTTTCTGCCCGCACGATCGAGTAGCAGACGACGTTTCGGGAGCTCGGAGAGTTCCCTGCCGCGGTCAGACGGCGGCCTCCGGAGAGCTGCGTCCCCATGTCCACGAGCTGGTCCCCGCACCGGGCGAACCACGCCATCCAGGCTTGCATGCCCGCCTGCATTGCCGCCGGGTCGGCGTCTTTCGCCATTTCCATGAAGGACATGGGCATGTGGTAGAGCAACAGATACTTTTTCACTTGGGTCCCTCGATTCGCTCGGTTCGGCCGGAAGTGCCGGGACGATAGGCGGGAGTGGCGGGCGCGTCAACGGGCGGCGCGGCGCGATCAGAACGCCTTCAGCCAGGTGAGCTTGGCGACTGCGGTGCGCCGGGTCCAGGGATCGAACTGGGGATCGAGCCGCGGGTCGAGGGTGTCGTCGGTGATGTACCCGGTGTCGAGGACGAGGAAGAGGTCGCTTCCGGGCGTGTGGATCCAGTCGATCCGGATGTTCGCCTGGAGTTCCCTGGAGAGGCTGTCCCACTGCACCAGGGCGGCGGCGAAGAGCTTGCGGCTGACGGCGCCCACGAGGTCCACCGCGATCAGCGTGGTGGTGAAGTCGCCGTCCGGGACAGGCAGGGAAACCTGGTTGCGGCCCAGCCGGACGCCGACCGTGAGGTGCGGCCCGGTCTTGACGACCCCGCGACCGCCGTAGCGGGTGCGGCGACCGCTCCAGAAGCCCCCGCGGGACCCCTCGAGCGAAACCGAGAACATCCGGCTCTCGTTGGTGCTCGCGAAGCCTTCCCAGAAACGGAAGTCGTAGTCCCCGGGAGGGAGGATGCGTCCGCTGATGGAGGCCGGGCCGTGGAGGCGTTCGAAACGGTCGTCCACCACGAGGGAGACCCGTTCGCCCGACTCGAACAGGAAGTCCGCATTCGAGGAGAGCCGTTCCGACTGAAGTTCTCCGCCGGTCCCCCGGGTGCGGACCCCGCCTCCCCACACGGAAAACCGCCGGGCCCACCCGCTGGATTCGAATCGGGGCCGGAACCCGCCCCACAGCTGCCACTCGTCCATATCGCGGCGGCGGACGAAACCGAGCGCCGGGTCGAAGTCCTTGCCGACGTGGACGCGGTCCAGGGAAAGGGCGTAGCGGTCGTTCTCCAGATCCAGTTCGGCGCGCGCCGCCTGCTGTCCGGGGCCGGAGCCGCCCGCCCGGGAATCCCACAGGCGCGCCCCCCACACCCGGAACGCCGAACTGGTCCAGAACCGCGTGTGGAAGTCGGCGCCGGCCGCGCGGTTGGAGCTTCCGCCGGCGCGGTCGAGGCTCGTGGCGATCACCCCGGCGGTCGTGCGTTCGGAGAGATTCGCCTGCAGGCGGAGAACCGAGTTCCAGGCGGCCGGAGCTTGGCCGTCCCCGGCCGCGGCGCCCGGCGGCGTTCCTCCGGTCCGGAGCGCGAGCGCCCCGACGGAGATCGGCCCCGCCTGCCCGGTAAGCCGCGCGCCGCCCTGGATGTCGCCGTCGAGACCCACCCGGCGGCTGAAGAAGACCTCCGTCTCCCGGGTCGTTCCGAACTCGAAGAGTCCCGCCCGTTCGAGGAAGAACTCCCGTTTCTCGGGGAAGAAGAGATCGAACCGGGTGAGGTTGATCTGGACGTTGTCCGCCTCGACCTGGGCGAAGTCCGTGTTCCAGGTGAGATCGAGGGTGAGGTTCGAGGTGACCCCGTACTTGAGATCGAGCCCCGCCTTCGACTGGCGCTCGACATCGGGCTCGCCTGCGAGTTGCTGGCCGCCGAGGGAGGCGTAGGGTTTCACCTCGAGGCGGTGGCCCCGGCGGACGTCCTTCAGGCCGGTGAGGGTCGCGTATTGGGAAGCCTGCGCGATGCCTCCCACAAAATCCTGGCCGATGTGGGGCCAGAAAACGTTCTCGTTCTTCCGGCGGATGGAGCGTTGGATGGCGATCCCCATGACCGGCTCGTCGACGTCGGCGAAGCGGATCGTGGTGAACGGGATCGCCATCTCGAGCACCCAGCCCTCGGCGTTCACGGTGGTCGCGGTGGTGAAGACGCCGTCCCAGTTCCAGTCGGGGCGTTCGAGGCGTTCGTCGGTGAACAGTGCGTCGTCCTGGGTGCCGAGCGCGCCCACTTCGAAGATGTAGCCGTTCCGGCGGTCGAGGTAGGTGTCGAGCGCGACGACCACCCGGTCGTCCTTGCTGATCCGGCCGCCGCGGTCGAGGATGGCCCGGTTGATCCGGTGGGGCTCGGAATCGAAGAACGTGAACCCGAAGTACAGCGAGTCCCGGTCGTAGGCGATCCGCACCTCGGTGCGCTCGCTGGGCGGCGCGCCGTCCACCGGATCGCGCTGTTTGAAACCCGTAACCGGCGGGATTCCGGCCCAGAACGCCTCGTCGAGCACCCCGTCAATCCGGGGAGGGGTCTCGATGCGGACCGCCCGCGCTTCGGGGCCCTGGGCGGAGGCCGCGGATCCGAGGCAGAGGGCGTTCAGGAGCAGGGCGGCCAGGACGATGAGCTTCTTCACTGCGTTTTCGAGTCGGATCGGTTCGGAAGACGCCGGATATTCTCCGGCCCGGAGTCTTTCCCCACGGAGCCCGCCATGTCGAAGACCACTACCTTCGTTTTCCTCCTCTTCGCCGCGCTGACTGCCGGGTGCGGGGGGAACGCCCCCGAGGAAGCCGCCGACGCGCCGGCTGCGGAGCCCGCCGCCGAGGAAACGGTGGGCATCGTCATCGAGACGGCGCTCGGCGAGATCGAGGTGGAGCTCTATCCCGAGCGGGCGCCGCTATCGGTCGCCCAGTTCCTCCGCTACGTGGACGGCGGTCACTACGACGGCAAGTCCGCCTTCTACCGCGCCACCCACACCGCCGCCGGGGACGCGCACGACGTGGTGCAGGGCGGCATGCGGAGCCTGCCGATGCTGGTGCGCGACGGCGGGGAGGCGGAGGAGGAGCCGCCGTTCCCGCCGATCCCCCACGAGATCACCCTCGACACCGGGATCCGGAACGAGCGGGGGACCCTCGCCTACGCCCGCGGCGCGCCCGGTACCGCGAACACGGAGTTCTTCTTCAACGTCGGGGACAACTTTGTGCTGGACACCGATTCCGGCGATCCGACCCGGGACGGCTTCGGCTACGCCACCTTCGGACGGGTGGTCGGGGGCATGGAGGTGCTCGACGAGATCCACCGCTTGCCGACGGACGCCCCCGCGGCCAGCGAGATCGTCCAGGGACAGATCCTGAACGAGCCGGTGCCGATCGTCAGCGCGCGCCGGGCGCAGTAGGGAGGGGTCCCTCCAGCAGGCGCCGCACCCGCGCCGCCCGCGCCGCGTCCGGATCGGGCGCCACCGCGGTCCGCTCGAGTTCCCGGACGTAAGGGGGCGGCAACCCGTGTTCTCTGGCTCCCGCCACCACCAGGTCCCGGTACCAATCGAAGGGAAGACAGGCCGGATCGAGGTAGCGGTCACCGGCGATGTAGGTCATGGCTTCGGCGGCGCCGCCATCGGGGAGCCGCAGCCGCAGTGGATGCCGCGCGTAACCGCCCAGATGCACGCCCTCCTCCCGGTCCAGCCCGGCAAGGTCGGTAGCCGCAAACTCGTAGAGGACCCCGTACACCACGTCCGCATCGTCCCCGGTCGCGATGAGCGTGCACTTGCCGGAGCCGTCCGTCCCGATCTTGTGGAAACGCATGACAAAGCCGGACACCATCGCGATCCCGCGCGCGACGGCGGAGGGCGCGCGTGCCGGGTCCGTCAGGCGCCGGGTCAGCAGGTTCGACCCGTACGCGAAGTACCGCATGGGTCCCTCAGCAATCCGCTAGAATGCATGCAATGACAGCGCATTCATTGGAGGTATTACGATGGCTCAGCTGACGGTTCGTCGCGTGACGGACCAGATCGTACGGGAGTTGAAACTGCGGGCCGCGGCCAACGGCCGGTCCGCCGAGGCGGAGCACCGCGAAATCCTCCGCCGCACGCTGCTGCGTGGATCGGAGGATTTCGCGGCACGCGCCGCGAAGCTGCGCGAACGGCTGGTTTCGACGGTGGACAGCACGGACATCATCCGAGCCGACCGGGATCGCGACTTCCCTGGATGACCCGCTACGTCGTCGACGCCAGCGTCGCCGTCAAATGGCTGGTTCGAGAACCACTGTCCCACGAGGCGTCGCGTCTGCTGGCGGGCGACATTTCCCTTATGGCTCCGGACCTGCTGTTCGCCGAGGCGGCCAACGCGCTCTGGGCCATGCGGCAGCGCGGAGAGTTGACGGACGCCCAGTTCGAGGAAGCCGTCGAGACGTTGCAGGGGGCTCCCGTCCTGGTCCCGAGCACGCTGCTCCAACTCACGGCGGCGGCCTCCCGTCTCGCCGCCGATCTGGGCCACCCGATCTACGACTGCTTCTACCTCGCGCTCGCGATTCAGGAGAAGGCCCCGCTCGTCACCGCGGATACGCGCTTTTGGGACCGTGTCGGGAGCCACCCCTATCTGTCGGACGCGATCACCCGCCTCGCTGACCTGGGGTGAGCTGGGCGGGTGGTCGCGGTCTCGGGGTTTCCTACGCCGGGCCGTCCGCCCGGACCCCGTGCTGGGTGTCTGTCGCCACCCGAATCCCTGCGGCCCAGCGCTGTACGTCCGTCTTCTCCTCCACCGTCGGCACGAAGTACCAGTCGTTCTGGACGCGGTCCGGTTTGAGGTCGAGGACGCAGTAGCCGCGGTGGAAGGCCTCCCCGAACTTCTTGTGCGGGTTGGCGGCGAGTTCCGCGGCCACCTCGGCGGCGACGGCCTCTTCGTTCCCCAGCCGGCGCAGCTTCGAGCTCGGTGAGGACACCGCGGTGACCACGAAGTCCACGCCGTAGGAACCCGCGCCCGTATCCCGGTCGTAGCCGGCGAGGGGGTTTCGCGGCACGTCCATTCCCCAGGACTGGTGCACGTCGCCGGTGAGCACCACCAGGTTGCCGATCCGTTCGCGTTCGAGGAAATCGAAGAGCCGGTTCCGGCTCGCCCCGTAGCCGTCCCACTGATCCGGGTTCTGGGGATTGCCGTCGGCGTCGAGCATCGGCCCCATCATCACCTGCTGTCCGAGCACCGGCCACCGCACTCCCGCCGCCTTGGCCGCGGCGAGTTCGCCGTAGAGCCACCGCTCCTGCCGTTCGCCGAGCAGCGTCCGGTCGGGATGCGCCATCCCCTCCGCGTCGCCCCACTCGGCCTGCCGGGAGCGTCCGATGAGCCGGGTATCCAGCATGATGAGGTCGAGCAGCTTTCCGAAGCGGAAGGTCCGGTAGGTGCGCTGGCTGGGCCACGGCTCGGGCTCGCGGATCGGCATCCACTCGAAGTAGGCCTTCACGGCCGCCGTGCGGCGCACGAACCAGTCGCCCTCTTCTTCCTCGATCTGGTGGTTCTGTGCCCCGTCGGTGTAGGCGTTGTTGGTGATCTCGTGGTCGTCCCAGACGCACACGAAGGGATGCAGGCGATGCACCTCCTGGAGGTCGGGATCGGCCTTGTACTGCGCGTGCCGGGTCCGGTAGTCGGAGAGCGTGGTGATCTCCTTGTTCGGCTGGGGTGCCCGGCCGAACCGGGTGCCGTCGCCGTAACCGCGGTTCGGATACTCGTAGAGGTAGTCCCCGAGGTGGAGGACGGCGTCGAGGTCGTCCCGCTCCGCGATCCGCCGGTACACGTTGAAGTAGCCGAAGGGCAGGTTGGAGCAGGAGACGAAGGCGAGCCGGACGTGATCGGTGTCGCGGGGCAGGGTCTTCGTGCGGCCGACCGGCGACTGCTCGCCAAGCGCCTCGAACCGGTAGTGGTACGTCATTCCCGGTTTCAATCCGGGAGCGGTGGCCTTGAAGGTGTAGTCCCGTTCGGGTCCGGTCGCCCCTTCGCCCTCCGAGACGACGTCCTGCATGCCGGGATCGTGAGCGACCTGCCAGCGGACGGGCACCCGGTCGTCCGAGGACCCCGAGACCCTGGTCCAGAGCAGCACCCGGTCGGTGAGCGGATCCCCGCTCGCCACCCCGTGGGCGAAGACCTGTTCCTGGGCGAGAACGGGGAGCGCCCGGGCGAAGGGCAGGACGAGCCCCGCGCGGGCGGAGGTTCCGAGAAACAGCCGGCGGTTCATGGTCATGGCGGCGAGTGTACGGACCGTCCGCGACGTTTGCTCGGAGGCCGAATATCCAGGGGGAGGCTCCGGGCGCTCGCGTTACCACGAGTGCCCCAGGAGCGCCGGCCAGGAGCGCCGGCCTCTGGCCGGCATCGCTCCGCGCAGCGGAGCGAAACTCCCATCGTCAATCGTCCCGGATGGCGCGGTAGCTCAGCAGTGTGGCGCTGCGCGACTCCCCGGCTTGTACGGGGATGCGTGGTTCTCGTTCGGGTTGGCGCTGTCGAGGCTGATCAAGTCGGGGAGTTTCGCCTCGCTTCGCGCGGCGATGCCGGCCGGAGGCCGGCGCTCCTACTACCGCCGGCCGATCTCCTGGGTCGTCTCCATCCGCGGCGCCGCGTGCTTCACGTGGCGCTCGAGCCACTGGTGCTGCTCCCAGAGGGTGTGCATTACCGACTCGCGGGCCGCGTAGCCGTGGCTCTCGTGGGGGAGCATCACCAGTCGGGCGACGGCTCCATGCCCCTTGAGCGCGTGGTAGAAGCGGCGGCTCTGCACCGGGAAGGTCCCCGAGTTGTTGTCCACGATCCCGTGGATCAGCAGGATCGGCTCGTTGACCCGGTGCGCGTGCATGAACGGGGACATCCGGAAGTAGATCTCCGGGGCCTCCCAGAAGGTCCGTGGCTCGCTCTGGAACCCGAACGGGGTCAGGCTGCGGTTGAAGGCGCCGCTCCGGGCGATGCCCGCCCGGAAGATGTCCGAGTGCGCGAGCAGGTTCGCGGTCATGAACGCGCCGTAGGAATGCCCGGCGATCGCCGTCCGCTCCGGGTCGGCGACCCCGCGGCGGACCGCCTCGTCCACCGCCGCCTGAGCGCTCCCGACGAGCTGCTCGACGTAACTGTCGTTCGGCTCCTCGTCTCCTTCGCCGATGATCGGGATGGTTGCGTTCTCCATGACCGCGTATCCCTGGGTCAGCCAGTAGAGCGCTGAACCCCAACTGACGAAGCTGAAGCGCTGCGGCGAATCGCGCACCTGGGCGGCGGCCGCGGCGCTCTTGTACTCGCGTGGATAGGCCCAGACGATCAGCGGCAGGCGTCCGTCGGTGGCTGCGTCATAACCCGGCGGGGTGTGCAGCAGCGCATTCAGTTCGACGCCGTCGGCGCGCTGGTAACGGATGAGTTCGCGTCCCGCGCCCTGAAGACCGGGGTAGGGGTGGGGGAAGTCGGTGATGGCGCGCGCCTCGCCCCCGTTCCCGAGATCGCGAACGTAGTAGTTCGGCGGCGTCGTCCGGGTCTCCTTCCGGGTGAGCAGCAGCCCGGTCGCGGGGTCGAGGAGCGCGAGCGGCGTCTCGTAGGAGTCGGCGTCCGACTGGAACAGCCGGCGGGTCTCGCCGGTCTCGAGATCCCATTCGTCCACGAAGGGGCGGTTGCCCTCCGGGGACGCCCCCTCGGCGGCCAGATATGCCTTCGAGCCGTCCGCCGAAGTGAGGAGCACCCGCGCGCCCCGTTCGTTCCGGGTGGTCAGCGGCCTTCCCGGTGCGGCATAGCGGTCCTCGTAGGAGGTGTCGAAGGCGAGCGTGGGCTCGCCGCTGCCGGCGGTCGGGATGCTCCAGACCTGCTCGGCGCGGGTGATCCACCAGCGGGTGATCGCTACCCCGCGGCCGCCGCCGAAGGTCGCTCCCATCATCCGGAGCGGCACCTGGAGCAGCATTTCGGGATCGCCTTCGAAGGGCGCGGAAAGCTGCACGAGCACGTCCCGGACCGTAGCTTCGGCGTGCGGATCGCCCCCGTCGCGGGCCTCCACCCAGGCCACGGTGGCGTCGTGGTCGCCGCGCCAGTTGATGGACCGCGGTCCGGTGGGCGCGGAATCGCGGCCGATCGGGATCTCCTCGTGGAGCGGCAGGTCGGCGATCTCGCGCACCACCGCGCCGCTCCGGTCCCGGACCTCGATTCGGTGCGGGAAGCGCGAATACGGCACCAGCCAGGAGAACGGCTCGTGGACCGTGCTGACGAGCAGGTAGGTCCCGTCCGGCGAGGGGGCGAAGCGTTCGATGATGCCCGGTCCGGCGATCTCGGTGGTTTCGCCGGTGAGATCCGCCACCACCGCGCGGGCCGCGCCGTAGTAGCGGAAGAGGGCGTTGTCGTGGGGACTGGTCAGCAGATCCTGGTAGGTCCGCGCCGGCGCCACCCGTCCGGTGCTCTCCTGGATCACCGGCGTCTCGGGCACTGCCGGGGCCTCCGGCGGCATGCCGCGGTCCGGATCGACGATCTTGACGGCGAGGTGGGCGCTGTCGCTGAGCCAGTGGAACGGGGTCCCCCGGAAAATCGCGTTCACTCCGGAGGTGACGCGGGTCGCGGCGCCGCTCCCGGCGTCCACGGTCCACAGCTCCACGCCGCCGTCGCCGGTATGGGTAAAGGCGAACCGGGAGCCATCCGGCGACCAGCTCAGGTGGTCGCCACGGAGCGGGTCGGGCAGGCCGGTGATGTCTGCCGCCGCACCGTCGTCAAGGCGCTGCAGGGTGAGTTCCCGGAACATCCGCCGCCGGCTCGCCGCGTTCGCCGCCGGGTCGATCCGGAGACCGGCGATCCGCAGTTCGGCCCGCGACAGTTCGGCGAGCGGAATCAGGCTCGAGCGGTGCGTCAACACCGCGTGCACCTTGTCCGGAGATACGGAGAGCCCTGGCGTCGGAGGGGCCTCGGCGATGCGCACGATGTCTTCCGGCGGCATCTGGTAGCCGTCCTGCGCGACGGCGCCGGCGGCAGCCAAAACGGCCGCGGCAACGGCCGGAACGATCAGCAAACGATGAAACGGAAGCCGCATGACGGTCCCTCCTCCCCGCTCGGGGGAACCTCCCATCTTACGCGAGACGGGGGTCGGAGGGCTGGTGGTCAGCCGAACCGGTGCCGCCGCCAGAATGGCCGGACGAACTGGCCCCTCCGGTGAGCTTTCGTGACGAACAAGCCGGTAACGGCGGCGCAGACGAGGACGGCGACCAGCGAACCCTCCACGCCGAGGGCGCCTCCGGAGAGCAGGTCCGGCCCGCTGAGGCGGGACTGGAGGAGGCTTCCCACCTCGTGGCCCGAGAGATTGGGTCCGAAGACACCCGCCTGCATGAAGTTCCAACCGAAGTGGATGCCGATCGCCAGCCATAGCCGCCGGGTCACGACGTAGGCGGCGCCGAGCAGCATTCCTGCCTCGATTCCGATCGCGGCGGCTCCGTAGAGCGTGGCGTTCGGATTGCCCAGGTGCGCGGCTCCGAAGAAGACCACCGTGATCGCGAACGCCGCCCAGGTCCCGAGTCCCTCCTCCACGATCCGGAACAGGACGCCCCGAAAGACCACTTCCTCGATGTAGCCGGACGTCGCGGCGATGCCGAACGCGCTAAACAGGACGGTCCAGGCGCCGGCGCTCTCGACGTGGTAGTAACCAAGACCGGCGATGACGGCCACGGTCAGACTCAGGCAGACGGCTCCCACAACGATCCCGGCCACCGTTTCGCGGGGAGCCCCGTCCAGCGCCAACTCGTCCGCGGATCGGTCTTCGATCAGCCGCGTCATACCGCGGTACACCCAGTGGACGACGAGGATTGAGATCACCACCCGCGCCGCGGTGATCGGCCATCCCCCGCCGAGCAACCGGGACAGGCCGCCGACCGCGATCCCCTCGAGCCAGAGCGCACCGCCAATCGCAGCCGCGAAGAGGACGATCCGGATCGGCGGAAGTTGGGCGATCCGGGCGAGCAACCCCGGCGGCGGCCGCCCGTAAGTCGTTGCCGTCCCGACCATTACGTGATTGTGTCACCTTTGCAATGTGCCAGGAAGGGTACGATCCGTTCCGCCCGCGTCCGATGGTTTCATCGGTCGGGCAAGGAGGCTCGTCATGCTCCGAAACCTGCTGAAGCTCTCACTGCTGGCTTTCGGGCTGGCCGCTTGTGGCTCCCCGGAGCCCGCTCCGCCGCCGGAGCCGGAGCCCGAGGTTCCGGCCCGCACCGCGGATCCCTTCCAGCGCGGGCTGACTGAGGCGGACTTCCCCCGCGTTCAGGAGCTCGCGCCGGGCGTGTATTCCTACGAGCAGCTCCGCGCCGCCGGCGAGGAACTCTTCACCACGGTGAGCATGTTCGTGGTGACCGACGAGGGGGTGCTCGTCGCGGACGGGCAGGGCAACTTCGAGGAGACCGCCCGGATGGTCGAAGAGATCGGCAAGCTCACCGACCAGCCGATCACCCACGTGGTGATCGCTTCCGACCATGGAGATCACACCGCGGGGAACGGCGCGTTCCCCGAGGGCGTCGAGTACATCGTGCACGAGAACTCGGTGGCGGCGATGGAGCGGAACCGGGAGCGGATCCCGGAGATCCCGATGCCGGAAACGGTGATCTCCGACCGCCTGGATCTGACGCTCGGCGGGCGCGCGATCGAGGTGTTGTTCCTCGGCCGCGCCCACACCGGCGGCGACCTGGTGGTCCACCTGCCGGAGGAGAGCGTGCTCTTCCTGACCGAGGCCTATCTCCACCGGGTGTATCCGGCGATGCGGTCGGCGTACCCGACCGAGTGGGTGGCGATGCTGCGCCGGGCCCAGGAGATGAACGCCCGGGTGAACGTGCCGGGGCACGGCTTCGTGGACAGCCCCGAGATGTTGGCGGAGGAGCTACAGGTCGCCATCGAGGCGCTCGAGACGGTGATCGCCGAGTCCACGCGCCTCCACGAGATGGGTCTCAGTCCCGAGGAGGCCGATGCCGAGGCCGACTTCGGCGATCTCGAGACCTGGTCGCTCCGGGAGAGTCAGCGGGGAATGGCGCTCCGGCGGGTCTACATGGAGCTGAACGGCGAGCTGCCGTAGGGGCGAGGCACGACGCATGAACTCCTTAGAAGTGACATTTATGCTGCCGATTTTGTAGTTGTCCTACCAAATGGGCAGCACAAGGCGCTTCCGGCCGTCTTCCTGGGGCGATATCGGAACCGGCCGGTCGGAGCCTGGGGCGATATCGGTGCCGGCCGGTCTTCAGCCTTCGTCCGTCGGCGGCGGGGCTGATTTCCGGGCGTGCACACTCGCCCGGACGATGCGGATCTCCTCGTAGGAGTACGCGGGGCCCAGGCGGTCGCGGACCGGTCGCAGCGCCTCGGAGCCGGCAGCGAGTAGCGCCGCCCGGATGCGAGCGGCGCGCTCCGGAGGCGGCAGGCTCGGGGAGAGATCGAGGGCCGCGCCGTCCCGGACCAGGCGTTCGAGGTGTCCGAGCACGGTCTCGACGGTCACCGCCCGGATCTTCGCGATTTCCGCGACGGAGCGGCCCTCCTCGAGGAGTTCGCGGGTGGTGGCGAGCGTCTGCGTCCGCTTCGCGGGGCCGGGGCTGCGGGGCTTCGCCGGGGGAAGGAGATCCGTGGCGCGGTCGGACAGGTCCCTGAGCGCGGTGTGTCCGCGCACGGCTTCGAGGAAGGGCGCTCCGTACCGTTCCAGCTTCGCCGGGCCGAACCCGTGAATGCGGAGCAGGCTGTCCTCGCTCTGCGGGAGGAACGCCGCCATCTCCCGGAGCGTCCGGTCGCCGCATACCTGGAAGGGACGGAGCCGGTCGCGCTCGGCGAGCCGGCGGCGGAGATCCCGCAGCGCCTCGAACAGATCGGCCTCGATCTCCGGCGGTGGCGGCGTCGCGGCGCCGCCGGGCGCCGAATCGGTGGCGGCGGAAGAAGCCGGCGCTCCGGCTCGGCGCGGGTCCGGCGGCGCGGGCCGCGGGCGGGTCAGCGTGATCCGCTCGCGGGCGCCGAGGAAGCTCCAGCCCGCGGGCGCGATGGAGATCGTCGGAAACTCGCCGGCGGCGCGGAGGAGCAGCCCGCGGTCCACGAGTTGGTCGGCAAAATCGCGGAGGTCCTCGGCCGCGAACTCGCGGGCGATCCCGTGGACGCTGAGCCGCTCGTGGCCGAACTGGAGCACCTTGCGGCTCCGGGACCCGCGGAGCACCTCGGTCACGTGGGCCATGCCGAACCGCGCGCCGGTGCGATGGACGGCGGAGAGGATCTTCTGGGCGATCTCGGTGCCGTCGAACTCCGTACCGCCGGCATCCGGATCGAGACAGTTGTCGCAGTTGCCGCACCCGTCCCCTCCCTCCGGGGTCCGCTCCCCGAAGTAGTCGAGCAGATGCCGGCGGCGGCAGGTGCGGAGCTGGCAATAGCCGAGCACCCGGCGCAGCCGGGCGAGCGCGCGGTTTCGTTCCTCCGGGTCCTCGATCTCCCGAATGAACCCCTCCTGGGTGCTGCGGTCCGCGGTCGTGTAGAAGAGGACACAGTCGCTCGGCTCCCCGTCCCGTCCGGCGCGTCCGGTCTCCTGGTAATAGCCCTCGAGGGACTTCGGCAGGTTGTAGTGGACGATGAGCCGGATGTCCGGCACGTCAATCCCCATCCCGAAGGCGATCGTCGCCACGATGACGGGGGTCTGCTTGCCGCGGAACCGGTCGTGGGCGTCGCGTCGCTCGTCGTGTTCGAGCCCGGCGTGGTACGGCAGGGCTTCGATCCCGGCGCCCCGCAGCGCGGCCGCGACGTTCTCCGTCTCCCGGCGGGCCAGGCAGTACACGATGGCGGACTCTCCCGCCCGCTCGCGCAGCATGGCGGTCAGCACCGGCAGCGAACGCCGCTTCGGGCGGACCGCGTAGTGGATGTTCGGGCGGTTGAAGCTGGCGACCAGGAACTCGGGGTCCTCCATCCCCAGCCGGGCGGCGACGTCGGCGCGGACGCGCGGCGTCGCGGTTGCCGTGAGCGCCATGAACGGGGCTTCGGGAAGCCGCTCGCGCAGCGCGCCCAGGGTCAGGTAGTCGGGTCGGAACTCATGTCCCCACTGTGAGATGCAATGCGCCTCGTCCACCGCGACGAAGCCGACTCGCAGACGCCCCAGCAAGCCCGGGAAACCGGATAGCGCAATTCGTTCGGGCGCCACGTAGAGCAGCTTGAGGTCGCCCCGGAGCGTCGCGCCCCGGACCTCGTTCGACTCCGCCGCGCTCATCGAACTGTTCAGACATCCGGCAGCGATGCCGCGGGCGCGGAGAGCGTCCACTTGGTCCTTCATCAGCGCGATCAGCGGTGAGACCACCAGCGTGAGCCCGTCGCGGGCGAGCGCCGGAAGCTGGTAGCACAGCGATTTGCCGCCGCCGGTGGGCATGAGCACCACCGTGTCCCGCCCGGCGAGCGCCGCCCGGATGGCCCGCTCCTGAAGCGGCCGGAAGGCGTCATGGCCGAAGTGCCGCTGGAGGAGGCCGCGGAGCGGGGCGTCGGCGCCCGGGGCCGGCTCCGCGCCATGGGCCGGAGCGGGGGCGCGCACGCCGGAATGGTAGGCCGCCGGGCGCAGTCGCCGCGCGGCCCCGCCGCTACCCGGCGAGACCCGCGAGGTCGGCCAGCTTGTAGAGCGAGAGCGCCGTGATCACGGCGACCACCGCGACCCCGACGACGTTCTGGAGCGTCCCGTTCCGGTGCTCGCCCATGATCGCGCGGCGGTTCGCCACGATGAGCAGCAGGACGAGCGCCAGTGGCAGCACCACCCCGTTCCCGGCCTGGGCGAAGAGAATGATCTGGTAGGGAGAAGCTCCGAGGAAGATGCCGCAGAACATGCCGGTGAGGAGGATGAATCCCCACAGCATCCGGAAGCGGCGGTCCTTGAGGTTGGTGCTCCAGCCAAGCGCTCCCGCGGTGGCGTAGGCCCCGGCGAGCGGGGCGGTAATTGCCGAGGTGAGGCCGGCCGCGAAGAGCCCCATGCCGAAGAAGATCGGGGCCGCCCGCCCCAGGAGCGGTTCCAACTGGCTGGCCACCGCCGCCGCGTTGGCCGCTTCGGCGCCCTGCCCCAGCAACGGGCTCGCCGCCACCACCACCGCCGCGGTGATGATCCCGCCGAGGGCCACCGAGCGCAGGGTGTCGCCGCGGGCCTCCCGGATGTTGGCCGCGTTGCGCTCGGCGTCGGGCCAGCGCTCGAGCACGGTGCTGGCGTGGAGGAAGAGGTTGTAGGAGACCACCGTCGTCCCGATGAGCGCGAGCACCACCGTGAGGGAGCCTTCCGGGATCGTTGGGGTGAAGGCGCCGGCGAGCAGGTCCCCGATGTCCGGGGCGGTCATGACCGCGACGATCAGGAAGACGATGCTCATCAGGCCGACGAGGACGACCAGCGTGTTCTGGATCGTCTTGTAGGCGCCGGTGAGCAGCAGCCCGCCGGCGGCGCCGCCGATGGTCGCCACCAGCAACCACTGCGGGGTTCCGGTCAGCAGATTCAGCCCGAGCGAGGCGCCGAGGATGTTCCCGGTCTGGAACGCCGCGTTGCCGATCAGGATGGTGACCGCGATCAGCCCCAGGATGAGCGTCCGGGCGATCGGGTTCCGGAGGCTCAGGGCGATGGACTCGGCGAGGCCGCGCCGGCCCGCCAGGCCCACGCGCGCCGCCGCCTCCTGGAGCGCCGCGGTGGCGATCACCGAGAAGAGGACGGCCCAGAGCAGCGTGGTCCCGTAACCGGCACCTGCCCGGCTGGCGGTGACGATGGTGCCCGGTCCGATGAAGGCGGCGGTAACCAGGAAACCCGGTCCGGCTTTGAAGCGGCTCATTTTGACCTCCTACGCCAGGTCTTCGCGGATCGCGCGAGCGGTGTTGCGCCCCGAAACCCCGTGGAGCCCGCCATAAGGGTATGTCCCCGGCCCCGCGAGGTAGAGCCCCGGGATGGGCATCCGGTGCCGGGCGAAGCCTGGGACCGGGCGGAGCGAGTAGAACTGGTCGAGCGCGGGCTCGCCCTGATGGAAGCTCCCCTCGATCAGTCCGAAGCCCCGTTCCAGGGTTCCCGGCGTCAGCACCCGGGACGACTTCACGAGTCCCCGGATCCCCGGGAAGGCGCGCTCCAGCGCGCCGAGGGTCGCTTCCAGCACCAGGCCCTCGTCGCCGTCCTGGGGGACCGACTGGACCGTCGCCGCCAGGACCGCGCCGTCATGTGCGAGTTCCCGGTCGTGGACGGAAGGGAAGGAGGCGAACACCAGGGGCTCGCTGGCGATCTCCCCGTACTTCGCGGCATCGCAGGCCCGTTCGAGATCGAGCACCTCGGCGCCGATCTGGACGACGCCGCCGAGGCGCGGATCGTCCTCGGGCGCCCCGGCGAAGCGGGGAAGCGAGGAGAGCGCGAGCCCCACCCGCGCCGCCGTCCCCCGGTAGCGGATGTTCCGGACCTCGTGGAGGAAGTCGGGCGACAGGTGTCCGGCCCCGACCCAGCCGAGGAGCGTCGTTCCCGGAGCGGCGTCGGAGATAACCACGTCGCAGCTCACCTCTTGCCCGTCTCCCAGTTCCACTCCGGTGACTCCGCCGCGGCCGGTCACGATGCGGCGGACGCCCCCCGATTCGGATTCGAGATGGACACCGGCGTCCTGCGCCGCCGCGCGGAGCGCCCGCCCGACTGCCGACGAGCCGCCGCGGGCCGGACGGACCCAGGCGAGGGGATCCGGATCCCCGAACGCGTGGAAATGGAGGAAGAGGCCGGCGGTTCCCGGCGCCCGGGTGCCGAGGCGGGTGCCGGTCAGGGAGGGGCCGGCGAGCGCCGCCTTGAGCGGCTCGCTCTCGAACCAGTCGCCCAGGTAGTCCACGAGCGGCATGGGGAGCGCACGCAGCAGCCCGTTCAACCGTTTCCCGCCGAGCCCGAGCGCCGCGAAGGCGGCGGGGATGGCGTCCGGCAGGGTCGCATCGAGTTGCAGCGGCGGCTGTTCCAGCAGCTTCCGCAAGAACCCGGCGAAGGCGCGCAGTTCGGCCATGAACTCCGGGAAGCGCGCGGCGTCGTTCGCGGAGAGCCCGGCGACGGCAAGCCGCGCCCGCTCGAGATCGCGCGGCAGTGCGAAGCACTCGCCCTCTCGCCCGACGACGGTCAGCACCGGGTCGGCGGCGACCAGCTCCAGGCCGTGGCGCCCGAGGTCGAGGTCCCGCGCCACCGCGGGATCGAGCGAGGGCAGCGTCTCCGGGAACACCGGAAGCTGAAACCCGGAGCTGATCTCGACGTTCGCGGCGACCCCGCCGGGTTGTCCGCGCTGGCCAACCGCCAGCACCGAATGCCCGGCCTCGGCGAGATACGCCGCCGCGACGAGGGCGTCCGGTCCCCCGCCGATCGCGCAGACGTCGTAGGAATCGCGCATCGGGTCAGGCGATCCCGGCCGCGTGCAGCATGGCTTCCGCGCCCATCTTTCCGGGCACTCCCATCACCCCGCCGCCCGGGTGGGCGCCGGAGCCGCACAGGAAAAGCCCCCGAACGGGGGTGTGGAACTGGGCCCAGCCCGCCGCCGGGCGCAGGAAGAAGAGCTGGTCGAGTCCCAGTTCGCCCTGAAAGATGTTGCCCTCGCTGAGCCCGGTGCGGCGTTCGATGTCCAGCGGGGTGAGCACCTGCCGTTCGAGGATGATGTCCGGCAGGTTCGGCGCGTACTCGGCGAGCGTCCGGATCACCGTGTCGCCGAAGGCGTCCCGCTGCGCGTCCCAGTCGCCGTGCTTGCCGTTCAGGTGGTACGGCGCGTACTGGACGAAGATGGACATCACGTGCTTCCCCGGGGGCGCCATCCCGGGATCGATGAGCGAGGGGATCATCACGTCGAGGTAGGGACGCCGCGAGTAGCTTCCGTACTTGGCGTCGTCGTAGGCGCGTTCCAGCGTCGCCCGGTCGGGGCTGATCGAGATGGCCCCCGCGAGGTGGGGTCCCGGACCCGGCAGCGCGGTGAAATCGGGCAGCGCGTCGAGCGCCAGGTTCACCTTCCCGGAGGAGCCCTGGAACCGGTAGCGCCGGATCGCCTCCACGAACTCGCCGGGCAACTCGTCGGAATCGAGCATTCCGAGGAACGTCCGGCGGGGATCCACGCTCGATCCGACCTGGTCGGCGAACACCTCTTCGCCGCCCTCGAGCACCACCCCGGCCGCCCGTCCGCCGCTGGTCAGGATCCGTTCGACTCCGGCGTTCGTGCGGATCTCCGCTCCGAAGCTCCGGGCGGCGTTCGCGAGCGTCTCGGCGACCGCGCCCATGCCGCCGCGCTGGAAGCCCCACGACCGTGATGCCCCGTCGATCTCGCCCATGTAGTGGTGGAGCAGGACGTACGCCGTGCCCGGAGACGAGATGCCGAGGAACGTCCCGATGATGCCGCTCGCCGCCATGGTGGCCTTGAGGACGTCGGTCTCGAACCAGCGGTCGAGGTAGTCCCCGGCGCTCGCCGTCATGAGCCGGGCGAGTTCGTGAAAGCGCCGGTCCTCGAGTGCCGAGAAGTGCGACGCGAGGTCCACGAGGCCGCGCAGTTCCCGGGGGTGGACCGAGCCCACCCGCGGCGGCCGCATCGTGAGCAGATCCCGGATCCCCCGGCCCAGTTGGTGCATCCGGAGCCCGAAGAGTGGATAGTTGTCGGCGTCCCGGCGCGAGAATTGGAGGAGCGATTCGCGGGTCCGCGCGGGGTCGTGCCAGCGGGTCAGCGCCCGCCCGTCGCGGAGGGGAGTGAAGGTGCCGTCGAGCGCCTGAAGCTGGAGCCCGTGCCGGGCGAGGTCGAGGTCGTCGATGATCTGCGGCCGCAGCAGGCTCACCACGTAGGAGAACACCGTGACCGTGAATCCCGGCAGGATCTCTTCGCTGTAGGTGGCGCCGCCCACCCGCTCGTTCTTCTCGACCAGCAAGACGTTGCGGCCGGCCCGCGCCAGGTAGGCGGCCGAGATCAGGCCGTTGTGGCCGCCCCCGATGATTACGGCGTCGTAGCGGTTCAAGGGGTGGTCTGGAGCTCTTGCAAGTTCGGGCGCCGCGGGCGCGAAGGCCGCGCGATCCTATCCCGGTTTCCGTCTTCGAGACGGTGTTGGCGGGGAGGCAGGCCGATCCTCCCGGGGAAGCGTTCCCGCCGTTCTCTCAGTGATATCAATATTACAGAAATAGATATAATCTGTATACGCATAATCCCGTATGCGCTTCCTCAACCGCACCGACGAACTCGGCCGCCTTGACGCCGCTCTTCAGCATCCGGGAAGCCTCACCGCGATCTGGGGACGCCGCCGCGTCGGGAAATCGCGGCTGCTCCTCGAATGGTCGTCGCGCCACGACGGTCTCTACACCGTGGCCGACCTCTCGGCTGCCCCGATCCAGCGGCGGTATCTGGCCGCCGCCGTGGCGGAGCGCTTCCCCGGCTTTGCGTCCGTGGAGTATCCGGACTGGCGATCCTTTCTGGAACGGTTGCGGGCCGAAGCGGTGGCGGCGGGATGGCCGGGGCCGTTCATCCTCGACGAACTGCCGTATCTGATCGCGGCGGACCCGACCTTCGCCAGCGTCCTCCAGAACTGGCTCGACCGCCCCGGGCCGCGTCCGTCGGTCGTGGTCAGCGGCTCCAGTTGGCGGATGATGCACGGGGCGCTGCTGAGCGCCGCGGCGCCCCTCTACGGTCGCGCGGTGGAGGCGTTCGCGGTGCAGCCCCTCCGCCCGGCGTACCTGAGCGACGCCTTCCCGCGTTCCAGTCCGCGCGAGCAGGTGGCGCTCTACGCCCTCTGGGGTGGCACGCCGCGGTACTGGGAACTCGCGGAGCGCTTCGGCGCGGACCTTGAGGCCGCCGTGGATTCCCTGGTGCTCGACCCTGCAGGGCCGCTGCACGACGAGCCGGACCGTCTGCTCCGCGCGGAGACCCCCACGGCTTCGTCCCTGCGGCCGTTACTGGACGTGATCGGCGCGGGCTCGCACCGGATCACCGAAATCGCCGGGCGCCTGGGGAAACCGGCTTCGAGCCTCTCGGGGCCGCTCGCGACGCTTTGCGAGATGCGGTTGTTGCGCCGGGAGATTCCGTTCGGAAGCCCGTCCCGCTCGGGAAAACGCAGCCTGTACCGGATTGAGGATCCCTTCCTGCGGCTCTGGTTCGGGGTGGTCGCGCCCCACCGCGCGGCACTTGCTGCGGCCCCGCGGGAGACCAGGCTCTCGTACTGGGAACGCGCCCGGCCCGGCCTCGAGTCTCAAGCTTGGGAAGAACTCTGCCGGATGGCGGCCCCGAGCCTGCACCGCACCGATGCGCCGCTCGGCGCGCTCGGTCCCTGGGAGCCCGCGCAGCGCTACTGGCGGCGGAACGAGCCCGAAGTAGATCTCGTCGCCCGCTCGGTGGACGGCAAGCGGCTGCTCGTGGGAGAGGCGAAGTGGATTGCGGAATCCCGGTCCCGGAGGCCGACGGAGAAGATCGAAGCCGCCCATGTCCCCGGCGCGCGGGATGCCGAAGTGATCCCTGCCCGCTTCGTCCCGGTTCCCGCGCGTCGTCGCTCGCGAGAGCCGGAGGTGTACGAGGTCAGCGCCGCAACCGTGCTGGCGGCCCTCCGGTAGCGCCCGCGGTCGCCGCCGACCGAAGCCAGGGTGATCAGCGCGCTGGCGTAGGCCGGGACGATTTCTTCATCCACTGAGAGATCGCCTCGACATCCTCGCGCAGGCTGGCGGCGTTCCCGTCCACGACTGGAATCCCCAAACGAGAGACGCGCTGCATGAATTGCGCGATCGGCATCCCCGAGATCTCCGCCGCCCGGCCCAGAGACAGGCTGCGGCTCCGGTAGAGCGCCGTAGCGACCGCTTCCCGGATGCCGGGTTGGGTTGGCAGCGAGTCATCGCTGAGATGCACGAGCAACGCCTCCGGCTGGTCGCGTTTGAGGATCACCACGGGCTCCGACCGCGCTTGGCGCAGGGCGGCCGATGGGTTGTTCTTGAGCGCTCGGACACTGATTGCTCTCATCGTGGGTGATCCCCGCAAGTAGGAACGTAACGCAGGACCACTGCCGAACGTCATCCTCCCGACTCTTCGGTCTCTCTGGAGTTTGTCCTTGTATATTTGTAATCTAACGTAAAAAATACAAGGATGATTCAGCGTCGAATCGAGACCGAAGTAAGCGAGGCGCTTCGCTGGCAGCCAGCGGTCGCCCTGCTCGGCCCGCGTCAGGTCGGAAAGACCACCCTCGCGCAGCAGATCGGAAGCAAAGCCGACGCGGTGTACTTCGACCTTGAGGATCCGGACGACCGCGACAAGCTGCGGCAGGCCCGAGCTCTCTTCGATCGCTACGAAGACCGCCTCGTGATTCTGGATGAGATCCACCGGCTTCCGGATCTGTTGCTCTCGCTGCGCGGGGCGATCGACCGGGGAAGAAGCCGAGGACGGCGCTCCGGGCGCTTCCTGATCCTCGGCTCGGCGTCCCTCGACGTGTTGCGGGAGACCGGTGAGACGCTGGCGGGCCGTATCGCGTATCGCGAGCTGCTCCCGTTGGACATCCTGGAGATTCCGGAGGACTCCGGGTCGCAGGAGGCGCTCTTCGTTCGCGGCGGCTATCCGGAAGCCTTTCTGGCGCCGTCCGACGCGGTGAGCTTTGGTGGGCGCCGCGACTTCATCCGCACCTATCTGGAACGCGAATTGGCGTGGATGAACCCGCGGCTGCCCGCGGAAACGCTCAGTCGGCTCTGGACCATGCTGGCCCACGCGCAGGGTGCGCTCCTGAATGCCTCCCGGCTCGCCGGCTCGCTCGGCCTCGCCGTCCAGACTGTCAACCGTTATCTGTCGGTGCTCAGCGATCTCCTGCTGGTTCGGAAACTGACGCCGGTGCGCGCCAACATCGGGAAGCGTCTGGTCAAGTCGCCGAAGGTCTATCTGCGGGACAGCGGATTCGTTCACGCCCTGCTGGAACTGCCGTCCTTCGACGCGCTGGCCGGCCATCCGGTCGTGGGGCCGTCCTGGGAGGGCTTCGTGATCGAGAACCTGCTCGCGGTGGCGCCCGAACGCACCCGGGCGGGCTTTTTCCGCACCGCCGCCGGCGCGGAGATGGATCTCGTGCTGGACTTTCCGAGCGGCGAGCGCTGGGCCGTTGAGATCAAGTGGAGCCGCGTTCCCCGGACGACCAAGGGCTTCCACCTGGCCCGGGAAGCCCTGAGGCCGGACCGTTGTTTCCTGGTGGGTACCGGTCCAGACCGCTATCCCGTGACGGACGACGTAGAGGCCATCGGCCTCCGCGAACTGGCGGCGGAATTGCTCGCCCGTCGGTCTCCGGTCTCCGCCTCGCGACGCCGGGCCGGCGAGAATGCGCCGCCCTAGCACTTCATCAGGCGGGTCAGCCCGGATTCCTCATACTTCCGCCGCAGAGATCGATGCGGGATGGTTCTCCTTTCGGCGGGAACTCGACCAGCCTTGATGTTGGACAGGCACGGGAACGCCGGCCTCCAGGCCGGCACAGCCCGCCGTAGGCGGGCGGCGGGACGGACCTGGTTGGCCGGGATGGCTCCCTTTCTCGGAGGGCACCCCGTGAGCGCGAGCGGCGAGGAACCGCCCGCGGCGCTACGCGCCGCTGTGCCGACCTGGAGGTCGGCGTTCCCGTGCCTACACGCTATCCGTCCGGTCGGGGTCCGCGCCTGACGCGTTTCTCCGGACATCATCAACAGGTTGACGTGATCCGCGCGGCACCTTGGGCCATGAGGTATGAGAAATCCCGGTTCGGCTTCGGGACCCGAGAACGCGATGGGGACTCATCCGACGCTCCACAGTGGGAGCCGAATAGGGCACGGCGGACGTTCCGTCCTCGTCCCGCGGCTGGCAGCCCCGCCGTGGTGTCCCGTGTCTCCGACAGGTCCGAGCCTTGTCCGCGCCGAGATCCGTGGTCGTACCGGCTATCCGGTCTGGCAACGAAAGCCTGGCTTGATGAAGCGCTGCGGGAACTGGGCGAGGTCGCTGACGGGTTCGACGTTGATGGACAACGGCCCTCCCGCGCGGTGGTCGCCGAGGCTCGCTCCCTGCTCCGGCATCTGGCCGGATGGCGCGCCCGCCGTGGGCATTGAGTTCCATGGTCCGGAAGGGTGCCGACTGCTGATCGTGGAGTCGGACGGTTCCGCGATCTACCAGGAACTGATCGCAGGCGATGTCTTGACCGAAAGGTTCGAGGACTGGCGCCAACTCTCGGAACTCTCGGTCGTGATGCGTGCCAGTGGGTGAGAGTTCCGGTCCATGGTGAAGTCGAAGCCCCCGCCTGACATTCGCTCCAACGAGCGTCTCGGACGGCGCGTGACCGAGCACCCTCACTGTAGTCGCCCGATCCGGCAGTAGTCCCACCCACGGCCCGGCCGCCCGCTGTTTCCGTCCGCTCCCGGGGTGCCCGGCACAAGCAGTCCCGCCAGCACCGATCTGGGCCCAGCAACGAGCAACCGCGAACGGTCGTAAGTTGCTCGACGACGAAGTCGCCGCGGTTGGGCAACGAAGTTGATCGCCTGACGCCGCACGTTTGTTCAGTGCTCGACGATCCCCAACAGTGTCCTGGCCCTCAGCAACAACTCCGATGTATCTGACGTTTTCTCTACGCTCCTGAGCGTCTGCTCCAGTACCTGCGCGTTGACGGATTCGTTGATGCACAGGTGCCAATGGACGTGACGATAGTCCCGCTTCAATTCCCTGAACAGTGCCTCCAGCTCGACCGCCCGCCCGCCCGCCACTTTCGGCGAAATGAACCAGATGTGCCAGCGCCTCTCGTCAGAGTACCCAAGGCCCTTCAGCACGAGGTACGTGCGGAGCATCTTCTTCCGAACAGTGGGCACGGTTTCACTTGCCTTTCTTCCGTACGTTAGACCCTTCTCATGGAACGCCACTTCCAAAGCGTGGACATCTCCGGCACGAGTCACTCCCAATGCGTCGAGCTCAGCCTGCTTGAGGAACTGCTCTACATCACGGACCTTCTTGAAGACATCGGGTCCGTAGCGGTGTTTCATCGTCTCAAACGCCTTGTCAAGCCACCTCCTCGTTTCTTCGGTAGCGTTGTTGAAGACGGCGCGCGGCCATTTCCAGTTCGTTTGTACGACCCAACAACATTGTGCGTGACGCAGGAACGAATAGCCCAGTGATTCCATCATGTCGATTTTCATCGTTGGTGCTCCCTGCTCTCTCCGTTTCGAAGCGAGCACGATCCTGCTTCGACCCGCCGATATTCCGTCTTCACGAGCGGCCGGTGCACGGTCCAGTTTCGGCTCGCTGCTAGCACCAGATGTTAGTGGCTGCCGGCTCCGAGGCGCACGGTCTAACCGTCAATAAGTGCGTTAGCGTTGATGGAGAATCCCGCCGCTCTCAGTTCCCTAAGAAGCGAGATCTTCCACCCTCCATCGTGGTCGAGAGAAATGTAGACAACTCCCGAATAGTCTGAGGGTATCTCTATGTCGCCCTTCGTTAGTGCACAGACCTTGTCCCTCCCCAGTTTTCCAATGAAGAAACCAAGTTCGAAGATGACATTCTGCCTTGCACGCATACTGACCTTGTCATCTCTAGAACGAAGCGAACCCGTATCGTCAGGCGTCAGGAGCACGATTGCGAATTTGACGTCGGCGTGATATTCGAATTTCTCGATGATGGTTCTGCCCTCGCTAGCCTTGTCTCCCAAGATAATGGGTTCAATGCCCAGTCTTTGCAGCAGGCTGCTTATGGCTTCCTTAGCGCCTTCATCGCGCCCATGGACGACAAACGCCCTTGCGGCATCCGGCGGTGCGCTTGTCGAAATGTGTTGGGACACCGCAGTCGTGCTCCGATCGTCCTCCCCGTACTCTTCGATTTCCTCAATCATCGATTCGAGCATCGGTTTTGCAGTGGCTAGGCCACGGAGATATGGCGCTTGCCAATCTGTGCTTGTCCCGCCGATGAAGAACATAGGCTCGTAGTTGATCTTTCTGAATTCCTCCAGGTGCCGCGACTCTTCGCCAAACGTCCGTCCCACGGCAATTTCCGTGTTTCTGTTCCACTTCTTGAATTCTTCAGAGCCCGCCCGGAGTGTCATGAGCTCTGGCATCGCGTCCAGCGCCCTACGAAGACGTTCCAAGGCTTTGGTCTTAGTCGGACGGGTCATTCCTTGGTCGTTCCCATCGTTAGAAATCCCTTAGGTGGCTTCGTTGATTCCCGTTCGCCGGGTGAGAGGTTGAACGGAAACTCCGGACGTAACGGAAACCGGCTTTTTGAGCCACCCCCCTTAGGCCGTTTTGCCTACGGGACCAGTGCGAGGCCCCAGGGGGACGCGCCGACCGGGATGCGGGTGATGATCTCGAGGGTTGTGGTGTCGAGGACGGTCACGTCGTTCGAGGGCCCGTTCGCCGTGTAGAGCAGGCTGCCGTCGAACGAAAGCGCGAGTCCCCAGGGACGCTCCCCCACCTCCACGTTGGCGGTGACTTCGCCGGAGGCGAGGTCCACTACGGACACGGTCTTCGACCGGCCGTTCGCCACGTAGAGCGTGGTGCCGTCCGGCGAAAGCGCGACTCCCATGCTCCGCGAGCCCTCCGGGAGTGCGATCGTCCGGCTCACTCGGTTCTCGGCGACCACGATCTCGGCGACCGTGCCGGCGATCTCGGCGGACACGTAGGCATGCGTCCCGTCCGGGGTAAAGACGAGATCCCGCGGCCGGTGCCCGACGGTGATCCGGGTGATCTCGTCGCCCGTCGAAGTGTCCAGCACCGTCACGTCGTGGTCGGTTTCGCCGGTCACGTAGGCGAGCGTCCCGTCGGGGCTGATCCGCACCCCTTCGGGCTCGGCCCCCACCGGCACGGTCCGGATGATCTCGCCGGACTCGAGGTCCACGAGACTCGCTTCGTCGGTGTCCTCGTTGGAAACCACGATGCGGGCGCCGTCGGGGGTGATGTCGAAGGTCTCGGGATCGGACCCGCCGGGGAGGATCCGGGTCCGGACCTGCTGGCGGAGGTCCACCTCGGCGATCCCGTCGAAGCGCTTGTCGGGCTCGGCGCAGCCCTCTTCCTCCATCCAGGGCGGGCACTTGGGCGATCCGGACACCGCCACGTAGGCCATCCCGCCGTCTGGAGAAGCGCGGACGCCCCGCGGCCGCCGCCCGACCTCGATCTCGGCCAGAACCTCGTGGGTGGTGGTGGCGACGATGCTGAGGGTGCCGGCGTCCTCGTTCGTGACCAGCAGGAGCGGACCGGCGGCGGGGTCAGGCGCTGCCGGAGCGCCGGAGTCGGCCGCCGGGCCCGGCTCTCCCGAGCCCCCGCAACCGGCCGCGATCACCCACAGCAGTGCTGCGCAATGGAACGCGGCCCGCCGCATCAGTCGTCGTTGCCGGCGTCAGCGCCCGGCGCGAGCGCGAAGGTGAAGATGGACTGTCCGGCCGCCACCGAGATGTACTGCTGGCCGTCCAGCGCGAAGCTCATCGGCGCCGCCCGGACGCCGCCCCCCACGTAGAAGTCCCACAGCGCCGCGCCCGTATCGGCATCGAGCGCGAACAGGTTGCCCTCCTGGGTCCCGGAGATAACGACGCCACCGGCCGTGGCAAGCACCCCCGACACCGCCGGCGTCAACTGCTTGAACTCCCACTTCAGCTCGCCGGTCAGCGCATCGAGCGCCCGGACCGCTCCGTAGGTCTCGTCCGCGTCGGGCCGCCGTTCACCACCGCCCAGGAACGGAGTGCCGGGTTCGTACTCGGCCTCGCTCTTGAAGTAGATGGACGACATTTCCCGGGTCGGCACGAACAGCGACATCCGGCCCGGGTCGTAGGCCGGGCTGTACCAGTTCGTCGAGCCGGCGAGGCTCGGCCACACCAGCGTGCCTTCTTCGCTCGGCGACGTCCCGGGAATGCGCACCGGCCGGCCGTTCTCGTCGATCCGCTCGGCCCAGGTCTGCGTCGCGTACTGCGTGGCCCGCAGGAACTGTCCCGTCTCCCGGTCGAGCACGTAGTAGAAGGCGTTGCGGTTCGCGTGGATGACCAGCTTTCGCATCGTGCCTTCGAACTCGGCATCCACCAGCACCGGGATCTGGTTGGCGTCCCAGTCGTGGACGTCGTGCGGGGTGTACTGGAAGTACCACTTCATCTCGCCGGTCTCTACGTCCAGGGCGACGAGAGAATCGGTATAGAGGTTGTCGCCGGGCCGGGAATCTCCGTTCCAGTCCGGGGCCGGATTCCCGATCGGCCAGTAGAGGAGTCCGAGTTCCGGGTCGTAGGAGCCGGTCAGCCAGGTCGCCCCCCCTCCGGTCTTCCAGCTGTCGCCCCCCCAGGTGTCGTTGCCCGGTTCTCCCTCGGCGGGGACGGACCACCAGCGCCAGAGCCGTTCGCCGGTCTCGGCGTCATAGGCATCGAGGAATCCACGCACTCCGGCTTCGCCGCCGCTGATTCCGACGATCACCTTGCCGTCCACCGCGAGCGGGGCCGCGGTAACCGCGTAGCCGACCGCGTTGTCGGCAATCGGGACCTTCCAGCGGACATCGCCCTGCGTCCGGTCCAGCGCGATCAACTGGGCGTCGAGCGTGCCGAAGAACACGGTGTCGCCGAGGATCGCCACCCCCCGGTTCGTCCGGGGGAAGCCGATGTTCAGGGTTTCGTCGGGAATCACCGGGTCGTAGCGCCAGAGCCGCCGCCCCGTGTGGGCGTCGAGCGCGGCGATGGTGCTCGGCGGTTCGGCGATGTACATGACCCCGTCCGCCACCAGCGGCGTCACCTCGACGCGGCCGATGGTGCCGGTCTGGTAGATCCAGGCCGGCCGCAGGCGGGAGACGTTCTCCTTCGTGATCTGGTCGAGCCGGCTGAACCGCTCGGAGCGGTAGTTGCCGGAATACATGAGCCAGGCGTCGGGATTGTCGTCGGCGTTCAGAAGGCGCGAATAGGACACCTGGCCCAGCGCCGGAACCGCGATCAGGGTAGAGAGGGCGACGGCGCCCAGCAGTCTCAGGCGGGTCATTCGGAGCCTCCTTCGGGGCCGCGCAGAGTCGCGAGGTAGGCGACCAGGTCGTCGAGCTCCTGGTCCGTGAAGTCGGCGTAGCTCATCATCATGCTCTCGTCGGGGAGCAACTGGAGCTCCCTCAGCTCGCTCTTGCGGAACGAGCGGTGCCGGCCGGCTTCGTCAATCATCTGGATCGTGAAGGTGTCCTCTGCAACCCGGACGCCCATCACGGTACGGGAGTCCGCGGTCTCGATGAGCACCGTCCGGTAGCGGTGGTTCACGACCTTCGGCGGATCCATGACGGATTCCCGCAGGTAGGCGCTGCCCCGCAGCATGCCGATGTCGGAGAGATCCGGCCCCAGCGCGATGCCTTCGCCGTTCACGATGTGGCAGGTCGAGCAGAGCGTCATTTCGTAGAGCTCCTTGCCCGCCACCGGATCGCCCGGCAGATCCTCGCGCGGCGCCACGCCCAGCGAGCGGACATACGCGGCCACATTCCGGATCTCTCTCGTGTTGAGCGATCCGTGGCCCGGCATGTCGGTGCCGGCGATGCCGTTGTCCACGATCTCGAGCAGCGCGTCGTCCTCGGTAGAACGCCGCAGGTTCTCGCGCATCAGGTTGGGCCCCTCGCCGCCCACGCCGTCGAGGCCGTGGCAGCGGGAGCAGTGGATGTCGAAGACGCTCTTGCCGTGAGCCACGTCGTCGGCGCCGGCTTCGGCGAGCGGCTGAGCGGCGACAGGCGCGGCGAGCAGCAGAACTGCCAGTAACGCGAGCCAGCCGGGTCCCATTGTGCGCATGGATGTCCGTCCTCCGGTGTGGCGCACTGTAACAAGAGAAACCCGGAATACCATTGGCCGACTCTTTACCCGGTTTTCTTACGGCATGGCCCGCGGCACCCCCTTCCATCCCCGCACCCAGGCGCTTTGTTCCAGCATGCGCTGGAAGGAGTGGGCCGGCTACTACGTCGTTGACGCCTTCGACCCGTTCCACGACCCGGAGTACTACGCGGTGCGTGCCGGCGCGGCGCTGATCGACGTCTCGCCGCTCTACAAGTACGACTTCCGCGGCCCCGACGCCACCGCGCTCACCGACCGGCTCATCACCCGGAACGTGAAGCGTTCGCGGGTGGGGCAGGTGCTCTACTCCGGCTGGTGCGACGAGCGCGGCAAGCTCCTGCAGGACGGCTGCTTCCAGCGTTTCGCGAAGGACTTCGTGCGCGCCACCGCGGTGGACCCGGCGCTCGTCTGGTTCGAGCGCGCCGCGGCGGGGATGGATGTCCAGATCGAGGAGGTCTCGGAAGAACTCGGAGCGCTGGCGCTCCAGGGACCGGCCTCCTGCCAGATCCTGAATGCGCTCGCGGATGGGGACCTCTCCGATCTCGGGTTCTTCCGGCTCCGCGAGGTGGAGCTCGGCGGCATCCCGGTGGTCGTGACCCGAACGGGATACACGGGTGACCTGGGATTCGAGATCTGGGTGGATCAGGAGGCCGCTTGTGCCCTCTGGGACCTCCTGCTCGAAGCGGGCGATCCCCGCGGGCTGGTCCCGGCGGGGATGCTGGCTCTCGACCGGGCTCGCGTCGAGGCGGGTTTCCCGCTCATCGACGTGGACTTCTGGAACGCCGATTTCGCGCTCACCGAGGCGCAAAAATCCACGCCCTACGAGATGGGACTCGGCTGGGCGGTGAGCGCGAAGAAGGGACCGTTCATCGGGCAGGAGGCGCTGATGGCGGAGCGCGCCCGCGGGCCGGCGCGGTTCTTCGTGGGAATCGAGACCTCGATCATGGAACTCGAGCGGCTGTTCGCGGTCGATGATCTCGCCCCCGAGGTGTGCGACGAAGTAAATCGAGACGGCGTCCCGGTCTATTCCGGAGGCGAGCAGGTCGGCCGGGCGACGAGCGTCGCCTGGTCGCCGCTTCTCAAGCGCCAATTGGCCCTCGCGACGGTGGATCGGGGCTATGAGGCGCCGGGAACGCCACTGGACATCGAGGTTACCGTCGAATACACGCGGCGGCGGGCGCGGTCCCGGGTGGCGCCGCTGCCGTTTTACGATCCACCGAGAAAGCGGGCCACCCCAGCGGCGTCATGACATCGGCCGCTTCCGGCGCCAACGGCTCGGCCGGCGGCCGGCGGGTGCCCGCGGGCGCCTGGACGCTGCCCGCCCGCTACTACTGCGATCCGGCGGTCTTCGAGCGGGAGGGGGAACGGATCCACCGGGCGCTGTGGAACGCGGCCTGTCCGGTGGAAGAACTCGCGGGGCCCGGCGACTACCGGCTGATCGAGATCGCCGGGGATTCGGTGATCGTGGTGCGGGATGACGCGGGGGTGGTGCGCGCGCACCACAACGTGTGCCGCCACCGCGGGACCCGGCTGCTCCAGTCGGAGGAGGGATGCCTGGCCGGCTCGATCCAGTGTCCCTACCACGCCTGGACCTATGGGCTGGACGGGCGGCTCCGGCGCGCGCCGCACATGGACGAGGTGGAGGGGTTTTCCGTGTCCGACTTCCCGCTCGCCGCCGCCCGGTGCGAGGAATGGGGCGGCATCGTCTTCGTCCGGGTCGCGGAGGAGGGACCGGACCTCGAGGAGCAGATGGGTCCGGCCGGCGCCCGCATGGGAATCTGGGGCCTGGCCGACCTGCGGTCCGCTCACACCGTGTGCTACGACGTGAAGGCGAACTGGAAGCTGATCATCCAGAACTTTGCCGAGTGCCTCCATTGTCCGGTGATCCATCCCCAGTTGGCGCGCCTTTCCCACTACCTGAGCGGGGAGAACTACCCGGCCGACCCGAATGCCATCGGTGCGGCGATGGACCTCGAGGAGGGAATCGAGACGCTGTCGAGTGACGGGCGCCTCGTGGGCGTCCCCCTGCCCGGACTGCCGGCTGAATTCCGGCGCCGGGTCGGCTACGAGATCCTGTTGCCGAACGCACTGTTCTGCCTCCACCCGGACTTCGTGATCCGCTATCTGATGCGCCCGCTCGGCGTCGCCCACACCTCCATCCGCTGCGATTGGCTGTTCAGCGAGGAGTCGCTCGGGAACGACGGTTTCGACGCTTCCCGGGCGGTCGAGTTCTGGGACGAGACGAACCGCCAGGACTGGCATGTCTCCGAACTCTCCCAGCGGGGCATTGGTTCCAGCGCGTACCGCCCGGGCCCTTACTCGAATCGCGAGGACCACCTCTGGCAGATCGACCGCCTGATCCTTGAACGCCTCGGCGAGGCATAGGAACCGCCGCAGCCGTGCGGAGTTCCGCGTAGCTGTGCCCTGCACGGCGCATGGGCTTGGAGCGCCGGCCTCTGGCCGGCATCGCCCGCGCAGCGGGCGAAACTCCCCAACCTGATCCGCCAGGATGGCGCCGCCGCCCGGCGGCATGGCGCATCGCCGCTGGTGCGGCGGTAGAGCGATGCGCCATCCCCGTTTGGGGTGCCGTCATCGGGGACGATTAAATCTGGGAGTTTCGCTTCGCTGCGCGCAGCGATGCCGGCCGGAGGCCGGCGCTCCTATGCGGCGGTAGAGCGATGCGCCGTCCCTGTTTGGGGTGCCGTCACCGGGGACGATTGAGTCAGGGAGTTTCGCTTCGCTGCGCGAAGCGATGCCGGCCAGAGGCCGGCGCTCCTGGCTGGCGCTCCTGGCTATCGAGGCGAAAGACCGACCTCTCCTTTACTGGAAGTCCGTGACGTTCCCCCGCCGCAGCAGGTACTTCGGCGAGACGTACTTCAGCTTCACCCGGTTCCCCGGCAGCTCGGGACACGCGCGCTCCTTCACGGGGGAAATCACGATCCCTTCCCGGACGTGGCCGCCCCGGAAGGTGGTCTTGCCGTCCCGATGCTGTTCGGCTGCCTCGATCGAAAACGGCCCCCGGTAGAGGCGGGGCGTCAGGTCAAGGCCCCACTCGCCCTTGACCCGCGCGAGCAGCTCGTCGTAGTCGAGATAGCGGCCCGTCCGGGGCTCGCCGACGTACACGTCGAAGACGCGGAAGGCGCGCCCCTGCTGGCCGTAGTCGAGGTCCTGGACCTTCTTGCCGAAGGTCTCCCCGAGGATGAAGATCGGCTCCCCGGCGCGCTCGGAAGCGGCCCGCACCCGGTCCCAGTGCCCCCCTTCCAGCATCGCGCCCCTGAAGCTCATGACATAGAGGTTGCTCGCGTTGGCGTCGTTCCACTTGAAGGCAAGCCCGGTGTCGCTCATTCCCTTCGAGGAGATGATCGTCGCGCGCTCGAGGAGTTCCGGATGGTCGAGCCCCGGCCAGTATCCGAAGCAGGTCCAGGTGCCGTGGAGCTTCTCGGTGAACACGACCTCCTCGCCGTCGCGCAGGATGTCCGGGAACTTCTGGATGCTCTCGATGTCGTAGGACAGCGTCCGCCCGCGGACGTTGCACACCTCGCCCTGCATGTGCACCGGAATCGGCGGCTCGTACTTCACGATGTCGAGCGCCTCCGCGAGGTTCTCGCCCTCGTCGCGGCCCTCGGCCGGGTAGAGGAGCCCCTGGCTGACGATCCCGCGGAGCCGGATGGCCTTCACCCGGTTGCCCTTCTTGCCCGCGAGCATCCCCCGACCCTTCGCCGCGTCCCAGAGCCGCATCTCGCGGATGAGCGCTTCCGGGACGATGGCGTCCTCGGGGATGTACGCGACCAGATCGCCCGCCCGGTGGGCGCCGATCTTCGTGACGCAGCGGTAGCCGCGCACCACCGCGACCTCCAGCGCGTCCGCGCCGGGGTGCTCTTCGATGCGGTCCACCCGGACCACCGGAACCTCGAACTGCGCCATGCCCTGTACCTCGTTGATCGCTGAAAGGGCCGGGACCCTAGCGCGTGGTTGACGCCGGCGCTCGGGCAACGCGCCAGCCTGCTGCACCCGCCGCGGTACGCTCGGGCGGCGATGCCCTCCGGCCCCCGCCTCTACGCCGATCTCGCCCACCTCTGGCCGCTGATGAGCCCGCCCGAGGACTACGCGGACGAGGGCGCCTGCCTGCGGAGCGAACTCGCGAAGCGCCTCGGCCCCGGCCGGGGCCGTCTCCTGGAGTTCGGGACCGGCGGCGGGCACCTCCTGCACCACCTCACCGGTGCGTTCGAGGCGACCGCGGTGGACCTTTCCGAACCGATGCTGGCACACTCGCGCCGCCTGAATCCCGGCGTCACCCACCACGTCGGCGACATGCGGACGGCGCGCCTCGGCGAGACGTTTGATGCCGTCCTGATCCACGACGCCATCGACTACCTGCTGACGGAGGATGACCTCCGCAGCGCCTTTGCCACCGCGCGGGCGCACCTGCGCCCCGGCGGCCTGTTCCTCGCCATTCCGGACGACTACCTGGAGACGTTCGCGCCGCCCCGAATCGCCCACGAGACGCGGCGGCGGGACGGCGCCGAGCTCACCTACGTGGAGTACTCAACGGACCCGGACCCGGGCGATACGGAAATCGAGACGGTCTACGTCTACTTCTTTCGGGAGGACGGCCAGTTACGGGTCGAGGTGGACCGCCACACCACGGGCCTCTTCCCGATTGGCACCTGGGAACGGCTGCTATCGGAGGCCGGCTTCGAGCCGGAGCGCCTCGACTACCCCTTCAGCGAGCACGGCGCCGCGACCTACCTGTGGGTTTGCACGGCGCTCGGCCACTCCGTGGGCCCGGCCTGACATCCATGACCGAGTTTTCTGCCCGCGCCTCGCGAACCGGACCCGCGCTGCTTGTGACGGCTCTCATCGCCATGGCGCTGGCCGCCTGCGCGGCGACGGGTGGCCCAAGGCTGCCGCCATCGGGGAGCCAGGGATGGGTTTCGCTGCCGCTTTCGGCAGGCGGCCAACTCAATCTGCTCGTGGTGCGGCCGCCGGGGCCCGCCCGCGGAGTGGTGGTGGCCTTCCCGTGGGGTGCGGGCGATCGAAGCCTCCTCGCGGGGCTGGTCGAAACCTATTGGGACGACGCGGCGCCCGCGGCCGGATATGCGGTGGTCGGCGTCGAGATCTACGGTCCCGGACTCGCGGAGAGCGCCCCGGTCGTGGCGCCGGCGCTGCTGGAGTGGATCGAGCAGAACCTGCCGGAGGCGGCCGGCGAAATCATCCTCACCGGGGCCTCCGCGGGAGGTATCGGGGTCTTTCACGCCGCGCTCGCGATGCCGGACCGGGTGGCCGCGATCCTCGCGATGCCCGGGCGCTATTCCGGGGAAGCCCCGCTGGAGTCGCTGGCCGGCGTGCCGGTCCTGCTCATGGTCGGGGCACACGACCTGCGTTGGGTGACCGGGTCGGAGACCACGGCCGAGCGCCTCCGCGCGGCCGGCGCGCAGGTAGAGCTGGATGTGGTTCCGGGCCAGGGGCACGTGCTCCGCGTGCCCCAGCGGGAGCTCATCCGGTGGATCGAGGAGCAGCGGGAATGACCCGCCCCGGAGAACTCCCGGGCGACGCGCCTCAGCGCGAACCGGACTCCTTCCCTTCCACCCGCAGGATTCCCGGCATCCCGGCGGCGTCGAGCGCGCCGTTCACGCTGGTCAGGTCGGACTCCACGATCTCGGCGAACTCCGCGGCGCGGGCCTCCACCCGCTCGTGCAGCCGGTCATAGACCTCCCGCATCTGGTCGGTCGGTCGGAAGTCGCTCGTCGCGACCACGCCGGCGAGGTAGACGATCCTCCCGGCAAGCTGCGTCGGCCAGCGGATCTGGTCCTGGCCGGTTCCGGTGAGCAGCAACTGGATCAGGTGCTCCTCCACCGCGAGTAGCGAGCCGTCGAGTCCGTCCACGGCCGAGGCGATGGATTCGACCCGCCCGGTCTCTTCGGCCACCGCCTTCAGGTCGAGTACCTGGCGGCGGAGCCACTCGATCTCGTTCACCATCCCCACCACGGTTTCGAGGTCGGCCCGCAGCAGACGCAGCAGCGCGGTCTGGGCGTCGATGTCCTCGAGCGTGCCCTCGCTCTTCGGGTCCTTCCGCACCTCGATGGGCGCGGTCTGCTCGGTATCGCCGACCCGCAGCGCCACGGTGTAATCGCCGGGCGGAGCGAGGATCGAGATCCGCCCGAACTGCGCGTCGCGGGTCCGCTCCTCGTCGAGGTCCACCCAGTCGGCGAAGAGGGGCTTCGTGCGCAGCACCGCGGCCGTCGAGGCCTCTTCGCGGAGATCCCAGTAGATGCGGTTCAGGCCCTTCTCGCCCGTCCCCTCCAGGGTGCGGACGGTGTCTCCGGCCCCGTTCCGGATCTCGATGGAGACATCGGCGCCCGCTTCGTCCAGCCAGAAGTTGATCGGGGCGCCGTAGGGTGGGTTCTCGCCCTCGGACCAGTCGTCGAAGTGGGCGAACGGCGGGGTGATGGGATGGAAGCGATAGGCCCCCCGGGGCTGGAACAGGTGGACGCTCGCGTTTGCCACCTCGTCGTTCCACTGCTGGAGCGGCGAGATGTCGTCCATGATCCAGAAGCCGCGCCCGTAGGTGCCCACCACCAGGTCGCCGAAGTGTTCCTGGACGACGATCCAGTACATCGGGCTCGGCGGCAATCCGTTCGCGAGCCGCTGCCAGTTGTCTCCGTCGTTGAAGCTCACGTAGAGGAAGTTCTCGGTGCCGAGGTAGAGGAGTCCGGGCTGCACCGGGTCTTCCCGCACGTTCCGGGTGTAGCTCAGCGGGCTGTCCGCCACGCCGCTCACGATCTTCGTCCACGACTCTCCGAAGTCCTCGGTCCGGTACACGTAGGGCTCGAAGTTCCCCACCTGGTGCGCCTCGACGGTCATGTAGGCCTTCCCGGCGTCCCACTTGGAGGCGTCGATGTTGCGGACCACCCCGTCCACCGGCATGTCGGGGACGTTCGCGGTCACATCGGTCCAGTTCGCGCCGCCGTCCCGGGTCAGGTGGATCATTCCGTCGTTGGTCCCCGCCCAGATCACGCCTTCGGTGACCGGGCTCTCGTCGATCGCGTAGATCACGCAGCAGTACTCCACCCCGATGTTGTCCGGGGTGAGTCCGCCGGAGATGGTCTGGCGGGACTTGTTGTTGGTGGTGAGGTCGGGACTGATCTCTTCCCAGCTCTGACCCCCGTTGGTGGTCCGGTGCACGTGCTGGCTGCCCACGTAGACCGTGTTCCGGTCGTGCGGTGAGAGCAGCAACGGGAAGACCCACTGGAAGCGGTATCGCAGGTCCTCGGCCGGCCAGCCGCGGGTGGCCTCCGGCCAGACTTCGAGCTGGCGGAACTGCCGGGCGCGCTCGTCGTAGCGAGTCACGATCCCGCCGGCGGCGCCGGCGCCCGAAGCCGTTGACCAGACGATGTTCGGATCCTCCGGATCGGGGGTCGCGAAGCCGCTCTCGCCCCCGCCGACCCCGTGCCACATTCCCCGTGAGACCCCGCCGCCGATGAATCCGCTGACCCACGCCCGGCTGGGACCCCGGGTGGAGGGGCCGTCCTGCCGGTTCCCGAGCACGTTGTAGGGAATGTCGTTGTCCACGGTCACGTGGTACATCTGGGCGATCGGCAACTGGATCTTGTACCAGGACTTTCCGCGGTTCCGCGAGATGGAGACGCCGCCGTCGTGCGCCACCGCCATCCGGTCGGCGTCGCCGGGATCGATCCACATGTCGTGGTGGTCCCAGCCCGGCGCGTTGTCGAAGCGGCGCACCTCGTGGGACTTGCCCGCGTCCAGTGTCACGGCGTAGGACGCGGTGAGGAAGTAGGCCTCGTCCGGGTCGTCCGGCGCTACGGCGCAGCGGGCGTAGTAGGCGTTTCGCCCCGCGAGATTGCGGTTGTGGCTCTGGAGCGTCCAAGTCTTGGCGCCGTCGCTCGTCATCCACAGCTCGCCGCTTTCCGCTTCTTCGCCGGCGTAGGAGACGCCGTCCGCGGTTTCGATCAACGCGTACACCCGGCGGGAGTCCGCCTGGCTCATGCAGAGCGCGACCTTTCCCACGTCCAGTTTCGGCAGGCCGTTACCTTCAAGCTTCGTCCAGGTGTCGCCGCCGTCCCGCGTCAGGTGGAGGCCGCTGCCGGGTCCGCCGCTCACCCGCGTCCAGGTCTTCAGCTCGAGGTGCCACATCCCGGCGTAGAGGATCCGGGGGTTGTTCGGGTCCATGATCAGGTCCGAGGCCCCGGTGTTCTCGTCCACGAACAGGACGTGTTCCCAGGTTTCGCCCCCGTCCATGGTCCGGTAGATGCCGCGCTCCGGCTGCGGGGTGTAGGCGTGTCCGAGCGACGCCGCGTAGACGATGTCCGGGTTCGTCGGATGGATGATGATCCGGCTGATCCGTGCGGTCGCGTCGAGGCCCATGTGATCCCAGGACTCGCCGGCGTCGGTGGACTTGAAGACCCCGGTGCCGATGGAGACGTTCGCCCGGATGAAGGTCTCGCCGGTGCCCGCCCAGACGATGTTCGGGTCGGACTCGGAGACCGCCAGCGCCCCGATGGCGTGGACGTCCTGATCGTCGAACACCGGGCGCCACTTGATGCCCCCGTCCTCGGTCTTCCAGATGCCGCCGGTGGCCGCCCCGGCGTAGTAGATGTCGAGGTTGCCCGGGATGCCGGCGACCGCGAGGGTGCGGTTGCCCACCGGCCCGATGTGCCGGAACCGGAGCCCGCCGAGCTCGTCGGGCGCCGGCTGGGCCAGGGCCGCCGCGGGAAGCCCGAGGGCGAAAAACAGGACGAGAGCAGCCTGAAACTGCATCGGGTTGTGCATGGGGTGGTCCTCCGTGCCGGACGGGTTTCGGTGGCTACGTGGTGGTGCCCGCTCCAGGCGCCGCGCGTTCGGCCATCGGAAACAAAGGTAACCGGGAATGCCCGCGGCGGTCATGCCAAAGGCCGTCGCGGGGATCGGCCACAGCCGTCCACGCGGGGTTGCACGTGCACCGGAGGGGGACTGGTGGTCCCGCGGTCGTACAGAGCGGCCCTGGTCGGTGCTCCCCGTTTTCGAGGTGCCTAACTCCATGACGAAGGCTTCCCGACCACACCGCGAACGTCGGATGCGGAACGGGCGAGATGGCGGGTTACCTGCCGTATCACGCGGCTACCGTCGCGTTGCCGCTGCGGAAACGACTAAGCGTCATCCGCGACGTGTCAACACCTGCCGCCGAAAGCGTCATGGGAGGCACTGGCCACTCTAATCTCTAGGATTCGTCATCTGGCATCAGGAATCGATAGAAGACCTGTCTTAGGACTTGTCGTAGTTTTCCGTACACGTCGAGAATCTGGAATCGACTATAGAGACCCAAGACATACAACCCTGCCGGTACAGCGGCACAGATCCACCAAATGACATTTCCCATCTTGCTGGCTCTTGTGGCTTGGGACCATTCTGTGGGCAGTGTCCAAATCGCCATAGCGACGAGCAGCAGCGACACCACACCGTAGACAATAGCGGCCACGATAGCGGCCCATTTCTCTGCCCTCGCGTCGGCCAACTCTCTCATCGCGGCGATTTGTCCACGCACTGCATCAGCGACCTTCTCGGTCGTCTCGCGTCGACGCCGTTCTTGCTGAACTTCCTGCCGGAGACCGGCCTTCGCCTGTTCTTGCGATCTTTCCACAATCTCTCGGACCGTTGATGCCTCGACGTCGTCGTCTGGATCCAGTTCTCCCAACCGAGCGTGCGCAAACTGATGTGCTACAACGGCAACGCTCTCGTCGTCACTCAGTTCGCCGGACTCGACAAATTCGCCGAGTCGCCTTATGAACCGAGACCATATCTCCGGAGACGGACGGAGTACTGCCGCACAAACGGATACCAACTGATGGATCGGCATTGAGGATTCGAATTGTGGTTGCAGCAACCAAGCCGCATTCGTCACCGATCGCACGTGTACTGCTGGCTCCAATCCGCTCTTATAGGTCTCCCTGTACCACTTCGAGATCGTAGTCACGGTCCTTGCACTTCCACTCGCGAATACATACTTGGCGTCAGTCACTTGATGCGGTCGTCGTCCTGCCCGTAACGTCATTACAGCTGCAGTTGCTCTCACATCGTGCCATACCCCGTGTTCATCGGTAGCGCGCCCGATCGTCGCGTCCTTAAGCTGGTTGGCTAGATCCTGCTCAGCCTCGGTATACTCGTTCTTGTAACCGGGAAAATCCTTAACGTTAACGTTCAACGCAGCGAGCTTCTTTTCCACCAAGGCGATTTCTTGCTGGATGTCTGCTGGCGATGTGGCGGTTTGTAGAAAATGGTGTGTGAGTGGTGTCGACCATAGAGTCTTGCGTCCCGCGCTAGTCCCAAGCCTCTGTTCATAGACGCGGAGAACACCCTTCATTTCGTCGAGAGTGCGTTCGAAGGCGTAGAGTCGTGCACCGGCGCGGCGGATTAGGTTCAGTGCGTCGCGAGTGGATCGTTCCTCTGTTCTCCCGGCGTGTCCTAATGCGTGCAGCAGGACGCCAGTATCGAGGTATAGGGTTAGGTGTTTCAGTTCTCGGCCAATGTTCGGGATGTCACGGAGAAGCAGCGCGTTTTGGACGATGAAACCCTTGACTATGCGGTCGAGTACAGTCGATGCCGAGCCGCCCTCGGCAACAATACGCGCGATGAAGGCCGCAATCACCTTATCGATTCGGGAGTATCGACGCACCCCTCGAGCTTCTATAGTCTGGCCGAGCACTACGCTGAGGTGATGTTTGTCGAGGAAATCGACCAGGGCAGCAAGGGCATCGTCCTGAGAACCAAGGTCTTCATTCCTTTCGGAAGCGTACTGGCCAAGACGTGCCGCCAGCTCCTTATGCTCCGAATCGAACTGGCCTAGTATCGGTTGCAGATCGGGGAGTGCACTGCACTTGGCCGTGCGAAAGAACCGTCCGCCCTTGCGCTGCACGAGCCTCTTGCGCGCTGCCCGGCGGAGCAGGGTCTTCAAGGTCTCAGAAGGGATTCGTATTCCAGTCGATTTACGAACGGCATGTTCAACGTCGGTGAGTTGGACTTCATCCTGATCCAGGCTTCGAAGTGAATCCTCCACAAACGGCTGCAGGCTATCTAGCTGGTCGCGGCGAGCGTCAAACTGAGCCTTCAAGAAGGCAACGGTGGCAAGTCCGCGACGAGCATCCGTCCCTGTGGTTTGCGAATTGGTATTAGTCACGGCTAGGTCGTGCTACGTGTCAGCGCCCGTGGTGCGGGCGGGTTGGCTACTCTGACAAATGGGAATCTGATGCCCGTCTGAAGAGCGGCGGTCCCGTGCGGGTGCCGCCGGCAGGAAGCTTCCATCACCGGTTGCCCGTCCCCGGCGGGACCCGGACCACCCCCGGAATCCCCTCGCCCTCGAGCATCCGGTTCGCCTCCGGCAACTCGGATTCGAGCACCCGCTGGAGTTCCGCCCGCTGCGTCTCGAGCCGCTCCCGGAGGATCGAATGCACCTCGCGCATCTGGTCGGTGGGCGGGAAGTCGGCGCTCTGGACAGCGATCGCGAGGTAACCGACCCGGCCGGCGAGCATGTTCGGCCACCGAATCTGGTCCTGTCCGGTGCCGGTGACGGCCATCGGGATGAGCCGTTCCTCGACCGCGATCAGCGAGCCCTCGAGCCCGTCCACCGCCGAGGCGATGGCCTCGACCTGGTTCTTTTCCTCGGCCAGCGACTTCGCGTCGAGCAGTTGCCGCCGCAGCCACTCGATCTCGTTCACCATCTCGGCGACGGTCTCCATGTCGTCACGGAGTTCGCGGAGGAGCGCCGTCTGGGCGGCGATGTCCTCGAGCGTGCCCTCGCTATGCGGGTCCTTCATGACCTCGAGGCTCGCTTCGCGCGTCTCGTCGCCGACCTGCAGTTCGACCTGGTAGGTCCCGGGCGGGGCGAGGATCGCGATCCGGGCGCCCCCCGGCGCGGACCGTGACCGGTCCTCGTCGAGTTCCACCCAGTCCGCTCCCGTGGGCTGGGTCCGGAGCAGCATCTCGGTGGACTCGTCTTCGCGGAGGTTCCACCACACCCGGTTGAGCCCGGCGTCGCCGCTGCCGTCCATGGTGCGGATCGTCTCGCCGGCGGCGTTCTTCACGACCACCTTGACGCCTTCGGCCTCGTCGTCGAGCCAGTAACTGATCGGGCCACCGTAGGGCGGGTTCTCCCCGGCCGACCAGTCGTCGAACTGCGCGAAGGGAGCGGTGATCGGGTGGAACCGGTAGACCGACCGGGGCTCGAAGAGGTGCACGGACGCCGCCTCGACCTCATCCGTCCACTGCTGGAGCGGCGAGATGTCGTCCATGATCCAGAAGCCGCGCCCATAGGTGCCGACCACCAGGTCCTTGAAGCGCTCCTGCACCGTGATCCAGTACATCGGGCTCGGCGGCAGCCCGTTCGCGAGCCGCTGCCAGTTGTCCCCGTCGTCGAAGCTCACGTAGAGGAAGTTCTCGGTGCCGAGGTAGAGGAGCCCGGGCCGCACCGGATCCTCGCGGATGTTCCGGGTGTAGCTGAGCGGGCTGTCCTTGACCCCGTTGACGATCCGCTCCCACGACGCGCCGAAGTCCCCGGTCTTGTAGACGTAGGGCGCGAAGTTGCCCACCTGGTGGGCCTCCACGGTCATGTAGGCCTTTCCGGCCTCCCACTTCGAGGCGTCGATGTTCCGGACGACGCCCTCCTCCGGCATGCCGGGGATGTTCGCGGTGACGTCGGTCCAGTTCGCCCCGCCGTCGCGGGTGACGTGCATGAAGCCGTCGTTGGTGCCGGCCCAGATTACCCCCGCCTGCACCGGGCTCTCGTCCACCGCGTACACCACGCAGCAGTACTCGACGCCGATGTTGTCCGGGGTGAGTCCCCCGGAAATCGTCTGCCGTTCCTTGTTGTTGGAGGTCAGGTCGGGGCTGATCTCCTCCCAGCTCTGGCCGCCGTTTGTCGTCCGGTGGACGTGCTGGCTGCCGACGTAGACCGTGTTCCGGTCGTGCGGTGAGATCAGCAGCGGGAACACCCACTGGAACCGGTAGCGGAGCGACTCCGCCGGCCAGCCCACGGTGCTCTCGGGCCAGACCTCGACCTGGCGGAACTGCCGGGTGGTCTCGTTGTAGCGGACCACGATCCCGCCGGCCGCGCCGAAGCCGGACGCGCTCGACCAGACGATGTTCGGATCCACCGGGTCTGGGGTGGCGAAGCCGCTCTCGCCGCCGCCCACTCCGTGCCACATGCCGCGGGGAATCCCGCTGCCGAAGAAACCGCCGGTAAACGCCCGGCTCGGGCCCCGTGTCGAGGGGCCGTCCTGCCGGTTCCCGAGGACGTTGTAGGGAATCGCGTCGTCCACGGTCACGTGGTACATCTGCGCGAGCGGGAGCTGGATCTTGAACCAGGTCTTCCCCCGGTTCTCCGAGATCGAGACCCCGCCGTCGTGCGCGACCGCCATCCGGTCGGCGTCCGTGTGGTCGATCCACATGTCGTGGTGGTCCCAGCCGGGGGCGTCGCCAAACCCGTGCACCCGGTGCGTCTTCCCTGCATCCAGCGTGGACGCGAAGGAAGCGGTCAGGAAATACGCCTCGTCGCGGTCGTCGGGCGCCGCGGCACAGCGCGAGTAGTAGGCGTTCCGCCCCGCGAGGTTGCGGTTGTGGGTCTGGATCGTCCAGGTCTTCCCGCCGTCGCTGGAGGCCCAGAGCTCGCCGCTCTCGACCTCGCCGGTGCTCCAGTCCACCGAGTCCACGCCGAAGTAGGGCACGCCGTCGCTGGTCTCGATGAGCGCGTACACCCGCCGGGAGTCCGACTTGCTCATGCACAGCGCGATCTTGCCGACGTCACTCATCGGCAGGCCGTTGCCCTCGAGCTCGGTCCAGGTGTCGCCGCCGTCCCGGGTCATGTAGAGCCCGCTGCCCGGACCGCCGCTCATCCGGCCCCAGGTCCGGAGCGCGAGCTGCCACATCCCGGCGAACAGGATCCGGGGGTTGTTCGGGTCCATGACCATGTCGGAGGCCCCGGTTTCCTCGTCCACGAAGAGGACCTTTTCCCAGGTCTCGCCGCCGTCCATCGTGCGGTAGACCCCGCGCTCGGGCTGCGGCGAATAGGCGTGCCCGATCGATGCCGCGTAGACGATGTCGGGGTTCGTGGGATGGATGATGATCCGGCCGATCCGCGCGGTGGCGTCGAGGCCCATGTGCTGCCAGGTCTCCCCGGCATCGGTGGACTTGAAGACCCCGATGCCGATGGAGACGTTGGCCCGGATAAAGGTTTCGCCGGTGCCCGCCCAGACGATGTTCGGGTCGGATTCGGCCACCGCCAGCGCGCCGATGGCGTGGACCTCCTGGTCGTCGAAGACCGGCCGCCATTTGAGGCCGGCGTCCTCGGTCTTCCAGATCCCGCCGGTGGCGGCTCCCGCGTAGTAGACGTTCCGGTCGCCGGGAACGCCGGCGACCGCGAGGGTGCGGTTTCCAACCGGACCGATGTGGCGGAACTTGAGCCCGCCGAGCTGATCGGGCGCCGGCTGGGCGAATGCCGCGGCGGGAATTCCGAGCGCGAGGCTCAGGAAAAGGCTGATTCCAAGTCGCATGGGGTTGTCCTCCGTACGGGACCGGGGCCTACGCGGGGTCGTCCGCTGGCGGGCGCCCGTCGTTTTGTCGTCGGAAATAAAGGTATACGGGAATCCCGGCCGCGGTGATGCCGAGGCCGATCAGGGCGTCCCGCGGGTCCGTGAGCAGGGTGTTCACCAGCAGCGCGGCCGAAAAGATCGTGAAGATAGCCGGGAGGAGCGGATAGCCGAAGGCGCGGTAGGGCCGGTCCAGATCGGGCCTCTTCCAGCGGAGAACGAAGACGGCCGCGCTTCCGAGGCCGTAGAAGAGCCACGAGACGACCACCACGTAGGTGAAAAGCTGGTCGTAGCTGCCGGTCAGCGCGATACCGGCCGCCCAGAGCCCCTGAGCGAGGGTGGCGTTCTTCGGGACCGCCCCCGGGCTCAGCCGGGCGAAGGAACGGAGGAAGGCCCCGTCCCGCGCCATCGCGTAGTACACCCGGGCCCCGGTGAAGATGAATCCGTTCGCCGCCGCGAAGCAGGAAACCATCACCGCGAGCGAGACGAGTTGGGCGCCGAGGCGGCCTCCCGCGAGGCCAGCGGCGTCGGCGGCGACCGTCTCGGTGCCGACGAAGCCGGTGAACGGCAGCGCCTTCAGGTAGGCGAAGTTGAGCAGCAGGTAGATGCCGATCAGCAGCACCAGGCTGAGGGAAATGGCGCGCGGCAGGAAGCGTTGGGGGTTTTTCACCTCGCCCCCGACGAAGGTGATGCTGATCCAGCCGTCGTAGGCCCACAGCGCCGCCACCATGGCGGCGCCCCAACGGGCCGCGGCCGAACCCTCGAGGGGAAGCCGGGCCCGGGCGATGGTTTCGACGGATTGGTCGCCGAGGGATACGCAGAGCACCACGATCGCGCCCGCCATCACCAGCTTGGCGATCGTGGTGAGGTTCTGGGTGTCGGCCGAGGCGCGCACGTTCCGGCAGTTCCAGAGCGACAGCCCCAGGATGAGGATCACCACCGCCGCCTTCGCGGCGACCGGACCGAGCGGCACGAACTCGGCGCCGTACTCGACGAAGACGACCGCGACCGCGGCGATCGAGGCGGTCTGGATGACGGCGAAGAGGCTCCAGCCGTACAGGAACCCGACGAGCGGGTGGTAGGCCCGCTCCAGGTACACGTACTCGCCGCCCGCGTGCGGGTAGAGCGCGGCGAGTTCGGCGATCGCGAACGCCCCGCAGAGCGAAATCGCCCCCGCGCCGACCCAGATGAGCGCCGCGCCGCCTGCCGAACCCGTCGAGGCGATCACGTAGGCGGGGACCACGAAGATCGCCGACGCGAGGATCGTCCCGATGTTGACGTAGAGCGCGTCGCCGAGACGCAACTCCCGCCGCAGTCCCTGAGCCAAGAATCCGAGGGTACAGGAATCGGACGGTCGAAACGCCCATAGCAGCTTGCGCTCACGGTGCAGCCGGCACGGGACCGCCGGCCAGTTCTCCCGGTGGGGGCCTCCAGACCGGCACAGGCCGCCGCAGGCGGGCGGCGGGAAGGTGGTTCCGCTCTCGGCGGGAACCCCAGCAGCCTTGGTGTCACCCAGGCAAGGGAAAGCCGACCTCCAGGCCGACAACGCTGCGCAGAGCGCAACGAAACCTCGTCCGGACCATGCCGGTGACGGCCCGCCCCACTACGATGCCGCCGTGATCAGCAACGGCGTCCCGGAGATCAGCGACCGGGACCTCAACCTCATGCGCGCCGCCCTCGCGGAAGCCGAGCAGGCCGCCCGCCACGGCGAAGTCCCCGTCGGCGCGGTGGTCGCGAAAGACGGCGTCATCCTCGCTGCGGCCCGAAACCGCGTCCTCGAGACCGGCGACCCCACCGCCCACGCCGAGATGCTCGCAATCCGCGCCGCCGCAGAACGGATCGGCAACTACCGCCTCACCGGCTGCGACCTCTACGCCACCGTCGAACCCTGCCTGATGTGCGCCGGGGCCAGCGCCCACGCCCGCATCCGGAGGCTCGTTTACGGCCCCCCGGAGCCCAAATTCGGTGGAGTAGAATCGAAGGTCGCGCTGGATGGCTTGGGACTAACGCACCACCTCACGGTGGTTTCGGGAGTGCTGGCTGACGAAGGACGCTCGCTCTTGCAGCGTTTCTTCCAGGAGCGTCGGCGGGCTCAAAGCCCTGCCGAGTGACTTCCGGCGCACCTTGCCCAACCAGGCCCGGAGAGGTACCGAAGTGGCCGTAACGGGGGCGCCTCGAAAGCGCTTTGTCCGGTGAAGAGCCGGGCACGTGGGTTCGAATCCCACCCTCTCCGCTGCCGGGGGGTTTCCCGGGGGTGCCGATTCGCTCCCGGAAGATCGCCGTAACCCCCGTATAAACCGTGGTATACTGGCTCTCATAGCCGCTTTGCCGTTCCCTTCGAATTCGGGGGGTTCCGGCCGAATTCGTGGGACCGTTCGGGGTTCGAGTTCGAATTGCGAGTTCGATCCCACGAAAAAAACGCGGTAGGAAAAACCGATGGCAGCGATGACCGCAGCGAAGGCGAAGGCGCTCCGGGAGCCGGGCAAGTACCGGGCCGAGCAGACCCTCTATCTCCGGGTGAGGCCGAGCGGCCGAAAGTCCTGGGTGCAGCGCCTCACCATCCACGGGAAGCGCCGCGACATCGGCCTCGGGCCGTTCGAGCTGGTGTCCCTGGCCGAGGCCCGGATCAAGGCGTGGGAGAACCGGCGCGCCGTGTTCGAGGGGCGCGACCCTCTGGCCGAGCGCCGGCGGGCGAAGGCCCCCACCTTTCGGGAAGCCACGGCCCGGACGCTGGAAGGACTGCGCTCGCAGTGGCGAAATGGGAAGCATGCGGCGCAGTGGGCGACGACCCTCGAGACGTACGCATTCCCGACGCTTGGGGAGCAGCGGATCGATTCGATTCGCGGAGAGGACGTCCTGCGGGTTCTGCTGCCGATCTGGACGGCGAAGGCGGAGACGGCGCGGAGGGTCCGCCAGCGGATTCGGGCGGTGCTGTCCTGGGCGCAGGCCCACGGTTTTACGTCCGGCAACGTGGCGGCGGAGGGAATCGACGGCGCGCTACCGAAGGTGAACGGCCGGAAGACGCATTTCCGCGCCCTTCCCTACCAGGAGGTAGGAGAGGCCCTGGCGGTGGTGGACGGATCCCCAGCAAGTCTCGCGGCCCGTCTCTGTTTCCGGTTCCTGGTCCTGACCGCGGCGCGGTCCGGCGAGGCTCGCGGGGCGCGTTGGAGCGAGATGGATATGAAGGCCCGCGAGTGGCGCATCCCCCGCGAGCGGACGAAAACGGGTGCGCCGCATCGGGTCCCCCTGTCTAACGAGGCGATGGCCGTTCTGGAGCGGGCGCGTGCTTTGGACGACCGTAGCCAGGTGGTGTTTCCGGGCCGCCAGCGCGGGCGGGAACTATCCGACATGACGCTGACGAAGATCCTCCGGGAGCGGGGGTTGGCGGACCGGGCCACCGTCCACGGATTCCGCTCTAGCTTTCGCGACTGGTGCGCGGAGGGGGGCGCGCCGCGAGAGGTCGCGGAAGCAGCGCTGGCGCACACGGTCGGGGGAGTTGAGGGGGCGTATTTCCGCTCTGATCTGTTCGAGCGCCGCCGGGCGCTCATGGAGTCCTGGGGAGCGTTCCTGACTGACTCGACGCGAGCTCGGGCTGTGCCAGGGTAGGGATCCTAGGAGTCAGCTCAGAACCCGCCGCACAACTCCGTGTCGCACTAGCGGCTGCGTCGTCTCATAGCTGACGACCACTACATTCGGCCAAACTTGGCTAGAGCCGCGCCCGTCGATCCGTCACGACGATGTCGCAACCCCTTCTTTCAGGCACCGGTCGCTCAACCTGGTCTAGCGGCCGAAGCCGGACCCGGCTCGATGTCCGCTTGGCACAAACGGGTTCTCTAGAAAGTTGTCGTCGAACTTGTCCAAGCTGGAACGCGCTGCCTTTGCCATCTCTCGAATCAGCGTTTTGAGATTCACGGCGGTCTTCTCCGCGAAGTAGCACTTCAGGGCTCGGACCACGTTGTCATCGCCGTAGTAGGCAACCGCGACCTCGTTTAGCGCGACAAACGGCTCGCCGGGCCCTCGATGGGACGCCATCGCGGCCGTCAACAGGTGTCTGCTACCCAACAAGCGCCGGAGCACGTCGCGCTTCGGCGCGAGGATGTGCGTACGACGGGTCCACCACAAGCTGACTGCCGCGATGGTCACCGCCGTACCCGAAGCAATCAGACCCCAGTCTGTGACTGCGACTTGGTGACAGTCCACTTATTTCGTCCTCCTAGTTCTCGTGCTTGAGAGTGCAACTCCGCTCAGAGGCGACCGTTCATCCGGGAAACCGTGAAGAGCAAACCGACCGAATGCGCGTAGTCGATTCTACGAACGGCAGCCCTCTTGGGCCGTGGTGATAGTCATCGAGGACACAGGAAGTGTGCCATAACTGCCATTGTCAAGGACTAATGTGTAGCTGATAACACACTACTGTCACGCTATGTCATGTTCGGTGGGTTTACAGGCGCTAGTTGGTGATTTTCGATCACGAGAGGCGGATCGGCACGGAGCCACACTCGCGCACCGATCCCCAACGCCGATTGGGGCGGGGACCCGGCCGCGCGCAGCGACCTAGAGGAAGGCGGCGCCCGCATGGTCCTCGAAGGCTTCCGCTTCCCGGATGTACCGCAGGACCGTGCGAGGGCTGGTGTGCCTGGTGATTTCCATGATCTTCTCCAGCCGCGCTCCATGGATCGCCGCGCTGGTCACGAACCCCGCTCTAAGCGAATGGCCCGAGTAATCCGCAGGATCCAGCCCAATCGCTTGCACGTAGTGCTTCACCAGACGTGCTACGTCGGAGGGGTGCATCGCCCTTCCCTGCACGACTCCGCCCTGCCGCATCGTCTGGAAAACCGGTCCGCGGACTATTCCCGCCAGCGCGAGCCACTTTTTCAGCCGCGCTACGGGCCGGACCAGGCTCCCTTCCGGTACCGGAATGCTCTGGCCTTCGCCGAACTGGTCGGTCTTGGACTTCCGGATGTGGACGAACATGCCGGAGGCACAACGCGCCGGGCCCAGAAACTGAAGGTCTCGCAACTGGAGCCCGCAGATCTCCGACCGGCGCAGCGCCGCTGCGAAACCGATGGCAATCAACGCCGCGTCCCGCGTTGCGATGCGCCGGAACCTCCCGTGTGCCGCGAACACATCACAGCGTGACAGCATGCGAGCAATCTCGTGCTCCCGTAGCGCCTTCACCCGCCGCGGCTGTCCATCCGACAAGCGCCTGAGCCCCTGCAGGACCCTGTTCACCTTCGGGTCGGTCGTCGGTGGAATCCGGCCCGCCTCGCGATACCGCCGATTGATCCCGGCCAGGAAGATCCTCAGGGTACCCACCGCTAGAGGCCTTTCACTACGCGTCGTGGTGTCTCGAGCTTGAAGTCCTGAAGCCAACGTCACCAGAAAGCCGGCGACGGTGTCGGGCGTCGCAGCCATGGGATCGCTTTCGTTCTCTTCGCAGTAAGCGGTAAACCGCTGCCAGCCTCTCTCGTAGGCGGCGTTGGTGTTTGCGGACACGGATGTCCGAATGGCCTCGGTCACCAAGGACTCGGCGCCGGTTCGCTGTTCGTGCGCTTTGTCGCTCGAACCTCGCTTCGCTAGGGCCTGGGGCAAGGATCGGTCCTCCTGGACCGCAGGCCTCGCGAGTGTTCCCGTTTTCCAGTCGACGCCGGCTCACCGAACCCTCGGTTGGCCGTCACCGACGCAGTCCCCGCGGAAGGTGTAGTCGGACGGTCAAAAACGCGCGTCGAGCGGGGTCGGCTTGGCGCGCCGAGCAAGAAGGGGCTCGCTCTCCAGCGCAAGTTGGCCGCATTCCAAGTCATTGAATCTAGGCCACCAATAGTACCCGACAATGGCAGTTGTGCAGGAGTAGTGTGTTTCCGATGGCACGGAGCCAACGCGGCCGCGCGTAGTCGCGCTCTGGTGAGCGGCCTGCGCTGGTGCGACTCAGTTCAGAGATCGTGCTTGAGGCTCCAACGTGCCGCCAGCCCTTCACCTAAGTGCCGAATTGAGCCGGGTCGCCCGCAACAAGTCCAGTTGTCGCGAGCAAACCGCGGGTGCCGTTGCTCTGCGAGGATGCGGGGCCGGCGACTTGGCGGGATTGCGTTGCAAGGGGTAGGACGCTGCGCGCGGGCAAGCCTGGCGCGCCTGAACGCGTTGCTCACCGCCCTGGCGATAGCCGGGCTGACGTTGTTGTCCGCCCCGACGGTGATGGCCCAGTCAGACATCTGGTCGGCCTCGCTCGTCCCGAAGAGGTCGCCAAGTACTTTCTTTTGGGGCTGCGCCAACAACGACTCTGATCATTTGTGCACCGACCAGCTCTCGCCCGACTCCTTCACATACAGCGGCACGACCTATCAGGTCACAGAGGTCACGGTGAAAACTCTTCTCGACGGCACCACGGAGCTAGTTTTCGGCCTCAACCACGCGATTCCCAAAGCATTGTCGCTTTACGTCGGCAGTCGGGAGTACTCCTTTGGCGACGCACAATTCGCTGGCGACAAGGTCGCGAAGTGGAGCCCCGCTGGCCTGACCTGGGTCGGTAATTCTACGGTTTCGCTAAGCCTAAAGCTGGACACGACGTCGCCGGCCGTCTCGAGCGCGACGGTGGACGGCGCGACGCTGACCGTCAACTTCGATGGGAGCTTGGACACCAGCTCCGTGCCCGCGCCCGGCGACTTCCACGTCACTGTGGGGAGCAGTCGCCGCCATGTCGCCGCAGGCGGCGTAAGCATCGTCGGGAAGACCGTGACTCTTACCCTGTCATCGGCGGTCATCGCTACCGACACGGTCAAGGTGGGCTACACGCAGCCGAGCGCCAACGCGCTGCAGGACGCGAACGGCAACAAGGTGGCGACGTTCACCGATCAGGACGTGACCAACAACTCGCCGCCGGTGATCTTGTCGGTGGCGACCACGTCTACGCCCGACCACGATTCGGATCGTAGTGGGACGCCCGACACCTACTCGCTCGGCGGGAAGATCGCCGTGGAGGTCACGTTCAGCGAGGCCGTCGCGGTCAGCGGCGGGAACGCCAACGTGAGGCTGCGCCTCGACCTGGGCGCGGACGATGCCGATCTTGACAACAGCAGAAAGCTGCTTCAGCTCCATAGCGCGAACGGCCCGACGCTGCGTTTCGAGTACACGGTCACAGCCGCGGACACGGACCCCGACGGGATATGGGTGCAGAAGCTGAGCTCGGGCAGCGTGTTGGGCCTGGCCGGCGGCGCGACGATCACGAGCCCGCGCACGAGCCATAACGCCGTGCTGACGAAGGACGGCCTGCCGACCTCGGGCGACCCGAACCACAAGGTGGACGGCAGCGTGGACCAGTCGCCGATGTTTCAGGGCGCGGTGGTGAACGGCAAGCGCCTCACGATCACCTTCAACCGGAACCTGGACGAAAGCTCGGTGCCCCTGCCGGCCGCCTTCCCGGTGACCGTGGGGACGAGCAGCCCCGCGCATCCCGCCGAGGTGGACATCGCCGGTGCAACAGTGGTCTTGACCCTGTCTTCGCCGGTGGGCGACGCCGACACGGTCAAGGTGAAGTACACGAAGGCGGATGCCGGGGCCAACCCGTTGCGGAGCATCACCAGCATCGAAGCGGCGGCGTTCGCCGACCAGGAGGTGACGAACGAGACGCCCTCGGGCGTTCCGACGATGTTGTCGGTGTCGATCACCTCGGCCCCGTCACTGGATGCGGACGGCGACGGGACGCCGGACACGTACGGCCAGGGCGAGACGATCTTCGTGGACGTCCGGTTCGACCAGCCGGTCGGGGTGGACGACGGCGGTGCGGCGGGCAACGTCTTCGTGTGGCTGGACATGGCCCCGAACGGCGCCCTGCGGCTGGACGAGGACCGCCGGGCGCTCCCCTTCCATGGTCTCGGCCGGGGCGGCAGGATCATGCGGTTCCAGTACACGGTGACAGCCGCTGACCGGGACGCCGACGGGGTGTTCGTGCAGCCGGACCTCGACAACGACACGGTGGTGTTCCTGAAAGGGGGCGCGAGCGTCAAGAGCCCGACCACGGACCGGCTCGCCGTACTGAAGTTTGCGGGGCTTCCGTTCGATGGCGACACCAGCCACCGGGTGGACGGCAGCGCGATCGTCACCGCGCCGGCCTTGTCGAGGGCAGTGGTGAACGGGCGGACTCTGACCCTCAGGTTCAGCGAGGCCCTCGACCCGTCGTCGGCGCCAGCGGGCGAAGCCTTCACGGTGAGCGGGGGTCGGTCCGGCACCGGCACCGCGATCGTCTCCGGCAACATGGTGACAGTGACGCTGGACGCGGCCGTGGAGCGTGGCGAGGCGGTGACGGTGAGCTACGCCGCGCCGAGCAGCAACCCTCTCCGGGACGCCGACGGCAATGCCGTGGCGAGTTTTTCGGCCCGGAGCGCGACGAACGTGGAGGCCCGCCGTGAGCCGCTCGCCGACGCTGGCCCCGACAGAACCGTGGGGCTAGGAGCGCGCGTGAGGCTCGACGGCTGGGCGAGCGTCGATCCAGACGGCGACACGCTGACGTACGCCTGGACCCAGACCGGCGGCCCAGCCCTGAACCTCAGCGGCTCCCGCAGCATAACGGCGTCGTTCACCGCGCCTGAAGTGGCCGGCACGCTGACCTTCCGTCTCACCGTCACCGATCCGGAAGGGCTCTCCGATTCGGACGAGGTGACGGTGACGGTGCGCGACCTTGAGATGAGCTTCGGCGACGCGCGGGTCGGGAGGCTGCTCTTGTCCACAGGCGAGATGATGGAGCCGTTGCAACTGCCGGAGGCGAGCGGCGGGGGGGGTGGGGTCCGCTACGGGCTGACGTCGACGCCGGCGGGCCTGGCGGGGCTGGATCTCGATCCGGTGACGCGATGGCTCACGGGCACGCCGACCGCGGCCGGGACCTTCACGTTCATGTGGCGCGCCACCGACGAGGACGGCGAGACGGCGGCCATCGCCTTTCTGGTGAGGGTGAACGGGGTGCCGGCCGCCCGGGCGGGGGCCGATTTCAGCGTGGACCCGGGGGCGCCGGCACGGCTCGACGGATCGGGAAGCGCGGACCCTGACGGCGACCGCCTGACCTTCGCCTGGACGCAGACCCTGGGCGCGCGGGTCGCGTTGTCGGACGCGAACCACGCGCAGCCGTCGTTCGAGGCGCCGTGGCGGCCCGAGCCCCTCGTCTTTCGGCTGACGGTCACCGACCCGGGCGGGCTCTTCGACTCCGACGAGGTGAGGGTGACCGTGCGGGACCTTGCGCCGAGCTTTGGCGACGCGGAGGTGGCGCCGCTGGTGCTCGACGTGGGGAATGAGATGCGAGCGGTGGTGCTCCCGGAGGCGAGCGGCGGCAACGGCGCGCTGAGCTACCGCCTGACCTCGGCTCCGGCGGGTCTCGTCGGGCTCGACTTCGATCCGGCGAAGCGCCGGCTCTCGGGGACGCCCGACGCCAAGGGGCAGTATGTCTTCACCTACCGGGCGGACGATGCTGACGGCAACCGCCAGAACTGGGACGCGGCGCTGCTGACGTTCACGGTGACGGTCAACCCGTCGGTCGAGGCGCGGAAGCGGATCCTGACGCGCACGCTGGCGGCGGTGGGCTCGACTGCGCTGTCGAGCGCGCTCGATACCATCGGGTCGCGCTTCGCCGACGCGATGCCCGGCACGACCGTGTCGCTCGCTGGCGAGCAGCTCTCGTTCGCGGTGCCCGGCGGTGTCGGCGGCGCCCACGGGGCCTGCCCTGCGGGCGGCTACGGGGGGCACGACAGCGAGCGGAACGGCTTCGGCGGTGGAGCCGTCGAGGGCGGCTTCGGTCGATCGGGCTTCGGGGCGGGCGCGCGCGGCTGCGGCGGTGGGATAGGCGCCCTTGGCGCCGGCGGCGACGCCGGGTGGGGCGACCTGCTCCGTTCGAGCGCCTTCTCGCTGAGTCTCGGGCAGCCCGGGGCGGACGACGCTACGGCGTGGCGCTGGGGTGTGTGGGGCGGCGGCGACGTGACGGAATTCGCAGGCGAGCCCGATCCGGGCTCGCGCTACCGGGGCGAGGCGTGGACCGGCTGGCTCGGGATCGACGCGCGGGCGGGCCGGTGGGTTGCCGGGCTCGCAGCCTCCTACGGGGTGAGCGAATCGAACTACCGCTTCGCCGGCGGCGAGGAAACGGACGAGTGGGGCCGGCTGGTGACCAATCTGGCCGCGTTCTACCCCTACGCACGCTGGACCCTCGGCAAGGGCCTGGAGGTGCGCGGGTTGGCTGGCGCCGGCCTCGGCGTTGCGCGCCACCGTATCTGGGACCGCGAGCGCGAGTCGAGTGACCTGTGGATGTCCATGGGGTCGGTCGGAGTACGCCAGGCGCTGCCGGCGGTCGCTGGGGTCAACGTGGCGGTGCGCACCGACGCGAGCTTCGCGCGGCTGGGGACCGGCGAGGGCGAAGAGGCGGTCCACGGGTTGCGCGCAAACATCTCGCGCGCGCGCATGGGGCTGGAGGTCTCGCGGGGGTTCGCGTTGGGCGCCGGAGCGGCGATCGAGCCGTTCGTCGAATCCTCGATGCGGCGCGACGGCGGCGACGGGCTGACCGGCAACGGCTTCGAGCACCTGGTCGGGATGCGCTTTCTGACGGCCCGGCTGCAAGTTGAGGCGCGGGGGCGGCTGCTGTCACTGCACACCGCCGAGGCGGCGCGAGAGCGCGGAGCGAGCCTGACCGCGCGGCTGAGCCCGAAGCGCGACGGGCGCGGGCTGTCGCTGTCGCTGATGCCGCAGTGGGGCGCGGCGACGGGCGCCGCCGATGCGCTCTGGCGCGAGGAGATGCCGCGGCTCCACGGAGTCACCGGCAGCGGCAGCGGAACGCTCGACGCGAACCTCGGCTACGGGGTCCGGCTGGCAGCCCACGGGCTGTTGACGCCTTTCGCTACGGCGAGGGCGTCCGGCCACGGCCGGGGCTTGCGGCTCGGGACGCGCTTCGGCCTTTTGCACGCGGACCTCGATGTCGAGCTGTCGGGCGAGCGGCGCGAGCGCAGCGTCACCGCGCCCGATCACGGCGTCAGGCTCGATCTTCGGCTCCGGTTCTGAGAGGGGTCGGGAGCGGTCACCCGCGCCGATCGGTGGGCAGCGATGGGTTGTCGCCGACAAGGGGTTCCCGGTCCCGGCCGCACTCGGCGGCAAGTGGAACGGGGTCGGAGCGAACCGGAACGCGCTGCGGACGTGACGCACGGGTCGGACGGTACCGGCGGCGCCGACCATGGGAGTCGGCGCTTGCCGGATCCCGTCGCCCGCGCCCTCGATCTTTCGGGGATCTGCGGCGGTCCGGAGTTCATCGGGCCAGGGCCGGACGCGGTGCGCCGCGTGCGCCGGTTGGCCGCCATCCTCCGGGGCGGCTTGCTGAAACGCAGGGAGATGTGCCCTCAGCCAATGGAACGCGAACCCACCGGGGATCGCCGGGGTGCCGACCGGCGTGACGGCAGGAACGGTTCGAACGCCGTGAGCCGCTGAACTGGAAGGATCGGCGAGCGGCGATGGAGTGGCGCTGTTCGGAGTCCGGGTTGCGGTACCGGATCGCGGATTCGGGGGAAGTCGTCGTTGCGGTGGAGCCCGGGAGTGCGGTGCTGGCCGAGAGCGGCCGGCTGATGTATCGCCGCGGAGAGGTGGACTGGTCCCTTGCGGCGAGCGGCCGGGGGATGGTCGGACGGTGGCTGCAGCGGGCGGAGCGCCGGTCGGCCGGGATGGAGGCGCGCATGAGCCGGTACGCGGGAGCTGGGGAGCTGGGGTTCGCGCCGGCGGTTCCCGGCGAAGTGTCGGCGGTGGAGTTGCGGCCCGGCGCGGCGGACGTGGTGTGCCAGGCGGAGAGCCTGGTGGCGGTCGAGGCGGGGATCCGGGCCGATGTCGCGCTCGTGCGCCGCATCCGGGAAGCGGGATCCCGGACGACGCTGGCGATGCTCCGGCTGACGGGTGAGGGCGTTGCGTTCCTGTGCGCGCACGGGTCGGCGGCGCCGGTGGAGCTGGACGCCGGGGAACCCCTGGAGGCCGCGTGGTGGGCGGTGGCCTGGTACGAGGCGACCGCCGACTACCGGCTGCTGGTGACGGGGGGCGGCGGGATGTCCCGGGAGACGCGGGCGTGGATGGCCGGGATCACGGGACCGGGGCTGGTCGTGCTCCAGGGGCAGCGGGGAGGGATGCGGGGGTGGTGAGCCGGGTGCCGTCGCCACGGCGCCGGCCTGGCTGCTGGCTTTACCACGCGGCGCGGGACAGGGGGTTTGCCCGGAGCCGCCGCCGCGTAAGTGTGGGTGCCGCGGTCCTCGGGGTGCTCCACGAGGTCTGCGCCGCGGGTGCGCGAGGCGCAGCCGGAGGTTGCTGCCGGCGGGGCGCCGGGGTCGGTGGCCCCGGCACCGGAAGGAAAAGTCGGTAATGCCTTGGGGGGATGCGGTCCGTCGGGCCGTTGATCGCTTCTGCGAGCGGGACGGACGCGAGCGCTTCACGCTGCGGGACCTCGTCTGGAGCGAACTTCCGGAGATCGTGCGCGCGACGGGGACGCGTGCCGTCCGTCCGTCCCAAGCCCTCGGGTCGTGGCTTCGGAAACTGGTGAAGCTGGGGGAACTCGAGGAACTGGCGGACGGGAGATTCCGGCGCCGCCGCAGGCCGCTGTTCCGCTGACCGCGCCCTATCGCGCTCCGGGATGTTCCGGGACGCCCGAACGCGGACGGCCGGGATCAGGGGACCGGGACGGGTCCTGCTGCCGGATCGGCGGGCGGATGCGCGGGGCTGGTGAGCCAGGTGTTGTCGTCGCTGCGCCAGCCGGTGAGGTAGCGGGCTTCCTCGACCGCGCGCCGGCCTTCGATCCGGCTCATGTGGAGCACGAGGGAGATGCCGTTCACGATGTTGCGGCAGATCGCGTCCCACGGCAGGTCGCGGGCCTGCATGGCGCAACTGGCGAGGCGGTCGAGCGCCGACGTGGCGTTGTTCGCGTGGATGGTCGTGAGGCTGCCGCCGTGTCCGGTGTTGAGCGCCTGCAGCAGATCGGCGGCCTCCGCGCCGCGGATCTCGCCGACGACGATGTGGTCGGGACGGTGACGGAGCGAGTGTTTCACCAGGTCGCGGATGCTCGTGGCGGATTTCCCGAGTTCACGGGCCTCGAAGCGGACGGCGTTGGGCTGGTGGATCCGGAGTTCCAGCGTGTCCTCGATGGAGACGATGCGTTCGGCCGGCGGCAGGAGCGAGATGAGGGCGTTCAGCATGGTCGTCTTGCCGGAGCCGGTGCCTCCGGCCACCAGGATGTTCCGGCGTTCGGCAAGGGTCGTCCGGGCGGCGTCCAGGAAGGCTTGCGGGAGCGAACCGGCCGCCACGAGGTCCGCGGGGGAGAAGCCGCGCTTGCCGAAGCGCCGGATGGTGATGGCGACCTGGGGTGAGGCGGGCGGCACGCAGATGGCGACGCGGGAGCCGTCGTCCAGGCGGGCGTCGAGGGTAGGTTTCGCTTCCGGGTCGAGGCCGAGGGGCCGGGCGATCTGGATGGCGGCGCGCCAGAGCACGCCGGCGGAGAGGTGCGGCGCGGGGAAGGGCTCGAGGCCCGCGCCAGCGCGCTCCACCCAGACGGTCTCCGGCCCGTTGACCATGAGTTCGGTCACGGAGGCGTCTTCGAGCAGGTCGTCGAGGCCGGGGAGGAACCGCTTGAGGTGGGTGATGCGGATGCTCATAGCTGACCGGCTTCCCGCGCGCGCCAGTAAGGGCGGTCGCGCGGGAGGTAGTGGGGCTTGAGGTAGACCCGGGTGGCGGCCTGCGCGTTGGTCCCGTCGTAGGGGAGGATGATCGCCTGGCAGTTCTCCAGGAGGGAGAAGGACCGGGAGTGGAAGAGCGGCTCCCGTTGCTCGCGGTAGGACTTCGAGGTTCCGAGGGTGCCTTTCGCGCCGCCGGCGCGGGCGGTGATGACCGAGAAGCCGGGTTTGGCGGACTCGGTGAAGGAGTAGGAGGGGGAGAGCCGGAGGACCTTGCCGCACATGTTGGAGGCGAGTTCGGCGCTGCTGTCGTCGCTGAGGGAGAGGAAGACCTTGGTCCGGAGGGTCTGGAGGAGCGTGCGCCAGGCGTCCTGCCCGGACAGCACGCTCTTGAGCGAGCTGATGGACTGGGTGGCGACGATGGGGATGACGCGCGACTGGCGGGTGAGGGCGAAGGCCTTTTCGTCACCGGCGGGGTCGTCTTCCCCCACGGACGCGAAGCTCTGGTACTCGTCGCAGAGGAACACGGCGGGCCGGAAGTAGCGGTTGGGATTGGCCTTGATCTGCGCCGGGCGGGTGAGCAGCGTCTGGAGCCAGGCGTTCTTGAGCAGGACGCCGAGCGTGCGGGCGAGGGCGGGGTTGGCGCCGGCCGGCATGTTGAGGGCGATCACCTTGCCCGACTCGATGAGTTGCTGGAGCGGCGGGAGGCGCTGGAGGAGCCCGGTGGTCGGCGATGCGCCCGGTGGCGGCGCCGGGAGGTCGGCGGGGACGGGTGCCGCCGGCTGCGGGGCCGGCGGGCAGAAGACGCGGGCCACGTCCGGAAGGTCGAACATGGACAGGAAGACGCTCACCCCTTCCACGATGGAGGTGCGGAGCTTGGGGTCGAGCTGGAGCCAGTCGTACCGGTACCAGCGTTCGATGGCGGCGACGCGCTGCGCGTGCTCGCTCGGCGGGTGCTGGCTGTCTTCGACGGTGGCCCGGATCCCGAGCGAAGCGAGCCTGTCGAGCAGTTCCCGGTCGTAGGAAGTGCGGACGCGCCGGTGCTCCTCTTCGAAGCACCACGGGTAGTTCTTGAGTTGTTCGTCGTGGTCGACGTACGCGGTGTCCGGGATGAGGATGGAGGAGGGCGGCGACCCGGAGAGCGCGTGCGCCTGCTGGATCTTCTCGGCGATGCGGGCGGGGTCGATGGCGCAGTGGTAGAGGTCGCGGAAGGTCACCCATTGGTCGGGGAGCGCGCGGTGGAGTTCGATGAGCCAGCGGATGAGGTTGGTGTACGCCTGCTGCCAGAAGGGCTCCTTGCTCTTGCCGAAGAGCTGGTTGAGGAGCGACGCGACGGTGTAGGCGAGCGAGTAGCTGTCCATGGCGGTCGCCAGGGGGTTCCACTGCCAGCGGCCGCCGAGGGCGAGTTCAATGTAGTCGTCTCCCCGTCCCGCGTGTTCGAGGTCGGCGCGGATGTCGTGGCAGAAGTCCCCCTTGACTTCGAGGACGAGAGCGGCGGCCCGCTTCTGCGGGTCCGCGGATTGCCACGAGAGCAGCTGCTGGGCGAAAGGGCGCATGCAGGCGGAGGTCTTGCCGGTCCCGACGGCGCCGAAGATGGCGACCCCTGTATAGAGGCCGCGCTCGGGGAGCGTGAGCCAGGAGGGGCGGGTGATTTCGCGCGGCTCGGCGGGATGGTGGACTTCCCCGACCACGAGAGAGGGCGCGTCGTCGTCCGGTGAGGTGGGCCATGGCGGCAGGGTCCCGCGGCCGAAGCGGCGGTCCCGGCCGCGGGAGCCGAACCAGAGGCGGTACGAGCTGGTGACGACCATGACGCCACCGAACGCCATGACGGACGGCATCACGAGATGCCAGGTGCGGATGACCGCGTAGAAGGTGGGGTCTTCGAACGCGATGAGGTCGAGCAGGGGAACGTCGCCGGGCGCGGGGAAGGGATGCGTTGCGATGGACCAGGCGAGCGCGAGGAGCGCGAGGAAGATGGCGACGACGAGCCGCCAGCTGAGCAGGCGGTTGGCGGCTTCGGCGGTCCCGGCGGAGTGGTCCAGGACCAGGGCGGCCGCCCGGCCGGCGGCGCGCCGGAGGGGCGCGGCGAAGCCGACGGCGAGGCAGCCGAGCGAGAGGGTGGCGAGGGCCGGCGCCGCGTAGTACCAGGCGTGGAGCACCGCGTGGGCGGGCGGGTCTTCGAGCGCGATGAGGTCGAGGACCGGAACGTCACCCGGCCCGGGGAACGCGCCGTGGCGGAGCGTGAGGTAGAGCGCGCCGAGGGCCGCGGCGGTGGGGATGATGAGATCCGCGAGGCGCGTCCTCGAGGGACTCCCCGAGGACCGGAGCGCGGGCGGCGCCGTCATCCCGGAGTTGCCTTCCCGCAGGGATCACTCGCGCCGCAGGCGCGGGCTGGGAGCGACCCCGGTCCACGAACAAAAGGCCTGACTTCGGGGCCGTAGATCGGTAGATCGGAGGGGGGTCGCTCCCAGCCCCACTCTCCGCCCCGGGGCGGAGAGTGGGATTCGGGAGTATGCGACCGAATGGCAGCGGTGCCAACGGAGTCGATAACGGTCACGGCAGGGACGTACGAACAGAAGTACGAACAAAAGGGGGGTGCGTCTTTTGTTCGTACGGGAGTGGCCCCGGGGATGGCCCCGTCGAGGCTGGATCACCCACGGGAGTCGGGGGTCAGGTCGTCGACGGCCTGGTGCGCGCGGTGGGCGAGCATCGCGAGGTGCGGGAGGTCGTTCAGCCCGAAGCTGCCGGTGCTGCGCCAGCCGTCGTCGGTGCGGTAGAGGCGCGCGAAGGTGACGGAGAAGAAGGACCGGCCGTCGGACTCGTTCTCCCAGATGGCGGCCTTGCAGGAACCGACGCGGAGTTCTTTCGTCGGGGAGTTTGTGTCGGGGGTATCGGTCACGGTGGGGTGCCTCCTGATGGGTCAGAGAGCGAGCACGTCGGGAGCGAGCCGCTCGGCGACGTGAGTGGAGTAGGCGTCGATGTGGCTGGAGGGAGCGCGAGCCGCCCGGGCCTGTTCACGGATGGCGCGCGCGGCGGTCGTGGCGTCGATCGGACCGCCGTAGGGGGCGAGGGGGGCGAGGTCGCCGGTGGTCTTGGCGCGCTCGACCGCATCGAGGAGTCGTTGGTCCCGCTCGGGCAAGGGAACGGCGGGCACGTGTTCCCCGCGCCAGGAATCGAGGATCGCCGCGTTCGCGGCGGCGTCCGCGTCGGTGCGGGTGACGGCGACGACGTGAACGGCGCAGCCCCGATCGCGGAGGGCTTGCCAGAGGGCGCCGTGGGCGTCGGCCCAGGAACGGATGCGCTCGCGCCGGAGCCGCTGGCGGCCGCCGGTGTCGGCATAGACGAAGGTGGTCGTCTCGCCGTTGCCGGCGACGGGGTGCTTGAACGCGAAGTAGCGCCGGGTGGAGCGACCGGGGAACGGGCCTCGATACTCGCGGCGAGGGAGGGTGGCGACGGGGACTCCGACACGCTGGAAGTAGGCCACCTTCTCCGGCTCGGTGGGGAGCCAGGCGAGGTCCTCGTGTTCGAGGACGTAGTCGAGGGAGAGCAGCCGGCGCACGATGAGTTCCGGAGACCCGCTCCGGCGATGGCGGTTGTTCTCGATCCCGAGGGCGCGGTAGAGCGAGCGCCCGTGGACGTGGCAGATCGCGGTCGGCCGGTAGCCCCGCCGGTCCGGCAGCGAGGTTTCGCGGGCGAGATGGGCGTCCACGAGCGCCCGGACGAAACGGACACCGGCTGGGTGGCTGAGGTCGTGGCGAGCCTGGTACTGGCTCCGCGTGAACACGCCGGAGTGGAGGCAGACGAGAGCGAGCCAGTCTGCTTCGCGCTCGGTCCAGCCGAGGCCGCGAAGGGTCGCGGCCCGCTCCGCGAGCGTGGGAGGCGAAGCGGCGGTGGCGGTCGCGGCGGTCACGGTGTGGGCAGCGCGGGGAGAAGCTGCCGGAGCCGGTCGGCGAAGATGACGGCCAGCGCGACGGTCCAGGCCGCGGCCGGGATGACGATGAGGACGAGCACCCCGGCCTGCGATTCGCGGCGGCGGGCGCGCCGGCAGGGATTCATTCGAAGCCGATGGCCCGGTCCGCCTGGAGGTAGGTGATGAGCAGGCCCATCGGGTTGAAGGGCAGGAGGTCGCCGGGAACCTGGTCGAGGAAGAGGAACTGGAGGCTGACGCTCCACCGTTGGCGGTCGAGCTCGTTCCCGCGCTGGAGCGTCACCAGGTCGAAGTCGGCGGTGGCGGCGTGCGGCGGCTCGGGGTTCGGGTTGATCCGGAGCACGACGTTCTCGACCTGCCGTTCCTCGGACGCGAGCCCCGCGGCGACTTCGGCGACGCCGGCGCTGTCGGTGCGGAAGGCGGCGTTGGCCAGGTCGGAGGTGAGGAAGCGGAGGGCGCGCCCCCACGACGCCTCCACGGTGGCGATGCGGCGGCTGTAGAAGTCGGAGAGGAACTGGTTGAGGAAGAACTTGGTGGTGGGGTCGAGCGGGTCGGCGTTCGCCTCGACCGCGTCGTAGGCCAGCGCCTCGGCGCGCCCCACTTCGTCCACGCGGATGACGATGGGCTTGGGGGCCTCCACGTCGGAGAGCCGGACGACGGCGACGAGCAGGAGCACCGCGAGGCCGGCGAGGCCGAAGAGGAAGGTGCGGAGGAAGCGGTTGGAGGCGACCTGTTCGCCCCATATTTCGGCGAACTCCCTGCCGGGGTCCGGTTTCTTGCGGCGCGGCATGGACGGCTACGCCCCCTTCACCGGGGAGGCGGCGATGGTCGCGCTCCGGACCATCATGGTGCCGGCGCTGGCGAGGCCCATAGCGCCGGAGCCGCCCGCGCCGCCGCCGGTCACCAGGGCGGTGGCGATGTCGCCCACCTTGAGGGTGCTGAGGACCGCGGCGATGCAGAGCGGGATGATGGCGATGGACCAGAGCAGGTGGGTGCCGATGGTGGTGTAGTCGAAGCTGAAGTTGGTCATGCTGGTGATGTATCCGACGGCGATGCCGGACCAGACGCGGAGCAGGCAGGCAGCGATGACGCTGTAGAGGCTGAAGGTGAGCAGCCCCTTGAACCAGCCCCAGAAGAGGAACTGGAGGGGCTGGAAGACGTAGAAGGGGATCATCACCGGGCCGAGGAAGATGAAGATCGCAATGGCGACCTTGGCGAAGAGGACTTGGGCGAGGCCGATCCCGAAGATGAGCAGGAAGAGCAGGAAGAAGAGCGCGCTGAGGACCACGCCGGCGACGAGGGTGACGAGCAGGGAGTGGCCGGCGTTCACCAGTTCCCACAGGCTCAGTTCGTTCCAGGCGGTGGTGATCTGGAGCGAGACCTGGTGGCCGAGGTTGGTGAGTTCCTCGGTCATGGTGGCGACGGTGTTGCCGGCGAAGTAGGCGGCGATCTCGTTGGCGCCGCGCGGCAGAATCATCGGGAAGGGCATCCCGACTCCGGGGATGTCGGTGTCGTAGGTCGAGAGCAGGAGCCAGGGGACCCAGAGGGTGAGGACGAGCGAGACGATGTCCCACGCGCGCCAGCCGGCGCCGCCGTAGGCGATCCGGAGTCCGGTCCAGACGACGAGGATGATGGCGAGGCCGCGCCAGAGGTCCAGGCCGGTGTCGAGCATCGGCGGAGTGCCGGGGGTGAGCAGGTCCACCAGCACGCGGTCGAGGATGCCGACGGTGTTGGTGAGTTCGTCTTCGGGAATGTCGATCGGGACGTTCGGGTCGATCTGCTGGGCCGGAGCGAGCGCGGCCGCCGCCGCCGAGAAGGCGGCGGCGAGCGAGGCGATGCGCGAGCGGCGCCGGGCAGGCCACACCGGGCGCGCGCGCCGCGCGCGGCCGAGAGCGGTTGCGGCGTCTGGTGTCATGCGGTCTTCGATGGCTGTCATACGCTGTAAATCACCCGCGTAGTGCGTGGCTGCAATGCTGTAAATGACGCGTGTAACGCGCTCCCGTCACGCAGTCCCCGATGGCTGTAATGCAACGTCGTTCACGCACGTCATACATTCCTGTCATGCGCTGCCGGTAACGCGCGTAATGCAGTCCTGTAACGTGTTGCTGTCATGGGATCCGCGGGTCGCCGGGCTGCGGGCTATTGGCCGCCGTGGCGGCTCGGGAGCAGGAGTCCGTTTTCGAGGTCGGCGGCGTTCGCGCCGAGCGTCGCCGTGTGGGCCGCGAGGCGCGAGGCCACGTCGAGTTCCGCGTCGGTCCAGCGGCTGAGGTAGCGGCGCCGCTCGACTTCGCGCCGCTGCCGGTGGAGGGTGTCGCGGACGGCGTTGTAGCCGACGACCTGGGCGACGGCTACCTGGATCTCGGCGCCCGTGAGCTGGCCGGCCATCTGCGCCTGCTGGAGCGCGGTGCCGGAGAGGTTCGTCTGGCCGCGGAGGTCTTCGAGGTTGGTCTGGGCGCCGGCGATGAGTTCGGTGAGGGTCTCGGCGGCGTCGAAGGCGGCGTAGTCCGCGGCCATCTGCTGCTCGATCCGGTCGCGCTGGAGTTCGAGCGCGTCGGCGGCGGCCTGCCCGCTGTCGGGGTGGTCGGGGAAGAGGCCGAGCACGTCCGTCTCGCCGATCTGGTCGGCGTTCGCCAGCGCCGTCCGCCAGTGCGTGGTGAGGGTGTTCGCGCCGGTATCCTTGAGGTCGGTGAGGACGCCCGCGAGCTGGATCGTCTCGGGGTTCAGGAAGTCACCCGTCCATGAAACGGTCCCGTCGATCAGCTTCGCCGGATCGCCGGAGAGCTGCTGGATCGTCTGCGTAAGGGCGCCGATCTGGCCGAGCGCCTCTTCGCGGAGCTGCGTGAGCTGCTGCTGCAGGCGGCTGGAAGTGCTCCGGAGCTGGGAGATCATCGTCACGGCCTGGCCGATCTGGGTGAGCTGGTTGGCGATGATCGCGGCGTCGCCGAGGAAGGCGCGCGCCGGCACGGTCCCGACGACGATGAGGGCCGGGACGAGAAGGACCACGAGGCCCCATCGGATGGCGGTATGGATCATGGGAGGTCTCCTTTTCAGGGGGTGGGAAAGAGCGCGTCGCTGGTGAACCAGATGCGGAGCCGGTGGCCGGCCCGGATCGTCACTTCGGGGAGGCGGTTCAGGAAGCGGCGCATGATCTGCTGGCCGCCGGCGGCGGTTCCCTGGCTGACGCCGGACTGGAAGCCGGGGAACCCGCCGCCGTAGGGGCTGCCGCCGATGGCGCTGAGGCCGCTCATGACGCCGACCGCTCCGGCGGCGAGGAACGTGGAGAAGTAGTGGCGGTCCACCTGGTCGCTGAGGGCGCCTGCGCCGATCTGGTTGAGGGCCTGGAAGCGGAGGGGGACGTGGCGGCCGTCCGGGAGGATGACGCGGTGGAAGCCGACTGCGAGGCTGTCCTGGTCCTGGCCGCGGACGGGTTGCGCGGTGCCTAGGAAGCGGCTCCCGCGGGGGATGAGGACGCGCTGCCGGTCGACCGAGTAGAAGGGGACGGCGACGAGCGCCAGCACCGGGGAGGGGAAGTCGCCGGAGAGCTGGTTCACGAGGACGGCTTCCACGAGCGAGCCTTCGTGGATCCGTTCCCAGCCGGGTGGGTCCGGAGGGAGCGTGAAGCGCGGCGGGTCGTCGTAGTCGGGGAGTTGGCGGGAGTCGGGGAGCGCCACGTCGAGTGCGCCGGGCGCCGGGGCGTAGCCGTCGCCGGCGGTCCCGCCCTGGTTGATGGCGTCCAGCAGCGCGTCCGCCGAGCGGGCGGTGCTGGCTACGAGCGGGTGGAGCGAGGGGTCCGCGAGGCCTTGGCCGTCCCTGACGGAGGGCTGGAGCAGGTGGGGCGCCGGCTGTAGTGGCCGGCCACCGGCCGGGTCGTCGCGGGAGGTGTGCGCCACGGGTTCTGCCCGGAGGGAGCGGACGCGGCGTGCGATTTCCTCAAGCCGGAGGTCTTCGCGCAGCTCGGCCTCGGCCGCCGAGAGTGCTTCGCCGGTGTCGGGATCGATGACGGGGTCCCGCGGCGGGGCGTCGGGATCGGCGACGGGTCCCCGGATCGCGTCGCGGATGCGCTGCCGGGTCTGTTCCCGTTCGCTGGCGCGGCGCTGGGAGGTGTCGAGGCGCTGCTGTTGCTCGATCTCGGTCTGAAGCCGCCGGGTCATGCCGCCATCGCTGACCGGTTGCTGCGCAGGGTCTGCCCCGGAATCGCTGGCGGCGTCCTCGGGGTCGTCGCCGGTGAGCACGGTGCTGAGGACCAGGGCCATGACCAGGACGCCGAGCAGGACGACGGCGGCCTTGGTGGTCAGGTTCGCGGGCAGGGCGCCCGCGGGCCGCGTGGCGATGGACTTCCAGTCAGGCATGGGGACCGCCTCTCTCGCGCGGCGTGTGTGGGTGCGGCCGGGAGCGGCGGACGGTCACGGCAGGGGGTCCGGGGGCGTGAAGCGCCAGCGGGCGCGCTCCTTGCCGAGTTGCAGCCAGCCTTCGCCGACGATGCGGCGCACGATGTAGAGGCCGCTTTCGGTGAGGTCGTAGGGGACGAGCGAGGGTTCGCCGTCCTTGCGCTCGTAGAGCGCGGGGGATTCCTGGGCGCGGCTGCGGAGGTAGGTGAACTGGCCGTCGTGCCACATGGCCTCGACGAGGAACGGCCACTCGCGGGCCTTCTTGTCGAGGGTGTAGGGGAACTCGATCCGGAGCGGGTAGCGGGCGCGGAAGTCGTCGATCTCCTCCGCGGCCGCTTCGCGGGCGGCGGTGACCTGCTGTTCGGCGGCGGTCCGCGTCGCCTGGGCCTCGGCGCGGGCCTCGGTGGCCATCGTCTGGTAGGACTGGATGCGGGACCGCGCGACGAAGGCGGGCCGGTGCGCGCCGCGGCGGGGCGGTCCGGCAAGGTCGCCGGTCCCGTCGCCGGCGCCGGGATCGTGGAAACGCACGACGAGGTGCGGGTCGAGGTCCGTGGACTCGGCGACGAGGAAGCTGTAGATCCGCCCGGACTCGCAGACGAGGGCGATGTTGGTCTCCACGTCCGCCGAGACCGGCTTCAGGAAGGCGACGTTGGCGCTGCCCGTGAGGTGCCAGTACTCGGCATCGCCGACGACGTAGTCGAGGATGGTTTCGCGGGCCGGCAGCGTGATGACGGTGGTGTGCCGGACGCGCGCCTGGAGCCGCCAGACGGTGTCCTCCGGGGTGTCGTCCAGCCGGAGGATGTGGGAGTCCTGGGCGACGGCGGGCGCCAGGGGACACGCGAGGGCAAGGACGAGCGCGGCGGCGGGGCGCCGCGGAGGGATCGGGAAAGGAATGACCATGGGGCTAACTCCGTTGTTCGGCGAGGTGGGCGAGGCCGCGGCGGAGGCCGTGGGCCTCGATGGCCCGGGCGCGGCGCGCGGCGTCCACCGGGGAGGACGTGTAGAGCCAGTAGCTCTCGGGATCGACGTTGAGCCGGACCACGCCCGCCGACTGGGCGCGGCGCAGATACAGCTCCTGCTTCGGGACGAGCTGGCGGATCGTCGCCATCTCCGTCGGGTTCAGCTGGAAGATGTCGGCGACGGCCGCCGGGAGGTCCGGGTTGGCGAGGAAGAGCTTGGTCGGGATGGACTCGAGCAGGCCCTGGGCGGCCGTGGAGGCCGTCACGTCCACCGCGGACTGCGTGGCGAGGACGAGCGCGGCGTTGCGCTTCCGCCAGGTCTTCGCCGCCTCCGCCAGGTAGGCGAGGACCGACGGGTCGTTCAGGTAGCGCCAGGCTTCGTCGACCACCATGAGCTTCACGCGAGCCGCTTCGGCCGGGTTGTCGAGCGCGAGGCGCATCCGCTCCAGGAGGTAGAAGAGGGCCGCTTCGCAGAGGTCCTCGTGTTCCGCGGCGCCGGCGAGGTCGATCACCTGCCAGTCGGCGAGCTGAAGTTCCTCGGCGGCGGGGTTGTCGAAGTAGGCGGCCCACGCCCCGTCGCCGTACCAGCGGCTCATCGCCGGCCACATCCGTTTCGGAAGCGACTTGACGAAGGCGGAGAGCGAGCGGGCGTCCGGCTCGAAGGCATAGAGGTCCTCGATCCGGGCGCGGATCTCGGAGGGGTCGGCGCCGGAGGGCTCGTAGCCGCCGATCCGCAGCAGCCGGGTGATCCAGCCGGTGAGGAACTGGTACGTCCGCTCGCCGGGCGGCAGGGTGAACGGCTTGAGAGCCAGCGCGCCGTCGGCGCGGTCGGGGGCGAGCTGGAGGTAGCCGCCGCCGAGGAACTGGGTGAGCCAGCGGTAGGAGCCGCCGAGGTCCAGCACCAGGACGCGCGGGGCGTACTGGAGGCTCTGGACCAGCAGATAGTTGAGCAGGAAGCTCTTGCCCGCGCCGGTGGCTCCCAGGATCAGCGTGTGGCCCACGTCGCCGGCGAAGAGGTCGTAGAAGAAGGGGGTGCGCCACCGCGTCTCGAAGGTGGCGAGGACGGGCTTCGAGAGGTGGCGGCTGATGGGCTCGCCCTTCGGTGGGCCGAAGAGGGGCGCGAGGCAGGCGGCGACGCCCGCGCTCGCGAACACGCTGCGGATCTGGCGCCGGCGCGGCATGGCCGGCATCCGGGCGAACCAGGTGGGGAGCTGGCCGTAGCCTTCGCGGATGACCTTGGCGTCGCAGCCGGCGAAGATCCGGCGGAGTTCCGCGTCCAGGCGCTCGGTCTCGCTCAGTTCGCCGTGGAGGGCGACGGTGAGCGACAGGTCGCCGTAGGCGATGCCGTCCGCCTCCAGTTCCACGAGCGCGGAGCCGAGCCGCGAGGACTCGGCCTCGGCCGCCGTGTCCACCATCGCGTTCGCGGAGCCTTCGGCCTCCTGGACGTGCGCCATCATCGAGTAGCGCTTCTGGAAGTAGTGGCGCTGCGCGCTGCGGATCCGGCGCCGCGCCGCTTCGAGCGACTGCGGCCGCCATTCGAGCGTGATGGTGAGCCGGGCTTCGAGCCGGTTGAGTTCTTCGAGGAGGTTGGCCCGGGCGGTGACGGGGGGCGCGTTGAGCGAGTAGAGGATCACCGGCTCGCCGTCGAGCCGGAGGTGGCTGCGTTCGGCTTCGAGTTCCGACAGCGCGAGCCGCCAGTTGAGGCCGCTGGCGGCGCCGTCCCCGTGCCAGGGGAGTCCGGGCCGGTTCACCAGCTCGGAGAGGAAGGCGGTTGCCTCGGTCGCGGACAAGACGGTGAGCGGGGTCACGTCGTCGGCGAGCGCGGCGCTCGCGTCTACGAGTTGCCGGAAGCGGATGGCCGCCTGCCGGAGTTCGGCGGCGAGGTAGGCGCTCTCGTGGGGGTTGCGGCGCGCGCGGAGCCAGTTGCGGGCGTAGTCCACGAGCCACGGACCGCCGCTCGGGCCGTGGGCCGCCGCCTGCTCGAGGCCGGGGTTCGTGGACCAGACGACGTACGTCTGGAGATCCTGGATGCGCGGCAGGAGGAAGGCGCGGCGGTTCTCCTGGGAGAGCTGCGCGACGCCTTCGAGGCCCTCGGGCGCGAGCAGCGAAGCGGGCCGGCGGAGCAGGTAGAAGTAGAGCCGCGTGCGGGGGTCGAGCCCGGAGAGGACCCGCTGCCAGCGGCCGAGGATCTGGTCGAGCTGGTCCGGGGTCCGGCCGTCGATCACGGCCGGCGCCATCCGGGCGACGCAGAAAAGCTCGCCGGCGCGGGTGAGGCAGAAGGGCTGCTGCCGGAGCCAGCCCCAGTACGGCAGCTCGTCGGCGAGCGCGCCGGCCGCCTGGAAGTCCTGCTGCTCGACCCTGATGTTCATTCGAGGATGTCGACGTGCCAGCCGCTCGGCTTGCCGGGGTCGTAGCGGACCCTGCCGGCGGCGCTTGCGGCGACGATGGAGAGCATCTGCGGGTCCTTCCGCCAGGCCCACCAGCCCGACGCGTAGAGCGTCGAGAAGATGAGCGCGCCGGTGACGAGCGAGTTCAGGGCGTTCCACATCGCCAGCCCGAGGCTGAGCGACAGCAGGAACCACCGGCGCTCGACCCCGAGGATGGTGAGCGGCCGGCTGAGCGCGGGGTGGCCGTGCCACGGTCTGGATCCGGTCAAGGCGCGCCCTCAGAAGAGCCAGGTCAGGAAGTTGGCGGCGCCCATCGCCATCCCGAGCCCGAAGATGATCCCGGCGAGCGCCTTCTTGGAGCCGCCTTCCCCGAAGGCGAACATGAGGCCGCCGATCACGATGGCGATGAGCGACAGGCCGCGGGCGATGGGGCCGGTGAAGGCGTTCTGGAGGACCTGGATGGCGTCGAGCCAGGGGCTGACGCCCTGGGCGAGCGCGGTGGCCGGCAGGAAGAGGGCGATGGCCGCCGCGGCCGATGCGATGGCGAGTCGGCGCGTGGTGGGGGTCATGGGGATGCTCCTGTAGGGGGTTCGTTAGTCGGCGAAATCACCGTGCTCCTGGTCGTGGAGGCGGCGGGCGAGTTCGGGATCGCCGTCGCCGCGGCGGACGGACCGCTCCACGAGGTCCACCTTCCGGCCCACGTCGTAGAGGCCGAGACTCCGGAGGACTCCGGCCAGGGCGACGACGATGGCGAGGACCGCGGAGCCGGCGTAGAGGGCGACGGGCCACCAGTGCTCGGTGAGGATCAGCCGGCGGTGCGGCCCGAGGTAGTCGAAGCGGGCGGCGGCCACGAAGACGAGGGAGGCCGTGACGGCGACGGTGAGGCCGAGGCTCACTTTCCAGGGGTGCATGAGGTCCGGGTGGTGGCGCCCCGGCGGAGGGTGGAGAGGCGCCAGACGCACGAGCAGGCCGCGAACCAGGCGAGCGGTCCGGGCGAGGGGGGACAGAGGCCGTCGAACATCGTCAGATTTCGAAGAGGTCGGACGGCGGCCGGTTCGATCCGCCCCGGGCGTTGGTATCGGGACCGGTGGCGGCCTTCCCGGCGCGGATGGCGTACTGGACGATGTTCCGGGCCGCCCTGCCGTTCGAGCCGAAGAGGGCGAAGCCGGCCGCGGCCTTCGCGGCGACGGCTCCCCGGCTGTAGTGCTCGGATACGACTTCGATGTTGACGCGCCCGAAGGTGTCGCGGCCTGCCTCGTCGGTGAAGGTGTATTCCACCTGGGCGTCGGGGAAGGCGACCTTGCCGTCCGGGCCGATGGGGAGCTGGTATTCACCGGCGGCGCGCCGGCGTTCCGCGTCGGCGGCCGCTCTGCCGGCGCGTACCCGGGCGGCTTCGCTGCGCCGGGCGACGATCCCGCGGAGTTCGCCGTCGAGGCGGATGCGCCTTGCCGTGGCTCCCCGGGCCGTGAGTTCCTCGCGGGCCGTGCGGACGGCGCGGTAGATCGCCACGTCGTGCGCGCCGTCCCGGGACCTGCCCCACCCGGAGTGGAAGACCTGGGTCGCGTCGAAGCCGTGACGTTCGGCGGCCATCTGTGCGCGGCGCGCGCCCTCCCCGGTCGCGGCGAGGGTCTTGAACGAGCCGCCATCGGGCGCGGTCGCCGTGCGCTCTTCGAGGAGGCCCTGCGCGATCAACTTGTCGATCGCCCGCCGGGCGGCGTAGGGATGGCCGTCGAACTGAGCGGCCACCATGTCCTTGTAGGCGACGGTCCCGTGGATGCTCACGTCCACGAGCGCCGCTTCGCTGCGGGTGCGGCCGGGGCGGGGATCGCCCTGCTTGCGGGCTTCCTGCCGATGGCCGGAGCGCCGCCGGGCGTCGGGCCGGACGGCGACCTCCGGCGTCTGGGGGCGGGGGTCGGGCCTGCGGGCGCTCATGGCGAAGCGGTCACTCATTGCGAAGCGGTCACCGCCCCGGGGTCATGCTCGGCGCGGCGCGTTCCGGCGCCGGCCGCGGCGGCGCCGCCGGGGCGCGCTCGGGAGCGGCCTGGGCGTTGGGGTGCCGGGCCTCCCGCGCCAGGTCGCGGAGTTGGTCGCGCGCGGGCCGGAGCAGGGTCTTCGAGATGCGGTCGGCCTCGGCGGCCGCCCGGTGGATCTCGCGGGGGTCGGCCTTCAACGCCTTCACCCACAGGTCCTTGTAGGCTTCGGAGTCGGTGGGTTGATAACCGACCCCGACGCGCTGCGCGGTCGTCATGGTGGCGAGTTCGACGCGGAGGTGCTCGCGTCCGTGAGCCTCGCCGTCGAGTCCTTCCGAGTGCGCCTGCCTGAAGGTCTCCCGGTTCATCCGGTCCTCGTGGCCGGAGGCGTGCGCCATGTGTCGGAACGCGGTGTTGTAGTACGTGTCCGCGCTCGAGAAGCGGCCGCGCTCCGGGATGACGATGCGGTCCTCGTCCTTGACGTAGTAGCCGAGGTCGCCGGGGGACTCCTTCACGGGGACCGCGGAACCGGCGATCACGATGTCCGCCGCGCGGTGCGCGTGCCATTCGGCCCGCTGCGGCGGGCGGTCCAGCTTGAGGCCGCGCGTCTGCTCCACGTTGTAGACCGTCGTCGTGCGCCAGACGGGCTTCTTGCCGGTGTCGTCGCGGTAGAGGATCCGTTCGCCGACCGCGCCGCGGACCAGCTTCCCGTCGTTCTCGCGGAGCTGCTTCTTGGAGATCCAGCGGTTGTCGGTGAAGCCGCGGTCCTGGGCCCGGGAGGCCAGGTAGAGGGAGTTGCCGCCGGTGTACCGCCGGCCCGTGATGGCGTTCCGGGGGAGGACGGGCTCTCCGGCCTTCGCGTCGCGTTGCCACGGCGCGGTGCCGGCCTCGATCTGCTTGATGACGGTCGCCACGAACTTCTCGTGGTACCGGGACGGGGCGGCGATGCCGGTGGCCACCTCGGCGCCGCGTCGGGGCGATGCGTCGGCGCCGCGTCGCGGCGCGTTGCTCTGGGCTTCTGCCATGTCCGTTGCTCCTGGGGGATGGGCCGTCAGCGGCTCGGCGAGAGAGCCGCCGCCGCGTCGCGCGTCGGCGATGCCGGGGCCGGTGAAGGGGGCTGGCGCTCGGGCGTCGCCATGGCGGCTACCGCCTGCGGTTCCCTGGCGATCGCGTCCAGGCGTTCGCGCGCGGGGCTGATGAGGTAGCGGGAGATGCGGTCGGCTTCGCCGGCGGCGCGGTGGATCTCGCGCGGATCGTTCTCAAGCGCCTTGACCCAGCTCTTGACGTAGGCGGCGCCGTTGCCGTGGCCGTCCTGCGGGGTGTGGCCGATCCCGATGCGTTCGCCGGTCATCATGGCGCTGATCTCGGCGCGGAGTTCCTCGCGGGCGTAGGCGGGGCTGCCGAAGCCGGCCTTGACGCCCTTTTGGAAGGTCTCGCGGTCCAGCCGGCTTTCGTGGCCGGAGGCGTGCGACAGCTCGTGGAGGGCCGTGGCGTAGTACTGCTCCGCGCTCGGAAACTGGGCGCGCTCCGGAAGCACGATCTGGTCGGGCTTCGGGGCGTAGTAGGCGCGGTCGCCGGGGGAGTGCTTGATCGGAACGCCCGCTGCGTCGATCACGGCTTCCGCGGACTTGTGGGCCTGCCAGTCGGCCACCGGGGTTTCGCGTGCCGGGAGGTCGAGGCCGCGCGCCTGCTCCACGTTGAACACCGTGTAGGTGCGGACGAAGGCGCGGCCCTTGTCGTGGCGCTCGTAGACGGGCCGCCCGTCGCCATCGAGGACCTGGCGGCCTTGGCCGTCCTTCTTCGGCGAGATCTTCTTGGTGTCGAAGTAGAGGATCTTTTCGCCGTGTTCGCCCTTCTTGACGTGGCCGCCGGCCTGGGCGATCTGGCGGAAGGTGGCCCAGCGGTTGTCGCCGAACCCGCGCTCCTGGCCGGCGAGCGCGAGGTAGAGCGCATTGCCGCCCGTGTAGGGCTTGCCGCTGATGGCGTTTTCGGGCATGAAACGCTCGCCGGGCTTCCACGGCTTCTGCCACGGGGCGGTGCCGGCCTCGATCTGCCGGACGATCGAGTCGGCGAACTGGCGGTGGTACTCGCCTACGCGGTCCTTGCGGGGAGTGTCGGTATTGGGCGGGGCCATGGTGTGTCTCCGAATCAGGCGGCGCCGTGGTCGCCGGACTCGGCGGCGAAGTCGTCGTCGGACTCCTGGCCGTCGCGGTGTTCGGGGAACCCGAAGGCCTCCGCGATCTCCACGGGGGCGACGATGGGAAGGTCGCGGTCCAGGGCGCGCGCAAACTCCGCTTCGGTATCGACGAAGAGGGCGCGTTCGCCGCTTTCGAGGGTGATTTCGGTGGTGGCCATGGAAGGTCCTCCGGTCAGCGCGCCGGGACGGCGCGGGTCTGGGTGAGGCCGAGGGCCGCGCGTGCCTTCCGCACGGTGCGCTCGGCGTAGTCGCGGGGGTTGTGCTTGTCCTCGCGCGTCTTCTCGAGGTGCGCGACCAGGCGCTGGGCAGGGGTCCCTCGGCGGAGCTGGTCCTTGACGTAGGCCCAGTCCCGGTCGGACTGCGAGACTTCGCGCCGGGGGGCGTTCTTCTTCTCGTGGCGGACCGGCGCCGCCTTCTCGGGCGGCGGCAGGTGGGCGAACTGCTCCGGCCGGACGGGGCCGCCGTCGTGCGGGGTCCAGACGACCGGGGCGTCGTCGCGTTCGGGCTTCTTGTTCCGGAAGCCGGGGAGCCGCATGACGCGCGCCACGTCGGCGACCGAGGAATCGCCGTCGTACTGCCCGGCGAGTCGCCGCATGGCGTCCTCGGCGGCGTCGGGGGTCCAGGCGCCCGGGTTCGTGTGCCAGATGATCTGATAGTTCTGGCGGGAAGAGCGGACGACCGCGGCCGGCGCCGGAAGGTGCCCGGCGCTCACGTCGGAGAGGACCTGCCGGAGGGAGTCCGGGCCGCTCTTGTCCAGGTCGAGCTGGAGACGGCGCACTTCGAGCACGTCGGCCTTCTCGCGGGATCGGGTGTCCGGACGGATCGGGTTCATGGACACGAAGATGTCGTGGCCGGTCGCATTGAGGTGTCGCAGGAACCGCTGGTAGCCGGGACGGGTGGCCGCGCGCGCCGTCACGACGCGCTGCTCCGTCTTCGGTTTCGGCTCGTGCCGGCCGACCGCGACGATGGCCATACGGTCGTCCGGCTGGTAGAGCGTGTTCAGGTAGTCCACCGCGGCATTCGCCGTCGAAGGGGCGTCTGCTGGCATGACTCGCGTGCGCTGGCGAACCGGAACCGGAACGGAAGCCGGGCCGGTCAGTCGCGGGGCGAACCCGGGACCGGCTGCGAGCCGTGGGCGGTGTCGGCGGACGAGCCGCCTTCGCCGGTCGCCCGTGGGCGCTGGGCCAGCCAGGCGGTGAGCTCGTGTTCGGGCCAGCGGACGGCCCGCGGCCCGATCCGGATCGGGACGGGGAACAGCCCCTCGCGCATCAGGCGGTAGATGGTCGAGCGGCCGATCTGGCAGTACCGCTCCACCTCGGTGCGGCGAAGTAGGCGCTTGTGTGTGGTCATGTCGGGCACCTCCCCTGCGGGAAAGGGCCCGGACGATGCCGGAAAGTGCCGGGCGAGCGTTACCAGCCTATCCGGCGGATAGGCTGGTAATTGGCGATTCGTTGCCCCGTCGGAGGCCAGCACTCCCAGGGTGCCGGGAGTCGGTCCCGCGCTCTCGCCGACTGGATCGCGTCGATCACGGCGTTCTCGCTCCTGTCGAGTTCGTCCGCGATGACGTAGTAGCTCGCCATCTTTCCCAGTCCAAGATGGACGAGGACGCGGAACACGTACGCGATCCACAGGTTCCGGGCGTCTTTCGCGTAGTGTGGTTGCCCCTGATTGCCGGGGACCCGGACCGGCCTGGCCCATGTCCCCCGGCGGACCGCGATGTCCCAGTCCGCGAGCGGGGCGGGCCACCAGCGACGCTCTTCCTGGATCCGGATCGCGATTTCGTTCAGCGCCGTCCAGTAGTCGAGGTCATGCCGGCTGGCATCGATCATGTTCCGGAGCTTCTCCGTCTGGCGCGCCGCGCCCCACTCATCCCGCATCGCGAACCAGTTCCGGGCCTCCCGCGGCCCCCGCGGGGGGATGTCCGAAAGGTCCTCCCCGGAGAGCAGGTACCGCACGACGTAGCGGGCCTCTTCCTCGGCGTCTGCCCTGTCCAGCCTCGTGAAGAGACCTTCGCAGAGCAGGGCGCTGTGCTCCTGCGGCGCCACTGGTTCTCCGCGGCGCGACTTCCGAATCGCGCGTGTCCATCGAGCCCTTCGTTCTTCGTCCATGGCGCTGCCCGTCCTTTTCCTCCGGCGCCGCTGCAGGCGAGATTGGAAGAGAGCTTGGCCGTTCAGCCCGTTCGACGCCGCCTCGTCAGTCTGGTCTCGGAGTCGGTAGCGATGCGGCCCAATCTCACGGGACCGTTTGTGCCTGACCGCCGAGACACCCACGTTCCGAAACGGTTACACTGGTCCGTACGACGGAGCCGCGAGACCAGCCAGTGACCGATGCGCGACTGAACCAGGTTCGGGAGATAGTAGCCGAGGTTCTCGTTAAGATTTTTGGTGGTACAGCGCGTTTTGGGCCGATCTATATGGGCTCCGATGTTGACCACGACGGTTTCGAGTACGTGACAGCCCATGTCATCTACGAGTCTGCGAACGAGTCGCTCGATGCGCACAAGGTGTTGGATGTCATCGAACCCCTGAGGAATCGCGTGCAGGAGCTCGACGCAAAGGTCATACCCGTCTTGTCGTACATCGCCAAGTCCGAGGAAAGAGATTGGCGGGGTGATAGCTCGCAATCTGATTGAGACTGCCCGTTCCCTCATATCAGTTGGTCCGGGGCGGCCGCGGCAGACCGATCTTCGGCGCGCCGTAAGCACGACATACTACGCTGTGTTCCACCGCCTGATGCAGTGTTGTGCGGATCGGCTGGTCGGAACCGGTCCCGCGCAACAGACTACTCCGTGGAACCGCGTATACCGAGCGTTGAATCACGCTCAATGTACAAAGGTGTGCAGGTCCGCAGAAACGCACGCACTCTCCCCATTAGTTCGCAAACTGACGAATCTGGTGCCGGACCTTAAGGGACGCCGTCATGCTGCGGATTACGATCCCACGGCGCGTTTTACAAAATCAGGCGTGCTACGGGACATAGAGGCCACAGAAGTCGCCCTGGATTCCTTCGATGGCGCGCCGAGCGACGATCAACGGGCGCTGGCAGTTCTTCTGCTGTTCCGCGAGCGACCGGACTGATTGCGCCGCTCCCCTGAGTGAGTAGCACTCGGCAGAGCAGATTCGACGAGATGCGTAGTGGAGCTGCCCCTGCGGGGTGGATCGCTCTCGACGCGCGCTGGAAAGGTCCGATTCTTCCCGTGGCACGCAGCGGTGCGCCGCGCCCGCCACAGAAGAAGACCCCATCGCTTCGATGACGGCGACGGAGGACGACGCCCGAAGAATGATAGAATTGCATGAATTCCGCGGACGTTGTGGATGCCGCAGTTGGGCACGCTCAAGTTGTGCACGATGCGCGATGTCGCACGGTTCCGGACATGCGTTCCGCCGGAATCGGGCAAGTTCGAGCAGAAGAGCACCGTGAGGCCGCGAACGGGCTGCAGGATGACTTCTCGCGAAGGGCCAGTAAACACCATTCAAAAGGACAGGGGGATCTCATGAGCCAACAAAACGAACTAGAGCGGCCGGATGACAAGACGTTCCTGATCACGATCAATGGACGGCAAAAGAAGGTCGAGCGCGATGAACTTTCGTTCGACGAACTGGTGGATCTCGCTTTTGATGACCCCGCTAGAGGTCCGCAGATCGTGTTCACCATAACGTTCCGGGAGGCAGGTGGACGAATACCTGAGGGAGAACTAGACGAAGGGCAAAGACTGAAGGTACGGAACGGAACGATCATCAATGTCACGCGAACTGATCAGTCGTAGCGAGGATCTGAAGCGCCTCGTCGAAGAAGGTTACGAGATAGAAGTCCGCTCCGGGCATTTGCTTCTGCATCGGCTTCCGTACGTGACAAGCGAGCGGACAGTAAAATACGGTCAGCTCGTCTGTCCTCTTGCAGTCGACGTATCAGGAACGAGTCCACCGCCGGACCACACGATCTACTTTGCGGGTGAGTACCCCTGCGACGACCGAGGTACGCCTATCGAGGCTCTGCGGAACAGCAGTCAGCGCCAAGAGCTTGCGGAGGGCTTATGGGTTGACCACTACTTTTCGGCAAGACCTGTGACGGGAAAGTACGAGGACTACCATCACAAGCTGACGCACTACGCACAAGTGATTGGACGATGTGCAAGGCGGTTAGATCCCGCGGCGGTGGCCCGTGCAGGGCAGTTAGAGTTGTCGGTTGATCCAAACGATCCGTTTGTTTTCATGGAAACCGCATCGAGTCGCGCTGGCATAACCCGGCTCAATGAGAGTCTCTCGAGAGACAGGATCGGCATAATCGGGCTCGGAGGGACCGGGTCGTACATACTGGACTACATTAGCAAGACGCGCGTTGCCGAGATCCATCTGTTCGACGGCGATCGGTTTGAGCAGCATAACGCGTTTCGCGCGCCCGGTCCGACGACAACAGAGGAACTCAAGGAGAGCCGGACAAAGGTTCAACTGTACAGTGAGCGATATGGGAAGATGCGGGGAGGCATCGTCGCTCACGCGCTCCACGTGACGGCGGACCACATGAGTGTGCTTGAGGGCCTCGATTTCGTGTTCGTGGCGATCGACAGCAATAGAACCAGACAATGGCTGCTGCCAGGGCTGGACGGGATTGGAGTACCATTCGTCGACGTGGGAATGGGAATAGAAAAGACCGGCGACGAGTTGTTAGGAGTCCTGAGAACAAGCTTCTGTGAGACGCCGAGAAGCGCCGCGGAACAACGTGGTGAGGGTGGATTACGAGACGTTGGGGAGTACGAGAGGAATGTTCAGATCGTTGAGTTGAACGCGCTTAACGCGGCGCTTGCGGTTATCCGGTGGAAGAAGTACCGAGGGTTCTACATGGACCTCGGCAAAGAGGACAGGAGCACCTACACCATTGACGGAAATCACATGAGCAACCGAGTGCTGCGGGACGTAGACGCTAGCCAATGAGATTGCGCAACGAATTCGTGGATCACGTACCGGAAGAATTGTGTGACGGCGTTCTGTACGTCTCGATGCGTTTCGGCACGGTGGTCCACCGCTGCGCGTGTGGGTGCGGCGAGGAGGTGGTGACTCCTCTTGGCCCCGCCGAGTGGCGGCTCGCCTACGACGGGAGAACAGTCTCGTTGGACCCGTCCATCGGGAATTGGAGTTTCGCGTGCAGATCACACTATTGGATCGAGAAAGGCGTTGTCCGGTGGGCACGAGGTTTCTCGCGAGCAGAAGTCGCGCGCGTGCGCAAGAAGGCCTGGACCAGACGCAGCGGCTACTACCAACAGCAAAGAGCCGAACCGCACCCAAGAGATGCCCAGAGCGGCTCACTCAGATTGATCTGGGAGAGAATTCGGTCTGTACTTCGAGCCTGGAAGCGGGACTGAGAGTAGACGGTCCGAGGATCGCACGACGCGGCTACGCATAGTGGGTGACCGAGTGAGCCATGGTAGAGATGGAGGGTGGAACGAGAACCATGCTTGAGGAGTGCATTGAGGAGGCGCGGAGAGTTCTTACCGAGCACAATGAGTACCTTCGCGGGAATGAAACAGCGACGAGGGCGCTGGTTATCGACCCCGTGTTGACCGCCCTCGATTGGGACATCAAAGACCCTGCGCGAGTTCGGTTGGAGCATCGTGCAAACGGGAACAAGGTCGACTACGTTCTCGTGTCGTCAGAAGGTGAGTTGTTTGCGGTTGTGGAGGCCAAGCCTGCGGACTCGGGGCCGAAGGAAACAGACCGCAGGCAGGCGTCCGGATACGCAACGGAGATCGGAGCCAGGTACGCTGTACTAACCAACGGCGGCCGATGGGAAGCGTGGGAGATGGTGCAGCAGAAACCGAGAAGGGAGAGCGTATTTGTTGAGGTGCACATCACGACCGGGGAAATCGGGGCGATCGCATCGGTCTTAGGGAAGCTGCGTCGGGATGCACTTGAGGAATAGGTGGTGACCCGAGGCCGAAGCGGCAAGGTGGATGAGTGTCTGTGATGTTTCCGCGGAGACAGCGGAGACCGTCCTCGTGGGGGCAAATGTTGGGTCGGGTTCGATTCCATTTCACGGTAGTTCCCTACTATCATAGAGTTATAGGTGTCGTTCGAGAGACGAGGCCGACACGTTGGACGCCGTCGAACACGGCTTGGAATCGGCGGCCCAGAACAGCGCCTGCTCTACGATGTTCTCCCAAGTGTCGAACACGGTCATCCCAATGCCGAGTCTGTTCGACCACTGCGCGGGCAGCTGTCGCTGACGCCGAGCGTCGAGGTGGGTCTGCGGCGGGACGGCGGGGACGTGGAGACGGGCGCAGGGTTAGATCTGGGCGGCGGCTTGGCGCTCACTGATGCGGTGATGGGGCTGTCGCTGGACGTGCGGGTGCGGGCGCTGGTGGCCCAGCAGGCGGAGGGGCTCACCCGAGCGGGGCGGCTCGGTGTCGTTCGGCGGGGACCGGACGCCGTCGGGTCCGCTAGGCCTGAGCGCGCGGCCTTGAGTCGGCGAAACTGCGCCACTAGATCTTGAACGTCACCGACTGTGGCCGGTGATCACTGGGCAAGTGCTGTCTTGACCGCGTGGGTTTGCTCGAATCAATCTGGCTGTCGAACACGGCGTGTTCAATCCTGCCCCGAGCATTCCGTTGGCACTTGTCGTCCCAAAAGAGGCCTGCGGAAACAAGAATGTGATCCAGCAAGACCTTCCGACCCTTTACGTTGTCAACAAAGTCGTCGAAGACTGCGGTGAAGTTTCGCGCACCCTGTTCCAAGTCCACAAAAGCATGTCGCAGCATGAACCGTGGGCGAAAAGGGCTGCCAGCGATGATTCCGGCCACATCGTGTGTCAGGTAGCGGCGCTCAAAATAGTCGAGTCCTGGACCATCGTTGAAGTCTCCTGTTACGACAATTCGCGCTGCATTGTCCTCTTCAAGGCACAGATCAAGGTATTCGCGTATACGCATTGCCTCCGCTGAAATCCGACGCCGTGCCCGCAGGGCCGCTTCAATGAATTGCGGACGGCGGACGGGATCGTTCCACAAAGCGCGTTGTCCATGTACGTACTTGGATTTGGTGTGTATCGAAATGAGGCGAAACGTCTTGCCCGAGTTCGTTTTGATCTCCACGACCAGCGGTGGCCGTGTAAACCGATACGCATCGAGCTGCATGTCGGCATCGATGTCCGCGTCCCAAACGTCATCGAAATCGAACCCTCGGTCTTCGTCGAGGCGGCACATGCGCTGCACCGAACCCTTCTTGAACAGGGCATAGATTTTCTGTTGACCCTTCCCAGCCGGACCTGCAACGTCATAGCTGCCCTCTAGGCACTTCTCTACGAACAACTCCATTTCACTCCGTCGACTGGGCCCTTCCTGTATGGTCAAGACATCAGCCTTGAGCGCATCGATGACATTGGCAACCCGACACGCAAGACCTTCCATGCCGTCTCTCAGTCTTGGCGCTTCTGTGTCAGCCGAGAACCAGCGGTTCATCCACTCGATGTTCCAGTTGGCAATCTTCAAGGTACTCGTGGACATCTTGTGCCTCCTCCAAGCTATGACGGGGCGCCCCTTCATGAGCGCGCCTACATAGTAGTTGTTCGGTTTCGACGAAGCCGTCGCCCGGCGCGCCGCTCCCGAGCCACGGCTCAATGAAGCACCGCTAGGCCAGCTCCCGGTAATCCCTCGCGGAGTTTCCGCGTCAGCTTCCCAGGCGCGGAATGCCCACCGGAACCCGTGAACCGTCGTGCGGTCGGCTGGCTCTCGGTCATAAGAGCGCGTATGTGACAAATCTGACAGTGGAGGCCCGCCCGGAGCGGGGACGGGAAGACCGGGCCTCCCATCGTCCTAGGCCCGCACTACGACCGCACCGTGTACGCGCCGACGATCCCGCCGCCGCAGCGTGCCGTGATACGCCCACAGCCGGTGTTCGATCTCAGGTAAGTGGGGCGGCTATAGTCGGTTTCTCGGAGGTAGCGTGGCGATGCCAGAAGAGCCTGCGCAGGCGGAAGAGCCCGCGAGGATGGTCGGGTTCACTCCGGCGCAGTTGATCGGCGGTGTGCTCACGCTGGTCTTGGGGTTGGCTGGCGTGGGGTGGAGCCTCTACCGCGATGTGGACAAGCGAGTCGACAAACTCGCAACAGACCTTGCGGTTATGCAGGCGCTGGCAGCTGTGAAAAGTGAAACAAAGTCCGTTGGCGATCCTGTATCGGAGTTCCTCAGTTCCCTGAAAACAGAGCCGTAGCATGAGAAGGCTTCTAGTGTTAGCGGGTACCCTGCTCGCGGGGATAGCAGCGAGTGGACAGCAGGCTCGCGCTCCGATGGGCACCGGTCCGTGGAACCCTCCGCAGGAGGGGAAGCTGGCAGCCGGAGAGAGCACGACATTCCCTGTGCGAATCCAGGAAGGGGTCGATTACATCATCCACGGGCTTTGTGACGAGGACTGCAACCTCATGGTGCGTGATCCTCTGGGCGAGACGCTCGACGAGGACGCCGCGATGGACCCAGTGCCGGTGCTGCTTTTGACGGCTGCGGTAACCGGGCTCGTGAACGTGGAGGTCTCCTGTCCGGTTGATGCGTGCGAGTGGAGCGTCCGGACGGAGGAAAAGAGGACAGGGAGCCTCGACCAGCGCGGTCGGGTAAGTATTCCACTCGTTCTCCAAAACGGCATGCGGTACCGGGTAAGCGGAACATGCGATTCGGACTGTGATGATCTGGACCTGCTACTCCGCAGTCCAAGCGGAAAGATAGTGGCGGAGGACACGTTGCCGGACAACTACCCTGTCCTGCTGATCGAGCCGGATCAGGGTGGGGAGTTCGCGCTGGTCGTTGAAATGGTCGAGTGCTCGGTCGAGCCATGCTATTGGCAGGTAATGGCGTCCCCGGAGAGCTAAACGGCCACCGTCGTCGGGCAGTACCCGTCGCAGTTCAGTCTCGCCATACGGGAACTCGTGACCGCTGCAGCAGCGCGAGCAGGTAGCCCGCCAAGAAAAAGAGCATCCGCATGGCTGGGAAACCCGGACAACAGCATGAACGGTGCCGCCCCTCGGAATTCGTGGGGCGGCTGGTGGGATGGTCCGAGCGACGATGCCGTATAAATGTCCTATTGTTCTGGGTTTAGAGAGTCTATTCGACAGACACCCTCTCCGCCGGTTGGGGCTGGTGCGCCCGGGCGTCTTCCGGTGCCGGGCCGGGCGGTGTCCCCACCGGTCGCCGAGCACTCTCGTGTCACTTTGATGATCGGATGGAGAAACTGACAAGAAGCAAGAGCCCCCGCCGCGATCGAGTCGGCGGTGCTCCCAACTTCTGTCATCTGAAATGAGCCGACGCGGGTGAAGAGTGATGTTTGAACTTTCGGGCACCCAAGTCTCGCTTCGCGACGAAGCGCGTGAACTGGCCGAACAGGAGATCGCGCCGCGCGCCGCCGAGGTGGACCGGACGGAGGCCTACCCGTGGGCCAACGTGGAGGCGTTGACCGCGGCCGGTTTCATGGGCATGACGATCCCGAAGGAGTACGGCGGCCCCGGCCTGACCTGTCTGGATGCGGTCCCAGTCATCGAACAGCTAGCCCGGGTCTGCGGCGTGACCGCCCGCATTGTCGTGGAGGCCAACATGGGCGCGATCGGCGCGATCATGCGGTACGGCTCCGAGGCGCAGAAGAGGCTCGCGGCCGAGCTGGTGCTCTCGGGGGACAAGCCCGCGATCTGCATTACCGAGCCCGCTGCCGGGAGCGCGGCTACCGAGATGACGACCCGCGCCGACAGGAAGGGCGGGCACTTCGTCCTCAACGGAGTCAAGCACTGGATCACGGGCGGCGGGGTGTCCCGGCTCCATCTCATCTTCGCCCGGGTGTTCGAGGACGGGATCGAGCAGGGGATAGGGGGCTTCATGGTTGTTCGCTGTCCGGACACCGGCGCTCCGGACGGCCTCCGGATCGGCCGCCGCGAGCCGGCCATGGGCCTCTGCGGCCTACCCGAGACGGAGATCCTGCTTGAAGACCTGGAAGTGTCTGACGACACGATCGTCATCCCGCCGGAAGGCCTTCGGCGTGGCTTCGCGGGCCTGATGAACGCCTACAACGGCCAGCGGGTCGGAGCGGCGACGGTGGCGCTCGGCATCGCGCAGGGCGCTTACGAGCTGGCGCTCGACTACAGCCGGACGCGCGAGCAGTTCGGGCGGCCCATCTGCGAGTTCCAGGGTCTGCAGTGGATGCTCGCCGACATGGCGACGGCGCTCGACGCCGCGCGGCTGATGATCTGGCGGGCCGCCGCCGGCGCGGACAAGTCGGGCTTCCCCGATGCCACCGAGGCGGCCCAGGCCAAGATCCTGGCCTCCGAGACCGCCGTGAAGGTCACGAACGATGCGCTGCAGATGTTCGGCGCCGCCGGCTATTCGCGGAACCGTCCGCTCGAACGCATGGTCCGTGATGCTCGCATGTTCACGATCGGCGGCGGCACCGCACAGATCCTGCGGACGCTGGTCGCTTCCCGCCTGCTCGGACGCAAACTGCCGCAGACCCGCGACGGCTACGTTGGGCCCGGGATCGAGGGGCGAGAGCCGTGACGTGGCTAGCAGCCTGTGGTGAAACCCCCGTGAGCGCCGAGAGTGGCGAGGCCCAGTTCTCCCGGTGGGGGCCCGGCTGACAAGGCGCGTGAGGGAGGAATACCGGGTGTATTTCGACCGAAACGCAACGATGAGCGCCGCAAGGCGGCGCGGTTCAGGCGGGATGCATCGCCGCTCGAACGCCGCGGGGGTTTTGCCACAGGCTGCTACCGCGGCAGGTCGGATTGCCGAACGCCCGCCCGAGGCTGTCTGACGGTGGATCTTGCTAGCGCTCGGCGCGGCGAGCCATCTCAGCGCGGAACAAGCGCCGAACCCTGCGAATTCGCCGCCGGTTGACTCCGAAATCGAACGTGCCGGAACGGGCGGCCGAGCGCATGTGAATCACGCTGTCGGCCGGAGCCGCCAGGAATTCCACATCGTCGATATAGCCCTTGGGGCTTCGGGCGAGCGCGTGGAGGTACGAGCCGTCGAACGAGACGACTTCCGTGCGCGGCAGCTGCGAGAGCACCATTTTCAGAGCCTCAAACGCCGCGGCGAAATCCTGTATGCCCCGGAGCGGCGCGACGTAGTTCCAGACCGGCCAGCGGTACTGGGAGCACACCCCCGTCCGCGCGACGGGATCGCAGGGCTTCAGCATGTGAACTGGAAGGGGACGACAAGCGCCCGACCGGGCGACGGTGGTCCGCAGCCTCCACAGTACGGGGTTTCAGAAACGAACTTGACGCTTCCGCCCGAACAACCAACAATCCGCGCCATGAGGCCGAACTGGCGCCGGATGCTCCCGTGGGCCGCCGTAGTGGCGCTCGCGCTGCTGGCCTTCAGCGCCATCCCTCATCTGCACGACGAGGTCGATGGGCAGGGGGACCACTGCGTCCTCTGCTACGCCCAGGACGCGCCCTTCATCGTGTCCGGCCTCCCGGCGAATCCGGACCTGGACGTCCGCGCCGCGGTCCTTCCGGTTGCCGCCCCGCGCGTCCACGGGATCACGCCCACGGGGGGCGGCTCCCGGGCGCCGCCCGCCTGACTCCGCAACAGCCCTAGTCGGCCCCGAGCCGGCCAATCCGTCCTGTTGTTGCGCCCGCGCCCGCTCCGGTGCGCCGGCGTTCCCTCATTTGGGAGGAGAATCAGATGTCCACCCAGGCAGTCCTGGAGGCCCCCGCCACGAGCGAGGCCCCACCCATTCCCGTCCACGCGGCGGAACTCGAGGATCCCATCCTCGAGGCCCGCTCCCTCGTCAAGCGCTACGGCGCCCTTGAAGCCGTTGCCGGCCTCGACCTGTCCATTCGGCCCGGCGAGGTCTACTGTTTGCTGGGCCCGAACGGCGCCGGTAAGACCACCACCATCCACCTGTTCCTCGGGTTCATCGAACCGAGTTCCGGCCGCGTCCGGGTCTCCGGCTTCGATGTGGCAGAGAGCGCGCTCGAAGCAAGACGGCGACTGGCCTACGTGCCCGAGCAGGTCATGCTCTACCGCAACCTCAGCGGGCTCGAGAACCTCGAGTACTTCGCGGCCCTCGGCGGCCGGGAGACGCTCTCGACGAAGCGCCTGACCGACATTCTGGTGGATGTCGGGTTGCCCCTCCCGGCGGTCCGGCGCCGCGTTGCGGAGTACTCGAAGGGCATGCGCCAGAAGGTCGGGATCGCCATCGCGGTCGCGAAGGACGCCGAGGCGCTGCTGCTCGACGAGCCCACCTCCGGCCTCGACCCCAAGGCCTCCCGGGAGTTCTCCGAGTTGATCGAGACGCTCCGGAGCCGGGGGGTGGCGGTGCTGATGGCGACCCACGACCTGTTTCGCGCGAAGGAGTCGGGAACCCGGATCGGGATCATGCGGCACGGCCGGCTGGTCACCGAACTGAGCACCGGCGAGATCGGCCACGCCGATCTCGAGCGCATCTACCTCGACCACATGCATGAGTAGGAGGGACGTGATGATCCGACACATCGTCAGAAAAGAGTTCACCGACCTGCTCCGGGACGGCCGCTTCCGCTGGTGCGCGGCCATCGTGGGCGTTTTGCTGCTCGTCTCGCTGGGAAGCGGGTGGGTCGAGACCCGGCGCGCCGAAGCAGCCCACTCCGCGGCGCGGGAGACGGCCCGCGACCACTGGGAGTCCCAGGGGGAGAAGAACCCCCACTCGGCGGCCCACTACGGCATCTACGCCTTCAAGCCCCGGCTTCCCCTGTCGTTTCTGGACCAGGGAGTCGATCCCTACACCGGAACCTCGGTCTGGCTGGAAGCCCACCGCCAGAACGACTTCCTCATGCGCCCGGCGCAGGACGCCACCGCCGGCCAGCGTCTCGGGGCGCTCACGGCAGCGCAGGTCCTTCAGTACCTGGTGCCGCTGCTGATCATCCTGCTCGCTTTCGGCGCTCTCGCGGGGGAGCGCGAACAGGGCACGCTCAGGCAGCTCCTCGCCACCGGGATCTCCCGGCGAGATCTGGGGCTCGGCAAGGCGCTAGGGGTGGCGGGCGCCCTCGCGCTGCTCCTGGTTCCGGCGGCGATCGTGGGAAGCGCTGCCATCGCCATCGGCAGCCCGGGCCCGGGGGCCACGCCGTTCGCGCGGGGCGGGGTCCTGGCCGTCAGCTATCTGGCCTACTTCGGGGTCTTCGTGGCGCTGTCCATCGCGATATCGGCGTGGGTCCGGTCGGCCCGGACCGCGCTGGTGGCGCTGCTCGGGATCTGGGTGCTGAACGGACTGGTGGCGCCGCGCGTCGCGGTGGACCTCTCGAAGTGGCTGCACCCGACGCCTTCGGCGGTCGAGTTCGCCCGCACCATGGAGCGCGAGATCGCCTCCGGCGTTCCCGGCATCGAGCGGCCCGACCGCGGCGAGACGACCGCCCGCCTGCTCGCGGAGCACGGCGTGGAGACTGTCGATGACCTTCCCGTGAACGTCATCGGCGTGTACCTCCAGGAGAGCGAGGAGTTCGCCAACCGGATCTTCGACCGCAACTACGGCGCCCTCTGGAACCGGTTCGGACGGCAGGGAGTGGTTCACGAGGCGCTCTCCGTCGCGGCGCCGCTGCTCGCGGTGCGCACCCTCTCCATGGGGCTCGCCGGAACCGATGTCGAGCAACACCGGCACTTCGCCACCGCGGCGGAGGAGTACCGGAGGGACCTCATGCGCCGGATGAACGGCGACCTGGCGGAGAACTCCCGCACCGGGGAGACCTACATCGCCACCGCGGACACCTGGGCGGAGGTTCCGCCCTTCCACTATGACGCCCCCTCGCTCGGATGGGTGCTGCAGAACCGGACCCTGTCCCTCGGCATGCTCGGGCTGTGGCTGGTGGGCGCGTTCCTGGTCGCCGGATCGCTGGTGCGGCGCGCCGAGGTGGCGTAACCATGACCCTCTCTACTGTCCTGCGGAACGAGTGGCGCCTCCTCCGGGCCGACCGCGCGCTCGGGCTGGTGCTGGGAGTGTTCGCCCTCCTTTTCGCCTACGCGCTGGCGAACGGGATGGCGTGGGTCAATTTCCAGGAAGGGACCGTCGCCGCCGCCCGGGAAGGGAACGTCGAACGCGTCCAGGCCCTCGAAGCGGAGCTCGAGCGCATCGCGGAGGGCGGTCGCCCCTCCTCCCCGTTCCGCGACCCCCGGTCCCCCAGCGTCCTCGGGGGAGCTCCCGGGGCTCACACCGCGGTGCTGGACCCGGGCCCGCTGACCGCGCTCGCGGTGGGACAGACCGACCTCTTGCCTTACTACTACGACATCAGCATCCAGACCAACGAGTCCTCGTTCCTGCAAAACGGCGAGATCGAGAACCCGCTGAACCTGCTGGTGGGGCGCTTCGATCTGGCCTTCGTGCTGGTCTATCTGCTGCCGCTGCTGATCCTGGCGCTCAGCTTCAACGTGCTCTCGGGCGAACGGGAGCAGGGAACGCTGGCGCTGACCCTCTCCCAGCCGGTCTCGGCCCGCGGGGTGGTGGCCGCCAAGCTGGCCTTCCGGGCGATCCTGGTGATGGGGCTGGCTCTCGGTGTCTCGTTGCTCGGGGTCCTCTTCACGGGAGGATTCGAGTCCCCGGGCCGGGTGGCACTCTGGTGCGCGGCGGTCGCCGCCTACGCGCTCTTCTGGTTCACCCTGGCCGCCTGGGTGAACGGCCTCGGGAGGTCCTCGGCGTGGAACGCCACGGTCCTGGTGGGCGCCTGGCTCTTGCTGGTCGTGGTCCTGCCGGCGAGCGTGAACATCGCCGCGGGGCTGCTCCATCCGTTGCCGTCCCGGGTGGAGATGATCACCGCCCAGCGCGAGGCCTCGAACGAGGCCGTGAACCAGCGGAGCGAACTGCTGGCGCGCTATCTCGAGGATCACCCCGAGCTGGCCGGCGGGGTGGCGGCGGACGAGGCGAATCGCGCCGCGTTGGCGTGGGCCGCGACCGATGCGGTGAATCGCCGGCTCGAAGAAGTGACCGGCGTGTACGACGAGCGCCTCGCCGCCCAGCGGACCCTGGTGCGCCGCTACCGTTTCCTGTCCCCGGCGCTCCTGGCCCAGGAGGCGCTGCTGGATGCGGCCGGTACGGGAGACGCGCGCTTTGCGCTCTTCCGGTCCCAGGTCCGTGAATTCGCGGACCACTGGCGGAGCTTCTTCGTCCCCGCCATCCTCGCTGGCGAACGGATGACGGCCGACGTCCTTCCCGGGGTCCCGTCGTTCCGGTTCGTGGACGAGCGGGTCGACGATGTCACGGCCCGGGCGGCGGTTCCGCTCACCACGCTCGGGGCCCTTCTGGTCCTGGTCGGCGCCGGCGCGGTCGGACGCCTGAGGAGAGTGACCGGCCCCGGTTAGGAGGGGGGGTCGTCGCGCGACACCGGAGGTACCCTGAACAACTGTCCCCGGCTGGCCTTCTGTCGGAAGCTGCTGGCCGGGTGACGCCGGCGCCGCCTCCTCCGCGCCTCCTCCCATGACCTCGCCCCCCTACGACGCCATCGTCATCGGCGTCGGGGGCATGGGCAGTGGGACCGTCTACCACCTCGCGAAGAGCGGTGCCCGGGTGGTCGGCCTCGAACGCTTCGACATCCCCCATACGTTCGGCTCGTCCCACGGGCTGACCCGCATCATCCGCCTCGCGTATTCCGAGGGCTCCCACTACGTCCCGCTGCTGCGGGAGGCCTATCGGCTCTGGCGCGAACTCGAGGACGCCTCCGGCGAGTCCATCCTCCGGGTGACCGGCGGCCTCGACATCGGGCCCCCCTCGGGGGGCATTGTCCAGGGTTCCCGGAAGTCCTGCGTCGAACACGGCCTGCCGTTCGAGGAACTCGACGCCGGGGAGGTGAACCGGCGGTTCCCCGGCTATCAGCTTCCTCCGGAGATGGACGCGATCCACCAGCCGGACGCGGGATACCTGCACAGCGAGACGGCGATTTCGGCCCACGTCGCGGCGGCGCGCGACCTCGGCGCCGAGATCGCCACCGGCGTCCGGGTGTTGGGATGGGAGAGGACTCCGGCGGGGCTACGCGTCGAGACGGATGCCGGCCGCTACGAAGCGAGAAAGCTGGTAATCGCGGCCGGTTCGTGGGTCGGCGACCTGCTGCCGGACCTCGGGGCGAGGTGCCGGCCCGTCCGGCAGGTCATGCTGTGGACGGACCCGCTCGATCCACCGGTATTCGAGCCGGACCGGTTCCCGGTGTTCGTTCTGGAATCCCCGATCGGCAACTTCTACGGTTTTCCCGACAACCGGGGCGAGGGATTCAAGATCGGCAAGTTCCACCACCTCCGGCAGGACGTTCCCGATCCGGACGCCATGGATCGGGAGTGCCACCCGGAGGACGAGGCCGTTGTGCGCGAGGGGATCGAGGCCTTTTGTCCCCGCGCAAACGGCCCCACCCGCCGGATGACGGCGTGCATGTTCACGAACAGCCCGGACGGGCACTTCATCCTCGACCGTCATCCGGACGATGAGGACGTCTTCGTCGCCGCCGGGTTCTCGGGCCACGGCTTCAAATTCTGCGGCGTGGTCGGCCGGATCATGGCGGACTGGTGTCTGGAACGGCCGCCGAGGTGGGACCTGAGCCCATTCGGACTCAAGCATCACCGTCCTCCCCGGGTCGCGCACGCCCCGCCCGGCAGCGAAGGAGCCGCGTAGAACGAAGGGTTTCGGCGGCTCGGGTTCCGGCGGGCCGGCCAGCTTTCCGTTTCGTCATGCTGCGGGCTCGGTACCCTGCACCGGATGAGGTTCCGAAGGCGCATCCGCTGGTCGGCGGCGTTCGGGCTTCTGCTCGTTCTCGGTGCGGCTCCTCCGCGGCAGCCATCCCCCTCCGCGATCACCGTCGCGACCTGGAACATCGCCTGGCTCGGCGACGGGGTTCGGGACGAGGTGCTGCGGGGCAATCAACGGGGTGGTCACTACCTCCGCCGGGAGGTCGATTTCGAGCGCCTCCGCGAGGTCGTGTCGAGGCTCGCGACTCTTGGCGTCGCGGCTGTCGGCCTGCAGGAGGTCGAAAACGCCGCTGCCGTCCGCCGGATCTTTCCGAAAGCGGAGTGGGACCTCTTCCTTTCCCGTCGCGACACCGATCCGGAATGGGCGCAGCGCACCGCCATCGTGGTGCGGCGCGCCGCGGGCTGGCGGGCCGAACACCACTCCGATGTCGTCGAATGGAATCCCCAGGGCCGCGACCGTCACGGAGTGGACGTGACCCTCACGCGGGGAGAGGAGCGGGTGCGCGTCCTGACCCTTCATTTCCAGTCGGGTTGCCACGGGGATCCCCTGGACTCCGGAGAGCGGCCCTGCGGATTTCTGCGGATGCAACTGGCGGTGCTCAAGGGCTGGCTCTTTGAGCGGCTGGGGGAGGGGACTCCCATCGTGGTGGCCGGCGATTGGAACCGGTTTCTTTCCCGTCCCGGCGACGAAGTGGCGAGGGCGCTGCCGGGGGATCCGGTCATCCTGCCGTCCGCGGGCAGTTCGCCGACCTGCTGGGGCGGCCACTTCGACCACTACGTGGATCACGTGGTGGCGTTTGCTCCGCCAGGCTGGCAGGCGGTCTCCCGTGCCTTCGAAGAGGTGCGCTACCGGGCGCCGGATTCGCTTCGTGACCGGCTCTCCGACCACTGTCCGCTGGTCGCGACGCTGGCTTTCGAAGAGCGCCGGTAGGCCCCTTCGGCAGAAAATGACGGACACTTAAGTTTCTGCTTGAAGTGCCGGCGACAGGCTGTCGTACACTGACCGTTTCTGTCTCCTCCGGCCCCTCCCTTCCGTCTCGAAGCCACCTTGGCGCCTGCTTGGCGCCTGCACTTTTGGGCGCCTGACGTCGCACCTGGCGAGTTGGCTGGATGGTTACGCCAGCGGGTAGGAGACCGGTGGCCGGCCCCGGGGTCGGCCGCCACCTTCGAGTCGGCATGGCCGGGAGGCGCCGGGCCCGGACTGACGCTCTCGCCGCTTGAGGCGGCGGCAACGCTCGCCGCGTGCGCTCCCCGCGATGGGGATCCGGACTTCCGGTCGGCCTCGCTCCGGTTCTGGTCGCTTGCCAACCGCTTTCTCCTGGGCCTTCTCTCGCGCGGCCGGTTCCGCCCGACGGTTCACCGGAACGGTGGTGACGGCGCCTCCCTGTGGCGTGCGGATCTCGGCTCGCAGCAACGGGAGCTCGACGCGCTTCGGCTCGCCGCTCCGGCGGCCGCGCTTGGGGGCCTTGACGCCGAGACGGCCATCAGCGGCTATCTGGTGTCGCTTGGAGACAACGTCATTCGAGACGCGGGCCGGCGCCTCGGCTGGTCGCCGGGCGCGGTCGGGGCGCCGCGGGGCCGGCGCGAGGTTATCGAGCGGATCCTCGACGACCTCTTCGCGGGCGCTTCCGGCGGGCTCGACCGCGAAAGTACGGAATCCCTCGGGCAGGTGGACGGCGCTCTCGGCGGGGACGCGGCCGAGTCCGCCGCGGGCGCCGTCGGAAACGCCCGACTGGTCTTCTTGTTGGAGCCTCCCGCCGAGAATGCCCAGACCGAAGCGACCGCGACCGACCCCGACGAGCGCCGCTGGCGCATCCGCTTCCGCCTGTCGATGCTCGTGGTCTCCGGAGCTGCCGCCGCCGAAGCCAACGGTGCGGACGATCCGGCGGGCGCCGAGACAGCGCTCATGCCGCTGAGCGAGGTCTGGAGCGCGCGTGACGCGGCGGCAAATCTCAGGCGCTTCGGGATTGCCGATCCCGCGATCCCCCTCCTTGAAAACCTGGGCCGGGCGGCCCGCGACTGTTCCCTCCTGGAGCGGGGCTTGGAGTGCAGCGCTCCCGAGGAGGTGTGGATTTCGGCGGCCGAGGCGTACGAGTTCCTTCATGAAGGTCAGGCGGCGCTCGCCCAGCAGGGGTTCGAAGTTCGCATTCCGCCCACGCTCGCCGGACGGCGCGGACGAAAGCCAACCCTCCGGCTCACCGTCCGCCCGCAGGCGGGCTCGCCGGGCCCCCTGCCGCGCACGGTCCGGTCGTCGGAACTTGCCGGGTCCCCTCCCGGCGGCGGGGTCGGCCTCGATGCCTTGGTCAACTACAGCTGGCAGGTCGCGATTGACGACCACGCCTGGACGCTCGACGAATTCCGGCGTTTGACCCGCGGCAAGCGCCGCCTGGTCCGGGCGAGCGATTCCTGGGTGGAGCTGGATCAGGATGCGGTCAATCGGCTCCTCACGGAAGCGGCGCGCCGGCGCGCGCACGCCGATCGGTCCCCGGTGTTGCGGGACGCGCTGCGGGAGCGCCTGCGGCTCGCTTCGACGGCGCCCGACCTCTTCGAGCCGGAGGAGACGGCGCCGGTGCTTTCCCAGATCGAGGGAGAGTCCTGGATCGGATCCTTGTTCAGCGCACTCGAGGCGGCGGCCGAGGAACTGGGCCCGCTCGATCCGCCTTCCGGTCTCAGGACGGAACTCCGCCCCTATCAGCGGGTTGGGTATGGCTGGCTACGCCTGCTCGCGGAACACGGCCTTGGCGGTTGCCTCGCGGACGACATGGGACTCGGCAAGACCTGTCAGGCGCTCACTTTCCTGCTCGGAGAACAGGAAGCGGGCCGGCTGACCCGGCCGTGGCTCCTCGTCTGCCCCAACTCCATCGTCGCCAACTGGAGGAAGGAAGCGCAGCGTTTCGCGCCTTCGCTGCGCCTGCACGTGCGTCAGGGGGCGGGACGGTCGCGCGGAGCCGAGTTGCAGCGAGCTCTGGACGAGAGCGATCTCGTGGTGTGCTCCTTCGGGATTACCCACCGCGATTTCGATCAGCTACGGGAGGTGGAGTGGGGCGGCCTGATCGTGGATGAGGCCCAAAACCTCAAGAACCCGGGCGCCAAACAGACCCGGGCGGTGCGGCGGCTCGTGGCGCCGATCCGTTTCGCGCTGACGGGGACGCCACTCGAAAACCGCCTCACCGACCTGTGGTCCATCATGGAAATCCTGAACCCGGGTTTCCTCGGCCCGGAACGGACGTTCCGGCGAACGTTCACCGCCGCGGTCGAGGGAGCCCAGGATCCGGAAGCCACCGAGGAACTCCGCCGGCTCGTCCGCCCGTTCATCCTGCGCCGGCTGAAGACCGATCCCAAGGTCATTCGCGATTTGCCGGAGAAGCACCAGACCCGCGTCTATTGCAACCTCACCCCGGAGCAGGCGTCGCTCTACCAGGCGGCTGTGGATCAGTGCCTCGAGCGGATCGAGCGCAATACCGGGTTCGCCCGGCGGGGCGAGATTCTCCGCACCCTCACGCGGCTCAAGCAGATCTGCAACCACCCGGAGAACTTCCTCGCCGCTGGCGGGTTGTTGGCTGGCCGTTCCGGAAAACTGACCCGGCTCGTCGAGATCCTCACCGAAGTCGTCCAGCAGGGGGAGCGGGCGCTGGTCTTCACCCAGTTCGCGGAGATGGCGAAGCTGCTTGCGCCCTATCTCTCAGAGGTATTGGACGCGGAGATTCCGGTGCTGCACGGGTCGGTGTCGCTCCGGGAGCGGGACGCCATCGTGACCCGTTTCCAGGAAGCGCAGGAACCGCCTCCGCTGCTCGTGGTGTCGCTCAAGACCGGCGGATACGGGCTGAATCTCACCCGGGCGAGCCACGTGGTGCACTACGACCGGTGGTGGAACCCCGCCGTCGAGAACCAGGCCACGGACCGGGCTTTCCGGATCGGCCAGAACAAACGGGTTCTGGTCCACAAATTCCTGTGCACCGGCACGCTCGAGGAACGCATCGCCGATCTGCTTGAGCGGAAGTCCGCCTTGGCGGAATCGGTGATCGGGACGGGAGAGGGGTGGTTGACGTCGTTGACTTCCGAGGCGCTTCAGAACGTGTTGGTGCTTGCCCCGGAGGCGGTTGTCGAATGAGCGACGGACTGCCGTGGTGGGCGGCGGACTTTCTCAGGGCATCGCGCAACGGCGCCGAAGGCCGGCCCCGGGGGCGGGTGACGGTCGTTCCGGGCCAGGCGCGGGCGCTCGTGGAGGGGCGCGGATTCCGCCCGACCGCGGTCGCCCTGGAGACTCCCGTCCTGGACACGCGCAGATGGAGTGCGTTCTTCGAGGTGTTTGCCGGAGAAGCCCTCTTTCCGGCGGCTCTCCTCGCGGGCTATCTGCCGCGTTCGGCCAAATCGGTCCTCGCCCGGGCGGGGGTGCGCCTGGTGCCGTCGCCGAGCCGGCTCACGGTGGGCCCGCCCGGCTGTCCCCCCGAAACCGTCGCGCGGGCACTCCTCCTGATCGCTGAGCATTTCGCCGCCGATCCCTTTCGGCTGCTGTTGTTTCGGGGCGCCGACCGCCAGTCGGTGATCAGCGGAATCGCCCGGCGCTGGAAGGCGGGCGGAGCCGGCCGGCCGGCGATCCAGCTCGATGAGCTTCAGGCCATCCTCGACCAGGCGCCTGATTCCGGTGCGGATTCGCTGCTGCCCGTGGTCCAGCGGGCCGAGGCTTTCCGCGACGATCCGATCCTGCGCGGCAACCTCGCCCGCCTCTACACGAAGGTCTCGGAACGCGCCGCCGCCGTCTCTCCCCGTTCCCGGTCCTGACCGGGCCGGGAAGGGCTGTTTCAGCCCTCGTCCCACTCCCATCGTTCGGCCTCCCGGATCGTGTCGCGGCGCGCCAGGAAATAGGCCAGACCGAGGCAGATTCCGAAGAAGAGTCCGATCGCGTGGGCCCGGTAGCTCACTTCCGGCCGGATGGATGTCGGAACGAGAACGACCAGGAAGAAACCGATGACCCGCACCAGCCGCTTCAGGACGGAGAGCCGGCGCTCGACCAGCACGTAGAGCGTGAGCCAGGCGCCGGCCAGCAGGTAGAGCATCCCGGAGGCGCCAACCACCCGGATATTCGGGGGGTAGCCCTCGAGCGTCACCGCGAGCGCGACGGCGGAGAGCGGCACCGCACTCCACGGATAGAGGCTCGGCCCGAAGGCCCCGTACGAGAGGTAGATGAGCCAGGTCAGGAAGACGGCGTTCGAAAGGAGGTGGATTGGGTCGGCGTGGGCCGCGAGGGCGGTCACCAGCCGCCACGTCTCTCCGTCCCCGAAGACCTTTTCGCCGCTCGCCGGAAGTACGGCCGCGAAACCGGGCGGCCCCCACCAGTAGAGCGCGCTGACGAGCACCAGCACCCCGAGAGTCCAGGCGACCGCGCGGGCGGCGTCCTTGCCGGGCTTTTTCGACAGGAGCGTCGAAACGACGTGAGGTTCGGAGAGGGAGTCGCCGGGCGGACCGCTCGCAACCCGGCCCCGAAACCCGGGGCCCGAGGGATAGCGCCCCGCGGGTTCCGGCCGCCCGACATCGGAACCCTCGGGCTGCGTGAACTCGTCGTGCTCCCAGAGATCCGGGCCGCCCGCCTCTTCGTCCGGCCCGGGCGGATCGTCGTCAGGCGGCGCGTCCGGATCGGGAACTTCGCGGAGTCGCTCTTCCCACTCGGAGCCGGAGGCCATCCCCGGGGGTGGCCACTTCGGTTTCCTGCGGCGCCAGAACGTCACGAGACAGTATTCTCCGCGCCCCGGCCGGCGGACTCGTCCCTGGGCTTTCGTTTTCGCACGCGCCGCGGCCGTTTTTTTATCCCGTTTTCCTGTCCGGTCGCCGGATTCCGACTCGTATCGCCATGCCAAAACGTATTGCCCTCGCCTATTCCGGCGGACTCGACACCTCCTGCGCCATTCCCTGGCTGAAGCAGAACTACGACGCCGAAGTCCTCGCGGTCATCGCCGACGTGGGCCAGAACGAGGACCTCGAGGCGGCCTCGCAAAAGGCCATCGCGTCCGGAGCCTCCGCGGTCTTCGTCGAAGATCTCCGCGACGAGTTCGTCGGCAGCTACGTCTATCCGGCGGTGCGGGCCGGCGCGGTGTACGAGGGTCGCTATCTCCTCGGGACCTCGCTCGCGCGCCCGACGATCGCCAAGTACCAGGTCGAGGTCGCCCGGCGCGAAGGCGCGGACGCGGTCGCTCACGGCTGCACCGGCAAGGGGAATGACCAGGTCCGTTTCGAACTCGCCTTTCACGCCCTCGCTCCCGACCTCGAAGTCATCGCTCCCTGGCGCCTCTGGGACATCCGCTCGCGCGAGGACGCCCTCGACTACGCGGCCCTGCACGGGGTGCCGGTCGAACAAAAGACCGGCGATCTCTACAGCCGCGACCAGAACCTCCTCCACCTGAGCCACGAGGGCGAGGATCTGGAGGATCCCTGGAACGCCCCTCCCGCCAGTCTCTACCGCATCACCCGGAATCCGGACCAGACGGAGCCGGCGCCGGAAACGGTGGATGTGGGTTTCGAAAGCGGTATCCCGGTCTCGGTGGACGGCGAGGGACTCGCCCCGGCCGCTCTGCTCACCCGGTTGAACGAGGCGGGAGCCCGCCACGGCGTGGGCCGGGTGGACATCGTGGAGAACCGTCTCGTCGGCATGAAGTCCCGCGGGGTGTATGAGACGCCGGGGGGCACGATCCTCCACGAAGCCAAGAACGCGCTCCAGAGCCTCACCCTGGACCGGGCGACCGACCACTTCGCGGCTTCGGTGGCGCTTCGCTACGCCGAGCTGGTGTACGACGGCAAGTGGTTTTCCGCGCTTCGTGAAGCGCTGGACGCTTTCTTCGCCGAGGCGCACCGGAACACGACCGGGACGGTTCGGGTCCGTCTTCACCGGGGGGTCGCCCAGGCCGTCGGAAGGCAGAGCCCGAAGAGTCTCTACCGGGAAGACTTCGCCACCTTCGGCGCCGATGAGGTGTACCGGCAATCGGACGCCGAGGGCTTCATCCGCCTCTTCGGCCTGCCCGAGCGCATCCGGCGTCTTTCCGGCGTGGATTCGCCGGCCGAGGAGTCATGAAACTCTGGGGCGGGCGGTTCGCCGCGCCGCCCGCGGACGCCCTCGACCGCCTGGGGAAGTCCATCCACTTCGACCGGCGGCTGCACGCCGAGGAGATTCGCGTCAACCAGGCCTACGCCCGCGCGCTGGCGAATGCCGGGGTGCTGGATTCCGGGGAACTCCAACGGATGCTCGGCGGGCTCGACCGGGTCGCCGCGGCGCTCGCCGCCGATCCGCCGCCGCCCCTCGACGACGAGGACATCCACACCGCGGTGGAACGGATGCTCTTCGACGAGATCGGGGAGCTGGCCCGGAAGCTGCCGACCGGACGGAGTCGCAACGATCTCTCCCAGACGGAGTTCCGCCTCTATCTCGCCGGGGCGGTCGGTTCGCTGACCCAGGCGCTCGACCGCCTCCGGCACGTCCTGCTCGCCCGGGCGGAAGAGTCCGCGGACACGCTGGTTCCGGGGTACACCCACCTCCAGCGGGCCCAGCCGGTGGTGTTCGGCCACCTCCTGCTCGCCCATTTCTGGGCGTTGACACGGGACCGCGAGCGTCTCGAAGCCGCCGCGAAGCGGGCCGCCGCCTCCCCGATGGGGGCGGGAGCGCTCGCCGGAAACCCCTACCCGGTGGACCGCCGGGCGATCGCCGACGAACTGGGGCTCCCCGAGGTCCTCGAGAACAGCGTGGACGCCGTGGGGGCCCGCGACTACGCGATGGAGTTCCTCGCCGCCGGCGCGATCCTGGGAGTGCACCTGTCCCGGCTCGCCGAGGATCTCGTCCTCTGGTCCTCCGCCGAGTTCGGGTTCGTGCGGCTGGACGATGCCTGGTCCACCGGGTCGAGCCTCATGCCGCAAAAGCGGAATCCCGACGGGGGCGAACTGATCCGCGGGAAAGCCGGCCGCCTGATCGGCAACCTGGTCGCGCTGCTGACCGTGGGGAAGGGACTCGCGGTCGGCTACCAGCGGGATCTCCAGGAAGACAAGGAGCCGTGCTTCGACACCCTGGACACGCTGCGCCTCGCGCTTCCGGTCGCCGAGGGCACTGTCGCCACGATGCGGATTTCCGAGGAGCGGATGCGGGCCGCGCTCTCCTGGGATCTCCTCGCCACCGACCTCGCGGAATACCTGGTGGAGCGGGGCCTTCCCTTCCGCGACGCCCACCGGGTCTCCGGAGAGGTCTTCGCCCACTGCGAGCGGGAATCCGTCGCGCCGCCGGACCTCGATCTCGCCGTGCTGCGCAGCTTTTCGCCGGTCTTCGGCGACGATGTAAAAGAGGTCTGGGACTACCGCGCTTCGGTCAACCGCCGGAGCGTTCGCGGCGGCGCCGGAGACATCCGGACGCAGCTGGAAGCGGCCAAAAAGACGCTATAGGGGCCGGCGGCCTCCAGGCCGGCGCGGTGGCTGGGATGGAAATCATGCATTCGGCATGCACGAAATCCGCCTTGGCTTGAGACCGTTCGCTACCGCGCCCCGATCGCCCGGAGTCCTGCCTCGAACCGGCGGACGGCCGCTTCATTCCCGGCGAACCGCCGGAGCCCGCGCCGGAGCACCCGTTCCGCGTCCGCGCGGCTCCCTCCCTCCCGAAACACCCGGGCCAGCAGCAGGTGACGCTCGGGTGCCTCCGGGAACTCGACCAGGAAGCGCTGCGCGCCCCGCAGCGCGAGTCCGAAGTCCCCGTTCGCGAGCGCGTGCGTCACGAACGCCTCGACCGGGCGATGGGCCTCGGGATGCAGCTCGGCTTCGCTCAACAGCCGCCCCGACTCGTCCGCCACCGCTTTCCGGCGCTCGAACTCGGCGAACAGCGGGGCCGCCCCCTCGCCGTCGCCCCCCCGGGCGAGCAGTTGCGCGAGTCCGAACCGCGCCTCGTTGAGCGCCGGATCCTCGTCAAGGGCGCGCCGGAACGCCGCTGCCGCTTCGCGGGGTCGTTCCCCGGCCTGGTGTGCCTTGGCAAGCGCGAGCCACGCTTCGGCATTCGCGGGTGCCGCCGCCACCACGGCTTCGAGGATCGGAAGGGCTTCTTCCATCAGGCCGCGTTGCACCAGGATCCGGGCCAGCCGGAAAGCGGCGGGTCCAGCGGGTTCGGTGCTGCCCGCGAGCTGCCGGAGAGGCTCGAGTGCCTCGCTGCCGCGGCCCACGCTGTCGAGGAGCTCGGCGTGGAGCAAAACGGCGGCGGGGGCGGCGGGGGCCACCCGCAGCAGCGCCTCTACGAGAGCAAACGCCTCGTCGGTTCGCCGCGCCCGGGCCAGGATAACGGCTCTCCCGTGGATCGCCGCCGAGTCTTCGGGGTGCCGTTCGAAACGCGCGAGCGCGAGTTCGTGCGAGTGCAGCTCGGCCAGCAGGCGCCCGGCCTCGATATCCGGGGACGGATCCTCGGGAGACCGCTCGCTTGCCGCCCGGTCGAAGGCCTCGAGCGCGTCGAGGGGCCGGAGACCCCGCCGCCGCAGCACCCCGGCGGCGAGCCACCCGTCCGGGCCGAGCTCGTCGGCCGCGGCTGCCAGGGCGTCCATGACCTCCGGGGTCGGCGCCGCCCCGCGCGCTATTTCCCAGAGCAGTCGGCTCCCGTCGAACGAGTCCGGATCGGCCGCGAATTCCTGGACCAGGAGCGGAACGGCCAGCGCCGCCCGGCCTTCGGCCAACAGACGCCGGCCCTCGGCCAGAAGTCGCCGCACCTCGGTGAGGGACTGCGCCGCCGCCGGCTCCGGACCCGGGACCGCTGCCGTGAGCAGAACGAGGACCAACCCCAGGAAACTACGAGTCATTGGACTTCCCGTCCCAAAAAATCGGAATTCCGGACCGGCACGCCCTGGAGGTGCTGGCGGCTCTTGTCATAACTCGTTGAAATGATTTACCTTATCTCTCTTGCATTCCAGCCCTGAGGTGTGTACTAGGAGGGAATAGACCTTGCGTGATACCTTCCTTCGAATTGATCCCTTCTATTTTCCGGCCGAATGCGCGCTCAGGATCCGCCTCACGGGGCGGCGGCGTCCGACTACCGCGCATTCTCTCCGGTGCCGCCAATTGGCAGCCCGGCTCCGGATTTCCGATCCGCCTCGTGAGGAGGTTCTCCATGCGTAAGACCGCAATTCTGGTCGCGCTCGCGCTTCTTGCGGTCGTCCCGGCGTTTGCTCAGCAGACCGGGACGGTCACCGGGACCGCGGCCGATGAACAGGGGGCCGTGCTGCCCGGCGTGACCGTTACGGTCGACAGCGCCGCGCTGATCACGCCCCGCAGCACCACCACGGGTGCCGGCGGCTCCTACAGCCATCCTGCGCTCCCGCCTGGCGACTACACCGTCACCTTCGCTCTTTCCGGCTTCCAGACCGTCGTCCAGGAAGGCGTCCGGGTCAGTGTGGCTCGCACCCTCGAGGTGAACGCCTCCATGGGAATTTCCGGGGTTGAAGAAACCGTGACGGTTACCGGCGATGCGCCGGTCGTCGATGTCCGCAGCGCCACCGTGCAGACGAACATCGAGCGCGAACTGCTCGAAGCCGTCCCCACGGGACGGAACCCGTGGGTCATGGCCGGCATGGTGCCGGGCATGGTGACGGGCCGGATGGATGTCGGCGGCAGCAACGGCATGCAGCAGTACAGCATGGAGATCTTCGGCTCCTCCGCGAGCATGCAGAGCTTCAATGTGGATGGCCTCAAGGTGAACTGGCCCGGCGGCGACGGCGGCTGGACCATGCAGTACTACGGCTTTTCGATGTACGAGGAGTTCAACTTCCAGACCTCGACGCACTCGGCGGAGTCGGACACCGGCGGTGTCATGATGAACATGGTCGTGAAGTCCGGCGGGAACGAGTTCTCCGGCGATGCGATCGCGCTCTACAACGCCACGAACTTGCAGGGGGAGCCCGTGGAAACGGGAGCCAACCCGATCACCCGGGGCATCGACATCAACGGCACTCTCGGGGGTCCCATCGTGCGCGACAAGGCGTGGTTCTTCACCGCCTACCGGCACTGGATCCACGATCAGGAGGTCGCTACACCTGCCGACTACGTGGGCGCGCAGCCGATCGACGACAACCGGATCCGGAACCTGAGCGGGAAGTTCACCTGGCAGGCCAGCGAAAACGACCGGATCGCCGTGACGCTCCAGCGCAACTGGAAGCAGCGCTTCCACCGCCGCGATGCACCCTACCGGGCAGTCCCGGATCAATTGGCTCGTTTCCAGGACCAGTGGGCCGACAACTACATCGGTTCCTACAACCGGGTGATTGGCGACACTGCGCTTCTCGACCTCCGTTTCGGCAAGATGACCGGCGTAACCCCGTACATCCTCTATTCGGAGTACTGCGGAACCCCGGTGGATGAGTATCCGGATGCCCGCCCCTGCACCGAAAACGACATCTCGGTCATCGACCCGGTCCGGCTCGAAATGTTCAACGCCGACCGGCGCGGCGAGTTCTGGGGTCCCAACCACCGGAATCAGTTCAACGGTTCACTGACCTACTACCTCGACACCGCGTCCGGGTCGCACAACTTCAAGGTCGGCGGGCAGGCGTCGCGCGAGTACGCCGAGTCACGTTCCTTCAAGAGTGGCGACGCTTACGGAGAACTGAGTGACGGCGTTCCGAGCCGGATCAACATCTCCCGGACTCCGCAAACGTCGCACACCCGGCTGAACACCTGGGCGTTCTACGCGCAGGATGCCTGGACCATTGGCGACCGGCTGACGCTGAACCTTGGCGTCCGCCTCGACGGGATCTACGGCTACGTCCCGGTGCAGAGCAGTCCGGCGGGAACCTGGACGGCGCTATCGGAACAGCTTGCCGGCGATGCCTTCTCGGTGACCTCGGAAATCGGCGGCCTTCCGGACTGGCCCATGAACATCGGACCGCGGCTGAGCTTCGCCTACGACCTCTTTGGCGACGGCCGCGCCGCCGTGAAGGGCGGCTGGGGCCGCTACTACACCCAGACGGGTAGCGCCCTTCCGGGCAGTGCGAACCCGAACGCCGGCGCCTCGGCCTGGGTCGGCTGGAACGATCTTGACGGCGACAAGCTGGTGGACCTCGGTCCCTCGGGCACCCTCGCGGACAGCCCCGAAATCGACCTCAGCAAGTTCGAGGGTTTCACCGGCGGCGCCAGCACGGTGTACGACAAGGATGCCAATCGGCCCTACAGCGATGACATTTCGCTCGGCGTCGATATGACCATCGGGACCGACGTCTCGTTCAGCGCCACCTACCACCGCCGCCATCACCGGGACTCGCTCGGCAGGCTGAACCAGGCGCGGCCGGCTTCGGCCTATACCCTGACCAGCTTCGAGTGCGCGACCTGTCCGCAGGCGAGCTACGAAGTGTACGAGTTGCAGGAGGCCTACCGGGGTCTTCAGGACAGCATCGTCACGAGCGTGCCCTTCCTGAAGAGCGACTACAACGGGGTCGCCTTCCAGCTCCAGAAGCGGCTCTCGAACAACTGGCAGATCCTCGGTGGCGCGACCTTCTCGAGCCACAAGGGAGTGGTCCACAGTCCGCCGCGGGACGGGACCGACTGGAACAACCCGAACCGTCTGATCAACCGTGAGAACGGTTCGGTGCTGACCGACCTCCCGTGGGTGGTGAACTTCGCCGGCAGCTATCACGCGCCCTGGGATGTCCAGCTCGGCTGGAACTACCGGGCGCGCGCGGGGAACCCGCTGGTCGCGACTGCGCGGGCCACCGGCCTCGTGCAGGGTTCGGAATCCATCTATGCGTATGAACGCGGTGAGGAGCGCACCGATTCGATCACCTCGCTGCTCGACTTCAACGTGCGCAAGATGGTGGATCTCGGCGATGCGCGCTTCGAGGTCGGCGTGGACGCTGGCAACATCTTCAACTCGCAGCCTGCAGAGTCGCTGAACACGACTTTCGGGTCGCGGTACCTGTCGCCGACACGCAGCCTCACGCCGCGGATCGTCCGCTTCACCGTGAAGCTGTTGTTCTGATCTGACCCTTCCCAACCGGCGGGCGCCTCGGCGTCCGCCGGACGGGATCTGCGGGCGGGGGAGCCTCTCCGGAGGCTCCCCCGTCTTGCGTTTATGGCCAGGGCGCATCCTTCAATAGACGGCGTGCCAGCGAGCTGTCACGGCCCTCACGCGTACCATGTATTGATGAAGAGGATGAAGGCGTTCGCCACGGTCGTCGCGTTCGCGGTGTTCCTGTCCGTTCCGGCCCAGCTCGCAGCGCAGCAGACGAATCCGAACAACCGGAAGGAACTGGAGCGCATCGGCTTGGTCCTGACCGGCGCCGGGCTGGTGTTGATCGGCGCCGCGGCCCTGCGCGGTGACTGGGAAACGCGCCTCTGTCCCCAGGCAGGGCAGTCGTGGCAGGAAGTCACGTCCTACGACCGCGATCTCTGCGCCACGCTCCTGAACGAGCAACTGGAACACCTGAAGGCGAAACCTGATTGGACGCTGACCGCGATGGGCAGCGCCGCCGCCACGATCGGTCTCTTTACCTACTTCCTTGCCCGGCGCTATTCCAGGGCGCCGGACGTGTCGATCCGGGTGACGCCCACCGGAGCCATGATCACCCACACCATCTCGTTCTAGTGGACCGTATCGGGAGCCGGCCGACCGGAACCGGCTGCGGTGCGTGATCGGCGAAGGTCCCGGCCTTCCCTGGCCGCGCTGACGAATCGGAGTGACATACTCGAATCGGGAGCGTGAGCCGATGGTTTTGACGAAGCGTTTGCTTCTGGCTGGATACATCTCTCTGGTCGCGTCATTCGGGTGTGTCGGCGGCGAAGAACCCGAACGCTCCCCTGATGCGGCGATCCGGGCCGAGGTGGAGGCGATGGCCGACGACTTCGTGAACCTCCGGAGGCTCACCGGTTTCGTCCACGAGATGCCGCTCGCCGAGGCGTATCGCTGGCAGGACGAGCTGATCGAGATCCTGCCGATGGGAGAGGTCGTCGGTTACAAGACCGGCGGCCACGATCCCAATCCTCCCAACCCGAGTTTTCCGCCCGGCGGCATCCGCGCGCACCTCCTCTCCGGCATGTTCCGGGACGGCCCCTCGATCCGGGTGGATGAGACCGCTGCCGGGTTTCTGGAAGCCGATTTCGCTTTCCGGGTTGGCGACGCCTCCATCAACACCGCCGAAACCGATCTCGAGATCCTGGCCGGGCTGGATGCCGTGATCCCGTTTGCGGAGATTCCCGATCCCTACTACGACCCGGAAACGGCGACGGTGAACCGGATGGTCGTGTCCAACATGATCTCCCGGTGGGCGTTCGCCGGGGAACCGGTCCCGATCGAGGCGACCGAGGCGTGGCTCGCCCGCGTGCGTTCCTTTGATTTCGCGGTACTGGACGAAAACGACACGGTCATCCAGACGGGCTCCATGGCCGAGTGGTACGACCCGATCGCCGCAGTGAGGTGGCTGCGCGACCAGCTCCGCGACTCGGGAAAGGAACTGGCGCCCGGCCATCTCCTCTCCCTCGGGAACGTCGGCATCATGCGCCAGATCCACGAGGGCTCCCCCCGGGGTCCGGCCTACGCGAGTGACCAGTTCCGGCTGGAGTACTACGGGCTGAGCGAAGACGGACCGGCGACGGTCGCGATCAACATCGTCCGCTGACCGCCGGCTCCGCGGCGGCGCCGGCACGCGGGAGCAGCAGTACCGCGGCGAAGATGCCGCTCGCTGCGACCGCCATCACGAGGAAGAGCGCGTCGAAGCCCCACCCCGCGTGGATTCCCGCGATGACCGGCAGGGTGGAAGCCATCACCGAAAAGGTCACCACGTAGCGAACGGCATAGACGCGGCTCCGCCACTCGCTCGTCGTGATGCGGCTCACCAGAACGTCGTTGATCGGGATCTGCCCGAAGACGACGAACATGAAGGCGGCCGCCAAAATCAGGGCGGCCGCGCCGGTGAGCTGGATCATGAGCGCGAAGAACACGGCCTGTAGTCCTGCTATGGACGCGAACACCAGGCGGAGCGAGTGTCGATCGACGAGATACCCGACCACGAGCTGAGCCAGCGCCCCAAACGCGAACACGAGGGCCGCATAGCTCCCGACCGCGGTGGCGGAGCCGGCGAGCTCGGTGAGGCGTTCGTCAAGGATCTTGGGCAGCGCGAACGTGGTGCTTTGGTAGATCAGGCCGCCGACACCAGTCGTGAAGATGATGACCGCCAGGACGCGTACGAACGTCGCGCGACCGATGGAGGACGCTCCGGCCGCGGTCCGCGGCGCGGTGCCGGCGCCATCCCGAAACGTGCTCCGAGCGCCACGCCCGGTCCACACGAAGGCCGCGTACGCGGCTCCGAGGCCGATGGAAAGGGCGCCGGGCAGGACGAACGCGTCGCGCCAGCCCCCGGTGTCGATGAGATGGCCCGTCAGCAACGCGGCGGCCGCCACCCCCAGGTTGCCGAACACGCCGTTGACCGCGAGCGCGACGCCGGTCCGCTCCCGTCCCTCGACCACCATCGCGAGTCCGACCGGGTGGTAGATCGCGGCGAACACGCCGATCGCGAGCAGTCCGAGTGCAATTTCGGCCGGCGAAGTCGCCAGCGCCGTCAGGATCGAGCTGGCGCCGATGCCGATGAAGAACAAGACCAGCATCCCTTCCCGGCTCCACCGGTCCGCGATCCAGCCGGCCGGAATGGAACAGATCCCGAAGGCGACGAAACCCGGCATGGCGTAGGGGATGAGCGCGGCGTAGCTCATCCCCCATTCCTCGGTAAGCCGCAGGGCCGCCACCGTCGCAAAGATCAGCATGAAGAGGTGATCGAGGAAGTGCCCGACCCCCAGGAACAGGAAGTTCAGGCGTTCCCGTGACATGTCACTCCTCGGTCGCGCGGCGGAGGCGGGAGGGGCCCGAAGGACGGGCCGGCCGCCCCTGGATCAGCGTTGCGGCGCGGGCGGTGTGCCGGGATCGGGCGGGGTGTGTTGCAGCACGCCCTCCTCGCGCATGAACGCTTCGATCTCGTCCACCGTGCGGGGCATGAAGTCGGTGAAGTTCTCGACCCCGTTTTCGGTGATCGCGACGATGTCCTCCATCCGGACATAGAGCCGTTCGTCGTGGACCCACAACATGGGGTCCACCGAGAAGACGAGGCCGCTTTCGAAGGGTCGGCCCCGGTAGCTCCCCACGTCGTGAACCGCCAGTCCGGTCGGGTGGGAGAGGTGGCCCCGGAAGGACAGTGCCTCGCGCGCGGCCTGCTCGTGCAGCGGGTTCGTGAACTCGAGTTCATCGATAACGGGCGCCATTTCCTCGGCGGCGGCGTCCATCACCTGGTCCGGGGTGACGCCGGGCTGGAGCCGCGAAAGCAGCGCTTCGTTGTACCGCACGATGAATGTATAGAGCTTCCGCTGTTCCTCGGTGAAGACGCCGTTGATGGGCCACATGCGGGCGATGTCACTGGTGTAGTAGCGGTAGTCGGGGGCGTGATCCATCAGGATCAGTTCCCCGTCCTTCAGTTCGGCGTCGTTACGGTAGTAGTGCCCGAAGTAGGCGTTCGTTCCGGTTGCGGTGATGGAACGGTAGCCCTCACCCTGGGCGCCGTTGATCCGGTAAACGTAGTACGCGGCGGCGTCGAGCTGGTACTCGTAGAGGCCCGGTTCCGTGGACCGCATCGCCTCCATGATCCCCATGCCGGCCAGTTCGCTTGCCCGGCGAACCAGCGCCATTTCCCGTGGTGACTTGTGGAGCCGCATGCTGTCCACGATGGGCGTCAGGTCCGCGATCGGGAACTGCGGGAATCGCTCGCGAAGCTTGCCGACGAAGGCGCCCTCCCGGGATGCGGGGCCGTCCCAGGGGTCGGACACGTGCTGGGCGTGGCCGATCAGGTTCTCGTCCCGGCTTTGCGCCCGCCCTTCGGCGGGGCTCAGGAAGGTGTAGAGAGTCGGGGAGGGAGGCCTCAGCGCGAAGCCGAAGAGCTGGCGGGCGAGCTGGTCGATTGCGAACACGTCGTCCGCTCCGGTTGCCTGCTTCACCTCCTCGACGTCTTCGGCGCCCAGCATCCGCCCCTCTCCGCGTTCCTTCCTCGGGTCCCGGCGGGGCAGGAACAGCAGCGACCGCCGCGCCCGCCCGTCAATGAGGAGATACGAGTGCGGAACTTCGATTCCGGTCAGGTAATAGAACTCGTTGCTCTGCCGGAACACGCGGAAGCCGGGGTCGGCCGGCGCGCCCTGGATGAGGGCGAATGCCGCTTCTCCCATCGCCTCCATCACCCGAGCCCGGCGTTCGATGAACTCCTCGGCGGGAAAGTCCTTCTGGATCTTGGCGTGGTCCTGGGCCCCGGCAGTGGTAGCGGCCAGCGTGATCAGGAACGAAAGAGACAGTGTGCGCATGTTGAGCCTCCTGGAACGATGAATCCGCGGAGAGTATTCGCGAGGGCCGCGAGCGCGAATCGAGCGGGAGTTTTGACCCCGATTTGGCGACTTCGTGGCGTTGCTTGCCGCCGGGGCTCCAGCCGAAGCGATAATGCTCCCGCCGTGAGCGGAGATAACCCCGAACAGTCGGCCCCGGCCCTCGATTACCGCTCCGCTGGTGTGGACATCGACGAGGCCGATCGGGCTCTGGACCGCATTCGCCCGTTGGTGGCCAGCACGCGCCGGCCCGAGGTGCTCAGCGACGTCGGGAGCTTCGGGGGTCTCTTCCGGCTGGACACCGCGGGATACCGGAGCCCGGTGCTGGTGGCGTCCACCGACGGGGTGGGAACGAAGCTGCGCGTGGCCCGCGACGCCGGTCGCCACGAAGTCCCGGGGTATGACCTCGTCTCCCACTGCGTGAACGACATCCTGGTGCAGGGGGCCGAACCGCTGTTCTTCCTGGACTACCTGGCGATGGGAAAGCTGGACACGGCAGTGGCTGAAGGCGTCGTCCGGGGGATTGCGAGCGCCTGCCGCGAATTCGGGGTCGCGCTGCTCGGCGGAGAGACCGCGGAGATGCCCGGGTTCTACCCGGACGGTGACTACGACGTCGCGGGCACGATCGTCGGCGTCGTGGACGAGGAACACATCGTGGACGGCAGCCGGGTGGAGGCGGGAGATGTCCTGATCGGTTTCCCGTCCACCGGGTTGCACACGAACGGGTATTCCCTCGCGCGGGTGATCCTCTTCGATCGATTGGGCCTTCGCCTGGAGGACGGTCTGCCCGGCCAGGACGTTTCGGTTGCCGACGCGCTCCTTGCCACGCACCGCTGTTACCTGCCGGTGGTCCGTCCCGTCCTCCGCAGCCCGAGCCTGCGCGCGCTCGCCCACATCACGGGCGGCGGCATCAGCGACAATCTGCCTCGGGTTCTCCCGGCGGGCACCACCGCCGAGGTGGACCTTGATTCGTTCCGGCTTCCTCCACTCTTCCGGCTGCTGGCCGATGCCGGCCGGATCGCCGAGAATGAGATGCTCCGAACATTCAACTGCGGTGTGGGTCTCATCGCAGTGGTGTCGGCTCGTGACGAGCGAACCATTCTCGAAACCCTTTCCGGCGCCTTTCGCCTCGGCGAAGTGACCGCTGCCGCCGACCCGCCCCGCGTACGGTACCGGGGCCGCCTCCAATGACCACAGATCCCATCCGAACGCTTCCGGCGCCGGGTCGCCGCCTCGGCGTGCTCATTTCCGGCCGCGGGTCCAATCTGCAGGCGATCCTAGACGCCATCGAAACCGGTTCGCTGCATGCCGAGGTCGCGCTGGTGTTCAGCAACCGGAGCAAGGCCGGGGGACTCGAAATCGCGAGGAGCTACGGGGTGCCGACGGCGGCGCTTTCCCATCGGGCTTACCCGGACCGCGAGTCGTACGACGCCGCCATCGTGAAGCAGCTGCGGGAGCACCGCGTGGATGTGGTCTGTCTTGCGGGTTTCATGCGGATCGTCTCTCCAGTGCTGCTGAACGCCTTCCCGGACCGGGTGCTGAACATCCATCCCTCGCTGCTGCCGGCGTTCAAGGGCCTCGATGCTCCCTGCCAGGCTCTCGACTACGGGGTGCGGATTGCCGGATGTACGGTGCATTTCGCCGACGAGACCCTGGACACGGGCCCGGTGCTGCTGCAGGCGGCCGTCCCGGTTCACGATGAGGACACTCACGAATCGCTGACCGAACGCATCCTCACCCTGGAACACCAGATCTACCCCCGGGCTATCGGTCTGCTCCTCGGCGGCGGCATCCGCCGTCAGGGCCGCCGGGTGCTGCTTTCCGAAGCCGCGGAACGGGCGAGCGCCGAGATCCATACCGAAGCGGAGCGGAAGCCGACCTATGCCCAGTGAGGCCGCGGCGGCTGAGCAGATCGCGCTGCTCGAAAAGGGCGCGGACCGCATCGAACCGCGTCCGGAACTCCGCCAGAAAGTAGAGCGGTCCGTCGCGTCGGGCAAGCCGCTCCGGGTCAAGGTGGGATTCGATCCCTCCGCCCCGGACCTGCATCTCGGACACACCGTCGTGATGCGGAAGATGAAGCACTTCCAGGATTTCGGACACGAGGTCTGGTTCGTGATCGGCGACTTCACCGGCATGATCGGCGATCCGAGCGGGCGCTCGAAGACCCGCCCGCAACTCACGCCGGAACAGATTCAGGAGAACGCCGAGACCTACAAGGAACAGGTGTTCAAGATCCTCGATCCCGAGAAGACGGTCGTGCGTTTCAACAGCAGTTGGCTTTCGGCGCTCGGCGCCGAGGGGTTCATCCGCCTCGCCTCCCGCTACACCGTGGCCCGGATGCTGGAGCGGGACGACTTCGATCGCCGTTTCCGGGGAGAACAGCCCATCTCCATCCATGAGTTTCTCTACCCGCTGGCGCAGGCCTACGACTCGGTTGCGATGGAGGCTGACTTCGAGTTGGGAGGAACGGATCAGCTCTTCAACCTGCTGGTCGGTCGCCACATCATGCGGGAATACGGCCTCGAGCCCCAGGTCGCTCTGACCATGCCGCTGCTCGAAGGGTTGAACGGCGTCGAGAAGATGTCGAAGAGCCTTGGCAACGCCGTCGGAGTGAACGAGCCGCCGAACGAGATGTTCGGGAAG
>OZ219815.1:1275000-1344352 GCA_964291235.2 Vicinamibacteria bacterium
CTGAATCGAAGCCCCGGTAAACGGCGGCCGTAACTATGACGGTCCTAAGGTAGCGAAATTCCTTGTCGGGTAAGTTCCGACCTGCACGAATGGCGCAACGATCTGGGCGCTGTCTCAACGGGGGACACTGTGAAATTGTAATGCCGGTGAAGATGCCGGCTACCCGCGACAAGACGGAAAGACCCCGTGAACCTTTACTATAACCTGGCAGTGAATTCTGGTGCGTTGTGCGCAGAATAGGTGGGAGGCTTTGAACTCAGAGCTCAGGCTTTGAGGGAGCCAATCGTGAGATACCACTCTCATCGTTCTGGAGTTCTAACCTAGGCCCGTGAATCCGGGTCAGGGACACTGTCAGGCGGGTAGTTTGACTGGGGCGGTCGCCTCCCAAAATGTAACGGAGGCTCCCTAAGGTGCGCTCAGGCTGATTGGAAACCAGCCGCAGAGTGTAAAGGCACAAGCGCGCTTGACTGCGAGACCTACAAGTCGAGCAGATGGGAAACCAGGGCTTAGTGATCCGGCGGTTCCGAATGGAAGGGCCGTCGCTCAAAGGATAAAAGGTACTCCGGGGATAACAGGCTTATCTAGCCCAAGAGTTCATATCGACGGCTAGGTTTGGCACCTCGATGTCGGCTCATCGCATCCTGGAGCTGAAACAGGTTCCAAGGGTTGGGCTGTTCGCCCATTAAAGCGGTACGCGAGCTGGGTTCAGAACGTCGTGAGACAGTTCGGTCCTCATCTGTCGTGGGCGCAGGAGATTTGAGGGAAGCTGACCCTAGTACGAGAGGACCGGGTTGGACGAACCTCTGATGTACGAGTTGTCCCGCCTCGGGGCATAGCTCGGTAGTCACGTTCGGAAGGGATAAGCGCTGAAAGCATCTAAGCGCGAAGCCCCGCCCAAGATGAGATCTCCCGGATCTTTAGATCCCTGAAGGCCCCTGGAAGACCACCAGGTTGATAGGCCCGGAGTGTAAGGCGAGTAATCGTCTCAGCTGACGGGTACTAATCGGCCGTGAGGCTTGACCACATCGTGCGTGACCCGATGTTTCCGATAACGGAGATGTCCGGCTCGCCGATGCTGCTGTAGCAAGAGCACCTGACGTTTTGTGTCGCAGAACGTCACGCTAGACGCTTCCACCATTTCAACGGATCGATTTTTGTCCCGGTGACCTGAGCGGAGGGGCCACACCCGTTTCCATTCCGAACACGGCAGTAAAGTCCTCCAGCGCCGATGGTACTGCAGTGGAAGCGCTGTGGGAGAGTAGGTCGTCGCCGGGACTCTCGATTCCGAAGGGAACGCCGACCTCCAGGTCGGCACCCGCTGCGCGAGAGTGTGGCGGAACGTTCCTCGGCGCTCGCAAGGCACCGCGTATCCGGCGGGGAAGGCCTGCCTTCACGCCGGCACCGCCGTTCTGCCGTTGGGGCCGGGCAGCGTTCGCTGAAGGCGGACGAAATTCCGGATACCCTCCACCGGAATGAAGCGGCGGCCTACGTCCCACGCGCGCGGCGTGCCTCGGCTGGCCGCGCCACGGGCGGAGCGATCACACGAACCGGATCTGCCAGTCCGCTTCCGGCGGATGGCTGCTCGGTCCGGCTTGGTGTGCGTCGCCGCGGCCTTCCTTTGCGCGGCGCCGGCCCTCGCCCAGGAGTCCGGAGGCTCCGGGGAACCCCGTCCGGACTCGTTCGGGCTGGAGGCGCCCCGGGTGGTGCTGACCGGCGTGCCGTTCGAGGTCGTCGCCATCCCGCGGGATGAATCGGGCGACCCTCTCGCCGGATACTCCGGTATGCCGCGTCTCGGCGGTGTGGACGAATCCGGCGCCGGCGCCCGGCGGGGCGATGGAGCAGTCGTTTTCTCGAACGTCCAGGTCGGGGATAGCGGACGCTTCGAAATCTCTGCCGAAGACGGCGCCGCGCGGGGAGCTACGCAAACCCGGGCGATGGCGGGAATCTGGTCGCTTGCCCCGCCGGTCGTCGCCATCCTGCTGGCCATCCTGTTCCGTCAGGTGGTGCTGGCGCTGGTTGCGGGTGTCTGGGTCGGCAGCACTTTCCTGCTCAACTTCAATCCCATAGCCGGCTTCTTCGAGGTGGGAAGTCGCTATGTCGTCGGTGCGGTGACCGACAGCGACCGCGCCCACATCATCATCTTCAGCATGATGTTCGGCGGCCTTGCCGGCATCCTCTCGCGGAGCGGTGGGGCGCGCGGTTTCGCGCAGCTCATCACGAGCTTTGCCCGCACTCCGCGCCGCGGCCAGGTGAGCACCATGCTCACCGCGCTTGTCGTCTTCTTCGACGACTACGCCAACGTGATCATTCGCGGCAATCTGATGCGGCCGATTACCGACGGCCTCCGGGTCTCCCGCGAAAAGCTCGCCTTCTTGACCGATACGGGTGCGGCGTCGGTGGCCAGCACGGTGATCGTCTCCACCTGGGTTGGCTACGAGGTGGGACTCATCGACCAGGGGCTTGCGTTGATTGATTATCCGGAGGACGGGTACTCGGTCTTTTTGCGCACTATCCCCTACCGCTTCTACCCCATCTTCTCGTTTGCCCTGGCGCTCGCGGTCGGGTTCATGGGCCGCGACTTCGGTCCGATGCGCGTCGCCGAGGAGCGGGCGCGGCGCCTCGGGCAACCGCTCAGACCCGGTTCCGAGCCCGCGACCGAGGCGCTCGACGAGGATCCGGGAGTAGCGAAGGTCTCGTCGGGACTCTGGATGGCTGGGGTGTTTCCGATCGTGGCGGTTCTCGCCACCGCGGGCATCGCCATCTGGTTGACCGGCAGTAACGCCCTGGCTGCCGAAGGAGTCACCGCTTACGGACTCCGGGACATCGTGACCAACTCCGATTCCTACGTTGCCCTGCTCTGGGCCTCGGTGGCCGGCTGTGGAACGGGCATCGTGCTGGCGGTGGCCCGCCGCATCCTGACCATCGGAAGTGCGATCGGCGCCTGGATTGCGGGACTCAAATCCATGGTGCTGGCGATCGTGATCCTGATCCTCGCCTGGTGCATCGGGGACGTCACCGCGGAACTCCACGCGGCGCAGTACCTCGTCCAGGTTCTCCAGAATGTCCTCAATCCCAGTCTGCTGCCGACCCTCACCTTCGTGGTCGCCGGAGTGATGGCGTTCGCCACCGGAACCAGTTGGGCCACCATGGCGGTGCTCATGCCGCTCGTGATTCCGCTCGCCCATGCCCTCGCGCAAAACGCCGGGCTGGCGGTCGCCGTTTCCGACCCGATCCTGATGGGCGTCGTCGGAGCCGTGCTGGCGGGTGCGGTGTTTGGTGACCACTGCTCACCGATTTCCGACACCACGGTACTCAGCTCCATGGCCTCGGCCTGCGACCACCTGGATCACGTCAAGACGCAATTGCCCTACGCGCTGAGCGCTGCCGGAATTGCGATCGTGCTCGGCATCCTCCCCACCAGTTTCGGAGTTTCGCCCGGCATTGCGCTGATCGCCGGCACTGCCGCCGCGGTGCTGGTAGTGCGGCTGGCCGGCACCCGTATCGAGGAAGGAGACGCCTCGTGAAGACCGTCCGGCTGGGTACCACCGGCCTCGAAGTGAGTCGGTTGACGCTTGGTTGCATGACCTACGGCGACCCCAACTGGCGTTCGTGGATCCTTGACGAAGAGGCGTCCCGAGAGCACTTCCGGAAGGCGCTGGATCTCGGGATCAACTTCTTCGACACCGCCAACATGTACTCGAAGGGGGTGAGCGAGGAGATCACGGGCAAGATGCTCCGGGAGTTGGCCCACCGGGAGGACTACGTCCTGGCGACCAAGGTGTATTTCCCGGTCGCGAAGGGACCGAACCGCGGCGGCCTCTCCCGCAAACACATCCTGGCCGCCTGCGACGCTTCCCTGCGCCGGCTCGGTCTCGACTACATCGACCTCTACCAGATCCACCGGTTCGACCACGAAACCCCCATCGAGGAGACGATCGAGGCACTCGATTCGCTCGTGAAGGCGGGGAAGGTCCGCTACCTGGGCGCGAGCAGCATGGCCGCCTGGGAATTCGCGACCATGCTCTTCACCGCGGACGCGATGGACATGTCGCGTTTCGTCTCGATGCAGAACCACCTGAATCTCGCCTACCGCGAAGAGGAGCGCGAGATGGTTCCGCTCTGTCTCGATCAGGGAGTCGGTCTGATTCCCTGGAGCCCGCTGGCGCGCGGATTTCTTGCGGGAAACCGCACCCGGACGCGCCGGGATCCGACTCCACGGGCGAAGGACGACGCCTACGCCGACCGGTTGTACTACGAAGAGGCCGATTTCAAGGTGCTGGACACCCTGATCGAGGTTTCCGCCCAGCTCGGGGAAAAACCCGCCAAGGTAGCCCTCGCCTGGCTGCTCTCCGTTCCCGGCGTCGATTCGGCGATCGTGGGCACCACCCGCACCGAACAGATGGAGGAACTCGCGGCCGCCGTGGACCTGACGCTCGATGAGGAAACGATCGCGGCGCTGGAAGCGCCCTACATACCCCACCCGGTTCTGGGCCACGAACAACCGGCGCCGCGGGACTGAGTCTCCCGCGTTCCCGGTGCGGATCCTCGCCGGAATCCTGACCGTCGCGCTCGTTCCGCCCTTCGTGCGGGGGGCGACGCCGCAGGAATACCGTGACATTGCCGCGGAAGCCGGTCTGACGCTCGTGACCGGCACCGGGGGACCGGAAAAGAACCACATTGCCGAGTCCACCGGGACGGGAGTGGCGGTTCTCGACTACGACCAGGACGGCTTAGCGGACCTCTACTTTCCGAACGCGCCCGCCTGGGCGGATCCGGGCGGCGCCTGGGAGTACCGCACCGGCGCTCTCTACCGGAACGACGGACAGGGGGGCTTTACCGATGCAACAGAGGCCGCGGGCCTCGCTACCCCGATCTACGGCCAGGGCGCGGTGAGCGCCGATTTCGACGGCGACGGTTTTCCCGATCTCTACGTGACCGCTCTCGGACCGAACCGACTGTTTCGCAACAACGGCGACGGAACGTTCGAGGAAACGGGAGAGCGCGCGGGCGTCGCGGACCCCGGGTGGAGCATCGGCGCCGCCTTCTTCGATGCCGATGGGGACGGCCTGCTGGATCTCTTCGTCGCCAACTACATCGAGACCGGCGAACGCGAGATCCGGGAGGGAAAACGAACGCGGCGTTGGCGGGGAAGGGTGGCGGTGCTCGACGGCCCGCGCGGCCTGGTTCCCCAGGCGAACCGTTTCTACCGCGGCCGCCGCGACGGCGCCTTCGAGGACGCGACTGCGGCCTCGGGAGTTGGAGATGTCCCGCCGCGCTACTCCATGGGGGTCGTCGTCCTCGACTTTGACGCGGACGGCGACCAGGATGTCTTCGTTGCCAACGACAGCGGGCCGAATGCCATGCTCGAGAATCGCGGCGGGACCTTCCGGGATGCCGGACTGCTCACCGGGGTGGCGCTCAGCGCCGACGGAGCGACGCAGGGCAGCATGGGAGTTGCGGCGGCCGACGCCGGAGGAGATGGTTTCCCGGATCTGGCGGTAACGAACTTCGCGCACGACCACTACGCGTTCTATGCGGGAGTTGCCTCCTCGCTCTTCTTGGAGGACGCCGTCGGCGCCGGCATTGCCACTGCGACCTTCCGGCCGCTCGGATGGGGCGCCCTCTTTTTCGATTCGGAGAACGACGGGGACCTGGACATCGCGTTTGCGAACGGCCACCTCTATCCTCAGGTCGAGGACGATTCCGGTCTCGGTGAGACCTACGCCCAACCGGATCAGCTCTTCCGGCGCCGGGGCTCGTCGTACGTGGCCGAAGATCTCGGTCCTCCGTTTCGCTCCTCCCGCGGAATGGCGCTGATCGACGTGGAGGCCGACGGGACCTGGGAGATCGCGGTAGCCAACCAGGACGATCCGCCGACGCTTTGGCGCCGCGCCGACGCCGCGGCCGGATCCTGGATTCGATTCCGGCTGGTGGACCCGGATGCGGAACGCGATGCGCTGGGCGCGCGCGTCACCGTGATGGGCCTCTCCTCGCGACCGACCCGCTGGGTGCACGCGGGGGACAGCTATGCCTCCGACAGCGAGCGCACGGTCCATTTCGGTCTCGGGCCGGACGACGATGCCGAACCCAAATCAGTGGAGGTCTCGGTGCGCTGGCCTGACGGGGTCACCGAGACGCACGCCGCGCTCGCCGCGGGCCGAACCTGGTTGCTCCGGCGGGGCGCAGTCCCGCTTTCCTTGTCACCGCCGTGATCCCGCTGGACCTCGGAAACGTCGCGCGTCTCCTGCTGACGCTCGGTCTCGCCCTCCTCGCGAACGGAGGCGCTAACGCGCAACCCGCCACCCAGACCGGTTCGGCGACGGATGTCCGTCCCCGGATGGAGCGGGCCGTCGCCCTGCTTGCCGCGGAGGAAGTGGATCGCGCGATCCCGATCCTCCTTTCCGTCGTGGACGAGGTTCCGCACCACGGTCCGGCCCGGTTCCAGTTGGGAGCGCTGGCCCTCGAACGCCGCGAGTGGGATGTCGCCGTAGATCACCTCCAGGCCGCGGTGGCGTCTTACGGTCCCGAGGCGCCGGGCGATGCGGTGCCGGTGCAACGTCCCGGGCTCGCGTGGGCACTCTACGCGGAGGCGCTCGGCGAGACCGGCCGCCTGGCGGAAGCACTGGAGGCAACCGCGAGAGCCCTCCGTTTTGCTCCGGACTACCTGCCGGCCCTGCTCACCCGGTCCGACTTCGCCCGCCGACTGGCGCGGGACGAGACTCCGGCCGCGTCCGAGGCCCTTCTCGAGCGCGCCCTGGACGCGGCGCGAACCGCGCTCGGGCTGGCCCCGGATCGTCCGGGGCCGTGGAGGGCGCTCGCGCTCGCGGCGCACGAGGCGGCGGCTCCGGAACTCGCGCAGTGCGCTGCCGGCCGGGCTGCCGAACTCGCGCCCGACGACCCCCGCGCCGGTTTCCTGGTGGCCTGGACCTCCGCGGAGTCGGATCCGGAAGGGGCCCTCGCGGCGGCCGAAGCGGCGCTTTCCGCGGGGTTCCGGGACGATCCGTTGTTATGGATGACCCTTGGCCGCCTGCGCGCCTTTCGGTTGGACATGGAGGCGTCGATCGACGCCTATCGGGAGGCGCTTCGCGTCGATCCGGCCGTCGCCGGGGAGATGGCGAGTGTGGCGCTCGATGCGATCGTCGCGGGCGGGGATCCGGAATTGCTGGCGCTCCTTCAGGACCGCGCCGCGCGGCGCCCCGATGCCCTGAACACCCGGTTCGCCCTGGCGAAGGCGCACTTGCGAAGCGGTCGGGCGGATGTGGCCCGGCGCGCACTGGCCGACCTGGCGGCGGGCAATCCGAACCACGCCGCCATCCTCACCGCCTTCCACGCCGCCCTCCGCCAGACCGGAGACGGCGATGCGGACGAGGTGCTCGCCCGGCTACAGGCAGTGAAGGCGGCGGAGGCGGCGGCGTGGGAACGCGCCAACACCGCGGAGACGCAGCGCCGCGAGGCCCGCGATGCGGTCGCCGCGGGCGATCCGGGCGAGGCCCTTCGGCTCCTGCAGGCCGTCCTGGAGGGCCGGAGTGAGAGCTCCCCGGAGTTCGCCGCCGACCTCGCCGAACTGGGCGGTGTGTTGGAAGTCCTCGGCCGCCACGACGAGGCGCTCTCGTTCCTTCGTCGCTCGCTCGGTATGCGGCCATTCGATCCCGGAACACTGTCTGTGGCCGCACGGGTGGCGCGCGCCGTCGGGGAAAGCGAAACGGCTGATCGGTACGCGGCCCGGGCTCTTCTCGTCGCCCCGGATTGCCGGTGACCGCCGGAGGAGGCAGCCCCGCCTTGGCGGTGCGGCATCCTGATTGCTATCAGTGATGGCCCCCGGGGATGCGTTCTTGTCCCTCGGGGGCCCAAATACTGGAAAAACCGGGCGTTTTGAACGAGAATCCCCCCTTCACATCCAGAGAACCGAATCCTGCGCACCGGATTCCCGGAGATTATCCAGGGAGAAGCTCATGATGCATCGTTTCCGCTTTTCGCAGCCGGCAGGCCTGACGCTCGGGATCCTGATCCTGGGGCTCGCGCTTCCGGCCGTTTCCTTTGCCCAGGACAGCGGCCTGATTCGGGGCACGGTTACCGACGACAGCGGCGCCGTGATCCCTGGCGCAACGGTCACCCTCCTGAGTGAGGCCATCATCGGCGGCACGCGTTCGGGGGTCTCCAACGAGTCGGGCGTTTTCCGCTTTCCGGCACTGCCCTCCGGCGAGTACAGCGTGGAGGTTTCGCTCAGCGGTTTCGACACGGTGCGCTTCGAGGGCGTGCGGGTCGGCCAGAACACCACGGCGACGCTTGACGCGACGATGAACCTCTCCGGTGTCCAGGAGGTGGTCCAGGTCGTCGCGGAGGCCCCGCTCCTCGATGTCAGTTCGAACGCCTCGATCACCACCTTCAACGCCGAGTTGGTGGAAGAACTGCCCACCGAGCGGAACTTCTACGACTACATCCACATCTCCCCGGGAATCAGCCAGATGAACAGCGGCGGCGGCGGCGATCGCGCCATCGCTTTCGGCTCCAACCAGCAGTCGAATTCCTGGAACATCGACGGGGTCGAGACGAGCGCCCCGGAAACCGGATCCTCGTGGGGAGACCCGAACGTGGACATGATCGAGGAAGTCGAGATCATCGGGATCGGCGCCCCGGCCGAGTTCGGAAATGCCACCGGCGGCACTTTCAACATCGTCACCAAGAAGGGCGGCGACACGTTCAGCGGCAGCGGCAACTACTTCTACCAGAGCGACGGCCTCACCTTCCCCGAGATCTACGCCGATGCCGATACCGGCATCCCGGCCTCAGCGGGAGCCGCCAACGCGTTCGCGTTCGAGCGCGACAACTTCGCCGACGCGACCTTGACCCTCGGTGGTCCGGTGATTCGGGAACGAATGTGGTTCATGGTGGGTGGGCAGTACTCCCGCGACAGCTCCTGGGAGGCCGGCAACGACCCGGCAGCGGCCACCGCCGACAACAGTGAGAACGACAAGCTCACCGTGAAGCTCACCACGAAGCTCACGGATCGCCATGAGATCTTCATAAACAGTCACTTCGAGGATTGGGCCTTCATCGGCGGGAGTTCGCCAAACGTGACTGCCTCCGCGGCCTTCGTCGAGCGGGGCGCGACGGTCACGTTCGCGGGAGGCCTGACGAGCACGCTTTCCGACACGACGATCTTTGAAGCGCGCTACTCGCAGTGGACGGCCAGCGACATCCACGATTCCCCGACGGGCAGTTTCGACATGCCCTTCCTCAACTTTGACGCGGAGCCGACCACCACCTTCGAGGGCGGGACTGTCTATCCGTGGGACTACCGGACCTGGAGCAACCAGTTCAACGCCAAGATCACCCACTACGCGGACGACTTCCTCGGCGCGCAGCACGAGTTCCGCTTCGGAGTTCAGATCGCCCGAGGGGTCGCCGAGACCGCGGTCGCGGCCGGCCCCAACAGCGCCTACCAGTACCAGTCGGGCGGCTACCTGTACCAGGTCATACAGGAGCCCTACCGCTACGGCGGCATCTCGAACGACCGGGGCTTCTTCATCGACGACACCGTCACGATCAGCGACCGGCTGACGCTGAACCTCGGTCTGCGCCTCGACCTGAATCGGGGGGACATTCCCGAGTACGAACTCCTCGGAGTGCCCGATTCCGGCCAGGAAACCGAGTTCACGGCGATCAACGCGGTGTCCGTCTCAGGGAACGCCCCGGGGACTCCGGGAATCGTGAAGTGGAACCTCCTCAGCCCCCGGATCGGCTTCACCTTCCGTCCGGACGAGGAGGGACGCTCCGCCATCAAGGGTTTCTTCGGCATCCACTACGACCAGAACGTGATCGGCAACTGGGACGCCCCCGCCCCCGGAGTCACCCCGTGGCAGCTCTACGCGCTGAACGACGACGGTAGCCTGGGTGATCTTCTGTTCTCGACGACGGTGGACGACCTGGATCAACCGGACAACCTGCTGGCGCCCCGTTCCTACCACTACACCGCGGCCTACGAGCGCGAGATCGGCAACAACATGTCGGTAGGCGTGCAGTACGTGCATAAGTACACCGAGCGGATGGTGGGCTGGTCCATCCTGGGAGGGCAGTACGAGACCGTCGAATGGGCGGATCCGTACACCGGCGCCCCGATGAGCCTCTTGAGCCAGACGGTGCAGCCGACCTTGGTGAAGGGGAATTCTCCCGGGGACTTCCCCGGCGCTCCCGAAAAGTACGAGCAGACCTATGACGGCGTCCTCTTCACCTTCGCCATGCGCGACGCGGGTCTTTGGAACATCCAGGGTTCCTACACGTACTCGAAGTCGACCGGGCTGATCCCGCGGCCGTGGTCCCAAGCGCAGAACAACCCGTTCTATGGCAGCACCACCGGACAGGATCCGAACGCCTACCTGAACCTGAACGACGGGCAGCGGCTTCAGGGCGACCGGCCGCACATGTTCCGGCTGCAGGGCGTCTTGTTCCTTCCCTGGGATTTCCTGCTCGCGGCGAACGTGAACGTCGAGAGCGGGAAGCCGTTCTCCCGCCAGGTGCGAGCCTCGGGAGTCACCGAGCAGCCGGCGAACAACATCATCGTCGAGCTGGCCGGCTCCCGGCCGGGTCTGACGCAGCCGCAGTTGAACAGCGTTGACCTTCGTCTCGGGAGACGTCTTGAACTCGGAGATGTCACCCTGAAACTGGACGCCTATCTCTACAACGCGCTGAACAGCACCGCCAGCATCTGGATGCAGGATCTGCGTATCGAGGATCCGGGTGAGGACTTCATCCCGTCAAGCTGGATCGAACCACGCCGGCTCATGCTGCTCGCCGGATTCGTGTTCTAGAGTTCCGATCCCTTCTCATGGGGGAACCGCCCTCACCGGGCGGTTCCCCTTTCCTGTATCCGGCCGGCGCCGGGCGATCCCGTATGCTCGCCTGCTCGACCAACCCCACCCTCGGAGGTTTCCGGAAATGCTCAAGAAGCTCCTTGTCCTGACCACTCTGCTGCTCGTCACCGCAGGTGCCGGTGCGCAGGAAAACGGCGCCGAGACCACGGAGAAATCCCGCTGGGAGAGCAGCCATTCCATCGTGATGGACGGCGAGACCGTCGAGTACGACGCGGTGGTCGCCAGCACCACGCTGACGAATGGCGAGGGCGAGGACGCGGCGAAACTCTTCTACACCGCCTACTTCCGCACGAATGGCGCTCCGTCGCGCGAACGGCCCGTGATCTTCGCCTACAACGGCGGACCGGGGTCGGCTTCCTTCTGGCTGCATATGGGCATCATGGGACCGCGCCGGGTGGTGACCCCCGAGGTCGGCCCCCAGGGCGCGCCTCCGTACCCGCTCGAGGACAACGCCTACACGCTCCTCGACATGGCCGACATCGTGATGGTGGATCCCATCGGCACCGGGTTCAGCCACCCCCTCGAGGGCCACGACGGGTCGGAGTACTGGGGGATCGACGAGGATGCCCGTTCCCTCGCCCAGTTCGTCCGCCGCTTCCTGAGCGAGTACGACCGTTGGAACTCGCCCCGCTACCTGCTCGGGGAGAGTTACGGCACCACCCGTTCCGCGGTGCTGGCCAGCCACCTCCAGCGGGCCAACATCGACCTGAACGGCATCGTGCTGGTCTCGGTGGTGCTCCAGTTCAACACTATCCAGTTCGCACCGGGCGACGACATCCCCTACATCGTCAACCTTCCGTCCTACGCGATCACCGCGCGCTATCTGGACCGGCTCCCCGGCGGTTCGCCCGAGAATCTGGAGGCGTTCATGGCCGAGGTGGAGGCCTGGTCGCTGAACGAATACGCCACCGCCCTCCTCGCGGGCGGCACCCTCGACGCGGACAAACGCGCCCGGGTGATCGACCAGATGCACCGCTACACCGGCCTCAGCAAGGATTTCATCGACAAGTCCGACCTCCGGGTGACCGCACCCGCCTTTGAGGCCGAGCTGCTACGCGATGAGGGTCGCATCGTGGGGCGTCTCGATGCGCGCTTCACGGGTCCCGCCGGGAACGTTCTGGGAGCCAGGCCTTCGCACGATCCCCAGTCCACCGCGATCAGTTCCGCCTACACCTCGGCGTTCAACAGCTACCTGCGCGGTGAGCTCGCCTACGACGGCGACCGCGAGTACGTGCCGAGCGGCGCCACCCGGAATTGGAACTGGGGCCGGCTCGGTGGCGGGGGCTTCTTCGTTCGCGGCGGCGGCACGCCCAACGTGACGCCCGACCTCGCCCGCGCCATGAAGCGCAACCCGGACCTCAAGGTCCTCCTCGTCAACGGGATCTACGACCTGGCCACGCCGTATTTCGCCGCCGTCTGGTCGGTGGACCACATGGGGCTCCCGCCGGAACTCCGCGCCAACATCGAGCGTGCGGACTTCGCCGCCGGTCACATGATGTACGTCGAGGAGTCGCTCCTGCCGCAGTGGCGGGAGGACGTCGGCGGGTTCATCGCAAGGACTTCGGGGCAGTAGACGCCCGGGCCTCCGGCCCGCTCAGGCGAAAAGCGCCTTCACCCGTTCCGCGACCAGCGCGTCCTGCCCGGGCCGGAGCATCCACGTGGAGATGCGCAGTTGTCCCTCTCCCGTCCGGGAGACCGCTACCGGAGGATCTCCGTCGAGCAGCCTGGCGACCGCGGCTTCCGATGTCAGGTTCAGGTCTCCCTCGTTCCAGTTCACGACGACGTGGGGGACATGGTTGGCGATTTCCGGAACGTGGATCTCGCAGGAGAGGCCAGGAACGCCGCCAAAGACTCCCAGCAGCAGCTCGGCGCGAGCGTCGAGTTCACTACGTTCCGCTGCGTGATCGAGGGACAGGTAGCGCTCCACCGCCGCGACCAGGCCGACGATTTCTTCCTTGCCGACCTTCATCCCCCGGCCGATGCCGCCGAAGGGACTGATCGCCTTGCGGGCCGCCTGGATCAGGTCGGGGCGCCCGAGCAGGAGTCCCGTGGCCTGCGGGCCCATGAGCCCCTTGCCGCCCGAAAACGCCACCATGTCGAAGCCCTCTTCGACGTAGGTGTGCAGCCGCTCGGGCGGGGGGACGTCCGCGGCGGCGTCGTTCATCGTCGGCACGCCGTACGCGCTTGCGACCTCGATCCATTCGGCGCGGCCGATCTGCCCCCGCGGCTCGGCAAAGTTCAGGAAGAACATCATGGCCGTCCGCTCGTTGATCGCCGCCTCGAGTTCCTCCCGGGTGTCCACCCAGACGATCTTCGCCCCCACCAGCTCCATTTGGGCCTGGTACCCGGTGCGATGGGCGCGTTGCTGGATCACCTCGTGCTTCATCCCCCAGGTGTCGGGGAGCATCCGCAGTTTCTCGTCGTCGTCGCCGGCGATCGCCGCCGCGGTCCCGCAGGTCATGGCGGAGGCGGCCCCGGCCGAGATCATGGCCGCGGGCACGCCGATCAGCTGTGCGATGTGTTCACCGGCCCGCTCCTGGAGTTCGGGTAGGGGCACGAAATTGCGTGAAGCCGCCACCATGGCGTCGGTGACTTCGGGCGGCATGAGGGAGCCGCCCAGCACCGTCACGGTGCCGATGCCGTTGATCACGGGCTGAACGCCCAGTCGGAGGTACACCTCCTCCGGGTCCGGAGCCGGACTCGGTGCGGGTGCGGACTCGCAGCCCGCGGCTCCGAGTGCGGCGGCGGAGGCGCCGCCTTGCAGCACGCGCCGCCGGGTCATCTTCAGTGGCATGGTTGGTCCTCCCGCTTACGAGCGCTGCCGGTGCAGGATGCCGTCCCAGCGCGGCTCGCCCTGGGCCCTGTAGTCGAGCGGGAGTTCGCGCCAGTCCTGGCGGGTCCGACCGTTCAGGTCCCAAGCGAGCCGGCCGTCCTTGAACGTCATCTCGCACACGAGTCGTTCGGTCCCGTCCTGACGCGCGCCGAAGCTGTCCACGAAACCGAACGTGCCGGATTCCTTCCCGAGGACCGCGATGTCGGCGACCGCACCGACGGAAAGGTGGCCCAGTTCCTCGCGGTCGATCTGGCGGGCGGGGTTCCAGGTGGACTGCCGAATCACGTCGTCCAGCGATTCCCCGAGCGCCAGGAACTTGCTCATCGTGGTGACCTGGTCCTGCATCCCGGCATTCATCGATCCGATGTGCAGGTCAGTCGAGATCGAATCCGGTGGGAAGCCGGCCTCGAGACACCGCGAAGCCACGCTCCACTTGAAGCTGCCCCCGCCGTGGCCGACATCGAAGACGACGCCCCGCCCGCGGCCGGCGAAGAGGCCGGGATTGGGCGTCCCGTCCTCCAGCAGTTCGCGGCGGTTGCCCGAAAAGCAGTGGGTGTAGATGTCTCCGGGGCGCAGCTTTTCGCCGAGCAGCGTCTCGAGCGGCCGCTCTGGGTGATCGGCGCCGAAATCCACCATCACCGGAATCCCGACCGCGTCGCCGGCGCGAACCGCCTCCTCCACGGGATACCAGTCGGGCGCCGCGTAGTGGGCGGTCTTCACACCGACGATGATGTCGGAGTGCTCCCGGGCGAGGGCCGCGGTCGGGTCGGCCTTCATGTCTTCGAGGTCCTGTTCGATGTCTCCGCCCCGCATCCCGTGGCCGACGATGTTCGCCAGCGCCAGCACGCGGGTCCGGCTGCGGCTGATGACCGTTTCCCGGAAGGTCTCGAAGTTCCGCCAGCCCGCGCATCCGGCATCGAGAACCGTCGTCACCCCGGAGCGAAATGTGTGACCGTCCGGGTAGAGGCTGTTGTCCCCGGCATACGACCCCCGCTCGTTCGTGCCCGCGAAGACGTGGACGTGCAGGTCGATCAACCCCGGCGTGACGTAAAGGCCGTGGCATTCCACGACCTTGAAGGCCCGTCCCGGATCGATGGCCTCCCCGACTGCCGCCACCCTGCCGCCGTGCACCGCGATGTCGCGGACCCCGCTCAGCCCGTTCCGGGGATCGATCAGATGCCCGCCCTGGAGGAGCAGGTCGTACTCGGGTTCGCTGGCCGATCGGGCGGAGCAGGCCAGCGTGAACGCGGCTGCGCCGGCCAAGAAATCGCGCCGCGAGAGCCCGTCCTTCCCTCGGGTCATCCGGCTACTCCCTCCAGGGATAGGTCGGGCGCCGCCGGTGCCAGTCCGTTTCCCGCTGGAACGCCATCCCGAAGTCCAGCGCCGCCTGGTCGTCCATCGGCGAGCCCACGATCTGGAGCGACAGCGGCAGTCCGTCTTCGTCAAAACCGCAGGGAACGGCGAGGCCGGGGTGGCCAACCAGGTTGGCGATGTAGTTGAGCCGGGGCGTTCGCCCGCTCACCTCGTCCGGTGGTTCCCACTCGTTGCGCGCCGGGATCGGCCAGCCGTCCCGGACCACCCGGAGCGCCGCTCCGTTCGGCCAGGTCGGGGCGATCACCGCGTCGTAGCGGGAGACGATCTCGTCGGCCTCCCGCACGAGTTGGTTGCGGATCCGCTGGGCGGTCAGGTAGTCGGCGGCGGGCAGCATCCGGCCGGCCATCCAGCCGGCGCGCCGGTCCTCGTTGAACGAGAACATCTGCGCGGCCCGCCCGTCATCGAAGAGCGACTTGAAGTTCGTACCGCTCTCCACGGTCACGATGGTGGTGAAGAGAGCGCCGGTGGGAAAGCGCGGCAGTTCGATGTCTTCGATCTCCACTCCCATGGCGGCGAACACGTCGAGGGCTTCCTGGAACACCCGCCGGGTGGTCTCCGACTGGGAGAGCAGGAACTCGGCGCGGTGTACCCCGAGCCGCCGTCCCCGCATCGCGCCCGGATCGGCGCGAAAGACGAAGGGACGGTCCGCTGTCGAGGTGTCCCGCGGGTCCCGGCCGGCGATCACCTGGAGGATGTGCCCGCAGTCCTCCGCGGACCGGCCCACGGGACCGATCTTGTCGAGGCTCCAGGAAAGCGCCATGCAACCGAACCGGCTCACCCGCCCGAACGTGGGGCGGAGCCCCGAGGCCCCGACCGCGGACGCGGGGAAGACGATGGAACCCCCGGTCTCGGTGCCGATCCCGAACCCGATGAGTCCGGCGACCGCTGCCGAAACCGTCCCGCTGGACGAACCGAAACTGGTGCGGTCGAGTTTCCAGGGGTTGAGTGCCGAGCTGGTGTTGCCGCCGGCGAATTCCCCGAGCGAGTTCTTGGCCATCAGCACCGCGCCGGCTTCCTCGAGCCGGTCGACGACTGCCGCGTTCCCATCCGGCACGCGGTCCCGGAAGATGCCCGAACCCCAGGTGGTGCGGATGCCCCGCGAATCGAGGAGATCTTTCACCCCGTAGGGAATGCCGTGGAGGATGCTGCGCGGGGTTCCTTCGGTCAGCTCCCGGTCGGCCTGCTGGGCCGCTTCGAGGGCGTGGTCGCGCGCGATGGTGACCATGGTGGCCAGCTTGCCCTGGTGGTCCTCGCGCGGCTCGCTCGGGAGCTCAAAGGGGGGAACGTCCAATTCCTCCGCGCGCTCGAGGTACGCCTCGGTCAGTTCGACGGAGGTGAAGGAACCGTCCCGGAGGCCGGCTGCCAGTTCGGAAACCGTTTGGAAGAAGGTCGATTCGTCGACTGCCATCGCGAAACGGACGGTCAACCCCGGCGGAAGACCGTAAGCGGCGGTTCGTCGGGATCGAGGGGGAATTCCCGAAGGGTCCCCTGCACCCGGATCATGTTCTGGACGGCCCGGCGGAGCCGCTCGAGTTCGGCGGGGTCGTCGTAGATCCCGCGGGGCCCCTGGTGATCGAGCAGGGTTCCCACTGTCTCGGCGGAAACCTCACCGTTGTCCTCTACCTCGGCGCACGCCTGCTGCCAGAGCCCGGCGGCCGCGCTTCCGGCGGCGAGAGCGGTGAACTCCCGGCGGCGCATCATGGCTACCCCGATTGCTACAGGCTGTTCATCGCCTCCGCGATGTTGTCGAGCGCCAGCTTGATCAACTGCCGGGACGTTCCGAGGTTCATGCGAACCCAACCCTCGCCGCCCGGACCGTAGTTCGACCCCGGGTTCGTGTACACGCCGGCGTTTTCGACCAGCCAGCGGACGACGATGTCTTCTGCCGTCACCGGCTCCTCCTCGGTTTCGCTGGCCGCCGCGGCTTTTTCCGCCGCGCCGATCTGCTCGGCGATCTGCGACACATCCAGCCAGGCGAGGTAGGTGCCCTGCGCCTTGGAGTACTTGATCTGCGAGACGTTGTCGCGGAGATACTGCTCAACGTAGTCGTGATTGCCGTCGAGGTAGGCAAGCAACTGGTCCAGCCAGTCCGCGCCGCCCCGGAGCGCGGCATGGTGCGCCACCACGCCCAGCGTGTTGGTCTGCGCCATGTGCTGATCCTGGACCTTCTGGAAGTACTCCGGATTGGGGGAGTGGAACCAGGCAACCTTCATCGCCGCCAGGCTGAACGTCTTGCTCCCCGATTGGAAGGTGACGCTGTTGTTGACGACGTCCTTGTCGGGGAGGCTGGCGAACGCGGTGTATTTCTGCCCCTTGGTAACGAAGTCGCAGTGGATCTCGTCCGCCAGCACGACCACGCGGCGCTCGAGACACAGTTGGCCGAGCCGCATGAGGTCTTCCGGCGACCAGCAGTTCCCGGTCGGGTTCTGCGGGTTGCAGAGGATCAGGGCGTCGGTGTCCTGGGAGATCCGGGACTCGAGGTCATCGAAGTCCAACCGGTGGACCCCGTTATCGATGATGAGCGGGCTCTCTTCGGCCAGCGTGTGGGATTCCCGCAGATCGGTGTAGAAGCCGCTATACGTGGACGTTGTCAGCAGTACCTTGCTGCCCGGTCTCGCGAACGCCTTGAGCGCCGCGATCAGTGCCGGATGGACTCCGTCTGAAAGCGCCATCAGGTCGGGATTGATCTCCAGTCCGTGGCGGTTCTTGTTCCAGTCCACGATCGCCGGGAAGAAGTCCTCCGGCATCTTGAGGTAACCCCAGTTCTCGTGCCGGACGCGCTCTGCCAGAGCTTCGGTAATGACGGGCGCGCACTTGAAGTCCATGTCGGCGACGCCCATCGCCACCTGGATGTTCTCCGCGCCGTGCCGTTCCATGATGGAGTCCCACTTGGCGCAATCGGTTCCGACCCGATCGTACGGCGTGTCGAAATCGAATCCACCGGACCCGTCCTGCAGCGGTGAAGCCGCCGCCGCCGCCACCGGGTTCAAGAGCGACGTGCCCGAAGTCGCCGCGCCGGCGAGCGCCGCCGTGCCGGCGCTCTTCAGAAACGTCCTGCGGTTCAACCAAAATCCTTCCGACATGCATCCACTCCTGGTGAGTCGCTGCGCCCCCATAACCGAGCGCAGTACGAACGGGCGACTATATGCGGTTTCCCGACCGGCTCCGAGTACGGACCCCTGCGGTGCGTCCGGCGGATCGCCTGCCGACCCGTAGACTTGGACCTCAGGTGCGCGTTCGTCTCCCCTTCTTCCTCTCGGGCCTGGTGGGGCTGCTGGCCACCGCCTCGTCCTTCGCCCAGCCACCCTCGCCGGAGGACGTTCTCGGTTACCCGATGGGTGGTTCCCTTACCGACTACGGGGGGTTGTACCGGTACCTCGACGCCATTGAGGAATCCCCGCGACTCCGCGTCGCGGCTTTCGGCGAGACCTTCGAACATCGCGAACTGATCCTCTTGACCATCAGTGCGCCAGGAAATCTCGCCCGGCTGGAGGAGATCCAGCGCGACACGCGGCGCCTCGCCGATCCGCGCGGGCTGACCGACGAAGAAGCCGAAGCGATGATTGCGAGTACCCCCGCCGGGGTCTTCCTCAACTACGGAAACGACGGCAACGAGTCCGCTGCCTTCGAGGCGGCGCTGTGGATGGCGTGGGAATTGCTGTCCGGCCGTCACGACGAGCTCCTCGAGGACCTCGTCGTGTACATCGTCCCCGCCTCGAACCCCGACAGCCATGAACGCTTCGCGGCGTGGTTCAAGACTACGCACCGGTGGCCGGATGGCGATCCCGACCCGAACGCCGTCGAACACCGTGCGCCCTGGGGCCTATCGACGAACAACAACCACTACCAGATCAACCTGAACCGGGATTCCGTCTGGAGCACCCAGCCCGAGAACCGAGCGCTCGTCCGGCTCTACCTCGATACCCGGCCGATGGTCTTCGTGGACCACCACGGCGAGACCGACTCGTTTATCGGCCCTTGGATGGCCGAGCCGCTCCACACCGTGCTCACCGAGAACCAGCGCGACTGGCTCGTGGAATACGGCCGGGCGATGGCGAGCGACTTCGCGGAGGAGGGATTCCCCTACTCGCCATGGGAATTCGGCCAGTTCGATCCGGGCTACTGGGACACTCTGCCCAATTTCACCGGTTCCATCGGCTTCACCCTCGAGACCACCGGGGGCGGCTGGCGCGGGCTCCGTCTGGCCCGGGCCGGCGGGGGCGAATACACCCTCCGGGACGGAATCGAGCAGCACCTCATCGCCGACCGCAGCCTGCTCGCGCTCACCGCCGAGAACCGGGAACGGCGGCTCCGCGACTACCTGGCCTACCGGCGCGAGGCGCTGGACTTCGACGTCCGTCCCGGTGGTTGGTTACTGTCGGGTGCGTCCGACCCCGCGCGTCTCGATGCGGTGCGCGGCGTGCTTCTCCGGGGCGGCATTGAGGTATGGCGGACTGCGTCCGAGGTCACCGTGGGCGGCGCCCATCCCATGTTCCCCGGCACGGGTCCGACGTCGGACGTCACGTTGCCGGCGGGCAGCCTGTTGGTCCCCTGGGCCCAGCCCGAAAGCCGACTGCTTCAGGTGCTCCTGGAGCAGGCTGCCCGGTTCAGTGAGGAGTTTCTCGACTACGTGGACGAGCACCGCGAACGTCGCGGCGATCCCTCGTTCGGGCACGCGGACATCTGGACGAGCGCCGACGCGTTCTACGACATAACCGCCTGGTCGGCGCCGCTGACCTACCGGGTGGCGGCGTGGACGGTCGATTCGGGGGACCTGCCGTCTCTCGGTGGTGCCGAGGCGATGTCCCTCGAAGATGCGCTGGCCGATCCGTCCCCCACGGCGGGCGAGTTTCGAAATCCCGGTGCCGGCTACGCCTTCGTCGTTGCCGGGGACTCCGATCATGCGGTCCGCGCCGGGACGTGGCTACGGGAAGCCGGGGTCCCGTTCCGGGTGGCGACCGCCGACTTCGAGGTCGCGGGAGAGAGTTTCGGCCGCGGCGCCCTGCTCGTTTTCGCCGCGGAAGCACCCGACCAGCCGGCGCTCCGCACCGCCCTCCTGGACCTGGCGGAAACCGGCGCCCGGATCCTCGGGGTCAGCGGCCCGTTGACGACCTCGGGCCCCCACCTGGGATCGGACCAGTTCGTGCCGGTGGTTCCGGGTCGCGTCGCCATGGTGATGGGTGGTCCGGTGCGGCCGTCCGCCTACGGCAGCCCGTGGTATCTCTTCGAGCGCCGCTTCGGACTCGAGTTCACCGCGCTGTCCTGGGATCGGCTCGCCGCCACCGATCTCCGCGGCTATCGGGTTCTGATCCTCGCGGATGGCAACTATCCGGATCCGGGAAGGGATCCCCGGGCCAGGCAGGTGCTCGACCACCTGGAGGAGTGGACATCTCGGGGTGGCGTCGTCATTGCCATGCGCGGCGCCTCGGCTTGGCTGGCGGGGGAGGAGGTTTCCTGGGTCCGGACCCGGCTGAAGCCAGGCTTCGCCTCGAAATCCGCGTTCATGACCGACGGCGGGCGCCCTGACGACCCCGAACCGGACGCGCTGGATGTCGCACAACCCGCCGAGGTCGTCCCCGGGGCGATCCTCCGCGCCCTCCCCAACCCGGAGAATTTCCTCAGCTTCGGTTACGAGGAGCCGTTCCCGGTGATGGTCTGGTCGAGCCTCGCGTTCGAGCCGGACCCGGCGGTCGCGGTGGCCGCCCGGTTCCCCGACGATCCGGACGAACTCCTCGGCAGCGGTTTCGCCTTCCCCGATTCCCTCGCCCGCCTCGCCGGAACGCCCTACCTGGTCACCGAGCGCGTCGGCTCCGGCCGCGTCGTGCTTTTCCTCGACGATCCCAACTTCCGGCTCTTCTGGGACGGCCTCACCCGGCTCTTCATGAACGCCGTCCTCTTCGGCCCGAGCTTCTGATCAGATCCCCTCGACCGGAATCGTGATTCCGGGGGCGGCGGCCAGCCGCCGGGCGGGCATGGAGATCCCCTCCATGGCGGTGCGCGCCCTGAGGCGTCGCTTCATGGACTCCGGGAGGTTCCGAACCGGGATCGTGGCGACCATGAACGCAGAACGATCTCGTCCACTTGGCTTGTTGAGTGACGTGCAAATGCATGTGAGGCTCCGGCTCCAGGGATGACAAGAAATGGCGTGCCCCGCGCTTAGCGTTCCCGCCTCGAACAAGGAGAAGAGAGAGATTGAAGAAGTACGACCGTTTCCTGACACGCGACTACCTGATGGCCGCGCTCCACCGCGCCCTCCGGGACAAGAAGCTCGGATCGAAGCTCCTGAGCTGGATCGGGTCGAGCGACGACGAACTCGAGACGATGGATGCCGGATTCCTGACGGTGAAATTCCGGGAGTTGGGTCTCGACGACGGAGATGAAGGCGAACCCGGCTTCGGCTTCGGAGGCCGCCGGAGGCGCCCCGGTCGCCGGCGCCGAACCGGCGACAGCCCGGCGCCTGCGAGCGCACGGGCAAAGGAGTTCCTGGCCTGGGCGGTCGACGCCGTTGAGCAGTCCGTTGCCGAGCCGCCTGCCGAAGGGGCCGAGGCGCGCGCAACGGCGCTGGCGGTGCGCCGCTTCCAGCTCGACGGAGCGTGCGGTCGGCTGTTGGAACTCGCGCGCCTCTACGACGACCGCAAATCGCCCGCGGAGGAGCTCTGGGACACCGTGAAGGACGCCCTCGGCGATCCTCTGGAGGCGAGCGCGGTGCTGCTCGGCACTGCGCGATCACGCGTCGAACGATCGTTGCGCAAACTGACCGAAGTCGGGATCGCCGATGCGGACAACTGGAGCAGGAACGGAGCCGAACCCGCCAGCTACGTGGAGGGCTGGTTCGATTGCGTCTATCGCCCTCCGGTCGCCGACGAAGGGGAACTCCGCGAGCGCCTGGTCCCCCTGGCCCCGGAGCCGCTCCTGGAGATTGAAGCCTTCGATCACCTCGACGCCCGGGAGGACGCGATTCGCCTGCTCGCGGCCGCGACCCGGTCGGGAGAGAGCGTCCGCCTGCTCTTCTATGGCAGGGCCGGAACGGGCAAGACCGAAGCTGCGAAGACGCTTGTCCGCGCTGCTGGGGGCCGCCTCTACGACCTTTGCGAACCCGAATCCGGCGGTATCTGGGGGGAGGAGCGCACGGACCGCCGGATGGACCGCTCGGCGGACAAGCGGAACCGCCTGCGGATGGCGTTGGCGCTGCTCAGGAGCGAGCCCGGGGCGGCCGTCCTCTGTGACGAGGTGGAAGACGTGTTGTCGTCCAGCGACGGCAGCCGTCGGGAAAACCACAGTCTTCTGGAGGGTGCCGCGGTTCCCATCGTGTTTACCGGCAACGATCTCTCCCGGTTCGACGAGGCGGTGCTGCGGCGTTTCGACTTGGCCATTCACTTCAAGGCCCACAGCCCGACCCGCCGCCGCTCGGTGGTGCGCCGGATGCTGGACAATTCGGGCCTCGAGACCGTCGAGGCGGAAGCGGTGGAATCTCTTGCGATGCGGCTTGCCGACGAACTGGAGTGTCCTCCGGGGATCATCGAACGAGCGATCCGCTCGGCCCGTCTGATTCAGGGCTCTCCGGACGACGTCTTCCGGTTCGCCGAGCGTCACGAGCGAACCATCTCGACGCACATTCCGCGCCCACGCCTCGGGGCGCCGGTAACGGCGGAACTGCCTTGGGAAGCGTTCGGTCACCTCGACGAGCGCGCCGAGGACTTCCGGCAGTTCTTCAGGGCGGCGCTGTGCGCACGCCGGGACGGACGCGCCGAAAGCAGGGGCATTACGTTCCTGGCCTACGGCCCCCCCGGCTGCGGCAAGACGGAGTTCTGCCGGACGGCGGCCGCCGAAGCCGGGGCAACCCTCTATTCCGTGGGAAATCAGGAACTCGGGCCCGAGTCGCGCCGCCCGGTGTCCCGCCGTACGAGTCTGGAGTACGCGATCGAAGCACTCACGGACGAACCAAACGCGGTGATCCTCTTCGACGAGTTGGAGGACTTCGTCTTCTCCAGCGACAGCCCGCCCAAACACTGGATGAACAACCTGGCGGAGGAGTCGCCGGTGCCCATCCTGTTCACGGCCAACTCGATCCGGGCTTTGCGCGAGCATCTGCCGTACCTTCTGGACCGGATGACGTACTCGCTGGAGTTCCGCGATCTTCCACGGGGCAATCGAGCCGCTATTTTCCGTACTCTGCTGCGCGCGAACGAGTCAGCCGACATGGCGTCTCTGGCCGAGGAGCTGGCGGCTGACCCCCGCGTCACTCCGCGCCAGGTCCGGGACGCCGGTCTGGTGGCCGTTTTGTCGGGGAGAGGCCCCGACGCTGCCAGGCGAGCCCAGCGGGAGAAGGCTCAGCTTCTCCGGGGAAAGGGCATGGCCGAAGCGAAGGCGGCGGAGAAGTACGACTTCTCTCTGGTCCACGCCGACCCGGATCTCGCCGCGTTGACAGACCGGATCGTGAGGATCGGTCGCCGCCGGATGGGGATCCTTCTCGACGGCCCGTCCGGGAGCGGGAAATCCGAGTACGCGAAGCAACTCGCGAAGCGGATGGACCTCGATCTCCTGACGAAGCGCGCGTCGGACTTGATGAGCAAGTGGGTCGGGGAGACCGAGCAGCAGATCGCCGGCGCCTTCGCCGAGGCCCGAGCGACGGACAGCTTCCTGATCATCGACGAGGCGGACTCGTTCCTCACCGACCGCCGTGACGCGCAGCGGAGTTGGGAGACCTCCATGGTGAACGAGATGCTGAGCCACCTCGAAAACCACGACCTTCCCTACGCCTTCTCAACCAATTTCGCGGACCGGTTGGACCCGGCGGTCGCCCGGCGTTTCCTCTTCCGGGCGACCTTCAAGTTCCTGGACGAGCCTCGCGTTGTCCGCGCCTGGGAGTTCTTCTTCGGGGGTGAATGTCCGGAGCAAGTGCGAAACCTCACTCGTCTCGTGCCCGCGGACTTCGCCCTCGTTTGTGAGCGCGCCGAGAAGCTCGGCTTCCTCAACAATCCCGATCAGATCGCCTCGGAACTTGTCTCCCAGTCCCGCGACCAGAACCGCACCCGTGCGGTCGGCTTCTGACGGAGAGAAGGACGCCGGCCGGCGCACAGGCCCGGGAGCCCCCACCGGGAGAACCGGGCCGGCCTCCAGGCCGGCGCAGCCCCGCAAAGCGCGGCGAACCCACGCCCTCAGCCAGAACTTGGTCTAACTTGACCATGGCTCTCGGTGTTTGACCGCGGCTCGCGGGTTTGACCATGGCTCCCAGGCTTTGACCATGGCTCGCGGGCGCCTCCCGGGTCTGGGACCGCGGTCTCTCCGAATTGCCGATCTTCCAATCGAAATCCGGAAGAAGACCGCCGGAATGGCCGAATCCATGCCGCAAGAGGCCGGTTTTGGGCCGGAAACAACCGATCCCGCCGAGAAACCCGCGAAATCCCGATTTCGGGGTGGAAACGCCCAAATGCGGCAATTGACCACGCCTTCACGGTCCATATCGACGAAATGACCATGGTTCTCGACGTTTGACCATGGTTCTCGATGTTTGACCATGGCTCTCCTGTTTGACCATGGCTCAGGAAGAGGCGGTCTTGAAGAGCCAGGGAACGTCGGTCTTGATTGAGACCGGTGCTGCAAATCGCTGCCGCGGCAAAAGCGCGGGTACGGCTTGGAGCGCTGTCGAGAAACGGATCACCGATCTCATCACAACCTTGGACTCCGCTTAGGTCTTGGCTGGCGGCGGCGTGTGCCGGCAAGGACCGCAGCACATCGGAGGTTTATGTTCCGGTACCCCCTTTGTGGGCCACTGGTCGTGAAGGTGATCGAGCAGGCGTACTGTCCGGGGGATTGGGTACACGGTTCCGCGTGTTGTGGCCTCCCACCGGGAGGACGGGGCCGACCTGGAGGTCGGCGGTCCCTTCCCTGACGAGCTTCTAGGGTTCGTCGAGTTCTGCCGCCGCGAGGCCGACCTGGACGATCCGCCGCTGATCCACCCCGGCGACGCCGACGTACTTGAAGACGGCGCCATCGAGCACGCGAGGTGCGGCGGCTTGCACCACGACGGCCTGTTCGCCGGTCAGCAACGCCGCGAACGGGGCCGCCCGCGAATCCGCAGCGGGATCGGTAGGGAACGCGAAATCCACGCCATCCACGTTCGTGAACGCGATCTCGCCGTTCTCGTCGCTTACCCAGAACTCCGAGACGATGGTTTCATCCGCGACGCGCTTCAGGACGGCGTTGATCGCTTCCCGGTCCATCCCGGCCTTGAGCGCGGCGTCCACGAAGTGGGCAGTGAGCGTCGCCTCAGCCACCATGTGTTTCGAGACGGCGTCATGCGCCGCCGGCTGCTGCGTTCCCATCGCTACACCTCCCAAGAGAGCAAGGGCCGCCACCGAGGCGGTCGTCCATCGCAACGTTCTCATATTCGGTCCTCCGAGGCTCCACGAAAGTCGCTTGGCGAGCGAACCCCGGCGCGGAGGATCAGGGATGGAGTTGGCGTCCGGTGATCCCGAGCTCCTCGGCGTGCGGCCGGAGCGCGTCCACGATGAAATCGATGTGCTCGCCGAGGTCCACACCGAGCAATTCGGCGCCGAAGCGGCACTCGTGGCGTTCCACCTTCGCCGCGAACCGCTTGTCCTTCAGTTTCTTCTTGACGCTCCTGGCGCCCAGCGTCGAGATCCCTTCGGGCCGCACCAGAGCGCAGGCGACGATGAACCCGGTGAGTTCGTCGCAGGCGAGGAGCGCCTTGTCCATCGCTGACTTCCACTCGACGCCCCATTTCGTGTAGTGGCCGGAGATCGCGTAGGCGAGTTCCTCCTCGCCGCGCTCGCGCAACCAGCCGACGATCCGGTTCGGATGGTCCTCGGGCCACTTTTCGTAGTCGGCGTCGTGGAGCATGCCCGCGATACCCCACACGTCGGGGTCTGCATCCGGCTCGCCGTAGCGGCCGGCGGCCGCCCGCATGACGACCTCAACCGCGCGGGCGTGCTTCTGGAGCGAATCGGTCTCGCACCAGGTGGTGAGGTGCGCCCAGGCTTCGTCGCGGGTCATTCCGGGTTCTTTCCTCCCGGAGGACAACAGGACTCGATGCTCCACTTGCCGGAACCGGTGGTGGCGATGAAGAGGAACGCGAAGGCGAAGAGCGTCGCCAGTTCGCCGTCGTTCTGAATGGGCAGCAGCCCGTCCGGCTGGTGGCGGTAGAAGTAGGCGACTGCCATCTGTCCCGACGCGAGGAACGCCGCGATCCGGGTGCGGTAACCGACGAGGACCAGCGCACCCGTGACGAACTCGACGACCCCGGCGGTGTTGTAGAGCCACGCCGGGGAGTACGGGGTTCCCTCGCCGAGCAGGAAGAAGATCGCCACCACTCCGTGGCAGAAGAAGAGGAAACCGACCATGATGCGCAGCAGCGCGTAGGCCGTTTCCCGGTGCGGCGCCAGCACGGTCTTCATTCGAACCCCTCCTTCACTCGGACTCCGGGAGCGCCAGCGCCACGAACTCGCCCGGATGGTCCGGGGCGCCGACCGCGACCACGATGAACTGCCGGCCGTCCGCCAGGTAGCTCATCGGCGTGCCGGACTGGTTCGCCGGCAGCTCGAACTCCCAGAGGATCTCTCCCGTCGCCTTGTCGTGGGCTCGGAACATGGGCCCGCCACTGCCGTACGCGGCGAACATCCCCGAGCCTTCGCCGGCGAAGAGGAGGGTCTTGGTGACCAGCAGGCCGCCCCGGTCGGTTTGCCCGGTCCGGCCCAGCTCGACGCCGGCGAGCGCCGGGTGCTCGCGGACCCACTGGGGCGTATCGCTGTTTGGGATCTGCCAGAGGATTTCGCCGCGGTTGAGATCGAGCGCGGTGATGAGTCCCCAGGGTGGCTTCAGCAGCGGCAGGCCCTGCGGGCCGCCACCTTCGGGGAGCCGGATTTCGCGGCGCTGGCCCTGCACGAAGTCCATGGTGGAGCGCTCCGGATCGTGCTCGAGCCCGAGGATGTTGATGTCGAGACCCGACGACACGTACACGACTCCGGTCTCCGGGTCGGCGGCCACGCTCGGCCAGTTCGCGCCGCCGAGCGCGCCCGGAACGGTCAGCGTTCCCCGGTTTCCCCGCGGTTCCATGACCGTGGGCGGAGTGAACAGCGGACCGAGCGTGTAGAACCTCGCGATCCGAAGGGCTTCTTCCTTCAGTTCCGGGGTGAGGTCGAGCAGGTCGTCCTCACTCACGCCCTGCCGCTGGAAGGGAGGGGGCTTCGTGGGGAACGGCTGTGTCGGAGCCGTGCGCTCGCCCGGCACGTTCGACTCCGGCATGGGGCGCTCCTCGATCGGCCACACCGGTTCGCCGGTGCGGCGGTCGAGAACGAAGGTGAACGCCTGCTTGGTGACTTGGGCGAGGGCGGGGATTTCCCGCCCGTCCACGGTCAAATCGAGGAGCACCGGCGCCGTCGGGAGGTCGTAGTCCCAGATCCCGTGGTGGACCGTCTGGTAGTGCCAGCGGCGTTCCCCGGTGGCCACGTCGAGGGCGACCACGCTCTGGGTAAAGAGGTTGTCACCGGGACGGTGTCCGCCGTAGTAGTCCCCGGTGCCGGCCTCGGTGGGCAGATAGACCAGTCCCAGTTCCGGGTCGGCGCTCATCCAGGACCAGACGCCCCCGTTGCCGGTGAACCGCCAACTGTCGTCCTCCCAGGTGTCGTTTCCGAACTCGCCCTCGCGCGGAATCGTGTGAAAAGTCCACAGCAGCTCTCCTGAGTGGACGTCGTAGCCGCGCACCGGCGAAGGCGAGTTCTCCGGCGATGGCGGCGCGCCGCCGCTCACCAGCGCCGCCCCTACCACGACCACGTCGCCAACCACCGTCGGCGGCGATCCGGAGCCGATGGCCGCGGTCTCGACGTCCACCTCCCTGCCGAGATCGCGGCGCAGGTCCACCATCCCGTCCAGGCCGAAACCGGGGATCAGTCTCCCGGTCTCCGCCTCGAGCGCCACCAGCCGATAGGCCGGGGTGACCAGGAACACGCGCGCGGTCTCGCCGTCGCTCCAGAACGCCACGCCCCGTCCGGACGTCTGGCGGGGTGCCGACTCCCCGCGCGTGCCCTCGTCGAAACGGAAGGTCCAGAGCGTCTCCCCGGTGGCGGCATCGATCGCTACCGCCGCCCGTCGGGCGCCCGCAGTGACGTAGACCACCCCGTCGAGCATCAGCGGGGTGGCCCGCAGGTTCAGGTCGGGACGCGGCCCGAAGTTCCGCGAAGTCCAGCGCCAGGCAATTTCCAGTTGGTCCACGTTACCGGCGTGGATCTGATCCAGCGGGGAATAGCGGGTCGAAGACAGGTCCGCGGCGTAATGCGGCCATTCCCCGGGCTCCCGCTCTTGCGCGAGTGCCGGGGTGGCGACGACCCCAAGCGCCGCCGCGAGCCCGATCAGTCCCCGGAGTACCAAATCCGGTAGATCGCTCCCGCGCGGTCGTCGGAGACGAGGATGTCGCCGCCGGGAAGTTCAAGAATGTCCACCGGACGACCCCAGGGACGCTCGTCCGGCTCGCCGATCCAGCCGGTTACGAAGTCCTCGTATCCGGTTGCCGCGCCTTGCTCATTCCGCACCAGGGTCAACCGGTACCCGATGCGCTCGCTCCGGTTCCAGGAGCCGTGCTCGGCGACGAGCGCCTGGCCGCGGTACTCCTCGGGGAACTGGTCGCCCCGGTAGAAGGTCATCCCGATCGCCGCCACGTGCGGGCCGAGCTTCTGGGTGGGAGGCTCGAACTCGTCGCAGGAGCGGTCGCGCCCGTACCAGGGATCGCTTACATCTCCGGCGTGGCAGTAGGGATAGCCGAAGTGCTGCCCGGCTTCCGTGAGGATGTTCATCTCCCCGGGCGGGTTGTCATCCCCGAGCCAGTCCGGATTGTTGTCGGTGAACCACATCTGGCCGGTCGCGGGGTGCCAGTCGAAACCGACGGACATCCGGACGCCGCGCGCGGCGACTTCGAGTCCCGTTCCGTCGGGCTGCATCCGGGCGATGGAGGCGAAGATGGGGTTCTCCGATGCGCAGCGGTTGCAGGGCGCCCCCACCGGGACATAGAGCATTCCGTCGGGCCCGAAGTCGATGAACTTCCAGCCGTGGTGGCGCATGTTGGGCAGGTCGTCGGTGACCACCACGGGCTCGCCCGGTTCCTCCAGCCGCGATTCGATGTCGTCGAACCGGAGGATCCGGTTGACCTCGGCCACGAAAAGGTCGCCGTCCCGCATCGCTACCCCGTTGGGCATGAACAGGTTCTCGGCCAGGGTGTGGAGTTCGTCCGCCACCCCGTCGCCGTCTTTGTCACGGAGCGCGAACACCCCGCCGGAAGCCTCGCGGGTCCCGACGAAGATCGTCCCGTTCTCACCCCGCGCCAGCGACCTGGCTCCGGGAACGCGTCCCCAGACGCCGATCTCGAACCCCGGCGGGAGCGATAGGCGTTCGAGCGGCAGCGCCGGCGGTCCGTCCTGGGCCTCGGCGACCTGGTCGGCAGGGGCGCCGGTGCCGGCTCCCGTGCAGCCAAGGCCGGCGAGTGCGATCAGACAGAGGCTTGCCGCAGCCAGCCGGGCGGGGTGCGTGCGCATCGGGGTCAGTTGGCGGCGTCGGCCCTGGGAATCGCTTCGACCAGCAGCGCCAGCGCACTCTGGAGCGCCCGGTTGGCGCTGCCGTCGAGCGAACCCTCGTAAAGCCCGAGCCGCGCGATCACCATGTCGTGTTCGGGAACGATGATCGTGCTCTGGCCGCCGGCGCCGGCGAAGCTGTAGCTGCTGTTGGGAAGCGCGGGGAAACGCTTCTCGCCGCCCTTCGGCGGGTTGTTGATCCAGATGAGCCCGCCGTAGATGGGCCGTCCGTCGGCCTCCCAGGAGGGTGCCACCGAGGTCGCGAACTCGACGAATTCCTCCGACAGCACCCGCTCTCCGTTCGGGGCCATGCCGCCGTCCAGATAAAGCTGCCCGAGCCGGGCCCAGGCCCGCCCGCTTCCGAAGCCGTAGCCGTTCAGCAGGAAGTTGCCGTGGGGATCGCCTTCCGCGACGAACCGGTTGGCGCCGATCTTGTCGAAGAGGTGCTTCTGGGGGAACTGGTGATAGTTCTCGTCGCGCCCCTCGACTCCGAGCCGGACGATGTGGTTCGTGAGCACCGGGTCGCAGTTGCGGTACCGCCCGACCGTGTTGGGCGCCCACTGCGGCGCGCGCTGGGTGGCCCAGATGTGGGAGTCCACGGTGCTGGTGTAGAGGTAGAGGTGATCCGGATAGCCCATCGTCGCTTCGTCCCACTCCGGATCGCCGGCGTTGAGGCAACGGAGTCCGCTGGACATCTGCAGGATGTCCTGGATGCGGATCGTGCCGCGCACGTCGTTCGGGTCCTCGTGCCAGGCGTCGATCGGAGCGAGCTGGTCGAGCGTGTAGACCCCCTGAGTGATCAACAATCCCATCAGGGTCGCGGAGAGGCTCTTGTTCATGGACCAGCTCTCGAGCGGGGTGTCCTTGGTGATCCCGTCTTCTTCGCGATACCGCTCGGCAACCAGCCGGCCCCGGTGGAGGACCACGAAGGCGAGCGTCATCGCGCCATCCTCGAACGCCGCGTCCACCGCCGCCTCGAGCTGCTCCGCGTCCACGTCCTCGGGAAGCGGCTCATCCGGGAGCACGTCCCCCATGGGCCACGGGTCTTCCTGGTTCACCGTGGAGGTGACGGGGACGGTCTCGTAGAACGGGGCTTCCTCCCCAATCGGGAGCGTGACGCAGCCCTGGTCGCCGTGGAGCACCGCCGTCCGCGTGACGCCGGTATCGGTGGTGATGTGGACCTTCTGATTGTCCATGTCGATCTCGCGCCCCGGGAGCCGGTCGCGATACCGATAGCGGGAGGTGAAGCCTCCGATCTGGTGCTGGGCCGCCTCGAAATCGAGCCCGGTCAGGAAGACCGCCGAGCAGAGCACCTTGGCGAAGCCCGACGCCTCGTGCTCGATGAACACGGCCGGATCCAGGAACCCGCGCGGCGGGTGCTCGCGCTCGGTGTCGAGTTCGTACTGAGCCGAACGGAAGACGAGACATTCGTTCAGGCTCATGTCGTCCGTGCAGGGCTGCTCCATGAACGGTTCCTCGCCCCCTCCTGCGCAACCGACGGCGAACGCCAACAGAAGTGCGGCGATGATCGGGAGCGCTGGACGCGCTCGAAGATTCGTTGGCGGGTAACTCATGATCGTCTCCTCCCGGCTGCGGGACAGGGATCGGGGCGTTCGTTCCGCGGAACGCCGGACCCCCGATTGTATGGCCGACTGCGGTCAACAGCCTGTGGATGGAGTGCCGTGAGCACCGAGAACGGCGAGGCGCCTGGCTGACAAGGCGCGTGAGGGAGGAATACCTGGTGTATTCCGACCGAAACGCAACGATGAGGGCCGCATGGCGGCCCGTTCAGACGGGATGCATCGCCGTTCGAATGCCGCGTGACTTCATTCACAGGCTGTTCCAGCCCCCGTGCGGATACTCTGCCTGCCGCTGCTCCACTCATGATCCGCGAAAGCACGGCCCCTCGCCCTCACATCGTTTTGGTGGGTGGGGGCCATTCCCACGTCCAAGTGCTCCGCCGGATGATGATGCGCCCCTGGCCCGAGGCGAGGGTGACCGTCGTGCTCGACACGCCGGTCGCGGTCTACTCGGGCATGGTTCCCGGCTTTGTGGCCGGTCAGTACCGGGCTTCCGAACTCGAGATCGACGTGGTCCCGCTCGCCCGGCTCGCGGGAGCGGAGGTCATCCTCACTCCCGCGACCGGAGTGGACCCGGCTTCCCGCCGGGTCCGGCTCGATGGGCGGCCCCCACTCGCCTACGACTACGTTTCTTTCGACATCGGAAGCACCGTGGCGGGACTCGACCTTCCCGGTGTCCGGGAGCGGGCCCGCGCCACCCGTCCCATATCGCGCCTGGTGCGGGAGATCGGAACGCTCACGGAGTCGTTCCTCGCGCACGCCGCGGAGCGCCCATTCGAGGTGGTGGTCGCGGGCGGAGGCGCCGGAGGGATCGAGCTGGCCTTCACGGTCCGGGAGAGGCTGCTGTCCGCGGCCGGCCGGGCCGGCGTCGAACGGTCACTCCGGGTCACCCTGCTGCAGGCGCTCCCCGAGATTCTCCCCGGTTTCCCGCCTTCCCTCGCCGGGCGGGCGCGCCGGAATGCCGCGGCGCGGGGTATTTCGATCGTCACTGACCGGATGGTCGCTGAGGTGGAAGACGGCCGGGTCCGGCTCGAAGGCGGTGAAACCGTTTCGGTGGATTCCCTGATCTGGGCGGTGGGAGCCGGAAGCCTGGAGCTTTTTCGCGATTCCGGGTTGCCTCTCGACGAGCGGGGATTCGTGCTCACCCGTTCGACGCTCCAGACCCTGGGCGACGATCGGATCTTCGCGGTGGGGGACTGTGCGACCCTCGAGGACTGGCCGGCGACCCCGAAGGCCGGGGTGTACGCCGTCAGGCAGGGGCCGTTCATTGCCGACAACCTGCGCCGGGTGGTGGCCGGGCGCCCTCTTCGGCGTTACCGGCCGCAGTCCGATTTCCTCACCCTCCTGAACCTCGGGGACGGCAAGGCGCTCGGGGCGAAGTGGGGAACGTCCTTCGAGGGCCGCTGGGTGATGACCCTGAAGGACCGGATCGACCGGAAGTTCATGCAGAAGTTCCAGGTCCTGGATGACGGCGGGGCGACCACCGACGAGTTTTCCCGCATGGACCGCACCGCCATGGAGGCGATGTTGTGCGGCGGCTGCGCGGCGAAGGCCGGCCAGACGACGCTCGACCGGGCGCTCGGCCGCCTGCGCGACGAGTTCGGCTCCGGGCCGGCCGGGCAGTCGGAAGGGGTCCGCCTGGGGCTTGATCAGTCGGACGACGCGGCCGCCTTCGCCACGCCGCGCGGCGATGTGGTCGTGTCCAGCGTGGATTGGTTCAAGGCGTTCAGCGGGGACCATTGGCTGAACGGGAAGGTCGCGGCGGCGAACGCCCTGTCGGATCTCTTTGCGACCGGTGCGGCGCCCCGCTACGCGATGGCGCTCGTCAACCTTCCCGAGGAAGAGGATCCCGAGGAGCGAGCGGAAACGCTGTATCAGTTGCTTGCCGGCGCTCGCTCGCTTCTTGACGCGCGCGGCGTGTCGCTGCTCGGCGGTCATACGACCGTGGGGCCGGAGCTGACCGTCGGCTTCTCGGTGGAGGGGCACCCTATCGGTGAGCACCTGCTGACCCTCGACCGCCTGGCGGTCGGGGACGGCCTCTACCTGACCAAGAGGCTTGGTAGCGGCGTGGTCCTTCGCGGGGTCGCCCTGGGACAGGGCCGGGGAGAGTGGCTGCAGGAGGCGACGGCCCAAATGGTGCGCCCCAACGAAACGGCCGCCCGGGCCGCGGTCGCGGCGGGACTGCGGGCCGCCACCGACGTGACCGGGTTCGGCCTCATGAACCACCTTGCCGAGATGCTGCGGGCGAGTGGGCTGTCGGCCGAGCTCGATGTCTCCGCCCTGCCGGCGCTGCCCGGCGCGGAGGAACTGCTGGGCTCGGGTCTTCGGAGTACCGCCCACGAACAGAACCGGAACATCGTGAAGGCGGTCCGGGTCGAGGGCATGGCTTCGCGCCATCCCGGCTTTGAGTTGCTATTCGATCCCCAGACCGCGGGAGGCTTTCTCGCTGGCGTTCCTGAGGCGCGAGCTGGAGACTTTTGCGCGCGGCTGCGCGAAGCAGACGTCGGGGCGGTTCGCATCGGGACCGTGATCGCGCGCCCGGACGACGGAGCCGTCGCTACGATTCGGGAAGCGTGATCGCGCCAAATCCGGCCCGCAACCTTCCCTTCGTGAAGATGTCGGGAGCCGGCAACGACTTCGTGGTTGTGGACAACCGGGACGGCGCCATTGCCGAGCCCGACAAGGCTCGGCTCGCCCGGCGAGCGTGCCGCCGAAAGGTCGGGATCGGGGCTGACGGCCTGATCCTGATCGAGGGCAGCGGGACGCGGCCAGATGCCGACTATGTGATGCGGTATTTCAACGCCGACGGCAGTGAGGGCGAGCTCTGCGGCAACGGAACGCGCTGTGCGGCGCTCTTCGCCCGAGACATCGGCGCCGGGGGCCTTTCGCAACGCATCGCAACCCCGGCGGGAGTGCTCAGCGCCCGGATCCTCGCGACGGATGCGACCGGACTCGCAACGGTGCGGGTGGCGATGGCGAAGCCCACCGCCATCCGCCGGCTTCGCTTGCCGGATCTCCCCGGCGGGGACGCGGAACTCTTCGCGTTGGACGTCGGCGTCCCGCATGCCATCGAAGTGGTTCCGGACGTCGGCGCCGTGGATGTGGAGCGGCGCGGCAATGCGATTCGCCGCCATCCCGCCTTCCCGGCGGGAGCGAACGCCAACTTCATTGCCCTGGACGAAGTCGCCGGTGAGATTCATCTCCGCACCTTCGAGCGCGGCGTGGAGGCCGAGTGCCTCGCGTGCGGCACCGGGGCGACCGCCGCGGTCACGGTGGCCCATCGCTTTCTCGACTGGTCTCCGGCGGCGCCGGTACGGGTGGCGAGCGGCGAACTCCTCCAGATCGACGTGACGGGCGAGACACCGCTGATGACGGGTCCGGCGACTCGAGTCTTCGAAGGCGTCGTTGCGGCGCTCGGGTGACCTTCGGGGCCGTGACGCGAGGTCGCCCGCCGTCTGCGCTCCGGCGCCGGCTGCTCGCCGCGGGGGTCGCGGGCGCCTGCGCCTTCGCGGTTGCCGGATGCGAGGGCGATTCCGGCTCGCAGTCGCCGACCGCACCGGCTCCGAGTCCGACTCCATCCGCTCCCGTGGAGCCGCCGGTCCCCACCCGCTGCGCGGAAGAAGGCCGCGTTCTGGAGTTTGGTTTCTACGCGCTCTACGAGCCGATCAGCTACGGCGCCAGCGGCGATCCCGAAGCGGCCGGATTCAACGAACACCGCGGCTACGAAGCCGACCTCCTCACGGCCCTCGAAGCCATGGAGGGCACCGGTCTCGCCTTCAACCGGCGCGGAATCGACACCTGGCCCGGGATGTGGTTGCTTCCGGCTACTTCGGAATTGGACCTGGTGGGAGGCGGCATCAAGATTCTGGAGGAGCGCACGCGGGACGCCGCCGGGACGCCCGCGGTGGCGTTCACGTCGGGACACATCGGGTTCCGGCTCGCGCTCCTGGTGCGCGCCCTCGACGCCGCCGGCCCCTTCGAATACAGCGATCTGACGAAGGACGTCGCGGTGGGCGTATCCGCGGAAACGACCGCAGAGTCCCGCCTTCTCCGGATCGTCGGACTCACTGATGAGAACGGTGTGCTGCTCGCGGGGACCAGCGTGACCACTCCCACCGGGGCCGTGGTCGCGGACGGCAGCGATGCCTACCGCATAGCGGCGACCGAGGCGTCCGAAAACCTCTCCGGACGCGAACATCTGGATCCGCCTTCCACCGGCTTTCCCCAGGTCGTGTTCTTCGACTCCGAGTCGGTCCGGTCCGAGCGCCTGCTGGCCCTCGTCAGCGGGCGGGTGGACGCGCTGGCGGGCGACGAAATCGGACATCGCGCCGTGGAACAGGCTGCTGGCGGCCACTTCGCGGTGACCGCCCTCGACGCGCACGTCGAACTCGGCGGTTTCGCCCTCGCCGAGGGCGATCCGGCTCTGCTCGCCTGTCTCGACGACAAGCTGAACTACCTCACCGACGATCGGAACATCGGTTACTCAGAGTGGCTGGCCAATCCCGCGGTGTTCCTGGAGCGGGCCGAAGCCTGGACTCCGTAGGTGCTATCCGCGCCGCGTTCCGATCCAGCGCCGGACGGAAGACCGGTATTCCCGGTATTCCGCGCCGTGCTTTGACAGCAGGTACTCCTCCTCCAGCCGAACCTGGACCGGAATCGCGATCCAGGCGGCGGCTGTCGCGCCGAAGCTGAGCGCGTTCGGCGCCATCAGGAAGAACCCGCAGACCGCCGCCAGGATGCCGAGATAGATCGGGTTTCTCGACCGCGAGAAGAGCCCGTGGCGGATCAGGGTGGTCTTCTCCGCCGCATCAATCCCCATTCGGAACGAAGCGGACATCTGGACCTGGGCGATGCCGATCCAGAGAATTGCTGCGGCGACCAGCCCGGCGCCGGCGGTGTGAGCGGCTCCGGTCTCCAGGTAGGCGATGGGCACGAACCACGGCTTCAGGGCTGGCGCAAACGAGTACGCCAGGCTGATGAACAGCCAACCGGCCACCGACATCTTCAGGATTCGGTCCAGGACGCCGCCGATGGAATCGTCGGCTCTCAGCTTCACGGGGTTGATCCCCGTTCTCCGGTAAACGAGCACCGCCCGCATCACGGTGAGCCCGCAGAAGGCCGCGAACAGGGTGAGAAGAACCATGCCGTCTATTTTCCCTCAGGAACAGGCCCGCCGCAGCACCTCCAGGCCGCCGGTGGCGGGTTGGCCTTCCTCGTCCACCGGGGGCGAAACGATCAGCGTCGTGACGCCTGCTTCCCGGTAGGCGGCGATCCGGTCGGCGATCCGGGCCTCCGGCCCGACAAGGCATATCTCGTCCACGAGTCCGTCGGGAACGGCTGCCGCCGCCTCCTCCTTCCGGCCGTCCAGGTAGAGATCCTGGATCACTCCCGCTTCGTCTTCATATCCGTACCGCCGGGCGAGTTCGTTGTAAAAGTTGCGACGGCGAGCGCCCATGCCGCCCACGTAGAGAGCGATCCCGGGCCGCAGCTGATCGCGGAGACGGGGAAGATCGTCTCCGAGGGCACAGTCGACCATCGGGGCGACTTCCAGCGGAGCCGGGTGGGTGCGCTTTTGGGCGCCGGCGGCGAGCGCGGGACCCCACACTTTGGCCGACTGGTCCGGCGAGTAGAGGAAGGGCAGCCAGCCATCCGCGATTTCCGCGGTGAGCGTCGTATTTTGCGGGCCGATCGAGGCCACGTAGATCGGGATCGCCGGACGCCGCGGGTGCAGCATGAGCTTGAGCGGCTTCCCGAGGCCGGTGCCGCCCGGCAGGGGCAGCCGGATGGACTCTCCCCTGTATTCCAATTTCTGCTCGCGCCGAAGGGTCTGCCGGATGACCTCAACCGTCTCGCGGGTCCGGGTCACGGGCTTCGCGAACGGGACGCCGTGCCAGCCTTCCATGACCTGTGGTCCGGAGACTCCGAGTCCGAGGATCAGCCGTCCTCCGCTGAGCAGGTCGAGGGTGGCCGCCGTCTGCGCCAGCAGCGCCGGGGTCCGGGAGCCGATCGGGAGGATGGCGGTCCCGAGCGCGACGCGTTCGGTTCGGGCGCCGATCCAGGCGAGCAGGCTGACCCCGTCGGAGCCCCAGGCTTCCGAGACCCAGACGGAATCGAACCCGGCCGCTTCCGCCCGTTCTGCGAGCGGTAACGAGTCAGGCGATCCGGCGGTCAGGTAGCCGAGTTCCAGGCCAAGCTTCACGACGACATCAACGGGACCGGCGGACGGTGCCGCGCCTCCCGGCGGCTGCGGCGCCCGCGGCCGCTGGCCCGGGCGGCTCGACGCCGTTCTTGGGGCACATGCCCTCCAGGGAGCAGGCCCGGCACTTGGGGTTCCGGGCGGCGCACACCGCCCGGCCGTGCAGGATGACCCGGTGGCTGAAGTTCGTCCACTCCCGCCGCGGGACCAGCGCCATCAGCCGCTGCTCGGTGTGGTTGGTCGTCTTTTTCGGTGCGAGACCCAGCCGGTGGGAAATCCGGAACACGTGGGTATCCACCACGACGCCTTCGTTCTTCCCGAACCAGGTGCCGAGAACCACGTTCGCGGTCTTGCGGGCGACCCCGGGGAGCGTGAGGAGGTCCTCCATGGTGTCCGGCACCTCGCCGTCGAAATCGTCGCGGATCCGCTGGGAGGCGCCCATGATGGAGCGCGCCTTGTTCCGGAAGAAACCCGTTGAATGGATCATCTCCTCCAATTCGTCCGGGTCGGCGTCCGCGAAGTCCGCTACCGTCGGAAAACGTGCAAAGAGGGCCGGGGTCACCATGTTGACCCGCCGGTCGGTGCACTGAGCCGAAAGGATCGTGGCGATCAGTAGCTGAAACGCGGAATCGTGCAGCAGCGCGCACTCGGCCGCCGAGTACTCCTGCGCGAGCTTGCGGACGATCCTGCCGGTCCGCCGGCGGAGAGCCCGTTCCGCGGCCGGGTCGTCCGGATTGTCCGTCTTCTGGCGGGGAGGCCCTTTCGTCCGAGCGGCCGTCGGCACGGGGTCAGATGAGCGGAGCGTCGGCGGGCGGCGAGGACGCGGTGGCGTAGCGGCGCCGCGGCATGCGACCGGCGAGCCAGGAAAGCCGTCCGCACTCGACGGCGAGACGCATGGCTTCGGCCATCTTCACCGGGTCGCGGGCGGCCGCGACCGCGGTGTTCAGGAGAACGCCGTCGGCGCCGAGTTCCATGGCTACCGCCACGTCGGATGCCGTTCCGACTCCGGCGTCCACGATGACCGGAATCGACACCGCCTCCCGGATCAGGGCGATGTTGTTCCGGTTCTGGATGCCGAGTCCGGATCCGATGGGAGCCCCGAGCGGCATGACGGCCGCGGCCCCGGCGTTCTCCAGCTTCTTCGCCACTACCACGTCGTCGCTGGTGTACGGGAGCACCACGAATCCGTCGGTCACCAACTCCCGGGTGGCGACGAGGAGTTCCTCGTTGTCCGGGTAGAGCGTCTTGCGGTCGCCGATCACCTCGAGCTTGATCCAGTTGGAGAGCCCGGCTTCGCGAGCGAGGTGGGCGGTGCGAATCGCATCCTTCGCGGTGAAGCAGTCGGCGGTGTTGGGAAGCAGGGTGTACCGATCCCGGGGGATGTAGTCGAGCAGGGTCTCCTCGGCGTCCAGGTCCACCCGGCGCACGGCCACGGTGACCATGTCGCAACCGGAAGCCGCGTGGCACTCGCGCATCCGTTCGAACGACGAGTACTTCCCGGTCCCCAGAATCAGCCGGGACCGGAGCGGGTGTCCTCCCAGGACGAGCGGGGCGTCCTGCACGGGGTCCGACAACTCAACCGCCTCCGACAAAAGTCACGATCTCGATGCGGTCGCCCGGCTCCACGGCGGTGCTCTCCTGTTCCCCGCGGCGAACCAGGCGTCCGTTCAGTTCGACGGCCACCGGACGGCCCGCGAGTCCGAGCGCCACCAGGGCGCCCCGGACCGAGGCCGGATCGGGTAGCGGACGCTGCTTCCCGTTGACGAACAGGATTCGCGCCCCGGGGGAGGGGCCGGCGGGGGCCGTTTCACTGACGGGAAGCATCTGTCTCGGTCCGGAGAAGAGTACTGCGTCGGCCGGTTCGATACAGCCGCCGAGGTCAGTCTCCCGTCGCCTCGACCAGTGCCCGAAGAGCCGCCCTGAGTTCCCCGAACTCGTCGTCAGTCACCGTGCGGAGGTCAAGGAGAACCCGCTCTTCCGCGACGCGGGGCACCACCGGCGGATCGTTTTGCAACAAGCGGCGGCGGATTCCCTCCGCGTCCGTGGCGGAGTGAGACAGCGACAGGCAGCGGGTGGGGACGCCGGCTCCCGGAGCCGCCCCGCCTCCGATGCGTGAAGTCTCCTCGACCACGTCCACCTGCCAACCGGCCGCCGGACTCAGGGATTCCCGCAGGTGCCTGGCGTTCTCGGCGAGATCGGAAACGGAGCGCGCGATCGCGCGGATGACCGGTATTTCGATGGCGGCGCGCCCGGTGACGTGACTCCAGAGCGTGGCCTGGAGGCCCGCGATTGCCATCTTGTCGGGGCGGAGCGCCCTGGCGAGCGGATTGCGGCGGCAGGCGGCCACGGCCTCCTTCCTCCCCAGCAGGATGCCGGCCTGGGGACCGCCGAAGAGCTTGTCGCCGGAGAACACGATGAGGTCCGCGCCGGCCGCCACGCAGTCGGCGAGCGTTGGCTCGCCCTCGGCTCCTTCCGCTCCCAGCGTCGCGAGCGGCACGGTGTTGCCGCTCCCGAAATCCTCGATGACCGGGATTCCGCACTCTCTGCCGAGGGCGGCCACCTCGGCGGTTTGTGCCGCCTCGGTGAAACCGACGATTCGGAAGTTGGATTGATGCACCTTCAGCAAGGCGCCCACCCGGCCAGCCCCCGTCTCGATAGCCCGGCGGTAGTCCGCGAGGCGCGTCCGGTTCGTAGTGCCCACCTCGACGAGCCGGGCCCCGCTCTTCTCCATGATCTCGGGAATCCGGAACGAATCGCCGATCTCGACCAATTCTCCTCGGGAGACCACCACATCTCTTCCGGCAGCGAGGGTCTCGAGCGCCAGCAACAGTCCGCCGGCCGCGTTGTTCGTGACGAGCGAGGCCTTCCCGGGGAACATGGCGTCGAACAGTGGGGCAAGCTGCTGCTGGCGGCTTCCCCGGGCCCCGGTAGCCAGGTCGAACTCGAGGTCCGAGTAACCACTGGCCGTCCGGAACACCGCCTCGAGGGCGCGATCCGAAAGCGGCGCCCGACCGAGGTTCGTGTGCACCACCACCCCCGTGGCGTTGATCACTCGCCGGAGATCGGGGCCGGCGGCCCGGTCGAGCCGGGACTGCACCGCGGAGGAAAGCCAAGCCTCGGGCTCGCGGGAGAAGCCTGCCGGCACAGCCCCCGCGCGCACTGCCCGGCGTAGCTCCGACATCTGGGTCCGCAGCGCGCTGGTGACGAGCGGCCGTCCAAAGGTGCGGGCGAGGGCGCGGAAGCGCGGGGTTTCGAGCAGCCGCCCCACCGCGGGAAGGTTGGCGAGCGCGCTGCGGAGGCTTTCGGACACGGATTTTCAGCCGCGTGGATGAGGAATCTGGCGACGACGTCCAAGAGTACTCACCGGGGTGCCGAGCGTTTGCTAGCATCCGCCGCGCTCGCGCCCATGCAGGACACTTCGCCTCCCAATGGTCAGCCGCGCCGAGCCCTGCTGAGCGTCAGCCGGAAGGAAGGCCTCGATGCTTTCGCTCGCGGTCTCGTCGGGCGCGGATTCGAGATCGTGGCCAGCGGTGGCACGGCCCGGTTCCTCAAGGATTGCGGCATCGCGGTACGCGGGGTTTCCGAAGTGACCGGACATCCCGAGATCCTGGATGGCCGCGTCAAGACGCTCCACCCGCGTATCCACGGCGGGATCCTGGCCCGGCGTTCGCGTCCGGACGATCTCGCCTCGCTGCGCGAGCTCGCCATCGAGCCAATCGACGTGGTCGCGGTGAACTTCTATCCCTTTGAGGAGACCGTGGCCAGAGGAGCCGAAGAAGACGAGGTCCGCGAAAACATCGATATCGGCGGGCCCTGCCTGGTTCGTGCCGCGGCCAAGAACTGGCCCGACGTCACGGTGGTCGTGGATCCGGAAGACTACTCGGCGGTACTTGCCGCTCTGGACGATCCCGATCCGGACGGCGGGCTGGCGCTTCGCCGCCGGCTGGCCGCTCGAGCGTTCGCGGCCACTGCCGCCTACGACCGGGCCGTCGCGGCCTCCTTTGTCGCGAGCACAGCCGAGCCGGCTTTCCCGGAGCGGGTCGCGGTCGAATTCGAACGGGTCGCCGAGCTCCGCTACGGGGAAAACCCCCACCAGCAGGCGGCGCTCTATCGCGACTCGGGACCGGCGGGCGGCGGGATTCCCGGGTCCCGAAAGCTCCACGGCAAGGAACTCTCCTACAACAACATTCTGGATCTGGATGCCGCAGTGCGGCTGGTCGCCGACCTGGCGGGTACCGATCCGGAGAAAGCGGCGGCGGCGATCATCAAGCACTCGAATCCCGCCGGGGCAGCGGTATCCGAGACTCTGGAAGAGGCCTACCGGACCGCCCGCGCCACGGACCCGGTATCCGCGTTCGGCGGCATCGTGGCGCTCAGCCGCGAGGTCGATCTCGGTACGGCGAAGGAAATGGCCTCGACGTTCCTGGAGGCCATCGCCGCGCCCTCCTTCCATCCGGACGCGTTCGCCCGCCTCCGGCGCAAGAAGAACCTCCGCCTGATCGAGATGAAGGATCTCGAAGCTTTCGTCCCGGGTGGGCGCTATTTCGCCCGGGTGGTGGGCGGACTGCTCGTTCAGGATTGGGATCGCGGCGACGATGCGTCGGCGTACCGGGTGGCCACCCGCCGGGAGCCTTCCGCTGCCGAGTGGGAGGGCCTCCGCTTTGTGTGGCAGGCAGCGAAACACGTCAAGTCCAACGCCATCGTGGTCGGCCGCGGCAGCGCACTTCTCGGGGTGGGAGCGGGCCAGATGAGCAGGCTCGACTCCTGCCGGCTGGCGGTCGAGAAGGCCCAGTCGTCGCTCGACGGCGCCGTGGCGGCGTCGGATGCGTTTTTCCCGTTCGCCGACGGATTGGAAGCGCTGGCGGACGCCGGGATCACCGCCGTGATCCAGCCCGGTGGTTCCGTGCGGGATCAGGAGGTGGTGGACGCCGCCGATGAACGCGGGATGGCGATGGTGCTTACGGGCGCCCGGCACTTCCGGCATTAGGTCGAGCGGTCCCAGGAGGGGGCCGCCGCCTGGACGTCTTCAGGAAGGGTCGTGGAGACTTCCAGCAAGGCCCCCTCCTGGGACCGCCCGGCGCTGCGCGCCGGCATTCGAAACTCCCTTGCGCGCCGGGGGCGCGCGGCGGCGAGTTCCGAATGGTCGTTACTGATTGTGAAAGGGGGGGTGCCCCCCTTTCACACTTTCCCCCCGGTCACGCCGGCAGCGAACGGAGTTCGCTGCCATTTTTTCGCGCGCGTGGGTTGAGCGCGATGCTGGGCGTACCAGTAGGAGCGCCGGCCTCCGGCCGGCATCGCGGCCGCAGGCCGCGAAACTCCCGAATTCATCTGCCTCACAGCACTCACCCAAACGGGGACGGCGTAACGCCCCTCGTGCCTGCCAGCGGGTACCGCGGCTCTCAACCCCCACAGCAACGCCGTTCGCCGACCTCCAGGGCACCCGCGCGACGGAAAGCATCGGCCCGCGAAACAGGCGCGTCGCTCCTCGCACTGGGAGAACGGGCCGGCCTCCGGCCGGCATCGCGGCCGCGGGCCGCGAAACGCCGACCTCGTCAGGCACGGGAACGGCTCTCCACCCGCCGACCATCGTGCAGCGGGCGTGCAGAAGCGCGCATCGCTGCCCGCCTCCACGGCGCACAGGCACCCGAACCCGCACTGGGAGAACTGGCCGGCCTCCGGCCGGCATCGCGGCCGCAGGCCGCGAAACGCACCCACTTAGTCCGCCTCACAGCACCTACCCAAACGGGAATGGGGGAACGCTCCCGTCCCCCGCAAACCCGGCGTGCGTGCCGCAGCGATAAATTCCCTTGCCATGTCGCGGACGGTCCCCTGGGTTCTGCTGGCGCTCCTCGGATTGACACCCGGGCTGGCGTCTGGCGCCCAGGAACCCGTTTCCGCCGAGCCGGTTTCGACCCAGGCCGAAGCTGACGCCGAGGATCCGGCCGCGATCGATTCGGTTGCGGAGGCATATCGCATCTTCGGCGAAGGGCGCCTCGCCCAAATGTCCGGACAGCGCGAGGAGGCGATCGCCGCCTACCAGCGGGCGGCGGACCTCGACCAGCGGGCAACCGAGCCGCTCGTTGCGATCGCCAGTCTGAGCCTGGCGGCGTTCGATCTCGACAAGGCAGAAACCGCCGCGATCGAAGCCGTAGCGCGGGACCCCGAGGCCGCGGCCGCCCACCGGGTCTTGGGCTCCGTCTATTTCCGCCGCCTCCGGTCCGGAGACGATCCGGACGCTGCCGAGCAGGCCATTTCTTCGCTGGGAGAGGCAGTGCGGCTCGATCCGGAGGATCTCCGTAGCCGGTCCGAGCTTGCCCGGCTCCTTGCGGCCTCGCAGCGGGGCGAGGAAGCGGCGACACACCTTCGCGAGCTGGTCCGCCGGGCTCCGGACGCGTTCGGTGAACTGTTCCTGTTGGCGCAGCTTCGCCTCACGGCAGGCGATCGCGAGCAGGCATTCGACTACCTCCTCCAGTCGCTCCGGATCGAACCGCGTCAGCCGGACGCGCGCGAGATGGCGGACGACCTTCTCCGCGGTGGCGAAATTCCGGGGCGCTCTCCGGAGGAGCCGCTTGCCGAGTTGGTGGCGCTTTACGAAGCGGGATCGGCCGAGTACCCGGAGGATCAGCCGCTCCGCCTGTCGCTCGCGGACGGCCTGGCCCGCCTGGGCAGACTGGACGAGGCGGGCGAGGCGTTCGAAACGCTGCTGGCCGCGGAGCCGCGGAGCGAGATTGCACTCATGGGTCTCGCGATGGTTCGGCGGCAGCAGCGGCGCCTCGAAGACGCGGAAGGGGCCCTGGTCCGATTGCTGGAAGAGAACGAGCGGAGCATTCCGGCGAGGCTGGCGCTCGGTGGCGTCTTCGCCGCCCGTTGTGAGTACGGCAGGGCAGCCGAGGAGTTCCGGACGTTGGTGTCGCTTCCGCAGGACGCCTATGGCCTCGGCCGGCGCCGGGAGGTCCTGGGCCGGCTCGCCCAGGCGCTCGAGGATGCGGGCTCCTACGCGGCGGCCTATGACGCTCTCGGGGAGGCCGTCCTGCTCGCCGGGGAGAGCGCGGAAGCATTTCGCTATCGGGTTGCCCTGGTCCAGAACCGACTGGCCGCGGGAGCAACGGAGGAAGCGGCAGCACTCATCGAGGAACTGATCGAGGACCGGCCAGGAGAGCCCGGGCTACTCGCACTTCAGGCCCGGGTGCTGAATGCGGCCGGGCGTCACGACGCGTCTCTCGGGATTCTTCGCGCCCTGGTGGCCGAGTACCCCGATACGGGCGGAGTCGTGCATGCACTGCTTCGCCACCACGTCGAAGCGGGGGATCTTCCCGCTGCGGAGACAGTGGCGCGCGAGTGGCTTGAAGAGCGACCGGATGACCTGGCTTTTCGGTTCCAGCTGGCCGCGCTGCTCGAGCAGCAGGGAAAGCTCCGGGAAGCGGAAGCGGAGTTCCGCCGCGTGATCACCGAAGAGCCGGGCCACGACCTGGCGCTCAACTACCTCGGGTACATGCTGGCCGACGGGACCGATCGGCTGGACGAGTCCGAAGCATTGATCCAGCGGGCGCTCGATGAGGATCCCTACAACGGTTCCTACCTTGACAGCCTGGGCTGGGTCCAGTTCCGCAAGGGTGATCTGAACCTGGCGGAACCGAACCTGCTCCGTGCCCAGCAATGCATGCCGGAGAACAGTGTCGTCCTGGATCATCTCGGCGATCTCTACCGGGCGAAGGGAAACGCCGAGGAGGCGGTCCGCTTCTGGCGGATGGCCCTCCAGCACGACGGTGACGAGGAACTCGAACGAGAGACGATCGCCCGCAAAATCGAGGAAGCCGGTAACGATCCGGAGTAACGGGCGCGCCGTCCCGATTTCCCCGCAGTCGCCGCGAATCGGTTACCCCCGCCAGCGGGGAGCCGCGCTGCGGCTTGCGGTCATCTGCTGCCTGGGAGCATCCACGGGGTGCGCAGCGCGGGCGGCCCGGATGCCTTCGCCGCCACTGGGTGAGGCCGAGGCGGTCGGCCTGCTGGAGGAAACGGCGGCGCTGGCGCGGAGCGTCCGGCGCTATCAGGCGATCCTGGGGCTGCGCGGAGACGGTGAGCGCGGGCGGTTTTCGGGGCGTCTGCTCGTGGTCTTCGCCCGGCCGGCGGAGGGATCCGAGCCTGAAGCGGTCGAAGCCATGAGGCTCGAGCTCTTCGCTCCCGTCGGTGGATCCCGCTGGACGGTGGTCGCCGGCCCGGATCAGGTGCGCCTCGTGGTCCCCGCTGAGGAGGCCTTTGCCGACGGGACGGAGCTGAGGGAATTCACGGGGTCCCTGCTCGGTGTCCCCGTGGGGATCGAGCAGGTTGCTGCTCTCCTGATCGGGAGCGGTGCGCCCGTCGGGGGTTCGGAGAACCTCCGTTCCCTTCCGGTGGGGGGGTCTGTCGTCCTGAAGAACGGCGCCGAGATCTGGTGGAATGGCTCGGAGCCCGGGGCCCAGGTGCGGCGCGTCGTGGCTTCGGGCTACGAGGTTCGCTACCCCGGGCGCGAACGGCGGCAGGGGCGCCAGGTGCCGCGCCGGATCGAGGTGGCCTCGGATCGCGTCCGGGCCACCCTCACAATCGAGGAGCTTGAGGTGAACACCTCCCTCCATCCTGATTCTTTTTCTGTCCAGACGCCTCCCGAATACCGGCGGGCGGAAATCCGCGAGTTGGGTCGGACCTCGAGGCTCCCGGAGCGGTAACGGCGCGGGCTGGCGGTAATGGGCGGGACATCCAACGGCCTCCCCCTGGTCATCAACACGCCGGCCAAGATCAATTTGGGCCTTCGCGTCCTGTCGCGACGACCGGATGGTTACCACGACATCCGCACCCTGATGGCGGGCGTGGACCTTTGGGACACGCTTACCTTCGAAGCGGGTGGCCGCGGTGTGCGGCTGGAATGCGACCACCCTTCCATTCCCACGGATCAGACGAATCTGGTGCTCCGTTCGGCTCTGCGTCTCGAGGAGCGGCTCGGCCGGCGCCTTCCCGGCGTGCTCATTCGTCTCCGGAAGAAGATCCCGGCCGGCCGCGGCCTCGGCGGAGGCAGCTCGGATGCTGCCGCGGCGCTCGTCGGTTTGAACCGCCTCTTCGGGCTGGGACTCACCCGTCACGTGCTAGGCGGGCTGTTGACCGAGGTTGGAATGGATGCGCCCTACTTCCTCTACGGGGGGCCGGCGCTTGCCACCGGCCGCGGGGAACAGGTCTTTCCCTTGTCTTCCGGACTGCAGCTGCCACTCGTCCTCCTGATCCCGAAGTTCGAGATCAGCACGCCGGAGGCGTACCGCGGTCTGCCGAGCGAAGTGGTCGCAAGCCCCCGGGAAGAACCGGATAGACTGACGCGGTTTCTCGTAAGGGGCCCTGAGGCCCTCGGGGGCGGCACCGAGTTTCTCCCGGGGGCCTTCCTGAACGATCTCGAAAAATCCGCGGTGCTGCGAACGATCCGGTTTCCTGACGACATTACGGTCATGCGCCATGTGTTGAAGGATGCCGGCGCTACCGAGGCAGCCATGTCGGGAAGCGGATCGGCGGTTTTCGGGGTTTTTCCCGACGCGGAACGGGCGGCCCGCGTTGCCTCCCGTCTGTCGGGGAACCAGTTCCGGGCAATCGCGACCCGTACGATTACGCGAAGTGAACACCGGACGGCCCTCTTCGGGAACTGACCGGATGGGGCGTGGCCGAGGGGATAGGCGCCGGGTTTTGGTTCCGGTCTACGAGGGTTCGAATCCTTCCGCCCCAGCCCGTGTCATGGTCCGTGTCATGGTGAGGATCAGCTCGTGACCCGCGGGCAGTCGCGCCTTCCTTTCAAGACCTTCAAGGCGATCGCCCGGCAGCCATGAACGAGCCGCGCAACGCCCGCCGCTACGAGTCCGCCACCCATGGGTTCGCCGGTGAACTCAAGCTGATCGGGGGCTCCGCCAATCCGGATCTGGTGGCCGCGATCGCCCGGCATCTCGGTGTGCCGCTTGGCGAGGTCTCGCTGGGCCGGTTCCGGGACGGAGAGGTCCGTTTCCAGATCGACGACAACGTCCGTGGCGCGGACGTTTTCGTGATCCAGTCCACGTCTCCACCCGTCAACGAGAACCTGATGGAACTGCTCATCATGGTGGACGCGCTCAAACGGGCGTCGGCGGCCCGCATCAACGCGGTGATTCCCTACTACGGGTATGCGCGGCAGGATCGCAAGGATCGTCCCCGGGTTCCGATTTCGGCGAAGTTGGTCGCCGATCTGCTCACCGTGGCCGGCGTCCACCGAGTCATCTGCATGGATCTTCATGCCGGTCAGATTCAGGGCTACTTCAACATCCCCGTGGATCATCTGTACGCGACCCCGGTCGTGCTGGATTACCTTCCGAGCCTGGAACTGGAGCGGCCGATCGTTGTGTCGCCGGACGCTGGCGGCGTCGAAAGGGCGCGCGCCTACGGCAAGAAGCTCGGGGTGGGCATCGCCGTGATGGACAAGCGGCGCGGCAGCGACAACGAGGTGGAGACCATTCACGTCGTGGGTGACGTGCGGGGCCGCGCGGCGGTCCTGGTGGACGACATGGTCGATTCCGCCGGCACGTTGATGCGCGCCGGCGAAGCGCTTCTTGCGGACGGGGCTACCCGTGTTCTCGCCGTTTGCACTCACGCGGTGCTTTCCGGTCCCGCGGTCGAGCGGGTCCGGAAGGGCCCGTTGGAGCGGCTCATCGTCAGCGACTCGATTCCACTCTCCGCCGAAGCGCGCGCCGCGGGCAGCAAGATCGAGGTTCTTTCGGTGGCCTCGCTGTTCGCACGCGCGATCGAGAGCGTCCACGGCGAGGCCTCGGTCAGTTCCCTCTTTGTCTGAGAGCGCCGGAGGCGTTGAGCGATTTCCGGACGGGGCCGTTAGCAGGGTCAGGTCCGGCCTGTTGATGCGGACTGGGTTTGGGCCCCGTCCGGAAATCGCCCGGCGCTTCGCGCCTCGAACCGTAACTCCCTTGCGCACTGACGCGCGCGGCGGCGAGTTCCGATTCGTCGTTATTTTCTTGTGAAAGAGGGGGTGCCCCCCTTTCACACTTTCCCCCCGGACACGCCGGCAGCGAACGGAGTTCGCTGCCAGTGTCTTTTACTCGGGTGGGACATTGCCGGGGCCGTGAGCATGGTCAGGTCTGGCCTGCCGACGCGCACCGGGTTGGGGCGCGAATCGGGCCGAACACGATGCCAGCCGGAGACGCCGCCTGCGATTTCCTCGCGCGCGATGTCATCCCGCGACTGCTAGACTTCCGCGCCCTGTATTGCCGGTAAGGAGCGGATGACGCTGCGGCGGCATCCACCGGATCTTTCAGGCGCACTCACCCGGGGCCACTGAGAAGAGTCTTGGAGGGGGGCGCTTCCTGCGTCTTCTCCTCCCGTTCCCGGATCGCCATCCACTCCTGTCCCACCAGAACCCACCACGCACACTGCCATGTCTCAACTCTCGATTCCCGCGAGTTCCCGCACCGCCGTCGGCAAGGGGCCGAATCGCCGCCTTCGGGCGAGCGGGATGATTCCGGCCGTCGTCTATGGGGGTGCCGGAGGCACCCGTGCGCTCGCGGTTTCCCCGCGGCAGGTCACCGAAATCGTTCGTTCGCGGCGCGGTGTGAACACCATCTTTTCCCTGGAGATCGACGGCCAGGAGAGCGCGGAGCAGGTGATGATCCACGACTATCAACTGCACCCGCTCGATCACTCGGTGTTGCACGCCGACCTGATGCGGGTGGATCTGGACAAGGCGTCCGACTGGCACGTCCCCGTGCACCTCGAGGGCGAATCCCAGGGTGTCAAGCGCGGCGGACATCTCGACTTCATCACCCGGTCCATCACCGTCACCTGCCGGCCGCACGACATTCCGGAGTTCCTGTCGCTTGAGGTCAGCGAGCTCGACTACGGCGACACCGTGCGGGCGGGCAACATCGAGTTGCCGGAAGGGATCGGCCTTTCGACGGATCGGGAGGTGGTAGTCGTCCACGTCTCCCCACCGAAGGGAACCGAGGAGGACGAGGAGCAAGAAGACGAGAGTGAAGAGCCGGAAGAGTGATCGGCGGAACCTTTCTGATCGAGCGTGTTGTCCAGTCTCCGTTCCCCGTTGGCGTCGTGGCCCGCTTGTCCGGTGAGCGATTCCCCTTCGCGTATTCCTGTCGATTCGGGCATGCCGGACGAGACCTCGGCGCGCGCCCAGATTCCCGTCCAGCTCGTTGTGGGACTTGGAAACCCGGGCGCCCGCTACGCCGGAACCCGGCACAACATCGGGTTTGACGCCGTGGACATGCTCCTTCAGGATCGATCGGTGAAGCCTCGCCACTTCGACGGAGGGCTCCTCGTCCAGACGGAGATCGCCGGCCGGGACATCGCCCTCTTGCGACCCATGGGGTACATGAACCGGAGCGGGGGGCCGGTGCGCCGCCTCCTGCAAACCGAAGGCGTGTCGCCGGAGACGACCCTGATCGTGTGTGACGACTATGCGCTCCCGCTGGGAGCGATCAGGACCCGCCGGCGCGGTAGCGATGGCGGTCACAACGGACTCGCGTCCATCCTCGCCGCTCTTGGAACGAATGAGATCCCCAGGATGCGCCTCGGTATTGGCAAGCCCCCGGCCGGAGAAGACCCCGCTGATTTCGTGCTCTCCCGTTTCACCCCCCAGGAGGCCGCTTCGGTGGAAGATCTGCTGGAGCGGGCGGCGCGGGCCATCGAAACCGCAGTCGGTGATGGGATCGAGACTGCCATGAACCGGTTCAACCGGACGGCCACGTAATGCGGATCCGTCCCCAAATCCCCGCACCCTTCCTTGCGGATGGCGTCACAGGTGACGCTGGAGACAGCCTCGAATGAGCGTACAGTCGAGCCCCCAACCGACGGCTCCGCCCCCGGCGGACTCCCTTGTGAACGGCTACGAGTTCATGTTCATCCTGGATCCAACCCTCGATGACGCGGCTTCCCTCGCGGTGGTCGAGCGGGTGGAGGGGATCGTCAAGGGTCAGGGCGGCGAAGTCGTCAGCCTGAAGCCGTGGGAGCGCCGGCGGCTCGCGTATCCCATCGCCGGGCACAACGAGGGCCTTTACATCCTTTGTTACTTCGATGCGCCCCCCGGCTCCATCCGAGACATCGAAAGCCGGATTCGCCTCACCGAAGGCGTCTTGCGGTTCATCGTGCTGCGGACGGACAAGGAGACCCGGGAACGGGATCAAGCCGCTGACCTCCGCCGCCGCGAGGAACGAGCCGCCCGCGCTGCCGCTGCCGCCGCTGAGGCTGCCGCCCGGGCAAGTGAGGAAGCGGCTCGGGAGCCGGACGAAAAAGAGCCCGAGAAACCCGTAGAAGTGGCATCATCGAACGGTTCCGCTGAAGGCCCGTCTGCTGAGAATGCCGAGGAGGAGACCTCATGAGCGACAGACCCGCGACCCCTCGCCGCCGCCGCCGGCAGTCCGTTCGGCGGGTGCGAGTCAATCCAACGTTGAATGGCGTGGACCGGGTGGACTGGAAGGATGTGGATTTCCTTCGTGAGTTCCTCGGTGACCGCGCCAAGATCGCACCCCGCCGCGTATCGCGCGCCAGCGCCCGAGCCCAGCGCCAGATTCGGGTCGCTATCAAGCGCGCCCGGCAGATGGCGCTCCTGCCTTACGAATAGGGCCGGTCGGGGAGAGTCCCATGCGCCTTCTGTTGAAACAGCCCGTCGATTCCCTGGGTGAACCCGGCGACGAGGTGAACGTCCGCCCGGGTTACGCTCGCAACTACCTGCTTCCCCGACGGATCGCGGTCCCCATCACGGACGAAAACCGCCGCGAGGTGGCCGACGCCCGGAAAGTCTGGGCTGTCCAGCGGATCCGGGAAAAGGACGCGGCCGAAGCTGTCGCCCGTTCCCTCGAAGGCCAGACCCTCCGGTTCGAGCGCCGGGTGAAGACCGATTCCAACGAACTCTACGGTTCCGTCTCGGTCCAGGACATTGCCAGGCAGCTTGCGGAAAACGGGTTCGAAATCGCCCGCAACCGCATCATTCTCGGTGGCCCCATCAAGGTCGCGGGTCCCTCGTCGGCGGTCGTCCGGCTTCACAGCGAGATCGAAGTGGATCTTCCGATCGAGGTATCGCCGGTGGCCGCGGGCTCTCTCGGAGTGGAGCCATTGCCGGAGATCCCGACGGAGGTATCGGCTAGCCGTGCCGCCGATGCCGAATCCGACGAGGATGAGGCCGTCTCCGGGGTACCCGCCGAGGAAGCCGACGACTCGCAGGACTGACGGCGTCGCGTGCACCGCGTAGTGGCGGAAATGGCAGCGGCCCCCCGACGAGCCGGCCCAGTTCCCTTCGGGGAAGAGCCGTAACCAGGCCTCTGACCGTGCCGGAGGAAGCCGTTCGCCTTCCGCAGGATCCGGCGGCCGAGCGGGCGGTCCTGGCCGCGGTGCTGGTGGATCGGCGGCAACTCGACGCGGTCCGCGAGGTTTTGCAATCCAGGGACTTTCACGATTCCCGGCACCAGCGCATCTTCGAGGCCTTCTGCGCCCTCGACGACGCCCCCGAGATGCGAAAGATCGACGTGCTTACCGTGCGGGCGGAATTGGAGCGCACCGGAAAACTGGAGGCGGCCGGCGGCGGGGCCTATCTGGGTGAACTGCTCGATGGAGTAGCGAGATCTTCGAACGCCGCGGACTACGCCCAACTGGTCCGCGACCATTCTCTCAGCCGTGAACTCCATCAATTCGGCAGCCGCCTCGCGAGCGACGCGATCCGGAACGCTCCCCGGGACATTCTGCGCGATGCCGAGAAGGATCTCTTTGCGATCACGGAGGGCTCGTTCGCATCCGGTCCGGAGCTCCTCGCCAAGGACCTCGGCGATCTGGCAGACGAATCGTCCCGGCACCGCGAGGGATTCGCGGGAATCCCTACCGGGTTTCGAGCGCTGGACGACCTCCTGGGGGGTCTGCGGCAATCCGACCTGATTCTCATTGGGGCCCGGCCCGGCGAGGGCAAGACGAGCCTGGCGCTCAACATCGTTCTCGAGGCCGGCCGCGCGGGCAAGCGGGTCCTGGTGTTCAGTCTGGAGATGCCTCGGCGCCAGATTGCCGCGCGGCTGCTGTTTTCGAAGGCGATGGTGGATGCCCGGCAACTTCTGCGCCCCGGCATCCTCAGCGAAAAGGATCGCCGGCTCATCCAGAAGGCCCTTCCGGGGGTCGCTTCCATGCCGATTTACGTGGACGATTCCAACGTCACCCCCGTCGAGCTGCGATCCAAGGCGCGGCAACTCCAGCGCGAGCACGGGCTCGATCTGATCGTTATCGACTATCTGCAGTTGATGCGCGGTTCGGAACCGGGAGCCCGGCGTTTCGAGAACCGCAACCTGGAGATCGCCGAGATCAGTCGCTCTTTCAAGCTGCTCGCCAAGGAACTCGACGTGCCGATCCTGGCTCTTTCCCAGTTGAGCCGGGCGCCGGAACAGCGCACCGGGACTTCCACCGCGCCGCGGCTTTCGGATCTGCGCGAATCGGGCGCTCTCGAACAGGATGCCGACATCGTGATCTTCATCCACCGGGAGTGGAAGAAGAAAAAGGAGGGGGCCGAGGAAATCGAGCCTCCCGAACGTCCCCAGCGTCGGATCATCGTGGCGAAAAACCGGAACGGTCCGGTCGGAGATCTCAAGCTCGCCTGGCTCGATCGCTACACCCTGTTTCAGGACATCAATGCCGAAGCGGCCGGCAGGGACCTCGGGCCCCCGGATCCGGATGAGGATCTGGGTTTCTGAGTCCGTGGCAAAACGGTCGGGGGTTCGCTTCGCCTGCCTCGAGTGCGGGCAGGATTTCTCCCGCTGGATGGGCTACTGCCCTTCGTGCTCGTCGCAGACGCCGCTGGTGGAACACGAAGCGCCCCCGGAGGATTCCGCGGGAGGGCGCTGGCGCGGGTTCGCCGCGGCGGGCGGCGCCGCCGCGGCGCCCGTCGCCTGGAAAGAGGTGGATACCGCCGCGGCACCCCGCCGCCCGCTCGGCATCGCCGAACTCGACCGGGTTCTCGGCGGCGGGGTGGTACCGGGCTCGGCGGTGCTGGTCGCGGGTGAGCCCGGCGCGGGAAAGAGCACCCTGCTCCTGCAGTTGGCTGCCGCGGCGGCGGCTTCCGGCGAGCCCGTGCTCTACGTGAGCGGAGAGGAATCCGAACACCAGCTCAAGCTCCGCGGCGAGCGCCTGGGACTTCAGCCGGACTCGGTCTTCCTCTTTTCGGAGACCAGCATGCCCCGCATCCTGGACGCGGCGCAGTCCCTGGAGCCGCGGCTCCTGGTGCTCGATTCCGTGCAGTGCGTGCACTCACCGGAAATCAGCGGGGCTCCCGGGACGGTCACCCAGGTCCGGGAGGCGGCTGCGGCACTGGTGCTGTATGCGAAGGCCACCCGGGTTCCCGTCTTCATCATCGGCCACGTCAACAAGGACGGCGCGATTGCGGGGCCGCGCACCCTCGAACACATGGTGGACACCGTGTTGCACTTCGAAGGGGACCGGAGACAGTCGCATCGGCTGCTACGGGCGGTGAAGAACCGCTTCGGCGCGGCAGGAGAGTTGGGGGTGTTCGACATGACCGGGCAGGGGCTGGTACCGATCCAGAATCCCTCGGAGCTCTTCCTTACCCGAGGCGCTCCGCAACCAGGGTCGGCGGTCGTCTGCACGCTGGAAGGAACGAGGCCGCTCCTCGCCGAAATCCAGGTGTTGCTTGCCGAGAGCCCCCTTGCCTATCCCCGGAGGGTTCCCGTCGGCTTCGATGGCGGCCGACTCGCGGTGCTCTTGGCGGTCCTCGAAACGGGTGGCGGCGGGGGATTGCTCCGCAGTGATGTCTACGTCTCGGTTACCGGTGGGCTGACCGTGAGCGAGCCCGCTGCCGATCTGGGGCTGCTCGCCGCGGTGGCTTCCCGGCGGCGCGGAGTGGCCTTGGCGCCGGGGACCGTCCTCTTGGGAGAAGTCGGACTCTCCGGCGAAGTCAGGCCGGTCCACCAGGCGGCTGTCCGCCTCCGGGAGGCGGCGCGCCTGGGATACCGTCGCGCGGTTATGAACCCGGGCGGAATCCGCTCCGCCGAGCGTCCGGCGGAGATTGAGCTCGTCGCGGTGGAGTCCCTCCACGACGCTCTGGCGGCGGTCGGTTAGCCCGGGGGGCGCGTCGTGCGGGTTGGTGCTGTCGTCGTGGCGGCCGGTGCGGGAACCCGGTTCGGCACCGATCCGACCCCGAAGCAGTTCCAACCGGTGCTCGGCCTGCCGCTGGTTGTCCACTCCGTCCGGGCCGTCCTGGCCACGGCTCGCGTCACCCGTCTCGTGCTGGTGCTTCCGGCGGCCGGCTTCACTGCCTGGCAGGAGGAGCTCCGGCCCTTCTTCGGCGCCGAGGCGAACCGCGTTTTCTTCTGTTCCGGGGGGGCTACCCGCCAGGAATCGACCGCGCGGGGGCTTGCGGCGCTCGACGAGCGGTTTCAGGAAGCGGAAGGTGCGGTGGCGGATCTCGTCGCCGTCCACGACGGGGCGCGGCCCGCACCGCCGCCTGCGCTGATCGAGGAGATCATCGAGACGGCGCAGCGTCACGGCGCTGCCATCCCGGGGTGCCGGCCGTCGGACACCCTCTGGCGACTGGGCGCCGGCGGCGACGCGGAGACTCTGCTGGACCGGGAGCAGACCGTCGCGGTCCAGACGCCGCAGTGTTTTCGCCGGGAACTCCTGAAGGAGTCCCCTTGCCCGGGCGGCGGGAGCCGGAGTGACCGGAACGGATGAAGCTTCGGTGGTGCGCGCCGCGGGACATCCGGTCCGGGTCGTCGAGGGGAGTCCACAAAACCTGAAAGTGACTCGCGGGGCCGATCTGGAATTCGCTCGTATCGTGCTCGGGGGGACCCCGGGCATGCCGAGGATCGGCCTGGGGTTCGACGCGCATCGCTTCGGAACGACCGGCACGCTCCAGTTGGGCGGGATTTCGTTTCCAGGCGTCGCCGCCCTCGTGGGACATTCCGACGGAGACGCCGTCCTGCACGCCCTCACCGATGCCATTCTCGGCGCGGTTGCCGCACCCGACATCGGAGCGCTGTTCCCGTCGTCCGACGCCGCGCTTCGGGGCGCGTCGAGTGAACGGTTTGTGCAGCGAGCGCTCGGGATTGCGGCGAACGCGGGCTATACGCCGGGTCAGGTGGATATCACCATCATCGCCGAGCGTCCCCGGCTCGCCCCCCGGATCGAGGAGATGCGGCAAAGGCTCGGGGAGCTGCTCGGAATCGCTCGGGGCGCGGTGGGCCTGAAAGCTACGACCACCGACGGCATGGGCTTTACCGGGAGGGGTGAGGGGTTGGCGGCCAAGGCGCTCGTCCGTCTCGATCCGCGCGCGCGAATGTCCGAAGCGGGAACTCCTTCGGGATGACGCGACACGAAAAACGTCGTCCGGAGAGGGCCGCCCAGCCTCGGGATGAGAGACCTCGGAACGGGAGGTCTGGGGATCCGAAATCCGGGGAGGGGAGCGCCGAGGACCGGGGCGCCACCTGGGTGTTCGGCCCCGGCGCGGGTGGAGGAGACGCTGCAGGGCATCCCCAACCAGGTCCGCCGGGGTTCTGGTGCGAACCGGACGGCTCGAGCAGCGCCATCTGGCGCTGCTGAAGATCGCCCGGGCTCGCGGCGCTCCGTTGCAGCGGGTGCCCAACCAATACCTCGATCGGATCTCGGCGGGCGCGCGTCATCAGGGAGCGGCGTGTGAAGTGTCGCCGGTGCGCTGGCTGGCTCTTGGAGATGTGCTGTCCATGGACCCGAAACCGAGCCGGCTGCTGCTCCTTGACCGCATCGAGGATCCCCCGGAATTTCGGCGCCCTGGTTCGCGCGGCCGATGGCGCGGGAGTCGAATGCCATCCTCGTGCCCCGCCGCGGCGCGGCTCCGCCCTCTCCCGTCGCCGTGGCAGCGTCAGCCGGGGCGATCGCCCGCGCCCGCCTGGTTCGGATTCCAGGCGCTGCGGCGGCCCTGCGGGCCCTGAAGGCGCACGGGTACTGGGCCGTCGGACTCACTCCCCGGGCAACCCTTCGCTGGACGAGTTCGACTGGACCCAGCCGACCGTCCTCACGGTGGGTTCCGAGGGACGGGGTCTTGCGGCCGGGGTCTCGAAAGAGTGCGAGGTCCTGGTTTCGCTGCCGCAACTGGGGTCCGTGCGGTCTCTCAACGTCTCGGTGGCGACGGGAATCGTGCTCTATGAAACGGTGCGCCAGCGGGGCTCGGGAAGGCCCGGCGAAGCCGGTCTCCGGGCAGGGTCCGGATGTTCCGAATGCCAGTTGACACCCAGATGAGCGCGGTCCTATAATGAGCCGTTCGCCCGGTGCACGCTGGCGTAGCTCAGGAGGCAGAGCAGCTGATTTGTAATCAGCCGGTCAAGGGTTCAAGTCCCTTCGCCAGCTCCGGATCGGGGCCAGATCGCATCGGACCGGACCGCGCTGGGTCCGGAGGGATTGATCTGGACGCTTGGTCCGGATCGGCCGGCTGGCCATCAAAGAGGTTGCTCTCCAGTCTCGTGAGCGGCGGAGTTTTTCTCGGGGGGAGTGGTAGCGAAGCGGCCAAACGCAGCAGGCTGTAAACCTGCCGGCTTTACGCCTTCGGAGGTTCGAATCCTCCCCGCTCCACCACTCTTCCGGAGTTCCTCGACCGACCCTTTTGACCACTTTGACCACCACCAACGGCTCGCTCCGGGTCGATCCGCCGCGCTCCCGCCGTGGGCACGCCGGGTACGTGTGTGTGGACGAGACGCCGCGGCGTCGCCGGTCTGTTTCCTCATTCCATAACGCGGGAGTAGCTCAGTTGGCAGAGCATCAGCCTTCCAAGCTGAGGGTCGCGGGTCCGAATCCGTCTCCCGCTCCATGCTGGCGGCCCGCTTCGTGTTGTTCCGGGACCGGGGCCGATCCGTCGGTACTCGACGGTCCGGAGCTGCACTGTCGGCACTCGCCCTCGTCTCCGCCCACGTGGCTCAGTGGTAGAGCACTTCCTTGGTAAGGAAGGGGTCACCGTTCAATCCCGGTCGTGGGCTCCACTCTCGCCCTCCCACTCACCGTGGGAACGATCTGATTCCCCCGGGTTTCACAGCCCATCTCGCAGCAAACAAGGAGAAGCCCTGATGGCCAAGGAGAAGTTCGAACGCACCAAACCCCCACGTGAACGTGGGGACCATCGTCATGTGGATCACGGCAAGACGACCCTGACCGCAGCAATTACGAAGGTCCTCGCGGCTGAACAGGGCGGAGATTTCAGGAGTTTCGACTCGATCGACAACGCTCCGGAGGAGCGGGAGCGGGGCATCACGATCGCCACCGCGCACGTGGAGTACGAAACCGAAGCGCGTCACTACGCGCACGTGGACTGCCCGGGCCACGCCGACTACATCAAGAACATGATCACCGGCGCCGCCCAGATGGACGGCGCGGTACTGCTGATTTCGGCTCCGGACGGCCCCCAGGCTCAGACTCGCGAGCACATTCTGCTGGCTCGTCAGGTTGGTGTGCCCCGGATCGTCGTGTTCCTCAACAAGGTGGACATGCTGGACGACGAGGAACTGCTCGAGCTCGTGGAACTCGAAGTCCGGGAACTGCTTTCCTACTATGACTTTCCTGGCGATGACATCCCGATCATCCGGGGCAGCGCGCTCAAGGCGCTCGAGTCGGACGACTCGAACGATTGGGCGCCGATCCGGGAGCTGACGAAGGCTCTCGACGAGTACGTGCCCATGCCCGAGCGTGCGATCGAGAAGGATTACCTGATGCCGATCGAGGACGTGTTCTCGATCTCCGGCCGCGGCACCGTCGTGACCGGCCGGATCGAGCAGGGCAAGGTCTGCGTCCAGGAGGAGGTCGAGATCGTCGGGGATCCGCGAAACCCGCAAGCGGGTGGTGACTGGCGTCGAGATGTTCAAGAAGCTTCTTGACGAGGGCGAGGCCGGGGACAACGTCGGGATCCTGCTGCGAGGAACCGACCGCCGGGATGTAGAGCGCGGAATGGTGCTTGCCAAGCCGGGTTCGATCACTCCTCATACCAAGTTCCGTTCCGAGGTTTACGTGCTGTCCAAGGAAGAGGGAGGACGCGAGAAGCCGTTCAAGAGCGGCTATCGCCCGCAGTTCTACTTCCGGACCACGGATGTGACCGGCACCGCCACCCCTCCTGGGAGACCAGGTGGTGGCCATGCCGGGCGACAACATCCAGCTCGAAGTGGAACTGATCACCCCGATCGCCATGGACCGCGGCCTCCGCTTCGCGATCCGCGAAGGTGGCAGGACGGTCGCCTCCGGATGACCACCGAAGTCCTGGAGTAGAGCGGCAGAGACGGGAAACGTCTCTCCGCGAACGACGTGAGTCGGGTTGCGGGGAGACCATCCTCAGAACATTTCAACGGAGCACAACCCACGGGGAAACGGCATGGCTCGCGAAAAGAAGCGGCAGATCGTCACGTTGGCGTGTACGGACTGAAAGCGCCGTACGTATTCGACGACGAAGAACCGGGCGACTCATCCGGGCCGGATGGAGTTGAGCAAGTACTGCCGTTTCTGCCGGACTCATGTGATGCACAGGGAGACGCGGTGACTTTGCTCAAGCCGCCCGCCGGTTCCCCCGTGAATTCCGCTGATCGAAAGTCCGGGGCGAACGCCCGGTCGCGTGGACTCGAACCGGCGCGATGGGCCTTCTTTGGGCTGAACACGCGGTTCGGGCGGTGCCCGGTGACGTGAGGGGTGCGAAGGCCAGTAGCTCAATCGGCAGAGCACGGTCTCCAAAACCGGGGGGTTGGGGGTTCGATCCCCTCCTGGCCTGCCATCCCATGTTCCCCGGTGCGGCACGAGCGGGAGACCCCGGCTTTGAGCGTTCTCGAACGATTTGGCACGGCCCGCTCTTTCCTCGGGGAAGTCCGCGGCGAACTGGACAAGGTCACCTGGCCGACCAGGGATGAGGTGCGAGGCACGACGATCATCGTGCTGATCACGGTCTTCTTTTTCGGGTTTTACCTGTATGGCCTCGACGTGGTCATGTCGTACATCTCCGCTTTCATCACGAACCTGATTGGATAGTTCCATGGCCAGAGAGTGGTTCATCGTCTCGACGCACTCCAAGTTCGAGGAGAGCGTGAAGGAGGCCCTGCGCCACCGAGCGAACGCGTATGGCTCGGCGAGCAGATCGGAGAAATCCTGATCCCCACGGAAAAGGTCGTCGAAATGCGCGGTGGGGCGCCGCGTGGTGACGACGGAAACAGGTCTATCCGGGATACGTGCTGGTCAACATGGAAATGAACGCGGATACTGGCAGGTCGTCAAGAACACCGACAAGGTGATGGGATTCGTGCCGCCACACAAGCCGCAGCCCATGCCGGACGACGAAGTGCTCCGCATTCGGGAGCAGATGGACGATGCGACGCAGGCGCCGAAACTGAGGCACACCTTTCAGACAGGCGAATCCGTGCGCATCATTCACGGCCCCTTCAATGGCTTTCAGGGTGTTGTGGATGAGGTCCAGCCGGATCGCAACAAGGTGAAGGTCATGGTCACGATCTTCGGACGCTCTACCCCCGTGGAACTGGAGTTCCTCGAAGTGGAAAAAAATCTGAGCGTCCGCCGGAGAGGTTTGCGATGAAGAAAGTTCTTGCGGTTGCGAAGATCCAGTTGCCCGCGGGGAAGGCAACGCCGGCCCCGCCGGTCGGTCCCGCGCTCGGGCAGCACGGGATCAACATCATGGACTTTTGCAAGTCCTTCAACGCCAAGACGGCGAGCGACCCCGGATGATCATTCCGTGTGTCGTCACGGTGTATCAGGACGTTCCTTCAGCTTCATCACCAAGACTCCGCCTGCCGCCGTCCTCCTCAAGCGGGCAGCGGGAATTGCGAAGGGGTCGGCGAGCCGAACCGAATGCGGGTGGGCAAAGTGTCCGTCAGTCAGGTTGAGGAAATCGCCCAGATCAAGATGCAGGATCTCAACGCGGTGGACATCGAGGGCGCGCGGCGCATCGTCGAAGGCACGGCCCGCAGCATGGGGATCGAGGTCGACTGACAGACCGTGGAAGAAGCACTCCGCATGGCCGCCAACCCGAACGACACCCATGGCGTGTCACTCCGGGTGACGCACCGCACAGGCTGCTAGAGGTTCACAAACGGCAACCAGGATCGTGACACTGATTATGGGAAAGAAGTTCAAAGCGGCGAAGACGGCTATCGCGGATGCAAATCGGAGACGCTCCAAGAGGCCTTTGCCTCCCTCAAGGGCGCGAGCTTTGCGTCCTTTGGACGAAACGGCCGAAATCGCCATGCGGCTCGGAGTGGACCCGAGCACGCCGATCAGATGGTTCGCGGTTCCGTGGTTCTTCCTCACGGGCTCGGTATCTCACGCCGCGTGGTGGTCATCGCCGCCGGCGAAAAGGCGAAGGAAGCGAGGAAGCGGGCGCCGACGAGGGTGGGCGGAGACGACATGGTGGCCCGCATCCAGAAAGGGTTCCTCGACTTCGAAGCAGTGGTGGCGACGCGGACATGATGCGGTCGGTCGGCAAGCTCGGACGGATTCTGGGGCCGCGCGGCCTGATGCCCAACCCGAAATCAGGGACCGTCACCTTCGACGTGGAGCGGGCGGTCAAGGAAATCAAGGCCGGCAAAGTTGACTATCGGGTGGATAAGACCTCCAACATTCACGCCCCGGTAGGGAAGCTCTCCTTTTCGGAGGAGCGGTTGGTGGAGAACACGCTGGCCTTCGTCTCCTCCGTAGTGCGGTCGAGGCCGGCGGCGGCAAGGGGCGCTACATCCGGAGTGTCGCGATCAGCTCGACCATGGGCCCGGGCCTCCGCCTCAATCCGTCGCTGGTCGGCGCCAAGTAGGTCGCAAGGCAGCCGGAGATTCGAGAAAGGGTCGAAACGATGCAACGCATGGAGAAGCGGAAGCGGCCACGTCGCTCGCCGCACTACTCAAATCCCAGACAGCAGTGTTCTCCTTTGACTACCGGGGCCTTTCCGTGGCCGACATCACGGATCTTCGCCGCGGGTCCGGGAAGCTGGCGGCAAGTACCGCGTCGTAAGAACAGTACGGCGAAGTGGGCCTTCGAGGAGGCCGGCATTGCCGGATTGGACGAACAGTTGGCGGGAATGACCGGACTCGCCCTGGTGTGAAGAAGACCCGGTGGCTCTGGCCAAGGCGCTCCACGAAGGGACGAAGGAGTTCGCCGCCTTCGAGTACAAGGGTGGCGTCGTTTCCGAGCAGAGGGTTGATCCCCAGCAGTTCGAAGCACTGGCGAAGCTTCCGGGTCAGGAGGTTCTTCGGGGCCAGCTCGTGGCGGTCATTGCGGCGCCGATCCGGAACCTCATGAACGTCCTCGAGGGCGTTCCCCGCAAGCTTGTGCTCGTGCTCAAGCGGCCGAACAAAAGGCTGCCGAAGACGGGGGAGCCGGTTAGTGGCCCCCCGGAGTTCATTTGATCTGGATCGACGCTTCGTCGATGCCGATTTCTCGTCCCAATGTATTCGCCGAATTGGATCAAGGCGTAAGGAGTAGATGCCCACCATGTCGACAATCACCCAGCAGGATGTTGTCAACCACATCAAGGAGCTGACCGTGTTGGAGCTCTCCGAACTCGTCAAGACGCTTGAAGATGAGCTCGGAGTTTCCGCCGCGGCCGCTATGCCAATGGCAGTCGCGGCCGGCGGCGGCGAAGCAGCGCCAGTCGAGGAGCAGACGGAGTTCGATGCGGTCCTCACGGAGACCGGCCCCAATCGGGTTCAGGTCATCAAGGCCGTTCGGGAGTTGACGAGTCTCGGTCTCCGAGAGGCGAAGACGCTTGTGGAAGAGGCTCCGAAGGCGGTCAAGGAAGGCGTTCCGATAGAGGAAGCCAAGCAGATCCAGGACCGCTTCAAGGAGGTCGGCGCAACGATCGAAATCAAGTAGATCGGGTGCGTCTCCATTGCCAACTCTTTTCCCCCGGTTTCGCCGCGTTTCCCGTTTCCCCGATGGCGGAGGACTGCCATCGGCCAGCGGGGCAGCGGCTGCCCGGACTATCTCCCGATCCCTCGAGGCGTCTTTCGGCTGCCTCGGGCACCGTCGGGTGTCGTGTAGTTACGCGAACAGGCCGTCCTCATGCTGACCGCTGAAATCACTCCGAAGAAAACGCGGCACGACTTCTCCCGCATCCGTGCGTCGATCCCTCTGCCCAAACTCATTGAGGTACAGCACCGGTCGTACGATCGCTTCCTTCAGAAGGATCTGCAGCCGCAGGATCGCGAGGAGATCGGCCTCCAGGCGGTATTCCGCTCGATCTTCCCGATCAAGGACTTCCGCGACAACTGCGAACTCGACTTCTCGAGTATTCGGTGGGCCGGTGGGCCTGCAGTTGCGGTGAACTCGAGGGCATCGAGCACACTCGGAACGGATCCGTCTGCAACTACTGCGGAGATCGCGTCCACCTCAAGGTGGAGCACGACGTCGAGCAGTGCCAGCAGCGCGGCAAGACATTTGCCGTACCACTGAAGGTGAAGATCCGGCTCACGGTTTGGGACCGGGACCGGAGACCAACCAGCGGTCCATCCACGACATCAAGGAAGAAGAGGTCTTCTTCGGCGACATCCGTTGATGACCGAAAACGGAACCTTCATCATCAACGGGACCGAGCGCGTCGTCGTCTCGCAGTTGCATCGCTCCCCCGGAGTTTTCTTCCACGAGGCGGAGCGCGGGTGTTTCCTGGCCCAGGTTGTTCCGTATCGCGGTTCCTGGCTCGAATTCGAAACCGACGCCAGAGGCCTGCTGCAGTTCGCATCGACCGGAAGAAGCGGTTCCCCGCGACGATCTTCTTGCGGGCCCTCGGGTTCGGGAAAACGGAGTCCATCCTGGCCCGGTTCTACCGGGTGCACGAGGCGACGCTGGACGGCACCCGCGTCCGCCTTCCGCTTACCGATGTCCTGAAGGAATGCTCCTGACGAACGCATCGAGCGGGACATCGAATCGGGCGGGGAAGTCGTCATCGAAGGTGGCAAGCGGATCAGCCGCGGCGACATCAGGAGACTGACGCGGCAGAACCGCGAAGCCTTGGTTCCACTCGAGGCTCTCGGCGGTTTTCGGCTCGCTACCGCGGTGACGATCCCGGACACCGGCGACGGAAGTGCCGGCCAACACCCGGTTGACGCCGGAACTGGTCGATGAACTCGGAGACATCGGTCCGATCCGGATCCTTCTCCCCGGCGCCGACCCGGTGGGCTCGGTCCTGGCCGATACGCTCGACAAGGATCCGCTTACCCGGCAGCGCGGCACGGACGCGCCGAATGCCGAGAGTGTGGGACGGTGCCCTCGTGGAGCTCTATCGCCGGCAGCGTCCCGGTGACCAGCCGACGGTCGAGAGTTCCCGAAACCTGCTGCACAACCTGTTCTTCAACGAACAGAAGTACGATTTTTCCCGGGTCGGGCGCCGCAAGCTGGCGACCAAGCTCGAGCGGGAGATGGACCCGAACCGAACGATTCTCGCGGAAGAGGATTTCGTTCTCGTTCTCGATTATCTGCTTCGCCTCACGCGTGGCGAGAGCAGCTACCGGGCCGACGACATCGATCACCTCGGCAACCGCCGGGTCCGTTCCGTCGGCGAACTCCTCGAGAACCAGTTCCGCCTGGGTCTGGTCGGATGGAGCGGGCCATTCGAGAGAAGATGAACGTGTATCAGGAAATGACGACGGCCATGCCGCGGGACCTGATCAACGCGAAGCCGGTAACTGCCGCGGTGCGCGAGTTCTTTGGAGCTTCGCAGCTCTCGCAGTTCATGGAGCAGACGAATCCTCTTTCCGAGGTCACGCACAAGCGCCGTCTGTCCGCACTGGGCCCCCGGCGGACTCTCCCGCGACCGCGCCAAATTCGATGTGCGGGACGTGCACGCGACGCACTACGGACGGATCTGCCCGATCGAGACCCCGGAGGGCCCGAACATCGGCCTCATCAGTTCGCTTTCGTGCTACGCAACGATCGACAACTACGGCTTCATCCAGAGTCCTTACCGGAAGGTCGCGGATGGCCGGGTCGTGGACTACGTGCGCGTTGACGACCTGGAGACACCAAGCTCGAGCATGATGCGGTGGTGCTCAAGACGGATGCCGAAGCGGCAAACGGAAACTTGGTCGCCGCCGGAAACCCGCCAAGCTGATTCCCCACGCGTTCTATCTTTCGGCGCTTGAGGAAGAGCGCCATACGATCGCTCAGGCGAACGCCCGGGTAGGAGACGGCGGAGAGCTTCTCGACTCCCGGGTCAACTGCCGGCACGAGGGGCGAGTTCGTTCCCGCACCGAGAGAAAACGTCGATTTCATCGACGTGTCTCCCAAGCAGATCGTTTCGGTGGCGGCATCGCTCGTCCCGTTCCTGGAGAACGACGACGCCAACCGGGCCCTGATGGGATCCAACATGCAGCGTCAGGCAGTGCCGCTGATTACCGCGGAAGCGCCACTGGTCTGTACGGGAATGGAATTCGTGACGGCGCGGGATTCCGGATCGGTCATCGTGTGCCGGGAGAACGGCGTCGTGGACCGAGTGGACGGACGCCGCATCATCGTTCGCAAGGAAAGCGACATCCCCGGCGAGACCCGAGATCGGCGCGAGCATCTACCGGCTTAAGAAATTCCGTCGCTCCAACCAGAACACGTCCATCAACCAAAAGCCTCTGGTGGGAGTCGGCGAGCCGGTGGCGAGGGGGCAGATCATCGCCGACGGTCCGTGCACCGACGGAGGCGAGCTGGCGCTTGGCCGCAACGTCCTGGTTTCCTTCATGCCGTGGCGTGGCTACAACTTCGAGGACGCGATCATCGTTTCGGAGCGGCTGGTCCAGGACGACAGCTACACCTCGATCCACATCGAAGAGCACACCGTGCAGGCGCGGGACACCAAGCTGGGCCCCGAGTCCATCACCCGCGAAGTGCCCGGCGTCGCCGAGAGCTTCCTGAGAAATCTCGACGAATCCGGCATCGTGAGCATCGGCGCGAGAGTGAGTCCCGGCGACATCCTCGTCGGGCGCGTTACTCCCAAGGCCGAGGCTCAGCTCACCCCCGAGGAAAAGCTGCTCCGCGCCATATTCGGAGACAAGGCGGGAGACGTCAAGAACTCCTCGCTCAAGTGCCCGTCCGGCGTCGAAGGTGTCGTCGTTGACGTGCGAGTGTTCCACCGGAAGGACGCCGACCGAGACGACCGGGCGCTGGCCATCCAGTCGGATGACATAGAGGCCATCGACCGCGACTACCGCGATGAAGAGCGCATTCTCCGCGAGGAGTGCGACAAACGCATCGTGGACCGGATGGTTGGCGCCCACCTCGTGGAAGACTGCATGAATCCGGCTACCGGAGAAGTCGAACTCACGAAGGGCACCCGGCTCACGCGGAAGGAGCTACTGAAGCGGCTGGACTTCGTTCCCCTGCTCGAGACCGACCTCCCTGACGATGTCCGGATGAGATTCAGGAGATCCAGGAGAAAACGGAAGAACAGTTGGACCTCCTCTCCGTTCGTCGCGACGAACAGCAGGCGGTGGTGAGCCAGGAGACGATCTCCCTCGGGCGTCATCAAGATGGTCAAGGTGTACGTCGCGATGAAGCGAAAGCTGAGCGTGGGCGACAAGATGGCTGGCCGGCACGGCAACAAGGGCGTCATCGCCAAGATCGTGCCCTTGGAGGACATGCCGTTCCTTCCGGACGGCACACCGGTGGACATCATCCTGAATCCGCTCGGTGTCCCATCGCGCATGAACATCGGGCAGGTTCTCGAGACCCATCTTGGCTGGGCGGCCCGCATGCTCGATCGCCACTTCGCCACGCCGGTCTTCGACGGCGCTCGGAGAGCGACATTCGCAAACTCCTCGATGAAGCGAACGACATGGCGAAAAAGCAGGACGGGTCTGCGAGCGAACGTTCTCGAGGATGGCAAGGACCGTTCTCTACGACGGGCGGACCGGGAGGCCGTTTGAGCAACCGGTGACTTGTGGCTTCATCTACATGCTCAAGCTCGGGCACCTCGTGGACGACAAGATGCACGCTCGCAGCATCGGGCCCTACAGTCTGATTACGCAGCAGCCTCTTGGCGGCAAAGCGCAGTTCGGTGGCCAGCGGTTTGGTGAAATGGAGGTGTGGGCGATCGAGGCTTACGGCGCCGCCCACACTCTCCAGGAAATCCTGACCGTGAAGTCGGACGACGTTCGGGGACGGGCCAAGGTCTACGAGTCCATTGTGAAGGGTGATACGAGCTATTCGCCTGAAGTGCCGGCATCTTTCAAGGTGCTGATGGCGGAAATCAGAGCCCTTGGGCTCGACATCGAGCTGATCCGAGCCAAGAACTGATCGGCCAGTAGCCAGCAATCGAGAGGGACGAAATGCAGACAACCAGGGAAACCGCCGGAGTCTTCCCGGACCTTGAAGAAAGGGAAACTTTTAGCTCTGATTTCGACGCCATCAAGATCTCGATCGCGTCTCCCGAGAAAATCAGAGCCTGGTCACATGGAGAGGTCACGAAGGCGGAAACCATCAATTACCGCACCCTGAAGCCGGAACGGGGCGGTCTGTTCTGTGCCCAGATTTTTGGTCCCATCAGCGATTGGGAGTGCCTGTGCGGCAAGTACAAGCGCATGAAGCACCGCGGCGTCGTGTGCGACAAGTGCGGAGTGGGAAGTCACGCAGGCGTCGGTACGACGCAGCCGGCTCGGGCACATTGAACTGGCCTGCCCGGTCTCGCATGTCTGGTTCTTCAAGGTGCCGCCGAGCCGCATCGGGCAGGTGCTCGATCTGACACCGCGGGAACTGGAGAGAATTCTCTACTACGAGTCGTACATAGTCCTGGATCCGGGAGGACGTGGACATCACGCTCCTTCGGAAAAGGAAGTCACGCTGACGCTGGAAGAGGCTCAGTTGCTGCAGCAGCTGTTCGCATTCTCTTTCGATGAGGGAGACCAGGGCTGCACTGTCCGGGAACGTGAGGCTCGGGAACTGCGCAAGGGCCAGGTGGTGACCGAGGATCTGGACCGGTTGCTGAAGCGGCTTTTCGGACGCACCGACAATGAGTTCCGCGAGAAGCTGAAGCGCCCGGGACGCACCTATAGCGCCGGAATGGGCGCCGGAGCGGCGAAGCAGCTCCTGCGTGAAGCCGATCTCCGAGACGCTGGCCGTCGAGTTGCGCCACGGGATGCGCCACGAAAGGTCCATCCAGAAGCGGACCAAGGCTGCCAAGCGGCTGAAAGTCGTGGATGCCTTCCGCAAGTCAGGAAATCTTCCCGAGTGGATGGTCATGGATGTCATTCCAGTCATCCCCCCGGACCTTCGTCCCCTGGTACCCCTCGATGGTGGGCGGTTTGCCACCAGCGACCTGAACGAGCTGTACCGGAAGGTCATCAACCGCAACAACCGGCTGCGGCGGCTGCTCGAGCTACGCGCGCCGGACGTGATCGTCCGGAACGAGCAGCGCATGCTGCAAGAAGCCGTGGACGCGTTGTTCGACAACGGCCGGCGGGGACGCGTTCTCAAGGGCACCAACAACCGGCCGCTCAAATCGCTCTCCGGACACGCTCAAGGGGAAGCAGGGCCGGTTCCGCCAGAACCTCCTCGGCAAGCGGGTGGACTACTCCGGCCGTTCCGTCATCGTCGTTGGCCCGGAGCTGAGAGTCCATCAGTGCGGTCTTCCCAAGAAGATGGCTCTCGAACTGTTCAAGCCCTTCCTGTTCAACAGGCTGGAGCATGAAGGGCTTGCGGCGACGATAAAACAGGCCCGCGAGCTCGTGGAGGAGCAGCGCCCCGAGGTCTGGGATTACCTCGAGGAGGTTCATCAGCGAGCACTCCGTGCTCCTGAACCGCGCTCCGACGCTTCATCGGCTGGGCATCCAGGCTTTCGAGGCCGGTCCTCGTGGAGGGGAAAGCGATCCGCATTCACCCCTTGGTCTGCAGTGCGTTCAACGCCGACTTCGACGGTGACCAGGATGGCGGTGCACGTTCCCCTGAGCCCGGAGGCGCAGGTGGGAAGCGTCCCTGTTGATGCGCTCCTCGCGGAACATCCTCTCACCCGCGCACGGCGGGCCACTGCGGTTCCGACGCAGGACATGGTCCTCGGTATCTACTACCTGACCAAACCGCACGTGGTCAAGCCCGACGTGAAACAGAGCTTCGCCTCGATCGAAGAGGTGCTGCTCGCGCACGAGAGCGGGCGGGTTTCCACGCTGACGCCGATTCAGTTGCGGTACACGGGCGAACTGCTCGAGACGCACGACGGTCAGGATCTTCGCCGGTGAAGACTGCGAACCTCGATGGACAGCGCATCGAAACGACGGTCGGGAGAGTGATCCTGAACGACCGGCTTCCCCAACGATCTGCCGTTCGTCAACGGAGTGCTCAAGAAAAAGGGCATCCAGAGCCTCGTCCGCCTCGTCTATCTGCGATGCGGCCTCGAGCGCACCGCCGATGTACTTGATGCCCTCAAGGATGTGGGTTTCGAGTACGCGACCCGGAGCGGAACCTCGATCGGACTCGGCGATCTCGTCGTCCCACCGAACAAGGTGCGCCTGGTTGAGGAGGCCAAGGAAGAGGTTGGCCGGGTGGACGAGCAGTACCAGCAGGGTGCGATTACCCAGGGTGAGCGGGTACAACAAGGTCATCGATGTCTGGTCGAACGCCACGAACAAAGTGGCCGAAGACATGTTGAAGACCATGCAGGCCAAGGAGCGGGATACCGGGCGGTTCAGCCCCGTGTTCATGATGGTGGACTCCGGCGGCGCGGGGGTAGCGAGAAACAGATCCGTCAACTCGCCGGCATAGCGGGGTCTGATGCCAAGACCTCGGGAGAAATCATCGAGACGCCCATTACCAGCAACTTCCGTGAAGGCCTCAGCGTCATCCAGTACTTCATTTCGACGAACGGAGCCCGCAAGGGACTGGCGGATACGGCGTTGCGGACAGCGGACGCCGGATACCTCACCCGCAGGCTTGCCGATGTCGCTCAGGACGTCATCGTCACC
>OZ219816.1:0-2107728 GCA_964291235.2 Vicinamibacteria bacterium
CCCCGCGGCGGTTGCCCGCTACGGGGTGACGGTCATGCATCTAGCCCGGCGGTTGCCCGACGGGTCAAGCGACCTACCCGGAAGCTCGGACAGGCTGCCCTCGGGCGCTTCCCTATTTGGTCTTGCTCCATGCGGGGTTTACCGTGCCCTGAACATCGCTGTCCAGGCGGTGCGCTCTTACCGCACCTTTTCACCCTTGCCGCTCCCCGAAGGGAGAGGCGGTCTGTTTTCTGTGGCACTTTCCTTCCGGTCACCCGGACTGGGGGTTACCCAGCGCACTGCCTTGCGGAGTTCGGACTTTCCTCCCGCTCCCGAAGAAGCCGGCGACCGTCTGAACGACTCGAACCGCCCGGCATTCTACCGGCCCGGCACCCTCTCCATGGTCAGGCTCGGGGCCAGTTCCTCAAGCTGGTCCCGAAGCTGCCGGCCGAGTTCTCCCGCTTGCCCGGACCGCAGCGCTCACGACACGTGCTCCCGCACGTCGGCTTCCCCGATCTCGTCTCCCGGACTCAGAATCAGGAGGCGTTCCACCAGGTTCCGGAGTTCGCGCACGTTGCCCGGGAACGGCTGCCGGGCCAGCAGCTCGAGGGCGCCGCCCGTGAACGGACGGGGCCGCTGCCGCCCCCCGCAAGTTGTTTCACGAAGTGGTCGACAAGCAGCGGGATGTCTTCGGGACGATCCCGGAGGGGAGGCATCTGGATGGGAATCACGTTCAGCCGGTGGAGGAGGTCGCTGCGGAAACTCTCTTTCTCAAGGTCCTGATTCGTTGCGGACAGGACCCGGACGTCCACCTCGACCGACCTGGAACCTCCCACCCGCGTGATCCGGCTTTCCTCAAGGGCCCTGAGCACCTTGGCCTGGGTGCGCGCGCTCATGTCCCCGACCTCGTCGAGGAAGAGCGTGCCGGCATCGGCCTGTTCGAACTTCCCCCACCATCTGCCGGTGAGCCCCCGTGTAGGACCCGCGCTCCCGCGCCGAAGAGCTCGCTCTCGATGAGTTCCTCGGGAATCGCCGCACAATTCAACTCGACGAAGGGGCCGGAGGCGCGGGGACTGGCCTGATGGATCAGGCCGTGCCGCCACCTCCTTGCCGGTACCCGATTCGCCGGTGATGAGGACCCGAACATCGCTCGGCGCCACCCGATCGATGCGTTCCCGAACGGCAGCCAGGGTCGGCGATTCGCCCACCAACTGCCGGCTCCCTCCCTCCCGGCTGCGGTGCGACGCCCACCTCGGCGGCGAGGCGGCTGTTTTCGTTCTCGAGCCGTTTTCGTTCCAGCGTCCTGGTCTTGTCGATCGCCATGCGCAGACAGGCGCCGATGTCCCCCTCCCCCGCCTTTCTCGAGAAAGTGTGCAGCCCCCTCCTGAATCGCGCGCACCGCGGTTTCGATGTCTCCGTGGCCGGTGTGCATGACCACGGCCACCGACGGCTTCTGGGCGCGGATGCGCTTCAGAACCTCCATCCCATCCATGCCGGGCATCTTGATGTCGAGGACCACCAGGTCGCACGGTTCCCGCTCGAGTGCCGCCAAGGCGTCCGGCCCCGACGCGGCTTCGAACACGGTCCAGCCCTCGTAACGCAGCCGGCGGCGGAGAGACCGCCGGATTACCGCTTCGTCGTCAACGATGAGGACGGCGATGTCCTCATCGCCGGAGGCAGGAAGTGGCATAGGAGTTCATGCTAACCCCGCCCCCGGCGCGCAACCGGTCGAACCGCAGCCGGAGCGCGGCCGCCGATCCGGCACCGTCAACCCGCTGCATCCGGAACAGCGCGGAGTCCAACAGCTTGCGGCTTCCTCGAAGTCCCCCCGAGTTCCTTGTGGAGGGCCGCCGCGGCGAGCTGGATGAACGCCCGGAGTACCTCGCGCTCGGGAGTCTCGCCAGCCCCGCCCCGGGGCGCCGCCCGCCACAGCTCTTCCCATACCGCGTGGGCCTCCCACCAGTAGCCGGCGCGGAACAGCTCTTCGCCGTGGCGAAACAGCCGGGGCGTCCGGCAGCGCGGGCAGTGGCACCGCCACCGCCGGAAGCAGGCCGGCCGGCAGATGTTCGAGAAAACGGTGCCCGCGAGGATCGCGCTCGGGATGCGGTGTACGTCCGGGCCGGTGCCGATAGGGCGGAAAGGGGATCCCCGGAGAGGGGTGTGAGCAGCCGGTTCCGGAACCCCGGCCCCCGGAGTTCACGCGGGTTTGGCCACCGGCTGTTAGCGGTCGCGCCAGATCACGAACTCGGCCAGCGCTTCCAGTCCATCCCGGTAGGACGACGGCGGAACTGGCGCCAGGGCCTCCCGGGCGGCGGCGGCAAAGCTCTCCGCAACCCCCCCGCGCCTCGTCGAGTCCGCCCTGCCGGTCCACGAGCGCGAGGATTTGCTCCTGCTGGTCGGCGGTGAGACAGCCGCTATCGAGCACCTCCTCGACGAGCGGCACAGCCTGTGGTTCGCGGGCGAGGGCATGAAGGATCGGGAGGGTGAGATGCCCTTCCTTCAGGTCGCTCAGCACCGGCTTGCCCACCATCGCGGCGCTCGCCGTGAAGTCGAACAGGTCATCGGCCACCTGAAACGCCATCCCGAGGTTCATGCAGTATTCGCCGAGCGCGCTCTCGACCTCGGCCGGCGCGTCCACCATCATGGCCCCCCATCTTCCCGCAGCCGTGGAAGAGATACGCCGTCTTGAGCCGCAGGATCCGCAGGTGCTCGTCGCGGGTCAGGCCGAGAGTGCCCCCGCGCGCCTTTTCGAGGAGCATTCCCTCGATCATGCGCATGGTGAGATCGCACATCGTCGCCACGATCCGGGAGTTGCCCTGCTCCACCGCGAGCGCCATGGACTGTATGTAGAGGAAAATCACCGATAAGGACCGTGATGTCGTTGCCGAGCAGGCTGTTCAGCGACTCCTGCCCGCGTCGAGTGTCCGCTTTCGTCAACGATGTCGTCGTGGACGAGCGTCGCGGTGTGCATGATCTCGACCATCGCGCCGTAGTAAGGGCCCCGGGCGGCGACTTGCCGGTTTCCGGCACCGCCGGCGGCGCGGGCTGCGATCAACAGCAGCATCGGGCGAAGTCGTTTGCCGCCGCTCCGGTAGAGGTATTGGCCGGTCAGCTTGAACGAGTTCGAGGTCGCTTTCCACCCGCTCGGCCAGGATGCTCTCGACTTTGGCCAGGTCCGGAGCCAGGTCAGCCTCCAACTCGGAGAGCAGGCTCCCGGGGCTCGAAACAGACAGCATTACCGGATTTCCCGCGATTATCTCATGCCGGAGGCGCTGGTTTCCCGGCTGGCGATTCGCCGTCCGCCACCGTTGCCTCGAAGAAAAAGCGCCGGAAGTTAGCGTCGGTAACCGCTTCGATTTCCTCCAGGTCGGCGGAGCGCGCGGCGGCGAGGGCGCGGGCGGTCTCCGTGACCATGGCGGGTTCGGCGCGGCGACCCCGGTGCGGCACCGGCGCCAGGTAGGGACTGTCGGTCTCGACCAGGAGGTGATCCACAGGGACGAGCGCGGCCGTTCGGCGCAGGTCTTCCGCGTTCTTGAACGTTCAGGATTCCGGAAAACGAAAGGAGGAAGCCCCGCTCCCACGCTGCCCGAGCCAGGCGCTCGCTCGCCGTGAAGCAGTGGAGGATGGCCCCGCACTCGGCAAGTTCCTCCTCATCGGCGATCTGCAGGAAGTCGTCCTCGGCGTCGCGGTGATGAACGACTACGGGTAGTCCCAGTTCGCGGGCGACCCGAATCTGGCGCCGGAACACGTCACGCTGCTGGGGACGGGGGACTGAGGTCGTAGTGGTAGTCGAGCCCCACTTCGCCGATGGCCAGCAGCCGCGGCCGCCGCGCCAGTTCCGCGAGCCGCTCCTCGCCACCAAGCTCACCAAACAACCGGGCGTCGTGGGGATGGCAGCCCAGCGTCGTGAAGAGCTGGGGGCTTTTCGGCGGCGGAGTGATCCTCGCCAGCCGGGTGCAGCTCGTCCACCAGCGAGAAGGTCTTCGCCCAGGACGCTTCCTCGTCCAGCATTCCGATCGAGACGACGGTCGAAACGCCCTCCCGGGCCGCGCGCTCCAATACCGCCGCCCGGTCGGGGTCGAATGCCGGCTGATCGAGATGCGCGTGCGAGTCGGTCATCGCGAACCGTCCGGGGGAGAGGAGCAGGACGAATCCGGAGCGTCCGCGAGCGCGGGGAGCGCCGCCGCCAGGGCCTCCCGGTACACCTCCTTGAGCGGGAACCCCGGCACTCTCGGCCAGCCGGCGGCAGTCCTCGAACTCCGGGGGCGCGGTTGACCACGGCTCCGTCCACAAGGCCGAGTTTGACTCCGACCGGTCCCCACGGGGTCCGGACCCGCAGCACGCGTCGCTCCAGAGTCTCCCGTTCCGCCTCGGTGATGCGGACCCCGAGCGTCGTGCTCTCCCGGAACAGGGTTCCTACCACCGCGTCACGCTTTTCGGGGTCGGCGAGCGCGGTCAGCGCCAAGCCAGCGCGTCCCTTCTTCATCTGCACCGGCGCGAAGAAGGCATCGCGGGCGCCCGCGGCCAGGAGTCGTTCCAGTAGATGCGGCGCGATTTCGGGCGGCAAGTCATCCAGCGTCGCTTCCACCACGATGACCGCGTTTCCGGCGCGGTCGGGCGCCAGGCCCCACACCACGCGAAGCGCGTTGGGGACGGCCCTCTTCAGGATCGGCGGTCCCGAGGCCGTACCCGATCCGCTCGGGGGTGAATCCGGGGCCAACCGCCGAACGAATCGGCAAGGCCGGTCAACACCGCACCGGTGGGAGTGGTGCGTTCGAAACCGGAGCCGTCGGAGAACGTCGGCACTCCCCGCAGGAGCAGGGCGGTGGCGGGGTGCCGGAATCTCCAGGGTTCCGTGTTCGGCCTCGACCGAACCGCTTCCCACGTTCACTGGGGAAGCGGCAACCGTGTCCGGGGCGAGGTGAGCCACCCCGGCCACCGCTCCCACGATATCCACCAGCGTATCGAGAGAACCGAGTTCGTGGAGATGCACCGATTCCGCGGACATGCCGTGGATCTGCCCCTCCGCCGCGAAGATGCGCCTGAGAAGCTCGGCAGTCCGCGCCTGAGATCGCATCCGGAAGGTCGCTCCGCTCCAGAACCGCGAGGAAATCCCGGAGATGGCGGTGTCCCCGGTCGTCCGGAGCTTCGACATGGGCTTTGATTCCCCGAAGCCCGCCGCGGGCGGACTCTTCGAACGACAGCGAGACCGGAGAACGCAGGGCGGCCACCGGTTTCCCGCAAGACTTCGCGGGGGACCCCGACGTCCACCAGGGCGCCGAGCAGCATGTCCCCGGAAACACCGGCCGAGAGGTCGAAGTAGAGAAGGCGCAAGAGAACGGCGGATTCTAGAAGGGCGCCGCCTCGCGGGCGTCGGCGGGGCCCGCGGCATCCCGGCTCCCAGGCGGTACCCTTGGGGGTCCACTTGCCGGGCGTCCGGAACGCGGAGCGGACGCGCCGGAGGATGATTCGCTCATGAGTACGATCGTTCCCACGCGGCCGAGCCCGGCCACGATGCGCGAACAGGCGTTCCGGCGGCTCGAGGAGTTCACCCGGGAACGAGGCCTCAAGAAGTCGCGCCAACGGGAGCTCATCCTCGACCGTTTCCTGGCCATGGAGGGACACGTCCTCGGCCGATGACCTGCACGGCGACGTCCGGGAAGCGGATGCGTCAATCGGCCGCACAACGGTGTACCGGGCCCTCCGCCTCTTCTGCGAGGCGCAGATTGCCAGCTCGATCGACCTGAAAGACGGGCTGACCCGGTTTGAGCCAGCGCTTTCCCGGGAGGCACCACGACCATCTCATCTGCGTGCGCTGCGGCCGGATCGACGAGGTTCCTGTCACCCGAGGTGGAAGCAGCGGCAGGAGGAAATCGCGGCGGAACACGGCTACCGCCTCGTGTGGCATCGGCACCAGCTCTACGGCATCTGCCGTCACTGCGGTACTGAAGGGTTGAAGAGCTCGTTCAGAGTTCGCCGCCTTCGCTGAAGCTGAACCAGCTTCCGGCGCCGATCACGAGGTGATCGAGAATCGGGATCCCCATGATGGCGCCGGCTTCCCGAAGCCGCCGGGTGAGTTGGCGGTCCGCTTCGGACGGCTCGGGATTCCCCGACGGGTGGTTGTGGAACAGGATCAGGGATGCCGCCTGGTACGCCGCCGCCAGCCGGAAAAGGTCTCGGGGATGGACCGGCGCCCCAGTGAGGGACCCGCGCGAGACGATCTCCGCTCGCCGCAGGCAGCCTCGGCTGTCGAGGATCAGCACTCCGAACTCCTCGACCTCCCGGTTCCCGAAGCGCGCGATGAGGTACTTCGCCACCTCCGCCGGACCACGAAAGCAGGGTACGCGGCCGTCCGTGGGATAGCCGGCGCGGCGGCCCAGTTCGAGGGCAGCGACCAACCGGACAAGCCGCGCTCGCGAAATCCCCGAGCGCACCGCCAGTTGTCCGGGCGGAGCCTGGCTGATGCACGCCACGGAGCCGAGGTCGTCGAGGAGACGGCCGGCCAGGTCGCCTCCTCCCGGACCCAACACGAGACCCAGCAGTTCCCTGCTGGTCAGGGATCGCGCGCCCCGCTCCAGAAGCCGGTCCGCAGGGCCCTCCCCGGGGAGGCGCCGTCGCTTCGCGGGAACCCGACCCGAATAGCGGGGCGTGCGCCGCCGCAGGACGGCCGCCTCGCGGACTTTCCGGCGAGGAGGTGCGGGAAGCGTCAAGACCCGGGGGCGGAGCGCCGCCGGAAGGCGACCGCGGTCGAGCAGACGCCATCCATCCAACGCGCGTACGGGGACAGGTCCTCTGCCGGCTCGAAGCCGGCGCGGAGGAGGACGCGCCCGGAAGCGACGTTGTCGGGCACCACGAGGCCGAACATCTCCGAACCCCGGAAGCGGGAATCGACAAAGCGGATGGCGCTCCGTACCGCCTCGGTCGCGTACCCGAGTCCCCAGACCGGACGGGCCAGGCAATATCCGATCTCTACCCGGCCCGGTTCGCGCTCGTGGATGCCGAGCCCGCCCCGCACCCGCATGCTCTGCCGCTCGACCACTGCGAGGTCGAACTGCGTGGCCCCGGGTTCACGAGCGGCTTCCATTGCCCGCCGGAGAAAACCAAGGGTCTCGGACGGGGTGTTCGGCCCCCAGCGGAGGTGACGAGTCACCTCGGGATCACCCGCGTACTCCTGGACATCGGAGAAATCCGACTCGCGAAAGGGCCGCAGGATGAGCCGCGGACTGCGGATGGGAAGGCCGGCGGGATCCCGAGGGTACGCGCGTTCCGGGCCCGCGGCCTTCACAGGGCCGGGCCGGGCCGTAGCGCCACGGACCCTCGGAGCGGTGCGCTCATGCGTCTCGGAGCGGTAGCGGTCAGCCGGAGGACTCCGCGACCTGCTTCAGATCTTCAAGGTCCTGGTCGAGAGCCTTCTTCACACTCTTCATCATCACGGCGCTCAGGAAGGAAAACACGCGCGCCAAAAGCCCGATCGGGCGGCCCGCGAAGACCATCGTCACGCGCGTCCCGCCATCCTCGGGCTGGAAGGTCAGCTCCGTCCGGTAATGGGACCCGTGGGATTCGGCCTCGACCACGTACGACCGGGGCGGATCGAAACCCGTGACCCACATCTCCTCGGTGGCCTGCTTGCCATAGAGCGTCCGGGTCTCCCGCCAGCGGGTTCCCTCACCGAAAGGGCCCTCGGTCAGCACCTCGGCACTGTCGATCCCGGACATCGTCTCGGCGATCCTGCCGAGGTCGGTGGCGATCTCGAACACGCGGCCGGGCGGCGCCGCGATGGTCTTTTGGACCTCCACACTCGGCATGGGTGCGGCAGTCTAGCGGCGGGAGCGAGGGCTTTCAGGCAATATCGCGGCGGCAGCCCCCATCGCGCCCGGAAATTCGGGCCGGCCCGGCACGGTCAGTCGGAAACGCGCGGATAGCGGGTCGTCGCTCCGCCGCCGGTCACGCTCAGCGCGGGCGCACCCGCGCCGTCAGGCCCCGGCTCGCAAACTACCGTGGTGAAGGGGTCCTCCTCGGGATGGAACACTCCGTCTCCCACCGGAACCAGCCGCTCGCCGAAGCCGAAGAGCTCCCCGTCCTCAAGCCGGAGGGTCACCGGCGACCGGCCCGGGTCGTAGGTTCCGGCGCAGCGCCGCAGTTCCGACTCGGGAACCTCGACCTCCGTCACCTCCGGCTGGTCCATGCCCAGCACCGCCCGGGCGATCCGGTTCTCCAGCAGGCCGGGCCTTCCGGAGCCGGAGTTGATGAGGACCGCAATCCCGAGGCTCGCGTCGGGGTAGAGGGCGAGTTGGGCCCGAAAACCGTTGATGCCCCCACCGTGGGAAATCTTGGCCAGGCCGTGCTGCTCCGAAAGCCCGAGGCCGTAGCCATAGCGGACCGGATCCTCGTTCACCAGCCTGCCCCGGGCCGTCATCCGCTCATACCCCGCCGCGCTCACCACCTCGCCGGCCGCCAGCGCCCGCTGCCAGGCGAGGAGATCCACGACGCTCGCTCCGAGCGAGCCCGCCGCGTACGGCAGCTCCATGCTCAAGGGCTCGTCATTCACGAAGCCACCGTCGTCTCCAACTTCGTAGCCTTCCGCCCGGCCGCCTACCAGCGGACCGTTCCTGAGATAGTGGGTCCGCTCCAGGCCCAGCGGCCCGAACAGGCGCGTTTCCAGGAACTCCGTGTAGCTCGTTCCCGAGAGGCGTTCGATGATGACCCCCAACAGGTAGTAGCCGGAGTTGCTGTACTGGTACTTGTCCCCGGGCTCGAACTCGAAGGGCGGAGCGGAAAACAGCTCCAGCATCGCCGCGTGACCGAGGTCCAGGCGGGACCGCTCCCAGAATTCGGGCATCTCGGTATAGCCCTTGATCCCCGAGGTGTGGTTGAGGAGCCGCTCGACCGGCACCTCGAAGCCCTGGGTGTCGTAGTCAGGCAGGTACTCGCGCAGGTCGGCGGCGAGATCCAGTTCGCCCTCCTCGACGAGCAGCATCGCGGCGGCCGCGGTGAACTGCTTGGTGACCGAGCCGATCCGGTACACGGTGTCCGCCGTCGCCGCCACTTCGTTCTCGAGGTCCGCGTAGCCGAAACCTCCGGCGAAGACGACTTCGCCATCCCGCTGCACGCCCACCGAGATCCCGGGAGCCGGATGGTTCCGGAGGGCGTCCTGAGCGAGGGCGGAGATCTCGCCGGCGAGTTCGCCGGTCGCCTCTCCGTAGTGCGCAGGAGCATTCGGGGACTCCGGAGGAGCCCCGCATCCGGACCACGCCAAGGCGGCCAGCAGAACCAGGAGGAAGCGAGGCAGGTTTTGCAACATGGCCCCGATCATAGGGAAACAGAGACTTCCCGGTTGCTCAGACCCGGAGCGCCTGGCTTGGAGGTACGCGAGCGGCTGCTCGGGCCGGCAACCAACTGGCGAGGAGCGCCACGCCGAAGAGCAGCGCCGCTACCCCAAGGGCAGCGGCCGGCGCGGGAAGCGCCATCCCCACGAGCAAATCGCGCACGAAGACCACCATCAGCACCATGAAAGGAGTCCCGATCAGGAAGCCCAGCAGGGCCAGCCCCACCGCCTCGCGCATCACCATGCGGAGCAGGGACCGCGGGGAAGCCCCGAACGCTCCTCGTACGCCGAACTCCCGGGTGCGCCGGGACACCGAGTAACGCGTGACTCCGTAGATGCCCGAACCGGCCAGCCCGAGCGCCAGGAGCCCGAAACCCACGAGGAGGGCGCTGACGGCGTCCAGCCCGACGCGGAACTCGGCGAGCATCTCGGGGAGGGGGCGCACGTTGGAGGTCGCGATGCCCCGGTCCACTCCGGCGATGGCCCGCCGGACGGCCTCTGCAAGGTTGCCCGGATCCACGGACGCGCGGGCCAGCCCGACGAACACGGGAGACGCATTCTGGGCGTAGGGAAGATACAAGACGCGCTCGCCCCCGAGCGTGGCGTCGAGGAAGGCGTCCTGTTTGATGCCTCCGGTGACCCCGACCACCTCGCGGATCTCTCCCGCCACTTCCAGACGTCGTCCGAGAGGATCCTCTCCCGGCCAGGCGGCCGACGCAAAGCCGGCGCTCACGAGGAGTACCCGGGGCGTTCCCGGGCGGTCGCCCGTCTCGAAGGCGCGGCCCTGCATCAGCGGGCTGCGCAGAGCCTCGAAATAGGCGGCGGAAGCGGCCACCACCGTGGCGGTCCGGGCCGGTTCATCCTCGCTCACCGCCTCACCGGGCAGCGTCCAGGGCAGCTTCGGCGAAAAGTAGGTGTAGGGAACATGATTCGTGAATCCCACGGCAGTGACCCCGGGGAGCTGGCGGATCGCCTCCTCGAGTCGCTCGGCGACATCGGCCTGACTGTCAGATTCGGGATACCGGCGTTCGGGGAGGTTCACGGTGAACACCAGCAGCCCCTCGGGATCGAACCCGGGATCGGTGCTCGCCACGGTCTGGAAAGCCCGCATCAGCGATCCGGCGCCCCCGAGCAACACCAGGGCGAGCGCCAACTGCCCGACCACCAGTCCCTTGGCGACGAACCGGCGGCGACGGCCCTGTTCGCCGCCCCGCCCCTCCTCCGAGAGACCTCCCGAGAGAGCGGCGCGCGCAGCCTGGAGGGACGGTGCGAGACCGAAGGTCAGGGCTGCAATCACGGTGACGAGCAGAGTGAAACCAACCACGCTCGCGTCCATCACCGGAAAGAAGTGCCGCGGCACCAGGTTCGTTCCCGACAGGCCCTGCCGCAGCAGGAACACCAGACCCCAGGCGATCCCGACGCCCCCCAGGCCGCCCGCCCCGGCGAGCAGCGCGGACTCCAGCAGAAGTTGCCGGAGCACGCGGGAGGGAGTCGCCCCGACGGCCGCTCGGACCGCGATCTCTCCCCGGCGGTCCAGCGCCCCGGCGAGGAGCAGGTTGGCCAGGTTGGCGCAGGCAATCATCAGGATGAAGAAGATCGTTCCCTGCAGCAGGTAGAACAACGTTTCGCGCGGCCCGTAGGTGAGAAGTTCGGCCAGGGTGAGCACCCGGACACCGAAACCGCGGTTCGTATCGGGGTAGGCCGCCGCGAGGCGGTCGTTCAGAACGTCCATCTCGCGCTGCGCGTCGGCACTCGACAGACCCGCCCGGAGCCGGCCGACCACCATGAGATCGCGGCGCTCCCGGCTCAGGACCGCGGGCGACAGCGCCATCGGCGTCCAGACCGCGACACCGGCCTGCAGGAATTCGAATCCGTCCTCGAGAACGCCGATCACCTCGTGCGGTTCGCCCTCGAGTTCGATCTGCGCCCCCACCAGGTCCGGATCGCTTCCCCACCGGTTCCGCCAGTGAAAATGGGACAGCACCGCGAGCCGCAGCCCCGCCGCGCCTTCTTCGGGCCGGAACACCCGTCCGAGATGCAGGCGGGCGCCGAGCAGCGGAAAGAACTCCGCCGTTACCTCGGCGCCGCTGATCGGCTCGGGCAGATCTCCCCCCGTGATGCTCATGGGGCGGATTCGCTGCGCGGCGAGCACCTCGAAGGATTCGGCGGTCCGCCGCCAGTCGTCGTAGTTCGCGGACGCCACCGGAATGAGGTCGATCGCCGGATTCGCGGGATCGGTCTCCCAGATCACGATCACGCTGTCCGGATCCGGATAGGGCAGCGGCCGGAGCAGGAGGGCGTTCATAAACGAGAACTGCGCTCCGTTGCCGGCGATGGCAAGCGCCAGCGAGGCCGCCGCGAGTCCGGTGAGGAGCGGACGGCTGCGCAGCGAGCGGAGGGCGAAGCGCAGATCGGCGAGCCACGGGCTCATGCGGGGGCGACCCCCGCCGGCACGGCGCGGATCCGGCGCAGGTTGCCCACCCGCACGGTCACCCTTTCCCGATCGAGCCACTCCAGCAGGGGAATCGCGTGTTTGCGGCTCAGGCCGAACTGCTGTTTGAACCAGGCGACATCGATCTCCGGGTTGATGGTGGCGCGCTCCGCGACGGCGCGCCGCAACTCCACGATCCGCCCGGCGTCGAAGTAGAGGTCGGGGCTGACGGCCACCGCCCGGCCTTCCCCAAGGAGCAGGCGCCGGAGGGCGTCCACCAGTTCCACCGGCGCTCCGAGCGACTTTGCCGCCTCCGCCGGGGTCGGGGGCGTGAACCCCTGATCGGCCAGCAGATCGGCCAAGGCATCGAATACCCGCTGTTCGTCCTCCGTCAACTCGATGCGGCGGCCCGCCGTCGCCACGGTGTGCCGGGTGAGTTCCACGGCGCCGGCCGCCTGGAGGCGGGCCAGGACTCCGTCCGCTACCACCGCGGGAACGGCAGTCTGTTCCCGGAGCTGTTCGAGCGGCATCCCCGCGCGCAACCGGTTGGCTGCCTCCCAGGCGGCGAGCAGCGACCGGAGCCGGTTAGCGACCTCGCGCCCGCTGGACGGCGACAGCAGCGTCCGTCCCGCGCCGCCCGCGGGCGCCCGCTCCCCGCAGATCTCGATCTCACCAGCCGTGACAAGGCCCTGCACCAGCCGTCCGGCATCTTCTGCCCGGAGCCCGAGCCGCCGCCGCAACACCGCCTCGTCGAGACCGTGAACGCCGGCCTCATCCACGAAGGCCGCCGCCGCGCACGCCGCCGTCGCCCCGTCGAGCGCCGCCACCCGGCCGCGGGCCGCCGGGCTCCGCGGGGAGCGCTTCGGGGGCAGCGCATCGAGCACCGTCCCCCCGCCGATGGTGATCACCGGGGAGTAGCGCCGGATGATGAAGCGGTCCCCCCGCACCGCGGTCAACGGGACTTCCAGCCGCAGTTGCACGAGCCCCGAGGCGCCCGGAGCCAGCTCGGTCACCCCGCCGAGCAGCCGCACCCGCGCCAGCGCGGTGGCGGTCCCTAGGTGGAGATGCACCCGGTCCTCGTCGCTCACCGCGCCGGCAGCCCAACCGAGCACCTCGAGGCGCGCATCCAGCATCCGGGTCGAGCCGAGTTCACCGGCCGCCGCGAGCACCGAACCCCTCTCGACCCGGAGTCGCCCGCCCGCGAGATTGAGGGCGACCCGCTGCCCCGCCTCGGCCGCCTCGACGGCGGCGCCGTGTACCTGGAGCCCGCGGACTCGGGCGCGTTCACCCCCCGGCAGAACTTCCACTTCCCGGCCTACCGAAACCTGACCCGACGCGAGCGTCCCGGTGACCACCGCGCCGAACCCGCGCATGGTGAAAATGCGGTCCACCGGGAGCCGGAAGGGGCCCGAGGCGTCCCGGCCGGAGGCGGCGCCAGCCGCCGCCGCGAGCGCGCCGCGGAGCCCGTCGAGCCCCTCCCCCGTCTTCGAGGACACCGGAATCACCGGCGCTCCCGCCATCGCCGAACCCTGGAGCAGTTCGCGGACCTCGAGGGCCGCGATCTCGATGAACTCGGGATCCTCCACCAGGTCGATCCGCGTGAGGGCAACCACCGCGGCCCCGACGCCGAGCAGCCGGCAGATCTCGATGTGCTCGCGGGTCTGGGGCATCACGGACTCGTCGGCGGCCACCACCAGCATCACCACGTCGAAGCCGGACGCCCCGGCCAGCATGTTGCGGACGAAGCGTTCGTGACCCGGCACATCCACGAAGGCGTAGTTGACGCCCGCGTGCGCGAGATTCGCGAAACCGAGGTCCACGGTGATGCCCCGGGCCTTCTCTTCCTTGAGACGGTCCGGATCCGTCCCGGTCAGCGCCAGCACCAGGGAACTCTTCCCGTGGTCGATGTGGCCGGCGGTACCGACCACTACGTTTCGCATCCCGGGAGTGTAGGAAACCCGACCTTTCCCGCTGTCACCGCGCGGAGGCCGGATAATGGCCCGCCCACACGTTCCCCTTGGAGGATCACGGCATGCGTTCCCCGATTTCGAAATCGCTTCTGCTCCACCTCGGCCTCGCGTTCCTGCTGCCCGCGGCGGCGTTCGCTCAGCAGGGCCCCGAGAACGGTTCCCTGGTCATCGTCGGCGGAGCGCTCCGCGACGAGGCGATCCTCGAGCGTTTCATCAGCCTCGCGGGAGGACCGGATGCGCCCATCGTGATCATTCCCACCGCCGGCGGTGGGGACGACTACGACCAGTGGTACGCCGGAGCCCGGCGTTTCCGCAATCTCGGCGTGACCAACATCACGGTCATCCACACCTGGGACCGCGAGGAAGCGGAGAGCGAGGAATTCGCGGCGCCGATCACGACGGCGCGCGGCGTCTGGTTCCCGGGCGGGCGGCAGTGGCGGCTGGTGGACGCCTACGCCGACACCCGCACCGAGCGGGAACTGCACGCGCTGCTGGCCCGCGGCGGCGTGATCGGGGGATCCTCGGCCGGAGCCACGATCCAGGGCGAATACCTCGCCCGCGGGGATACCAGCGGCAACACCATCATGATGGGGGACCACGAGGAGGGCTTCGGGTTCTTCCGGGGCACGGCGATCGACCAGCACCTGCTGGTGCGGAACCGCCATTTCGACCTCCTCGAAATCCTGGAGGCCCGTCCGGAACTGCTCGGGATCGGCATCGACGAGGACACCGCCATCGTGGTCCGGGGGAACGGCTTCGAGGTGATCGGACAGGGCTACGTCGCCATCTACGACAACACGCGGGTGCTGCCGAACGGCGGAGGCTTCTACTTCCTGATGCCGGGAGACCGCTACAACATCGAGACCCGGGAGCCGCTCCGGCTCCAGTACGGCGAAGGCGCCTTCACCACCACCGTCAGGAAGAAGCGCTGAGGGCGATCCGGCGCCCTCATGGCGCAGGGTCGGGTGTGCCCGGCATTCCGTATTGCAAACGTCACATATGCGTAATACGCTGTTCATATGCAATGGCGACAGGCGATCCGGAACCGTTCGCTCCGTCACCGTGGACGGCCGGTGGCGGCGTGGGCGCTCGCGGTCAGCGCGCTCGCCTCGCCCGGGGCGGCGGACGAGGAACCCGAAGTCCTGCCCCGGAGCATCTACGTGCCGGTGCGGTTCGAAGTGGCGTCCTGTCTCAGGGACGTGGTGATCCGGACGGACGAGGGGGCGGTGCGCGCGGTAGCGCCGGGAAGACTGGTCAGCCAGTTCACTTTCTACGATTCCCGGCCCGGAGCGACCCCGGAATGGGAACGGCTCACCGTGGAAGGCTGGATTGACGGAACCCGGAGCGCGAGCGGCGATCCGGAGCGGTTCCGCGCCAGGATCGTGATCACCCCCGCGAGCATCTACGTCGGCCGGAAGCGCCTCGACCTGGAACTCGAGGACCACTTGGACGGGTTCCGCTGGCGGACCGACCTGCGGTTTCCCGAGCGGGTTCTCCGGCTCCGCCCCGCCGGCGAATGTGACGAAAATGTTACAACGGCTGCCCATCCCCGGCGGCCGCCGGCTGGATCCTGAGCTCGCCGTCTTCGAGGCGAAGCGCCGTCAGCGAGGCGTTCCAGACGCAGCCCGAATCGAGGCAGATCGCCCGCTCGGACACCATGAGGCCGAGGGCCGCCCAGTGGCCAAAGAGCACGGTCAGCTCGTCCGGGAGGGATAGGCGTTCGAACCACGGACGGTGGCCCGGCGGAATGGCTTCGGGAACGCCGTCGAAGTCGAACGCCGGCTGTCCGGCCGCGTCCACGATACGGATGCGGGTCAGGATGGACGCCGCCGTCACCGCCTCGCTGAACCCGGTCGCAGATCGCTGGCCGGCGTCCTCGACACGGTCCCCGCGGAGCGAATAGAGCTCCCGGAGAAAACCGGCGCGGTCCCGAGCCAGCGCCCGGCTGGCGGCCTTTCCTCCGGACTCGACCTGCGGGAGGCCCCACCCGGGCGTAACCCCGGCGTGGACGAGGAGGTAGCCAGCCTCCACGTGGACGAAGGGGAGTTCCGCTACCCAGTCACAGAGTTCGTCCGCGTCGGGAGCCCCGAGCACGGGAGTGAGCGTGTCGCCACGCCGTGCGGGGACTATGCCTTCACGCTGGGCCAGCAGATGCAGGTCGTGGTTTCCGAGCACGCACACCAGCGAGTCCCGGTGCCGGTACGCCCAGCGCAGCATGCCGAGCGAATCGGGCCCCCGGTTGACCAGGTCCCCGACGAACCACATCCGGTCCCGTCCGGGCCGGAATTCCAGGCGGTCCAGGAGCGCCTGGAACGTGCTAAAACACCCCTGCACATCGCCGACGACCCAGGTTGCCACAGGGCCGGGATGCTAATGCGGGAACCGGCCCTTCAACTCCCGGAAAGGATGTTTGACGCCATGAACAGGGGAAGCGGCGCGAGTCGGCGGGCTGTCCGGCCGACCGGCCTGGACGGGGACTGCCACCGGCCCCGGGCATGACCGCGAGACGAAATCTCCCGATCGGCCTCTTCGCCGCCGTCGACCTCGGTTCCCGGAGCTTCCACGTCACCGTGGCTCGCGTCCACGGCGAGAACACGGAGGTGGTGGACCGGGTGAAGGAGCCGGTGCGGCTCGCCGCCGGGATCCGGGACAAGGCCATCGAACCCGCTACCTGGCGGCGGGCGGAAGCCGCGCTGGCCCGCATCGGGGAACGCATCCGGGACATTCCCCCGGGCCAGGCGCGCGCCGTCGGGACGAACGCGTTCCGCCAGGTGAAGAACCGCAAGGCGCTCCTTGGCAAGGCGGCGGAAGCACTCGGACACCGCGTCGAGGTCATCTCCGGTGCGGAAGAGGCCCGGCTCATCTACTTCGGGGTCAGTCACCTGCTCCCTGACGAGAATGGCCGGCGGCTGGTCGTGGACATCGGTGGCGGAAGTACCGAACTCGTGATCGGACAGGGACACGAAGCACTGCGCGCGGCGAGCCTCTACATGGGGTGCGTTTCCTATACCCGCCACTTCTTTCCGGGCGGCGTCATCACGAAACAGGCGTTCGCGGCCGCGGAAACCGAGGTCCGCCGCGAACTCGAAACCGTGGAGGAGGGATTCCTGGGGCTCGGCTGGTCCAGCGCCTTCGGTTCCTCGGGAACCGTGTTAGCCGCCGCGGAACTCCTGCGTCCAAACGGCGGCCTCACCCGCCCGGGTCTCAAGGGGCTCCGAAACCGGATGATCCGCGCCTCCCACGTCGAGGCGCTGGCCGAGGGACCGGACGCCATCCCTGGCTTTCCGGCCGACCGCGCCTGGGATTTTCCGGGTGGCGTCGCCATCCTCCGCGCGGCCATGAAGAGCCTGGACATAGAGCGGATCGAACCCGCCGAGGGAGCGCTGCGCGAGGGCGTGCTCTTCGACCTGATCGGCCGGCGGCGGCGACAGGACGTTCGGGAAGCCACTATCCGCAATCTGGTGACCCAGTACCGGGTGGACAGCGAACAGGCGGAGCGGGTGAAGGCCACCGCGCTCGTCGGCCTCCGGCAGCTCCGGGAGTCGTGGGGACTCGAGCGCGAGTCGCACGAACGCTTCCTGCGCTGGGCCGCCGACCTCCACGAGGTAGGACTCTCGGTCTCGTTCAGCGGGTACCACCGCCACGGCGCCTATATCGTGAGGAACTCGGAAATGCCGGGGTTCTCGCGGGACGACCAGGAACTGCTGGCGGCGCTGATCGAGACCCACCGCCAGAAGCTCCGCTACGGGCGTTTCGACGAAATGACGGCGGCCGATGCGGTCACCACGGGCCGACTGGCAGCCATCCTGCGCATCGCCGTGCTCCTCTGCCGCCGGCGGAGCCGGGAACCCCTGCCCCTGATCGAAGCCGCGGCCGAAGACGGCCGGCTCGACCTTGCCTTCCCGCCCGGGTGGCTCGACCACCATCCCCTGACCCGCGCCGGGATCGCCCAGGAGGCGGAGGAACTGGCCGCGATCGGACTCGAGCTGAGGGTCCGGGACCCGTAGCGGGCCTGGCCCTTCAGTCCGTAACGAAGCTGAAGATCTGGTAGCGGCCGCCCTGCTCGAGCATGGACCCGAAAATCCTGACCGCGCCGCGTTCGCCGCTCGGAGCCCGGACGCTGAGCACCGTCTCCCGGTGGATCCGAAAGGGTCCGTAGTCCGTCGTCTCACCCACGAAATCCACGGCAATCAACTCGTAGCGCCGTCCGCCGTAGCGGTCGAGGGTGTAGGCCAGCGAACTGCGGCTGCGCTGATGGAGCATTTCCCACAGGAATTCGGCCGAGGTGTTCCGTTCCGGACGGGCGGCCGGCAGCCGGGGATAGACGGCTTCGCGGAAGTCGGCCTCCTGGAGGGCGAGCTGCGACAGGCCCTCGGCGTCACCCTCGGCTACGAGTTCCAGCGCCTGACGCGCCGCTTCTTCCGGTGCATCGAAGAGGACGCCACCGACCGGCGGGGTTACGAGGTCTCTGGTGGCGGGAAGCGCCTCCGGCGCGCCGGCAAGCTCCGCCGGCGCCGGCGCATCGCTCAGTCCACACCCGGAAACGAGGAGGGCGGTCGCCGCCAGGACGGCCGCTGCTCGTGGGAACGTGGGGCCGCACCGAAAGCGGCGCGGCCCGGTGTTCACTGCGCGCAGGGGGTCAGTTCTGGGCGAAGGTGGTCCAGCCCATGAACCAATCGTCGTCGGGGCCGCAGGCGCCCGCGTAGGTGACCGGATCGAAGAACCCGTCCGCCGGCGGAACGGCCACGCCGGCGCCGATGAGCGCCGGGGAACCGGCCATGGGGCGGCAGTCGAGCGCTTCGTGGTTGTAGGGATCCGCCAGCATCGGGTCCACCTCGACGAGAAGGGTGGAGGCGGCCGCGAAGTCCTGGGTGGAGAAGGTGGGCGCCGGGTCCTCCCCGGCGTCGTCGTCGAAGCTGCCCTCGAGGTTGTTGTAGAAGATCGAGTTCTTCACGACCAGCGTTCCGTCCCGGGCCAGGGCGTAGGTGGCGGCGTTGTCGATGTCCAATCCGGTCTCCTTGAAGCCGATCACGATGGAGTTCGCGATCTCGGCCGAGGTTCCCTCCCGGAGCAGGATGCCGATGTCGCTCTCGTCCCCCTGGTCCGTGTTCGGGTCGCCGATCAGAGTGAGGTTGTAGAGCGTCGGGCTGGAGCGCGGGGTGAGGTCGTTGTTCTCGCCGTTGTTGTCGGCTTCGATCCCCTGGTCGGCGTCGTCACCGCGTTGCTGGGCGATCCAGAACTGGCCGCGGCCGGTCCAACCGTCGGTCCAGTCGAAGCTGTCGTCGGCGATGCCGGTGCAGATAACGTGCTTCGCATCCACGGTGCCGCCGAAGAACTCGACGCCGTCGTCCTTGTTGAAGTGCACCTGGACGTAGTCCACTTCCGTGCCGTTGCCGACGCCCTGGAAAGCGATTCCGTTCAACTCGTTGTCGGGGCTGAACTCGGTGCCGGCGAACTCGACGCGCACGTAGTTGAGGACGCCGCTGCTGTCGGCGGGATTGTCGCCGCCGTAGGCGCCGGTGTCTCCCTCACCTTCACCTTCGCCGCCGGGAATGTTCAGGGGAGCGTTCCCGTTGATGATGAGCCCTCCCCAGTCGCCCCGGGCGCGCTCTCCGTCTGCCTGGTCGCTCGTCATGACGATTGGCGCATCCGCGGTACCCATGGCCATCAGCGTGCCGCCGCGCTCCACGACGAGCGTGCCGTTCGTGGCGCTGTCGCCGTATATCCGGGTGCCGGCCTCGATCGTCAGCGTGACGCCCTCAGGCACGAAGACCGCCCCCTTGAGGATGACTTCGGTAGCGGCCACCCAGGTGGTGTCCTCGGTGATCTCGCCTTCCACCTCCATGGTGGCCGGCGGTTCCGCTGGCTCAGGCGACGGCGCTGGAGCGGGTGCCGGGGCGGGCGCCGGCGTGGTGCTGGTTCCTCCATCGTCGCAGGCAGCGAGACCGAGCAGGGACGCTGCCAGGAGGACGGCAAGAACGGCGAGTTGTGTGCGCATGAGGGAAGCCTCCTTCGAGATTTGCTCGCGCGAGAGCCCGGGTTCCGGCGGTGTCGTTGCTGCTGAACTGGCCTGCTGAACTAGACCCGGGCTTTTGTGACTGGGCGCGGTCAGTGGACCGCGTAGGAAACGCTCAGCGAGAACGAACGGCCCAGGCTGAAGACCCGTTGGACCCGGCCTCCCTGGGTGAATTCGTGCTCCGAGTCGAGGATGTTGTCGAAGGCCGCGCGCAGGCTCCAGGCCGCGAACCGCTTCTGGAAGACGGCGTCGAGCACACCGCGGCCGGACTCGTAGATGTCCGGCATCCCCAGCGATCCCACGTCCACGATCCGGTCGCCGAAGTAGTTGTAGAGGACCCGGAAACTGCCCGCGACTTCGGGGATATCCATGTCCATGCTGACGTTGACGACATGGGCCGATTGTCCTGCGAGGGGCCGGTCAAGGCTGGTCTGGACCTGACCCGCCACCTGCTCGAGTTCGATCGCGGAGTTGACGAAGGTGTAGTTCGCGGAGCCCATGAACCGGCCGAACCGGCGCCGGCTCTCGACTTCGACTCCGGTGTTGCGGGCCCCGCGGGCGTTGGCGAACGAGGTTCTGAGTTGCGCGGTGGGCTGCACGATCCGTTCGATGGGATTCCTGAAGTCCTTGTAGAAGCCGCTGATGGCGAGCACCTCGCCGGCGCCCGGGAAGGTCTCGATCCGCAGGTCCACGTTCTTGATGAGCGCGCGTTCGAGGTTCGGGTTGCCGACCACCGCGCGGCCGCCGACCACGTCGGTGAACTCGAAGGGCGCCAGTTCCCGGAACTCGGGACGGTTCACCGTGTGGCTGTAGCCACCTCGCAGGTTCGTACGCTCCGAAAGGGCGTACACCATGTTGAAGCCGGGAAGCACATCCGTGTTGTTGAGCGCCGCCCTGATGGTCTCGCCCGCCGTCGAGAAGGGATCCAAGGTGTCCACCAACTGTTCGGACCGTTCCACCCGCGCGCCTCCGATGAACCGGAGATTGCTGCTGATCGGCAGATCCAGCAGTCCGTAGAGCGCCGAGATAGTCTGCTCCGCCGTGTAGGTGTCGGTCGGGCGCGTCTCTTCTTTCAACTCATAAGACGTACCGATGTTCTCGGGGGTGAAGATCTGCTCCGGCGCCAGCGTGAGGTTCGCCGGCCTGCCCCGCGGCGTCATCCGGAAGCGGCGGGAATTGAAGTCCCGCTCCCGGAGGGTGATCTGCGGGCCGATCTTGATCATCGCCGGCAGGTCGCTCCACTGGGTGAAGAACGAACTCCAGTCGACCCCCAGGTCAACGACCTCGTCGTCGAGTTCGTTGAACATCCGGAACCCGCTCTGCGATTCGTCGGCGAGGACGAACGCGCTCACGGACGGGCTGTACTCGTAGAGCGTCTCCCGGAGATCCGGTTCGTCCCGCGTCGCCCGCGAGAAGTTCGCATTCCACTCCAGCTTGCTGGAACCCAGGGAAGCGAACAGGTGCTCCCCCGATAGCCGCGAGGAAAAGATGCTCTCCTCTACCCAGAAGAGCCGGGTGTTCCGGATCTCTTCGCCGACGTCGTTGTTGTAGCCCTGAAAGATCCGGGCTTCGTTCTTCGAACTGTGGGTGTAGAAGTTCTCGAGGGCGACGCGGTGATTCCCCGTGAACTTGTAGGCCAGGTTCCCCACCAGGCCGGTCGAGGTCTTCGAGGTGGTGACGTCGAAGTCGTAGTCGTTCTGGACCTCCAGGTCGCCCTGGGAAACCGCGAAGAACGTCCGATCCTCGCTCTGGTTCTGATGGTCCTGCGACCAGGTCGCGCTGAAGATCGCCCCCAGCCGGTCCCAACTGTTGCCGGCGACAAGGCTGTAGGACTGGCTGTGGCCGACCTGTCCGGTTTCGGGAGACCAGACGTTCGCAAACGACTCGCCCATGGTCTCGAGTTCGGCCGGAGTGAACCCGGCGCTCGTGAAGCGGCTGGTCCGGACCACCTTGGAATCCGGGATCGCGGCGGGAAGGCTCCGGGTGCCGTCGTCGAACCCCAGCCAGTCCCGTCCGCCGCCGGGATAGATCAGGCCGTCCCCGAACGTCGTCCGGGTGTTGTAACCCTGCGACATGGAGAAGTTCATCACCGGCTCCGCCGGGAACGAGAGGGGATCGATTTCGACCAACCCGCCCGAGAAGTCGGCGGGCTTGTCGGGGAGGTACGACTTCACCACCGAGACGCTCTCGATCAGCCCGGTCGGGAAGAGATCCAGCGGGACCACCCGCTTGTCGGGCTCGGTGGTGGGAAGCACCGCGCCGTTCAGCGTCGTGTTGGAGTAACGCTCGCCCAGGCCGCGGACGAATACGTACTGGTTGTCCACCACGGTGAGCCCCGTGAGCCGCTTCATGGCGGACGCTGCGTTCGAGTCCGCGTTCTCCTTCATTTCCTCGGAGGCCAGGTTGTCGGTGATGGCCGCTGACTTCCGGCGCTCGACGAGTTGGGCTTCGGCGGTGAAGAGCTCGGGCTCGATCGCCTCTCCGGTTACCACCACCTCTTCCGCGAAGCGCTCCATGGTGAGCGCGACTTCGACGCGGGTGGTAGCTCCGGGCAGGACTTCGACCGGAACGATGACCTCCTCATACCCGGAGAAGCTGACCCGGATCTCGTGGGCGCCGGCCGGGAGGGACAGCGAGAACGCGCCGTCAAGCTCCGAATAGACCACCTCGTTCGTGGCCACCACCGTGACCGGGGCGCCCGGGAGCGTCATGGCGTTGAAGCTGTCGCGCACCAATCCGGCCACCCGGCCGGTGTCTTCCTGGGCGGCGGCGCCGGAGACGGGCAGCATCCCGAGCAGCAGACTCAGGAGTGCCGGTTGGAGGTGCGACCGGCGCCGGCCGCTCGAGAAGGAACGCTTCAGGGAGACAGGACTGCGAACGCCGTCCCGGGTGCACGAATGCGGCTCTGACATCGAGGGGGATTGTCGGAACCCCTTGTTGCCCCAGCTTGAAGCCCGCAAAAACTTCACCGCAACATCCCGAAACGGGGAATGAACCGGCGTTGAACCGACTGTGAATGCCGGCGTCCCGCGTGGGCGCGACCGCACGGGTCACCGCGCCCGGATCGGTGGTGCGCCCGTCTGGTTTTCCTGCTGACGACGGTGCGGGCCCGAAGCCCGCGCGCCTCAGTTGCGGCGGGGGTTTTGGAAGTCGAAGAGCCACTGGAACAGAAGCAGCAGCTCGTGGTCGGCCACCGCACCGAAGCGGTAGCGGTAGTCGGCGGACAGGTGCGTCATGTTCCACGGGAGTTCGTAACGCGTCCCGGTGACGATGTAGCTGGAGTGGCCAGGGGCCTCCACCGGACCGTGGTTCGTTTCGGTGCCGAACTCACCCATGGCCCAGATTCCCTGAGGGAAACGGTGGCGGAACCGGGCGAACCCGCCGAAGTGTTCCCGTCCGAATTGCTCCCGGCGGAAGGCCGCGCCCCGAAAATCGCGGTTACCGTCCGTTTCGCCTTCCAGGTAAAAGCCCGTCTGCCGCCGCGGGGTCAGCGCGTCGTCAGGACCGTCCCGCCCCTCGTAGTGACCGGCGTCGAGCAGGATGGACGCCCCACCGATATCGAAGGTGCGGCCGAAGCTCCCCAGCACGTCCTTCCAGGAGTTGTCCTCCGCCTCGTAGCCGCTGCCCTGAACGACGTGAAGCCGTGCGTTGTAAGCCCCCCGATCGAGGAACATGAAGATGCCCGTCTCGCGGGACCGGGTGAGCCTGGCGCCGACGGCCGCCTGAATCGTCTGACGGGAGTGAGACGACTCGGTGAACTCGCCGAACCACGCGAGGGAACTGCGTCCCGCCCGAATCTGAAGCCCGCCGCCCACGTCGAACTGCATCCAGAAATCGTGCATCCGGGTCTTGCCGAGGTCATAGGTGACGTTCGTCAGGATCCGGTTCCCGATCTTCGTCTTGCTCCAGAGCGAGAAACTGCTGATCGACGGGTCGCCCAGATCTCCGGCCTCGTCGAGTACCCGGCCGCGGAACCGGACATTCATGTCCACAAACGGGGCCGCACCGGCGCCGCTCTGCCCGGCCTCGGAGGAGTCGCCACCCGGCGCGTCCGTCTCCGTCGGCTCTTCGACGACCGCGCTGCGCTCGTCCTCGCCCTCTTCCGCCGCCGCGATTTGCGCCGCGGCCAGCAGGGATCCGACCGCTGCGGTCTCCGAAGACCTTCCCGTCTGTTGGCCTGTCTGTTGGGCCGTCTGTCTGGCCTCTGGCTGAAGAGCCGTGCCCGAAGGCGCTCCTCCGGCGAACGCTATTCCGGCCGCCCCCCAGAACGCGAGCGAAAGATAAAGCGAGCGGAAAAGCGATCCGCGCCGCAGCGCCAAACAGAGGGGCGATGTCGCGCCGCAGGAGCGGCCGCGGCGCCCGTTGGAATACAGCCCCGGCATGGGGCAGGATTTTGTTTCTCGTGCGTTACATGGATTTGAACTGTTCTTGATTCGATAATCACGATCCCATGAACATCAGCGGACAAAACATGAAGAAATCGTGAATTCTGATTTCGAGTTCGTGACGCCGTTCGTGAACCGATAACAACGTCGAAACAAATCGGACGGTCGCCGGTCGGGTCCGCGCCAGCCCGGTCAGTGCTCGTCGCGTATCGGGTCCGCGGGGTAAACCCCCAGGATCCGGACCGACCGGGAGAAGAAGCGGAGTTCCTCCAGCGCCTTCGCCACCGCGGAGTGCTCGGGATGGCCGGCCACGTCACAGTAGAACTGGGTCGAGGTGAACGAACCGTCGAGCATGTAGCTCTCGAGCTTTTGCATGTTCACTCCACCCGTCGCAAACCCACCCAGCGCCTTGTAGAGCGCGCCCGGGAGATTGCGCACCTGGAACACGAACGTGGTGATCGCTTCGGCGTCGCGGGGAACCGTCACCGGCTCCCGGGCCATGACGAGGAACCGGGTGACGTTTCGGGCGACGTCCGCAATGTCCGGCGCCAGGACCGCGAGCCCGTGAATCCCTGCCGCCAGCGCCGAGCCGACGGCCGCCTTCGTGGGATCTTCGCTCTTGGCGATCAGGATCGCGGCCCCCGCGGTGTCCGCTTCCGCCACGGGGCGCAAGCGTCGGACGCGGATGAACTCCCGGCACTGGGCGAGCGCGTGGGGGTGGCTGTGGACAGTCCGGATTCCGCCGAGTCTGGCTCCGGGAAGCCCGAGGAGCTGATGCCGCACCCGCTGAAAGGTCTCGCCGACGATCTGGAGACTGGATTCGGGCAGGAGGTGATGGATGTCAGCGACTCGTCCGGCCACCGAGTTCTCGATGGGGATCATCGCGAGTTCCGCGCGTCCCTCCGCCACTGCCGCGAAGGCGTCCTCAAAGCTCTCGCAGGCCATCGGCTCATGATCCGGATACCGCTCCCGGCAGGCCAGATTGGAATAGGAACCGGGGTATCCCTGAAACGCGATCTTCGGTTCGGACATGGCGAGCGGCCTCCAGCAGGCACGCGACTGTATCCGCAGGTTGCTCACGAACGCGTGCGCCCCGTGTGTGTACGATCTCCGCACGGCCGTGAAACACATCCTGGTCATCGAGGACGATCCGGACATCGTCGAGCTGCTGCGTTACAACCTGGAGCGCGAGTCCTACCGCGTGACGTCCGCGGTTACCGGTGCCGAGGGACTGGCCGAATTGCAGCGGGAGCGGCCGGATCTGGTGATTCTGGACCTGATGCTGCCCGAGATCAGCGGCTTCGAGGTGTGCCGGCGTCTCCGGAAAGCCTCCGAAACCGGGAACCTCCCGGTGATCATGCTGACCGCCCGGAGCGAAGAGGCCGACGTGATTGCCGGCATCGAACTCGGAGCCGACGACTACATCAAGAAGCCGTTCAGTCCCCGGGAGTTGGTGGCGCGCGTGGGAGCCGTCCTGCGACGGGCGCGCCCCGTGGAAGCGCCGGCCGCCTCCATCGAAGATGAAACACTCGAATTCGGCGACCTCACGATCGATCCGGCCTCACACCGGGTGCAGCGCGCCGGCGAGGATCTTCCGGTGACACATCTCGAGTTCAAGTTGCTGCACTACCTGGCGTCCCGTCCGCGCCGCGTCTTTTCCCGCGAACAGCTTCTCGATCGCGTGTGGGGACGCGACAAATACATCACGCTGCGCAGCGTGGATGTCTACGTGCGACGGCTGCGCCAGAAGCTTGACGTGTCGGGGAACCCCTCGCTGCTGAAGACGGTTCGAGGCGCCGGGTATCGCTTCGAACCACCGCCTTGAAGTCGAACGCACCGGAAGACCCGCCGCGAGGCTGGCGACTCCGCCGGCCGTCACGGCTCGCCCTCCGCCTGACGGCGGCGAGCCTGCTGGTCGCGCTGGCCGCGCTCTTTGCGGTGCTTGCCACCACCGCACAGGTCGTGCGGGACAGCGCCGTGGAATCCACCTTCGCGGATCTGGACGGAGTGGCCGAAATCGCGCTCGCGACCCCTCCCACGGACAGTTCCGTCGAGGGCCTTCGCGAATGGGCCATCACCTTCGCGTCGTTCGAGACGGATACCGACGGCCTCACTCCGACTCGGCGGGAAAGACGGATGACGCTCGTGGCGGACGACGGGACCGTGCTCGCGGACTCCCACGACGACCCGCGAGCCATGGACAACCACCGGGACCGCCCCGAGATCGCCGCCGCTTTCGCCCGCGGCTACGGGCGGTCGCAGCGCTTCAGCGACACCCGGGGCGAGGACCTCACCTACGTGGCGGTCCGGCTGCCGTGGAGTCCGGACACGGTGCTGCGGGTTTCCGAACCGGTCGTTCAGATCGAGGAGACGGTGGGAGTCATCCTGACTCCGGTGATCGTGGTGACGGTGCTCGCCTTCATCGTGGCGGCGGCTCTGTCTTTCGGTTTTTCCGCCCGTTTCAGCGAGCGGATCGTGCGACTCCGCCGCTTTTCCGAGCGGGTGGCGCGGGGTGACTTCACCCCTGAGAACACATCCCTCGGAATGGATGAACTCGACCAGTTGCTCGCCTCCCTCAACCAGACGGCCCGGGAGCTGCAGCGCAGCTTCCAGTCCCTGACGGCCGAGAAAAACCAGGGCGCCACCATCCTCTCGAGCGTGGCCGAAGGCGTGGCGGTCGTTGATGAAGACCTGCGCATTCAGTACGTCAACGGCGCCTTTCGCGAGGTCCTTTCCCTTCCGGGCGAGTCCTGGCGGGACTACCGCGGGCGGCACGTGCGGCAGGTTCTCGAGAAAAAGCGCCTCCTCAAGATGGTGCGGGCGGCGATGCTGGGGAAGTCGGACGAACGGGAAATCTCGCTCAAGGAGCGGGAGGTGCTGGTCCGCGCCGCCCCCATCCGCTCGCTGGAGTCCGAGTCGGCCGATGTTTCAGCACGCGACACAAACGGCTCGACGGGATCCCCCCCTGTGGGCGCGGTGCTAGTGCTGCTGGACGTGACCCAGATTCATGCGCTGGAGCGGGTGCGGCGCGATTTCGTGGCCAATCTGTCCCATGAGTTGAAGACGCCGTTGACCGCGATCCGGGGTTTTTCGGAGACGCTGCTGGACGGCGACCTCGACGACCACGTCCAGCAGAAGCGTTTCCTGGGGATCATTCGGCAGCACGCCATCCGGCTGTCACACCTCACGGAAGACCTGCTCCGGCTCGCCCGGATCGAAGCCGGAAAGTTGGAGGCATGGCCCGCCGTCGTGAGGGTCGCAACCGTCGTCGAGCCGGTGCTCGAATCGGCGCGGCTGAAGGCGGAAGCGCGCACCCTCGCGGCTACGGCCCCCGAGGACGGGGCCCAGGTCGAAACGGATCCGGCGCTGCTCACCGAAATCCTCGAGAACCTGGTGGACAACGCCATCCGGTACTCGGCGGCGGACGGGCGCGTCGAAATCAAGACGACCTGCAGCGACGGCGAAGTGCTCATTTCCGTCATCGACGACGGAGTCGGCATCCCGCAGGCTCACCTGAGCCGTATCTTTGAGCGCTTCTACCGGGTGGACGCGGCCCGCTCCCGAGCGGCAGGCGGGACCGGGCTCGGTCTGGCGATCGCCAAGCACACGGTCGAGGTCCTGGGCGGCCGGATCGAGGTAAAGAGCGCTCCGGGCAAGGGGTCCCGGTTCACGGTCGTCGTGCCGGCGCCGCCCCCGGAACTTCGGCTCCCCGAGATCGCCGCCTCCGAGTCCGCCGGGATCGATCACGGCTCCCCGCCGTAGGCGCCGTACGGGTACCAGGTTCCGCGGACAGGCCGAACTCGAGATCGCCACGGAGGGGGTCCACGCGGACGAGCTGCGCCTCGAGGGCGTCACCGATCCGGAAACTGCGACCCGTCGCCGGGCAGCGGAGCGAGTAGTCCTGCCGGTGGAAACGGAAGCGTCCACCGGTGAGCAGCGCCATCGGCACCGTCCCCCGGGCTGGAATCCCGTCGAGCTCGATGGCGAGACCGAAACGGCCCGTTTCGGAAACCCGGGCGGGGAAGACGTCTCCGAGCCGGCCGGCGAAGAGCCGCGCGATGCGCCGTTCGACGAGTTGCCGCTCCGCGGCCTCGGCGTTGCGCTCGGTGTCGGAACACGACGTGGCGAGCGCCGACAGCGTCTCGGGACTCGGGTCCCGGGGTGATCCGTTTTGCGCGGCGGCGAGGGCCCGATGGGCCACCAGGTCCGGATATCGCCGGATCGGAGAGGTGAAGTGCGTGTAATCCGGCAGTGCGAGGGCAAAGTGGCCCTGCGCGCGAGGCGAATACACGGCCTTCTGCATCGCCCGGAGCAGCTTCCGCCGCAGAAAGGCCGCTTCGGGACGGCCTTCGATCCGCGCGAGCAGCCGGGCGCAGTGGACGGGACGGATCGGTCCCCCGGAGACGCGCAGCCGTTCGCCGAAGCCAGCCAACAGGTCCTCGAAGGAATCGATTCGCGTTTCGTCGGGGGCCTCGTGCACCCGGTGAAGAGCCGGCGAGCGGCTGCTGCGCAGCCGCTCGGCTACCGCCTGGTTGGCGAGCAGCATGAAATCCTCGACAAGCCGGTGGGCATCGTTTCTTTCCGAATAGCGAGCGTCCACCAGGTTTCCGTCGGCATCGGCGATCACCACCGGCTCGGGCAGGTCCAGGTCCACCGCTCCCCGGGCGGCGCGCGCCCGGGCGAGGAGCGCGGCGGCGCGCCCCATCGTCCGGACCGCCGCCCCGATGGGACCGGAGTCCGTACCCGCGAGGAGACGCGCTCCATCGTCATAGGACAGCCGGGCGGCGCTCCGGACCACGCTGCGGAAGAAGCGGGCGCCCTGGAGCAGCCCGTCGGGGCCGATGCGCAGCATCGCCGATTGGACCAACCGGTCCACGTCCGGGAAGAGCGAGCAGATCCCGGACGACAGGGCCTCGGGAAGCATCGGCACGGCGCGCTCGGGGAAGTAGGCCGAAGTCCCCCGCCGGGCGGCCTCTTCGTCCACCGGGGTTCCCGGCGGGACGTAGTGGCTCACGTCGGCGATGTGGACGCCGATCTCGAAGCCGCCTCCGGCCAGTTCTCTCGCTTCGATGGCGTCATCGTGGTCCCGCGCGTCTTCGGGATCGATGGTCAGGATCAGACGGCCGCGGAAGTCCTCGCGCCCCTCGATCTCGCCGGCCGATACCCCCGCCGGCGCGGCCTCGGCCTGGGCGAGCGCCGCGGGCGGGAAGTCGTCCCGAATCCCGTACTTCGCGAGAACGGCAAGCAGTTCCGCCCGCGGGTCGTCCGCGGCGCCGAAGACGGATGCGATCTCTCCGATGACCGGCCGCCCCGGGGCGGGGAAACGCCGAACACGCACCTCCACGAGATCTCCAGGGCTGGCGCCGCCGGACGGGATGACGATCTCGCGCGCCCACTGGCGGTCCCAGACCGTAACCGTTCGCTCGGGGGTGACCAGGCCCACGACGTTCCCGGTCCGCCGGCTGACCACGCGGACGACCGCACCCTCCAGCCGGCCGCGCCGGGTGCGGAAGGATTGCTCGACCTCCACCAGGTCTCCAGGCAGCGCCCCGCCCAGCCGGCTGCGGGTGACATGGATGTCCTCCGTGGCCCCGGAACCCTCCGGGATGACCCATCCGTCACCCTCCGAACGGCCCTGGAAACGCCCCGTCACCAAGCGGGATGGGGAGGGCGCCGAGGAGCGCTTGCGCCCGCGGTGACGGCCTCTTTCGCCCCGGCTGATCCTGCCCACAGGCTGCTAGAATCGCACGCTCCGCGGGCCGAAGTGGCGGAACGGCAGACGCGCTGCGTTCAGGGCGCAGTACTCCTTGCGAGTGTCAGGGTTCAAATCCCTGCTTCGGCACCGCGCGCTGGTCGGACGTCGGACGGGGCCATCGAGCCAGTCGCGCAGGCAACACCAGTCCTTCTTTGAGAACGGGCCCCGTCCGACGTCCGATCGGCACTTCGTGCCTCGAATCGGAACTCGCCGCATGGTCTCGTTAGAGACTGAACCATAAGGCGCGATGAGCGGGTGCAGGCGAGTTCCGATTCGCGCTGTTCTTTTTGTGAAAGGGGGGCCAGCCCCCCTTTCACACTTTCCCCCCGGATGACGCATCGGCAAGGGAACGCCGACCTCCAGGTCGGCACAGCCCCGCGAAGAGGGGCGGCGGCCCGGCCCCCCCACCGTCGGAACGGCTCCCCTCTCCGCGTGGCCCCCAACGCCCCGCCAGCCCATCAGTGCGCAACATTCGTGCGTTTTGCGATCACAGGCGAGTTCCCAGTCGCGCTGTCTTTCTTGTGAAAGGGGGGGCCAACCCCCCTTTCACACTTTCCCCCCGGATGACGCATCGGCAAGGGAACGCCGACCTCCAGGTCGGCACAGCCCCGCGAAGCGGGGCGGCGGCCCGGACCCCCAGCGTCAGAACGGCTCCCCTCTCCGCGTGGCTCCCAACGCCACGCCCGAGCCCATCAGTCCGCAACATTCGCGCGTTGTGCGATCGCAGGCGAGTTCCCATTCGCGCTGTCTTTTTGTGAAAGGGGGGCCAACCCCCCTTTCACACTTTCCCCCCGAATGACGCATCGGCAAGGGAACGCCGACCTCCAGGTCGGCACAGCCCCGCAAAAGCGGGGCGGCGGCCCGGACCCCCAGCGTCAGAACGGCTCCCCCCTCCGCGTGGCCACCAACGCCGCGCCCGAGCCCATCAGTCCGCAACATTCGCGCGTTGTGCTGGTCGGACGTCGGACGGGGCCATCGAGCCAGTCGCGCAGGCAACACCAGTCCTTCTTAAAAACGGGCCCCGTCCGACGTCCGATCGGCACTTCGTGCCTCCGAATGGGAACTTGCTCCGGGGCAGTTCTCCCGGTGAGGAGATTTGCCGGGACGCCTTCCGCTACGAAAAGGCATACACCAGGGTCGCTCCCGAGGCTCCATCCAGCAGCAGGACGATTCTTCCGGGACCATCACCGTAGGCCGCGCGGTAACGGTCACGGATGGGAGTCAGGTCGAACTCGTAGTCCTGGGTCAGCCAGGCTTCACAGGAATCCCCATTCGCGTCGTGCGCGACCGACACCCGCAACTGCACCGGGAATGACTCCAGGAAGACCTCGGAAGCAACAAGCGTGACCTCATGACGCCTGCAACCTCCGGCGTAGGAGAGGTTCAGTGTCAGGGTGTCCCCGGCAACGGCGGCGTCGTTCAGGACGAAAGGGTCCTGGCCCCAGCGCTGAGGCGTTTCGGACACGACGACGGCGCCGGAACGGGGTCCCGCCGGGGGGACGTCATCAACCGAGATCCCGATGGGGGTGTCCAGCCCGCCCTGGCCGCAGGCCGCGAGGGCCGCGGCTCCCAGAATCAAAACCCGCAGACGCGAGGAACTTTCGGGGCCGGTCGTCCGCTGCGGCAAGACGGGTTGGCAGGAACCCAGGTCAGTTCTCCTGCTCTTCCTCCTCGCCGCGCACGGTCGGGTACTCGATGCCGAGTTGCTCAAGGTAGGTGTCGTAGGTCTCCGGGTCGTAGTAAAACGGCCGCATCGCTTCCCGGAACGAACCCATCCGGTCTTCGTTCAGGTGGATCGCGGGGGGATCGTCCGGACCGATCAGCGGCGTGTACTGGTGCTCGGCGGTCTGCTCGGCGAAGTACTCCTTCGCGGCCGGGACCAATTCCGGATCCAGGAACAGATCCATGAGCGTCATGGCGATCACGCGCGCTCCGGCCGCAGCTCCCTTGTGGGCGATCGGGGTCGCCATGGCGACCGCGTTGGCCCAGTGGTGACCCGGCCCACCCGGGATGTTGGACGGGAAACGCAGGGTCACCGTCGGAACGGCCCACGAGATGTCCCCGATATCGTCGGAGCCGCCGCCGAGCCGCGGCGGCTGCACCGGACCGCCCATCTCTCCAAGTTCGGTCGCCAGCCCCTGCTCTTCGACGCCGAGTTCGTGCTGCAGCCCCCTGGCGAGCGCCTGGTCGGCCTCGCTCCACTCGGGGAGGCCCACCCGCTCGATATTGGCCCACACCGCCTCGGCCACCGGCTTGCTGAAGTGGCGCGGGTAGGCGTGGCCCAGGATGCGCCATGACACCTCGGTCGAGGTCATCGCGGCGGCGGCCTGCGCCATCGTGTTTCCGAGGTCGTAGAGCTCCTTCATCCCGGACTGCTCAAGCTCCCGGAAGTAGTACCAGACCGAAGCCAACTGGGGCACCACGTTCGGCTGGTCCCCGCCGTTTGTGATGATGTAGTGCGAACGGTGCGGCAGGCGCAGGTGCTCGCGCTTGACGTTCCACGCCATGTTCATGATCTCGACCGCGTCGAGCGCGCTGCGGCCGCGCCACGGCGCCCCCGCCGAGTGCGCCGATTCGCCGGTGAAGGTGTATTCGACCGACACGAGGCCGTTGCCCCGGCCCTGTCCCCAGCTCACCGAGAACTGGTTCGAGACGTGGGTGAAGATGCAGATGTCCACATCCTCGAAGTAGCCGTCCCGAATGAACCACGCCTTCGTGCCCACGAGTTCCTCGGCGACCCCCGGCCATATCACGATGGTGCCGGGAAGGCCCTCGCGCTCCATCACTTCCTTGGCCGCCAGGGCTCCGGCGATGATCACCGCCTGCCCGGAGTTGTGGCCCTCGCCGTGCCCCGGCGCGCCTTCCACGAGGGGATCGTGGTATGCGACTCCCGGCTTCTGCGACGCCTTGGGAATCCCGTCGATGTCGCTGCCGAGCGCGATCACCGGCGAACCGGAGCCCCAGCGCGCCATCCAGGCGGTCGGGATGCCCGAGATCCCTTCCTCCACCTCGAATCCGTTCTCGCGCAGGATCTCGGTGAGGTAGCGGGAGGTCTCGAACTCCTGAAAGCCGAGCTCGCCAAAGCTGAAGATGGAGTCCACCATCACCTGGACCAGCTTGGCCCGCTCGGCCGCCCCCTGGTCGGCGACCGGACGGAGGGTCTCGAGGTCCTGCGCCGCCAGCGGCGCGGCAAGGAGCAGGGCAAGCAGGGATTGGAACAGTCGGCGCATCGCGGAAAACCTCTCTCCGGCGGCGCCGCCCATCCCGGCCCGCCGGGCGGCGATTCTACCGGCGGGACCGCAGGATTCCGGGGCGAACCGCCTCCGCCGATCAGTTCTCCCGGCTCTCTGACTCGCTGCGCACGGTCGGGTACTCGATGCCGAGCTGCTCGAGGTACGTGTCGTAGGTGTCCGGGTCGTAGTAGAACGGCCGCATCGCCTCCCGGAAGGAATTCATCCGTTCCTCGTTGAGGTGGATTGCCGGGGGATCGTCAGGACCGATCAGCGGCGTGTACTGGTGCTCGGCGGTCTGCTCCGCGAAGTACTCCTTGGCCGCCGGCACGAGTGCGGGATCGAGGAACAGGTCCATCAGCGTCATCGCGATGACCCGGGCGCCGGCAGTAGCCCCCTTGTGCGCGATCGGGGTCGCCATCGCCACGCCGTTTGCCCAGTGATGACCCGGCCCACCCGGGATGTTCGAAGGAAACCCCAGCGTGACCGTGGGGACGGCCCAGGATATGTCACCGATGTCGTCCGAGCCGCCACCCAATCTCGGCTCACGGGCGGGGCCCCGGATCTCGCCGAGTTCGGTGGCGAGCCCCCGTTCCTCCACCCCGAGTTCCCGCTGGAGTCCCGTGGCCAGGGCCAAGTCGGCCTCGCTCCATTCGGGCAGGCCCACCCGCTCGATGTTGGCCCAGACCGCCTCCGCCACCGGCCTATTGAAGTGGCGCGGATAGGCGTGGCCCAGGATGCGCCAGGAGGCCTCGGTGGAGGTCATCGCGGCGGCGGACTCCGCCATGATGTTCCCGAGATCGAAGAGCTCCTTCATGTGGGGCTGGTCGAGTTCACGGAAGAAGTACCAAACGGACGCCAACTGCGGGACCACGTTCGGCTGGTCCCCGCCGTTCGTGATCACGTAGTGCGAGCGGTGCGGCAGCCGCAGGTGCTCGCGCTTGATGTTCCAGGCGGCGTTCATGATCTCCACCGCGTCGAGGGCGCTCCGGCCCCGCCAGGGCGCCCCCGCGGAGTGGGCGGATTCACCCTCGAACGTGTACTCCACGGAGACCAGCCCGTTCCCGCCTCCCTGCCCCCAGCCCACTCCGAACCGCGACGAAACATGGGTGAAGATGCAGATGTCCACGTCCTCGAAATAGCCGTCCCGGATGAACCAGGCCTTGGTGGCGAGGAGTTCCTCCGCCACCCCCGGCCAGATCGCGATGGTCCCGGGAATGCCCTCCCGCTCCATGATTTCCTTCGCGGCCAGCGCCCCCGCGACGATCACCGCCTGCCCCGAGTTGTGGCCTTCGCCATGGCCCGGCGCCCCCTCGACCAGGGGGTCGTGGTAGGCGACGCCCGGCTTCTGCGACGCTTTCGGGATCCCGTCAATGTCGCTGCCGAGCGCGATCACCGGCGAGCCGGAGCCCCAGCGCGCCATCCACGCGGTCGGGATCCCCGAGATCCCCTCCTCCACCTCGAATCCGTTCTCCCGCAGGATGTCGGTGATGTAGCGGGAGGTCTCGAACTCCTGGAATCCGAGCTCCCCGAAGCTGAAAATGGAGTCCACCATCACCTGGACCAGCTTGGCGCGCTCGGCGGCCCCCTGATCGGCTACCGGACGGAGGGTATCGAGATCCTGCGCCGCGACCGGAGCGGCGAACAGGAACGCGAGGAGGACGGCCGGAAGGGACCGGAGGATCGGGGCTGTGTTGCGCATGGGGAAACCTCTTTCCGTCGGGGACGCCCATTCCCGGCGCACCGAGCGCCCGATTCTACCGGCGGGATTGGTGTTGGGCCCGTCAGGTTTCGGCAACCAGCGGCGCCATGATCCGCAGGCTGCGTTTTACGGACGGCGGCGCTCGGGGCGTCCACCTCGCGCGTTGTCGATGAGAACGCATTCACCCATCGGTAAGACCGTAATGAGTTGGAATCGGTCCATGGCCCGGCTGCGCTTGATCTCGATTGGCGGCCTGCCGTTTCGCGGCGCTCACAGGCTGCTAAGCTCCCGCCGCCAGGAGGCTTTGGCGCCGCTGCGAAAGTGGCGGAACTGGTAGACGCGCTGGATTTAGGATCCAGTGGGGCAACCCGTGGGGGTTCGAGTCCCCCCTTTCGCACCAGCCCGCCCCTCCCTGACCAGGAAATCTGGTTTCGCGGACGCCTCCCATTCCATCGTGTCCGACCCCTCCGTTCGCCCACCCTTCCCGGAAAAGGACCGTATTCCGGACCTGACCTTCGAACTGACCGAAGAAGGCCAATCGCGCCGCGCCATCGAAGTCACGATTCCGGCGCCGGTCTTCGAGGAAGCCGTCCAGAAAGAGCTGCGGCGTATCCGGCAAAAGGCCCAGCTGCGCGGCTTCCGCAAGGGCAAGGCGCCCAAGGAGCGGATCGAACTCCTCTACGGGGGCGAGGCCACCGAGGAAGCGATGAGCCGCCTCCTCGGCCGGGCCACCCGGCAGAGCCTCCACGAACTCGATGTCCATCCGCTGGATGTTCCGAAGGCGACGCCCGAGGAAGCCACCCGCGGAAAACCGCTGGTGGCGCGCCTGCAATTCAGTGTCTGGCCGGACGTCGGGACGGTGGATTTCGCGGGGATCAAGGTCACCACCCAGGAACGTGCGGTAACCGAATCGGACATCGGCGAAACCCTGGAACATCTGCGGATGGAGCGGGCCCAACCCGGGCCGATCGAGGGGCGGGGCCTCCAGGACGGCGATCTGGTGATGGGCGAACTCACCGAATCCGACCTCCTCGAGACCGATCCGCCGACGGCGCCCCGGGTCACCAAGGAGGTGCCTTTGCGGGTGGGGAGCGAGACCTATCACCCGGCGCTCCACGAGGCGCTGCAGGGCGCCGCCGAAGGAGACACGGTGGTGGCCACCGCCAATTTCGGAAGCGAATCTCAAGATTCGGAACGAGCGGGACGAACGATCCGGGCTGCCTTTACGGTCAATCAGGCGCGAACGCCGGTGCTTCCCGCTCTCGACGACGACTTCGCCCGCGACCTCGGGGCCGCTTCGCTGCTCGCGCTGCGGGGCGACATCCGGGACCGGCTGCGGGCGCGCGCCGATCAGAACGAACGGCGGGAGGTCGCGGAGCAATTGGTAGCGGCGCTACGCGAGAAGAATCCGGTGGAACCTCCGGAGCCACTCGTCGAGCGGGATCTGGACAACCGCGTGCGCATGCTCGCGAACAGCATGGTTCAAGGCGGAATGCCCACCGAACAGGTGCGCGCCGAACTGGAAAAACACCTCGGCACCCTGCGCGCCGAGTGCGAAAAGACGGTCGCTGCCACGATCCTGGTAGACGCCCTGGCCGACCAGCAAGGCATCGAAACGACAGAGAAGGCTCTCGAGGAGCGGCTCGACCAGGAAGCCTCCGCCTCGGGGAAGTCTCCGGCCGCACTGCGGGCAGCCATGGAAAAGGATGGACGGCTCGAACGGATGCGGACCCAGCTCCGGCGGGACGCGGCGATCGATTTCCTGAAGGAAAGCGCGGAACTCACGCCAGCCAAGGCATAGACAGCCAGGGAACGCGGCCTCCGCGGCGCGGAGGGTGACGATTGCTGACCCGGCGACCTCGTATGCTGACCCGAACTTACGAACTCCAGCGATGCCGCGAGGGAAGCACAACGTGATTCGAGACCAGATCCTGATACCGCACGTAATCGAACAGACCGGCCGGGGGGAGCGCGCCTACGACATCTATTCCCGGCTGCTCAAGGACAACATCGTGTTTATCGGACAGCCCATCAGCGATGAGCTCGCAAACACCGTGGTGGCCCAACTGCTCTTCCTGGAGTCCGAAGATCCGGAGAAGGAAGTCTCCCTCTACATCAACTGCCCGGGCGGCTCCGTGACCGCCGGGCTTGCGATCTACGACACGCTGCAGTTCATCCGGCCGGACGTAACTACCTATTGCCTCGGTCAGGCATCCAGCATGGGAGCGATCCTGCTCGCCGCCGGGGCTCGGGGAAAGCGCTTCGCGCTCCCGAACGCCACCGTCATGATCCACCAGCCGCTCGGCGGCGCCCGGGGACAGGCGACGGACATCCAGATCCAGGCCAACGAGATCGTGCGGGTTCGCGCCCGGCTCACGGAAATCCTCGCCCACCACACGGGGCGTTCCACGGAAGAGATCGCACGCGATATCGAACGGGACCACTACATGACCGCCGAGGAAGCCAAGGCGTACGGCGTCGTGGATTCGGTCATCGAGCACCGCTAACGGGGCCGGGCGACCAGGGGCCCCGGGCACTTGATTCCTGACCCCAGAAAAGGCACACTCACATGTCCTTTTGGCGCCATTTTCGCGCCCGGATTCCCCTAGCAGACCGTCATGAGACCCAACACTGTTGTCAGGAGCGGACTCGCAACCCTCCTGCTGATCGTGGGGAGTGCGGTTTCTGCGGCCGGAGCCGGCCCGGTCGAAGAGACCCCGGGGAGCACCGGGGTAGCGCCGAACGACGCGATGGCCAACCGCGTCGTCCGCAGTACCTGTGTCATGTGCCACAACGATCGGCTCATGACGGGCAACATGTCGCTCCAGAACTTCGACGTGGCCAAGGCGGCCGAGCACGCCGATGTCGCCGAGGAGATGGTCCGGAAGCTGCGCGCCGGCATGATGCCGCCGCGCGGCGCCCGGCGGACGGGCAGCGAGGCGCTGTTGACGCTGGTCGAGACTCTGGAGCATCGCCTCGATGAGGCCGCCGCGCTGGCTCCGGACCCGGGCAACCGGCCTTTCCAGCGCCTCAACCGCCATGAGTACGCACAGGCAATCCAGCAGTTGCTGGACCTCGAGGTGGACGCCGGAGACTGGCTGCCGCTCGATCAGGTCAGCCACAACTTCGACAACATCGCGGAAGCCCAAACCCTCTCCCCCACGCTGCTGGAGGCGTACCTGAACGCGGCGAGTTCGATCAGCCGGCTCGCCGTCGGCCAGCGCAGCGGAAAAGCGGTGGATCACACCTACACCAACTCGCAGTACCTCTCGCAGCATCCGTGGGATCACGTCGAGGGCGCCCCCTACGGGACGCGCGGTGGGCTGGTGGTGAATCACACGTTCGCGGCCGACGGCGAATACACCGTCGGGGTGACCTTCACTTCGGGGGCCAATGTCCGCATCGAGGATGTGGACGTCTCGATCGACGGAGAGCGCATCGCCCTTTTGGCCTACGACACCAACCGCCGGGTGGGCGCCGACGGCCGGGGCAGCGTCGTCACCCTGACCCCCCGCGTCTCCATCCGGGCCGGTACGCGCCAGATCGCGGCCGCCTTCATCCGGCGACACCACGGGCCCTACGAGGATTTGATCCGCCCGCACGACTGGTCGTACGCCGGAGGCGGCTCCGGGGGAGCCGGGATCACCACCCTCCCGCACATCCGCGACGTCATCGTCACGGGTCCCTACAACGCGACCGGGCTGTCGGAGACGCCCAGCCGGCGTCGTATTTTCACCTGCCGTCCGACCACTCCCGACGAGGCGCGGCCATGCGCCGACCGAATCATCACGCGGCTGGCACGCGAGGCCTACCGGCGAAACGTCCACCAGGACGAAGTCGAAGGCCTGCTCGGATTCTTCGACCAGGGGAACGCCGACGGCGGTTTCGAGGTAGGCGTGCGGACGGCCCTCGAGGCGATGCTCGCGAGTCCGCACTTCGTGATGCGGCTCGAGCGAACTCCGGCGGATGCGCCGGACCGGGGCTACCGGCTCGGCGACACCGACCTTGCTTCGCGCCTTTCCTTCTTCCTGTGGGGCGCGCCCCCGGACGACGAACTCCAGGCGCTCGCGGACGGGGGCCTCCTGACCGAGGAAGAACTGGAGCGCCAGGCGCTCCGCATGCTCGCCGATCCGCGCGCGGCGGTACTGGGGCGGCGTTTCGCAGCGCAATGGTTCCGCCTGCAGGACATGGACAAGGTCAAGCCGGATCCGAACTTCTTCCCGAACTTCGACGACAACCTGGCGCATGCCATGCGGCGTGAGACGGAACTCTTCTTCGCCCACCTGGTGCAGGAAGACCGGAGCCTGCTGGACCTCTTCGAGGCCGACTACACCTACCTCAACGAGCGGCTCGCGCATCACTACGAGATTCCGGGGGTCGCGGGCCGACACTTCCGGCGCGTCGAGTATCCCGACGACACCCGCCGCGGAGTCTTCGGCCACGGCAGCGTCCTCGTTCTCACCTCGCTCGCCAATCGCACCTCTCCGGTGCTGCGCGGCAAGTGGGTGATGGAGGTGCTGCTGGGCACCCCGCCGCCACCACCCCCACCCGACACCCCGATCCTCGAGGACACCGCGGAAGTCGCTGACGGACGGCGGCTGACCACGCGGGAACGGATGGAGATGCACGCCGCCAACCCGAGTTGCAACTCCTGCCACCGGATGATCGACCCGATCGGGCTTTCGCTCGATAACTTCGACGTCACGGGCAAATGGCGGGTGCGCGAGAACGGCGGACCGCTGGACACCAGGGGCGACTTCTACGACGGCACGCCGGTTTCCAACCCGAGCGAGCTGGTGGGGGCGCTGCTGGGGCGGCCAATTCCGCTGGCGCGCACCTTCACCGAGAACCTGTTGGCTTTCGCGATCGGCCGGCCCATGGAGCCGTTCGATCAGCCCACCGTCCGCAAGATCGCCCGGGCTGCCGAGGCGAATGACTACCGCATGGCATCGTTCATCATGGACGTGATCCGCAGCGACGCCTTCCAGCGCAAACGGGGCGACCAACCGAGCTCCGAAACCACCTTGCAGTAGAGGAAACCTACATGTCCCTCATCACCGGAAAACACCTTCCTCGCCGGACCTTCCTCCGTGGAGCGGGCGCCGCAGTAGCGCTGCCCTATCTCGAGGCCATGTTGCCTGCGGGCCTTGGCGGCAGCAAGGCAGTCGCGGCGCCGACAGACGTGACGCGGCTCGTGTGCATCGAGGAAGTCCACGGGCTCCCCGGGTGCAACGAGTGGGGCGCCAGTCAGCACCTGTTCGCGCCAGCCACCGAGGGACGGGACTTCGAGCTGAAGCCGGAAAACGCGCTGAAGCCGCTCGAGCCCTACCAGGACTACCTGACCATCGTCAGCAACACCGACGTCCGGATGGCCGAAGCGTTCACCACCCCAGAGATCGGGGGAGACCACTTCCGGTCGTCCGCGGTCTTCCTGACTCAGGCCCATCCGAAACAGACGCAGGGTTCCGATATCTGGTGCGGAACCTCGCTGGACCAGTTGTACGCGCAGCGGTTCGGCCAGGCCACCCCGATGCCGTCCATGCAGCTCTGCATCGAAAACCTGGATCAGGCCGGCGGCTGCACCTACAACTACTCCTGCGCTTACACCGACTCCATCAGTTGGGCATCCCCGAACGAACCGCTCCCCATGATCCGGGACCCGCGGGTCGCCTTCGAGATGCTTTTCGGCGCCGGCAGCACTCCCGAGGAGCGCGCCGAACGCCGGGCCACGCGCCGCAGCATCCTGGACTGGATCCTCGGGGACGTCGCCGAAGTCCGTAACGAACTCGGCAACATCGACCGCCTCCGCATGGACCGCTACCTCGACCACGTTCGTGAAGTCGAGCGGCGTATCCAGATGATCGAAGGCCACAACGAGAGCGGCGGGACGCGGGAACTGCCGGACGCTCCTCCGGGTGTCCCCGACTCCTTCTCGGAGCACATGCAGCTCCTGTTCGATCTTCAGGTGCTCGCGCTGCAGACCGACATGACCCGGGTCATCTCGTTCAAGACCGGACGCGACGCCCAGAACCGCTCCTTCCCGGAGAGCGGCAGCACCTCACCCTTCCACCCAGCCTCGCACCACGGAAACAACGAAGAGCGGATCATGGACTTCAACACGATCTGCCAGTACCGCATCGGCCAGCTCCCGTATTTCCTGGAGCAGCTCAAGAACACGGAAGAGGGAGGCGTTTCGCTCCTCGACAAGACGGCGATCATCTGGGGTTCGCCGATGGCCGACGCCAACATCCACAACCACCGGCGCGCGCCGCTGATCTTCCTGGGCCGGGCGAACGGGCACCTGACCGGCAACCTGCACGTGAAGGCGCCGGACGAGACGCCGATGGCGAACGCGATGCTCGCTCTGGTGCAGTCGCTCGGGCTCGAAATGGATTCCTTCGGTGACAGCAACGGCACCCTTCCGGTGTCGGAGCCGATGGTGGACACGGACTAGCCGTCCGGGCCAAGGGGAAAACCAGTGCGCCTGACCGGAACTTCAAGACATCGAGCGGCCTGGGGCGCCGTCGTCGCGACGCTCCTCATCGCCGGGGTGGCGATCTCGTCACCGCCTGCGGCAGCCCCGGTGGCCGACGCCGCCCGGGTCGGTGACCTCGACGCGGTGCGGGAACTCCTCGCCCGGGGCGAGGATGCCAACGCCGCCCACGGGGACGGCATGTCGGCGCTTCATTGGGCCGCCGAGCAGGGTCACGCGGAACTCGTTCGGACCCTGATCCAGGGCGGCGCCACGGTGGACGCGACCACCCGCATCGGAAGCTACACGCCGCTGCACGTGGCGAGCGCCGCCGGCCAGGCGGAGGTCGTGAGGCTGTTGCTGGAGGGCGGTTCCGATGCCGCCAGCACAACCAGCAACAGTGGAGCCACTCCGCTGCACCTCGCCGCGAATGCCGGGAGCGTTGACACGATCACCGCACTGATCGACCACGGCGCCGAGGTAGAGGCACGGGAGAGGACCTGGGGCCAAACGCCCCTGATTTTCGCCGCGGCCCGCAACCGCGTGGACGCGATCCGGGCCCTGCTGGAGCGGGGCGCGGACCCGAACGCCACTTCCAACGTCGTGGATCTGGTGACCGACTACGAACTCGCCGAGGCGGCGAAGAAGCGGCAGCGAGCCGTGCTGGAGGCTTTCGCCAGCGGTGAGGAAGAACCCAATTCAGCCGCGGTGCAGACGGCCGTGCTCGCGGCCCGCGAGTTCTATCTCGCCGGGGAGATTCCGCCGAAGGACGATGGCGAGGAAGATCCGTTCGCCGCGTTCCGGCGGCCGCAGCTCAAGTCCAAGGGGGGTCTGACGGCCCTGCTCCACGCGTCGCGGCAGGGATTCCACGGCGCGGCTACCGCCCTCCTCGATGGAGATGCCGACATCAACCAGGCGTCTGCCGGCGACGCCACCAGCCCGCTACTGATGGCCACCATCAACGGGCAGTTCGACATCGCGATGATGCTGCTTGAACGGGGCGCCGATCCCACGGTGGCGGCCAACGAGAACGGCGTGACGCCGCTGTGGGCGACCGTCAACGCCGAGTGGCAGCCTCGCACCCGGTTCCCGCAACCGCAGGAGCACGACCGGCAGGAGGCCACCTATCTGGACCTCATGCGGGCGCTTCTGGATGCGGGCGCCGATCCGAATGCCCGGATCACCAAGCACCCGTGGTACATGGTGTACAGCGGATGCGGCAACCGGAATTGCGGCCTCGCGGACACCGCCGGCTCGACTGCGTTCTGGCGGGCGGCCTACGCCACCGACGTGGCCGCGATGCAATTGCTGGCCGAGTATGGAGCGGATCCGAACATTCCAACCAAGGCGTCGGCGCCACGACGGCGGCGGGGTGGCACGACGACCGTGAACGCGGACGCGAAGGGTTCCCTCGCGGCCCTGCCGGCGGCTCCCGGCCTCTGGGTCCCAACCGACCTCACATCGATGGGACCGGATCCGTCGGGCCTCCCGCCGTACAAGGCTGGGGACCCCGGGGTGTATCCGATCCACGCCGCCTCCGGGGTGGGCTACGGTGAAGGCTTCGCCGGGAATGCCCATCGGCACGCGCCGGACGCCTGGCTCGCGGCTGTCCAGTACCTGGTGGAACTCGGGGCCGATGTGAACCAGCGCGATTTCAACGGCTACAACGCGCTCCATCACGCGGCCGCGCGCGGCGACGACGAAATGATCCTGTACCTGGTGGAGAAGGGATGCGATGTCACCGCGGTGAGCCGGCGCGGCCAGACAACCGCCGACATGGCCAATGGCCCGGTCCAGCGGGTGTCGCCGATTCCCGAAACAGTGGCGCTGCTGGAGAGCCTGGGCTCAAAGAACAACCACAACTGCGTCTCGTGCTAGCAGCCTGTGGCAAAACCCCCGCGGCGTTCGCCGGGCGATGCATCCCGGCTGAACCGCGCCTCTGCGAGGCGCTCATCGTTGCGTTTTGGTCGAAATACACCCGGTATTCCTCCCTCACGCGCCTTGTCAGCCGGGCGCCTCACCCGTCTCGGCGCTCACGGGGGTTTCACCACAGGCCGCTAGCCCTGTCCCGGCGCTGGACGGCGGCCGCGCTTCTGGTGGCGGGCACGCTTCCGGTGGCGGCCTCGGCGCAGGAGGCTCCGGAAGTAGCGCCCTGGATGGAAATGACCCTGGTCGGGGTAGATCCCGGCCAGGTGGACGAATTCCTGGCGGCGCAGCGGGAGTTGGCTTCGCTTGAAAAAGAGGCCGGCGTGCCCTGGCGCAGCGTCGCCCGGACCGCCGTATTCGGCGACACCTACCGGTTCGTGATCACGACCCCGCTTGTCCAGTTCGCGCGGCTCGATCGGCCCGGAAGCTCCGATCCGGCGCGCGCGAGCATCGAGAACCGTATCGAGCGCACCGTCACCAGCCACACCACCTTTGCGCTGCGGACGACCCCCGACCTCGACAACCCGCTCCCCGACGAGCGCGAACCGGCGCTCACCCTCGTCCAACGGGTCACCGTGGTGCCGGGACGGGAACAGGACTACATCAGGGTGATGGCCGAGGACGTGCTGCCACACTTCAAGGAAGCGAACATGCACCACGCTTCGGGCGCCTTGACGCTTGGCGGCGACAGCGGTTACGTGCACTTCTTTCACGTCGGGAACTTCGCGGCACTCGACCAGGGATCGCCCCTCGCTCGCGCCCTTGGCGCGGAAGGCGCCCTCGAGATCACTTCGAAACTTGCGGGAGTTCTCTCGCGTTCGGAGCAGTGGGTCGTCCGTTATCTTCCCGACATCAGCTTCCGGCCCGAGGTGGAAGCCGAAGGCGAGAACTGACGTCCCCGGGGCAAAGTTCGCCGTCCCGCCCCGGTGAACGGAATACGGGCCGGTACGTCGGGGAGTTTCGCGATCCTGCCGGGTCGCGATTCCGGCCTGGAGGCCGGCGCTCCGAGGCTCCCGCTACGCGGGACCCGGCTACAATGGCTGGCGCGTGCCTGGGAAGGGAAAGAGCCGAAGCGGCGGCCCCGCCGACAGCCTGAGTTGCTCGTTCTGCAACAAGCAACAGGGCTCGGTCGGCAAACTGATCGCCGGACCTGACCGAATCTTTATCTGCGACGAATGCGTTGCAATTTGCAACGACATCATCGCGGACAAGGGCAAGGCTGCCACGCCGGGCCCGGACCGCAAGCGCCACCTGACGCCAAGCGAAATCAGGAAGCGCCTGGACGAATACGTGGTCGGCCAGGAAGAGGCGAAGAAGAAGCTTGCGGTCGCGGTGTACAACCACTACAAGCGGATTCGGCTCACCCGCAACACGGCCCGGGAGCCGGATTCCGTCGAACTAAGCAAGAGCAACGTGCTGCTGCTCGGCGAAACCGGCACCGGAAAGACCCTGCTCGCCCAGACGCTCGCGCGCATCCTGGACGTTCCCTTCACGATCGTGGACGCCACCACTCTGACGGAGGCGGGATATGTCGGGGAAGATGTGGAGAACATCATCCTGAAGCTGCTCCAGGCCGCGGACGGAGACATCGCCCGGGCTCAGGAAGGCATCATCTATGTGGACGAGATCGACAAGGTCTGCCGCAAGGACGAAAACCCCTCCATCACTCGCGACGTCTCGGGAGAAGGGGTCCAGCAGGCCCTCCTGAAGATCGTCGAAGGCACGCTCGCCAGCGTCCCCCCCCAGGGAGGGCGCAAACACCCGCACCAGGAGTTCCACCAGGTGGACACGACGAACATCCTGTTCATCTGCGGCGGCGCCTTCGTGGGTCTTGAATCGCTCATCGAACGGCGCATCGGGACCAAGGCGCTCGGTTTCGCCGCTGACGTACCGGAAAACGCCAAAGCCCGGCGGGAGGCCACCCTCGACCAGCAGCAACCGTCCGACCTGATCCGCTACGGGCTGATCCCCGAATTCGTGGGTCGGCTGCCGGTGGTCGCAACGCTCCACAGCCTCGGCACGCAGGAACTGATCCGGATCATGACCGAACCGAAGAACGCCATCGTGAAGCAGTACCAGGCGCTGCTTCGCGACGAGGGCGTCGAGCTGACGTTCACCGCGGAAGCTCTCGAAGCGGTCGCCGTCCGGGCTTCCGAGCGCGACCTTGGAGCTCGAGGCCTTCGCATGATCATCGAAAACCTCATGCTGGATCTCATGTACGACCTCCCTTCCCGAAAGCAGGTGCGCGAGGTCGTGATCACCAGGGAATTCGTCACCGGGCAGGCCGACCCGGTGACCGTTCTTTCCCAAAAGGCCGGCTGACCCGGTGTCGTAGCCGGTGGATGCAATGACGTGCGCACCGAGCTCGGTAAGTCGCCCGGCTGACGAATGGCACCATTCGGCCGGGATGGATCACCGGCTGAACGCCGCGTAACTTCATTCACCGGCTGCCAGGTCCTTCAGGACCCTTCTCTCTACTTCCCACCCATGCCAAAAACCCCCCGCGACCGCGCCGTCTTCATCACGAGTGCCGTCACCCGCGCGGGCTTTCCGCCGCCCGCGCTTCCCGAGGTGGCGTTCGTGGGGAGGTCGAACGTCGGCAAGTCGAGTCTCCTGAATCGGCTCGTTGGTCAGCGGAGGCTGGCCCACGTTTCCCGGACTCCCGGACGCACCCGCATGGTCAACTTCTTTGAGGTTGTCGGTAGCCACCGCCTCGTGGATCTTCCCGGGTACGGCTACGCGCGGGCGCCCGAGGCGCTCCGGGCCGGCTGGGAGGATCTGGTGCTGTCCTACCTGACTGCACGCCAGAGCCTCGTGCTGAATCTGCTCCTGGTCGATGCGCGGCGCGATCCGCTGGAGAGCGACCTCAGGGCACTCGAACTGCTTGGCTCCAGCGAGCGGCCGGTTGCCGTCGTGGCGACCAAAATGGACAAACTGAAGAGCGCGCAGGCCGCATCGACACTTCGTCAGCTTTCCGAGGCATTCGGCAGCGACGGCCGTCTCCCGGTCATTCCGTGTTCCAATGTTCCGAGCAACAAGCGATCGCGAGATCCTGGCCGGGAAGGAATCGCCAGGATCCGGCAGTTGATCGCCGAACGGGTGGAGGCGTGGCGCTGAGTTCCGGCGCCGGGACAATCCGGCGTCGTTCCCGCAAGGTCTTCCGGGCCGGTCCCCGGGTGCTCGAGAAGGCCGCTCCGCCATCCGGTCCCACGCTCTATACGGCGGAACTCGCTCGGATGAGCCCGGAGGACCTGCAGCGCGTGGCGGGCGATCTCGGGATCGATACCCCGGACGCGCTGACGCGGCAGGACCTGCTCTACCGGGTGCTCGGCGCTCACACGACCCAGGGGGGACGGGTGGTCGCCCAGGGGACTCTGCACCGCCTGGTGGAAGGGTTCGGATTCCTGCGCTCGCCCATCAACTCCTATCTACCGGGTCCCAACGACGTCTATGTCTCACCCACCCAGATCCGGCGTTTCAACCTGCGGAACGGCGACATGCTGCTCGGGGATGTCCGCAGACCGCGACGTGGGGAGCGGTACTTCGGACTGCGGGACCTCGAACTGGTAAACGGGGAACCCGCGGTGGAGAATCCGGACCGGCCGGAATTCGAGTCGCTCACCCCGCTCCATCCGGATCGGATCATCCGGCTCGAGAATGACTCCGGGGACCTGGCCGCCCGGGTGGTGGACCTCGTGGCTCCCATTGGAGCCGGACAGCGCGGACTCATCGTGGCGCCGCCGCGGGCCGGCAAGACCGTTCTCCTGCAGTCCATCGCCAATGGGATTCAGCGCAACCACCCGGACATCGAGTTGCTCGTGCTCCTCGTGGACGAGCGGCCGGAGGAAGTCTCCGACATGGCCAAGAACGTCCGGGGCGAAATCCTGAGCTCGACCTTCGACGAACGGGGTATCCGCCACATCCAGGTGGCCGAAGCGGCGCTCGACCGCGCCAAACGCCGGGTCGAGCTCGGCAAGGATGTGGTCATCCTGCTGGACTCCCTGACCCGATTGGCGCGGGCTTACAACCACACGAAGGCCTCCGCGCAGGGCCGGCTGCTCTCCGGAGGCATGGACGCGACGGCCATTCAGTATCCGAAGAAGTTCTTCGGCGCCGCCCGCAACATCGAGGATGGCGGCTCGCTCACCATCCTGGCCACCGCGCTGGTGGATACCGGAAGCCGTCTCGACGATCTCGTATTCGAAGAGTTCAAAGGCACCGGGAACATGGAAATCCATCTCGACCAGCGGCTTCTCGAGCAGCGCCTCTTCCCCGCCATCGACCTGCACCAAAGCGGCACCCGGCGGGAGGAACTGCTGCTGTCTCCCGGGGAATTGCAGCGGATGGTGGTGCTCCGGCGTGTGCTCGCGTCCCTGGACGCTGTAGAAGCGATGGCGCTCGTCATCGAAAAAATGGGACAGACAGCGTCGAATGCCGCTTTCCTGGAGGCGATGACGGACTCGGAGTGATCGCAGCCGCGGGGTTTCACCACAGGCTGCTAGTATTCGCGCCCTTCACATGCGCGCCGGAATCCATCCCGAGTACGAGGACATCACGGTCACCTGTGCCTGTGGCACCAGTTTCGTGACCCGTTCCACTCGGGGCAGCGATCTGCGGCTTGAGATCTGTTCCGCCTGCCATCCGTTCTTTACCGGGAAGCACCGGATCGTGGATTCGACCGGGCGCGTTGAACGGTTCCGCCAGAAGTACGGCGAGGTTCGTTCGCGGCGGGCAGCCCAGGCGGGCGCCGCGCAGTAGAAACTCCGCACCGGTTCGGCTTTCCCGCCGGACTCCCCGCGCCGGGCTTCTCCGGTGGACGGTGACGGCAAGGCACCTCCACTGGCCGGGACGTCCGCTACCCGCGGACCGCTACCATGATGCGCGTTGCGCCTTTCTTCCCGGAATCGGGGGCGCCGGGCGCCCTGCCGCGCCCGATGACGCGACAATTGACCAAGGAATCGCCATGACCACCAAAGGCGCGACCGCCGCCGGATCCACCGGTGCGGGACTCGTTGCCGCGCTCACCGCCGCGGAAGAGCGCTATCGCGAGGTGACCGAACGGCTCGCGAGTCCGGCAGTCCTCGCAGATCCGGCGGAGCTGAGACGCCTCGCCTCCATGCATTCCGAACTCGAACCGCTGATGGCGGCCGGCGAGCGTCACCGGGAACTCAGCGAGCAGCTTCAGGAAGCGATCGAGATGGAAAGCGATCCGGATCCGGAGGTGGCGGAATTCGCGGCTGAGGAAGCGGCCGAAACCCGCGAAGCGCTGGATCGGATCACCGACGAGATCCGGCGGCGGCTGCTTCCGAAGGATCCGAACGACGATCGCAACGTCTTGCTGGAGGTGCGAGCGGGCACCGGCGGAGAGGAAGCGGCGCTCTTCGCGCGCGAGGTCTTCCGGATGTACGAGCAGTACGCGCGCTCCAACGGGTTCCGCGTGGACGTCGTTTCCAGCCAGGAGTCCCCGGTGGGCGGCATCAAGGAAATCGTCTCCGTGATCGAGGGCAAGGGCGCCTTCAACCGGCTGAAGTTCGAGAGCGGAGTGCACCGCGTCCAGCGGGTGCCGGCGACCGAGGCGTCCGGACGGATTCACACCTCGGCGGTCACCGTGGCGGTGCTGCCGGAGGCGGACGACGTCGAGATCCAGATCGACCCCAAGGACCTGCGGGTCGATACCTTCTGTTCTTCCGGCCCCGGCGGCCAGAGCGTGAACACCACCTACTCGGCAGTGCGCATCACGCACCTGCCCTCCGGTCTGGTGGTGAGCTGCCAGGACGAGAAGTCCCAGATAAAGAACAAGTCGAAGGCGCTCCGGGTGCTCAAGTCCCGGCTCCTCGAGCTGGCCCGCCAGGAACAACAGGAGCAGGTGGCCGAGGCCCGCCGCGGCCAGGTGGGCCGGGGGGACCGCAGCGAGAAGATCCGGACCTACAACTTCAAGGAAAACCGGATCACCGACCACCGGATCGCACTGACCCTGCATTCCCTCCCGAACGTCCTGGGAGGGGAGCTCGATCCCCTGATCGAGCCGCTCCACGCCCGCGAACAGTCCGACCGGCTGAAGGCGCTGAACCTCTGAGTCGAGCGGCCACGATTCACGAGGCGCTCCGCGAGGCGGCGGGGCGGCTGGCCACCGCCGGTGTTCCCTCGCCGGAGTTTGATTCCCGGTTGCTGTTCCGCGCCGCCGCCCACTGGTCGGAGGCGGAATTGATCGCCCGCGCGGGAGACCAACCCTCTCCGGCGGTGAAGAGGGCCTTTGACAGGCTGGTGCGCGAGCGGGCAACTCGCCGACCGCTCCAACATCTCGTTGGCGAGGTCGATTTCTTCGGCCTGACCCTTGCGGTCGGGCCCGGGGCGCTGATCCCCCGCCCGGATACCGAAACCCTGGTGGAAGCGGCTCTCACCCGATTCTCGGGGGACGACACTCTTCCGTTTCTCCTCGCCGACGTGGGCTGCGGATCAGGCGCCATCGCCCTGACCCTCGCCTCCCGCCTGCCCGCCAGCCGCTTCGTCGCGATCGACAACGCCCGGGGAGCGCTCGAACTCGCCGCCGAGAACAGCCGCCGGTGCCACCTCGAGTCACGAGTGCAACTGGTCGGCGCCGACCTGTTGACGGCCGTCCGCCCCGGAACCCTCGACGGCGTGGTCGCCAACCTTCCCTATGTTCCGGATTCCTGCATCTCCCGGCTCGAGCCCGAGGTTCGGGACCACGAACCCCGCGACGCGCTGGCCGGGGGGCCCGACGGACTGGACCCGCTCCGGCGACTGGTCCGGATGGCGTCGCTCGTCCTTCGGCCGACCGGATGGCTGCTGGTCGAAATCGGCGCCGGCCAGGACGAGGCGGCGGCGAAAATCATCTCGAGCGCCGGATTGCGGAATGTGGAAATGCGCGCCGACCTCGCCGGAATCCCCCGGGTGCTCATCGCTTCGGCGGCGCCAGCCGGCTGAAACCGGCCCCCAGGCGCTGGGATAGGATCGAAACGTGATCTACGTCGTCACGGTTCTCGGGTACCTCGGCCTGTTGGTGTTCATCGCCCTCCGCCGAGCCCGGAACGTCTCCACCCAGGACGACTTCATGGTCGCGGGCCGCTCGGTTCCCTGGCAGGTTCTGGTGGGAACCCTCATCTGTACCTGGATCGGGTCCGGAAGCCTCTTCGGCGGTGCCGGCCGGGCCTTCCGGGAAGGATTCTCCGCGCTGTGGATGAGCGCGGGCGCCTGGGTCGGGATCGTGGTGGTCTTCTTTCTCGCGGCGCGGGTTCGGCGGATCGCCGAATACACGGTTCCCGACCTGCTGGAGCGCCGCTACCACCCCGCGGCCCGTCTCCTCGGAACCACCGCGATCGCGATTGCCTATCTCACCATCGCGGGATACCAGTTCGTGGGCGGCGGACGCCTGCTCGCCATTCTCTTTCCCGGCCTGGATCCGGATGCCGGGATGGCCATCGTCGCGGTGCTGGTGACCGTCTTCGCGGTGAGCGCCGGCATGCTCTCCGTGATCAGCCTCGACGTGGTGAACGGCGTCATCATCATCGTCAGCATCCTGATCGCGGCGCCGCTCGCCTTCGCTGGCGCCGGGGGCGTGGAGGGCTTGACCAGCGTCCTTCCCGAGACCCACTTCACGCTGACCGGCCGGCTTGGTCTTTCGGCCGCCATCGGCCTCTTCCTACCCACCATGCTCCTCCTGCTCGGGGAGAGCGGTATGTACCAGAAGTTCTACGCGGCCCGATCGGGGGCCGCCGCCAGGAAGGCGGTGATCGGGATGATCGTGGGCGTCATCCTGATCGAGGTCCTGATCGACGCCACTGCGGTCTTCGCGGCCGCCGGCTACTGGGCCGATCCCGCCTTTCGGACGGCCGGAGGGTTCGACGCCCGAGCCACCGAGACGGTGATCCTCGAGTTTGCGCGGCACCGGCTTCCCGTATTCGCCGGCTGCCTCTTGCTGGCGGGTGCGGTAGCCATCATTTTCTCGACGGCGACGACGTTCCTCCTTGTGCCCTCCACCGGGATGGCGCGGGACATCTACCAGCGCTTCGTACGGCCGGACGCGGATTCGCGGGCCGTGATCCGGTTCCAGCGCTTCGCCATGGTGGGTCTTTCCGGGCTCGCGCTCGTCATCACCACCCGCTTCGAGAGCATCCTCGACATGGCGCTCTACGCCTACACGATGGTGGGGGCCGCGGTGACCCCCGCCCTGCTCGCCGCGTTCCTTTGGCGGCGCGCCAGCCCCATCGGCGGGGTGATTTCTATCTCGGCCGGGATCGTGACGACCCTCATCTTCGGAGTGCTGAACTCGGCAGGGATCGAGCGCGTACTGTTCCTTCCCACCGATTACGACTACGTGATCTATCCCGCCGCGGCGGCCTCCATCTCCGGACTGATCGTCGGCAGCCTGCTGACGGCGCCCCCACGGCCGGAACAGGTAGAGGCGTTTCTTGGAAATGGAGATTCCGATGCCGGAAGCTGAGGTCGCAATCCTCGAACGCGGACCCGCCGTCCGGGTCGAAATGCGCTGGCCGGAAAAGCGGAACGCGCTGTCCGTCGCGATGATGGACCGGCTGGCGGCGACCGTGCGGGCGGCGGCCGCCCGGGAAGGCGCCCGCGCCATCGTGTTGGCGGGCGCCGGCCCTGCCTTCTCCGCCGGCCACTACCTGCCGGAAATGGTGGGGGCGCGCCCCGAGGAGCAGCGCCGCGTGTTCGCAGCCTGCCTCGGTCTGATGGAGACGCTTCACGAGCTTCCGCTGCCAGTGATCGCCGAGGTGCGTGGCATCGCCACGGCCGCCGGATGTCAGTTGGTCGCCGCCTGCGATTTGGCGGTAGCCGCCGAGACCGCGCGTTTCGCCACCCCGGGGGTCCGCATCGGGTTGTTCTGTTCGACGCCCATGGTTCCGGTGAGCCGCGCCGTCGGCGGGAAGCGCGCCATGGAGATGCTGCTTACCGGAGACTTCATCGACGCCCGCACCGCACTGGAATGGGGGCTCCTGAACCGGGTCGTTCCCGAGGAAGGACTCGAGGCGGAGTGCCAGGCGTTCGCGGAACGGATCGCCGAGGCGAGCCCCTTCGTGGTCGCGCTCGGGAAACGCGCCTTCCACAGCCAGGCCGGGCTCAGCGTCGAGGACGCCTACGCCCGAATGTCCGAAGTGATGTGCCAAAACGCCGTCGAACCCGACGCTCAGGAGGGGATGCGCGCCTTCCTCGAGAAACGGCGGCCAAGCTGGACCCAGAGCGCCGGAACCTGAAGTTCCGGACGATTCGCGCTATCGGCGGGGCCGCAGCCGGTAGGGCGCTATCGGCGGGGCCGCAGCCGGTAGGCGGCGTCCGGTCCGTCCCGACAAAAGCGCACCACCTCATATCCCCGCCGGAAGAGCTCGGTGAGAGCCTCCCGGCTTCGCAGCCTCCAGTCCAGGGCAAGACCGGTGTCCCGCCGAAGGAGGTCGTTGAAGTCCGGCGGGATCAGAAAGAGCACATCGCCGCCTCCCGCGTCTTCCGGCGGAATGGTGATTTCGCCGCTCTCCGGCAAACCACTCGCGCGGAAGGAAATCCGGTTGGCGCGGAACAGGTCAGGTATTCCGGGCGACGGAATGAGTTCTCCCCGTCGAGCCCGCGCCACCCGTTCGGACGCGAGTTGCCAGTCGGGTTCGAGCCGGTCCGTCGGAATCCCGCCGTGCAGAGGGCTGTTGCTTTCTCCGTACACGTTCAGCCGGTACACCGACGACACGCAGCCGAGATGGTTGATGTTCAGATGGGCGTTGCGCGCCTGGAGCGGATCAAACGTCCAGTTCACCCGCCGGATCCCCTGGGCCAGAACCCGGTCGGCCTGCGCCCACTTGAGCGCGAGGCCTATCCCGGCTCCCTGGAACTCCGGCCGCACCGCGAGCATGTGGGAGTGATGGAACGACTCCCCGCCCCCAACCCCGGGAAAGCCACACACGAAGCCGGCCATCCGTTCGCCGACGAAGGCGCCGGCGGAAACCGCGCCGTAGTGGCCCATCACCGCGAGCAGTCCCGCCGGGACAACATCCAGTTCGATGAATCCCCAGACTTCCTTCTGGATTTCCTCGCACTCCTTCATGTCGGCCATGCCGGCGAGGTCGCGGATCGAGAAGCTGACGGCCATTTCGGGAGATAACGGGCGAGAAGTGTAAGGAAGATGTCCTCCGAACGGTTGCTTCGAGGCCTGCCGGCGGCGGCATCAGTCTGCGGGAGGGATCGTCCCCCACACTAGAATCCGTGTTCGCTTGACTCACCTCCTTCGAGGGCGCCGTCCCCTGTTGTTCGCCCTCTTCTTTGGGGTTCTGATTGCCGACCGGATCACCAAGGTCCTCGCGGAGCGCTCCCTGTCCATGGGCAGCCCGGTGGAAGTGATTCCGGGATTCTTCCAACTCACACTGGTCCACAACACCGGGATGGCGTTCGGCCTGCTCGGCGGGACTGCCATTCCGGGGAAAGCCTGGCTGCTCACGGCCGTCTCGGTCGGATTGCTGGTCGCGATCGTGTGGTTCGCATGGCGAGCCGGCCCCCTGTCGGCGATGACCATCGCCGGACTCGCCGCCATGCTGTCGGGCGCCATCGGGAACATCATCGACCGGCTCCTCTATGGATACGTGGTGGACTTTGTCGACATCTACGTCGGCACCGCCCACTGGCCCGCCTTCAACATCGCGGACGCGACGATCTGCACCGGGGTCGGCCTGCTGATGCTGGAGAGCGTGCGTGATCTCCGCCGAGAGTCCCGCGCCGGCCAGGAAAACCCGACCGGGACTTAGTACATGTTTCCGCGCCTCGCGGACTTCGGGTCCATTGAGTTCCTGGGGCGGAGCTTTCATCCCATCCTCCACACCTACGGCATCCTCATGGTTGCCGGTTTCTTTCTCGGCCTCTACGTCGCGGCGAGACGGGCGCCGCGCTACGGCATCCAGCCGCAGCACATCTACGACCTCGGCCTCTACCTGGTAGTCGGGGCGCTGGTCGGCGCCAAGGTGCTCCTGATCCTGCTGGATCCAGCCCGGTTTCTGGCCAACCCGTGGGGTTTCGTCACGGCGGGGGGTGTCTTCTTCGGCGGACTCCTGGGCGCGGTCGGGGCCAGCATCTGGTTCTTCAAGAAACGCGGGATTCCCGTCTGGCACGGCGGAGACCTGATGGCGCCCTCGATCGCCCTGGGGCACGGCATCGGCAGGTTGGGATGCTTCGCCGCGGGCTGCTGTTACGGGATTCCGGCCGACGGCCTGCCCTCCGTCACCTTCACCGACGTGTACGCGAACTCGGTCACCGGGGTTCCGCTCCACACCCCCCTCCACCCGACGCAGCTCTATGAAGCGGGCTTCGAATTCGCTCTCTTTCTCTTCCTGTTGTGGCTCGCCCCCCGGCGCCGGTTCGCGGGCCAGCTCTTCCTTACCTGGGCGATCCTCTACCCGGTCGCCCGCTTCATCATCGAGTTCTACCGGGGCGACCCGCGCGGCTTCATTCTGGACGGACTCTTCTCGACCTCCCAGTTCGTCGGTATCTGGATCGTCGCGGCAGCGGTAGTCTCTTTGCTTGTCCTCCGCAGACGTCCTGCCTGAGTCGCCGAAACCTTCCGGCGAAACGACGCTCGAGTTCGAGGTTGGCGCCGCCGGTGACGGCAAGCGGCTCGACCTGATCGCCTCGGAGGCGCTGCCGGATATCAGCCGCAGCGAGGCGGCGCGCTGGGTGGCTGCGGGACTCGTCCTGCTGGACGGCGAACCCCGGCGCCCAAGCCATCGCTGCCGCACCGGCCAGCGGGTGCGGATCGCGGCCCCCGGTGACGGCCGCAGCCCTCTCTTCGGCGCTCCCCACGAGAACGATCCCGTGTCCCCCGAACCCCTCGCGCTCGATGTCCTGCACGAGGATTCCTCGCTGGTTGTCATCAACAAACCGGCGGGGCTGGTAGTGCACCCGGGGCCCGGCCACCGGGAGGGAACTCTCGTGAACGGCTTGATCCACCGATACCCGGAAATCGCTGCCGTCGGCCCACCGGGCCGTCCGGGACTCGTACATCGCCTCGACCGGGGAACGAGCGGCGTGCTGCTTGCCGCGAGAACGGAGCCGGCGCGGTTACGTCTCGCCGAGGCCTTCGCCGAGCGGCAGATCGAGAAGCAGTATCTGGCGCTGGTGATGGGGCGGTTCCGCGAACACCGGCGGATCGCCGAGCCCATTGGGCGCGATCCGAAGTACGGGCAACGCTACCGCTGCCGCGGGCGGTACGCCCGGGAGGCGGAGAGCGAGGCCTGGCCCGTCGAGGAACTCCCGCTCTCCACCCTCGTCGGTATTCGCCTCCACACCGGGAGAACCCACCAGGCCCGCGTCCATCTGGCTCACCTCGGCTATCCCATCGCCGGGGACGTGATGTACGGCCCCGCCGCTCCGCGCCGCGGTGGCGGCCAGGCGGGCGCGGCGCTCCGGCGCCTCGACCGCCCCGCGCTCCACGCCGCCGAGATCGGCTTCACCCATCCGCGCACCGGGGAGCCCGTCCGGTTCTCGGCGCCGCTTCCCGAGGATCTGGAGAGGACGCTCACCACCCTGCGGTCGGCAACGGGGTAACTGCCGAAACGGCATCGCGGCGGCATCCCTCCCCCGCTCGCCTCCCGTCGCATAGGATTCGCGCGGTCAGCTGCACGCATGGACACGGTTCTCGGAAGCCAGGAATTCCGGGAGGCGCTTTCCCGGCTCGGAGACCTGGTGGCCAAGGGGGCTCCCGAGCGACTGGCGATTCTCGGGGTTCGCCGGCGAGGCGTACCGCTTGCCGCGCGGATCCGCCGCCACCTTGAGGACTCGGGACGCCGCGACATCCCGGCGGGCGAGCTGGACATCAATCTCTACCGGGACGACGTGCACGACCGCGGCATCCCGCGCATCGGGGAGACCCGCATTCCGTTCGCGCTGGAAGAGCGCCACATCCTGTTGGTGGACGATGTGCTGTTCACCGGACGGACGGTGCGGGCGGCGCTCACCGCGCTCAGCAACTTCGGCCGTCCCAGGAGCGTCCGCCTCGCCGTCATGGTGGACCGGGGGGGCCGGGAACTGCCGATCGCAGCCGATTTCGTGGGGCTCCACGTGGCCGCCGGCCCCGGCGACATGGTCCGCGTTCGGGTGCAGGAGGAAGACGGCGAAGACGGGGTCGTCACGATCCCCCGGGGGGAGGCCGCGGAGTGAGACATCTCCTTGGCATTCGCGGCCTGACCCCGGAAGAAGCGCTCGGCATCCTGGACGAAGCGCCTCGCTACCAGGACGTGGAAAACCAGCCGGTACCGCGGGTTCCGATCCTCGTCGGCCGCACCGTGACCCACCTGTTCATGGAGCCTTCAACGCGGACCCAGGCGTCTTTCCAGCTTGCGGCGAAGCGCCTGTCGGCGGAGCCCCTGTCCTTCGTTCCCAAGTCGTCTTCGCTGACGAAGGGCGAGACCTTCCTCGACACGGCCCGCACCCTGGCCTCGATGGCCCCGGACATCGTGGTCGTCAGGAGCCGGGAGTCGGGAGCTCCGCACGTGCTGGCGCGCGAGATTCCAACGGCACAGGTCATCAACGCGGGAGACGGAATCAGCGAGCATCCCACCCAGGCGTTGCTGGACGCATTCACGATCCGCAAACATCTCGGACGCCTCGCCGGGGTGCGGGTGACGATCATCGGGGATCTGCTGCACAGCCGGGTCTTCCGTTCGAACGCCCGTCTGCTGACGATGCTCGGCGCCGAGGTGCGATGTTGCGGTCCCCCGACGCTCGTTCCACCGGGCCTCGACCAGCTCGGGGTCCGTTCGCTGCTCCACATCGAGGAGGCCCTCGAAGGCGCCGAAGCGGTCATGGTGCTCCGCATCCAGCACGAGCGGATGCACGCTTCCTACATCCCCACCGAACGCGAGTACTTCCGGGAGTTCGGCCTCACCGGCGGACGCCTCGCCCTGACCGATGGCGCCATCGTGCTCCATCCGGGCCCCCTCAACCGGGGCGTGGAAATCTCGTCCGAAGTGGCGGACGGGCCCCAATCGGTCATTCTCGACCAGGTGCGGAACGGCGTCGCGGTCCGGATGGCGGTGCTGGCGGAGATCGCCCGCAGCAGCCCGAGGGGTCGTCCCCGGAAAGGTACCGCCGATGGCTGATCGTCCGGTGGTTCTCCGGGGGGCACGGATCGTGGACCCCGCGGCGGAACTCGATGCGGTGCAGGATCTGCGGATTGCCGCGGGGCAGATCGTCGCGGCCGGGACGGATGTCGGACAACCGGGCGACCGGATCGTGGAAGCCGGGGGGCTCGTAGCGGCGCCCGGGTTCTGCGACATGCACGTCCATTTCCGGGAGCCGGGCCTCGAATACAAGGAGACGGTGGCGAGTGGCGCCGCCGCCGCAGTCGCCGGCGGGTTCACCGCGGTTGCCTGCATGGCAAACACCGATCCGGTCAACGACAGCCCCTCGGTGACCGCCCACATCCGCCAACTCGCCGAACAGGCAGGCCTCGCGCGCGTGCACCCGATTGCCGCCACCACGCAGGGGATGGCCGGAGAACGGATTTCGGAGTTCGGCGCCCTCAAGGAAGCGGGCGCGGTCGCGGTTTCGGACGACGGGCTCCCCGTGGGCGATCCCGCGGTGATGCGGAAGGCTCTCCAATACTCGAGGCTGCACGACCTGCCGGTGATTGAACACTGCGAGACCCTGGAGTTGACCGGAGAGGGGGCCATGCGCGAGGGCGCCTATGCCGCCCGGATCGGACTCCCGGGGATTCCCGCCGCCTCGGAGTTCATCGCCGTCGAGCGGAACCTCGCTCTCGCGGAGATCACCCAGTCGCGCCTCCATATCGCTCACCTCTCGACGGCCCGTTCGGCAGCCGCGGTGCGGCGAGCCAAGGCTGCCGGAATCCGGGTCACCGCCGAGGTGACTCCGCACCACTTGATCCTGACCGAGGAGTCGGTGGGCGACTACGACACCGCCGCCAAGATGAAACCGCCACTCGCGGCCGAGACGGACCGGGAAGCGCTGCTGGCCGCCATCGCGGACGGCACCGCAGACGCCATCGCCACCGACCACGCCCCTCACCATGCAGACGAGAAAAAACTCTGCTTCCAGAGCGCGCCCTTCGGGATCGTGGGCCTCGAAACCGCGGTTCCGCTGGTCCTCGACCGGCTGGTGGGCGCCGGGATCATCTCCCTCGGTCATGCCGTGCGGCTGCTCTCGACCGGACCGCGCCAAATCCTCGGCCTCCCGGGAGGGAGCCTGCGACCCGGAAGCCCGGCAGACATCACCCTCCTCGACCTGGACGCCACGAGTGCCGTGGACCCCGAATCCTTCCGGAGCCGGGGACGCAGCACGCCGTTCGCGGGGCTGTCCCTGCGGGGACAGGTCGCGGCGACCTGGGTCGGCGGCCGGGAGGTCTATTCGCGGAACGCCGGCCGGTAATGCCGCCGCGCGGCTGGCAGGACGCGGTGGAACGCGTGTACCGCCGGCACGGAGTGGGAAGCCTTGATTCCGACCCACTCCAGTTCCCGCACCGTTTCCGCCGCGCCGAGGACCAGGAGGTCGCCGGGTTCCTCGCCGCCTCGCTTTCCTACGGGAACGCCCGCGCCATCTGTTCGTCGCTCGAGCGGGTCTTCCAGTGGACGGGACCTCACCCCGCCCGTTTTGTGCGCACGTTCGATTCGGACACCGAAGCCGCCCGGCTGGGCGGGTTTCGGCACCGCTGGACGAGCGCCGGAGATCTCGTTCGGCTGGCGGTCATCCTGAGGGCCATCCTGCATGAACACGGATCGGTCGAGGGCCTGTTCCGGAAGGGGATCGTGACCGGAGCCCGGGACCGCCACGATCTCGCGGCAACCATCGGGCGTTTCCGTGTCGCAGCCCTGGAATATGACCAGCACCTGCCCGGCACGCCGGACGAGGGCTCCCGGCCCGGGCCCCGCTACTTCTTCCCGGACCCGCGTACCTCGGCGGCCAAGCGGACCGTGATGTTCCTGCGCTGGATGGTCCGGTCGGGGGACGGCCTCGACCTGGGGCTTTGGGACTGTCTTCGCCCGCGCGACCTGGTCGCGCCGCTTGACACCCACACGTTCTGGATCGCCCGCCGCCTCCGGCTGACCCGGAGGAAAACCCCGGGTTGGCAAGCAGCGGTGGACCTGACGGAGGGGCTCCGCCGACTCGACCCCGAGGACCCCGTGAAGTACGACTTCGCCCTCAGCCGGCTGGGCATCGTGGAGGGCTGCCCCCGGCACCGGCGAAGCGATCCCTGCGAGCTGTGCGAATGCCTGGAGAGAAAGAGGCGGCGGCGCCGCCCCTAGGAGAAAGAGCCTTACGCTGTTCGCCCGCCTCGAGCGGTTCCCGGGTTCTACCGGATGGTCACCCGGGAGCGTTCGGCGAGGGTACCCTGGGCGCGCTCCACCGCGACGATCGCCTTGTTGTAGTCGATGATCGCTTGCAACTCGTTGGCGCGCGCCTGCGCGAGGTCACGCTGCGCCTGCACGATGAAGTAGCTGGTGGTCATGCCGACCTCGAACTTCTTCTGCTCCGCATCGAGACTCGCCTCCTGCAACTCGCGGGCGACGCGACTGGCGTCAATCCGTCGCCGGTTCGTCTCGACCTGACGGACCGCCGTTCGAACTTCTTGCGCAATCTGAACCTCCTGAAGCCGGATGGTTTCCCGTTGCCGAGTGACCTCGGTCTGTGCCTGCGCGTGGTCCGCGTGGGCCTGATTCGGGCCGATGGGATAGGAGAACGAAAGGCCGACCTGCCAATCCCGGTAGTCGAATCCCCCCAATTGGGAAAGCGCGTCGCCATAGCCGCCGGGAATGGTCGCGACCGCAGGCCCGAAAAACCCCTCGCGCACCAGCTCGGTCCCACCGACTCCGGTGAGCTGAACAAGCCCAACTAGATCGACCTGAGGCAGCGTCTGGTTTCGGAAGAAACGCACGTCGTACTGATTGGTGTCCATCTGGACGCGCTCGGAGCGGAGTTCGGGCCGGCGCTGGAGCGCCACCCGGATGGCGTCTTCGACTTCAACGGCGTAGTCCTCGCTGGAAGGCGCGTCCACCGGCCGGATCTCCCCATCCCAGAATCCGACCCCGTCCGGATCGCGGATCAGCGCCTTGAGGGCGTCCTCGGTCTGGCGAATCTGCTCCTCCGCGACGATGAGGTCCTCTTCGCGGGCCGCCACCTCAGCCTCCGCCTGCAGCACGTCAATCGGAGCCATGGTGCCGACCTCGACCTGTACCTGGTTGTTGCGGAGCAGGTCGCCCGCCAGTTCGAGTGACTGCACCGCCACTTCGTGACTTCGCATGGCGAAGACCAAATCCCAATACGCGTTCTGGACATCCCGGAGCAAGTCCAGCACGCTGCGCTCAAATTCGTGTCCCGCCTGCCGTTCGCCGTTCTGCGAAACCAGAATCTGACGCCGCTGGGGGTCGGCGCGGAAGTTCTGGAGCAGGGGCTGGGTCACCTGCGCGTTCAGCGTGCTCCGGTAACGTGGATTAAAAGTGAAGAACGCGCTGTTCGTGGCCAGCCGGTTGTTGTTGAACTGAACCGAGTAGTTGGCCCCGAACGGCAACTGCTGCTCGAGGCGCAGGTTGTAGTTCAGGTTGTCGCGCTCGTTCTGTTCGGCTCCGTCAAGCTGGCTCTCCGCCGGGGAGAGACTCTCCGTAAGGTTTGTGTCCAGCACCATTTCCGGGGTGTACACCCGCCGGGCCGCCGAAAGCGCGAAGGTGGAAGACTGGCGTGCCAACCTCGAAATCTGGACGCTGAGGTTGTTCTCCAAGGCCTGCTGAATCGCTTCGTCGAGGCTCAGTTCGAGCGGCTGCCGCTGGCCGGCGCCGTCCTCCTCGGAAGGACCGGCAAACGCCTCGCCGGCCAGACCGAGCGAAAGGACAAGAATTGCGGTGGTGGTGCGCATAGGGTGTCTCCTGCGGAAAGAACGGGCGAGCGGCCCGGCGGAGGTCTCATCAACAAGACGCGCTCAGCCGGAATTTTCTACGGTCTCTCCATGAATACGAACGTGCCGGCCTCGGGGTTTCCCCGGTCCCTGGAGAACCGGTGATGGAGTCGGAGATTCGGGTCCGGCTGGACCTGGCCTACGACGGAACCGATTTCGCCGGCTGGCAGATCCAACCGGAGCACGAGACCATCCAGGGCCGGATCGAAGCGGCGGTCCGGCAACTCTACCGGTTGACTCCGGCCGACCGGGCGCCGGTGATCGGTGCGGGAAGGACGGACGCGGGAGTCCACGCCGAGGGCCAGGTGGCCCATTTTGACGCCCCACTGGCGATTCCCGCCGCTGGCATCCGGGCAGGCCTGAATGCTCTGTTACCCGCTTCCGTCCGCGTTCTGGCCGCCCGGGAGGTCCCCGCCGATTTCCACGCGCGGTTCGACGCGACGGGCAAGACCTACCGCTACCACCTGCTGTTCGGGGAGGTGGTGTCTCCTCTTCAGTCCAGGTTCGCCTGGCCGGTGGGCGACGGCCTCTCCGGGGAGGCCATGGAGGACGCCGCCCGCGCCCTGCGGGGCCGCCATGATTTCCGGGCATTTTTCACCGCTCCCCCGGGGGAAGAGCCCCGGAGCCCGATCCGCAACGTTTTCGCCGCGCAGCTCACCCCGGCAGCAAACGGGCTGGTCTTCGAGATAACGGCGGATGGGTTCCTCCGCTACATGGTTCGCCGGATGGTCGGAACGCTGGTGGCGGTGGGTCGGGGACAGCTTCCCCTTGATCGGGTGAGGGCCATGCTCCGGGACCCGGAGGCCCCCGGACCCCGCTTCCGGGCTCCCGCCCGCGGACTGCGACTCCAGAGCGTCCACTATGGCGATCGCGGCGCCCAGGGCGCCTCCCCCGTGAGTTGAGCCCAGGGGAGAAACGGCCTGCGCCCCGGGACCGAAGGAAACGGCGGCCAGGCGGAAGCGTCACGCTCCGGCCGGCATCCACCGTCGCCCGAACGCCGCGTGGTTTGTTCGCGCACTGCTAAATTGGCCGGCTCGTGCCCGGGAGCTCAGCGACCTTCGACATCGCTCCCGAGGAGGAAACCGCCGAACTCCTGACCCGGATCGACCGGACCCGGCTCCCGCTCCACGTGGCGGCCATCATGGACGGCAACGGGCGCTGGGCGGCCGCCCGCGGCCTCGCAAGGGTCGAGGGGCACGCGGCGGGCGTGGAATCGGTCCGGGACACGGTGGAGGGCGCAGCCAGCCTCGGACTCGGGGCTCTCACCATGTTCGCCTTCTCGATCGAGAACTGGAGCCGGCCTCCCGAAGAGGTCGAGGTGCTGATGGAACTGGTCAAGCGCTACCTGCGCCTTGAAACCGAGAACCTGATCGCCAACGACATCCGGTTCCGGCCCATCGGCCGGCTGCATGAACTGCCGGCCGACGTCCAGGCGATGATCGAGGAGACCCGCCAGGCGACCGAGAAGTGCCAGGGGCTCAGCCTCAACATCGCCCTGAACTACGGGGGCCGGGCGGAAATCGTGGATGCCGCCCGGCGGATCGCCGAGCAGGCGGCGCGGGAAGGCACGGCGCCCGATCTCGACGAACACACCTTCGGGAATTACCTCTATACCCGGGGACTGCCCGATCCGGACCTCCTGATCCGCACCAGCGGCGAAGTACGGGTCTCCAACTTCCTCCTCTTCCAGAGCGCCTACACCGAATTCTGGACAACCCCCACCTTCTGGCCGGATTTCCGGCGGCGGCACCTTTTCGAGGCGATCCTCGCCTACCAGCGCCGCAGCCGGAGGTACGGCGGGATCTCCAAGTAGCGGTCGGCCGGCATGCGGCGGGTGATCAGCGCGGCGGTGGTCGCCGCCGGAACGCTGGCTCTGTGCCTGTTGGTACCGGGATGGGTTCGCCAAATGGCCATCCTGTTGGCGGCCGTCTACGCCTGCCGGGAGGCGGCCCGGATGGCGGGGACAATCTGCGCGGCGGACGGCGGAGAGGGAGACGTCGAACCCGCGCGGATTCCGCTCCGGGGCCTGGTCGCAACCGTCGTCCTGATGCTTCTCGTGGCCGGGCTCGGGATTTCGAGCGGCCCCAGCGCGTTGCCGATCGCGGCCCTGACCGTCCTCGGCATCTTCGCCCTAACGCTACCGGCAACGCCCCGGGCCCTCGGCTGGCTCGGGGCGATGGCGCTGGCGGCACTCTGGATCGGTCTCCCAGCGGCGGCGCTCCTCGCCGTGAGTTCCGGAGCGAACGGAGGCCGGAGCCTGCTGTTCTTGCTCGCGACGGTGATGGTGGGCGAAGCCGGCGCCTTCTTCGGTGGCAAGCTGATCGGCGGTCCGCGACTCGCACCCTCGCTCAGTCCCGGCAAGACCTGGGCCGGCTTCGTCTCCCAGTTGGCGTTCGGCGCCGCCGTGGGAGCGGCGGCCGTCCCGCTCCTCCCCGGTCCACTGGGTCCGGGAGCGGGCGCCCTTCTCGGCGCCTGGCTCTCGGCGGCAGCGGCTCTCGGCGATCTCTTCGAGTCGTTTTGGAAACGGGCTTCCGGGCGCAAGGACAGCGGGCGGATCATCCCCGGGCACGGCGGCCTCCTCGACCGCATCGACGGCGTCCTCTTTGGGGCCTTGGCCCTCGCCGCAGCCGCCATCGTCCTACCCCTCTGAGGAAGGGGCGCCGCGGCCCCGGAAGACGCGGGGCCGGCCCGCTCAGCCCGACAGGTCAGCGCGACAGATCAGCCCAACAGATCAGCCCAACAGATCAGCCCAACAGTCAGCCCAACAGGCCCGTCTTCGAAATGTCGAGGTAGATGACGAGCACAAAGACGAGCAGCATGAACGCGGCGCCCGCGACCATCAGCGCCTTCCGCACGCCGAGGCTGAGGTCCCGCCGGGCGGCTGACTCGACGAGCAGCACGGCGATCTGTCCGCCGTCGAGCACGGGAATCGGCAGCAGATTGAGCACTCCGAGACTGAGGCTCAAAAGCGCCATGAGAAGCAGGATTTCGGTGGGTCCGCGACGCAGTGCTTCGCCCGAGGCCTGCGCTATCCCGATGGGACCCGAGAACTGACGCGGCGAGCCCTGGCCTCGAACCACCCGGCCGAGTTGGGTGACGGTGAGGGTTCCCCACCGCGCGGTTTCGGAAACCGCCTCCTGGAGGGCGTTCGGAATCGATTCGGCTCTTACGCGCCGGAAGGGCGGCCGGAACTGCACGCCAACGCGGGGATAGGCCTCCCCGCTGTTCGGATCCTCGAAGAGCTCGGGCACCACGGGCACGACCATTTCACTCTGATCCCGCTGGATGCCCAGGGTGATCTCTGGAACCGCGGTCGAACGCTCGCCAACTGAAGAGCGCACCAGGGCCGAAACTTCGCGGGTGCTACCCACCGGACTGCCGTTGAGGTGCACGATGCGGTCACCCGGCGCCAGACCCGCCAACGCAGCCGGAGTTCCGGGGAGGACAGCTCCGATGATCGGGGGCGCCGGGGGATAGATCCCGGCGTCCCCGATTGCGTCAACACCTTCCGAAGCGATCGGGACCCGGAAACCGCGCACCCTGCCTTCGCGTTCCACTTCGAACGCGACTTCCTGGTCCGGCCGCACGATGATCTGCTCCAACGCGGTGCGCCAGTCCGGAACGGGCTCGCTCGCGATCGTCAGAATCAGGTCACCCGCGCGAATGCCGGCCTGGCCCGCGGGCGAGTCCGCAGCCAGGTAGGAGACGACGGGAGGATCGGAGAGCCCCACCCTCCGTTCCATTCCGACATAGAACAGCCCGGCCAGGATCACGATCGCCAGCAGGAAGTTCATGGCCGGTCCCGCAAAGAGGATGGCGAGCCGTTCCCCGCGAGTGCGGTTCTGGAGTTCAGCGGGGTCGGTGCCCCCATGTCCGGGCGCGTCTCCGGCCATCTTCACGTAACCGCCGAGCGGCAGGAGGCCAACGGTCCAGTCGGTATCGCCGACCCGGCGCCGATAGATGTTCGGCGGAAATCCGATCGAGAAAGTCTCCACCCGGACGCCGATGAAACGCGCCGCCAGGTAGTGGCCGAACTCGTGGACGACGACGAGCGTCCCCACGACGACGACGAAGGCGATGATGGTGAGCATGGTGTTCAGCGAACCGTGGCGGGAGCGCGATCCGCAACCAGTTCGCGGGCATGGGAGCGCGCCCAGGCGTCGGCGCGAGCTACGGATTCCAGATCTTCGGGTTCGGTGGGGTTGTGGGCGTCCAGCGTCGCCCCCACCACTTCCGAAATGCCGGGGAACGAGATCCGGCGGTCGAGAAAGGCCTCCACGGCAACTTCGTTCGCCGCGTTCAGTACCGCCGGGGCATCGCCTCCGGAGGCCAGCGCGTCGGCAGCGAGGCGCAGGCAGGGAAAGCGGTTCGGATCCGGTGGCTCGAAGCGGAGGTCGAGTGGCTGATCGAACGGCAGCGGATCGAGTCCCGTCGGCAGGCGTTCGGGCCAGGTGAGCGCGTATTGCACCGGTGTTCGCATGTGCGTGACTCCAAGCTGGGCGAGGATCGAGCCGTCCTCGAACTCGACCATGGAGTGAACGATGGATTCCGGATGGACCACCACCCGAATGGCCTCCGGCGTTTGATCGAAGAGCCAGCGCGCTTCGATCATCTCGAGCCCCTTGTTCATCATCGTCGCCGAGTCGATGGTGATCTTGGGCCCCATGCGCCAGGTGGGGTGGCGAAGCGCGATTTCCGGCGTCGCCTTCGCGATCTCCGCGGCCGAAGCGGTCCTGAACGGCCCACCGGACGCGGTCAGCCAGATACGGCGGACGGGATCCCGACGGCCGGCGAGACACTGGTGGATGGCAGCGTGCTCGCTATCCACTGGTATCAGACGGGCTCCGGACGCCGCCGCCGCGCGCGCCATCAACACTCCGGCAGCCACCAGCGACTCCTTGTTGGCGAGGCCGACAACTTTTCCGGCGTGGAGCGCGGCGAGCGTCGGACGAAGCCCCGCGGCGCCCACGATCCCCGAAATGACGAACCCCGCGTCCGGCGCGGTGGCCGCCTGCTCCAACCCCGCGGCCCCCCCAACGACCTGAAGCCCCGGGAGCCGCCGCCCATAGCTGTGTTGGAACTCCTCCGCCGCTTCCGTGCGGCCAAGGGCCACGAGTTCGGGACGGTAGCGCTCGCAAAGAGCGAAGAGCCGTTCGCTGCAGCGACCGGCGGCAAGGGCGACGACCCGGAATCGGTCGGAGTAGCGATCCACCACCTCGAGCGTCGTCGAACCGATGGACCCCGTCGCCCCCAGGATGGAAACGCCCCGGATTTCGGGGCTCATCGCGTGGTACTCACTCGGGCAGGTCTGCTTTTTCCGACAACTCGACGATTGTAGAGCGGCGAAACACCCGATTCGGGCCCGTAGCCACTCTCTCGTCCGCGCTTAGCAGCCTGTGGCAAAACCCCCGCGGCGTTCGCCGGGCGATGCATCCCGGCTGAACCGCGCCTCTGTGAGGCGCTCATCGTTGCGTTTCGGCCGAAATACACCCGGTATTCCTCCCTCACGCGCCTTGTCAACCGGATCCCCACCCGGGCTAACTGGGCCCCACCACTCTTGGCGCTCACGGGGGTTTCACCACCGGCCACTAACATTCGTGGCCGCCGCATGAAAATCGATCAACTCACCCTCCGCGAACTCCGACTCGACCTCAAATTCCCCTTCGAGACCAGCTTCGCGCGGGTCACCGAGCAGCAGTTTCTCCTCGTGGAAGCCCGGGTGAATGGGGTCAGCGGCCATTCCGAGTGTGTCGCCGATGTCGCTCCGGGCTATTCCTACGAAACGGTTCGCACCGCCGAGCACATCATCCGGGATTTCCTCTGGCCGCTGGCCGCCGAGCGGGACTACCTCCATCCGGACGAGGTCGTTCCTTCCTTTGCACGGGTGCGAGGCCACAACATGGCCAAGGCGGCCATCGAGATGGCGGTGTGGGACGCGTTTGCGCGCCTCGAGGAGAAACCGCTCGCCGGCGTGCTCGGAGGCACCCGCTCCCGCACGGTCTCGGGGGTCTCGATCGGGATTCAGGACACCGTGGAACAACTCCTGGAGAAGATCGGGCTCGAGCTCTCGCGGGGCTACCGGCGGATCAAGATCAAGATCAAGCCCGGCTGGGACGTGGACGTCGTGCGGCGGGTGCGGGAGCGCTATCCGGAAATGCCGCTCATGGTGGATGCGAACAGCGCCTATAGGCTGGAGGACGAAGCCCTGTTCCGGGAACTCGACCGGTTCGGGCTGATGATGATCGAGCAGCCCCTCGAACACGACGACATGTGGGACCACGCCGCGCTCCAGCGCGAGATCTCGACGCCGGTCTGCCTGGACGAATCCGTCCATTCCGTCGCCGACGCCCGCCGGGCGATCGAGATGAAGGCGTGCCGCATCATCAACATCAAGGCGGGAAGGGTTGGGGGGCTCTCGGCGGCACGCGACATCGCTCGACTGGCCGAAAGTCACGGCATTCCGGTGTGGTGCGGCGGAATGCTGGAGAGCGGCGTCGGGCGGGCCCACAACATCCACCTGTCCTCCCTGTCCGGCTTTTCGATGCCAGGCGACGTGGCCGCCTCCGAGCGGTACTTCACCGAGGAAATCATCGAGCCCCCAGTCACCGTGGATCCCGATGGTTCCCTCCCGATCCCCACCGGCGAGGGAATCGGCTTCGCGCTTCGGGAAGACGTAATTCGCCGCCACACCCTTTGCGAAACCACGCTTTCCCGCTGATCCGCCGGCCCGCGGGGGCGCGGTTTCGCCTCTCGGCCCTGGTTGCCGACGCCTGCGTGTTTGCCGCCGCCTGCCTGTTGGCGGCCGCGCCGGTTGCCGCACAGTCGACTCCCGCACCCGGGGCACGGCCGGGGCAGCCAGCGCCGGCACCTCCGGTGCTCCCCGCCCCCGAGCGGCTCGCCCGCGTCCTTTCACTCGAGGACGCCCGGTCGTTCGGCGACGGATGGCTCTTCGACCGGATCTACGACCCCGATCCCGAGGTCCGGCGCCGGGCGGTCCTCGCCCTCGGACGCATCGGTCGTCCCGGCGCCGTCGGGCCGCTGGTCGCCGCCCTCGCGGCGGACGAAGCGGGCGCCGTGCGCTCGACCGCGGCGTTCGCCCTCGGTCTCGTCGAGGATCCGCTGCCGGAAGAAGCGGTTTCCGCTCTCGAGGCCGCGCTCCTGGACGCTTCGAGCCGCGTTCGCGAAAAGGCAATCGAGGCTCTCGGGCGGCGGGGCGGCGAGCGGGCCGGCGAGATCGTTTCCGGACGACTGGCCGAACTGGTGGAGGTGTCCGGCTATTCCGAACGGCGGGAGGACGTCGAGGCGTTCCGGCGGAGAACTTCCTGGGACGAGGCCAGACTCGGCCTGTTCGCACTGGCCCGCATTCGGGACGACGGTGGAAACCCCGGCGACCCGGTCGCGATCCTCTCCCGGCAAGGGTCGCCGCGAACTCTCTGGTGGGTTTCTGCCTGGGCGGCGGCTCGTCTCCGGGATCCGGCTCTCGTGTCCCTTCATCGCGCTTATGCGGGCTCGCCGGATCCGGTCATCCGCGCGTTCGGCGTTCGGGGCCTCGGCTCAACGGGGCTTCCGGTGGCCGATGACCTCTCTCCTGAACTCAGCCACCCGAGCGACACCGTGCGCATCGAAGCGTTCCGCGCTCTGCGGGCCCTGGCAGAGGCCGGCCTGCCGGTGGGCTCCACGACCGGAGCGAGGGTCTTCGCCGCGCTCGACGACCCGGTTCCGGCAATCCGGCGGGAAGCTCTTCTGGGAATCGCACAGATCCGTCACCCCGAGGTGATGGACGCCCTGATCCCGCGGATGCAGTCGCCCGATCCGGAAGTGCGCGCCGGCGCCCTGCGAGCCCTCTATGTTCAGGACGAGGAGGGGTTTTTCCTGCTGCTCTCCGGATGGTCGGACCGCGATCCCGTCGGCCGGATCGCCATGGCCCGACGGCTCGCCGAAATCCACGATCCGCGCATCCGCAGTTTCCTGTTGCGAAACATGCTGACCGACGAAGATCCGAGAGTGCGCGCGGTCGCGCTCACCGGGCTGGGGGAGCTGGAAGAGCATCTCCGCGGCGCTGGGGAGGCGAGTCCTGAGGTTGTCGAGACGCTCGTCCGGCACCTTGGAGCGGAGGATCCCTACGAGCGCGCCGCGGCAGCGGCGATGCTCGGACACCTGGAGACCGCCGGAGAAAGTCTGCGCCAGGCCTATGAGCTGGACACCGCCGCGGTGCCGGACTTCCGGCTGGCAGCCCTGCGGGCCGGGCTGGCCCAGGGGCCGGAAACCGAACGGACCGCCTTCGCCCGAGACGCGCTCGCCGACCCCGCCTGGCCGGTCCGCCGCGAAGCCCACGAATTCCTGCGCCGCTTCGGACTCGCGGACGAAGAACCGGCTGCCGCCTCCACTCTGGAGGCCGCCGAGTACCGCGCGATGCTCGAGGCTCCGTTCAGTCCCGTGGCATGGATCGAGACCTCCCGGGGAGACATCGAGATCGAACTCTTCATCGGGGACGCCCCGCGAACGGTGTCCAACTTCATCCGGCTTGCCCGCGAGGGCTTCTATAACGGGTTGCGCTTCCACCGCGTGGTTTCGAACTTCGTCCTGCAGGCGGGGGACCCGCGCGGGGATTCGTCAGGCGGCCCGGGCTACACGATCCGTTGCGAGATCGGCGAGGGCTTCTACATGCGGGGAAGCGTCGGCATGGCTCTCGACGGCAAGGACACCGGGGGCAGCCAGTTCTTCATCACGCTGCTTCCGCAGCCGCATCTCAACGGCCGCTACACCCTCTTCGGCCACGTCCGGGATGGATTCGCCGTTTTGGACCAGATCGAGGCGGGTGACCGGATCCGGCGTATCCGCATCTGGGACGGCGTGACCCCGCCGGAGAACTAGCCCGTGGGAAAAGCGCCCCGGACCGCTCTGGCCGCGCGCAACCCTGGCTTCGCCGCCCCCGGCTGCTAGGCCGTGGACAACCTGGCGCACCCCGGTTCGGCCGCCGGCGGTGCGATCAAGAGCAGCGACCGGGAGGCCCCGCCGCGTTTCCGGTTGCTGGCCGTGGACCTCGACGGCACCTTGCTGAACTCCAGGAAAGAGGTTTCCGAGGCAAACCGGGCGGCGCTCCAGCGTGCCGAACGAGCCGGCGTGGCGCTCGCTTTCATCTCCGGCCGACGCTACGTGGAACTCGAAGCCCTTACCGCGGATCTTTCCGGGGCCGCTTTTCGGGTGGGGCACGGAGGCGCGTTGATCCGGCGCTTCGACCGGACCATCGCCGAGTTCCCGCTCCCCAAAGCCGCTGCGGAGCGGGCCGTCCGTACCGCGCTGCGGCTCGACATACCCGCGCTCATCAGCGAACGCGACGGTGCCGTGCGCATCACGGCCCACGCACCCACGACCCCGCGGGTGGCGCGTTATCTGCGGACCGTTCGGCCGGCCCCCCGTTTCGATCCCGCTCCGGTGTTCCCGGAAGATCCGTTGCACCTGGTGATCGCCGGCACCCCGGAAGCATGCCGGGAGGCCGAAGATGAGCTTTCGGCATCGCTCGGGAACTCCGTGAACCTTGAACGGACCGAATACCAGGCTACCCGCCTCGGCCTGCTGGACGTCCTGGCAGGTGCGGCAAACAAGGGCATCGCGCTCGCCCGGGTCGCGCGGGAAGCCGGCCTGCCGCTCAGCGAGACCCTCGCGATCGGTGACAACTGGAACGACCTGGAAATGCTGGAAGCCGCCGGGGTCGGGGTTCTCATGGACAACGCGGAGCCGGAACTGAAGGCTCGAGGCTTCGAGATCACCGCGTCACACGACGCTCACGGGGTGGCGGCCGCGATCGATCGCCTGCTTCTCGCCCCGTGAGCTTCGAGATCGTCGGCCGCAGCGAGGGGGCCCGACTGGGCCGCCTGACCACCGCGCACGGTGTGGTGGAGACCCCCGCGTTCATGCCGGTCGCGACCGGGGGCGCCATCCGCGGGCTGACGAGCGGGGGCGTCGCCGCCACGGGAACGCGGATGCTGCTGAGCAACGCCTGGCACCTGATGCTGCAGCCCGGCGACGAGAGGATTGCCGCCCTCGGCGGTCTGCACCGGTTGATGGCCTGGAACCGCCCCATCCTGACCGACAGCGGCGGCTATCAGGTTGCGAGCCTCGCAACCCTGCGGGAGGTTTCGGAAACCGGGGTTCACCTGCGCTCCTATCGGGACGGATCGCCGCACCACCTGACCCCCGAGCGAGCCATCGAAATCCAGCGGAACCTGGGCTCGGATGTCGCGATGGTGCTCGACGAGTGCATTTCGCTCCCGGCCCCGCCTGCCGAAGTCGAACGGGCGGCGGCCCGCAGCCTCCGCTGGGCCGAACGCTCGCTGGCCGCCCCGCGCGCGCCCGGCCAGCTCCTTTTCGGGATCGTCCAGGGCGGCACCCTCCCGGAAACACGGCGGCTCAACGCCCGCGCCCTCGTGGCTCTCGGCCCCCCGGGAGAGGGTTTCGACGGGTTTGGCATCGGCGGGCTGCTGATGGGAGAACCCACCGAGGACACCCGCCGCGTGACCGCGCTCTCGGCGGAGACCCTTGGAGAAGAACGCCCCCGCTATCTCATGGGGGCCGGGCTGCCGCGAGACCTGATCGAATCCGCCGGACTCGGCATGGATCTCTTCGACAGCGTGCTTCCGACCCGGTTGGCCCGCCGCGGCATCGTATTCACCTCGACCGGCCGGCTGAACGTCTCACGGGCTCCCTACCGGGACGACGCCGCCCCGCTCGACGATGAATGCGATTGCCTGGCCTGCCGCGACTATTGCCGCGCCTGGTTGCACCACCTGCTCCGGGCCAGGGAGCGGATCGCGGCCACGCTACTGAGCGCCCACAACCTCACGTTCTACGCGGGGCTCATGGCGCGGCTGCGTGAGGCAATTGCGGCCGACCGCTTCGCCGAATTCCACGAGGGAAATCGCCGCCGCTGGAATTCCGGACCAAGTCCTGGCTGAGACCGGTCCGGCGAAGTTGAGCGCCGGCACACCAGCGAGTTGCAGTTGGTCCGCGCAAACCACCCGACGCGGCTCCCCGTGGTATCCTGCCGCGCGGTTCGGTGCCCGGCCCGCTCTCCCTAGGGGGGTGCGGGTTTTTTCACATCAGCGCACCAGCGAACCGAACTCGGACCATGCTCCCCACACTGCTCCAAGCGAACCCGGCCGGCGGCCAATTCGGCATGCAGATCGTGCTGTTCGCGATCATCTTCGGGATCTTCTACTTCATCGTCTTCCGTCCCATGCGCAAACGCCAGCGAGAAACCGAGGAGATGCTGCGGAGTCTCGATCGCGGCGCCCGGGTCGTCACCACCGGCGGAATCCATGGAACCGTCGCCGGAATTCAGGGTGACATCGTGCAACTGAAGGTCAGCGACTCGGTCAAGCTCCAGATCTCGAAGAGTGCGGTCGCCAGCGTGATCGACAAGAAGCCCTGATCGCCCGGACGGCAGCTCCACCAGCGAGAGAATGGCCAGAAGTCTCCGCCTGAAGGGAGTTCTGCTCCTTCTCATGGTCGCCGGGCTGGCCTATGTGATCAACCCACCCCGGGACACGATCGTTCTGGGGCTCGATCTCCAGGGCGGGATCCACCTCGTCATGCGGGTGCACACCGAGGACGCGGTGCGGGTCCTGACCGACGAGACCGCCGAGCAGTTCGCCGAACACCTCGACAACGAGGAGATCGATTTCGCCGACGTCGAAACCATAGGACTGGGACAACTCACCATCCTGAATCTCGACGACTCCCGTCTTCGCGAAGTACGGGACATCATCGCTTTCAGTTGGCCGGGCTGGGATCTGAGAAGCCTCGGCGGCGACGACTGGTCCTTCACCCTCCGTCCCAGCGAGGAAATCGTCGTCCGGGAACAAACGGTGACCCAGGCGATGGAAACCATCCGCCGACGGGTTGACGAGCTGGGGGTCGCGGAACCGGTCATCACCACCCACGGAAACACCGGGGACCAGATCCTGGTGCAGTTGCCGGGTTACGACGACGTCGCGCGGGCCAAGGAGATCATCCAGGCAACCGCGCAACTGGAACTGCGCCTGGTGCAGGCCGGGCCGGCGCTCGACGAAGCCGCGCTGCCTCCCCTGAACAGCACGCTCGAGAACATCCCGAGCGAGCTGCCCACCGGCGCGACCGGCTACTACCAGGTGAACCGGGTCGCCGCCATTACCGGCCGGGATCTCAGGAATGCCCGCCAGGCGATCGACTTCCAGACGAACACCCCGAACGTGGAGTTCAGCCTGCATGCCGAGGGGGCCTCCCGATTCCGTGACTTCACCGGCGCCAACGTGGGCCGGCAGATGGCGATCGTTCTCGACGACCTGATCGTCTCCGCTCCCGTCATCCAGAGCCCGATCTACGACCAGGGCCAGATCGTCGGAAACTTCACGGTGCAGGAAGCCGTGGACCTGGCGCTCGTGCTACGCGCCGGCGCGCTCCCGGCGTCGCTCGAGTACCAGGAAGAACGCACGGTGGGGCCGTCCCTCGGCGCCGACTCGATCCGGAGCGGGGTAACCGCCTCGCTGGCGGGTCTCGCCGGCGTCTTGCTGTTCATCCTCCTCTACTACCGTTTTTCGGGTTTGAACGCCGTTGTCGCCCTTCTCCTGAACCTCTTCATCCTCGTGGGCGCGATGGCCTACTTCGCCGCCACGCTGACCCTCCCAGGAATTGCCGGGGTCATCCTCACAATTGGGATGGGAGTGGATGCGAACGTCCTGATCTTCGAGCGCATCAAGGAAGAGATGCGTACCGGCAAACCTCCGCGGACCGCGATATCCGTCGGGTTCTCCCGGGTTTTTTGGACCATCGTGGACGCCAACATGACCAGCCTGGTCGCAGCCGCCATCCTCTTCCAGTTCGGCACCGGCCCGGTCCAGGGATTCGCCGTAACGCTCAGCATCGGCCTGGTGAGCAACGTCTTCACGGCCATGTTCGTGTCGCGTTACATCTTTGATCTCGTGCTTTCCGGACGGCGTCAGGTCGCCGCACTCAGCATCTAGCAAGGCGCCGGCACCGCATGGACATCCTCGGCGATACCCGAATCAACTGGATCAAGTACCGGTGGTGGTTCGCCGGGATCTCCGCCGCGCTGCTCGTCGCCGGCATCTTCGACGTCGTCCGCAAGGGTGGTCTTCGCTACGGCATCGATTTCTCCGAGGGCACCATGGTTGTCGCCAAGTTCGCCGAGGCCCCGGAAATCGATGCGGTGCGGGCGGTGGTCACCGAGCTCGGGTACGGAAGCGCCGTGATCCAGAGCTATGACCGGCCCGAAATGAATCAGGTCATGATCCGGGTTGAGAAGGCGCCGGAAGACGCGGCCCCCGAACAGGGCGCCGCCCCCGGGCCAACGGGACAAGCTCCGATCGACGAGACGGCCAATCGGATTCTCGACGGGCTTCGCGCCGGGACCGCGGGTGAGCTGGTCTCCTTCAGCACCGAGATCGTGGGCCCGGTCGTGGGTGAGGAGCTCCGGCGACGCGCCCGGAACGCCACCATCCTGGCCCTCTTCGCCATGCTCATCTATATCGGCTTCCGATTCGAGCCGGTATACGGGGTCGGTGCCACCGTCGCCGTCATTCACGACGTGCTCGTAACGCTGGCTCTCGTCTCGCTCTTCAACTACGAGATCAGCCTGAACGTGATTGCTGCGTTCATGACGCTCGTGGGCTATTCGGTGAATGACACGATTGTCATCTTCGACCGCGTCCGCGAAAACCGTCACATCCACCGCCGGCTGGAACTCGCGGACATCGTGAACCTCGCCATCAACCAGACGCTCCGGCGCACCGTCCTCACCTCGGGCCTCACCCTGCTCGCGGTGGGAGCACTGCTGACCTGGGGCGGTGAGGTGCTTCGCGCCTTTTCCTTCGTGCTGGTTGCCGGGGTCGTCGTGGGGACCTACTCGTCGATCGCGATTGCCTCCCCGATCGTCCTCTGGTGGCGCTCGGCGCGCGGCGGAACGGCGGCCACCGCGGAACAGCAGCGGCCCCAGGCGCCTCCCGTCCGAGTCTGATCCGCCTGGCGGTTCACGCCGGGCAACCCGTCGGACGCCGGGGACGGCAACCGGGACCGCGGAGTGCGAGGGGTTCGACGACCGGTTCCCGAGCGCTCCCGTCCCGGGCATCCGACTCCCGCGCCTGAGCGCCTCCGCTGGGGCCGGGCTACACTCGCCCGGCGAGGTAACCGTCAGGTGCCGTCTCGGCGTTCCAGGGAAAGAACACGGATCCGCTTGGGTATGCCGCACACACCCTCTCCGGGTTTCGGCCTCTCCCTCCCCCTCGGGCTGTCGCTGCACGGCGCGCTCCTGGCGTTGCTGCTCTACCCCTCCTTCTCCCTCAGAAACGGCGACCTGCCGGCCTTCGAGGCGTACCAGGTCCGCCTCTTCGCGCCTCCGCCAGCGGCGCTGCGCCGGGGGGATCCCACGGCGAGACCGGATCCCGAGGACCGCGCCGAGCGGACCGGGGATACGACTCGAACCCATCTCGCCACCCCACCGGCCCGCGCCGAGTTGGTGCAGGTACTCGAAGCGGCGGAAGTCCCTTCAACGTTCGGGGCGGAGCACGGCATTCCGGAGGGGCTCTGGGACGGGATGGAGTTCGGGCAGCGGGAGGGGGTGATCGGTGGAATTCCAGGAGGCGTTCCGGGGGGGCAGATCGGCGGACTCCGAAAGGATGCCGATCCGGTGCTACCGCCCCCGGACGAGCCACCAACCGCGCTGGCCATGCCGCACCCCCGCTTTCCCCGGGAGGCGCTTCGGAACGGGGTTCGCGGACGGGTCGTGCTGCGGGCCCTGATTACCGAACGGGGGAGGGTCGAGGTGCTCCGGATTCTGCGATCGGTGCCCGAACTCGATTCCGAAGCCATCCGGGTCGTCGAGTCCGAGTGGAGATTCCGCCCGGCGCAACGCAACGGACGACCGGTGGCGTCGCTCAGCGATCTGGTGGTCCGATTCACATTGCGGTAGAGCTAGCAGCTCTCCCGGTGGGGCCAGTTATCCCGGTCGGGGGCCGGTTCCGCTGGGCTGAATCGCTGTTTGGTTCCGGAGCGGGGCGACAGCCGCGCGGAGAGCCCGGAGCGAGAGGGACGGGGGACGGGTTTGCCCGGCCCCCTTCCCTCTTGGCTCGCAAATGCCGCGTGATTTTGTCCACGGGCTGCTGGGGGAGGGGCCGCCCGTGGGAGGCGGGTTGGGCGGTGGGACGGCACGCCCTCGCTCCGGCCTTCACGTCACCAATCCTCTGTTGACAGACCCCGGCCGAATACGCTATTTTTCTCCGTCTTCCCCAAGCAGCCTGGCAAGTCGTCTGTCGCTTTGTGCGGCCTCCGGAGTTGGCGACTCACCGGGCTGTTCTCCGCTGCCCCCTCCAAGGCCGAGGTCGGGTCGGATTCGGGGAGAAGGAGATCAACGTGGCAAGAGAACCGACTTTCAGAGTGGCCGGATTGGACCAGAGCGCCGGGCGTTCCCTCGGCAGCTTCGCCTTCTCTTTCCTGCTCCAGGGTGGAGCCGTGATGGCGTTCATCATCATCCCCATCCTGACCGTCAACCTTCCGACGCCGGAAGGCATCATGACGTTCATGGCAGCTGCCCCGCCGCCGCCGCCGCCACCACCGCCGCCGCCGCCACCAAAGGCCAGGCGCCGGGCGGCGCCCAAGCCGGTGCTCAACACCACCCCGCAGTTCGTGGCTCCCGTGGATATCCCCGATGATCTCGGCGACGCGGGTGTCGACTTTGGTGTTCCGGGTGGTGTCGAAGGCGGCGTGCCGGGCGGCATCATCGGCGGAATCGTCGGCGGGCTGCCTTCCGGCCCCCCTCCTCCGCCGCCCAAGGCTGCTCCTGTCCGCGTCGGCGGAGAGATTCGGGAACCGACCCGCACGGTGTACGTCCAGCCGATCTATCCGGAAATCGCCAAGCAAGCGCGGGTCTCCGGAGTAGTCATCCTGGAAGCCATCATTGACCCGAGCGGGAATGTGACCAACATTTCCGTTTTGCGCTCGATTCCACTCCTTGATCAGGCGGCGATGGACGCCGTGCGACAGTGGAAGTACCAACCCACTCTGCTCAACGGGGTTCCGGTGCCCATCGTCATGACCGTGACGGTGACCTTCAACCTTGGCTGACGCCCCTCCCGAAGGCTTGTCCGGCAATCCGGTTTCCTGACGCAACCCGAGACCACAACTCTTTTCAAGAACGATTTCGCTCTGCCCCCTGCCCGGAGTGACCAGATCGCAGCGACCCGATTCGTGCCGATCCTCAGTCCGATCCGGCGTGGGGGAACACAACCACTTTTTTCCTAGATCCCAGGAGGACGAACGGAATGTCTTTTGACTTGCTTGAGATCTGGTCCCACATGGGGCCGGCTGCAAAGCTGATCAACGGCGTGATGGCCATCATGTCGGTTTATTCGCTCTCGATCATGATCGAGCGCTGGCTGACCTACCGGAAAGCCAAGGGCCAGTCCCGCGGTTACTCGGTGCGTATCGCCAAGGAACTCAAGGCCGGAAACATCGACACCGCCATCAAGGTGAGCAAGGACAAGGATGTCAAGAACAGCCACCTCGCCAAGGTGCTGCTCGCCGGTCTTCAGGAAGTGCAGTACCAGTCCGAAGAAGGCGGTGCTGACAAGGACACGACGATGGAGGCTGCCCACCGGGCCATCCAGCGGGCCACCGCCATCGGCATGATGGATCTCCGTCGCAACCTGTCCGGGCTCGCCACCGTGGGCGCCACCGCCCCCTTCGTGGGCCTCCTGGGTACTGTGCTCGGCATCATCACCGCTTTCCGCGGCATGGCGCTGACGGGATCAGGCGGAATCGGCGCGGTGTCTGCCGGGATCGCCGAGGCGCTCATCGCAACCGCGTTCGGGCTCTTCGTCGCCATTCCTGCCGTGTGGGCGTTCAACTACCTCACGAACCGGGCCGATGGCTTCGGCGTGGAAATGGACAACGGCGCCTCCGAACTCATCGACTTCATGGCGCGCCGCTAACGCGGACCTTTCGGAGTCCCCTCTTCATGTCCTGTCGGCGCCGATTCGCCAAAGCCTCCCCGGCAATGGCCGAGCGGCGTCGGCAGGCCCCATTCCGTAGCCGCCCTCGGCGGACGTGGAACGGGAAAACCAAGGAGTAACGCGTCATGGGAATGGCAGGACTTGGTAGCAAGGACGTAAACGCCAACATCAACGTGACCCCCCTGGCGGATGTCATGCTGGTGTTGCTCATCATCTTCATGGTTGTGACACCGCTCCTGCAGAAGGGAGTGGACGTCAAACTTCCGGTGGCCGATTACGGCCTTGATCACCCCGACAGCGATGACGTGGTGAACGTGGCGATCCGGGAGGACGGGGCGATCTATCTCGACCTCATCTCCACGACCCAGCAGGAATTGCCGACCGCTCTCGCCAACAAGTTCATGGGCAAGTCAGAGAAGGTTCTTTTCCTGAAGGCCGACGAGCGGCTCGCTTACCACGAGGTGCTCGGCATCATGTCACTTTGTCGCGATGGCGGAGCCGAAGAGATCGGCCTCATCACGGAACGCGCCGAGTAAGCAACCCGCAAGGGCTGACATACAGGAGAAACCATCATGGGAATGGCAGGATTCGCCTCTGGCGGAGTCACTTCCGACATCAACATCACACCGCTGATTGACGTACTTCTGGTGCTGCTCATCATCTTCATGGTCGTGACGCCGCTCACGCAGCAGGGGCACGACGTGGAAATGCCGGACAACGAGGACCAAGTCATCGATGCCGAGCCGGATCCGAACCAGCTCGTGTTGAGTATCGATTCAAGCAATCAGGTGACCATCAACAAACAAGTGGTGGCGCGGGAGGAACTCCCCCTGCGCATCCGCGACATCTTCGAGACCCGCGCCGACAAGACCATCTTTCTGAAAGCTGACCCCTTCCTGACCTACGGAGATGTCGTCTCCGTTCTGGACATCGTGAAGGGGAACGGCGTCGAGCGCGTGGGAATCGTTGCCCAATAGCCGCTCGCGCGACCAGGGAGATCACACGCCGTGAACCAGAAACAAAAGAAGATCGCCCTCATCTCGGGTGGGGTAGTTCTTGCGCTCACCATAGGAATCGCAGTCTCTCCACTTCCGTCCTTCTTGAGCAACTACGTTGACATGCTGCAGGCGATGCGGGCCTTCGGCAAGGCGAACGAGGCTTACGGCAGGCGGGAATACGAGGATGCGATCCGGTACTACGCCGAGGCCACCGCGAACGCCCCGGACAACAACCCGCTGATCCAGACGACGCTGCGCTTTTTCAGCGCCAGCAGCAATCATCTGCTTTACAGCCCGACGACGTTCGACGATCCGCAGAACGAGGAGTATCTCGACAACGCGCTCGACCTCTACGAGGACACGCTCGATGTGGTTGATTCCGCGCTCGCGGACCCGGATCTCGACCAGGCGTCGAAGGAGGGCATTTCGCTCTACGAAAAGTACGCCTCCGAACAGCTGGCCGGCATTCACCGTGACCACCTCGATGATCTCGAAGGGGCGGAGCACTACTTCAATCGCCTGATCGAATTGGATCCGGACAGTCCGGAGCTCTACTACGGGCTGGCCGACGTGTACGAGCGGTTTCACGATCCAGACAACAATCCACTCCTCGACAAGGCGATCGCCGCCTACGAAAGACCGGTCGAGATGAATCCCGACGATCCGATCGGGTACCGGCAGGTCGCCAACCTGTACAACAAGTACGGTCGTTTCGACGACACGATGGAGTGGCTCGAACGGGCGCGGGACGTAAACCCGGACAACCCGGAGGGTTACTACCTGATCGCGACCTACTACTGGGACAAGGTCTATCGTGACCCCGATCTATCGGCAGGGGACCGTCGTGAATTCATTGACCTCGGAATCGTGCAACTCGACCTGGCCCTGGAGCGCAACGACGAATACGTGGACGCGCTCGTCTACAAGAACCTGCTCCTCCGGGAACTGGCCAAGGTAGATCCCAGGAACGAGGCGGCCCTGGTCGCCGAAGCCGACGAGTACCGGAACCGGGCTATTGAGATCCGCGACCGGATGGCCGCGGAAGCAGCCGAGGCGGCAGCCGCGGCGGCGGAAGCAGCCACCCAGGAGCGCTGACCCGCGGAGCACCGACAAACCGAGTTCAGGCCCCGTCGGCCGCGCGCTCCGGCCGCGGCCGACGGGGTTTTTTTGATCCCACGCGCCGGGAACGGATGCCCGGCAGGCCAAGCGCAGGCTCCACAATGACCAAGGTTCCTTCAACTCGATCCAACACTATTCGCTGCTAGGGTAGGGCCGGAGACAGGGCGAACAATGATTCGGTTCGAAACGATTCGGGACCGGGTCCGGGCGTATCAGCCCGAAGCCGACTTCGACCTCCTCCGGGCCGCCTACGTGGTGGCGGCACAGGCTCATCAGGGGCAGGTTCGCCGCTCGGGGGAGCCATACCTGAACCACCCGCTCGAGGTGGCTGGAATCCTCGCGGACCTGAGGTTGGACATCGTCTCGGTCGCCTGCGGGCTCCTCCATGACGTGGTCGAGGACACCCACGTCACGAACGAGGACCTCGAACGTCGCTTTGGACGGGACGTGGGCCGCGTGATCGACGGCCTCACCAAGCTCAGCCGGGTGGAATTCAGTTCGGCGGAGGCCAATCAGGCGGAAAACGTCCGCAAGATGATCATCGCGATGACGGATGACACCAGGGTCATCCTGATCAAACTCGCTGACCGCCTGCACAACATGCGGACACTCGACTTTCTCCGCGAGGAAAAACGGCAACGGATCGCCACCGAGACACTGGATGTTTACGCTCCAATCGCCGGGCGCCTCGGCATCGGCCGGATCGAGGCCGAGCTTCAGGATCTGGCCCTTCGCCATCTCGAGCCGCAGACGTATCGAGTTCTGGACGCCCGGGTCAAGGCCAAGAAACGATGGGCGGAGGACTTTATTCGGGACCTCAGTCGCACCCTGAAGCGCGAGCTTCAGGCCGAGACGATCCCGGGGGAACTGTCGGGCCGTACGAAGAGCATCTACTCCATCTATCGGAAGATGCACCGTCAGCAGATCGAACTCGACCAGATGTACGACTTCATTGCCCTCCGGCTGGTGACCGACACCGTACCCCACTGCTATACGGCGCTCGGCGTGATCCACAACGTCTGGAAACCCATCCCGGGACGCATCAAGGACTTCATCGCCATGCCGCGCGCCAACGGGTACCAGTCGCTGCATACCAGCCTGATGACGGATTCCGGGACGCACTTCGAAGTCCAGATCCGCACCACCGACATGCACCGGGTAGCCGAAGAGGGCATCGCGGCTCACTGGAGCTACAAGTCTTCCGGAAGCTACGGGGAGCAGGACATCAAGCGCTTTGCGTGGCTACGGCAGGTTCTGGAGTGGCAGAAGGAAGTCAAGGATCCCCACGAGTTCCTGAGCAGCCTCAAGATCGATCTCTACCCCGACGAGGTGCACTGCTTCACGCCGCGCGGCGAGGTCAAATCGCTTCCCCGAGGGGCGACTCCCATCGACTTTGCATACGCGATCCACACCGAGGTTGGCCACGGCTGTATCGGGGCGCGGGTCAATGGCGCCATGGCGCCCCTGCGGTATCAGCTCCGGAATGGCGACATTTGCGAGATCCTGACCCGCAAGAACCATCTGCCCAGCGAGGACTGGCTCAAGATCGCGCGTACCAACCGCGCGAAGAGCAAGATCCGAGCGCGGCTGAATGCCGAAGCCAAGCGGGAGAGCATTGAAATCGGGCGCAAGCTCCTCGAAAAGGAGGCCCGCGGCCATGGAATGAGTCTCCGCCGGGTTCGCTCCGCGCCCGGGTTGGCCGATGCGCTAAAGCGCCACGGCACCGCGACCCTGGACGATTTTTTTGCTGCCATCGGCTACGGCAAGCTGTCGGCCGCACGCGCCCTCGCCGACGCCGTCCCCTCCGAGCAACTCAAACGCGCACCCGCAAAGGAACCTCCCGCCGAGACCGGTTTCGCGGGGGCGGTCCGACGAATCATCGGACGGGATCCGGGGCAGATCCTGGTCAGTGGCCAGAACGACATCCTGGTTCACCGGGCGCGGTGTTGTTCCCCGCTGCCTGGTGAAGCGATCGCCGGATACATCACCAAGGGGAAGGGAGTCGCCGTCCATGCCGCCAAGTGCCGCCATCTGGCGGACCTGGCGCGGGATCCGGAGCGTCAGGTTGCCGTGTCCTGGAAATCCACCACCGGCGCACGGTATGACGCCGGCTTCCTGGTACGCGTCGAAAACCGCAAGGGGATGCTCGCCGACATCACCAAGATCATTGCCGAGGCCGACACCGACATCCGGGCGTTCGAAGGAACCGCCGACGATGCGGAGCGGGGAGACATCTATGTCACCGTGGCTGTCCAGAACGCCAAGGAGGTCGGAGCTATCTCCCGCCTGTTGCAAACCGTCCCGGGAGTGATCGAGGTCCAGCGGGGATCGCCGTCCCCCCGGTAGGCGGGGCGCTCCGGACGAGGGCTCTCAGCCGACGGGGGTCGGCGCCGCCTCCTGCTGTTTCGCCAGGCGGCGCAGCAGGTGGTGGCTGTAGATACCCGTTTCGTGGCCGTCGTTCCAGTGAATCTGCACGCCGTAGTTGCCGACTGGCACCAACTTCCCGGGAGCGAAGTTGCTGGGCAAGAGCAGGGTCAATGACCGGCGTTTTCCGCTCCACTCGTCAACGCAAGTGGCGCACGGGCAGTGGTTTCGCAGGTATTCGAACCCGAGTCGATCCTCTCGGCCATCGTGCCAACAGACGACAACGTTGCCATCCTCCACGCGAACCGATTCGGCCACACCGCCCCGCTCGGCCTGATTGGCACGGGCCACTTCGAGCGCGACCTGGCGGGCGATCTGCCGATACGCGGCGGCAGCGGGACTTTCGGGATCGCGCCGGACGGTAGGCGTCCCTTCGTCCCCCGCCACTACGACCCGGGGATCGAGGGGTACGCCTCCCAGGAACGGAAGCCCGAGTTCATGCGCCACCTCTTCGCCCCCGCCGGTGGAGAAGATGTTCGTCGTCTCGCCGCAGTGCGGACAGGCGAAGGAACTCATGTTCTCGATCACGCCGAGCACGGGAACGCGCACCGGCTGGAACATGCGGAGCCCCTTTTCGGCAATCGTCCGCGCCACCGCCTGGGGCGTAGTGACAATGACCGCGCCCGCCAGCGCCGCAGTCTGGGCGATGGTGAGCTGCACGTCCCCGGTACCCGGAGGAAGATCGACCAACAGGTAGTCCAGTTCTCCCCAGACCACCCCCGAAAAGAACTGCTGAACGAGCCGGGACGCCATCGGCCCCCGCCAGATCACCGGTGTCTCCTTGGAGGAGAGCATCCCCATGGAAATGAACCGGACGCCATGGGCCTCGTGTGGCAGGAGCCGGCGATGCTCATCGGTCGCGGGTCGGTCATCCATCCCGAACATGGTGGTCTGCGAAGGCCCGTAGACGTCGGCATCCAGCAGGCCGACGCGCGCGCCGTCCGCCGCCAGGGCAACCGCGAGGTTCGCCGAAACGGTGCTCTTGCCCACCCCGCCCTTCCCGGAAGCGATGGCCACTACGTTTTGGACGCCCTCGGGCTTCGTGGGATTCGGCGTCGGGGGGCGCCCACCGCCGGGACCCGACGGTGGACCGGCGTCCTGCTGCACCCGTGAGGTGGGAGAAGCGCTCACCTCGGTCCGGACCGCCACCTCCGCCCGCTCGATTTCCGGCAACCGGAGGAGAGCCTCGCGAACCTGGTCTCGGATCTCGCCAGCGACCTCGCTTCCGACATTGGGGAGCCTCACCGTGACGCTGACGATGGGCCGGCAGATGAGGATGTCCGCGACCTGGCCCAGGGCCACGATGCTGTCGCCCCCGAATTCCCGGTTCCGGACGGGGGCAAGGGCCTCCAGAACCTGCTTTTGATCGAGTTGGGACATGGGAAAGGGAAGACCTGCGTTGGGCGGTCCGCCAGCTCGGCGGCGCGAAGCGTTTAGGATAGCCGTCGGGATGGGCAATACGGCACTTCAGAGGGACGAAGCGCCCGGTAGCCCCTCGGCGTTCTCCCTCTTACAATCGCCTAGCCTGGCGCTACCCGCAGCTGCTCCAGTCCGCGATGCGGAGTGAGCCGGCATCGCAAGGAGGCCAACCGTGAACTTCGTCCGCCTCGTCACCCGCTACCGGTTGCCGTTTGCGGCCACCCTCGCTTTCCTCGTGTTCGCCGCGTTTTCGGGGCCGGCATACGGCGCGACTCAGGAGCAGGAGGGTCAGGAAGCCGAAGAGCAACAGGAAGAATCCGAAGGAACCCCGGAACCGGCGGACATCATCCCCCGCTTCACCGACCAGGTGGTGGTTTCGGCCTCGCGCGTCGAGCAGGAGATCGTGAATGCGCCGGCCGCGATCGCGGTGATCCCCAGACAGGTGATCGAAACCCAGGCAGCCAGCAACTTCGGCGACCTCCTTCGGCAGGCCCCAGGCGTCAATGTGACGCAACTCTCCAGCACGCATTACAGCGTCACCAGCCGCGGCTCGTCGAGCGCGCTTGCCACATCGCAGCTCGTCCTGGTGGACGGGCGATCGGTGTATCAGGACTTCTTCGGCTTCACCAGTTGGGACTTTCTCTCGGTGGGACTCGACGATCTGGAGCGGATCGAAGTGGTGAACGGACCGGCTTCGGCCGTCTGGGGCGCCAACGCGATGAGCGGCGTCGTGAACCTGATCACCAAAGCGCCACGGGATGCGTTGGGGACGACGCTGAACCTGCGGTTTGGCTCGTTCGATCGCAACGTCACCGGCAACTCAATGGATGCGGGCAACCAGCTCATGGGATCCCTGACCCACGCGCAGGCGGTGAACGATCGCTTCGCGTACCGGGCGACCGTCAGCTTTGCCCACCACGATCCACTGCCACGGCCGTTCGGCGAGATCCCGAACGGCACCGGCACCCTCTACCCGTCGTTGTCGGGGGTCACCGCCAAGATGCCCAAAGTGGACTTCCGAGCCGACTGGGACTCACCCGACCGCCAGAGCGGGTTCCGCTTCTCGGGCGGCTACGCCGGGAGCACGGGGATCCTCCACTCGGGAATCGGCCCATTCAACGTCCAGTCGGGGGCGAACATGTCGTACGGCCGGGTCCAGTACATGCGCGGCTCCATGGAAATCGGCGCCTTCCTCAACCGAACCTCCGCGACCTTCAATTCGCTGCTGTCACGGATCCCCACCGGGGAACTGCTCGACGGCCAGATCAACACCCGTACCTACGACGTCAGCCTCAAGGACACGAGGTTCCTGGGCGGGCGCCATCTCTTCAGCTACGGCGCGAGCGCCCGCTTCGTCACCCTCGACTTCAGCCTCGCCCCGCTCGGAGACGGACGAAGCGAACAGGGCCTCTACCTCAACGACGAGATCTTCATCAACGACCGCTGGCGCTGGATCGTCGGGACTCGCGCGGACCGGATCAGCATCTTCGACAAGATCGTGCTGTCTCCACGAACGACCCTGATCTTCAAACCCACCCCAACCCAGTCCCTGCGGGTTTCCTTCAACCGCGCGTTCCGCGCCCCGTCACTGAGCAACACGTTCCTGGATACGACGATTGGCGAAACAGCCGTCTTCGATCTCCGTCCCGTTTTCCGGGGTTTCTTCGGCGCGCTGAGCATTCCGGACTCCGCTTTGCCCGCGCCGGTCAACTACACGATTCCCATCGGCGTGGTGGGAAACCCCGCACTGCTCCAGGAGACACTCACCGCTTACGAAGTCGGCTGGTCGGGCGCCCTCAACGACTGGATCGGGGCGAGCGCGGCCGTTTACCTCAACGACAAACGCGACAGCATCGACTTCACCGACCACACCTTCTGGTCCGGCGAAAATCCGCCACCCGGATGGAACGAAGCCTTCGCGGAGGTCGGGGATTTCATCGGGCGGTTGGGGGCAGTCCTTCCTCCCGGAACCCTGCCGCCGGAGATCGGGGCCATCGCCGCGAATCCCGCATATCTGATCGACGCCCTGGGAGGGCTCGCGGGCGTCCAACTCCCGGCCTCGTTCAGCTATGTCAACCGGATCTCGGTCCGCGAGTCAGGGATTGAACTCGGACTGAACGGACGCCGCGGCAACTTCGGAGGCTTCCTCAACTACTCCTGGCAGGCGGAACCGGCCGTGCAGGGGTTCGGGGAAGAGGACGCGGATGAAATCAGCATCCCGGCCGCCCACCGCATCAACGCAGGCCTCGACGCCGAGTTCGGCGCCGTCGATCTTGGCTTGTCCCTGAACTACACCGACCGCGCCTACTGGACCGACGTCCTGACGGCCGAGTATCACGGCTGGACCGAAGCCTTCACCATGGTGAACGCCACCCTGGCGGTCAACCTGATGGAAAGTCGCTTCCAGCCCTCGGTCCGGGTCATCAACCTCCTCAATCAGGAAATCCAGAACCACATCTTTGGAGATGTGCTGCGGCGGCAGGTCATCGGGGGTTTGCGCTACCGGTTCTGATCCGGACGACGATCGGGGCCGGCGCCCGGGGAGCGGGCGCACGCCGCCCCGCTCGACTTACAATGAGCGTGTCGGCGGCGGCACCAGGCTGTCCCGGGTAGCCGGCACCGTGTCGCATGTACCTGAGGAGGCCTTTCGTGGACGTGCCCTGCCCCACCCGCAACCACCCGCTGCTCTTCGCGGCCGCCTTCGCCGCCCTCTCTCTGGTCGCGGCTCCCCAGGCCGCGCGCGCGGGCGTTCAGGAGGAGCAGGATCCTCCGCCGGAATCGCCACAACAGGAAGAGGAGCAGGAAGAAGCAACTGCCGAATCGACCGACATCCCCCGCTTCACCGATCAGGTCGTCGTCTCAGCTTCACGGGTGGAGCAGGAGATCGTCAACGCCCCGGCCGCGATCGCAGTGATCTCCGCCGAGGTGATCGAGAGCACGCCGGCCAGCAACTTCGGTGACCTCCTGCGTCAGGCCCCGGGGGTCAATGTCACCCAGCTCTCCAACACCAACTACAGCGTTACCAGCCGTGGCTCCTCCGGGGCCCTCGCCACCGCACAGCTCGTCCTGGTGGATGGCCGTTCCGTCTATCAGGACTTCTTCGGCTTCACGAGTTGGGACTTCATCTCGGTGGGCCTCGACGACCTGGAGCGGGTCGAGGTGGTCAACGGACCGGCTTCGGCCGTCTGGGGCGCGAACGCCATGAGCGGGGTGGTGAACCTGATCACCAAGGCGCCGCGCGACAACCAGGGAACCACGCTGGACCTCCGGTTCGGCGCCTTCGATCGCAACGTCACCGGCAACCCGATGGATACGGGCACCCAGTTCATGGGCTCGCTGACCCACGCGCAGGCGGTGAACGACCGCTTCGCCTACCGCGCGACCGTCAGCTTTACCCGGCAGGACGCCCTTCCCCGCCCGTTCGGTGAAATCCCCAACGGGACCGGCACGCTCTATCCCCCGGTCCAGGGAGTGGACGCGCGGATGCCCAAACTGGATTTCCGGGCGGACTGGGACGCGCCCGACGGCGAGAGCGGCGTCCGATTCTCCGGCGGCTACGGCGGAAGCCAGGGAATCCTCCACTCCGGGATCGGTCCGTTCCACGTCCAGCCGGGAAGCGCCATGTCGTACGGCCGCATCCAGTACCTGCGGGGCTCGATGGAAATCGGCGCTTTCGTGAACCGCACTGAGGTCCCCTTCAACTCGATCTTGTCCCGGACCCCCGCCGGGCAGTTCCTTGAGGGGAACATGAACTCGACCGCGTACGACATCAGCCTCAAGGACACGCGATTCCTGGGTGGTCGGCATCTGCTCAGCTACGGCGCCAGCGCCCGCCATCTCACCCTCGACTTCACCCTCGCCCCCGAGGGTGACGGCCGCAGCGAGGTGGGCGCCTACGTCAACGACGAGATCTTCCTGAGCGACCGCTGGCGCTGGATCGTTGGAGCCCGTGCGGACCGGATGAGCGTGCTGGACAAGGTCGTGCTGTCTCCCCGCACGACTCTCATTTTCAAGCCGACGCCCACGCAGGCCTTCCGGGTGTCCTACAACCGGGCGTTCCGGGCCCCTTCGCTCACCAACTCGTTCCTCGATACGCTCATCGGCCAGCCGGCCGTCTTCGATCTCCGTCCCGTCTTCCGGGGATTCTTCGGCGCGCTGGCTATCCCGGATTCCGCGTTGCCGGCCCCGGTGACCTACACGATCCCCATCGACGTCGTGGGCAACCAGTCGCTGCTGCAGGAGTCACTGACCGCCTACGAGGTGGGCTGGTCGGGAGCGCTCAACGACTGGATCGGGGCGAGCGCTGCCGTTTACGTCAACGACATGCGGGACAGCATCGACTTCACCGACCACACCTTCTGGGCCGGAGACAACCCACCTGCCGGATGGAACGAAGCGTTCGCCGACGTGGCGGATTTCATCGGACGGCTGGGCGCCGTACTCCCTCCCGGCACTCTTCCGCCGTCGATCGCCGCGATCGCCGCGAACCCCGGATACCTGATCGACGCCCTGGGTGGACTCGCGGGCGTTCAACTCCCTTCCTCACTCACCTACATCAACCGGACGTCGGCGCGGAACGCAGGATTCGAACTCGGACTCACCGGCCGCCGTGGCAACCTGGGCGGGTTCCTCAACTACTCGTGGCAAGCCGAACCGGTGGTGGAGGGTTTCGGCGAAGAAGACGCCGATGAGATCAGCATTCCGGCGGCGCACCGCGTCAATGCCGGGCTGGATACCGCGTTCGGCGCCGTTGATCTGGGAGTGTCGCTGAACTACACCGATCGCGCCTACTGGACCGATGTCCTGACCGCGGAGTACCACGGCTGGACGGAAGCCTTTACCCTGGTCAACGCCACCCTGGCGGTCAACCTGATGGAGGGCCGCTTCCAGCCTTCGGTGCGGGTGATCAACCTCCTCAATCAGGAGGTCCAGAACCACGTCTTCGGCGACGTGCTGCGACGGCAGATCATCGGAGGGTTGCGCTACCGGTTCTGACCCGGACGGCGGGAGATCGCCGGGCGGGCGGCCGCCGCCACCGCCGGTTCCCTATCGGGAACTCTCGTCGGTGGCAGCTTCCCCGGACTTCAGGAACCGGTCGAACCACGCCAGGTAGCGCTCGTAGCGGTCCTGCTGGAACGACGGCAGCCGGATGCCGTGGCTCTGGCCCGGATAGATGATGAGCTGGGTGGGCACTCCGAGCCGCCGCAGGCTCTGATAGAGGTTTTCGGACTGGCTCAGCGGGACGTTCCAGTCCTTCTCGCCACAAAGGACGAGAGTCGGAGTGGTTACGTGGTGCACCCGGGAAATGGGAGACAGGCGGTTGTAAAGCTCCGGATTCTCCCACGGAAGGCCCAGTTCCAGTTCCCACTCGAGTTGGTAGTGGTCGTTCCCGTAGGCGGCGCGGTACTCGGTTTCGCTGGATCCGCTGACCGCGGCGTGGAAACGGGTGGTCTTGGTGATCACGTAGTTGGTGAGGATGCCGCCGTAGCTCCATCCACCGACACCGAGCCGCTCGGGATCCGCCCAGCCGCGTTCGATTGCATGGTCCACCGCCGCGTTCACGTCCTCGTAGTCGAGGTTGCCCCAATCGGCCCAGATCGCCTGGGAAAAGGCCTCACCCCTTCCCGACGAACCACGGGGATTCGCCGCCACCACGAGATACCCGTTGGCCGCGAAGAGCTGCCAGGTGGACTGGAAGGACGTGGAGAACTGCGACACCGGCCCGCCGTGGATCCAGAGGATCGTCGGATACCGCCGTCCCTCCTCAAATCCGGGTGGCTTGGTGACGAAGCCCTGGATCTCGGCTCCGTCGGAACTGGGGAAGGTGATCCGCTCCACTTCGCCGAGGTTCACGTCGGCGAGCAGCGCGTCGTTGTGCCCGCTCAAACGTCTCGGCTCACCGCCGCGGCTCCAACCGATCACCTCGGGTGGGCGGTCCACGGTGGCGGCCACCGCCACGACCCGATCTCCGACCGCCTCCATGTCCCGGACAACCCTTTCTCCGGCAACGAGCCGGTCGGCGGCGGCGTCCGCGGAAAGGTCAAAGGCCGCGAGGTGCTGGTTCCCCCCATCCTCGAGCAGGGCGACCACCACGTTGCCATCGCCGCTGAAGCGGGGGTTCGAAAGGTTGCGGTCGAGGCCCGCCGCGACATGGACGATCTCGTCAGTAGCCCGGTCGAGGGCGTACAGATTCTCGGTCGCGTACCAGATCAGTTCGGGTTTGCGATTCCCGGTGTGGAGCAGCCAGGCGCCGTCCGGGCTGAAGACCGGAGAGCGATCCGGCCCGAGGTTGCTGGTGAGCCGCACGGGCTCGGTCTCCTTGCCGGCATCCCGCGGGACCAGGAAGAGGTCCGAATTGTCGGTGGCGTCGGGATCGCCCTCGGGAGGGCGGACGCTGACAAAGACGATCTCCGAACCATCGGGTGAGAAGACGGGCGAACCGTCATCGTAGGGACCGAAGGTCTTTTGGACGTGCGAGCCCTCCGCCGCATCCACCAGGTAAATGTGGCGGCGGCGATCGTCGAGATACCCGCGGCCGTCACGCTTGAACTGGCGCCGGTCGATCACCAGGGGACGCGGTTCCCGTTCCTCCCCGGCGCCCGGCTCGTTCGGATCGGGATCCATCGAGACGGCCGCCAGCGCACTCCCGTCCGGGGCCCAGGAAAAAGAGGAAACTCCGGCGGGAAGACTCGACAGGACGCTTGCCTCGCCGCCGGTCAGGGGCAGGAGCCAGATCTGGGTCTTGTCCCCTTCACCGGCGCTCAGGAACGCGAGTTGCGATCCGTCCGGGCTGAACCGCGGATGAGACGCCGACCGGCCCGCCCTGGTCAGTGGTGCGGGGTTCCCTCCCGCGAACGGAACGCCGTGAATCCGGCTCTCGGACTTGTTTGCGGTGAGGTCGATGCGCGACACCACGTAAACGACAAACTCACCATCCGGTGACAGTTGGGGATCCGAGACCGATGCGATCCCGAGCGCGTCCTTGATCGCGAAGCTCCGACCCTGAGCGGCAGACGGCGCCGCTCCGGGAACGGTGAGACCGAGGAGGACCACCCCGCCAGCCAGAAACAAGGCCGGCCCTCGGCGGAAGTACTGATGGAATGACGTCATTGCAAACCTCCTGCGGGCCTCACGATCGGCGGGCCGAGCGGCGATGCTCCGTCTTGCCGGGAAGGGCCGGCACGGACGCTACTTTATGCGCGGAGCGCCGGGAGTCGCGCCCGGGAGGCTACCGGTACGACGAAACGATCTTGTCGAGCGTCTCTGGCGGCGGGCGGAGCCGGTCCTCGCCGAGGAGCGCCAACGGCTCGTCGCACAGATCCAGGATGTCGAGGAAAGTTCGCTTTCGGGTGTCCAGGTACAAGAGGCCGGTCAGGAAGAGATTCTTCTCGTTCGACTCGAGGATGAGTTCCTGGGCCGCGCGGCGATCCGTCGGGTCGTAACTCCGCTCCAGTTTGCGGAGTCGAACCCAGGAACCGTCGTGGAGTTGCACCTCCTGATCGGTTCCTTCCTCGTATTCGACCTCGATCTCATCCATAGCCGGTACGAAATCCAGGATGTGAATCGGCTCCTCGTTGTCCTTGCCCCAGGTGTAGCTCTTGGTCGAGCCCGCGTGATTGTTGAACGTAACGCAGGGGCTCAGGATGTCGAGGACCGCGGTGCCGTTGTGCGCGAGCGCTCCGCGCAGGAGCGCGACGAGCTGTTTCGGATCTCCCGCGAAGGAACGAGCCACGTAGGTCGCGCCGAGTTCGACCGCCATGCCGCACAGGTCGATGTTGGGAAGCCGGTTCACCTCACCGGACCGAAGCGCGGCGTCCTCGTCGGCGGTCGCCGAGAACTGCCCCTTCGTCAAGCCGTACACCCCGTTGTTCTCGACGATGTAGATCAAGGGCAGATTGCGCCGCACCAGGTGCACGAACTGGCCAATGCCGATCGACGCCGTATCCCCGTCACCGGAGACTCCAACGGCAACCAGTCGGCGGTTGGCAAGCACCGCCCCCGTCGCCACCGATGGCATCCGGCCGTGGACCGCGTTGAAACCGTGGCTGTGATTCAGGAAGTACGCCGGTGTCTTGGAGGAACAGCCGATCCCGGAGAGCTTGGCCACCTGATGGGGCCGGACATCCGACTCGAAAAAGGCGCGGATCAGCTGACTGGAGATCGCATCGTGTCCGCATCCCTTGCAGAGAGTGGAGGGCTTGCCCTTGTAGTCGGTCGGGGTAAGGCCCAGCCGGTTGACCCGGCGGGGGCGCTGCGACGATTCTCGGGTGGACATGAGAGGACTCCGGACAGGCTATACGGCCCCGATCTCCATTTCGGTGACGTAATCCACGATGGTCTGGGCGTCCATGGGATGCCCGCTGAAGTGACGCAGGCTTCGGAGCACTCCGTGCGGAATCCGGTCACCGAACTCGGCGCGGAGAAGCTGGAGCATCTGCCCGTCCCGGTTCTGATCCAGGACCACCACCCGCTTCCGCGAGGTGATGAAGTCGAGTACGGCGGGGGACAGGGGCAGCGCCCGCAGGCGCAGGTAGTCCATTTCGATGGCGGCCTGGTCTCGAAGCTTGGTGCGGGCCTCCTCGATCGCCGGATCCGAAGACCCGAAGCCGATGATTCCGAGCGGGCTCGGAGCGTCCGATTGGTCGACTACCGGCGGCGGAACCATTTCGCGCGCCGTTTCGAACTTCCGATCGAGCCGGCTCATGATGCGGACGTACGCCTCTTCGCTCTCCGTGTACTCCGCGCTCTCGTCGTGGCCGCTGCCTCGCGTGAAATACGCCGCCCCGGGATGATCCGTTCCCGGCAGCGTCCGATACGGGATCGCGTCGCCGTCCACGTCCGCGTAGCGTTGGAAGGTGCCCAGGCGCTCCAGATCCTCGCGGGTGAGCACCTTGCCGCGGTCCATCGGACGGTCGGGGTAGTCGAACGGATCGGTGGCCCAGATGTTCATGCCGAGATCGAGATCGGAAAGCACAAATATCGGCGTCTGGAGACGCTCCGCGAAATCGAAGGCCTTCCAGCCGAACTCGAAGCACTCGTGGGTCGAGGCCGGCAGGAGGCACACGTGTTTGGTGTCGCCGTGGGAAAGCGTGTACGTGGACAGGATGTCGCCCTGGGCCGTCCGGGTCGGCAAACCGGTCGAAGGGCCGACCCTCTGGATGTTCCAGATGACCAGGGGAATCTCGGCGTAGTAGCCGAGCCCGACAAACTCGGACATCAGGGAAATACCTGGCCCGGAAGTGGCCGTCATCGACCGCGCGCCGGCCCAGCCGGCGGCCAGCGCCATCCCGACGGCAGCAAGTTCGTCCTCCGCCTGGACTACCGCGAACGTCGCTTTTCCGTCGGGATCCTTCCGGTGCCGCGTGAGAAACCCGGTGAGCTGTTCGACGACGCTGGAAGAGGGCGTGATGGGGTACCAGGTTGCCACGCTGGCTCCTCCGAACATCGCGCCCATGGCCGCGGCGGCGTTCCCGTCGATGAGGATCTTGCCGCGGTTCTTGTCCATCCGCTCGAGGGTGAACGGGTCTCGCTTGACCAGATTTTCGCGCGCGTAGCGGATTCCGATCTCCACCGCTCGCCGGTTCAGTTCCACGGCCGCCTTCTTGCTGCGGAACTGGCTGTCGATGGAGCCGAAAATTTCCTCGACCTCGATCGAGAGAAGTTCCCCCAGCAATCCGACATAGATCATGTTGGCAAGGAGTTTCCGCAGCCGAACCTCTCGGGTTACCTCGGCGGCCAGCTCCTGAAACGGCGCCGGGTAGAAGACGAGATCGTCGCGGCGGCGGTCCAGTCGGAGGCTCTCCTCATAGACGACGGCACTCCCGGGATTCAGGGATTCCACATCGCGAATGGCGGTCTGGGCATTGAGTGCGACCAGGTAGTCCACGCTGCGCTTCCGCGCGACCCAGCCGTCCCGGTTGGCGCGGATGGTGAACCAGGTCGGCAGTCCCGCGATGTTGGACGGGAAGAGGTTCTTGCCGCCAACCGGAATCCCCATGCGGAACAGCGCCCGCAACAGGACGAGGTTGGAGGATTGACTTCCGGAGCCGTTGACGGTGGCGACCTGGATGGACAGGTCGTTGACGATGCGCTCGGGCTCGACCTCGCTGGGAGCGACTTCCTCAGCGAGCGCCGTTTTGTTGGACATCAGGCCATTCTTCAGAAGGCGATTCTGCGGGAAAAGAGCCGCCTCACAGTTCGGGCAGGGGGACGGTCAGACTTTGCTGTGGGAAATCCACGGGAGGTTGCCGGAATCCAGCAACCAGAGGGGCTCTGGTACTGGAGCGTTGCCGCGCCCAGAGGAGCCCCGGACGTGCGGCAGTGTACCCCAATCTGCCCGGCGTTTCGGGCCGCAACCCATCCAGGCTGCCGGGGGGCACTAGACTTCCCTCTCCCGCGCAACGCCGGACTGTCGTTTTCACGGCGCGGTTCGCGACCATCGGGCGGGCACAGGCAGATGCGACCCACTTGGCAGGGTAACCTGAAGTTGGCCCTCGTTCTGGTTCCGGTGCGGGCCTACCCGGCCGCGCGGGAAAAAAAGGTCTCGATGAACCAGTTGCACAAGGAGTGCAAGGCCCGGGTCCGTTTGCAGCGCCGCTGCACCGCGTGTGAGCAGGATCTCGAACGGGACGAAATCGTTCGTGGCTATGCGCTGGCCAAGGAGCAGTACGTGCTGATCCAGGACGAGGATCTCGCCACGCTGCAGCTCCCCTCCCTGAGAACCCTGGACATCGTGCAGTTCGTCGAGGAATCCGAGATCAATCCGCTCTACTACCACGGCTCCTATTACCTGGCGCCGGCCGGCGAAGTCGCAGCCGGGCCGTTCCACACCATCCTGAAGGCCATGCAGACCTCAAAGCGGGTAGCAATCGCCCAGGTCGTGCTAAGCGGCAAGGAAAAGGTGGTCGCGATCCGCCCCTCGGAAGATGTCTTCCTGATGTCTTTCCTGCACTATGAGGACGAGGTCCGGCAGGTCTCGGACATTGACGACCTGCCGGAGGCGCGCCAACCCAACGCGGCCGAGACCGCGATGGCGCGGCAATTGCTCGACTCCTACGCCCGTCCCTTCGATCTTTCCGCCTTCGAGGACAGCTACCGGAAGGGTTTCCTGGAGATCGTGGAGGCCAAGAGCCGCGGCGAGGAGCTGGTCACCGCTCCGAGTACCGAGCCTCGCAAGGTCATCAACCTGATGGATGCCCTGAAATCGAGTCTCGCGCGGATCGAGGCCGAAGGATCGGGCAGCGATGATCCCGCGTCCGGCGAGGAGCGGCGGGTAAGCTGACCGATCCGGATCCCGAGGGCTGCGGCCCGGATTCGCCCAGGTCCCGGGAAGGGCAGTCCGGGCTCCCGTCAGACTGGCTGGCCCGCGGGGTAAAGCCCATGCTGGCCGGTACCGGCCGCCCGTTCGACTCGACGGAATACCTGTTCGACGCCAAGTGGGATGGTCTGCGCTCGATCGCTTTTTTCGGCCCGGTGGTCCGGTTCCAGGCGCGCAGCCTGCGCGATCAGACCCGGCATTTCCGGAGCTTGCGAAGGCTCTCGGCGAACTTCCCGGCGCCGGGGTGCTCGACGGCGAAATCGTGGTCATGGACGGCGATCGCGCCAGCTTTCCGCTGGTCATGGACCGCAACCGGATGGGGTCCGAAGCCGCCATCCAGCGCGCCGTGCAAAACACTCCGGCATGGTTCGTGGCCTTTGACCTGCTTCACCTGGACGGTGTGCGGCTCACCGCAGCTCCGCTCGCGGAACGGCGGCGAGCTCTCGGGTTCCTGCTTCCGGATTCGGGGGGGCACATCTTCGCCAATTCGTTCGTTTGCGGGCAGGGGCTCCGCTTCTTCGCCGCGATGCGCGAGCGGAAGATGGAGGGGATGGTTGCCAAGCGGCTCCAGAGCCCCTACCGAATCGGCGAGCGGAGCGACGACTGGCTGAAGATCAAGATCCGACCCCGGCTGAGCTGCGTGGTCTTCGGGACCCTGCACCGGAATCGGGGAGGCCCGGTGCGTTCGCTGGTGGTCGGAGCCTACGGGCCGGAGGGACCCGTATGGCTCGGAAACGTGGGCAGCGGGCTCGACGCCGCGACCCGGGCGGAACTGGCGGAGCACCTCGCGAGCCTCGAATGCCCGGCCCCACCCGGCTTCGATGCAACCGGCGACGGGTACATCCGCTACGTGCGCCCGCTGCTGGTGGCGTCAATCGAGTACCTGGAGCTGACTCCGGGAGGGCACCTCCGCCATCCCGCGTTCGTGGGATTCGAGGATCGGAACCCGCTTTCCTGCCGGGCTCCGCTCAGATCACGTCCAGCAGATCGCGGATGATGCGGGCCGTCAGGCCCCAGATGTCGTAGCTCTGGTAGCGGTAGCGAAAGACGACCCGCGAAACACGGGATGCACCGCTCCGAACCTCTACCCCCCGCTGAATCTCGGTGGTCTCGGCGCCGGGCTGCAAGAGCGCGGTGAGCGGGGCCTCGAAGATCACATCCACTTCGGGGCCGGCTCGCAGCCCGGCTGCGGCCGGGATCACCGCCACGAAGGGGATCAATCGAAACCCCTGCACGGTGAGGCGATCGTCAAGCCTGCCCAGGACCCGCACCCCCGCGGGGTCGAGCCCGATTTCCTCCCGCGCTTCCCGCAGGGCGGCCGCCAGCTCGGACGCGTCTTCCGGATCGATCATTCCTCCAGGAAACGCGATGTCTCCCGGTTGACGACGGAGACCCGCGGCGCGCCGGGTCAGGACCAGGCCGTAGCCGCCGTGCAGCGGGACCAGCGGCACGAGCACCGCGGCGCCGCGCCGGGCGCCGGGGAGACGCCTCGGAGAACGGAGCGCCAGCCGGGAGGCAATCCGGTCGGGAAGCGTTTCGACTTCGATTCGGGGCGGCAACTCTTGGCGTCGCAGTGTCAGGGGAGTGTCCCGGCGATGTGGTGAAATTACCGGGACAGGCTCCTCGGAGGTCAATATACTCGCGGCGTGTCCCGGCGATTTCTGACAAGAACGGTTTTCGTCCTCGGGTTTTGGCTCGTTGGGAACACCGCACTCGCTCAACCCATGGTCCAGGTCGGCTCGGGCGGAGAGTCAGGGGGCGCGAGAGAGGGATGGATTCTGGGGGTCGGCTACAACCTCGATTTTCCGGTGCTCCCTCTTGAGGTCGGCGGCCTGCTCCAGGGCGGCACGGGCATCGAGACCGAGGACGCCGGTCGTGAGTATCCGGTGCGAGCCTTCGTCACCGGGAGAATGGGGATGCTCCCGCTTCCCGGTTTCAGCGTCTACGTGGGAGCAGGAGGGGGAGTCGCCACCAGGCTGGGCGGTGATTCCGGCGCCGGCACCGTGGCCGCCGGTATGGGTTTCGCGGGATTCGAGGTGGGGAGACTCCATCTGGAAATTCAGCTACAAAGGGAGTTCCACGAAGAACCCGTCAACCGGTGGGTAACGGCCATCGGCGTTACGTTCTGACCGAATCCGCCACGTTTTCCGCGCCGACGCGGATTGATCTGGCGGGCGGGACCCTCGACATCTGGCCGGTCGGCCTCCTGGTGCCGAGAGCCTCGACCGTGAACGCCGCCATCAACCTCAGAGCCCGGGCGACGGTCCGTCCCGCCGGGAGGTTCCGGGTGGTGAACCGCCAGCGCGGCGTCGATCTGTCCGCCGATTCTCCGGAACCGTTCTTTCGTCACCCCTTTGCGGCCCTTGCCGGCCGGCTGATCGATTTCTTCCAGCCGTCGCGCCCCCTCGAAGTGTGCTTCGATACATCGGCCCCACCCGGCTCCGGCCTCGGCGGGTCCTCTTCCCTCGGCATGGCGATCGCCGGCGCCCTCAACCATCAGTGCGACTCCGGCTGGACGGTCCCGGACCTCGTCCGCATCGTGATGGACACCGAGGTCCGAATCCTCAGGACCGCAACGGGATCTCAGGATCAGTTCGCCGCCGGCTTCGGGGGGACGCGGGTGCATCACTGGGAAAGCCCCGAGCCGAGATCGGAGTCCCTGCCCTGGATCGATGACGGGATCGATCCGCTCGACAACCGCTTTGTCCTGGTCTTCACCGGCGAAGCGCATTCTTCCGCCGATCCCAACGGAAGCGTGTTGGAGCGCATCTTTGCCGGCGAACCCGCCGCCGTCCGCGGCATCGAAGTGATCGCCGAAGCGGCCGCCGGGATGCGGGCCGCGCTCCTCGAGCGGGACTGGAACGGGGTCGCCGAGATGCTCGCGCTCGAGTGGGGAGCCCGGCGAACCCTGTCGGAGATGGTGTCCACCCCGACCATCGAGCGTTTGAGTGATGCGATGCGGCAGGCGGGCGCGCGGGCGGTCAAGGCCTGCGGCGCCGGCGGCGGTGGCACGATGATCGCCATCGCTCCACCCGAGAAACGATCCGCCGTCGTGGACGCGGCGCGACGCGCCGGCGGAGAGGTTCTGGCGACAGCGAGCGATCCGGTGGGGCTTCGGCAGGAGCCGTCGTGCCCGCGGGAGCCGTCGTGACGGACCCCGCGGAACACGCCGTTTGCAGCCTCGCCAAGCTCAAGGCGGAATCTGCGATCGCCGTCGATATCGGCGACGTGCGAATCGCGGTCTTCTGGTACGAGAACCGGGTCTATGCCCTGAACGAGACCTGTCCCCACCGTGGCGGTCCGCTGCACCTCGGCCGCCTGAGGCACGGCATCGTCATCTGCCCGTGGCACCTGTGGCAGTTCGATCTGGTCACGGGGTGTTCGCCCGTGAACCCGAACTCCCGGGTTCCGGTCTATCCGGTTCGGCTCGAAAACGGGATGGTGCTGGTGCAGCTTCCCTAGCAGCCGGTGGCAAAACCCCCGCGGCCACTCTCGGCGCTTACGGGGGTTCACCACAGGCTGCTAGCGTCCCGCTGCCGCGCGCAGTTCCTCGTAGCGCTCGGGCGGCAACTCCGAACCGAAGCGCCTCCCGTGCTTCGACTCGTGGAAGTCCGAACCGCCACTGACCAGGAGGCCGAGCGAGTCGGCCACGCCGAGATACCGCTCGCGCTCCTCTCGATCCTGTTCGACGTGGTATGCCTCGATCGCCCGGACTCCGGTCTCACGGAGCATGGGCACGAGTCCGGATTGGTCCCGGAGGTACTTGGGGTGCGCCACCGACGTGATTCCACCGGCGGCATGGACCAGCTTCGCGGCCTCGTCAACGCCGACCTTCCACCCGTACCGCACGTGGCCAATCTGCCCGTCCCCGAGGTACTTGTCGAAGGCTTCCGCCCGGTCCCGGACTGTCCCCTTCTTCACTAGCGCGTCCGCGACGTGGGGTCGGCCGAGCGAGCGACCGGTGGACATCGCGGCAACTTCCTCGTAGAGCAGCGGCACCCCCGCGGCGGTGAGTTTCCTGCACGTCTCGGCGATCCGTTCCCGCCGACTCCCGGAGACTTCATCAAAGAACTCCGTCAGGGCCGGATCCTCGGAATCCACGAACAGACCCAGCAGGTGCACGGATTCGCGTCCCCACTGGCAACTCACCTCAACGCCAGCCACCAACTCGATTCCACAGTCCGCCGCGGCAAGCCGGGCCGCCGGGATACCCGTCATGGTGTCGTGGTCGGTCAAAGCCAGCACGGCCACCCCATCCCCTGCCGCGGCTTCGACAGCGGCCCGGGGCGAGAGGACGCCATCGGATTCCGTGGAATGGGAGTGCAGATCGATGATCGGTGGACAGGTGGTAGTGCTGGTCATTTGGAAGGGCAGGAGTCTAATCGCGGGCGCGACCGCCGCGGGCCGCTAGAATCTCCTGGATTGATCCGCTGGATCCGGGCCTGGAAACAAAAAAGGAGCGAACCGCATGCTCAGCTTGACCGATGTCGCCGCTACCAAGGTCGGCGAGTTTCTCGTGCAGCACGACCGTCCGAACGCGCTCTTGCGAGTCCGCGTCGTTGGCGGAGGGTGTTCCGGCTTCCAGTACCAACTGGCTCTCGACGACGAGTCCCGGGACGGGGACCAGATCATCGAGAAGAACGGGGTCCGACTGCTGATCGACGAACGCAGTCTTCCCTATCTCGAGGGGACCGAAATCGACTACGTCGAGGACCTCATGGGAGCCGGATTCCGTTTCAACAATCCGAACGCGGTCTCGAGTTGCGGCTGCGGAGAGTCCTTCCAAGTCTGATCGAGGTCTAATCGAGGTCTGATCGAGGTCGGATCCGGATCCGATCCACGTCTGATCAAGGCCTGAACGACGCCCCGGCACCCAATCCGACGGTCGGCAGGCAATCCGGCGTGAGTGCGCCGTCCGGGCAGTAAGGGCGAAACCGTGTCCCTCCGCCTCCTGGACTCCCGGTCGTGATCGGCGCCACGGTCGCCGTCCTGGCCGCCCGCCTCGCCGCGGGGAGCCTGCTGGCGGCAGGCATCATCCACGGCGTTCACCGGGTTCCCGACGGCTATCTCCGGCTGGTGGCGCGCGGAGCCGCGGTGGCAATGGCCCTGGGCCTCTTCGCCGGCCGCAGCCGCCCGGAAGCGCCCTTCTGGGCCCTCCTGCTGGCCGGGGCCATCCTGCTCGCCCTCGCCGTTCCCAGGCTCGGCAACCGTCCGCGGGCGCTGGCCCCGTGCATGATCGCGGTCGGAACCTTCGGAGCCCTTCTCCCGCCCCTCGGCGCCGCGGGACTCCCTGGCCTGGCGGTCGCCTCCAACCTGTCGGCGGCGGCCCTCCTCGGGGGCGTGACCGCCACCATGCTGCTCGGACATTGGTACCTGGTGGAGACCTCGCTCTCGATTCGCCCGTTGTCGGTTGGGTCCAGCCTCTTCAGTGGGGCGACCGCACTTCGCATCGGGGTTGCAACGGGAGCGCTCCTGCTGGGAGGCGCCGCCGAACTCAGGATCGCCGGTTTCTCCGATCTCATCTACTCGAACACGGCTCTCTTTTTCGGGTTTCGGTCCCTGACCGGGCTGCTCTTTCCGGCCTTCCTGACGCTCATGGTTCGGAATACGGTGCGGATCCGGTCCACGCAATCGGCAACCGGACTACTCTACGTAGCGCTTATCCTGGTCCTGTTCGGTGAACTCACCGCGGCTTTCCTCGAGGTGGTGACCGGCGGGCGCCTGGTGTAGCGGAGCACGTGATGGATTCCCGACGCCCGACGATTCCGCCACGCGGCGTTCCCCGCCGCCGCCTCCTCGCCGGCCTTCCCGGCCTCGCGCTGCTTCCCGTCGTTCCCGTGGGGCGCCTCGCCGCCGGCGCGCCGCAGGGGTCCGTGGCCGGCGAAGACCTCCCGGACTGGGTTCGCACCGCCCGGGAAGAGGTTCCGGCGGCGACTGCCAGCCCCTACTTCCAAACCGGCGGCATCGGTCCCTCGCCGCGCTCGGTCGTCCAGGATGTGTCCGATCGCCTGGACTTCCAGAACCGGAGCCCCGCCGCCGCCGACGTCTCCGCGGTGATGGGCCGGATCGAGCCGGATCTTCGTTCGCAACTCGCGCGAGTGTTCGGCGCCGGCGAGGACGAGGTGGCCCTCACCCATTCCACTTCGGAGGGGATCTCGATCGTCGCCTGGAGCCTCGACTGGCGTCCGGGCGACGAGGTCGTCATCTCCAATACCGAGCATCCGGCGAACGTCGTCCCCTGGTACGTGCTCCGCGACCGGTTCGGCATCGTGATCCGGGAGATCGACCTGAGCCCGGGTACCGACCTGCTCGGGGAGGTGCGGGGGCAACTCTCCTCGAGAACCCGGATCGTCAGCCTCAGCCACGTTTCCCGGAACAACGGCCGAACGATCCGCACCGAGGACTCCGCGCAGCTCGCGGAACTTCTCCGCTCCCGGGGTGTTCGCTACCACCTCGACGGCGCCCAGGGGCCGGGCTGCGTCGCGACCGATTTCGCGGCGCTGGGGTGCGACTGCTACTCGACCTGCGGGCACAAGTGGCTTCTCGGGCCCAAGGGCACGGGGGCGCTGTTCGTGCGCCGGTCGATCCTGGACGAAGTCCAACTGAGTTGGGCGGGAGCCCACAGCCACGAAACCATGGACTACGAGGGCAACTACACCCTGCTCCCGAGCGCCGCCCGCTACGAGTTCGGGACCCGGGCGCTCGCTGATTTCCACGGCTTCGGCCGGGCCGTGCAGTGGATGGAAGACACGGGTCTGGAACGGATCCTCGACCGGATCGACGACCTCGTGGATTTCGGGATCGGGGCGGTCCATCAGATCCCGGACCTCACCGTCGCCTCTCCCGAGGATCCCGCGGACCGGTCGGGGATCCTGGTCGTCCGCCTGCCCGAACGCTGCGATCCGATGACCCTGTATCGGGATCTCGGCCGGGAGGACGGCATCCTGGCGTCACCGGTCCGCGGCGAGCGCGACTTCCGCCTCTCCCTCCACTTCTTCAACACCCGGGACGAGATCTCCGCCGCGCTCGAGGCCATCGTCTCCCGGTGCGCCTGAGCCCCCCTTCGGGCTCGCCGAAGCACTGACCGGAGCGGCGAGATTGGGAAAGTCAGCACCCGAGGTCGGCTTCTACTGCGACGCCTGCGACCGCTACTCCAGCTGGAATCCTCCGTTTCAGCCGGAGGACGACCGGTGCCGGCACTGTGGCCACCGGAATCCGCCGGTGACGGCCGAACTCTCTCCCGCCGTCACCTTCGCGTCCTGTCCGCAGTGCGGGAATCCCGAGCTGTACCGGAAAAAAGACGTGCCCCAGCAGATCGGCTGCGCGGTCGTGCTGAGCGCGATTGCCCTCTCCACGGTCGCCTACGCGCTCTGGGACTTTCCGGGAGCCTTCGTCGTGTTCGCCTCCGTGGCACTCCTCGATTTCCTCATCTATCGCCGGTTGGGAAGCGTGACCGTGTGTTACCGCTGCCATGCCGAGTTCCGCCGGTTCCCGGAAAACCCGGAGCACGGGGACTTCGACATGCACCGCGCGGAAGAGTACGAGGCAGAGTGAGCGTTGGCAGCCCGGGGATCCCCAAGGCCGGCAGCGATCTGACGGCGGAGTGGCTGCGTGCGGCCCTCGTTTCCGGCGGCCGACTCGACTGCCCTCCCATCCGTCATCTGGACTGCACCGCGATCGGGGAGGGAGTCGGACTGATGGCCGAAGTCCTCCGCTGCCAGATCACCTTCGCCGCGGACGACGGACTCCCCGAGAGCGTGATCGTGAAGCTTCCGAGCGACAAGCCAAGGAATCGACAGCTCGGCCGACGCTGGCGTCTGTACCACCGCGAATTCAGCTTCTATCGTCACCTGGCGTCCGCGTCCCCGCTTCGCGCTCCGGCGCTCCTCTACGGTGACTTCGACGCGCGCACCCAACGTTTCGTGCTCGTTCTCGAGGATCTCCGCGACCTGACATCAGCGGACCAGGTTCAGGGCGCCACCTCCGAGCAAGCGCGGCGGGCCGTGCGGGAGGTTGCCAGGCTCCACGGGAAGTACTGGGACCGCGCCGAAACAGAAACGGCGCCCGTTTTCCAGGAGACGCTGGCGCCGTGGCTCCGGTTGGCTCTCCAGGTCTCCTACCTGCTGAGCCTGCCACGCTGTTTGTCCCTCCTTTCCGGCTCGTGGCCCGCAGAAATCCGGGATCTCGCGGAGGAATACGGCCTGCGGCTGGCGGACCATTTCGACCACCTCGAGCGGGAACCGCTGACGTTCGTACACGGCGACTACCGTCTCGACAACATGTTCTTCGACGAGGATGGCCTCCGGGTGGTGGACTGGCAAAACAGCGCGGTCTCGAGCGGCCTCTACGACGTGGCCTACTTCCTCGCTGGAAGTGTTTCGACCGAGGTGCGCCGGGCGATCGAGAAGGAAGCGCTCCTCGAGTACCACGACATCGTTTGCAGCCTGGGCGCCCGGGACTTCCCGTTCGAGCGCTGCTGGCGGCTCTACCGCGAGACCCTGCTCGGGTGCCTGGTGCTGCCGGTCGTTGTCACCGGCTGGCTCGAAGAGAGCCAGGGGCGGCAACTGGAGCTCCGGGACGCTATCGCAACGCGCACCGCGAAGGCCCTCCAGGACCAGGAGGCCGGTAACCTCCTGCCTCCGCTACCGCCATTCCTGAGCCGGGCCGGCCTCCGGAGCGCCCTCCTGCGGAGCGGATACCGCGCCTACCGGGCCCTCGCCTGACCGCCCGGCAGATCACCATCGCCCGGAGCTGATCCGATGCCACCGAGCCCGGAAGGCCGGTTCACCACCGGGTCCACCATGCGCCATGTGGTCATCATGACCACGACGGCCTCGGTCGGGTTCCTCTTCCTCTTCCTGGTGGACTTCCTGACCCTCTTCTACGTCTCGCTGCTGCGCGACGTACGGCTCGTGGCCGGAGTCGGGCTCGCTTCCTTCGTGCAGCACCTGGTGAGCGCGGTGGCAATCGGACTCGCGGTAGCCACTACCGCGCTCGTCAGCCAGGCGCTCGGCGCGCGCAACCGGGAACTCGCGCGGAGCCGGACCACCTCCTGCCTCGCCACCTCGTTCCTGACCCTCGCCGTCATCGCCGCGGCGGTATTCGTCTTTCGCAAGGAGGCGGTCGGGCTCCTGATGGAACCCGGGCCGGCAACCGAAATCGCCAGCCGCTACCTCGCGTGGATCCTCCCTTCGTTGCCGCTCCTGGGCCTTGGTATCAGCACGGCCGCGATTCTCCGCGCCGAAGGCGATGCCCGGCGAGCCCTGATCGTGACGATCGTCGCCGGCGGGGTCGCCTTTGTGCTGGACCCGCTGGTGATCGTGGGACTCGGTCTGGGCGTGGACGGTGCGGCCTGGGTGCTCATCTTCTCCAGGATCGTGACCGCAGCCGTGGGACTTCACTTCGTGGTGCGTGTCCACGAGCTGGCCGCTCCGCTCCATCCGGCCGGAGTGCTGCGGGACCTCCGCGCGATCTTCGCGGTAGGCGGACCGGCGGTGCTGGCCCAGTTGTCCACACCTTCCGGGTTTCTCTTGCTGACCGCCTGGGTCGGGCGCTTCGGCGAAAGCGCCGTCGCGGGTTGGTCCGTGGTCACGCGACTGGTGGTGTTGGGCTTTTCGGGCATCATCGCGCTCGCAGTCGCCGTGGGAGGCATCTTCGGGCAGAACTACGGCGCCCGCAGGCTGGAACGCGTGGAAGCCACCTTTCGGGACAGTGTTGCCTTCGGGGTGGCGTATGCCCTGGCCGCGTGGGGGGTACTGTGGTTCGGAACGGACATCGTCGTCTGGGCGTTCGGAATGTCCGGCGAAGGCGCCCGGATCGTCCGTGCCTTTTGCCGGCTCGGGGCGGGCGGGTTCGTCCTGGCGAGCGCTGCCTACGTGGCGACGGCAGCCTTCAACAATCTGGGTCGCCCCATCTGGGGCATGATCCTCAACTGGTCGCGCGCGGGGCTCGCGGTTCCAGCGATGCTGTTCCTGCTGGTGGGCACCCTGGGCGGCCAGGCGATTGTCTTTTCACTGGGGGGGCCGGGGGTGGTGTACGCCTATGCCCTCGGCAGCAGCCTCGCGGGAGTCGTTGGCGGCTTTCTTGGGTGGCGCTTCGTGAAGGACCTGGCAGGAGACAGGGCAACACCGGACCCGCCTGCCTAGCAGGCACCGCCGCGTCAGGCCGGTACCGGTTCGCTCGTCACCTCCGCGTCGCGGACGCTGACTTCCAGCGCGCCGTCCCGAGTGGCGCCGACCTCGACCAGAGCGCCCGGCGGCAGGGCGCCGGCGACGATCATCCGGGCGGCAGGCGTTTCGACCTGCCGCTGGATCACCCGGCGCACCGGCCGGGCGCCATAGACCGGGTCATACCCCTCGGCGGCGAGGGTCCGCAGGGCCGGCTCCGTGACCGTCAGGGTCAGATCCTGCTCCCGCAGACGTTCGCGCAACCGGTCCAGCTGGAGATTCACGATCTCTGCGACCTGCTCCCTGGTCAAGCTCCGGAACACGACAGTCTCATCCACCCGGTTCAGGAACTCGGGGGGAAATTCGCGGCGGAGGTCCGAGACAACCTCCCGCTTCATCTCCTCGTAGTCCCGGCCGGCCTGCGCGAGCGCCAGAACCCGGTCGCTGCCGACATTCGAGGTCATGATGAGGACGGTGTTGCGGAAGTTCACCAGCCGGCCGTGGGAGTCGGTCAGCCGGCCGTCATCGAGCACCTGGAGCAGCACGGTCCGGACCTGGGGATGCGCCTTTTCGATCTCGTCCAGCAGGATCACGGCGAAGGGACGGCGGCGCACCGCTTCGGTCAACTGGCCGCCTTCCTCGAAGCCGACATAGCCGGGAGGCGCACCGGTCAGCCGGGAGACGGAGTGCTTTTCGGTGTACTCGCTCATGTCCAGCCGCACGAGGGCGCGTTCGTCGTCGAAGAGTTCGGCGGCGAGCGCGCGCGCGAGTTCGGTCTTTCCCACGCCGGTGGGACCCGCGAACAAGAAGGCGCCGAGGGGCCGATCGGGGTTTTGGACCCCAGCCCGGGCCCGCAACACGGCATCGGCAACCGCCCGCACCCCCTCGTCCTGTCCGACGACTCGGCGGTGCAGCAGCTCCCCCAGCCGGAGCAGTTTCTCGCGTTCGCCCTCGAGCAACCGGTCCACCGGGATCCCCGTCCAGCGGGACACCACCGACGCCACGTCGGAGGCGTCCACCTCCTCGCGGAGAAGGCGCCCTTCCTGCCCCCCGAGCCGCGCCTGAGCGGTCTTGAGGTCCCGCTTCAGGTCTTCGATGGTTCCGAAACGGAGCTCGGCGGCACGACCGAGATCCTGCTCGCGCTCGGCGCGCTCCATCGCCAGGTTGGCCTCTTCGAGGGTCTGCCGGAGCCGCCGCACCTCAAGGAGTTGCGCTTTCTCGCTCTGCCACTGGGTGCGGAGCGCCCGGGCCTCCTCCTCGAGGTCGGCAATCCGGCTCTCGACTTCCGCGAGTCTCTTCCGGGAAGCGTCGTCCTTCTCCTTCTTCAGCGCTTCACGCTCGATCTGTAGCGAAAGGAGCCTTCGCTCCACCTCGTCGAGACCGGTGGGCACACTATCGATCTCGGTCCGGAGGCGGGCGGCCGCTTCGTCCACCAGATCGATCGCCTTGTCGGGTAGGAAGCGGCCGGAAATGTAGCGGCCGGACATCGACGCCGCGGCGAGGAGAGCGCTGTCCTGGATACGCACGCCGTGGTGGACCTCGTAGCGCTCTTTCAGGCCACGGAGGATGGTCACCGTGTCCGGCACCGAGGGCTCGGCTACGACAACCGTCTGGAACCGCCGTTCGAGAGCGGCGTCCTTCTCGATGTGCTGGCGGTATTCGTCGAGAGTGGTGGCCCCGACACAGTGCAGGTCCCCGCGGGCAAGCGCCGGCTTGAGCAGGTTGGAGGCGTCCATCGCGCCGTCCGTCTTGCCGGCGCCGACGACGGTGTGCAACTCGTCGATGAAGAGAATGACGCTTCCGTCCGCCTCCTGGACGGCGCCGAGCACCGCCTTGAGCCGCTCTTCGAACTCACCCCGGAACTTGGCGCCAGCGACAAGCGCGCCCATATCGAGCGCCACCACCTGGCGGTCGCGGAGCCCCTCGGGGACATCGCCCTTCACGATGCGCAGCGCCAGACCCTCCGCGATGGCCGTCTTGCCGACCCCCGGTTCTCCGAGCAACACCGGGTTGTTCTTGGTACGGCGCGACAGGATCTGCATCACCCGCCGGATCTCATCGTCACGGCCGATCACCGGATCCAGCTTGTCGCCGCGAGCGAGCGCCGTCAGGTCCCGCCCGTACGTCTGGAGGGGCTCGTAAGCGCTCTCGGGGTTCGGACTCGCGGCGCGCGACGGACCGCGCACGGCCCTGATCGCCGCCTCGAGCCGCTGCGGATCCACTCCGGCGGCGCGGAGCGCCCGGCCGGCCGCGGACTTCCCGGAAGCGAGCGTCTGGACGAGGTGCTCCACGCTCAGGAACTCGTCTCCGAGCTTTCGCGCCTCGTCGGAGGCGGCGTGGATCGTCTTCGCGAGCTCCCCGGAGGCGGGGGGCGCGCCGTCGGCGGCATGCCGCTGGACCGGCAGCGCTCCCAGAGCGGCGTCCAGGTGTCTGCCAACCGCCGAAGGCTCGATTCCCAACCTCCGGAGCAGACGCAGGGTCAACCCGTCGGGGGCGTCGTCGAGCAGGGCCGCCAGCAGGTGTTCGGGGGTGGTTTCCGGGTTCTTGCGCCCTTGGGCGAGCCTTGCAGCTCTCGACAGGGCACCGCCAGCGCGTTCGGTAGCGGGAAGTGACATGATCTATCTACTCCATACTCATTGAATATGATAAATATCATAGCAGATCAATAGTTATTGAGCACACCCCACCCGCGGAGTGGAGTCCCGAAACCTCGCGGAAACGCCTAGCGGACGGGCTCGCCGGGACGCTCGCCCCCGGACGTGCCCCGGACGTAGGCGTCGCACATCAGGACCGGCAGGCGCGGATAGCGGGGATACCGCGCGTCCACGAACGAACGCTCGCAGAGCATGAACCCGGCGCGTCGGGAAACGACGACCCGGCCGTAGCGACAGGCGCGGCAGAGCCCCGCGGAGGGATTCCCGGGCGCCACCGGGGGCCGCGGTTCAGTCAGTCGCGCCGGTCCACGGCATCCAGCCCGAACCACGGTGCCCGAAATCGAACTCCCCTGGATGCAGGAGTTCCGCGAGGATCTCGGCGGACTCCACGACGCGGGGGCCCGGCCGGTTGAAGTACTGGTTCCCGTCGGTGAGGAAGACGCACCCGTTGCGAACCGCCGTCAAATCGTTCCACCCCGGTTGGGCGGCGAGGGCCGGCATCTCGAGCCGGGTGCGGCGCATGTCGAAACCGCACGGCATGACGGCGATGACGTCGGGATCGGCGGCGAGCAACTCGCCAAACTCGAAGTATCCGGAATGCCGCCCCGGTTCCCCGGCCATGACCGTGCCCCCGGCGATCTCCACCAGTTCGGGAACCCAGTTGCCGGCGTGCATCGGTGGATCGACCCACTCGATGCAAGCGATCCGCGGGCGGTTCGCGAGCTTGCCCGTGCGCGCCTGTATTGCATCCAGCCGTCCCCTGAGGTCATGGACGAGCCGCGCTCCCCGATCGGGAATTTCGAGCGACGCGGCGACCGCCCGCACGTCCTCGAACACGTCGCCGAGCGACATGGGCGCCAGCGGCACGATCTCCGGCCGGGAACGCACGACGTCGCACACGGCCTTTTCGACATCGCGCAGGCTCACGGCGCAGACCTCGCACTGGGTCTGGGTAACGATCACGGTGGGCGCGAGCTCGTTGAGCAGGCCGCCATCCACCCGGTACACGGACAGGGCCTCGCCCACGATTTCCCGGACCTGGCGGTCGATATCCCGGCTCGAGGCCCCGGCATCCACCTTGGACGAAGAGCAGACCGGAAGGCTCAGGATCGAGGGAGGGAAATCACACTCGTGCGAGCGGCCGACGAGACAGCGCTCCATGCCCAGCGCCGTGACAATCTCGGTCGCGCTTGCGATCAGTGAGACGATGCGCGGCTCGGCCATGCGCCCCTCAGTCTCGGAGGGAAGCAGGCTGCCAGCGGGGTATCAGCGCCCGGTCCCGGAGCGTCACGGGGCTGAACAGCAGCGGCAGGAAAACCGCCATGCTGATCAGGCTGTTCCGGAAAAAGGGGATGGCCTGCACGTAGCAGTCGATCAGTCCGGCCATGTTGAGCGGATACCGCAGGCCGCCGCCAAACGCCCAAACCGCAAAGTTGGTGACGATGAAGAAGCCCACCGCCGAGAGAGCGCCCGAGGCCGCGAGACGGCCCCAGGACCGTTGCCCGCGCATCAGGAAGCCACCGGTCGCCACGAGCGCGACCGCCAGGTAGATGACCGGCTGCCCTCCATAGAGCGCCCAGTCGGCGCGTCCGGTCACGAGCCAGATCCCGACGTCCCCGAGCAGGTAGGTCGCGAGCGGGACCAGATAGACCAGCCGGCGCGAGGCGTAGAGCGCTCCGCCGAAGACCGCGAGCGCGAGGATGGGTGAGAAGTTCCACGGGTACGCCATGGACGCCGGATCGGCGTGATGCGCCCCGAAGACGTACGGCGCGAGGCGGACCCCAACGCTGAGCGCGAGGAGCGCGAGCAGGACGGGGAGGCGGATGGACGTCATGGAATCTCCTTGTCGATTCGGGGGTCCGCGAGGGTACCAGCGCCGGCGCCTGCCGGCGCCTCCGGCAACAAGTCGCAGAACCAGAAGCCGTCGCGCCGGATCACCGCGCCGACCGCAACCGCGAGCGGCCGGTGGAAGATGGGCCCGTCGAACACGAAGGTGTGAAACTCGCCGTTCTCGCCACACGGATCGACTCCCTCCGGCAAATCGGCGAGCAAGGCGTCATCAAAGGTCCTTCCCGCGAACGAGGCGTCGAGCGCGGCGGGATCCAGGCAGACAATGCGCGCCTGGAAACCGGAGTCCACGAACGTGCGGGCAAGCGCGCCAGTGGGACGCCCCCAGAGCGGGAACACGCCCTCGAGGCCGAGGGCTTTCAGTTGGCGTCGGCGGTAGTCCCGGACGTCCTCCAGGAAAATGTCGCCGAAAGCCACCTTGTGCACCCCGTTCTCCCGCAGCCGGAGGAACGCCTCGCCCATGGCGCGTTCGTAGATCGCGTTCGAAGCGCGAGGAGGAATGGTGACTTCGGTGAGCGGAACGCCGATCGAAGCCGCCTGCTCGCGCAACAGGGAACGCCGGACGCCGTGCATGCTGATCCGGTCGTACTCTCCGGTCACCGTCGTGATCAGCGCGGAGACCTCGAACCGGCTGTCACCGCGCAGGGCGTGGAGCGAAAGCGAGCTGTCCTTGCCCCCACTGAAGGCGAGCGCAACCGGCTCGCCAGCCCGTGACATCCCGTTTCTGGACCGGTAGTGACCTGCGGGTCAGATCACCCCGTGGGCTCGGCCGCTCTCGGTGAACGCGGCAACCGCCCGGTCCACCTGCTCGTCGTCGTGAGCCGCCGAAAGCTGGACCCGGATGCGGGCCTTGCCTTTCGGCACCACGGGAAAGCTGAACCCGATCACATAGATCCCCCGCTCCAGAAGATCATCCGCCATACCGGATGCGAGGCGGGCATCGCCGAGCATGACCGGAACGATCGGATGTTCGCCGGCCGGGAGGGTGAATCCGGCCGCGGTCATGGCCTCCCGGAACCGCCGGGTATTGCGTCGCAGCCGCTCTCGCGGTTCCTCGGTGGTGGAGAGCAGGGCAACGACCTCGATGGCCGCCGACACGATGGCCGGAGCGAGGGTGTTCGAGAACAGATAGGGGCGGCTCCGCTGGCGGAGGAGGGCCACGATTTCGCGTCGACCGGAGGTAAATCCGCCGGCGGCGCCGCCGAGCGCCTTGCCGAGCGTCGAAGTGATGATGTCCACCCGCTCCGCAACCCCGAACCGCTCCGGCGTCCCGCGGCCGGTCTCGCCGATGAAGCCGGTGGCGTGCGAATCGTCCACCATGACGAGCGCCTGGTGGCGGTCGGCCAGTTCACAGATGGCATCGAGCGGCGCGAGCGTCCCGTCCATGCTGAAGACGCCATCGGTCGCGATCAGTTTCCGCCGCGCGCCGGCGCATTCCTCAAGCTTCGCGGCGAGATCGTCCATGTCGCGGTTCCGGTAGCGGAAGCGCTGGGCCCGGCAGAGACGGACGCCGTCAATGATGCTCGCATGGTTCAACGCATCGCTGAGGATCGCGTCGTCCGGTCCCAGAATGGTCTCGAACAGGCCGCCGTTGGCATCGAAGCACGAGCTGTAGAGGATGGTGTCCTCGGTGCCGAGGAACTCCGCGATGCTCGCTTCCAGTTGGCGGTGGATGTCCTGGGTGCCGCAGATAAAGCGGACCGAACTGAGCCCGAAGCCGCGCTGGTCGAGCCCTCGCCGGGCGGCCGCCAGTACCCGGGCGTCGTTCCCGAGGCCCAGATAGTTGTTCGCGCAGAAGTTGAGAACTTCGCGCCCCCCGACCGTGATCAACGCCCCCTGCGGGGAGACGATCAGCCGCTCCCGCTTCTCGAGGCCCGCGTCCTGGATCGCGGCCAGCTCGCTCTGAATGGAAGACAGCGTTTCAACGTTCATGGGCGCGATTCCTCGAGCCCGAGACTGTAACGGGTGAGGTGCTGGTCAGGGGGGGCGGTTCGGTGGCGCGGGACCGCTGACCTTCCGGTCGGCAGCGGCGCCCGCCGGGCGGCGAAACTCGCCCCCCCGGATCCACTCCGGGCGCCCCTGGCTCCGGTAGGCTGTCGGCATGTCTGGAGACGCCGGACGGCGCGCGACACTGAGGGATGCGATCCGGGAGGAGGGATTCCGCCTCGGCTTCTCGGCGGTCGGGTTCGCGCCGCCCCGGATGCCCGAGGCCGGCCGGCAGCTCGAGAAGTGGCTGGACGAAGGACACCACGGGACCATGCACTGGATGGCCCGCGATCCCGGCCGCCGGAGTGACGCCACCGCCATCCGAAAGGCTGGGGGCGCCGGACCGTCGGAGGTCCCCGCCGCGGAGCGGACCGTGATCGCCTGCGGGCTGAACTATTACGCCGGGGAGCCGGCTTCGGCTCTCCCGGGGGGAGGCGTGATCTCCCAGTACGCACAGGGCGAGGACTACCACCGGGTGCTGAATTCGAAACTCCGGGCGCTCGCCGGGTTCGCCGAGGAACGGGCCGTGGCGGCCGGGTTTCTGGCCAGGCGCTCCCCGGGCGCCCGCCGGCGTATCCCCACCCTCGTGGACCACGGCCCCCTGCTGGAAAAAGCGTTCGCCGAGCGGGCGGGTCTCGGGTGGATCGGCAAGCACTCGAACGTGATCGCCACCCGGGGCAGCTCGTGGTTCTTCCTCGGGGAGATCCTCTTCCCGGTGGACCTGCCACCGGACGACGCGCAGCCCAACCGGTGTGGAAGCTGCACCCGCTGCCTCGCCGCCTGCCCCACGAACGCCATCGTCGAGCCCTACGTCGTGGACAGCCGGCGGTGCATTTCCTATCTGACGATCGAACTCCGGGGATCAATCCCGGTCGAGTTCCGGAGAGCCATCGGCAATCGCATCTTCGGGTGCGACGACTGTCAGGATGTCTGTCCCTGGAACCGCTTTGCGGACAAGGCGGACGAGCCGCGGCTGGCCGCCGCTCGCGACGGACTGCACACCGAGACGCTCGCCGCGCTGCTCCGGCTCACTCCCGACGAGTTCCGCGTGCGGACCCGGGGGAGCGCCATCCGCCGGGCCGGGTACGCCGGTTTTCTGCGAAACGTCGCGGTCGCTCTCGGGAACACCGGCGGTCCCGGGGCGTTCGAGGCCCTCGAGGCGGCGCTGGACCATCCCGAACCGCTGGTCCGCGGCCACGCGGTGTGGAGTCTCGCAGAGGTGGATTCCGCCCGGGCGAAACCCGTCCTGACCGTCCGGCTCGCCCGGGAGCGGGATCCCGGAGTGAAAACAGAACTGGAAGGCGCCATCGGCGCCGCATCCTGAAAAAGCCGGCTCCCGGCTCCTCCGTGTCCCGGTACGGCGCCTAGCGGATCGCGGCCTGCATCTCCTCGACGCTGACGAACTTCACCCGTGGGCGGCCTTCGGCCTTCCCGCGCGCCACCTCGAGGGCGTCGAGCGCCTTCCAGTCGGCGAAGGAGAAATAGGCAGGCACCCGCTCGGCCACGAAACGCCCGGCCGCTTCGACGGACGGCGACTCGGGACGCCAGTGCTTGCCGGCCGCCACGTCCTCAAGCAGAACCCGGACGGTCTCCAGCGCGTCGGGTTTGTTCGTACCGATGACGCCCGTCGGACCGCGCTTGATCCAGCCGGCGCAGTACTGGCCTTCCTGATGCTCACCGTCGGGCGCATCGAGCACCCGCCCGGCCGCATGAGGGATGACTCCCCAGTCGTCCCGGAAGGGCACCTCCGGCAGCGCAACGCCCCGGTAGCCGACCGAGCGAAACACGAGGCCGGCGTCGAGGTCTTCGAAGTGGTCGGTGGCCCGGGGACGGACGGTGCCGCGCTCGTTGCGATAGAGCTCGTTCTTCACCAGCTTGACGCGGCTGACTCCTCCATCTTCGCCCGGGATGAGTTCCACGGGGGAGACCAGGAAACGCACGGTCAGGGTGCGGGGCTTGCCCGACCGCTTTTCGGCCGCGTACTGCTGGAGGATCTCGACCTTTCGGGGAGCCGCCTTGTCGGCCCCGGAGTCCACCCATTCCCGGCTGACCGGGTCCAGGGCCGCCTCGTCTTCCAGCACCCGGATGTCGGCTCCTTCGAGTTCTCCGAGCTCCTTGATTTCCGGGTTCGAGAAGGCCGCCTGCGCCGGACCCCGCCGCCCGAGCATGTGGACCTCCCTGATCCGGCTCTCGGCGAGCTGTTCGAGCGCGTAGTCCGCGATGTCGGTGCTCTTCAGTTCGTCCACCGAGCGGGCCAATACCCGACAGACATCTACCGCCACATTGCCGACCCCGACGACCGCCACGGACTCCCGGGAAAGGTCGAACTCCCGGTCCCGATAGTCGGGATGGCCGTTGTACCAGGCCACGAACTCGGTCGCTGCGTGGCTTCTGGGCAGGTCCTCGCCGGGCACCCGCATCGCCCGGTCCACCTGGGCGCCCACGCAATAGATGACGGCGTGGTAGTGGCGGCGCGCGTCCGCCAGCCGGATGTCGCTTCCGAACTCCACGCCGCCATAGAAGCGGAACCGGGGGTTCTGGGCAGTGCGCTCGTAGGCGCGGGTCACGGACTTGATTTTCTGGTGGTCCGGGGCCACGCCGCCGCGTACGAGGCCATAGGGCGTCGGGAGCCGGTCGTACATGTCCACTTCGACGCCCTGGCCGGCCGCCTTGAAGAGATGATCCGTTGCGTAGAAGCCGGTCGGGCCGGATCCGAAGATCGCGACCCGCAGGGGTTGATCTGGGGTGCCGGGAGTCGTCATTTGGGCGCGAAGTATAGGGGCGCGCGGATGTTCGGAACGGCGTTCCGCGCCGGAGGCGGCAGGAATGGGAATCCCGCGTGATCGAAGGTGGAGAAAGGCGGGGTCACGGTCGCATCGCGCCGTGATCCCGGCCACCACCGGGGGCGGCGCCGGAAGCCGGCCCGTTACTCCTGGTAAGGGCTCCCCTACCGACCGATGACGCGGTAAACGGCGGGAATGACGAGCAGGGTGAGCGCCGTGGAGAGGAGCAGTCCCCCGATGACAGCGATCGCCATCGGGGTGCGCAGTTCGCTGCCCTCTCCAAGACCGATGGCCATCGGAAGCAGCCCCAGCACGGTCGTCGAAGTGGTCATCAGGATCGGCCGGAGGCGGACCTTGCCGGCCTCGCGAAGCGCGTCCAGCTTGGCCATCCCGTTTCGCCGGAGGCGGTTCGTCGTGTCGAGCAGCAGAATGGCGTTGTTCACCACGATGCCCGCCAGCATGATCACCCCGATCAGCACCACCACGCTCACCGTCACCGAGAAGAGCTTGAGGGCGAAGATGACCCCGACCAGGGAAAACGGGACCGAGAAAAGGATGACGAAGGGATGGAGCAGCGACTCGAACTGCGAAGCCATCACCAGGTACACCATGAACACCGCCAGCAGGATCGCGAACTGCATGCTCGCGAACGAGGTTTCCATTTCTTCCTGTTGGCCGCCGAGCCGCCAGCTGAAGCTGGCGGGCATGGAGATTCCGCCCATCAGCGCCTCGATGTCGCCAGCCACGCTGCCGAGATCCCGGCCGACGATGTTCGCGGTAATCGTCGCCACCCGCTCGCCGTCGGCGCGCCGGATTTCCGCGGGACCGGTCACTTCGTCCACGTCGGCCACGCTGGAGAGCGGGATCGTGGCGACCCCGCCGTCGGAAATGTTCAGGTTCCGAAGATCCTCGACGCTGTCGCGGAAGGATTCGTCGGTGCGGAGACGGATGTCGATGGACCGATCCTCCCGCTGGATGTCGGTCGCCACGTCCCCGAGCACCTTGGAGCGAATCAGCGTACCGAGCTGGTTCACGTTGTAGCCGAGCGCCGCCACCCGGTCACGGTGGAACCGCACCTGGAGTTCCGGGTTCCCCCCCTCGGTGGACGACTTCACGTCCACGAGCCCGGGGATCGCCCGGAGGCCGGCGACCGCCTCTTCGGCGGTCCGTTCGAGCATCGTGAGATTGAACCCGCGGATCTCGAGTTCCACGGGAGTCCGGAAACTGAAGTAGGACGGGCGTCCGAAGACGTAGAGGAGATCCTCGTCGCCTTCGAGGTACGGGCGCAGCTCCGCCATCGCCGCGTCTTCGCGGGCCCGATCCACGGGCGGATCCAGCACGACGGTGAGCTGGCCGATGTTTTCGCGCAGTTCGCCGGCGGCCCCTCCCTGCTGGCTGCTGGTCCCCACGGTGGCATACACGGTGCGGACACCGGAGACTTCAGCCGCCGTCTCTTCCAGGCGGGAGAGACGGCGTGAGTTGAGGTCGAGATGGGTGCCCGCGGGGAGTTCCGTGTCCACGAAGAACTCGCCCTGGATCAATTCGGGCACGAGCTCGGTGCCGAGCGAGGGCACCGTATAGAGCGCTCCGGCAAACAGGGCGACGGCCAGAGCCCCGACGCGGAAGGGATGGTTGAGAGCCCCGCTCAGGACCGGCGGATACGCCCGCACGATGCCGTCATAAACCAGGCGGAAGAGCCGGCTCGGCAGCCAGAGGATTCCCTTGACGACGAGATCGACACCCCGCACGATTCCGAAGACCACCCACAGGACTCCCCCACTGACGGCGCTCACGGCCTTGCCGAAGAGTTGGCCGGACTTGGTCCGGAACGAAGCCTGTTCCGAGGCGCCCGCCGCCCGGAACTCGCGCGACGCAAGCATCGGGATCAGCGTGAGGGCGACCAGCAGGGAAACCGCCAGCGAGAAGGTCACCGTAAGGGCCTGATCGCCGAACAACTGTCCGGCAATGCCCTCGACGAACACGATCGGAACGAACACGCAGACCGTCGTCATGGTGCTCGCGACCACAGCTTGCCCAACCTCGCCGGTACCGGCACGCGAAGCCTCGACGAGGCCGAGTCCGTCCTGCCGTTTTCGCTTGATCGCCTCCAGCACCACGATGGAGTTGTCCACGAGGAGTCCGATCCCGAGGGTGATGCCGCCGAGCGACATGATGTTGAGCGAGACGCCCGACACGTACATCAGGAAGAACGTCCCGATTACCGAGATGGGGATGGAGACCCCGATGATCAGGGTGGACCGGAGTTCCCCGAGGAAGAGCACCAGCACGAAGATCGCGAGGATTCCCCCCATCACCGCGGTCTGCAGAACCTCGGAAACCGACTGGCGGATGTAGCGGGCCTGGTCGGTCACCAGGGTGAGGGCGAGGTCCTCGCCCACCTGTTCGAGGCGCCCCTCAAGTTCCTCGACGCGGGTGAGGACTTCATCCGCGACGGTTACCGTGTTTGTCCCACCTTCCTTGTACACGGCGATTTCGATGGACTCCCGGCCGTCGATACGGGTGATGACCTCGCGTTCCTTGGAGCCGCGGCGGATGGTGGCCACGTCGTCCAGCCGGATCACGGTTCGTTCCGCGTCCACCACGATGTTGTTCATGTCCTCGGGACGCTCGAACTCGTTGATCGTGCGGACCAGGTACTCGGTACCGCCGTCGAGCAGGCGTCCGGCGGTGAGATTCACGTTCTCCTGGCCGAGCCGAGCCACAACCGCGGGCACCGAGAGACCCAGGTTGGCGACCTTCCGCTCGTCGATCTCGACGTGGATTTCTTCCTCGAGGCCGCCACTGACCAGTACCGCGGCTACCCCCTCGACGCGTTCCAGGTTGCGCTGGATTTCCTGCTCGGCGATCAGCCGCAGCCGCACGAGATCCTCATTGCCGGTGAGTCCGAAGCGAAGAATCGGGTCCAGCGAGGGATCGAATCGCAGAAGAGTTGGCCGCGGGGCGTCGAGTGGCAGCCGCACCACGTCGAGACGTTCGCGCACATCGAGCGCCGCCATGTCCATGTCGGTTCCCCACCCGAACTCGAGCGTGACTTCGCTGAGATCGGGCCGGGAAGAGGAGATGACCCGGACCACGTTGTTGACCACGCCGACCGCGTTCTCGATGGGCCGGGTGATCAGGTTCTCGATCTCGCTGGGAGCGGCCCCCTCGTACTCGGTGCGGACGTTCAGCGACGGATAGGTGATATCCGGGAGCAAGTCAACCGAAAGCCGGTCGAAACCGACGACTCCGAACACCACGATCGCGATGAACAGCACCACGACCGTGACCGGGCGCCGGATGGAAAAGTCAACGATGCGCATCGCGTCTTCGGGATCGGTGAGGGGGTCGCGCCTGTTACTGCGGCCGGCGGCGGCGGGCGACGATCTCCTCGATCTGCTCTTCCGTCATGCCCCGTTCGCGCAAGCGTTCACGGAGCGCTTCGAGTTGTTCAGCAGTGGGCTCCGCGTTCGGAGCGGCCATTTCCGTCGCCGGAGACCCTCCCCACCCCTGGCGAACCCGCTCCTCGATCTGCTCGTCGGTCAGGCCCATGGAGCGCAGCCGCGACCGGATCGCTTCCTGGGTTTCGGGCGGAAGACTCTCGAAGGAGGGCGCCGAATCTGCCGGACGACTCGTTCCGGTCGTTCCGGTCGTTCCGGCCGTCCCGGATGCTGCGGCGCGGGCGCCGGCTGCCCGGGCCCTCGCTCCGCGGCCTGGGCGAGGCGCCGCTGCGAGGGCTGCCGACTCTCCGGCCTGGACGGGCGCCGCGTTCGGAGCGGCGGGCGCCTCTGGGGCGGCGGGCCCACCCTTCGCGGATGGCGCCGGGGCTCCCGCGGGTCGCGCCACAGGCGGCCTCTCACCGGAACCCGGGCGGCCGCGTCCGGCCGGCGGAGCCCCGCCGGCCGCCATGGCGGCCAGCCGTTCGTCGATCTGCTCGTCGGTCATGCCGCGGGCCCGCATTCGCTCGCGCATCGCGGCGCGCCGCTCGTCGGTCATTTCGGCCCCGCCGCCCGGACCCGCTCCGGCAGCGGTGCGCGCCGGACGCTCTTCGGCGCCCGGCCCGACGAGGATTTGCACCGGGGTGGCGTCCGTCAGCCCGTCCTGGCCAACCACGATGACGCGGTCACCCCGATCAAGGCCGCTCGTGACCTCCACCTGGTCGTCCTGGTCGTAGCCGAGAGTGATGTTGCGCCGGAAGGCGACCCCGTCCTCGACCACGAAGACCGAGTCGGCAAGGCTCTCCAGCGAGAGGGCCCGCTTGGGCATGATCAGCGCGTTCTGGCGGATGTCGGTGACCAGCCGCACCGAGGCGAACATGCCGGGGCTGAGCCGTCTCTGCCGGTCTACCGCCAAGGTCACCCGAATGGTTCCCGTCGCCGCGTCCACCACGGGACTGATCCGCAGAACCCGGCCCTCGAACCGTTCGCCGGGAAAGGCCTCCACTTCCAGGATCGCCGGCTGTCCGAGGGAGAGCCGGGTCAGATCCCGCTCGGGCACCCCGATAGTGCAGAGCAGCGGATCGAAGTCGGAGATCCGGAAGAGCTGCTGCCCCGCCGTCACCGTTTCGCCGAACTTCACGGCGCGCTGGATGATCAAGCCGTCGAACGGAGCCGTGATGCGGGTGTAGCCGAGCTGGATCTCGTTCCCGGCGAGCTGGGCTCTCGCCGATTCCAGCGCCGACAGGGCCGTGTCGTACACCTCCTGGCTCACGACGGCGTTCTCGAGCGAGGCCTTGGCGCGGTTGTAGACGATTTCGGCATCCTGGAGCGCGACCCGGGAGATCTCCACCTGGGCGCGGGCCTCCAACTCGTCGATCTGGGCGAGGAGTTCACCGGCCTTCACCTGCCGGCCTTCTTCGGTGTCGAGGGCCACCAGGGGACCGCCAACGCGGGAGACAATGTCCACTTCGCGCTCGGCTTCCAGAGTTCCGTTCGTCTCGATGAACGCCGAGATTTCTCCCGGCAGGATCTCGACGACCTCAACGGGCACCGCGGATTCCGGACGCGGCGCGCCCCCAAAACCGCCCGGAGGTCCGCTACCCGATCCACCCTGACCACGTCCGGCAGACCCGCCTGGGCCGGCGGCCTCTTCGGAAGAGCCGCACGCCGTGATGGCGGCAAGTCCGACCAGAAAACCGACCCGGGCCAGCGCTTGGAAAAGCTCTCGGCCGGGGTTCTTGCGGCCCCGGCGAGGAGGTGTCTTTGTGTGGGGCACGAATTCCCTCATTGCGTTACCGGATTCAGGGCCGGCACACCGGCGGAGGCCGCGGGCTCAGGGGCCGCGGACGTTTTCGGGGCCGTGGTGTACGGCCACAGCAGCCGCTTCAGGTCGTCGGTCACCGCGTAGATCGTCGGCACCAGAAGCAGCGTCAGCAGGGTCGAGGTCGGCAAGCCCCCCGCCAGCACCAAGCCGATCGGGGCCCACTGCCCGGCGCGGCCGTCCACCGACCCGAAAAGGCCGGGCAGAAAGTAGGGTGCGGCAAGCGGCAAGAGTCCGCAGAAGGTGGTCAGGGCGGTCATCATGACCGGCCGCAGCCGGTGTTCGCTCCCGAGAATGAGCGCCTCGTCCCGCGACATACCCTGGCGGCGGAGTGCATTGACGTGCGCGATCAGGACGATGGCGTTGTTCACCACGATTCCCGCCAGCAGCACCAGGCCCAGCATCGCGGTGTTACCGAGGGTCTGGCCGGTGAGCTTCAGCGTGATGGCCACCCCGATGAAGGAGAACGGGATCGAGAACATGATCACCGCGGGGTGGATAAAGCTCTCGAAGAGCGCCACCATGATCAGGTAGATCAGCAGCAGCGCGAACGCGAAGGCGAAACCCGCGGCCGCAAAGTCCGTCTGTCCCATCCGGGACCAACGGTCGAAGCTCCATTCGTAGCCGGGGGGCAGGGCAATATCGGCGAGCTGTTCCTGGACCTGGCCCATGAGCCGGAACGAAGCGCCGGGGACAGTGGTATTGGCGCTGATGGTGAGCTTCGGGCGCCGATCCTCGCGCTCGATGCTCCGGGGGCCGCTCACCATCTCGAAGTCGGCCATGGCGCCCACCGGCACCCGGGCGCCGCCGACGAAGACCGGCATCCGGCGGAGATGATCGAGCTGCTCGCGCTGCTCCTCGGGGTACTGGACCACGATGTCCACTTCGCGCTGGTCGCTTTCGATGGTTCCCGCCGGACGCGTGGTCAGAGCGCTGCGAACGGTCTGGGCGACCGCGAAGGTGCCCGCCCCGGAGGCAAGCGCCCGCTCTGCGTTCGGGCTGACGTGCAGTTCCTCCGTCCCGCTCTCGAGCGAGGTGTCCACGTCCCGGATCCACGGAAGGGCGGCCAGCCGCTCCACCACCCGGCCGGAGATCAGCTCGAGGACGTCCATGTCATCGCCCTTCAGGTCCAGCCGAATTCCACCGCCCCGGCCGGGGCCGCGGCCACGACTCTCGGCGATCCGGAAATTCACTCCGGCGACCGTAGGAAGCATCTCCCGGATCTCGTCCGTGATTTCCTGAACGCTCCGTTCCGATTCCGTCTCGTCCACGAGATACAACTCGAACCGCCGGCCGCCGCCGCCGTAGCCGCCTCGGCGACGCCCTCCCCCGCGGCGGTACTCGTGGACCACGTCGGCGATCTCCAGTTCCTCCCGCCGCTCCTCGATAAGGGCGGCAACCGACTCCATCACCTCGCGGGTCTCGTCCAGTGTGTAGGCCCGGGGCACATCCACATTGATGGTCACCTCGCGTTCCACCGTGCTGTCGAAGCTGGAGCGTTCGATGTTCTGGTAAAGGACCCACGCCACTCCCAGCAGACCGACGGCTACCAGCAGCGAGACGAACCGATGGTGGAGGGTGCGCCGGATGACCTTTCCGTGGAGACGGCCAAGGAGGCGCATGGTCCGCGAATAGACGCGCCGTTCGTTCCGGAGCACGACCCCGGCCATCATCGGCACCACGGTGAGCGCGACGAGGAGAGAAGCCACGATCACGACGCTCAAGGTGAACCCGAAGTCGGTGAAGATGCGGAAGAAGCCGCCCATCGTCGCACCGAGGAAAACGAGGGGCACGAAGACACACATGGTGGTCGCCGCTCCGGCGATGATCGGCATGGTCACCGCCGAGGCGCCGTGAATGGCCGCCGTGCGGGAGTCTTCCTTGTGCTCCGTGAAGTGCCGCGAGATCGAGTCGATGACCACGATGGCCGGATCGGCAAGCATGCCGACGGCCACCATCAGCCCGAAGAGGCTGATCACGTTCAGGGTGGTGTCCACCATCCCCGTCTGCCGGCCCAGGTACATGATCACGAAGGTGGTAATGATCGAAAGCGGAATGGCCACCGCCACGAGCAGGGTGGTCCTTGCCTTCTGCAGGAACAGCAGCAGGATGATCATGGCCAGGCCGCCGCCGAAGAGGCCGGCAAGGGTCAACTGGGACAGTCCGCCTCGAACGTCGAGCGAGGAGTCCTGGATGTAGCGCATCTCGACGCCGTCATGGCGGGGGATAGCGGCGATGTCCGCCATCTCCCCCTTGACCCCGTCGGCGACGTCCAGCACGTTCGCGTTCGAAGCCTTGTAGATACGGAAGGTGACCGCTTCCTCGCCGTTCAGGAAGTCGAACGAGGTCTGCGTCGGAAGCTCGTAGGTAACGTCGGCGACATCACTCAGGCGCAAACCGGCCTCGCCGATAGGCGTTTCACGGATGTCCTCAGGTCTTTGGAACTCCCCGACCGTCCGGACAATGAGCTTGCGGGAACCGTCGGTGATCGTCCCGCCCGAGACGTTCACGTTGTTCTGGGTCAGCACCTCCGAGACATCGCGCACGTCCACCCCGAGCGCCTCCATCCGCTGTGGGTCCATGCTCACGCGCAGTTCCCGGCGGCGCACGCCGCGAACGTCCACGCTCGCCACCCCCTCGAGGCGCTCCAACCGCGGCTGCACGATGTCTTCGGCGAAGTCGAACAGGCGTTCCCGCTCCCACGGCGCTCCGAGATGGAACTGGAGAATGGGGATGTCCGTGCTCTGGAACCGGCGGATATTGATGCGTTCGATGTCGTCGGGAAGGAGGTGACGCACCCGGTCCACCCGGTCGCGGGCCTCCACCACCATGAGGTCCATGTCCGCGGTTTCCTCGAACTCGAGGCTCACGTTGCCGCTATTGGCGTTCGCGGTGGCGGTGAGGACGGTGATCCCGGGGATGGTGCCCAAGCTCTCTTCGAGCGGACGGACTATGAGGCGCTCGGTCTCCTCGGGAGAGGAGGACTCGTAGTCCACGCTCACCCAGAGGCTGTTGGCGCCGAACGAGGGAAGGAATTCGAGCGGCAGACGGGTGAGCGAGACGTAGCCCAGCACGACCAGCCCGACAGCGATCATGCTGATCGTGACCCGCCGGTCCACCGCGAAGCGGGCGAGCGCGCTACCGCGCTCCGCACCCTGCTCGTGGGGGTGACGGTGTTGGTCCGGTCCGGTCATCGCGTTCCTCCCTCCGGGGTCGTTCCTTCCGCTGAACCCTCTACGGAATCATCGTCGCCACCGTTCCGTTCCCTCTCGCTGAGCATCGCATCGAAGGCCTGGCGCTGTTCGTCCGTGAGGATTTCGCGGATCTGTTCGCGGAAACGCTGCCGCAGTTCGCCGTAGCGGGCGTAGGTGTCGTCCCAAAAGGCGCTCGCCTCGGCCCGGTTGGCCTCGACGAAAGCGTCCATCTGAGCCTGTTGGTCTTCATCGAGTCCGAGGCGGCGCACGAGCTGATTCCGGAATCTCCGGCTTCGCTGCTCACCGTCGGAAGCGTCGCGCCCACGCGAACGCGCCCGCTCGGTGCGCTCGCCGCCGCGCCGGTCGGACCGGCCGTCGGAGCCGGAGCGTTCCCGATGCTCGATCCGGTGTTCCCCGGCGGAGCGGCGATGCATCCGGCCGGACATTGCGAGATGGCTGGCGATGACTCCGGCGCCGAATCCGACGAGGATGAGCAACAGCGGGGTCAGCCGCTTCCAGCGGCGGTTCGTCGCCGCGTCGGCGGCCGGGGTCACGTCGTGTTGTTCCGGCATCGCTCAGCGTCCTTCCGCCGGCGCGAAGCCGCCACCAAGCGCAATCAGGAGCACCGGTTCCTCGGCAAGGTCCGGCTCTCCAAGAGCCTCAAACTCCGGCGCGACCAGCATCTGGTCCTCCAGGGCCAGCAGGTCGAACTCCTCGACCGCCGGAACCGCGTCCGCCAGGATCTCCCCCTCGGGCCTCTCGGCCTGCCAGACACTGAGGCCGGCGGCGATCAGGGTCAGGGCGGCCACGGCCGCGAGCCGGTACCCCAGTTCTCGCCAGGTCCACCGCAGGACCGGCGAGAGGTCGTCGCGGCGCTCGCGATGGCGGACGAGGAATCCGGGATCGGGTTCGGAACGGACGTCGCGACAGTCCCTGAAGAACACCGACACTTCCTGCAGGCGGCGATGTTCGCGCGCGAACCGAGGGTCCGAAACGAGGCGCGCTTCGACGTCCCGGGTCTGGTCCGGAGAGAGTTCGCCGTCCAGATACGCGGAAAGTAGCTCCCGGTCGTTCATCGTCAACTCCGCGTTCCGAGGGCATCGGCGAGGCGCTGCCTCGCCCGATGGATCCGGGACTGCACGGTTCCGAGTGGAACCCCGCAGGATTCGGAGATTTCCCGGTAGGTCATTCCCGCTACCTCCTTCAGTACCAGAGCTTCCCGCTCGTCCTCGGGCAGCACCCGAAGCGCCGATTCCATCTCGGTTCGCCGGCGCAGCTCTTCCGCCGGGTCGGCGACGCCGGCCTCCTCCGCTGCGTCGCCGGCCGGCTGCGCGACTTCGAGCAACCGCCGCTGCCTGCCGGCCCGGCGGATTGCGTCGTGCGCCGCGCGAACCGCGATCCGGCAAAGCCAGGCGCCAACCGGCCCGTCCCCCCGGTAGCTCGACGCCCGCCGGAAAGCGCGGAGAAAGGCCTCCTGGGCCGCATCTTCGGCTTCGGACCGGTTTCGAAGGATGGCGAGAGCCACGGCGCGCACCCGGCTCTCGGTGCGGCGGACGAGTTCATCGAAGGCCTGAACGTCTCCTTGTTCCCGGAACCGCTGAAGCAGACGGCGCTCCCGGGCGTCCTCCAGGGCTCGTTCCGCGGGAAGTGGATCAACCGGCGCATCCTTTGGTTCCTCGGAAGAAAGACGCATCGGACCCGCCCGTTTGTTCGCGTCGGGCAAGAGTGCGCGGCAGTCTAGTTTCCGGCGGGCGGCCGCGGCGGGGGCCGAGGCGCATAATTCGCCGCATGGACCAGACGAAGAGCCACCGGATCGAGACCCGAAGCGTGCACGCCGGCACTTCCAAAAACCTCATGGGGGCCGTCGCGCCACCGATCCACCTTTCGACGACCTTCGAGCGGGATGCCGCGGGGGAGCTCGCCTCGGGTTTCGTTTACAGCCGCGACGCGAACCCGGATCGCACGGCATTGGAAAACGCCGTGGCCGACCTCGAGGGCGGTGCGGAGTGTGTGTGCTTCGCCTCGGGGCTTGCCGCAATCCACTCGCTGCTGCTGACCCTCTCTCCCGGGGACGTGGCACTCGCCCCCCGAGACGCGTACCACGGGACCGTGCGCCTCGCGAAGGAGTCGCTCGCGCGCTGGGGACTCCGGACCCGTTTCACGGACTTTCTGGACGCGGATGACGTTGCCGCCGGACTCGAAGAGCGGCCCGCCCTCGCCATCCTGGAGACGCCCTCCAATCCCACCCTGCGGATAACCGACATCGAGGCGGTGGCCGATCGCTGTCACGCGGCGGGCGCGCTGGTCGCGGTGGACAACACCTGGATGACTCCCGTCCTGCAGCGTCCCCTGGCGCTCGGCGCCGACATCGTGATCCACGCGACGACGAAGTACTTCGGAGGCCACAGCGACGCGACCGGCGGCGCGGTGGTCGTTCGGGAAGGCCTCGACCTCACCTCCCGGCTGCGTTTCGTGCAGTCGGAGACGGGCCCGGTGCCGTCGCCTTTCGATGCGTGGCTGCTACGCCGGGGAATGAAGACGCTGCCCGTCCGGGTCCGGGCTCAATCGGAAACCGCGGGGAAGGTCGCGCAGTTCCTGGCCGACCATCCCGGCGTCGTGGCGACGTTCTATCCGGGGCTCCCCTCGGATCCCGGACACGAGGTCCAGACCCGGCAGGCCGCAGGCTACGGCGCCATGCTCTCCTTCCGGGCTCGGGGAGGCGAAAAAGGCGCGCGGAGCGTGCTCTCGCGGGTCGAACTCTTCGTTCGCGCCACCAGTCTCGGAGGCGTCGAAAGTCTCATCGAGCACCGGGCGACGGTTGAGGGCCCGGACAGCAAGACCCCGCGCGACCTCATCCGGGTTTCCGTCGGTCTGGAGCATCCCGACGACCTGATCGCCGACCTCGACCAAGCGCTCAGGTGAACCCGGCGGTCCTCTGGTTCCGTCCTACGATGGCGTAGGTGGGCGTCGCGTGCCGGGCTCGGGCTTCCCGCCCGGCGCCGAGTTGGCGCCGCTGGCGGGAGGCGCGTCCCACCCGGCAGTGGTGACTCCCGTTCGGTTCCATAAGCCGGAGCGCAGTGGACCGCTCGGATTCATTTCGGATTGTAAACGCGACCCGGGGAGACCGGAGGGTGGATTTCGCCGATCCGGAGGCTAGGAGCGCCAGCCTCCAGGCTGGCATCGCCCGCGCAGCGGGCGAAACTCCCAAACCTGGTCTGCCCGGATGGTGCCGCCGAGCAGCGTGGGGGCGCCGCCGACCTGTCTGCCGGTCTCATCGTGCTCCGCTTCGATCGCGAGGCCGCAGGGTGTCCAGGTTCAACCACGGGGGCAGACACTTGGCCACTTGGCATCGGCCGCGTCTCCTACGCGCGGGAAGGGCGGCGTACCCCAATCCTCGTCGAGGTGGCGCTCAATGGCGCCACGGAAGCGCGGCACGAATTCCTTCAGAACCTCTGCCCCCAGCCGTACCTGCGTTCTTCCCCGACTGCGAGTGCCCGCGCTCCCGCCGTGCTCGATCTGGTTGCGAACCACGTTGAGATTCCTGAACAACTCGTCCACCGTCCTGGCGACATCCTGGGAAAGGCCTCTCCGCATGGCGGCGTTCAGCCGATCTACTGCCGACTTGGCTCGGACCCTGAATCGCGCTTCCCAGTCTTCTCTGGTCCTCACATCCGCATCCTGATTCCACTGTTTCCAGAACGATGGGTGTGCTTGGCGCGGCCACCCGATCACGGAGCAGCGACCGACGGGGCCCGCGCCCCGACTCGACCTGCCGCCACCTGCTGGCCCCTCCGAACCCGTCAGCCATGGACGAGATCACGGACGGGGGTCACGGCCAGTACGGATCGACGGGAAGGACATCGAGCGGGACAGCAAACACGAGCAGATCCCGGAGAGCGACGAAGACGATCCGGGTGGCGACGAGGAGATGGCGGGTGCAAGGCCGGTTGGTCTGTCTCGACGCGATCTGCCATGACGCGGTGCGGCCGGCGGCTGGTCCGGTCTTTGCGTGGAAGCCCGAGTACGTTTCGATGACTCTTGAGAGAGCGGAAGGCCAGTTCCAGCGAGTGTCCCGGACCGTGCTCCCTCTTGCTGTTGTGGTGGTACTCGCGGGGTGCGCCTCGTCGCCCGAGACACATCCTCTGACCGCGTCCAATCCGCCGATTCCGTCCGGCCAGGTCGCCGATGCAGAGCCGCAGCCGAAAGCCGGCGTGACCGTGGCGTACGAGAACGGAGTCGTCGTGATCTACGACGGTCGCCACCGGGACGGGAAGTTCAACGGTCACACGATCGTGCGGTACCCGAACGGCAGCGTCGGGGAAGGTCCGGTTGTGGAAGGGAAAAGGTACGGCCATTGGACTGAGAAGTTCGTGGACGGGAGCGCCCAGGAAGGCCCGTACGCAGAAGACAGGCGGCAGGGCTACTGGGTTCTCAAGTACCCGGACGGGAGAGTTCAGGAAGGCCCCTTTGCGGCGGGGAAGCGGCACGGCGACTGGACGCTGACGTCGTCGCAAGGAGTTCTTTTCCACGGCCCCTACGTGGACGACCGGCGGCACGGGCTGTGGACGCTTGTTTTCCCGAACAGCCGCCCGCACTACGTGCAATTTGTGAACGGCGTGCGGCGGTAGGGCCACGCCGCCTCAGACTTGGTAGCCGAGTCGGCCGAGACAGCAGCACCACATGGCGCGGCGAATTGGGAACGTCCTCTTGCGCCAGCGCAACTTTGCCCCGAGCAGATTCGACGAGGAGAGCCCGACGAAGCCCGCGGAGAGCGGAATTCGGGAGTATGCGAGCGAACCGTAGCCGTGCCAATGGGTTCGGCAAAGACGGTGGCGAGAACGAAGTAGCGGGAGTTGTAGCCGAAGGAGGTGTTGCCTTCCGCTACTGCAAGAGTGGCCCGAGGATGGCCTCGCCAGGGCGGGGCAGCGGTGGTTTCCTGTGGAAAGAGCGCGCCGACAACGCCGCACTGCGCCAGCGTTTACACGACAGCGCGGAGATCAAGGACGACACGAGAATCGTGGGCGACCAGCACGGCGAGATCGCCTTGTTGTTCGACGGCGTCGCCCTCGCTCTTGGGATGCGCCGCAGCGGTACGAAGCAGAGAGGGACCGCCACATTCACCCACGACCGAACGGCTACCACACCGGTTCCACCGGTTACGTTCCTGCCGCTATCGGCTCGGAGTCAAGAGCGCACCAGTGTGACTGATACCAAGTGTGATATCGACTTCTCGGGATCATTCATACTGAGCGATAAATCAATGACTTATCGTGAAATTGCAGCGGCCCTGGAGGTCGGCGTTCCCTGGCGTGCGCGACACCAAGGCTGCTGGGGTCCACGCCGAGAGGGGAACCATCGTGACGCTGGGGGGTCCTTCCCGCCGCCCCGCTTCGCGGGGCTGTGCCGGTCTGGAGACCGGCGTTCCCTGACCGGCGTGACCGGGGGGAAAGTGTGAAAGGGGGGCACCCCCCCTTTCACAAAACGACTACCTCCAATCGGAACTCGCCGAAGCGCGCCCCCGGCGCGCGAGGGAGTTGCGATTGGCCGGCGCGAAGCGCCGGGGCGGTTCGGAAGGGGGGCTCAACCCCAACCACGCGCCAGCCAGACACCGCCAGATCGGCCTGGCGCCCCCCTTCCGAACCGCTCTGGCCTGCGTACCGGGAGCGGGGCTCGAACCCGCACGTCCCGAGAGGGACAAGAGATTTTAAGTCTCTCGCGTCTGCCGATTTCGCCATCCCGGCAAGCCTGTCGCGCGGCGAATTCCTCTCGCCGCGACGACGATGTCACATACCGGACGCGCCGCGAGCGGCGCATCCGGTCAGGCTAAGTGACGGAGGCGGCGGGCGGATTCGAACCGCCGAATAGAGGTTTTGCAGACCTCCGCCTTGGCCACTTGGCTACGCCGCCCTTCCCTGCCCACGGCTGGAGCGGGACACGGGATTCGAACCCGCGACTTCAACCTTGGCAAGGTTGCACTCTACCACTGAGTTAGTCCCGCTCACGCGGCGCGAGTATAGCGGCCCGAAACGCCCCGGAAGTCAGAACGCCCCCCGGTGGATTCGCACGACGGGACGCCGAAACGCCTCGCGGAGGCGGGCCAGAAAACGCCGGGAACGGAGGGCCGGAAACCAGACTTCCACGACGTCCATGCGGAGCCTGGCACCCCGAGGAATCCGCTTGCGGGATCCCTCCCGGCGCCACATGCGCGCTGCGGAACGCCGAATTCGACGGCGTTTTTCGCGGTCCACCCGTTCGGCCGGATCTCCCAGGCCGCCCCGGCGCGTCTTGACCTCGACAACGGCCAGGGTATTCCCTTCCCAGGCCACGATGTCCAGTTCTGCATCGCTTCGACTCCGGCCGGGTCGGTAGTTCCTCGCCACTACCCGGTAGCCCGAGCGCCGCAGCGCTCGCGCCGCGATCCGCTCACCGCGGGCGCCGAGTCTCAGATGGGGGGCGCGCGCTCGAAGGCGGCCGCCCGGGAACCGCCAGCGGGGAGGGCGCCGGACCATCGATAGGAGCTAGGGAATTGGCGCTAGGGGAGCGGCGCCAGGCGCCTAGTCCTCGCGGCGCCGCCAAATGGTGCCGGACGAGGAGTCCTCAAGAAGAATCCCGCGAGCGGCCAGCGCATCCCGAATCGCGTCGGCGCGGGCGAAATCTCGCCCCTCGCGCGCCTCCTGCCGCTTCCGGATCAACTCGGCCAACTCGGCCGGCTCGTCCGCGGGCTCCGCGGCCTCCGCATCGGCGCTCATTTCAAAGCTCCCGAAGACCGTGTTCATTCGGCGGATCGCCGTTGCCCAGCCGGCCACCTCGCCGGCTCCCGCCGACGAATGGAGGGCGCGATTGCCCTCCTTGAGGGCAAGAAACACTTCGCCGAGCGCCTTCGAGGTGTTGAGGTCGTCATCCAGCGCTTGCTCGAAACGAACGAGCGCCTCGCTGGTCTCCGCGGATAAGTCGGTCGCGTCGGGGGAGTTCCCCGCCCGCTTGGCGGCCTCGTCCGCGCGACGCAGGAAGTCGTCAACCCGACTGATGGCCACCTCCGCCTGACGGAGACCGCTCTTCGTGAAGTTCAACTGCTGGCGGTAGTGGACCCCGGCCAGCAAGTGACGAATGGCCGCCGGAGCAAATCCCTCATCGAGCAGCTCCCGGACGGTGAACTGGTTGCCGAGCGATTTCGACATCTTGCGACCGTCCACCAGCAGGTGCTCGCAGTGAAACCAATGGCGCACGAAGCGACTCCCGGTCGCCGCCTCACTCTGGGCAATCTCGTTCTCGTGGTGGGGAAACACGAGATCCACTCCGCCGCAATGCAGATCGAAGCCGGACCCCAGAAGTTCCAGTCCCATCGCCGAGCACTCCAGATGCCAGCCGGGCCTTCCCGCCCCGAACGGGGCTTCCCATACCGGCTCGCCCGGTTTGGCAGCCTTCCAGAGAACAAAATCCTGAGCGTCTTCCTTGTCGTACTCGTCGGAATCGACCCGGGCGCCGGCGAGACGATCCGACGCCGCCGCACCCGAAAGCTGCCCGTATCCCGGAAAGCCGGTGACCCGGAAGTAGATGGAACCGCCGGCTTCATAGGCGATCTTTTTCTCCAGGAGACCCTCGACGAGCCGAATCATGGCCTCGACGTACTCCGGATCGGTCGCTCGCGGGTAGTGCTCGGCACGCTCGATCCCGAGCGCATCGGCGTCGTCGAAGAACTCCTCGATGTAGCGCGTCGTGTAGTCCCTGAGCGGCTGGCCCGCCTCCGCCGCTCCCCGGATGGTCTTGTCATCCACATCCGTGAAGTTCATCGCCTGGAGGACCCGGTAGCCCTTGAAGCGAAGGAAGCGGCGCAGGATGTCTTGCGCCACGAAGGTCCGGAAGTTCCCGATGTGTCCGCGCGCGTACACCGTCAGCCCGCAGGTGTACATCCGCACCTCGTCCGGACGCCCCGGCTCAAAGGGTTCCACCCGGCCGCCAAGTGTGTTCCGGAGCCGGAGAGTGCTCTTGTCGGGCATGGGTTGCAGCCTAGACGACCACCTGGCGGCCCCGGCGTTTGAGGACGACGAGGGTGAGGTCGTCGCGTAGGGGATTCGGTCCCGAAAAAGCCCGGGCCCGCGAGAGCAGGTCCCCGCAGATGTCGCGCGCGGTCCGGGAGCGAGCGGCGATCAACGCGTCCACGACGCGCGCCTCGTCGAAGAGATTGCCCCCCGGATCCTCGGCCTCGGTGAGTCCGTCGGTGAACAGCGCGACCAGATCGCCGGGTTCCAGCTCGCAGGTGCCGGTTTCCGTTTCGATGTCGGGAAACAGGCCGAGCACCGTGGAACCGCGGTCGAGGCGCTCGACGGAACCGTCGCCGCGCACCAGCACCGGATACACGTGCCCGGCGTTCAGGTAGTCGAGCCGGCCGGTTCCGGGTTCGAGCGTGGCCAGGATGGCAGTCATGTAGCGGCTGTCTTCGGTGTTGCGATGGAGGTGATGGTTCAGTTCTTCCGCGACGCCGACGATTCCGGGCCGGGCGTGCCGGAAAAAAGCGCGGAGCGATGCCTGGACCGAGGCCATGATCAGAGCCGGTCCGGCTCCCTTGCCGGACACGTCCGCGATCGTGACGAAGACCGATTCGTCCAGGGTGAGGTAATCGTAGTAGTCGCCCCCGACCGAAAGACAGGGAATGTTGATTCCCCAGAGATCCCATCCGGGATACTCGGGGGCCTCGGCGGGAAGAAAGCGGGTCTGAATCCGGCGCGCTACCTCAAGCTCCTTCTCTTTCTGAATGGAGGCACGGGTGAGGCGCAGACTCTCGACGGCGGCCGAAGCTTGTCCCGTGAGGGAGGTCAGGAACGCCCGATCCGCGGACGAGAGCTCCCGGCCGAAGCCGGCAGCTCCCAGAAACAGGGTTCCCCGAACGGCCCCGGCGGCAAAGGGCACCACCCAGCCGATCTCCAGCCTCGCGAGGTCGCAGGACGTGCTCCAGTGCGAGAGATCGCCGGCCGGCCGGATCTCGTGCTGCCCTTCCAGGATTTCGGCGGCGTGCACCAAAGCGGCTATGTCCTCGTCGGGACGCTTCGGTCCCTTGGCGGCGACCACCCTTCCGCCGGCCACCACCGCGGCGCGGCTGGCCAGCACGTGACCCATGGCCCCGTGGAGCAGCAAATCCCAGACGGCGGCCTCGTCGCGCGCCCGGTGGAGGCCTGCCGTGAGGTCCATGAGCGAACGGAGCTGGTATACGTGCAGCGAGAGCCGCCGGTTCGCGACCCGCAGTTCCTCGTCACGGCGGCATTTCTCGAGAGCCGCAGCCGCTGACACCGCGAGCGCCTCCAGAAAATCGGTGCGGGACCCGGCGAGTTCCGGGTGAGGCTCACCGAGCAGGAGCACGCCGCGCAGGCCGTCGGGCGTGCGAAGCAGAGCCGCGGAGGATGCGCCGGAATCGCGCATGACTCCGAGGAAGGGTTCCGCTACGGGGTTCTCGTCGGGGTGCTCGCCGCCGGACCGGAACACGAGAGAGTCCGGTAGCAGGTCCGGCGGCTCGAGAGACAGCTCCTCCCAGCCGGCGTTGCCGGCTCCCCGCCGGCCGGCCGGCCGAAACCGTCCGTCTTCATCGGGCAGCAGCAGCCCGGCCCAGCGGACGCCGGATTCGCCGAGCGCCACCAACACGATCAGAGACGCCACTTCCGACACGTTCATCCGCTCGAAAGCCGCGGCGCTGAAATCGGTAAGCGCCAGCAGTTCGGACACCCGCCGTTCCAGAGCCGGGTTCATGTCCCCGATGTGCTCCGCGACCAGCCGCTGGTACCGCGTGCCGGGGGACGTGGGTGGTTCCGGGTCGGTCATTCGGACCGGGCGCGGCGTCACGACGGCAGAGACCGGGGTTTTCCGGCGCGGAATTCACTCCGTGACGAAACCGCGAGACGCGGGCACGGGCGTTGCGGCTCGTCGGTCACGGTTCAGGGCTCCGAACCGGACCCGGAGGAACGAGAACCGGAGCGGCTGCGCTCCAACACCCAGCAGCCGACGCCCGCGGCCAACTCTTCGTGGACCACATGGTCCATGAGCCGCCGCATGAGATGCACCCCCAGCCCGCCCCGCCGTCGCTCGCGCGCGAGGCGGTCGAGATCGATCCCGGCCGGCAACCGGGTCGGCGCCGCGCCCCGGTGTTCCAACTCGATCCGCAGCGTGTCGGGGCCGGGGACGAACCGCAGCTGAATCGCATGGCCCGGCTCGCCGCGATAGGCGTGTTTCACCACGTTGGTCATCGCCTCTCCGACCGCGACCGCGATCTCTTCCGCAACCGACGGGTCGAAGCCTTCCGCGATCGCGGCCCTCCGCGTCGCCTCGTGCACCAGGCTCAGGCACTCGCAGGTTGCCGGAACGTCGATCTGGAGCGGCGCTTTTCCCCCGGTCGTCGACAGATCAGTAACCCCCGAAGCTGAGAACCGCTTCCTCCTCGGTCTCGAAGGTCCGGCAGAGGCGGTCGAAGCCGAGCACCTGAAAGATGTGGGCGACGGTCCCGGTAAGTGCGGCAACCCGGATGTCCCCGCCACCGGCGCGAGCCTCCTCGATGAGCCCCATGATCGCGCCGAAGCCGGCGCTGGCCACGTAGGAGAGATGGGCCCCGCTGATCACGATCCGAACATCGCCGGCCTCGACCAGCGCGTTCAGCACTCGTTCAAACTCGGCAACAGTGTGCGCGTTGATGAAACCGCGGGGCTCCACCACGACCACCTCGGCAGCGCGGCGCTTCGCGACTTCCAGATCAGGCATGGGTAAGGGTCTCCAAAACTATCCGGCGAGCACTGCCTCGGCGCCGCGAGGCGACCCCTGAGCCCCGGGGAGGGCAACCAGATCACGGGCTCGCGCCACATCGATTTCGAGCTGTCGGCGCAGGGACCCGGACCCGGAAAAGGTCTGGATCGCTCGCAGTTGGGACAAGAAGCGGATGCGAAGGTGCGTCACGTCTCCGGAAAACCCCATCAAGTGCGCCTCGAGAGAAACGGAGTCGCGGAACGTTGGCCGCGGGCCATAGTGAACCACCGCCCGGAAGAGCCGACCATCGGAAGCGGTGACCGCGTCCGCGGCATAGACGCCGTGCGGCAGGAGCACATCGCCCTCCACAACCACGTTGGCCGTGGGGAAACCGAGACCGCGCCCCCGGCCACGCCCCGAAACCACGGGGCCCTCGATTTCATACGCCCATCCCAGAAGGTTGGTCGCGAGCTCGAGGTCGCCGGCAGCCAGCGCCTGGCGAATCCGGGTGGAAGACACGATCTGCCCTTCCCAAGTCACCGATGGCGCTTCAATCACACAAAACCCGTGGCGCTCGCCAAGAGCGCGGAGGGTCGCCAGGCTTCCCGTCCGGCCGCGGCCAAATCGAAAATTCGCCCCCTGGACCACGGTGGCGGCTCCGAGCCGGCCGAGCAGCAAACGCTCGACAAAGTCGTCCGGCGATGTCTGCGCCATCTCCTTGCCGAACTCGAGGATGACGAGACGTTCCACTCCGGCGGCGGCGAGCCGCTCGACCTTCAGCGCCAGGCTGGTGATCGTTCGGGGCGCCTGCTCAGGACGCAGCAAGCGGGCCGGATGGGGATCGAAGGTGACCGCGACGCACGCCGCCCGGTGTCTTGAGGCTTCCTGCCGGGCCAGGTCCAGGCCCGCCTGGTGACCCCGGTGGACCCCGTCGAAGTTACCGACCGCGACCACCGACGACCCGGCCGAAGCGACGGGTCCAGACCTGCCGGCCGGCGGCAGCGCGCTGAGCCGCTCGATTCTCATTTGCCGGGCGCCTGCGCGCGTTCCATGTAAACAATCCGCAGCTCGTAGAGCGCCTTGGAGACCAGGCGCACATCACCGGGAGCGAGACGACCCCTGGTCTTCTCTTCGATGACCTCCAGCAGGCCAATGACCGTCTGAATCCCCTGCAGCGCTTCGGCGCGCTGGGGCCCGCCGCCCGACCCCGGCGTTTCGTTCGGGTCTTCCATCCGCTCCAGGAGCATCGCCGCCTGCGAAATGAGCAGGGAAACGAGTTGCTTGAAACGATGATCCTCCTCCAGTCCGGAATCCGGTTCGGAAGCCGGCGCCGGAGTCCCGGGGCGGGCGCCTTCCGACGGTTTCGGGGCCGCCCCCAGCGACTCCGTGGCAGCGGGTGACTCCTCGCGCGGCTCGGCGTCCGCGCGCCGGGAGCCGTCGGATGCGAAGGCGCGCCGGTCCCGGACAACGATCCGCGGGTTACGCTCCTCTTCGCTCATCGGGTGTCGGGGCCGCTCCCAGGAGCGGCTCTCCTACCGGAATCCTATTGTCCCGCCGCACGCTCTGCGAGCCCCGCGGTGTCTTGAATCGCCTGCTCGGCGCGCGGACAATCGCAACCCGAAGCCCACCCGCGCCCCCATGAAGAAACCGAGCGAATCCGCCAACAGCTCCGAAGTCGCGGCCGGGGGCGCCGCCGCCGTCGCCGAACTGTTGGGGGTCATGGCGAAGCTGCGCAGCGAGGAGGGTTGTCCCTGGGACCGGGAACAGACCTGGAATTCGCTCCGCCGATACGTGCTCGAGGAGGCGCATGAACTGGTGGATGCCGTGGATCGGGAGGATCCGGCGGCCGTCCTTGAGGAATGCGGCGATGTGCTCCTCGAAGTGGTCTTCATGGCTCAGATCGCCCACGAGGAAGGACGCTTCGGTATGGAGGAGGTGGCTCGCGGAATCACTCGCAAGCTGATCCGCCGCCACCCCCACGTCTTCGGGGACGAGGGGCGCGCCGCGGACGCGGGCGAAGCGCTCGCCCGCTGGGAATCGATCAAGGCGACCGAAAAGGCCCAGCGCGCGGCACCAGGAGATTCCCTGCCGCGGGGGCTGCCGGCGCTGTTGGTCGCGATGAAAGCGATCGAACGGACGAACGCCCCCGGCTCGGACGCGGGAAGCGCCGAGGACGGCATTCGGCGCGCCGGCGGCCGGCTGGAAGCGGCTCGCCGAATGGGAAATCGGGGTGAACTCGAGATGGCCCTCGGAGACCTCCTGCTGGCGGTGGCGCGGGCGGCCCGCGAAGATGGCCTGGATCCGGAATCGGCGCTTCGAAACGCCGTCCGCCGAATGTCAGGCTGAGCTACCAGGGATCCGCGGCGCGAGACCGGAAAGTGGTCACCTCGAGGCGGCCGTCCGGGCCAATCGCAACGGTCACCGCGCCGAACCGGTCCGTTCGGTAAACCCGGGCACCGCTTCTCCGGAGGCGTTCCAGAACTCCCGTGTCGGGGAGGCGGCGCCTCGAATCGGCGCGGACCGACACCAGAGCCACCGCGGGGTTCACTTTCGCCAGAAAGTCCGGCGTGGTGGAAAACCGGCTGCCGTGATGGCCCACCTTGAGCACGTCGGCGCGCAGCGCGGCTCCGTAACGGGCGGCCAGCTCCCGCTCGGTCGCCGCGCCGGCGTCTCCCGTGAGCAGCAGCCGCCGGCCGGCGTAGTCCACCGCCAGCACCACCGAGCGTTCATTGGAACGCTGCTCGCGCCCCGCACCGTGGTCTCCGGCGAGCAACACCGAGAATCGGGCGCCGCCCCGCTCGAACCGCGCCCCGGCCCGCAGACGCCGGATGCGAATCCCCCGCCGCTCCCTTTCGGCGCGCAGCGCGCGGACGGCGGGCCGCTGATCCTCGGTCGTACCGCGTCCTTCCCAGATCTCGTCCACCCGGAAATCGCGGAAGACAGCGGGGAACCCTCCGACGTGATCCAGATCGCCATGCGTCGGAACCACGGCCGCGAGCTTCCGGTACCCCATTTCCGCCAGGAACGGGGCGACGACCGCCTCGCCGGCGCTCCAGCCGCCAAAGGCGGTTCCCGCGTCGAGGAGAACGGCTTCCCCGCTGGGGAGGGAAAGCAGGAGCGCGTCGCCCATTCCCACATCCAGCGCGGTGAGCCGAAGGGCGCCGTCCGCCGGCCCGGCGCGGGGCAAGGTGGCGAGCGCGAGGAAAACCAGGCCAACCGCCGGCAGGACCCGCCGGCCTCCCCGCAGCACCAGGGCGATGATCGCGAGCCCCAACCAGATGACGAGCCAGGCAAATCCGGGACGCGCCACGGGGAAGGCGCCGAAAGGAAGGGCAGCGCCCCACTCGCTGAGCCCGATGAGCGCCTCCGTGGAGAGCGTGAGGAGTGCTCCGACGGCGTCTCCCGGTGATCCGGTTTTCGCCAGCGCCAGCCAGCCGAATCCGAAACCGAGGACCGGCCCCGCCAGCAGGCCGGAGGGAACGGCAACGAGCAGCCCGCCGAAGACCACGCGGCCGAAATGCCAGGCAATGATGGGGAAGGTAGCGAGCTGCGCGGCCAGGGTGACCGCCAGCGGAGCCAGGATCCAGGCCCGCCAGCGCGCCGGAGGATCCCAGGAGATTTCCGCCGGGTCCCGCCGGCGGCAAGCCGCAATGATCGCGAGGGTCGCCGCGAAGCTGAGCTGGAAGCCGACGTCGAGCGCGTTCCAGGGGGAATGGGCGAGGAGTACGAACGCCGCCAGCCCCAGACCGTTCAGGGCGTGCCCGGAGAGTCCCCGGCTGAGTCCCAGGATCACCACGGACGCCATCAGAACAGCCCGGACGACGGAGGGTCGCCCGCCACAGAGGGCGGCGTAGAGCGGCAAGAGGAACAGCACGATCAGGAGCGCCGTCCGCCGCGGCACGCCGGCCAGTACCAGGGTTCCATAGACCAGCAGGCTGAAGAGGCCCACATGGAGGCCGCTCACCGCCATCAGATGGAGCGTCCCGGCGTCGCGAAAGGCCCGCTCCGTCTCGGGCGGCGCGAGCGCGCGATCGCCGATGAGCATCGCGTTGAGGACCGCCAGGACATCGTCTTTGAACCCGCCCTCCCGGAGGCGCTCCCGGATCCCGGCCCGCAGACGCTGGACGGCTCGCCAGGGCGCGGGGCCGGGCGCGACTTCCCGCACCAGGAGGCCACTCTTGGTGGATCCGAAGAGCGCCACCTTTCCCCGCACCTCCCGGCCGCCCGGATTCCCCGCAGGGCGTGGCTCGGCAACCCGCGCCCAGAGGGCTACGCGCGTTCCCCGCGCAAACCGGCGGAGGCGATCGCGGTGACCCCCATCCACGGTGATCCGGACCTCCCCGCGGGCCTCCGACTCCTGGCGGTTGGCGCCGAAGCTCTCCACCTCGAGGGCGAGCGAGGTGCGGCGGCCGGAGTCTTCCGGCTCGCCGAGCAGGATCCCCTCGAGTTGCACGGGGCGTGTAAGGCGCTCCGAACCGAGCGCCCGAACGGCTCCGGCAAGCGAGGACTCCGAGCCCGGGAGCGGCCGGCAGAGGATTCCCGCAATGAAGGCGGCGAGCAGCAGGAAAACCGTTTTCGCGCTACGGGAGAGCCCGAGGCGCCGGCGCGTCCCCCGCCGCCCGGAAGAACTTCCGGGGAGCAGGCCCGGAACGAGCAGGCCGGTGCCGATGAGGAACAACACCGCCACCGGGAACCCCGGCCAGTGCGGTGGCCCGGGCATCGCCGCCGACGCGCTGATGCCTCCCCAAAATGCCGTCGCCAGCAGGAGCAGGGGGGCGGAAGCCGCACCCCCGAGACGGGTTGCCGCGGCAGGCTCGGCCCGGGTCCTGGCGAGGTGGGGATCCATGATCTCCACCCGAGTCCGCCGCGCTAGTCGAGTCGGGCGGGGGGTCCCAGCCCGAACACCTGCTCTACCCGGCGCCGAACCGCCTGTTCAAAGGTCTCTCGCCAGGTGGACTCCGGCATGCGCGCCCGATAGGGAGCGAGTTTCTGTCGCACCTCGCTCTCGATCTCCTCGCGAGCCTCGGCGGAGAGCGCCGCCGCGAACCGGGCCAGCAGGTCTTTCTGAATCGCCTTCAGCGCCTTCGCGGTGTCGGCCGAAGCGCCCGGGGCGGCGCCCAGCCGCTCCATTCGGGCAGCCGCTTGGCGAGCCGCGGTGACCAGATCACCGGCAGTCCCCGGATTCACGACCGGCCCTCTCTCCGGGGACCACTCCCGCAGGCGATCCACAAGCCGGTCGGGGTCATTGCCGGTCCCGGCTTCAGGGCGCGGGGGCACGGCGGCGCCCGCCTTCCGCAGGCGCTTCGCATCGAACGCCGCCTCGACCTCCCGGGTGCATTCCCCGAGCGGCATCCGGGCAGATACCCGCGTCCGTCCCGAGAATGCGGCGCGGATCCCGGAGAGCACGACCTCGAGAGGAATCCCCCGTTTCTCCCAGCGGCTCACCACGTCCCAATCGGCCGGGGTAAGGGTCAGCCCTCCGCGGAGATCCAGAAAGGTCCGCTCGACGGTCCGAAAGTAGTCGGGAGCGGCCGGCCGGGTCATGCCGGCCGGGTTCCTGGAGCCGATCCGGGACGCTGCCTCGCATGAAGGATCCGCACGGCCTCGCTTGCGGTGATCACCTGGATTCCGCCGCCCGGAGTCCGCACCTGCAGAGCGCCTGCCGGGGCCAACCCGCCAGTCTCGCCGCGGACCGCTCGGGCGCCACGCAGCCGCACCTCACAGGGGCACCCCCGGGCCGTGGGACTGAGCGACTCCCAGGCTCCCCGGAGCGCCACCGCGTCCGCTGCCAGAAGACCCACGGCCCGGTGCAGGGAAGCCACCAGGGCGCACGCCAGTTCGATCCGATCGACGCCCGGCGGCAGCCAGCCCGGCGGCCGCGCACCGGGAGGGAGCGCGGGCCGGGCGGCATTCCGGCCCCCGGTTGTGGAGAGCGCAACCGGGGCCAGATTGACGCCGAAACCGACAACCGCCAATTGCGGGGAGTCGCGCCGAAATCCAATTTCGGCCAGCACGCCCGCCACCTTCCTGCCGTCCCAATCCAGATCGTTCGGCCACCGGATCTCGGCAGGAACTCCGGCGATCTGCCGCACCGCCCGCGCGAGGGCGACGCCCGCGGCCAGCGGCAGCAGCGACCACGCGCTGTTTGGGCTCCCGCCCATTCCCGGTGGGGGTTCGACCAGGGCGCTCAGATAGAGCCCGCCGGGCGGAGACACCCAGGTCCGCCCGAAACGGCCCCTCCCATGGGTCTGCGACCCAGCGACGAAGACGCTTCCCCCACGGCGAACCGGCCCGGCGTCCAGCGCTGTCGCCTTCGCGAGGTCGTTCGTGGAGGAGACGCGTTCCCAGATGCCGACGAACGGCGGTGGAGTTCCGGTGGCGGTGCGGATGGCGGCCGCGAGGGGGCTCGGCGCGCACCTGGAACCGGAGGGCTCGGTGGCAGTCAACTCCGGCATTGCGGAAGCAGGCACTGTCGCTCCCGTCCGCAAAGAGCCCGTCAGGAACGGTAGAGCGCCCGCCGGCGGCGAAGTTCGGCGAGTCGCGACCCGAGAGTCCGCGCCGCCTCGGAAGTCGGCGTGTCGGGACCGAATACCTGGGCAACGCCCATTTCGCAAAGATCGCCTACGTCCCGATCGGGAATGAGGCCGCCCACAAACACCGGAACGTCGCCGAGTCCGCGCTCGGAGAGCCCCTCCAGGATCCGCCGGACCAACGGACGGTGGGCGCCCGAGAGAATGGAGACGCCGACCGCCTCCACATCTTCCTGGAGCGCGGCCTCGACAATCTCCTCGGGAGTTCTCCGGAGCCCGGTATAGATGACTTCGAAGCCGGCGTCCCGAAGTGCCCTCGCGACCACGAGCGCGCCCCGGTCGTGCCCGTCGAGTCCCGGCTTCGCGACCAGGATCCGGTATGGCGGACTGGCCGCCAGATTGTTCGCGGTTTCGGTCACATCGCGCGGCGGTAGCGGCCGCCGACCTCGTACAGCGCTCCCGTGATCTGGCCGAGACTGGCGACCTTCACGGTCTCCATCAACTCGGCGAAGACATTGCCGCCCGTGCGGGCAACCTCCTGAAGCCTGCGGAGCGCCTCCGGGGCCTCATCGCGGTGCCGGCTACGGAAGTCCTCGACACGCGCCACCTGCGCCTCTTTCTCGGCCGGGGTCGCCCGGGCGAGGGGTACCTGTTCCGGCGATGTCGCTTCCGACTCGGCCAGGAAAGTGTTCACTCCGATGATGGGGATCTCGCCGGAGTCCTTCCGCGTCTCGTAGAGCAAGGACTCTTCCTGAATCCGATTCCGCTGGTACTGACGCTCCATCGCCGCCAACACACCGCCCCGGGCGTTGAGGCGGTCGAACTCCGCAAGTACCGCTTCTTCCACGAGATCCGTAAGCTGGGCGACGACGAACGACCCCGAGAGAGGGTTCTCGTTCCACGCCATCCCGAACTCGGCGCGGATGATCTTCTGGATTGCCACCGCCCGGCGCACCGACTCGGGAGTGGGTGTCGTAATGGCCTCGTCGTATGCATTCGTGTGCAGCGAGTTGCAGTTGTCGTTGGTCGCGATGAGCGCCTGCAGCGTCGTCCGGATGTCGTTGAACTGCACTTCCTGGGCGTGGAGCGACCGGCCCGATGTCTGGATGTGGACCTTGAATTTCTGGCTGCGCTCCCCGGCTCCATAGCGGAGTTTCATGGCGCGCGCCCAGATTCGGCGAGCCACCCGGGCCATGACCGCGTACTCGGGATCGAGCCCGTTGCTGAAGAAGAAGGAGAGGTTCGGTGCGAAGGCGTCCACCGGAAGGCCCCGGGCCAGGTAGTACTCGACGTAGGTGAAACCGTTGGCCAGGGTGAAGGCGAGTTGGGTGATGGGATTCGCTCCGGCTTCGGCGATGTGGTAGCCGGAAATGGAGACCGAATAGAAGTTGCGAACGCGTCGCTGTATGAAGAACTCCTGGACATCTCCCATCAGTCGGAGCGCGAAACCGGTGGAGAAAATGCAGGTGTTCTGGGCCTGGTCCTCCTTCAGGATGTCCGCCTGCACCGTGCCGCGGACCGCCTGCAGCGCCCCCGCCTTCAGTTCCTCGGCCTCTTCGGGTGAGGGCGGGCGCCCGCGCTGGTCCTCGAAAGCGCCGAGTTCCTGCAGGATCGCGGCGTTCAGGAACATCGCCAGAATCACCGGCGCCGGGCCGTTGATGGTCATGGAAACGCTGGTGGCCGGATCGGTGAGGCGGAATCCCTCGAACAGCTCGCACATGTCGTCGAGGGTCGCGATGGAGACCCCGCCCTCGCCGATCTTGCCGAAGATGTCGGGCCTCCGGGCCGGGTCATCTCCGTAGAGGGTCACGCTGTCGAAGGCCACCGAGAGCCGCGTCGCCGCTTCGGATTCCGCGAGCAGGTGGAACCTCTGGTTCGTCCGCGCCGGGCCGCCCTCTCCGGCGAACTGGCGCCTCGGGCTCTCCTCGTCCCGGCGGAACGGGAACACCCCAGCGGTGAACGGGTAGTGGCCGGGCAGGTTTTCGTCGAGAAGGAAACGAAGGGTGTCGCGGTCGCTTCCAAACCGCGGCAAGGCAACGCGCGGAATCTCCGTGCCGGCGAGCGTCTGCCGATGGGTGCTGAATTCGCGCATGCGGTCCCGCACTCGCGTCTGGTACCGCGGCGCCCGGTAACGGGCCGCCAGATCGGGCCACTCCGCCAGGAGTGCCCGGCTCTCGGTAGCGAGTTCCCGGTGCGCCTCACCGAGCCGCGCCTCCACCGCCTCGACGCCCTCATCAGCGTCCCCGGCGGCGCGAAGATCGGCAAGCGCGGCCTCCAGGTGCTCAACCCTGGCGGCCTGCTCCACCTGCTCGCCGATCCGGGCTTTTTCGCCGCGCAGGGTGTCGGCAATCTCCGCCAGGTACCCGGCTCGCGCCGGGGGAATGAGGCGCACGTCGGCCAGCAGGTCGTCCGGGCGCTCGTCGGCCGGGAACGGCAGGGAGGTTTCCGGGGAGGTTTCCGCGGAGATTTCCGCGCCCACAAGTCCATCGCGGACCACCGTGAAGAGGCCGTCGAGGCCCGGGTCCGCAAACCGGCTGGCCACCGTGGGGAGCACCGGCGCGGGGGCATGGCGCGGCAACGCCCGGGCTCGCCGGAACGCCCGGCGCACCGCAAAGAGAGCGTCCTCGGCTCCCGGATGGTCAGCCTTGTTCAAGGCCACGGCATCAGCGAGATCCAGCATGTCGATCTTTTCGAGCTGGGTCTCGGCGCCGTACTCGGAAGTCATCACGTAAAGCGAAAAATCGCTGATGTCCACGATCCGCGAGTCACCCTGTCCGATTCCGCCGGTCTCCACGACGAGCAGACCGCAGCCCGCGGCCCGCAGGATGAGAAGCGCATCGTCCACGACGGTCGCTAGTTCGGTCCCCGAGCGGCGGGTGGCCAGACTGCGCACGAACACCTCGTTTCCGCCAACCGCGTTCAACCGGATCCGATCGCCGAGGAGCGCGCCGCCGGTGCGTCGTTTCGAGGGATCCACAGCCAGCACTCCGATCCGGCCCACCGGCCCGGAGCCCAGGTCGGGCCGCTCGGCACGGAACCTGAGGAGCAATTCGTCGAGGACCGAGCTCTTCCCCGCGCCTCCGGTACCCGTGATGCCGAGCACCGGAGCGCGGCAGCGGCCACGCTCCGCGAGCGCCGCCCGGTCGGCAGCCTCGAAACCCTCGTTTTCCGCGAAGCTGATCAGCCGGGCCGCGGCGCCATTGCGGCGCAGCGGATCGTCGCCGGCGAGGTCCTCGAGCAGCTCATCGAAAGGGCGCTGCGCACGCGCGGCGCGCGCCTCGGCGGCGTCGCGCAACATGTCGTCCACGACGCCCTCGATGCCGGTTACCCGGTCGTCGCTGGGAGAGTAGATTCGCGCCACGCCGTACGCCTCGAGGGCGGCGGCCTCGTGAGGGCGAATCACCCCTCCGCCCCCGCCGAATACGCGAACGTCGCCGCGGCCGGCCTCCCGCAGCAGGTCCACGAGATAGCGAAAGAACTCGTTGTGTCCTCCTTGATAGGAGGAGACGGCGATCGCGTCCGCATCCTCTTCGAGGGCGGCGGTGGCAATGTCGCCGGCCGAGCGGTTGTGCCCCAGATGAATGACTTCGGCGCCGCCCCGCTGCAGCAGGCGGCGAAACACGTGGATGGAGGCGTCGTGGCCGTCGAAGAGTGCGGTTCCGGTGACGAACCGGAGCGGAAGCTCGGCCAGGGGATCGAACCCAACCCGGGAAGCCGGCGATCCCGCCGGGGCAACACCGAACCGCGTGCTCAAATCAGACCTCCCGTGCCGACGACTGGAAACGGCTCTTCGTGGACCGTAACACCCGGCGCGAGGCCACGCGAAGCGCCGCCCGATTCGAAGGCCGTGGATCGTGGACCTTCATGGCCCGCCAGACGCCGGACCGCACCCCCGAGAGGAGACTCGCTTGCGGTTAGGCAGCTCCCACGGAGTCTTCGCCGGAGTCCGGATTGAGGCGATCGCGCAGCGCTTTCCCCGCCCGGAAGAACGGCACCCGCTTGGGGGGCACCATGATCTGCTCGCCGGTCCGCGGATTACGCGTGAGGCGCGCCTTGCGGCTACGCAGACGGAAGCTGCCGAATCCGCGAATCTCGACCTCGTCTCCCGAGCGCAAAGCCCCGGCGATCGCGTCGAAGACCGTCTCCACGATGAGGTCGGCTTCGCGACGCGTGATCCCCGTGGATTCCGATACCTCGGCGGCCAGGCGAGCGCGGGTGATGGCTGTGTCGTTCACCGCTTCCACACGTCTCCGATCTTGACGGACACCTCACCCGACTCGCCGTGGCGGGTGTAGCCCTCCTCGGCGGCCTTGAGCGAGAGTCCCACTTTGCGATCGTCACGGCTGAGCCGCACGATCCTCAACTTGAGCGGCTGCCCCAGGTGCAGCCGGTCCTCCGCCTTGGAGGGCGGCGGCTCGTCAATGTCGTTCAGGCGCAAGAGGCCTTCGATCCCTTCCTCGATCTGGACGAAAGCGCCGAAGTCCGCAAAGCGGATCACGGTCCCGTCCACCAAATCGCCTTCCTGATGCCGGGTGAAGAAACCTTCCCAGGCATCGTCCGAGAGCTGTTTGAGTCCGAGCGAGAGGCGCCGGTTCTCCGGATCGATGCTGAGCACCACCGTCTCCACCGAGTCCCCGACCTTGAGGACTTCGGAAGGATGGTTCACCCGCTTGTTCCAACTGAGGTCGGAGATGTGAATCAGGCCGTCGATCGAGTTGTCCACCTCGATGAAAGCGCCGAAATCGGTGAACTTCCGGACGGTGCCGGTGAGCCTCGAACCGATCGGATACTGCTCGGCCAGCCGTGGCCACGGATTGGGTTCCACCTGCTTCAAACCAAGGCTGATCCGCCGGGCCTTGAAGTCCACGCGGAGAACCATGGCTTCCACGAAGTCACCCTTCGAGAGCAGTTTGGAAGGGTGCTTGGTGCGGCTGCTCCAACTCATCTCACTCACGTGGATGAGCCCCTCCACTCCGGGCTCCATCTCGATGAAGGCGCCGTAGTCGGTAAGGCTGACCACCTTCCCGCGGACCCGAGTTCCCGCCGAATAGCGCTCGTGGGCCGTTGTCCACGGATCCACGTTGAGCTGCTTGTAACCGAGAGAGACGCGCTCCGCTTCGGCATCGAACCGGAGGATGACCACTTCGATCTGGTCACTCACCTTCATGAGTTCCGAAGGGTGCTCGAGCCGGCGGAAGGACATCTCCCGGATATGCAGAAGGCCGCAAATCCCGCCGATGTCCACGAACGCTCCGTATTCGGTGAGATCGCGCACCTCGCCCCGGAACACGCGCCCGACTTCGAGGGCCGCGAGGGTCTTCGTCTTCTCTTCTTCGAGGACGACCCGCCGCGAGAGAACGATGTTGCCCCGGCGCTTGTTCAGCTTGATGACCCGCAGCTCGAGCTCGCGGCCCTTGTAGCTGCCGAGGTTGCGCACCGGACGAAGGTCCACCTGGGAGCCGGGAAGGAAGCCCCGCACCCCGATTTCCCCGATGTCCACCTCGAGTCCGCCGCGAATCCGGTCCACGACGCGTCCCCGGACCGGGGTCTGTTTCTCGAACGCGTCCTCGATCTGGTTCCAGACCTTCATCTTCTCGGCTTTGCGATGCGAAAGCACGAGATGGCCGCGGCGGTTGTCGGCGCGCTGGACGAGAACGTCGATCTCGTCCCCATCGCGAACCCGGACGTTTCCGTCGACATCCTTGAATTCGTCGACCGGGATGATCCCCTCGGACTTGTACCCGACATCCACGATCACGTCGGAGTCCGTCATGTGGAGGACAGTTCCGGTGACGATGTCTCCCTCCACCAGGTGGGTTTCATACTGGTCCAGGAAGGCTTCGAATTCCGCAGCCTCCTCCGCCGAGACCGCCGACGCGCCGCCATCCGGGGATGGGGCGGATCCGTTACCCGTCGAGTTCGTGGGTTCCGCACCCTCGGTGACCGCCTCCGGCCCCGCGGCCGCCTCTTCAGCGGGGGGTTCCGGGGTTTCCCCGGCAATGGCAGCCGGGATCTCCTCCACCGCTACCTCGCTACCGACCGCCACTGCGGCCGCTCCCTCATCCGTTTCGGGCATACCCTCTCTCATTAAGCAGAAAAACCTCTTTGGTTGAGCGGGGGAGTTCGGACGCACGGGGAAAGTCACCCGTTCCGAAGACCCCTCTTACCCCGCCCGACACTCTCCATGAACCGTCAAGGCCCGGCGGCGAACGCCGTGGTGACGCGGGGAATCGCCCATACTAGGCGCGCACACGGCCGGTTGTCAACGCGGAACGCTTGCCCGGCGCAGCCTGGCGTCCGGCCGCCCGAAGCGGGCGGGGGGCCGGCGCCGTCTCGGTCGCCTTCCCGCTCGCCCGCCGTCGGGAGGCGCCGGCAGGCATCCCGCCTGGGCGCCAAAAAGGTCCACCGGAGCCCGGCAGCCGCCGGGTGATAGAATTTTCCGGCTTACTTCGCGTCGCCCGCTCGCTCTTGGGAAAAACCGGACACCGCTGGGACCGGGCGCGTCCGGTAAGAAAACTCCGTCAGCGGCTCATCAGCAACCACCAAAGGTCACGCATTCGCACATGTCACAAGGCTTCGATTTCTCTATCGCCATTGGGGGTGCTGCCGGGCAAGGAATTGCCACGCCCGGCAACATCCTTGCCCGGATGTTCGTTCGCCGGGGACTCCACCTCAACGCCTACAACGCATATCAGTCGATCATTCGGGGCGGACACATTCTCCTGACCATGCGGGTCAAGGAAGAAGAGGCCCTGTCCCATGGTGACGGGATCGACCTGCTGCTGTGTCTGAACCAGGACACCATGACGCGTCACCTGCGCCATCTGGGCCCGGGCGGCTACGCGGTGTACAACGCCGACACCATCACCCCCGGAGAGCACCAGGAGGGTGTTCATCTGTGCGGGATGCCGGTGACCGAACTCACCGGCGACGCCAAGAACAAGCTGGCGCAGAACACCGCCGCGCTCGGCGTGATGGCCCACGTACTGGGGCTCGATTTCGAGGTCCTCGAGGCCGCACTCACCCTCCAGTTCCAGAGAAAGGGAGAGGCGGTGGTTTCGTCCAACGTCGCGGTGGCCCGCGCCGGCTACGAGTACGCAAGCGCCAAGTTCACCCCGCTCACGAATCCGCTGCCGACCAACCCGGATCCGCTCGCCGTATGGACCGGGAACGACGCCCTGGCGATGGGAGGAGCGGCGGCCGGCGTCAAGTTCTACTGCGCCTATCCCATGAGCCCCTCGACCGGAGTGCTCCACTGGATGGCGAAGAACGCCCGGGAACTCGGCATCATGGTGCGCCAGGTCGAGGACGAGATCGGAGTCGCCAACATGGCTGTTGGAGCGGCCCACACCGGCGCCCGCACCATGTGCGCCACTTCGGGCGGCGGTTTCGCCCTCATGACCGAGGCCATCGGATCGGCCGCGATGATGGAGATCCCGGTCGTTTTCATCAACGTGATGCGCGCCGGGCCTTCGACGGGAGTGCCCACCAAGACCGAGCAGGGTGATCTCTGGCAGGCGCTCGGAGCCAGCCAGGGCGACTTCGAGCGCATCGTGGTGGCCCCCCAGAGTGCGACCGACGCGTTCAGCACCATGGCGGAGGTCTTCAACCTGGTGGATCGCTACCAGTGCCCGGCCATCGTCCTGTCCGATCTGCTCATTTCGGAGGGAACCTTCAGCGTTCCGCCAAAGGACATCGACATGTTCCCGCCCATCGAACGCGGGAAACTGATCCGGGAAGCGAACGGAGACGGCGGAGCCTACAACCGCTACCTCGACACCAGCGACGGCATCTCGCCGCGGGCGGTCCCGGGGGTTCCCGGCCACGTCCACGTGGTCGCCACCGACGAGCACGACGAGGAAGGAATCCTCATTTCGGACGAGTTCACGAACCCGATCAAGCGCCGCCAGATGGTCGAAAAGCGCGCGCGGAAGCTGGACGACTACTTCTCCCGCGTTTCCGCCCCCGAAATCGAAGGGGACGAGGGCGCCGAGGTCACCCTGGTGGGCTGGGGTTCGACGGCGGGAGTCATCGCTGAGGCGATGGACCAGCTCCGGGCCGACGGAGTCAAGGTCGACCAGTTGGCCGTGAAGTGGATCGTCCCGTTCCACGCCGACGCCGTCTCGGAGGCGCTTTCCGGAGCCCGGAAGACCCTCATCATCGAGAACAACTACTCGGGGCAATTCGCCCGGTTCCTCCGGGGCGAGACGGGCGTTACCGCCGACGGACATATCCGCAAGTACGACGGCGAACCGTTCATGCCCCACCACATCGCCGACGGAGTACGGGCGCACCTCGCGGGCACCGTTCCCTCAGGCGTGTTCGTACCGGACCAGGAAATCCTCGTCTAGCCGCCGTCACCCCGCCATCCGGAGACACATACAGGAGACTCAATGACTATCGAGCTCAGGGAAAAGCCGCTCACCGCCAAGGACTTCAAGGGAAAGGTCGACCCGGACTGGTGTCCAGGCTGCGGCGACTTCGCGCTGCTGCGCGCCACGCAGATGTCGGTGGCCGAACTAGGCCTCGCTCCGCACGAGATCGTGTGCGTGAGCGGCATCGGTTGTTCCTCGAACTTCCCCGGGTACTTCAATTCGTACGGTATGCACACCCTGCACGGGCGGTCGCTGGCGGTGGCGACCGGCGTGAAGATGGCCAACCAGACCCTGACCGTGATGGTCACCGGCGGCGACGGGGACGGTTACGGGATTGGCGGCAACCACTTCACCCACACCGCCCGGCGCAACGTGGACCTGACGTATCTGGTGATGAACAACCAGATTTACGGGCTCACCACCGGGCAGGTCTCGCCGAGCAGCGCCGTCGGGATGAAGACCAAGAGCACGCCGTTCGGAAATATCGAGCGGCCGGTGAACCCGCTCACCTCGGCGATCATGAACGGCGCCACCTACGTGGCGCGGGGCTTCTCGGGCAACATCAAGCAGCTCGTCCGGCTCATCAAGGGCGCCATCGAGCACCGCGGGTTCGCGGTCATTGACGTCTTCAGCCCCTGCGTGACGTTCAACCGCGACAACACCTACGACTTCTTCCGCCAGCGCGTCTCCCCGCTTGAGAACGAAGACCACGATCCGTCCGACTGGAAGTCTGCCTGCGAGCGGGCGTTGGAATGGGGCGACACGATCTACACCGGGCTCTTCTATCAGGACCAGGGCGTCGAGCCGCTCCACGCGCTGGAGCCGATTCTCGAGGGCGGGGCTCCCCCGGTGTCCCACGTTCCCGAGGCGGTCACCCAGGAACAGAGCGACCGCATCATCCGGCGGATGATGTAGGCCCGACGCCCGAGGGCGCCGCCGGTTCTCATGGCACGTGTCCGCGCCTTCGGCTCCCGGCTTCTCGGCGCTATAGGCCGGGGCGAAGCGGCGCTTGGAGTCGTCGTTCTTCTCTGGGCGACGAGCCTGAGCATTGTCAAGTACGGGGTGGGGATGGGAGATCCCTACGCTTTCAACCTCGCGCGCCTGCTGCCGGCCACCCTGATCCTCCTCTGCGCGGTAACCCGGACCCCGGCTCTCAGGAAATTCGAGTGGCGCGACGCCGGGTCGGTATTCGTCCTCGGCGTCGCCGGGCACGTGATCTTCCAGGTCGGATTCATCCACGGCACGCATGCCTCCTCGGCGACCAGTTCGGCCCTCATCCTGGCGCTCACCCCGGTAGCCATCGCGGTCCTCGCCTGGGTGACGCGGGTGGAACCCTTCTGCCAGCACACGGCAGTCGGGCTCACGCTCGCCATGGCCGGGATCGTCCTCGTCTCCGGTGCGGAACTCAACCTGACCGCCCACCTCGGCAACCTCGCCCTCTTCGCCGCCATGCTCGGCTGGGCGGTGTACACGGTCCGGGGAGCATCTCTGGTTCGCAAGTACGGCGCTTTGCGGGTCACCGCCTGGAGTTCGGCGGTCGCCTCGGTCCTGCTCCTGCTGCCCAGCCCCTTCCTGCTCACTCTCGCCGACTTTCGGCTTGCCCCCGCGGCGTGGTGGGTTGCCGCTCTCGTTTCCGGGATCGCCGCCATTGCTCTAGGCAACCTGCTCTGGGTGTACGCGACGGCTCGGGTAGGGCCGACGCTCACCGGCGTCTATTCGAATGTCCTCCCCATTCCGTCGATTCTGATCTCGTGGCTGTGGCTTGGAGAAACGCTCGCGGCGGCCAAGATCGCCGGGGCGGGGCTGATCATCGCGGGTATTGCGGTCGCGCGCATTCACCGGGCGTGGGGAAGCCACAGCCTGCGGAGGAGGTCGCGCGGCGTTCGAACGGCCGTGCATCCCGGCTGAAACGCGCCGCCACGCGGCGCTCATCGGTGCGTTGCGGTCGGAATGCGCACGGTATTCCTCCCTTGCGCGCTTCGTCAGCCTCAGCCGAACCCCCACCGGGAGAACTGAGCCTCCGCGTTCTCCAGGCTCGCGTGATCTTCTCCGGAGACTGTAAAGTTCCCGGTCGAGTAACTGCCTGACGGCACGGCTGACGACCGGACTCGGCCCACAATCACGACGGACGGAGAGCCCGTTCAGGAGAACGTCATGAGCACGGAATTCCGACTGAAGACAGGTCTCGCCGACATGCTGAAGGGCGGCGCGATCATGGACGTGACCAACGCCGAACAGGCGCGTATCGCAGAGGACGCGGGCGCGGTCAGCGTGATGGCTCTCGAGCGGGTACCCGCCGATATCCGTCGGGACGGTGGTGTGGCCCGGATGTCCTCCCCCGAGAAGATCCGCGAGATCATCGAAACGGTGAGCATCCCGGTCATGGCCAAGGTGCGTATCGGCCATTTCGTCGAGGCGCAGATTCTTCAGGAGATGGGGGTGGACTTCGTCGATGAGAGCGAGGTCCTGACACCGGCCGACGAAGAAAACCACATCGACAAGCACGCCTTCGAAGTTCCGTTCGTTTGCGGCTGCCGCAACCTGGGCGAGGCGCTTCGCCGAATCGGCGAGGGCGCGGCGCTGATTCGCACCAAGGGGGAGGCCGGCTCGGGCAACATCGTGGAAGCGGTACGCCACCTGCGCCAGATCGGGAACGAACTCCGCCGCCTCACCATCCTCACCGATGACGAGCTGATGTCCGCCGCCAAGGAACTCCGCGCTCCCTACGAACTGGTGCGGGTGGTGGCGCGCGACGGCCGCCTGCCGGTGCCGAACTTCGCGGCGGGAGGGGTGGCGACCCCGGCCGACGCGGCGCTTTGCATGCAGCTCGGAGCGGAGTCCGTCTTCGTCGGGTCCGGAATCTTCAAGTCGAACGATCCGGAGAAGCGGGCCAAGGCCATCGTGAAGGCGGTGACCCACTATCGCGACCCGGCCATGCTCGTTGAGGTCTCGATGGGCCTCGGCGAACCGATGCGCGGCCTCGAGATCGCCTCGATTCCCGAGGCAGAGTTGCTGCAGACCCGCGGCAACTGATTCGCCCCGGGTCGGAAGGGTCCCGGGGTGGATGGGTGCCGGTCTGGATGAACCACGGCCGATCGCTACCGGGTGGCGCGTGCCTCCCTCCGCGGTGCAGCCGCGAACGCGTGATACAGGGCGATTCGCGCGAGCCAACGGGGTGACCGAGTGACACAAGAAGCGGCTGCGCCGCCGGAGCGGACGGAGTCCGTTCCGACCGCGCCGCCGCGCATCGGCGTCCTGGCGCTCCAGGGGAGCTTCGCCCTCCACGCGGCGCACCTCCGGCGCCTCGGAGTGGAAGCGGTGGAGGTCCGCCGGGCACCCGCCCTCGCCGGGCTCGATGGCCTCATCATCCCGGGCGGCGAAAGCTCGACGATGCTGAAGTTCCTCCTCGAGGAAGGCCTCTTCGAGCCCGTCCGAGCCTTCCAGCGAGAGGGAGGCGCGCTCTACGGAACGTGCGCCGGCGCCATCTTGCTGGCCCGCGCCGTCGAGAATCCGCCACAGGAATCGCTGGCGCTGCTCGACATCGAGATCCAGCGGAACGGCTACGGCCGCCAATTGGAGAGCCACCTCGGCGCCTGCGCCTGCCCGGAACTGGGTGAGCCGGACCTGCCGGTGGTGATGATCCGAGCGCCGATCATCAGCGGCGCCGGGCCGAACGTGCAGGTACTCGCCGAGTGGCGCGGCCAGCCGGCGTTTGTCCGCGAGGGTCGCGTCCTGGCCACCACCTTTCATCCGGAACTGACAGCCGATACGCGAATCCATACCTATTTTGTGGAAGTTGCCGGAGAGGCTCAGAGATTCCGGAAGCGAGGAACATTGGGCGGAACCATTTCCCGCTGAGAGCGTTTTGTTGTTCGGAACCTTTTTCGGGTTTCGGGCTTCAAGCAGGCGAGGGAATCGTGGAGGGAGGAGGCCCGGGTTCTCCCCGTGTACCCATGTCCCTCGCCGCACCCACCCTGGTCACCCAAGCGGCGGTGGAGACCGCCGACCGGGTCGCGGTGGTGGTAGGGAACAGCCCGCCGGCTGACGACGCGGTCCAGTTTCTCAAGGAGGAGTCATGGCGGGTGGAGAGGCTGCCCTCCGTCCTTGAAGAGACGGCGGAAAGGCTGCTGCGCGCCGCCTCGGTGGTCATCGTGGACGCGACCGTCGCCGCGGACACGATTCCGAGAGCGCTCGAGTACCTGCACCGGATCTGTCCCGAGGCTGCCAGCGTTCTGCTCGCCGGAGCGGACGCGCCGCGGCCGGATTTCGCCGGACTCGGGCCCGGGCGCCCGCGACTGGTCTCCGCTCCGGTCAGCCGAGAGTCGCTGCTGACGGCGCTGGAAGCGGAAATCGGGTATCGGAATCTGCTGCGGGAAAACCGCATTCTCCGCGACGAACTCCATACGGCGACCCGACTCGAGGACTGGATCGGCTGTTCGGGCGAGGCCGCTGAAATCCGCAGCGCCATCACCACCACCGCGTTCTCCGACGGTCCGGTGCTGATCGTCGGCGAGCCGGGCAGTGGCCGGCGCCTGGCGGCGGAGCTCGTCCACCGGCTCGGCCGACAGTCCTCGTTGCCGTTCCTACCGTTGCAGGCCGCGAGCCTGCCGGCGGGAGGGCTCGCCACGATTCTCTCCAGGCTGCGGCGTGGCGATGCGGGGTTCGGGCCGGAAATGCTCCGCACCCGGCGGGAAAGTCTCTACCGGCCGGGAAGCCTCTATCTCAGCGGCGTGGAACAGCTCCGTCCCGGAGATCAGGCCACTCTCGACGACGCGGTTCGTCGTCCGCCGCCGTTCCGGCTCATCGTCTCCGCCGCTCCTGACCTTCGGACCCGCGTGCGTTCCGGCGTCTTCCCGCGCACCCTCTTCAAGCGGCTGGAGAGTTCCGCCATCCGGATTCCGCCGCTTCGCGAGCGTCGGGAAGACATCCCCGCCCTCCTCCTGCACTTCCTGAAACGGGCGTGCGAGAGTGCGGGGGAACCCGCCTTCGGGGTCTCGGGCACCACGGTCGAGGCCTACGGCAGCTACCACTGGCCCGGAAACACGGCCGAGCTGCGCACGTCGGTGGAACGGGCGGTCGCCACCGCCCAGGTTTCCCGGTTTTCCGGCAAGGTCCTGCCGGAGACGCTCTGCTCCCCACCGGACGGGGGAACGCCGCGCGCGAGGAACGTGGATTCGCGTCCCTTGAAGGAAGTGATTGCCGAAGTCGAGAGGACACTCATCGAACGCGCCCTCCGGCAGACCCGGGGAAACCAGAAACGCGCCGCTCACGCCCTCCAGATGAACCCGACGACGCTCCACGAGAAAATGAAGCGACACGGCCTTCTCAAGCGGTCCTCAAGGGATTCCGAACAACCGGATTCCCCCGGGCGCCGCGAAAAAAGCGCCTGACCCGCGCCCGGCGAACCGGTTCTCCCGCGGCGCGCGGCACGCCGAAGGTACAAAGAAAGCGCCCCGGGTCTTTCGACCGGGGCGCTTTCCGGGACGGAAACGGCTACTTGGTGGTGATCTTGAAGTGAGCGCGACGGTTCTGCTGCCAGCAGTCCTCGGTGCTCTCGGTGCACTGCGGGCGCTCCTTCCCGTAGCTCACCATCTCGATCCGGCTGTCCGGAACGCCAAGCGACACGAGGTAGTCGTAGGCCGCGCGAGCGCGCCGCTCACCGAGCGCCTGGTTGTATTCCACGGTGCCGCGCTCGTCGCAGTGTCCTTCGATCTGGATCATCGCCGAGACGTAGGACCGCTGCAGCCACGCTGAGTTCGCCTGCAGCGCACTTCTCGCAGCGTCCGTCAACTCGGACTCGTCATAGGCGAAGTGGACATCCGACAGGTTCTGCTGGAGCTCCATCATGTCGGTGTCCATGTAGATGTCGCGCTCCGTCGGCGGTGGCGGCGGCGGTGGCGGCGGCGGCGGCGGCGGTGGCGGCGGTGGTGGCGGCGGCGGCGGCGGCTCCTCAGGTGGCGGCGGCGGCGGCGGCGGCGCCTTGGAGCACGCGGATACGGCAAACCCGAGAGCGACCGTCGCGAGAGAGAGCAACAGCAGGGTGGCGATGGCTTTTCTCACAAGGAAAACCTCCGGGGGCAACGAATGAAGAGCCGTTTGAGAGGCTATCGGATCGGTCTCTCGGAAGTCAACGACAGACCTTCGATTTCCAGCGTCGTGACAACGCGTTCCGACTCCGGAATTCGGAATCAGCCCCGCGTCTCCTCAGTGATTCTGAGCGCCGCGTCCCTCGGGTCGGCGTGCCTCGTGATGGCACGGCCAACCACGATGTAATTTGCCCCGCGCCGCGCGGCCTCGCCGGGGGTGGCGACCCGGCGCTGATCATGCGCCTGGGCCGCCCAGCGGGGCCGGACTCCCGGCACCAGCAAGACGAAGTCGTCGCCGCAAGCGTTCCTGAGCGCCGCCGCCTCGGCGGCCGAGGCGACCACGCCTCCGAGCCCCGCGGCCTGCGCGAGGCGCGCGAGATTCAGGACCTGGTCCGCAATGGAAATCCCCGGATACACCTCGGCGGCGCTCGCCTCGTCGAAATGCGTCAGGACGGTCACTCCGAGCAGCAGGGGCGGCGTGGAGGCGGACCGGGAGGCGGCAGCCGCCGCCTCCAGCATCGGTCTTCCTCCGGACGCATGGACATCCACGATGCTTGCGCCCGACGCCGCCGAGGCGCGCACCGCACCCGCCACCGTGGCGGGGATGTCGTGGAACTTGAGGTCCAGGAAGACCCGTCCCGCTGACGCGAACTCCGAAAGAACGCGAGGCCCTGCCGCCGTAAACAGTTCTTTCCCCACCTTGTAGAAGGAAGCCGCGCCCGCCAGGGCGTCGCGGAGGCGCAGGGCGTCATCGAGCGAGGCGGTATCCACCGCGACCACCAGCTCCCCGGCGCCGGGCGCCGCGACCCAGTCCGGGGCCGCCGGGGCGGCCGATTGGGCGGAGGCGCGGGAAACCGTCACGTCCCGAACTCGCTGGAATCCCGCAGCGCCCCGGTCAGTTCGCGCACCGCCGACACGTCGTGCCGCCGGCAATACGCGGCGAGACCATCGAACGTACGCCGCCAGACGCCGGGATCCACGAAGTTCATAGTTCCGATCTGCACGGCGCGAGCCCCCACCAGCAAGAACTCGAGGGCGTCTTCCGCGTTCGCGATTCCTCCCATCCCGATCACCGGGAGCCGGCTCCCCCGGGCCACCTCCCACACCATCCGCACCGCGATGGGACGGATGGCGGGTCCGGAAAGCCCGCCGACCACGTTCGCGAGCCGGGGCCGGCGGCTTTCCACGTCCACCGCCATCGCGGGGATGGTGTTTATCAGGGACACCGCATCGGCCCCCGCCTCGGCGACCCGGCGGGCCATGGCGGCCATGTCGCTGGCGCTGGGGCTGAGTTTCGGGATCACGGGAAGCCGGGTCCCCCGCCGCACGACCTCCGTTGCCCGCGCCGCCATGTCCGGATCGCATCCGAACTCGATCCCACCCTCGGCGACGTTGGGACAGGAGATGTTCACTTCGATGGCGGACACGCCCTCCGCCTGATCGAGAATCCGCGACAACTCGCCGTACTCGGCAAGGGAACTGCCGCAGATGTTCGCGATGACGACCTTGCCAAGCGCCCGGACCGCCGGCAGCTTTTCCGCCAGGAAACGGCGGACCCCAACCTCCTGGAGCCCGATCGCGTTCAGCATGCCCGAGGGGGTTTCCCAGATCCTTGGGGGCGGGCAGCCCTTGCGGGGTTCCAGGTAGAGCCCCTTGGCCGAGATCGCCCCGATGCAGTCGTAGTCCGCGACCTCCCGGTACTCGTCGCCGTAGCCGAAGGTGCCGCTCGCGGCGATCAGGGGCGTCGGCAGGTGGAGGCCGGCGATCTCCACTCCCATCTCAACGGGGACGGAACCGTTCGTCGTCATCAGAGGGGATGGGGGTCCTGCTCCCAGGCGATCGATTCGCCGTCGAAGACGGGCCCTTCGGTGCAACTCCGCAGGTATTCCTCACTCCCACCCCCGGCGGGACGGGCCCAGACGACACAACCGAGACAGCAGCCCATTCCGCAGCCCATCCGGCGTTCGATGGAGACCTGGTGGGGAACGCCGGCCGCCGCCGCGAATTCCGCGACCCGCAGGAGCATTCCCGTGGGGCCGCAGGAATAGAGAACGGGACGGCGCGCGTCCGCGAGCGCGGCATCGAGCAGCGCCGTGACGAAGCCCCGCCGGCCGGCGCTGCCGTCCTCGCTGGCTACCCGCACGTCCATGCCGAATCGCTCGAAAGTGTCCCAGAGATAGAGATCGGGACGGCGCCTGCCCCCGAGCAGCACGATTCCGCGCCGCCCCGCTTCCGCCATCCGGCGGCAGAAGAGCACAAAGGGGGCGATTCCCACCCCCCCGGCGACGATCACCGGGGTGCGGTCCGGGGACGGCAAATCGAACGTCGTCCCGAGCGGTCCCAGACTGGACACGGTCCCACCGATCGGGAGATTCATCAGTGCCCGGGTGCCCACGCCCACCTCTTTGACCAGCAGGGTGAACGAGCCGTCTTCCGGCAGGTCGCAAAAGGAATACGGCCGGCGCAGCAACCCCCCGCCTCCGACCCGCACCATGGTGAACTGGCCCGGCAGCACCCGAAGCGCAGCTTCGCTCTCGAAGCGAAGCAGCTGGGCGTCCGGGGAGAGCTGGTCCCGGGCCACGAGCCGCGCCGCCAGGTCCACCCGCGGCGGCCGCCCAGCCGACGGCGCAGGGTCCGGCCCGCCGGGGGATGCCCCGGAAACGGTCACGGGCGACACCCAGGTCCCTTCCGCCTACTGATCACGCGCCGTCACCCGATCGACCTCGGTAAGCGTGGTGACTCCCCGAGCCACGAGTTCGAGGGCGTTCCGGCGCAGCGAAACCATCCCTTCCGCCTCGGCCTGCGCCCGGATGGCGGCCACCCCCCGGCGCCCCAGAATGAGCTCCCGGATGGCGGAGCTGAGCGGCAGGACCTCCGCCACCACGGTTCTGCCCCGGTACCCCGCTCCGTCGCATTTCCGGCAGCCCCGCGGATGGAACAGTTGCTCCGGCCGGGATGCCAGCTCGCCCAGGGCTTTCTCCTCCGCGGCACCGGGCGGCTGCGCTTGACGGCACGCGCGGCACAGCACCCGGACCAGCCGCTGAGCGACGATGCAGTTCAGCGCGGAGACGAAATTGTGGGGGTCGGCCCCCATGTGGAGGAAGCGTCCCACCACATCGAGCGCGTGGTTGGCGTGCACCGTGGTCAGCACCAGGTGACCGGTAAGCGCCGCCTGCACCGCGATCGAGGCCGTCTCCGGATCGCGAACCTCTCCCACCATGATGGTGTCCGGGTCGTGCCGGAGGATGGAACGGAGGCCCCGGGCGAAGGTGAGCCCTTTCTTTTCGTTCACCGGGACCTGCGTGACACCCGCGATCTCGTATTCGACGGGATCTTCGACGGTCACGATTTTCTCCTCGGGGCTCGCGATCTCGGAGAGCACGGCGTAGAGGGTGGTCGTCTTGCCGCTCCCGGTGGGCCCGGTAGCGAGCAGCATTCCGAAGGGCCGGCGGGCGTGTTCGCGAAGGAGGTCCAGCTCGCGGCCCGAAAACCCGAGGGCTTCCAGGGACAAGGCCTCGAAACGGCTGCCCAGGCTTCGCTTGTCGAGCACCCGGATCACCACGTCCTCGCCGTGCACGCTGGGCATGACGGAAACCCGGAAGTCCACGGTCCGCGGGGCGCTGCCGGCATCCGCGGGCAGCGCCGCCCGGAACCGCCCGTCCTGCGGCACCCGGCGCTCCGCGACGTCGAGTTCCGCCATCACCTTGAGCCGCGCGACGATCGTCTGATGGTGCGCGCGGTCCACGGGCTCCATCGCCGGGTAGAGAACCCCGTCCACCCGATACTTGAGGACGACCTCTCCGGATTTGGTCTCGATGTGGATGTCGGTGGCCCGGCGCTCGACGGCATTCAGCAGCAGCGAATCCACCAGGCGGACCACGGGACTTCCGGCCTGGCCGCCCTCAAGCGTTTCGAGGGAAATAACCGGCGGGCCGGAACCTCCGTCGTCGCGCCCGAGCCGCTCGATGCGGAGATCTTCCGACGCCCGGTCCAGGAGAAAACTGGAGTTCGTATTCCGCTCGATGATCGCGTCGATCCGCGCGGGATCGCCAACGTGCACAACGAGCGGGCGCTGGAGCAAGAGCTCAAGCCGGTCCACTTCCGTTTCGACCACGGGGGACGCCACCGCGATGGCCAGGCGCTCGCCGTCTTCGGAAAGGGGAATGAAACGGTGGCGCCGGACCAGTTCCATCGGCACGCTGCGCCAGAGCGCCGCGTCGTCCCGATACACCGCCAGATCGGCAGCCGGATAGAGCGAGGGCGATGTCCCGGCCGCCCGCTTCACCCTACCGATCGTCACAGGGAGTCGCCCCGGGGGTAACAGCCTGTGGTGAAACCCCCGTGAGCGCCGAGAGGGGCGAGGCCCAGTTCTCCCGGTGGGGGTCCGGCTGACCCAGTTCTCCCGGTGGGGGGGCGGCTCAGGCGGGATGCATCGCCACTCGATCCCCCACCGGGAGAACTGGGCCGCGGGGGTTTTGCCACAGGCGGTTAAGGCTTACCCGTCCGAGGCATCGAAGCAACCCACACCACCGCGCCCCGCGGCGAAGGAGAACCGGCCCGTCCTGGCGGCGGGCCCTCAGAGGGAATGCCTAGTCGCAGCAGTCAGCTTGGAAGGGACGTGAAACCTTGCACTTCACCACGTCCCGCGCGGGGATCTCAATCGCCTCCCCGGTGCGGACGTTGCGACCCATCCTCGCTTCCCGGTGAGCTACGGAGAACTTGGCCATGCCCGGGAGCACGAAGCCGTTACCGGCCCGCAATTCCTCGATCGCCAGGTCACGCAGTCCGTCGAGAACCGCACCGGCTTCGCGACGACTGATTCCGGCAAACTCTGACAGTGTCGTTACCAGTTCCACCTTGGTCATGCTCGATCAAATTCCTTTCTTGGCCTGGGCGGGGTTGGTTTGCTCCATCGCCCGGTTACGGACAACGGGGTCCGCGAGAAGGCCGGCAGATTATCACAGGGCCAGAGTCGCGCACCCCAAAAAAAAGAGACGTTTCCATGCCGGTTCCGATCAGAAACCGAGCAGTTGATCCAGGGTCGCCAACCGACCGTTCGCGAGCACCGCGCGGACCCGGCGCAGGTTCGAGATGTCCTCCAGCGGGTCGCCATCGAGCAGCACCAGATCGGCAAGAGCGCCCGGCGCCACGACACCCAGCTCCCCGGCGAGCCCGAGCGCCTCGGCAGCGGTCAGGGTGGCCGCCCGTAACGCTCCGGCGGGACCCAGTCCGGCCTCCGCCAGTTGTTCGATCTCCAGGACGAACCCCAGTCCATACGGAACGATCGGCGTGTCCGTCCCCGCGATGATCCGTCCCCCGGCCTCCGCTATCGAGCGAACCGTGTCCCACATGGGGCGCATGAGGGCGAGGTTCTTGGCAAGCTGCGCATCCCGGTCCTCGGGCCCATCGCGAGGTGCGATGAGGGAGGAGGCGAGCCAGGCCGGAAGGGCGCGGATGCGGGTGTCCGAGGCGAGCAGTTCCGGCTCCCGGGCAAGCGCCAGATCCCAGCCTCCGTAGATCAGCATCGTCGGGGTAAAGAACACCCCCGACTCGGCAATCAGGGCCCGTACGTCCTGGTAGGAGCGGCCCAGGTCGGTCATCTTCGGCGAAAAGCCGCGGCGCGAAGTGCCCTTCACGTGTTCCAGACCGTTGATTCCGTAACGGACCGCCGGATACAGCTCGTGGGAGGTCACGAAAGCGCCAAAACGTTGCGCCCGCCGGATGGCTTCCCGCTGGGATTCGTCGTCGAGCCGCACGTAGGTCTTGACGACGTCGAACTCCAGATCCCGCGCCAGCCGCAGGAGTGCATCCCTCTCCTGTCCGCCCGAGAGCGCCGGGGCGCCCGCGTAGTAGATGCGGGTGCCGTCGAGCGTGGCGCCAGTGAGGAACATCCGCGGACCCACCCGCAGCCCGGCCAGAATGGACTCCCGCTCCTCGAGCACCCGGTAGGTCGCAGCCGCCGGAACGCGGACCGAGGTCACCCCGTAGGCGAGATGGGCGCGGCCGAAGCGATTGCCGAACGCGGGACTCATCGGATGGGTGTGCATCTCGATGAGCCCGGGGATCACCGTGGCCCCGTCCCCTTCCACGACCCGCATCTCCTCGGGGAGCGGTTCCCCGGTCGGCGTGATCGAAACGATGCGCCCGGCTTCGATCAGGATGTCCTGCCCCGCCCGCACCTCTCCCGTCTCCACATCCACCACCCCGACATCATGGAGAAGCAGGGTGCCGGCCGCCGGAGCGACCTCGAACTCGTGCCGCAGGCGGATGGCTTCGGACCCGCTGCCGTCCGCAGCGATTCGAAGCACCTCCGTGCCGGACAGGGCGGTGATCGCGGCCCCGTCCGGGGTCCAGGCGGGGAAGTCCACCGGTCCTTCGAACACGGTTTGGGGCGGTCCCGCGGCTTCGCCGGCCGCATCGAGCCGGAGAATCGCCAGTCCCCCACCCAGGGCGAACGCCAGCCGGCCGCCGTCCGGCGAAAACACCGGCCCGTCGGAATCACGCATCCCGAAACTGGATGCCGGCTCGTCGAGGACCCTGGTTTCCCCGCTGCTGGCCGAGATCAGCGCGATCCGGTTCCGGCCTTCCCGGTAGCGGGACGAATAGGGAACCAGGCTCGCCAGCGCGACGGTCTGGCCGTCAGCCGACCAACTCGGCATGCCGGCGCCGCGGCGCGCGGTATAGACGGTGGTCTCCTCCTGCTCGGCATCCGGCCCGTTGTCGAGGTCCCGGCTGGAGAGCCGCAGATTGCCCCGCTCGTCGAGCCACGCGATCCGGGAGCCGTCTCTCGTGACCGCCGGACTCACCTCGGCGCCGAGCCGCGCGGTGAGCTGGACGAGTCCCGCTCCCGGTCCCGAGTCCAGCCGCTTTTCCCAGATGTCCATCGTCCCGCCGCGATCGCTTGCGAAAACCACGCTCTCCCCGTCGGGAAGCCAGACCGGATCGGTGTCGAGCCAAGTGTCGCGGGTCACCGGGATCGGGGCTTCGGATCCGTCGAGCGGTGCGGTCCAGATGTCGCCGAGCGCGGCGTAGAGCAAGCGGGTTCCGTCCGGGCTGACACTCGGGCGGACGATGCCCCGCACCGCCATGGATTCCTCCGCCTCGGACCGAATGCGCCCGCGACGCTCGGGAGGCCGCCGCACGGTGAGATCGGCGGACATCGCCACCCGTTCGGCAACGGGATCGGGGGATGGCGCTTCGGGGTCGTCCGCCGGTGGTCCGACGTCGAGGCGACGGATGCCGCCGTCGGCGGTGTAAACGAGGGTCCGATCGTCCAGCCATTGGGGCCGGAACGGAAAGAGATCCTCACCGGCTCCGGCAAGCGCTCGCGGCTCGCCTGCCCCATCGTCCTCCCCGGCGCCATCGTCTTCCCCGGCGCCGTCGTCTTCCGCGGCGCCCGGGAAGGGCGCCAGCACCCACTCGCTTCCCGTGCCGATGTCGAATCGGCTACCCATCAGGGTGAGTCCTTCGTACTGAAGGCGGCGAAACGCGACCTGCGTCCCGTCCGGGCTCGGCGCCGGGGCGGCGACGTTGCCGGCGCTTCCCGGAACTGCCACGGGTTCCCCGGGAGATTCCGGGGAGAGCCACCGCAACTCGCCGTCCGCTTCGCCCTCGGGGGTCGCCACGAAGACGACTCCGTCTCCGCTCGGGGTCCAGGCGGGCTGCGATTCGTTGCCGAGGCTGCTGGTCAAAGGCGTGGCCTCGCCGGTCGCGACATCGAGAATCCAGATGTCGTAGCTGCCCCCCCGGTCCGAAGAAAACGCGACCCGCGTTCCGTCGGGCGACCAGGCCGGTTCGCGGTCGTCGAAGTCGGTGACGGTGAGTCGCTCAGGCGTCCCGTCGGGAAGCGCCAGTTGCCAGATGTCCCATGTCCCGCTCCGGAACGACTGGTACGCAACGCGGTCCCCGTCAGGATGAAAGTCGGGCAGCCGGTCATCCCCGAGGCCGTCGGTGAGCGCCTGGGCGGAACCACCGGACGCCGGCATCAGCCACAAGGTGCCCTGCAGGTCCATCACCAACCGCTCGCCATCCGGGGAGGCGGCTACGGCGAAGTTCGTGCCCTCGGTGACGGTGACGGTCCGCTCTTCGGTGTCCTGCGCCCCGGCGAGGGCGCCGCCGAGCAACAGGGAAAGGAGCGAAAGCCGCCTCATCGCCGCCGATCCTAGCAGCGTCCCGGGGGCCGGATATCTTTCGCTCCGTACATGCGCCTTCTTCCTTATTTCGCCATCCCCCATCGTCGGCGCCCCTTAGCTGCGGGGCTGGCGCTTGGTCTCGCCACGCTCACCTGCGGTCCGGCCCCGGGGCCCCAGGCGACCCGTACGGCACCAGAGGCGGCCGCTGCGGCGGCCGGAGAAATCCGCCGGGTCATCGAGGAGGACGGGCGCGGCGGCGGCGCCCTCGGCGTGGTTGTGGGCGGAAAGATGATGGTTGCGGAGGGATTCGGATTCGCCGATGCCGAAGGCCGGATTCCGGCCCGGGCCGATCACCTGTTCCGGATCGGGTCGATCACGAAGCCGGTGACCGCGATGGCGATGCTGCGGCTCGTCCACCTCGGGGAGGCCCGGTTCGGGGATCCGGTCACCGCGCTCGTGCCGGAACTCGAGCAGGTCGAGAACCCGTATTCCTGGACCCCCGGACCGAGCATCTTCCAGCTTGCCACCATGACCGGGGGCCTCGCCCGGGAACCGCGGGATCTCCCGCGCTACCTGGTGGGGGTTCCCCAGGACTGGCTCGACACCGCGTTCCGGGCGCTGGAAGCCACCTCGTTCGAATACGAACCGGGAACCCGCTACCAGTACTCGAACATCGGCTACGCCATGCTCGGCGCCGCGGTGGAGCGGGCCGCCGGAGAGCCCTTCATGGACCACGTCGCGGAGCGGCTCCTCACCCCGCTCGGGATGGACTCGAGCGCCTTCTTCCCGACGCCGGACCTCGAGAACCGCATCGCCGCGGGAGTCAGCGTGAAGGACGACGGCTCCCTCGATGCCGAGACGCCGGCGCGGGAGCACGAGGGGCGCGGCTACAAGGTGCCGAACGGCGCCCTGTACTCGACCGTCGAGGATCTTGGGGTGTTCCTGCGCTTCCTGGTCGGAGTCGAGGGAGCTCCCTTCGACGGGGTGATCCCGGCCGATTTCCGACGGGAGAACCTGACGAAGGCCTTCGCGGCCGGAGATCTGTCGAGCGGCTACGGGTTCGGGTTCATGGCCCGCCGGCGGGATGACGCGAACGGCCACTCGTTCACCGCCTACGGCCACGGCGGAAGCGTGGCCGGCTACCGGGCGGCGGCCTGGATCGAGCCGGAAACCGACGCCGCGGTGATCCTGCTCCGCAACGTGGGCGGCGACGGCCTGAACCTCACGGAGTTGTCGCTCTCGGCCCTCGCTGAGGTGGTGGCCGTTCTCCGCTGAGCCGAAACCTCGTTCCGGTGCCCCGCCTCCCCCGAATCTCGCTCGCCTGGTGGATCCTCATCGGGATGGGCGCGGGCTTGGTTCTCGGCCTCGGGGCGCCGCAGTGGGCCGAGTCCATCGAATTCCTGAGCACGATTTTCCTGCGCCTGATCCGGTCGATCATCGCCCCGGTGCTGGTGGGCGTGCTGATCCGGGCGATCGCCGGCGCCGGCTCGATGGGCGCGCTGGGGCGGCTGGGCTGGAAATCGGTGGTCTGCTTCGAGTTGGCCACCACCATCGCCCTGCTGCTCGGCTGGTTCGGCGTGATGGCGACCCGGCCGGGCGACGGCCTGTCGCTGGGTACGGCAGAAGGAGTGGAACTCCCGGCACCGGCCGGCTTCGTCGAAGCCCTCGAGAGCGCCGTTCCGACCAGCATCGTGGACGCGCTGGCGCGAGGCGACGTGCTGCAGATCGTGGTCTTCTGCTTCGTGTTCGGGATTGCCTGCCTCTCCGTGGGCGGCCGGGCGCGGCCGGTCGTGGACTTTGCCGAAGCGCTGGCGGAAGTCGCGTTCCGTTACACCGACTACGTCATGTACCTGGCGCCCCTCGCGGTGTTTGCGGCCGCGGCCAACGCGGTAGCGGGCGGCGGCTCCGCCGGTCTGGAGGGTCTGGCCGAATTCACCATCCTGGCCTGGCTGCTGCAGGGATCCTTCCTCGTTGTGGTGCTGGCGGGAGGCCTGTTCTTCTGCGGAATTCCGATCCGGAGGTTCGCGCGCTTCATGCGCGAACCGTTCCTGGTGGGCTTCGCAACCACCTCCAGCGCCGCCGCCCTGCCCCAGACGCTCGAGAACCTCCAGCGATTCGGGATCCCGCGACGCATCCTCGGCGTGGTCACGCCGCTCAGCCTGAGTCTCAATCTGAACGGCAGCACCATCCAGCTGGGGATGGCCACCCTGTTCATCGCGCAGGCAGCCGGGATCGAGCTTTCCTGGGAACAGGCGGCGATCATCCTGCTGACGTTGAAGGTCACGAGCAAGGGGGTGGCCGGGGTTCCGCGCGCCAACTTCGTGGTCCTCGCGGCGGTGTTCGAGGGTCACGGCCTGCCGATGGAGGGGCTCGGCATCCTGCTCGGAATCGACGCGCTGATCGATCCGGTCCGGACGAGCGTGAACGTGGCGAGCCACTGCGCGGCGCCGGCCGTGGTGGCTCGGTGGGAAGGCAATACGTTCGCGGCTCGCGAGTCGGAGGCATCGCCGTCCGGCTCGAACACGCCGGCGGCAACGGGCTGAGCTACCGGGCCAGCAGCCGCTTCGCCTGCCGGAGGTGCAGCTCCTCGAGGAGTTCGCCGTCGAGTTCGACCACCGCGACGCCCCGGGCGCCGGCGTCTTCCATGGCGCCGACCACTTTTTCCGCCCAGGCGCGCTCCGCGGGGGTGGGGGCGAAGGCCTCGTGGATGACCGGAATCTGCCCCGGATGGACCGCTGACTTCCCGTCGAAGCCCGCCTCGGCGGCGCGGCGAGCGCTCCGCCGCAGTCCGTCGAGATCGCGGAAGGTGAACCAGGGCGCGTCCCAGGAGGCGGTTCCGGCGGCCCGCGCGGCGAGGAGGATGCGCTGGCGGACGAAATCGAGTTCCGACTCGTTCGGCCGCGGGCGGGCGCCCATGCTGAGCCGGTAGTCCGCCGATCCGAAGACCAGCCCTTCGACGCCCGGAACACGCGCGAGTTCGATGACGTTCGCGGCGCCGAGCGCGGTTTCGATCATCAACCAGAACGGCGTCGCTTCCCTGAGGGTTTGCCGGGCCTTCGCGACCCCCTGGACGGTTTCCGCCTTGGGGATGAGTACGGCGTCAAAGCCCTCCCGCGCGGCGGCCGTGAGATCCGCCCTTCCTGCGGCGCCGCCGGGTGGGTTGATCCGTAGAGCCACCACCGCCCCGCCGGCGGCGGCCGCGGCGCGCGACTCCCGAAGCCGCTCGCGGGCCGCGTCCTTGTGCGAAGGGTGGACGCCGTCTTCGAGGTCCAGCACCAGGATGTCCGCACCCCGGGTGGCCGCCTTCGCGACCATTCGCTCACTGGAGCCGGGGACGTAGAGGAGCGAGCGCCGGCGGCCAGATTTCACGCCGCCGAGTATTCCACGAGGTGCGGCGCCCGGGGGCGGTTCCGCCGTTCGGGGAACCGCGGGAGCAACGCGTTCGTTGGGGTGAACATGAAAAGACTTCTGCGTCTCGCAACGCTCTCGGCCCTCGCGGCCGCCTTTGCCGTCTTCCCGGCGGCCGCCCAGGAAACGCCCTGGCTCCACGTCCAGGTCGAAGGCGACGACGACAACACCAAAGTCGAGGTGAACCTTCCCCTCGCTGCCGTCGAGGCGCTCGGTGGGTCCCTCGGCGAGCACATCTTCGACGAAATCGGGGAAGAGTGGGAACACGACACCGACGTGGACATGGACTCCGAGGACATGCGCGCCTTCTGGCGGTCGCTGCGTGAAAACCCGGGAGCCTGGGTGACGATCGACGAAGAGGACGGAGGCAACCTCCGCGCCCGGATGGACGGTGACCAGATCCGCATCGAGGGCGGCGACGACGACGGCTCGCTCGATGTCCGCTTCCCGGTGGCCTTCGGGGACGCCCTGTTCGGCGAGGCCGGTGACGATCTCGATCTCGGCGCGGCGATCCGGAGTCTCGCGAACCACGAGGATGTCCTCATCTCCGTGGACGGCGACGACGGCAGCGTCCGCGTCTGGATCGGACCGCGGTAGCCGGCATGTTCCGCCTCGTGGGGATCCTGCTGGCCACGGCGCTGATCTCGGCGCTGCTCTTCGGCGCCTGTATCTCGGCGTGCGGCGTGGCGGTCGTTTCCGTCGTAGCCGACGGGGGGCCGAGCTTCGTGGCGCCCGTGCCGTTGATGCTCCCGATCGCCGCACTGCACTTCGTGCCCGACCGCGTCATGGACGATGCGATGCACGAAGGCATGGATGAACTGGAAGGCCGGGCGCTCATCGCCTTCGGCGAATTCGTGGCGGCGCTCGAGGCGGCGGACGACGCCGTCCTCGTCCGGGCCACCGAGGGAGACGAGCAGGTACTGGTGGCCAAGGAAGGGAAGAACATCGTCGTTCGGGTCCAGGAGGGGGACGCTTCCGGAGCCCGGGTGCTGGTTCGGGCGCCGCTCCGGGCGCTCACCGAAGTCAGCGAGGCCTGCGAAGTGGGGGAAAGCAGCCGAGTGCGCTGTCATCCCGGGCGCATGGCCCGCTCGCTTCTTTCGGCCCTCCGCGGCGCCGAGGTCGAGGTCCGGGACGGCGACACGAGGGTGGACGTCACCGTCTGGTAGGGCGGGGCCCGCGCTGGGTCCACTCGCACGGCCGACGTGGAAAGAAACTGTGAAAATGTGAAAATGTGAATCTGTGAGATAACAGGATGCTTGGCCATCCGACGAACCTGTAGAGCACCGTTTCGACACCAGGGCTGCTGAGTTCCTCGCCGAGAGGGGAACCATCTCGACGCTGGGGGGCTGTCCCGCCGCCCCGCTTCGCGGGGCTGTGCCGGCCTGGAGGCCGGCGTTCCCGTGCCGTTTCGAACACCAGGGCCTGCGGGGTCCCCGCCGAGAGGGGAACCGTCCCGACGATGGGGGGTCCGTCCCGCCGCCCCGCTGCGCGGGGCTGTGCCGGCCTGGAGGCCGGCGTTCCCGTGCCGTTGCGACACCGGGGCCTGCGGGGTCCCCGCCGAGAGGGGAACCGTCCCGACGCTGGGGGGTCCGTCCCGCCGCCCCGCTTCGCGGGGCTGTGCCGGCCTGGAGGCCGGCGTTTCCGTGCCGTTGCGACACCAAGGCTGGTGGGGTTCCCGCCGAGAGGGGAACCATCCCGACACTGGGGGTCCGCCCCGCCGCCCGCCTGCGGCGGGCTGTGCCGGCCTGGAGGCCGGCGTTCCCGTGCCGTTGCGACACCAAGGCTGCTGAGGTCCTCGCCGAGAGGAGAACCGTCCCGACGATGGGGGGTCCGTCCCGCCGCCCCGCTTCGCGGGGCTGTGCCGGCCTGGAGGCCGGCGTTCCCTAGCCCGTGCGCCGTCGGGCTATGGCGGGGTCCGTCCCGCCGCCCCGCTGCGCGGGGCTGTGCCGGCCTGGAGGCCGGCGTTCCCGTGCCCGTGCGCCGTCGGGCTATGGGGGGGCCGTCCCGCCGCCCCGCTGCGCGGGGCTGTGCCGGCCTGGAGGCCGGCGTTCCCGTGGCCCGTGCGCCGTCGGGCTATGGCGGGGTCCGTCCCGCCGCCCGCGCGTCGGTTAGCGTGACTCGGGCTTGCCGGGATCGGATGGCTTTTCCTCCGTGTCGGTCGCGGTCGGCGCCCACGGGTCGCCCAGGCCCGCGCTGGGGCAGAAGTCTCCGGTATCCAGGAAGTGCGTGTGGAGACACTCGAGCGTCGCGCCGAGACTCGTCAGCAACTCGACCGTCTCCGGGAACGGGACGCGGGTAAAGAAGCCGGCCCGGCCTCCGCGCGCCATGTCGGCGGTGGACTGTCCGAGGCGGGTGATCGCGGTGACGTCCCCGCCCTGCGACACGAGGTACTCGATGAGTTCGTTGTCGCCCCGGGAAGCGGCGTAGTGCATCGGGGTGTAGAGCCAGGAGTCTTGCTGGTTCACATCCGCGCCCAATTCCTCGATCAGGTACTTCACGGCGGGAATGAACTGATCGGGTCGATTCCGAACGCTGAACGCGCCCAGTCCCAGGTATCCGCCCCCCGCCACGGCATGGATCGGCCAGGCGTTCGGCGCCCCCTCCGGGATCCAGGGCAGCGCGGAATCCTCCTGCTGGCGGCCGTCCTGCTGCCGGCGCTCCCGCATCCCGACCTCGGGCCAGCGAGTGGGAATGTGGGGATCCGCTCCGTGCGCGACGAGCAGTCTCATCGCTTCGAGATCCTGGGCGAAGGCGGCCCGCCAGAAGGGGGTCGCCCCGGTGAGGTCGATCCCCATCTTGGTGAGGCCGTATTCCCAGTACCAAAGGTGGGTGTTGAGGCGGGGGTTGGGATCGGCCCCGGCCGCGAGCAGCGCGCGGAGCACCGCCAGGTGTCCGGAGTCCTGCAGGTCCTGCGCGCGCGGCTGCGGATAGTTGGACTTTGGCGCCCACTGGGTCTGGAGGGCGGCGAACAGCGGCGTGACGCCGTCCGTCGAAGCGGCAAGATCTGGATTCGCTCCGCGCTCGATGAGGACGAGCGCGAGGTCGAACTGGCCGTTGAGGGTGGCCATCAGGAGTGGGCTGGTGCCGTCCGCGCTCACCTGATCCAGTTGCGCGCCGCCGTCGAGGAGAGCCGTCGCGGCTTCGATATGCCCCTCGCGGGCCGCGTGCGATAGCGCGGTCAGTCCGCCGGTCCGGCCGACGAGGACCTCGCGGTACGGCGGGCGCACGAGGTCGGGACCGCCGGGGTAGTCGGGCCGCACGCGGCCGAGCGAGTGGGGGCTCACTTCGCCGACGTCGTGGCCGGAGCGGAGAAAGTCGCGCTGCGCGCGGACGGCCGCCTGAACATCCGCCGGGCTGGGATCGCGCGACCATTCGGCATTCGGGTCCACCCGGGGCCCGAACGGTCCGGGCATTTGCGGCGGCGCGCCGATCAGGTCGCGGAAACGGCGGTTGGCTTCGCGGTCCAGCGCCAGAGCCGGCAGGACATCCACCGCGGCGGTCGTGACGGCGGGGTCGGCGCCGGCGGCGAGCAACGCCGTCACCGCGGCGGCCCGGTTCGCGGCCGCCGCGAACATCAGGGGCGTCTGTCCCGACGATCCCTCGCGGGCGTTCGGATCCGCGCCGTGGTCGAGCAGTGCGGCCACCGCCGACCCGCCATCGATGGCGGCGGCGGCGAGGTGCAGCGCGGTCACGCCACTGTTCGTGGTGCGAGCGTTCGGGTCCGACCCGGCCTCGAGCAGGTGCGCGACGACGGCGCCATGCCCGCCCCGCGCGGCTACGTGGAGAGACGTGTAGCGACCGATGCGCGTGCCGGCGTCCACCGCGGCGCCCGCCGAGAGCAGCGCCTCGGCCACGGTCCGGTGTCCGCCCTCGGCGGCCAGGTGCAGCGCGGTCAACCCGTCGCCGCCCGCCGCGTTCACGTCGGCTCCGTCCTGCAGGAGGGACCGGACGACTTCGGCCTGCCCGTCGCGGGCGGCCGCGAGGAGGTGCTCGCCGGCGCCGGGAGACACGTCCTGCGCCATCAGGGCTGCGGGGAGGATCGCCGCAGCCAGAAGCGACACCGCCGCGCCCCTCATGCGGAGACACCCCGATCCGAGGTCCCAACGGCCGGCGCGCCGGGGAGTCATGCGTTTCGCCCGCTGCGCGGGCGATGCCGGCCGGAGGCCAGCGCTCCGGAGGCCGCTTCGCGCGTGAGGTCGAGCGGGAACACCCCGTCGCTGTCGCCGAAGGTGGTCGTCTCCGGGTGCCCGATCTTCTGCATCAGGCTCACGAAGGCGTTCGCCATCGGCGTCCCGTCCGGAGCCCGCAGATGGAGGCCGCCCGGGAGCGCCCCGTTCGCCCTGCCCAGAACGAGCAGCGGCGCTCGCCGGTGGTTGTGGAGGTTCCCGTCCGCCATCGCGGAGCCCCAGATGATCGCCGTCTTGTCGAGGAGCGAGGCGTCGCCCTCCACCGTGTCTCGCATCTTCTCGAGGAAGTAGGCGAGCTGGCCGAGCCGGTAGGTGTTGATCCGGTTGAAGTCCATGATGTCCTCGGGGACGTTGCCGTGGTGCGAGGCCCCGTGGACGGATTTCGTCGTTCCGGCATCGGGAAACGTCCGGTTCGACTGATCAAAGCCCGTCTTGAAGGAGATGACGCGCGTGAGATCGGTCTGCAGCGCGAGCAGTTGCAGGTCGAACATCAACTGCATGTGCTCCTCGAAGGAATCCGGGACCCCGGAGGGGGCCTCCGGCATCTCCCGTTCCTCCCCGCTCGTATTGCGCGCCTCGACGAGCTGGATCCTCCGTTCGATCTCGCGAATGTGCTCGATGTACTCGTCCAGCGCGACCCGGTCCGCCGCGCCCAGAGTCTTCCTGAGCCGGGCGACCTCGGTGGTGATCCAGTCGATCATGCTGCGGTCCGTGCGGCGCCGCGCCGCGCGGTCCTCGGCCGTGTCGCCGGCGCCGAACAGTCGCTCGAACACGACGCGCGGCTCGCGGATCGCCGGCAGCGGCTGGCTGGGCGAGGCCCACGCGAGGGAGGTCGTGTACGCGCAGTGGTAGTTGTAGGCGCAGCCGCCGCCGCGATCGATGCCCTCGATGCAGAGTTCGAGCGACGGGAGCACCGTCTCCCGCCCGAAGCGCTGCGCGTGCAGTTGGTCGATCGAAGTGCCGATGAAGATGTCGGACCCCTGCGTCTGCTTCGGATGCGCCTGGGTCAGGAACACCGCGGTCGTCCGGTCGTGGTCGCCGCCGATCTCCTCCGCCCGGAACGCTTCCGCCGATCGGCAATCCGTGTTGCTCACGATCGTCATGTGCTCGCGGAACGCCTCCAGCGGCTTGAGCTGGCTGTCGGCGACCAGCTTGAAGCCGCGTCCGGTCGCCTGGGGCGCGAAGAGGTGGCGGGAGTCGCCCCAGTCGCTCGAGCCGGCCACGCCCATCGATTCCTCGATGCAGACGAGCCGCGTGAATTCCGCCGCCCGCTTCGGGCTGGCCCGGAGGCCGGCGGGAGCCATCGCGTCGAGCAGGGGCAGCGCCACGCCGACACCGGCCCCCCGCAGGAAGGTGCGGCGCGAGAGGTGTGCGCCGGTGATGATGTTCATGAGCCCTCTCCGCTTCTCATCCGATCTTCGGATTCTGTCTCATCGGTCACGGATGGTGCGGGACGCGCCATCCGGAACGGATCGCTGTTCACCACGCCGAGGATGAACGAGGACATTCGGTAGTCGCCCGCCTTCGCCTCGCGTGCAATGGCCCGGATCCCGGGTTCGTCGAAGTACTCCGCGCGGCGGCCGATCGCGTACGCGAGCAGGTGCGCAGTGAAGTTCCGGACCAGCGGGATCGGCCGCTTCATGAGGATTTTGACGAGCTCGGCAGGCGTGCTCACGTCGGTCCCGTCGTAGAAGACCCCCCGCGTGTCGAGCGCGACGCCGTTCTCGCGAACCCGCACCTGCCCCGTCACGTCGTAGTTGTCGAGCGCGAGTCCGATCGGGTCCATGAACCGGTGGCACGAGCGGCATGCCGGATTCGCCCGATGCATCTCGAGCCGTTCGCGCGTGGTGAGCAGCCGGCCGCCCCGGGCCGTTTGGGTGTCGTCGAAGGCGGGCGTGTTGGGCGGCGGGGGCGGAGGCGGCGTGCCCATCAGCACCTCCATCACCCACTTCCCGCGGAGAACCGGCGACGTGCGCGCGGACATCGAGGTGAGCAGCAGCACGCTTCCGTGCCCCAGCACGCCGCGCCGGCTGTCGTCCGGGTACTGCACGCGCCGGAACCCGGGCCCCGAGACGCCGGGAACCCCGTAGTGCGCCGCGAGGCGCTCGTTCAGGAAGGTGTAGTCCGCCGTGAAGAGTTCGAGCAGACTCTTGTCTTCGCGCACGAGGTGGTCGAAGAACAACTGCGTTTCACGGACGAGGTCCTCGCGGAGCTGGCCGGTGAAATCCGGATAGAGATACGGCTCCGGCTGGTTGTCCTCCGCGTCCTGAAGCCGCAGCCACTGCGAGGCGAAGCGCGTTGCCAGCGCCTCGGCCCGCGGGTCGGCCAGCATCCGCCGTACCTGCGACTCGAGAACCGGCGGATCCGAGAGCCGTCCTTCCGCGGCCAGCCTCAGGAGTTCGTCATCCGGGCTGGCCGCCCAGAGGAAGAACGAGAGCCGGGACGCGAGGTCCACGTCCGCGATCCGGTAACTCTCACCGGGCAGGGCCTCCGGCGGCGCCCGCTCGAGCCGGAAGATGAAGGAGGGGCTGGCCAGAATCGCCTGGAGCGCGGTTCGGACGCCGATCTCGAATCCGTCCTCCGCGGCGGCGCGATCATAAAAGGCCATCGGCCCGGCGAGATCGTCGCCGGTGACCGGACGCCGGTACGCCTCGCGGGCGAGCCGGCTCACGATCGACTCCGCGCAGGCCCGGGCTTCCCCGGGAACATCCGCCCCGGTCGCCCCGCCCTTTCCCGGATGGCAGCGGAAGATCCTTCGGCGGCTCGCCGTCTCCGAGAGCCCCGTGCTCCGGTGCGGGCCGGTGATCATCAGTTCGCTGAGATGCGGTAGCGCCGTGATCCCGTAGTTCGCCCACGCCTGGGAGTCCTCGCCCCCGACGAAGGACCAGCCCGGCGTCTTCAGGCGGTCGTCGTAAGGCCCCTCGATGGTGCGCACGAAGGCCGCCGCGACCTGGCGCTGGCCCGCCCGCACGAAGATCGGCTCGGTGCGGATCGGCACCGTCGAGCGGCCGCCGTGCTCGAGGCCGAGGAGGGCGACCCCCTCCCCGTCGATGGAGATGTCAACGTCCTGGAAGCCGGTCCCCTGGCCGAAAAGCGTCTCGATCGAGATGACGTACTCCCCGTCCACCGGGAAGTCGTGAGTGACCACCATCCCGCCGCGCGTCCCGTACGGCGTGCCCTCGAGGTGATCCCAGGCGTGCTGCGAGACGTCGATCGGATTCGTGTAGTTGGCCGTTTTGGAGAGCGCGTCCCGGTTGCCGACGGCGATCCGGCTGACTTCCGTCGCGGCCCTCAGGTAGGCCTCGAGGAGGGTCGTCGAGAGGCCCTGCGCGTCCGCCATGTTGTCGAAGGCGCCGAGGTAGGTGTCCGCCGGCAGCCACCGGCCGGCCTCGATTTCGAGATCGAGGAGATCGTGGATCACGCGCTCGTACTCGGCCCGGTTCAGTCGCTGGAAACGCCGTGAGCCGGGGTTCCTGGAGCGGGCGGCGTCGCGGTCCACCACGGTCTCGATCGTCTCGACCAGGGCGAGCAGCGTTTCGGGCGGCGGGCGGCGCTGCCCCGGCGGCGGCATCATCCCCGCCCGCAGCTTCCGGATCATCTTCTCGGCGGTTTCCGCCCGCTCGTGCGCCGCGTCCACGTCGAACTCCGAGAGGGTGAGGTTCCCGGTCTGGAGACGCTGGTTGTGGCAGCGGACGCAATAGCGCTGGACCACGCCGGTGAGTTCCGCCGTGTTTTCGAGGCCGCCGACGCCATGCTCCGGCGAGGGCATCGCCGGCGCCGTCGGGGACGCGCCGTCCGCCGGGACCTGGCCCAGGGAGGGCTGTCCCAGCAGGGCGAACCACAACCCCAGGGCCGCGCCCACGCTCACTCCCTTCAAGGGATTGCCCTCCGGGAACAGGGGATACACATCACAAACGGCAACAGGACAAAACGCCCGAAGACGGGAAGATACCCGAATGGATCATCGCGGCCCAACCGGGACCGGAGGCCTGCCCGGTTCTGCCGCCGGGGCTCCGAGCGTCCGCGCGCTTCCCGCCAGCGCCGACGCGCGAGGCGCCCGCCGTCAGAACCGGAACAGCCGGGTGAACTTGACGATGAACGACTGGGTGTTCAGTTCCGGATACCCGGGGACCAGGGTGTCCCGGAGCGAGTTGTAAACCAGGTAGAGATCGCTTCCCGGTTCGTACTCCCAGCGGAACCGGACGTTCGTCGACAGGCTGCCCGCGGAGCTGTTGTACTGGAGGAACGCGGCCAGGAAACTGCGCGGCGAGACGGTGTAGTTGATCCGCGCGGCGAGCAGATTGGTGTCGTAGTCGCCCTCGGGCAGGGCAATCCAGTTGGCCGAGACGATCGGCTCGACGGTGAGGCGGGTCATGAGCTCGACGCGGCCGCGCCAGGCGAGTTCGCGGCGGGTCCCGGAGAAGAACCCGCCCTGCTGGTAGGCGAAGCCGCCCGACACCGGGCGCTGGGGGCCCGCCTGGTAGCTGAGCCGCACGTAGTCGAAGTCGTACTCGCCGGGCGTCACCCCCAGGTCGTCGCTCAGCGAAAACGACTCGCTCAGCACCTCACGGTTCCGGGTGGCGTTCACGTTGAAGCTGTCCCCGTTCTCGAATTCCATGTCGTAGCGGAAGCCGAAGATGCGGGTCTCGAGTTCGCCCTCGTTATCCGTCGTGTAGTCCACGCTGCCGATCCAGCCCAGCTTGCGGAGCCAGGAGATCGAATGCGGCCGCGGACTGAAGCGCGCTTCGGCGTAGTTCCGCTGGAAATCCCGGCGGCGCAGGAATCCGATCCCGGGATCGAAGTCGTCCCCGACCACCAGGCGCTCGGCCTGTACCCCGTAACGGTCGCCGTTGTAGTCGAGCTGACCGAGGTAGCTCAGCCCGGTCTGGTCCTCGAGCTCGTTCTGGGTCCAGGCCGCGTAGCTGCGGATGTCCAGGTTCTCGAAAAAGCCGAACCGGGCGTCCATCCCGTAGGCGAAGTTCCGGCCCAGGCCGCCTTCGGTGTGCGAGCGATAGGTTCCCATCACGCCGACCGTGCTGCGGTTCAGGATGTCGCGCTTCAGCCGGAGGACGGAGAAATCCGTCTCCGGGGAGCCGGCGGCAGCACTCTCGCCGCTGCGCATCGCGATCGCGCCCACGTTGTATTCGCCGAGCCTTCCCGTCACCCGGGCTCCCCCAGTGATGGGCACCGCCTGGCCGGCCTCGATGCCGATGCGGCGGCTGAAGAACAGCACCGGGGTGCTGCTCGGCGGCCCGAAGCTGCGTGTGGACCCGGGCGGCGCGCCGCGGCCCGTCGTGCCGAACTCGAAGATCCCCTGGCCTTCCAGGAAGAACTCGCGCTTTTCGGGGAAGAAGAGGCTGAACCGCGTCAGGTTGATCTGCTGGGCGTCGGCCTCGACCTGGGCGAAGTCGGTGTTGTAGGTGAGATCGGCGGTGAGCCCGCTGGTGATCCCCACCTTCGCGTCCAGCCCGAAGTCCCCGCCGAAGTCGCGGTCGAGCGACCCGGCCTCGATCCGGGCGCCCGCGGCGTCACCGATGAGATACGGCTTCACCTCGACCGTCCGGGAACTGGCAGGCGCTTCGAGTCCCACCAGGGTGCCCGCCGAGCTGATCTTGGTGATCGCCCGCGGGCCGAGCGCGGCCGGCACCTGGGTCAGGTAGGACATCTCGTTCTTCCAGCGCACCACCCGGCGGAAGTTGATGCCCCAGACCTGCTGTCCCCCGGTTGCGTAGCGCAGGGTCTTGAACGGGATGCGCATCTCCATGGTCCAGCCGTTCTCGAAGCGCGCCGCCTTGGAGTCCCAGACCGCGGTCCAGTCGCGGTTCACGCCGCGCTCGTCCACGATTAGGCCGTCGAAGAAGCCGCCGATCGGATTCAGGTAGAAGAAGAAGGCGTTCCGGCGGTCATAGAACGTGTCCAGAATGACGGCGAGGTTCGCGTTGTTGAAGATGCCGAAGTGGTCCCGCCGCATTTCGGTGGCCACGATCCGGTCCGGTTCGGAGTCCCAGCACCGGCCGGCGATGTACACCGCATCGTCGTCGAAGAACACCCAGACCTCGGTGTCTTCGGTGGCTGGTTCCCCCTCGAGCGGGAGCGCCTGGATGAAGCCGCTCACTCCCGGAACGCGGTCGTAGATTCCGTCGTCGAGTCGGCCGTCGAGTTCGAAAGGTCCCTCGAGTCGGGTGGCGCGCATGGTGGCGCCGCCGACATCGTCCCGGCGGACCATCTCGGGGAGATCGGGCGGCGCCGGGCCGCGGACCACGAATTCCGGCTCCGGCGTCGCCCCCTGGCCGTCCTGGCGCTCCCCGAGTGCTCCCGTCTGCCCCAGGGAAGAGGCAGGCGCGATCAGGGCGGAGGCAACGAGAACGAAGCGGAACGCGTGGCGGGACAAGAGCGGGGACTCGGGCGGCGGAACTCTACGCCGGGCTGGCGTCCGGCGGTCAGAACCGGAAGAGCCGGGTGAACTTGACGATGAAGGACTGGGTGTTCAGTTCGGGGTATCCGGGCGCCAGGGTGTCCCGCAGCGAGTTGTAAACCACGTAGAGGTCGCTGCCCGGTTCGTATTCCCAACGGAAGCGGACGTTCGTGGAGAGGCTGTTCGCGGAGGTGTTGTACTGGAGGAACGCCGCGACAAAACTGCGGGGTGAGAGCGTGTAGTTGACCCGGGACGCGATCAGATTGGTGTCGTAGTCGCCGGTCGGCAGGTCGATCCAGTTCATCGAGACGGTGGGCTCGAGGGAGAAGCGGGTCGTCACCTCGACCCGTCCGCGCCATGCCGCCTCGCGGCGCATCCCCGAGAAGAAGCCCCCCTGCTGGAAGGCGAAGTTTCCCGAGATGGGACGCTGCGGCCCCGCCTGGTAGGCGACCCGGACGTGATCGAAGTCGTACGGACCCACCCCCACGCCGATCCCGTCGTCCTCGTCCAGAAGGAACTCTTCGCTGAGCACCTCGTGGTTCCGGGCGGCGTCCACGTTGAGCCGGTCGCCGTTTTCGAGTTCGACCTCCGTCCGCAGTTGGAGAATTCGGGTCTCGAGGACAGCCTCGTTATCGGTGGTGTAGTCGACGCTGCCAGTCCAGCCGATCTGGCGCAGCCAGGAGATCGAGTGCGGCCGGGGGCTGAAGCGCGCTTCGGCGTAGTTGCGCTGGAAATCCCGGCGGCGCAGGAACCCGATGCCGGGATCGAAGCCGTCGCCAACCACGAGCCGTTCGGTCTTGAGCCCGTAGCGGTCGCCGTTGTACTCGAGCTGGCCCAGATAGCTCATCCCGGTCTCGTCCTCGAGTTCGTTCTGGGTCCAGGCGGCGTAGCTACGGATGTCGAGGTTCTCGAAGAGACCGAAGCGGGCGTCCATCCCGTAGGCGAAGTTCCGTCCCAACCCGCTGGCGCCGTGGGAGCGGTAGGTGCCCATGACGCCCACGGTGCTGCGGTTCAGGATGTCGCGCTTCAGCCGCAGGGCCGAGAAGTCGGTCTCCGGGGCGCCCGCGGCGTTGTTCCCTCCGGTCCGGATGGCAAGCGCCCCGACCCCGAAGTCGCCGAGCTTGCCGGTCACCCGCCCACCGCCGAGAATCGGCACCATCTGGCCGTCGGCGATCCCGATCTGGCGGCTGAAGAAGAGCACCGGGGTGCTGCTCGGCGGGCCGAAGCTGCGCGTCGATCCCGCCGGAGGGGCGCGGCTCGAAGTGCCGAAGCTGAAGGTCCCCTGCCCTTCGAGGAAGAACTCGCGCTTCTCGGGAAAGAAGAGGCTGAACCGCGTCAGGTTGATCTGCTGGGCGTCCGCCTCCACCTGGGCGAAGTCGGTGTTCCAGGTGAGGTCGGCGATCAGGCCGCTGGTGATCCCGACCTTGGCATCCACCCCGAAGTCGCCGCCGTAGTCCCGCTCCAGCCCGCCGGCACCGGCGCGGATCCCGGCGGCGTCCCCGATGAGGTACGGCTTCACCTCGACGGTCCGGGAACTGGCAGGCGCCTCCAGGCCCACGAGCGTCCCCGCCGAGCTGATCTTGGTGATGGCGCGGGGTCCGAGGGCCGTAGGAACCCCGGTGAGGAAGGACAGCTCGTTCTTCCAGCGCACGATACGGCGGAAGTTGATCCCCCAGACCTGAGGGCCTCCGCTCGCGTAGCGCAGCGTCTTGAACGGGATCCGCATCTCCATGGTCCAGCCGTTTTCGAACCGAGCCGCCCGGGAGTCCCAGACCGCGGTCCAGTCGCGGTTGGGGGGATTCTCATCCGCGATGAGGCCGTCGAAGAACCCGCCGATCGGGTTCATGTAGAAGAAGAAGGCGTTCCGGCGGTCGTAGAAGGTGTCCAGGATGACCGCGAGGTTCTCGTTGTTGAAGATGCCGAAGTTGTCCCGCCGCATCTCGGTCGCCACCATGCGGTGGGGCTGGCTGTCCCAGCACCTGCCGGCGATGTACACCGCTTCGTCGTCGTAGAAGATCCAGACGTCGGTCGGCTCGGTAGCCGGTTCGCCTTCGAGCGGCAGCGCCTGGATGAAACCGCCCACCCCGGGCACCCGTTCGTAGATCGCGTCGTCGAGGCGGCCGTCCAGCTCGAGCGGCTCGGTGAGGCGGGTGGCGCGCATGGTGGCGCCCCCGGCGTCGTCGCGCCGGACCATCTCGGGGAGATCGGGCGGTGCCGGGCCGCGGACCACGAATGCGGGCTCGGGGGCCTCGCCTTGGCCGTCCTGCCGATCGCCGGGTTCTCCCGTCTGCGCCCGCGGGGCGACCGGCCAAATCAGGGTGGAGGCGGCGAGAACGAAGCGGAAGGCGCGGCGGGACAACAGCGGGAACTCGGGCGGCGGAACTCTACGCCGGGCTGCGGCGCCGCGATGCCGGGGTGAGGTCGGCCCGGTTTTCGCGGTGGGGGCTCCCGTGAGTGTGGGCTACCAAGGCTGCGAAGGGCCCCGCCGAGAGGGGAACCATCGTGGCGCTGGGGGGACCGTCCCGCCGCCCCGCTTCGCGGGGCTGTGCCGACCTGGAGGTCGGCGTTCCCGTGCCTGTGGCACCGTGGAGGTGGGGGGCGTTGTGCGTTTCGCGGCCCGGCGGGCCGCGATGCCGGCCAGAGGTCGGCGCTCCTGGCGCTCCTCGGGCTCCTTGCGTTCCCTGCCTAGAACCGGAACAGACGGGTGAACTTGACGATGAACGACTGGGTGTTCAGTTCGGGGTATCCGGGCGCCAGGGTGTCCCGCAGGGAGTTGTAAACCACGTAGAAGTCGCTGCCCGGCTGGTACTCCCAGCGGAAGCGCACATTCGTGGAGAGGCTGTTCGCGGCGGTGTTGTATTGCAAGAACCCCGCGAGGAAGCTGCGGGGCGAGAGCGTGTAGGTGATCCGGGACGCGATCAGGCTGGTGTCGTAGTCGCCGGTCGGCAGGTCGATCCAGTTCATCGAGACGCCGGGCTCGAGGGAGAAGCGCGTCGTCACCTCCACCCGGCCGCGCCACGCCGCCTCCCGGCGGGTCCCGGAGAAAAACCCGCCCTGCTGGAAGGCGAAGTTCCCGGAGATCGGCCGCTGCGGGCCGGCCTGGTAGCTGACCCGGAAGTGATCGAAGTCGTATGGACCCGCCCCCACGCCGATCCCCTCGTCCTCGTCTAGCAGGAACGCTTCGCTCAGCACCTCGTGGTTCCGGGCGGCGTTCAGGTTGAGCCGGTCCCCGTTCTCGAGTTCGACGTCGGTACGCAGGGAGAAGATCCGGGTCTCGAGGACGGATTCGTTGTCGGTGGTGTAGTCCACGCTGCCGGTCCAGCCGATCTTGCGCAGCCAGGAGATGGAGTGCGGCCGGGGGCTGAAGCGCGCCTCGGCGTAGTTCCGCTGGAAGTCCCGGCGGCGCAGGAACCCGATTCCCGGATCGAATCCGTCGCCGACCACGAGCCGTTCCGTCTTGAGCCCGTATCGGTCGCCGTTGTAGTCGAACTGGCCGAGATAGCTCATTCCGGTCTCGTCTTCGAGTTCGTTCTGCGTCCAGGCGGCGTAGGCCTGGATGTCGAGGTTCTCGAAGAGACCGAAGCGGGCGTCCATCCCGTAGGCGAAGTTCCGTCCCAGTCCGCTTTGGGTGTGAGAGCGATAGGTGCCCATGACGCCCACCGTGCTGCGGTTCAGGATGTCGCGCTTCAGCCGCAGGACCGAGAAGTCGGTCTCCGGAGCGCCCGCGGCGCTGTTCGCGCCGCTGCGGATCGCGAGTGCCCCGACGCCAAAGTCCCCGAGTTTCCCGGTCACCCGACCTCCGCCGAGGATCGGCACTACCTGGCCGCCGGCAATCCCGATCTGGCGGCTGAAGAAGAGCACCGGAGTGCTGCTCGGCTGGCCGAAGCTGCGCGTGGATCCGGACGGCGGCGCCCGCGAGGCGGTGCCGAAGGTGAAGATCCCCTGCCCTTCGAGGAAGAACTCCCGCTTTTCCGGGAAGAAGAGGCTGAAGCGGGTGAGGTTGATCTGCTGGGCGTCCGCCTCCACCTGGGCGAAGTCGGTGTTCCAGGTGAGATCGGCGGTGAGTCCGCTGGTGATCCCCACCTTCGCGTCCACTCCGAAGTCACTGCCGTAGTTCCGTTCCAGCCCGCCGCCGTCGGCTCGGATGCCGGCGCCGTCGCCGATCAGGTAGGGCTTGACCTCGACGGTGCGCGAGCTGGCCGGCGCCTCGACGCCCACCAGGGTGCCCGCCGAACTCACCTTGGTGATGGCGCGGGGCCCCATGGCGGCGGGAAGCCGGGTCAGATAGGAGTACTCGTTCTTCCAGCGCACGATGCGGCGAAAGTTGATCCCCCAGACCTGGGGACCGCCGCCGGCATAGCGCAGCGTCTTGAACGGGATCGCCATCTCCATGGTCCAGCCGTTTTCGAACCGGGCTGCCCGGGAGTCCCAGACCGCCGTCCAGTCGCGGTTGATGTTCAACTCGTCCACGATCAGGCCGTCGAAGAACCCGCCGAGCGGGTTCAGGTAGAAGAAGAAGGCGTTCCGGCGGTCGTAGAAGGTGTCGAGGATGACCGCGAGGTTCTCGTTGTTGTGGATGCCGAAGTGGTCGCGCCGCATTTCGGTGGCCAGCATCCGGTCGGGCTGGCTGTCCCAGCAGCGGCCGGCGACGTAGAGCGTCTCGTCGTCGTAGAAGACCCAGACCTCGGTCGCCTCGGTGGCGGGCTCGCCCTCGAGGGGCAGTCCCTGGATGAAACCGCCCACCCCGGGCACCCGGTCGTAGATGGCGTCGTCAAGACGGCCGTCTAGCTCGAACGGCTCGGTGAGGCGGGTGGCGCGCATGGTGGCGCCGCCGGCGTCGTCGCGCCGGACCATCTCGGGAAGGTCCGGAGGCGCGGGGCCGCGTACGACGGTCCCAGACGCCGAGGCTGAGCCTTGGCCGTCCTGGGGTTCGTCGCGCTGGGCGGACTGCGCCCACAGGGAGGCTGGAACGATCAGGGCCGCGCCGGCGAGGACGAAGCGGGACGCCTGACGGGACAAGGGAGGAACTCTAAGGACCGGGAGGCGGAGCCTGTCAGAACCGGAAAAGGCGGGTGAACTTGACGATGAAGGCCTGGGTGTTCAGTTCGGGGTACCCGGGCATCAAGGTGTCACGGAGTGAGTTGTACACGAGATAGAAGTCGCTGCCCGGCTGGTACTCCCAGCGAAACCGGACGTTCGTGGAGAGGCTGTTCGCGGCGCTGTTGTACTGCAGGAACGCGGCGAGAAAGCTGCGGGGAGACAGGTTGTAGTTGATCCTCGAAGCGACCAGCCGGGTGTCGTAGTTGCCGTCCGGAAGGGCGATCCAGTTCAGGGAAATGATGGGCTCGACGATGAGGTGGGGAACGACCTCGAGCCGGCCGCGCCAGGCGAGCTCGCGCCGGGTCCCCGAGAAGAACCCGCCCTGCTGATACGAGAAGGTCCCCGAGATCGGCCGCTGGGGCCCGGCCCGGTAGCTGAGGCGGGCGTAGTCGAAGTCGTGGGGTCCGGTAGCCACTGCAAGGTCGCCGGCCAGACGGAATTCCTCGTGAAGCACCTCCCGGTTGCGCGCCGCCTGGAACTGGGCGCTGTCCCCGTTCTCCAACTCGACGTCGGAGCGGAGCGCGAAGATCCGGGTTTCCAGATTCCCGTTGGTGTCCGTGGTGTAGTCGAGACTGCCGGTCCCACCGATCTTCCGCAGCCAGGAGATCGAGCGGGGCCGGGGGCTGAAGCGCGCCTCCGCGTAGTTGCGCCGGAAGTCCCGGCGGCGCAGGAAGCCGAGCCCGGGATCGAAGCCCTCGCCGACCACCAGCCGCTCGAACTGGAGTCCGTAACGGTCGGCCTGGTAGTCGAACTGGCCGCGGTAGCTCATGCCGGTCCGGTCCTCATATTCGTTCTTCGTCCAGGCCGCGTAGCTGCGAATGTCGAGGTTCTCGTAGAGCCCGAAGCGCGCGTCCATCCCGTAGGCGGTGTTGCTTCCCAGACCGTCTGCGGCGCCCGAGCGGTAGGTGCCCATCACCCCGACCGTGCTGCGGCCCAGGATGTCCCGCTTCAGCCGGAATACCGAAAAGTCGGTTTCGGGGGCGCCCGCGGCAAGGCTCTCGCCGCTACGGATCGCGAGCGCGCCGACGCCGAAGTCGCCGATCTTGCCCGTCACCCGGGCGCCGCCGCGGATCGGCGCCACCTGGTTTCCGGCGATGCCGATCCGGCGGCTGAAGAAGAGGAGCGGGACGCTGCTCGGCGCTCCGAAGCGCCGGCTCGAGGCGCGCGGGGTGCGCTCCGAGGTTCCGAAGGCGAAGAGCCCCTGCCCTTCGAGAAAGAACTCGCGCTTTTCGGGGAAGAAGAGGCTGAACCGGGTCAGGTTGATCTGCTGGGCATCCGCCTCGACCTGGGCGAAGTCGGTGTTCCAGGTCAGGTCGGCGGTGAGCCCGCTGGTGATGCCGACCTTGGCGTCCACCCCGAAATCGCCCCCGAAGTCCCGGTCGAGGGCGCCGCTCTCGGCCTGGGCCGCGGCGGCGTCCCCCGTGAGGTACGGCTTCACCTCGATGGTCCGCGAACTGGGCGGCGCCTCGAGGCCGACCAGGGTCGCATAGGAACTCACCTTGGTGATCGACCAGATCCCGAGGGCGGCCGGGAGTTGGGTCAGGTAGGAGATTTCGTTCTTCCAGCGGACGACCCGGCGGAAGTTGATGCCCCACACCTGTGGGCCCGCGGCGGGGTAGCGGAGGGTCTTGAACGGAAACCGCAGTTCGGTCGTCCAGCCGTTCTCGAACCAGGCGGTCCGGGAGTCCCACACCGCGGTCCAGTCGCGGTTGAAGTTCCGCTCGTCGGTGATGAGGCCGTCGAAGAACCCGCCCAGGGGGTTGAGGTAGAAGATGAACGCGTTCCGGCGGTCGTAGAAGGTGTCGAAGGTGACGGCCAGGTGCTGGTTGAGCCAGATGCTCCCGTGGTCGCGCCGGAGTTCGGTGGCCACGATCCGGTGGGGCTGGGTGTCCCAGGCGCGGCCGGCGATGTAGATCGCCTCGTCGTCGAAGAAGACCCAGACCTCGGTCTTTTCGGTGGCCGGCGCTCCTTCGAGCGGCTCGGTCTGGATGAAGTCGCTGATTCCGGGAACCCGCTCGTAGATGGCTTCATCGAGGCGGCCGTCGAAGTCGAGCGGCTCCTCCAGGCGGACGGCCCGAATGGTGGCGCCACCCTGGTCGTCGCGCCGGATCATCGCCGGGGGGTCCGGCGGCGCGGGACCGTGGATCACGGGAGCCGGCCCTTGAGCCCGAGTTGATGGCTCCTGCTGAGAAGCCCCGGCCTGCGGTGGCTTCCCGGGCGGCGACGGGACTGCGGTAGCCGGGACGACGAGCAGCCCGGCGGCCAGCGCGAGGGCGCTGGAACCGGCCACAGCCCGGGATCCTGGTCCGGACCCCCGGATCAGAAACGGAACAGGCGGGTGAACTTGACGACCAGCGCCCGGTCGGTCAGCCCCGACAGCGCGTCGTCCCCGTCGCGGTTCGTGCTGAAGACGACGAACACGTCGCTGCCCGGCGAGTATTCCCAGCGGAAGCGCACGTTGGCCGACATCAGTTGGGCGGCCGAGTTGTACTGAACGAGCGCCCCGACGAAGCTCTGCGGGGAGACGGTGTAGGTGGCGCGGAGACGGGTCACCTGGGCCTGCACTTCGCCGCCCGGCACCTCGATCCAGTTGAGGCTGATGTTCGGCTCCATGGAAAAGCGCCGGTTCACCTCGGCGCGTCCCCAGTAGCTCACTTCCTGGCGGGTGCCCCCGAAGAAGTCCCCGAACTCGTAGCGGACATACCCGGAGACAGCGCGGTGTGTTCCCAACCAGAAGCGAATACCGCTACGGGCGAAGCGGTAGTTGCCAGCCGGAACCGCAACGTCGCTGGAGAGGTCGAAACCGTCGAGGAGATGTTCCTCCGTCATCGAGTGCGTCACCACCAGGCGGTCGCTGCTCTCGAAGATGGCGCGTCCCTCGAAGGTGTATTCCCGCGTCTCCATCTCCCCGTCCAGCCGGTCGTACTGATTCGCGTCGGCCTTGAACTCGAACTGGCGGATGGCCTCGATGCCGCGTGGCCGCGGCGCCAGCGTGACGGACCCTCCGTTCTTGGTGAAGTCCCGCCGGCGGACGAAACCCATCCCCGGGTTGAAGTCGTCGCCGAGGTAGAGACGCTCGGCCGAGACATCGAACAGGTCGGTGTCGTAGCGAAACTGTCCCATGTAGCTGGCCGCCTGATGTCCGGCCTCGACGCCGGGCTCGCTGGTGGCCATGTAGAAGGTGTTGATCCGGATGTTCTCGCTCGGCGCGAAGTTGCCGTCCACCCCATAGAGGGAGTTGGACCCCGTCCCGTCGGAGTTGATGTTGCGGTGCGTCGCAATGACCCCGATGTTGGACCGCGAGAAGAGGTCCCGCTTCATCCGGAAGGCGCTGAAATTGGTGCTCTCCACGTCGAGGCCCGGCACGCCCTCCGTCTGGATGTTCATGAGTCCCATCTGGTAGGCGCCGGCCCGGCCGTGGAGCCGGGCGCCGCCCAGGATCGGCACCGCGCTGCCGCCGGAGATCCCGATGGACCGGCTGAAGAACGGGATCGGAGCGTCGGACGGGCCCTGGCCGCCGAAGGCGCGGGTCTGCCGGCCACCGAAATCGAACACCCCCTGTCCCTCGAGGAAGAACTCGCGCTTTTCCGGGAAGAAGAGGCTGAAGCGACTCAGGTTGACCTGGGTCTCGTCGTCTTCCACCTGCGCGAAGTCGGTGTTCCAGGTGACGTCGGCGGTGAGTCCGTCCGTCACCCCGAACTTGAAATCGGCGCCGACGTCGCCGGACCACTCGTTCAGGGTGTCGTTCAGCGGAGCGTGTTGCTGGGAACCGATCGCGTAGGGCTTGAGCTCCATCCGCCGCGATCCCGCGGGAGCTTCGAGCCCCACGAGCGTCGCCGCGTTGGAGAGACGGATCAGCGCTTCGCGGTTGTAGGCCTGCGGGGTGGCGGTGAAGAACACCTTCTCGTTCCGGTGCTTGATGTTGCGCTGGAAATTGATGCCCCAGAGCTGGGACCCTCCCGCCGCGTAGCGGAGCGACCGGAAGGGGATCCGGATTTCCGTGGTCCAACCGCCCTCGACGATCTCGCTCTTGGCCCACCAGACGGTGTTCCAGTCGCTGTTGGTGTTCCGTTCGTCGGTCACCTGGGCGTCGTAGAGGGCGCCGAGCGGGTTGGTGTGGAACAAGAAGCCGTTCCGGCGGTCGTAGAAGGTGTCGAGGACGATCTGGAAGCTGTCGTTCCAGCCGATGCTCATGTGGTCGCGGCGCATTTCGCCGGCCATCAACTCCTCCGCGTGTTCCTCTTCCATCTCCGCCGCGATGTAGAGGTTCTCCGCGTCGTAGAGCACCCAGACGCGGGTGGACTCCGACGCCGGAGCGCCCTCGTTCGGCTCCTGCTGGAGGAAGCCGTCCGCGGCCGGCACCTGGTCGTAGACCGGATCGTCGAGTACCCCGTCCACGGTGAGTGGCTCGGCGAGCCGGAAGGCGCGGAGCGTTACCCGGCCGTCGGCGTCGCGGCTGACCGCTTCTCCGGCCTTCGGCGCGGGCGGACCGAGGATGCGGCTCGCCATCGCCGAAGGGACCGGCCCCTGTTGGTCTTCCGCCAGCCGGCCGCCGCCGCGGAGCGGGATCGCCAGATCATCCGAATCGTCCTGGAGCTGCCGATCCGCGGGCGGGGGAACGGGTCCCTCAGGGCCGGCGGGCACGGGGTTGCCGGCGAACGAAACGCCGGCTAGCAACACCGAGAGTCCCGCCACGGCAACGCCTCGCGAAAGAAATTGAAATGACGGCAAGAGGCGGTACCCGGGAACGCTGTTCCCCGTGCAGGAAGCGAAGACCACCCGCCATTTTAGCAGCCGGACCCGGTGGCCCTCCACCGCGAAACGGCGGCCGGAGGGCGTGTCAGAACCGGAAGAGGCGGGTGAATTTGACGACCAGCGCGCGGTCGCTGAGACCGGAGAGGCCGTCGTTCCCGTCCCGGTTGGTGCTGAACACCACGAACAGGTCGCTGCCGGGGGAGTACTCCCAGCGGAAGCGCACGTTCGCCGAATAGAGCTCTGCCGCCGAGTTGTACTGGACGAGCGCCCCCAGGAAGCTCCGTGGTGAGACGGTGTAGGTGACGCGGATGCGGCTCACCTGCGCCCGCACCTCGCCGCCGGGAACTTCAATCCAGTTCAGGCTGATGTTGGGCTCGAGGGAGAAGCGCTGGTTCACCTCGGCGCGTCCCATGTAGCTCACTTCCTGCCGGGTGCCGCCGAAGAAGTTGCCCCACTCGTAACGCAGGAATCCCGAAACCCGCCGGTGGGAGCCCATCCGGATCCGGACCCCCGTTCGCGAAAACCGGTAGTTGCCGGCGGGCACCGCGACGTCGCTGGAGAGATCGAACCCCTCGAGGAGGCGCTCATCGGTGATGGTGTGGTCGAACATGAGGCGATCGCTGCTCTCGAGGATCGCGCGGGCGTCGAAGCGGTATTCACGCGTCTCCAGCTCGCCGTCGGGCCGGTCGTACTGGTTCGCCTCCGCCTTGAACTCGAGCTGACGGATCGCCTGGATCCCGCGCGGGCGCGGCGCGAGCTGGAACGAACCGCCGTTCTTCGTGAAGTCCCTGCGGCGGACGAAGCCCATTCCCGGGTTGAAGTCCCCGCCGAGATAGAGCCTTTCGGCGGTGACGTCGATCAGGTCGGTGTCGTAGCGGAACTGGCCCATGTAGCTCGCGGCGTTATGTCCCGTCTCCACTTCCGGCTCGCTGGTCGCCATGTAGAAGGTGTTGAAGCGGATGTTGTCCGTCGGGGCGAAGTTCCCGTCCACGCCGTAGAGGGAGTTGGATCCGGAACCGTCGGCGCTGATGTTCCGGTGGGTGGCGATGACGCCGATGTTGGACCGTGCGAAGAGGTCGCGTTTCATCCGGAAGGCGCTGAAGTTCGTGCTCTCCACGTCGAGTCCGCCGACATCGCCGGTCTGAATGTTCATCAGGCCCATCTGGTAGGCGCCGGCCCGGCCGTGGAGGCGGGCGCCGCCCAGAATCGGTACCGCGCTGCCCCCGGAAATGCCGATGGACCGGCTGAAGAACGGGATGGGGACGTCGGTCGGCCCGCCGAAGAAACGGGTTTCGCGGCCGCCGAAGTCGAACACCCCCTGCCCCTCGAGGAAGAACTCGCGCTTTTCCGGATAGAACAGGCTGAAACGGCTCAGGTTTACCTGGGTTTCGTCGTCTTCGACCTGCGCGAAGTCGGTGTTCCAGGTGACGTCGGCAGTGAGCCCGTCGGTGACGCCGAACTTGAAGTCGGCACCGACATCCCCGGACCACTCGTTGTTGATGTCGCTCAGGGGAACGTGGCTCTGGGAGCCGATCGCGTACGGCTTCAGCTCCATCCGCCGCGAGCCGGCCGGCGCCTCGAGGCCCACGAGCGTCGCCGCGTTCGAGAGCCGCAACAGCGCGAACCGGTCGTACGCCTGGGGCGTCGGGGTGAAGAACACCTGTTCGTTGTTGTGCTTGATGCGGCGGCGGAAGTTGATTCCCCAGAGCTGGGGCCCACCGGCGGCGTAGCGCAGCGACCGGAACGGGATCCGGATCTCGACGGTGTAGCGGTTCTCGAGACGGTGGGTGTCCACCCACCAGACGGTGTTCCAGTCGCTGTTGGTGTTCCGTTCGTCCGTCACCTGCGCGTCGAAGAGCGCGCCCAGCGCGTTCGTATGGAACAAGAAGCCGTTGCGCCGGTCGTAGAAGGTGTCGATGACGATCGAGAAGCTGTCGCCCCAGTCGATATTCCGCTGGTCGCGCCGCATCTCGTTGGCCATCAGCAGCTCCGGGTGGTCTTCTTCCAGATCGGCGGCGATGTAGATGCTGTCGGCGTCGTAGAACACCCAGACCCGGGTGGACTCCGACGCCGGGTCGCCTTCGATGGGCTCCTGTTGGGTGAATCCCTCCGCCGCCGGCACCTGGTCGTACACCGGGTCGTCGAGCACCCCGTCCACGGTGAGGGGCTCGGAGAGCCGGAAGGCCCGGAGCGTCACCCCGCCGTCGGCGCCCCGGCTCACGGCTTCGTCGGCGGCGGGCGCCGGCGGTCCGAGGATGCGGTCGGCCATCGCCGAGTCGAGCCCCTGCTGGCCCTCGGCGAGCCGGCCCGAGCCACGCGAGGACAGCCCGAGGTCGTCCTGCCCGTCCTGCACGCGGCGGTCCGCGGGCGGAACCGGTCCGTCCTGGGCAAAGGCCGCGTTACCGGCGACCAACGCAGGACCGGTCAGCAGGAACCCCAGCGCGGCTGCGACGGCGCCTCGCAACGCTTTGGGAGGAATCGGCAAGAAGCGGTACCCCGGGGCGCGTCCCCACTCTCGGAGGCGCAGGGTGACAGTCAGTTTACGGAAAAGCCGGTCCCGGTCCCAACGCGTTCCGCCGGCCTGCCGGAGCGGCCGAAACCGGGGTTCGGAACCCCGTCAGAACCGGAACAGCCGGGTGAACTTGACGACGAGCGCCCGGTCGCTGAGACCGGAGAGACCGTCGTCGCCGTCCCGGTTCGAGCTCAAGACCACGAACAGGTCGCTGCCGGGGGAGTACTCCCAGCGGTAGCGGACGTTGGCCGAAAACAGTTGGGCGGCCGAGTTGTACTGGACCAGCGCCCCCAGGAAGCTGCGGGGCGAGACGGTATAGGTGGCGCGGAGGCGGCTCACCTGCGCCCGGACGTCGCCCGCGGGCATCGCGATCCAGTTCAGGCTGACGTTCGGCTCGAAGGAGAAGCGCTGGTTGATCTCGGCGCGTCCCCAGTAGCCCAGCTCCTGCCGGGTTCCCCCGAAGAAGTCCCCGAACTCGTAGCGGACCATTCCCGAGACCTTGCGGTGGGAGCCCATCCGGACCCGGACCCCGGCCCGGGCGAATCGGTAGCTCCCGGCGGGCACTGCGACCTCGTCCGAGAGGTCGAAACCCTCGAGGAGGTGCTCCTCGGTGACGGTGTAGCCGAGCATGAGGCGGTCGCTGCTCTCGAACAGGGTGTTGGCCTCGAACTCGTACTCCCGGGTCTCCAGCTCGCCGCCGGGACGCTGGTAGTTGTTCACCCGTGCCTGGAACTCCAACTGCCGGACCGCCTCGATGCCGCGAGGGCGCGGCGAGAACTGGAAGGAGCCGCTGTTCTTGGTGAAGTTCCGCCGGCGCACGAAACCCATCCCCGGGTTGAAGTCCTCGCCGAGATAGAGCCGCCCGGCGGTCACGTCGATCAGGTCGGTGTCGTAGCGGAACTGGCCCATGTAGCTGGCCGCCTGGTGTCCCGTCTCGACCCCGGGCTCGCTCGTCGCCATGTAGTAGGTGGTGATCCGGAGGTGATCCGTGGGGTTGAAGTTCCCGTCCATGCCGTAGAGCGAGTTGGACCCCGTGCCGTCGGCGCCCACGTTCCGGTGGGTCGCGATGACGCCGATGTTGGACCGGGAGAAGAGGTCGCGCTTCACCCGGAAGGCGCTGAAATTCGTGCCCTCCACGTCCACACCCGGCGCGGTGCCGGTCTGGATGTTCATGAGCCCCATCTGGTAGGCGCCGGCCCGGCCGTGGAGCCGGGCGCCCCCGAGAATGGGCACCGCGCTGCCCCGGAGATCCCGATGGAGCGGCTGAAGAAGGGGATGGGAGTGTCGGAGGAACCCCCGCCCCCGAAGGCCCGCGTCTGCCGGCCTCCAAAGTCGAACACCCCCTGCCCTTCAAGGAAGAACTCGCGCTTTTCGGGGTAGAAGAGGCTGAAACGGCTCAGGTTGACCTGGGTCTCGTCGTCCTCCACCTGCGCGAAGTCGGTGTTCCAGGTGACGTCGGCGGTGAGCCCGTCGGTGACCCCGAACTTGAAGTCGGCGCCGACGTCGCCGGACCACTCGTCGTTGATGTCCCTCAGGGGAGCGTCCGTCTGCGACCCGATGGCGTAGGGCTTCAGCTCCATCCGCCGCGAGCCGGCGGGGGCCTCGAGCCCGACGAGCGTCGCCGCGTTCGAGAGCCGGTTCAGCCCGTTCATGTTGAACGCCTGGGGCGTCGGAGTGAGAAAGGCCCGCTCGTTCGTGTGCTTGATGAGGCGGCGAAAGTTGATGCCCCAGAGCTGGGGTCCGCCCGCGGCGTAGCGGAGCGAGCGGAACGGGATCCGCATCTCCATGGTCCAGCCGTCCTCGACGCGCTCGGTCCGGACCCACCACACGGTGTTCCAGTCGGAGTTCGTGTTCCGCTCGTCGGAGACCTGGGCGTCATAGAGCGCCCCCACCGCGTTGGTGTGGAACAAGAATCCGTTCCGCCGGTCGTAGAAGGTGTCGAGGATGACCGAGAAGCTGTCGCCCCAGCCGATGTTCCGCTGGTCGCGGCGCATCTCGTTCGCCCGCAGGAGTTCCGGGTGGTGCTCTTCCAACTTGGCGGCGATGTAGAGGCTGTCCGCGTCGTAGAGCACCCAGACAAGAGTGGATTCCGAGACGGGAGCACCCTCGTTGGGTTCCTGTTGTACGAAACCCTCGGCTGCCGGCACCTGGTCGTACGCCGGGTCGTCCAGCACGCCGTCCAGAGTGAGCGGCTCCGCGAGCCGGAACGCGCGGATCGTTACCCGGCCGTCGGCGTCACGACTGACCGCCTCGTTCGCGGCCGGCGCGGGCGGACCCAGGATGCGCTCGGCAATCGACGAACTGAGGTCCTGCTGGCGCTCGGCGACGCGGCCCGAGCCGCGCGCGGGAAATCCGAGGTCGCCCGGTTTGTCCTGGGCGTCCTGAACCCGGCGATCCTCCGGAGGTGAAATGACCGGCCCATCCTCGGCGGTGGCCGCACCGGCGGCCAACAGCGCTCCCGCCAGGAGGAGCAGGGCCTGGCCGACAGTCCTCCGGGCCCCCTCGCGAATCAAGGAATGGTCAGGCAATACAACCAGTCTCCAGCATCTCCGAACCAACGGATAAACGGACAGTGTACCGAGAATGTTCCGTTCTTTTTCGGGGGCGAAGCGGGGCCGGAATTCTGGTCCGCGCGGTGGCGTGACAATCACCAGAACTATTCCGAAAAAGCCAGCGTCGTCACCGGTCGGGCCCGGCTCCGAGTGGCGGCGGGAAACCAGGCCAGCTCGCGCCCCGAGCCGTCGCGCAACCGTGCGGAGCGTGCGTGAACACCGCGCAGGGAGGCCCCCCTGGCCTGCACCCCGATCGGCTGGCAGCGTGCGTGCGGCACGATCCCGCCAGCCTCGTCGCCTACCCATTCTGCCTGGCGAGGAGCCATTCTTTACATACGTTGAGAAACCATGTCGAAAATGCTCATCTCCGCACTCGATCATTCCTTCCGCTGGGTGAGATCCCAGAGGCTGCTCTTCAGGTTCACTCTGCTCACGCGCATCCTGCTCGCCGCCGGCTTCATTCCCGCCGGGTTCGTCAAGCTGCTCGGCCAACGTTTCACGCTCCTCCCCGAAGGGACGCCGATCGGGGCGTTCTTCGAAGCGATATACCAAACCGGCGTCTTCTGGAACTTCATCGGCGCAGTGCAGGTGGTTGCCGGCGTGCTCCTGCTGATGCCGTCGTTTGCGCATCTGGGCGCTTTGCTATTCCTGCCTGTCATCGCCTGCATCTTCGCAGTAGTGGTTGGAGTGGGCTTCGGGGCGGGCACAACTCTGGTCACGCTGCAGATGCTGCTGGCGGTTCTGTATCTGCTGCTGTGGGACTACGACCGTTTCCGCAGCATCCTCACCACTCATCCAACCCAGTCCGGCCACAGCATTCCCGCCTGGGCCCTCGATCGATGGGAGCGCGCCGGATTCATCGTGTTCGCCGCATCGCTGATGGCGTACTTCGCCTTCACCCGGAGCTTCGTCCCCGTTCAGGTTGGTCGGGCGGCACTGTGGGTGGGTTTGGCCGCGGGGGCATTCACACTACTGCGATTCCTCGTTGTCTCCACCCGGCGCGAAGTGCAAACAAACGATCGATGGTGACCGGCCCGTGACGCGCTAGCTAGGCGCGCCGGTGCGACCCCCGGCAGGGCAAGGCGTGCCCTGCGGCGTCGTTTGGTCCCAAGACACCGAGACAGGCGACGGTATTGGCGGCCGAAGCGATGGGGGTCGGAGTACCCGAGGTCACCTCGCTCATCGCCCGGTTCGGCCGGGAGGCGGGCACACCGTGGCGGAAGGACCACAAGCTGGCGGCCGCGGCGGCCCGGTTCCCTACGACTTTTCCACAAAGCGGCGCGAAAACGCCTCCCCGTGGGAATTCTGCGACGCGATTCTCGTCTATGTCCTCGAGGGGCCTGGCCCCCGAAAGGAGATCCGAATGAGCCCGGTGACGAAGACAGGCGCGAAGCCGAAACCCGCTGTGGTTGCCACGAACCGGCCCGGAGCCTATTCTGTCGCCGACCTCCTCCGCGCAATGCTTGCCGACAACGTTCCGGCCGCCACCGCCAACCTCGTCGGCCTGCTCCAGAATGTGGTGGATCGGCTGAGTGCGCTGGAGCTGCGTGTGGACAGCCTCGAAGCCCGCATGGACAGGCTTGAAGCCCGTATGGACGGGCTTGAAACCCGCATGGACAGGCTTGAGGCTCGGGTCACCGCCCTCGAAACGGCGGTTGCAGCGCTGGCGGCGCGTTTCGACACCACCCAACGGCTTCAATGGGCCACTCTCGGGGCGCTGATCGTCTTCGGGGTCGCCAGCTTCGCGCGCTGAGGCGCGTCCCGCTGCTCGTTCCGGATTACGTTTCGACCCGGGCCGCCAGCGCCCGGATGTGCTCCCGCGCCAGCGGTTCGAGCGGTCCGTTCCGGAGAAGGAGCGCCGGGTGGTGGAGCGTGAGGAACTCCCGTCCCGGCCATTCCGGTAAGCGGAAGAAATGGCCCACCTGAGCGCTGAACGGTTTCCGATCGGGGGCGAAGTGTTTTAGCGCTGTGGACCCCATCAGCACGACGAATCTCGCGGGGGAGAGCGCGAGCTGCCGCTCGAGGAATGGATGGCAACGGGCCATTTCCTCCGGCTGTGGGTCTCGGTTGGCGGGCGGCCGGCACTTCACTACGTTCACGAGGAGCAGGTGCTTGTCGGTGGAGAGGCCTTCCGCCGCGAAGAGTTCGTCCAGTTTCCGCCCGGCACGGCCGCAAAAGGCGATGCCTTGGGCGTCCTCCTGGAGGCCGGGAGCTTCGCCGATGGCGATGATCGGGGCGTCCGGATTCCCGCGGTCCACCACGATGTGCCGCCTTCGAGCAGCCAGCGCGCAGCGCTGGCAGTCGCTCTCGCGGAGCCGCCGCCGAAACTCGGGATACGCCTCGGCGTCCCGGGCGGGAAGCACCGCGCCGGCACCGGCGACCGCACCGACTTTGAAGAAATCGCGGCGGTCGAGGGTTTTCGGGGTGGTCATCGGTCGCTTCTCGAAGTGGATGGAGCGGGCGCCTCGGTGATCATCCGGGCGGAGCCTTCCCGGTAGTCGACACGAACAGGCGCACTTCTTCTTCTTCCAGAGTCTCAACGTCATCAAGGCGGCGAATCAACAGACTGCGGAAGTTCGAATCGTCAACACCGTGATACCAGGCAAACGTCTTCAAGTCACGAGGGTCTGTGTCCAGGAAGAGTCCGGCAGCCAGTCCGTCGAGGACCGGCTTGACGTAGTTGTCCACATCCAACGGAGTCGGACGCGGATGAAAACGGAAGAGAAGCGTGACCGCATAGAGGTGTTTGGAGTCCCATGTGGATCCCTTTCGTTCGTCTTGGACGGCGGACGCAACCTTTTTCTTCCAAGCACGGAGCTCTGCTCTTCGCTGCTTGGAGCTTGGGGCGAAATTGATGATGCGGCCCGGCACCCGTGTTGAGAATGACTTCGCCTCCTTATTGAACCTGACGACACCGGTGTTCACCGAGAAGTTGTTTTCTGAATTCGACATGGTTTCCATTGTTCCCGGTTTCGGGAATTGCACAAGGGGGGGGGTAGGTCAGGAACGAGACCGCTCTGATCCGGCCGTTGCCGTTCGCGTCCTCTCTCGGGCGGTGGGGACGAATGCACGGGGGCATTGCGCCGTTCCCCGGTGTTTACGCCGACATAGAGTCGGAGCGCCGGTCTCTGACCGGCATCGCTCCCCGCCGGGGAGCGAAACCGCACATCGCTGCTCAGCCGCACGGCGCAGAGGCACGGGGGCGTTACGCCGTTCCCGGGTTGGTGGGTGCTGTGCGGCGGATGGAGTTCGTGCGTTTCGCGGCCTGCGGCCGCGATGCCGGCCGGAGGCCGGCGCTCCTATCTCCGGGCGGCTGTGGGGCGGGAGAGCGATGCGCGGTCCGCCCGCTGCGCGGGCGGGTGCCGATCTGGAGATCGGCGTTCCCTTACGGTCGCCCGCCGTCCGGGCTAGGCGGGGTCCGGGCCGCCGCCCGCCTCCGGCCGGCTGTGCCGATCTGGAGATCGGCGTTCCCTCGCCTGTGCGCCGTGGGGCTGGAGAGCGAGGCGCGGTTCCGCCCGCTGCGCGGGCGGGTGCCGACCTGGAGGTTGGCGGTCCCTTGCCTGTGCGCCATGAGGCGGGGCAGCGAGGCGCGGTTCCGTCCGCTACGCGGGCGGGTGCCGACCTGGAGGTCGGCGTTCCCTTACGGTCGCCCGCCGTCCGGGCTAGGCGGGGTCCGGGCCGCCGCCCGCCTCCGGCGGGCTGTGCCGATCTGGAGATCGGCGTTCCCTTGCCCGTGTGCCGTGGGGCTGAGCGGCGTTCCCTTGCCCGTGCGCCGTGGGGCTGAGCGGCGTTTGCTTGCCTGTGCGGCACCGCCACGCGGGGGGAATGCGTGAAAGGGGGGTGTCCCCCCTTTCACAAGACGAAAGCGCAAAATCGGAACTCGCCGAAGCGCGCCCCAGGCGCGCGAGGGAGTTTCGATTTCCGGCACGAAGTGCCGGGCGGTCCGGCAGGGGGGCACAGGCTTGGTTCGCCTTTGCTACGCCGTGCTCCCCAGCCCTGTGCCCCCCTGCCGGACCGCTCAGTGCGCGGTGCAGGATTTGAACCTGCGACCACCTGCGTGTAAGGCAGGCGCTCTTCCGCTGAGCTAACCGCGCAGTCTCGGAGACGGCGGGGATTCTCGCAGCAACGCGCGGTTGCCGATGAAGGGTTCGGCGCCCCGCAGCGTATTTCTCTATATGAACGCTGGAACTCCAACGGGGTCCCCACCGTTAGGAGAGAGCATGAAACGCAAGTCCCTGATCGTGCTGTTTGCCGCCGCGGTCCTCGGTGTGGCCGCGGTCGGCGCGTTCGTCGTCCCGAACCTGACGAAGGTCAGCGAAGCGAGCGAGATCGACCCGGAGGCCGAAGAGACGGCGCCGACGCCGGTGAGCGTTGTCGAGGCGCACCTCGGGCCGGTCACCCTCCACCTCACCACCACCTCCGCGGTGGAGGCGGAACGCACCGCCCAGGTGCTCTCCGAGACCTCCGGCGTGCTGACCGAGATCCGGGTCCGCGAGGGCGACTCGGTGAACGCCGGCCAGGTGCTCGCGCGGGTGGACGCTCGCGAACGGCGGCTCGCCTTCGAGCAGGCCGAACTCCGCCTCGCCCGCGCCGAAGCGGAACACGCCCGCCAGCAGCGTGCTTTCGAGCAGGACCTGGTGGCCGAGTACGAATACGAGAAGGCGCGCTTCGATCGCGACCTCGCGGCCTCCGAGCTGGAGACCGCCCGCCTCGAACTCGAGCGCACCGACATCCGCGCTCCCTTCGCGGGCAAGGTCACGGAACTCCTGCTGGTCGAGGGCGGCCGGCTCGAACCCGCCCAGCACCTGCTGACGCTCGCCGACTTCAACACCCTGGTGGCCCGGCTCTACGTTCCCGAGCGGGACGTGGCCGGCCTGGCGCCCGGCCAGCCGGCCGTGGTCCGGCCGGAATCGGACGCGACCGGGACCGGGATCACGGGCCGCATCCGGGAGGTGAGTCCCGTGGTGGACCGCAACACCGGCACCGTGAAGGTGACGGTGGCGCTCCCGTCCCCGGCCAGAGCGGTCGTCCGTCCCGGATCCTTCGCCCGGGTCGTCATCGAGACGGGCCGGCGCGAGAACGCGGTGCTCGCTCCGAAACGGGCCCTCGTTCAGGATGAGACCGGTACGCACGTCTTCGTGGTGGAGGAAGGCAAGGCCGTACGGCGCGACGTGACCGTGGGGGTGGAGATGGAGAGCCCCGAAGGGGCCCTCATCGAGCTCGCGGACGGGCTGGAGGCCGGGGCGCGGATCGTGGTCGCCGGCCATGGGGCGCTCGATCCCGGGGCCGCGGTCGAAGTCCTTAACTGACCGGCCGACCGCCAGCCCGGAGATTCGCCCCGTGAAGTCCCTGATTGCCGGCTGCATCCGGCGCCCGGTCAGCGTCGCCATGTTCACCGTGGCCGCGTGCGTCTTCGGCTTCGTCGCCCTCGGCCGGTTGCCGGTCAACCTGTTGCCGGAGATCTCCTATCCCACCCTGACGGTCGAGACCCGGATGCCGGGCGCGGCGCCCATCGAGGTGGAAACGCTGGTGACCCGGCCCATCGAGGAGGCGGCCTCCGTCGTTCCCGGGCTGCGCCGGGTCACCTCCCGTTCCCGCGCCGGGACGTCGGAGGTGACCCTGGAGTTCGTCTGGGATACGAACATGGACTTCGCCGGGCTCGACGTCAGGGAAAAGCTCGACAGCGTCGTCCTTCCGGAAGACGCCGAACGGCCCCGGCTCCTCCGGTTCGACCCCGCGTCCGACGCCATCTTCCGTATCGGCGTCTCCGGCGAACTCCCGCTCTCCGCGCTCCGTGAGTGGACGGAAGAGGACCTCAAGAAGGATCTCGACGCGGTGGAGGGGGTCGCCGCGGTCCGGATCGAGGGCGGACTCGTACGCGAGATCCAGGTGGACGTGGACGAGGGCCGGCTCGCCGCCTACGGGATCACGGTCGCCGAGGTGAGCGCGGCGCTCGCCGACAACAACGTCAATCTCGCCGGCGGGAGCGTGTACGAAGACGAGGCCCGCTACCTGGTCCGCACGCTCAACGAACTGGACACCCTGGACCGCATCCGCGCCGTCATCGTGAAGGACGCCGAAGGCCGGCTGGTGCGCCTTCAGGACGTGGCCGAGGTCCGCTCCGGGTTCCAGGATCAGGAAGTGATCCTGCGCCAGGGCGGGTCCGAAGGCGTCGAGGTGCGGGTCTTCAAGGAGGGGGACGCGAACACCGTGCAGGTGGCCGAGGGCATCCGGGCCCGCCTCGAGACGCTCTCCGAGGCGGTCCCAGGGACCCTCTCGCTCGCCGTCCTCTTCGACCAGTCGCAGTTCATCGAGGGCGCCATCTCGGAGGTGGTGCGGAACGCCTGGGAAGGCGGCCTGCTCGCCATCCTGGTGATCGCGCTCTTCCTGCGGGACCGCCGGGCGACGGCGGTCGTCGCGATGGCGATCCCGGTGTCGGTGATCGCCACCTTCTTCGTGATGCAGCAGATGGGGCTCTCGCTGAACATCATGTCGCTCGGCGGTCTGGCGCTCGGGGTGGGCATGCTGCTCGACGACTCCATCGTGGTCCTCGAGGCCATCCACCGCCGCCGCCACGGAGGTGAGGGAGCGCGCGACGCCGCGGTTGGCGGCACGGTCGAAGTTGCGGGCCCGGTGATCGCCTCGACCCTCACCACCGTCGCCGTCTTCCTGCCGATCGTCTTCGTCGAGGGAGTCGCGGGGCAGCTCTTCCGGGACCAGGCGCTGACCGTTTCGATCTCGATCCTGGCATCGCTCGGCTTCTCGCTGGCGCTGATCCCGGTGCTCGCGAGCCGGGGCGGCGGCGCTCCGGGAGGCGCCCCGGGAAGCGCCTCCACCGGCCGGCCGACCCTCTTCGTCCGGGCGCTCCGCGGGGTCCGCGCCGGGTTCCGGGCGGGGGGGCGGGCGCTGGCCTGGCCGCTGAAGCCCGTGTTCCGGGCTTTCGGCGCGGCGGAAACCGCGATGCAGCGCGCCTATCCGGCGACGCTTCGCGCCGCGCTCCGCCACCCGGTCCTCGTCTTCGGTCTCGCGATCTCGCTCTTCGCCGGTTCCCTCGCACTCGGGAGGGCCGCAATCGGCGTCGAGCTGATCCCGGCGCTCTCCCAGGGCGAGTTCCACTTCGACGTCCACCTCCCCGAGGGGTCCGCGGTGACCGCCACCGATACGGTGGTGGGCGCCGTGGGGCAGTCCGCGCTGGAGGATCCGGCGGTGCTCCGAGTGACCACCGAGGCGGGCACCGCCGCCGGCGGCGGTTTCACGGGAGGCTCCGGACGCGCCGAGCACCAGGGCCGCATCCAGGTGGCGATGGCCGACCGGGGAGACAAGGCGGCCGAGGCGGCCGTGATCGAGAGGATCCGCGCCGACCTCGCGGGGCAGCCCGGGATCCGCTACGAGTTCGGCCGGCCGTCCTTCTTCAGCTTCCGCCAGCCGGTCGAGGTCGAGATCTATTCCGAAGACCGCTCGCTGCTGGTCCCGAGCGCCCGCCGGGTGCAGGCGGCCGTCGCCGAGGTGCCCGGACTCGCGGACGTGCGTTCCACCGCGGAAGCGGGCAGTCCCGAGATCCGGGTCCGGTTCGCTGCCGACCGGCTCGCGAGCCTGGGCCTCACCGTGGATCAGGCGTCCGAGGGACTCCGCGCCAAGCTGCGCGGCGAAGTCGCCACCAGGCTCGACGAGGGCGACCGCCGCATCGACATCGTGGTGCGGGGAAGCGAAAGCCTGCGCTCGCGCACCGCGGCGGTGCCGGAGCTGATCGTCCATGCCGAAGAGGCGCGGCCGGTGCCGCTCCGGGCGCTTGGCGACGCGGAGGTCAGCGAGGGCCCCGCCGAACTCCGCCGAGTGGGCCAGCGGCCCGCGGTGGTGATCTCGGGCAACCTCGACGGAGCGGATCTGGAAGGGGCCACCGAGGCCATCGGAACTTCGATCGCCGGACTCGGCCTGGCCCCCGGCGTCTCCACCCGGTTCGGGGGGCAGCGCGAGGAAATGGAGCGTTCCTTCGCGAGTCTGGCGCTGGCGATCGGACTCGCCATCTTCCTCGTCTATTTCGTGATGGCGAGCCAGTTCGAGTCGCTGCTGCACCCCTTCCTGATCCTGTTCACGATCCCCCTCGGCGCGATCGGGGTGGTGTGGGCGCTGCTGCTCTCCGGATCCACGCTGAGCGTCATCGTGCTCATCGGGATGGTGATGCTGGCAGGCATCGTGGTCAAGAACGCCATCGTGCTGGTGGACTGCATCAACCGGCTGCGGCGGGAGGGGATGGCGAAGGCGGAGGCGATCGTCGCGGCCGGACAGATCCGGCTGCGCCCGATCCTGATGACCACCCTGACCACGATCCTCGCGCTGACCCCGATGGCGCTCGGGCTCGGCGAGGGGGCCGAGATCCGGGGCCCGATGGCGATCACCGTCATCGGCGGCTTGCTGGTTTCGACCCTGCTGACGCTGGTGGTCATCCCGACGGCGTATTCGGTGTTCGACCGGAAGAGGTTCACGCCGGAGGCGCCATCGTGAGCCTTCCAAAGCTGGCGGTGAACCGCCCCGTCACCACCGCGATGGTGCTGCTCAGCCTGCTCGTGCTCGGCGGCATCTCGTTCACCCGGATCCCGCTGGCGTTCCTGCCGGATGTGGATTTCCCGGGCGTCTTCGTGACCGTCCCCTACCCGAACGCGAGTCCCCGGCAGATCGAGCGCGAGATCGTCCAACCGCTCGAGGAGGCGCTCGCCACCATCCCCGGCGCCCGGCGTATCCACTCGACGGCCACGGCCGACCGGGCTGACCTCCAGCTCGAGTTCACCTGGGGCGAAACCGTGGACGTGGCGCGGGCGAAGGTGTTCGAGGCGGTGGAAGACGCCCGCCGGGATCTGCCCGCGGATGTCCGGGAGATCTACGTCAACACCTTCTCGACGACCCAGATCCCGATCGTCGAGGCGCGGATCTCCGCGCCCGGGATGGACCTGTCGGCGAACTACGACCGCCTCGAACGGCGGATCGCGGACCCGATCCGGCGCGTTCCGGGCGTCGCGCGGGTGGACCTCGACGGCGTGGAGCCGCGCGAGGTGCGGATCAACCTGCGCCTCGACCGGCTCGCCGCCCACCGGGTGGACATCGGGGAGATCAGCGAGCGCGTGACCGGCATGAACCGGAATGTCTCGCTCGGACGCATCCGGGCGCACGGCGAGGTGACGCCCGTCCGCGGCTTCGGGGCGCTTTCGGCCATCGGCGAGATCGGGAGCCTCCCGCTGAACGATCAGGGACTGCGCGTTGCGGATGTCGCCGACGTCACCTACCGGGAGCCTCCGATCCCCTACGGACGGCATCTCAACGACGAGGCGGCCATCGGGCTGACGGTCTTCAAGGCGGCGCAGGCGAACACGGTGGAGGTCGCCACCGCGGTTACCGAGCTGATCGAGACCGAGATTGCCGCCGACCCGGCACTCGCCGGGATCAGCCTCTTCGTCTGGGAGGACCAGGCGGCCGAGATCACCTCGGGCCTCGCGGGCATCCGCACGGAGGGACTGCTCGGGGCGCTCTTCGCCGTCTTCTTGCTCTTCCTGTTCCTGCGCCGGGTGGACACGACCTCGATCATCAGCCTGACGATTCCGATGTCCATCATCGCGACCGCGATCGTCCTCTACTTCGCCGGCCGGTCACTCAACGTGCTCTCCATGATGGGGATGATGCTGGGCATCGGGCTGCTGGTGGACGACGCCATCGTGGTGCTCGAATCCATCGTCCGCGAGCACGGCCGCGGAATTCCGGCGCGGGCGGCAGCCATCACCGGCGCCCGTGCGGTGTCCGGGGCGGTGATCGCCTCGACGGTCACCACCGCGGTGGTGTTCTTGCCGATGGTGGTGGGGCCCAAGAACCAGATGTCCATCTGGCTCGGGGAGATCGGCCTCGCCATCTCGCTGACCATCTTCTGTTCACTGTTCATTTCGCTGACCCTGATCCCGCTGGTGAGTTCGCGGCTGCTCGCGAGGAAACCGTCGGTCGCGCCGCGCTGGACCGAGCGGCTGGGAGACCTGTACCAGGCCGTCCTGCGGTTCACCCTGCGCCGGCGCTGGGTCACGGCGGGAATCGCGGTCGCCTTCCTCGCTACCGCGATCCTGCCGTTCTTCCTGGGTCTCTCCACCGCGGTGTTCTCCGGGTTCAACCGCAACCGGGTCTTCCTCGCCTACGAGTTCTCGGATTTCCACTACAAGGAGGATGCGCGCGGTGCGGTGCTGGCCGTCGAGCGCGAGCTCGCCGGACTCCGCGACGAACTGGGAATCGAGTCGGTCTACAGCTTCTTCGGCGAGAACGAGGCGCAGACGGTGATCTCGTTCGGGGAGCAGCACATCTCCGACGACGAGGGCAAGGAACTCCGCGAGCGGATCAAGACGGTTTTGCCGCCCCTTCCCGGGGCGCGGATCGTCTTCGGAGACGAAGATCAGGAAACCGGCGGGGAGAGCATGTTCTTCCGCGTCCGGTTCTATGGCGAGGATTCGGAGCGCCTCGCCGCCATCGCCCGCGAGGCCGAAGACCGGTTGACGGCGGTCGGGGGCGTCGCGGACATCCGGAGCGGCGAGGACAACCCGCGGAAGGAAGTGGTGGTCCGGCCGCGGGCCGAGGCGGCCGCGCGGATCGGCGTCACGCCGCGCGACCTCGCCGAGATCTTCGGTTTCACCCTCGGCGGCCGGCCGCTCCGCCGTTTCCAGACCGAGGACCGGGAGGCCGAGGTGCTCCTCACCGTGTCCCAGCAGGACGTCTCACGGGTGGAGGATCTCCGGAACTTCACCCTGACGTCCGATGCCGGAGTCCCGGTCTCCCTCGGCGACCTCGCCGATTTCGAGATCGTCGAACGCAGCCGCGCGATCCGGCGGGTGGACCGGAAGGCGGTGGCCACGCTGCGCGCCAGCTACGAAGGGGAGACGTGGGAGGACGCCCGTACCGAGATCGAGGAGGAACTCGACGAGATGGCGCTTCCCGCCGGGTACACCTGGTCCTTCGGGGACCGGATCAACCGGCAGGACACCGACCTCCAGAACATGGCGGTGAACTATCTGCTGGCGCTGCTGCTGATCTACATCGTGATGGCCGCCCAGTTCGAGTCGCTCATCCATCCGCTCGCGATCCTGATTTCGATCCCCTACGCGCTGTGGGGCGCATCCTGGATGCTGCTCGTGACGAACAGTCCGTTCAACCTGATGGCCCAAATCGGCATGCTCATCCTGATGGGCATAGTGGTGAAGAACGGGATCGTGCTGATCGACCATGTGAACAAGCTGCGCCGCGACGGGATGGAGCGCACCCAGGCGCTCCTCGAAGGCGGCCGGGACCGGCTGCGGCCCATCCTGATGACCGCCGGCGCGACGATGCTGGCGCTGGTGCCGATGGGGATCGGGCGGACCGGGCTCGACGGGCTCTACTACTTCCCGCTCGCCCGGACCGTGATCGGCGGACTCGCCGCTTCGACGGTCCTGACGCTCGTCATCCTGCCGTTCTTCTACACGCTGCTGGACGACCTGGCGATGCGGGCGCGCCGCGTTTGGCGGGCGAGCGGGGAGCCGGCGGTTCCGGCGCCACCGGCGACAGAACCAGTCACGGTTCCCTGACCGTCAGGCACCGTCAACCAATAGCGCAGCGCACCCCTCCTCCCGAGGAAGAGACCGCCGACCGGGGGAGGGAACAGGAGCGCCGGCCTCCGATGTTGGCGTCTTCGCACCGAGTTTTCCACATCGACCTCCGCGGGCGGGAAGAAACGGGCCGGAATTTCGTCTATGGGATGAGTGGGAGACGCCGTGTCTTCCACCGTATCCCCTGGAGGAGTTTCCGATGCCCCAGTCCGCGCCGCAGCCGCCGAAACCCATTCCCGCACGCGCGGAGAGCGGCGTCCCGAAATCGACCGATAGCGGCGTCCTCTTCCGTGCCCTGGTGGAAGCCGGAGCGGATCCAGGGCTCGCCTATACTGCTGAAGCAGGAACGAAGTCCATGGTTTCCGAAGCGGTAGCCACGCAGGTCCAGCCGATTCTGGTGGAAATGCGCCAGCTCTTCGCCGAGCAGGAGCGGCGCTTCGCCGAGCAGGATCGGAAGCTGGACGCGCTGGCCGCGAAATATGCCGAGCACGACCGCAAGCTGGATGCGCTGGCCGCGCACGTTGGCGAGCACGACCACAAGCTGGATGCACTGACCACGGAGGTCCGGCGGACGAACGAGGTCGTGGACGTGAAGCTGGACGGCATCCGGCGGGAGTTGCGGCTGATCTGGGGCGCGCTCGGAATCTCGCTGACGGTGTGGCTGGTGGTCCTCGGGTACCTGCTCTCGAACTGATTGCTGCCGCGGCGGAGGCCAGGCCGGTGCCGCCAGGGCTGGTGGGGGGTTTCGCCGAGAGGGGAGCCATCCTGACGGATGGAGTCCGTCCCGCCGCCCGCCTTCGGCGGGCTGTGCCGGCCTGGAGGCCGGCGTTCCCTTGCGGTCGCCCGCGCTTTCGCGCTGGGTGGGGGTTTGTGCCGACGCGGGCCTACGGCCCGCTGTGCCGGCCCCCACCGGGAGGACTGGCCTGGGGATCGGCCCAGTTCTCTCGGCGGGGGCTCCGGTGCCGGTGTGGCGCCAAGGCTGGTGAGGTTCCCGCCGAGAGGGGAACCATCCTGCATCGATCTCTGCGGCGGAAGTATGAGAAATCCCGGCTGGCATCGCTCGCCCGCGGTCGGCGTCTTCGCACCGAGTTTTCCACATCGACCACCGCGGGCGGGAAGAAACGGGCCGGAATTTCGTCTATGGGATGAGTGGGAGACGCCGTGTCTTCCACCGCATCCCCCGGAGGAGTGTCCGATGCCCCAGTCCGCGCCGCAGCCGCCGCAGCCGATCCCCCCACGTGCGGAGGGCGGCGTCCCGAAAACGACCGATAGCGGCGTCCTCTTCCGTGCCCTGGTGGAAGCCGGAGCGGATCCAGGGCTCGCCTATACTGCTGAAGCAGGAACGAAGTCCATGGTTTCCGAAGCGGTAGCCACGCAGGTGCAGCCGATTCTGGTGGAAATGCGCCAGCTCTTCGCCGAGCAGGATCGGAAGCTGGACGCGCTGGCCGCGAAAGTTGCCGAGCACGGCCTCAAGCTGGACGCGCTGGCCGCGAAATATGCCGAGCACGACCGCAAGCTGGACGCGCTGGCCGCGAAATATGCCGAGCACGACCGCAAGCTGGACGCGCTGGCCGCGAAATATGCCGAGCACGACCGCAAGCTGGATGCGCTGGCCGCGCAGGTTGGCGAGCACGACCATAAGCTGGACGCACTGACCACGGAGGTCCGGCGGACGAACGAGGTCGTGGACGTGAAGCTGGACGGCATCCGGCGGGAGTTGCGGCTGATCTGGGGCGCGCTCGGAATCTCGCTGACGGTGTGGCTGGTGGTCCTCGGGTACCTGCTTTCGAACTGACTGGTGCCGCCGCGGAGGCGGGGGCCGGTGCCGCCAGGGCTGGTGGGGGTTTCGCCGAGAGGGGAGCCATCCTGACGGGTGGGGGTCCGTCCCGCCGCCCGCCTTCGGCGGGCTGTGCCGATCTGGAGGCCGGCGTTCCCTTGCGGTCGCCCGCGCTTTCGCGCCGGGTGGGGGTCCGTCCCGCCGCCCGCCTCCGGCGGGCTGTGCCGATCTGGAGATCGGCGTTCCGTTGCGGTCGCCCGCGCTTTCGCGCTGGGTGGGGGGATTGTCCGGCGTTTTCCGGAACAGGGTAGGCTGCGCAACGTATTGATCCGTGGAGACAGAACACGGAAATGAACGGGAGCAGCAACGGAACCGCCGCAGTGAACGGCGCTGCCGCCGTCTCCATGCGGGACGTGACCAAGGTGTACCAGATGGGGGAGGTCGAGGTGCACGCGCTCCGTGGCGTGAGCCTCGACTTCGACGAGGGCGGGTTCACCGTCCTCCTCGGGCCGTCCGGGAGCGGCAAGTCCACGCTCCTCAACATCCTCGGGGGACTCGACGTCCCCACGGCGGGCCAGGTGGTCTATCGGGGCCAGGACCTCACCCGCGCGGACGAGGGCGAACTGACCCGCTACCGGCGGCGCCGGGTGGGATTCGTCTTCCAGTTCTACAACCTGATCCCCTCGCTCAGCGCCCGGGAGAACGTGGAACTCGTGACCGAAATCTCCGACGACCCGCTCCCCGCGCTGGAGGCGCTCGACATCGTCGGCCTCTCGGACCGGACGGACCACTTCCCCTCGCAGATGTCCGGCGGCGAACAGCAGCGCGTGGCCATCGCGCGCGCCATCGCCAAGCGGCCGGACATCCTCCTCTGCGACGAACCGACCGGAGCGCTCGACATCAGCACCGGCATCCAGGTGCTCGAGGCCATCGAGCGGGTGAACCGCGAGTACGGCGCCACCACCGCCATCATCACCCACAACGCCGCGATCTCGACGATCGCCGACCGGGTCATCTCGCTGGCCGACGGCCGCATTTCGCAGGTGCAGCGGAACGAGACGCGCGCCGCCGCCTCCACGGTCCAATGGTGAGGCGCCCCGCATGATCGCCGCGCTCGACCGCAAGCTGCTCCGCGACCTCTGGCGGGTCCGCTCCATGGGGTTCACCATCGCCGTGGTCGTCGCGTCGGGGATCGCCCTGCTCATCGCGTCGCTCATCTGCTTCGACTCGCTGGAGTCGACTCGCGACCGCTACTACGCCAGGAACGAGTTCGGCGACGTCTTCGCGAACGCCAAGCGGGTCCCGAGGTGGGTCGCCGGGAGTCTCGACGAGCTGCCCGGGGTGGAGAAGGTGGACACGCGAGTCGTGGCCGGAGTCACGCTCGACGTGCCGGGCAGCACCGAACCGGTCAACGGCCGCCTCATCTCGCTGCCGGACAGCGGCCGCCCGGTCCTCAACGGCGTCACGCTGCGCAGCGGCCGCTTCCCCGACCCGGGACGTGCGGAGGAGGCGCTCGTCAACGAACGCTTCGCCCAGGGGCACGGGCTCGCACTGGGCGACCAGGTCTTCGCGGTGATCAACGGCCGGCGCCAGCGGCTCGAGATCGTGGGGACGGTGCTTTCGCCGGAGTACGTCTATGCGATCGCCGGCGGCGACCTGCTGCCGGACCCGACGCGGTTCGGGGTCTTCTGGATGGCGCGCCGGCACCTCGCGACCGCCTTCGACATGGAGGGAGGGTTCAACGACATCTCGCTCGCGCTCGCCGACGGCGCGCCCGCCGAGCCCGCGATCGTCGAGCTGGACCGCCTGCTCGAGCCGTACGGCGGCCTCGGGGCCATTCCCCGCGCCCAGCAGATCTCCCACTGGTACCTCCAGAACGAGTTGACGGGGCTCCGCGGCATGGCGCTGCTGATGCCGATGATCTTCCTGGGGATCGCGGCCTTCCTCCTGAACGTCGTGCTCCGGCGGATGGTCGCGGTCCAGCGGGAACAGATCGCGGTTCTCAAGGCGGTCGGCTACTCGAACCTGCGCCTCGGGCTCCACTACACCCAGTGGGCGGGAGCGGTGTCCGTCCTGGGGGGCGCGCTCGGGATCGCGCTCGGGGCGCTGATGAGCGCCGGGATGCTCAACCTCTACATGGAGTACTTCCGCTTCCCGGACCTGATCACCCGTTGGAGCTCGACGCACATCCTCGGCGCGCTGTTCGCCTGCGGGGCGGCGTCCGTGCTCGGCGCCGCGGCCGCGGTCAAGAGCGTGGTGCGTTTGCCGCCCGCGGAAGCGATGCGCCCCGCCCTGCCGGACAGCTTCCGCGTTTCGCTGCTGGAACGGCTGGGGCTCCGGCGGTGGCTGACCCAGCCCCTGCGCATGGTCCTCCGCAACCTGTCCCGCCGCCCGCTCCGCGCCGCGATGTCCGTGGTCGGCATCGCCTTCTCGGCCGCCCTCATGGTGATGGCGAGCGCCGCCATGGACTCCTTCGAGGAGCTCATGCAGCTCCAGTTCAACGTGGTCCAGCGCCAGGACGTAACGGTGACCTTCTTCGAACCGGAAGGGCGCGCCGCCTACTACGAGCTGGCGTCGGTGCCGGGCGTCCTCGAGGTCGAACCGCTGAACGGGGTGTCCGCCCGCCTCCGGAACGGAAACCGGAACCGCCAGGTCGGGATCCAGGCGCTCCAGCCCGACGCCCGGCTCCAGCGGGTGGTGGGCGCCGACTACCAGCCGGTGCAGCTCGACCGGGCGGGGCTGATCCTCTCGCGGAAGCTGGCTGACGTGCTTGGCGTCGAGCCGGGGGACGCCCTGCGGGTGGAGGCGCTCCAGGGCACGCGGCCCGAGCAGGACATGGTGGTGAGCGCCACCGTGGACGATCTGATGGGCGTTTCCGCCTATATGGAGCCGGATGCGCTCCGGCGCTTCCTCAGCGACACGGCGACCCTGAGCGGAGCGGCGCTCGCGATCGACCCGGCGGCGCGCGAGTCGGTGTACGCCTCGCTCAAGGGGATGCCGGTGGTGGCGGGCGTCGCGCTCCAGCACGCCATGATGGAGAACTTCGAGACCTTCGTGGCCGAGAACGTGAACAACCAGTTGGCGATCAACCTGCTCTTCGCGATGGCGATCGCGTTCGGGGTGATCTACAACACGGCGCGCATCTCGCTCTCGGAGCGGAGCCGCGAGCTCGCCAGCATGCGGGTCATGGGCTTCACCCGTGCGGAGATCGGCGTCGTGCTCTTCGGCGAACTGGCCATCCTGACGGCGGCGGCGATCCCGGTCGGGCTGGCGCTCGGCTATTCCATGCTGGCGGGTATGGTGGCCGCCTACGAGACCGAGCTGTTCCGGATGCCGCTGGTCGCCGAACCGGGCACCTTCGCGTGGGCCTCCGCCGCGGTCGCCGTCGCCATGGGGCTCTCGGCGCTCGTGGTCCGCCGTAAATTGAACCGGCTCGATCTCGTGGAAGTACTGAAGACGCGCGAATAATCAGGGGAGCAACATGAAAAAACGACGGCGTCTCGTCATCTGGGGCATCGCCCTGGTGGGAGTCATCGCGCTCATCACGCTCGCCTCGCGCCCCCGCCCGATCCCCGTGGACGTAGCCGCGGTGGTGCGCGGCACGCTCTCGGTGACGCTCGACGAAGAAGGCGAGACGCGGGTCCGGGACCGGTTCGAGATCTCCGCGCCGGTGTCCGGGCGGGTCCTCCGCATCGAACTCGAGCCCGGCGATCCGGTGCTCGCCGCGGAGAGCGTGCTCGCCACGTTCCTGCCCGCGTCGCCGGTGCCGCTCGACCCGCGCCAGCGGGCGGAAGCCGCCGCCGCGGTCGAGGCCGCGGAAGCCGCGGTGGGGCGGGCCGAGGCGCTCCACGAGCAGGCGGCGCAGGAGCGCGCGTTCGCCGAGTCCACCCTGAACCGGCTGCGCCGACTTCAGCAGGAGGGCGTCAGTTCCGAAGAACAGCTTGAAATGGCCCAGCTCGAACTCGACACCCGCCAGGAGGCGCTCGAGGCCGCGGAGTTCGCGGTCCGGGACGCACGCGGCAACCTGGCGGTCGCGCGGGCGCGCTTGCAGCGCTTCCGTTTCCGCCCCGGCGGCGGTGCAACCGGCAATCCCGAGGCGATCCAGATCTTTTCCCCGGTGGACGGCGTGGTGCTGCGACGGCTCCGGGAGAGCGAAGCGGTGGTGCCCCCCGGCGAGCCGCTGCTCGAGGTCGGCGACCCGCGGGAACTCGAAGTCGTCACCGACTATTTGTCGAACGACGCCGTGCGGATGCGCGCCGGGCAGTCCGCGCTCATCGACCGCTGGGGCGGCGACCGGCCCCTCCGCGGCCGGGTGCTCCGGGTCGAGCCGTCGGGATTCACCAAGATCTCGGCCCTCGGAGTCGAAGAACAGCGGGTCAACGTCGTGATGGAGCTCGAGGAGCCCTACGAGGCGCGGCCCAGCCTGGGAGACGCCTACCGGGTCGAGACCCGGGTGGTCGTCTGGGAGCAGGAGGAGCAGGTGAAGGTGCCGGTAGGCGCGCTCTTCCGCCGGGGAACCGACTGGGCCGTCTTCGTCGTCGAGGACGGGACAGCCGGCGAGCGGACCGTGGAGATCGGTGAACGCAACCGGCAGGAGGCGCAGGTCCTCGGCGGCCTGGAAGTCGGCGACCAGGTCGTCGTGTATCCCGGCGACAGCGTGGCCGACGGGGTCCCGGTCGCGGCGGCGAGCGCGGCGTCCGGATGACGGAGGGTTCGGGGACCGCCGACCTTCGGGACGCGTTCTGGCGGATTCGCCGGCAGACCACGGAGCTCGCGGCGCCCCTCGCCATCGAGGACTACGTGGCGCAGTCCATGCCGGACGCGCGTCCGGCGAAGTGGCACCTGGGCCACACCTCGTGGTTCTTCGAGACGTTCGTGCTGACGGCGCCCGGCGTTTCCGGCCGCGGCGGCAGCTATTCCCCGGCGCGCCCCGAGTACCAGGCGATCTTCGGCGTGTCCGGCGCCGGCGTCTCCCAGCCGGGACCGGTCAGCCGCGAGCGCGGCGTCCTGTCCCGGCCGACGGTGGCCGAGGTCTTCGACTACCGGCGGCGGGTGGACGAGGGGATCGAGGAACTCCTCGCGGGAGAGGTGTCCAGCGAGGCGCGGGAGCTGGTGGTGCTCGGGCTGCACCACGAACAGCAGCACCAGGAGCGGCTGCTCGCCGACCTGAAGCACCTGTTCTCGATGAACCCGCTCCATCCGGCTTACGGGGAGGCGACGCCGCGCGCGCCCGGAACGGCTCCGCCTCCGCTGCGGTTCCTGTCGTTCGCTGGGGGAACGCTGCCCTTCGGCCACCAGGGGACGGGTTTCGCGTTCGACAATGAAAGACCCCGCCACGAGCGGCTGATCGCGCCGTTCCAGCTCGGTTCGCGGTTGATCACGAACGGCGAATACCTCGAATTCATCGAGGAGGGCGGCTACCGGGAGTCCTCGCTCTGGCTCTCGGACGGGTGGGACGCCCGGGTGGCGGGCGGCTGGGAAGCGCCGCTCCACTGGGTCCGGGAGGGCGACGGCTTCAATGAGTTCACACTCGGGGGGCTGGCGGCGCTCGCGTCCGAAAGCCCGGTCCACCACTTGAGCTACTTCGAGGCGGACGCCTTCGCACGCTGGCGGGAGGCCCGCCTCCCGACCGAGTTCGAGTGGGAAACGGCGGCGGCGGACCGGCCGCTCACCGGGACGTTCCTGGAAGAAGGCGGCCTCCGGCCCCTGCCGGCGCCCAAGGCCGCCCGCGGCGGATCGTCCGGCCCGGCGCAACTCTTCGGGGACGCCTGGGAGTGGACCGCGAGCCCCTATCTCCCCTACCCGGGGTTCCGCCCGTCCGGCGTCTTTGGCCAATCGAGCGGCAGATCCATGTCGGGCCGGATGGTGCTCCGCGGGGGATCGTGCTTCACGCCGGCCTCCCACCTCCGGGCCACCTACCGCCACGTCCTGCGACCCGACGCCCGCTGGCAGGCGACCGGGATCCGGATCGCTCGCGACCGGTAGCCTCGGCGGCCTTCGCGTGCCTGATTTCGCTCTCGCGCGCACCGCCGCCCGCGCTGAGATCCGGGCCGGACTGCTCGGCGATCCACCCCGGATTTCGCCCAAGTTCTTCTACGACCGGGCGGGATCGGAACTCTTCGAGCAGATCACCCGGACGCCCGAGTACTACCTGACCTCGACCGAGGTCGGGATCCTGGAGACGCGGCGGGCGGAGATCGCAGCCGGGATCGGCCCCCGCGCGGTGCTCGCCGAGATCGCGAGCGGGAGCGCCCGGAAGGCGCGCATCGTGCTCGGCGCCCTCGACGCGCCGGCCGCCTACGTCCCGGTGGACATCTCGGAAGCGACCCTCGCCGGCGAAGCTGCGGCGCTCCGGCGCGACTTCCCGGGCCTCCGGGTGCTCCCGGTGGCGGTGGATTTCTCGCGGGACTTCGCCTTCCCGGAGTTCCCCTTCGACCACGACCGGATCGCGATCTTCTACGCGGGCTCGTCGCTCGGGAACTTCGAGCCGGAGGAGGCGGCGGCCTTTCTCGCGCGGCTCGGGCGCGCCGCCGACCCGGGGTCGCGGCTCCTGCTCGGCGCCGACCGCAAGAAGGACAAGGCGACCCTCGACCGCACCTACAACGATCCGGGGGGCCTGAACGCCGCCTTCAACCGCAACATCCTGAACAACGTGAACCGGTTGGCGGACGGCGACTTCGACCCGGAGAAGTGGATCCCGCACCAGTTCTACGTCGAGCGGCGCGGTCGGATCGAGCTATGGCTCGAGAGCGCCGAGGACCAGACCGTCCGGGTGGCCGGCGAGGTGTTTCGGTTTGCCGCCGGCGACCGGATCCACACCGAGAACTCCTACAAGTACGACGTGGACGAGGTTCTCGCGCTCGCGGCCCCGGCGTGGACCCCGCTCCACGTCTGGAGCGACCCGGCCGAACGCTTCAGCGTCTTCCTGTTCGGCTGCTGACCCAGACCGGAAACCGTCGGCCTCTAGTGACGTCCGCGCTGGAGGCAATTCAAGATGGCACTATCTTTGCTGCACAAAGCCAATCCATCCGCTTCCACGCCAAAGACGTCACTATCGGCGATGCCGAACCGCGACCCTGCGCGGGTCATCGCGCCCGGTGGATGGGCCCAACGCACTCGCAAGCCCGACTAGAATCGACGACTGGATCGCGGGCAAGACCGGTGCGCAGGGACAGCGAACGTCAGCACCTGAAGCTTCTCGTCGCCAAGATAACCGTTCTGGTTTTGTCCTCCGGCTGTGTCTACCAATCGCAGACAGTCCGGCTGCCGAACACTGCCGCTCCAACGAAGCCGATCCGATCGATTTCTGTTGCCGCTGGCGGCGTCCTCGCCGAGGCCATCGGCTTCGAGCTGGCTGCCAACTACGAATTCGAGCTGGTGGCCGATGGTGCCGACGCGGTAATCGAGGCAACGTGGGAAGCTGGATATGACGGCAAGCCGGAGACGGTTTTCGTACAGCTGATCGACGCCCAATCCGCAGCCGTGGTTGGCGCCGTGAGGTGGCACAACTCCGGCGGTGGCGAGAAAGGCTCCGCGTTGGACCGACGCACCCGGAAGGACGTCACGGCGGCCGCGGCCGAAATCGCGTACGAATTGATTTACGAGCTACCTCAGTTCTGGCAGAACCGTTGAGGCCGCAGCTCCCGAGGGTTCATCGGGTCGGCGCCGGCGCGAAGCATTCTTCCGTTACCGACGCAATGCCGACCAGCACTGGGCGTACCCCGCTGGCGCGCGCCTCAAATCGGTTCCGGAGCGTGCATTCACGACCATGGTGGCCGCGACGCCGGTCTTGAGACCGGCCGTCCTCCCCGATAATCCCACCCATGATCCGACTCGCCGTCCCGATCCTCCTGGCCGCTTTCGCGGCCGCAGCCTCCGCCCAACCCGCGGAAGAACGCGTCGAGTGGCCCTCCTGGGGCGGCGATCCGGGCTCGATGCACTACTCCCCGTTGACCAAAATCAACCGGGACAACGTCTCCGGCCTGAAACTCGCCTGGGAGTGGGACACCGGCGAGGGACCGCTCAGCGGGCCCCGGCTGCCGGTGCCCGACAACCCGGTGCGCCCCGGCAGCTTCGAGAACACCCCGCTGGTATACGACGGGGTGATGTACGTGAGCACCTCCTACAACAAGGTGGTGACCCTGAACCCCGACACCGGGGAGGTCCTGTGGACCTACGACCCCCGGATCACCGAGTGGGGCCAGGTGCCGAACGGGACCGGCTTCGTGCACCGGGGGGTCGCGCTCTGGGAGGACGCCGACGGGAAGCGGCGCGTCTTCCTGAACAGCCGCTGGCGGCTCATCTCGATCGACACCGTCACCGGCGAGCCCGACCCGTCGTTCGGGGACGGCGGCGAGATCGATCTCACCGCCCAGCTGGTCTGGCCCATCAACCGCCTCCACTACACCCAGACCTCGCCCCCGGTCGTCTTCGAGGACCTGGTGATCCTGGGGAACGGGGTCTGGGACCGCTTCGTTTACGAGCGCGACCCGCCGGGAAACGTGCAGGCGTTCAGCACGAAGACCGGCGAACTGGTCTGGTCCTTCAACCTGATCCCCCAGCCCGGGGAGTTCGGGAACGACACCTGGGAGGACGGCGCCTGGGACCGGGTGGGCCACACGAACGTCTGGGCGCCGATGTCGCTCGACGCCGAGCGGGGGCTCATCTACCTGCCGGTGGGAACGCCGAGCAACGACTACTACGGCGGCGGCCGCCTCGGGGACAACCTCTTCGCGGAGGCCATCGTCTGCCTTGACGCCCGCACCGGGGAGCGGGTCTGGCACTTCCAGACCGTGAAGCACGGCCTCTGGGACTACGACCTGCCGGCCGCGCCGACGCTGCTCACCATCAACGTGGACGGCCGGGAGATCGACGCGGTGGCGGCCCCCGCGAAGACCGGCTTCGTGTACGTCTTCGACCGGGTCACCGGCGAACCGGTCTGGCCCATCGAGGACCGTGCGGTTCCGGCGAGCGACGTTCCCGGCGAGCGCGCGGCCGAGACGCAGCCCTTCCCGACGAGACCGGCGCCCTTCGCCAAGCAGAGCTTCACGGAGGACGAGGTCATCGCCTTCACCCCCGAGCTGCGCGAGGAGGCGCTCGCCATCGTGCGGAAGTACCGCATGGGAGGCCTCTACACCCCGCCGTCGCTCGAAGGAACGATCGCCAATCCGGGAATCCTGGGCGGCGCGAACTGGGGCGGCGCGGCGGCCGACCCCGAAACCGGGGTGATCTACATCAAGGCCAACGAGTTCCCCGCCCTGCTCGCCATCACCGAGGCCAACCCGGACCAGACCGAGGGCCGCTACTGGCTCGACCGCGAGCGCCGGTCGCTGAACCTGCCGAACGGGCTGCCGATCAACAAGCCGCCCTACGGCACCCTCACCGCAATCGACCTGAACACCGGGGACCACCTCTTCCAGGTGCCGGCCGGCAACAACTCGCTGGTCCGGAATCACCGGGCGCTCGAAGGCGTGGACCTCGGCGACGAGCGCCTCGGCATCGTGGGGGCGCCGGGGCCGATGGTCACCGGCGGCGGGCTCGTCTTCTTCACCGGAGGCGCCGACCATCTCTTCGCCATCGACAAGGCCACCGGCGCGGAACTGTGGGCGCACCCGCTGGGAGCGAGTTCCTACGCGAACCCGATGACCTACGAATCACCCGAGGGGGTGCAGTTCGTGGTGGTCGCGGTGGGGCGCGGCACCGGCAACAAACTGGTCGCGTTCTCGCTCGGGGAGCCGGACTCCGCCGGGAACTGAGCGGACGGTATTCTTCCGGGTCACCCCACCGAGGAGAGTTCACCATGCCCCTTCCCCCGCTCTACGACCCCGACGCCGTTCGTCCCATGTGGGAGGAACTGGCCGACTGCCGCGTGACACCGCTTCATCAGCCGGAAGAGGTGGACCAAATGCTGGAAAGGCCGGGCACCGCCCTCGTGGTGGTCAACTCGGTCTGCGGGTGCGCCGCCGGCTCGGCGCGTCCGGGAGTCACCATGGCGCTCCAGCACGGCAAGATCCCCGACCACCTGGGGACGGTCTTCGCCGGAGTGGACCGCGACGCCACCGACCGCGCCCGCGGCTACATGACCGATGTCCCGCCGTCCTCCCCCGCCATCGCGCTGTTCAAGGACGGCCAGTTGATCCACATGCTCGAGCGGCGGCACATCGAACGGATGGCGCCGGACATGGTCGCGGCGAACCTGGCAGCGGCGTTCGAAACGCACTGCGAGGCCGAGGGTCCCTCGGTCCCGCGCGACGTCTGGGAGCGCTCGGCGCGTGAACGGATGTGCGGCTCGAACGTCCCGATCTTCAACCCGACCTTCCGGTAGCGCCGCTGGCGGCCTGCCGATCGGACGCGATCCCGCTTGTCCGGGGATAGAGCGCCCGGGCTCCCGGGTTCGGGGCTGTTCCTGACCGTCGAGGGAGTCGAGGGCGGCGGCAAGTCCACGCTCGCTCAGCGTCTCGGGGCGCGGCTCCGTCGCGGGAGGCGCGAGGTCACCCTGACCCGCGAACCGGGCGGCACCGCCGCCGGGAGGGTCATCCGGGAACTGCTGCTGCACACCGAAGGACCCCTCACGCCCGAAACGGAACTCGCGCTCTTCTTCGCCGCCCGGGCCCAGAACCTCTCCGAGGTGATCCTGCCGGCGCTCCGGCGGGGCGAGGTGGTGATTTCGGACCGCTTCACCGATTCGACCGTCGCCTATCAGGGCGGTGGGCGGGGTTTGCCGGTGGAGAAGATCCTGGCCGTGGACCGGGCGGTCACCGGCGGCGTCCGCCCGCACCTGACGCTGGTGCTGGATCTGCCGGTCGCCGCCGGTTTCGCGCGCCTCAAGGGGACCGACCGCATCGAGCAGGAAGCGGCGCGCTTCCACCGCCGCGTCCGCGAGGGTTTCCTCCGGATCGCCCGCGCAGAACCCGAACGGGTCGTGGTGGTCCCGGCGGACCGGGCGCCCGACGAAGTCTTCGGGGCGGCGTGGGCCGCGGTCAGCGCCCGGTTGCCGGGGAAGGGCTGACCCGGTGTCCGGCTTCCGGATCGGGGCCCCCTTCCCGCGGCTCGCCGGGCTGGCCGCCGGCGGCCGGCTCCCGCAGAGCCTCCTGCTGACCGGGCCCTCCGGCGCCCCCACGATGGAAGCCGCCGTCGCGCTTTCGGCCATCGTGAACAGCTCCGATCGGGACCCCGGCTCGGAGGCCACCCGGGTGCTGCACGAGCGCATCGTGGCCACCGACGCGGCGCTTTGCGCCGGCAAAGGGGCGGGCGAGTGGATCGGACCGGCGACCGGTCCCTATCCGGACGTGCGGATCCTGCGGCCGGAGAGCGGCAAGCCGATCCGGGTGGACGAGATCCGCCAGGCCATCGCCGGAACCCGCACCCATCCGTTCGAGGGACGCCGCCGGGTGCTGGTGATCGAAGCGGCGGACACCATGAACCCGCCAGCGGCCAACGCGCTCCTCAAGACGCTCGAAGAACCGCACCCGTGGCTCGGCCTGATCCTTTGCGCGCGCACCGAGGCGGCGCTCCTGCCCACGATCGTCTCCCGCTGCCAGCGCTGGCGGTTCGCCGCGCCGACCGCTCCCGAGGTCGCCGCCCGGCTGCGGGAAGAGCACGACTACCCGCCCGCCGAGGCGGCGGTCGCCGCGGCGGCCGCGGGCGGGGATCTCGCGCGGGCGCTCGCGCTGCCGCGGGACCGGCTGCTGCCGCTCGCCGAGGAGGCCGAGGGAATGGCCGCGGTCGTCGGCCGGGGGATCCCGCCGCCGGCCCGGGCGGCGCTGACCGAGCGGCTGACGAAGGGAGGCCCCCGCTCCCGGAAGGCGGGCCGCATCGACGAGCTGCAGACGATTCTGGTGCTGCTGCGCGCCACCCTCCGGGACCTGGCGGCGCTGGGCTCGGGAGGCGCGCCGCTCTCCAGTGATCGCGAATCTCTGGACAAGCTCGCGAAGCTCGCCCCCGGGGGCGCCTTCGCGGAGGCCCTGCTGCTCGTCGAGGAGGCCGACCGCGACATGTACCGCTCCTACGGCAACAAGCGGATGCAGCTCGACGCGCTCCTGCTGGCGTTCAACGAGATCGCGCGGCCCATCGTGGTCGCCCGCCGCCGCGCCAAACGGTAGGAGCGCCGGCCTCCAGGCCGGCATCGCTCGCCAAACGCGAGCGAAACTCCCGAACCTTCAGGCGCTTATGGCGGCAGGCTCGGTGGGGTGATCGCCAACCTGGGCGCCCCGGGGCGCGTATCCTCATCACCCTCAGGAGATCCCCCATGATGACCGTCCTTTCCCTCTGGCTGCCGATCCTGGTTGCCGCCGTCGCGGTGTTCCTCGCCAGCTCGCTGATCCACATGGTGCTCGGGTTCCACAAGAACGACATGGGGGCGATTCCCGACGAGCGGAAGGTCGCCGACGCGCTCCGGCCCTTCGCGATCCCGCCCGGCGACTACGCGATTCCCCACGGCCACGCCAAGGACATGGCGACCCCGGAGTTCCTCCAGAAGACCAAGGAGGGCCCGGTGGCGATCATGACCGTGCTGCCAAACGAGCCGACGAACATGGGCAGGAACCTCGGCCTGTGGTTCGTCTATTCGCTGGTGGTCGGCGGATTCGCCGCCTACGTGGCGGGATCGGCCGTCGGCATCGGCGCGGAGTACGACGAGGTGTTCCGGGTGGTCGCCGCGGTCAGCTTCGCCGGGTATTCGCTCGCCGTGTTGCAGGCTTCGATCTGGTGGGGACGGAGCTGGGGCTACACCGTACGCACCATGACGGACGGGCTGATCTACGGCCTGCTCACCGGGGGCGTCTTCGGCTGGCTCTGGCCGTAGTCCCGGAGTCCCGACACGACCTCGGATGTCCCCCCGGCGAAGGCGCCTCCGGTCGCTCATGGCGGCCGGCCTCGCCTGCGCGATGACCACGGCAGGCTGTTCCGTCGCCCTGGTCCACGGTCCCCCGAACCCGGACGAAGCGGACTACGACGCTGCCGGCCGCTACGAGGGTGGCGTGCCCTGCACCGCCAGCCGGGCCTGGCCCGTCGTTGACGCGCTGGTGCTCCTGGCCACCCTCGTCAAGGTGGCGAACTACGGACCCGATCAGCGGGACGAGACGCGCAGCGGGCTGATGGGTGCGGCGCTCGGCGTGGATCGGACACCGGCGGACGAGCGCCTGCCGCGACGCGCAGGCTTCGGCCGGCGGGCCTCCGGCCGCGTCCTCGCCCTGGTGAGATGAGGAAGCACGCGTACGCGATCGTCACGACCCTGCTGACGCTGGTGGGTCTCGCGGGCCTCTTCGGGCTCCGCCTCGTGGGCCTCTACAGCCACCAGGCGCTCGGGCTGGCGCTGCTGCTCGGCTGCGGGTGGGCGATCGCGAGCCTCATCCGGTCGGCGTGGAAGGGGCGGCTCAAGCCGCAGCTTGCCCGGGGATTCCGCGGGCGCGAGAACCGGCCCCGGCTCCTCCAGGCGGTGGGACGCGCGAGCTTCTGGACGCTGAGCGCCGCCGCGTGCCTCGCGGTCTTCCCCCGCACGGCGGAGCTGACGGCGTTGATCGCCGTGGTGATCGGCGTCTCCGGGCTCCGGATCGCAGCTTCCTTCGTCGTCCCGGACCGGCTGGGTACCGGGCCCACCATCGTCATGGCAGCGGGCGCCCTGGTCCTGGCGTTCGATCTCGGCCGGGCCTTCCTGGGGGCGCCCGTAGCCGAGGTGCGGATCGCTCCCCCGTTCGAGGGCGAGTGGGTGGTGCTGCAGGGCGGCGACAGCCCCCTGCAGAATCACCATCTGGTGGCGTACAACCAGCACTTCGCGCTCGACCTCGTCCAGTTGGAGGACGGCCGGATCTTCGCCGACGGCGACGGCAACGCGGGCGTCCACAGTTGGGAGCAGCTTCTGCAATCGCCCGCGGACGGCACGGTGGTCGTCGCGCGCGGCGGGATGGAGGACTCCGAGGGCGCCAACTTCGTGACCGAACTCGAGGACGCGGCGGGGAACGTCATCGTCATCGAGCTCGACAGCGGTCACTTCGTGGTCCTGGCGCACCTCCGGCAGGGCTCGCTGCGGGTCGGCGAGGGCGACCGGGTGCGGGCGGGCGATCCGCTGGCGCTGGTCGGGAACTCGGGCAACACGACGATGCCGCACCTGCACCTCCAGGTGCAGACCCATCCCGGCCTCTGGGACGAAGACAACCGCTCGGTGCCGTTCGCGTTCGGGCCGGACGGCCACGTCCTGGCGCGCAACGACCGGATCGGCGCGCCCAACTGAGCAATTGCCGCTCGGCGTCGATGTCCGCTCCGCTAGCCGATGTTGCGACGCGCTGATGAGCTGGGGTTCCACGTTCCGCACGACGGTGGACGGGATGATCTACGGCCTGCTCACCGGCGGCGTCTTCGGCAGGCCCTGGCCGTCGCCGGCCGTTCACGGCCCGGCCGATTCCGCGGGCCGTCCGGCCGCGTGGTCAGCGGACCCCGGCGTCCCTTGATTACGATAAGCCTCATGCGACTCACGATCCTCCCCGCTGTTCTGGTCACTCCGCTCGTCGCCGGTTGTGGCGGCGACCCGGCCCCCGAATCGGCCGGCTCGGACCGCGACGCCGCGACGGAGGCGGCTTCATCGACGGAGCAGGCGCTTTGCCTCGACATGGGGCCGCAGACGCCGCGGGACATCGCCGACCCGCACGGGCTGAACGCGGACATGTTCCCGCTGGCGCCGCCAGCGAGCGAGATGAACCTCTGCAACCTCCACACGCACACGAACGCGGAGCACAAGGGCCCCGGATTCAGCGTCTTCGTCAGCGACGCCGAGGACGGCGGCTACGCCTGCAACGAGACCGCGGATCTCACGCCCGCCGAGCTTGAGCCCGCCGAAGGGGCCTACGGCGGCGTGAGCCCGGGCGACACCATAGAGGTCCACTGGGTTCACACCTCATGCGACGCGACTCCCGGTGTCGGGCTCGGCGCGTGCGTCCCCGAGAACTGCGAGAACCCGCTCCTCCGCGTGGAGGCTCAGGTGTTTGTCGTCGTCAACGACCCGGACGCGCCCGATTTCACCACGATGGCCTACGGCGGCAACCCGAGCGGAGGCCTCCATCAGGCGATGATGATCCCGTCCGACACCGGCGAACCGGTGCTGTTCCGCGGCTCCACCACCGGCCCCTCCTACGACCAGAGCACCTGTTCCCCCGCGCAGGTCACGTGGAGCGTGCGGCCGCAATGCGCCCGGCTGGACATCAACTCCCTCCACCGCTGGGCCGTAGCGGGCAATGTGTTCGAGGAGACGAAATCGCACGGAGTGAGGCAGCTCGTGACCGCGCCGGAACTCCTCTCGCCGATCGAGTAACCGCGCCCGGGCTCCGGCTTCGTCGGCAGCGTTCGGGAACCACGGCTCACCGGCGACGTCTTCGGCTGGCTCTGGCCGTAGCCGCGCCTCGGAGGTCCCGACGACAACGCCGATCGCTCGCTGTCGGAGTTGGCGTGGCGCGGGTTTCGTGCAACCGCGCCCCCGTCCGCTCGGCGTCGTGGTAAATCGTGTGCTCCGTTCGTCGATGTCGTGATGCGATGATGTTATAATGCGTCGATGCGAACCACGGTGACGATTGATGATGATGTGCTGTCGGTGGCGCGAGCGCTCGCCGAGCGGAGCGGCGTGAGCGTGGGCCGAGCGCTGTCGGAGTTGGCGCGTCGCGGTTTCCGGACGGGCGCCGCCGTCGCTCAGCGCAAGCGGGAGCGGGCGACCGTGTTTGCGGTGGATCCCGATGCCGGTCCCATCACGAACGAGGACGTCCATCGTTCCCTGAGCGACTGGCCTTGATTGCTCTTCCGGACGTGAACGTCCTGGTCGCGCTTGCCTGGCCCAACCACGTGCATCACGACGCCGCCTGGGCTTGGTTCGACGCGGATCGGGACGCGGGCTGGGCGACGTGCCTGTTGACGGAGGCAGGTTTCGTGCGAGTCTCGTGCAACCGCGCCGCCGTCCGCCACACGGTGACCGCTCTCGACGCCATCGGGGTTCTGGAAGCCCTCACCCGGCTGGGCTCCCGCCGCTTCTGGCCGCTGGACCGCTCCATCAGTGCGCTGCCGGAATCGGTCAGTGCGCGCCTGCAGGGGTACCGGCAGATCACGGACGCCCTGCTGTTGGCCGCCGCGATCCAGCGGGGCGGCCAGTTGACGACGTTTGACGGTGGCCTGAAAGGACTCGTCCCGGCCAGGCACCAGTCGTCATTGCGCACCCTGCCGGTCTGAATCCGCGGCGCCCCGTCGCTCGCTGCGCCGGAGCGGTCGCCGCGTGGCCGGGGGGCACAGGCTGCGCCTCCGCCCCCCGGGGGGGAGATTCCCGGGCGCGCCTCAGTGACGCCCGGGGCCAGCGCCCGGTCCCGCCGGGATGATCGGCAGGATGGCCTTCGAAGGATGGTCGGCGTCGTGGTAGATCGTGTTCTCCGCGATGATCACCGGCATGTCCTCGTCCATTTCCCGGCCGGTGTTGCCGTTCGGCAACCACTTCGGGAAGGCACTGCTGGATACCGTCATCCGGATGCGGTGACCCGCCTTGAAGAGGTTCGAGATGGGATACATCTCGATCACGAACTTGTAGACCTCGCCGGGATTCATCAGGACCGGCGCTTCGTCGCCCTCGCGGTAGCGCGCGCGCAGGATGTTCTGGCGGAGGGTCTGCGAGTAGCCGTCCGGATGCACGTCGGTGATGGTCACCGTCCAGTCGGTGTCCACCGCGCTGGATGAGGCCCACAGTTCCACCGTCGGCATCCCGGTGACCTCGGTGTCCTCCTCGAGCACCGGCGTCGTGAAGGTCAGGCTGCGGCGGTCGGCCGGCCGGTTGTCGCGCGCGCCCATGGGCTGGATGAACAGGTCGCCGCCGATAGACGGCACCGGATCGCGCGGGTCGTACTCGTAGGTGGTTGAACCTTCGTCCCCCGGCGCCTCGGTCGAGAGCGTTCCGTCGTTCAGCGAGTCGATGGAATCTGCCTTGTCGGCCCGGAAGTAGTAGTCGGTCCGCACTTCGCGGGCGAGCGGATACTCGTTCTCCCGGCGCCAGGTGTTCGCACCCATGATGAAGAGGCTCACCTTCGGCTCGTCCATGATGCCGTTGTCGATGCCCTTCAGGTGGTAGTCGAACCAGCGCAGGCGCAGCCCGTTGTAGTCGATGGCCGCCTCGGGCCCGAAGTCGAGATCGCCGATCACCCGGGCGTTTACGAGGCCGGACCCGTGAAGCCACGGCCCGACGAACAGACGCTGGCTGTCCCTGGCGTTCGGCATGCCCTGAGCCTGGATGCCGTTGAAGTGGCCCACCTGCGAGTGCGGGTAGCGGTCGTACCAGCTCGCGTAGTGCATGATCGGAGTGTCGATCTGGTCCCACTGCTCGTCGACCGCGTACTGCCGCCAGTAGTCGTTGTAGTACGGGTTCTCGATCATGTCGGTCATCATGCGGGTGAGCATGCTCTGGCCCATCGGCATTTCGCTTTCGAGACGCCGTTCGTGCCACCGCCGCCAGGCCTGGTCGCGCCCGACGTAGCCGGTCCGCCGTCCGGGGTCGTCGAGCGGCACCGGCTGGACCATCTCGTTCTGGGACAGCAGCCAGGTCGGCATGATCATGTGGAGCGCGCCACCGGCCCAGTAGAGGTCCTTGTAGGCGTTCGACGCCGAGTGCGCACAAAACATGGCGGCCAGGTGCGGCGGCCGGGTCGGCGCGGTCAGGTACTGGTTGAAGCAGGTGAACGAGAGCCCCTGCGTCCCGACCTTTCCGGTGGACCAGGGCTGGGTCCCCGCCCACTCGATCGTGTCGTAGCCGTCCTGGCGCTCGTGCCACGCCTGGTCGAGCAGCCAGTGGTAGACGCCCTCCGAGTTGTAGCGGCCGCGCTCGTCCTGGACGATCGCGACGTAGCCGCGCTCGGCGAAGTAGGGCGCGTAGCGGTGCGCGCAGTCGCCCTTGTTGTACGGCGTCCGCTCGAGGATGACGGGGAAGGGACCGTCACCCTGGTTCTGCGGCATGTACACATCGGTGGCCAGGTTGGTGCCGTCGCGCATCGGCACCATCACCTCTTCGCAGGTGTAGGGCTGGGCAAGGGCGCTCCCGGCGGCGAGCAACATGAGTGCCGCGCCAAACAGGATCCGGGTCGAACGGCTCATCGAAACCATGGGTCTCCTCCACTCAGTCGAGTCGGTTACTGATTTCGCAGCCTACGGGCAGCCTTCGACCCTGTCAACGGGCGTCACGCCCGCGGACCCCCCGCCACCCCCACGTTGTGCAGGCACGGGAACGCCGACCTCCAGGTCGGCACAGCGGGCCGCAGGCCCGCGGGCGGCGCATCGCGGCGCACGCCCACGGCGCGCAAAAGTTGCTGTCTCCCAACTGCGCAAAAGGTTCATGTCTCTCGAACAGCTACTAGTTACGGCCCAGCCGACTCTCCCTCAGCTACTAGTTGCAGCCCGGCGATCCGCCCCGGCTACTAGTAGCAACCCAGCCGAATCCCCTTCAGCTACTAGTTGCAGCCCGAAAACCCGCCAAAGCTATTAGTTCAGCCCCCAAAAGCCGGCTCCAGCTACTAGTAGCAACCCAGCCGAATCCCCTTCAGCTACTAGTTGCAGCCCGAAAACCCGCCAGAGCTACTAGTTCAGCCCCCAAAGGCCGGCTCCAGCTACTAGTAGCAACCCAGCCGAATCCCCTTCAGCTACTAGTCGCAGCCCGGCGACCCGCTCCAGCTACTAGTAGCAATCCAGCCGAATTCCTTTCGGCTACTAGTTGCAGCCGGCCGACTTCGACTGTCACGAACGACGTAAAGAACTGTAACTCTAAAAGCCCTATATTGTTTGGCTTACATTCAACCGTCACGTGCCCGCTCCCCTCAGTCTGTTCGACCCGCCAGAAGAGAAGCCACCCGGACTCGACGCCCTCCGCGCGTGGCTGCGAAAGCCTCGACCACGGCTTCGGGGCGTCTGGCTGTGGGTCCGCTTGGTCCTCTCGGGGATCGCAAAGGGATTTCGGTTCCTCAAGAAGCATTGGCCCGCAGCACGCGAGGGGATCCACAAGCTCGCGGTCGAGAGTGAGAAGGTCGCGCGCGGGGCGATCCGGGTCGGCTACGCCGCCGCGACTTCGGCGGAGGCGTCGTGCGCAGCACGCGAGCCTTGCGAGGGGACGACGGAAAGGTCAGCGGAACCACGGCGAAGGTTCGGCAAGTGGGCCGAGCGGTGCGGGGCTTCGGCGGCCGGTTGACCGAGGGAGGCGCCGGAGCAGCGGCGGCGCTCTCCAGCCTGGCCCGACTGTTCCCCGCCGCGGGCAAACAGGAAGCGAGCGGACTCGGCCTGCTGGACCCACCCGAGGACAGCGAGCCCGGACTCCCCGAGCCTCCGCTGCGACCCCACCACAAACCGGCGGAACCGGATCGCCCGGACCGGCCTTCCAGCCCCGAGGCGCCGCGACCGGCACTCCCGCGGATCCCATCGGAACGACGCTCCGAGCGTCCGGCAGAAACCACGAAACCCGAGACACCGAACGAGCCACCCGCGGCGGCGGCTCCCAAACAGGACCGAGAAGCCCGCTTCAAGGGTCTCCCGGAGTTGTTCATCCCCGAGGCAGCCGCTACGGATGCTCGGCCCCACCCGGAAGCTCTGCGCGTACTGATCCTCGACATCTGCCGTGAGCGCGACTGGACCACTCCGGGCGAGCTCGCGCGCTGGTTCGACATGCACCGGCGCAGCCTCTCCAACCGCTACATCCGCCCGCTCGTGGAGGCCGGCCTGCTGGAGCGGCGCTATCCGGACCGCCCGAACTCTCCCAAGCAGGCGTACCGGACCCGGCGCGACACGGCGCCGCCGCATCCCGGCACCGTTCCTCCCGCGGCCGCAAAGAGCTGACGCGCCGACCACGAAGTCCATGCACATCGTCGCCGGGGACCTCGGCCTCGAACACCTCTGGGTCGTCTATCCGGGGGAGCTGGAGTACCCGCTGGGTGACGGGATCACCGCCCTGCCGCTCGCGAGGGTTGCGGGCCTGCCCCTGTCGCACCCGGACCAGGCCCGGTGACAGTCAGCATCCAAAGTCACGGTTCTTTCGACTCGTCGGCCGCATCGCCTCCCGGAACGGCGAAGTAAACCTTCGCCGCCGCCAGCAACGACGGGTCGAGGAACAGGTCCTACAGCACCCGCCACCAGGGCGCGGCGAGCACATCGGACGCGACCCAGGAAACCTCGGTTCCTCCGTGCAGCAGCAGCCCGGGCCGCGCCATCTCGCCGTACTCTGCCTGGAACACCCGCAAACCCGCGGCGTCCCGGAACCGCGGGGTGGTGGTCGCCTTGACTTCGATAGGCAGCAGCCGGTCCCCGGCTTCCACTACGAAGTCCACTTCCTCGCCCAGCGTGGTGCGCCAATGGAAGACCTCGGCCCGTCCCCGGCCGGCGGGCCGGGCATCGCGCCAGGCGAGCAGGTCGCCCAGCACGATGTTCTCCAGATGGGCGCCCGAGGGTTCGCCGCCGCTCAGGTGGAGCGCCAGTCCGCCATCGCACCAAAAGACCTTCGGCGACTTCATGAGCCGCTTCGTGCGGTTCACGCTGTACGCCGGGACGGGGACGAACAGATACGAAGTCTCCAGGAGGTTGAGCCACCGCCGCACCGTCGGTTGCGGCAACGCGGCGTCCCGCCCCATCCCGGTGTGGTTGGCGAGCTGACCGAGGCGCAGACTGGCGATGCGCATCAACCGCCGGAAGTCCGGCAGTGCGGTGATTCGGGCCAGCGCCCTCAAGTCGCGCTCGAGGTAGGTGCGCTCGTACCCCTCGAACCAGTCGGCGCGAGTTTCCGGGTCGTCGAGGTGGAGCGCCGGGGTCGGAAAGCCTCCGCGCCGCGCCAGGCGACGCCAGTCGGCAGGGCGGTCGGGTTGCGAGGCGACCAGTTCCCGCCATTCGCCCGCGGCCGTAGCGAGGAGGTCTTCCCAGATGCCGCAGCGCCCGCATCCCTCCGTCTCGCCCCGGGTCATGGGCCAGAGCGCGACGTAGCCGGCGCGCCCCGCGAGCGATTCCGAGACCTGCCGCATGAGCAGCAGGTCGGCGGAGCCCGTGAGAAGAAATTTCCCCGGCCGCCGGTCCGTGTCCACTGCGCGCTTGACTGCGAGCAGCAGATCGGGCGCGCGCTGCACCTCGTCGAGAGTGATCGGTCCGCCGCCCGCGAAAAGTGCCCGCGGGTCGCGTCGTGCGGTGTCGAGAGTGTCGAAGTCGTCCAGCGACCGGTAGTTCCGCGTCCCGCCCCCGATCTCCTGGGCGAGCGTGCTCTTCCCGGTCTGCCGGGCTCCCGTCAGGACCGCGACGGGCATGGCGGACAGCACCCGCCGCAGGCGCTCCGCCGCCAGTCGGGGAAGGGATGCACGGTCAGTCATGTGGTGAATGATATTCATTCATGACGTGGCTTTCGAACGCACAACGACATTTCCCCGACGGGCAAGGGCGATGTCGTTGGGCATCGGAAGGGGCCGTCTCGTCCTGGATCTTTATTTTAGGTAATACTTATATAAGTTCATTCTTGAATCTTTGGGGAGAACATCATGGTTTTCGATGTCGAAGGACACCTCGGCGCGGTCGAGCGCTCGGTGGTATCGCTGGAGCGCGACGGGCGATCCGCTCGTGCGCTCACTCTTTCCCGCAGCTACCCGACGACGGTTGAGGACCTGTGGGACGCAGTGACGAACGGCGAGCGCATTCCGCGCTGGTTCCTGCCGATCCGCGGGGAACTCGAACCGGGGGGACGCTTCCAGTTCGAAGGGAATGCCGGGGGCAAGATCACCGCGTGTGAACCGCCCGCCCGTCTTGCGCTCACCTGGGAGTGGGGCGGGGACGTCAGTTGGGTCGAGGTGCGCATCTCGGACGACGGCGCCGGCGGCGCGCGGCTGGCCCTCACCCACACCGTGCTCCTTTCGGACCAATGGCGTGAGTTCGGGCCCGGGGCGACCGGCCTCGGCTGGGAGGGCGGGCTCCTGGGGCTCGCGATGTATCTCGCCCAGCCGGATGCGCCGAAGCCCGACGAAGCCGCGTTCACCGCTTCCCCCGATGGCAAGGCCTTCTACACCGGCAGCAGCGCGGCGTGGGGGGAAGCGGCCGTGGCGGCCGAAACGGACCCCGAAGCGGCGCGCGCGGCGGCGCGTCGCGTCGCTCGGTTCTTCACCGGGGAACCCGGCGAGCCCGCCTGATGCACGCGTTCGAGGTGCTCCGCGACCCGGTCCGGCGGCGCATCCTCGAGCTCCTCGCCGACGGAGACCACGCCGCCGGCGCCATCGCGGAGGTCATCCGGCGCGAGTTCGGCATCACGCAGGCTGCGGTGTCGCAGCACCTCAAGGTCATGCGTGACAGCGGCTTCGCGACGGTGCGCAACGACGGCGCCCGGCGCCTCTACGCCGTGGACGCGGATCCGCTGAAGGATGTGGCCGCGTGGCTGGAGCGGTTCCGCCGGCTGTGGGAGCCGACGCTCGATGCGCTGGCGACCGAGGTCGCGAGAGGCAAGCGAAGACGGACGTAATCCGGAACGAGCCGCTCAGCTCTCACCGGCCGACAGCGCGTTCAGCTCGGACCCAACCCCGCCTTAGTGGCCTGGCATCGCCCCGAAGTCTTCCCGGGAGAACCGCGGACGAGTTGACCGGCGCCGATTGCCGGCAGCCGCCAGGCGTCAGTTCTCCTGCCGGACCGTCGGGTACTCGATCCCCAACTGCTCCAGATAGCTGTCATACCGCTCCGGGTCGTAGTAGAACGGCCGCATGGCCTCTCGGAAGGAGTCCATCCGCTCCTTGTTCAGATGGATGGCTGGAGGGTCGTCATCGCTGATCAGCGGGCTGTACTGGTGCTCGGCGGTCTGTCCGGCGAAGTAGTCCTTCGCCGCCGCGACCAGTGACGGATTGAGGAACAGGTCCATCAGGGTCATCGCAATCACGCGCGCCCCGGCGGTCACGCCCTTGTGGGCGATGGGGGTCGCCATAGCCACCGCGTTCGCCCAGTGGTGGCCCGGGCCGCCCGGGATGTTCGCCGGGTAGCGCATGGTGACGGTGGGGACCTTCCAGGAGATATCCCCGATGTCGTCGGAGAAACCCCCGAGCCGGGGCTCGGGCGCCGGCCCGCCCATCTGGCCGAGTTCCATGGCGAGACCGCGCTCTTCGACCCCCAGCTCGCGCTGGAGACCGCGGGCGAGCGTCTGGTCGGCCTCGCTCCACTCCGGGAGCCCCACCCGCTCGATGTTGGCCCACAGCGCCTCGGCGACCGGCTTGTTGAAGTGGCGCGGATACGCGTGGCCCAGGATGCGCCACGACGCCTTGGTCGAGGTCATCGCGGCCGCCGCCTCGGCCATCGTGTTGCCGAGCTCGTAGAGCTCCTTCATGTGCGGCTGGTCGAGTTCGCGGAAGTAGTACCAAACCGACGCGAGCTGGGGCACCACGTTGGGCTGATCGCCGCCGTTCGAGATCACGTAGTGCGAACGGTGCGGCAGGCGCAGGTGCTCGCGCTTGACGTTCCAGGCCATGTTCATGATCTCGACGGCGTCGAGCGCGCTGCGGCCTCTCCACGGCGCCCCCGCGGAGTGCGCGGATTCGCCCTCGAACGTGTATTCCACGGACACGAGGCCGCTGCCCCTGCCCTGGCCCCAGCTCACCCCGAAGTCGGAGGCCACGTGGGTGAAGATGTTGATGTCGATGTCGTCGAAGTGGCCGGCGCGGATGAACCACGCCTTGGTGGCGAGCAGTTCCTCCGCGACTCCCGGCCAGATGACGATGGTCCCGGGGATCCCCTCGCGCTCCATGACCTCCTTGGCGGCAAGCGCTCCCACGATGATCACCGCCTGACCCGAGTTGTGGCCCTCGCCGTGGCCGGGGGCGCCTTCGACGAGCGGGTCGAGATAGGCGACGCCGGGTTTTTGGGACGCCTTTGGGATGCCGTCGATGTCGCTGCCGAGCGCGATCACCGGCGAGCCCGAACCCCAGCGCGCCATCCAGGCGGTGGGGATGCCGGCGATCCCTTCCTCGATCTCGAAGCCGTTGTCGCGGAGCACGTCGGTCAGGTAGCGCGAGGTCTCGACCTCCTGGAAGCCGAGCTCCCCGAAGCTGAAGACGGAGTCCACGATCACCTGGGCCAGCTTGGCGCGCTCGGCGGCGCCCTGATCGGCGACCGGGCGGAGGGTTTCGAGGTTCTGGGCGGCTGCAGGGGCGACGGCGAACGCCAGCAGGAGTCCCAAAAGGACGGTGCGTCTGATGAACTGGGACATGGGAACCTCCCGTCGGGAGCCTGACCCCCGGCGGGCGATTCTACGGGGGTGGGGGACGGCGGCTCCGCCGCGACAGCCGGGAGCGACACGCGGTTTCGCCCGCTGCGCGGGCGATGCCGGTCTGGAGACCGGCGCTCCAAGCCCCTGCGCCGTGCGCGGGAGCGGCTATACGCGATTCCGCTCTCAGTAGGACACGCGCTCGAGTTCCTCCAGATACCCGAAGCGTTTGAGCGCCGCGAAACGGGTGCGGCCAGCAATACGATTGCCGACACGATGAACACCAAGAAGCTGATCTTGGGAACCGCCGCCTATACGGTCTGCACGTTCTCGCTCGCCGTGGGCTGGCATGTGCTGCTCTTCCGGGAGCGATACGAATCGTTCGGCTACTTCGAAGGGGAGCCGGACTTTCTGCTCGGTCTGCTGACGATCGTGCTCCAGGGCGTCTTGCTCTCCGCCCTGTTTCCGATGCTGAAGGCCGAGGGAACCCCGTTGCGGCGGGGGATCCGGTTCGCTCTCATTACCGGCGCCTTCTTCTGGACCTCGCACGTGCTCGCCTTCGTCGCCAAGCAGCAAGTGCCGGGAGTAGCAACGTTCGTCGGGATGGAAACGGCCTATCTGGTGCTCCAATTCGGGCTGTTCGGCCTGATCATCGGCGCCATCCACGGTGGAGGGATTCGGCAAGCGCGTGCCGGCTGAAGCCGGCGGTCCAAGCCTGCGCGCCGCCTTTCAGTGCGACACGCCCTCGAGTTCCTCCAGGTACCCGACCCCCGGCAGCTCGGTGTCCTTTCCCAGGAGATAGAAGTCGAAGAACGCCTTCATGTCGGCGAGCATCTCCATCCTGTTCTCGAAGCCCCTGACGTAGAAGTTCTCGCCCGCGTAGGCCCTTGTAGCGGGCGGGCTTGTAGAGGCGCCGCAGCTCCCGGAAGAATCCGGTCATCTGGTGGCGGGGAGGTTCACGACGCTCGAAATTGATCGCGTGGTTCAAGCATCGAAGGCCCGTCGGTATCATCGGGAACCGATGGTCGGCCAAGGCCGAAGCCGTCCGTAGCACCACAAACGAGGACAGTCGCAGTGAAAACAAGAACATCGGACAGAGGCGAGAATGGCGACCCGAGTGGCCATCGCGCCGCGCTTTTTCCGGCGCTTTCGGAAGGATCGAAGGAAAAGCGTGCCGTATCGATCCTACTCGCGTGCATGGAACAGGTGCCGGAATTCGCCAAGAGTCTGCTCCACGGGCAGGGGGTTCGATTCGGCAAGAAGAGCAGATTGCAGGCCTGGACTGAAGTCGGACCGGTCGGCAAGAAGGGTGGGGAGCGGCCGGACGGGAGAATAGAAGTCGAAAGCACACGCGGACAACGGTGGGTCGCCCTGCTTGAGGCAAAGATCGGCAAGGCCGTGCTGAATGACAGTCAGATCGCGGCCTATCTGGCCGAAAGCCGTTCCGTCCGCGCGAATGCGTTGATCACGATCTCAAACGAATTCGCAGTCCTCGCGAACCATCACCCGACGTACCGCGGAAAGACTCCCAAAGGCATCGCGCTGCTGCATTGGTCCTGGAGTTCAATCTTGACAAAGTGCCGTCTTCTGACGGACGGCGGCGAGATTGAGGATCGCGACCACCGCTGGGTCATCGCGCACCTAGTTCGGTTCCTCAGTCACCCGAGCACCGGCGTTGTCCGCTTCGACCGGATGCCGTCGAGCTGGAAGGAAACCGCCCGAGCAGTCTCCGCCGGCGCCGGAGTCAGGAAAGGCAGCGACGCAGCCCTGGAGGTCGCGGCGGGCTGGACCCAAGAAGCCCGGGACCTCGGACTGCAACTCACCCGTCTCCTTAAGCAGCCAGTACCCGTGAAGCTCAGCCGCCTGGAACGCGAAGATCCAAGGGCATTCATGAACCGGGTGTTGGACGGACTCTGCAACAACCAGGTGCTGGAGGTGGAATACCTGATTCCCGACGGTGTGTCAGGGCTTACCGTCCGGGCGGATCTCAGAGCTAAGACCCTCACGACCAGCATGACGGTGGGGGCCCCGGAAGACCGCAAGACCGCCAAGGCGCGTGTCAATTGGCTGCTGCGTCAACTCGTCAAGACAGAAGAAGAAGAGAGTGTCCACGTCAAAGCCGTCTACGGGCGAAGGGAGGACATCCAGCACTCACTGGCCGCGGTGCGGGAGAACCCGGAGGCAATAACCAAGGATGATGTGAAGATTTGCCCGAGAAGGTTCGAGGTGAAACTGATCGGTGAACTCGGGCGAAAGATGGAGAGCCCAAAGTCCTTCATTCAGGCGCTCGAGAAACACGTCCCCGACTTCTACACGGAAGTGGGGCAGCACCTGCGACCTTGGGTGCCCAGCGCGCCAAGGGTCGCCTCTGAGCCCAAACAGGCTGCAGAGAAGCAGGGAGGGACTGAGGCTGCGACTTCGAAGCCCGAAGACACGGACACAGGAAGGGCTGGAATGGACGAGCAACAGCCTCATCCCTAGTGGCGCTCGGACCAGTCCTGTTGGAGGCGTCGCCCAGAACGCCGAAAGGCTGGCAACCGGGCGATTTCGGGTCCTGCCGGTCCCGACGGCGGTATCGCCCTCACCCCCAGTTTCGATGGACCCGATCCGGAGCTAACTCCCTAGCCTAAACAGTGGCAGACTTGGGGCTAGGCCAAGGTGAGCGCAGGCGATAGTCAGCCGATCTTATCGACCCGTCGCGTCTTCGGGTTCAACCTCCAACCGAAGTGTGTGAGTTTCACGTAGTCGTCCGCCCTGGCCTCTTCTCGTATCTTCTCTCGGACGACTACCACCAGACCCTTGTCTTCCAGTTCAGCCACTACGCGATGAGTCGTCTTGATTTCGATGCTTCCAGACAGGCACAGCAGCCTGCGGCCTTTGTCGGCCAATGTTGGTGAATCGATGAAGACGCCATTGTCCGTGGTGTCTGACTGCATCCGTTCGAGTACAGCCTTGGCACCGTCTGACAAGGGAAGTGGTCGAAACTTCCTCCAGAGGTAGTACAGAGCACGAAACGCCAGTCCAATCGCAGCGTCCACTCTTCACTCCCCCCTTCCGAATTCCGAGGATTCTGACTCCTCGCCCTTCTCGTCCTGGTCGGAGGGGGCGTCAGTGGGGGTGGCGGTCATTGGGGTGGTTTCGATGGGAGAAATCACATCACGCCAGAGTGACAGGAACTGCCATCCCGGCCCAGCCGTCTGATTGCCGCCCATGATTGCAAAACCGGGAGCACCGTGGACGGCAGAGGCGTTGCCGGTTCGCGCCCTATCCAGCCCCACAGCTATACGCGCTCCGCGGCCCTGCGGACCGCAATCACCACGTTCCATCTGATTCCGTGCAGATCCGTTGTGTGCTCCTAAATCTGCACTATATCAACGGCTTATCGTGCTACAATGTTCCATCCGAGGACGATCATAACCCGCTCGTTCCCGCCATTTATCTGATATCCACTTGGTAGTTGTAGGAACCGACAACCCTCCTCAGGAACGAAAAAGCCATGATGGAACGACCTTACCGACTCTCCGCACGCTTCGTCGCCACCATTGAGCAGCCCGGACGCTACGGCGACGGCCGCGGCTCCGGCGGCCTCTCACTCCTCGTCAAGCATACGACCCGAGGGCACCTGGCCAAGTCCTGGGCGCAGCGCATCAGCGTGGACGGCCGCCAGCGCAATCTCGGACTGGGGTCCTGGCCCCACGTCAGCTTGGCCGAGGCCCGCGAGAAGTGCGCCCTGAATCTCGCCGCCCGGCGGCGCGGGGAGCTGGTGACCGGCCGCAAGCGGACGGTCCCCACCTTCGAGGAAGCCGTCGAGAAGGTGATCGCGGTGCACCGGGCAGGCTGGAAGGACGGCGGGAGGCAGGAGAAGCTGGTGCGGGCGAGCCTCCGGGACCACGCCATGCCGAAGCTCGGCGGGAGGCCGGTGGACCGGATCAACACGTCGGACGTGATGGCGGTGCTGCTGCCCATCTGGAATGAGAAGCGGGTGACGGCGCGTCGCGTTCGCCAGCGGATCGGGGCGGTGATGCGGTGGGCGGTGGCGCAGGGCTACCGGGAGGACAACCCGGCGGGGGAGGCCATCGGGGCGGCGCTGCCCAGGAATGGCTTCCGGCCGCAGCACCACCGGGCGCTCCCGTACGCGGAGGTTGCCGGTGCCATCGAGAAGGTGCGGGGATCGGGGGCCTATCCCGCGACCGTGTTGGCGTTCGAGTTCCTGGTGCTGACGGCGTGCCGGAGCGGGGAGGTGCGCGGCGCGCTGTGGGAGGAGATGGACCTTGAGCGGCAGGAGTGGCGGATTCCGCCGGAGCGGATGAAGACAGGACGGGAGCACCGGGTTCCGCTGTCCGGGCGGGCGCTGGCGGTGGTTCGGGAGGCGCGGAGACTCGCGGACGGCTCGGGACTGGTGTTCCCATCGGCGCGTGGCGGCCCGCTGTCCGAGGTGGCGATCCCGAAGATGGTCCGGGATCTGGAGATCGCGGCGGTGCCTCACGGGTTCCGGTCGAGCTTCCGTGACTGGGCGGCGGAGTGTTCCGACGCCCCGCGGGAGGTTTGCGAACTGGCGCTGGCGCACGTGAACACGAACAGCATCGAGGCGGCCTACCGGCGGACCGACATGTTCGAGCGGCGGCGGTCGCTCATGGAGCAGTGGTCCGCGTTCCTGGCCGGGACGAGTTGCTAGCATCTGATCGGCAGGAGCCATTCGACGGAGGCGGGAACCAGACGTGATGCCTGACCCTGGAGGGTCGCCGATACCGGGATGGAGAATCACCGCCATCATCAGACGAACGGCGGAGGGTGCTGTCCGGGTCGTCGATATCAGCCCCAAGGGCTTCCTCCGCAGGGAGCACGTGGGGAAGTCCTACGCCGACGAGGACGTTGCAAGGTCAGCGATTTCGGAATCGTTCCGCGCGTGGTCGGGGAACACTGCTCTACCTGTCAGCGTCGCGATCGTATACAACCATGAACGGCCCGATCCGAGTGTGGCTGTGACCCGCGACGACTAACCCGCGCTGGAAGAGGAAGCGAATCCGCGGAGGCAACCAGTGCGGTGACTGCACCCGACGAGCGCTGGACGGAGCCGATTGCGTTGGCCCGCGTCAGGGGCGGGCGCTGGAGGGGATGGCCTGGGGCAAAGGGAACGGCGGACGAGGCGCGGCGGATCGGGCGGGCGAACCAGATCGAGGAGGCGGCGGGGCGATCCCGCCGGGCTGATACGGAGTGGTGCCATCGCTCCCCGCTGGCCGCTCCCCCAACCCTTCTGCATGACGCAGCGAAGCGGCGGTGGACCGTGCGGGCCCGAGTAGCGCGCCGGGCCGTTCCGGCTGTCACGTGATCGGCAGACGGCGCCGCGGTCCGAGGTCGCCGCCACCCCTGGGGAGGACGCTGTGGTTCCTCCTCCGTGTTGTCATCAAGTACATCGTGATCAATGTTGGCCTCGGGCTCCGCTGGCTGTGGCGGGAGTTTCTGAAGAACCGTGACCGTTGGTAGTCCCCGAAAGAGCCGGAAGGCTGCGAGCGCCGGACACGACGCATGGAGGCGCTGAGTACCTGAACTGAGCACGTGGCTCCCCTGGGCTGCGTTCGGCGCGGTCGCCGCAATCAATGGGTACTTCCTGGTGATGTTCGCGGTGGGCTACGTGCAGTCACTTCGGCGCCGTCGCTGATGAAGCGCCATCGTCCGCTCTGTGGCGTCGGGCGACGCGCGGGTGTCCGCGCCACGAAGTGGCGTTGCGGCGGCTCACGGAGGCGATGTCTTCCGCGAAGCTGCTCCCGCCGCCGCTCTGCATCGATCTGTTCCGGGAGTCGCGGCCGTGGTTGCCGAGCAGACGGCGAGGCGACGCTGCCCGAACACCCGTGGGTCGTCGGCTAACATGCGGCCGGCACGGTGAAGGCCAACCTCGTCCATCGGGCGATGGAGGCGACGACTCTGGAGTCTCCCGCCGCGCAGGACGCCGTGGAGGCGCTGTTCGAATCCGTTGCTTCCGCGCTCGTGCGCGGTGACCGCGTGGTGCTTCGGCGGTTCGGGGTTTTCCACACGCGCCCCCGCAAGACGGGGAAGGCGCGGAATCCACGCACCGGCGAGCCGGCGGGAATTCCCCCGGGACGCGTCGTGCGTTTCCGTCCCGCGCCGGGTCGGCGGCACTCGCCCGGCGATGGTTGAGGGAGCGCGGCTCCCCGGATAAACGGCCGGAGGGCCGTTCGTTTGCGGCCTATCGCCCGATAGGCTGGTAACGCTCGTCGGGAGACTCGCGCCACCGTTCGGGGCCTCAGCGGAGGCACCCGAGATGACCACCAGAGCGCCAGAGCCGGCAGGCCACTTGAGGGTAGGCCAGCCTACACAGTGTGCCCACACTGTGCTCTGGCGAGGGGATGCTGCGCCCCCCTTCGAACCCCCGGCATCCGCCGCTGCGGGAGCAGCGGGCGGACGGGGGACGCCGTCCCCCGAACCCCCTGGCCGGTGCGCTCATGGCTGAGCGCCGCTCGGTGGAGGTCCACCTCCGCGTGTCGCCGGCCGAGCGCGCCGCCTGGAAGGCCAAGGCGGCGGCGGCCGGCCTGTCGCTCTCCGCGCTGCTGCGGCAGGCGATGGCGCGGACGCAGAGCTGGACCGCGCCGGCAATGGCCGTCGAGCGCGAGCGCAGCCGCCAGATCGCGCGCATCGGCAACAACCTCAACCAGCTCGCGCGCTGGGCGAACACCCACGCCTCCCCCATCGAGGCGGTCCGGGTGACCGACCGGCTGAGGGCGGTCGAGCGGGCGCTGCGCGCCCTGGCCGTGCCTGGCCGAGAGGACGGCGGTGCACATTAAGTTCCTCCGTCACGGCGGCGGCTCGGCCCGGGCGGCGGCCGACTATCTCGTCGGCGAACGGGACTCCGCCGGACGGGTGCGTCCGGGCGTCGAGGTTCTGCGCGGTGAACCGGACCACGTTGCCGCGGTCGCCGACTCGCTGGAGTTCGGCCGCGGGTACACCTCCGCCGTGATCTCGTGGGCGCCGGAGGACCGGCCCACCGACGAGCAGATCGGGGCCGTCCTCGACGAGTTCGAGAAGACGGCCTGGGCGGGACTGGAGCCGGACCGCTACGCCTGGACGGCGGTCCTGCACCGCGAGCACGGGGACGGGGTCCACGTGCACGTCCTCACCGCCCGCTGCGACCTGGAGACAGGCCGCAGCCTGAACATCGCGCCGCCCGGCTGGCAGAAGACGTTCGATCCACTGCGCGACGCCTTCAACCACCAGCACGGCTGGAGCCGCCCCGACGACCCGGCGCGCGCCCGGGCGCACCAGCCCGGCCATCGCGCCTACATCGAGGCGGCGAAGCTGCGGGCCGGCCTCGAGCACGAAGCCGGCCCTCGCGAGTTGATCCGTGACTACCTGCTGCAGCGGGTCGAGCACGGCGCGGTGCGGAACCGCGCCGACGTGGTCGCCTCCCTGAAGGAGGCCGGCTTCGAGGTGCCCCGCCAGGGCAAGGACTACCTGACCGCCCGCGATCCGGACAGCGGGACGCGGTTCCGGCTGAAAGGAGCGCTGTATGAGCACAACTTCGAACCCGAACGACTTGAGCGCCCGCGTGAAGAGCCGGATGGAAGCCGACCGCCGGCAGATCGAGGCGGCGACGACGAGCGAGGTGCGGCAGCTTGGCGCGAACTTGCGCGCCGTCGTGAGCGACGAGCTGCGTACCATCGAAGCCGATACGGGGGCGACGGTCGCACGGGTGCGGTGGATGCTGGTGAACGCGTGGCTGCGGCCCCTGGTGGCCGGCCTGGTCCTATTCCTCGGGATCAGTGGCGGGAGCTGGGGGCTGATGCAATGGCTGTCGGTGAGCATCCAGAGCCAGATCGAAACCCTGGCGGTGCTGGAAGTGCGGATCGACCAGGCGCGCGAGACGCTGGCCGAAATCGAGGACACGACGTGGGGGGTGACGCTGCGGGAGCTCGACGGGGAGCGGTTCGTGGTGCTGGCGGACGGGACGCTGGCCAATCCGCACTGGACCGTGGGCGGGCGGCCTGCCTTGAAGCTCTTGAGCGAGTGAGGGAGTTGTATGAGCGAGCTAGAGGGACAGTCGACAGTCGCCTTCGAGAGGCTGTGCGCGCATTTCGAGCTGGGGCAGCGGCGGCAAGCCGAGCAGATCGAGGCCTTGCAGCAGCAAGTCGAGCGGCTGAGCGCGGAGAACGAAGCCTTGCGGCAGCGAACCGAGCGGCAGGACGCCGAGAGCGCAATCTGGCGGCAGCAGTTCGAGCGGCTCGACGGGCAGGTGACCGGCTTGGCCCAGGACTACAGGAGGCTCGCCGGGACGTTGCGCGGGCAGTGGAGGTGATGCGGCGGCGCGGACGTACGCGGGATCATGGTCTGGGCCGCTGACGCTTGTTGACGGCTTTGACCAGTACGGGGGATTCCTGCGCTGGACTTGGCAGGCGTGATCCTGTATGGGACACTAGGATGTGGCTGTAGTGGCCGATGTCTCAATCAGGAATAGCAGGGCAGCGTCGGGCTTGTTGCCGACCGCACTTCGATGGGGCAATCCTGCCGGGAACGGCGTTGCGGGTGACGCGAGAAATGGGGTGACGGGATTCGGCGCGCGGGGACGCGATGCTTCTGTTCTTGCCAGTCTTGGCAGTCTGTTGAACAGAGGAACTCCATCATGCCCCAAAGATCGCTCTTCCAGGCGGGGTGTCACACTGACCATCCATCGGTTTGGGCACCAATTCTCGCGGGTAGGGCGATGACGCCTGTGCACACTCCCGAACGGGGCGCCTTCACGTTCGCCGACCTGTTCGCCGGCATCGGAGGGATGCGCCTCGGCTTCGAGACGATTGGGGGCCGCTGTGTCTTCACTTCCGAGTGGAACCGCTTCTCGCGGGAAACCTATGCCGCTAACCATGTCTGCGACCATCCGATCGAGGGAGACATCCGCCTAGTTGCAGAGGCGGACATCCCCGCCCACGATGTGCTGATCGCAGGATTCCCGTGCCAGCCATTCTCCATCGCAGGGGTCTCAAAGAAGAACGCCTTGAACCGACCGCATGGCTTCCGGTGCGAGGTCCAAGGAACGCTGTTCTTCGACATCGCCCGGATCATCCGAGAACATGCCCCGCAGGCGTTCCTGCTGGAGAATGTCCGAAATCTACTCAGCCACGATGGGGGCCGAACGTTCGCCATCATCTGCCAGACCCTCAAGGAGGATCTTGGCTACCAGATCGACTACCGGGTCATCGACGCCCGCTCCTTCGTTCCACAGCACCGGGAGCGCGTTTTCATTGTCGGGTTTCGCGAACGGGTGCCGTTTTCCTTCTCGGATCTCTCCCTTCCGAGTCCCCACGATGGGCCCCGGCTTAGGACTGTCCTGCACCCGGGAGACGGAACCGAACTCCCGGAGCCACCGTATACCGTGGGGGAGAGGGCCACAGTTTCACCCAAGTACACCCTGAGTGAGCATCTGTGGACGTACCTGCAGGGCTACGCCGAAAAACACCGGCGCCAAGGAAACGGGTTCGGTTTCGGACTCGTCGGCGGCGACGATGTGAGTCGAACGCTGTCGGCCCGCTATTACAAGGACGGTTCCGAGATCTTGGTCCGCCGTAAGGGCCACGGGCGGCCCCGTCGCCTAACCCCGAGAGAGTGTGCGCGGCTGATGGGATTGGACCGGCCCGGCCGCGACCCGTTCGAGATTCCCGTGTCCGACACACAGGCCTATCGGCAGTTCGGAAACGCGGTCGTCGTTCCAGTGGTTGAAGCCGTCGCCAACCACATGGAGCCGTGGATCAAGAAAGAGCAGAAAGACCTTAGACAGCGTGTCGCCTGACATAGTTGATCCGAAGACCCGCAGCCGGATGATGGCGGGCATCAGAGCCAAGGACACCAAGTTCGAAGTCCGCCTACGCAAGGCCCTGTTCGCGCGAGGATTTCGGTACCGCCTCCATGCCAGACACCTGCCGGGCAAACCTGACATCGTCCTCTCGCGATACCGTGCGGTCGTCTTTTGCCACGGCTGTTTCTGGCATGGCCATGACTGCGACCTCTTCCGGCTTCCGGGAACTCGGACCGACTGGTGGCGAGCCAAAATCGAGAGGAATCGGGTGCGCGATCGGGAGGTCGAGGGTGATCTCCGCGCAAGCGGTTGGCGGCAAGCCAACGTGTGGGAGTGTGCCGTCAGGGGCCGGGGTCGCCGCACCGTGGAGGATGTAGCGATCGAAGTCGGCGCGTGGCTGGTGGAAGACAGCCGGTTGGCGCACTTCCGGGCGCAACGCTGAGGATGTCGATTGCGGCATTTGACCGCTGGGTAGAGGCGGTGCGGCTCTGCTCGGCACTCGTATACGCCAAGCGGCTCGCCGCAAATGACACACTCGCGACGGGTGCACATCAGGCGGGGCCGTATATCCCCAAGGATTTTCTGTTCCTGGTACTTCCCGAGATACACCGCCCTGATCGAGGGAATCCAGACATTAGGTTTCCTCTTCGGATCGAGTCTCATGGCGGAGACACCGCTCAGGTTCGGGCGATCTGGTACAACAACCGATTACGCGGGAAGACCCGTGACGAGGCTCGCATCACCAACTTTGGTGGTGCTGAGTCTCCTCTCTTGGATCCTGCGAACACTGCCGCGTTGACATTGTTCGCGTTTACCCGACGGGACACCGGTCCAGCTTGCCAAGTCTGGATATGTACGACTCTTGCGGAGGAAGAACACGCCGAGAGTTATGTCGGTCCTGTTGAACCCGGCGCTGGAGTTGTCTGGGAGCCCTCTACAGGCAATGTCGTGCCGCAGACGCCAGCGCGAGTACGCCCGAGCTGTCGCCTGTCAGCGGATCAGATTCCCAGCGAATGGCTTCGGGATTTCCCGAGCGGCGCTGAGATTATCCGAAAAACCTTGGACCTCCTGCCCGTAGGTTCCGCGTCTCCCGATGATCGCTTGCTACGTCGCCGCGATTGCGAGTATGAGGTCTTTCTCAGTGTTGAGGAGGCTGTGGTGCTACCGACAGTGAAGGAGGGATTTGCGACGATGGAAGCCTTCCTCGCGCGGGCACAATCCGTGCTGCAACGCCGCAAATCGCGTTCCGGCCGCTCCCTGGAACTGCATGTGAAGGAAATCCTCACTGAGGAAGGTTTGGTCGAGGGCCGGGATTTTCAGCACAACGTGGAGTCCGACCCAGGCCGCCGACCTGATTTTCTGTTTCCTTCGCAGGCAGCATATCGTGACTACAACTTCCCAACGGATCGATTAGCCATGCTCGCCACGAAGACCACCTGTAGAGACCGGTGGCGGCAGGTGTGCAATGAAGCAGATCGGATAGAGCAGAAACACCTCTTGACTCTGCAAGAGGGTGTAACTCGGGATCAGCACGACGAAATGCGAGCGTCAGGTATCCGACTGGTCGTCCCAAGATCCCTACATTCGAGGTTTCCGGAGTCCGTACGGGAAGACGTCATCACGCTTGGAGAGTTCCTGCGGAGTCTGACTGTTGAGTAAGCCAGCGGCATGCCCGCGCAATTGACATCCGTCGCAGAGCGCCGTTGATGGCCACACCGGTCTGCTCGCGGCCGCGGTGGTCCCAAAGGCAGAAGGGGAGGTCGGCGACTCAAGGGTTCCTTCGGTTCCCCTCGCATCCTCGCATGTAAGCGTTCGGTCGTGGGTGTATGTGGCGGTCCCTCCCTGCTTCGCTCGGCTGCGGCGCATCCCAAGAGCGAGGGCGACGCCATCGAACGCCAAGGCGATCTCGCCGTCCTGGTCGCCCACGATTCTTGTGTCGTCCTTGATCTGCGCTGTCGGGTAAGCGCTAGCGCAGTGCGGCGTTGTCGGCGCGCTCTTTCCACAGGAAACCACCGCTGCCCCGCCCTGACGAGGCCACCGAACCCCGGGCCAGGAACATCCGGCTCTGCCGGCGGGAGAGTGACACGGGCGTCTGATCCATACACCCACGACCGAACGCTTACGTTCCGGGTAGCACGCCAGATTCTCTTTGGAGCGAACTGGTCACCCTGAACCGTAGAATGGACTGAGTCGTCGAACCGAATCTGTCATGCGCGAAAAATCACGCCGTTTCCTCGTTGCTGCTGTCCGTCCCGTCGTCGTTCTCGTCACGCTGGTCGCCAGCGTAGTCACGGTCCTCAGCTACACCGGATCGCTACCACCCTGGGAGGAGGTTCGGAGCTACGAATGGGGGGCTGCGCTGGGGGCCCTGCTAGACGCTCTGCTGTCCAACCCTTGGGTTGTCTACCCCGGAGCCCTGTCGCTGATTGGGTGGACAGGAATCGCCGCGGCAAAATGGTGGGAGACTTGGGCCCGTTGGTTCTTCGTTCCCCTCAAATGGGCTTCCGTGCGGTCCGTTTCCATTCACCGGGGAAGTGAGGGGCGGGAACAAGTGTTCGAGCCGGGCGACTACAAGACCAAGTGGGTTCGACCTGGCAGGCTGGTTCGTCTGAAGGTCACCGGCGAAGCGGTGATACACGCCGTAGAAGTTCCATACTCGGAGCGGGTGGAGTTCATACGCGCCCCACCGGTTCCTCAAGCCGGGAGTTCGTGGTGGTATCAATGCAAATTGACCAAACAGGACGGTAGCGAGTGGATGCAATACACAACTGCCGTGGTCGAGCCCAACAGGAACCCAGAGCGCGGAAGTAGGATCGAGGATCGCTCAATCCTCTGCATCGTTGATCGAGACGTGGATGCGGCCCCTCAGTAATCGCCTTTGCTGCGGCGAACGCGCATAGACTCTTGCGCCACCCCGCTGTCGGTTCGTCATACCGGCATGACCGAACGGCTACACGGCGGTAAGCGTTCGGTCGTGGGGGTATGGACATGGATCTGGTCTCGCCGAACGTGCCATCGGCATTCGGAGAAACGGGTGCCGACTGACCAGCTCCTTCTACCGGCCGAGGGCGTTCTTGGTGTCACGGCGCGCCTCCTCCACCTCCCGGACAGCCGCAAACAGCGTTCACCACAACTCCTCGGACAGCGATCCCCGAGTTCCCGCCTCGGTGCGGATGGCTCCGCCGACTTCGACTCAGCCCCGCTCCGTTTCTTTGCTGCGCGGGTTCGCGCGCCAGCCACCCCGTTGGCTGTTGGCGGTCCGCTATACCCCCACGACCGAACGCTTACACACGGCTACCCGCGCATTCCCGAAGGTTCCCGGCGCGACCCGAAGTCGCCGACATGGTACGCAGTGTGATAGACGGATTTGATAAAGCGTTCAATAGACTGATAAATCAACGACTTACCACGAACCCACGGTGGACCTGCGGGCCGCGTGCCGGCTGGAAGCCGGCGTCCAAGCCCATGCGCCGTGCGTGGGAGCGGCTGTGCGCGACTCCTCCGTCAGTGGGAGACGCCCTTCAGTTCCTCCAGGTACCCGACCCCCGGCAGCTCGGTGTCCTTTCCCAGCAAATAGAAGTCGAAGAACGCCTTCATGTCGGCGAGCATTTCCATCCGGTTCTCGAAGCCTCGGACGTAGAAGTTCTCGCCCGCGTAGGCCTTGTAGCGGGCGGGCTTGTAGAGGCGCTGCAGTTCCCGGAAGAACTCGGTCATCTGCGGTGAGCCCGGATAACGCCCCTCGCCGTGGAGCACGAAGACGGGCGCCTGTGCGTCGGCGAGGTGGTAGTAGGGGGAGTTCGCGAGGTAGCGGTCCCGGTGCTCCGCGAGCCGCCCCATCTCCTTCCGCAGTTGCTGCAGGTGCCGGAATTCGCCGTCTTCAAAGAAGGTGACCCGGTCGCAGTAGCCGGACGCCGCGATCACCGCCTGGAAGGTCTCGCCGCCGAAGCTCACCGCCGCGCACGACATGAACCCGCCGTAGCTGGTTCCGGTGGTTCCGATGCGGTCCGGGTGAACGTACGGGAGGGTCCGGAGGTACTCGGCGGCCGCCACCGCGTCCGCGAAGTCGCACTTGCCCCAGCAGCCGTCGTTGGCCTCCTCGAACGCGCGGCCGTATCCGGAGCTGCCGCGCACGTTGGGCAGCAGCACCACGTAGCCGCGCTGCACGAAGAACTGGATCGCCGGCTCGAAGCTGTCCTCCCATTGCGACGTGGGTCCGCCGTGGGTCCAGACGATCGCCGGATGGCGGCCGTCCTCGTCGCCCCACCCGGCGCCGGGCCGGTAGAGATAGGAGGGGATCTCGAGGCCGTCCCCGCTCGAGAACGCCACCTTCCCGGGCATGACCAGGCGGTTCTGGATCGCCTCCATCGGCATCGAATCGGTCAGCCGGGACGACTTGCCCGATGCGAGGGCATGGACCACCAGATCCCCGGGGCGGGTCGGCGTCTCGAGGGTGTAGGAGATACGGCTGCCGTCCGGGGACCACTGAGGGGCGCCGATGATTCCGGACCCGGGGGCCGCGACGACGCGTGGCTCGCCGCCATCCGCCGGCGCGACTTTGAGTTCGTCAGTGCCCCCGTGGTTCTCGACGTACAAGAACCCTCCGCCGTCCGGGGACCAGGCGCCTTCCGTCTGGTCGGCCTCGGCCGCCATCAGCGGTGTGGGCTCTCCTCCCGACCGGGGCACGCTCCAGTAGTTGATCCACCCGGAGCGGTACGACGGAAAGACGACCGTGGAGCCGTCCGGGGAGACCAGGGGATAGCCGAACGTGCCCCCCTCGCCGTAGTCGAAAAAGTCCTCGTCGCGAACGATCACCCGCTCTTCCCCGCCGCCGGCCGGGACTTCCACGACCTCATGGTCCATCCAGGCGCCATCGAGCCTGACGAACAGGACGGAAGCGGAGTCGGGGCTCCAGGCGGGATAGACCTCCAGTGCGGGTCCGTCGGTCAGCCGGCGAGCTTCCCCGGACGGGACCTCCACCGTCCACACGTCGTACTGCCCGTGACGGTTGCCGGAGAACGCGATCCGGCGCCCGTCGGGCGACCAGGAGTAACCCTTGATCAGCCGCCCGCCGTTTCCGGTGATGCGGAACGCTTCGCCTCCCTCGAGGGACCAGAGCCAGATCTCCGGCGTGCCGCTCCGGTCGGACACATAGGAAATCCACTGCCCGTCCGGCGACCACTGGGGCTCGGCCGACGCCAGAAAGTGACCGCTGCCTCCCGTAGGGACCGGCAATTCGCGGATCGCGCCGCCTTCGGCAGGGATGAGCCGCAGGTTCGAGCCCCCCAGCAGGATCCGGTCGCCTTGCGGGGCCCAGCGCGGCGTCTCGCCACCCACGGGAGAGGTGAGCGACAGGAGCGTCTCCACGGGGAGCGGTTCGGCCGCGTTCGGGGGGTGCAGGTCCTGGCCGGCTGCGGCCGCGGCCAGGAACACCAGCAGGAGGCCCGGGGAAGTCAGGGAGCGCGCCGGTCGAAACTGCATGGGACGAACCTCCCGTGCGGGGCGGTGCCCGCGCCGTCCAGCGATTCTACGGGGAGAGACCGGCGTTCCGCTGTCGTGCCCCGTGAGACTGCCGGGGTTTCCGCCGAGAGAGAGACCATCCTGGCGCTGGAGGGCCCGGACCGCCGCCCCGCTTCGCGGGGCTGTGCCGGCCTGGAGGCCGGCGTTCCCAGCCCATGCGCCGTCGCGCCGGATGGGCTAACCCAGCGCTTCGCGGGCTTCGCGGTCGGCTTCGCGCTTCCGGATGGTCTCGCGGCGGTCGCGGGTGCTCTTCCCCTTGGCGAGCGCCACCTGGACCTTGATCCAGCCGTTCCGGAGGTGGATCCGCAGCGGCACCAGCGTCAGCCCCGCGGTGGTCAGCTTGCCGGCGATCCGCTGCATCTCGTCCTCGTGGAGCAGGAGCTTCCGGTTCCGCTCCGGATTCCCCTGCTCCGGAGGAGCGTTCACGTAGGGCGCGATGTGGCAGTTCACGAGGAAGATCTCGCCGTTCCGCTCGCGGCCGTAGGCGTCCTTCAGGTTCGCCCCGCCGGCGCGGCAGGACTTCACCTCGGCGCCGGTGAGCGCGACGCCCGCCTCGAATTGCTCGAGGATCACGAAGTTCCGCCGGGCGCGGCGGTTCTCGGAGAGCACCTGCTCGTTCCGGGTACCGCCGAAGCGGGCGCCCGCGGCGCGGAGCCGACGTTTCTTCCTTGCGGTCTTCTTTCGACTCATGACCCGAGTCTAACGGGCGGTTGCTGAAAACAACACGGCAGCGGCGCGCAGGTTTACCATGCCAAAAACACGATGCCCGAATTCCTCTGCCAGGTCGGCGAACCCGCCGGGGATCTGCGGCGGCTGCGCCTGACCGCCCGCGACGCCGACGCCGCCCGCCAGGAACTCCAGAGCCAGGGACTTCACGTTTTCGCGATCCGCCGTACCTCGCCCTTCGCGGCGTTCGGCCGTCTCTTCGAGGGAAGAACTCCCCTCCTGCGCCGCCGCCCGGTGCGGAGCCGCGAGGTGCTGCTGTTCAACCAGGAACTGGCGGCGCTGCTGCGCGCGGGGCTGCCGCTCGCGGAGTCGCTCTCCATCATGGTCGAGCGCATGGAGAACCCGACCCTGCGGGACGCGGTGCAGGGCATCCTGGCCGAGGTCCGGTCCGGCGTCCCGATGAGCACCGCGGTGAGCCGGTATCCGTTCTTCCCCAGCGTGTATCCGGCCTGTCTGCAGGCGGGCGAAACCAGTGGCGACCTGGCCGGCATGCTCAGCCGGTTCACCGACGCCCTGCGGGTGGCCGTGAAGGTTCGCTCCAGCATGACCGCGGCCATGGTGTACCCCGCATTCCTGCTGACGGCGCTTCTCGGAACCGCCGCCTACCTCCTCCTCGGGGTGGTCCCGAGCTTCATCCCCTTCTTCGCCGGCTTCGACCAGGAACTGCCCCCGCTGACCACCGCGCTCCTCGGCGCCGCCGAGTTCGTCCGCGCGCACCTCGCGGCGGTGACCGGCGGCCTGCTGGGCCTCGTGGTGTTCTTCGCCGCCTGGTCCCGCACTGCCCGGGCGAAACGCCTCCGCGACCGCTTCGTGCTCGGGCTCCCGGGCGCCGGCGAGGTGCTGCGGCTCTACGGGGTCTCCCAGTTCTCCCGGGCGCTCGGCACCCTCCTCGGTGGAGGCATGCCCCTCGTGAGCGCCATCCCGGTGGCGGCCGGCGCGGTGGGCAACCGGCACCTGCGCGGCGCGCTGGAGCCGACCGCGCACGAGGTGCGCGAGGGGCGCTCCTTCGTCGAGGCGCTGGCCGACACCCGGGAGATTCCGAGCTTCGCCCTCCAGATGGTCAAGGTGGGCGAGAGTTCGGGCGACCTCGCCCGGATGGTGTCGTCCGTCGCCGACTTCAACGACGAGGTGATCGAGAACCGGGTGACGGTCCTCCTCAGCCTCCTCACCCCGGTCGTGCTCCTCATCCTCGGCGGTTTCGTCGCCCTGGTGCTCCTCGCGATCTACCTGCCGCTCTTCAGCCTCGCCTCGGTGCCCCAGTTCTGAGATGCGGGATCGGAAGCGCACCGGGCTCCCCCGGCCCCGGCCGGCCGGCCAGCGCGGCTTCACCCTCATCGAGCTGGTGGTGGCCGCCGGCATCCTGGCGATCCTCGCAATGGGGATCGTCCCGGTCGCCAAGGTCGCCTCGGTGCGGGCCGACGAGATCGAACTCCGCCGCAACCTCCGCACCCTGCGGATGGCGATCGACGCCTACCACGCGGCCGCCGGGGCCGGGGAGATCGATCCCGACTTCATCGAGCCCGACCACGAGAACTACCCGCCCGACCTCGAGGCCCTGGCGGACGGGGTCCCGGGCCCCCGGGGGCCGGACGGACGCTCCCCCATCCTGCGCTTCCTCCGCCGCCTGCCGGCCGACCCGATGACCGGGCGCCCCGACTGGCTGCTCCGTTCCTACCAGGACGATCCGGGGCGGCTCTCCTGGGGCGGCCAGAATGTGTACGACGTCCGCTCCGCCGCGCCCGGCATCGGCCTCGACGGAACCCCCTACCGGTCATGGTGAAACGACCCTCCCGGGCCCTCCTCGCTGGCCGCCCCACGCGGCGGCACGAAGCGAGCGCCGGTTTCAGCTTCATCGAGATGGTGCTGGTGCTGCTGGTCCTCGGGATCCTGTTCGCCATCGCCGTGCCCCGCTACCAGGCGCAGATCCTCAAGGCCAAGGAGGCCGTCCTCGAGCACAACCTCGCCACCGTGCGCGAGCGGCTCGATCAGTACCGGGCCGACCACGACGAGTTTCCCGCCAACCTCGCGGACCTCGTGGTCTCCGGCTATCTCCGGGAGATTCCCGAAGACCCGATGACCCAGTCCATCCTCTGGGAGGAGGTTCGGGACGGCTACGACCCCATGTTCCCGAACGCCGCGGTCGGAGTTTCCGACGTGCGCAGCCGCTCGGAGGAGGTGGGCACCGACGGACGTCCCTATCGTGAGTGGTGAACGCGGGCGCAGCCGGAATTCGTCGGGCTACGTGCTCTTCGGAGTGCTGGTGGGCGTCACCCTGATGGGAATCGGACTGACCGCCGCGGTGACCCTCTGGAGCCGGGTCGTCCAGCGCGACCGGGAAGCGGAACTGATCTTCCGGGGCGAGGCGGTGGTGCGCGCCCTCGAACGCTTCCAGCAGGACCGGCCAGGGACGCTTCCCGAGACGCTCGACGAACTTGTCGAGGGGAAGTACCTCCGGCGCGCCTGGCTCGACCCGATGACCGGCCGCAGCTTCCGGATCCTGCGCGCGGAGGACCGGCTCGGAGCCGCCGCTTCCGCGGCGGACACCGCCCGGGCGGGTCGGAAGCCCACGAACCCGGCGGGAGAAGAAGCGCGCCCGCGGGCCGGAGAAATCTCGGCGGGCGAAGCCGCCGGGACCAGCGAAGCGACGACCGGGATCACCGGGGTGGTCAGCACCAGCGACCTGCTCAGCTTCCGCACCTACCAGGACGCGCGACGCTACCGCGACTGGGTGTTCGAGGCGCAGATCGGCGGCGCCGCAGGGGCCGAATCAGAGAACCGGCGGTCCGCCGGCGAACGGGAAGAACGCTAAGCGGACTGGCTGGCTCGACGGGGGTCCAGCGTTCGGGGCGCACTCCTATACTCCAGAACGTGACGGGCAACGCGCGACGATGAGCGGCGGAGAAGTAGCGCAACTCCAAGGCGCTGGGGAGCGTTCCGGCGATCCGCTCACGCGCGCCGACCGGATCATGGTCACCATGCTCGCGGCCCTGCTCGGCGGCACGATCGTCGGGTTCGTGGCGATCGGCGGTCAACTCGTGGGGCTCCAGCGCCAGATCGGCGATCTGCGCGCGGAGATGCACCGGGAGATCGGCGAGGTCGCTGACCGGATTACCCGTGTCGAAACCCGGCTCACCGGTGTCGAAACCCGGCTCACCGGTGTCGAAACCCGGCTCACCGGTGTCGAAACCCGGCTCACCCGCGTCGAAACGCAGATCGAGACTCGCCTCGTCCCGGCGTCTGACTCCGGCGACCCGGCCGGCCCCTGACCGCGACCCCCGAATGCGCCAGCACTGCCGCGCCGGCCGTTAGCAGGGCGTCTCGGCCTAACCGCGCCGCGCGAACGCCTCGAGCGCCGCCTCGGGACAGGTACTCCGCTCGACGTATTCGAGGAGGTTCCGCGCCAGCTTGCGGGTCCGTTTCTCGACCGCCTCGTCGAGACAGCGTCCTTCCGCGTCGAAGACTTTGTGGACTCCCGCGACCGACACCGGACCGGGAAGGACGATCACTCCCACGTGGGACAGCACGCTCCGCAGATGCTCCAGGGCCTTGATGGCCCCGATGGTGCCCGAAGCCGCGCCGATCAACGCGGCCGGCTTGCCCGCCAGCAGCGACGGGAACCCGAGGTTCTCGATCACGAGCTTCATCGCCGCAGCGTAGCTGCCGTGGTATTCGGGGGTGGCGAACAGCACGCCGTCGGCGTCCCGGACGGCGGCCTGCAGGCGGTCCCGGCCGGGGAACTCGCCTGAGGCGCCCGGGAACGGCAGGCCCAGCTCCGCCGGGTCCAGCCAGGTCACCCGGACGTGGGGGCGCTGCTCCAGCTCATTCACCGCGAGGGCGAGCGCCTTCGAGGTGAGGTTTCCGGGACGGGTGGTTCCCAGGACGGCCGCGATGCGAATTTCCCTGCCTGCTTCGTTCATGGTGGGGTATTACCCGGTCCACTCGAACCATGTTCCTTTTTCCCTGGAAAGCTCGCCCACCGGAGGCGGGCGGCGCCGGCCTGGAGGCCGGCCCGGTCTCGCGGTGGGCGTTCCCTAGTCCGGGTCCGGTCCGCCCCCGTCCGCCAGGTACTGCGCGATGTACTCCGCCGGGTGGATCGCGTAGCGGTTCGTCGCGTCGAACACCTGGTGGCGGCAGGAGGTGCCGGCAGCCACCAGCGCGTCCTCGGTCGCGAGGCCCCGCACCGCCGGGAACAGCCGCCGCTCGCCGATCGCGAGGGAGACCTCGTAGTGGTCGGAGGTGTAGCCGAAGCTGCCCGCCATGCCGCAACAGCCTGAATCGGCCACCGTGACCCGGGCGCCGGTGGTGGAGAGGAGGCCCGCCAGCGGCCCGGTCCCGCAAAACGTCTTCTGGTGGCAATGGCCGTGGGCGAGGACATGCGCCCCGTCTCCCCGGCCGCCGGTGAGCCGGGCGAGGTCCTCCCGGTGGCCGGCGAGGAACTCGTCGAAAAGCACCGCCTTGTTCGCGACCTCGCCGGCGGCCGGACGGTCGTCCTCGGGAACCAGATCCGGGATCTCGTCGCGGAAACTGAACAGGCACGAGGGTTCGAGCCCGACGATCGGAGTGCCCCGCGAGGCGATGTCCCCGAGCGCCTGGACGCTCTCCCGGGCGAGCCGCCGCGCCCGGTCGAGAAGGCCCCGCGAAATCGCCGGCCGGCCGCAGCACACCGCCGGCGTCAGCACCACCCGGTAGCCGAGCGCCCAGAGCACCCGGCAGGCGGCGACCCCGATCTGCGGCTCGAAATAGTTCGTGAAGGTGTCGGGGAAGAGCGCCACCTCACCCCGCGGCGACGGCGGCTGGGAGGCGGCTTCGACCTCCCGGAACCAGCGCTCGAAGGGCCGGCGCGCCAGCTTCGGGAGGCTGCGGCGGCGGTCGAAGCCGATGGTCCGGGACAGCAGCGCGGCAGCCCAGCCCCGCCGTTCGGCAAAGCGGGTGAGGGGCCCGAACCGGCTCCCCCAGCGGGCCAGCACCTCCGGCGCTCCGAAGAGCCGGTCCGCGAGGGGCCGCTTGCGGTCCCGGTAGTAGCGGTGCAGGAAATCGGACTTGAGGCGGGCCATGTCCACCCCGGACGGGCACTCGGCCTTGCACGCCTTGCAGGCCAGGCAGAGATCGAGCGCCCCGAGCACCCGGTCCTCGGACTCCCGCTCCGGCGGCAGCCGTCCGTCGAGGAGCGCCCGCAGCAGGTTGGCGCGGCCCCGGGTGGAGTGCTCCTCCTCCTTCGTCGCCATGAACGAGGGGCACATCGTCCCCACCAGTTCCTTGCGGCAGACCCCGGCCCCGTTGCATAGCTCGACGGCGCCGGCGAATCCGCCGTGCCGCTGGTACGGATAGACCACCGGCAGTTCTTCGGCCCGGTACCCCTCCCCGTAGCGCAGGTTGTCGGTCATGGCGGGCGCGTTCACCACCTTCCCGGGATTCATGATCCCGGCCGGGTCGAACGCCGCCTTCAGCCGCTGGAACGCCCGGTACACCTGCGGCCCGAAGACCTTCTCGTTGAAATGGCTGCGCGCCAGCCCGTCGCCGTGCTCGCCGCTCATGGCGCCCCCGAAATCGAGCACCAGGTCGCAGATTTCCCGGGCGAGGGTGTCCATCTTCCGGATCTCGGCCGGGTCCTTCAGGTTGATGAGCGGGCGGATGTGGAGGCAGCCGGCGCCGGCGTGCGCGTAGAAGCTGCCCTCGGTGTTCCGGCCGGACAGGATTTCCTCGAACCCGCGGATGAACTCGGGCAGCCGCGATGGCTCCACCGCGGTGTCCTCGACGAAGGCGATGGGCTTCTTGTCCCCGGGGAGGCTCAGGAGGAGCGGCAGCGCCGCCTTCCGGACCGCCCAGACGTTCTTCTGGTCCGCGGGATCCAGCATCCGCAGGTGGGGACGGCCCTGATTGCCCAGCCGGCGTTCGAGGTCGGCCAGCTTCGCGACCACTTCCCCCCGGCTCGATCCCGCGAACTCGACGAGGATGAGCGCCCCGGGCTCGCCCTCGACGAAGTGGAGCCGCCGCGAATACTCGAGGGACTCGCGGGCGAGTTCCATGACCATCCGGTCCACCAGTTCCACCGCGGTCGGCCGGAGTTCGAGCGCCACCACCCCCGCCTCGAGCGCCGGGAGCAGGCCGTCGAAGTGGAGGACCGCGAGCCCCACCGCCGGCGGAAGCTGGTAGAGCTTCACCCGGGCCTCCACCACGGTTCCGAGCGTTCCCTCGGAGCCGACGACCAGGTGCGCGAGGTTCACTCCCGCCGGGTCGAGAAGCACGTCGAGGTTGTAGCCGGACACCCGCCGCGGGATGCGCGGGAACCGCTCCCGGATTTCGTCCGCGTACTCGTCCCGCAGCGCGAGCAGCTCGCGGAGCACCGGGGCCAGCGGCCCCTTGCCCCGCGCCCGGCGCCGGATGTCCTCCCAGCTCAGCCAGCAGAGACGCTCGCAGCTCCCGTCGGGGAGCACCACGGTGGCGTCGATCACGTTCTCCACCGTCTTCCCGTACACGAGCGAGCGGGCGCCGGCCGAGTTGTTGCCGATCATCCCGCCGAGATTCGCCCGGTTCGAGGTGGAGGTCTCGGGGCCGAAACGGAGCCCGAGGGGGGCGAGCGCGGCGCCGAAGGCGTCCTGCACCACACCCGGCTGCACCCGCGCCCACTGCTCCTCCCGGTTGATCTCCAGGACGCTGCGGAAGTGGACCGACAGGTCGAGCACCACCGCTTCGCCGACCGCCTGTCCGGCGAGCGAGGTCCCGCCCCCCCGCGGCAGCACCGGGGCGCCCGCCTCCGCCGCCACCCGCACCGCCTCCGCCACGTCCGCGGTGTGGCGGGGAATCACCACCCCGAGCGGCTCGATCTGGTAGATGCTGGCGTCGTTCGAATAGAGGATGCGGCTGGCGCGATCGAAACGCACATCCCCCTCGATGCGGTTCGCAAGTTCGCGCGCCAGCTCGCCCATGGGTCGGGGAGGGTACATGGGGAACCGGCAAGGAGCGCCAGGAGCGCCCGCCTCCGGCCAGGAGCGCCAGCCTCCGGCTGGCATCGCCGAGCGCAGCGAGGCGAAACTCGCAAACCTGCTCATGCCCTGCGTCCCGGACCCGTTCCGTGACGGCGAAAACCCCAACGCCCAGGAGCGCCGGCCTCCGGCCGGCATCGCCGAGCGCAGCGAGGCGAAACTCCCGTAGCTCGCTCGCCAGGATGGCGCTGCGCCCAGCGGAATGGCGCAGCGTCACTCCTGCGGCGCTCGAGCGCTACGCCGTCATCGTTTGGGTCGCCGCCATCCGGGCTGACTAGGTCAGGGAGTTTCGCTCCGCTGCGCGGAGCGATGCCGGCCGGAGGCCGGCGCTCCTATGCGTTCGCGACACCGAGACTGCTGGGGTACGCGCCGCCGCCCGCCTGCGGCGGGCTGTGCCGGTGTGGACACCGGCGTTCCCTGTCCTGCGCACCAACTGGCTGAGCAGGGAAGCGAGCACTTCACCCCCCGCCGTGGGGGTTTTCCACGTATTCCACAACACGGTTTTCCACACCGGTGTGGAAATGTGGAAAACTCGGGCGCCGGACTCTTCGGCGAGGGGGGAAAGCGTGAAAGGGGGGGCACGCCCCCCCTTTCACAAAAAGAAGACGCTGATCGATCGGAACTCGCCGCAGCGCGCCCCCAGCGCGCAAGGGAGTTTCGATCCCGGCACGAAGTGCCGAGCGGCCCCGGGAGGGGGCCTTCCCGGATGCCTTCACGACTCTCCCTGAAGATGTCCACGCGGCGGCCCCTCCGGGGGCCGCTCGGTATGACGACGCGGGCCGCCGCTCCCATCCCCTGCTGTGGGGGGGGAAAGTGTGAAAGGGGGGGCTGCCCCCCCTTTCACAAAAAGAAGGCGCTGATCGATCGGAACTCGCCGCAGCGCGCCACCAGCGCGCAAGGGAGTTTCGATCCCGGCGCGAAGCGCCGGGCGGCCCCGGGAGGGGGCTTTCCCGAATGCCCCCACGACTCTTCCCGAACACGTCGGCGCGACCGGCCCCCTCCCGGGGCCGCTCAGTGCGAGTCCGGCCCCCTCCCGGGACCGCTCAGTGCGAGTCCGCGTAGTGCTCCGCGAGCAGGTCCCTGCCGAAGTCGCCGCTCAGATCGCGCCAGACCGAATGGATGTGGTTCGCGCCGTTTTGCGTGTTGTCGTATTCGATGAGGAACGTCGGGCCGTGGATCCGGTAGTAGTGCGCGTCGCCGGACTTGGCGCTGCCGGCCCAGGCGAAGTGGATGTTGTCGAGGCCGGCCGCCTCGATCTTCCCGAATTCCTCCTTGGCGAGATCGAGCCGCATCCGGCCGGTATAGACGTGCAGGAGTTGGAGGAACTTGGCGGCCTGTCCTTCGGTCATGTCGCCGGCAGCGACCCCGAGCGGCTCCCCGGGCTCCGCGACCCGGTCCGTGCCCGTCAGGATGTCGGGCGGCGCCTCGGCGTCGAAGATGACCTTCTCCCGCGCCGGGCCCTCGAAGAGCGCGAGCAGCTCCCTCGCCACCGTCTGCTCCGCCGCAAGCACTTCGAGACCCTCGTGCTTGCCTTCCCCGGCGATCGCCGGGTTGGAGCCCATGAAGGCCGGCGACGTCGCGATCACCTCGCCGTCCTTGAGAGTGACGTTGAGCGACAGATGATGCCCCTCGACCCGCCAACCCCAGGGTCCCGAGTCCGACGGCTCGTCGAACACCGTGACGTAGTAACGGTCGGAGTCGCGAATGTCGCGGCCTTCGCGCTCGTAGAGGATCTGTTCGAGGTACATGATGCCGAGCGCCTTGCTGATGCCGTCGTGGCTGAGCGCGGTGCCGAGCAAGAGGTCGGCGAGGCGGCGCTGGGGCGGGGTGAACTCCCCGTACGGCAGTCCCTCCCGGTCGCGCGGGATGAAGTGCCAGTTGAGGCGCTCCTCGTCGTCGAAGGCGAACGTCGCCCGCTCCCGCTGATCGGTATCGAGCGAGGCCAGGAAATGCCGCGCCCGGTCCATCATCTCCTTGCCGATGTCGTGATTCGCGGCCGTCCAGCCGATGGAGGCGGCGAGCACGAGGCAAACGCACAGTCCGGTCCTGATCTTCATCGTCGATCCCCTTTCCGTTGCCGATTCTTACGCCCGGCGGCGGATCGCGCCAGCGCCATCCGGCGCCCGCCGCCCGCGGTGGACCACGCCGCGACGGGCCGTCTCGCCTAGGCCGTCAACCGGTTCAACGTCAGGCTCGCGATGGCGAGATCCTGAACGCCCATGCCGGTCAGGTCCACGACCGAGATCCCGTCCTGCGCCATCCTGGGATCCGGCTCGGCGAGCGCCAGCATTTCGCCGAAGGAGCAGTCGCTGTCTTCGGCGACCGCGCCGGCGCGCACCGCGGCCCCGAAATCGCTGTTGTTGAGGCACTCGCGATGGTCGTCGGTGACGATGGTGTGCGCCTTTCCCAGAATGCGCGGATCCAGCTCCGTCTTGCCCGGCGTGTCGGCGCCGACCGCCACGATGTGCAGCGTCTCGGGGACGTCTTCGAGGTGGACGACCGGCCTCGTCACCGGCGTGGTGGTGACCAGGATCGCGCTCGCCTGGCAGACGTCCCTGACCGTGTCCCTCGCGGTGGCCTCCAGTCCGCCGGCTCGCAGCCGCTCGCAGAGCGCGGCCGCCTTGGCGGCGGACCGCCCCCAGACGGACACCGATCCGAGCCCCAGGTGGGCGCAGATCATGGTGGCCTGGATCTGGGCCTGGGTTCCGGTGCCGATCACCCCGAGCGTCGCGCCCTCGGACACCGGCTTCAGGGCGGCGGCAAGGGCCCCGGCGGCGGCGGTGCGGACGTTGGTGAGCCAGCAGTCGTCCTGGAGAATGGCTTCCGGCAGGCCGGTCTCGGCGGAGATCAGGATGACCATGCCGCCGGCGCCCGGCAGGCCGCGGGCCGCGTTCCGGTACGACCCCGAGGCGATCTTGACCGCCACGTAGGGGAGGCCGCGCCAGGTCGCCGACTTGACGTGGCACTCGCCGTGCTGCTCCTGCTGATCGTCCCGAAACACGATCTGCGTCGGCTCGGGGCAGTGCACCAGCCCCTGCGCGTGGGCGATGAATCCGGCCTTGACGGCCTCGATGGCCGCTTCCGGGGTGACGGCCGACTCGATGTCGGCGAGGGGCACGATGCGCATCAGGAGTGTCCTTTTGGGTAAGGGAGTTCAGGAAAACCAGGTCTTCAACTTCTCGGCGGCCTGTTGCTTGTGTTCCGGCTTGATGTGGTGCACCACGGACGCCAGCGCGAGCGCCAGCACGCCCAGATCGTCCGAATACCCGGCGCCCGGCAGGATGTCGGGAATGGCATCCAGCGGAAAGATGAAGTAGCCGAGCGCGCCCATGATGCGCGCGCGGGCCCATTTGGGAGTGTTCGGGTCGCGAAGGCAGTGGTAGAGGACCAGCGCCCCCCGAACCACCTCCTTGCCCGCCGCCGGGGCGAAGGTGGCGACCTTCTCCCGAAAGGACTTCTTGCTGTAGGCCGCCTCGTAGTCGGGCTCGGCGGGCGGGTTCGGAACGTGGTCCCCCGCGGCGTCAGTCACCGGGCGTCCCTTGAACGGCAGACGGCGGGCGGGTCCTGCTTCCCGCAGCGGCTGCCGCCCGTCACCCCGTCAGGTCTGGTGCCGCCGCGCCGCCAGCCCGAGCGCGGCGGCAATCAGGATCAGCGCCAGCGGAACCAGCGCGGTGATGAGACCGAGGCCGATCCCGAGCGCCGGAAGCCGGAGCAGGATCACCACGGTGTTCACCAGGCTGGCCACCAGCAGCAGGCGGAACAGCCGGCCCTTCCTCCGGTAGGGGCCCCACGCGATCCCGAACAGCAAGATCCCGTAGGAGAGCCCGAAGGCGGCCGCCGTGCCCCGGCGGGCGGAGAGCGCCGCCGCGAGTTCGGGGTCGCCGTTCGCGACCTCGGCCGGCGTGAACCGGCCGCCGATCAGGTCGGCATCCGGGTTCAGGTAGGCGGCGCTGAGCGAGGTCAGCGAAATCAGCACCGTGATGGCTCCCAGCAGGGCGAAGAGCACCCAACTGATGGTGTGCGCGTGTTTCATGGTGGGTCGCCTACTCGCCGCCGACCCAGCCGGCGCTCAGGCCGGCCCGATCCACCTCCTCGCCCCGGAGGTACACCGAGACGATGCGGCGGGTGTTCGTGATGTCATCGAGCGGATTCGCTTCGAGGACCACGAAGTCGGCGTCCTTGCCGGCCGCGACGGTGCCGGTGTTGTCCATCATCAGGTACTCGGCGGCGGCGCCGGTGGAGGCGACGATCACCTCGTGGGGGGTCATCCCGGACTCGACCATGTCCCGCATCTCGATGTGGGGCCGCCAGCCGGCGTTCCCGTCGGTCCCCATGGCGATCTTCATGCCCGCCTCGTTCAGCCGGGCGAGGTTCCTCGCCTGGATGCCGAAGGACTCGTGGGACTCCGGCCGGTCCATGTGCGCGGCCTGCGCCGCTTCGAGCGCCTCGCCGCTGAGGGTCCCCGAGAGCCAGCTCATGTCCTCGTGGGCGCCCCGGGCGCCCAGATTGGGAATCAGGACCACGTTCGGCCGTTCCTGGACCATCGCCATGAACTCGTCGTCCACGTCCATGTCGCGGACGCTGTGGGCGAACGAGTCCACCCCGGCCTCCAGCAGTCCCTTCGCGTCCTCGAGCGAGAAGATGTGGGCCGTGACCCGGAGGCCGTGCTGGTGGGCCTCGTCGATGACCGCGCCGTACAGCTCCGGCGTCAGCTTGTCGTACTGGCCGCCCCGGTCGTCCACCCAGATCTTCACGAAGTCCACGTTGGCTCCGGCGAGTTCCTGGACCGCGGTCCGGGCTTCCTCCGGCGTGTTGATCCAGTAGGGGACTTCGGAGCGTCCGGGCTCGTGCCGGCTGATCCCGCGGCCGGCGGTCATCGCGCGCGCCGCGCCGGCGACCGGGGCGTCCCGGACGGCGGCCGTCGCGTCCCCGTCGTCGTGTCCGAGGCTCACCGCAACGCCCACGCCGTAGTAGGCCCGCCGCTGCAGATCGTCGATCAGCGCCTCGCGCGGCACGGAGAGGTGGACGTGGGTATCAACAAGCGCCGGAATGACCGTCTGGCCGCTGAGGTCCACGTGCGCGGCGCCCTCCGGCGCCATGACCGCGTCGGAGGCGCCCGCGGCGACGAAACGGCCGCCATCCACCACGAAGGTGGCGTTTTCGATCGGGTCGCTGCCGTCACCCACGATCAGCGTCGCCCCGTGAAACACGGTGGCGGTGGACGGCGGCGCCTCCTCGGTCGGGGCGCAGGCGCCCGCGAGCAACAAGGCGGCGGAAAGGGTGGCGCAGACCGCGCCGGTCCGGTTTCGCAACATGGCGTCTCCTCCTGATCTTGCGGCGGGGTCCCGGACCCGGCCGCGGGGGCTTCGATTCGAAAAGGAGAGCCTACCGGCTCTTGGGCCGTCCCCGCACCCGTGGGCGGCTCGGGCGCCCAGCCCGTGCTCCGGTAGAGCGACGCGGAGCGTCCCTTCAGCCCGAGTTTTCCCCTCGGAGGCCGTCCATTCCGTCCAGGGAAAGTGAGGGAGAGATCCTGTCTCCCGGTAGCCGCATCAGCGGACAGTTCGTGCGTCCGCAACCGCCGGGAGCGGAAGGCGCGCTCTTTCAAGCGCTTGCGCAAGCGGGAGCCGGTGCGGCGACCGCCTATACTGCGACTCGAGAGGTCCGATCGATGGCGTCCGAGGTCGCAGCCGCGCAGGTTCAGGCGACGCTGGTGGAATACCGGACCATGTTCGCCGAGCGCGACCGGCAACTGGATGCGAGGTTCGCCGAGCGCGACCAGAAGCTGGATGCGATGTTCGCCGAGCGTGACCAGAAGCTGGATGCGATGTTCGCCGAGCGCGACCGGAGACTGGACGCAATCAGCGCCGAACACGAACGGAGACTGGATGCGTTGACCGCCGAGATGCGGGCGGGCTTTGGGGTCATGAACGCGCGGATCGACGCACTCCAGCGGGAGTTGCGGCTGATCTGGGGCGCGCTCGGAGCCCTGATCACGCTGCTGACGGTGGTCTTCGGCTTCTTGTTCCGCGGCTGAACGGGCATCATCCCCGGAACGAGGAGCCGGGGTCATGAGACAGCACCGTTATTTCGTCGTCGCAGCCGGATACGCGCTCGCCGCGGGGCTCGCGTGTTCCCCGGAGGGAAGCGACCCACCGCCCGAGGCGGGCGATACCGCCGGGGACGCGGCTGCCGGCCCGATCGGCGCCGCCGAACTGATGGACCTGCGCGCCGCGGTCGGGGGAAGCCGTTCCCCGCAGTGGGCGCCGGACGGATCCCTCATCACCTTCATCTCCGCCGCGGGCGACCTCGCCGGTGTGGACCCCGAGGGCGGGTCGTTCCGGGTTCTCACCCCGGACCTGACCCTCAGCGGGGTGGGATCGCTGGGGGCCCCGCAGCCGGTGTGGTCGCCCGACGGCGCTTCGTCGCCTACACCACCGACCGCGGCGGCGCGCCGGACATCTGGCTGTGGTCGGCCGAGGACGGTACGGACCGGCGGCTCACCCGGCTCTCGGCGCGGGCGAACGGGCTCGCCTGGTCTCCGGACGGAGCCTGGATCGCGTTCGCGGGCGACCGGTTCGGCAGCATGGACATCTGGAAGGTGTCGGTCCCCGGGGGAGAGGTGCACCGGCTGACCAGCGGCCCGCTCTACGAGGGGTATCCGAGCTGGGCTCCGGACTCCGGGGCGCTCTATTTCGTTCGCATGGACGACCGCTGGGTGGATCACGACGTGATCGAGATCACCCCCGACGGCCGGAATCCGCGCACCGTGCTGGCGGACCGCGGCTTCTTCGACTACCGCGCGGGCCGGGCGTTCGGCGCCGTCCAACCGTCCCCCGACGGCGAGCGCCTGCTCTTCCGCTCCCAGCGCAGCGGCTGGCTGAACTTCTGGATCGCGCCGCGCGCGGGGGGTGAAGCCCCGGCCGCTCGCGGCTGCGGACCATGACCAGAGCGACGCCCGCTGGTCGCCCGACGGCACCTGGGTCAGCTACACCGAGAACCGCGGCGGCGTGCATTCCCTGCGGCTGGCGGCGGCGGACGGGTCCGGGGGCCGGACGCTCGTGGAGCGGGAAACTGGAGCGGCGCTCCGTCCCGAGTGGTCACCCGAGGGGGAACCGGATCAGCTACACCTTCGAGACCCCGGCGCGTCCCGCGGAGCTCTTCGTGCTCGACGTGGCTTCGGGAGAGAGTGCGCTGGTCCACAGCGAGATCGGGGCGGATGCCGACCCCCGGATCCGGCTCCCCGAAAAAGTCCACTACCCGAGCACCGACGACCTCACCATCGAGGCCTACCTGCACCGGCCGCCGGACGCGGCTCCCGGCGAACGCTTCCCCGGCCTGCTCTGGATCCACGGCGGACCGACGTCCCAGTTCGACGACCAGTTCCGCCGGCATCAGCAGGTCCACTTCTTCGCCGAGCGCGGTTACGTCGTGCTGATGCCGAACATTCGCGGCAGCTCCGGCTACGGCCTCGAGTTCGAGGACCTCAACAACGGCTGCTGGGGCCACTGTGACCTCGAGGACATCCTCGCCGGGGTGGACTTCCTGAAGAGCCGTTCCGACGTGGACCCCGACCGGATCGGGGTCACCGGAACCAGCTACGGCGGGATCATGACCATGGCGGCGGTCGCCTTCGCCCCCGATGTCTTCCAGGCGGCCATCTCGCTGTCGGGCTACGGCGACATGACCGAGTTCCACACCACGGTTCAGGAGCTCCAGCACATCAAGCTGGTCGAGTACGAGCTCGGCCCGTATCCCGAAAACCTCGAGACGTACCTGACCACCTCGGCCATCCTGAAGGCGCACCAGGTCACGACCCCGACGTTCGTGATCCAGGGTGAAGGAGTGGCGGCCGGCTGGCGGATGCGCGAAGGCCAACCGCAGGCCGCGCTGACCTTCGCGCGCAAGCTCGACCAGTACTACAAGATCGTGCGCTACAAGGCGTATCCGAACGAGGGGTACTACGTCTACGGGAGGGAGAACACGATCCAGAAACTCCACGACATGCTGGATTTCTTCAAGGAATTCCTGGTCACCGACATCCGCTACCCGGCCGAGGAGTAATCCTCGGCGCCGACGGCCGGACTACCGGCCCGGATCCGGCCGGTCATCAGCCTGAGGCGCCGCCTTCCGCCGCGGATGGCCGCAGGACCCGCATTCCCAGCCAGCCCATGAACAGGTCCCACGAGGCGTGGAACACGACCCCCGGCCAGACGGACCCGGTCTCGAGCACCACGAATCCCCACGCCAGCGCTCCCCCGGCCGCCCCGACCACCCCCCGCCGTCCCTGGTAGGCGTGCGCGGCCCCGAAGAAGAGGGCCGGCAAGCCGATCGCGAACGCAGCTCCTTCCCACCCGGGGCCCAGCCAGCCGTAGAGGACGGCGATCATGAAGCCGCGATAGGCGATCTCCTCGCCAACCCCCGCGCTCAGGGCCAGGACCGCGTATCCCCGGAACTCGGAGGCCGAGACCGGCACGAACGGCGTCTCGATCCGGAGTCGCTTTCGGGTGGCGGCGATCCGCGAGGGCGCCACCCGCCGGGATGCGTCCGTGGCCAGAGCGACGAGAAGCAGGAGAAAGGCCCCGACCGCGGGCCAGGTCCAGCGCGGGACTCCCAGGCCCAGCCCGGTCCAGCTGCGCCCGGCGAGGCCCCACCAGATCACGGTCCCCGCGGCGAGAATCCACAGGACCACGCTGCCGCTCCGATAGATGGAGCGCTTTTCGGCGGCGGTGAGTTCTGCCGGCGCCTGCCGGCGGGCGTCGCGAAGGGCGAGGGCTCCCGACCACGCCGAGGCCCCCGAGACCAGGATCAGCACGCCCAGCCAAATGGCGTCCATCAGTCCGGGTTCGATGCGCTCCAGCTTCCTGCGTCCCTCGTTGCGGCGCGGAGTATAGGGAGCCGCGGGCGGTGGGCCGGGTGAGGCCGCCAAGGCGACCCAGGTCCTGCGGCCGCCAGACCGCGATCTCGCGTCCGTGGCGCGGGGGGCCGGAAGCGCCCCGCATCAAAGGCCTTCGGCCACCAGTCGTTCGAGCCCGATGGCCTCCACGTCTTCGTGCAGCGGGAAGCGGCCGTCGCCGGGGAAGATGACGAAGAGCCGCTCAAGCTTGAGGTCGGTGAGCGCCGAATGCATGGAGCGCGTCATTTGCGGGGCGCTGGTGCGCTTGAACTCGAACCCCCAGCGACGGCCGCCGTCGAGTGCCAGCAAATCCAGCTCCGCGCCTCCGTGTGTACCCCAGTAGTAGCAATTCTCCCAGGCGAATCCGAGGCGATGGACGACCTCGTGGAGGGCGAAACCCTCCCAGGAGAGGCCCGACTTCGGGTGGCCGAGCAGCGCCTCGGAAGATTCGAGGCCCAGGAGCGCGTGCAGGAGGCCGGAATCGGCCAGGTACACCTTCGGCGCCTTGACCTGCCGCTTCTTCAGGTTTTGGAACCAGGGCACCAGACGCCGCACCACCAGCGCATCCACGAGAGCGTCGAGGTAGGTCGCGACCGTCGGAGCGGTGACACCGAGGGCGCGAGCCAGCTCGGCGTGATTCCAGACGCTCCCGTGATAGTGCGCCACCATCGTCCAGAAGCGCCGCATGGTGGCCGCCGGAACCATGACGCCCAGTTGCGGGAGGTCCCGCTCCAGGAAGGTCCGGATGAAGGTGGCGCGCCAGCGCAGACTCCGGCGGTCATCCACGGCGAAGAACGAGCGGGGAAACCCACCCCGAAGCCAGAGCCGCTCCGCGACTCCGGAACCTGTCCCGACCTCGCCAAACCGGAACGGCGGAAGTTCGTGGTACGCGATGCGCCCCGCCAGGCTCTCGGACGACTGGCGCAGCAGCGCCGGGCTCGCACTTCCGAGGATGAGGAAGCGGGCCGGGTTGTCGGGGCGGTCCACGAGCACCCGAAGGAGACCGAAGATCTCCTCATGGCGTTGCACCTCGTCAACGACGACCAGGCCGCGAAGAGGCGCCAGGGCGAGCTTGGCGTCCGCCAGTCGGCGCTCGTGGGTCGGGTCCTCCAGGTCGAAGACGGTCACCGGTCCCGGCAGGTCCGCGATCAGTCGGCGGGCGAGGGTTGTCTTGCCCACCTGGCGCGCCCCCACGATCGCGACCACCGGGAAGTCTTCGAGGAGTTCCCGGACCTGCGCCTCGTGTTCCCGGCGAACGATCATGGCGTGATGATAGTTGAAAATCAAAAATAGAGTTTTTGATTTTCAAGATTCGATGCGACCCCTGTCGGTAGAGGTCGCTCCTGGTTCGCCGGAGATTTCCACCGCCGCAGGCCGCAGTTGGATGGCCCCGGTTTCCTTGGCGCAGCGGCGGGAGCGGGCACCTGCGTTTGGGTCCGGCCCCGACGGCGCGAGCGCTGGAGCCAAAGGGGGGAAAGTGTGAAAGGGGGGCTCGCCCCCCGTTCACAAAACGACTCCTCCAATCGAAACTCGCCGAAGCGCGCCGCGCGCGCGAGGGAGTTGCGATTGCCGACGCGTAGCGTCGGGCGGTTCGGGAGCGGGGCACCGCGATCGGTCCCGGCGGCGCAACGGCACTGGCGCCGGAGTCCGGCCCCGCTCCCGGACCGCTCGGACTACTGCGGTTCGCCCAGGTTCACCGGCTCCGGGTCCACCAGCTTCACGGCCCAGAGGCCCGAGTGGTGGTCGGCGACGAAGATGTGGTCCTTGTAGGGCTGCGGCCCCCAGACCATCGCGGCGTTCGGGATGAAGCTCTCCGGATCCTGCGGCCAGAAGACCGCGATCTCACGCCCCTGCCGGTAGAGGTCGCCCCGCATTTCGCCGGAAATGTCCACCACCCGCAGGCCGCCGTTGTAATAGCCGATGTAGAGGATGTCGTCCTCCACCCACAGGTTGTGGGTCCCCGCCTCCGGCACCTGGTAGCGCGCCACCTCGCGGGGCTCTTCCCACTCGTCCCACTCGTAGATGTGGATCCAGCCGGCGGCCCGGTCGGGGGTGTTCGACTCTCCGATCGTCTGGTAGGGGAACGCCTCGTCGCCGCCGATCATCAGGAACTTTCCGGTGGACTGGCTCCGGTAGGGATAGGCCGCGTGGTTCCAACCGCTGGGATAACGGGTCCGCCCCAACTCGACGGGGTTGTTGGGAGCGCCGCCCTGGCCGCCGCCGCCCACGTCCACCGCGACGATCCCGTCGTCCCAGTTGGACGAATACGCGATCCCGTCCACCACCCAGACGTCATGGATGGAGTGGCCCGGGGTGTCCAGTTCGAAGCGGCCGACCCGGTAGGGGTTCTCCGGATCCTCGGCGTTCAGGATGTCGAAGCGGCGTCCCGCCGAGAGCGCGTAGATGTGGTCCTCGGCGATGAAGACGTTGTGGACGCCGCCGGTGAGCTGGTCGTCGTAGCGGGCGATCACCTGCACTCCGCTCTGCGGATCGCTCACGTCCAGGATCACCAGACCGTTCTTCCGGTTCGAGGCGCCCTCCCGGCTGATCACGCAGAACTTGCCGTCTTCCGAGACCTTCACGTCGTTGACGGTCCGGGCGTCCACCCGCACCGTATCGATGAGAGCCATCGCCGCCGGATCGGTGACGTCCCAGAAGTAGGCGTGGCCGTCGGCGCCCCAGGTGCCGGTCACCGCGTAGTCCCGGCCGTCGTTGCCCTCCCAGACCCAGAGGTCCGAGGTGTACCGGTCCCGGACCGGCGCCTGCCCCACGATCTCGACGTCCTTCCGCACCTTCCGCGACACCACCGCCACGGTGGCGCTCGCCGACGTGGTGAAACCGTCGGCGATGACGGTGTGCGTTCCCGAACGCTCGGCGACGAAGGCGCCGTCCGCATCCACCTGGCCGATGGCGCCGGGCGCCACGATCCCGTCCGCCGGAATGCCGAGGGTCGCGAACTGGATCGGGTAGTCCGGCACCGCGTTTCCGGAGGCGTCGGTGGCCTCCGCCTCGAAAAACACCACGTCGCCGGTGCGCACGGACTCGTCCGGCGCCCCGTTCAGCATGATCGAGGCGACCGGGTTGGCCAATACCTCGATGGAGACGTCGCTCGACGCCTCTTCCGCCGAGACGGTCAGGGTCGTCCGGCCGGCGCTCGTCAGGACCAGCACTCCGAGTTCGTCCACGCTCGCCACCGACGAATCAGCGGTGCTCCAGCCTATTTCCACGTCGCTCCGGGCAGCGCCCGACGTGTCCGTAACCGCCGTCCGGAGTCCGATCTCGGTCCCCGCGTAGAGATGGCCGGGAAGGTTCGTGACCTCGACCGACGCGACCGGCGGGTTCGGGATGGTGACCGGAATCTCGACCATGACCGCGGGTTCGGCGCGGCGGTCGGTGTGCTCCGGATTCCGGGGCACCATGGCGATCAGGGTGTGTTCCCCCGGCCCGAACGCCTCCACCATGCCGGCGGGGTTCACACCCACCGAGCGCCGCTGGCGCGAGAAGAACACCACCGTGCGTTCCATCGCGTTGCCGTCGGCGTCGCGCACCTCGGCCTCGAGAGTGGCGGTCGCCCCCACCTCGAGCGTCAGTTCACTCGGGGTGATGACGAGTTCGGTGGGTTCAGGGCCGCTGGCTTCCTCCGCTTCCTCCTGCGCAAACGCGGGAAAGGCGAGGAGCAGCAGCGCCGCGGCGGCGACGGAGGTGAGATGAAAGCGGGAATTTCGGGTCATGGTTACGCGGTCCCTCTGTGCACGGGAATATACGCCCGCCCACGATCGGGGCCATCTCCGCCTCGACTTTTCCACACCGGCGCCCACAGTGAGAAGGAACGAGCCGGAATTCCGTCTATGGGATAAGCGGGAGACGCCCTCGGTCTTCCGTACGACGCATTCCCCGGAGGAGTTCATGATGCCCCAATCTGCGCAAACACACGATCCCGAACGGAAGCGGTCTCAGCCGGCAGCGGACCGGCCGCCTTCCGGTCCGGACAGCGCACCGTCCGCACCGGCCGAGGAAGGCGGTCTCTTCCGCGTACTCGTTGAGAGCGGCTGCGATCCCAACGTCTCTTATACTCTTGAAAAGAGGATACAAACCATGACTTCGCAGGTCGTTGACGACCGCCTGCAGCAGGTGCTGGCGGAACTCCGGCAGATGCGCGAGGACATGGTCGTGAAGGCGGACTTGGCCGGGTTCGCAACGAAGGCGGACCTGGCTGGGTTCGCAACGAAGGCGGACCTGGCTGCGTGCGCAACAAAGGCGGACCTGGCTGCGTGCGCAACGAAGGCGGACCTGGCTGGGTGCGCAACGAAAGCGGACCTGGCCAGCCTGGAAACGCGGATGACCCGGTGGATGTTCGGAGCGCTGATGGCGCAGGCGGCCCTCATCGTCGCCATCGTCAAACTGCTGCCCTGACCAAGCGCTTCTCGGTAGGCGCCCAATCCGGGCAGATCATCGCTACCTGGGGTTTCCGCCAGCCCCGACCGATGATGCCGGCCCCGATCCGGGGGTTGCCGGACTCAGCCGTCCCGACAGCGCCCGGAAGCACGCAGGCGGAGGTTCTCGTTACCCGCGTCTTCGGGCTGCCCAGCGGGGTCAAGGCGGCCGCCTCGCGGAGGGCGATTGCGGCGCGGGCTGAGTCGTCCCCCTACTGCGGCTCTCCCAGATTCCGCGGTTCGGCGTCCACGAGCTTCACCGCCCACAGTCCCGAGCTGTTGTCGGCGAGGAAGATGTGGCCCTTGAAGGGCTGCGGTCCCCAGACGAACGGGGTGTTCGGTTTCACGGTTTCGGGATCGAACGGGCGGAACATCGCGATCTCGCGGCCCTGCCGGTAGAGGTCGCCCCGCAGCTCGCCGGAGATGTCCACCACCCGCAGGCCACCGTTGTAGTAGGCGATATAGAGGACATCGTCTTCGACCCACAGGTTGTGGGTTCCCGCTTCGGGCACCTGGTAACGGGCCACTTCCCGGGGGTCGTCCCACTCGTCCCACTCGAAGATGTGGATCCAGCCGGCCGCCCGGCGCGGAGCCCGCGGGCCTTCCATCAACTGGTACGGGAACGCCTCATCCCCGCCGATCATCAGGAACTTGCCGGTGGACTTGCTCGTGTAGGGATAGGCGGCGTGGTTCCAGCCGCTCGGATACGGCGTCTTGCCCAGCATCACCGGGTTGTTCGGGGCGCCGCCCATGCCGCCGCCGCCCACGTCCACCGCGACGACCCCATCGTTCCAGTTGGACGAATACGCGATCCCCTCGTGGACCCAGACGTCATGGATCGAGTGGCCGGGGGTGTCCAGCTCGAAGCGTCCCACCCGGTACGGATTCTCCGGATCCTCGGCGTTCAGGATGTCGTAGCGCCGTCCCGCCGAGAGCGCGTAGATGTGATCTTCGGCGATGAAGACGTTGTGGACGCCGCCGGTGAGCTGATCGTCGTAGCGGGCGATCACCTCGATGCCGTTTTGCAGGTCGCTGACGTCGAGGATCACCAGGCCGTTCTTCCGGTTTGAGGCGCCCTCGCGGCTGATCACGCAGAACTTCCCGTCCTCCGAGACCTTCACGTCGTTCACCGTCCGGGCGTCCACCCGCACGGTGTCGATGAGCGAGATCGCCGACGGATCGGTCACGTCCCAGAAATAGGCGTGGCCGTCGGCGCTATGGGTCCCGGTCACGGCGTAGTCCCGGCCGTCGGTGCCTTCCCACACCCAGAGGTCCGAGGTGCGCCGGTCGCGGACCGGGCCCCGTCCCACAACTTCGACATCCTTCCGCACGTTCCGGGACCGGACGGCAACGGTCGCGGTCGCCGAGTCGGTGAACCCGTCCACGATCACCGTGTGGGTTCCGGACCGCTCCGCCACGAAGGCGCCCCGGTCATCGACCTGGCCGATGGCCCCGGGCGCCACGATCCCGTCCGCCGGAACCCCGAAGGTCGCGTACTGCACCGGGTAGTCGGGAACCTCGTTGCCGGCGGCGTCGGTGACCCCGGCCTCGAAGAACACCACGTCTCCGGTCCGCACCGCGTCCTCCGGCGTCCCGTTCAGGGTGATCGAGGCGACCGGGTTCGCAAGCACCTCGATCGGCCGGCCGCTCGAGGCCTCCTCGGCAGAGACCGTGAGCGTGGTCCGTCCAGCGCTCACCAGGGTGAGCACTCCCAGGGAATCCACGCTCGCCACCGACGGATCGGCGGAACTCCACCCCACGTCCACATCGTGCCGGACGGCGCCCGAGATGTCGGTGACCGTCGGACGCAGGCCGACCTCGGTCCCGGCGTAGAGGTGGCCCGGCAGGTTCGCGACCTCGACCGTGGCCACCGGCGGATTCGGGATCGTCACCGGGATCTCCACCGTTACCGCGGGCTCGGCCCGCCGGTGGTTGTCCTCGGGATCCTTCGGCACCATGGCAATCAGGACGTGCTCGCCGGGCCGGTAGGCCTGCACGATCCCCGCCGGGTTGACCCCCACCGCCCGGCGGCGGCGGGAGTAGAACACCACCGTCCGGTCCATGACGTTGCCGTCGGCGTCCCGGACCTCGGCTTCCAGCGTCAGGGAGTCCCCGACCTCGAGTTCGAGTTCGGACGGCGTGACGATGAGTTCGGCGGGCTGCGGACCGGCGGCTTCTTCCGCTTCCTCTTCCTGGGCGAATGCCGGGAAGGCGAGAAGGAGCAGGGCGGCTGCCGCGGCGGCAACGAGGTGGAGGCGAATGGATCGGGTCATGGTTTCGCGGTCCCTCCGGGCTGGGGAATATACGCCCACCCGCCGGGCGGCCATCTTCGCACCGACTTTTCCGCATCGGCGCCGGACGTGAGACGAAATCGGCGCGAAGTCCGTCTATGCAGGCAGGGAGGACATCCCGTCTTCCGAAGACCGATCCCGCAAGGAGAAAACCCGATGCCGCGGCCCAGCGCCTCATCCGCCCCCGAGGCGAAGCCCTCGCAGTCGACAGCAGCGGCCCCGCTTCCCCCGGTCAGGCGCAGGGCCATCCACCCGGGTTTCGCGCTCCCGCGCAAAGCCCGCCAGAAGCCGGGGCTTCCCCCTCCCTACTCGGGCTCTCCGAGGTTCACCGGCTCGGGATCCACGAGCTTGACCGCCCACAGACCCGAGTTCATGTCGCTGAGGTAGATGTGGCCCTTGTAGGGCTGCGGTCCCCAGACCATCGGCGCGTTGGGAACCCGGCTCTCCGGGTCGAAGGGACGGAACATCGCGATCTCGCGGCCCTGCCGGTAGAGATCGCCCCGCAGCTCGCCGGAGATGTCCACCACCCGCAGGCCGCCGTTGTAGTAGCCGATGTAGAGGATGTCGTCCTCGACCCAGAGATTGTGGGTTCCGGCCTCGGGTACCTGGTAGCGGGCCACCTCGCGGGCGTTTTCCCATTCGTCCCACTCGAAGATGTGGATCCAGCCCGCCGCGCGTCCCGGGGTCCGCTCCGCGCGCATGGTCTGGTGCGGGAACGCCTCGTCGCCGCCGATCATCAGGAACTTGCCGGTGGACTGGCTCCGGTAGGGATACGCGGCGTGGTTCCAGCCGCTCGGATACGGGGTCTGGCCCAACAGCACCGGGTTGTTCGGGGCGCCGCCCTTGCCGCCGCCGCCCACGTCCACGGCCACCACCCCGTCGTTCCAGTTGGACGAGTAGGCGATGCCTTCGTGGACCCACACGTCGTGGATCGAGTGGCCGGGAGTGTCCATCTCGAAGCGTCCGACCCGGTAGGGATTCTCCGGATCCTCGGCGTTCAGGATGTCGTAGCGCCGTCCCGCCGAAAGCGCATAGACATGGTCTTCCGCGATGAAGACGTTGTGGACCCCGCCGGTGAGCTGATCGTCGTAGCGGGCGATCACCTCAATCCCGTTCTGCGGGTCGCTGACGTCGAGGATCACCAGACCGTTCTTGCGGTTCGAGGCGCCCTCGCGGCTGATCACGCAGAACATCCCGTCCTCCGAGACCTTGACGTCGTTCACCGTCCGGGCGTCCACCCGCACGGTGTCGATCAGCGTGATCGCGGACGGGTCGGTGACGTCCCAGAAGTAAGCGTGGCCGTCGGCGCTGTGAGTGCCGGTCACGGCGTAGTCCCGGCCGTCAACGCCTTCCCAGACCCACAGGTCCGAGGTGCGGCGGTCGCGGACGGGGCCCTGACCGACGATCTGGACGTCCTTGCGGACCTTCCTGGCCACCACCGCCACCGTAGCGCTCGCCGATTCGGTGAATCCGTCGGCGATCACGGTGTGGGTGCCGGAACGCTCGGCCACGAACGCGCCCGCCTCATCCACCTGGCCGATGGCCCCGGGGGCCACGATCCCGTCGGTGGGCACTCCGAAAGTCGCGAACTGCACCGGGTAGTCCGGCACCTCGTTCCCGGAGGCGTCCGTCACCTTGGCCTCGAAGAACACCACGTCTCCGGTCCGCACCGCGTCCTCCGGCGTCCCGCTCAGGGTGATCGACGCCACCGGGTTGGCGAGCACCTCGATCGCGGTGTCGCTCGACGCCTCCTCGGCGGAGACCGTGACGGTCGTCGCGCCTGCGCTCATCAGGGTGATCACGCCGAGCGCGTCCACGCTGGCTACCGAGGGATCGGCGGAACTCCACCCCACTTCCACGTCGTTTCGGACGGCGCCCGAAATGTCGGTGACCAGGGAGCGCAGGCCGATTTCGGTTCCCGTGTAGAGATGGCCCGGGAGATTGGAAATTTCCACCGTCGCCACCGGAGGGTTCGGGATGGTCACCGGGATCTCCACCATGACCGCCGGCTCGGCTCGCCGGCTGGTGTCCTCGGGGTCCTTCGGCACCATGGCGATCAGGGTGTGTTCGCCGGGCCGGTAGGCCTCGACGATGCCCGCCGGGTTCACGCCCACGGAGCGCCGGCGGCGCGAAAAGAACACCACCGTGCGGTCCATCGGGTTGCCCTCGCCGTCCCGGACCTCGGACTGGAGCGTCAGCTGGTCGCCGACCTCGAGTTCGACTTCGGCAGGCGTGATGATGAGCTCGGCCGGCTGCGGACCGGCCTCCGCGTCTTCCTCTTCCTGGGCGAGCGCGAGTCCGGGGACCAGCGCGAAGGCCAGACCGAGCGCGATCAGGAGACGCGCCCGCGGGTTCGAATTTTTCAGGGTCATGTTCCCTCCCTGACCGGCGAAGCTCACGGCTCGCCCTTCCAGTAAATGATGCCGCCGGCCTGCTTGCCGACGTCGATCTCGGAGACGCGCTGGGCGGCGGCGATGTCATAGACCTCGACCGTGCCCGGCTCGCCGCCCACGCCTTCCAGAGTGACGATCGCGTAACGGTCGTCGTCGGACACCACCACACCGTGGGGTACCCGCCGGGTGGTTTCCGGGGCGGCGATCAGCTCGCCGCTCTCCAGGTCCCAGAATCCGACCTTCTTGCCGGACTTGTAGGTGGCGACCAGCACGCCGCCGTCCGAAGTGATCTCCAGGTTGTAGGGGTTCTGGCCGGGTCCGGCGTCGAACCGCCGGGAGACCTCCCACGCCTCGAGATCCACCTCGTAGATGGCGCTGTCGCCGTTCCCGGCCACGTACACCTTCCCGGCGGGCGACGGCTTGGTCGCCCAGGTCGGCTTGACCACCGGCGCCCGCATTTCGTCCATATTGGCCATGTCGCCATGGTCCATACCGGCGTGGGGGTCGGTCCCGAGATAGAGCCGCCGCGCGATTTCGAAGCGCATGGCGTCCACCTCGACCAGCTCGTCATCCATCATGTTCACCGAGTAGAGCCGGTCGCCCTTGGCGTTCATCCGCGCTCCGTGCGGCATGACGCCGGTGTCGATGGTGGCCACCTCGATCATGGTGCCGGTCTCCACCACCGAGATGGTGCTCGGGACGTGGTCGCCGTGGAGGTTGAAGTTCACGACGTAGAGCAGCCCGGTGCTCGGCGAGATGTCCATGGTGGCCGGAAACATGCCTAGAGTGGCGTCCCCGAGCCATTCGTTGGTTCCGGTCTCGTACTTGTGCACCGCGCCGAAGGGCATGCCGTGGGCGATGGACAAGAACCAGTAGCGGCCGTCGGACGAGATATTGATCCCGTGCGGGCCCTCGGTTTCCGTCGGGAAGCTGCCCACCGCGATCTCATCGATCTCCTCGAACCCGCTCGGTCCGTAGCGGAGCAGGTGGACGGTGTCGTCCGACTCCGCACAGACATAGACAAAGTAGTTGCGTCTCGGCGGCTCCGGGTCCTCGGCGGCGGCCGCGAGGGGCAGCAGGCCGAGAATCAGCGCCAGGGCGGCTGCGAAGCGGAGTCGGGAGGGGCTGGATGTCAGCTGGGTTCTCCTCAATTCGGTTCTCCCATGTTGCGCGGCGTCTCGGGATCCACGAGCTTCACGGCCCACAGCCCCGAGTTGAAGTCGGTGAAGAAGATGGTGCCCTTGAAGGGCTGGGGACCCCACACGAAGGGAGCGTTCCGCTTGTAGCCGTCGGGATCGGCAGGCTCGAAGAAGGTGATCTCCCGGCCCTGCTGGTAGAGGTCGCCGCGCAGATCACCGGAGACGTCCACCACCCGGAGGCCGCCGTTGTAGTAGCCGACGTAGAGGATGTCGTCCTCCACCCACAGGTTGTGGCTGCCGGCCTCGGGCACCTGGTAGCGGGCGACTTCCCGGCCTTCGCCTCCGTCTTCGTCCCACTCGGCGATGTGGATCCAGCCGGCGGCCCGGTCGGGAAGCTTCCCGCCGGGATCGAAGCTCCAGGGGAAACTTTCATCCCCGGCGAACACCAGCATCTTGCCGGTGGACTGGCTCCGGTAGGGAAAGCCCGCGTGGTTCCAGCCGTTCGGGTACTTGAAGCTCCCGATCATCTTGGGATCGTTCGGAGCGCCGCCGAGGTCTCCCCCGCCGATGTCCACCGCGACCACACCGTCGGTCCAGTTCGAGGACCAGGCGATGCCGTCCTGAACCCAGACGTCGTGAATGCCGTGCCCCGGGGTGTCGAGCTCGAAACGTCCGACCCGGTAGGGATTCGCCGGATCCTCGGCGTTCAGGATGTCGTAACGCCGCCCGGCGGAGAGCGCCAGGATGTGGTTCTCGGCCACGAATGTGTTGTGGACGCCCCCGCTCATCTGGTCGTCGTAGCGCGCGATGATCTTCACGCCGTCCGTCGGGTTCTCGACATTGAGCACGACCAGCCCGTTCTTCCGGTTCGAGGCGCCTTCGCGGCTGATGACCGCGAACTTGCCGTCCGGAGAGACCTTGACGTCGTTCACCGTGCGGGCGTCCACCCGGACGGTATCCACCAGGTGGATGCTCGACGGATCGGTCACGTCCCAGAAATAGGCGTGCCCGTCGGCGCCCCAGGTTCCGGTGATCGCGTAGTCCCGGCCGTCAACGCCTTCCCAGACCCAAAGATCCGAGGTGTGGCGGTCACGGACCGGACCGCGCCCGAGGATCTCCCAGTCCTTCTTGATGTTGCGGGAAGTGGCGCGGATCGTCTCGCGGGCCGTCAGGGAGCCCCCGGAAACCACCACGGTGTGGAGACCCGGACGCTCGGCCACGAAGGCGCCGTCCGGCTCCACGAAGGCCGCGGCTCCGGGCGCCACCAGGGTGTCGGGCGTGCGGGTCGAAACCGCGTATTGCAGCGGATAGTCGGGAACCTCGTTGCCGCTCGCGTCGAGCGCGCGGGCCTCGAACCAGACCACGTCCCCGGTCCGCACTTCCCCCTCGCTCGCCGAGACGTCGAGACGCACCGCCGGGTTGGCGCTCACTGAGATCGCGGCTTCGCCGCTCACCGATTCGGCACTCGCCGAAATCGTCGCGGAACCCTCGCCGCGGAGCATGAGCACCCCGTGTTCGCTGACCGTCGCCACCGAGGAGTCGCTCGAGGACCACGCGAAGTCGGGCTTCCGCTCGGCGCCGGAGGCATCCGTGGCCATGGCGGTTACCCGCAGCGAGGTGCCCTCGTAGAGGCTCGCCGGAAGGGCGGCGATCTCGACACTCGCGAGGGCCGGCCACGGCACGCTCACCGGAACCTCCACCATGAGCGCCGCCTCGGCGCGCCGGTCCAGCGCCTCCGGATTCTGCGGCACCATGACGATCAGGGTCTGGTCCCCCGGCCGGTGGGCTTCCACCATTCCCGCGGGGTTCACCCCGACGTAGCGCCGGGCGCGCGAGAAGAAGACCACCCCGCGCTCGAGCGTGTTTCCGTCGGCATCCTTGACGGTCGCGGTGAGCTGGGCGCTGCTGCCGACCTCGAGGGTCAGTTCCGGCGGATCCACGACGAGCTCCGCCGGTTCCTGCGCCGCCGCAGAGCCGGCGAGCAGGACCCCGGCGCACGTCAGCGCACCCAGGAACAAGAGCCGGTCAGAACGCCTGCCGGCGAAGGAATGAATCATCTTTAGCATGGCCGTGGAGAACCCTCCTGCACTAGCCCCAGTGGGCAACAGGCGATTGTATCGGCTCCGCAGCAGCGAAGCCGCCTACCGTCGGCGGTGAAGAGGCGCGTACCGCCCGAAACACCGGCGTCCGGTCGGAACAGCGGCGCGCAGCACCGTCGTCGGCGGTGGACTGCCTCGCACTTTCATGGCGCACCCGCTCCGCAAGCGCCGGACAGACCGCCCTCAGGCAAGCTGGCGATAACGATCGAGCGCGATTGCTTTCTGTTCACCTCGAAGACACCGCGTAACCATCTTGAAGGCGCTCTCCAAACCCCGCGCATACGCGAGATCCATGGTCGCTTCGCCGGACGCCTCAATCACTCTGCGAGCCGGAATCTTGTAGTTGCTGGCGAGCTCGACCAGTTCGTGAATGCCGTTTCGATCCGACAGGACCACTGGCGCGCAGCACTCGATGGCGCGACCCATCATGAGCGTGGCCAGACGGCCCGACTCGGTCGGCAGCCGATCCCAGTGGTTCCAAATCACGGGGAAGCAGTCCATCTCCCGCGCGCGATCCAGAATCCGGAAGCATGCCGCAGCGTCCAGAATCTGATCGTCGCGGACGATCCCGACCAGAAGCGCGCCGTGTTCCGTCTCAACGCGGCAATCGCACCGAATCGGCTGCCAGCCCGAGCGTCCACGAACAGCCGCGTGCGCACCTGCCCATGCAACCGGGACGGGCTTGCGGGCCGGTCGCGTTCGAGGCTTCCTGGGCTTGGCAGGCAGCGGAATCCTCGCCCAGTCGAGAGGTTGGTCCAACGCTCTCAGATCGAGCTCAACCACCAGGACACGGTCAGCCCTGGGGCATTCCGACAAGGGCACCATTTCGGATTGACCTGCCAGTCTTGCCGGGACCTCCTTGCCGTCCGGGGCGAAGGCGAAGGGATGTGTGCGGTGCCGGCTCATGTCGTCGTGTAGCGTGCAGAGCGCATAGAACCGATTCTCGACTGCCCGCAGCCGAAGGACGGCCGACCACTTGACCTCGGTGACGTTGTCGTAACTCGGATTCACCCAGATACGGGCGCCTCGGCTCGCCAGAAAACGAGGGAGTAGGCCCAGGTAGTGGTCGTGGCAGATCGTCGCTCCAACCGTTAGGCCGCTCAGTTCCAGGGTAGGGAGCATGACGTCCGGCGCCCAGTCCTCCCTCTCGAAAGCGGTGACTTCCGCAGTCGAGTGCTTCATGTACACCCGCGCCTCAGATCCGTCAGGATCGAAGCGAAGGAGGATCTGCGAGGCGCGGCCCGCCGCATCGAACCTCCGGTCCAGCGCGCCGACCAGTAGCGGAGCGTCGAGCGCCGCGGCGAGCTTCGTGAGCGACTCTCGGCGCTGGGCGTCCGATGAACGGATGTACGCCTCCGGGAAGAGCACGAAATCCACGCTTTCGCCAGCGAAGTCCGCGGCGGTGGGGACACCGGGCTCCTGGGCGCCGCCCCCGGTCGGTGGTACGCCCGCGGATGTCTTCCGGTGCGTCTCCGGAAAGACGAGAGCCGCGCGCACCACGGAAGTCGTTGGACCGACGCGGGTGTGGGTTCTTCCCCCGCTCGGATTCGGTGAGAGGGCCGCCGCCGCCGCGAAGCGCCGCTGATCCTCATCGCTGTCCGGGTCCAACGAGCACCAGACTAGGTCACCGGCGTGCAACCTCACCGTGGGTCGCATTCCGTGAAGTGGCGGGACCAGATCGCGCAGGGTGTCGTACCAAGCCCGCTGCTCATCGCGGAACGGAGGGTCCCGGTCCCGGGCGTCGTATCGCTCGCAGAGCGAGACCCAGCGAGCCCGGGAAAACCCTAGCGGCGGTCGGTCCGGGTACGCAGCAAGCGCCAGTTTTCGCGGCTGAGTGAAGTGCTGGCTTTCATCGAACTCCACCAGAAAACCCGGGTCCGGAACCCAGAAGTCACTCGGCGCCAGCAGTGAGGTCCTCACGAAGTCCGAAACGGAGAATCCTCGGTTCGCTTCCAGTGCGGCCGCGATCCTCTGCAGGCTGGGATCAAGAGGGGTTTCCTGGTAGGCGGAAAGCCGCGCCGGCCAGCGAAACCGGCGGTTCGGCCGGCATTCTCCAAAACGGGTCTCCAGCATCTCGCGCACCCGCTTCTTGCATTCGGCACACCGCTCCGAATGACGTCGGGTGCGCGCCCCGAGCACCGGCTTGGACGAGAAGGCGGACCGGCGCGGGTTCGGGGAGGCAGCGGAATGCGTCGCCGATTTCCGTGGTGGCGCGCAAGCCTGAGCGCTTCCACCACAACCACACTTGACGATCAGGAAGCCGCGACTCGCAAGAAAACGATTGGTCTCACGGCCGCCCGAAAAACCGCGCAGGTACTGCCCGAAGGCAACCTGATGCGCCAGCGCAATCGTGTACTTCGGAGGAAAGTGCACGTCACTGTCCAGCAGGCAGTAGCCACGGCTGCGCCTCCCAGCCCGAACGCCGTCGCGGCGGATGCGGCGGAGCGCTTCCCGAATCTGCGCCTCGGTGATGGAGGACGGAATCACGAACTGCGTTTCTACCAGATGTCCCCGATCGTGAACCCCTCGGGGAAGGGATCGGACGGGTCCACCGAATACTGGGCCATCCCCGTGATCCAGGCGGTCCCGCTGATCGTCGGAACCACCGCCGGGACCCCACCCACGGTGGTCTTCCGAATCAGGCGTCCCACGAACTCGGTCCCCACGGGACCGAAGTGATGGAAGTCCTCGCCGATCGCGAGCAGCCCGCGCGCGTGGAGCGCCGCCATGCGGGCCGAGGTGCCCGTCCCGCAGGGCGAGCGGTCGAGCGCCCCGGTCCAGGTCTCGGGACGGTCCCAGTCGAGATCGCCCACCGCGACCGAAACCGCGTTTGCGGCGGTCCGCGTCTCGGGATCGTAGGGCCCGGTGAGCTGCCCGATGCTGGCCTGGCGGATCTCGGAGTTCTCCGGGTGTACGGCCTCGAGTTGTTCGCGCGCGGCCTGCTTCACCATCGCGCCGACCCGCGCCAGCTCGCGCCCGTGCTCCGGGGCGATCCGGAGCCCGAAGCGGGCGGCGTCGGCGATCGCATAGAACATCCCGCCCCAGGAGACGTCCACCTCGACCTCCCCGAAGGTCGGCACCTCGATCTTCGCGCCCAGGTGGGCCGGGAAGGCCGGCACGTTCTCGAAGGTCACCCGGGTCACCTTGCCGCCCTCGACGCTGGCCTGCACCTGGATGAGGCCCGCGGGCGTCTCCAGCGTGAGTTCGGTCACCGGTTCGACGGCCCGAACCATCCCGGTCTCGATCAGGGCGGTCACCGTGCAGATCGTGTTCGTCCCCGACATCGGCGGGTACTCGGTCTGCTCCATGATCACGAAGCCGGCATCGGCGTCGGGATGCGTCGGGGGCAGCACCAGATTGCAGTTGGCCGCCGGGTATCCGCGGGGCTCCCGGAGCATGAGCTTGCGGAGTCCGTCGGCGTGGCGCTCCAGGTACTGCATCTTCCGGAACATGGTTTCGCCGGGTACGTCGAGGACGCCCCCGACGATCACCCGCCCGGGCTCGCCGGCGGCGTGCAGGTCCACCGCGTGGATGAGTCGCCCTGAGCGCATCGTTATCTCCTTTGGACGTTTTGCCCCGGGAGGTCTTCCTCGACCACACGGAAGACGCCCGGCCCGTCCACCGGAACCAGTTGGTCGGCTCCCGTGGGCCAGCGCACCCTAACCGAGTCGGGCACTCCGGGGCCAAGCCCGATCCACACCTCGCGGGACCCGGACGACAGGTAGCTCGAACCGGCCGTCACCACGGAGCGTTGCGGGCGTCCGCTCCGCTCCACCACCACCTCGGCGCCGACGCCGTCGCGGTTGGACACCCGTCCGACCAACTGCAGCACTGCCCGGGGAGCCGGCTCGGCGCCGTTTCGGAGCAGCGCGGCACGGCCCCCCGAGCGCGAGACCACGAGATCGAGCCGGCCGTCCGCATCGAAGTCGGCTGCCGCGAGACCCCGGCCGACCGCGGGCGCCCCTTCCAGCATCACCGGTTCGAACGAGCCATCCCGGTTGCGGAAGCACTCGTCTCGCTGGCGGTAGTCCGTGCCGGGATAGAGCAGGGGCGCATTGTCGAGAACGTGCCCGTTGGTGACACACAGGTCCGGCGACCCGTCGTTGTCGAGGTCCGCGAAGACGGCCCCGAAACCCAGCCAGCCGAGCGACGGGCGCCCCACCCCGGACAGGAAGGAAACGTCCCGGAACACGCCGTGCCGGTCCGCGACGTAGAGGTTGTTCGCCTCGCCCTGGAAGTTCGTGACGAACAGGTCGAGATCCCCGTCGGATTCGATGTCGGCAACCGCGATGCCCATCCCGGCGAGGGCGTTCCCGTCGCCGTCGTAGGCGAGCCCGGCGGGAAGTCCGCGTTCCCGAAAACGCAGTCCTCCCAGGTTCTCGAAGAGGAAATTGGGAACCGTGTCGTTCGCCACGTAGAGGTCGGGAAGCGCGTCACCGACCAGGTCGGCGGCGAGGACGCCGAGCCCCTTGCCCGTCAGGAGCGCCACCCCCGCCGCCTCGGAAACGTCGCGGAAAGAGCCGTCGCCGCGGTTCTCGTAGAGCAGGTCGGGCACCCCGGAGAAGGCGTCGGGGAGACAGTAGGAGCGGACCGCTTCGCCGGCGATCGTCCGCGCGCACACCGGGTTGTGCGACGGAGACCAGTCGAGGTAGTGGGTGATGAAGAGATCGAGATCCCCGTCGCCGTCGAGGTCCGAAAACGCGGCGCTCGCGGCCCAGCCGGCGGCGTTCAATCCGGCCTCCCGCCGCACGAACGTCCCGTCGCCCCGGTTCTCGTAGAGAAGATCGGCGCCCGCCCGGGTGACCAGCAGGTCGGGGTCGCCGTCGTTGTCGTAGTCGGCGGCCACCGCTCCCATGCCGAATCCCTCCGCGGGAGGGAGGGTCCCGAACCCGGCGGGTTCGCTCACGTCCCCGAAACTTCCGTCGCCCCGGTTGCGGTACAGCGTGCCCGCCGGGCCCCGCGGCCGGCCCGTTCCCGGCACCTCGCCGCCCTGCACGAAGAAGAGGTCGGGCGCCCCGTCACCGTCGTAGTCCAGCACCGCGAGCCCCGAGCCCATCGTCTCCACCGGATGCCACTCACCCCGGGCGCCCCGCTGGTGCTGGAAGGAGATGCCGGCGGCCCCGGCCACGTCGGCGAGGCGGATCTGTGACCACGCCGGGGAGGCCGAAAGGAGGACCGCCAGGAGCATCCCCACCGCACCGGATACCCGACGGTGGGTCGGGCGGCCGCGGTGATCTCGCCGTGGACGTTGCCTTGGACGGCCGATTTCCAGCGCCGGGATCATGAACGTGCCTGTTGGTCCGAGAAGAATCTCCCGCGCAACTCGCTTTCCCTGATGAAGCGGGATGCCTGCCGGAAGATGGCATGCAACGTACCAGCGGCAAGCTCCCGGTGTAATGGCACGGTGAGAACCTGTCGCTCCCCCTCGGGCAGAACCCGGACAAGTCTGGCGTGACTGCCGCGGACCCTCGCCACCCGGAATCCGAAATCTCCCAGGATCTTCAGCACCTCCCGCGCGCTGAGGCGCCGGAGGCGGGGCATCAGGCCGGGAAGGCCATCGTTTCGTAACTGACGACCAGACGCGGTCTGGACGAAAGGCCGAGACGCCCGAGTTCGTCATCGTCAAGATGCAGCTCCAGCGCCTCCGAGAGATTCCTGAGGGTTTCGTCCAGCGTCCTTCCCTGGGTGACCACGGCCACCTCCAGGCATTCCGCGACGAACCAGGCGCCGCTCCTCACGATCACCGCATGAATCGAGGATCGCTCCGGGGCAAGGCCACCCCCGTAGGCGGCGGTCCGCTCCGCGGTGCGATCGGCCGCACCGGCCTCCCCGGCGGTGTACGGCGGGCGCGCCGGTTCGCGAAACGCATCTTCGATCCGGTAAATGCCCCGTCGCAGGCGCCGGAAGTACGGCCAGCGATGAGGATGATGCGCCGGAGCATTCACACAGCATCGGCTCGCCACGTGCGTCCGGACCGACCGCTCGTTCAGGTGCGGCAATGCCCGGACCAGGTCGCCAAGTCGAAAGGTCCCGTCTCCGGGCTGGGTGAGACGCCGCGCCGCCGTCAGCACCTCGGCATGGATGGCCCGGTGCTCTTCCGCTTTCGGAATGCGTGCCACGGAGATATTTTCCACTTGTAAAACAAATCTTTCAAGTGGAACGTACCCTGCCCGATCGGGCCGCGGTCAGCTTGGGGATCCGGCTTCCGCACAGTCCGCCGAACAAAACGTCCGGCCGTCGCGGACCACCGCCCGCTCCTCGGGAACGTAAAGATCGCAGCGCTCGCAACCCACCACGCGCCCCCGCTGCTCGGCCCTGCCCGTCCCCGCCGGAGGGACCGGATCCGCGGGCCTCGAAAAGAGCCTCCGCACCACCTTCCAGACCACCCGGGCCGTCACCACAGCGAGAAGGATCTGCAGGAAACGGATCATGGCCGCGACCTGATCTTAGTCAGCCCGGCACCCGGGAAGCACCCGCCGTTCTGCTAGCAGCGAATGCCTTCAGGGATGCGCCGTGCGGAGCGACTCGATCTGGGCGCGGAGCGCTTCCGCGTCGGGTGAATCCGGCTGCGCGGCGATCGCCCGCTCCCAGAGCTCGATGCCGGCTTCGAGATTTTGATCCGCGAAGAGGCGCACCTGGCCGAGGGCGACCAGGCTCTCGAAGTGCTCCGGATCCTCAGCCAGCACCGATTCGTAGGCCTCGACGGCCGCCGCCACGTTGCCGCGCCCGAGCTCGGCAAAAGCCAGCCGGCTGCGGATGTCGAGGTCCGCGGGATCGAGATTACGCGCCTGCTGGAGCCAGTACACCGCCTCCCCGAAGTCCCGGGCGTCCACGAACAGGTCGCCGACGGCCACCCGCGCCGCGGGATCCTCGGGCCGCTCGTCCACCGCGTCGAGCAGCGACTGGAGCGCCTCCGGATCGACCGGCCGCGTCTCCGGGGCCACCGCCGCGTCCGGGTTCGGCGCCGTGTTCCGCGCGGCGGAAGGCGCCGGGGAGGGGGCCTGACCCGTCTCCGATCCGGAGGGCCCGGAGATGAGGAACCCGACCAGCACGCCGAACGCCAGGCCGGCTCCAAAAAAGAGCCCCCGCTCGGTCAGTTGGTTCATCCGGAGAGAGGTTAACCGCCTGTGGCACAACCCCCGCGGCGTTCAAGGGGCGATGCATCCCGGCTGAACCGCTCCTCTACGAGGCGCTCTGCGTTGCGTTTCGATCGAAATACACCCGGTATTCCTCTCTCACGCGCCTTGTCAGCCGGGCGCCTCGCCCCTCTCGGCGCTCACGGGGGTTGCACCACAGGCGGTTGCGCCGCCATCCCGGAACGGCGCGACTCGAGGAGCGACCGCCCCCCGACGTACAGATAGCCCGCGGCGAAGAGAAGCAGGAAGGGCGCCGAGGCGGCGACCCCTTCGACCACCGCGTAGAGCGTGGCGCCGGCCATCACCAGTCCCAGGCCGAACTCGAGCGCCGGGATCGCGCCCGCGGGCATCCGGTAGCTCTTCCGCCGCCAGCTCTGACCCGTTCCCGCAATGCCGTACTTCGGCGTGCGGACGAACGGGGTCCGCCGGCCGGTCACGCCGGCAAGCACGGCGGAGGCGTTGCTGAACGAGATGCCGATCCCCACGGCGAGGGCGACCGGAATACCCCGGATCCGGCGCCAGAGACCGCGGCGTTCCGCCGCCGGCTGGAGCCGGAGCAACCGGTTTTGGGAGAAGGCGTAGAAGGTCACGACGGAGAGGGTGGCGGCGGCGAAGATCGGAATGTCGAGGAGCGCCATCTCCCGAAGCCCGGTGCTCACCCGGGCGAAGAGCACCGGCGCCATGAGCAGGCTCAGCATCTGCCATCAGCGGGTACGCAAGGTTGCTCGTGAGGTGGAAGAAGGCTTCGGCCCGGACCCGGAAGGGCAGCGGGGAGGCGAGGATCTGGGGCAGCAGTTTCCGGGCGGTCTGGAGCGATCCCTGGGCCCAGCGGCGTTGCTGCGACTTGAAGGCGTTCATGGAGACCGGCAGCTCGGCCGGGGCCGCGATCTCGGGCACGAACACGAAACGCCATCCCCGCAGTTGGGCGCGGTAGGAGAGATCGAGGTCCTCGGTCAGCGTGTCGCCCTCCCAGCCCCCGGCATCCTCGATCGCCGCGCGCCGCCAGATTCCGGCGGTCCCGTTGAAGTTGAAGAAACACCCCGAGACGTGGCGACCGCCGTGCTCGGCAACGAAGTGGCCATCGAGAAGAATGGCCTGGACATCGGTCAGGAGCGAATAGTCGCGGTTCAGATGCTCCCAGCGCGCCTGGACGAGGCCGGTCCGTTCGTCGCCGAGCAGATACGGCAGGGCTTCCCGCAAGAACCCGGGGCGCGGCACGAAGTCCGCGTCGAAGATCGCGACGAAGGGCGCATCGGAGGCGTCGAGCCCGACCTGGAGCGCGCCGGCCTTGAAACCCCGGCGGTCGGTTCGGTGGATACGACGAATATCGAGCCCGGCAGCCGCACATTCCTCCACCACCCGGTCGGCGATCCGGCCGGTGTCGTCCGTTGAATCGTCGAGCACCTGCACGCTGAGCCGCGACCGCGGATAGTCGAGCGCCGCCACCGCGCGGATCAGGCGCTCCACCACGTACCGCTCGTTGAACACCGGCAACTGGACGAGCACCCGCGGCGGATCGCGATCGAGCCGGGGAGCCCCCCGAACCCGCAGCCGCTCCGCGGCCGCCGCTGCCCGGACGGCGTAGCGCCTCAGCCTATAGATCAGCAGGTACCGATGGGAGCCGTAGATCGAAAGGAGCAGCAGGACGACGAAATAGGTCGTCAGGATGATGTCGGCGAAGGGCAAGGACGTGCATTGTGACTCCGCGCGCCGCAGCGGCGGGACGTTTCGTCACGGCGCGGACGGTTCGTACACACTCCCCGCCCCGTGAACACCCGACGGCTCGCCCGCCCGGCACGAACGCAAACGCCGGTCTCTGACCGGGAGGCCGGCGCGCAGGCATGGGAGCCCCCACCGGGAGAACTGGGCCGGCCTCCGGGCCGGCACCGCGGCCCGCAGGGCCGCGGGCGGTTCCCTCTGGGGAGCGCGGGCGGTTCGTCACCGATCGCCTTGTGGGGATCTCCGCCGAGAGGGGAACCACCTCGATACGGGGAGACCGCCCCGCCGCCCCGCTTCGCGGGGCTGTGCCGGCCTGGAGGCCGGCGTTCCCTTGCCCTTGCGACACCAAGGCTCCTGGGGTCCCCTCCGAGAGGGGAACCATCTCGACACGGGGAGACCGTCCCGCCGCCCCGCGTCGCGGGGCTGTGCCGGCCTGGAGGCCGGCGTTCCCTGACCCCAGCGCCGTGAACACCCGATGGCTCGCCGCGCTCGGCGGGGTCCATGTCCTGCTGGGCGGCGTCCTGGGCGCGGTGTTCCAGCGGGAACTGGGGTTTTGGTGGCACGCCGGGACCCACGCGGCGCTCCTCGCCCCGTTGCTCCTCGTCGGGCTGCCCCTCGTCCGGGGGCGGAACCTCGGAATTTCTCCCCGCCGGGTGCTGCAGCTCGTGCTCGTGGCGGGACTCGCCAGCCGGGCCCTCCTCGTCGGCGTGCCCCCCTCCCCGCAGGCCGACATCCACCGGATGATCTGGGAGGGGCGGGTTCCCTCCGTGGGGGGGGACCCCTATCGCCACGCGCCCGACGCCCCCGAGCTCGCCGAACTCGCCGCCGCGCTCCCCGAGATCCGCGCCGGAGTGAACTACTGGAAGCTGCCGGCGATCTACCCGCCCGCGGCGCAGCTGTTCTTCCGGGCGACGACGGCGATCTCCGTCCACCCGACGGCGATGAAGACGGCGCTGGTGCTCGTGGAGGGACTGCTCATCCTGGCGCTCATCCAGTTGCTGCGCCGCCGCCGTCTGCACCCCGGGCTCGTGGTGCTCTACGTCTGGAACCCGCTGCCGCTGACCGAGATCGCGGGCGCCGGCCACAGCGACGCCCTCGGCCTGGCCTTCCTCGGGCTCGGGATCCTGGCCGCCGAGTCCCTTCGTCCGGCAGCGGCCTCGGGTCTCGCGGCCCTCTCGGCGCTCTCCAAGTTCGCCGGCGGGGTGCTCCTTCCCTTCCTCCTGTTCCCTCGGCGCCGGGAGGACCGCAAGCCCCTGCGCGTGCTGCTCGCCGCCGCCGGCGCCACGGCGCTGGTCGCCGGCCCCTGGCTGCGGCCCGGACTCCTGGACCAGGGGCTCCTGGCGCGGCTTGGGGAAATGACCGAAAGCCTCTGGCTCTACGCCCGCCACTGGCGCTACAACGAGTCCGGCTTCCTGGCGATCGAGGCGATCCTCGGCGAGTCCGGCCGGATCGCCGTGCTCGCTCTGCTACTCGGGCTCCTCCTCGCCTTCCTCTACCGCCGGGTGGAACCGGCGCTCGCGGTGCCGCTTCTCGCCGGGACGCTGTTCCTGCTCTCCCCGGTGGCCCACCCCTGGTATTTCCTCTGGGCGCTCCCCTTCATGGTCCTGCACCCGGAGCGCCGGGTGTTGCTCAGCGCAACCCTGGTTCTCTCCGGGACCCTGGTGCTCGCCTACTGGGGGCCCTGGCACACGCCGCTCGGCGAGCCCTGGCACCTTCCCTGGCCCATCCGCCTCGCGGAATACCTGCCCGTGGCCCTGATCCTGGGCGCCGGCGGAGCCGTCACCCTCGTTCGTCGCTTCGGCAACCCGCCGGGTCGCGGGCGCGCCGGCTGAACGGCCGGCGCGGACGGCTCATTCCGGACCGGAACCGGACTCCAGGCGGCGGAAATGCGCCACCGCGAGCGCCGCGGCGTAGCCGCCGCCGAAGCCGTTGTCGATGTTGACCACGGTGACTCCCGGCGCACAACTGTTGAGCAGCGAGAGCAGCGCCGTGAGGCCGCCCCACGAAGCGCCGTATCCCGTGGACGTCGGCACCGCCACGATCGGGCACGGCGCGAGGCCGGCCACCACGGGCGCAAGCGCCGCCTCCATCCCGGCGACGACCACCATGGCGTGCAGCGAACGGAAGGACGACGCCTCGGTGAGGAGGCGCTGGATGCCGGCGACCCCAATGTCGAAGATCCGCCGGACGTCGGCGCCCAGGAGTTCGGCGGTGAGGGCCGCTTCCTCGGCAACCGGGATGTCCGACGTCCCCGCCGAGACCACCCCGATGCGGGCGCCCGTCGGCTCCGGCGCAGTGCGGGAGACGACCACGGCTCGGGCTTCGGCATGCCAGGCCGCATCCGGGAACTCCGCGACAACGGCCCGCGCGGTCTCGGGCGCCGCCCGGGTGACGAGAGTCTGTCCGGCGGTGGCCGAAAGCGCCCCCACGATCGCGACCACCTGCTCCGCGGTCTTACCCTCGGCAAGCACCACCTCGGGAAAACCGCGGCGGAGTTCGCGGTGATGGTCCAGGCGCGCGAAGGGCGTCTTCCCCTCTTCACCGACCGCTTCAAACGGAAAGCGCAGGCGCCGCTCCGCTTCTTTCGGCGCCACCTCGCCGGCGGCGACGCCCTCCAGGAGAAGGCGGAGGGATTCGTCGTTCATCGGCCGGGGAGTGTGGCACGCTTGCGCCAGATCCGATGGCGGGGCGAGAGGAATTCCGGGAACAGGTTCGGGAATCGAACGACATCGTCGAAGTGGTCGGCGAGGCGGTCGCCCTCCGTCCGGCGGGACCGGGGCGCTACACCGGGCTGTGCCCCTTCCACAACGAGACCGCTCCCTCCTTCCAGGTCAACGCGGAACTTGGGTTCTTCCACTGCTTCGGCTGCAAGGAGAGCGGCGACGTCTTCGGCTTCCTGATGAAACGCGAGGGTCTGTCGTTTCCTGAAGCCCTCAACCAACTGGCGCGGCGGGCCGGAATCCCGATTCCCGAGACGGATCCGAAGACGTTCTCCCGCGACGAAAAGCTCCGGGATGCCAACCGGAAGGCGCTCGACTACTACCAGCGCCTGCTGCGTGGCGAGGCCGGCCACCCGGCGCGCGCCTATCTGAAAAAGCGCGGCCTCACCCAGAGCACGATCGCCGAGTACGGCCTGGGTTTCGCCCCGAACCGCTGGGACGACCTCACCACCACCCTCGAGAAAGGCGGAATCACCCGGGCGGTCCTCCTCGAAGCCGGCCTGACCCGCGAAGCTCCCCGCGGCGGCCACCGGGACTTCTTCCGGAATCGCCTCATCGTTCCCATCTTCGACAGCCAGGGACGCGCCGCCGGCTTCGCGGGCCGGAGCCTCGACGGATCGGAGCCGAAGTACATCAACAGCCCCGACACCCCCGTGTATCGGAAGCGCTCGGTGCTCTACGGGCTCCACCTCGCGCGGAGCGCCATCCGGCGCGAGCGCACCGCGATCCTCTTCGAGGGGTACTTCGACTGCCTGTCCGCCTGGCAGGCGGGGGTCGCCGGCGCGGTAGCGGTGTGCGGCACCGCGCTCACCCCGGACCACGCGAAGCTCCTGTCGTCGCAGACCCGCGACATCGTGCTCGCCTTCGACGCCGATGCCGGGGGCAGGCGCGCGACGCTGGCGAGCATCCCGATCCTGCTCGAGGCGCAGCTCCGGGTACGGGTCGCCCCGCTTTCCGGTGGACGGGACCCGGACGACGTGATTCGCGAGGAAGGCGCCGCCAATTTCCGGGAAATGATCCGCAAGGCGCCGGCGTTCGTGGAGTTCCTCGTCCAGGAGGCGCTGAGCGAGCCCGGTCGGGGGGTGGGCGCGCCGCCGCGGCGCGGGAGGTCCTCGAGATCATCGCCCGGGCGCCCAGCCCCCTGGACCGCGAGGAATGGCTCGGCGAGGCGGCCGGGCCGCTCGGCTTCCCGCTCGAAAGCGCGCGCGAAGAAATGGCGCGGCTCCGAAGCCGGTCGCCCCGGGGGAAACCCCGCGGCGGGACCACCGGGTCGCCCGAGAAACCCGTCGCGTCCCCGGCCGCACCCGCGCGGTCACCCACGCCCGCGGAACGGGACCTGATCCGCTGGGCCGATGCCAAACCCGACGTGGTGGCGGACCTCCTCCGGAAGGTGGAAACCGGCGATCTGGAGGGTTTCGCGAGCTCGTCCATCCTCCTGGATCTGAGGCAGGCGGCGGACGGAGGCGGCCCCCGGATCGCGGACCGGCTCCGGGAGCTGGCCGCCGAGACTTCAGACCGGCAGCGGCTGCTGATCGAAATCCAGATGGACCGGGTGGGCCTGAACACGGCGGGGCAAAGTCCCGGAGACTGCCTCGACGCCCTGCGCATCTCGAAGCTCCGACAGCGGCAGGCGCGGCTCCAGGCCGCCGCCCGGAGCGAAGGGGAGGAAGCGCTTCAGGCCCTTTCGGAGCTGCAGCGGATCAGCGAGGAGATCAATCGGTTGGTGGAGGGCGCGCCCGAGTCCGAGCGGGGGGTCTGACCCATTCCATCGGGCTGGCGGGGTTTGCCGGCGGGAGCGCGCTCCTTCCGCATGCTAGAGTGCCGGATTGCTGTTTGGCGTCGCCCGGCCGGCAATTTGCGCGGGGTGAGACGCCGGATCGATTCGAACTTGCCCGTCCTTGCTGTCCGTTCCCGCGGGGAATTCCCTTTCCGAAGAGTTTGTGGGAACTCTGTGCTCGCGGGCGCCGTGCACCGAATGAGAATGCCGGCGACCCCCAATTCGCCGGCTATCTACATCGCCCGTGCGGAGTCGGGACTTTCGAAACCGACTCCCGTCCTCGCTGGACGACCGGCCAAGGCCCCCGTGACGGGAAGCTGCTGAGGATCGGGTCAAGAGGACTTGCCCGGAGGATCAACCATGGAACATGCGGAAACCCCCGGGTACGACCTGGAGTTGCTCCGTGATTTCGGAGTCGAAGCCCAGTCGAACGAGGTCAAGGCGCTCGTCGCGCTTGGAAAAGACCGCGGCTACCTGCTGAACGAAGAGGTCCAGGAAGCCTGGGGCGACGATCCGCCCGAGGAGTTTCTGGAGAGCCTCACGGAAATGGGCATTCCGCTCTTCGAGTCCGAGGAGCAGTACGAAAAGTCCCGGGACACGGAAGGCGCCACCCTCGACCTGACGCCGAGCGCCATCGAGCGCACGAACGACCCGGTGCGGATGTACCTCCGCGAGATGGGCGTCGTTCCCCTGCTCGACCGGGAGGGGGAAGTCCGGATCTCCAAACGCATCGAGCGCGGCAAGAACCGCTCGAAACGCGCGATCACCCGGCGGCTCTACATCATCAATCAGTTGCTGGTGGACTTCCGGCCGCAGATCGAGGCCGACACCATGCAGCTTCGGGAGAACTTCGAAGTTGCCGAGGGCGGCACCACGATTCGCCACGACCAGCATCGGGAGCGCATCCTCGCGGCCATCACCGAACTCGAACGGGAATACAAGCTGTATCGAAGGCGGGTGTCCCTGCTGCGGAGCGCCGCCCGCCGCACCCGCGTCTATCGCCGCCGGGCGCATAACGCGGGCGAATCGCGGATCAGGATGAGTCACATCATCTGGACCATGCGTCCCACCGACGGTCTGCTGAGCCGGTGGATGGAGGAGTTGAAGGTCCTCGCTCTCGATGCGCGGCGGGCGACCCGCGAACTGGAGATCTGCATCGCCCTCCGCCGCGAAATCGACGCCTCGCCGGACACCAGCGCCGAAGCCAAGACCGCGCTTCGCCGCGAGGTCATGGGCCGCCAGCGCGAGGCTCAGGAAACCCTCGACCGAGCCGGCCACGTGATGCCCGAGTTCGGGACCACCAAGAAGATCAAGTCGGCGCGCCTCGAAGTGCGGCCGGAGCTGGAGGCGGCGGTCGCGAATATCGACCTCGGCGAAGAACGCGCCCAGCTCGCCAAGCAGGATCTCGTGCAGGCCAACCTGCGGCTCGTGGTGTCGATCGCCAAGAAGTACACCAACCGTGGACTCCAGTTCCTGGATCTCATTCAGGAAGGCAACATCGGCCTCATGAAGGCGGTGGACAAGTTCGAGTACCGGCGCGGCTACAAGTTCTCGACCTACGCCACCTGGTGGATTCGCCAGGCCATCACCCGCGCGATCGCGGACCAGGCCCGCACCATCCGCATCCCGGTGCACATGCACGAAACCATCAACAAACTGCATCGGACCCAGCGCAGCCTCGTGCAGGAACTCGGCCGCGAACCCCGCCAGGAGGAGATCGCGGACCGGATGGGCATGACCCCGTCCAAGGTTCGGAAGGTCATGAAGATCGCCCAGGAGCCGATCTCGCTGGAAACCCCGATCGGCGAGGACGACGACGGCCACCTGGGCGACTTCATCAAGGACCCGAACGCCCCCTCTCCACAGGATCTCGTCATCAACAAGCGGCTTCAGGAAACCATCGAAGCTGTGCTGAAGACGCTTACTCCCCGGGAAGAAGCCGTGCTCGAGAGCCGGTTCGGCCTCGGAGGCCTCCAGGAAAAGACCCTGGAAGAAGTGGGAAAGCAATTCGAGGTGACCCGCGAACGGATCCGGCAGATCGAAACGAAGTCCATCCGCAAGCTCCGTCACCCGGCGCGCGCCCGCAAACTGCGGCAGTTCTCGGAATGAGCGGCAGAGGGTCCTTGCTACCGGCCGGGCCCATAGCTCAGTGGTCAGAGCGGCCGGCTCATAACCGGTTGGTCCCAGGTTCAAGTCCTGGTGGGCCCACCGGCCGGGCTTTCGGCAGGGTCCGCGCCGGCGCCAGAAGAACCGGCGGCGGACTCGGTACTCGCGTCACCCGCCCCAAGGTTTGCTGAGCGTGCTTCCCGAGCTCTCAACGCTCCGGGAGGTCCAGGGACTGGATGTGCGGCTGGCGGCCCATGATCGGGAACTCGCCCGGGTTCCCGGCGCCCTGGCGGGCATCGACGGCGAGATCGAGGCGGCGAAGGCCCACGTGAAGGCGGTCGAGGAAGAACTTCGGGAGACCGCGGCCGAGCGCCGGCGGGCGGAGACCGACCTCGAAGATGCCGAGGCGAACGTGGAAAAGTACAACGACCAGTTGCTCGGAGCTCGCAGCAACGACGAGTACAAGGGCCTGCAAAAGCAGATCGAGAACACGAAGACGAGAATCGGAACGATCGAGGATCAGATCCTGGCCCTGATGGAAAAGGCCGACGAGCTGGACAAGACGCTCGCCGACCACAAACGGACGTTTTCGGAGCGCAGCGCCGTACTGGAGGTCCGCAAGACCGATATCCGGTCCCAGGCCAGACAGAAGGAAGAGCAGCGGAATCAGCTTCGCAAGCGGCGCGCGACGGCCTTCGCCGGTCTTTCCGATGAGATCGCGGCCCGCTACGAGCGACTCCGCGGGGCGCGGCAGGGGATCGCGGTGGTGCCCGTCCGGGATGAGCGGTGCGCCGGGTGCAACGTGCGGTTGAGGCCCCAGCTCCTCGAGGAAATCCACGCCGGACACACGATCCTGGCCTGCGAAACCTGCGCCCGTATCCTGTTCTTCGAACCGGAAGCGCCGGCGAAGTCCGCATGAGTCGGCTCCTCAGAGAGCGGGCCGAGAGACGGCGCGCGCGGGAGACCTGGCTCGAGGGGCCGGGCGCCGGTCTCCCCGACCCGGGGAGCCGCGCGGCCGGACTCCGGATCGCCGTCGGCTACCCGAACCGCTACACCCTCGGAATGTCCAACGTGGGCTTCCAGGCCGTCCACCGGTTCTTCCATCTCCTGCCGGACACGGCGAGCGAGCGGTTCTTCCTGCCCGACCGCGCCGAAATGGAGGAGTACCGGAGGACCGGACTTCCCCTGCGCACGCTCGAGAGCGGAAGTCCGGTGCGAGGCTTCGACGTCGTGGCGTTTTCGATCACGTTCGAACCCGATGTGGTCCACCTCGTCGAGATGCTGCAACTCGCGGGGATTCCTCCGCTGGCGGCGGACCGCGGCCCCCGGGACCCGCTGGTGATCGCCGGTGGCCCGGTGACCTTCCTGAACCCGGAGCCGCTCGCTCCGTTCGTGGACGCGTTCGGCGTCGGGGAGGCGGAGGCCCTTCTTCCGGCATTCACCGACATTCTCCGGGCCGGCACCCGGGAGGAACGCCTCCACGGCCTGGCCGCGGAGTCGGGGTTTTACGTGCCGGCCACCCACGAGGTCGAATACACCCCCGAGGGGCGGGTGGTCCGCCGGCGGATCGAGGGCGCGCCCCCGGTGGTGCGGGCCCGCATGGGCAAGGACGCCCGGTTCCCGCCCCCGGCGACCTACATCCTCACCCAGGACACCGAGATGTCGGACAAGTTCCTGGTGGAGGTGTCGCGCGGCTGTCCGACGCTCTGCCGGTTCTGCTGGGCCGGCTACAACTACCTGCCGAAGCGCTCCTTCGAGGTGGAACAGCTGCTCGCCCTGGCCCGCAGCGCCCGCCCCCACACCGACCGGATCGGCCTGGTTTCGACGGCCGTGGGCGCCCATCGCGAAATCGTCCCGCTGGTGTCGAACCTCCGGGACCAGGGGTTTCGGGTCAGCGTCTCGTCCATTCGTTTCGAGGACGTGCGGGACGAGTTCGCCCGGCCGCTCGCGGAGAGCGGGGAACGGACCGTCGCCATCGCGCCGGAGGTGGGCACCGACCGCCTGCGGAAGGCCATCCACAAGCGGGTCACGAATGACGAGATTTTCGACAAGACAGCGACCCTGCTGGAAGCCGGAGTGGAAAATCTGAAGCTCTACCTGATGGTGGGGCTGCCGGGCGAGACCGATGCGGACGTGGAGGCCATCGTCCCGCTGGTGCGCCGGATTCGGGACCTCGTCAGGGCGAAGCGGCGTGGCGGCCGCACCATCGCGAGCGTCAATCCCTTCATTCCCAAGCCGGGAACGCCCTTCCAGTGGCGTCCGATGGCGCCCCTTCCGGTGCTGCAGGCGCGGCTCCGTTACCTGCAGCGCGAACTGGGAGCGCTCTCCGGAGTCGAAGCACACTGCAAGTCCCCGCGGATGGAACGTCTCCAGGCGCTGCTGGCGCTCGGCGACCGCCGCCTCGCTCCGGTCATTCTCGCCCTCGCCGAGGGGCGCGGCCTGAACCGGAGCCTCAAGGAGGCCGGACTGTCGCTGGACGCCTACCTCTACCGGCGGCGGGAGCTCGACGAAGAACTCCCGTGGAGTTTCCTCGACACCGGGATGAAGGACAGCCTGCTCAAGGATCAGCTCGCGAAGGCCGACCGCCTGGTGGCGTAGAGCGGTCCGGGTGGCGTAGAGCGGTCCGGAACCGGGGCCGCCGCCGGGCTGTTGGTGGACACGCCCCTCCGGTGTCTTGGGATAGGCCCCGATTCCGAACCGCCCGGCGCTACGCGCCGCGAACCGAAACTCCCTCGCGTGCCTCCGGCACGCCGCGGCGAGTTCCGATTCGTCGTTACCTTCTTGTGAAGGGGGGGCGGGGCCCCCCTTTCACACTTTCCCCCCGGTCACGCCGGCAGCGAACAGAGTTCGCTGCCATTGTTCTTCTGCCCGTTCGACGAACCGCCATCGAACCTCCCTGAAAGACGATGCGCTGGCCAAATCCTTGAAGCAGAGCTCTCCGTGGCGTAGAGCGATCCGGAACCGGGGCCGCCGCCGGGCTGTTGGTGGACACGCCCCTCCGGTGTCTTGGGATAGGCCGCGATTCCGAACCGCCCGGCGCTACGCGCCGCGAACCGAAACTCCCTCGCGTGCCTCCGGCACGCCGCGGCGAGTTCCGATTCGTCATTACCTTCTTGTGAACGGGGGGCGGCGGCCCCCCTTTCACACTTTCCCTCCGGTCTTGAAGCGGAATTCCCAGCCGCTGGCCCTGCCGCCACCACGACCGACCAGTTCCGGCCCACTCCCGGGCCTTCGCGCCGGTAGGAGTGAAACGCCGGCTGGCAGCGGGTGCAGAGCCCGGCGTCCCGGATCGACTCCTCCCGGAGTCCCGCCGCCAGGAGCTGGAGACGGTTCGCCAGCGGCAAGTCCAGGTGCGGCCGTTCCCGGTCTGGCGGATGGATCGCGAACCGTCCCACGTCGTGCCCGCTCCCTGCAAACGCGGACACCACCTCGGGGCCGACCTCGAAGCAACAGGCCCCGATAGACGGACCGATGACGGCGGCCAGGCGGGAGGCCGGCGCGCCCGCCTCGGCGGCGAGGGCGCGTGCGGCCTTTTCGACAACCCGGACCACCGTGCCGCGCCAACCGGCGTGCGCTCCCGCCACCGCACCGGTCACCGGGTCGGCCAGCAGCACGGGCACGCAGTCCGCGGCCTTGATCGCCGCGGCGGCGCCGGGAGTCCGGATCACCAGGGCGTCTGCCGCCGGCGGCGCCGAATGGCGCCCCTGAGCCGCCGCCCGGTGCACCCGGTCGCCGTGTACCTGCCGCAGGGAATGGAGGACCGGCGCGCCGACCGCACGTTCCAGAAGTTCGAGATCGGCGTCGGACTGGTCCCGGAGTCCGAACGACAAAGCGTCCCGCTGCCGGCCTCGGACCCGGGAGGTAAACCCGTGGGTGGCCGGAAAGTGCTCCGAGGCAAGCGCTTCCAGCGGTTCCTCGGACCCCAGGTTCACCCAACGGAAGCCGGCGGGGAGAACAGGGAAGCGGAGCGGAGCGCGGTGTGTCAAGGCGGCCGAATCAGCAGCGCCGTTTGGCGGACCGATGTCTCGCCCCCCTCGCGGGGGGCGATGCCGGCCAGCAGCCGGCGGTCCTCTTTGTGCCGCGCGTTACCCAACCCTACTGCCGGCGGTGGAGGTAGGGAGGGGTCTCGAGGTCGCCCCACCGGTCGTCGCCCACATCCTCCGGAAGCGACATGGGCTCATCGATTTCCGGTTGCGGGCGGGAAACCCCGGGAGACCTGACCTCGCCGAGCGCATCGCCCGGTCCGCCTGCGCTCGCCTTGGCCTCCACCCGGTTCGGGTCGGAGGCAGCGATCGTCGGGAAGGTATCCAGTTTCGGGATCGTTCGACCGACCGGCCGGGCGGAGGTCCGATCGGCCGCTTCCGAACCGGGTCGAGCGGATGCGGGGGCTGTATTCAGGGATCCAAAGACCCCCGTCGAGCGGGTGGTGTAACTGGCGAAGTCGTTCGGGGTCGCATTCGCCCGGTTCTGGTCGGGAAGCCCGGTAGCCACCACCGTCACCTTGATCTCTCCCGTCTCGTCCATCGCCGGATCGAGCGCGGTGCCGATCAGGATGTTGTCCCCCGGTTCGGCGTCCGGCGACCCGTAGATCCCCGTCCCCTCGGGGGCCACCGCGTCGCGGACGACCTGGACCGCGCGCTGCACCTCGTTCAGCGTGAGCGTCTCGCCTCCGGTGACGTTCACGATGATGCTCGTTGCGCCCTGGATCGAGGTGTCCTCGAGGAGCGGCGACGAGATCGCCAGTTCGGTGGCTTCCTCGACGCGTCTTTCACCCGTGGCCACTCCGATGCCCATCACTGCCGCCCCGCGCGACCGCATGGCGGAACGGACATCGGCGAAGTCCAGGTTGATCACTCCCGGAATCTGGATCAGGTCCGAAATCCCCTGAACGGCCTGGCGCACCACGTCGTCGGCGCTCCGGAAGGCTTCGCCGATCTTGAGGTTGCCATACACCTCGACCACGCGGTCGTTGGGAACGCAGATGAGGGTGTCCACGAACTCCCGGAGCTCCCGGATCCCGTCGTTGGCAGTGTTTCGCCGGTGCTTGCCTTCGACGGTCATCGGCTTGGTCGCTACCGCGATGCAGAGGGCCTTGATCTCCTGGGCCACGCAGGCGATCACCGGCGCCGCGCCGGTGCCTGTCCCTCCGCCTTCGCCCACGGTGATGAAGACCATGTCGGCGCCGGTCAGCACCGTGATGAGATGGTTGATGTCGTCCCGGGCCGCCAACCTCCCCACTTCCGGATCGCCGCCACAGCCGAGCCCGCCGGTGCGCTCGGCCCCCAACTGAATCTTCACGGGAGCCTTGGACAGCTCGAGTACCTGGGCGTCGGTGTTCGCGGCGATGAACTCGACACCGGTGACCCCGGCTTCGATCATCCGATTGACCGCGTTGCCACCACCGCCGCCGACGCCGATGACCTTGATGATGGCCCGCCTTTCGGTCACGTCGTCGAACGCCGCGGGCGGCGGTTCCTCCGTCGTGACCGGGAGGTCATCGCTGGACGCCGCCGCTTCCGGCGCGGTCGCCGGGGTTTCCTGGGCAGCGGCTGGCTCCTCTACCGCGGCCGGCATCTCTACCGCGGCTGGCGGCTGGTCCGCCGGGGACGCGGCCGTCTCCGGGGCCGCCGGTTCCCCGGCGTTGTCGTTGCCGACCACCTCCGCGCTGGCAAAAAGCGCCGGCTGCGCGGCAGCCGGGGCCTTCGCCGCCGTTTCCGGCGATGACTTCACGGGTGCGGACGCCTCCGCTTCCTTGGGGCCGGCTTCGGGGGCGCTGGCCTTCGGCGTCGTCTCTTCGTCGAAAAAGATCATGGGGTGGCTCCTTGTCGTGGGGATCGATGCGGGGCGCGCCCCCGGGCCTGGTGGTTCGAGGGACTCGGTCCACCGGTGCCCGGGAGCGCTGGGAGAGATTTCATCGTGCTTGGCGGAGGTGATCGGTGACCCACCTCAGGCCGTTGCTGATGGCGCGGCCCACCTCGGAGAGGGGGAACCGCGACGCGGTTTGCGGCATGCGCTGGCGCTGGACGAGGCCGTAGCGGCAAAGGCCCATGGCGCAGGTGAAATCGGCGCGGGTCGCGAGGTCGCGCCGCCCGACCACGTGCCGGGGGCCGCGGCTCTCGACGTCGGCGTGGAAGACGAGTTGCGCAACATCGCTCAGTCCGTCGAGGTTCGCGCCGCCTCCGGTGAGCACCAGGTTCTCCGGCATCTCCTGGAGGACGGTGCGCAACTGGTCCCGGATCTTGTTGAGATCACTCTCGGCGCGCCGTTGCAGAACCTCGGCGAGCAGCCGGCGGCGCCACTGCTTCGGGTACCCGCCGCCCGAGACCTGGATTTCGAAATAGTCGTCCTCGGGGACCTTTTCCACGAGGGCGACCCCATGGCGGCGCTTCGCCTGCTCGGCGTGTGCGTGCGACGTCTTCAGGCCAAGAGCGAGGTCGCGGGTATAGGCCCGCGCCCCACTCGGCATCAGGTCCGAGTGCCACAGCACGCCGTGCCGGAACACCGCGATGTCGGTGGTCATGGCCCCGATGTCCAAAACGACAGCCCCGGTCTTCCATTCGTCCTGGTCCAGAACCCCGTAGCCGGTGGCCAGCGGGGCGGCCACCAGGCCCTCCACGCGGATGCCGGCTCCGTTCACCGCCTCTTCCAGATGGTGGAGGGTGGCGCGCGGGCAACTGATCAGGTGAACCAGGGACTTGATCGTCTCGCCCGTCCAGCCGATCGGATCGCCGGTGGCATCGAGGTCGTCCACCCAGAATTCCTGCGGCAGCGCGTGCAGCAGTTCGTACGGAGGCCGGAGCCAGGCCGTGCCTCCATCGCGGGGAACCGCCGACATCACGGCCCGATCGACGTCGGACTTCCCGATCCGGCGCCGTGGATCCAGCACGGTGATCATGCCCGAGGAATTGATGCTGCGGCGCGTCCTGCTGCCCACCGAGACAAAGGCTGACCCGACGTCCACGCCCGCCGTCTGTTCGACCTCCTCGACCGCCTGGCGCACGGCTTCGGTGACCCCTCCCAGCCGGACGACCTCTCCGTACTGGACCGAGTTCCGCGACTCCGCGTGACCGACGGCGAGCACCTCGAGTTCCAGCGCCTCCTCGGTCCCGGAAGGAACCTCGGGTTCGCGGGCGAGCACGGTGCGCACCTGATCGGATCCGATATCAATGCCGCAGAGCAGATCCGTCGGCCTCGTCATTGGGTGTGTCCTTCCGCGGGGTGGACCCGCAGGTCTGGCGGCGCTGCCGCCGGCTGGGTACGAACGAGAAACCGGTCCGGGACGCGGGCGTCCACCCGGACGAGGTCCGGCCAGCGCTCGATCAGGTCCGGCAGGTGGCGGGCTACCCGGTCCAGGCCTTCCACAAAGTCCCGCTCGGTCAACAAGACGGGCAGCGGCGGCGACCTGAGGACCACCCGTAACCGGTAGGGACCGCCGCTCACGTCCACCTCCGAAACGCGCCGGTCCAGGTCGGGACGGCCGCGCAGCGCCGTCCCCAGCCGGCCGGCCAGAGCGGCACGGGCTCCGACATCCACGCCCGCAGGACCCGCGCCACGGACGAGCACCAGATCGGGAGCGCCGGCCCACACCAGGTCCGCGGCGGTCGCCGGCCCGAGGACGGTTCCATCGGCGGCCAGGGCGGCGGGCGGCTCCCAGTCCAGAAAAGCCACCGCCCGTTTCTCCTCGACGTCCACCACCAAGTTCCCCGGGAGCATCCGCTCCACGGACGCGTGCTCCAACAGTCCGGTCGCCAGGAGGCGGCTGCGAATCTCCGCCGCGTCGGCGAGCAGGTTGCCGGATCCTGAAATCTCCAGGCCCGGCAGGGCCGCCAGGTGACCCGCCCCGCGGATCCGCAGTTCCGTCGGCGCGGTCTCGGACACCGGACGCGCCGATTCCACGGCGGTCATCCTGCCGACCACCACCCCGATGGCGAGGCTGAGCCCGATGGACCCGACGGCGATGCGGACCACGAGCCGCGGCAACGGGGTTCTGGGGACCGGCGGCGCCACCAGGCGCGGGTCCTCATCGGCGGATGGCGGCTTGCGTTTCTCGAACCGCGGGGGCATCTCCACCGGCATCGAATCCGGCCTCCCCCGCCCGCTACGCCACCAGTTCACGGAGCACCTCCTGCAACAGGTCCGGAAGTCGGGTGATGCTTCCCGCGCCCAGCGTGAGCACGACGTCACCGGGGCGAAGGTCGGGGCCGAGGCGGTTCGCAACCTCGTCCAGGGAGCCGAGGAACCGGGCGTCGGGGTGTCCCGCGCGCCGGATTCCCTCGGCGAGCCCCGCACCGTCCACCCCCGGAATCGGCGTCTCTCCCGCGGGATAGATGTCCGTGACCACCACGATGTCCGCGGCGCTGAAACAGCGGCAGAACTCCTCGTGCAGGTCGCGCACCCGGGTGTACCGGTGCGGCTGGAAGACCGCCACCGTCCGCGCGGAAAACGCCGCCCGAGCGGCGTCCAGAGTCTCCGATATCTCGGTCGGATGGTGGGCGTAGTCGTCCACGATGCGCACTCCGCCCACCGTGCCGCGGCGCTGGAAGCGTCGCTCGACGCCGGTAAACGCCTCGAGACCCTCGCGGATGGCCGGGGTGCCGAGCCCGAACTCGAGTCCCACCGCGGCCGCCGCCAGGCTGTTGAGGACCGCCGTCCGGCCCGGCTGACGGAGCCGGACCGCACCGGCGAGCCCGCCCCGGATCCGCAGTTCGTAGCGGGCGCCGTCCTCCGAAAAGGAGATCCCCTCGGCCGAAACCTCGGCCTCCGGAGACAGCCCGTAGGTGATGACGCGGCGGCGAATGCGCGGCAACAACGACCTTACGTGTTCCCCGTCGATGCACACGATCGCGCCCCCGTAGAACGGAGTCATGTTGATGAACCGCACGAAGGAATCGACGAGATCGTCCATCCCCTCGTAGGCGTCGAGATGTTCGCGGTCGATTCCCGTGACCACCGCCAACACCGGGAGCAGCCGCAGGAAGGTGCGGTCCGATTCGTCGGCCTCCGCCACCAGGATTTCCGACTTCCCGACGCGAGCTCCGCCGCCGATGGTCGCCACCCGGCCCCCGATCACCATCGTCGGGTCAAGACCGGCGTGATCGAGCAGAACGGCGATCATCGAGGTCGTCGTGGTCTTTCCGTGCGACCCCGCGACGGCCACCGCGAACTTCATCCGCATCAGCTCGGCGAGCATCTCGGCCCGGGGAATGATCGGGAGCTGCCGCTCCCGCGCCGCCGCCACCTCGGGGTTGTCCGCGGGCACGGCCGAGGAAATGACCACCACGTCGGCGTTTTCCACCTGCTCGGCCGCGTGTCCCTCAAAAACGAGAGCGCCGAATTCGGCCAGCCGCCGGACGCTCGCCCCCATCCGCAGGTCGGAACCGCTCACCCGGTAACCGAGGTTCAGCAGCACTTCCGCGATGCCGCTCATCCCCACGCCGCCGATGCCGACGAAGTGCACCCGGGTCCTCTTGGAAAACAGGAGCCCGCTCTCGGCGCCGGAGGAGAACCTCGAAACGCGGTTCATCGTGCGCCTCCCGCGAGGTCGTCGAGACGGGCGGCGAGCTGTTCCGCCGGGCGGTCGCGCACAAGTTGCCGCGCCGCGCTGGACATCCCGGCCCGCCGGTCCGGGTCGTCGAGGAGGGAGCAGAGCGCGCGGGCGAACTCCGCTCCCGAAGCGCTCTCGTCCATCGTGAGCGCCGCTCCCGCGTCCGCCAGCGCCGCGGCGTTTTGCCGCTGGTGCCCGCCGGCGACCGGGGCCGGAATCAGGATTCCGGGCCGCCCGGCGGCCATGAGCTCGGCGCAGGTGATCGCTCCCGCCCGGCCCACCACCAGATCGGCCGCCGCCATCGCCTCCGGCATGTCGTCGAGGTAGGCCACCACCTCGGCTCCCAGTCCGGATTCCCGATAGGCGTCGCGCACCTCGGCTTCCTCCGCGGGACCGGTCTGGTGGGTGATGCGCAGGCGCCCGCTCCGCTCGCGAAGCACGGGCAACGAGTCCACCACCAGCCGATTCAGCCGGGAGGCTCCCTGGCTGCCGCCGGTGACGAGCACCGATACGGCCCCGTTGTTGCCGGAGCGGGGTTCCACGCCGAAGAACTCGGAACGCACCGGGATCCCGGCGACCAGCGCCGGACGCCGGAAATAGCGCCGGGTGCCTTCCCAGGCGACGGCGATCTCGGTGGCGAACGGTGCGCTCCAGCGCGTCGCGAAACCGGGCTCGGCGTTCGGTTCCAGAATCAGCGACGGGATTCCGAGGAGCCGCGCCGCGAACACCGCGACCCCGGACACCGATCCGCCGGTTCCGAAGACGGCATCGGGACGAAACTTCCGCAGCAGGCGGCGCATCGCGGCGAGCGAGCGAAGGAGCCGGACCGCGGTGCGGGGCAGGACGAGAGGCGAGCGGCCCCGAATGGGAGGGACCTCGACGAGATCGAGGGAGAACCCGTGGCGGGGAACGAGGCGGCCCTCAAGCCCCCGCATGGTGCCCACGAAGCGGACCTCGGCGGGCCCTCGCGCGGCAAACGCGCGCGCCACCGCCAGCCCCGGATAGATGTGTCCGCCGCTGCCGGCCGCCGCGACCAGGAGACGCCGTCTCATGGAACCCTCTGGGAAACCGACAGCACGAGGCCCGCCGCCAGCATGGTGGTGACGAGCGCGGAGCCGCCGGCCGAGATGAACGGGAGCGGCAACCCGGTGGTCGGGAGGATCGCGGTCGCCACGCTGAAGTTCAAAAAAGCCTGAAAAGCGATGGTCAGCGTCGCGCCCACCCCGAGCAACATGCCGAAGCGGTCCGGAACCCGCGAGGAAACGACCAGGCCGCGCACGGTGAACAGCAGGAAGAAGAGCACCACCAGCCCCGCCCCGATGAAGCCCAGTTCCTCGCCGACCACGGAAAAGATGAAGTCGGAGTGCGGTTCGGGAAGGTAGAGCAGCTTCTGCCGGCTGGCCGCGAATCCCACCCCCGTCAGGCCGCCGCTGCCAAGCGCGATGAGGGATTGGCTCAACTGGAAACCGTCGCCCAGCGGGTCGGCGAAGGGATCGAGAAACGTCAGAATCCGGGCGATGCGGTAGTCGGCGGCCAGCACCCCGGCGCCAAAGATGGGAATCCCCAGCGCCAGCAGGCCGGCCAGGTGTTTCAGGCGCGCCCCGCCGATGAAAATCACCGCCGCCCCGACCAGCACCAACAGGGTCGCGGTTCCGAGATCGGGCTGCAGATAGATCAGGATGGCGAGAAAACCCGTACAGGCGAGCGGTAACACCAGCGCCCGGAACGAGTCCGCGCTCCGAACCGCGAGCAGGTGGGCCAGCGCCACCACGAGCCCAAGCCGCGCCGGTTCCGACGGCTGCAGGGTGAATCCAGCGAACTGCACCCAGCGATGCACCCCGTTGATCGGAGGCGACTGGAGCGCCGCGAAGAGGGACACGATGACCGCCCCGTACACCGCCCACGCCACCGCCGGACGATTCAGGAGCCGGTAGTCCGAGCGGGCCACCGCGATCATCGCGAGACAGCCGATCAGGGCCCAGGCCGACTGGCGTCCCAGGAAGAAGGACGGACTGCGGTCGCTCGCGTCCGCCACGATGGCCGAGGCGCTGTAGAGCATGACCAGCCCGAACACCAGGAGCCCGAGCGTCAGCAGGAACAGGGGCCGGTCGGGAGCCATGCGCCGGCCCGTCATTGCCGGCCTCCCGCGGCGTCCGCGAGGCGCGCCACCAGGGCGCGGAACCGCGTTCCCCGGGCGCCATAGTTCTCAAAGAGATCGAAACTGGAACAGCCGGGCGAGAGCAGGACGATTCCGCCGGGACCCGAACGCCGAAACGCCGTCTCCACCGCCTCGTCGAGGGTGTCGTGGACGTCCACCGGGACGCTCCGGATCTCGGCGGCGATCCGGTTCCGTGTCCGTCCGATCGCGTGGATTCCGTCCACCGGGCCCAGCGATTCCGCAAGGTCGGAAAACCGGCCGCCCTTGAGGATCCCGCCCAGAATGAGCTGGATGCGGCCGCTGCCAGTCTCGGAGAGCGTGTCGAGAGCCGCCCGGGTGGCTTGCAGATTCGTGGCGCGGGAGTCGTTGATGAAGCGGACCCCCGCCACCGATCCGGCCTCCTCCAGGGCGTGCGGAAGACCCGAGAACTCGGCCGCGGCCGACTCCATCGCCTCCTGACCGACGCCCAGCAGGCTTCCGGCGGCGGCCGCGGCCGCAAGGTTCCGCCGCTGGTGGCGGCCCCGCAGCCGGAGCGCCGAGAAGCGGGCGAGAACACGGGTTGTCGCCCGGTCGCGCCTGACGACGCTCTCCGCGCCGAGGAGGACTTCCGGATCGAGTGTCCCGCCGGTGTCCCGGAACGGCAGCACCCGCGCGCCGCACGCCCGGGCGGCGTGGGTTGCGAGAATGAGAGCCACCGCATCATCCCCATCGACAACAATCCAATCGGAAGCCGTCTGGTTCTCGAAGATCCGGGCCTTGGACCGGCGGTAGTCGGCCAGATCGGGGTGCCAGTCGAGATGGTCCTGACCCACCTCGAGGAGCACCGCGACCCGGGCGCGGAACCGGCCGATGGTCGCCAATTGAAAGCTGGAGGTTTCGACGACCGCGATCTCGTCGGGCCCGAACGACCCGGCGAGCGCGGTGAGTGGTTCGCCGAGGTTCCCGCACGCCCTCGCCGGAATTCCCTGGGCTCCAAGGGCCGCCGCGAGCAGCGTCACGACGCTCGACTTCCCCTTGGTTCCGGTCACCGCCACCAGCCGCTCCGCCGGCTCGCCGAGCGCCCGGAATCCGAGCTCCAGTTCGCCCCACACGGGAACGCGTTCCCGGCGGGCCGCCCGCAGGATGTCCGTTCCCGGGGCCACCCCCGGACTCGTCACCACGAGCGACATCCCGGCCAGCAGCGACGGGGGATGACCCCCGAAATGAACCTCGGCCCCCATGGACCGGAGCGCCGCGGCCGCGGGAATCCGGGTTTCCGGACGCGAGTCCGCGACCAGCACCCGGCGCCCGGTCCGGCGGAGATAGCGCGCCGCCGCCTGTCCGCTTGCACCCGCGCCCAGCACCAGAACGTCCGGCCCCGGGACAGCGTCTGAAAGCTTCATCGGTCATCGCAGCTTCAGGGTGGTGAGGGTGGCGAGCGCACAGAGAACGGCCAGAATCCAGAACCGGACGCTCACCTGCGTCTCCTTCCAGCCGGCAAGTTCGAAGTGATGGTGGAGCGGCGCCATCCTGAAGAGCCGGCGACCGGTGAGCTTGAAACTCGCCACCTGCAGAATCACCGAGGCGGTTTCCATCACGAACACTCCGCCGACGATCACCAGCAGCATCTCCTGCCGGATCAGGATCGCCTGAATACCGATTGCCGCACCGAGCGCCAGCGAGCCCACGTCGCCCATGAAGACGCGCGCGGGGTGGGCGTTGAACCACAAGAAGCCCAGCGCCGCCCCGGTGATCGCCGCCCCGAAGATGGTCACCTCGGAGGCGCCCGGGAGGTAGAGGATGTCGAGGTAGGCCGAGAACTCGGCGTGCCCCGCGAGGTAGGTCAGCGCCGTATAGACGGCGGCCGCAACCAGCACGCAACCGGCGGCGAGACCGTCGAGGCCGTCGGTCAGGTTGACCGCGTTCGAGGAGGCCACGAGGACCGCCATCACGGCGGGCACGAACAGCAGTGCGAGTTCCGGTTGGAACTCCTTGAAGAAGGGGAACACCACGCGAGTGGTGAACTCGCCGCTGCCGGCGTACCAGAGGAGGAACCCGCCTACGACCAATGCGAGCAGGAGCTGGACACCGAACTTCGTGCGGGCACTGAGTCCGATCCCGTCCCCGCGCCTCAGCTTTTTCCAATCGTCCACAAATCCCAGCGTCCCGTAGCTCGCCATCGTCAGGACCGCGACCCAAACGAGCACGTTCCCCAGATCGGCCCAGAGCAGGGTGGAAACGATCACCGAGCCCACGATCAGGACTCCGCCCATGGTCGGCGTTCCGGCCTTGTGGTGGTGGGCCGGGCCGTCGGCGCGGATCCGCTCTCCCACCCGGAGGCGCGACAGCCGCGAGATCACCAGGGGCCCGAGGCCGAGCGACAGGATGATGGCGGTGGCGGCCGCCGCCGCGGTGCGCACCGACACGTACCGGAATACGTTGAAGGCGCTGAACTCGTCCGCCAGGGAGAAGAGGAGTTCGCCGAGCATCAGGAGTCTCCTCCGCTGGGGGCCTCGAGCCGGCGGAGCGACCGATCGAGTCCCACCGCCCGGGAAGCCTTGAAAAGAACCAGGTCGCCCGGCTGGAGCACCCCCGCAACGAGCGCCGCCGCCTCCTCCGGATCGTCCGCGGCGAGCGTGTCCGATCCGAGCGACGCGGCTTCCTCGACCAGCGTTCGGCCGAGGGGGCCCACGCCCACGATCAGATCGAAGTGCAGTTCGCCCGCGAGTCGCCCGCAGGCCCGATGCATCGGCTCGGCGTCGTCGCCGAGTTCGAGCATGCCGCCCACCACCACGATGCGCCGGCCGGCGGGCAAGCCCGCGAACTCGCGCAGGACGGCGCGCAGCGCGCGGGGGCTCGCGTTGTACGTCTCGTCCAGCGCGACGGCTCCGCCCCGGAGGCGAACCCTCGTCCCGCGGCCCGGGAGCGGGGCGAGGTCCGCGACCCCGCGGGCGGCGGATTCGATCGGCACGTCAACCACGGTCGCCGCGGCCAGGCCGGCGAGCACGTTCTCCGCGTTGTGACGGCCGGCGAGGCCGCACGACACCGATACGGCGGGACCACCGAAAGCACTGACCTCGAAGGCCAGCCCGGAGGGACCGGCAGCGTAGCCGGAGCCCCGGACATCCACGCCTTCCGAAAAGCCGTAGGTCACGCGGCGCCCCGCGAAACGGTCCGCCTGGGCGCAAACGAGTTCGTCGTCGGCGTTGACGACCGCGGTGGCGCCGGCGGGCAAGGCCTCGAAGAGTTCCCCCTTGGCGGCGGCGATGGCGCCGAGCGACCCGAAGTACTCCAGGTGGGCCTCGGCGATGGTGGTCACGACGCCGCAGTCGGGGACCGCAATTTCCGTGAGCGTGCGGATCTCGCCCGCCGCCGACATCCCCAGTTCCACCACCCCCACTTCCTCGTCCTCGCGGGCGAGCAACGAGAGGGGCAGTCCCCACTGGTTGTTCAGGTTTCCCCGGGACCGAAAGACGGAACGGGCGGCGCCGATGGCGGCCGCCGCCGCTTCCTTGGTGGTTGTCTTGCCGAGACTTCCGGTGATCGCGACGATGCGGGCGCCGCTCTTCAACCGCTCGTCCCGCGCGAGGGCTCCGAGCGCCTGGGTCGGATCGGAGACCCGGATCAGGAAGCCTCCGGACTGCGCCTCCTCCCGAGCCCGGTATCCGCTCTCGACGACCACTCCGGCGGCTCCCGCGCGAAACGCGTCGGACACGAAGGCGTGACCGTCATGCCGGGGACCCCGGATCGCGAAGAAGAGATCGCCCGGAGCAAGGGTGCGGGTGTCGATCGAAACCCCGGTAGCCCTTCCGGCCGCCCCTTCGAAGGCGCCCCCCATGGCCCGGGCCGCCTCCCGGCCGTCGAGTCTCATGAGAGGGAGATCCCCAGCGCGCCGGCAACAACCTGCCGGTCGTCGAAAGGAATCCGGTGGTTCCCGAGTTCCTGATACGTCTCGTGCCCCTTGCCGGCGACCAGGACCAGGTCGTCCGGCCCCGCCACGGCCACCGCGCTCTCGATGGCGCGCCGGCGGTCCGGCTCGGCCAGCACCTCGGCGCCAAGCGCCGGGTTCTCCGCGCCAGCCCGGATCTCGTCGATGATCGCGTCCGGCTCCTCCCCGCGCGGGTTGTCGGAGGTCAGGATCACCCGGTCCGCGAGCCTCGCGGCGGCATCTCCCATGAGCGCGCGCTTGTCGCGGTCGCGGTCTCCGCCGCAGCCGAAGACCACCAGCAGCCGGCCCTCGCCCACGAGGCAGCGGGCGGCCGCCAGCGCCCGTGCGAGCGCATCCGGCGTGTGTGCGTAGTCCACCAGGACGGCCGGCTCCCGGCCCCCTCGCCGCCGCTCCCGCGACAACCCGATCCGCTCCATCCGGCCCGGTGGCGGAGAGATGGCGGAGAGGACCTCGGCGACCCGCGCCCCGTCGAATCCGAGCGCGGTGAGCGCCGTCCAGGCCGCCGCCAGGTTCAGGCCGCTGAAGTGCCCGAGCATCGGGCTCGAGAGTTCGTGACGTCCGCCAGGCCCCTCGAGCCGCACCCGGGTTCCGTCGAGGTCCGAGTGAATCGCCCCCAGCTGGACCGTGGCCCCGGAAGCGGCGCCGAAGGTCACCACGTTCACATCGGGGCGAAGCTTCGAAAGCTCGCCCGCGAGACGGACGCCGAAGGGATCGTCCCAGGACACCACCGCGGTCCCGCCGCGACGGAGCAAATCCGTGAAGAGCCCCCGTTTCGCGAGGAAGTAGTCGTCAAACCCACCGTGAAAGTCGAGGTGGTCCCGGGTGAGGTTCGTGAAGACCGCCACCTCGAAGACCGTGCCGCCGAGCCGCCCCTGCCGGAGGCCATGCGAGGAACACTCCACCGCTCCGGCGCGGCAGCCGGCGGCGAGCGCGTTCGCCAGCAGCTCCTGAAATTCGGGAGCCTCGCGGGTGGTAAGCCCGGAAACGACGGGACCGAGCGATCGGCCCCCGATGGACACCCGGTGCCCCACGGTCCCGCAGTAGAGGCTTCCCGCAGCCTCCCGCTGCAAGAACTCGTCGAGCAGCCACGCCACGGTGGTCTTCCCGTTGGTCCCCGTGACGCCGACGAGCCGCATCCGCTCCGACGGCCGGTCGTGGAACGCAGCCGCGACCGGGCCCGCGGCCCGGCGCGAATCGCGCACCCGGGCGAAGGGGATTCGAGGGGTCGGGGGCGCCGCTTCCACGAGGGTGGCGGCGGCCCCGGCGGCGGCGGCGGCGGTCACAAAGTCGTGGCCGTCGAAACGCTCCCCGCGCACCGCGACGAAGAGACTTCCGGGTTCGACACGCCGGGAATCACAGGTGACTCCGCGGATCTCCCGGTCGCCGGCGCCAGCGGACAGTTCCGCTTCCACGCCGCCGAGGAGTTGCGAGAACCGGCGAGGCGGAGCGCCGGCTACCGGCACGGATGCGTCGGAAACCCCGGGATTCGATGGACGGCAGTCGGTTCCCTCGGCGTTCATTCGGAGCGGCTCGGGTGGTTTCCCACCGACGTTTCTCCCTGGATTTCGGCGGCCTCCGCCGGGTCACCCGTTGACGGGGCACTCTCGACTTCGGCCGCCGCCTCCGATTCAGGGCCATTTCCGTCCGACGGACGCTCGGCGGCTTCCCCCTGGCGCGAATCCGACTCCGTCGGGAAAGCGGTCCCGGCCGCCGCGACCACGACGGTCTCCCGGGTGCGGGGTTCGGCGCGAGCTCCGTCTCGAAGTTGCGACGCGAGGAGATCACGCGCCGGGAGTTCCCGCTCCGCCGCCGGGCCACCCGGAGGAGCTGGCGCCAGCTGCCCGCTCCCGATCGCGGCGAGTTCCCGGCCGCCCCGGCCCGAACTGACCAGCCGTTCCGTCGCCCACCCGGTCCTCCGGTATCGCCAGAGCACGCGGTCGGCGATTCTCCCGAAGACCCGTGCGGCGCCTGCTCCGCTGTGGTTGGGCTTTTGGACATCGAGAATCACGACTCCGGTGAAGAGGGGATTGCGAGTCGGCGCGAAACCGGCGAACGAGGCGATGTAGTCGGTGGCCGAGTAGCCGCCCCGCTCCGCCTTCTGCGCGGTCCCGGTCTTTCCGGCAATCGAAAAGCCGTCCACCGACGCCGAGCCGCCGGTTCCGCGCTGGACCACCCCCGCGAGAAGCCGGCTCACCCGGGCCGCGGTCGTTTCGGTCACGACCCGACGACCGGGCGCCCGTGGCTGCGGTTCCCCGCCCACCTCGCGAATCAGGTGGAGGGGCCGGAATTCCCCGCCCGCGGCGATCGAGTTGACACCCTGAACCAGTTGCACCGGAGTCACCGCGATTCCCTGGCCGAAGGAGACCGTCGCCAACCGGATCGGCCGCCAGTTCCCTCCCCCCGGCACGATCCCGCGACTCTCGGCGCCCAGCGGCAACCCGGTGGGTTCGCCGAAACCGAAGGCATCCAGATACGTGCGAAGCGTCTGGGAGCCGAGGCGGGAGGCGACCTGAAGGATGCCGATGTTGGAGGAGCGTTCGATGACGCCGGCGAAGTTCAGGGGACCGAGCGGTTTCCAGTCGCGAACGATCCGCCGGCCGATGCGATAGCTGCCGTCGAAGGTGTCGAAGTCCTCCTCTTCGTCAGTCACCCCCTCCTCGAGAGCGGCCGCCGCGGTAAAGATCTTGAAGACGGACCCCGGTTCGTACGGATCCGTGATGCTCCGGTTGGCGAGTGTGGCCGCCGGTATCTGCCGCGCGCGATTTGGATCGAAGGTGGGCGCGCTGGCCATCGCCAGCACCTCACCGGTCTCCGGCTGCACCAGGATCACCGCCCCCGAAGTCGCGGAAAGCTCGGCCATGGCGATCTCGAGTTCCTCCTCAGCGACGGCCTGCAGATAGGAGTCGATCGTCAGCTCGATGTCGGCTCCCGGCCGTGACTCCCGGACCACGCGGCTTTCCCGGCCGGTCCGCCGGCCGTCGGTCCAGACGGTGCGCCGGCCCGGCTCTCCGTGGAGCACCTCATCGAGGGCGAACTCGATCCCGCCCAGGCCGTCGTTGTCGGCTCCCACGAAGCCGAGGACATGAGCCGCCAGGGGACCGCCCGGATAGAAGCGTCCGTATTCCTCGATCGTCCCCACCGGAAAACCGGTCTCCCGGGCGCACGCGACCTCATCCGCGGTGGCTTTCCGCTTCAGCCAGGAAAATTGGGAAGTCCGGCTCAGCCGGCGCGCAATCAGTTCCGCGGAGGTGTCGAGACACGCCGCCAGTCGTCCGGCCGCCGTCGGAATCACCCCCGGGGCATAGTCGGGCGGGACCACGTACACCGAATCCACCCCGACGGTCAGCGCCAGCGGTCTTCCGTGGCGATCGTAGATCCGTCCCCGAAACGGCGGGATCGTGAGCTCGTGATGGTGCTGGCGATCCGCACGGCGCACCATGGTCTCGTGGTCGAGAACCTGGATCTGGACCAGTTGCCCCAGGATCAGGGCCGCCCAGACTCCCATCAGGACCGCTCCCACGATCGAACGGCGCCGGAGTTCCGCTCCCCCTCCGCTGCCCGAGGATCCGGCGCCGCCCGGCGCCCGGGGAGTCTCGGCAGCAGCCGGCGGCGCGGGTTCGGGCCGGCGCCTTGGCCTGCGGGCCGGCCTCCGGGCCGCCGATTTGGGGAGCGGCGCGGGCAGATCCGGGAAAAGGCTGTTGGGGGGGCGCGATCCCGGGTTCTCGCGGGACGGGCTCATCGCGCCTCCGAGTTGCCCGGATCCAGCAGGATCCCGGCCGGAGCCTCAGGAGTCTCGAGAATTACCCGTTCCCCGGCAGGTTCCAATCCGTGGGTTTCGCGGGCCAGCCGCTCGACGGAACGCGGATCGGTGAGTTCGCTCAACTCGAGCCGGTAGCGCTCGATGTCCTTTTCGAGTCGTTCCCGCTCCAGCCGAAGTTCTTCCACCCGGTAGCCGAGCCGAATTGCTTCGAGGTGGGGCCAGGTGGCGGCGACCGCGGCCACCAGGGCGAAGATGCCGATCGCCAGATAGAGGAGCAACTGCGCGTAACGCCGGCGGTCGAGCTTGCGGTGCAGCCACTGGTTGTCCGGACGGTAGGTCACCTCGAAGCGCTCGGGCGTCATCGTCGATCTCCGTGGGAATCGACCGTCTCGGCCTCGCCCGTTTCGATGCGGCGGAGAATGCGCAGACAGGCGCTCCTCGACCGGGGATTGGCGCCTCGTTCGTCCTCATCGGCGCGAATGGGCTTCTTCGTCCCCAGCTCGAAACCGGCCTGCGTGGCGAGCCGCCGAAAAGTGTGCTTGACGGGGCGGTCCTCTCCGGAGTGGTACGAGATCACCACCAGCACGCCCCGGTCCCCGAGCCGTCCGGGGGCCTGATGCAACGCGGTCGCCAGAACCTGCGGTTCGCGATTGACCGCGGAGCGGACCGCGAGGAACGTCCGGGTTGCGGGATCGATGCGTCCCCGCCGGGGACCGACCGCCGCGATCACGGCGGCGCGGAGATCACCGGTCGTCCGGAGCGGCCGGCGCGCTGCAATGCGTCGCGCAATCGCGCGGGAGCGCCGCTCCCCGATCTCAAACAGCAGGTCGGCGATCTCGCGCTCGTCGAGCCGATCGAGCAGCTCGGCCGCGGTCTCCCCCGCGCCCGGATCGAATCGCATGTCGAGCGGGCCGTCGTGACGCAGCGCAAACCCGCGTTCGGGCGTCTCGAGTTGGGGACTGGAGAGACCGAGGTCGAGCAGGATCCCGTCAACCCGGTCCCAGCCCACCCGGTCGAGAGCCGAGTCGAGTTCGGAAAAATCTGCCGCCAGGAACCGGAAACGGGGCTCCCGGCCGGCCAGCGCCGCCGCGGCGGCCGCCGCTTCCGGATCCTTGTCGAGACCAAGCACCCGGGCGCCCGGGGCGGCCTCCAGGATCGCCCGCGTGTGTCCACCGCGCCCGAAGGTCGCGTCGAGGTAACGACCGCCCGAGCGGGGAGCCAGCCAGCGGACCACCGTGTCCCGCAGCACCGGCACGTGCGCCGGTGGTTCCGGGGTATCGCGCGCGCTCATCTCAGGCCGGAGCCGAAAAGGGAAACCGGACCGGCGGGACGACAGCGGGAACTGGGCCGGCGCCGGAGGGGCGCGTTGAACCTCCTGGAGAAACATGATCGGCTTCGAGATCAGCCTCCCCTTGGAAAAACATACGTAAGGTCCTCGTCGGTGACGCGGTTTTCCTCGATTTGCGAGAACAACGTCGCGTGATTCCACACTTCGAGACGCCGCTCCAATCCAAGGACATCGACCTTGCCGACGAGATTCGCGTCCGTCCGGAGGTTCTGCGGTAGCAGGAGCCGGTTCTGGGCATCCAGTTCCGCCTGTTGTCCGTAGGCGCTCGTGGCGCGCGTGAACCTCAGGCGCGAGGGATGGAGCGCCCCCAGATCGTGGACGCGAGACTCGATTTCCTCCCAGACGCTGATCGGATAGATGGAGGCTGATCCGCCGTCGAGGCTGGTGATGTAAACCTGCGTGCCGAACTGCTTCAGCAATTCAAGGAAACCGGCCGGAACCTTCAGTCTTCCCTTGGCATCCACAGTGGCGGGGTGATTGCCGCGAAACACGAGATCTGAGGGGGCTGGGTGGGAGGTTCGGCCTGCTCCCTGCCCACTTCGGAACCCGGTACTGGATGCGATCGCTGAATGAGAAGGGAGGTGGGCCTATTTCTACCACTTTCAGCCACAAATTTCTACCAGAAGACCACTCGCGCTGGAGCGCCGGCCAGGAACCCCCACCGGGAGAACTGGGCCGGCCTCCGGCCGGCATCGCGGCCGCAGGCCGCGAAACTCCCGCGCCGCCATCGTCGACGACATGGTCCGGCAGATGGTGGAACGCATCACCTCGCCCCGCGCGCTGACCACCGAGGAGTTGGGCGTGCCGGATCCCCTAGACAGGGGTCCAAACAGCGCGAGGGCGCGGAGTGGATCGTCCTGAATGTGGTGTTGGCGGGTCCCGGGAACACGCTGCCCATGGATGAGACTGCCGAGAACTACATGGCGATCAGGAGGGGCTGGCTCACCAGACGCGGGATAAGCGACGACTGCGCTTTGATCATGTTCGATGGCAGGGCGATGTCCCCGCCGCTACCGGAGATCAGCGCGATCATGGTGGACCGCCGTCGTCGCGACCGGGAGGCCGGCCGTGTCTATGCCTTGTCGGTCACTGGCAGCCTAGTCGTGAGGCGAGCAGGCTGGGAAAGGGGACGGTGGCTGCTGATGACCGAGAACTCCGACTCTTCGGCAGATTGGCCGGACGGTGCGATCATCCTCGGCGAAGTTCGGTTCTGAGCTCACTCGACGCTCGCGGAACAGGAAGCGAGCATCGTCGGCGGTTAGGACCACCTGGAAGGAGGACCAGGCAAGATGAAATTGAAGCACTGCGCGCTGGCCGCCTTGCTCTTCGTCGTGCCCGCCGCGTGTGGCCCTGAGACCCGAGTGACCTCCGAGGAGTTCCAGGCGGGGGACCGGCCGCTGACGGTTGACGGAGGCTCGCTACGGTGCGAGCGGCGCGGGTCCGTAGTCCTTCCCGTGTTCCGGCCGGACGGCCGCGACGCCGAGTTCTCGTTCAGGATGCACTCCCAGGACTACCCGGATCTCTTCGCGCCGACTTCCCCTCTGTGGGCGTGGGACACCGAGCAGCGGGACGCCGCGGGCGAACCGATCGGCCGGATCTCGTATCTGCCGTTCGCCGAGTGGGCCGAGGCGATCTGCGGCCCTAGGCTCCAGTAAAGGGACGGCCGCGGGTCGATTCCGGACTGAGACCCCGCCGGGTAGTGGTCAAGCTTGCCTGAGTGCAAGTCGTACCGCCTGGCGACCTACCGGAACCGAGGCGGCGGTTAGCCTTCTGTCGAGAGGACTCTCAAGCCTTGCCACGCAATCGCCGCGCCTGCTCCACCTGTCGTAGAGGCAGCGACGAGACACTGCCACGGCCCCTGTGTTGCGAGCACGATTAGGGTAGCCAGATAAGCAAGTCCGAGCACAAAATTCAAGCTGTATCTGACGATAAGAACGCAGGCCCGTCGCCGCTTCATTTCTAGGCGTCGTCGGAGTCATCTCCAGGGACGAGCCACTCGGCCAAACGGTCGATTGGAGTGCCCTTTCTTAGTCTCTCCGGAGGCCAGACAAAGGGCGCCAGCGCGACCTCTGAAATCAGAACGGCAGCCTGCTCCACAATCCCAACTGCGGGATTTCTGCGTGGCATGGCCGGACCAATGAGGAAGGATGCCGTAGCCCTCTCCTGGAAAACCGAAGTAGACCCCACCGGAAGGTCAGGCGGAACGACAGGGTCAAAGCTCTTTTCAACCAAGACATAGGCAGTGGTTTTTTGCTCACCTGCAACCGGCGGGGGTGGTGCCGAGCCTCCGGCGAGAGAGGACGCCACAGCCACCGAAAGGAAGAATGTGCTCCCTTGCGATTTGCTCATTGTTGCCGACTTTCCACCTGTGTTGGGGTCTCTGACTGCGCTGGGATTTCAACTGGGGCACACGGAGGCAAGCCCACCTGCGCCCGGAGTCCTTCCCGATTCGCGACATTCTGTAACAGAATCTCGATAAGCGATTTCATCTCGTCTGGAGCGAAGTAGAGCCGGGCCACGGTTTGCACCTTGAATTGCTTTCCCTTCCTCCCTCCGGATGACTCCCTAAAGGGAGGCGAAACCATCCCTAGGTTAATCAGGTGTCCCCGTGCATTCGTGTGAGCTAAGACTGCGTTGCAGGGCTGAACGGGGACATCATCCTTCCCCGGCCAGTCCATGTCCATCACATTGATCTCACCAACGCCCTCTTTCGAATTGGATTTCGCGCTCACAAGTTGACGCTAACAGCCCACGAATTCCCTGTCAATCAGGGAATGCTTGCCGAACTCCCCCAGTTTTCAGAAAACTGAGACACGCCCCCCGCCGAGTCTCTTGACAGCGACGCGCTGCGTCGTGTACGGGATCGGCTTCCGATAATGGATCGCGCGTCCATAATTCGGTCAACTGTGAGCGGGTTCGACTAAATCCGCCCGCTAAACCATTGAGTTTCCTGGCGATTCCACGCCTCACGGCCTGCCAGCCCAACTGTCCGCCCACGTCAGGGCTATTGTCCGAGCGCGCCACGTGTATGTCCGGCTGCGCCACACCAAGTGTCCCGCACCGCGCGCGGCACGCCCCCCAGGCCGAGCCGGCGCCCGGGGCCTAACCCTTTAACTAATGCGCGCTTGTGTCCCGTCGAATCCCGTGCGATCCCACGCGTTCCCGCTTCACAGGCCCGGATGCTCCGGACGTCGCTTCAATTGTCCCCGCGCAACGCCCACCAGGAGGAGCGCCGGCGTCCAGCCGCCATCGCCCGCGCCGCGGGCGGTGGCTCGCTCTCCGTCAGCCCACGTGGAACCGGATCACCAGCACGTCGCCGTCCTGGACCGGGTAGTCCTTCCCCTCCAGCCGGAGCACCCCCTGTTTTCGGGCCGCGTCCCAGGAACCACACTCCACCAGACGGTCATAGGAGACCACTTCCGCCCGGATGAAGCCGCGTTCCATGTCGGAGTGGATCTCGCCGGCCGCTTCCTGGGCGCGGGTGTTCCGGCGGATCAGCCAGGCCCGCGACTCCGTGTCGCCCGCGGTGTAGAAGGTGGCGCGGTCCATGAGCTCGAAGATGGCCCGGATCACCCGCTCGGCAGCGCCCGCCTCCACCCCGATGTCCCGGCGGAACTCGGCGGCGTCCTCCTCGGGCAACTCCGCGATTTCCGCCTCGATCCGGGCCGAGATCGCGGCCAGCCGGGTGTCCGCCCGCCGCTCGATATCGTCGGACCCATCCCAACTGCGGGGATCCCTCCCGGCCTCGTCCTCGCCCGCGTTCAAGACGACGAGCTGCGGCTTGGCGCTCATCAACCCGTATCCGACCAGCCGCTTGCGATCCGCTGCGCTCAGCGCCTCGCGGACCGGGGTCTCCTGTTCCACCGCCTGCCGGGCCCGGTCCAGCAAGTCCCGCTCTCCCCGGATCGCTTCCGGTTTGCCGCGGGCGCGATCGCTGTCGAGGCGGGTGATCCGCTTTTCGAGGACCGCCAGGTCGGCGAGCAGTAGTTCCAACTCCAGGTTCGCCGCGTCGCGGCTCGGGTCCACAGAGTCGAACGGTGAGGGAACGGTCGGGTCCTCGAAAGCCCGGACGACGTGGACGATCGTGTCCACATCCCGGAGCGCGGCGAGGTTCTCCGTCTGCCCCGAGGCGCCCCGGCGGAGAGCGGGAATGAGGACGACCTCGACCGTGGCGGGGGTGGTTTTCTTCGACTCGTGGAGGCGGGTCAGGGTCTCGAGCCGCTCATCGGGAACGGCCAGCACCCCCCGCTTGGCGCCGGCGGCAAAGCCCGCCTGGGCCACCTGGGTCAGGAGCGAAAAGAGAGTCTTCTTGCCGGAAGCGGCAAAGCCGACGATTCCGGCGCGCACGGCGGGGATGGTAGCCGTGCGGAGCCATCCGTCAGGCGGTTGGGGGTGCTGCTCCCGGCCTGCAGGCCGCGTGCCGGCCGAAGGCCGGCGGTCCCTTGCCTACAGATCCAGCGCCGCGGGGTCCGGAGCGCCGTCCCGGATGAGGAGGCGCCGTTCGGCGGGGTCCTTGCCCATCAGGTTGACGATGAAGGCGTCCGCTGCCGGACGGTCGGGGATCTCCACCCTCAGCAGGCTGCGGGTCTCCGGGTTCAGCGTCGTGTCCCAGAGCACCTTGGGCTGCATCTCTCCCAGTCCCTTGAAGCGGGTGATCGTCGGGTTCTTCGCGCCGGCTTTCCGGAGAATTGCTTCCTTGTCGGCCTCGTCGCGGGCCCAGTGGGTCGCGCCCCCGACGTCCACCCGGTAGAGCGGCGGCTGGGCGACGAACACCCGTCCCGCCTCCAGCAGCTTCCACATGAACTTGACGAAGTAGGCGAGCAGCAGGGTGGTGATGTGGTGGCCGTCGGCGTCGGCGTCGGCGAGCAGCACCACCCTCCGGTAGCGGAGCTTCCCGGGGTCGCAGTCGTCGCCGATGCCGCAACCAAGCGCCAGCGCGATGTCCCGCAGTTCGGCGTTTTCGGCCACCTTGGCCCGGGTCGCCTGCGCCGCGTTCAGGATCTTGCCCCGCAGCGGGAGCACCGCCTGGCGCATCCGGTCCCGCCCCTGCTTCGCGGAACCACCCGCCGAATCCCCCTCCACGATGAAGATCTCGGTCTCGTCGGCATTCCGGGAGGCGCAGTCACTCAGTTTGCCCGGCAGGACGCTGCGGGTCCTGGTTTCCGCCTTTCGGGACACCGCCGCCGAGGCGGCTCGCGAAGCCTCGCGGGCGCGGGCGGCGAGCACCACCCGGTTCGCGATCCGCTCGGCAGCGGTGGGCGACTGGTTGAGCCAGCGCTCGAGTTCCGCCCGGACGGCGGCATCCACCGGGGCCCGCACCTCGGGGTTGTTGAGCCGGTCCTTGGTCTGCCCCTGAAACTGCGGGTTCGCCAGGAACACGCTCAGGATCGCCAGGATCCCCTCGCGCATGTCCTCCGCCGCGATGCCCAGGCCCCGCGGAATCAGCGAGTGGGTTTCGAGGTAGTTCCGGACCGCCTTGGCCACCCCGTCGCGAAGCCCGGTCTCGTGCGACCCCCCGGACCCCGTCGGGATTCCGTTGACGTAGCTGCGGAACTCTTCGCGCGGCGCCTCGGTCCACCCCAGGACCAGTTCGAGGCGGCCGTCCCCGTTCAGCGGATCCCGCGCGAGTTCGAAGGCCGCCTCGTGGGCCAGGGTCAGCTTGCGTTCCCGGACGACCGCATCGAAGTAGTCCGGCAGGCCTCGCTTGTGCTTCCAGTCGTGCACTTGCCCCGATGCTTCGTCCGCGAAGGTCAACTGAAGACCCCGGTGGAGATAGCTGGTCTCGAGCATCCGGGCCGCGATCCGCTTCGCGTCGAGCTTGGGGTCCGGAAAGATCCGGGGATCGGGGAGGAAGGTGATCTCGGTGCCGGTCCCCTTCCCCGTCCCGGTTTCCTTCAGTTTCCCGACCGGCTTCCCGCGCCGAAAGCGCATTTCCCACTGCCGGCGGTTGCGGCGGACCTTCGCCGTCAGCGACGAACTCAGCGCGTTCACCACCGACGCCCCCACCCCGTGCAGCCCGCCGGATGCATGGTAGGCGCCGCGGTCGAATTTCCCGCCCGCGTGCAGGGTGGTGAGGATCACCTCGATGGCGGGCTTCCCGGAGGGTTTGTGCACGTCCACGGGAATCCCGCGCCCGTTGTCCTGGACACGGACCTCGCCGCTCTTCTTCAGGGTCACGTCGATCCGGGAGGCGTGCCCATTCATGGCCTCGTCCACGCTGTTGTCCAGGATTTCCCAAACCAGGTGGTGGAGTCCCTCGACGTCGGTCCCCCCGATGTACATGGCCGGACGCTTCCGCACCGGCTCGAGGCCCTCGAGGACGGTGATGTCGCGGGCGGTGTATTTCTGCCCGTTGCTCACGGCGGCCCCTTGAGTGGCTGCGGCAGGACCACTTCGGTCTTCACCTTTTCGAAGCCCGCCTTGTTGACGAGCTGTCCCCGGCGGCCGCGGGCGCCCACCCGGAACTTGTCCCCGGCAGCGATGAGGCGGGTCCCGCCCCCCCGGGTCTCCACGGCAAGCGGTTCCCGGCGCCGCGCCACCCGGAAACCGATCACCTGGTCTCCCGGGCCGAGATTGATGGCCCTGACCCCCAGCCCTGCCCCGGAGAGAACGTTGATTTCCTCGACGTCGCAGAGCAGCGCGCGGCCGTCCCGGGTCGCGAGGATGAGCGTGTCCTCGCCGGTGGTGAGCACCGCACCGACGACTTCGTCACCTTGCTTCAGCCGGGCGAAGCGCCGGCCGTTTCGGTTCGAGGGCTGCTGGAAGGCCTCCAGACTGAAGCGCAGGGCGTAGCCGCTCCGGGTCAGCGCGATGGCGTGGAGTTCGGGGAGGCCGCCCTCGGCGGCGGCGATCTTTCCCTTGAGGGCCCGGGAGTCCAGCGCCAGCAGGCTCACGATTCGCTCGCCGTCCCGGAGCGCAAACATCTTCTGCACCGGATCCCCGTAGCCGGTGGTCGCCGGGGCATCGGCGATCCGGGCCGTGAACGCCGTCCCCATGGACGAGAACAACACGAACGGAACACGCGTACTGCCCGGTTCCAGGGCGAGCACCTCGTCACCCTCGCGAAGCCGCAGCTTGTCGAGTTCCCGCACCTCGCGCTGGCGTTTGATCCAACCGTCGCGGGTCAGGACGAGGGTGGTGTCCTCGGCCAGAATGAAGTCCTCCTCCGCGAAATCGGCTTCCTCCGTGAACTCCGGGAACTGGGTGCGGCGTTCCTGCGCGGACCACGGGCGATCCCGGATCTCGACCAGTTCCTCGCGAACCAGCGCCGTGATCGCCTTCTCGCTGCCCAGGAGCCGCTTCACTTCGCGAAGCCTGGTCTTCCGCCGCTTCATCTCTTCGAGGATCACCTGGATCTCGAGTCGCGCCAGCCGGTAGATCTTGAGTTCGAGGACCGCCTCCGTCTGTTCGCGATCGAGCGGCAGCTCCGCCATGATTTTCTGGGCGGCATCCGCCTTCCCGTCCGAAGCGCGCACGATCTCCAGAATCCGGTCCAGGACGTCGAAGACCCGGGCGAATCCTTCGAGGAGGTGGAGCCGGCCGAGGAGCTTGCGCTGCTCGTCCTCCAGCCGCCGGCGCACCACCTCGCGCCGGAAGTCCAGAAAATCCTGAAGGAGGGTGCGAAGGCCGACCCTTTCGGGCGCCCCGCCCTCGGAACGCTCGAAGCGCAGGCACGTCAGGTCCACCGCTACCGAGGACTGGAGCGGAGTCCGTTTGTAGAGGAAGGCAAGGACCTTGTCCTTGTCGACGTCCTTTCTCACCTCCAGCCGAATCTGCACGTCGTCGGTGGAGAGATCGCTGACGTCGAGCAGGGCCGGCAGCGAGCGGTCCGCCACGATCTCGCCGAGACGCTGGACGAGCTGCGCCTTGTTGACGCCATAGGGAACCGAAGTGATGAAGAGCGTCCGGATCTGACGTCTGGTACCGGCGTCGGTCACCGTGCCGCGCACGCGGATGGACCCGCGTCCCTCTTCGTAGATCGCGGCCAGCCGCTCGGGGGGATCCAGGATCTCGCCGCCCGTCGGAAAGTCGGGACCCCGAACGGTCTCCGCCAGATCGCGGGAGCGGAGCGACGGGTCGTCGAGCAGCCGGATCAGCGCCGCCACCACCTCGAAGAGATTGTGCGGCGGAATGTTGGTGGCGACCCCGACCGCGATCCCGGTGGATCCGTTCACCAAGAGCAGCGGCAGCCGGGTGGGAAGGACTACCGGCTCGGTGCGGGTGCCGTCGTAGGTCGGACGATGGGGGACGGTGTCGAGCCCGATTTCCCCGAGCACGTCCTCGGCAGCCTCGGCAAGCCGGCACTCGGTGTAGCGCATCGCCGCCGCCGGATCGCCGTCGAGCGATCCGAAATTGCCCGCGCCCTCGATCAGCGGCAAGCGGGACGAGAAGGGCTGCGCCATCCGCACCAGGGCCTCGTAGATGGCGGCGTCGCCGTGGGGGTGGTAGCCGCCCATCACGTCCCCCACCACCTTGGCGCACTTGCGGAAACGACCGTCGGCGCGAAGCCCCTGGCGCCACATGGTGGTGAGGATCCGGCGCTGCACCGGTTTGAGGCCGTCGCGCACATCGGGGAGCGCCCGGCTGCCGATCACCGACAGCGCGTACGTCCGGTATCGATCCTGAACGACCTCTCCGAGCGGAGCCGCGACTCCGTTCTCTTCGGTACCCCTTCCGAGCGGCAGCGGACGCCGCTTCGATCGCGCCACGGGTCAGCTTCTCGGAGCCGCCGCGGGGCGCGAAACTCCGGAACGGAGAGAATGAACCCCGTGCGCAACAGCCGGCATCAGGGATGGGCGCTCCTGGCGCTCTTCGCCATCAGCCTGGGCGTCTCCGCGCTCCTGCGGGATGCCGCCCCCGACATCACCCTTTGCGGCGTCAAGGCGCTCTCCGGCCTGCCTTGCCCATTCTGCGGCGGGGTCCGCGCCACTGCGGCGCTGGGGCGCGGCGCCGCCCTGGAGGCCTTGGCCTGGAATCCGGCGGTCACCCTGCTGAACGCCGGGATGCTCGCGAGCGGAGCGGCTCTGGTGGCGGGGGTGACGCCGCCATGGCTCACTCCCGGCCGCCAGCGCCTCGTCTTTCAAGCCGCCGTCGCCGTCCTGCTGGTGAACTGGATGTACCTGCTGGCGGTGGGCCGCTGACGGCTCGTTTCCCGGTCGGGCCCCGCCTCGGGTTGTTCCGGATCAATTCGTGTCTTCGACATACACCCGGACTTTGAGGCGGGTGGCTCCCCGCGAGTCGTTGTTGGACCGGATGGTCAGCCAGCGCTCCAGAACACCGCGGTAGCGCCGGGTCTCGAGGGTCACCCGGAGCGTCGCCGTCCCTCCCGGCGGAATCGATGTCCGGTCGGTCACCGCGGCCGCGCAGGCGCATGCCGAGGCGATGCGGCCGATCTCCAGCTCCTGGCGCCCGGTGTTCTTGAGGACGAACTCGTGAACGAGCACTTCTCCGGGGCCCGCGCGCCCGAAATCCCACTCACCGGGCTCGATCTCGAGCCGGGGACCTCGCTGGAAACCGCTCCCCCAAGCTGCCGACAACCCGCCCGCCAGCGTGGCCGCAAGCAGGAGGACCGGGAGACGGACTCTCACGCCGTCAATCCTCCTGATCCGGAGTTTCGACCATCCTCAAAAACGCCGCGAGCCGCTCGTTCTCGTAGCGGACGACGTTCAGGAACAGGCTTTCTATCAGGTAGCTGCGCCGCTCGCCGGCATCCATCGCGTCCACGAGATGGCTGATTTCACGGGTCATGGCGTCGTAAGTGTTGCGGAACTCGCTCCGCACCGATACCTCCCGGTAGAGCGCCTCGAGAATCGCGAGCAGATCGCCGTCCAGCTCGATTTCCCGGCCGCCCTGCATTCGAATGGACCGCATCAGTCGTCCCCCCCGAAACTCCCCACCAGGGCGCGCACCGCCTCATCGGAAGACGCGTAGATGGGAATGAACTCGTGGGCTCCCGTCATTCGGAGCATTCTCTCCACCCGGTCCAGGACTCCCGAGAGGGCGATCCGACCCCGTTTCGCCGAAGCCCGCCGGAAGAGGTCCATGAGGCACCCGATGGCGGCCGAATCGAGGTAGTTGACCGGCGAGAGATCGAAGACCACCGCCGGCCGGTCGGTTTCGAGGTGATCGCCGACCTGATCGACGAAGGAATCGAGGGTGGCATAGACCAGGCGGGCTACTTCGACCCGAACCACCACCGCGGTGCCCTCGGTGCGAGTGCTGACTTTCATGATGTGAATCTCCGTTGGTCCGCGGACGCGGACGGCCGGCGGGGGGCGCCCCGGGCGGCGACGAGAAGACGCTTCAGCTCGGCGCGCCCCCGATGAATGCGGCTCTTTACGGTTCCCTCGGGGACACCGAGGCGGTCGCAGATTTCCTCGTACGGCAACTCCTGGAAGAATCGGAGCTGCACCACCTCCCGGAGCTTGGGAGAAAGGCCTTCGAGCGCCGCGAGCAGGCTGGCGCGCACCTCGCGCTGTTCGAGCAGGCGATCCGGTCCGAGGCGCGCGTTGCCCGGGGTCCGCTCCAGCGGGGCCTCCTCGGGGAGGAGCCGCCGCCGCTCGCGGACCTTGCTCCGGTAGTGGTCAATGCAGTAGTTCCGGGCAACCGAGTTGAGCCACACGGCGAAATGCGCCCGCGGATCGAACCGATCCAATTGGTGGTAGACGCGGACAATGATTTCCTGCGTCAGTTCTTCGGCCTCCTGATACTGGCCGGTGAAGCGGTAGGCAAGCGACATCAGGCGCCGGCGATGCCGTCCGATGAGGTCGGTCCACGCGGCGTCGGGGTCCATCTCACCGGCGCGAAGCGCCTGGATGGTCGCGATGTCCTGTGAATTACGAATGTCACTTGCGTCGGGTCCATCGCGCGCCCCGGTGGAGTGTGCGGTCGGTTCGATGGTGGTGAACTCGGTCAGGACTTCGAGAGCTTAGGTCTCGGGAACCTCGGGGCGTCCGGCCGCCACCCAGGCGGTGTACCAGAGGCTCGCGGTGTCGCGCGCCGCTTCGGTCATCAGCGCTCCGATAAGTCCCTCGAGTTCATTCCACATGCCGTCCATGTAGAACCGGTCGTACCCGGCGACGCCGCGGCGCGACATCGAGTCCTGGAAGGTGATGTTGTCCACCCAGATGTGCGCCTTGAGCGGCAGCGAGCGAATGAACTCGTGCGGGCGGTCGAGATACACGCCAGCCGAATCGCGGACCCGTATGTCGTCGGCAAAAATCTCGAGGAGCTGCGTATCGAAGCGGCGAGCCAGGCCGTCCTGCTGGGTGGCCTGGCCATCTCCGGCGGCAGACGTGTTCGGCGGAACGCTCAGCTCGCCCACGAGCCAGGCCACATCGCTGGCGCGTTCGAGCGCGAGATCGAAATCGGCCTCCTCGAACGCCGCCACCAGCGCGTCGTAGGACTCGAGTAGCCGCCACAGGGCATCGCCGTTTTCGGCGATTTCTTCCTCCGAGAAGCGCCGTAGCGCCAGCTCGCGGGTGGCCGGAACGTCATAGAACGGAAACTCGTCGTACGTCTCGAGGAAGAAATGCGCGGCGTCGCGGCTGCGCGCCGGGTCGTCCAGCAGTTCGTACAACGTCTCTTCCCGGTCCTCGAAGAAGTCCTTGAGGGGATCGCGCAGGGATTCGATCGCCTTCTCCCCGATCTCCCGGTGACCCTCCGGGCCCCAGGACAGGGCGGGGCCGGCCCATACCGCCAGGCAAGCAAGAGCCGCGAGTGCTCGTACCCGGCGCCGCGTGGTTCCGATTAGCAATGTCAAGCGACCGTCCCGTGGACGGCCGGATTCTAGCCAGAGGCCGCAGCCCGCGTGGCGGGCCGCCCGCGCCGGCGCTCCGCGTCTCCCCCGGGAGGCCGAAAACCGCTCGCCGCCCGCTCGGTCAGGCGCCGCCGACACCCATGCTCCGGGCGACGGTCAGGATGTCCACCGGCCCGGAGCCGGCCCGGACCAGGGCCCGCGCCGCCGCCTCCACCGTGCTTCCGGTGGTGAACACGTCGTCAACCAGCAGGAGGGGCCGACCCGCGAGTTCTCCGGGCAGCCGGCCGGCCCGAAAGGCCCCGCGCACATTCCGCCGCCGGGCGCTCGGGCTGACCAGGGTCTGTGGAGGTCGCGCCCGGCGACGCAGCAGGCCGCGCCGGACCGGAATCCCGAGCGCCCGCGCGACCGGCCGAGCCAGCAGCTCCGCCTGGTTGAACCCGCGGCGTCGGCCCCGCCAGAACGGGACCGGGACGGGTACTGCCGCAACCGGCGGAAGCCCCCCGGTGGCGGCGCCGGAATCCCGGGGAGCGCGGCGGAAGGCGCGGATGGCGGGGTCTGCCAGGAGATCCGCGAGCACCTCCCGGCGCCCGAATTTGAGTTCCACCACCGCCTTCTGAAACACCCCCTCATAGGGCGCCGCCGCCACCGCCAGCCGAAAAGGCCGCCGGCGCACCCGGCACTCCCCACAGACGCCCGCCGCCGCCGAGGGAGCGAAGAACACGCCGCACTTCCGGCACGCGGGCGCCGCCAGGGGGCGGAGCTGGTCCGCGCACGGCCGGCATACCGGGCCGGTCAGCGGATCCGGCAGCGGCTCCTCGCACAAGCAGCAGGCCTGGGGAAACAGAAGCTGCCCGAACGCGCGCCGCCAACGCGCCGGCAGGAGAAATCGGGTCCGCAAGGGGCGGACTTAGACCAGGCGGAGATCCGTCACCACACCCGCCGCGCACAAGCGAACGTAAACGTCCGTGACCATCACCCACACCAGACTCGCCCAGGCAAAGTTCGCGTGGCGCAGGTTGAACCAGTTGGTGCACTCGTAGGCGCAGCGCCGCACCGGCCGGCCCGAGAGCCGGTCCAGGAATCCACCCGCCAGGTGGCGCAACGAATGACATCCCAGGGTGTAGCCGGCGAGCAATGCGGCGTTGACCGTCATCACCAGGGTTCCGACCCCGATGCCGAAGGCAACCTCACCGGTGGCGGGGTCGGCGAACCGGGTCGCCCCCCAGGTGTAATAGACGTGGAGCCCGATCCAGACCAGCGCGATGTAGAGGAAATAGCGGTGGATGTTCTGCAGGATGAGCGGAAAGCTGTTTTCACCGCGGTAGGTGTTCCAGGGTTTGCCCACCGTGCAGGACGCGGGACTGGCCCAGAACGCCTTGTAGTACGAGCCGCGGTAGTAGTAGCAGGTGAGGCGCAGCCCCGCCGGCGCCCAGAACAGGAAGACGCCGGGGGCCCAGGGCAGGAGCGCCGGCCAGGACCCGGGTTTCGGACCGAACCAGGCGTGCGCGGTGTCACCGAAGAGCACCGGCACGTGGATCGGCGATATGTAGTTGCCGAACTCGGCCCCGTGGTGCGCAAAGACGGCCCACGTCGAATAGACCACGAACACGCCAAGGCCAACAAAAGTGGCGGTCGGCGTGACCCACCAGGGATCGCGCCGCCGGGTGGCCCCGAAACCCTGCGGAACGGGAAGGGCGCCGGTGAGCAGAGGGAGCGACCGAGCCATGCGGGAGAGAATTCTATCGGGGCGTGCGAGAGTGCCCCGAGGACGCCAACCTCCAGGAAGGGCGCCGGCCTCCGAACCGGCCCCGTGCTCCCGGCGGGGGCCGCGGCGGCAGGCCGCGAGACTCCCCATCGCCCCCTGCGGCACCCCTCAGCCGGGGACGCCGACCGGATCTTTTCGCTCAGACCACCGGTGGCGCGGATCCCCCATCGCCCACGGGCACCGGCCGGATCGCCTCCACATCGAGCCGGACGCCTCCATACGTCCCACACTCGGGACAACCGTCGGTCCAATCCGCCTGCCGGGTTCCGCACGCCGAACAGCAGTACTCGGCCGCGAGGGACGGCTCGGCGGAAATCACCTCCCGCGCCCGGATCACGGCTTCGGCGAGATCGCCGCGGCCCTCGAGAATCCGGGAAAGACGGGCGGCGAGCGCCGGAGCGGCCGTGCGCGGCAGGTTGGCGAAGGTCTTGAGCGCGTCGTCCAGCATGTAGAGGCGGTCGTAGAGCTTTCCCAGCAGATACTGGCTCTCCGCCGGTTTCTCGGCAGCCCCGATGGCCCGTTTCCAGACGGAGATCGCATCCTCGGGACAGGTCCGGTCGAGGTAGTAGTCCTGGAGAGCCGAGAGGGGCGCCGTCGCTCCGGTCAGATCAAATGCCTTCTGCCAGGTCTCGACGGCTGCCCTTTCATTGCCTCCGGCCAGGTACGCCTGCCCAAGCCGCACCCACGCCGGCACCGCGGCGGGATCCTCTTCGAGGATGGCCCGGAAAACCCGCGCCGCCTCGGCCGTCTCGCCCTGGTCGAGCAGTTCCTTGGCGTAGCCGTGCCGGAGCGACAGCGTCCGCTGTTCCTCGCCGGCGCGGGCGGAGGGGGGCACCTGAGAGACAAGTCGCTGCTGGACCGACAGGGCCGCCCGGTGTTCGCCCAACCCGACGAGGATGTCCCGCAACCGGGCGAGGGCCGGAATCGGCGCCTCGGGATCCTCGGAAACCGTCGTTTCGAGGAGCGCCCGCGCCTGCTCCGGATCGCCCATGGCCTCCCGTGCCTCGGCCAGCGCGTACGCCACCTCGCGGTTTCCGCGATCCTCGGCCAGTGCCTGCTCGAGCGCTTCCGCGGCGTCCGCCGGGCGGTCGAGCCGCATCAGGCAATCGCCCTTCCTGCGGAGCGTCTTCGTGTCGGCGCCGGCGTACTCCTGCGCCGCCTCGAAGCTGAGGAGCGCCTCCGACCACTTTCCGGAGGCCATCTCGTCGAGTCCGTCGAGGTACAGGCGCTCGCCTTCCTCAAGATCGTGGCGGCCGCGCCGGAGACGCCGCTCGCGTACCAGACGCCGGACCCGGCCCGCGAGGTCGAACGCGAGAGCGATCGCGGCTCCGAGGCCCACGCCGGCGAACATCACCTTCCACAGTTCCACCCGAATCGGGAGGAACAGCGGCAGCGTCACGGTGACGAACTGCGTGTTGGAAACCACAACCACCAGCAGCAAGCCCGCGGTAAGGAGAACCGCCGCTACGAACAGCACGGTGCGAATGCCCATCGGATCTCGTTCTTCTTCGGAAGACTCGATTCTAAGGGTTGACCCCGGTGTCCGTGGCGCCGTCGGCGGCGGGCGGCTCCGGCTGCCAGCGGCCGGCATCGCCCCAGAGCTTTTCCAGTTGGTACACCTCGCGGCTCTCCTGCGAGAAGACGTGAACGACGAAGTCCACGTAGTCGGCCAGCAGCCAGCCGGCCGCCGGATACCCCTCGACGTGCATGGGTTTGCGGCCGAACCGCTCCCGGAGCCGGCGCCCGACGGCGTCCACGATGGTCCTGCGCCGTCGCTCGCTGGCGGCCGTCGCAATTACGAAGAAGTCGGTAAAGCCGGCGAGGCCGCGAAGGTCAAGCACGACCACCTGGGCGGCTTTTTCGAGCATCGCCACCTCGGCGGAGAGGCGCGCGCAGGACTCGGCGGAGGCGGCAGGAACGGATTCGCTCAAAGGTACAGCCCCTGTTCGGCAATGCGGGACGCGACCCGGGAGGGCAGCAGGCCGTCCACCGGGGCCCGCGCCCGCAGGAGTTCCCGAATCCGGCGGGACTCGGGGTGGGGAAGAGAAATATCCATAGTGAAAATCCGCGGCGGCATCAGGGACACGGACAGATCATCGGTCACCCGAGCGCGGAGGTGGGCGGGAAGCACGGCGACGGCGTCCCCAATCGGACATCCGGACCGCCGATGCACGAGGACCGGATGCCGCCCGAGCAACTCTTCGTAGCGGCTCCAGGTCCGAATCTCGCAGAAAGCGTCACTGCCGACGACGAAGATCAAGGAGGGCTCGCCGCCGCTCGCCGGGGGCCGCTCGGCCGCCAGCGCATCGAGCGTATCGATCGTGAAGGACGGCCCGTCCCGCTCGAGCTCGATGGGACTCGCCAGCAGGCGATCCCGGTCCGACACCGCTGCTTCAACGAGGCGAAACCGCTCCCGGGCCGAAAGGCGCGGCGGTTCCGGTCGGTGCGGCGGAATGCTCGCCGGAACCAGCCAGACCGCATCGACCCCCATGCGGTCCCGCACCGCCTCGGCCGCCCGGACATGACCCCAGTGCGGAGGATCGAAGGTCCCACCGAGCACCGCGATGACGCCGGGCCGCCGGATCGGGGAGTCCGTCACGCGTCGTTTCCCGCCCAGGTTCCGGCCACCCGGGCGCCGAGCTCGGCTACCAGAGCCGCGCAGCCCTCACCCGTGGCCGCCGAGATTGCGAAGAAGGGCAGCCGCGACGACTGGGCCGCTGCCGACAGAGCTTGGAGCCGGCCATCGTCTCCAAGGATGTCCGTCTTGTTCCCCACCACCAGCGCCGGCTTGCCCGGGAGGTCGCCGCCGTAGAGCGTCACTTCCCGCTGCAACACCCCCAGATCGTCCGCCGGAGCCCGTTCCGACGACTCCGAGAGGTCCACGAAATACACGAGGAACGCCGTGCGCGACAGGTGCTTCAGAAACCGCGTGCCCAAACCGGCGCCCTGGCTGGCGCCGGGAATGAGGCCGGGGAGGTCGGCCACCACGAACTCCCCGTCGTCGCCGAGCCGCACGAGGCCCAGGTTGGGGGTCAGGGTGGTGAACGGATAGTCCGCGATGCGGGGCCTGGCAGCGCTGACGCGGGCGATGAAGGAGGACTTCCCGGCATTCGGGAAACCGACCAGGCCCACGTCCGCGAGGAGCCGCAACTCGAGCCGGACGGTGCGCGCCGCTCCCGGCTCCCCGGGCTCGGTGCGCCGCGGCGCCTGGTTGGTCGGGGTCCGAAAGACCGCGTTTCCCCGTCCGCCGCGGCCGCCCGGCGCCACTGTGAGCGAGTTCCCGTCTTCCACCAGATCCCCGAGCAGGACCCCCGTTTCTTCGTCGAACGCCGCCGTGCCCGCGGGCACCCGGAGGAGGAGGTCCTGACCCGAGCGGCCCTGCCGGTTGTTCCCCGACCCGTGGCCGCCGGCTGCCGCCCGGTAGCTCGGCCGGAATCGATATGCCCCCAGCGTGTGCCGGCCGCGATCCGCGATCAGCACCACGCTTCCCCCCCGTCCCCCATTGCCTCCGTCGGGTCCGCCCCGGGGGACGAACTTCTCCCGGCGAAAGCTGAGAGCGCCGTTTCCGCCGCGCCCTCCGGCAAGCTTCACGACAACCTCGTCGATCATTTGTCCCGTGGGGGAGCGCCCCGCGCTGTTGTCCCGATCCAGGTCGCGCCGAACGGGCGAGCCACTGCGGGGCGCTCCCCCACGGGATGATGTCGCGCCTCGCTGCGCGAGCCTCGCCATCGTTCTTCTTGGGGAGGGGAAACCCCTCCCCCGCGGCGCTCCGCGCCGCGAATCGATCCTGGCAGGCCTTCGCCAACTCTTCCCATCAGATAACCGGAACGTGCTGTTGTCCCGATCCAGATCGCGCCGAACGGGCGAGCGGGTGTGGGGCGCTCCCCCACGGGATGATGGCGCGCCTCGCTGCAAACGTGCACCGCGGCTACCAAACCAAACGGGTGACCGGCGTCGGCCGGTCCGGGAACGATCGGGTCGCCCCTGGAGAACTCAGTCTGCGGCGATCGAGATGAATCGCCCGAGCCGGCCGCGGTTCCAGAACTCGACCACCCCGCCGACCTTGGCGAACAGGGTGTCGTCATTTCCGCGTCCAACGTTGGCCCCCGGCCGGAAGCGGGTGCCGCGCTGGCGGACCAGGATCGTTCCGCCCAATACCCGCTCTCCGGCGAAGCGCTTGACGCCGAGCCGCTTCGAGTGGCTGTCGCGCCCGTTTCTGGAGCTTCCCTGTCCCTTCTTGTGCGCCACGGTGCCCTCCCGATTGTTTCAGCCGCTGGTTCCGTCGTAGCTCTGTTACTCAGCTCCGGACGAGCCGTTTCCGGCCGCTGCGTTGGTGGTCTCCTCGTGGGTGGTCTCCTCGTGGATTGCCTCCACCCGGACCTGAACGCGAGCCTGCCGATGCCCCTGCTTCTTCCGATAGCCCTTGCGCCGCTTGCGCTTGAACACCAGGACCTTGGGGTCGCGATAGTGCGCCAGCACGGTCGCCGAGACCGTCGTTCCCGGCAGGTAGGGACTGCCGATGCGACACGCACCGCCCTCCGGATCCCGCACCATGAGGACGCGGTCAAACGAAACGGTGTCGCCGTCCTTGGCGTCGAGCTTTTCGAGCGCCAGACGCTGGCCAGGCTCGGCGCGGTGCTGCTTGCCGCCGCTTTCGATGATTGCGTACATGAGGTTACTGCCCGAAGGAACGCGGGATTCTAGCAGTGCGGACCGCCTTGGAGGACGCCGCAACACTTGGTCATCAGGAGACCCGGATCGACGCCAGCATGTCGGCGTTGTTCTTCGTTCGTCCCATCCTGCCGAGCAGCAGGGACATCGCCTCCATCGGCTTCAGGCCGGCCAGGGCGCGCCGCAGCAGGTGCGTCTTGGGCAGTTCTTCCGAAGACAGCAGGAGTTCTTCGCGCCGGGTTCCCGACTGGTGAATGTCAATCGCCGGAAAGATCCGTGACTCCGCCAGCTTCCGGTCCAGAACCAGCTCCATGTTGCCGGTTCCCTTGAACTCCTGGAAGATGACCTCGTCCATCTGGCTTCCGGTATCCACGAGCGCCGTTCCGAGGATGGTCAGGCTTCCACCGTCCTCGATCTTGCGCGCCGCGCCGAAGAACTGGCGGGGGAACTCAAGCGCCCGCGAGTCGATGCCGCCACTCATGGTGCGGCCCTTCCCGCGCATTTCCCGGTTCGCGGCCCGGCCCAGCCGCGTGATGGAGTCGAGCAGAATGACCACGTCTTCCTTCATCTCGACAAGCCGGCGCGCCTGCTCAAGCACGATTCTGGCGACCCGGACGTGGTCCGCGCTGCCGCTGTCCGCGGTCGAGGCGACCGTTTCGGCCTTCGGAACCGAACGCCGCATGTGCGTGACTTCCTCGGGGCGCTCGTCGATCAACAGGATGATGAGATGGATTCCCGGATAGTGCTCCGAAATGGACGCCCCGATCTGTTCGAGCAGGATGGTCTTGCCGGTTTTGGGGGCGGCCACGATGAGGCCGCGCTGGCCCCGTCCCACCGGGGCAATCAGATCCACCACCCGGAGCGATAGCGGAGCCGGCTCCGTGCGCGCCAGTTCGATGCGCGGTGCCGGATGTTCGCTGATCAGATCGGCGTAGTTCCGCCGGGGAGGCAACGCCTCCACCGGGTAGCCGTTCACCTCGAGGACCGTGTGCAGTTCCGCCCGGGGCGGTCCCCCGCGCCGGCGGCCCCGCCTCGGCGGGCCGTGATAGCCGAGGATCATGTGTCCCTCGCGGAGCTTGTAACGATCGATCAGGCCGAACGGCACCCGGACATCGGTGGCTCGCGGCAGGAAGTTGTTGGTGTGGAGCCGCAGATGACCGCTGTCGCGAGGCCCGATGTCCAGCAGGCCCGTGATCTCGATACGGGGAATCTCAGGTTCCTTGGTCTTGGGCTCGGAATCTTTCTCGCCAGCCGGGGAGATCGGTTCCGTCACGGTCAACTCCTCGCTCGCGGCGGAGACGGGCAAGTCGGGCATGGGCGTTTCCTGAAGGATGGGGGGCGTCTTCGCCACGGAGGGGGTCTTTCGATTGGCTGAATCGGCGGGCGCCGCACCGTCTGGGTGCGGGACCGGGATAGGCAGTGGATCGATGAAGGGGATCGATGATTTGACAGCCCCGGAAAACGGGCGGCTCCGGCGCTGGCGAGGGTCGCCGGGCGGCAAACCTCAACGGCGAAAACGGACCAGCGCACCAGAAGGCGCACGGAACCGGGTCCGCCGATCCATTGATCGGAATCCCGGGGATCGGAGTCCCGGGAACGCCGACCGTTATTGGCGGAGCAAGACCGCCATCGGTTGAGGCCGGGTCACTCTGGGTGGGGAACGCACCGTCAATAGAGCCGCGTCAGCCCCCAACGAATCCGGGACCGAAGTCTAGCACGCGGCGGCCCGTTCCCCAGGGACGCCGCGCGCAGTCGGGTCCCGGAAAGTCGCTATCTGGACTCGATGGAATGGACGGTCACGGTGGTCTGGTCCTCGCTCAGAACACCCGTGACGGTGACGTCCGTCCCGGCGAACTCCTCGACCTTCTCCTGGTCGTCCACGGCATAGACCGCGTCGTCCGCCGGCACGTAGAGCTGGAGCGCCGCTCCCATCTCCACGCACGCGATGGCGCATTCCGGATGCGTCATCCCGTCCATCATGTGCTCCTTGCCGCACATCTCGTCCGTGACGTGCGCCTCCCAGGTCTGTTCTTCCTGCGCAGCGGCGAGTCCGAAGGCGCCCGCCAGCAGGAGCGCCAGAAAGAAAACGGTGGCTACGATTCGAAATGGGCGCATCAGGACCTCCCGCCGGCCGGCAGGCCGACTGTCGCAAGGCATTGTGGCGCAGGCGAGGCCCCGCCGACCACCGGGACGGCCAGTATGCTCCCCGCCGTCCATGGGGAAGGCGCCCACCAAACCGGTCAGCGGAATGCGGGATCACCTTCCCGCGGCGGCGCTGAAGCGCCGCGAGGCGTTTCGCCGGGTCGAGGACGCGTTTGCGGCGCACGGCTTCGTTCCGCTGGAAACGCCGGCCATGGAACGTCTCTCCACCCTCCTCGGGAAGTACGGCGAAGAGGGCGATCAACTCATCTATCGCGTGCTCCACCGGGGCGAGCGGCTCACCCGCGCGTTGAACCGGGAGCCGGTGGAACCCGGGGAACTGTCCGAACTGGGCCTGCGTTACGACCTCACGGTGCCGCTCGCCCGGGTCACCGCCGAGTACCGGGCGGAACTGCCCGCCGTGTTCCGCCGCTACCAGATCCAGTCGGTGTGGCGGGCGGACCGCGCCCAGCGCGGACGGTTCCGCGAGTTCACCCAGTGCGACGCGGACATCGTGGGGAGCAGCTCCCTGGTCGCCGATGCGGAGGCGCTGGTGGTTCTCCACGCGGCGCTTGCCGCGCTCGGCTTCTCGGACTTCACCATCCTGCTGAACCACCGGGAGCTCCTCCGGGCGTTGATCGCCACCAGCGGAGTCCCCGCCCACGCCGAGCAGGACACCCTGGTGGTGCTCGACAAGATCGGCAAGATCGGCCGCGAAGCGGTGGAGCGGGAACTCGGTGGCCTTTCGGAAGTGGGACCTGACCGGGCGCGGGCGCTTCTGGACCTGGTGCCGGACGATGCCGACGACCGGGAAGGCGACATTGAGCGGCTTCGCCAACTCGGCGAGGCGCTCCCTCCGGGGCCTGGCCGAGGCGCCGCTGCCGATCTCATCGCGCTGCTCGATGCCCTCGACGGAGCCTTGGGGGAAGCCGCTCCCGTGCGGTTCTCCCCGAGCCTCGCCCGCGGACTCAGCTACTACACGGGGCCCATTTTCGAGGTGGTAGCAGCCGGCGGCGCCGGTTCGCTCGCGGGGGGAGGCCGCTACGACGGACTGGTGGGGATGTTCAGCGGCAAGGAGACGCCGGCGGTGGGGTTTTCTCTCGGCATGGAGCGCATCCTGATGCTGCTCGAGGAAACGGGCATCGCCTCCGCCGAAGGCGCGGCGCCTCAAGCCATGCTCTGCCCGCTTCCGGGAATCGCGGTCCGCGACACTCTCCGGGTCGCCCGTGCGCTCCGCGCCGCCGGCGTCCGACTTGACGTTCAGGTGGATGCGCTGAAACTCGGAAAACAGCTCGCCCGGGCGGCCGCCGCCGGTATCCCCTTCGCACTCATCCTCGGCCCCGATGAACTCGCGGAAGGACGGTGCACCGTCCGCAACCTGGAAACCCGGGACCAGCGAACGGTTCCCCTCGCGGACGTTCCGAACAATCTGACGTAGGAGCGCAAGGGAGCGCGAGGAGCGCCGGCCTCCGGCTGGCATCGCCGAGCGAAGCGAGGCGAAACTCCCAGACTCAGTCAGCCTCGACGGCGTCAATCCAAACGGGGACGGCGCGACGCTCTTCGTCCGCCTGAGTCGCGTCGCGCCACCGAGTTGGGCTGCGGTGCTGCAGGGAAGATCAGCAACGGGAGTTTCGCGGCCTGCGGCCGCGATGCCGGCCGGAGGCCGGCGCTCCTATGCGGAGGGGTGACGATGCGCCGTCCCCGCTTGGGCCGCCGTCACCGAGGACCAGGAGCGCCAGCCTCCGGCTGGCATCGCCGAGCAACGCGAGGCGAAACTCCCAGACTCAGTCAGCGTCGACGGCGTCAACCCAAACGGCGACGGCGCGACGCTCTTCGGCGGCCTGAGTCGCGTCGCGCCACGGAGTTGGGCTGCAGTGCTGCAGGGCACATCGGCGACGGGAGTTTCGCGGCCTGCGGCCGCGATGCCGGCCGGAGGCCGCCGCTCCGGGCGAGTCGCCGTCGTCAGGACACCGGGGTCAGCAGGATCCGGCTGCGGTCCCGAATTCGCGGGTTGAGGGGATCGGGTGTCCCGGCGCGCGGGTCGGGGACCTTCTCGGCGCGAAAGCGCTTCCCGGCGGCGAAGTATTCCGGCTCCCGCATCGGGGGAAGGGGCCGCGAGGGATCGCGCTCATAGAGTCCCTCCCGGGTCTCGCGCATCGCTCCGACAAACAGGATTTCCCGCCATTTACGCATCGGAACGCTGAAGGCCCCGTGGTCGCCGACCGGCCTCAGGTCGTGGAAGGGGCCAGGGGCAGGCATCGGAGTCGGCGGACGCGTCGTGGGCGCGGCTTCTAGGATAGGCAGCTTCCCGTGGCGCACGTACATATCGTTCTCGTCCGACCCCGCCGGCCGGAGAACATCGGTGCGGTAGCCCGGGTCATCGGCAATACCGGGCTCACCGGATTGCGCCTGGTCGAGCCGGGGGACTGGCGCACGGTCGAGGCCTTCCGCATGGCCTGGCAGGCGGAAGACGTGCTGGAGAACGCCGGGGTCTTTCCGGCGCTCGCCGAAGCCGTCGGCGGCTGCCGGCTGGTGGCCGGTCTCAGTGGCCGCGGACGAGAGGTGATCCAGCACCTCACTCCCCGGGAACTCGCCGGCGAGATCGCCGCGATCGAGAGTGAGGACGAAGTGGCGGTGGTCTTCGGCAACGAGTCGAGCGGCCTGACGCTGGAGGAGCGCAAGCTCTGCCACCGGCAGGTTCGCATCCCGACCTCTCCCCGCCAGCCCTCGCTGAACCTCGCCCAGGCGGTGATGATCGCGGCCTACGAGATCTTCGTGGCGAACGGCCCTTCGTCCGAGGATCCCATCCGCAGAGCCACCGCGGAAGAGACCGAGCGCGCGCTGCTCACGCTGCGCGACGCCATGCTGTCGGTCGGATTCCTCCCCCCCGAGAAACCGGAATCCCGCTTCGCCGAGTGGCGGGAGCTGTTCGGGCGCGCCGGACTCACGGAGCGCGAGACCCGCATGCTCATGGCCTTCACGCGGCGGGTGAAGGACGCCGGGACGCGGGCGGGCAAGCCACCCGAGCGAAGCGGCTAGCAGCGCGGGAGCGTTCGGCCGGAGTCAGAGGTTTTCCCGGAACAGTCGGATCACGCGGCCCCACGCATCCGCGGACGCCTCGGCGTCGTATGACGGACGGCGGTCATTGAAGAACGCGTGGTCGGTTCCCGGATAGGTGTGGAACTCATGGGCGACTTCGGCCCCCGCCAGGGAGGCCGCCAGGGTGTTCACCGCCTCGGCGTTCACGAAGCCGTCGTTCTCGGCGAAGAGCCCGAGAACCGGACAGCGGATCGCCCCGTAGTCCGGGTGGACGTTCGGGTGAACACCGTAAAAGTCCACGCACGCCCCGATGCGCGGCGACTTGCTGGCGGCATAGAGCGCGAGCTGGCCGCCCATGCAAAAGCCCACCACTCCGACGGAATCCCCCGAAGCAACCGTCGCGAGATGATCGGCGGCGCCCCGCAGGTCCTGCTCGGCTCGGTCCACCTCGAGCGCCATGAACAGTTTTCCGGCCTCGTCCGGGGAGGTGGTCTGCTCACCGTGGAATAGATCCGGAGCCAGCGCCGTGAACCCGGCCTCGGCGAAACGGTCCGCGACCTCCTTGATGTGGCCGACGAGACCCCACCACTCCTGGATCACCAAGACCCCCGGCCCCGGCCGGTCCGGCACCGCCAGGTAACCGTCGGCGGCCCCGCCGTTCGCCGCAAAAGAAACCATTTCACTGCGCATTCGGACCCTCCTGGGGGCGGCGATGCTAACAGCGCCAATCTACGAAAATCCTTCCGGAATGCGGCCTTCCTTTGTTATCTTCGGCCGGCTGCTCCGGTCGGAGCGAAAGGAAGGATGCCGATGAGCCCACTCGTGGCGACGCTCATCTGCTTCGGGCTCTACTACCTCGGCTACCGCTTCTACGGCCGCCGCATCGGACGCCGCGCCTTCGCGCTGGACGATTCGCGGCCCACCCCGGCGCACGAGTTCGAGGACGGGCACGACTACGTCCCGACCCGGAAGGCGGTCCTCTTCGGGCATCACTACGCCTCCATCGCGGGCCTCGCCCCGATGCTGGGTCCCGCCATCGCGGTGATCTGGGGCTGGGTCCCGGCGATGATCTGGGTGGTGCTCGGCACGCTCCTGGTGGGTGCGGTGCACGACTTCTCGGCGCTTTGCCTCAGCATCCGGGCGAAGGGAAAGTCCATCGGCCGGATCGCCGAGGACATCATCGGCCGGCGCGCCAAGTACCTCTTCCACGCCCTGATCGTCTTCCTGATCGGGCTCGCGATGGGGGTCTTCGTCCAGGTCGTCGCGCAGCTCTTCTCGAGCATCTTCTATCCCGAGGCAGTCACCCCGAGCAGCGCGGTGATGGTGCTCGCCATCGCCATCGGGTATCTCTCGTACCGCAAGGGCGTGCCGCTCCGGTACCTCGTGCCGGTGGGCGCCGCGCTCCTGTTCTTCAGCATCTGGCTCGGGATGGCGGTGATTCCGGCTCCGGATCTGTCCACGACAACCTGGAGCTACGTGCTGCTGGGCTATGCGTTCTGCGCGTCGGTGCTGCCGGTCTGGCTGCTGCTCCAGCCCCGGGACTTCCTGAACTCCATCCTGCTCTACTTGGGGCTCATCGCGATCTTCGTTTCCTTCGTGATTCAGAACCCCGAGTTCGCGGCCCCTGCCTATAACCCGCAACCCGCCGACGCGCCGCCTATCTACCCGTTCGTCTTCATCGTCATCGCGTGCGGGGCGGTTTCAGGATTCCACGCCCTCGTGTCGTCGGGAACCACCGCGAAACAGCTCAACAAGGAGAGCGACGCTCCGTTCATCGGCTATGGCGGGATGATCGGGGAGAGCCTGCTCGGGCTCTCGGCGGTGCTCGCCTGCACCGCCGGCTTCGCGAGCCGCGACTTGTGGCACGAGCACTTCTCCAACTGGAACGCCGCGAACGGCCTCGCCCAGAAGCTCGACGCCTACATCACCGGGGCCGCCAACTTCATGGTTACCCTGGGGATTCCGGTGGAAGCCGGCAAGGCGTTCATGGCGCTGGTGGCAGTGTCCTTCGCGCTCACCACGCTCGACTCGGCGACCCGCATCCTCCGTTACAACATCGAGGAGATCTCGGAGAGCATCAAGACCCCGTTCCTCGGGAACCGGCATGTGGCGTCCTTCCTCGCCGTGGTGATCATCGGCTTCTTCGCCCTGATGAAGGTCCCCTCGGGGACTGGGGAAATGGTGCCGGCGGGAACCGCACTCTGGGCTCTGTTCGGAACCACGAACCAGATCATGGCCGGACTCACCCTGCTGTCGGTGACCCTCTATCTCTACTTCCGCAAGAAGCCGTTCGCCTTCGCGTTCTTCCCGATGATCTTCATGGTGGCGACCACCATCGCCGCGATGCTCTACAACATCCGCAGCTATGCCGAATCCGGCAACATCGTCCTGCTGGTGGTGGGCGGGGCGATCATGTTGCTCGCGTTCGGCCTGGTCTTCGAGGGGATCCTCCGGTTCACCAGGGGCCGGGAAGCCGCGATGGAAGGCATCCGGCGGGCCTTCGGGGACTGACCGCCGGACGAAAGAGGCATGACCGTCTACGGGCACAGGTCCCCGAGGACTGTCGTGGCAGCGCTCGCGCCGCGCCTGATCCTTGCCGTGGCGCTCGCCGCCACCGGCGGCCGCGCAAGACCGGCTCGCGCTGGTCGGCGGCATGCTGCTCGATGGCTATGACGTGCCGCCGCTCCACCACGCGGCGGTGCTGATCGAGGACGACCGGATCGTCGCGGTAGGCCGCGCCGCGGAGATGGAGATTCCACCGGATGCCGAGGTGGTGGATACCCGCGGGCGGGTGATGATCCCGGGAATGATGGACCTCCACGCCCATCTGGCGGTCCTCGGGCACGGCGAGTACGGCCGCTGGTTCTCCTGGATCGACGAGGAAGGGGTGGACATCGAGGACGTGATGGAAATCTCGGCGCGGCAGCTCCTGCTCGCCGGGGTGACGACCGCGGTGGACCTCGGGGCGCCGCTCGAGGCCAGCCTCGCGGTGCGCGACCGGATCGCGAGCGGCGAGGTTCCCGGCGCCCGCCTGCTCATGGCCGGCCCCTGGATCACCCGCCGGGTGAGCTTCTGGCCGGAGAACTACCAGATCGGCGTGAGTTCGCCCGAGGAGGCGTCGGCCGCGGTCGAGCGCCTCGCCGAAGCGGGAGTGGACGTGATCAAGGCATGGGTCGGACTCACCCGGGAGGACTACCAGGCGATCGCCGATACCGCGCACCGGCACGGAATCCGGGTCCACGCCCATGTCTACGACCCGGGCGATGTCCGCAACGCCCTTGAAGCCGGAATCGACGTCCTCACCCACGCGGGCTCGGCAGGGACGCCCCCGTACGAACCCGAACTGGTGCGGGACATCGTGGTCGCCGGCCGTCCGGTGGTGATCACCGGCGCCCATCGAGTGTGGGTATTCCCGGCCACCGTGGACTTTCCCGAGCGCCTCCAGGATCCGCGGCTCCGCGACGACCTGCCGGAAGCGATGTACGCCGAGCTTCAGCAAAGCTTCGAGAACTGGCACACGCTTCCCTACTTCCAGACGACCGCCCGCCAGATGTTCTTCGGCGACGCTTCCCTCGGACAGTGGATCGAGGCCGGGGCGGTCATGGGCATGGGCACCGACTCCGGAACGCCCATGAACTTTCATACCGAGGCCCTCTGGCGGGAGCTCAAGGCCCACGTGGACCTGGGGATGACGCCGATGGAGGCCATCGTGGCCGCCACCCGGGTGAACGCCCGGATTCTCGGTCTGGCCGACGATCTCGGGACCATCGAGGCGGGCAAGATCGCTGACATCGTCGTGCTCCGGGGCGATCCGCGCTTCAGCATCACGGCGTTGTCCGAACCCGAACTGGTCGTCAAGGACGGCAAGGTGTACCGGCGGGACGACTAGCCCGCGGCGCCAGGAGGCCACCATGAATATTTCCTGTTTCCGAATCGGCGTCGCGCCGGGACGGCTGTTTTCGCCGGTGCTGGCCATCCTCGTCGGCCTTGCGGCGCCTTCCTTCGCCCAGGAGGCCGCCCACCCGATCCGCATCGGGGAGATGCGGAGCCAGGACCGCCCGGTGGTTCCGGGAGTCCACGGCCTCGTCACCGCGGGACATCCGCTGGCGACCATGGCCGGCATCCAGACGCTCATGAAGGGCGGCAACGCGATCGACGCATCCGTCGCGGTGCTCGCCGTCCTGAACGTCGTCCGCCCCCAGATGTCGGGCGCAGCCGGGAACGGCTTCCTGACCTACTTCGACAAGGGTTCCGGCACGGTCCACTCGCTGAGCGCCACCGGGGCGGCGCCCAAGGCGCTCCGCGCCCAGGACCTCTCCCCCGACCAGTTGAACAAGGGGATCAACGCCGGGGTGGTGCCAGGACTCTTCGGCGCCTGGATCTCGATGCTCGACCTCCACGGCACCATGACCCTCGAGGAGGTGCTGGGGCCCGCGATCGACTATGCGAAGAACGGCCATCCCATGGAGGAATCGGTATCGCGGGCGATCGAGGCGTCACGGGAGCACTTCGAGCGTTTCCCGACCAGCGTCCGCATGTTCATGCCCGAGGGGCGCCCGCCCGAAACCGGCGAGCTCTACAAGATGCCGGATCTCGCGCGGACGCTCGAAAAACTCGTCGAAGCGGAGCAGGCGGCGCGCCGCGCGGGCAAGGACCGTTCGGAGTCTCTCGATGCCGCTTTCGACCGCTTTTACCGCGGTGACCTCGCCGAGGAGATGGCGCGCTATTACGAGGAGAACGACGGCCCGTTCACCCTCGAGGACTTCGCCGCCTACGAGCCCATGTGGAAGGAGCCCCTCCACACGAACTACCGCGGCTACGACGTCTATTCCAGCCCGCCCACCTCGCGGGGCGGGATGGAAGTGCTGATGCAGCTCAACCTGATCGAGGGGTTCGATCTGGCCGATCTCGGCCAGAACTCGGCGGAGACGCTCCACCTGGTGATCGAGGCGATCAAGGTCGCCAAGTCGGACGTGTACCGCTACGTGGCGGACCAGGCGAAGTTCGAGGTGCCCCTCGAGGGACTGCTTTCCAAGGAGTACGCCGAAGAGCGGCGCGCGCTCATGAACGAACGCACCGCCGTGGCCTACCCCGCCGGCGGCGTTCCGCCGGGGGCTACGGCGACGGATGCCCCGCCGGGGGTTCTCTCCTCCGCGGATCCCGCCGCGAGCCGGTCCTTCGCCGGGAGCACGACCAGCTTCTCGGTGGTGGACGCGGCGGGCAACGCGGTGGCGTGCACTCCCACCCACGGCGGCATGTTCGGCACCGCGGTGGTGGTCGGGAGCACCGGCCTCACCTTCAACAACGGAACCCGTATCGGCTCGACCGCTCCGCATCCGGACCACCCCAACTACGCCCGCGGCGGGCAGATACCCATCCTGAACAACTCGCCGATCATCGTCCTCAAGGACGGCGAGTTGATGCTCGCGCTGGGGACCCCGGGGGGCGAGACCATCGGCCAGACCCAGTTCCAGGTACTCCTGAACATCCTCGATTTCGGGCTGAACATCCAGGAGGCAGTCGCCGCGCCGCGGCTCAGCGTCTTCGCCGATCCGAACTTCTACACGCCGGGCTCCGACATCCTGGTGCGGGTGGAAAACCGGGTGATGCCGGGCGTGGTCGAGGCGCTCCTCGGGATGGGCCACCGGGCCGAACTCACCGGCGGCTACGCCCTCGGCAGCAACAACGGCATCCTCATGGATCTCGTCCGGGGCACGATGACGGCAGGCGCCGACCCCCGCCGCGCCGCCTACGCCATGGGCTATTGATGGTGAGGGCGAACAGGCAAGGGAACGCCGGCCTCCAGGCCGGCACAGCCCGCCGCAGGCGGGCGACGGCACGGCACCCCCACCGTCAGGACGATTCCCCTCTCTGCGGAAACCCCACCCGCCTTGGCGGCGCACGGGCACGGGAACGCCGGCCTCCAGGCCGGCACAGCCCGCCGCAGGCGGGCGGCGGGACGGTCCCCCCACTGTCAGGATGATTCCCCTCTCGGCGCAAACCCCACCCGCCTTGGCGGCGCACAGGCAAGGGAACGCCGGCCTCCAGGCCGGCACAGCCCGCCGCAGGCGGGCGGCGGGACGGTCCCTACACGGTCAGGATGGTCCCCTCTCAGCCGAAACCCCACCCGCCTTGGCGGCGCACGGGCGCGGGAACGCCGGCCTCCAGGCCGGCACAGCCCGCCGCAGGCGGGCGGCGGGACGGTCCCTACACGGTCAGGATGGTCCCCTCTCAGCCGAAACCCCACCCGCCTTGGTGTCGCACAGGCAAGGGAACGCCGGCCTCCAGGCCGGCACAGCCCGCCGCAGGCGGGCGGCGGGACGGTCCCTACACTGTCAAGATGGTCCCCTCTCGGCGGAAACCCCACCCGCCTTGGTGTCGCGGCAGACACGGGACCATCCAGACCGGCACCACAGAGCCCGCACCCACGGAGACATTTGAGCTCATGACCAAAACGACGCGCAACCCCTACTTCTCCGCGGCACTCGCCGCCCTCCTCGCCCTCACCCTCGCCTCCTCCGCCGCCACCCAGGACACCCCCATGCCCGAGATGGTGGAAATCAAGGGCGGGGTCTTCTTCATGGGCTCGCAGGCCGGCCCGCCCCAGGAAAAGCCGATCCACGCCGTCCAGGTCTCCGACTTCTGGATGTCCAAGTACGAGGTGACCCACGCCGAGTTCGCCGCCTTCGTGGAGGACAGCGGCTACGTGACCGAGGCCGAAGAGTTCGGTACCGGCCGGATCCTCCGGGACGGCCGCTTCGTGTACGCCCCCGGCTTCACCTGGAAGGAACCCCACGGCCCCGGCTCGGAGGTCGCCGAACCCGACAAGTACCCCGTCGTCCAGGTGAGCTGGAACGACGGCGTGGCCTACACCCGCTGGCTGAGCCAGAAAACCGGGCAGGCCTATCGGCTACCGACCGAGGCCGAATGGGAGTACGCGTGCCGCGGCGGCACCCAGACGACCTACTGGTGGGGCGACGACTTCGATCCCACCAAGCTGAACAGCTCGGCGACCTGGCGGCAGGGAGACGCTCCCTGGCCGCGGGACGAGCACACCCTCATCACGCGCATCGACCAGTATCCGGCGAACCCCTTCGGCCTCCACGACATCGTCGGCAACAACTGGGAGTGGGTCCAGGACTACTCCGACGCGGACTACTACGCGGCGCAGGTGCGACGCCCGGAATCACCGGTGGTGGACCCCCAGGGACCCGCCTCCGGCCATGAGCGCGTCCTCCGTGGGGGCGGCTGGAACGGAACCGCCGCCCGGACGACCTGTTCCTTCCGCTTCCTCGCCGACCCGCCGGTGTACCGCAGCGATCACGTCAGCCTCCGGGTGGTCCGGAACCCCTGAAACCATCGCCGGGCATCGCCGAGAAGGGAACGCCGGCGAATTTCGCGGTGCGGGCTTCACACCCGCACCCTCCGCCGGACACCGGCGAAACGCGAGTTCTTGATCTACCGGCCTCACCCGAATCACTGGCCGGAGCGGAGTTATCCTGTCGCTAGACCCTCCGATAGACGAATCCCGGCATGCAACCTTCACTCGAGCTACATCCGGCGGAACAGGACTGGCTGGACAACTACCGAAAAGAACTCACAAAGCACCACCCCAATGCCGTGAGCAGCATGGTCATCTACGGCTCCAGGGCGCGTGGAGACGGAGGCGAAGACAGCGACCTCGACGTACTGCTGTTTGTCCGAAATGAAGCTTCCGGGCTGAAGAAGGCGCTCCGGCGGATCGGGTATCGGCTTTCCGCCGCTTCTTACGCGGTGCCGTCCATCCTCGCGTACACCGAGGACGAGTGGGAACATCGGAGACGCCTCCGCGCCCCGTTTCTGGAGGCTGTCGAGCGCGACGCCGTGAAGGTACTGTGAATCTCCAGGCGGTCGCCGGTGAATGGTCTCCAGTGGTGGACCCCCAGGGACCCGCCTCCGGCCATGAGCGCGTCCTCCGGGGAGGCGGCTGGAACGGAACCGCTGCCCGCACGACCTGTTCCTTCCGCTTCCTCGCCGACCCGCCGGTGTACCGCAGCGATCACGTCAGCCTGCGGGTAGTCCGGAACCCCTGACGAGCGGGCGCCCGCCGGCGAGGGTCAGTGGGACGCGGCGCCGCCGCGCCGAAATGGCCCCTACCGGGCGCAGGTGAGGTGCCGGCCGCCGTCAACCGGGATGGTGACCCCGGTGCAGAAGCCCGCATCGTCGGACAGCAGGAAGAGCGCGAGATCCGCAACCTCCTCCGGCTTCCCGATGCGTCCGATGGGGTGGGTGGTCTTGGAGTGCTCCACGAAGGCCGCGTAGCGGTCGTCGTCGAGCCCCCCGGCGGTATGGAGTTCCGTGCGGGTAACTCCGGGGTTCACCGAGTTCACGCGAACCCCCTTCGCGGCGAGTTCGAGCGCCGAGCAGCGCGTCAACTGGTCGAGCGCCGACTTGCTCGAGTTGTAGGCCAGAACTCCCGGGAAGGAGCGGATCCCGTTCACGCTGGAGACGTTCACGATGCTCCCCTTCCCTTCGAGAAGATGGGGCACGGAGAGCCGCATCAGGTCGAAGACCGCCTCGACGTTCAGCGCGAACATCCGCTGCCAGGCGTCCAGCCCGGTGTTTTCGATGGTGCCGAAGGCGATCACCCCGGCGGAGTTCACCAGGTGGTCCAGCCCGCCGAAGCGCTGCACGGTTTCCTCGACCACCCGTGACCGGAAATCCGAATCCGTCACGTCCCCGGCGAGGGGCAGCGCCGCCCCGCCCGCCACCTCGATTTCACGGGCGAGTGCTCCGAGACGTTCGGGACGGCGCGCGGTCACGGTGACCTTCGCGCCCTCGGCGCCCAGCGCCAACGCGGTGGCCCGCCCGATCCCGCTGGAGGCCCCGGTCACGATGGCGACCTTGTTCTGAAAGCGTTTCTGCGCGCGATTCGGCACCGTTGTTCTCCTCTGGCTGGAAGCGGCGGCTCGGCGCCGCTCGCTGGACTTTCCCAAACCCCGGGCGGGAGACTATCGCCGCCAGGCAGCGATTTCGTGCCCGAATATCCCGACGTAGAGCTCTACCGGTCCGCGGTCGAGGCCCGGATCGTGGGCGCGCGGCTGACCGGCTTCCGGATTGCCTCCCCGCATCTCCTGGCCTCGGTGGAGACGCCTCCCGAAGCCCTGGTCGGAAGTCTTGCCACCGGCATCCGCCGGATCGGAAAGCAGCTCGTCATGGAATTCGAGGAGGGCCTCTTCTGCGCCGTCCATCTGGCGGTGGCGGGACGTTTCCACTGGACGGAGGGCTTGGGTCGCGGCAAGCCGGTTCGGCTCTCACCCCGCGGCAACCTCGCGGTGTGGACCTTCGAAGCCGGCCCGGCGGGCGGCGGACACCTGCGGCTGGTGGAGCGAAGTCCGAAAAAGCGCGCCTCGATCCGCGTCGGACGGGGAGAGGCGCAGCTTCGGGCGCTCGATCGCGGCGGGCTGGAAATCCCCGGCTCCACCCGGGACGAATTCGCGGCCCGGCTCGCCGGTCTGACCAGCACCATCAAGCGCGCGCTCACCGAGCCGGCTCGTTTCGCGGGCATCGGGAACGCCTACTCCGACGAGATCCTGCATCGCGCCCGGCTTTCGCCCTCGAAGCGCGCCGGAAACCTCGGCGAGGACGAGCTGGATCGTCTCCACAACGCCGCGAAGGGGGTGCTCACCCAGTGGGCGGCCCGCCTTCAGGACGAATGCGGAAGCGCTTTTCCCACCGGCGTCACCGCCTTCCGCGACGGCATGGCGGTCCACGGCCGATTCGGCCAGCCCTGTCCGGATTGCGGGTCCCCGGTCCAACGGGTGCGCCGCGCCGAAAACGAGTTCAACTACTGCGCGACCTGCCAGACCGGGGGGCGATTGCTGGCCGACCGGGCGATGTCGCGGCTGTTGCGGAAAAAGTACCCGCGGACGCTCAAGGCGGCCGAGGAGCGGCGGCGGCGGTTGGGCTCGCACGAGCCCCCGCCGGACTGACGACCCGCGGGTTCGTTTCCCTGCGGGCCGCCAGCCGCGCAAATCCCCTCAGGGTGATTCCGGCAAGAAGTCCACTGTCAGCGTCATGCGGATGGGGAGGGGCTCGCCGTCCACAAGCGCGGGCTCGTACCGCCACTCACGGACCGCGGCGACCGCCGCCTCGTCGAGAAGCGGCACCGAATGCAGCACCTCGACGTCGGTCACCGCACCGGTCGCGCTGATCGTTGCCTCCAGGACGACGACGCCGTGAACGCCGGCCGCCAATGCCTCAGGGGGGTAGACCGGTAGAACGCCGTGGACCCTCTTGGGGGGTGTAGGGGTCCCCTCCCTGGTCCTGATCGAGTCCACCGAGCGGCCGGCGCCCGGGTCGGACTCATCAAGCGTCGCGCGCAGCTCGACGAGGACGTCCTCCAACTGCGCCTGGAGGTCGGCGGCCCTGCGGACGAGTTCCTCGACACGCTCGCGCAACGGTTCCGTTCGCTGCTCTTGCTCGACCGGACTACCGATCGATTCGCCGCGGCCCGCCGCGGAAACGGGCCCGACCTGCAGGCCGGCGAAGAGGATCGATGCCAGCGCGAGCACGCTCAGGCTTCCGAAGCGCGCCAGGCGCGTCATCGGATGCCGGTTGGTGTGGGAATTCAACATGACGGACAACCTCCGTTTGAGATGTGACGGACGCGCCATTGCCGGTGCCGGCAACCACGTCCGTCGGTTCTTGCGAATTTCTCTTGCGAGTTCGATGAGGTGCGTGGCACAGGTGGTGGGGGGAACACCCTGAGCCAGCACGAAGTCGTCGGCCGCGTGCTCGCTCTCGCGACGGAGCTGTCCACGCACCGACCAGGCCAAGGGGTTGAACCACCAGAGGCAGCGCAGCGCCTCGGCCGCCATGAGCAGCATCCAGTCGCCCCGGCGCGCGTGTGCGAGCTCGTGCAACAGCACGACGCGCATGCGCTCCGCCGGCCACTCGGACGCCGACGCCGGGAGCATGACGACCGGCCGCCGCCAGCCCCAGGTCGCCACCAGCCCCAGCCGCGGACCCAGCAGGAGGTCAATGTCCCGTTTCAGGCCGCAGGACTGCGCAAGGTCGGTGCACAACCGACGCCACGGCCCTTCCGTGAGTCGGTTCGACGAGACACGAAGCCATCGCAGTCTCGCGAGCCCGACCAGGAGCACAGCGGTGCTCGCGACCGCGCCCACCAGCCAGATCGTCACGGCCAACCAGCCGACCACGGGGTCGCTCGCGAGCGCCACCACGGCGGCCAGAAAACCGTCGAGTGGAAAACCGGCTGGCTGCGACGCAACAGCCGCTCCGAACAAACTGACATCCACCCGCTCTGCGAATGGGACGCCGAGGCGCAGCCGGAGCGCCTGGATCGGAAGGACGTGGAGCGCGGGCACGGTGAGCGCCGACACGACACCGACCGCCAGCACCCAGTGTCTTGCGGAGGCGGAGCTCTTGCGAAGACAGAGGGCGCCGATCAGCGTCAGTAGCAGGATGGCCGACACCTTGATCGTCAACGCGGCCAGCAGGCTAGTCACTGTCTCCCCCGTCGCCACTCGTGTCGTTTCCAACCGGCCCACCGCCGGGGGGTGCGCCGGCGGCATGACCGGGATCCCGCTGCGCTGCTTTCGCGTCGGCAACGAACTGTGCGATCCGGTCGAGTTCCGGTTCCGTCAGATGCTTCGCCTCGCCGCCGAGCAATGCGGCCACCGCCTGTTCGGCAGACCCCTCGAAAAATGTCCCGACGAGATGCCGCAACGCTGATCGGCGCGCCGCCCGACGCGTTGACACCGGGCGATAGACGTACCTCAACCCTTGCTCCTCGTGGCGCACGTACCCCTTTTGCTCAAGGATGCGGAGTTGTGTGCGGACCGTCGACAAGCTCGGACTGCCGGGCAACTCCTTCCGGACGACCGCGGCCGCGGCGCGGCCGAGCCGGAACAGGATGTCCATGATCTGTCGCTCCCGACGCGACAAGTGGCTGTGCCACGATCCTTCGATGCGCATGAGAGTTCGACCCATTGCAACCTCCGCCGGTCTTGGAGTGTTATTTTTATAACACATCCGCTACTAAATTAGCACCTGCAATCCTGACCCATGCGAACGCCTCAGGATCCGCGGATGCGGCCGAGGGGCGGCGGCGGCGTCTCAAGGTCCCGGATCAGCTCGCCCGAGAAGGACCGTGTCGCCCGAAGACATGTTCTCGCGCATCCAGCCGCAACCGACTAGTCTCACGATTACCAACAGACGGAGATCACTGCAAACAAACACTGGCAAGCTTCCGCGGCAGGGGCTCGATTCGCCGATCTGTTGAACGCGGTGCAGGCTCAGGGAGTTCAGATCATCACCACGGAGGTTGCCGAGATTGCGGTCGTTGTGTCGATGGAAGGCTGGCGGACTCTGATGCGGCGGAATAGACCGAACTTGAAGACCCTCTTGCTCGATCCTGAGGCGCGCACCGATGCCCTCACGCCGGAGCGGCGGCGGTGCTGGTGTCGTCGAGAGCCCCACCGTTAGCTAGCCCGGCTACTGGGGTTTCCGCCGAGAGGGGAGCCATGCCGACGGGTGGGGTCTGGGCCGACGCGGGCCTGCGGCCCGCTGTGCCGACCTGGAGGTCGGCGTTCCCGTGCCGGTGCGCCACCAGGGCTAATGGGATTCCTCCGAGAGGGGAGCCATGCCGACGGGTGGGGTCTGGGCCGACGCGGGCCTGCGGCCCGCTGTGCCGACCTGGAGGTCGGCGTTCCCGTGCCGGTGCGCCACCAGGGCTAATGGGATTCCTCCGAGAGGGGAACCATGCCGACGGGTGGGGTCCGTGCCGACGCGGGCCTGCGGCCCGCTGTGCCGACCTGGAGGTCGGCGTTCCCGTGCCGGTGCGCCACCAGGGCTAATGGGATTCCTCCGAGAGGGGAACCATGCCGACGGGTGGGGTCCGTGCCGACGCGGGCCTGCGGCCCGCTGTGCCGACCTGGAGGTCGGCGTTCCCTTGCCGGTGCACCACCAGGGCTAATGGGATTCCTCCGACAGGGGAACCATGCCGACGGGTGGGGTCTGCGCCGACGCGGGCCTGCGGCCCGCTGTGCCGACCTGGAGGTCGGCGTTCCCGTGCCGGTGCGCCCCCGTGCCGGAGTACCGGCGGTCCCTTCCGGAGTAGCGCTCAGCCGACCTCCGGCTCGACGCGGATGCCTATCAGGCGGCCGGTGTGGCCCACCGCGGCGGCCGCGGCGGTGATTCCCCAGAAGTAGCCCGGGATGGCGCCGATCAGGCACAGGAGGATGGTGAGGTCCGAGACGATCGCGAACAGGATCAGGGTGAGCAGCAGCACAACGTAGGTGCCCAGACTCCCGCGAATCCACGCGAGGTTGTCGCTCAGCCGGAAGGCGGCGCCAAACCGGCCGGTCGCCGCCAGTTGCATGATCCCGGCGGGGATCAGCGCCTTGGCGAACAGCGCCGCGAACACCAGGAAGAAAACCGAAGTGATGCTGCCCACAATCGAGGTCACCACCACCGCGGGAGAACCCATGGACTGCCCGATTGCCGCCCAGAGCACCCCGATGCCCAGCAGCAGAAGTCCCATCGCGATGGCCACCAGCGAGTATCCGAGGATCACGCCCACCGCCTTGAGTCCGTCAACCAGCAGGCCGCCGAAATCGTCCCAGTCGGGCATCGGATGCTCGTCGCCGCGCATGGTTCCGCGCGCGGTCCGCACGCCGAAACCGAGCAGCGCGAACAGCCCGAGGCCGAGCAGCGGGATGAGCAGGACCATGAGGCTGCCGATCATGAACTTCGACAGCGCCCTGGGGTCCCGGAAGGCGAAACCGAACAGGTAGCCGATGTCGAATCTCCCGGATGCCGCCGGAGGGGCCGGGGGCTCGGCCGGCGGCGGCGGCGGCGGTGGCGGCGGCGCCTGCTCGCCGGTGGACGGAACTGGTTGGTTTTCGGTCATCGTTGTCCTTCCCGGAACGCCGGGCTCGTCTCCCTTCCCTGCATCAAGCTAACGAAGACGGTTCGGGATGGTTCTCGCCGCGCGGCTCGAGGCCCATTCCGCGAGCGACGCGCCCGATCGCGATTCCGGCGGCGGCGTAGCCCCAGAAGAGGCCCGGAATGAGCCCGATCCCGCAGAGCGCGGCACTGGCGGTCGTCAGCACTTCGATCAGGATCACGATCAACAGGAACACGACGTAGGTGCCGAGGTGGGCCTGGACGAGCCGCAGGTTGTCCTGGATCCGGAACGCGGACCCGAGTTCGCCGGTGGCGACCATCTGCGCCAGCGCAACCGGCAAGAGGACGAGGGCGAGCAGGCTCAACACCACCGTCAAGGGACCGAGCACCAGGTCCGCGAGGGTCCCCACCAGGGGAATGAAGGCGACAACGCCGACCACGATGGTCAATACGAGCACCGGCAGGAGATAGCCCAGAACCACCCCGATCACCCGGAGCCCGTCCCCGAGCAACCCGCCGAGATCCTCCCACTCCGGCATCGGGTGCTGTTCGCCCCGGCCGGCGCGCTGCGCCGTCCGGAACGAATACCCGAGCAGGGCGAGCAACCCGAGACCGAAGAGCGGAATGCAAAGGACCGCGAGACAGCCGGCCAGGAATTTGGGCAAGGCCCGGGGATCCCGGAAGGGACCGCCGAGGATGTCGCCGAGGTCGAGGGTTCCGGCCGGGGGCGCTCCGGTCGGGGCGGATTGTTCTTCAGTCATTGTGTTCACCTGTAACGGCGATCAGTCCGCTGCGGTTTCCACCTCGACCCCCATGATGCGCCCGGCCTGTCCGATCGCGCCCCCGGAAGCCGTCACCACCCAGAAAAGCGCGGGCACCACACCCACGAGGAACAGCGACACGCTGGCGCTCAGGAGGATCGCGAAGAGGACGAGGATCAAAAGGAGCAGGATGTAGGTCCCCGGGTGGGCCCGCACCCGCCGGCAGTTCCGGACCCAGGCGAGGGCCGGCCGGATCCGCCCGGTTGCAGCCAACTGCATCAGCCCGGCGGGGAGGAGCGCCTTCGCGAAGCCGGCCAGCAGCAGCACGAACCAGCCGGTGACCACCACCCCGAAAACGCCGGCAGCTCCGAGAACGCCGGATGCCGCGATCGGAACCGCAACCTCGGGAAGGACTTGCCCGAACAGGCTGGGGGCGACCCCGCCCTCCGCGGCGCCGTACACCCCGGCGAAGATCCCACCCACAACCCCGGCGGCCACCAGTCCCATCAGGACGCTCACCAGGAAGATCGCTCCCCCCACGATGGCGACGGCGGCGCCGTAAACGAGCCCCACGGCCACCGCCCGGAGGCCGTCCCCGAGTTGGCTGGCCCACTGGTCCCAGCCGGGCATCGGATGTTCGTCGCCCCGCAGGGCGCCCCGGGCGGTCTGGACGCCGAACCCGGCCAACAGCAAGAGCCCGAGCCCGAAGAAAGGGATCAGCAGCACCGCCAGGCAGCCGATCCCCCACTTGCGAAATGCCCGTGGATCGCGGAAGGCGAACCCGAAGAGGGAGCCAAGATCGAGGCGCTCCGAAGGCGCCTCGACCGAAACGGTTGCGTCCTGGTTTGTCATGGTGCTCCGAAACCTCCGGGCGGCTATCCTTTAGCGCCTTTCGCGCCGATGTTACAGAACACCTTTGGATCCTTGGAACGACACCGCACCCCCGACGGGGACGTGCGCATCTTCGCCCTCGACGCGGTGGAGCGGGAGGGACTCGGCTCCATCGCCCGCCTCCCGTTTTCGATTCGGGTGCTGCTCGAGTCGCTGCTCCGCGGTGTGGACGGGCGGACGGTCCGCGAAGAGGACGTAGCCGCCCTCGCCGCCTGGGACGGCGCCGCGCCGGCCCGGCGCGAGGTTCCGTTCCGGCCGGCGCGGGTGATCCTCCAGGACTTCACGGGAGTCCCCGCGCTCGTGGATCTGGCCGCCATGCGCTCGGCGCTGGCCCGGATGGGCGGTGATCCCTCCCGGATCAATCCGAAGGCTCCGGTGGATCTCGTCATCGACCACTCGGTGGTGGTCGATTCCTTCGGCACCCCCATGGCGGCCAACCAGAACGCAGCGATCGAGTTCGAGCGGAACCAGGAGCGATACCGCTTCCTCCGCTGGGGCCAGAAGGCGTTCTCGCGCTTCCGCGTCGTTCCGCCGGCCACCGGCATCGTCCACCAGGTGAACCTCGAACTGCTCGCCAAGGTGGTCATGGAGGACGGCGAGGGCGATGAGCGGGTTCTCCTTCCGGACACTCTGGTCGGCACCGACTCCCACACCACCATGATCAATGGCCTGGGAGTGCTCGGGTGGGGCGTCGGCGGCATCGAGGCCGAAGCCGCCATGCTCGGCCAGCCGTGCTACCTCATCACCCCGAAGGTGGTCGGCTTCCGGCTGAGCGGCAGCCTCAGCGAAGGCGTCACCGCGACCGATCTCGTACTCACCGTCACCGAGCGCCTGCGCGCTCACGGGGTGGTGGAGAGCTTCGTGGAGTTCTTCGGCGAAGGGCTCTCGGAGATCTCCCTCTCCGACCGCGCCACCGTCGCCAACATGGCGCCCGAATACGGCGCGACGATGGGCTTTTTCCCGGTGGATGGGGAGACGCTGTCCTACCTCCGGCGAACGGGCCGAACCGACGAGGAAGTGGACCGGGTCGAGGCCTACACCAAGCGCCAGGGACTCTTCCGGACCGACGAGACTCCCGACCCCGAATACACCGACGTGCTCGAACTCGACCTCGGGACGGTCGAACCGAGCCTCGCGGGTCCGAAGCGCCCGCAGGACCGGGTCGCGCTTGCCGACATGCAGCGCGCCTTCCGGAAGTCCCTGACCGCCCCGGTGGTGGACCGGGGATTCGCTCTCGGGCCCGACGAGCTCGCCCGGACGGCGAACGCCGGGAACGGCCGGAACCTGGGTCACGGGGCGGTGGTGATCGCGGCGATCACCTCCTGCACGAACACCTCGAACCCGAGCGTGATGCTGGCATCCGGCCTCCTGGCGCAGCAAGCGGTGGCGCGGGGCCTGACGACGCCGGATCACGTCAAGACCTCGCTCGCGCCGGGGTCGAAGGCGGTCACCGAGTACCTGCGGGACGCGGGGCTCCTGGGGCCGCTCGCGGATCTCGGATTCCATCTGGTGGGCTACGGATGCACCACCTGCATCGGGAACAGCGGACCGTTGCCGGAGAGAGTGGAGCGGGCCATCGAGAGCGCCGACCTCGTCGCCGCTTCGGTCCTGTCCGGCAACCGCAACTTCGAGGGCCGGGTCCACGCGAGCGTGCGGGCCAACTACCTCGCCTCCCCGCCGCTGGTGGTGGCCTACGCGCTGGCCGGCACGGTGGACATCGACCTGGACGAGGAACCGCTCGGCGCCGGCGCCGACGGGAATCCGGTGTTCCTGCGCGACATCTGGCCGAGCAGCGAGGACGTGCAGAAGGCCCTCGACCGGGCGCTTCGGCCCGAGACCTTCCGCCGGATGTACGGCAACGTCTGGGACGGCAACCCGACCTGGAACGAGATCCCGGTGGACGCCTCCGAGATCTATCCGTGGGACGAGTCATCGACCTACATCCAGGAGCCTCCGTTCTTTTCCGAAATGACCGCCGAACCGGCGCCGCTCAGCGACATTCGGGGAGCGCGGGTGCTGGTCCGCTGCGGCGATTCGGTCACCACCGATCACATCTCGCCGGCCGGGACCATCGCCTTCGACTCACCCGCGGGCAGTTGGCTCCGCGAACGGGGAATCGAGCGGGGAGACTTCAACTCCTACGGCTCGCGGCGCGGCAACGACCGGATCATGCTGCGCGGCACCTTCGCGAACATCCGGTTCCGGAACGAGATCGCCGGGGGCGCCGAGGGCGGCTTCACCGTGCACCACCCGTCGGGCGAGCACACCACCATCTTCGACGCGGCCCGGCGTTACCGCGAGGAAGGCACCCCGCTGGTGATTCTGGCCGGGAAGGAATACGGGACCGGATCCTCCCGCGACTGGGCCGCCAAGGGCACCCTCCTGCTCGGGGTCAAGGCGGTGATCGCCGAGAGCTTCGAGCGCATCCACCGCAGCAACCTGGTCGGTATGGGCGTCCTGCCGCTGGAGTTCCCCGCGGGAGAGAACGCCGAATCGCTCGGCCTGGTCGGAGATGAGACCATCGACATCCACGGCGTCTCGAACGGACTCGGACCCGGCGTTCGGGTCACGGTGACCGCGACCCGCGAGGGGAAGTCACGCTCGTTCAAGGCGCGTTGCCGCCTCGACTCGGTGGTCGAGGTGGACTACTACCGAAACGGCGGCATCCTCCAGACCGTCATGCGGGACCTGGCCCGCGAGGGCGTACCGGCCGCGACCGGCTGAGGCCCCGCTTCAGCGGGCCGACGTCGGGGTTTCCCCGGCGAGAATCCGCCGGAAGACATCCATTTCGATGTTCCCGCCGGAGACCACGCAGACGATCCGGCGCTTTCTGCCCTCCTCGCCCGGGCGGCGCGGCACGCGCCCGGCGATCGCCACCGCCACCGGGCTGGCCCCGGCGCCCTCGGCGACGATGCGGCTCCGTCCGGCGAGGGTGCGCACCGCATCGGCGATCTCGTCGGGAGACGCCAGGAGCGGTTCCGCAAGAAACTCCTGAACCAGCGGCCACATCGGATCCAGCACCGTGTTCCCGCCGATGCCGTCCACGAAGCTCGGTTCGGTGTCGATCCACTGCGGCGATCCATGCTCGACCGCGGCCGCGACCTTCGCCGAGGTGGTGACCTCGACGGGGTGAACCCGCGCCGCCGAGCCCTTCAGGCGGAGGGAGTTCGATATCCCGCAGCTCAGGCCGCCGCCGCCGAAGGGGACGAGCACGACGTCCACGTCGGGGAGGTCCTCGAAGATCTCCAGCCCGGCGGTCGCGTTCCCCACCATGACCGGCGTTTCCTCGACCGGGTGGACGAAGCGGGCGTCGAGCCCGGGGTGGGTGTGGGTGACGATCGCCTTCCACCACTCCGGGAACGGCTGGACCACGATCTCCGCCCCCAGCGCCGCAATGGACCGGCGCTTGTTCTCCGGCGAGGTTTCGGGCACCACCACAGTGCAGGGAACGCCCCTTTCGCGGGCCATGAAGGCCGCCGCCTGGGCCCAGTTCCCGGCGCTCGCGGTCACGACCCCGCGGGAAAGTTCCGCGTCGCTGAGCGTCGCGAAGAGGTTCGCCGCGGCCCGGATCTTGAAGCAGGCGAAGGGCTGGAGGTTCTCCAGTTTTAGCCAGATCTCGTCCGGGCCATCCACCGGAAGCCGCACCAGCGGGGTCCGGACCGCGTACGGCGCAATCCGCGAACGCGCCGCCTCGATCTCACTCAGGGGAATCATGGGCGCGGGAGTCTATGCGGCTCCGGGCGCGCGCCCGGCCGCCGGGAAACCGATCGGACTATGAAGTCCGGGAAGTCCGGCGCGAATAGACGATCCGGATCCCCTCGAGCGTCAGGCGCTCGTCCACGACGTCCACGACTCCGGTCCATTCGGCCACCTGCTGGGCCAGCCCGCCGGTAGCGATCACCGTGTAGTTGCCGCCGAGTTCCTCCTTCAGCAGACGGACCATCTCCCGCACCATCCCGGTCCAGCCGAGGACGAGCCCGGACTGCATCGCGGCGACGGTGTGGGTCCCCACCACCCGTTTCGGCGGCCGCAGCTCCACCTTCGGCAGGCGGGCCGTCCGCCGGACCAGCGCTTCGGCCGACACGCCGAGTCCGGGCGCGATGGCCCCGCCCCGGTACTCCCCCTGCTCGGAGACCACGTCGAAGGTGAGCGCGGTGCCCGCATCGAGGACAATGGCGGCGACCCCGTAGAGGTGGTGGACCGCCACGGTATTGGCGATCCGGTCCGCACCGGTCTCCTCGGGAGTGTCCACCGCCAGGCGGATCCCGTGGGCGGTCTTGTGGTTCAGGACGAAAAGCTGGTTCCCGAAGTAGCGCTCCGCGAGGTTGCGCAGGATCTCGGTCGATGACGGCACCACGCTCGCTGCCGCGAGCCCCCGGATGTCGTCCCTCGAGACCCCGGCCCCCGCGAGCAGGCTGTCGAGCAGCGCGACGGTCTCGTCCGCGAGGCGTTCCGTCTGGGTGGAAATACGCCAGTCGTGAACCCAGCGCTCCCCGTCGTGAAGGCCGATGGCGGTCTTCGTGTTGCCGACGTCGAAGACGAGGAGCATGTCTGTCCGCCGAATGCTACGGGAACGGTTACTCCGGCTCCAGATCACCCGAGGCGTGGCGCGAAGCGTTCGCGCGCCAGATCCCCGCGAGCACACTGCCGATCAGCGAGTGGAAGAGGCTCGAAATCGCGCTCGGCACCGCGACCAGCGGACTCGTGAAGTTCTGCCCCGCGAGGACCACCCCGAGGCCGGAGTTCTGCATGCCGACTTCGATCGAGACCGTGCGCGCCGTCGGGACACGCTTCGAAACCAGCCGGGTCAGTCCGTAGCCGAAGAAGAACCCCCCGGCATGGAGCGCGAACACCGCCACGACCAGCAGGTCACCCGATTCGAGGATGATCGCCCGGCTGGAGCCGATGATGGAGGCCACGATCAGGGTGATCAGCACCACGGACGTGAAGGGTCCGAAAGGCAGCACCACGCGGGTGAGCCGCTGGGCGTAGCGCCTCAGGAAGAGGCCGGCGGCGATCGGGAGGATGACTACCTGCACCGTGCTGAGCAGCAATCCGGCAGCCGGCACGTCGATCCGGCTGCTCGCCAGCAGCGAGGTCATCGCCGGCGTCATCAGCACCGAGAGACTCGTCGAGACCGCCGTCATGGACACCGAGAGCGGCACGTCGGCCAGCGCGAGGTAGGAGATGACGTTCGAGGCCACGCCGCCCGGGCAGCAGGAGACGAGGATCAGGCCGACCGCGAATTCCCGGGGCAGATCGAGCGCCCAGGCCACCGTCCAGCCCATCAGCGGCATCACCAGGTACTGGAGCACCACCCCGAGCCCGATGGGCGCCGGCCGCTTCAGGACCCGCCGGAAGTCGTCCACCTCCAGCGTCAGCCCCATCCCCAGCATGATGAGCCCCAGCCCGTAGGTGATCAGGTCCCCGCTGAACCAGGTGAAGATCCCCGGCCGCCACAGCGCGATCACGCTGGCGAGCAGGACCCAGACCGGGAAGGCGAAGGTCCCGACCCGGAGGGCCCGGTGGAGCATCGCGGGAGCTTAGTGGGCGTCCCGGCACGGGAGCCCACAACGGTTCCCCTCCTGGCCGGGGTCCCGGCGGTCGGTGGTGACGCATGGGCCGAAGGGCGTTACGCCGTCCCCGCCCCCGTGCCCCCGGTGGGGCGCTCGTGCCGACCCACCGTCAGCGCAATCGGGATCCCTCCCGGCTTCCGCCTACCGCCGCCTCGCGGTCAGCGTCAGCGACGGGCGATCGCCGCCGGCATGCACAAAATCGAGGACGATCCGGCCCTCCACGTCCCGGTGCTGGAAGGCCGGCTGGTCCAGCGACGTGAGGTCCCAGCCCGGCGGCAGCACGATCCGGGTCCGCGGCCGGGCCAGGAAGCGCAGCAACCGGAAGTCGCCGTCCTCGAGCAGCTCGAACCCCCGGTTGATGGCCGTCTGATAGAGACGGACGCGGGCGTTGCCGCCCTCCGGCACGGAGTACCCGAGGTCCGCCACCAGCACCCTGGCGCCGTCGGGAAGGGGCGCCGGCGCGTGCGGAATCGCGGCCGCCTCTGCGGCGGGCACGATGCGAGTCGGCAGCTCCACCCCGCGGTCCACGTCCAGGGTGACCGGATCCAGGATCTCGTCGGTCGGGAGCAAGACCGAGAACACGTGCGCCTGCCCCGGCGTATCGATCAGGAGTTCGAGCGCGAGGCTCAGCCGGTGTTCTGCGGGATCCTCCAGCCAATAGACGATGTTCCGCTCGTCGTCCGCCCGGAAGTCACCCTCGATCGTCCGGTCCCTGCCCGGGTCTCCGGATTCGATCTCGAGCCGCAGCGGGAGGGGCTCCGGGCCGGGGTGGAGGATGCCCAGTTTCAGCCGGCCTTCCTCCACCGCGGTCTGCACCGGAACGCTGGAACCCGCGAGGACGGTTCCAGGCGGCAACACCACGGTGATCCGGCCGGCCGGCGCCGCGTGCTCGAAGGTCCACCCGGTACCGCTCGGCCGAAAGTAGTTGTGCCGGGCGGCCACCTCTTCGATACGGAGACGCCGCTCCGCCCGTTCTTCGAGCGTCCTGCCGAGCGGAATCCGGACCCCGTCCCCGGTGACCGTCGGCGAAAGAGCTTCTCCCGAGGCACGGTCCACCACGGCAACCAGGTTCCGGATGTTTCGGTCCGAGAGAGCGAACACATAGTCCGTGGTCCCGGCGCCATCGGCGATCCGGTCCGAGACGATCCGGATCTCTCCCTCGCCGATCTCGTAACGGGTGGCAAGCGCCAGGCTGCGCAGCGGATCGTCCGGCGCGGCCGCCGCTGCCAGCGGAGCCCCCATCAAGAGCGCGGTGAGAAGTCTCTTCATGGCGCCGTCGGCCTCCAGGACCGGCCCCAATAGTGTTCCGCCTCCCAAGGAGCCCTGCAAACCCGCACCCCGCGCCGTTTGACGGGACGCCGGCAACGACCGACGACACCGCCAAGGACGCGGGGACGGCGCACCTCGCCGCTTGGCGCTCCCCCCTGCTTCGGGGCAGTGACACTTCGGAAACCGAAGTGGGCGCGCTCGAGGGAGCGCTTTCCAAGGGCCCGGCGCAGCACCAGAGGTGCTCCGCGGGGCCGGGTGCGCGCGCCGCCGCCGTTTCTGCCCGCAGGGGCCTCGGCGCCGCGCCGGGTCGCCCTCAGCGGGCGCAGGCGGAGATCTCGGGGTGCGCGGTCCAGGCGGTGAACTCTTCGCCCGCGGTCGGCAACTCCACGGCCACCGAGGCTCCCGGTGCGAGGTCGGTGCGCTCCGTCGGGCCCAACTCGGTCCCGGTGGACAGATGCACTTCGACGCGGACGGCGCAGAGCCTCGCTGGCGTCGTGTTCTCCACATTGCCGCGGAAGGCCTGCCGTGCCGGGTCAAACGAGAGGATCAGCCGGGCGCCCCGGCGGGTCCGGTCCCAGGTTTCCCCGCGCCCCAGGTATTCGCCCGACTCCTCGCCTTCGGATCCACCCTCGTCGTGACCCTCGGCGCGACCCTCGGCGCTCCCGTGCTCCGCCCCGGCGCGGCCGCCATGCTCTCCTCCGCCGCCAGCCTCGCGGGCGCCGTGTTCCCCTTCGGTCCCGCCATTCTCGGCTTCCCCGCCGCCGCGTCCGTGCTCCCCCTCACGGCGCTCGGTCTCTCCCGCGCTTTGGGTCCGCTCCGGGACACCCGCCGCGACGCTCTCGTCCGTATTCGAGGCCGGCGTCGCCGCCTCCTGACCCGGACTCGCGGCGTCCGCCCCGGACGCTCCCTCACCGGCCGGGCCGGAACAAGCCAGGACTCCGAGGAGAGCGAGCGCGAGCACGGTGGGGAACAGGAGAGGAAGCGGGGTGCTGTGCGGGTTGCGATCCATGGTCGAAGTCACTCGGAAACCGGCTCTTCGTGAAGGAGGCCGGGCTCTATCTGGTTCGTGGGCGCCCTTGATGGGACCGCCGCGTCCGTTGTTGTTTCCGGGCGCGGCCATCGAGTCTAACGCGGCAATTCGGGATTCGTTCCCGGCCGTCGCGGCGGCCGCCAACCGCGTTACATTGCCGTCATGCATCGAATACCGGACAACACACCGTCCCTGTGGACGGGGCCTTTCTGTCGAGGAATTCGCCCCGTGCTGCTCATCGTCTTCGCCGTGCTGTCGCTCGGCGCTTTCGCCTGCGATTCGGGAACGACCCCCGAAGGACCCGAGTCCGGTCCCGAGGGCGCCGAATCCGGCGGTGAGTCCGGTGGTGAGTCCGGTGGTGAGGGCGGCGGTGGCGAGCCCGGTGAGGGTGGTGTCCAGTTCGCCAAGGATGAGACGGCCACCGACGTTCGCCAGGGCGTCGAACTGACCGTCAACTTCGACGCTGCGAGGGGGGTGTTCACCTACGCGCTTCAGAACACGACCGCCGCGGCGGTCAGCCAGGTCCGCGTCGAGATCCATCTGTCCAACGGCTGCGAGATCGGTCCCACCCCCAACGTGGACCTGGCCGCCGGAGAGACGAAGACCGCTGAACTCGACCCGGACAACGAGCCGGAACCGGAATGCCAGCAGGACTTCACCACGTTCAGCATCCACGTGGAGCTCGGCCCCGGCGGGTCCGAGACCGGTGAGGGCGGTGGCGAAGGCGGCGAGGGCGGCGGCGGCGAGGCCGGTGAGGGCGGCGTCCAGTTCGCCAAGAACGAGACGGCCACCGACGTTCGTCAGGGCGTGGCGCTCACCGTCAACTTCGACGCCGCCCGCGAGGTGTTCACCTACACGCTCGAGAACACGACCGCCGCGGCGGTCAGCCAGGTCCGCGTCGAGATCCATCTGTCCAACGGCTGCGAGATCGGTCCCACCCCCAACGTGGACCTGGCCGCCGGAGAGACGAAGACCGCTGAACTCGACCCGGACAACGAGCCGGAACCGGAATGCCAGCAGGACTTCACCACTTTCAGCATCCACGTGGAGCTCGGCTCCGGCACGTCGTAGGCCCCGCGCGGCAGGCGCCGGCGTGGGGCTCGCTGGCCCCGGCACCAGGCGCCGGAGACCAGGACGGGGTTGACGGTCAGGCTCCGGGCCGGCCTTCGCACCGGGGCTCACCGGAACCCGTCTCGGGTAGGGTTGTCGCTGTTGTCCGCGTCCCGCAAATCCGCTTTCGACGACGGGGAATCCGTCCCTGAGGAGCCCATGAGTAGCGGGGACCCGATCGGCGACGAAGCGAGGTCGCGCCTCGCCGCGTGGCGCGCCCACCTCGCGGAGGCGGGCGCAGCCTCGGACGCCGACCTCGATGAGCGGCAGCGGGCGCTCACAGCGGAAATTGCCGCGCTTCGAGAGGCCGGTCTCGATCCGGACGAAGCCTTCCTGGTGGCTCTGAAACGGGTTGGAAAACGGGATGCAGCGACTCGCGAGTTTGCCAGCCGGCACGCGACCCGGCTTCTGGAGCCACGAGCCGAACCAGGGACGGGCCGCTGGGGGCTCGGGATCGAAACGTGGGTCGCGCTGGGGCTCGGTGCGCTCGCCGCCGCTACCGCCAAGGCTCTGCAGTTCTTCGGCCCTCCCCTCACGGAGGACGCCATCGCGTTTTACGCCCGCAACGAGGGCGTGCTGGCCCTGGGCTGTGTCGCCGGCTATTTTGCCTGGAAGCGCGGCCTGGCGGCCTCCCGCTCGCTGCGGATCGGGGCGGCCTTCGTGGCCGCCGCGGTGCTTGCCAACGTCTTCCCGTTCGCCGCGGCCGGATCCACCGATGTACTCACCGCGCTGCATCTGCCGATCGCGCTGTGGCTGGCGATCGGCATCGCCCATGCCGGCGGACGCTGGGACCTGGCCGCGCGCCGCATGCGCTTCGTTCGGTTCTCCGGCGAGTTCTTCATCCACGGCGTGCTGATCGCGCTTGGCGGTCTGGTCCTCTCCGCCGTCACCCTCACCCTGTTCGGGAGGATCGGGGTGGACACCGATCGGCTCTGGGGCGCCTGGGTGCTGCCCTGCGGGACCGCCGGCGCCCTCGTCCTTGCATCGTGGCTGGCGGAAACCAGGACCCGCGCCGCCGGGAGCCTGGCGCCGGTTCTGGCCCGGATATTCACGCCTCTGTTCGCCTTTGCGCTGCTCGCGCTGCTGCTCACGATGGCCTGGACGGGAGCCGGCCTCCGGATCGAGCGCGATGTCCTCATCGTGCTCGACCTGCTGCTGGCCGTGGTCGTCGGCCTGGTTCTGTACGCCGTTTCGGCGCGGTCCCCCGAAGCCGGCCCTCGGCCGTTCGACGCCTTGCAGTTGCTGCTGGTGGCGCTCGCGCTCGTGGTGGACCTGCTGGCGCTCGGAGCAACCGGCGCGCGGATCGCCGAGTTCGGCTTCACCGCGAACCGGACGGCCGCCCTGGGCCTCAACCTGATCCTGCTCGTGAACCTGGCCGGGTCGGCCTGGTGCTACCTGGGGTTCTGGCGCGGGCGCGGTTCGTTCGCTGCGCTCGAACGCTGGCAGACCGGTTTTCTACCGGTGTACGCCGGCTGGGCCGTGGTGGTCGTCGCCCTGTTTCCGCCGCTCTTCGGATACCGCTGAGCGCCTTCGGGCGGCGGGTGATCAGTAGCGGATCTTCAGGTAGAAGGCGAGCGCCGCGTAGGAGACGCTCTCCTCGGTCCGGATGCGGAAGGTCACCGGCTCGCTGCCATCGAGACGGAGCTGCGACGCGTGGCTGCGGAGCCGCTCCCAGTCGGTTTCGTCCTCGAAGGAGTCCGAACGGACGTAGCGCGCCTGAAGGCCGACCGACGCCGCGTCGGAGACCTTCCAATCGGCGCCGGCAAGGGCCTGAAACCCCGACAGGCGATCGCTCAGTTCACCCTGCTTGCTGGAGGTCGTCCCGGCCAGGTTCCGGCGAACTTCGTCCTCGTTCGGGAGGCCGGCCGCGGTGGCGATCTTCGCCGGATCGGAGTTCCGCACCCAGAGATCGCCGTAGTCGAGTTCGGTCCAGGACAGCCCGGCGCCGACCCCGACGAAGGGCGTGACCGCTCCCTCGACCGGCAGGTCGAAGACGAAGTTCAAGAAGATGTTCCGCGACGAGACGCTGCCGATCCGGTCTTCTGCGCGCACGATCTCGCCCTCCAGCTTGCCGGCGGTGTCGCCGGTGGCGCTCGCCACCGGCGAGGTCTGGTCGTACTCGGATTCGCGGTGGAACGTCTCCACTTCCATGCGGAGCCAGTCTGTGACCCGGTGACCGACCGCCAGACCGGCAAGAACGCCGCTGGCCGAATCAAAGGCGGTCTGCCAGCCCGCGGACGAGCCCCGGTCCGGATCCGTGCAGCCCGGTATTTCGGCGTAGCGCGGGTTGATGAACTCGTCACAGCGGCTCGCCCGGTCGTTGCTCTTCCCGAGCAGGGTGACGGAGCCGGCGCGGTTCGCCCCGAGGTCCGCACGCAGGTAGAACCCGGACCGTTTCTCCTCGGCAGGGGCGCCGGGGACGGCGACGAGGAGGAGCGCGGCCGCCAGGGCGGCGCCGATGCGGACTGCCGCGCAGCCCATCAGGAAGACCCTATCCATGCGCGTTAGCGTAATCCCGCCAGCGGACGGGCCGCCGGTTCCGATGCGGACGGTGTCCGCGTCCCAGGTTCAGCGGATCAGTTCGAAATCGGGGGCCTCGGCCACTACTCCGGCCCGTTCGGCCATAGAAAAAAGCACCCTGAGAGCCGCCTCCCCGGAGTCCCCCATGTCGCGGGTCAGCACGGAGACGTACATCTTGACGAACTTCCGGCCCAACTCGCGTTCGAGGCCGCGGCCGAAGAGCAGGGCGTAGTCGAGGGCCTCGTCCTCGTTGGCGTAGGCCCAGTCGATGCTGGCCCGCATCGCCCGGTTGATCTCGACCGCCAGGTCCCGTCCCAGATCGCGCCGGACCACATCGAGTCCGAGCGGGAGCGGCAGCCCGTGCTCCTCCTCGAACCGGACGCCGAAATCCGAGAGCAGGTGGAATCCGCGCGCCCCGTAGGTCAGTTGGCCTTCGTGAATGACGACTCCCGCCTCGGCCCGACCCTCTTCGACGGCTTCGAAGATCTGGTCGAAGGGCACGATGACCGGCTCGAACTCCCCGATGTAGCAGCGGGCGAGAAGCGCCGCGGTGGTTCGGGGGCCGGGGATGGCGACCCGGCGTCCGGCGAGGTCTTCCAGGTTCCCGGCTTTGCGGCTCACCACCACGGGGCCGTACCCCTCTCCCATGCTCGCTCCGGTCGCCATGATCCAGTAGCGATCCGCCACCGAGAGATAGGCGTGTGCGGAGATCGCAGTGATCGGCAGCTCGCCGGCAAGCGCCCGGTCGTTCAGGCTCTCGATGTCCTCGAGGACATGTTCCACCTGGTAGTCGCGGATGCGTACCGCGCCCTTCGCGAGGGCGCAGAACATGAAGGCGTCATCGGGGTCGGGGCTGTGCCCGACGCGCAGGATGGGTGATGGGGTCACGGGTCTATTCCTTTCGTTGGTGCGGAGGGTTGGGCGGAAGTATGGCCTCGTCCGTGCGCCGTACCGTGACGCAAGGTCCGGATTTTCGAAGACCCCGTTCCACGACGATTGGCGTCACGCGTTTCGCTCGCCGGCGGCGAGCGATGCCGGCCTCGAGGCCGGCGCGCCCAGGCGAGCGACGGCCCGGTCCACCTCCTCGGCGCCCCAATCCATCGGCAGCACGAGGTCGGCAACCAGCGCGGCCCCGGCGAGGTAGCGCCGCTGCGCCGGGATCACCATCGTCTCGAACCGCTCCCGCACCTCGGACGCCGAATAGCAGCGTTCGGCGCCATCCCTCCCGATGCGCCGAGCGAGCAACGCGTCGAGATCCCCCTCCAGAAGAATCCGGAGGTCCGCCGCCTCCCGGACCCGCCCGTCCCAAAGCGCGAGGACCCCTTCGGCGATCACCAACCGCGTCGGGCCGAGCGACCCGGCCGTGCGGCGCGCCCCGGTCCCGAAGTCATAGACGAACCGGGGCACTGACCCGCCGGAACGGAGCGTCTCCAGATGTCGGACGAACGCATCGAGGTCGTAGGAATCCGGTTCGTCGTAGTTCACCGCGACGCGCCGGCTTCGGGACAGGTGCGAGGTATCGCGGTAGTAGTCGTCCTGGGAAAGCACCACCGGCTGCCGGCCGGGGAGGCGTTCGGCCAGTGCGTGGGCGAAACGGGTCTTGCCCGTACAGGTCCAGCCCGCGACGGCCACCACTCGCACGTTCGACACGTGGGAGGCTCAGGATTCGGGGGGATCGGCGCCCAGCGCTCGCTCGAGCGCCGCCCGGGCCTCGCGAGCATCCGCCTTGCCGCGAAGTTCCCGCATCAGCAGACCCACGAAGAAGCCGATCACCTTCTTCTTCCCGGCCCGGTAGGCGTCCCGGTCCGCCGGATGCTCCGCAACCAGCCGCGCGGCGATGTCGTCCAGCCGGGAACCGCCCGCCAACTTCGCGAATCCCAGTGCGGTCATGAGATCGCGGGCGCTCTTCCCGCTCTCGCAGATGGCGGCGAAGACTTCCCGCGCCGCGTTCCTCGGCAACTCCCCCGCCGCGAGCAGGTGCATCAGCTCGCCCAGCCGCTCGGGCGCCGCCGCCAGTTTTCCGTCCTGTTTTTCGCGGGACGCGACTTCGCTGGTGATCCAGCCCGCGGTCACCGGCGCGGCGTCCGCGAGGGCCGAACCCGCCGCCGTCGCCGCGGCCAGCGCCGCCTCGTAGTAGTCGGCCAGTTCCCGGCGCGCGGCAATCCGCTCGGCCTGGTCGGCGGCGATCCCGTGCTCGCTCCGATAGCGCGCCACCCGCGAATCCGGGAATTCGGGAAGCTGCCGGCGCGCGGCCTCGAGCAACCCCTCCGGGAGCCGCAGCGGAGGAAGGTCGGGATCGGGAAAGTACCGATAGTCCTCGGCTTCCTCCTTGCTCCGCATGGGCTCGGTGACGCCCCGCGCCTCATCGTAAAGGCGTGTCTCCTGGACGACCGGCTGTCCGGCGGCCAGCAGGTCGCGGTGCCGTTTCTCCTCGTATTCGAGAGCCCGATGCAGAAACCGGAACGAGTTCAGGTTCTTCAGCTCCACTCTGACCCCGTAGCGCGGGGAGCCGCGCCGCCGGACGGAGATGTTACCGTCCATCCGGAGGTTTCCTTTCTCCATGTCCGCGTCGGACACGCCGCAATAGACAACCCGGCGCTTGAGCTCCCGGGCGTAGGCGCAGGCCTCGGCGGCCGAACGCATGTCCGGGTCGCTGACGATCTCGATGAGAGGCACGCCGGCCCGGTTGAAATCCACGCCGCTGCGCTTGTCCGACCCCGGGAATCCGTCATGTACCAACTTGCCGGCGTCCTCCTCGATCTGGATCCGATTGATCCCGACGGAACGGTCCACCGCCTCGGAATTCGGCCCCGCGTCCAGCCGCACGCGGACCGCCCCGTCGTCCGCAAGCGGAAACTCGTACTGCGTGATCTGGTAGCCCTTGGGAAGGTCGGGATAGAAGTAGTGCTTCCGTTCGAAGACGGACTCCTCGTTGATGTCGCAGTCCAGGGCGAGCCCGGCGAGGACCGCGAGTTCCACCGCCCGGTGATTCGGAACCGGCAGGGCTCCGGGAAGGCCGTAGCACACCGGGCAAAGGTGGGTGTTCGGCGGCGAACCGAACTCGTTCCGGCAGCCGCAGAAGAGTTTCGTCCGGGTATCGAGCTGGACGTGCATCTCCAGCCCGATGACGGTTTCGAACGGATCGATCACCGGACCAGCTTCGCGAATCGGTTCAGGACACCCACCCCAGGCCCAAACCCACCCTAGTCGTACAAGGCTTCGATGAGGTCGGCGTAGCGCTCCGCCACCACCCGGCGCTTCACCTTCATGGTGGGCGTCAGCTCGCCGCTCTCGATGGAAAAGGCCGCCGTCACCACGGCGATCTTCTTGACTTGCTCGAAGGATGCGAGCCCTTCGCTCAGCCGGCTGATCTCGGACATCAGATGGGTCTGGACGCGTTCATCGCCGGCCATGGCCTCCGGGCCGTCGGCCGTGATTCCCTCACCCTCGCACCACCTCGCCAGCTGCTCGAAGTCCGGCGCCACCAGCGCCGACAGGTACGGCTTGCCGTCCCCGACCATCACCAGTTCGGCGATGTACACGCTCGACTTGAGGGTTCCTTCGATCGGCTGCGGCGCGACGTTCTTGCCGCCGGCGGTGACCAGCAGATCCTTCTTCCGATCCGTGATGCGCAAGAAGCCGTCTTCGTCGAATGTTCCGACATCTCCGGTGTGGAACCAACCGTCCACGATCGCCTCGCCGGTCGCGGCGTCGTTGCCGAAGTAGCCCTTCATCACGTTGTGGCCACGACAGAGGATCTCGCCGTCGTCGGCAATCCGGACGTCCACTCCGTGAATGGGAATCCCGACGCTGCCGAACCGGAAGCGGTCCCGGCGGTTGACGGTGATGACCGGCGACGTCTCGGTGAGCCCGTAGCCCTCGATGACGACCCAGCCTGCCGCCAGGAAGAACTCCGCCACATCGCGGGGAAGCGCGGCGCCCCCCGAGACGAACAGTTGCATCTGCCCACCCATCCGGGCGTGCAGCTTGCTGAAGACCAGCTTCGTCGCGACCGCGTACTTGATTCGCAACCCGGCGGGAGGCGTCGTCCCGTCCTGGCGGTGCCGGCCCACCGCGTAGCCGACCGAGAACGCCCAGTTGAAGATCTTCTGCTTCAGCGGGCTTCCGGCGGCGGCCGACTCGAGAACCTTGTCCCGCATCTTCTCGTAGAAGCGCGGTACGCAGGCCATCACGGTGGGATGGACTTCGCCGATGTTCTCGACGAGGGTGTCCATGCTCTCGGCGATGGCGATGGTGACCCCGGCGTGGGGGTAGAGGTAGTGCGCCACCATGCGCGCGAACACGTGGCTATAGGGCAGCACCGAAATAGCCCGGTCCTCCGGGGAAAGGGTGAGCGCTTCGTGGGAGGCAACGGTGTTCTGGAGCAGGTTCTGCTGCGTGAGCATCACCCCCTTCGGGTTCCCGGTGGTTCCCGAGGTGTAGATGATGGTGGCCACGTCGTCCCCGGAAACCGCCGCCGCGAGCCGCTCCGCCACTCCCGAGTCCACCGCGCGGGAACTCTTCCCGGCGTCCACCACCACCGACCATGACTGGAATCCCGAGTCCTCCAGCGGCGAGTCCAGGGTAAAGACGATCTCCACATCCGGCAGCTCATCCTGAACGGCGCGGATCTTGGCCTGTTGCTCCGCGGAAGACGCCACCACCACGCGCGCCCCCGAGTCCCGGATGATGTAGGCCGCCTGCTGGGCAGTCAGGGTCGGATAGATCGGGACCGTGACCGCACCCAGGATCTGGAGCCCGGCTTCGATCGTGAACCACTCGAGCCGGTTCTCGGAAAGCAGCACCACCCGGTCCCCTTTCCGGACACCGCGGATCGAGAGCCCCGTTGCGGCATCCCGGGCAGCGCTGAGCCAGCCGGCGGACGAAAGCTTCTTCCACCGTCCGTCCTCCTTGTAGAGGATGGCGTCATCCTTGTCGTGCCGGGCACAAGCGGCGGCAAAAAGCTGATTGAGAGTCTGCGCTTCCATAGGACCCCTCCCGGCGACCATCTTATTCATCCGCCCCGGAACGCGCAGCCACCCCGGCACGGGAACGCCGACCTCCAGTTCTCCGGGTGGGGGCCGGCACAGCCCCGCCCCAGGCCGCGGGACGGCCCCCCCCAGGGCGGGCGACGGGACGGCCCCACCGCCAGGATGGCGGCAGGGATCCCCCCAGCCTCGGCGGCGCACAGGCAAGGGAACGCCGACCTCCAGGTCGGCACAGCCCGCCGAGGCGGGCGGCGGGACGGACCCTCCCCAGCACACACGGCGGGCGACGGGACGGCCCCCCCACCGCCAGGATGGCTCCCCTCTCGGCAGGGATCCCCCCAGCCTCGGCGGCGCACAGGCAAGGGAACGCCGACCTCCAGGTCGGCACAGCCCGCCGCAGGCGGGCTGTGCCGGCCTGGAGGCCGGCGCTCCCTTGCCGACACGTCGCCGGAGCGATGGGGCTCTGCGCCTCCCGGGTGCCTCCGAACGGCGTCAACCCGGCACCGCCCCGCGAAGCGGTGCGGCAGGACGGACCCTCCCGAGCACACCCGGCGGGCGACCGCAACGGAACGCCGACCTCCAGGTCGGCACAGCCCGCCGCAGGCGGGCGGCGGGACGAACCCTCCCCGAGCACAGACGGCGGGCGACCGCAAGGGAACGCCGACCTCCAGGTCGGCACAGCCCGCCGCAGGCGGGCGGCGGGACGGACCCTCCCCAGCACCGACGGCGGGCGACCGCAATGGAACGCCGATCTCCAGATCGGCACAGCCCCGCGAAGCGGGGCGGCGGGATGACCCCCGAACGCTTGAACTGGATCCGAAGCGCGCGAAGATTGCCGCCCCCCCTCCTCCCTCATGTTCGAACTCGTCCTCCCCGTGGCCCTCTTCGCGGTCTCCATGTCCATCACGCCCGGACCCAACAACGTCATGGTCACCGCCTCGGGGGCCAACTTCGGGTACCGGCGGACGATTCCGCATCTGTTGGGAATCGGCCTCGGGTACCCGGCGATGGTCTGCGCGGTCGGGCTCGGTCTCGGCGGCATCTTCGAAGCCGTCCCCCCAAATCCATACCGGTCCTGAAGTACGTCGGCTCCGCCTACATCCTCTGGATGGCCTGGAAAATCGCGACCGCCAGCGGGCTCCGGCAGGCGGAGGAACGACCCGGGCGTCCCTTCACGTTCCTGCAGGCCGCCGGGTTTCAGTGGGTAAACCCCAAGGGCTGGGTGGTGGCGGTCGGCGCGATCAGTGCCTTCACGACCGTTCAGGGGGATCTCTTCTTCGAGGTGGGAGCGATCACCCTGATCTTCGCCTGCGTGAACTATCCCTGCGCCTCGGCATGGACCCTCTTCGGTGTCGGCATCGGGCGGCTGCTGCAGCGCGGGAACCGGCTCCTGGCCTTCAACGGCGCGATGGCCCTGCTGCTGGTCGCCCTCCATCGTGCCCCTCTTCGCCGGCTGACCTATGAATGCTCGGAATCGCGACGACCATCCGACCTCCTGGCGTTCCTCCCTCTCGCCCGGACGAACGTCGTCCACGCCGATGTCATCCGGCACTTCCCGTCGAGGCCGAAATCATCGGCCCGCACTGTGGCCACACCACGGCGGTTATTCGTGAGAACCACTGCCAAACCAGGCACGTACACTCCGTAACCACCTCTCGACTCCGCCCACTCCTTAGGTCTTCGTTTCCACGACCTTCGCGCATCAGTCCGCCGCGGAGGCCAAAGTAAACCTCTCCAATAGCACCCAACGAACACCCAGTGACCACGGCCGACAGAAGGACCGCGCAAAGGGCCCATTTCCGGCAATTGTGCCGCGTCCTCTGGCAGCAACCAACATCCCGCGCCGCACTAATGATCGGAGCAGGCTCTCAGCTGCAACGCCCGTCCCATTAGACCCGGCGTCGGCAATTTCCCTAGTTGGCAACATCTCGGTCGAACTATTTCGGCCGAACTAAGTGCCAAGCATCCCGCTAACTCTCAGCCCTGTCATGACGATGACTCTGACGTCGACGTATTGCAACTCGCCGGATGAATACGAGGCACAGTTCGGCAGAGTTCCCCTTGAGAACCTCGTTCGGCGCACCATTCCCGATTCCCTTCATGAGCCGGGTGACCTGCATTCTCAACTTCTCCGCCTACCCTGGTCCGACGTCTTCACAACCAATTTCGACACCCTTCTAGAGAGAACCACACTTGCGTCGCGCATCTATCGCCCAGTCGTCAACTTTTGAACAGCTCACACACACTCCCTCTCCTCGAATAATCAAACTCCACGGCACGCTGGCGGCGGGATCCCCTCTCATTCTGACCCGGGAGGACTACCGGACTTACTCCAAGGAGTTCGCCCCTTTCGTCAATACTGTACGGCAGTCTCTCCTCGAGAACTCGCTCGTCCTTATCGGCTTTTCTGCCAGCGATCCCAATTTCTTGGAGTGGATCGGTTGGATCCGTGATGAGCTGCGTGATCGCCACGCTCCGATCTATTGGGTCGGCCTTTCTTCGTTCTCGGTTGCCCAGACGTTGCTCCTCCGGAACCGCGGAATCACAGTGCTTGACCTGCGAACATTGGCACCGGCGCTTCGCCGGTGCCGAACCCGCACGAAAGCCATCTGGCTTGGTTGTGTCGGAACCTCTCCCTTGCACGACCGCGATCTCCTCTCACTTGGCCCTTCACTGCACAGGCCAAACACGCGACTTCGTCAACCGATAAGGACGTCACTCTCCCTGTCGATGAATCGGAGCTCCCTCCTGTTGACGATGAACTGACGACTTCGTGACCCACTCAATGAGTCGGCAGCGCGCAACATTCTAGGCCGCTGGCGTTACGAGCGACAGACCTATCCAGGCTGGCTTGTTGCCCCGGTTTCGAAGCGGGATACGATTGGCGCTCAACCGAACGCTCGATTGACCCCACTACTCCAGTACGCTAGGGAGCGCCCGGCAGACGAGCGCCTTGACATCCTTCTGGAGGTTAACTGGCGCCTAGATCTCGTGATGATGCCGTTGGATACGCGCTGGGTCTCCGCCTTTGAAGAGGCTCTTGACGCCTTTGCCGAGAAGGCTGATCCGCTAGCTCCTGCAGAAGCAACCATAGCTGGGTTCGAAATCGCGTTCGCACTACTGCGCTCGTACCGCGAGGACTACCGTGAAGAGCAGTGGACAAAGCTAAGCACCGTTCTCAGGTCCCGTGTTGCCGATCACACCCAGTTTGTCGGGCGGTTGCACTACGAAGCGACACTTTGGCACGTGTGGAACCTCAACAGACCCAGTGCCCACGAGGCCTTGGATGGCTGGGCACCACAACACCCGCAGGAATCTCTGTGGAAGGCAGGATTGCTGCTGGAACTAGAGCGCGCGGAGGATGCGCGAGCCCTAGTTCGTAGCGCAATCCAAGAAGTTCGGGACCTCCAAACAAGAGACGAGAGTCCCGATTTTCGATTGCTTTCTACGGAGGGTTGGGCCCTTTACCTACTCTCGCAGTGTGAATTTCAGATCGATTGGAAGGGCGCATTTCAGAAGCGTTCCGAATACTCCGCCCGGTGGGATGAGCTCAAGAAGTGGGACTGTAGCCCCTGGCCGAGTCTCGAGTACTTTGACGGCGTCATCTCTGAGACACCACCGAAGCAGACCACTGGACGGCACCGCCGACGCGCCTTCGATCCTTGGCGGCGCACGACGTCCGTTGTGCTGATGGGTCGCCCAATCGCCGCCTGGCTGCCAGCGCTCGCCTATACACGACTGTATGAGGTGGTAGGTCGTCCTATGCGCATTCCGTTCGGGCAGTACCGATCGAACACTCGTAAACGCGGTTCGTTGGTGGCGGACTTCACGGAATTCTGGTCCCCTTCTCTCCTCATGCGAGCAGGCGATTTGAAGGGACTGACCGAGTCCGAATTACTGGACCGGATATCCGTAGCGACGACACCGCGCCGAACTTGTGGACCGACTAAGTCAGTGGTTGATGGACGCTCTAGATCGTGAAATACGGCCTGGCACCGGGAATGTTGGACTCAAGGAGCTCGATCCAGATTTTGTCGCCACTCTAATGGAGGCTCTGTCCCGTCTGACGATTAGGTTGCAGGACCACGTACTGCATCAGATGTTGGACAGGCTTCAGGTCCTGTATCAGCACACGGATCTACCTACTCACTCGGGACTTTTTCAAAGCACGAGAAGCTTGGCTGGAGCGCGTCTTTTCCGCTCTGTCCGACAAGGCGCTGTATCAGCTGCTTCCGAAAATCCTAAGATTTCCACTGGAAGATTCTGCACCGGACAAACGGGAGGCAGCGTGGGATGGTCGGTTCTACGACATGCACAACTTCCCGGTGGACCGTATCGGTCGAGTGAAGAAGGAGGCGCGGAAATCTGATCAAATCGCTCGCTGCATCGACTGGCTTTTCGAGAGAACACGCGATTCCGACCTCGTTGCAACCAATGCCGCTACTGATCGGTTAATCGGCGTATTCGCGTCAGGAATGATGCGCAAGAGGGACGTGCGGCGGCTAGAGGCGGCTATCTGGCATGGCACGGAGGAGAACTGGCGGAACGTCATTCTTCGGTTCCATCCCGCTTTCTTGTTCACGCTCCCCTCGCCCTAGTACGGTCAATTTGTCCTCCACGTTGAAGGCAATGGCCAGGTCGGATGCATCAGGAGCACCGGAGAACGGTATCGTGGTTGGAAGCCGTCCATTCCACAGGGCAGCGGCCGCATCTGCGCCGCCGTTCCGGTTACCCGAGGATTCATACGGAGAGATTGAGTGGTCGCGAGAGGAAGCTCTTGAGGTCTGGAAAGAGGCCCAGCGTTGGTGGGGGAGCGCACGCAAAATACCTCTCGGCGGATATGGGGGCGATGAGCTTTGGCGTAGCGGATGTCGAGGCAACGGTACGAGATATCGGGACGTTTGTTTGGAAAGCTGTGTTTCCCGTGCTGCACGAGAGCGACAAGGCAGAATGGGAGAGATTGATTCGTTTTCTTGATTCCGCGCGGAAGTTAGGTGTGAGTCTCGCTACTGCCGAGATACACATGCTGTCATGGATGCCGGAGATGGAGAGCAGTGTTTCTGAAGCGATTGCAACGGCGCTTCATTCAGAGAACCCTGGGACTATCTCAGCTGCGTCTCGGTCGATCCGACACTGCGCGGGTTTGTACGAGAACGGCCATAGCGCATTTGCTCCAAAGGAGTTAGTCGAACTACTCGCGAGACGAGTCGCCTTTCGACAGCAGCCAGACTTGCTGGAGTGCATGGATGACTTGGCGTATGTCCTCCTTCATTTTCCTGTCGCGGTGAATCGCGACGTCATGAACCTACTTGTAGCTAGCCTGAAGTCATGGATTGCGTCACTTTGGCCTCTAGACGGTGGCGGGCGACGCGCCCGGAGCTGCAAGCGCTCTTGTGCCATCTTTCCGAAGCGATGGCAGTATGGTGGCAGGGGCAGTGCCCCGACGAGTCTCAACCGGACGAACTGGCTGAGATTCGCAAACTGTGCACAGACAGCCCTCTGCCTGAGGTTCGTCGTGCCGTGAAGAGTTAGCGTGTCAGACCCTAGCCGGGCGAAGGGAAAGACAGCGACCTCCGCGATCGCCACTCAGCCCGTGCCTCTTGGTGCGGTCAATATCGGACATCAGTGGGTTCCTCACCGCCGTGTTGGAACGCATGCCCGTTCTGAAAACCGGCGAACCTGCCCCCGCGACTTCGCATCCCGTCAGCACCGCCCATCGTCTGCTAGGATGCTTCGCTCATATGCCCGACAGTCGCGCCCCCACCGGCGCCAGCGCAGACAACCGCCCCGGTCCCCAAGTCCCCCAGGGCCTCTTTGTCCGCTGCGAAGGGTGCTCGGAAATCGTTTACGGCCGGGCCCTTCGGGAGAACCTCGAGGTCTGCCCGCGCTGTGATTTCCACATGCGCCTCGGGGCGCGCGAGCGCCTCGAGATGCTGGTGGACGACGGGGGTCTATCGGGAGATCTCCGGGGGTATCCGTTCCAACGATCCGCTCCGCTTCCGGGACCGGGTGGACTACCGCGACCGGCTCCGCAAGGGCGCCGAAAAGACGGGTCTCGACGACGCCGTCATCGTGGCGCGCGCCGAGATCGGGCGGACACCCGTTGTCCTCGCCGTCATGGAGTACGCGTTCATCGGCGGCAGCATGGGCGTCGTGGTGGGCGAGCAGATCACGCGCGCGGTGGAAACCGCCCACGACGCCCGCATTCCGCTGATCGTGGTTTCCTGTTCGGGCGGCGCCCGGATGCAGGAAGGCGCGCTCTCGCTGATGCAGATGGCCAAGATCGCGTCGGCCCTCGCGCTCCTCGACGACGCCGGTCTGCCCTACATCTCGCTCCTCACCCACCCCACGACCGGCGGCGTCACGGCCAGCTACGCGATGCTCGGCGATATGAACATCGCGGAGCCCGGAGCCCTGATCGGCTTCGCCGGCCCCCGGGTGATCCAGCAGACGATCCGCGGCGAACTGCCGCCGGGCTTTCAGCGTTCGGAGTTTCTGCTCCGGCACGGGATGCTCGACCGGGTGGTCCACCGCCGTGAGCTTCGCGCCGTGCTGGGCGGATTCCTGCGATTCATGTACGAACCCGCCGAAGCCACCGCTTCCGCGGAAAAGGACGCCGCCGCCACCGCGCAGACCGCACCCGAGCCGGTGCGGGTCCGCGCCGCCCGCTAGAGCCGGCGGCACTCCCGCTCGCTTCCATGAATTACGAGGAGGCGCTCGCGTTCCTGCGGGATCGGGAACAGTTCCACGTCAAGGTGGGAACCCGGAACATCCGGCTCCTCGCCAAGGAGCTCGGCCACCCGGAACGGCGTTTCCCGTCGGTGGTGGTCGCGGGGACGAACGGAAAGGGTTCCACGGTCGCCATTCTGGACTCGATTCTCCGGGCCCACGGACTGCGGGTCGGGCGCTTCACCTCCCCGCATCTCGTCTCCATCAACGAACGCATCCTGGTGAACGGGCGTCAACTTCCCGAGGAGGAGTTCGCCGATCTGGTGGAAGCGATCGCTTCCGCGGCGCGCGGGCTCCTGCCCGACCAACAGCCGTCCTTTTTCGAGACGATCACCGGCGCCGCCTTCCTGGCGTTCGCGCGGCACGGGCTCGATGCGGCGGTCTTCGAGGTCGGCATGGGAGGACGCTGGGACGCCACCACCGCAACCGACGCGCCGCTCGGGCTGGTGACGCGCATCGCGCTGGATCACGAGCGCTATCTCGGCCGCACCGTGGCGGAAATCGCCGGCGAGAAGGGGGCGGTCGCCCGGCCCGGCGGCGAGTTGCTGATCGCCCGACAGGACCCGGAGGCCGGCGCGGTGCTCCGGGAAAGCGCGCGAACCAGGGGCGCCCGCTGCCGGGACGTGGCCGCCGAAACCGAGACCGACCTCACGATCGTCCGCAGTGGAGCGACGGGCCGACTCGTCACTCCCGAGGCGACCTACGACGACCTCTGGCTCCCCCTGCCCGGGCGGCACCAACTGGACAATCTGGCGCTCGCGGTCCGAGGCGCGGAGCGCTTCCTTGCCCGCGAGAACCTCGGGACGCTCGACCCCGAGCGGGTCCGGCAGGGCGTTGCGGCGGTTCGCTGGCCGGGGCGCCTCGAGTGGCTGCCGCCGGAGGATGCCCGGCCGCGGGTGCTGCTCGACGCCGCCCACAATCCGAGCGGGGCCGAGCGGCTCGCGGAATTCCTCGAGTCCCTGGGATCGAACGGGCGACGGGTGCTGGTCTTCGGAACCAGCCGCGACAAGCGGGTGGGGGCGATGCTGGCGTCCCTGGCGCCGCACTTCGGCCGGGTCGTGCTGACCGCGGCGGCGACCCGCCGGGCGCTCCCGCTCGAAGAACTGAGCGCCGCCGCGGAACCCATTCTCGCTGGCAACGGCGCTCCGGCGGAAACCGTGGAGAACGTCCCGGCCGCGCTGGAAAGGGCGTTCCACCTGGCCGGCGGGAACGGTGAGGTGGTGGTCGCGGGCTCCATCTTTCTCCTCGGAGATGCACTCCGGGTGCTGCGCTCCGAGCGCGGCGACGGCCTGGGGGACGGCGTGATCGAGATGCCGGCCCTCCCGAGCGAACCGATCGGCCAAACGGCAAACGAACGGCGGACCTCCGCCGCCTGAGCGACACGACGGGCCCCCCAGGGGGTCGTCGGTAAACTCCCCGCCGCTTCCCCATGCGTCTTTCCCATCACTTCGGCCTCACCCTGCGCGAGGCGCCCGCCGGCATCGAGGCCGAGAGCCACCGGATGCTGCTCCGCGCCGGATTCATCCGCCAGCTCGGGCAGGGGCTTTACTCCTACCTGCCGCTCGCCCACCGGTCGATCACGCGCATCGAGAACATCCTGCGGGAGGAAATGAACCGCATCGGCGGACAGGAAATGACCATGCCGGTGGTCCATCCGGCCGAGATCTGGCGCCGGTCGGGCCGCTACGACGCCGTCGGTCCCGAGATGGCCCGGTTCAAGGACCGGAAGAACAGCGACCTCGTCCTCGCCATGACCCACGAAGAGGTCGTGGCCGACCTCTGCCGGACCGAAATCCGCTCCCACCGCCAGCTTCCCCAACTCGTGTACCACATCCAGACGAAGTTCCGGGACGATCCCCGCCCCCGCGCGGGCCTCATCCGGGTGCGCGAGTTCACGATGAAGGACTCCTACACGCTGGACCATGACGCCGAGGGCCTGGCGCGGCAGTACCGCAACCACTACGAGGCCTACTTCCGCATCTTCTGGCGCTGCGGGCTACCCACCATCGCGGTTGGCTCCGACGTGGGAATGATGGGGGGCAGCCAGGCCCACGAGTTCATGTACCTCACCGGGGTGGGCGAGGACACCCTGGTGCTCTGCGACGCCTGCGGCTACGCCGCCAACCGCCAGATCGCGCGTTTCCGGAAGACGCCGGCGGCGCCCGAGGCGCCGCTCCCGCGGGAACGGGTCGCGACGCCAGGAGCCCGGACGATCGACGAACTCGCAGCCTTCCTCCAGATTCCGGCTGCCCGCACCGCGAAGGCGGTCTTCCTGACCGCCGGACTCGACGGGGGCGCGCGGGAAGAGCTGGTGGTCGCGATCATCCGCGGCGATATGGATGTCAACGAGACGAAGCTCGCCAACGCGGTCGGAGCTTCGTGGCTCCGTCCTGCCGAGGACGAGGCGATCCGGAGCGCCGGCGCCACGCCGGGATACGCATCTCCGATCGGGCTCACCGCGGGGACGGTGGTCGTGGACGATTCGATCCCCGCCTCGCCGAACCTGGTCGCCGGGGCCAACGAGCAGGACGTGCACTTCCGGAACGTGAACGCGGGACGCGACTACGAGCCGGAGCGAGTGACCGACATCGCGGTGGCGGAAGAAGGCCACGCCTGCGTCGAGTGCGGCGAGCCGCTGCGGACGTCCCGGGGGGTCGAGGTCGGGAACATCTTTCAACTCGGCACCCGTTACGGGGACGCGGCCGGCGCCCGCTTCCTCGATGACCAGGGCGTCGAACGTCCCCTCTGGATGGGCTCCTACGGCATCGGCTCGGGGCGTCTGCTGGCGTGCGTGGCCGAAGAGCACCACGACGAGAACGGGCTCACGTGGCCGATGAGCGTTTCCCCGTACGACGTACACCTGATTCCGCTCGTCGGGCGGGCCGCGGGTGACGAAGCGGGCCAGGAGGCCGAGCGCCTCCACGATCAGCTTGAGGAAGCTGGACTGGACGTCCTGCTCGACGACCGGGACGAGCGCGCGGGGGTGAAGTTCGCGGACGCCGATCTGATCGGGATCCCGTTGCGGGTCGTGGTTTCGCGCCGCTCCCTGGCTCAGGGAGGAGTCGAGGTCCGAATCCGCGGGGAGGAAGCGTCTGAAATCGTGCCGGTGGAGCACCTTGCCGAGGCGCTGATGTCCCGGCGCGCGGCGCTCCTGAACGGCATCGAGGAAGCCATCCGGATCCCGGAATTCGGCTGACGGGCGGGAGCGGATAGCCCGTGTTCCAAACCGTCGCCATCCCGCTCCCCGTTCTCGTTTTGCTGGTGGCGGGGTGCGTTTACGGGTTGGTCATCCGTCCGCTATGGCGGCGCCGGAGCGAGCGCCGGGACACCCACGCGTTCCACGAAGCGCAGGGGCGGCTGGCCATCCAGCCTTCGGCATTCCAGCTTCTCAAGCCGACCAGCGCCGCGGACCTGCTGATGGTGGATCCCGGGGTGCAGGAGGCGATCCTGACGGAGGTGGAGGCGACCGGGCAGGACCAGTGCGACGTGCTGGTCACGGCCCGGGAATACGCCCGGGAAATCGTGCCCTCGCTGAGCGCCGGCCTCTATTCGCGACTCATCCACGGTCGCTTGAAGCGACTCATGCTGCGCCTCTTCCGGGTCCGGGTGCGCTACGTGGACGAGGCGGCGATCGCGCGGGCCGCCAGGACGTCCACGCCCGTCTTCGTCCTCAACCACCGCAGCAACCTCGACTACGTCATCGCCGCCACGTCCCTCGCCGACCGCGCCATCCTCTCGTTCGCGGTGGGCGAATGGGCGCGCTACTGGCCTCTCGAAGGGCTGCTCCGCGCCCTCGGTGGGTTCTTCGTGCGCCGAGGCTCGGGGGACCCGCTCTATCGGGCCGTGCTCGCGGCCCACATCAAGACCGCCACCAGCGCCGGGGTTCCGCAGGCGTTCTTCATCGAGGGCCGCTTCTCCGACGACGGCAGGCTGGGGAGACCTCGTCTCGGCCTCCTGGACTACGCGGTCCGGGCCTTCGATCCGGACACGCGGCGCGATGTGGCGTTCGTGCCGGTGGCGGTGAACTACGACCGGGTCATCGAGGACAAGAACCTCCAGATCATGAAGGCCAGCGGGAAGAGCGCCACCCGGACCGGATCCTGGCGCGCCACCGCCGGGTTCCTGGGCCACCAGTTCTGGCTTCGCTTGAATCGCCGCTGGAAGCCCTTCGGACACGCCACCCTCAGCGTCGGCCCTCCGGTATCGCTCCGGGATTGGCTTCTGACGCGGGACTTCGACCCCCGGAAGGCCGACCGGGAAGCGCGCTTTGCCGAGGTCCGCGTGCTGGCCGACGACCTCATGGGGCGCATCGCCGCGATCATGCCGGTGCTGCCGGTCCCGCTCATGGCGACCGTTATCCGGGACCGCGGCGACGAGGGAGTGACGAGGGCCGACGCCAAGGTGGCCGCCTTCGAGATCCTCGAAGCCCTGTCCGTCCGGTCCGGCGAGCCCGATATCCCGCGCGCAGACTGGGAGCCGGCGGTTGAACTCGGCGTCCAGCTCCTCGTCCAGCGGCAGATGGTGCGGGCCGACGGGGAACATCTCCGCATCCTGGAGTCGCGCCGCCACTTCGTGGACTACTACGCGAACTCCATCGGCCACCTCCTGCCGGAGCGGTCCCCCGCACCGTAGGAAGGCGCGCGGGCAACGGACCGCCGACCTCCGGTCGGCCCGCCCGGATCGGCATAGACGAAGGTGGTCGTGGTGCCGCTACCCGCGATGGAGAGCTTGAGGGGGAAGTAGCGTTGGGTCGGCCGGTCTGCGAAGGGACGTCGATGGAGGAGGTGGGGAAGGGCGCCCAGCGGGATTCCGAGGCGTTAGCAGTAGGCCAGCTTCCCGGGTTCGGTGGCCAGCCAGTCAAGATCCGGACGCTCGAGGAGGTAGTCGAGGGAGAGCAGCCGGCGCGTGGTGAGTTCCGGGGAGGCGCTCCGGCGATGGCGGTCGTCCTCGATCCCGAGGGCGCGGTAAAGCGATCGGCCATAGACCTGGCAAATGCTGGTGGGCCGGTAGCCGCGGCGGTCGAGGCGTCCCGCTTCGCGGGCGACGCCAGCGTCCATGAGGGCACGCACGAAACGGGTGGCCGGCCCGGCGGTCACGTTGAAGCGCGCCTGGTATTGGCTCCGCGTGAAGACGCCGGAGTGAAGGCAGACGAGAGTGAGCCAGTCTGCCTGGCGGTCGGTCCAGCCGAGGCGGCGAAGGGTCGCGGCGCATTCCCCGAAGGTAAGAGGTACGGCGGGGGTGGTCGCGACCGTCATGGTGCGGGAAGGGCCGTGAGAAGCGGGCGGAAACGGTCGGTGAAGACCACGACCGGGGCGTGCCCACTGTCCGAATCCCCGAATGTTGACGCGTTTCCCGTGACGGGCGTTAGCGGGCCATCGAGGGACCGTCTGGGGATGCACCCTGGGTCGGCCGTCTCCCCCTGCGGCTCGCGTGTTCAGTGGCGATCGGCGAAACGTCCGACGCTCTGTTGAAGCTGCGGAGAAATTCGTCCAGGCCCGCCGTGCATCCTGTAGGATGCTGCGCGACAGAGCGTGGAACTATGGCCGCCTATTACGACGATCCTGACGAGCTACGCGAAGTCAACTCCTATATCGACGAACTGCGTGCACAGGACGACAGGTCCTGCGTCATCATGATCGCCGCACGCATCGAGTCTCTCCTCGAACGCGCGATCGACCACAGGCTGATCGAACCCCGCGGTAAGCGTCGTCAGGGCTTGGTGCTGAATTTCGCCAACGCAATCGACGTGAGCTATCGGCTGGGCATACTGCATCACAGTCACGCCGATGCCCTTCACGCGCTCCGCCGCATTCGAAACAGGGCGGCGCACTTCGATCAGCCCATGTCGTTGGAGAATCATCGGCAGGATGTCGAGGATTTCTGCCGCCCTTGGACCGAAGTGCGCGGAGATACCCTGTTCCGTTCACTTCGCGAGCAGGAACTGAGCCGCTCCCCCACCCATGCCCGAGGTCTGTTCCTCGTCGGCGCGTTCACATTCTTCGTTTTCTTCACGCCCTTACCCACCGTCGTGCCGCAACTCGACCCGTTGCCTTGGCTCGGCGGCTTGGACGCCTGAGCGCGCGCCTCGGCGGTCAACCCACGTTCCGGGCGCCGACGGCGGGGATCCCTGCGGGAGCCAAGGCGGTTGCTGAGATACGGTGACGGGCGGAAACGCGTCACCCGTCCTCGGGGAATGCTCACCGGGTCGCCCGTGCGCCGGTTCCGCGCCACTCCCGTCTTGCTGGGGGCGGCATGGAAAACGCTAGGAGCAGCGGTCACGCGCGTCATTCACGCGCCTACCAAACCGTTGGCGACTGCCCTCCGACTCCGTGAGTAATTTGCCCTCGCCGGGGTCACCCTCGGGGCCACCTTTGCAGTAGCGGAAGTCAACACCTTCTTCCGCTTGTACTTCCGCTACCCCGCTCTCGCCACCGTGCGTCTCGAAACCCGTTGGCATTGCGGCGTTTCGGTCGTATCCGCCCGAATCGGGGGCTCCGTTCTGGGCGGAGGGTGGGGTTGGGGGCGCCCCCCTCCGATCTACGGATCTACAGCCTCGCAAGCCGGACTTATGCAAGCCCTTCTGCTACCTGTCCGGGGGTCGCCCCCAGCCCGCGCCCGCGGCGCGATTCATCCCTGCGGGAAAGCTACGAACCCGCCTGGGCAGCGGGAGGCGGCGGCGGTCCTCGATGCGGACCAAGGGCATCGAGCCACCGCGCACCGAGGCCGCTCACGACCTCGTTGGCCCGCTCCCCGACGCCGGAGAGTTGGAGGGCCTCCGCCTCGCCGAAGGTGACATCAACCCGGATCAGCGAAAACACATCGCAGGTACCCCGCCCCGCTCTCCAGACGTGTGAATTCGAAGTAATGCTCGAATCCAAAACGTGCCATACCTTGTGGATGACGGTTCCGCCGCTCAAGCGCTGCGCGCTCGACCTGAAAGGAAGACGCTACGCACCGTAGGTGAGCTTCCGCGCCCCAGCCTATTCGAGGTCCATGTAGATCCCAAGAGTCCGTCCTCTCTCGCGAGGCAACGGGCCGTTGATTCGGAACGCCCTCAGGTCCTCGTTCCACCCCGTTTCGATAACCGCGATCAGGGCGCCCCGCTCGACGATACGGTCAACCCGTTGGTCGCTCGATCTACTTGTCTGCGACCGCAGCCGCGTCCAGCAGGCGCTGGACCACGTCACTACGGGGCTTGTGATCCGAGCGCCAGCTCGCACACCTTCCGCGGCGGACCTGACCGCTCCGACCACGGGAGCCCCGGAGGGGCTGCGATAATCCTTCTTGTCAAAAGCCCGTCGGGTGCGGAAGGGGTAGCGTACAGGAATGAGCAGGGGCCGGTGGCCCGACGCGGAGGCGTGGGTCTGCGGATGCGCGGCGCGGATGTGGAATACACCAGCGCCGGGCGACTTGGGGGTGCAGTGCGCGACGTGCGGCGATCGGATTCCTTGGGAATGGTTCGAGGAGAACCGCGTAGAGGGCAACAGGATCATCGCCGCGCAACGGGAGCATGACGCAGCGGGCTTTCGGTCGTTCTTGGTCGGAGTGGTGCTGTCGGTGAGGGAGTGGAGAGAGGCGGAAACCGAGGGGCGATCCCCGAGGCGACGGCAACCGAGTGAGGAGGAATGGCGGCAGGCAGAGTGCTTCGCGGACGAGGTTTTCGGCGCTGGGTTCGGCACTGGGGTGTTCACCCGACAGGATCCGGGAAGGCAGTAGACCGCCCGGATCCGTCCCGGCGGTGTTATCGGAACCGGCGTCCGGATACCGTCGATTTTGAGACTGCCACGGGTCAAGAGTTTCGGATGCTGCGAGTCACCGATTTGTGCTGGTTTCTCGTGCACGCGCCCCGTCTGCCCCAAACCAAAGGAAATTACATACTGAACTAGACAGAGTGAATACGATATGGCGATGACCATTCAGAACAGGACGGTTTTCCAGCCTCAAGACATCGTTTCCATCCGCCTGGCCTGCGTCAAATGCAACTGCGATCTACAGTGGCACAAGGACAACGACCCGATCAATTTCCCCAGACAGTGCCCCATCTGCGCCCACTCCTGGACCTCAATGAGTGAGGACTACTGGACATGGGTCCGGAGGCTCATGAAGGTAGTCAATGAGCCAGAAGGGGCGCAGTGCTTTGTCCAGCTTGAGCTGGATAGAGAGTAGAGAGACATACAGAACTATCCATGGCCATGTCCTCCTCAAAGTGGGTGGCTGTGGAGGTGGGGTCAGGTGGCAGCCTGGCCTCCCCGCAAAATGGAGGCTGATCCTAGCGATAGGAGTCTAGGCTTGACAAACCGATATTGGTTGTCAAAATTGCCCATCTTGTGGATTCGGGAAATCCTGGGGCAGACCTAGCATCCTGGGTGCCGCTTGTCGGCCCTGCTGCCATTCTTATCGTTGGAGTCGGAGCATGGTTCGTCCAAGTCTGCATTTCCAAGAAGCGAGCAACAATCGATTTCATCTCGCATGTTGAAATAGGAAACCCTGAGTGGCAAAAGGCAACCCACAGATTTAGCCAGCTGACACGCAACGGCGGACTTACGTCGCTGGCTTCTGGGGACCTGGACGCAGATAAGCTAGAGGACCGTCGCCTAGTCGCCTACCTTCTGGATCATTGTCAAGTGGTTGCCGTAGCCATCCGGGAAGGCGTGTTCAATGAAAAAATCTACAGGTCTTGGAACTACTCTCGATACATCAAATATTGGGACAAAGCACAGGGCTACATAGGCGATTACCGCACCAAGAATCAGCAACCCAAGGCATACGCCGAGTTCGAGCAGCGGGCGAACAAATGGAGCAAGGTGTCGAGAACCAATTAGATGGGCGGCGCGACATCTTGCTGTTAATCTGCTAATGCATGGCTGGAGACTAAAAGGCTTATGAACAAAAGAGACATCGACTTTGACCCCGTGAGCCTCATCACGCTCTCAGATGCGGGGGGCGTATTTGAATTGCTAGATAGCAAAGATGCGACCATTCTTATCGGAAGTTCTCCTGACGTACGCTTGTCTCTTCTTCGGATCTACGGAGATGAGAGCGGTCAATACAAGCATATTTGGGCTCACAATCCAACAAAAGTCACCACCTACACACCCTTCTACAAAGACGACAGGGTTGCTCTTGCTAATGCTCTCAGACGCGCCAAGAGTCCTCTCGTTCCTAATTACACCTGAGAAAACACATAGGAGACAGGCATTGGGAAAATGTTATGGAGGATATGTTGCCTAGAGTCTTTAGGGCAATAATGAGGCAACCCTCTTTTCAACAAGACCTCATCAGGGGAGCGTCCGAAGCTAATCTCCCATCACCGGACCCGCTCTTGCAACTCATAAATGAGTCCGAGGAGCCCAAATTCATGACCAGTTGAACGGGGACCGTCCGCTAGGCTAATTTCGTATGTAATTCCCGCCAGATGGAGCCCCATGTCGGCCTCATGCCGTAACATGTGTGTGGGGCCGTAGCTCAATGGAGAGAGCAGGTTGCTGCCGACGGGTGGGGTCTATGCCGACGCGGGCCTACGGCCCGCTGTGCCGGCCTGGAGGCCGGCGTTCCCGTGCCGGCATCCCGTGAGCGCGAGCAGCAAGGGACCGCCCGCGGGCCTGCGGCCCGCCGTGCTCTGACGTCCATCGGACGTCAGAGCGTTGAAGAGGCCGCTTTCGCTTCCGGCAAGGGTCCGTACGTCAGCGTCCGCCACAGCCTCTCGAGCGGGCCGTGGGAGTACCGGCGCAGCCAGATCGGGGACAGCCACAACTGGAGCGCCCACACCGCGAAGACGATCAGGAGCTGCTGGTAGCGCTCGACACTCGCGAAGAGGCCGAATCCGTGGCCGTAGAAGATCGTGGTGCAGAGCACGGTCTGGAGCAGGTAGTTCGTGAAGGCCATCCGCCCCACCGCGGCCAGCCGCGCCTGCAGGCCCGGCAGTTGGCCCCGGCGGACCACAAGCATCACCATGGCGAGGTAGGCGAGGGCCATCGGGATGCAGCCCCAGGAGTTGAACAGGGTGCCGAAGAACATCGACCGCTCCCAGGCCCACCCGCCCGAGGCGTTCCACGCCATGCCGATGAGCACGAGCGCCGATCCGGAAAGCAGGCCGATAACGGCGAGCCGCTCGTAGAAGCGGTCGTCCTTTGCTGCGCTCAGCACGCCCCACTTGTAAAGGGCCATGCCGATGAGCATCAGACCGCCACAGAACCACAGCATGAATAAAGGCAGGGCGCCGAGCTGGACTCCGAGCGCGTGCTCCGTGCGGAGTGGCTGCTGCTCACTCCAGCCGCCGCGGTAGGCAGCGATCTCGGCGTCCAGGTCGGAAGCGTCAGGAGCCCATTCCTGTGCGATCTTGGAGGACACTTCTGCCGGAAGTTCGGGGCTTAGCAGCGCGGATCCGACGAGGGCAGTCAAGAGGCTCATCACCACAAGGGAGGCCAACCCGACGACCAGCAGCGTGCGCGGCCGGCGGCGTCGCAACAGATAGACGAGACACCCGCAGACGGCGTAGGGCACGAGGATGTCGCCGGCCCACAAGAGATAGGCGTGGGCAAGGCCGAATACCAGGAGCCAACCCATGCGCCGGTAGTGCCAGACCCCGGGCTGGCCGCCGCGGGCCTCGATGCGATCGGAGAAGAGGCAGATTCCCGCGCCGAACAGGATCGAGAAGAGCGTGACGAACTTCTGGGCGAAAAAGAGATGGCTGAAGGTCCAGGCGCCCAGGTTGATCCCCGAGAAGTCGCCCCACGCCGTGGGGTTCTGGTACGCGGCGACCGGCATCGAGAAGATCTGGATGTTCATCACCAGGATGCCGAGCAGGGCGAAGCCGCGCAGCACATCCAGACTGGCGATCCGCGCGCCGGCTTCCACCGGCTTCGCGGACCGATCGCTCACGTCAGGGTTCCGGCGAATCCCGGTACAGCCAGGCGACGAAGGGGGTCGCGATCAGCGCTCCCACGATCTCCATGAGGACGAACATCGGGGCGTCCACCGGCCGAATCCCGCAGAAGGTGTCGGTGAAGCTCCGCGCCAGGGTGACCGCGGGGTTTGCGAAGGAGGTCGAGGCGGTGAACCAGCAGGCCGCGAAGATGTAGATCCCGACGGCCGCCGCCACCGCCTGGGGGCGGACCTTGATGCAGCCGAAGATGGTCAGGATGAGTCCGAAGGTCGCCACCACCTCGGAAACCCACTGCCCCGGACCCGTCCGGACCTGGGTCGCCGTCTGCAGGAGCGGCAGGTCGAACATCAGGTGCGTCACCAGCATTCCGGCCAAACCGCCTGCCGCCTGCACGACGACGTAGAGCCCGGCGTCGCGCCCGGAGATCTCCTTCCGGAGCAGGAAGGCCAGCGTTACCGCCGGGTTGATGTGGCAGCCGGACACCGGGGCGAAGAGCCAGATGAGGACCACCAGCCCCGCCCCGATCGCCGCCGTGGTGCCGATGAGCGCGACCCCGTCGTTTCCTCCCGAGAGGTTCACGGCCATGATGCCGGCGCCGATGATCACCGCGAGCAGCCCGGCGGTGCCGAGGAATTCGGCGGCGAGGCGACGGGCGAGCATGGAAGTCAGGCGCGGCGTACGGTAATCGCTCGGCGTCCCGCAGCCGCGCGGGGACTCAGCCGAGCGCGCTCAGGTCGGCGCGCCCGTCGCGGAGGGGCGGGCACCAGAAGTACCCGCCGGACACCGGCCGCGTGAACCGGAACAGGTGGTCCGCGATCCGGTCGGAGGCTCCGGTCATCCGATCGAGGTGGTACTCGAACGCGTCCAGGCTGCGACCGAAGGCGACGAATACGAGCCCCGCCTGTCGCGCATCCGCCCAGGGCATGGACCTCCGGAGCAGGAAGACGGGCGGTTCGGGGGCTTCCTGTTCGGTGCGTTGTACGTGGGCCGCGTCCGGCCCGTCCTTCAACTCCACATTGTCCCTCTTTCGCCGCCCGATGATGTGGTCCTGTGTCTGCTGCGAGAACGATTCGAAGCGATCGAGGTCGTGGACCCACTGCTGGACAGCGGCGAACGACGACCCGTCGAGCCCCGGGCCCTGCCCGGCAACGAGCGCCGCCGCTGCCGCGTCGTCACCCTTCGGATTCTCGGTCCCGTCCTCGTATCCGGTGAGGTCGAGGCCGCTCCGGTAGCGGAAGGCGTCCACCACGCCGTCGAGCGCGAAGACGCCGGCAAGCGCCCGCTCCACCCGGCGGGTTTCGTGGACCAGCTCTCCCCGTTCTTCCGACCGCAGCCAGACCCAGAGGGCCGCCGGGGTCGAGGGAACCTGGAACCCGGGTCCGCTGGTAGCCGGGAAATCCCTCAGTCCCGGGACCCTGGCCCCCAGCTCACGGACCAGGGAGGCGCCCAGGCCGAAGACGAGCGGCAGCCCGGGGTGGGGGTCGGCGAGGCGCTCCAGGGCATCGCGCGGGCTGGGCGCCGACGCCCCCCGCCGGAACGTCAGATAGCGGGCGTGGGGCGGGATGTCCGCGAGCACTCCGGGCTGCGGAAGAGAGCCCCGGTTTGCGTTTCCCAATGCCATGTTCACACTCTCGTTCGATGGGAACGGTAGCGCGCCAGTACGATCCCCCGGCCACGGTCTCAAGGGCCGGAGGAGTCCGCCGATGATCCAGACCACCACCCGTTTTCCATTGCCGGGTCTTCTCGCTTTCTGTCTGCTGGGGGCCTCGGCCGCCGCCGCTCAGGACACACCGATCTTCACCGGGGACTTTCCCGCCGCCGAGTTCCAGGCGCGCCGGCAGGCAGTCATGGACGCCATCGGACCGGGGGCGATCGCGCTCCTCCAGGGGGCGCCCTCGCCCCTCGGCTACGTCCGGTTCCGCCAGACGAACTCGTTCTATTACCTGACCGGGGTGGAGACTCCCCACGCGTACCTGGTCCTCAATGGCACGACGGGAGGTTCCTCGCTCTACCTGCCGCCGCGGGACATCCGCCGGGAGTCGTCGGAGGGACGCCTCCTGACCTCGGACGATGCGGAACTCGCTCGCGCGAAGACGGGCGTCTCCGACGTGCATCCCACCTGGAAGCTGAGCGACCACCTCGCCCGCCTCGCCTGGGGCGCCAACCCGCCCGTGGTCCATACCCCGCTCGCCCCCGCCGAACTCGCGGCCATGAGCCGGGACCTCGCGACCCGCGGCAATTCGGACATCGCGAACGATCCCTGGGATGCGAGGCCGTCGCGCGAGGCGACTTTCGTGGCGCGTCTCGAAGGACGCTTTCCCCGGCTCGAGATCCGCGACCTGACTCCGGTGCTCGACCGGCTGCGGCTCGTGAAGAGCGAACGCGAGATCGCGCTCATCGCGAAGGCCACGCGGCTTTCCGGGTTGGCGCTCATGGAAGCGATGCGCTCGACCCGCCCGGGGATCTACGAGCACGAACTCGACGCCGTCGGCAAGTTCCTCTTCTTCCGCGACGGGGCGCAGGCAGAGGCCTACTACTCGCTGGTCGCGACCGGAACGAACGCCTGGTATCCGCACTACCACCGGGGGGCCAGCCAACTCGAGGACGGGGACCTGATCCTGATGGATTACGCCCCGGACATCGGCTACTACACGAGCGACGTGACCCGGATGTGGCCGGTGAACGGCGTGTTCAACGAGTGGCAGCGCGACCTCTACGGGTTCTACCTGGCCACCTACCGGGCGGTCCTCGACGCCATCCGGCCGGGGGACGTGGCGACGGTGATGGGCGAAGCGGCCACCCGCATGGAAGAAATCGTGCGCGACTGGCCGTTCACGAAGCCCCACTACCGTCCCGCCGCCGAGGCCTTCGTCGCCTCCTACCGGCGCCGGGCCGCGGGACGCCCGAACGGGATGGGCCACGGAGTGGGGATGGCGGTCCACGACGTCGGGAACGCCGACGGGACGCTCACCCCGGGGATGGTGTTCACCATCGAGCCGCAGTTCCGGGTGCCGGAAGACCGGATCTACATTCGGCTCGAGGACGTCATCGTGATTACGGAGGACGGCGCCGAGAACATCTCGGACTTCGTTCCGATGGACATGGAGGGCATCGAGGCCCTGATGGCCGAGCCGGGTCTGCTGGAGCGTTACCCGAGTCCCCTCAAGGAGGGCGCGAACCGCTGAGGATCGCGGCTACCGGGCGTGCGCCGTGCGGCTGAGGGGTGATTTGCGGTTCCGGCCGTCTGTGCTCGGGAGGGTCCGTCCCGCCGCCCCACCTCCGGCGGGGCTGTGCCGGCCTGGAGGCCGGCGTTCCATTGCGGTCCCGGACGTCTGTGCTCGGGAAGGTCCGTCCCGCCGCCCCGCCTGCGGCGGGGCTGTGCCGGCCTGGAGGCCGGCGTTTCCGTGCGGTCGCCCGCCGTCTGTCTTACGGGAGTCCGCCCCGCCGCCCCGCTTTGCGGGGCTGTGCCGGCCTGGAGGCCGGCGTTCCAGTGCGGTCGCCCGCCGTTTGTGCTGGGGAAGGTCCGTCCCGCCGCCCCGCCTGCGGCGGGGCTGTGCCGGCCTGGAGGCCGGCGTTCCCGTGCGGGCGGTGCTGTGAGGCTGACGGGCGATGTGCGTTCCGCGGGCTCGCGGGAACGGTGCGGGGGGAACGCCGTTCTGACCTGGGGGAGAATGGTCGGGATAACGGAATCGAGGACGCGCCGGAATGCTGCATGAATTCGTCGAGGCTCTGAAGAGCCTCTCCAAACGGCCCGGGTTCGCGCTGCTCGTCGTCGTGCCCCTGGCGCTCGGGATCGGCGCCACCTCGACCGTCTTCTCGGCGGTGTCCGGGGTCCTCCTGAAGGCGCCGAACTACGTCGAACCGGACCGGCTCATGCAGGTCTGGGAGCGGCGTCCCCGCTTGCCGATGCCGGACGAGGTCGCCGCGTTTTCCACGGACCACTTCCGCAGTTGGCGCGACGCGAACACCGTCTTTGAAGGTCTCGCGATGTACGGTGACTTTCCGGTGGCCTATCGCGGGCTCGCGGAGGCGCCGGGCGATCCCCGCCCGCTCTCCGCCGAACGGGTCTCGCCGGAGCTGTTCGAGATCCTGGGGGTCTCGCCCCAGCAGGGGCGCGCCTTCCGGCCCGAAGAGGGGACACCGGGACGGGACGCGGTTGCCATCCTCTCCCACAGCTTCTGGACCCGGGAATTCGGCGGCGACCCGGACATCGTCGGCAGCGCGATCCGCCTGAACGACCGGAGCTTCGAAATCGTCGGGATCATGCCCCGCGACTTCGGTTTCCCCATCCCCACCACCGAGATCTATCTTCCCTACCCGCTCGAGCCGCCCGCTGACCTCCAGCCGGGGCAGATTCGGCTCGAACTCGTGCAGGTGGTGGGCCGGCTGCGGGACGGGATCAGCATCGAAGCGGCGGAAGCGGAGGCGGCGGCGCTCATCGCCCGGCTCAGCGAGGAGAGCGAGATCCAGCGGATGCTGAACGACGGAGTGACGGTGCACCTCAGCTCCTTCACCGAGCGAGCCACCCGCCGCATCCGCCAACCGCTCATCGCCCTCTTCGGAGTGACGCTGCTCGTGCTGCTCATCGTCTGCGGCAACGTGGCCAACCTGCTCCTCACCCGGGCGGCCTGGCGGGAGCGCGAACTCGCGGTCCGGAGCGCGCTCGGCGCCAACCGGTCGCGCCTGCTGCGGCGGTTGCTCGCCGAGAGCGTGCTGCTCGCCGCCGGCGCCGGAACGCTCGGCGCGCTGCTGGCGGTGGCCGGGGCCGGTTTCGTGCGCTCCCTGACGGTGCTCGGCCTCCCCCAACTGGCCGCCGCCAGCGTGGATGCCCGGGTGGTCGCCTTCACCTTCGGGGTGGCCGCCCTCGCGGCGCTGGTGTTCGGCACCCTGCCCGCTCTCAAGGCCTCGTCGGGCGATCCGGCGGCCGCCCTCGACGCCTCGGCGCGCGGCGAATCCACCGCGCTCGGCAGCAGCACCCGCCGCATCGGACGGCGGGGGCTGTTCGCGGCGCTCCAACTCGCCCTGGCCCTGCCGCTGCTGATCGGCGCCGGTCTCCTGACGCGGAGTTTCCTCGCCCTGGTCAGCGCGCCTCCCGGGTACCAGCCCGAAAACACGGCGGCGTTCGAAGTGCAGCTCGCCACCGGCCGGTACCCGGACGCCGCGGCGCAGGCGGACGTGCTGGACCGGATCCGGGAATCGCTCGCCGCCATACCCGGCGTCACCCAGGTGGGCATCGTGGACACCCTGCCGCTCAGCGGCGAGCGGGCCATCATCGGCTTCCAGCGGATCGGCGAAGACTCGATCACGGACCCGAACCGGGTGCCGCGTGCGCTGCTCCGCCGCGTTTCGCCGGGGTACTTCCGCGCGATGGGAATCGCGCTGCGGGAGGGGCGGGTGTTCGAGGAGGCGGACCGCGCCAATCCGGCCGGCGTTTCGGTCGTGAACCAGAGCCTCGTGGACCGCTATCTCACCGACCCCCCGGTGGGACTCGAGTTGCGGGGCATGGGACAGATCGTGGGCGTGGTGGCGGATGTGTACGAGGAGGGCGTGGACACGCCGCCCGAACCGATCCTCTATCACCTGCTCGACGATGCCCGCATGCCCGGCGGCGGCGACGTGGTGCACCGAAGCGTCGTCCTCCGGCACGCGCCGGGCGCTTCGGTCATGCAGGCCGCGGCCGCCCGGCTCGAGGAGCTGGACCCGGAACTGGCGGCCCTGAATCCGCGCTCCCTCGCCGACCGCATCCGCGAGTCGGTCGCCCAGCCCCGGCTCTACGCCCTGCTGCTCGGGGCGTTCGCGGCGGCGGCGGCGCTGCTCGCCGCCTGGGGCGTCTTCGGGGTCGTCGGCTTTCAGGCGAATGCCCGGATCCCGGCGCACGGGGTGCGGATGGCGTTCGGCGCGACTCCGACGGACATCCGCCGCCTCGTCCTGGGCGACGCGGTCCGGATCGCCGCGCTCGGTCTGGCGCCGGGGCTCCTGCTGGCCTTCGTCCTGGTGCGCGTCGCCGGCAGCGAATTGAGCCCGCTCCTTTTCCAGGTCACCCCGCTGGATCCCACCGTGTACGTCCTGGTGCCGCTGTTGCTCCTGGCGGCGGTCGTTGCCGCCTCCCTCCAGCCAGCCGCCACCGCCGCCCGCCTCGACGTGGTCCAGGCGCTTCGGTCGGAACATCCACGTTCGCGACCAAGCTGGTTCGCGTGAGGGACGCTCCGCGGAAAACGTGAATCCCTCCCGGGAACAATCCCGGGTCGCAATCGTAATAAGCGCCCACCGGAGAAAGGATTAGGATTGAGTCTGTTGTCGAGGTTCCCACGCCGCTGGCGTCTCCTGACCGGACTGGGCGTCGCGGGGATCCTGGCCCTCTACCGGGTGGGGTCCGATGCCCCGGCGGAGCCGGAGGAAGAACGGGCCGAGGCAGAGAGCATCGTCTCCCCCTGTCCTCCCGGCGAAGGCGTGGAGGGCGCGCTCTGCGGAACGCTCGAGGTTCTGGAGGACCGGGCGGACCCCGAGAGCAGGACGATCGCGCTGAACATCCTCGTGGCGCCGGCCGCCGAGCAGGGTGGCGAACCGGACCCGGTGTTCTTCCTGGCCGGAGGGCCGGGTCAGGCGGCCACCGAACTCGCTCCTCTCCTCCGGCAGGCGGTTCCGGAACTGTTCCTCCGCCGGGACTTCGTGTTCGTGGATCAACGGGGGACGGGAGATTCCAATCCGCTGACCTGCGACTTCCTCGAGGAGCGGGTGACCTACTTCGACAGCGTTCCCGAGGAGCTGTCGGAAGAAGACTGGCGTGAGTGTCTGGATTCCCTGGATGCAGACCCGGAGCACTACACGACGCCCGTCGCGATGGACGACCTGGAAGAAGTCCGGGTCGCGCTCGGCTACGGACCGATCAATGTCTGGGGCGGCTCCTACGGCACCCGCGCCGCCACCGTCTTCCTCCGGCGCCACCCGGAGAGCGTCCGCACGGTGATCCTCGACGGGGTGGCGCCCGTGGACATGCGGATCCCGTTGCACTTCGCGGAGGACGGCCAGCGGGCCCTGAACCTGCTCACCGAGTCCTGCGCCGCGGACGCCGCCTGCAACGCGCGGTTTCCGGACCTCGAGCGGTCCATCGAGGCGCTGCTCGCGAGCCTCGATCAGGATCCGCCCCCGAGCTACCGCGTCCGTCATCCCCGGACCGGCGACTGGCAGGAGATCCCCATCGGACGCGAACTGGTGGCCGGAGTGCTGCGGGCCGTGCTCTACAACCCGACGAGCGCGTCGGTCATCCCGCTGATGATCGAGAGCGCGCTCGACGGCGACTTCGGCCCCATGCTGGTGTTCGCCGATCCGGTCGCGGGGCCCCAGCTCGCCATCGGGATGTTCCTGTCGGTGCTGTGCGCCGAGGACATCCCCTTCCTGACGACCGAGGAAGCGGCGCGAGCCGCCGAGGAGAGTTTCCTCGACCCGCTGATGGCCGAGCAGATGCAGGAGGCCTGCGCGGTATGGCCGCGCGGAGACCTCTCGCCGGACTACCGGGAGCCGGTCCGGTCCGAGGCGCCGGTACTCATCTTTTCCGGGGAACTGGACCCGGTGACCCCACCGCGCTGGGGCGAACATGCCGCGGCCACGCTCCCGAACTCCCGGCACCTCGTCGTCCCGGGCACCGGGCACGGCACGATGATGGCCGGCTGCGCCCCCGAACTGATCGGGGAGTTCCTCGACTCCACCGATCCCGCCGCGCTGAACGCCGATTGCCTGTCCGGCATCGCCCGGCCTCCGTTCTGGAAGTCGGCAACCGGTCCCGGCGCTCCGAAATCCGAGCCCCAGCCGTGATCGAGGTCTCCGGTCTGAAGAAGACCTTCGGCAGCGTCGTGGCCGTGGAGGATGTGAGTTTTCGCGCCGAAGACGGCCGGATCACCGGACTCCTCGGCCCCAATGGAGCCGGAAAGTCCACCACTCTGCGAATGCTCTACGGCCTGATGGCGCCGGAAGCGGGCGAAGTTACGGTGGACGGGGTGGATGTCCAGCGGGAAACCATGGCGGCGCAGCGGCGGATCGGCGCGCTCCCCGACACCCACGCCCTGTATCCCCGCCTGACCGGCCGCGAGAACATCCGCTACTTCGCCGAGCTTCGCCGCATTCCGCGCGAGGAAGCCGAGGCACGGATCAAGGACTTCGTCCAACTGCTGGAGATGGGCGACTTCGTGGACCGGCGCGCCAAGGGCTATTCCCACGGCGAGCGCTCCCGGGTGCTGCTCGCCCGGGCACTCATCCACGAGCCCCGGAACGTCCTCCTCGACGAGCCGACCAACGGGCTGGACGTGATGAGCACCCGGCGCATGCGGGACCTGATCCGCGAGCTGCGGACACGGGGCTGCGCGGTGCTCTTTTCGAGCCACATCATGCAGGAGGTGTCCCTCCTCTGCGACCAGATCGTGATCATCGCGGCCGGCCAGGTGATCGCCTCGGGCTCCCCTGACGAGATCCGGCGGACGGCGGGCTCCGGGGATCTGGAGGAAGCCTTCGTCCGGCTGACCGGACCGCAGGAGGGTGCAGCGTGATGCGAAGCGCCGCCATCGTCTTCCGGAAGGAACTCCTCGACGGGATCCGCGACCGGCGGGCCTTCATCGCGGTCCTGGTTTCGATCAGCATCTTCCCGCTGATGATGCTGCTCATCGGCCGCTTCAGCGAAGAGATCCGCGATGAAGTCCGGAACATGGAGGTTCCGGTGGAAGGCCGGGAAAACGCACCCGATCTCGTCGAATGGCTCGAACAGCAGCCAGGGCTGGAACTGACTCCGGCCCCGGAGGATCCCGAGACCGCGGTGCAGGAACGCGAGGTGGACCTGGTGCTGCGGATCCCGGCGGACTACGAGGAGCGGTTCGCGGAGGGACGGCCGGCGGAAGTGGAATTGGTCGCCGACAGTTCGCGGGCGGGAGCGCGGGCGCAGGCGGGCCGCGTCACCAGGCTGCTCGAGGGTTACGGGAACCAGGTTGCCGCCCTGCGCCTGATCAGCCGGGGGGTGAGTCCGCTGCTCATCCGCCCGCTCTCCGTCGAGCGCGCGGAGGTCTTCAGTTCCCGGCGGCGGACGGCCTTCTCCGCTCTCGGCTTCATCCCCATGTTCTTGCTGATGAACGCCTTCTTCGGCGGCATGCAGATCGCCTCGGACGCCATTGCCGGCGAACGCGAGCGCGGGTCCATCGAGGCGCTGCTGCTGAACGCGGTTCCGGCGCGCTTCCTCGTCCTCGGCAAGTGGGCGGCGGCCTCGACCTTTGCCGTTTTCCTGACGATGCTCGGGATCGGAACCTGTGTGCTGGTGCTGCGCTTCATGCCCGGAGCGCTGAACATTTCACCGACCGTCGGCGACTGGGGACTGGTGGCGGTCGCCGCCCTCCCGCTGGCGCTTTTCTGCTCGGCGATTCAAGTGGTGGTTTCGACCTACGCGAAGTCGTACAAGGAAGCGCAGACCTATTTCGGCTACGTGGCCTTCCTCCCCATGATTCCCTTCTTCGCCGTCACCTTCAATCTCGTCGAGCAAGGGACCTGGACGGCCTTCATCCCGATTCTCGGCCAGCACCTGATGATCCTGAACGTGATGGCCGGCGAAGCCCTCGCGACCTGGGAACTGGCGCTCGCCGGATTCATCGCGCTCGCCGCGGCCTGGGCGCTCCTGCGGTTCGCGTCAGCGCTCTTCGTCCGCGAGAGCGTTGTCTTCGTCCGCTGAGCGGACGGTCGCCACCGCCTGGATCCGCCGGCCTTCCAGCCGGTACTTCCGCTCGAAGTTGGACCCCGCGAGTTCTCCCTCGTGCGTGGAGGCGGGCGGTTCGTAGGGACGGCGCTCCAGTCTCTTCCGGGACGCCAGCGCCTGCTCGATCTCGGCGAAGTACTCCGGGGAGTCCGTGACGACTCGCAGGACGGCGCCGGGAGCAAGCACCCGCTCGCAGGCCGCGAGAAAGTCCGGCTGGATCAGGAGCCGCCGGTGCGCGTGCCGCCGCTTCGGCCAGGGGTCGGGGAAATACGCGTGCAGGCCGTCAACACAACCCGCCCGCAACGCTTCCAGCGTCTCGCGGGCCTCGCCGCGGACGATGCGGGCATTCGGCCTTTCCCGCCGGCGGAGCCGGTCCGCGGCGTACAACCAGTAGCGCCGCGCCCGTTCCACTCCGACAAAGAGCGCGTCCGGCCGGAGCTCGGACTCGGCGACCAGAAAGGAACCTTTCCCCGAGCCGATCTCCACCTCGAGCGAAGCGTCACGCCGGTCTTCCCCGAACAGCCGGCGCGGGTCGAACGGCCGCTCCAGCTCTTCCCCCAGTTCCTCCAGAGTGAACCCGTAGCCGGCCGGGTCGGTGTCCCGGCGGGTGCGGACGTGGCTGCGGCCCATCCCGGAAGACGGCTGTGGTGAACGCGCTCGTCGTTCTAAGGCGCGTTCCCGCCCCGGCGGTGACTGAAGAGCCAGTCATAGAGGCCATCCTCACGATAGGCCTGGACCCAGGAGTCGTGTCCCACCCCGGGATACTCGGTGTAGCGAGGTTCCGCTCCCGCGGCTTCGAGCGCGGCGACCATCCGCCGGGACTCCTCGGTGGGCACCCGCCGGTCCTCCCCGCCGTGGAAGATCCACACCGGGATGTCGGCGACCACCCGCGCCGCCTCCGCCCAGGGATCGTCGGGATGGGTGGCGGATGGGTGCCAGTCGGGCACCGGCATTCGGGTGCGCCTCGTGGTGATCCCGCCACACACCGGAACCAGGGCCGCGAAGCGCTCCGGATACCGGTAAGCGAGGGCCCAGGTCCCGTAGCCGCCCAGCGAGAGTCCCGTGAGGTACGTGCGGTCCGGATCGCCGCCGAACTCCGCAACCGACGCATCGAGCGCGGCGAGCGCCACCGTTTCGATCTCGGGCGTCCCCCACCAGGAGTTCCGCGGCGACTGGGGCATCACCACCAGCGCCGGGAAATCGGGCCGCTCCCGGAGCACCGCGGGCAGTCCGATCTCGGTCTGGCGCACGCCGTCGGATCCCGACTGCCCCGCGCCGTGGAGGAACAGGATGACCGCGGGATTCGTTTCGGCGCCGGAGAGCACCGCCGCCGGAACGAAGACCTGCCATCCGTACGTTCGGCCGCCCACCTCGGTGGTCCGGGGCAACACCTGCCCGTCCTGCGCGGAAGCCGTGGCCGTTGGCAACAGACTCAGGACGAGCCCCAGGAGAACGAAGCGCATGGCGGCGGATGCTACAGCGGGGCGGCCGGGCGCGCGCGCCGGTGCCGGTGGTATATATCGAGATATACTGCAAACTACCCGCTGGAGGGACGCATGTCAGAGGAAGTTGCCTATCGAGGGGTCGCAAAGGTCTTCTGGAACGGCCGCAGCCAGGCCGTGCGGCTCCCCAAGCCGTGCCGTTTCGAGGCGGGGGAGGTAGAGGTGCTGAAGCGCGGGCGTGAGGTCATTCTGCGGCCGCGCGGCAAGGACTGGGACGCCTTCTTCGATGCGCCGGGGCGCGGCTCGTGGCCCGATCGGGAGCAGCCTCCCCACCAGGAGCGGGATCTTCTTCTGTGACCTTCCTGCTGGACACCGACGTCTGCGTCCACCTTCTCCGGAACACCAGCAAACCTCGGGAGCCATTCCGGCGGTACGCGAAACAGATCGGCATCTCGGCCGTCACCTACGCCGAACTCCGTTTCGGCCTGGAGCGGTCGGCCCGCCGGCGCGAGGGCGAGGAGAATCTGGAGCTCTTGTGCGATGACCTGGAAATCGCGCCGTTTGACCAGGAAGCCGCGCGCCACTACGGCGAGATCCGGCAGGAGCTCAGCCGCCGCGGCGTGTTGATCGGCCCACTCGACCTCCTGATCGCGGCGCACGCCCGCAGCCGCGACGCCACGCTGGTGATGAACAACGAACGCGAGTTCGGACGGGTGCCCGGCCTGCGCATCGAGAACTGGCTGCGGGCTGGATGAGGCGCCCAATCCCCCGAAGTTCCTGACGAGAGGAGTTCACCCGTGACGATCGCCGAAGGCTTTGCCGCGGAATTCCAGGTCGAGGCCGCCGCCACCCGCAAGTTCCTCGAGCGTTTCGAAGAACAACACGCCGACTGGCAGCCCCACGAGAGGTCCATGTCCCTGTCGCGGTTGGCCAGCCACCTCGTGGAGGCGCCCGATTGGGCGGCCAGCATTGTGGACAGCGACCAGTTCGACTTCGGGACCGCCGACTACCGGCAACCGCACTGGACGACGCGTACCGAACTCCTTGAGAACCATGCGCGGATCGCGGCCCGGTTCGTGGAGCTCCTGGACGGAAAGTCCGACGACTTGATGCGCGCTCCCTGGCGCCTCCTGCTGAACGGGCAGGTGCTCGAGGACACCGTCCGCGACGCGGCGATCCGGAACTTCATCCTGAGCCACCTGATCCACCACCGCGGCCAACTGAGCGTCTACTACCGGCTGCTGGGGATCCCCGTACCGGGCCCCTACGGTCCCTCGGCGGACGACGGCAACGGATAACAACCGTTCCGGCGGCAGGACCGCCCTCGTCCTCGGCGCGGGCGCGATCGGTTTGTCCTGCGCCTACTTCCTGCGGCGCGCCGGCTGGGAGGTAACGCTGGTGGACCGCGGCGAGCCCGGACACGGCTGCACCCTCGGCACCGCGGGCCTGCTGTGCCCGGCACATTCCCAACCGCTTCCCGGCCCGGGAGTGCTCGCGAAGGCGCTCCGCTGGATGCTGCGGGAAGACAGTCCCTTCCACATCCGCTTCCGCCTCGATCCGAAGCTTCCCGGATGGCTTCTCGGCTTCGCCCGGGCGTGCACGCTCGCCCGGTCCCGCGAGGGCTTCCGGGCCACCTGCGCGCTGTCCACCCTGAGCCTCCACATGTTCGAGGAGGTCCTCGCGCGCGGCGACGCGGACTTCTTCTTCGAGCGGCGCGGCGGCTACTGGGCTTTCCTGACCGAGGCCGGGGCGGCCCACGCCCGCGTGGAGGCCGAGGAACTGCGGCGGAACGGCTTTCCCGTGGACTTCCTGGTCGGGGATGCGGCCCGCGAGCGCGAGCCGGCCCTCTCCGACGCGGTCCGGGCGGCCCTCTTCCTGCACGGGGACGCCCACGGATCGAGCCTCGGCTTCGCTGAGTCGCTCACCGCGACTCTCGAGCGCCAGGGGGGCCTGGTGGAAGCCGGCGTCCGGGTGCTGCGACTCCTGCGCGACCGCGGCCGCGTCACGGGCGCCGAGGTGGTGACGGCCGACGGAGTCCGCGAGGAGCGGGTCGCCGATCAGACCATCCTGGCGCTCGGCGCCTTCTCTCCCGGACTCGCCCGCACCGCGGGCGTGCGGCTTCCCATCCAGCCGGCCAAGGGCTACAGCGCCACCGTCCGCACCTTCGACGGAGTGCCGGCCATTCCGGTGACGGTCGCCGAGCGCAAGGTCATCATCACCCCGCTGCAGGACCGGGTGCGCTTCGCGGGCACGCTCGAACTCGCGGGACTCGATCCGGAATTGAACGAGCGGCGCTACCGGGCGGTCATCTCCGGGGGCCAGGCGGGCCTCCGGACTCCCATCCCGCTGGAGGACGAGGTGGCCTGGAAGGGTTTCCGGCCGCTCACGCCTACCAGCATTCCCCTCATCGGCCGGCCCCCCGGACGGGAAGGCCTGCTGGTGGCGGCCGGCCACGGAATGCTCGGATTCACCCAATCGCTCGGCACCGGGCGCCTGGTCCAGCAACTCGCCGACGGCGAGCCCCCGAGCGTGGATCCGACGCCGTACGCGCCGTAGGGCCGTCGCCTGGGAACGCTGGCGCACTCCCGGTAGCGGCGCGCGAACCGAGCGACGGGGGCCGCTAGCCGGCCGCGCGGCTGCGGCCGAGACTATGCCGGGCTTCGGGACAGACGGCCGAGCGCCAGCACGGTCACCGCTCCGTACACCGCACCGAACAGGGCCCCGAACAAGGGACTCGCCCCCTCGAACCCGCCGGCCACGCCCACCGACGCGGTGAGGACGGCGGCCAGGATGAAGCCGCCGGCGCTGGCGAACGCCAACAGACCGGCTCTCGGGGCGCACTGCCGAAGGGCGAGCCAGTGCGCGAGAACGAACGCGGTGAGGCCCACGGCGGCGGGCGCCGCCGGCGGCTCGGGGTAACCCGCCATGCCCAGGGCCTCGTTGGCGGCGAAGCCGGTGGCGGCAGCGGCCGCCCCGGCGACGGCCAGGGCGACGGGCCAGCGGGCCGCCCACGAGACCTGGTGGCGCAGCAGCAGCCACTGCGCGAGCGCGATGCCGCCGAGGACGCCGCCTCCCGCAACGGTCCCGACGACGGCTTCCCCGACCACGGAGCCGAAGGCCTCATGCGCCGCGCCTCCCACCAGGTAGGAGAGCGGCCGCGCGACCGCGGCTGCCACCGCCATCCCCGCAGCGCTGGCGAGCACCCAGCGAATCCGGAATCCGCGGTCCGTCAGTCCGTTCGCTTCCGGCATTTCCCTGGACGGCTCCGGCGCCGTCAGCGGACCTTCTCGGAGTAGTTGACGCCGACGTAAATGCGGAGCGCGACGCCCTCGTCGTTCACCTGGAAGCGGACGAGCTCCCCGTGGGCCCCAAAGCCGTCGCTCTCCAGCCGGAACACATGCGGTTCGTCGGTGGCGCGCAGGGTCCCCTTCGATCGATCGGGGTTTTCGGAAAGCGACGAGAAGATCACCAGTTCATCCTCAAGACGAAGAACGCTCGTATCCCCCCATCGGTTCCGATAGGTGCCGATGTAGATGTCCCAGGCCGGGTCGTAGGCGACGGTCTCCTCTTCCTCCTCCGCGAGGGCCGGAGCGACCCACTCGAACGCCTTGTTCAGGAAACGGCCGGGGTCTCCGTCGCCGGCGTTCGTGAACACCACCACGCCGACGTTCTCTTCGGGACTCAACTGCGTCTGGGTGCGGTAGCCGGGATAGGAGCCGCCGTGGCCGACGAGGTCGCGGTCCTCGGTGTGCCGCACCGAGAACCCGAGTCCCCAGCCGCTGTCCCACGACGGCTGGACCCAGTGGACGCGCTGCATCTCGAGCAGGGTGTTCGTCGCGAGCACCGCATCGCTCTTGCGGTCGCGAACCCGCATCTGCCACTGGAGGAACTTCAGCATGTCCGGCACGTTGGACGAGACCCCGGTCGCCGGATCAAACGCCCGGGCGTCGACGAAGGGCATGGCCTGCCGGCTGCCGTCCGCCATCCGCCGCCCGTATCCGGTGGCCAGGCGGTCCTCGTGGTCGGCCGGGATCGGACCCACGCTCGTCGAGTCCATGCCGAGCGGCTCGAGGATTCCCTGATTCACCAGATCGGCGAACGACGTCCCGGAGGCGGCCTCGGCCACCATCCCGGCGAGGGTGAAGCCCAGGTTGGAGTACTTCCACTTGGTCTCGGTGGCGTACGTCGTCTCCTGATCCGAGACCGTGTCCCGGACCGCCTCCGCCTCGGGGAACTCGAATTCGGTCCAGGCCGGGTGGATGGACTCCCGCGGCAGCCCGGCGGTGTGGGTGAGGAGGTGCCGCACGGTCACCGCGCGGGCCTCCGGATGGCGGTTCTTGATGTCGAACCAGGGGAGGTGATCCACCACGGGATCATCCAGCCGGAGCGCTCCGGCGTCCCGGGCGCGCAGCACGCTGATCGCGGTGAAGAGCTTCGAGTGCGAGGCGATCCGGAAGATCGAGTCCTCGCTCATCGGCATCATCGGATCCAGCGAGGAGTGGCCGTAGGCCTTGAGCAGGACGACTTCCTGATCGTGGACGATCCCGATCACGAGTCCGACCCCCTCGTACTCGACCTGCGCGCGAATCCACTCGTCGAGCATGGTGATCCCGGCCTGGACCTTCGGGTCGGGATGCTCGGCGGCGCCGGCGGACGGACTGGAGAGAAGTGCGGCGAGGACAGCGCCCGCCAGGACAAGGTGTCTGTACATACGAATACGAGGTCCGCTAGCGGCTAGCGGCGAAAAACGACGGCGCCGTCCACCAGAACGATGGCCGTCCTGGCGTAGGTGCCGATCGGATGGGAATCCCAGATGACGACGTCGGCGTCGAGACCCGGGGCGATGCTTCCGACCCGGTCAGCCACCCCGAGGATTTCGGCCGCATCGGCGGTGACCGCGGCGAGCGCCGCCGCGCGCGGGAGCCCGTGCGCCCAGGCGACGATCGCCTCCATGGCCACCGAGCGGCCCCGGGAGCCGAAGGTCGAGAGCGCGATCTTCACCCCGGCGGCGTGGAGATTGCCCGCCGTCGCGGGGGAGTGGCCCTTGAGTTCCATGGGACCGCCGTCTCCGATGCCGATCACCGAGGGACCGACCACCACCGGAACTCCGGCCTCGGCAAGCCGGGCAGCCACCGTGGAGGCGCCGGCCGCCTGATCGAGGACCAGACGCACATCGAACTCCCCCGCCACCCGCAGCGCCGTCTCGATGTCGTCGGGCTTGTTGGCGAGCATCCGGAGGGGCAGCTCGCCCGCCAGCAGCCGGCCCAGGACCCCACCGGCCTCGCCCTCGATGGCGTCCTCTCCCGCCCGGATCAGGGTGTTTCGGAAGTCGTAGATCATCCCCTGCCGCGTGGTGCGGCCGGCCGGGGCCTCCCGTCCGGGGGGCGCTTCCCCGACCGCGGTCTCACCGAAGGACGCCGCGACCGCCGTCTCCTCGGCCACGATGGCGGTGTCCGCCGAGCCGGCCAGTTTCACCACCGCGCCGGTACCGCCGACGAGCAGCCGGGGATCGGGAGCCAGATACACGGTGGTGACTCCGGACCGGAGCCACAGGGGCGCGAGGTTCTCCGCGAAGCGGTCCACCGCGCGGAGCTCGGGGGCGACCGCATCGCCGGGCTCGCCAGTCAGGTTGATGAGCGCCCCGCCGCCCCCGGGGCCGGTCCCGAGGAAGGTCTGCGAGTCGAGGAGCCCCGGGGTGACGACCATCCCCTCGGCCGAGATCACCTCGGCGCCTTCGGGAAGCTCGACTCCCGCGCCGACGGCGGTGATCTTCCCCTCCTCGATGAGGACGGTCGCCCCGGGCAGCACCTCGCCGTTTCCGACGTGCACTTCCCCGCCCACGATCGCCACCGGCTGGGCAAGGAGGAGCGCGGGAAGGCCGAGCGCGAGCCCGGCTACGATGAGTCCGGCCGCGATCCGTCCGGGGAACGGGCGCCGCATCACCAGCCCTCCGGCACCACGTCGCCGAAGACGTTGTGCCCCGTCTCGCGGTTGAAGACCTCCGCCCCGTCCACGAAGACCCGCAGCACCAGGCTCTCGTAGGCGAGCGGATCTTCACCGCCCAGAATGACGATATCGGCGTCCTTGCCGGCTTCCAGGCTCCCGACCCGGTCGTCGATGTGGAAGATGCGGGCGCCGTTCAGCGTCAGCGCCGCCAGGGCCTCTTCCGGCGGCATTCCCTGCCGCACGAACATGGCGCCGGTGTGGCGCAGCCAGTAGGAGTGGCCGTCCGGGGGATCCTGATGGAAGGCGACCAGCCCTCCGAGTTCCGCGAGCCGCACCGGCCCGAGAAGGTCCTCGCTCTCCCGGCTGTCACCGGGCAGAACGGGACCGAAACTGACCGGCATCCCGAGCTCGTGAAGCTCCTCCGCTAGCGCCAGCGTCGCGCCTCCGTGATGGATGTAGGCGTCGAGGTTGAACCGGCGCCTGAGTTCCATGGCGTGGCGCATCTGCTGCTCGGTGCTGGAGTGGACTCCGAGCACCCACTCACGGGTGAGCAGCCGGCCGAGGGCCTCGTAGGTCAGGTTGCGCGGAGGCTTCGGATTCTCGGAATCCGCTTCGTGGGCGGCGATGGCATCGAGGTATTCCCCGGCGGCTTCGAGTTCGCCGCTCAGCAGGTCGAAGACTTCCTGCTCGGTCTCGGGGAAGTTGGGATACGGGGTGGTGGCCCGGATCGCCATCTTGATCCCGCCGGGCGCCAGGAACATGTCCTCCACGGTCCCGCCGCGCATCTTGACGAGGGCGGCCTGACCGCTGTTGGGGCTCCGGCTGCCGGTGGTGATGTTCTGGGTGGTGATCCCCGAAGCGACCGCCAACGCGAAGGCGGGATCCCCGGAATCCAGTCCGTCGATCGCCCGCACGTGGGCGTTGATCGGCCCCGAGAGTTCGTTGTTGTTGGACCCCGTCGCCGGGATGTTGAGCACCTTGAATCCGGTGTGCGAATGGGTCTCGATGATGCCCGGAATCACGCTCATCCCGGTCGCGTCGATCACCTCGGCCCCCGCCGGAACCGCAACATCCGCACCCACCGCCTCGATCTTCCCGTCCCGGATCACCACCGTCCCGCCGGGAATCGGCTCGGAACTCACCGGATAGACAAGCCCGCCGGTGATGGCGATGAGGCCGTCCTCCGGCGTCTCGGGAGCACAGGCGGACGCGGCGAGCGCAGCACCAAGTGCAACGCTGAGAACCGCTCTTGCCCTCATGATCCGAACGCTCGACTCTATCAGGACGGATTGCGGCAAGTCGCAACGCGCCGCCACCGGCGCTTTCTATAGAGTCGGCGCCGGAATGACGGGTGCGTGGGCCAACGTGGACGGCCGGATCGGACCCGCGCACGAGGCGCGGGTGAGTCCGGTGGACGCGGGGTTTCTCTACGGAGAGGCCGTGTACGAGAACCTCCGGACGTACGGACACGTCCCTTTCCTGTTCGCGCACCACCTGAAGCGCCTCCGCGGCTCGGCGAGGTTCCTGCGGATTCCGGTCGCCGTCTCCGACGAGGAAATCACCGCCCGTCTCCAGGCCACCCAGAAAGCCACCGGTATCGAGGGCGAACACTCGCTGCGGGTGATCCTGACCGCCGGACCCCAGGAAGGTGAACCTTCGCTCATCATCCTGGTGCGGCCGCTGCCGCCCCTTCCGGTGGATCCGGAACGCGAGGGAGTCGGGGTCCTGCTTTCGGAGTGGGTTCGCGCCCCCGCCGGAGGGCTCCCGGCCGACGTAAAGACCACCAACCTGCTGGGGGCGCGCATGGCGGTCCGCGAAGCGCAGGCGGCGGGGGCTCACGAGGCGGTGATCCGGGGAAGCGGAGGCGAGCTGACCGAGGGAGCGACGTCGAACCTCTTCCTGGTGGAGGACGGCGTCGTCCGCACCGCTCCGCTCGCGGACGGACTGCTCCCCGGGATCACCCGGGGACTCGTGCTCGAAGTCCTCGAGGAACTGGGAATCCCCTGCGAGGAGGCGCGGCTGGCGCCGGGCCGTCTCGTCAGCGCCGACGAGGCCTTCCTGACCAGTTCCTCCCGGGAGGTCCTGCCGGTGACCTGGACGGTCCTGCCCGGAGGGCCGCGGAGGCCGGTCGCGAACGGAGCGCCGGGTCCGGTGACCCTGCGCGCGCTGGCTGGCTATCGCCGGGCGGTGACGCGGCTACTGGACGAAACGCCTTCCGGCAAGGCGTCCGGAGGTCCTCCCTGACCGACCTGGGACTCCTGGGCGACCTGGCCCTGCTGGTGGGCCTCGCGATCCCCATCGTGGCGCTGGCCCACCGGGTCAACGCGCCACCGCTCCTGGGATTCGTCCTGGCCGGCGTGCTCGTCGGGCCTGCCGGTCTGGGGTGGATCGCCGTTCCGGAGAACATCGAGACGCTGACGGAACTCGGCGTCGCCCTGCTGCTGTTCGCGGTCGGGCTCGAGTTGTCGCTCTCCCAGGTGAAGGACTGGGCCCGCCTGGTATTCGTGGGCGGCGGGGTGCAGGTCGGCGGCACGATCGCCGTCGTCGCCGGGGCCGCCCTGGCGTTCGGGGTTCCCGCGCCCTACGCGCTGTTCTACGGCGCGCTGGGAGCGATGTCTTCCACCGCGATCGTCACCAAGACGATCGGCGATCGGGAGGAGCTGGAGACTCCTCACGGACGGGCCTCGATCAGTCTGTTGATCTTCCAGGACCTGTCGGTACTGCCGCTCGTGCTGCTTTTGCCACTGGTGGCAGGCTTCGAGGGCGAAGCCGCCGCGGCCGCGCTGGTGGCGCTGGTCCGCGGTCTGGTGATCGTCGCGGTCCTGATCTTCGCCGGCCGTCTCCTCGCACCCTGGGTGCTCGATCGGATCGTGCTCCTCAAGGATCGGGAACTGTTCACCCTGTGCGTCGGGTTCTTCGGCCTGGGCGCGGCCCTCGTCACCCACGCCGCGGGCTTCTCCCTGGCGATCGGGGCGTTCCTCGCGGGCCTCATCCTGTCGGAGTCCGAGTACGGGGTGCAGGCCCTGTCCGACGTGCTGCCGTTCCGCGCCCTCTTCGGCGGTGTCTTCTTCACCTCGATCGGAATGCTGCTGGATCCCTCCGTCCTGTTCGCCAACCCGCTGCTCGTGATCGGGGTGGGCGCCCTCGCCCTGATGGTCAAGGCCGCGCTGGCGGCCGCCGGGGTGCTGGCGGCGGGCGGGCGCCTCTCCACGGCGCTCGCGACCGGCGTCGGCCTCGGCCACGTCGGCGAGTTCGCGTTCCTGCTCGCGGCGGTCGGCGTGCCGCTCGGCCTCTTCCGGGGCGCCGACTACCAGTTGTTCCTGAGCACGGCGGTGCTCACGATGATCGCCGCCCCGATCCTGATCAGCGCCGGCCCCTCGATCGTCGAGTGGGTGGACCGGCGCCGGCCCGAACATGAGCACCCGGACAGCGAGGCGATCGACCTGGCGGCGGACCACACGATCGTCGTCGGCTACGGGCTCGCCGGCCGCTACCTGGCGCGCGTGCTGCAGGCGGCGGGGCTCCACTGCATCGTCGTCGATCAGAACCCGGAACTCGTTCGACGGGCGCGCGCCGACGGCATTCCGGCCCTCTTCGGGGACGGCACCCGCGAGGCGATGCTCGAGCACGTTCGCCTGCGCCAGGCGCGCACGATCTTCTTCACCATCAACGCACCCGCCGACGAGCGCCGCGGGGTGGCGGTGGCGCGCGAGATGGACCCCGCGATCCGCATCGTGGTCCGCACCCGCTACGTGCGGGCGATCGACGACCTGCTGGCGCTCGGCGCCACCGACGTCGTCGTCGAGGAGTTCGAGGCATCGCTGGAACTGTTCGCCAAGGCGCTGGAAAGCTACGAGATCCCGATCAATCGCATCTGGCGGGAACTCGAGTCGGTGCGGGCCGAGCACTACGGAGTGTTTCGCGGCCGGCCGCATTCCGATCTGCGGCTCGACGCGCTCAAGCACCTCGGCATCCACGACGCCCTGGAACTCGTGGAGGTCGAGGCGGCCGCCGCCGCGATCGGCGAAACCGCTTCGACGCTCGACCTCCGGCAGCGCACCGGATCCATTCAGGTCGCCGTGGTACGGGACGGCCGGCCCATCTACGAACGCCACGCCGAAACCTGCTATCGGGCCGGCGACACCGTGGTGCTGATCGGGGACCGGACGAGCCTGGACGCCGCGCTCGGGCTCTTTCGCTCCCCGGCTGCCGGCGATCCGGAGTCACTCATTTCGTGAGGCAAAGCGGGTCCGGGGCGGTGGTACATTCGGCGGTGGACATGTTCGCGGCCCTGCCCCGCGGAAGGGCCGCAGCCCGCATCCTGCTGCCAGGAATCGCCGCGGCCCTTTTGCCGTTTCTGAGCCTCCGGCCGGCCTTTTCCCAGGAGTCCGTGGACTTCGAGACCGCGCGTTTCGACCGCCGTCTGCAGGCGGTCCGGGCCACCCAGCCGATCCGGATCGACGGCGTCCTCGACGAGGCGGAGTGGGAAGGCGCGCCCCTGGCGAACGGGTTCACCCAGGGAAACCCGTACGAAGGCATGCCGGCGACCTTCGAGACCGACGTGCGGGTGCTCTACGACGACGAGTTCCTCTATGTCGGCGCCGTCGCCCACGACGACCCGGAGGGGTTGATCGTGAACGACCTCTCGCGTGATTTCTCGACCCGGGCCGGCGACATCTTCGGAGTCACGGTGGACACTTTCCACGACCGGCGCAACGGCTACATGTTCGAGACGAACCCGGCAGGCGCCAAGTTCGACGGACAGGTCTTCAACGAAGGGCGGGAATTCAACCGCGACTGGGACGGGGTCTGGTACGTCGAGACCCTGCGTACCGAGGGCGGCTGGCAGGTGGAGATGGCCATCCCCTTCAAGACCCTGCGGTTCCGCGAGAGCCCCGAACAAACCTGGGGGATCAACTTCCTGCGTCGGGTGCGCCGGCTGAACGAGGACTCCTTCTGGGCGCCGATTCCCCGGTTCTTCAACTTCGCGCGCATTTCCTACTCGGGGACCATCGAGGGACTCACCGGGTTGCGAGCGGGGGGCCGGTTCAAGGTGACGCCCTACGTGGGGGCGGAGACGAGTCAGGGCGCCGCGGAGGCCGACGCGGGAACCATGAACTCCGCGGATCTGGGGGTGGACGCGAAGGTGCTGGTCGGCACCGGGATGAACCTCGACCTCACCGTGAACACCGACTTCTCCCAGGTCGAGGCCGACATCCAGCAAGTGAACCTCACCCAGTACAGCCTCTTCTTCCCCGAAAAGCGCGACTTCTTCATCGAGAACTCCGGCATTTTTCGCTTCGGCGTCCCGAACGATTCCAGGATCATGCAGTTCCGGGCCGATTTCGGCCAGGCGTTCAACCCCTCGGTGCTGCGCGCCAGCCAGAGCCGGGGAGACGATCTCTACCTGTTCTTCAGCCGGCGGATCGGCCTTTCCGGCACCGGGACCCCGATCCCGGTGCTGGGCGGCGGCAGGCTCACCGGAAGGGCCGGCGCCTACGAGCTCGGGGTCATGAGCATTCAGACCGGCGAACACGACGACGCGGTCGGAGCGGAGAACTTCTCGGCGGTCCGGGTGCGCCGGAATATCGGCGGCAACTCGGACGTGGGCGCCATCTTCCTGAACCGGGAAACGGGGTCCGGCAGCGACCACTACAACCGCTCGATGGGCCTCGACGCCAACTGGCGGGTCTCGCCCGAGATCGAGGTCAACTCCTACTGGGCGCGGACCGCCACTCCGGACCGCACCGGCGACGACCAGGCCGCCCGCGTCGCGGCGAACTACGACGGCCGGTTGTGGCAACTGCGGGGCGCCTGGTCCAGGCTCGGAGACGACTTCAACCCGGAAATGGGGTTTGCCCCCCGGATCGGGGTCCGCCGCCTGCTCGGCTACGTCGGCTACCACTACCGGCCGGACTGGTGGAGCGACTTCCTGCGAGAGTTCAACCCCCACTTCGAGTTCAACGACTACGTGAACTCCGACGGCGAGTTGGTGAGCCGGTACGTCAACTACCACTTCGGGTTCCGGCACCAGACCGGCGCGTTCCTGGAGTTCGGCTACAACGACAGCATCGAGCAGACCTTCACCCCGTTCAGCCTGCACCCGACCACCATCGTCCACCCGGGCGAGCACCAGTATGACGAGTTGTTCGTCATGTTCTTCTCGGACCCGAGCCGGCCGGTTTCGCTGAACGCCCGCTACGACTGGGGGGGCTTCTATTCCGGGGACCGGAAGGCGCTGAACGTGAGCACGGTGGTCCGCGTCGGCGGAAAGCTGACCGCCTACCTGGGCTGGAGCCGGAACGACATCGCCCTCCCGGAGGGCGCTTTCGTCGCCGACCTGATGACCGCGCGGGTGACCTACACGTTCACGACGAGCATGTTCCTGAACGCGCTTATCCAGTACAACAGCGTGAGCGAAGACTGGAGTTCGAACATCCGCTTCAACCTGATCCACCGTCCCCTTTCCGACTTCTTCATCGTGCTGAACGACCGGCGTGACCCGATGGGCAACCGCCTCGACCGCGCGCTGATCGCCAAATACACGATCCTGATGGACTTCTAGCAGCCTATGGCAAAACCCCCGAGGCGTTCGAGCGGCGATGCATCCCGCCTGAACCACGCCGCTTTGCGGCGCTCTGCGTTGCGTTTCGATCGAAATACACTCGGTATTCCTCACTCACGCGCCTTGTCAGCCGGGCGCCTCGCCACTCTCGGCGCTCACGGGGGTTTCACCACAGGCTGCTAACACCCCGCCCGAGCGGGGAAGGAGAACAACCATGAAGACCATGCTTGCCCAACACAAGGACACCGCCTATGCGCTCCTGCGCATCGTTTCCGGCTTCCTGTTCTTCTGCCACGGCGCCCAGAAGATCTTCGGGCTGATGGGCGGGAATCCGGCCGAACTGATGTCCCTGCGAGGGCTCGCGGGACTGATTGAAGTCGGCGGCGGTCTCGCACTCATGCTGGGCCTCATGACCGGAATCGTCGCCTTCATCTGCAGCGGCCAAATGGCGGTCGCCTACTTCATCGCGCACCAGTTCCGGACCGACGAGGCGGGCATGATGCTCGGCTGGTTCCCCATCGAGAACCGGGGCGAACTCGCGGTTCTCTACTGCTTCCTCTTCTTGTTCATCGCGATGACCGGCGCGGGGAAGTGGAGCCTGGACAACCGCTGAACGGGCCGACTTCGACTCGCTTCCCGGCCTGATCCCAGGGGCCGGGAAGCCCGGACGGAGCGGAATCGACCCCTTCCCGGCGGGACCGCCCTGCCGGCGGTTTCGGGGGGTTTCGTCAGCCGGAGGTGCGACGTTCGCGCTCGTCTCCGGCGGCGACGTGTGGCTTGCGGCAGGCCCTCCGCCAGGCCGTGCCACGGAGGCCTTGGAACTGCTCCAGAGACAGGATTACGCCGACCTCTCTGCCACCCCGGACCAGGAAAACCGGGGCGCGCCGAATGGCGCCAGCCAACTGCCCAAACCTTCTATTCAAGTGTTTTGCCCGTATTTCTTTCATCACCCACATCGTAGCCGCGGCGGGCGATTCACGCACGGAATTCCGCCCAGGAACACGGGCGATTCGCAGATTCGGGGAGGTCTCTGGACGGTGCCCCGAAGTCGGGGCCGGGGGATCAGCGCCGGCGGCGGCGGCGACGCTGGACGACCTCCATCTGCTCCGGGTCGGTGACTCCGATGAACAACTGGTCGTTCTCCTCCATGACCTCGCCGGTGATCTGCAGATTCCGGCCCCTGTAGCGCTTGACGGGATCCACTCCCGTCCACAGATGCATGTGCGTCTCGGGGATGAGGACCAGGAAACTCGTCATGAAGGAGATGTGCAGGCCGGACCCCTGAATCCGCTTGACGTCCATGACCCGACCACCAACCGTGATTTCCTCGCCGAGGTGATCGGCGTTCACATCGCGGACCCCCACGACTTCCACCGCTTCCTCCGCCGGGGGCGCCTGCGCGAACACCGGGGGAGCGATCAGGAAAGCGAACGCGGCCGCAGTCGCGAGCGGGTTGCGGAATCTCATGGCAGTCTCCTCGGCCGACCCCCTGGTTCGCGACCGGCGGGAGAACCGCAGGCACGGGCCGGGGCCAGCACTGCACTTTTTAGCGAGAGGCGGCCCCCCGAGTCAAGCGGCCGCGGCCCGCGGAACCGGCGCAGGGGCCCGGGCAGTCGGGCAGGCGTTCCCGGCCAGGCGTGCTAACCGGAACCCGGTCGCGTCAGCCGGCGCGACCGGGTGGGAGCGGGGTCAGCGCCTCCGGCGGCGTCGCCTCGGAATGATCTCGATCTGACTGCGTTCCGTGACCTTGATGAACGGCAGTTCGCCCTGTTCCTCTACCTCCCCGGTGACCTTGATGATGCGCCCCCGCGCGTACACCTTTACGGGGTCGGTCCCTTCCCAGTCGCCGAGGTCCTGCCGGGGGATGAACACCCGGAAGGGGTAGTCGATGTGGGCCCTGTCGAAGTGGATCGTGATTCCCTGAACCGGATTGCTCTCGGTTCTCGCGATCCGTCCCCGGACAACCAGGGACTCGCCCACATTGTCGAGCGTGATCTCGTGCGTCTCGACCATCGCCTCGTCTTCGGCAGGCTCATCCTGCGCGAAGGCCGGCGGAGCGATCAGAAGCCCGAACGCGGCCGCAGCCGCGAGTTTGTTGCGGAATCTCATAGCAGCCTCCTCGTCCGGCCCCTCATGGCGACGGACGGGAGAAAAACCGCAGAGGCCAGCCGGGGCCAGCACCCGGACATTTGTAACAAGCCCCTCGCCCGGAGTCAAAGGGCGATCCTTGCGGCGCCGGCTGCGGGCCGTCAGTGGAGGGTCTCGGACCGGCGGCGCCGGGTGTGTTCGTCGTAATAGCGATCGAACCGGGCTCGCTGCCGCCGGCGCCGGAGGTCGCGCCAGAGGACGCCGAGCCGACTGGGCCGCCTCGGAAGCAGGCCATCGCGCTTCAGCAGCACGTATCCCACCACCAGCCCTCCCAGGTGAGCGATGTGGGAGACCCCGTCGGAGGCCGCCGAAAGGGACCCCGCCAGCGAAATGAACCCGAAGAGGATCACCATGTGGCGCGCGCTCATGGGCAGGATTCCGAGCAGGTACACCTGGGCGGACGGGAACAGGAGCCCGAAAGCCAGCAGCAGTCCGTACACCGCCCCGGAAGCGCCGATGTGCAGCGCATCGAAAAACGCCGGTAGCGGCAGCAGCGCGAAGAGTCCGGCGCCGACGCCGCAGAGCAGGTAGTAGCGCACGAAGCGGCGCCGCCCCCAGACCTGCTCGAGCTGCGACCCGAACATGTAGAGCACGAACATGTTCATCAACAGGTGGAACAGGCCGCCATGCAGGAACATGTAGGTGAACAGGCGCCAGATCTGGAGCGAGAGGACCGCCGGCGGGTAGAGCCCGAAGAGCACCGTGACCGCCGGAATCAGGAGCTGGACCAGGTACACCCCGCCGGTGATCAGGATGAGCTGTTTGACGCCGGACGGCATCACGCCGCTCCCGAAGCCGATGCCGGTTCGCTGGGCGCGATACATGCCGTCAGGAGGCGAGGCGCCCGGCTGACAAGGCGCGTGAGGGAGGAATACCGAGTGTATTTCGACCGAAACGCAACGCAGAACGGAGCGCAGCGGAGTGGTTCAGGCGGGATGGATCGCCGGGCGAACGCCGCTTGGGTTTCACTACGGGCTGTTAGGAGGCCCGGCGGGCTGCCGGCGCCGGGGCCAGGATTTCGCGCAGGTACCGACCGGTCCAGGACTCGGCGTTCCGGGCCACGGCTTCCGGAGTCCCGCAGACGACGAGCTCGCCGCCGCGCCCTCCGCCGTCGGGCCCCAGGTCCACGAGGTAGTCGGCGGTCTTGATGACGTCCAGGTTGTGTTCGATCACCACCACCGTGTTGCCGGCGTCCACCAGGCGGTCGAGCACCCGCAGGAGACGGGCGATGTCGTCGAAGTGCAGGCCGGTGGTCGGCTCGTCGAGGATGTAGAGGGTGTCGCCGGTGGACCGCTTCGCCAGTTCGCGAGAAAGCTTGACCCGCTGCGCCTCGCCTCCGGAGAGCGTCGGCGAGGGCTGTCCCAACCGGATGTAGCCGAGCCCCACGTCCTGGAGCGTCTCGAGAATGTGGAGGATGCCGGGTTGGGAGCGGAATACCGTGACAGCCTCGCTCACGGTGAGATCGAGGACGTCGGCGATGGACCGGCCCTGGTACCGAACCGTGAGCGTCTGGTCGTTGAACCGCCGTCCGCTGCAGACCTGGCAGGTCACGAAGACATCGGCCAGGAAGTGCATCTCCACCCGGATCACCCCGTCCCCCTGGCAGTGCTCGCAGCGTCCGCCGGGCACGTTGAACGAGAAACGCCCGGGCCGATAGCCCTGGGCGCGGGCTGCCGGCAGGGCGGCGAACAGCGAACGAATGCCGTCGAACACTTTCGTGTAGGTCGCCGGGTTGGAACGCGGAGTGCGGCCGATGGGGGACTGGTCGATGTCCACCACCCGGCCGACGCGTTCGATCCCCTCGATGTGCGAGTGCCGGCCCACGGGGCGCTCCGAGCGGTGGAGCGCGCGGGCGAGCGCCCGGTAGAGAACCTCGTACACGAGGGTGCTCTTCCCGGCGCCCGAGACACCGGTGACGCAGGTGAACGTCCCGAGCGGCACCGAAACGTCCACCTTCTTCAGGTTGTTCGCGCGCGCCCCCACGATGCGGATCGAATGGCGGGCGCTCCGGCGGCGCGCCGGGATCGTGATGTCGAGGTCTCCCCGGAGATAGCGTCCGGTGAGCGACTTCGGTTCGTTCTGGATCTGAGCCGGAGTTCCTTCCGCCACCACCTCTCCGCCATAGACGCCGGCGCCCGGGCCGAAGTCCAGCACGTAGTCCGCCGACTCGATGGTTTCCCGGTCGTGTTCGACGACCACCACGGTGTTGCCGATGTCGCGCAGCCGGTGCAGCGCTTCGAGCAGCTTCCCGTTGTCGCGCGGGTGGAGCCCGATGGAGGGCTCGTCCAGAATGTAGATGACCCCGGTGAGTTCGGAACCGATCTGGCTGGCCAGCCGGATGCGCTGAGACTCACCGCCGGACAGGCTCGGCGCCAGGCGCGCGAGCGACAGGTACCCGAGGCCCACGTCGGCGAGGAAGCGGAGCCGGTTCCGGATCTCCTTCAGGAGCTCCGCCCCGATCACGCGCGCGGTGCCCTCGAGTTCGAGGTTCGCCATGAAGTCGAGCGCGTCCTCGATCGCCATCGAGGAGATGTCGGCGATGGTTCGGTCGGCCACGGTGACCGCGAGCGCCTCCGGCCGCAATCGGCTGCCCCCGCAGGCGCGACAGGAGCGGCTCGAGAAGAAGCGTGCGTAGTAGCGGCGCGCCCGATCGGAAGAGGTTTCCCGCATGCGGCGGGTGAGCAGGTTGAGGAGGCCTTCCCAGTGGACCGCCCGGGAACTCCGCTGGTACTTGACGGGAATCCGCTCGCGGCCGGCGCCCCACAGGATGATCTTGCGCTTGCCGGCGGCGAGGCGCGCCCACGGGCGGTCGAGGTCCACCTCGAAGCGTTTCGCGACGCCCCGGATCACCGTCGCCTCCCAGCCGTCGCGGTCCGCGAACCGGCCCCAAAACGCCACCGCGCCGTCATTGATGCTGAGACGGGTATCGGGAACCACGAGGTCCTCGTCCACCTCGCTCCGGGCGCCGAGGCCGTTGCACTCCTTGCACATCCCCTGGGGACTGTTGAAGGAAAAAAGCTGCGGGGCGATCTCGGGGAACCCGATGCCGCAGCTCGGGCAGCCGTTCTTCTCCGAGAAGATCCGGTCGGTTGCCTCGCCTTCGACCGCGGCGATCACGATGCCGTCACCCTCGCGGAGCGCGGTCTCGACCGAATCGGTGACCCGTCCGCGCCATTCTTCACCGGCCGAGTCCTTCCGGGTCAACCGGTCCACCACGATCTGCACGTTGTGCTTCTTCCGCTTTTCGAGGGCGGTGACCTCCTCGACGAGCCGAACCTCCCCGTCGATCCGGGCCCGGGAGAAACCGCGCCGGAGGATGCTCTCCAGCGTGGAACGGAACTCGCCCCGACGGTTTTCCAGGACCGGCGCGAGGAGCAGAAAGCGTGAACCGGGAGGCAACTGCGCCAGTTCCTCCACGATTTCCTGCGCGGCCTGCGGACTGACCCCGCGCCCGCAGCGCGGGCAATGCGCCTGCCCGATGCGGGCGAAGAGCACCCGGAGGTAGTCGGAGATCTCGGTGATGGTTCCGACCGTGGAGCGCGGGTTGTGGCTTGCCGATTTCTGATCGACCGAGATGGTCGGAGAGAGCCCCTGGATCGTGTCGTAAAGGGGCTTGTCCATCTGCCCCAGGAACTGGCGGGCGTAGCTGGACAGCGATTCGACGTAGCGGCGCTGGCCTTCGGCGTAGAGGGTGTCGAGCGCCAACGACGACTTTCCCGACCCCGAAACCCCGCTCAGGACAACGAGGCGCTTCTTCGGAATGCGAACGGTAATGTTCTTGAGATTGTGTTGCCGGGCGCCCCGCACCACGATGGTGTCGGGCTCCATGGACTTTCCGGGAGTCTAAAGGCTGGGAGCGCTGCTCTTCACGGCCGGCGAGGGCCGCGAAACGGCCGGGACGCGCACCGATCCGGCGGCCCGCCTCCGGAGGCGGCCGGCGGCCACCGACGCCATAAAATCTTCGCTTCCTCTCCCCTCGCAAAGGTCCGTCACCCCGCCCATGAACAACTCCTCCGCCATCGGCTATGACCAGCCGCTCTTCATCCAGCCCTTCGATCACCGGGGCAGCTTCACGAAGGCCTTCTTCGGCTTCCGCGGCGCCCCGGAAATCTCGCCCGGCGGCGACGGATTCGCGCCGGTGGCGGCGGCGAAGAGCCTGATCTACCGCGGCCTCCTGCAGGCGATCGAGGGCGGCCTCGCGAAGGAGCAGGTCGGCATCCTGGTGGATGCCCAGTTCGGCAGCCAGATCCTTGCGGATGCCGGGGCGCGCGGCATCCCGCGGGCCGTCTGCATCGAAAAGAGCGGCCAGCCGGTCTTCGACTTCGAGTACGGCGCCGGCTGGGTGAACCACATCCGGTTTCACAACCCGGACATCGTGAAGGTGCTGGTGCGCCTCCATCCCGACGACCCCGCTCCCGACACCGCGCAGCAACTCACCCGCCTGAAGCTGGCGTCCGAATACCTGCACGGCCCGGAACGCAGGCTCTTCATGTTCGAGCTGCTGGTGCCGGCCACCACCCCCGAGGACAAGGAGGCCGGCTCGGCCTACGACCGCGATCTGCGGCCCGGGCACATGGTGCGGGCCATCCACCTGATCCAGGACTTCGGCATCGAACCCGACATCTGGAAGATCGAAGGAGTGGACCGCCGGGAAGACGCGGCGCGGGTCGCGGCGGCCGTCCGGCGCGGGGCGGGCCGGGAGCGCGTCGGCTCCATCGTGCTGGGACGCGGTTCCGACGCGGCGCAGGTCCACGAGTGGCTCCGGGTCGCCGCTCCGGTGGACGGTTTCATCGGGTTCGCGGTGGGGCGCACGAACTTCCGCGAACCGCTCGCCGCCCACCTGAACGGCGAACTCGGCGAAGCGGACGCCATCGCGCAGATCGCCGCCAACTACCGCTCCTGCGTGGACACCTGGCGCGCCGCCCGCGGCTAGCAGCCTGTGGTGGAACTCACGCGGCATTCGACGCCCGCTGAATCCCCGCTGAACCTCTCGCCTTCGGCTCGATCATCGTTGCGCTTCGGTCGAAATACGCTCGGTATTCCTCCCTCGCGCGCCTTGTCAGCGAGGCCCAGCGTGTGTCTCGGTGCTCACGCGAGTTCCACCACAGGCTGCTAACGGTTACCGAACCGCGGCGACGGCCCGGACTTCCGGGTTGAGACGGCTGCCCGGACTTCGGTAGGCTGCGGGGGCTGCCCCGCGGGGACGGCGGGCCTCGGGAGGCTTCGGCCTCCGGCATCCGTGCGCACATGACGCACCCTGCCCCTTAATTGAGGAGCCGAGCCACCAAACAAGTGGCCAATGCCGCCCGTCGTCCCCTCGGGGGCTGCGCTACGGACGCGAACGTCAGCGCTTCGCGGCGGATCGAGCCGCCTCGACCAACCCGGACACGCGGTCCACGGTCTCCTCGAGCGTGAGGTCGCTGGTGTCCAGCACGCGGGCGTCCTTCGCCCGGCGGAGCGGAGCGACGGCCCGGCCGGAATCCGTGTGATCCCGGTCGCGGAGTTCGGACTGGACCGTGCCCACGTCGCGGTCGCCCTCGTCCGACGAGCGGCGCCGCGCCCGGACCTCCGGGCGGGCATCCAGGAACACCTTGACCGGCGCGTCGGGGAAAACCACCGTGCCGATGTCCCGGCCCTCGACGACGCCCCCGGCCGCCGCAAACTGGCGCCAGCGTTCCACCAACACCTCGCGCAGCTCGGGGTGGACGGCCACCCGGGAGGCGCCCGCCGAGACCTCCGGAGCGCGAACCGCCTGGGACACGTCTTCGCCGTCGAGGAAGACGCGGCCTTCCGGATCCAGGATGACGCGGTAGGCGAGGATGCGCAGCGCGGGGCCGTCATCGAGATCCATTTCCTGCCGCATCGCCGCGAGCGCCACCGCGCGCACCGAGGCGCCGGTATTGAAGTAGGCAAGCCCGAAGCGCTCGGCGACGGACCGGGCCGCGGATGTCTTCCCCGAACCCGCCGGGCCGTCGATCGCGACGACGAAGGCCGCCGGGCCGGTCGGAGCCGGGGGAGCCGACGGTTCCGGGCCCGACGACTTGCGGGACGTCGCGGCTTCTCCTGAACACCGCTGGATCAACTCCCGGAGTTCCTCCACCTCGGCCGCGCCCAGTTTCCGCCAGTTCCCCGGGGCGAGCCCGGTGTCCGCCAGGCAGCCGATCCGGGTGCGGTGCAACTCGAGGACCGGATGGCCCAGGACGCTGAGCACCCGCCGGATCTCCCGGTTCCGTCCCCCCCGGAGGGTCACCCGGAGGCGCGCCCGGCGCTTGGCCGGGGCGCGGTGCGGGAAACGGGCGATGACCTCGACCTGGTCGAGCCGGAGCCCCTCGCCATCGACCCGGATTCCGCGCTGCGCCCGGTCGAGCACATCCTCTTCGGGAAGTCCGCGAACGGTCGCGTAGTAGGTCTTCGGGAGCCGGTAGCGGGGATGGGTGACGCGCTGCGCCAGATCCCCGTCGTCGGTGAGCAGCACGAGTCCCGAGCTGTTGCCGTCCAGCCGTCCGACCGGAACCAGCGACCGGAAGGAATGCGGGAGGAGATCCATCACCGTGGGCCGCCGGCCCGGGTCCGAGCGGGTGGTGAGATGGCCGATGGGCTTGTTGAGAACCAGGTAACGCCGGGGCCTGCCCAGCTTGCGAAGGCGCGCGCCGTCCACCCGGATGTCCTGAAGCGCCGGGTCGGCGCGCACCCCGGGAACCCGCACGACCTCCCCGTCCACCGTGACCCGCCCCTCGGCGATCATCGCCTCCGCGCTGCGGCGGGAAGCGATCCCGGCGGCCGCGATCAGCTTCTGGAGCCGCTCGGCGGTCATTCGGAGCCGTCCCCGCTCCCGGGTCCGCCGGCGGGGGCGGTCTCGGGCTCTGTCTCGGGTTCCGCGGCCGGAGCCGGGACGGCAGCCGCCAGCGCCTGCTCGAACTCCTTGAGCTTCGGCAGGTCCTCCAGCCGATCGAGTTCAAAACGTTCCAGGAAGTCCTTCGTGGTCCCGTAAAGGAGCGGGCGGCCGACCACCTGCTTGCGGCCCCGGGAGCGGATCAGCCGGTGTTTCATCAGCGTGGCGACCACGCTCTGGGAGTTCACGCCGCGAATCGCGTTCAGTTCGGGCACCGTGACCGGTTGCCGGTAGGCGATGACCGCGAGCGCCTCGAGCGCCGCCTCGGTCAGGGCCTGCTCCCGCTTCGGAGCGATGAGGCGCTCGATGGCCTCCCCCCACTCCAGCCGGGTGGTGAGCTGGAAGCCGCCCGCGATGCGGGCGAGCCGGAGTCCGGATTCGAAGGCCGAATACCGCGTTTCCAGAGCGGCGAGGGCCGCGTGCACGGCCTGCTGGTCGGTGTCGAGCACTTCCGCCAGCCGCTCGGCGGTGACCGGCGCCCCGTGCGAAAAGAGCAGCGCCTCCAGCGCGCCGGCGAGCCGTTCCCCGTCCAGGACGGGAGCGGCCGCCGCTTCCGCGTCCGGGGCGGGGACTGTCTCGGACACCGGCATCACTCGGGCGCCAGCCCCGCGATGCGGATCGGGCCGAAGTTTTCCTCCTGGGCCACCGAGATCCGGCGCCCGCGCGCCAGTTCCAGAATCGCCAGGAACGCGGCGACCAGGGTTCCGCGATCCACGTTGCCCTCGATCACCTCGAAGAGCAGCTCCTCGAAGTCCTGTTCGACGCCGGGGGGCACCGCCGCCTCGATGCGTCGGATCAGCACCGCCATGGAAATCCGGCGCTGGGGAATGGGCACCCGGGGGCGCGAACGCGCGCGGACGACGACGCGCCGAAACGCCTCGACCACCGCGAAGAGGTCCACCTGCAGCAGGGTTTCCCGCTCGGCGGCCTCCGCGTCACCGGCCACCACATCGGTCTCCACGAAGCCCAGCGAGGGCCGCCGGACCCACACCGAACGGCGCGCCTCGAGACTCTCCCGCAACTGGCGGGCCGCCTCCTGGTAGCGCTCGTAGTCGCGGAGACGGTCCTCGAGTTCGGCGAGCGGGTCCGCCTCCGATCCCGAGACCGCCGGAACGGGCCGGGGGAGCAGGCGCCGCGCCTTGATGCGAAGCAGCGCGGTCGCCATCTTGAGGAACTCGGACCCCACGCGGAGGTCCAGCATCTCGAGCAGTTCGAGGGTCTCCAGGTACTGCCGGGTGATGGAAGCGATCTCGATCCGCAGCGGATCGGCGTGGCCTTCCCGCACCATGCGGAGGAGCAGCTCCAGCGGTCCGTCGAATCCGTCTTCCGCGGGGGCGTCGTCACCACCGTCGAAGCGGATGTGAAACCCCTGACCGGGGATCCCGAGTCCGGTCTCGGGCTGGTAGAGGACCGCTTTCATCCGATCGGTTTCAGGCGACCGGCAGGCGCACCGCGGCGCGCACCCGCTCCATCGTGGCGCCGGCCGCCTCGGACGCTTCCCGCCTGCCGGCGACCAGGACGTCCCGCACGTCGTCGGGACGCTTTTCGTATTCCCGCCGCCGCTCGCCGATGGGCGCCACCTCGGCCACCAGGTGGTCGGCCAGCGCGTTCTTGCACTGGATGCAGCCGATCTCCGCCGACCGGCATCCCTGGGCGGCCCAGTCCTTCGTCTTCTCGTCGGAGAAGATGCGATGAAGATCGAAGACGGGACACTTCGCCGGATCTCCGGGATCCTTGAGCCGCTTGCGGGCCGGATCGGTCATCATCGTCTTCAGCTTCTTCCGGACCGAGCCCTCGTCCTCGGCGACGCCGATGACGTTGCCGTAGCTCTTGGACATCTTCCGGCCGTCGGTTCCGGGCAGGCGGGGCGACGGGGTAAGCCGAACATCGGGCTCCCTGAGCACCTTGCCGTAGAACTGGTTGAACCGGCGCGCGATTTCGCGGGTGAGTTCCACGTGCGGCTTCTGGTCCTCGCCGACCGGAACCACCGCGGCGTCGTACATGAGGATGTCCGCGGCCTGGAGCACCGGATATCCCAGGAATCCGTAGGTGAAGAGGTCCTTCTCCTTCAGCTCCTTGATCTGTTCCTTGTAGGTCGGAACCCGCTCCAGCCAGCCAAGCGGGACGACCATGGAGAGGAGCAGGTGGAGTTCGGCGTGCTCGGGAACCTGGGACTGCACGAACAGGGTGCAGCGCTTCGGATCGAGCCCCACCGCCAGCCAGTCGGTGGCGATCTCGAGGGTGCTGTGCCGGAGGTCGCTGGTATCCCGGTAGTCGGTGGTGAGCGCGTGCCAATCCACGATGCAGTAGAACGCGTCGAACTGGTCCTGCATCGCCACCCAGTTGCGGTAGGCGCCCACCAGGTGTCCGAGGTGCGAGGACCCGGTGGGCCGCATCCCGGAGAGGAGGCGCGGGCGCCCGCTTCGTGGTTTGGGTTCGTTGTCAGGCATGAGCCGTCGGCATTCTACGGGCCACCGGCCACGTCCGGCGGATGCAGGAGGGCGTGGAGCCGCTTCGCGAGCGCCGGGCCGACCGTCTCGGCGAGGTCCGTCTCGGACGCCTCGGTCACCTGCCGCAGACTGCCGAAGCGGGTGAGCAGCGCCTGGCGGCGGCGCGGGCCGATGCCCGGCACCCCGTCGAGGGCGGAACGCAGCGTCTCCGCCCGGCGGCTCTTGCGGTGGAAGGTGATCGCGAACCGGTGGGCCTCGTCCCGGGCCCTTTGCAGGAGATGGAGCGCCGGGGAGTTCCGCGGCAGCCGGAGCGGCTCGGGCGCGCCGGGCAGGAAGATCTCCTCCTCCCGCTTCGCGAGCCCGGCGTGCGGAATGTGGGTGAGTCCGAGGTCGTGCAGGGCGGCGGCGGCCGAACTGAGCTGTCCGCGGCCTCCGTCCACCAGGATCAGGTCCGGCAGCTCCTGCCCCTCGGTCAGCACCCGCCGGTAGCGGCGGAGCACGACCTCGCGCATCGAGGCGTAGTCGTCGGGCTTTCCCCGCACGGTGCGAATGCGGAACCTCCGGTACGCCGAGGGAAGCGGTTCGCCGCGCTCGAACACCACCATGGAAGCCACCACCTGACGCCCACCCAGGTTGGAAATGTCGAACGCCTCGATCCGGCGGGGCTCGGCGGGGAGTTCGAGGGCCTCCTTGAGCGCCCGGACCCGGGCGGCGGCCTTCCTGCCCGCCTCCCGAAAATCGAGATCGAAGGCGAGACGGGCGTTCCGGCAGACCAGGTCCACCATGCGCCGGCGGGATCCCTTGACGGGAACGTGGACCTCAACGCGTCCACCGCGCTTTTCCGCGAGCCACTCGGCGATCAGCTCGCGTTCGGGGAAGTCGAGCGGCGATTCGATGCGGGGAGGCGGCAGTCGCCCCATCTCGTAGAACTGTTTCATCGCCGCTTCCACCAGCCCCGCATCGTCCACCGGCGGCAGGTCGGAAAGCGAAAACGTGTCCCGGTCCACCACCTTGCCGGCCCGGACCAGAAAGACCTGCAACTGGGCGCGATCACCCTCCCGATGGAGGCCGAACACGTCGCGGGCCTTCCCTTCGGCGGCGGCCATCTTCTGGCGGTCGTTCAACTCGGCAAGCAGCTTCAGGCTGTCCCGCAGGCGGGCCGCCTCCTCGAAGCGTTCCGCTTCGGCCTCCTCGCGCATCTGCCGGGTCAGCGACGTGGAGAGTTCGTTCGTTCGTCCGAGCAGGAAGAGCCGGGCGGATTCCGACGCCTTCCGGTATTCGTCCACCGAGCAGATGGAGTCCACGCAGGGCGCGATGCAGCGGCGGATCTGGTACTGGAGGCAGGGGCGCGGGCGCTTTCCGTTGAGCTGCTCACGGCAGTTGCGGATGCCGAAGAGCCGGTGGACGAGACTCATGCTCCGGCGGGCGAGGCTCGCCGGGAAATAGGGACCCGCGTAGGCGGCTCCGTCGGCGCCGGCGCCGCGGACGATGTGAACCCGCGGGTACTGCTCGTTCATCGTGAGCCGGACGAGCGGCGGGTTCTTGTCGTCCCGGAGCAGGATGTTGTAGCGGGGACGCCTCGTCTTGATCAGGTTGTTCTCGAGGTGCAGCGCTTCCCTGGCGGAGTCGGTAAGCACCACCTCGATGTCGGCGATCTGGGACAGCAGGTTGCTCTTCCTGGCGTCCGGCGGCGGGGTGCGGAAGTGCGAGAGGACTCTCGCCTTCACCGAGGCGGCCTTGCCCACGTAGAGCGTCTTTCCCTCTGCCGAGCGGAAAAGATAGACCCCGGCGCTCTCGGGGAGCAGCGCGATCTTGTTCTCAAGACCGGCAGGAGAACCGGCCGTCATTTGGCCGAATTGTAGGATGCCCGGCCCTCTGGACTACCAGAAAGGAATCGCATGCCCCAAGCCATCCGCATCGAACAACCCGGCGGCCCGGAGGTGATGACCCTCGGTTCCGTCCCCGAAGCCGCCCCCGGCCCCGGCGAAGCCCTCGTCCGGGTCGAGGCCGCCGGCGTCAACTTCATCGACACGTACCACCGCACCGGGCTCTACCCCGTCCCCACGCCGTTCACCCCGGGGGTGGAGGGCGCCGGAGTCGTCGAGGCGGTGGGATCCGGCGTCTCGGACCTCGCTCCCGGAGACCGGGTGGGCTGGGTGATGCAGATGGGCAGCTACGCCCAGCAGGCGGTGCGCCCGGCGGCGAAGCTGGTCCGGCTGCCGGACGGGGTCACGACGACCCAGGCCGCCGCCGCGCTCCTCCAGGGAATGACCGCGCACTACCTGGTCCGCTCCACGTTCCGGGTGCAGTCGGGGATGCCGGTGCTGGTCCACGCCGCGGCGGGCGGGATGGGTCTGCTGCTCTGCCAGATGTGCCGGGCGCTCGGAGCCCGGGTCTTCGGCACCGTGAGCACGGAGGCAAAGGCGAAGGCGGCCCGCGCCGCCGGCGCCGACCACGTGATCCGCTACACCGAGGAGGACTTCGCGGAGGTGATTCGCGAAGAACTCGGAGACAAGCAACTCGCGGTCGCCTACGACTCGGTGGGCGAGACGACCTGGCGGAAGAGTCTCGAACTGCTCCGGCCGCGCGGGATGCTCGTCCTCTACGGCCAGTCGGCCGGCCCGGTGCCGCCGATCGATCCCCTGCTGCTGGCCCAGCACGGGTCCCTGTTCGTTACCCGGCCCACCCTCGCCAACTACGCCGCCACCACCGACGAGCTTCGCTGGCGCGCCGGGGAGGTCCTGGACGCCGTCGCGGACGGCCGGCTCCAGCTCACCATCGACCGCGAGCTCCCCCTGGCCCAGGCCGCCGAGGCCCACCGCCTCCTCGAGGGCCGCGCCACCATGGGCAAGCTCATCCTGCGGCCTTAGGTTGGGAGCGCCGGCCTCCGGCCGGCATGGTGGCGCAGAGCGAGCGGGGTCGCGTATCGCCGCCAGCACGCAAGCGCGGGCGACCGCACGGGAACGCCGACCTCCAGGCCGGTTCTCCGGGTGGGGGCCGGCACAGCCCGCCGCAGGCGGGCGGCGGGACGGAACCCCCAGCGCCACGATGGCTCCCTCTCGGCGGGCATCCCCTCGGGAAAACGTCGCACAGGCACGGGGCTAACGCTCCTCCCGAGCCGAGTCGACGTCAACCGCGCATCCGCCGCCCGACCCCTTCGGCCGGCATGCGCGTGGTATCGTCGTTCGACGACAATACTAGAATATCTGCGAACTGCGACATAACAGTGTATGTCGTTGTTCGCTGACACCAAGCGAGGCTCTCTTCATGTTCGTTCGTTCCGCCCGCACGCTTGGAGTGCTGCTGCGCGAGCAACGCCGCCGGCGCGGGCTGACCCAGGCGCAGCTTGCCCGCCGGGCGGGAGTGAGCCGACAGTGGTTGAACGGCGTCGAAAGGGGTCGGGAAGGCGCTGAACTCGGCCTCGTTCTCCGCACGTTGGCGAGCGCTGGAATCGTCGTGAAGTTTGAGGAACGCCCTTCCGCCGGAGTGAACCTGGACGCCGTCATCGAGGCCCATCGGTCGGAAGTGGAATGACCGAGCTCGCGGTGGTCGCGAACCGGCGTCGCCTGGGGACCTTGACGCGCTCGCGAGGCGGCGACCTTTCCTTCGTCTACCTGAAGCAGTGGCGGCAGGACCCGGATGCCTTTCCGCTCTCGCTCTCCATGCCACTTCGAGCCGATCCATACCCGCGCGCCTCCGTCGAGCCGTGGCTCGCCGGCCTCCTCCCCGATGACGAAGACGTGCTGCGCGCCTGGAGTTCTCGTTTTCAGGTCTCGCGCCGAAACGTCTTTGGCCTGCTGAGCGAGGTGGGCGAGGACTGCGCGGGCGCGGTGCAGTTCGTGCGGCCCCAGCGACTCGACGAGTTTCTTGACGCCGGTCCGCAATCGGTCGAGTGGCTCACGGAGGAGATGGTGGGGCATCGGCTTGCGGAACTGCGCTTGGACCCTGCGCTCGGCCGCCGCCCCGACGATGCCGGGCGGTTCTCGTTGCCCGGGGTCCAACCGAAGACGGCGCTGCTCTTCGAAGATGGCCGCTGGGGACTTCCCGCCGGCGCAACGCCGACGACCCACATCCTGAAACCTCAAAACCCCCGCTTTTCCGGACTCGTTGAGAATGAGCATCTCTGCCTGCGGCTCGCGCGGGCGGCGGGCCTTCCGGCGGCGTCAACCCGGATCGAACGTTTCGGGGACCAACTCGCCCTGGTGGTGACCCGGTACGACCGCCGGCGCATCGGCCCGGAGTGGGTCCGCCTCCATCAGGAGGACTTCTGCCAGGCGCTCGGCGTGCCGCCCGAACGCAAGTACCAGAACGAAGGGGGCCCCACGGTGCGCACGATGCTCGACCTCGTCCGCGCGGAATCAGCGCAGCCCGACGAGGACGCCCAGACCCTCGCGCGCTCGATCATGCTGAACTGGATCCTCGGGGCCACCGATTCCCACGCGAAGAACTTCTCGCTACTGATGGGCTCGGCGGGACAGGTTCGCCTCGCACCCCTCTACGACATCGCGAGCTTCTTCCCCTACTCCGAAGACCCGCGGAGGCTCAAACTGTCCAATCGGGTCGGCGGCAAGTACCGGCTCCACGACATCGGGTGCCGCGAGTGGGAGCGCTTCCGCACCGAAAACGATCTCGATTGGGACACGGTGGCGGCGTGCCGCGCACTCGCCCAGAGGGTTCGGAACGTTCTCCCGGAAGCGGCCGCGGCTGGGCCGGACGCGGGGGATAAGCGGATCATCGAAGAGCTGGCGGAGCGTCTGGCGAAGCGCGCTGAAGCCGTCTCCTCCTGGCTCCGCGACTGACCGGAGCCCCGGCCCGAACCGTCGTGAAACGACGGCCAGACCCGGAACCCGGTCGTAAGAGTAGGTGTCTCCCAACAGCGTAGAAGGTCGTGTCCCGTGACACCGATTCCAGCTCCGGTCGATAACGGCCGAGCTCCGGTCGATATCCGGGGTCGGTGGTTCCAGCTCCGGTCGATAGCGGCGAAGCTCCGGTCGATATCCGGGGTCGGTGGTTCCAGCTCCGGTCGATAGCGGCGAAGCTCCGGTCGATATCGAGGGTCGGCGATTCCCAGCTCCGGTCGATAGCGGCCGAGCTCCGGTCGATATCCGGGATCGGTGATTCCAGCTCCGGTCGATAACGGCCGAGCTCCGGTCGATATCCGGGATCAGTGATTCCAGCTCCGGTCGATAACGGCCGAGCTCCGGTCGATATCCGGGGTCGGCGACGGCAGCTCCGGTCGATATCCGGGATCGGCGGCGGGAGCTCCGGTCGATATCCGGGGTCGGCGACGGAAGCTCCGGTCGATATCCGGGGTCGGCGGTGGCAGCTCCGGTCGATATCCGGGATCTGCGACGGGAGCTCCGGTCGATATCCGGGGTCTGTGACGGAAGCTCCGGTCGGTATCCGGGGTCGGCGGCGCCAGCTCCGGTCGATATCCGGGGTCGGCGGCGCCAGCTCCGGTCGATATCTGGGGTCGGCGACGGCAGCTCCGGTCGATATCCAGGATCGGCGACGGCAGCTCCGGTCGATATCCAGGATCGGCGGCGGCAGCTCCGGTCGATATCGGGGATCGGCAGCGGCAGCTCCGGTCGATATCCGGGGTCGGCGACGGTAGCTCCGGTCGATATCCGGGATCGGCAGCGGTAGCTCCGGTCGATATCGGGGGTCGTGGGCGGTAGCTCCGGTCGATATCCGGGGTCGGCGGCGGGAGCTCCGGTCGATATCCGGGATCGGCGACGGCAGCTCCGGTCGATATCCGGGATCAGCGGCGGAAGCTCCGGTCGATATCCGGGATCGGCGGCGGCAGCTCCGGTCGATATCCGGGATCAGCGGCGGAAGCTCCGGTCGATATCCGGGATCGGCGACGGCAGCTCCGGTCGATATCCGGGGTCTGTGACGGAAGCTCCGGTCGATAACGAGGGCCTGCCGTTTCAAGCAGCGCGCCCGATTCCGGGGTGCAACGCGGAGATCGAGCCGGTAAATTCTCGTAGTCGCGGCAGACCGCCGGCGGGGTGCCGGGCCGCGAGGTGGGCGACATGTCCAAGCGGAAGGCGGTGATGATCATGGGAGCGGCAGGAGCCGGAGTGCTGCTGTTCAGCGCGGGAGCGCAGGCCCAGGCGCACTGGGGATACGAGGGAGCGGAAGGCCCCGAGCACTGGGGCTCGCTCGATCCCGGGTTCGCCGCCTGCAGTGACGGACGGGAGCAGTCGCCGATCGATCTCACGGGCGCCGAACCGGGAGCCCTGTCCGAGATCGCCTTCGACTACGCGCCGAGTCCCATCTCCATCCTGAACAACGGCCACACGATCCAGGTTGACTACCAGCCGGGGAGCGCCATCGTCCTCGACGGGACGCGCTACGGGCTGGTCCAGTTCCATTTCCACCACCGGAGCGAGCACACCGTGGACGGCGCCGACTTTCCCCTGGAGATGCACCTGGTCCATGCCAGTGCGGACGGGGCGCTCGCCGTAGTCGGCGTGTTCCTGGAGGAGGGGGAAGCGAACGAGGCGCTCGCGCCGGTCTGGCGAGGGCTGCCGGCGGAGCCGGGCCCCGCCGCGATCATCGAGGGATCGCTGGACGCGAACGCGCTGCTTCCGGAACGGCGGACGACGTGGCGTTACGCAGGTTCGCTCACCACGCCGCCCTGCACGGAGGGCGTCTCATGGCTGGTGATGACGGATCCGGTGACGGCTTCGAGCGAACAGATCGAGGCGTTCCGCACGCTCTTCCCGGTCAACAACCGCCCAGTGCAGCCGTTGAACGGACGCCGGCTGGTGACCGACCGGGCGGGTTGAGGGGCCGGACGCGCTCGCGCACGCCTTGGGGAGAACAGGTTCGGGAGGATCAGGCGTGCCGAAGCTCGCGCGAGAGCATGACCATCGCCCTGGCCTGCAACTGGCGGACCCTCTCCGCCGAAACCTGGAGTTCACGCCCGATCTCCGTGAGGCTGGCCTCACCTAGGCCTGCGAATCCGTAGCGCCGCTCGACGACATGCCGCAGGCGCGCCGGGAGATGGGAAACCGCCTCCCTGATCCGGGTGCGCTCCTCCGATCGGGCTGCAGCGTCGCACGGGTCCGGTGATCCCGCGTCCGCAAGCAGGTTCCGCAGCGGAGGGCCACCCGCGGTTCGGGGAGCGTCCAGCGATTTCACATCGGGCACCCGCCGGATCGTGGCCCGGAGCGCTTGCGGATCCACGCCGATCTCGTGGGCGTCGTCCTCCGTCGTATGCGGTCGATGCCAACCGGTGCGGCATTCGTCGTTGCGGTATCGCTGTTCGATATCCGCCTCGACGCTGGCGGCACGCCGCCGCAGCGCCAGTTGGTCGAGAGGAATTCGAATCGTCCGGGATTTCTGCGAGAGAGCCCGGCAGATCGTCTCGCGGATCCAGCCCGCGGCGTAGCGCGGGAATCGCGGGGTCCGCGCTGGATCGAACCCGCCGGCCGCCGTGATCAGCCCCAGGTTCCCCTCCTGGATCAGATCCGAGAGCGGCAAGCCCATCCCCTGATAGCGCCGCGCAATCGAGACGACCAGCCCGAGGTTGCCCTCAATGAGCAGGCAGCAGCCGCGTGCGCAGCGGTCTCCGAACGCCGGCTCCGGTCCTTTCGATCCGGAGTTCCGCCAGCGCGCGTACCGCAGGAAGCGGCAGCATCGCCGTTCCTCGCGTCCCGTGAGCCGAGGCCTTCGGCCTGCGTCGCGCAGATACAACTGCACCACCCCCAGATCCTCCCGACTGTCACCTCCCGGATCATGGAGGTGGGTCTCCGGCCGGTGCTCCGCCGCCCCGCCGAGGGCGTCTTCCTCCATGGCGCGCCACCCGGCATCTTCGTGCTGCGGTTCCGCTTTCCCCTTGGAGTTGGGAGCGCCCATGGTCATTCACCTCCTGTGGATGTGATTTCCCGAGGCCGGCTGACATAGGTAGTAACGGATTCTTGATGGCTCCGGTTCTCCAGGTCCCCTCGGGTATCGACCCTGGAAGAGCGCGCTCCCACCCACGGACGCTTCGATGGGGGCGCCGAAGCCAGCCGATCCCGACAAGCGATGCCCACGGTCTCACCCCCTACAGCGCCTTCAGAACGCCCCACGGGCTCGAACGGAGTTCCCGCCAGGCCACCGCCGCCGCCGCGGCCCAAAGCGCCAGCCCGAGCAGCGCGGCCGGGCCGAGGAACAGCACGGTTTCGGGAGTGCCCACCCAGGGAATCCGGTGCATGAGGACACGCATCAGGAGGAATCCGCCGCCGAGTCCAGCGGCGATACCGGCGGCCACCGCCAGCGCCGTCCGTTTCACGACCTCCCACTGGAGCGCCCCGGGCTCGGCGCCGAGAGCCTGGCGCACCGCGATGGATGGCGCTTCGCGCGTCAGATGCTCGCTGACATGCCCCATCCCGCCGAGAATGCTGAGCAGGACTCCGGCGGCGCCAAAGATCACGAGCACGAAGGACCCGAGCACCGGGCTGCCGAGTTCGCGCGAACGCTGCCGCCAGACCGATTCCGCCCGCAGCACGCGGAGCCGCGGGTCCACTTCCCGCACCGTGCGCCGGACGGCCGCCAATACTTCCGCAGTCGGCTCGCCGGCAGTGCGAACGACGATCTGCGCTCGGGGAAACGGGAGGGAGAGTCCGGCCGGGGACGCATACGGCCTATAGATGGTCGGGCTCCTGGCGGTCAACGGAAAGGTGAGCACGTCCGGGACAACGCCGACCACCTGGTACGCGCCACCCATGACCCTGACCGTCCGGCCCAGCGGGGCGTCCCCAAGCCGGCGTGCGAAGGAACGGTCGAGGACCGCGACCTGCCCGGCGGAAGGACCGTCCGAGGCGAGGAGTTCCCGGCCGGCGACTGGCCCGACGCCCAACACCCCCAGGAACCCGGGGCCAACCCGTCGTTCGGTGAAGTCAACGGTCCGGCCGTCGTCGTCATACGAACCGCCCCTGCCGCTTTGTTCGTCGGGCATCGTCTCCCCATACGCCGCCGCCCGCACCGCGGGCAACGCCGTAAGTCGCGCCACGCTCCGGTCGAGCAGCGCCGCGCGTGTCTCGGGCGCGACCGCGCCATCACCCCAACCGCTGAAATCAACCGTGACCACGGTGAGCCCCTCCGCGGAGTAGCCGCCCCTTCCCTCGCGGAGCGCCAACACGCTGCCGCCGAGCGCTACGACCCCGGTGAGGACGACGACGGAGGCGGCCGTTCCGGCAGCCAGGAAAGGGAACGCGAACGGTCGCGCGACGATCTGGCCGCGCGCCGAATCGAGCGCCGAATGCCGCCACGCCCGCGCCGTGGCCACGAGTTGCGGCAGCTCCACCAGAGTGGCCGCGACGAGCGCGGCGAGGAACCCGGTCGCGAGCGACGCCGCGCCGAGCCGCCAGGTTTCGGCGAACGGGAGATCACTCCCGAGGCCACGCATTCCGCCGAGCACAGCCCAGCCAATGAGCACCGCTCCCAGAAAGATCACGAGCGCTCCGGCGACGACGCGCACTGCGCTCGCGACGAGTTCGTCCCGCGGGCCGGCTCCCAGTGCCCGGCGGATGCCGGCGGCTCGGCGTTCCGCCAACGCGCGCGAAAACCGAAGCGAACTCACGCTGAAGGCGCTGACCAGGATCAGGAGCCACGCCCCCGCGCGCAGGACGAGGAGCGTGGGGCGCAGCGAAGCCGTCAGGTCCTCCTGCATCGGAGTGATCGTCACGCGGTCCTCTCCAGTCCGCCGGTCCAGGTTCGCGATCACGCTGGTCGCCTCGGCCCCAGCCGCGGCCGGCGTGACATGCGGCTTGAGGCGGCCCACGACGGGGAAGCCGATCGTGGAAGACCGTCCCGCACCTTCGGCAGCGAGCCCTTCCAGCGCCTCCTTCGCCGGCAGCCAGATCCGGATGCCCGATGAGGGGAATACGAACTCCGGCGGCATGACGCCGACGATCCGGAACGGCCGGCCGTCCAGCGTCACTTCGGCGCGACCGATCTCCTGTCCAGCGAACCCGGTGAGCCACAGGTCGTGGCTCACGATCGCGACGTCGCGCGCCGGTTCCGGGAACACCGAGTCGGAAGCCGATGCCGCGGCGTGGTCCTCGGCGGCGAAGAGACGTCCGGCCTCGGGCGCAACGCCCAGCGTTTCGAGCATCCCCCGCGACACGAGCGCGGCGCCAACGTATGCGGCCGTCGAACCTGATTCCAGGACATACGCGCGGGGCGCCCAGGTCCCGATCCATTCGAACGCCAACGAGTCCCGGCGCAGCGTCTCAACCTCGGAAGGCATCAGGTTGTCGCCAACGCGGCCGGCAGGCGCGGACGCTCCGGGGGTAGATTCGAGGGAGACGTTCACGACGTTCGCGGGATCCCGGAAGACCAGCGGGCGGACGATCGCCGTGTCCCAGACCGCTTCGACGCCGAGGGCGGCGCCGACCGACACCGCAAGCGTGAGGCACACGCCGCCGGCGTTCCAGGGAGCAGCGCCAAAAGACCGCAGCGCGGCTATGACGGCTGCACGCGTGCGGATCACCGGGGCCTCCCGGTCAGGCGCTGGCGGGGGCCCCGCATGGTGACGTCCGCGCGGGAATGCTGGAATCGTCCCGTGCGGCGCGGAGGACGCCCATGGTTCCTATTCCTCGCTCGCCCGCTGCAACGCTGCCTGGACGAGTTGCCCAACCGGACCCGGAATCCGGGCCAAGAGATGGATGTCAGAAACCTCGTCCAGCCTGGCGCCGTGCTCCAGCAGCAGCTCCAGGAGCGGCACATCCTGCATGGCGACGACTGCCTTGAGGGGCTCGTCGCCGCTCCGGTTCTCCAGATTCGGGTCCGCGCCGAGTTCGAGCAACAGGCGCGCGAACTCAATGGGATCGGACCCGTTCCCGGATGCCTCGCCCGTCATGCGGCGGCGGAACAACCCTCCGACCAGATGGGTCAGCGCGGTGTTCCCGGATCGTGCTGTGTGTTGACTTCCGTACCCGCCGCCAGGAGCCGCCGCCCCGCATCCAGCGCGGCCGAATCGGCTGCGCGCATCAGCGGGGTGACGCCCTGCCCGTCGGGCGCAGACGGGTCCGCGCCGGCCGCCAGCAGGATGTCCACGACGTCCGGCGAATTGGCGCGCGCCGCCTGATGCAGCGGTCCATGACCATTCAGCGCTTCTCGCCCGTTTGGGGAAACACCTTCGCTCAGCAGAGTTCGAACCCGGCCGGCGTCTGCCGCGCGCGCCGCGGCCACCAGCTGCCCTACTGTCGTCGTGTCGTCGATCGCGGCCTTCTTCTCGGCCTTCTCGACCGTCTCCTCCAGGTCAGTAGGGGCTTGGATGCGAATGGCCGGAGGCTGCTCTTCCGACGGCGCGCCGCTCACAGCACGGTCCGATCCCAGTCGGGCGATCGCGATTGTCGCGAGCGCCACCAGCGCAGCGGCCACCGCGCCATAGGCCCCCAACCGGACCCGTCTTGCTATTCGTGGACTCATTCTGTGCCTCCCGGGACTCCCATGCGGTCCCTGTCTACCCTTGGGTTAAGCGTGCCGCGCGTCGGATTTCAAGACCCAAATCACGAGATCGCTACGGGCCGGCGGAACGGCGGCCTGGTCTCCCCAACGGCCCCGCGATTCCTCGGGGAGAGCGACCGCGCGGGTCGGTTCGGCGTCTCGTTACCGCAGACGGATCTGGTCCCAGATGTCCCACGAGGACGTGTCGGAGAGGATGATCTCGTCCCCCTCGGCGAGGCCATTGAGCACCTCGATCCGGTTCACCGAGGTCCGGCCCAGCTCTACCTGGACACGCACTGCCGTCTGACCGTCGGGGGCGATCCGGAAGAGCTCGGCCGTGCTCCCCGGCTGGCCGTAGGCCGGTCGGCCAACGTGGAGGGTGTTCTGAATCGTGTCCAGCTCGATCGTGCCGTCCACCGAGAGGTCAGGACGGGCGCCCCGAGGAAGCTCGCCTTCGAGCCGGATGTCCACCGCCACCGTTCCGTCCCGCACCGCGGGATCGACCCGGGACACGACGCCTTCGACGACTCCGTTCCGGGTGTCCACCCGTGCCGACTGGCCGGGTTCCACGTCCCGCGCCTGGGCTTCGGCGATGCGTAGCACGGCCTTCAGTCGCCGGGGATCGGCAACGCGCGCGAGGTTCTGCCCGGGACTCACTTCCTGGCCGATTTCGACCGGGACCTCCAGCAGGATGCCGACCCGTCCGGCCCGCACCGTGAGCGCGGCCAACTGGCGCCGGCGGAGTTCCAGCGCGGCGCGATAGCGGGCCACCGTCGCCTCCTTGGAGGCGAGCTGAGCCGCGGTCGAATCGGAAAGGATGGAGAGACGTTCCTCTTCGAGGGCGTGGCGGGTTTCGAATTCCTCCGCGGTCACCTCGCTGCGGCGGTGGATGAGTTCGCCGACGAGTCCCGCCTCGAAGAGCCTTCGGTCGGCGTCGGCGCGCCGGCCGGCCCTTGCCGCGGCGGCCGCCAACTCCCCGGCCGCGTTCTGCTGCTCCAGCAGGACGGATCGGGTCTGGTGCCGCAGCCGGCGGAGTTCCGCTTCCTGGGCGCGGACCTGCAGCTCGGCCTCGCGGGTCTGCTCGACAAGCTCCGGATTCGAAAGGACCAGCAGCGCGGTGTCGGCCTCGACCGGAGTCCCCGGCAGAACGCGCCGCTCCTCGACCCGTCCCCGGGTCTCGGCGGCCAGCCAGCGGATCTGTTCGGGCGGGACTTGCAGGCTGCCGGGGCCGCGCACCTGCCGCACGAAGTCACCGCGCTCCACAACGCCCGTCCAGGCGGCCGAACGGTGCACCTCGGGGACGGCGGGGGCAATTTGTCCGAGCCCGATCAGGAAGGCCGCGAACGTGACCGTCCCTCCAGCGCCGAAGACCAACCGCCGGTTTCGGCGTTTCCGCTGCCGGTCGGCGATCCGGAAGTCCATCGCGCGCCTCCTTCAGACCGGCTTCCCCTACCCCGGATCCCGAACGATGCGACCGTCGAAGAGATGGATGGTCCGCTCCGCGCGATCGGCGTAGCGCGGGTCGTGGGTCACCATGCAGATGGTCGCCCCTCCCCGGTGGAGCGAATCCAGCATGTCCATCACCTCGGTGCCATTCTTCGAGTCGAGGTTCCCCGTGGGTTCGTCGGCGAGCAGGATGGAGGGCTCCCCGACGACGGCCCGGGCGACCGCGACGCGCTGCTGTTGGCCCCCGGAAAGCTGGGAGGGGAAATGCTTGCGGCGATGGGACATCCCCACGCGTTCGAGCGCGTCGAGAGTACGGCGCTTTCGCTCGGCGCCCGGGGTTCCCCGGTACACGAGCGGCAGTTCCACGTTCTCGTAGACCGTCAGATCACCGATCAGATTGAAAGCCTGGAAGACGAAGCCCACTTCGCGGTTGCGGATCCGGGCTCGCTCGGTCAATCCGAGGTTCGCCACCGAATGGCCGTTCAGGAGGTACTCCCCCGCGTTCGGGGTGTCGAGCAAGCCCAGAATCGAGAGCAGCGTGGACTTCCCGCACCCCGAAGGCCCTGAAATCGCCACGTAGTCGCCCGCATCGAAGCCCAGGCTGATTTCGGACAGGGCGTGAGTCTCCACCTCGTCCGTATGAAAGATCTTGCTGATGCTACTCAGTCGGATGACAGGGTCAGGCATGACCTCTCCTTTCGCCGACGGGTTGGCATTCCCGCTTTCGGCCTTTCTCCGCTGGCGCGTTACATCGAGCGTAGTCATCGGAGGCGTATCCGGTCGTGCCCGTCCCAGGCCGAGGTGTCGGAGAGGATCACCGTGTCGCCTTCCATCAGGCCCTCCCGGATCTCCACGGTGTTGACCGAGGCTTTGCCGAGGCGCACTCGCACGCGGACGGCGTGGCTCCCGTCCCCGGCAATCCGGAACAGATCCACCTCCTCCCCTTCCTGCCCGAACGCCGGACGACCGACATGCAGCGCATCTTCGAGCCGCTCGATCTCCACAAGGCCCTCTACCGAGAGTTCGCTCCGGGTGCCGCGGGGCAGTTCGTCGGTCAGCATGACATCTACGGTTACCGCGCCGTCGCGGACCGCCGGTTCCACTCGGGTAACGCGGCCGGAAACGACTCCGTTCCGGGTGTCCACGCGGGCCGTCTGCCCCACCTCGATGTCCTTCGCCTGGGCTTCCGCGATCCGCAGCTCGGCCTTCAGGCGGGACGGTTCGGCGACCCTGGCGAGGCTGTCTCCCGGCGCAACCTGCTGGCCGATCTCCACCGCAACCTCTTGAACTACGCCAGCGATTCCCGCCCGAACCTCAAGCCGGGACACCAGCTCGTGCTGGAGTTCCGCCACCGCCCGCCACCGCGCGACGCGCGCCTCTTCGGCAACCAGCTCGGCCGCCGCCACCTGTTGTGCCAGGCGGAGACGTTCTCCCTCATGGTCGGCGCGCGTCCGGAGTTCGGCGGCGGCTTCCTGGCTGTCCTCCAACGCGATCCACCCGATGATCCCCTCGGCGTAGATCTCCGCATCGGCTTCCGCGCTGAGGGCAGCCTGCCGGGCCTGCGCCTCGACGGAGGCGAGCACCGACCGCTGCTGCAGCACCGCGCGGCGAAGCTGCACCCGCCGGTCGTGCAAGCTGGCCTCCGCGGCGGCGAGATCGAGCTCCGCACCCGTGAGTTCCTGGACCAGGCGCGGGTTCTCAAGGGTCAGGATCACCGTTGCCGGTTCGACCCGGAGGCCCGGGAGCGCGTGCACGGTTGCCACTCGTCCGGACGTTCCGGCCGCTACCCGCCGTACGTCCACCGGCACCAACGTTCCGGCCCCGCGGACGCTCAGCAACATCTCGCCTCGCCGGACCGTGTCCAGGAAGACAGTGTCCCGGTCCACGGCGGGAGCGGCGGGGGCAAGCCCGAGGATCAGCAGGACGAGCGCGACGAGAAGGACTGCTCCCGAGCAAACGAAAGCAATACTGCGTCGGCGGCGACTCGCGGCGACTCCTTCACGGGCTACATCCATGGCTACCGTACTGGTTAAGCGTGCGACACCCAGGTTTTCAAGACCGGGATTGATTCAATTCGACACTTCCCCCCGTGCCAGGAGTGCAGGGGACACCATCTTGGCCGCGCTACGCGGAATACGGTGCCCCCCCAACCGCGGGCGCGGTTTTCCGGTTTCGCGGCCTGCGGCCGCGATGCCGGCCGGAGGCCGGCGCTCCTACTGGCGGGCCCTGGCTACCCGCGGACGTCGTAGCGGTCGAGGGTCATGACCTTGGCCCACGCGCTCACGAAGTCGCGCACGAACCGGGCTTCGCCATCCTCGGCCGCATAGACCTCCGCGATGGCCCGCAGCTCCGAGTTCGATCCGAAGATGAGGTCCACCGGAGAGGCGGTCCACTTCAGCTCGCCGGTCTCGCGGTCCCGGCCCTCATAGACGCCGGCGGCGGCGGCCTTCGACCACTGGGTGGACATGTCGAGCAGGTTCACGAAGAAGTCGCTGCTGAGCGTTCCGGGACGGTCCGTGAAAACCCCCTGGGCGCTGCCGCCAGCATTCGCGTCGAGGGCGCGCATCCCGCCGACGAGCACGGTCATTTCGGGAACGCTCAGGGTCAGGAGGTTGGCGCGGTCCACCAGCATGTCCGCCGGTGACCGCCGGTTGCCATCGCCGAAGTAGTTGCGGAACCCGTCCGCCGTCGGTTCGAGCACCGCGAACGAACTCACGTCGGTCATCTCCTGGGAGGCGTCCGTGCGTCCGGGGCTAAAGGGAACCCGCACCTCGTGGCCGGCGGCCACCGCCGCCCGTTCGATGGCCGCCGCGCCGCCCAGCACGATCAGGTCGGCGAGCGAAACCCGCTTGCCGCTGGTCTGCGCCGCGTTGAAGGCGCTCCGGACGGTCTCCAGGCGCTCCAGCACGCCCGCCAGCGCCGCCGGGTCGTTGACCGCCCAGTCGTTCTGCGGCGCGAGGCGGACCCGCGCCCCGTTGGCCCCGCCGCGGAGGTCGGTGCCGCGGAAGGAAGCGGCCGACGCCCAGGCGGTGCGGACGAGTTCGGGGACGGTCAGTCCCGAACCGAGGACCGCGGCCTTGAGTTCCGCGATGTCCGCCGCGTCCACCAGCTCATGGTCCACGGCGGGAACGGGGTCCTGCCAGATGAGCACGTCGTCGGGAACCTCGGGCCCGAGATAGCGGGCGCGCGGCCCCATGTCGCGGTGCGTCAGCTTGAACCAGGCCTTGGCGAAGGCGAGCTCGAACGCCTCCGGGTCCTCGTGGAAGCGGCTGGCGATCTCCCGGTACGCGGGGTCGAACTTCAGCGCGAGGTCCGTGGTGAGCATGATCGGCGCGTGCCGCTCGTCCGGGTCGTGGGCGTCGGGCACCAGGTCGGCGGCCTGCCCGCCGGCGGGGATCCACTGCACGGCGCCACCGGGACTCCGCGTCTGGACCCATTCGAAGCCGAACAGGTTGTCCAGGAACTGCGACGTCCAGGTCGCCGGGCTCGCGGACCAGGCGCCTTCGAGACCGCTGGTGATCGTGTCGCCGCCGGCGCCGGAGCCGCACTCGCTCTCCCAGCCGAAACCCTGCGCTTCGAGGTCCGCGCCCGCGGGTTCGACTCCGACGCAGTCGCCCGCGCGGGCGGCGCCGTGGGCCTTGCCGAAGGAGTGCCCGCCGGCGATGAGGGCGACGGTCTCCTCGTCATTCATTGCCATCCGGCCGAAGGTCTCCCGGATGTCGCGGGCCGCCGCGAGCGGGTCCGGGTTGCCGTTCGGCCCCTCCGGATTCACGTAGATCAGCCCCATCTGCACCGCGCCGAGGGGCTTTTCGAGCTGCCGGTCACCGCTGTAACGCTCGTCCGCGAGCCACTCGGTCTCCGGACCCCAGTACACGAGGTCGGCCTCCCAGTCGTCCTCGCGTCCGCCGGCGAAACCGAAGGTCTCGAAGCCCATGGATTCGAGCGCGACGTTCCCCGTCAGGACCATCAGGTCGGCCCACGAGATGCTGCGGCCGTACTTCGCCTTCACCGGCCAGAGCAGCCGCCGCGCCTTGTCCAGATTCGCGTTGTCGGGCCAACTGTTGAGCGGCTCGAACCGCTGCTGGCCGCCGCCGGCGCCGCCGCGGCCGTCCGCCACCCGGTAGGTGCCCGCGCTGTGCCACGCCATCCGGATGAACAGCGGCCCGTAGTGGCCGTAATCCGCCGGCCACCAGTCCTGCGAGGTCGTCATCACCGCTTCGATGTCCTGCTTCAGCGCGGCGAGGTCCAGACTCCGGAACGCCTCGGCGTAGTCGAAGTCGTCACCCAGCGGGTTCGACTCGGCGCCGTGCTGGCGCAGCGGGCCGAGGTCCAGTTGCTCGGGCCACCAGAAGCGGTTCGACTGCGCCTCGCCCTGCGCCAGGGCGGGGTTCGGCGCGGCGATCGCGGCGATGGCGACCGCGAGCGCGGCCAGCAGGGACGTGGCGTTGTTGAACATCTAAGACCCCTCTTATGCGGAAGGACGGAGGAAACGGACCGGGGGCGTCAGGCGACGTCGAAGCGGTCGAGGTTCATGACCTTGTTCCAGGCGGCGACGAAGTCGCCCACGAGCTGCTCCCCGCCGTCGTCGGCCCCGTAAACCTCCGCGATCGCCCGCAGTTCGGAGTTCGACCCGAAGATGAGATCGACCGGAGTGGCCGTCCACTTCGCCTCGCCCGTACCGCGGTCCCGGCCCTCGTAGATCCCTTCGGAATCCGCGGACTTCGACCACTCGGTGGACATGTCGAGCAGGTTCGCGAAGAAGTCGTTGCTCAGGGTGCCGGGACGGTCGGTGAAGACCCCGGCGCCGTTGCTTCCGGCATTCGCTCCGAGCGCCCGCATACCGCCGACCAGCGCCGTCATTTCGGGGGCGGTCAGGTTCAGCGTGCTCGCCTTGTCCACCAGCGCTTCCGCCGGCGACCGGAGGCTCTCGCTGGTGAAGTAGTTCCGGAAGCCATCCGCGGTCGGCTCCAGCGCGTCGAACGACTCCGCGTCGGTCTGCTCATCGGAGGCATCGGTGCGTCCCGGGGTGAAGGGAACCCCCACCTCGTGGCCCGCCGCCCGCGCGGCCGCCTCCACGGCGGCGGCGCCACCCAGCACGATCAGGTCGGCCAGCGACACCCGCTTGCCGCCCGTCTGGGCGCCGTTGAAGCTGCTCTGGACCTGCTCCAGGGCGTTCAGCACCTTCGCCAGCCCGGCCGGGTCGTTGACCTCCCAGTCCTTTTGCGGAGCGAGACGGACGCGCGCGCCGTTGGCGCCGCCGCGCAGGTCCGTGGCGCGGAACGAGGAGGCCGACGCCCAGGCGGCCCCCACCAGCTCGGAAACGCCCCGTCCCGTCGCCAGCACCAGGGATTTCAACTCGGCGGCGTCCGCGGCGTCGATCAGCTCGTGATCGACTGCGGGCACGGGATCCTGCCAGATCAGGCTCTCGTCAGGCGCCTCGGCGCCGACATAGCGGCAGCGCGGCCCCATGTCGCGATGCGTGAGCTTGAACCAGGCCTTGGCGAAGGCGACCTTGAACTCCTCGGGGTTCTCGTGGAAGCGCTTCGAGACCTTCGCGTACTCGGGGTCGAACCGCAGCGAGAGGTCCGTGGTGAGCATGACCGGGTTGTGCCGCTTCGAACGGTCCTGGGCGTCCGGCACGAGGCCCGCGCCCTGCCCGCCCGCCGGCACCCACTGGTGCTTCCCGGCGGGACTCTTCGAGAGCTCCCACTCGAAGCCGAACAGGTTGTCGAAGAACTGGGACGTCCAGCGCACCGGGTTCGCGGACCACGCGCCTTCGAGCCCGCTCGTGAAGGGGCAGCCGCTACCGGCCTTGTTCTTCCAGCCCAGACCCTGCTGTTCGGTCGGAGCGGCCGCCGGGTCCGGTCCCACGTTCTCCTCCTTGACGGCGCCGTGGGTCTTGCCGAAGGTGTGCCCGCCCGCGATGAGCGCGACGGTCTCCTCGTCGTTCATGGACATGCGGGCGAACGTTTCCCGGATGTCCCGGGCCGCCGCGACCGGATCGGGCTCGGCGTTCGGCCCCTCCGGGTTCACGTAGATCAGGCCCATCTGCACGGCGCCGAGCGGTTTCGCCAGATTCCGGTCGCCGCTGTAGCGCTCGTCGGCGAGCCACTCGGTCTCCGGCCCCCAGTAGGTCTGGTCGGCCTCCCATTCGTCCACCCGTCCGCCGGCGAACCCGAAGGTCTCGAACCCCATGGACTCGAGCGCGACGTTCCCGGTCAGGATCATCAGGTCGGCCCACGAGAGCTTCCGGCCGTATTTCGCCTTGACGGGCCAGATCAGCCGCCGCGCCTTGTCGAGGTTGGCGTTGTCCGGCCAACTGTTGAGCGGCTCGAACCGCATCTGTCCGCCCCGGGCGCCGCCCCGGCCGTCGGCCACCCGGTAGGTGCCCGCGCCGTGCCACGCCATCCGGATGAACAGCGGCCCGTAGTGGCCGTAGTCCGCCGGCCACCAATCCTGCGAGGCGGTCATCACCGCCTCGATGTCCTTCTTCACGGCGGCGAGGTCGAGCGTCGCGAACTCCTCCGCGTAGTTGAAGTCGTCCCCCATCGGGCTGGACGCGGGCGCCTGCTGGCGCAGCGGGCCGAGATCCAACAGATCGGGCCACCAGGTTCGGTTCGTCGGGGTTTGGTTTGCCATGGAATTCGCCTCTCTCTCCTGAGCTAGAAACCAGTCTTCACGCCGCGTTCGCGACAACTCCCTGCCACGGGATCGATCCCTCGATCCAGGCTTGGGGCCGCATCGAGCGGGCCGGCCGAAAGCAGCCGATGATCTTAGCAACCGTCGTGGTGCATGGGGGCCCGGAAATCGGGTTCGGCGACGCGCGGCGGGTCAGCCGACAACAACGCCAAAGAGGCGGCCCACGGCGTGGGTCAGCGCCGCCGCTCCCCCGCCGATCGCGGCCATTCTGAGACCGCTGCGGACGGCGCTCTTGCCAGTGAACAGACTGGATGCCGCGCCCGCGCCGAACAGCGCGACGAGCGCCAGCGACGCTCCCGCGGCGAGTGCCGTCGTCCCTCCCGCCAGCGCGAACGGCAGGAGCGGAACGACCGCGCCAACGCCAAAACTCACGAAGGAGGCGATCGCTGCCGCCCACGGCGACCCGAGCTCGCCGGGATTGAGGCCCAGCTCCTCCTGCGCGAGGACATCGAGGGCCCGCTCCGGATCGGCGATGAGCCGGTTCGCGAGTTCCCGCGCCTCGGCCGGCGATATCCCGCGGGCCTCGAAGATCAGCGCCAGTTCCGCCGCCTCGTCGTCCGGATAGAGCCGCAGCTCCTCCTCCTCGAGCGCGATCTGCTGCTCCAGCATCTCGATCTGCGAGCGCACCGACAGGTACTCCCCCGCCGCCATCGAGAGCGACCCGGCGATCAGCCCGGCGGCTCCGGCCACCAGCACGAAGCCGGAATCCCCGGTCGCCCCGCCCACGCCCAGGATCAGTGCGGTGTTCGAGACCAGGCCGTCGTTGATCCCGAACACGGCCGCCCGGAAAGCCGTCGCCCGCCGGGTTCCGGCATGCCTTCGCTCCTCCTCCAGGATGTGCTGGCGTGCGGGGAGGGCCGCCGCCGGGCCCGTTCGCTTCGCCAGCAGCGCTTCGAGCGTCGTGGGCGTCGAGCGATACACCGACAGACCACGAACCTTGAGCGCGGCGAGCACCGGGAGCAGGGGGCGCGGTCCAAAGCGGCGGATCAGCCGAGCGACAAGTCGAACCCGCGGCGGTGGTTCGTACGGACCGGGGGCCGGCGCGCCCGCCTCTTCCAGCGCCCGCACCCACGCCCGGCTCTGGTGCAGCGCGTCCGCCGACAGCGCCGCGAAGAGCTTTCTTCGCTCGCCCGTCTCCAGCTCGGCGAGCACCTGGTAAAGCCACGCCGACTGGACCTCGCTCTCCCAACTCCGGTGGAGCGACGACACCCCGGCGGTCCCGGCTCCCGGGGTCTCGCCGCCTCGGGAAGCGCTCACCAACCCATTCTAGGACGCACCCTCCCCGTGCCGTTGGCCTCCCGAAAGTACCCTCTCCCCTCATCCGGTGGGCGGGGCGGAACGAGCCACGGGCCGGATCGGAGGCACACATGAGGCAAGGCCTGACCAAAACAGCGGCCGCCACCGCGGTGGCATTCGTCACCGCCGCGGCCGCGGCCCAGACCCCGTACCCGGTGGACCGGGAGATGGTGGCCAAGATCCGCGAGGAGGGACTCCACCGCTCCCAGCTTCCGGACACCCTGTCCTACATGACCGACGTGCTCGGGGGTCGCCTGACCAACTCGGCGGCGATGGACCGGGCGCAGCGCTGGGCGCTCGAGGAGATGGCCGAGATCGGGCTCGAGAACACCGCGCGCGAACCCTTCATGACCTACGGGGCGAGCTGGGACAACGAGTACTTCTCGCTGCACATGCGGGAACCCGCCTACCAGACGCTGGTCGGCTATCCCATCGCCCACACGCCGGGGACAGAGGGCAACCAGGAGCTGGAAGTGGTCATCGCGGACGTGCGGACCCGCGGCGACCTCGACGCCCTGCGGGGGAAGCTCCGGGGCAAGGCGGTCCTCTCGACGCCGCCAGCCACGGTGGACCTGACCCGTTTCGCCACCGGAACTCCACCCCGGGATTTTCAGGAAATGCGGACCCTTCGGGAGAACGTCCTGCCCCGGTCGGAGCCGGACCCGGTTTTCACAAGCCCGTACTCCGACCTTCCGCCTCACCCCGACCTCCTGAGCCCGGTGGAACGACTCGAGTTCTACGTTGCCGAAGGCGCCGCCGCGGTGCTCGAATCGCGGAGCGGCTGGCCGGGCGCGGTGCGCGGGTTCGCCCGCCCCGGCGCGAAGGTGGACATGTGGGATCGGGGCGCGACCCTGTCGTCGCTCCCGATCGTCGCGATCACTCCGGAGCACTACAACCGGATGTACCGGATCCGCCGGCGTGGTCTCCCGGTCACCATCGAGCTGGAGATCCGCAACCGGCACGGGGAGGCCGCGAGCGAGGCCAGGAACGTCCTTGGCGAGATCCCCGGGTCGGATCTCGCCCACGAACTCGTGATGCTGGGCGCCCATTTCGACACTTGGCACGCGAGCCCGAACGCCAGCGACAACACCTCGGGGGTGGCGGTGATGCTGGAGGCGATGCGGATCCTGAAGGCGATCGGCGCCGAGCCGCGCCGTACGATCCGGATCGCGCTCTGGTCGGGCGAGGAGCAGGGCATCTTCGGTTCGCGGGCTTATGTGAAAAAGCACTTCGGCGATCCGAACGATCCCGAAGTCGGGAAGAAGCCCGGCTACGACAACGTCTCCGTGTACTTCAACCAGGACTACGGCCCCGGCCGCTACCGCGGGGTCTGGCTCCAGGAGAACGAACACGTCCGTCCCGTCTTCGAGTCGTGGATGGCCCCGTTCCGCGACTTCGGGATGACGACCCTGGCGCCCGCCAGCGTGGGGAGCACCGACCACGTGCCCTTCGACGATGCCGGACTACCCGGCTTCCAGTTCCTGCAGGCGCGCGTGGGCGGCACCGGAGGCCACACGAACCTCGACTTCTACGACACCCTGCCGATCGACGACCTCAAGAAGAACGCGGTCGTGGTGGCGGCGTTCGTGTACCACGCCGCGATGGCGGACGAGAAGCTGCCGCGGAAGGGCCGGAGGTAGGGGCCGGGCTACGGCTCACCGTCCCCCGCCGGGGCTGGGCGACCGGCCTGAGCAGCGGCGGGAGTTTCGCGGCCATCGGCCGCGATGCCGGTCTGGAGACCGGCGCTCCTTCGGTACGCGTCGGCGAGGAGTTCCACCGGGTGGGCCACTTCCGCACGCAACCCGGCGCGGCGGGCGCCTTCGGCGAGCTGGAGCTGACAGCCGATGTTCCCGGTGGCGATCAGGTCCGGGTTCGCGGGCGCGATGTTGGCCATCTTCCGATCGAGCACCGCCATCGAGGTGTCGTGGCGGGTCACGTTGTAGATCCCGGCCGAACCGCAGCAGCGCTCGGGATCGCGGACGGTGACGAGCTCCACCCCGGGCAGGCTGCGCAGGATCCGGAGCGGCTCCTCCCGGACCTGCTGGGCGTGGAAGAGATGACAGGGCGCGTCGTATACAACCCGGAGGAGCGTTTCCCGCGGCCCGGCGCCGGGCGACTCCAGGCCGTTTTGGGAGAGGAAAGCCGAGACATCGGTGATCCGGGCCGAAAAACGCCCCGCCTCGCCTTCGTCATCCAGCAACTCGTCGTACTCGGCCAGCGCGGCGCCGCAGCCGGCGGCGGTGGTGATGACCGGCAGGCCGTCCGGAAAGGCTCCGAGGTTCTGCCGCGCCAGCGGACGGGCCAGGTCCGGAAGGCCGGCGTGGAGGTGGAGGGCGCCGCAACACCCCTGCCCCTCCGGGATCACCACCTCCCACCCGTTGCGTGACAGCGCCTCCACCGCCGCCCGGCTCGTCTCCGGGCGAAGATGGGGCGCCACGCAGCCGAGAAAAAGCGCCACCGTCCCCCGCGGTTCCCCTTGCGCCGGCGTCCGCCGCGGCAACGGGTCCCGGGCCGCAACGTCGGGGAGCAGCCGCTCCCGCGCGGCCAGCTTCGGAAGCACCCGAGCGAGCAGCGGACGCACGAGGCGGCGAAGTCCGACCGTTCCCGCCAGCCGCAAGCACGCCATGGCCGCCCGCAACACCGCCGGCCGCGCCACGACCGCACCGAGAACGAACCGCTTCAGGATCCGCACCCGCCGCGGCTCCACCCGCTCCTCGTCCAGCAGCCCGCGGACTCCCTCGACGATGGCTCCAACCTCGACCCCCGCCGGGCAAACGGTCTCGCACCCGCGGCACGCCAGGCATTCGTAGAGGTCTTCGGCCAACCCGGCGCTGGCCGGCAGCCGGCCCTCGAGAACGGCCCGGGCGTTGAACACCTGCCCCCGCGGCGCGAGAGACTCGCGCGGGGCGTTCTCGTAGGCGGGACAGGCCGGTAGGCAGAGGCCGCAGTGGACGCAGGCGAGCGTCTTCTCGTAGATCCGCAGCGCCTCGCCGCCCGTCGGTTGGGTCACGGCGACAATCTAGCAGCCGGTGGTGAAACCCCCGTGAGCGCCGAGAGTGGCGAGGCGCCCGGCTGACAAGGCGCGTGAGGGAGGAATACCGAGTGTATTTCGACCGAAGCGCAACGCAGAGCGCCGCGTAGCGGCGCGGTTCAGCCGGGATGCATCGCCGCTTGAACGCCGCGGGGGTTTTGCCACAGGCTGCTCTACGACCGAGGCGGAAGAAGACACCGGACGGCCGTCAAGAAGGCATCCGGCCGGGCGCCAGAATCCCCTCGGGGTCCAGGGCGGTCTTGATCCGGCGCGAGAGGGCGCGAATCGTGCGAGCCGGCGGCGGGTGAAAGACCGGATGCTCCTTTTTCCACCCGGCCGGAGCGGTCTCGACCAGCGCCCGGACGTCCGGCTCCTCGCGAAGGGCCCCGAGAGCGGCCTCGAAATCACCGACCGGAACGCTCGCGACGGCGCGGCGCTGATCGGGGAAGGCGACGGGGGGACCGAAGGCGGCCAGGCGCCAGACGGTTCGGAGGAGCGCCGCCGGCGGGCCGCGAAGCGCTACCCCGAGGGCGTCCTGCCGATCGGGGACCAGCGCCGGGAAGTCCCGGACGCCGTTCCAGAACGTCGCTTCTTCCGCACCTTCCAGCGTCTCGAGGTCTCCCCGGGTGGCGCCCGCAATCCCCCGGGTCGATGCCGCGGCCTCCTCGGTGAGTCCCTCGAAACGCACCGCCACGCGAAAACCCCCGTCCTCGGGAAGGCCGGCAAGCCCGCTGCCGGGCGGCACGACGGCGATCGCGGCCGGATTCGGCGCTCCGGCGGCCGCGGCCAGCACCCGCTCCGCGAACCACTCCACCGAATCGGAGACCGGCAGGGGCGCCACCACCGTGCGCGAGGCCTCGGGGAGCGCCTTGAGGCGCAGGGTGACGCGCGTCAGGGCGCCCAGGGTGCCGAGCGAGCCGGTGAAGAGCTTGGTCAACTCATAGCCGGTGACGTTCTTCACGACCCGCCCCCCGGATCGAATCCGGGTGCCGTCCGCGAGCACCGCCGAAAGTCCCAGGAGGAGATCCCGGGGCCGGGATCCGGGAACCACCCGGAATCCCGAATCCGCCGCCGCGATCACTCCGCCGAGCGTCGCGCGGTCCGGCAAGGGTGGATCGAGGGGGAGGAACTGACCGTGCGGCGCCAACTCCCGGTTGAGGGCCTCGACCGTCGTCCCCGCCCGGGCCTCCACGGTGAGATCGCCGACGTGGTGGTCGATCACGCCCGACAGCCCGCGGAGGTCCACCAGCAGATCGGCGCGCTCCGGCGGCGATCCCAATTCGAGGCGGCTGCCGCCGCCCCGGAGGATGACCGTCTCTCCGGACCGGGACGCCTCCGCGAACAGGTCGGCCAGCTCCTCCTCGCTCGCGGGGGCCAGAGTCCGGCCGACCGGGATTCCGGCGACCGCCACGGCTCCCCGATCCGCAGCCAGGCTCACCCGACCCTCACGGATCAGATCCAGGCCCCCGGGATCGCCGCGACCCGGCCGGGCAAGCCATTTTCGGGGCCGGTGTCGAGGCCGTTTTCGGGGCCACTTTGGGGCCCCGCTCCCCGCTCGCCACAGCCGGCGCGCACCGGGAAGATCTTGCCGGGGTTGAGCAGCCCCTGCCGGTTCCAGCAGTCGCGGATCCGGCGCATCGCGGCGATGTCGTCTTCACCGAAGAGCAGGCCGAGGGAATCGCGCTTTTCGATCCCCACTCCGTGTTCGCCGGACAGCACGCCGCCGAGCCGGACGCACATGGAGAGCAAGTCGTGGCTCGCGGCGAGTACCCGGGCCTTTTCGTCCGGGTCCCGTCCGTCGTAGGAAATGCAGGGATGGAGATTTCCGTCGCCGGCGTGAAATACGTTCGCCACCCGGATGCCGTGGCGTTGGCCGATCCGCTCGACCTCCGCGATGGCTTCGGGGAGCGCGGAGCGGGGGACCACCCCGTCCTGGACGTAGAGGTCGGTCGAGATGCGGCCCATGGCGCCGAACGCGTGCTTGCGGCCGCGCCAGAGGAGCTCCCGCTCCTCCGCGTCGCGCGCAACCCGGATCTCCAGGGCTCCGCAGTCCTGAAGCATGCGATCCACGTCGGTTCGCTGCCGGCCTACGGCGTCCTTCGCTCCGTCGAGTTCGAGGAGCAGCACGGCTCCGGCGCCCTTCGGGTATCCCGCCCCGATTCCCGCCTCCACCACCTCGATGGTGGCCGCGTCGAGCATCTCCATCGCCACCGGAATGATGCCGGCCGCCACGATCCGGGAGACGGCCTCGCACGCCGGTATCAACCCCGCGAAGGGAGCCAGCAGCGTCTCCACGGTTTCGGGAACGGGGAGCAGACGCACCACCGCCTCGGTGGCGATTCCCAGGGTGCCTTCGGAGCCGACGAAGAGGCCGAGCAGGTCGTAACCGGCGTCGTCCTCCGAAAGGACCACCACTTCCCCGTCGTCAAGAACCACGGTCGCCGCGACGATGTGGGCGGTGGTCGCCCCGAGCTTGAAACAGTGTGGTCCCCCCGAGTTCTCGGCGATGTTGCCCCCCAGGGTGCAGGCAGACTGGCTCGAGGGGTCCGGCGCGAAGAAGAGCTCGTGGGCAGCGGCCGCCCGGGAAATCTCCAGGTTGACCACCCCGGTCTGACAACGGGCCGTGCGCTCCTGAGGATTGATGCCCAGGACCCGGTTCATACCCGCGAGGGCGATCACGACTCCACCTTCGAGAGGGGTCGCGCCTCCCGAAAGGCCGGTCCCGGCGCCCCGGGCGGTGAAGGGGACGCCGGCCGCCGCGCACGCCCGGACGACTTCGGCGACCTCCGCCGTCGTGCGCGGCAGCGCCACCGCGTGCGGAGCGCTCCGGTACGCGGTGCTGCCGTCACACTCGTAGGGGAGGGTGTGCTCCGGACGGACGAGAAACCCGTGTTTCCCGAGCAGCGGGCGAAGTTCGGCGGCGAGGGCTTCCATCAGGAGCGAATGCCGGCGCTCCCGGGCACCGGCGCCCGGAAGTATCCCAGTCTTCGGGAAAATCCCGGCGTCCGGGGACCCCGGCCGGATCGGCAACTCGCGGCAGGTGGGGATATACTGGCAAACGGTCTGCCCGTAGTCGCGGCATGCGGCTGCCGGGCAACCCGGGTCAAGGAGTTCTCAATGCACAGCGTATTGACGCAACCAACGGTCAAACGAGCGGAACCCGAGTCGGCGGAGCAGGTGGTCCGCGGACAGATGAAGGTCATGCACCGCACGCTGAAGGTGGTCACCGACTCCAGGGTGGAACTCCACAACATCAGCGACCAGGTACGCGACCACGTAAGAGCCTCGGGAATCAAGGCCGGTTTTCTCATCCTTTCGAGCCTCCACACCACCACCGCGCTCTTCATGAATGAGTTCCAGGCGGCTCTGATGGCGGACCTCACCGAGTGCCTCGAGCGCCTGGTGGACACCGACGACGGCTATCTCCACAACTGTGAAGACTGTTCCGACTGCGAGCGGAAGAACGCCGACGCACACCTCCGCGCCACCCTGCTCGGTCACAACGTGACCGTTCCGATCCACGAGGGAGACCTCAACCTCGGGCAGTGGCAGAGCATCCTGTTCGCCGAGTTGGACGGCCCGCGCCAGCGCACGGTAACCGCCCACCTGATCGGCGTCTAACAGCCTGGGCAGTACCCGCGGCGCCGGGCGCGGCAGCCGGACGCCGGCAGGTTTGACCGCCGGCGGCAACCCGGTGGCAAGGAAGTGACCGCGGAGTCCGGCCGGGTTCCGCATTCGTCCGATCCGGGCCGGATGGGACCCCCGGTAGCCATCGTCACCGGCGCCAGCCAGGGAATCGGGGCGGCCACCGCGTTGAAGCTGGCCGAACGCGGTTTCGCCATCGGCATCGCGGCGCGGCGCCCCATGGGACTGGTGGGCGTCCAGAACCGGATCCAGCAGGGCGGCGGCTTCGCCTTCGTCGCTCCGACCGACGTGACCCAGCCCGGGCAGGTCGGCGAACTGGTCGAGGAGACCGAGCGGCGGCTGGGTCCCGTCGAACTCCTGATCAACGCCGCCGGAGCGGTCCACCGGGCGCCCCTGACCTCGACTTCCGAAGCGGATTTCGACGGGGTGCTGGCAGTCAACCTGAAGGGGACGTTCCTCTGCACCCGCGCGGTGCTCCCGCGCATGATCGAGCGGCGCCGGGGCCGGATCGTCAACCTCGCCGCGATGGCCGGCCGGATCGGCGCGCCCCGCTTGGCGGCCTACTGCGCCTCGAAGTGGGGCGTGGTGGGCTTCACCAAGGCTTGCGCCGAAGAACTGCGGCCCGCCGGGATCTCGGTCTTCGCCGTCTGTCCCGGGTCCGTGGATACCGATTCCTACCGGGCCGCCATCCCGGGCGCCAAGCCCCGGTCGGGCCCCGAGTCGGTGGCCGACGTCATCGCCTGGCTCGGCACCGAGGCGCCGGCCTCGATGAGTGGTAGCGTCGTCGACGCCCCGGGATAACTGCTGTGGAGGCCACCATGAAGATGCGCACTCTCCTTCTGGCCGCCGGTAGCGCGGCTCTCCTGGGACCGGCCTGCGGCCCGTCGGGACCCGCCGCCGACGCGATCTACCGGGGCGCCAAGGTGGTCACCGCCGACGACGACTTCACCATCGCCGAGGCCTTCGCGATCGTGGACGGCCGGTTCGCGGCGGTGGGTTCCGCGGAGGAGGTCGGGGATGCCTTCCCGGGCGGCGCGCCGGTGGTCGTGGATCTCGAAGGGAGAACGGTCCTCCCGGGTTTCAACGACAACCACATTCACCTGGGCCCCGGGCGGACGCTGCAACGGTGGGAGGACGGGCTGGTTCCGGGCCTGCCGGAGTGGTCGGCGGAGGCAACCGAGCCCGACGAACTCTTCGCCGCGCTCGAGGCGGAAGCCGCCACCCGGCCGCCCGGTGAGTGGATCCGGGGCGGACTCACCCGGATGGACTGGCCCAACAGCCGGATCCCGGATCGCTGGCTCCTGGATGAAGCCGCTCCCGACAACCCGGTGATGCTCACCCGCGGCCCCCACACCTACCTGCTGAACTCGCCGGCGCTGGCACTCGCCGGAATCGACCGCAATACGCCCGACCCCGAGGGGGGTTGGATTTTCCGGGACGCGAACGGCGAGCCGACCGGTCGTGTCCTCGAGTCGGCGCGGCGGATCGTGGACCAGATCCTGCCGCCGCTCCCCCCGATCGACTACGAACAGGGAATCGAGACCATGCGCGCCTCCCTGGGCAAGCTGTCCGCCATGGGCATCACCAGCGTGAACATCGCCGGGATCCGGCCGCCGGGGATCCCGGCGGTGCGGGATCTCTACGCCCGTTACGGCGAGGAGCTGCCCCGGGCGACGATGCAGGTGCGCCTCAGCCCGGGTCACGACACCTACGATCACGGCGAGGAGGGGATCCGGCAGGAGATCGAGGCCCTCGAGGGACTCGGCTTCGTCACCGGCGAGGGCGACGAACGCTTCCGCATCGGCGCCATCAAGATGAGCATTGACGGCGGCTTGAGCGCTCCGGTGTTCTGGTCCCTCGAATCCTACGAGGGCAAGCCCGACTTCTTCGGCGCCATCCGCATTCCCGCCGATGTCTTCCACCCCGTCGCGAGACGGGCCCACGAGCTCGGCTGGCAACTCGGCATCCACGCCATGGGCGACGGGGCGGTCAAGATGGTGGCGGAAGAGATGGCGCGCATCCTCGATGAGTTTCCCCGGGACGATCACCGCCACTACATGCATCACGTGGCAGTGAAGCCGCCCGAGGAGACAATGGAGCTGATGGCCGAACGCGGGATCATGGTGGCCAGCCAGCCGTCGTTCACCGTGGGGCTCGGCGCCTACGCCGAGGAGGCGCTCGCCGAAGGACGCGAGGAGACCCAGAACCCGACCCGCTCGCTGCTCAACGCCGGAGTCCGGGTGTCCCACGGCTCCGATTCGGCGCCCTACGGACCCCTGATCACGATCTGGACGGCGGTCACCCGGCGGGGCTTCGACGGGGAGGTGCACGGGCCGGAAGAAGCGGTCAGCATCGAGGAAGCGATCCGCCTCCACACCCGGGAGCCAGCCTTTTTCAGCTTCGAGGAGAACGCGAAGGGCGCCATCGCCGAAGGAATGCTCGCGGACTTCATCGTCCTTTCGGACGACATCCTCACCGTCCCGCCCGACACCATCCGGGATCTGCGCGTGGAGCGGACCTTCATCGGCGGCCGCGAGATCGGCGAATAGGCCGGAGCGGTTTCCGGACGGGGCTCTCCTCCGAACGGCGCTCGGGATCCTGTCCTTCGATGGGGTTTGAGCCCCGTCCGGAAACCGCCCGGCGCTACGCGCCGCGAACCGCAACTCCCTTGCGCGCCTACGGCGCACTGCGGCGAGTTCCGATTCGTCGTTACTTTCTTGTGAACGGGGGGATACCCCCCTTTCACACTTTCCCCCCGGTCACGCGGGCGACGAACCTACGGTTCGCCGCCATTGGTTTCGCGCTCGTGGTCATTCACCATCGTCCCGGCAGGGACGGCGCCACGCCCAGGAGCACCGGCGAGGAGCGTCGGCCAGGAGCGCCGGCCAGGAGCGCCGGCCTCCGGCCGGCATCGCGGCCGCAGGCCGCGAAACTCCCGTAGTTCATCAGCCGCACAGCACCCAGCTAAACGGGGACCACGTAACGCCCGTGTGCCGACGCGCCGTGCGGCCGAGCACCGATACGCGTTTCGCTCCCTTGCAGGGAGCGATGCCGGCCGGAGGCCGGCGCTCCTAGAGCGTCATTACCGTTTCGGGCTGGATGTAGTAGACGACCCGGACTTCGCCGGGGCGGCGCCACTCGTAGCGTTCGGAGCCGATGTACTTCTGCGCTAGGCGATCGATCCCCGCTTCGGCGCCGTCCTCGGTGATCTTCACCACCCGGCCGCGGACCATCAGTGCCCTGAAGGGATCTTCCGGGTGGGTCGCGGAGACCGCCACGCGGGCATCACGCCGGATGTTCTTGTCCTTGACTCGGCCGGCCGCCGAATTCACGACGATGAGATCGCCGTCGGTCTCCACCCAGACCGGGGAGACCTGGGGGCTGCCGTCGGCCATCAGAGTAGCCAGGTGGGCGTAGCACCGGGTTCCGAGGAAATCCCGGACATCGGCGGAAAGGGTGTTCGTCTTGGGCATTCGTCCGTCCTGCGCCGGGTCAGTTCGACGCGTCGATTTCGCGCTCTACTTCGGCCGTCAACTGCTCGAACGAGACCGCGCCACCGATGTACCTGCCGTTCACGAACACGGCGGGAGTCCCCGTTTGTCCGAGCGCCAGGGCGGCGTCCAGATCCGTCTGCACGCGATCGTAGCTACTGCCGGAGTTGAGGCACTGCGCGAAGGCCTCCGTGTCCAGGCCGACCAGCCGGGCGTGCTGTTCCAGGCCATCGAGAGAGATGTTGTCGTCTGCCCACAGGGCGTCGTGGTATTCCCAGAATTTGCCCTGGTCTTCGGCGCAGACGGACGCTTCATGGGCCTTTTGGGCCATCGGATGCATGCTGCGCAACGGGAAATGGCGGAACACCAGCCGGACCTGGCTGGCCATGGCCTCGTCCTCTCGCAGCCGATTGATCGACGCGTCGAAACGCCGGCAGAAAGGACACTCGAAGCAGGAAAAAACCACGAGCTCCACGGGTGCGCTGTCCGGGCCGAGCGTGGCGTGACCTTCGGTTTCGATGGCAACCCGGTAGGCGGGCACCCTCAGATCCCATTCGGCCTCGCTCAGGAACCGGTTGCCGGTGGCCTCGATCTTCTGCGCCATCTTCTGGTTGGCGATCTGCCGGCGAAGCTGGGTTCCGATCTCGTCGAGGGTACGGCCGCCGAACTGCCCGCGATTCTGGTCGTAGATGTACTGGAGTTCCTGGTCGCTGACCTCGGGGATGCCGACCTCGTTCGTGTAGTACTGGTTCAGGGTCATGCCCTTTTCCGCGGCGGCGGCCAGGAGCAGTTGCTCGCGCGCGGACCGCACCGCGCCCTCCTCGAGGAGACCGTGGGTCTTCGTGTAGTAGTCGGTGCGGAGCTGTGCGAGCTGGGCTATATCCCGGTCCGTCAGATCGTCGAGCGTGATCTCCTCGCCGTTCAGAACCCCCAGCACCTCCGAGTCCACACTGTCGGGGAGTAGCGACCCGGAGCCGGAAGCCTGACCCCCGGAGCCGACGGCGGCGCCGCCGCAACCAGCGAACGCCAACAGGCAGGCGATGGCCGCAAACGGCGCGGCCGACCGAAGGAACATACGCATGAGAAACACCTCGTTCTCGAGCGAATGCGGTCTGCCCGCACACACCGGTCAGAACCGGGGAGCCGCCGCTATTCGCGAGAATCGGGAAGGATACCCCGCCGAGAAGACTGAGAAGGACTTTCGACGAGCAGGGTGTAAGGCCCGTCGTTCAACAGGGATACCTGCATCATCGCCCCGAAGCGGCCCGTGCCCACCGGAACTCCGGCGTCCCGGAGCCGGGAGCAGAACTCTTCGTAGAGCGCTTCGGCCTCCTCCCCCGGCGCGGCGCGGGTGAAGGAGGGGCGCCTCCCCTTGCGGCAGTTCCCGAGCAGGGTGAACTGGGACACCGCGAGCACCTCGCCGCCGATTTCGAGGACGCTGCGCTCCGGTTGTCCCTCGGGAGCCCGGAACATCCGGAGCCCGGCGATCTTCTTCGCGAGCCAGGCGGCATCGCCGGCCGTGTCGTTCACGGACACTCCCAACAGGACCAGCAGCCCCTCTCCGATTTCGGACACCGGCTCACCGTCCACCGAGACTGAAGCGCGGGAGACCCGTTGGACGACGGCGATCATTTTTCAGGCGGGAAAGCATCTCACCCCCCTCGTGGCAAGGGCAGGGGTGACGCACCACCGGCGGCTCGCACTTCAAGCCGACTTTTCCACAATCCCCCCGCACGCGGGATGGATCGGCGCCGTTTTTCGTCCTTGCCAGTAAAGGCAGACGCCCCCCGCGCCCGCCGCATCGCCTGAAGGATTTCCAGAGTGCCCCAATCCGAACCGCAGACACCCACTGCCCAAGCGTCCCCGAAGTCGCACCCGCCAGCGGGAACTCCGTCCCCCGAACCGGCCGCCGAGGAGTTCCTGTTCCGCACTCTGGTGGACGCCGGATGCGATCCGGTGGTCGCCTATACTGCGGACCGGCGAGCACGGAGAATGTTCTCGGAAGTCGCGACGGCAGAGATCCAGCCAATCCTCGCGGAGCTACGCCAGCTGCGCGCGACCATGGTCAACAGGGAGGATCTGGCCGGCTTCGCCACCAAGGCGGATCTCGCCGGCTTCGCCACCAAGGCGGATCTCGCCGGCTTCGCCACCAAGGCGGATCTCGCCGGCTTCGCGACCAAGGCGGATCTCGCCAACTGCGCCACCAAGGCGGACCTGGACCGGTTGCGGGCGGAAATGGTCAAGTGGGTGTTCGGAGCGCTGATGGCACAGACTGCAGTTCTCGTGGCGCTGCTCTTTGCGCTGGTCAGGTCGCTGACCTAGCCCGGATTTCTCATACTCACGGCCCAAGGTGCCGCGCGGATCACGCCAACCTGTTGATGATGTCGGGAGGAACGGGCCAGGCGCGGACCCCAACCGCACGGACAGCGTGTAGGCACGGGAGCCCCCACCGGGAGAACTGGGCCGACCTCCAGGTCGGCACAGCGGCGCGGAGCGCCGCGGGCAGTTCCTCGCCGCTCGCGCTCACGGGGTCCCTCCGAGAGAGCGAGCCCATCCCGGCCCAGCCAAGTCCGCCCCGCCGCCCGCCTACGGCGGGCTGTGCCGGCCTGGAGGCCGGCGTTCCCGTGCCTGTCCGACATCAAGGCTGGTGGGGTTCCCGCCGAGAGGGGAACCATCCTGCATCGAGCTCTGCGGCGGAGGTATGAGAAATCCCGGCTAGCTAGCAGCCCTGTTCGCGGCCGGCGAGCCGCCGACCGATCGAACGACCGGCGTCGATTCTCGTCGATTGCTGCCCGGTGAAGACCGGTACGCGGGCTATCCCGGGATCCCGCGCGGCGGGCCGCCGGCCGCCCCCGGCGCGATTCCGTAGGCCCGGAGCAGATCCGAAACGGTCACCACCGCCTCGAGCTGGTGGATGTCCACCCGGCTCACCACGGGGAGAGTGTCCATCCGGATGCGGCCCATGGTGGCCAGCACGTGGTCGATCGGCTGGTCGGCGTGCGCATGCGGGAAGCTCCGGCCCCGCACCAGGTCGCCGAGGCGCTCCTGATCCTGTCCCCAGGCATGGAACCGCTCCAACTCGGCGAGCGTGATCAGTCCGAAGATCCGGTTGCCCTCGGCCACCGGCCAGGCGCGCTTGCCGCTGAGCGCCACCAGCTCGATCGCGTCTTCCACGGTGAGATCCGGCGGGAGGAGTTCGCGCGGCGGGCGCATTGCCGCCCGCACCACGGGATGGGGTTCTTCGTCCTCGGTGGAGGGAAGCTGGATCCCGTCCTGCGCCGCGAGGGCCTCGTAAACGGAGACCCGCTGGAGCCGCCGGGAGACGAAGAACGAGGTCAGGTTGGCGATCATCATCGGCACGATGACGGCGTAACTCTGGGTGATCTCGAAGATCATGAAGACCGACGCCATCGGCACCCGGAGGATTCCGGCGAAGGCCGCTCCCATCCCCACCAGCGCGTAGGGGCCAGGCCCGGATGCGAAGTCGAACCAGATGTCGGCAACGCTGCCCACCACCCCGCCCAGCATGGCGCCGAGAAAGATGCTGGGGCCGAAGATCCCTCCGGCGTTCCCGGACGCATAGGCGATGACCACCAGGAAGAGGTGGAGGGCAAGCAGAACCGCCATCCTCCCGATGGGCAACTCGCCGGCGAGCGCCTCGCCGACGGGGCCGTACCCGACCTCGAAGAATCCGGGAAGCAACAGCCAGACCGCCGCCACCGCCACCCCGCCGAGCGCCGGCTGGAACCAGCGGCTCGCCGCCGGCAGCCGGCGCATTTGAGCCCGCAGCCAGAGCAGGGAGCGCACGAACCCGACCGACATCAGCCCCGCCAGCACGCCGAGCACGGCGTAGATGAGGAGTTCCGCCGAATGGTCGAGCTCATAGGCGGGCACCGAGAAGAGCGGCTCGTCGCCGAGGGACAGGCGGAGGACCAGCCAGCTCGCTACCGCGCTGAGGACGACCGACCCGAGCACCCGGGCATGCAGGTTCCCCACGATCTCCTCGAGAGAGAACAGGATCGCGGCAATCGGGGTGTTGAAGGCGGCCGCGATCGCCGCTGCGGTCCCGACGGGAACCAGTTGTCGTCGCTGCTCCGCATCCAGCCCGAGGGTCTTGCCCACCGAGGAGGCGATCCCGGCGCCGATCTGGGCCGACGGTCCCTCACGCCCCAGCGGAATGCCACTTCCCAGGGTGAGCACCCCGCACAGGTATTTTCCGACCGCCACCCGGAAGGGGATTCGCCCGTCCTTCGCGACCAGCGCCGCCTTCGTCTGCGGAATGCCGCTGCCCCGTGCTTCGTCGAACCAGCGGTGCAACATAAAGCCGGCGACCAGGGCCCCAAGCACCGGAGCGGCGAAGCGGATCGCTCCGAGCGCCTCGCCGTGAACCACGATGTCCGTCAACCATTCGGTCACCACGATGAACGACACGATGACTCCGCCCACCAGGGCTCCGATCCCGAGGTTGAGCCCCGTGAAGAAGCCGGGACTGTGAAGGAAATCGCGGGAAGACAGAGTCTCCACGACCCAGGAGACGACGCGGGGCCGGATCCGGCTCACGCGCTTTCTCCCTGCCGGGGCGCACGCCCCGCGCTCCCGAGCGCGAGGCCGACCAGCACGGTGACCGCCGCCCCGATCAGGTTGTAGTAGAGGTAGGAGATTCCCTCCACCCCGAGCGCCCGGGGAATCAGGTCAGCGGCCCACACCGCGGCCACCCCGGAGAGCACCGCGGGGAAAGCGCGGCGGGCGCCCCGATTCGGGAACACCGCCGCGAGGACGAACGCCCCGAGGATCGGACCGTAGAAGAAGGACCCCACCCGGTTCACCGCCTCCACCGCGGACCCCAGTCGCCCCATGTAGAGCGCGGCCCCGGTGGCGACCGTTCCCCAGAAGAGGATCCCGATGCGGCCGGCAATCAGGTCGTGCCGGTCCGAAGTGGGACCGCGCGCCCATCGGTTTCGGAAACGGCGGTAGAAGTCCACCACGCTCGCCGTGGAAAGCGCCGAGAGTTCCGACTCCACCGTGGACATCGCCGCGGCGAGCACCGCAATGAGGATCAGGCCGACGATTCCCGGCGGCAACTGGGTGAACACGAAGGTCGGGAAGACGTGGTTCGTATCGCTCCACGGCTCGCCCTTGACTTCGGACGCGGCGCGGACCGCATCGGCGCGGCTTTCCTGAAAGGCGCGATCGGCGGCGAGGTAACGGGCCTGGAGTTCGGCCTGGGTCGAGCTGTCGCCGGCATCCGCAAAGTCGAGCGCCGCCGTCCGGCGCTCCGCGAAGGCGATCTCGTAGCGCTCTTCCATCGCCTGCATCTCCTCGGGCTGCGCGGCGCGCGTCTCGGCGAGAGTCACCGGGTCGAAGAGCACGGGAGGCTTTTCGAACTGGTAGAAGACGAAGAGCAGCGCCCCGGTGAGCAGGATCACGAACTGCACCGGCAGCTTGGCGAACGCGTTGAAGATCAGCGAGAGACGGCTCTCGCGGAGCGAGCGGCCGGTCAGGTAGCGCTGCACCTGGCTCTGGTCGCAGCCGAAGTAGGAGAGCATCAGGAAGAGCCCCCCGAGGAGTCCCGTCCAGACGGTGTAGGTCTGCCGCGGATCGGTATCGAACGACAGCGTTTCCAGGCGGCCGGTCGAGCCGGCGAGGCGGAGCGCTTCCCCGAGGCTCACCTCGTCGGGCAGCCCCCAGACCACCGAGCCGAGGCAGAAGAGGATGCCGAGCAGGATGATCAGCATCTGCCAGGTCTCGACCCACATCACCGCCCGCATGCCGCCGAGCGCGGTGTAGATCGTGGCGAAACCGCCGATCAGCAGAATGGTGAGCGTCTCGTCGAGGGAAAAGACCACCGAGAGGACCACCGACGGGGCATAGATCACCACGGCTCCGGAGAGCGCCCGCCCGACGAGGAAGAGCAGGCTGGTCAGCGTCCGGGTGTGCGGGCCGCAGCGCTGTTCGAGGTACTCGTAGGCGGTGAAGACCCGGGCCCGATAGAAGAGCGGCACCAGGGTGACGCACAGGATCACCATGGCGATGGGCAGGGCGAAGTAGATCTGAATGAACCGCATCCCGTCCACGTAGGCCTGCCCGGTGGTGCCGACCAGCGTGATGGCGCTCGCCTGGGTCGCCATCACCGATAGGCCCATCGCGTACCAGGGCATGGAGCGGCGGGCCAGGAAGTAGTCCTCGAGCCCGCGGTTCCCGCGGCCGGTCCGGTAGCCGACCGCGATGATCAGGCCGAAATAGGCCACGACGACGACCCAGTCGAGGAGTTGCACGGAGGCCCTTCGTCAGGGGCGGAAAGCCCGCGAGAACAAGGAAAGGAGGAGATACACGGCGACGGCGGTGATCAGCACCGCCGCGTAGAGCCGCCGCCAGGAGCGGAAGACTCCGCCCGGAGAGGGAGGCTGGTCGGAAGAAGGGTCCATCGGTGCTCCCGGCTACACTCACGAGCCGGGCCGGGCGCGTATCGGCCCGCGCCGGGAGATTCTAGGAGGCGCGCCCTCCTCCTCCTCCAAGGGAGCGCAGTGATGACAGATAAAAGAACGGCGCGCCGGGCTCCGTTCCTGCTGGTCAGCCTGCTGGCCACGGCCCTGCTCGCGGCAACGACCGCTGCGGCCCAACTGCGTCCGCTCACCGAAGACCGGGGGGCTGCCGGCCTCGGATTGGCGCTTCGCAAGATCGGGAGCGGCGTCTCCGTGCTGACCATCACGGCGCATCCGGACGACGAGAACAACGCTCTGCACGCGCTGCTCAGCCGCGGCCTCGGCGCGAGGGTTTCGCTGTTGACCCTGACCCGGGGCGGCGGCGGCCAGAACGAGATCGGTCCCGAGCTCTTCGATGGACTGCGGGTGCTGCGAACGGAGGAACTCCGGACCTCTCACCGGCTTGACGCGGTCGAGCAGTACTTCGGAATGGTGTCCGACTTCGGATACTCGTTCAGCGTCGAAGAGACGCTCGAGAAGTGGAATCACCAGAAGACGCTCGGCGAGGTAGTCCGCATGATCCGGACCCTGCGGCCGGACGTGATCCTCACCCTGCCGCCCTCCGGAACCGGCGGGGGCCAGCACCATCAGGCCACGGGACGGATCGCCCACGAAGCTTTCGACGCGGCCGGAGATCCGGACCGCTTTCCGGAACACGCCGACCTGGGGCTGCTCCCGTGGAGGCCGGTGCGGCTGCTGGTCGGCGGCGTAGGGGGAGGCCCGGCGAGCGGTGACGCACCCACCGTGCGGCTGGAGACGGCGGTCTGGGATCCGCTGCTCGGCCGCACCTATGCGGACCTCGGCGCCGAGGCGCGGTCGGCGCACCGGTGCCAGGGAATGGGTCAGGTGCGTGGCGGACTGACGGGATTTCCCTCGGTGCTGGTGGAAACGCGCGCGGCTGCCGGCGGCGCCTCGCTCGGACCCGAGGGCACGGACGGTCTGTTCGGCGGCATTCCGACGGGTCTCGAGCGGCTCGCAGACTTCGTGGAAGGAGATCGGGAAGCGGCCTCCGAGACCCGCGTCCGACTCGCATCTCTCGAAGAAGCGGTCGCCGAAGCCACCGCGGCGTTCTCGGCGATCTCGCCCGGCGACTCGCTCCCGGGTTTGCGGAAGGCGCTGAACGCGGCGCGCAGCCTGCGGCGGGACGCCCTGCCGGAAGGACTGACGGACCGAAGCCGCGTCGAGATCGAACACCGGATGGCGCTCCGGGAAGTCCGGATCCAGGAGGCGATGGCGCTCGCCCACGGGCTCGTGGTGGATGCGGTCGCCGACACCGGAACGACGGTGCCGGGAGCAGGGTTCGGGGCGCAGGTTTCCATTCTCGGTGGACCCGCCGAGGCCGCGGTCATTACCGGCATCGGCATCGAAGCTCCCGAGGGCTGGGAAGTGGGTAGCGCACCCGCCGCCCCGGCGGGCGCCTCCCGTCCCGGGCCGCGCCGGCGTCCCCTTCCCCCGCCGATCGATCCCGCGGACCTCCCGCTGGAAGCGAACTCCAGCCGCCCCCTGCGGGCGGAGTTCGAAGTCTCGGTCGCCGCCGACGCCGCTCCGAGCCGCCAACCCTGGCTCGACGACCCCGACGCCGACCGCTTCGACCCACTGGCCCCGGAGCTGTTCGGGCTTCCCGCCCGGCCACCGCAGGTGAGGGCGCGGGTTGCCTTCGAGTCGGGGGGGGTCGCCGCCGAGATTCACCGTCCGGTCGGGTACCGCTACGAGGGGCCCTGGGTCGGAACCGAAAAACAGAAGGAGGTCTCGGTGCTGCCCCTGGCCTCGGTAGCCATCTCGCCGGAGATCGTGGTCTTCCCGCGCGGTCAGAACCCGCGCCGGCTCACGGTTTCGGTGGTGCACCGGGGCGCCGCGGCCGCCGAATTCGAGGCCGCGCTGGAGGCGCCCGACGGATGGACCGTCGCCCCGGCCAGCACCCCCGTCGCGTTCGCCGGACCCGGTGAGACACGGGTGGAGTTCGAGGTCAGCGCCCCCGCGGGCGCCACGGACGGCAACTACCGGCTGGGCGCTTTGGTACGGCCCTCCGGAGGCGGTGATCCCTTCACGGAGACCGTCCAGGAGATCGCGTACCACCACATCGAGACCCGCTACCTCTTCCGGCCGGCGGAAGCCGCGGCGCGGGTGCTGGATGCGACCGTCGCGCCGGTCCGCGTCGGTTACGTGGAGGGCGTCGGGGACGACGTCGCCGAAGCCATCGCGCAACTCGGAGTACCCCTGACGTTCCTGAACGAGCGGGCGCTGGCCGAAGGCGACCTCTCGGCGTTCGACACCATCGTGCTCGGGGTGCGCGCCTACCTGGCCCGGCCCGATCTGAGGACCCACAACCAGCGCCTCCTCGACTTCGTAGCCGCCGGCGGCACGCTCCTCGTCCAGTACAACAAGTTCGAGTTCAACGCCGGCCCATGGGGGCCCTACCCCATTTCGGTCGGCCGGGGCCGGATCACCGCCGAGGACGCCCCGATGCAGGTGCTGGTTCCCGACCATCCGGTCTTCACCGGACCGAACCCGATCGGCCCCGCTGACTGGGACGGCTGGGTGCAGGAGCGCGGGCTCTATTTCCTGGCGCCGGGCGGCGACCCCGCCTATCGGGATCTCCTCGCCTCCGAGGACCCCTTCGAATACAACGCGGGGGAGAAACGGGGAATCCTGGTGGAAGCGCGCCACGGCGAGGGACGCTGGCTCTATCTCGGTCTCGGACTCTGGCGGCAGCTTCCGGCCGGGACCCCGGGCGCGTACCGAATGCTTGCGAATCTCCTGAGCCTCGGGTATCAGCCGGACACGACCAACCAGGAGTAGCGGCCGGCCGGGAGTTTCCGGCAAACCCTACGGATCCTTCGGGAACCCGCGGGCGGGCGGGATGGCATACGCTCTCGCGCCCCTGCCCGGCGACGGCGGGCGGCCCGGTATCGAACTCCGACGAGACAACGGATGAAACGCGAGCGGATCGGCCTGATCCTGGGGCTGGCCCTGCTGGTCGGGATCAGCGTCTTCCCGATTCCCGGTATCCCGGACGAAGCGCGCCGCATGCTGGCGGTGGCCGCGATCATGGCCACCTGGTGGGTGACCGAGGCGGCGCCGCTGGCGGTGACCTCGCTCCTCCCGCTGGTGCTGCTCCCGGCGTTCGGGATCACGAACGCGGCCGGGGCGGCCGCCCCCTACGCGAACCACCTCGTGTACCTGTTCCTCGGCGGGTTCATGATCGCCCAGGCGATGCAGCGCTGGAACCTGCATCGCCGGATAGCGCTTCGCACCGTGATGGCGATGGGCAGCTCGCCGCCCCGGCTGGTACTCGGCTTCATGGTGGCGTCGGCTTTCCTCTCCATGTGGGTCTCCAATACGGCTACCACCGCGATGATGATGCCGATCGGCGTCGCGGTCATCGCGGAAATCTCGAGCGCCGTCCACGGGCCGCGCCGGCCCGCTCCCGGAGATTTCCCCTTCGCGGTCTGCCTGATGCTCGGTTGCGCCTACGGGGCCTCCATCGGCGGATTCGCCACCCTCATCGGAACGCCGCCGAACGTGTTCCTGGCCGGGTTCCTCAGCGAGCAACTGGGCATACAGATCAGCTTCGTCCGCTGGCTCGCCTTCGCCCTGCCGCTCACGGTGCTGTTCCTGCCGCTGACCTGGCTATGGCTCACCAAGGTCGCCTTTCCGATCCGGATCCGGGACATTCCCGGAGGCCGGGAGCCGGTGCGCGCCGCCTACGCGGCCCTCGGGCCCTTCTCGACCCCGGAGAAGCGACTCTCCGTCCTCTTCGGCGGCACCGCCCTCCTCTGGATGTTTCGTCCGGTCTGGACCCAGGCGATCCCGACCGGCGGGTTTATCACCGACTCGACCATCGCAATGGCCGCGACCGTGCTCTGCTTCCTCGTCCCTGCCGGAAACGGCGGCGGGGAGCGCATCCTCAACTGGAAATGGGGCGTGCGCATCCCGTGGGACGTCCTCATCCTGATCGGCGGCGGTTTCTCGCTCGCGAGCGGTCTCGAAGTGAGCGGGCTTTCGCAGTTCCTCGGCGACCGCCTCGCCGGTTTTTCCGCGCTGCCGCTTCCGCTCTTCGTGATCCTGGTGGTAGTCGCCATCATTCTCCTGACCGAGCTGGCCTCGAACCTGGCGTCCACCGCGATGATGATTCCGATCCTCGCCGCGGTCGCCACGAGCGCCGGGATCCCGCCGCTGATGTTGCTGCTTCCGGTCACGGTCGCCGCCTCCTGCGCCTTCATGCTCCCGGCGGCCACCCCGCCGAATGCCATCGTGTTCGGGACCGGCCATTTCACGATTCCACAGATGGTGCGCGCCGGCATCGGCGTGAACGTGATCGGCGCCATCCTCACCTGCCTTTTCGCCGTCTTCTGGGTGCCGGTGGTGTTCGGATGAGCGGGGCGGAGGGCCATCGAACGTTCAGCGTTCGCTCCATCCGGGATCAGCAGAGCGTGCGACACTCACGTTCGCACAAACGCAGCACCATCGGCCCGCGTTTCGCGCTCCCGCGCGTGCCGACCTGGAGGTCGGCGTTCCAGTGCGGTCCTCACCTGCCTGTTTGCGGTCTTCTGGGTGCCGGTGGTGTTCGGGTAAGCGGGGTCACTAGCATTCCGGTGCCATGACCATCGCCCCCGAAGACCGTTTCACCTCCAGGCTCTGGGCCGGAATCGACGCGACCTACGCGGAGATCCTCCGCCATCCCTTCCTCGACGGGCTCGCGGACGGAAGTCTCGACCGTCAGGTCTTCCGCTTCTACGTGATCGAGGACGCGCTCTACCTCCACGAATTCGCCCGGGCGGTGGCCATCCTCGGCGGCAAGGCGCCGCATCCCGACATCACGGCGGCCCTGTGCGGCGACGCGGTGGCCACCGTCGAGGCCGAACGGGAGCAACTGGGGCAGTTCCTGACCGAGTTGGGAGGCTCCCGTGACGAACTCTTCGCCCGGCAGCCGGCACCCACGAACCGCGCCTATACCAGCTACTTCCTTTCCCAGGTCCATTCGCAGTCCTTCCACGAGGGGCTCGCCGCCGTCCTCCCGTGCTACTGGATCTACGCGGAAGTCGGGAAGGAGCTCCTCAAGCGTCCTTCCTCACCGGACCCGCTCTACCGCCGCTGGATCGAAAGCTACGGAAGCGAGGAGTACGACGCCGTGGTGCAGCGGGTCGTGCAGCTCACCGACGACGTTGCCGAGGGGCTCGGGGACAGTGCCCGGCGGGCCATGGCGCGCCACTTCGCCATGAGTTCCCGCTATGAGTGGATGTTCTGGGACATGGCCTGGCGGCAGGAGGCCTGGCCTTTGTAGCTTCCCGCGGAGGAAGCGCCCCCGGGAGTCAGCGAACGGCACCTCTGTGGCCGTTGGGTTACGAGGCGCTTCCTCCACGGGAAGGTGGCCGTGAATCGCTGCGCGATTCCGTCCACCCTCTTCTGCGGGGAGGGGAAACCCCTCCCCGCACCCCTCCCCCGCGCGGCGCTGCGCGCCGCGCGTTCAGCCCGGCGCAAGGTCTCCACAGCGAACTGCCCAACCGTGCCGAGAGCGACGCGGGAAGGGTCCACTCGTGCCTGGAAAGATGTCGCGGAGACACGGGAACGCCGGCCAGTTCTCTCGGTGGCGAGCACGGCGGTTGTGCTGCCGGCAGCCACGTGCCGACGTTCAGCGACCTCGCTCAGCGGATCCAGACGGTCTTCCGGTTCGTGAACTCGATGAGCCCGTCCGGGCCGAGTTCGCGGCCGAAACCACTGTCCTTCGTGCCCCCGAAGGGGACGCGGGGATCCGATTTCGTGATGCCGTTCACGAATACGGCCCCCGACTCGATCTGCGGCACCAGCCGCTCCGCACGCCGGGGGTCCGAGGTCCACAGGGAGGAGCCCAGCCCGTAGTTCGTGCGGTTGGCGATCTCCACCGCCTCGGCCTCGTCGCCGAAGGGAATCACCGTTGCGACCGGGCCGAAGAGTTCCTCCTCGGCAGCCGGGGCTCCCGCGGGCGGCCCCGCCAGGATGCCCGTCGCCGAAAAGAACCCGCGGCCCGGCGCATCACCCCGGTAGAGGAGTTCGGCCCCGGCGCCGAGCGACTGCGCCACCTGCTCTTCAAGGCGATCGCGGAGATCCTGCCGGGCCAGGGGCCCCACCGCGGTTTCGGGCGCAAGCGGATCTCCTACCGCCGCTTCGCGAAATCGGGTCTCGAAGACCGAAAGGAACGCATCGAGCGCGGGGCGCTGGACGAGGAAACGCTTGGCGGCGATGCAACTCTGGCCCGAGTTGATGAGCCGCGCCCCGGCCCCCGCCGTGGCCGCCTCCTCCACGTCGGAGTCCTCGAACACGATGAAGGGGTCGCTGCCCCCGAGCTCCGCGACCATCGGCTTCAGGTGACGCCCCGCGACCGCGGCGACCTCGCTTCCGGCGCGGGAACTTCCGGTCAACGTGACTCCGCGCACCCGCCGGTCGGCGATGCAGGCGGCCGCCTGCTCATTCGTCAGAAAGAGATTCTGGAGGAGCCCTTCCGGAGCCCCCGCTTCCCGGTAGAGCTCGACAATCCGGAGCGCGCACTGCGGGACCGACGGCGCGTGCTTGAGCACCATCGGGTTTCCGGTAACGAAGTTGGGCGCCGAAACCCGGATGACCTGCCAGAGCGGGAAGTTCCACGGCATGACGGCCAGGATCGGACCGATGGGGTCGAAGCGCACGAAGGCGTCGCTGCCGTCGGATGGGTAGTGGCGCGGGCGCAGCGACTCCTCCGCGGTCTCCGCGTAGTGCCTGGCGACCCAGGCGCATTTGTGCGCCTCCGCGACTCCCTGGGCGAGCGGCTTTCCCATCTCAAGCGCCATGAGCGCCGCCAGGTCATCCGCCTGCGCCTCCAGCAGGCCGGCGAGACGCTCGTTCACCGCGCATCGTTCGGTAAAGGGAGACCGGCGCCAGGAACCGAAGGCAGCGTCGGCGCAGCAGAGGGCAGCCTCGACCTCGCCGTCGGAAGCCGTCGGGAATTCGGCCACCAACTCCTCGGTGGCCGGATTCAGGGACCTGTAGAGCATTCAGCGGCTCCCGCCGGGCGGGTGGAGGCGGTTGTACTTGCGGCCGACCTCCAGAAGGTCATCGATCGAGATCGCCTCCCGCGTATTGCCGTTCCTCCCGGTGACCGTCGTCGCCTGGAGCATCGAGTTGTAAACGGCCTCCTCGGTCGCCTCGATCGCGGCCTGGAAAAGCGGCGAAAGCCGGTCTCCCCGCAAGACGGCGCCGCTCTCCGTAGGCGAGTCGTTGCGGAACCCGCTGCGGAGCGATTCCGCCGACGAGAAAGCAATCACGAAGTCGCCGCTCCCGTGCGACGAGGTAGCTCCGGTGCGGGCCAGGCCGAGCATCACTCGGCGCGCCAGCCGGGTCAGGCCGAGCGAGCGAACGGGGGCGTCGGTGCCGACCACCATCATGATCGAGCCGTCGGGATTGTCCTGGGAATCGGGTCCGCCGGCATCTCCGGCACCGCCCAACTGGTCCCGCAGGTAGTACCGGTCCAGTTCCTCGCCGACCGGGAGGCCGTCCATGGTGAGCACACCGCCGTAGTTGCTCTGTACCAGCACCCCGACGGTGTACCCACCCAGGCTCCCGGGCAGACGCCGGGACGAGGTGCCGATTCCTCCCTTCCAGCCGAACGCCGAGGTTCCGGTCCCGGCGCCCACGGCTCCCTCCGCCACCGGTCCGGGAGAGGCGCTCCGGATGGCTTCCAGCACGTGGCTTTCCTCGACGTGACGTCCGCGGATGTCGTTCAGATACCCGTCGTTCGTCTCCCCCACGAGCGGGTTCACGGAGCGCACGTCTTCGTTTCCGGGAAGGCCGAGGACGTAGGTGACGACGGCGCGCGCGGCGTCCCATACCGAGAGCGTGTTGGTCAGCACGATGGGGGTTTCGATGGTCCCGAGTTCCACCACCTGGGTGGAACCGGCCAGCTTCCCGAACGCATTGCCGATGTGGACCGCGCCCGGCACCTTCTCCTGGAAGAGGTTGCCGCCGTGCGGGAGGATGGCGGTGACCCCGGTGCGGATGTGATCTCCCTCGACGAGGGTCACCTGTCCCACCAGGACTCCGGGGATGTCGGTGATCGCATTGTCCGGGCCGGGGTCCAGGACGCCGGGCGTGAGACCGATGTCCCGGGCGCGGGGCCGGGAATCTCCCTGTCCGAAGGCGAGCGGGGCGGCGAGCAGGCCGGCGACGAGCGCCGCCAGGGTGCGGTGGACGTGATGCATCAGAACCTCCCGGAACGGTCGTGTCTGGAAGCCCGGGAGAATACGGGAAGCGTCCGGCGGGCCGGCCGAAGGGAACATTTGTCGCGCGCGGTTCGTAGCCCTCATCCGTCATGGTTCACGGGAATCCACGCGGTGCCCGCCTCGGCGGGCGCGACGCGGCAATAGCGCTGGTTCTGGGGGTGTCGGCGTTGGCCGGCGCCGCGAATTGCAGCGTCCCGTTTCAGCCGGAACCGAACGTCGAGGAAACCGAGACGTTCATGGAACCCTTTGCGGCGGGCGAGCTTCTCGATCTTAGAAACGTCCATGGCCGGGTGGCGGTCACCTCGTGGGACCGCGAGGAAGCAGAGATCGTGGCGCGCAAGGTGGGGCCGAGCAGCGCCGCGCTCGAGGACATCCGGGTCGAGGTGAATCGTTCCTCGCGGGGAGTCCAGGTTCGCACCCGCTACCCGAAGAAGACACGAATGTGGGGGCAGCGATACGGCAGCGTGCACTACTCCATCCGGCTGCCGGAGAACGCCGATCTCAAGATCGCCAACGTCCACGGACCCGTCGAAGTCGCCGAGATTTCCGGCGAAGTCGAGGCGCAGACGGTCAACGGCTCCCTCCGCCTGACCGGACACCGGGGAAACGTGAATGCCAAGACGGTCAACGGAGGCATCGAGTGTGAATTCGACAGCTTCGGGGAGGGAGACCGGCACTCGCTCCGCACCGTCAACGGCAGGGTGCAGTTGACCCTGGGGCCCGAGGCCAGGGGTCAGGTGGACGCCAGCGCCATCAACGGCCGGGTCATCATGGAACTGGCCGACCTCGAACATCTCGACACCCCGACGCGGCGCCGCAAGCGAGTGCGGGTCGGCGAAGGGGGCGGCGAGTGCCGGGTGCGCACCATCAACGGAACGATTCACGTCAGCGACGGATCCTGACCCGGGAGCGGCCGGAGTTCGCGCCGCGGGCTTTTCGGACAGAATCCCCCGCGCCGAAGGGGGATCCGATGGTTCGCCAGTTGACATATCTCTATAGCTTCAATCTGCGCGTGGCGCGGGCGATGGTGGACGACCTGACCCCGGAACAGATGGCCGCGCAGCCGCACGGCGTGGTGAACCACCCGGCCTGGTCTCTCGGCCACCTGGTGATGACCGCCGACGGGCTTGCCGGGCTGCTCGGGCTGGAGTCGGAGGTGGCGGACGGCTGGGCGTCGATCTTCGCCACGGGCGGGACCCCGTCGGATGACCCGTCCCGCTACCCCTCGAAAGAGGAGCTCCTCGAAGCGCTGGCGGCGCAGCACGCCCGCAACGCCACCGCCATCGAACGGGCGAGCCCGGCCTGGTTCGACACCCCGCACCCGAACGAGAGACGCCGCCAGCGCTTTCCCACGCTGGGCGATGTGGCGGTCTTCCTGATGACCTCCCACGAGATGCTCCATCTCGGTCAGGTAGCGGCCTGGCGTCGCGCCATGGGGCTGGGGCCGGCCCGCCGGTAACCGGGGCGGGCCGCGGAGAACACGCCGCCGCGGAGGATCGGGCTGTCCCGTATCCGGGCCACCAGGTATAAACCCCGCACCATGTACCGGTTTGTTCGTTTCGGAACCCTTCTACTCGTCCTCGCAGCCGCTTCGAACGGGGCGGGACAGTCCCTACCCGAGGTCCATCTCATCGGCACCGGGGGCACGATCTCCGGGGGCGCGGGAGGGCCGCTGAACGCCGACGACCTGCGCGCGGCCCTGCCCGGCCTGGCCTCCGTGGCTTCGGTCACGACCGAGGACTTCGTTCGCGTCGGCAGCTCCCGGATGCATCCCGAGCTCCAGTTCGGGCTCGCGGAACGGATCGGCGCCGTATTCGCCGAGCGCCCCGGGCTCGCCGGCATCGTGGTGACCCACGGGACGGACTCGCTCGAAGAGACCGCCTTTCTCCTGGATCTGGTCCTTCCGTCCGGCCGGCCGGTGGTCTTTGCCGCCGCGCAGCGGCCGCCGAGGTACGAGGACTCTGACGGACCCCGCAACCTGCTGAATGCGATCCGGGTGGCCGGTTCGGCCAGGGCCCGGGATCTGGGGGTGCTCGTCGTCCTGAACGGCCAGATCCACGCGGCGCGCGAGGTGAAGAAGACCCATTCCATCGCGCTTCACGCCTTTGCCTCGCCCGACACCGGCCCCGTCGGCGCAGTGGACGACGGGCAGGTGCTCCTCTTCAGCACCCCGGCACGGCGCCTCCATCTCCCCGCCGGGAGCGTGGAGCCACGTGTGGAACTGGTCCGCCTGACCGCCGGCGGCGGCGCCGCCGCGATCCGCGGCGTAGCGGAGTCCGGAGCTCGGGGGATCGTCGTGGAGGTCTTCGGCCGCGGCAACGCGCCTCCTCCCGTCGCCGAGGCGGTCGATGCCGCGATTCAGTCCGGCGCGCTGGTGGTCTTTGCCACCCGCACGGGAGGCGGCCGGGTAGTCCTCGCGGACACCCAGCGGGAGCGGGGAATCATCTCCGGAGAAGATCTTGACGGCCTCAAGGCCCGCATCCTGCTCACCGTCGCTCTGGGGGCAGGCCGCACCGCGCCGGAGATTGCCGCCGCGTTTCGAACCCTGGCCGGGGCCGGCTAGCCGCGGAGCCCCGGGAACGCCCCCCGCAACGCGTCAGCGAAGGACGAGGCGGAGGGGCGGCCCTTCTCCACGGGACAGGACGACCGCCGCCGGCGGCTCGAGAGTCACGACGGTGTACTCCCCGATGCGGTCGCCGACTCCAACCAGCGCGGTTTCGCCGCGATAAAAGAGCGCCGCCCGAACCGGCGTCCCGGAGCCGACATCGACGAAGCCGTGAAGCTCCGGAGGAGCGGGCCGGGGTGGCTCCACCGCTTCCGGAGCCGTGTCGATCAACTCCTCCGGGAGGGTTTCCAGCGGGGGGGGCGGCGGCGCGGCGCCGGGCGCCGCCGCGGCGGCAGAAGCCGCCCGCTCCGGCCCCGCCGCGGTCGCGGTCGATTCCAGCCACGCGAACAACCGCTCCAGATCCGGATCGCCCGCCAACTGGTCCGCGTCCGCCACGGTGAACGAAGTCGCCGGATCGGGCCACCAGACGAACGCCGTAGCGGTGAGCGTCCCGAGCCCGCCCCGGACCGCCAGCGTTGCCCGCTCGGTGCGGAGCGGCCATCCCGTTCCCTCGACAACAGCCAGGAAACGGGACAGCGATGCCGGGTCTCCGAGCAGCGTCACCCGGGCCTCGGCGCCCAGGGTCCCGGCCGGAGTACGAACTAGCGGTTGGAGCCGTGACTGAGAGAGTTCCACCCCTTGGCTGTCGGCCGCCTGAAGCAGGAACTCGCGCACCGCTGCCACGCTGGTGGGTGGCGGGGTGCGCTCGGCGAGCCGCTCAACCACCCGGTGCAGCCGCCGGCGGCGTTCCCGCTGCTCGGCCGTCGCGGCGCCTGCGCGCGCGAACTGCGTTTGCGCCTGAATTTCGGCGGCGAGGTCCTCGGACGCCCGCCGCTGCTCACCCCAGACGAACCACGCGATCAAGCCGCACAGCAGGGCGAACAGAACCCGCGGTCGGGGCCGTTCGTCCATACCGCTACGGACGCTCCGCCGTGAGTTGGGCGGTGATCCGGACGAGCGTCGCACCGTCCGGCTGGCGAGTCTCGCTGATGACGTGTGTGGAATGAACCGATTCGTGGTCCGCCAGCTCCGCCAGAAAACGAGCCACGGCCGCGGGCGAGTCCGCACCCGCGGCAATCACGGCATCCAGCCCGCCTTGGCCGGAACCGGGACGAACCTCGATCCCGGCGATCTGGATGCCGGGGGGCGCCGCTCCCCGCACGGTGTCGAGCGCCGCACTGACGCGGGGGGTGTCGAGCACACCGGCGAAAAGCAGGACAGCGGCCTCCCGGGCGCTTCCCGGTTCCAGCACCGGCGACGAATCACTCCCCTCGGCCAGCGAGGATCCGGGGGCCCCCGAGGTCTCCAGAGCCTCCCGGTCGGCGTACGCTTTCCAGAGCGAAACGCCGCCCCAAAGAGAGATCGCGAGCAGTCCGAGAGCCAGGATTTCGAGCGCCCGGACGAGGCCCGGGCGAGCGCCCTTCCCGAGTTGGATGCCCACCGGAATTCGAGCCACGACTAGGATCCGGGAACGGCGACCGGGGCGGATTCGAGTGGAGCGGGCCGGTCGCCTACCCGCCGGAGGAGGGCCGCCAGCGCCTGGTCGGTCACCGGACACACCGCGGAAGACACTCCCTCTTCGCCGGCGTCGCGAACCTCGATCAGCGCGTGGCCGGCCGAGCCGAGGACCTCGGCGGCGGCGGATGCGCCTTCCCCCCAGATCGCCACGGGACGCTTCCGGCCCTCGGTGGCGCGGCGGACCGCGAGCGCCGGGGGCTCGGGATCCAGCGCCGCGCGGAGTTTCATGCGGAAGCCGGTAAGACGCTGCCCGGAGGCGGCGGCAAGCACGAAATGCTGCCGGTGCAGCAGAAGGAGCAGCCGTGGGCCAGACGTGTCCGCCGCCCGTACCAGCCACTCCGGAAGCACCGCGAGGCTGGTGGCGTCCACCCAGCGCACCCGAAGCCCGGCCGCCTCCGCCGCTGCCTCGTACTGCTGGACGACCGGCGAACCCGTCACCGCGCCGAGTACGGAGCGGCGCCCGAAGGCACCCGAAGCCATGGTTCCGAATCGGAAGCGTCCATCCACGTCCGGGGAGGCGGCGCCCGCACTCGTGGTCAAACCGCGGACGAGTTCGGTGCGCAGTCTCCTGGCGGCTCCCGAACCCGCGGCCGCGGACAAAGCGGCGTGGGCAGCCCGATCCGGCAGCGCAATCACGGCGTCGCCGAACCTGTCGCCGGAAGAGCCAAGGATCCGGATGGCAGCCTGAACCGCGCGCGCCGCTTCCACCGAGGAAGCCAGATTGGCCTCGGTGGGTGACGGCTTCAGGAAATCCGCCGGCAGACCCCAGCGTACCCAGCGGCCATCGGTGGTGCGGGCGAGAAGATGATCTTCCCGAAACGTGATCGCGACAGCCCCGCGCCCGCGGCCGGGGTGAAGGAAGGACAGCGGGGACAAGACTCCGACCGGGAAACCGATTTAGCCTAGCAGCCGGTGGTGAAACGCACGTAAGCGCCGAGAGCGGGGAGGCGGCAGTTGCGGGAGCCGGCAGCTCGTCAAACCCGCCGCGCCGGACAGCGTTTTGGGTGGTAGGATGGAAGATCGGGCTGCGGGCCTTGTCCGTCCGCGCAGGCGAGCGCGGGGATCATTCGCCCGCGTGGTCATCGTCCGAACGAGTTCCAGCGCTCCAAGCCGGCGCCGGTTGTTCGGCACCCGGTCGGAACACCGGGATCCGAACGATCTCCGAACGTTCCGGTGCAGAGCAAATCCCCAACGAGCCCACAATCTGGAGAAGCATGCGCGACTATCAGACCGCCGAACTTCGCAATCTCGCCGTGGTCGGACACGGAACGTCCGGGAAGACGACGCTCGTCTCGGCCCTCCTCTACACCGCCGGCGCTGTCACGCGCCTCGCCCGCGTCGAAGACGGCAACACGACGACCGATTTCGATGAAGACGAAATCGAACGCGGCATCAGCCTGAACGCGGCACCCACCCATTTCGAGTGGGACGGCGTCAAGATCAACCTCCTGGATACACCGGGATACAGCAATTTCCTCACCGAGGCGAAACTGGCCATACCGGTCGCCGATGCCGCGCTCATCTCGGTTTGCGCTGTAGATGGGGTAGGTGTCAACACGGAGCGGGTCTGGAAGTTCGCGCAGGACAACCGCGCGGCGGCGATCTTTGCCATCACCCGCATGGACCGCGATCGGGCGTCGTTCGAACGCGCGCTGGGATCGATCCGGGAGACTTTCGGGCGTACGGCGATCCCCGTCCAGCTCCCGATCGGAAGCGAATCCGGGTTCTCGGGGGTGGTGGACCTCATCACCCTGAAGGCGATCAGCGGCCCGGGACCAGACGGCAGCGGGGCCACGAGCGGCGACGTTCCCGCCGAACTGCGGGAGCCGGCGGAGGCCGCCCGCAACGAACTCATGGAAATGATCGCCGAGTCGGACGAAGAGCTGCTGGATCAGTTCTTCAGCGAGGGAGAGCTGACCGCCGAGGAAATGACCCGGGGCCTCAAGGCGGCCGTCGCCGCCCGGGCCATCTTCCCGGTGGTGGCGGCGACCGGAGCGCACAACGTCGGCACCACGGCGCTCCTCGACCTGATCGTCGCCGCCACGCCGGATCCGACCGGGCGCGGACCGGCTCGGGGAGTGAACGCGGAAGGGGAGCCGGTGGAGCGCGAGGTCGCGGACTCCGCAGCGACCAGCGTCTATGTGTACAAGACCATCGCCGACCCCTTCGCCGGACGGCTCAGCCTGTTCCGGGTGATGACGGGCAGTCTCGATGCCGACACCCAGATGAAGAATCTGACTACCGGCGGCAGCGGGCGGACAGGCGGCGTGAACGTCATGAACGGGAAGACGATGGAGACTGTTTCCAGGCTGTCGGCTGGCGATCTCGGATGCTTCGCCAAGCTTCGGGACACCTTCACGGGAGACACCCTGGGCTCGGACGACGGGATCCGTTTCGTGCGCCCCGAGGTGCCGCAGCCCGTCATCGGCTTCGCCATCGAGCCCAAGTCCCGGGGCGACGAGGAGAAGATCTCCCAGGCGCTCCAGCGGCTGCGCGAAGAAGACCTGACCCTGAGATTCGATCGCGACCAGGAACTGCTGCTCTCCGGGACCGGGCAACTCCACATCGAGGTGGTGGTGTCGCGCCTGAAGCGGAAGTTCGGCGTCGAGGTGGACCTGAAACCGCCGCGAGTGCCGTACCGCGAGACGATCACGGTGGCCGCGGAGGCTCACGGCAGGCACAAGAAGCAAACCGGCGGGCACGGTCAGTTCGCCGACTGTCACGTGCGCGTCGAGCCGCTCGAGCGCGGCCAGGACTTCGAATTCGCAAGCGCGATCGTGGGTGGCGCCATCCCGCGGCAGTTCATCCCGGCTATCGAGAAGGGATTCCAGGAGGCCCGGCAGAAGGGCTACCTCGCGGGCTACCCCGTCGTGGACTTCAAGGCCACGGTTTTCGACGGGAAGTTCCACACCGTCGATTCGTCGGAGATCGCCTTCAAGATCGCGGCATCCATCGCGTTCAAGGACGCCATGGCCAAGTGCCGCCCCACCCTCCTGGAGCCGATCATGTCGGTGGTGATTACCGTTCCGGACGAGAACACGGGAGATGTCCTCGGCGATCTGAACTCCCGGCGTGGCCGCACCCAGGGCATGGACCGGAAGGGCTCACAGACTGCCATCACCGCACAGGCGCCGATGGCCGAAATGCTCACCTACGAGCCGACGCTGACCTCTCTGACCGGAGGACGTGGGGGCTTCCACATGGAGTTTTCCCACTATGACCCGGTCCCCGGGAATCTCGCCAAGGCGTTGATCGACGCCCACCAAACACGGAACGACTAGTCCGGACGAAGAAGCGCCGGCCTCTGGCCGGCATCGCGGCCGCAGGCCGCGTAACTTCCTGTCCTGATCACTCCCCACTGCGCTGACCCAGTCGGGGACGGCGCGACGTTCTTCGCCCGCCTGAGTCGCGTTGCGCCACGGAGTTGGGCTGCGGTGCGGCAGGGAACATCAGCGACGGGAGTTCGCCACCGTCAGGACACCGGGGTGAGCAGGATCCGGCTCCGGTCCCGTATTGCCGGCCCGGTTCTCCCGGCGGGGGCTCCCAGGCGGGGGTTACGGAGCTGGCGTTGCCGAGCTAGTCGACGAACTCGATGCGCGCCATCGGAGCGCCGTCGCCCCGGCGCGGCCCGAGCTTCAGGATCCGCGTGTAACCACCGGGGCGCTCGTGAAACCGCGGCGCCACTTCGCTGAAGAGATGGCGGACCACCTGCTTCCGCGGGAGGATCTGAAGCGCGCGGCGCCTCGCCGCCAGATCAGACCGGCGTCCCAGGGTAACGAGCCTCTCGACGAACGGGCGCACCTCCTTGGCCTTGGCCACGGTGGTCCGCAAGTGTCCGTGTTCGATCAGGGTGGCGGCCAGATTCCTCAGCAGGGCCCGCCGGTGCGATGGCCGGCGACCGAGCTTGCGGTGTGCCATCTGGTGACGCATTTCAGTTCTGTCCCATTCCCAGCTTCAGACCGAGACCTTCGAGAATCCGCTCCACTTCCTCGATGCTCTTGCGTCCGATGTTCCGCTCCCGCAGCAGTTCCGCGTCGGTCTTGACGACGAGGTCGCCGATCGTCGCTATGTCGGCGTTCCGCAGGCCGTTGTACGCCCGCACCGAGAGCTTGTCCGCATAGTCGTCGATGGAGGTGTTGCAATGCAGCTCGTAAGCCTTCTGCTCGTCGCTAATGACGACATCTTCCGTCGCTTCGCCTTCGCCGCCGACAAAGATCCCCAGCATCTCCCGCAGTAGCCGGGCCGCGGTGGCGACCGCTTCCTGGGGCCGGATCGAACCGTTGGTCTGCACGTCGATGACGAGCTTGTCGAGGTCCGTGTCCTGGCCGACGCGCGCCGGCTCAACCTTGTAGTTGACCTTGCGGACCGGCGAATGGGTCGAGTCGAGCGGGATGTAGCCAACCTCCAGGTCAGTGTCGCGGTTCCGCTCCGCCTGGATATAGCCACGACCGTTCTTGACCCGCATTTCGATGTCCAGCTCGGCCGCCTGGGTAATGGTTGCCAGGTGGACGTCGGGATCCAGAATTTCGACGTTGGGGTCGGTCTCGATGTCCCCCGACGTCAGAGAGCCTGTTTTTCTGCCCTTGAGCCGGATGGTCCTCGGCTGCGTCCCATGGACACGCAGAGGGATCCGCTTGATGTTCAGGATGATGTCCAGAGTGTCTTCCTTGACTCCCGGAATCGTCGACATTTCGTGCTGCACGCCGTCGAATTTGACCGCCGTGACCGCGGCGCCCTGAATGGAAGAGATCAACAGACGCCGCAGCGCATTGCCGATGGTGACTCCATAGCCCCGCTCAAAGGGGTGAGCAGAAAACCGACCGAAGTCGTCGCTGCTGGTTTCGATGTTGAGGCCGCTGGGCCTCCGAAGTTCTGACATATGCGCCGTCCCTATCCTTTCCTTTTCTTGCCCGTCAGCGCGAGTACAGCTCGACAATGAGCTGGTCGCGAATCTTTAGTTGGGGGTCTTCGCCGGAGGGGAGCGTGACAACCCTGCCCGACGCCATGTCATCTGCCTCACGCTGAAGCCATTCGGGAACCGTCCGACTCTCAGCGCTCTCCATGATCTGTTTGAAGAAATCCTTCTTGCGCGTCTTGTCGCACACCCGGATCACGTCACCTTCGTTGATGATGCTGGACGGAATGTCCACGCGCTTTCCGTTCACCTCGACGTGCCCGTGCCGGACAAAGAGCCGGGCCGAGGCGCGTGAGGAAGCGAGACCGAGTCGGTAAACCGTGTTGTCGAGCCGTCGCTCGAGCAGTTGGAGCAGGAATGTGCCGGTCACGGCCCGTTCACGCTCTGCACGCTCGAAATAGAGGCGGAACTGACGCTCGAGCAAACCGTAGGCGCGCTTCGCCTTCTGCTTCTCGCGAAGCTGAAGTCCGTAGCCCTGAACACGACTGCGACGTGTCTTGCCGTGGGCTCCGGGTGCGAAGTTGCGTTTGTCAATAGCGCACTTCGGGCTGAGGCAGCGGTCGCCCTTCAAAAAGAGCTTGGCCCCCTCCCGGCGACAGAGCCGGCAGACGGGACCGCGATATCTGGCCAAGATCTCCTCCTAACAGCCTGTGGACAACGCCTGGCTGCAATCGCTCGCGGCGCAAGGCGCCGCGAGGGTGGGGTGTGGGGAGGGGTTTCCCCTCCCCGCGAAAGTGGGGGGCGCGGAACGCGCCATCACCCCGTGGGGAAAGCGCCCCGCACGTACGACGACCGCCAGGCTGGGCGTACGTGCCGTCCTGCGTCCGGTGCGGGGCGTTTTTTCCACGGGTTTCGCGGCGCACCGCGCCGCGGGGGTGGGGTGTGGGGAGGGGTTTCCCCTCCCCGCGAAAGTGGGGGGCGCGGAACGCGCCATCACCCCGTGGGGAAAGCGCCCCGCACGCACGACGACCGCCGGGCTGGGCGTACGTGCCGTCCGAGGTCCGGTGCGGGGCGTTTTTTCCCGGTCGCGGCGCACCGCGCCGCGTGTGGGGAGGGGTTTCCCCTCCCCACGAAAGAGGGGGGCGCGGAACGCGCCATCACCCCGTGGGGAAAGCGCCCCGCACGCACGACGACCGCCGGGCTGGGCGTACGTGCCGTCCGAGGTCCGGTGCGGGGCGTTTTTCCACGGGTTGTTAATTCGCTTCTTGGGTGGCCGGCACCCGTTATGCGGAATCGGGGTGACATCCTTGATCGACCTCACCTCGATACCGGCAGCCGCTATGGCGCGGATCGCGGCTTCGCGTCCGGCGCCAGGGCCCTTCACCTTGACGTCCACGTGGGTGCAGCCGCGCCCGCGGGCTTCGCGTGAGGCCGCACCGGCAGCCTGCTGCGCCGCGAACGGCGTCTGCTTCCTCGACCCCTTGAAGCCCTGCGATCCGGCGGTGGCCCAGCAGACCACGTTTCCGGCGGGGTCGGCGAACGTGATGATCGTGTTGTGGTACGTCGCCTGGATCGACACGACACCCGCGGTCAGCGTGCGCTTCTCGCGCTTCTTCCCGGTCCGGCGGCGCGCTGTCTTCTTCTTTGCCATGTGGTGTTCCCTATCCCTTCAGCTCAGCGCCGGCGCATTCCGACACGACGAGGGCCGCGTCGGGTCCGGGAGTTCGTTTTCGTGCGTTGCCCCCGCGCGGGAAGTCCGCGACGGTGACGAAGCCCGCGATAACAGCCGATGTCCATAAGGCGCTTCAGGTCCATGGAAATCCGTTTCCTCAGATCTCCTTCGACGCCGCCTTCGTCGTCCATGACCCGGCCGATGCGGCTCACCTCTTCCTCGGTCAGATCGCTGACGCGCCGGTGGGGCTCGATCCCGGCCTTGCCCAGGATGGTCACCGCCCGGTGCGAACCCACTCCGTAGATGTAGGTCAACCCGATGTCGATGCGCTTGGCGCGCGGCAGGTCAACGCCGGCAATTCTGGCCATCGGTCAGTCCCTCGCTGTTCCCATCGTCCGGCTCGGCCGGCAGGGAATTCCGTTCAGAGATGCGATCACGATCTGTCACCCCTGACGCTGCTTGTGTTTCGGGTTTTCGCAGATCACCCGCACCACTCCGCGGCGGCGGACAATCTTGCACTTGGCGCAGATGCGCCGAACCGAGGCGCGAACTTTCATGTTGCCGCTCCTACTTGCACCGATAGACGATCCGGCCGCGGCTCAGATCGTAGGGAGAGAGCTCCACCAGGACGCGGTCTCCCGGCAGTACCTTGATAAAGCTCTTCCGCATCTTGCCCGATACGTGGGCGAGCACCTTGTGGTCGCCGGTATCGAGCTTCACCCGGAACATGGCGTTGGGCAGAGGCTCCATAACGATGGCCTCCACAGAAATGGCGTCTTCCTTAGACATGATCTTCCTCGGACCCCGGGGTGCCGGGGTTCTGCTTTCTGGGCTCCGCCAGAATCCACGGCCCACCCTCCATAACGGCGATGGATCGTTCGAAGTGCGCCGACACGCTGCCGTCCGCAGTAACGACCGTCCACCGATCCCTCTTCACCCGAACGTCCGGGCTTCCGCGATTCACCATCGGCTCAATCGCGATCACCGCACCCGGTATCAAGCGGGTCCGCTTCCGTGGATCATAGAAGTTCGGAATCCAGGGCTCGGCGTGGAGACTCGTTCCGATCCCGTGCCCGCCGTACTCGCGCACCACGGAGTAACCGTGGCCCTCGGCATGCGCCTGCACCGCCTGCCCGATGTCCGAGATGCTGTTACCAGGACGCGCAGCCCCGATTCCCGCATACAGAGCCCCCTCGGTCACCTCAAGCAGTCGCGCCACCTCGTCGTCGATCTGGCCGACGGCGACGGTGGTGGCGTTGTCACCGTAGTACCCGTCAACGATGCAGCCGAAATCGAGGCTCACGATGTCGCCCTCCTTCAGCTTTCGCCAACGGGACGGGATGCCGTGGACGACTTCGTCATTGACGGAAACGCACAGGGTCGCAGGAAAGCCCTGGTATCCCTTGAAGGCCGGCGGAACGCCGTGGCGCTTCAGGTTGTCGGCGGCGACCCGGTCAAGATGAGCCGTGGTCACCCCTGGCTCCACCGTGCGGGCGAGCAGGTCCAGAGTCTCCACGGTGATCGCGTTGGCCTGGTGGAGCTTGTCCAGCTCGGCGTCGGATCTGGAAATCATCGGGTCACCAACTCGGGGCTCGCCGACCCGGCCGCCACGAACGGCAAGGCCGCGCACAGCCGGTCGAAGACTTCGTCCCGGGACCCAAGCCCGGAAATGTGGGCCACCCGGCCCCCGTAGTAGTCGAGGAGCGGATAGGACTCGGACTCGTACACCGCAAGCCGGCGGCGAAACGCCTCCTCGCTGTCGTCCTGCCTGCCGTCAGTCCCGCGCCGGCCGCGTACGCGCGCGCCGAGTTCCTCCGGCGGCACGGCGATGTTCGCGATCCACTCGGTAGCCCCGAGCTTCGACAACACTTCGGCCAGCGTCTCGGCCTGCGCGCGGTTCCGCGGGTAGCCATCAAGGATGAAACCTCGACGGCAGTCGGGGGCGGCGATCCGCTCCTCCACGATTCCCAGCACGATTCGGTCGCTCACCAGCTGGCCGGCCGCCATGACTTCCCGGGCCGCCATCCCGAGTCTGGTGCCGTCCTCGACGGCCTGCCGAAGAATGGCCCCGGTCGAGATGTGGGGCAAGCCAAGACTCTCGGCGAGACGGATCGCCTGCGTTCCCTTTCCGGATCCGGGGGCGCCGAGAAGAATGATGGCGTTCATGTCAGATCCCGACACGTCACCCGCGCCGTCCACGAATGCGGCCCCGTTGCAGGAAACCGTCGTAGTTGCGCATGATGAGCTGGCTCTCCACCTGCTGCGCCGTGTCCATGGCGACGCCGACGACAATGAGGATGGAGGTTCCCCCAAAGTAGAAGGTCACTCCCATTCCTTCGGTGACGAAGGTCGGCAGGACCGAGTCGAGCCACGGCCCGATCACCGGAATCGGCGCCACCGTGAACCCGTTCAGAAGAAACTCGGGCAGGACTGCGACCGCGGCGAGATAGATCGCACCCACGAAAGTGAGCTTGCCGAGGACAGCGTCCAGGTAGCGCGCCGTGGGACGTCCCGGCCGGATTCCCGGCACGTAACCGCCGCTCTTCCGCATGTTGTCCGCAACGTCCGCCGGCTTGAAGACGATGGCCGTGTAGAAGTAGCAGAAGAACAGGATGGACACCACGTAGAGCAGGGTGTAGAGCGGCATCCCCCAGCGAAGTTGCTCGGCGATCGCCGCCATCCAGCGGCTCTCGGTGAACAGCGACGCGAACGTCTGCGGCAGGGCGATGATCGAGCTGGCGAAGATCACCGGAATCACGCCCCCGGTGTTGATCTTGAGCGGGATGTGCGTGGATTGGCCCTGGTACATCCGCCGACCCACGAACCGCTTCGCGTACTGAACCGGAACCCGCCGCTGGCCTCGCTCGATGAACACGATGAAGGCCAGCACGGCGATCATGAAGATGATCAGGATGGCCACCCCGAAGACCGTCTGCTGACCGACCCTGATGTTCTGAACCGTGGTGAGGATCGCCGACGGGAACATGACGACGATCCCCGCGAAAATCAGCAGCGACATCCCGTTGCCGACTCCGCGCTCGGTGATCTGCTCGCCGATCCACATGATGAACACCGTTCCGGCGGTCATCGTGAGGATGGTCATCAGAGTGAACGCCACCCCGGGTTCGTTGACCAGGTTCATCCCGTCCGGCAGGCTCTGGCTCTGCAGGAAGACCGCAATGCTCGCTGACTGGATCACCGCCAGAATGACGGTGCCGTAGCGGGTGTACTGCGTGATCTTCTTGCGGCCGAGTTCACCCTCCTTGCTGAGCTTCTCGAGGTACGGCCATACCAGCGTCAGAAGCTGCAGGATGATGGACGCGCTGATATACGGCATGATGCCGAGCGCGAACACGGTGACCTGCGAGAGGTTGCCCCCGGAGAACATGTCCACGAACCCGAACCAGGTTGCGCGGTTCTGCTCGAAGAACGCGGTCAGCGCGGCCGGGTTGACACCGGGCGTGGGGACGTGGTTTCCGAGCCGATAGACGGCAAGCATCGCGAGCGTGAACAGAATCCGGGTACGGAGATCCGGAATCCGGACGATGCTGCGGACGGCGTTGATCACTTCTGGCTGTCGGACTTCTCGGCGTTCCCGCCGATGATTTCTACGGTCCCGCCCGCGGCTTCGATCTTCCGGCGAGCGGAAGCGCTGAACGCATGGGCGCTCACGGTGAGCCGGCGATCCAACTCACCCCCGCCAAGGACCTTGATGCGGTAAGGGCGAGGCCGGACCAGCAACGCGGGTCCGTCCGGATCGGCACGGTAGATTCGCGCCCCCTGGACCAGGCGGGCCGCCACCAGTTCGATTTCGCCGACGGTGGCGCCGTCCTCGAAGCGGTTGAGGTCGCTGAGGTTGACGATCTCCTGGCGGATTCGGAAGATGTTGGTGAAACCACGCTTCGGCACCCGGCGGATCAGAGGCATCTGGCCCCCTTCAAAACCGCGGCGAAGCGAATACCCGGACCGCGAGCGGGCTCCCTTGTGACCCCGCCCGGCGGTCTTGCCGGTCCCGGACCCAGGACCGCGTCCCACTCGCTTGCGTGTACGGACAGCGCCCTCGGGCGGCGCCAGTTCATGAAGGCTCACTTGTCTCGGTCCTCATTCACCGCCGGCCCGATTCTTCGACGATGCCGACTCTTCGACGATGCGGACAAGGTGCGGAATCCGTCGCACCATGCCGCGGATCATCGGGTTATCCGGCCGGGAAACCGTCGCTCCCAGCTTGCGAAGCCCCAACCCCTTCACGACTTCGCGCTGATAGCGCGTCGTGCCGGCCAATCCCCGCACGAGCTGTACGACGATCGTCGCCTTCTCGGGCGCGGCAGCGGTTTCTTCTGGCTGTGTCATGGCTCTTTTCGCGACTACGCGCGGATCTCCGACTCGATGTGGCTCACGTCCTTGCCCCGAAGCTCCGCAACCGCGGTCTTGGAGCGCAGGGAGAGCAGCGCGACCATCGTCGCTTCCACGACGTTCTTGGGGTTCGCGGTACCGAGCGATTTGGTCAGGATGTCCTTGATTCCAGCAAGCTCGATGACCGCGCGCACCGGTCCCCCGGCGATGACGCCGGTTCCCTCGGAAGCGGGTTTCAGGAGGACCCGCCCCGCTCCGAACACGCCAACGATCTCGTGAGCGATCGTGTTCCCCTCGCGGGGAATCGCCGTCAAGTTCTTCTTGGCGATCTCGATTCCCTTCTTGATGGCCGCCGGCACCTCGCGCGCCTTCCCGAGTCCGAACCCCACGCGGCCGTCCTCGTTGCCAACCACGACCAGCGCGGAAAAGGACAGGTTCTTGCCGCCCTTGACCACCTTGGTCACCCGGTTGATGGAGACCACCTTGTCCTTCAGGTCCGGATCGCCGGTGCGATCCACCTGGGTATTGCGGGAACCGCTGCGAGACCGCGGACGGCCGCCGGAATCCATGTTCAGCACTGGACGCCTCCATTCCTCACCGCGTCGGCGAGCGCCTTGACCCGGCCGTGATACTGGGTGCCGCCCCGATCGAACACCACGACCTCGATGCCGGCCGCCCGCGCGCGTTCGGCCAGTTTCTCGCCCACCAGGGTGGCGCCCCGGGCGTTGCCGCCGTTTTCGATGCCGGCCTCGCGGCTGCCCGCGGCAACCAGGGTCTGGCCCGCGGAGTCATCGATCACCTGCGCGTAGATGTGTTGCAACGATCGGTACACCGCAAGCCGCGGCCGCTCGGAGGTTCCGACGATCTTCCGGCGAATGCGGGCATGAATTCGCCGCCTTCGCTGGCGGCGGGTAGTGAGTCGCATCTCTTCCGTCCTCGGGTCCTTGTTGTCGAGTTCTGGGTTGTCGAGTTCTGGTCCTCGGGATCAGGCGCCGGTCTTGCCGGCCTTCTTGATGAGGCGTTCGCCGGTATAGCGAACCCCCTTCTGTTTGTACGGGTCCGGTTTTCTGAGGGCGCGCATGCGCGCCGCCAGCTGTCCGACGGCCTGCTTGTCAGCGCCCGACACGACGACGTGGGTGTTCTTCTCGATCTGTACGTCGATACCGTCAGGGAGCGCCAGCTCGATCGGATGGGAGTAGCCCAGCGCAAAGGAGACGTGGCGGCCTTTCACCTGCGCTCGGTAGCCGACCCCCACGATGTCCAGTTCCTTCTTGAAGCCTTCCGAGACTCCCGTAACCGCGTTCGCGAGGAGCGCCCGGGTCAGCCCCCAATAGGCCCGGTTCCCGGAACTCTCGGCGAGCGACACCTGGGCCACGTTCCCCTCAAGCTGCACACAAACGCCCGGGAGAAGCGGGCTGGTGAGGACGCCTTTCGGCCCCTTCACGCGAACTTGCGAACTCTCGATCGTGATCGAGACCCCGGACGGAACCGGAATTGACTTGGCGCCTATGCGGGACATGACAACAACCTTCGGCCTACCACACCTGGCAGAGCACTTCTCCACCTACGCCGAGATGCCGCGCCTGGCGACCCGTCATGACTCCGCGGGACGTGGAAAGCACGGTGATCCCGAGTCCTCCCTGTGCCTTGGGAATCTTCTGGTGCGACACGTAGACGCGGATTCCCGGCCGGGATACCCGCTTCACCCCGCTCAAGGCGTCGCGATTGCCGGGCAGCCGCCGCAACTTGATTCGGATCGCATCCTGCGGCGGAGAGGGCCGTCGCTCCCAACCGTCCACGTATCCCTCCTCGTGGAGGATGCGGGCGATTTCCTCTTTCAGCGTTGAGGCGGGAATTTCGACGAAGTCATGCCGCGCCTGAATCGCGTTGCGGATTCGGGTGAGCATGTCGGATACCGGGTCAGACCACATCAGAAAGCCTCCCTACCAGCTCGCCTTGATGACGCCGGGAATCTCTCCCGCAAGCGCCAGCTTCCGGAAACACAAACGGCAGAGTCCGAATTTCCGCAGATAGGCCCGTGGGCGGCCGCAGCTGAGGCAGCGGCTGTAACGCCGCACCTCAAACTTCGGCCGCTTCTTTGCCTTGGCAATGAGTGACTTCTTCGCCAAAACCCTTTCCTCTGCTTCTCAGCTCTTGAAACTACGCTTCGCGGCGGGCGAACGGCATTCCGAAGGCGCGCAGTAACTCCCGCGCCTCATCGTCGCTCGTCGCGGTCGTGCAAATGGTCACGTTCATCCCGCGGGTCTTCTCGATTTTCGAATAGTCGATCTCGGGGAAGACGGACTGGTCCACGAGGCCCAGCGTGTAATTCCCGCGTCCATCGAAGGCCCGGTCCGAAACCCCGCGAAAGTCGTGCACCCGGGGCAGCGCGATGTTGATCAGTCGGTCCATGAACTCGTACATCCGGATTCCGCGCAGCGTGACCCGCGCCCCGACCGGCATTCCGTCCCGAATCTTGAAGTTGGCGATGGACTTGCGAGCCCGGGTAACGACCGGCCGCTGTCCGGCAATCGCCGTGAGATCCGCCACCGCCGCGTCAATGAATTTGTGCTCGCGCGATCCCTCTCCGACGCCCATGTTGATGACAACCTTGGTGACTCGGGGCACCGCATGAACGCTCGCAATCTCCAGCTTGGTCTTGAGTTCGGGAGCGATTGTCTCCCGATAACGGGAACGAAGGCGGCTCACTTGTCGATCACTCCCTGAGAACGGACGCTCACCCGGACTTTGCGTCCGTCGGTCAGACGGGTCCTTCCGGTCCGGGTCGGAAGGTTAGTCTCCGGATCCACGATCATGACGTTGCTGATCGCGATCGTGGCTTCCCGTTCGACCACCCCACCCTTGATGTTCTGCCGCGGGTTCGCCTTGGTGTGCCGCTTGATCATGTTGATTCCCTCAACGAGCACACGTCCGGTTTCCGGAAAGACGCGCAGGATCCGTCCCCGCTTGCCCATGTCGCTTCCCGCCGTGACCTGCACCATGTCGTTCTTGCGGACGTGCAGACGCCGCGGCGGAGACGCAATCTTCTTCCGGCCCATCGTCACAAGACCTCCGGCGCCAGCGACACGATCTTCATGAACTGCCGCTCGCGCAGTTCACGGGCAACCGGGCCGAAAACCCGAGTTCCGGTGGGTTCGCGCTGTTCGTTGATCAACACGGCGGCGTTGTCGCCGAAGCGGATGTAGGAACCGTCCGCCCTGCGGTGCTCCTTTCTGGTGCGCACGATCACGGCCTTCACTACCGTGCCCTTCTTGACCGCGCTCCCCGGAGCCGCCTCACGGACCGAAGCCGTAATGACGTCCCCGAGCCGGGCGATGCGGCCCACCCCGCCCCCGAGCGGCAGAATGCAGGTGACCCGGCGAGCGCCCGAGTTGTCAGCGACCTGCAGCACCGACTGCATCTGAATCATGTGGCACGCTCCAGAATCTTGAGCAGCCGGAAGCGCTTCGTCCGGGACAAGGGACGACATTCCTCGATCTGAACCCGGTCTCCGACGCGGCCCTCGTTCTGCTCATCGTGCACCGCAAAGCGCGTGGACTTGCGATACCGGCGCTTGTACAGCCGGTGTTCCACCAGCCGCTCCACACGCACGGTAATGGTTTTCTCGGCGCCGCTGGCAACCACGGTTCCGCTCCTGATCAGTCTTGGCATGACGTTTCTCGTACTGGCCTTGTCGTTGTGGTTCTGCTCGCCGGCTCTCAGGAACCGGAAGCGTTGCTCCCGGGAGAATCGCTCCCGATCTGGAGCTCACGCTCCCTCATGATGGTTTGGAGTCGGGCAACCTCGCGCCGCAGCATCTTGACCTTGTGCGTGTGCCCGAGCTGACCCGTAGCGGCTTCCAGCCGGGCATCGAAGAGTTGCCGGGTCACTTCCTGCTGCTTCCGCAGCAGTTCCTCGTGGGTCAACTCACGAATCCGGGCTGCCTTCACGACGTCTCCTCCTCGAAGCGTCCGACGAACTGTGTGCGCACCGGAAGCTTGTGGCCCGCCCGGCGCATCGCCTCGACGGCCTGCTCCCGGCTGACGCCTTCCATTTCGAAAAGGACCCGCCCCGGGCGTACCACGGCGACCCATCCTTCGGGGCCGCCCTTTCCCTTACCCATTCGGGTTTCCTGGGGTTTCTTCGTGAGTGGCTTGTCCGGAAAGATCCGAATCCAGACCCGGCCGGTCCGACGCACGAAACGGGTGATCGCCACCCGCGCCGACTCTATCTGGCGATTCGTGATCCATCCCGGTTCGAGCGTCTTGAGACCGAAGTCTCCGAACGCCACGGTCTGCCCCGTCCAGGACTTGCCGCGCATACGGCCGCGCTGCTGTTTCCGGTACCGGGTCTTCTTCGGCATCAGCATGGCGTTTTACCTCCCGGATCCTTTCTGGGGCTCACCCAGCGCTCGGTCCTTCGGAGCTGGAAGCTCCCGGCCGCGGCGCGATCTCCGAACTCCCGGACTTACTGACAACATCGCTGACGCCTCGATAGACCCAGCACTTGACGCCGATCTGACCGTAGGTCGTAAAGGCCTCGGCAAGCCCGTATTCGATGTCGGCGCGCAGCGTGTGAAGGGGGAGTTGCCCCTCCAGGTACCACTCGGCCCGAGCGATGTCGGCTCCGTTGAGCCGGCCCGCGCAGCGAATCCGAACTCCCTTGGCGCCGTTTCGCATGGTGTTCTCGACGGCCTTCCGCATCGCCCGGCGAAACGCGATGCGCTTCTCCAACTGGAGGGCGATGGACTCTGCCACCAGCTGCGGGTCGAGCTCCGGCTTGATGACCTCAAGAGGCCGAATGTGGACTTCCTTGCCGGTGCGCTTACGGAGATCCCGGGTGAGCTTCTCGACCTCGGTCCCCTTGCGCCCAATGATGATTCCGGGTCTCGAGGTGTGGATATAGATGTTGAGCTTGTTGCCCGGCCTCTCGATCTCGACCCGCGAGATACCCGCGTGGTACAGACGGCGCTTCAGCAGCCGCCGCAGCTTCAGGTCTTCATGTAGCGAATCCCGGTAGGAACTGTCCGCATACCAGCGGGAGCGCCAGGTCTTGCTGTACCCGAGCCTGAAACCGTGCGGGTGTACTTTTTGACCCATTCCTATTCCTCTTCCACGGCAGTCACGCGGATCGTGTAGTGGGTGGTCCGCCGCCGGATACGGCGAATGCGGGCCCGGCGGCCACTACGGGCGATCGCCCGCGCCGGTCCCTGGTCGGCAAACGCTTCGGTAACCATGAGCTTGTCCTCATCGATTCGTTTCGCCTCGCCAAGCGCCTTGGTCTGGGCATTCGCGATCGCCGATCGCAATACCTTTTCGATGATGGGCGCCGCGGCGCGATTCGTGTTCTGCAACACGGAAATGGCATCCGCCGCCGGCCTGTCCCGTATGAGGTCAAGAACGAGCCGCGCTTTCTGAACCGACCCAGGGACCGCCGTCGCCCGAGCAACCGCTTCGATCACCGTCTCACCCCCGTCCACGAGAAGCACGCCGGCATGGGCAGCCTCATCGCCGTGCTCTCGACTTCTCGGACTTCACCTTGTGACCCTTGAAGGTTCGCGTTGGCGAAAACTCACCGAGCTTGTGGCCGACCATGTTGTCCGTGATGTAAACCGGGATGAACTTGCGGCCGTTGTGCACGGCGAACGTCAGCCCGACCATCTGCGGCACGATCGTGGAGCGCCGCGACCAGGTCTTGATGATCGTCTGCCGACGCGCCGTATGTGCGTCCTCGACCTTGCGGATCAGGCTTTCCTCGATGTACGGGCCCTTCTGAATCGAACGCGGCATTCTGTGGTCCTTATGTGATCCCTTCTAGCTCCGGGTGTTTCCGCGGCTACCTTCTCCGGCGGCGGCGGGACCGAACGATCATCGAGTCCGTCCGCTTGTTGTTGCGGGTCTTGTGTCCCTTGGTCGGGACGCCCCACGGGCTCACCGGGTGACGTCCTCCGGAACTCTTGCCCTCGCCGCCACCGTGAGGGTGATCCACCGGGTTCATCGTGACTCCCCGGTTGTGCGGCCGGCGTCCAAGCCAGCGCTTGCGGCCGGCCTTGCCCAGTTTCACGTTCTCGTGATCCACGTTGGACACCTGCCCGATGGTGGCGCGACACTCGCGGAGCACCCGGCGGACCTCTCCGGAGGGAAGTCGCACCTGCGCGTAGCGTCCCTCCTTGGCAACCAGCTGCACAAACGCTCCCGCGCTGCGGGCCATCTTCCCGCCGCCGCCGGGACGCAGCTCGACGTTGTGAATCGTGGCGCCGAGCGGGATTCGCTCGATCCGCAGCATGTTTCCCGGCGCGATCTCGGCAGTGTCGCTGGCCATGACGACATCACCGACCTGCATGCCCACGGCGTGGAGGATGTAGCGCTTCTCGCCGTCGAGATAGTGCAGGAGAGCGATCCGGGCCGAACGATTGGGGTCGTACTCGATGGATGCCACCTTGCCGGGGACTTCCGGTTTCGCCCGTCGGAAATCGATCTCGCGGTGACGCCGCTTGTGACCGCCGCCGCGGAACCGGACCGTGATACGCCCGGCGCCATTCCGGCCGCCGCTCTGGCTCTTCCCCCGGGTCAGCCGTTTTTCCGGCGTGGTGGTGGTGAGTTCCTCGAATGTCTGAACGGTGTGGAACCGCCGTCCGGGGGAGGTCGGTCGGGACTTCTTGATAGCCACTGCTCAGACTCCCTTGAAGATCTCGATGGTGTGGCCCTCTTTCAGGGTCACAAACGCCTTCTTCCAGTTGGGACGCCGGCCGACGAAACGTCCCCAACGCTTGTTCTTGCCCTGGAAGTTGGAAGTGCGAACGTCCTTTACTTCCACCTCGAAGAGACTCTCGACAGCGGTACGGATCTGGATCTTGTTGGCCTTTCGGTCCACCCGAAAACAGACGACGTTCTGAGTCTCGCGAAGACGCTCCGCCTTTTCGGTGGTGAGCGGCTCAAGAATCACGCGGTCGGCTTCCATCATCAGCTCCCTGCTTCGGTCAGCTTCTGGGACAGCAAGGTCAGCGCTGAACGCCTGATGAGTACGGTCTTCGCCTTGAGCACCTCGTAGCAGTGGAGGGCGGCCACCGAAACGACCTCGACTGTCGGCAGGTTTCTCGTGGACAGGTACAGCTCGTCCGATGGCGCCGCCTCCACGATGAGCACCCGGGTCTTCTTGGAATGCCACCCGGAATCCCACTCGCCCAGACGCCGCAGCACGGCCTTCGTGGAGGGACCCTCAAGACCGAAGTCGTCGAAGATGCGCAGGCGCCCTTCGCCGGCGCAAAGCGAGAGCGCCGAACGAAGCGCGCCACGTTGCATCCGCCCAGGCAGGCGATAGCTGTAATCGCGCGGCTGGGGACCGAAGACGGTCCCGCCGCCTCGCCACAACGGAGTCCGGCGGCTTCCAACCCGGGCATTGCCCGTGCCCTTCTGGCGCCAGGGCTTGCGGCCACCACCGGCAACCAGGCCGCGGCTCCGCGTCGCGTGGGTACCGGCGCGCCGCCCCGCCATGTACTGGCGTACGGCGTCGTAGTGGAGGCCGGGCTTCACCGGCACGGCGAACACGGCGGGATCAAGCTCCACTTCGCCGCCTCCGGAATCACGGGCCACGACGGACGCGGCGCGCTGTTCCGAATCTTCGGCTTCCGGTGCGCCTTCCGACGGAAGGGCCTTTTGCTCTGCCACGGTCACTCTCGTTGTTCCTGTTGTGTCTCTCGTCAGAACTTGCGGATCTCGACGGTGCCGCCGCGGGGTCCCGGAACGGCGCCCCGCACCGCCACCAGGTTTTCCCCGGCGTCCACGCGCACGATCCGAAGGTTGCGAACCGTCACCCGTTCCCGTCCATGCTGGCCCGGAAGCCGGGTACCCGGCAGCACTCGGGACGGCGTTGCGCACATCCCGATGGCGCCCGGCGCCCGATGGAATTTGGAGCCATGCGATTTCGGCCCGCCGTGGAAGCCATGGCGTTTCATGACGCCGGCAAAACCCTTGCCCTTGCTGACTCCGGTGATCCGGACCACGTCGTTCGGGGAGAAGACCTCGGCGCCGAGTCGCGACCCGACGTGCAGGTCTTCACCCGCGTCAGCCTGAAACTCTCGGAGTACCTTGGCGGATGGCGCTCCCGCCGACGCCAAGCGGGTGGCGAGGGCCCGGTTACGCGCCGGCCGGCTGCCCGGTCCCCGCGATTTCTCGAGGCCAACCTGCACCGCCTCGTATCCGTCGGCCCCGACGGTCTTCTTCTGGACGACTACGCAGGGGCCCACCCGGATCAGCGTGACCGGAATCACGCGACCGTCGTCCCCAAAGTGCTGGGCCATCCCCAGCTTCGTGCCCAGCAGCCCGTTCATCGACCTTCCTCCACGCGTCCTGTTCGCTTGCTTCCCGTTGCCTACTTGGCCTGCGGCTCGCCCGCGACCATTGCCTTGATCTCGACGTGAACTCCGGCCGGGAGATCCAGGCGCGACAGCGCATCCACGGTGGTCGGGGTGGACCCCAGGATGTCGAGCAACCGCTTGTGCGTCCGGAGTTCGAACTGCTCCCGGGACTTCTTGTCCACGTGCGGCGAGCGGAGGACGGTGTAGCGGTTCTTCACCGTCGGCAGCGGAATCGGACCGGCCACCGTAGCGCCCGTCCTCTTCGCGGTCTCCACGATCTCACTCGTGGACTGATCCAGAAGGCGGTGATCGAACGCCTTCAGTCGGATACGGATTTTTTCGTTCATCTGTTGAAACCCACTTCAGGCGTTTTCATCCCGCGCGGTCAGGCGCTCGCCATGACCTCCGCCATGACGCTTTCGGGAGCTTCTTCGTAAGACCCGAAATGCATCGTGTAGGTCGCCCGCCCCTGCGTAGCGGAACGGATATCCGTGGCGTAACCAAACATTCCGGCCAGCGGCACCTGCGCTTCCACCACCTGAGCGTTGCCGCGCATGGAGAGGCCGCTGATGCGGGCACGCCGCGAATTCAGGTCGCCCATGACTTCTCCGGTGAAGTCATCCGGAGTCACGACCTCCACCTTCATCACCGGCTCGAGAATCACCGGGGAGCAGCGGCGCAGTGCTTCCTTGACCGCCATGGACCCCGCGATCCGGAACGCGAGCTCCGAACTATCCACGGTGTGGAAGGTGCCGTCATACAGGCGGACCGTCACGCCAGTGACGGGATAGCCGGCAAGCGGCCCGGCGGCCATCGCGTCGCGAGCTCCCGCTTCCACCGCCGGAATGAACTCCCGCGGCACGGAGCCGCCAACGATGTCATTGACGAATTCGAACGGTTCGACGTCATTCGGAGAGACCTCGACCCGCACGTGGCCGTACTGACCCCGGCCGCCGGTCTGCCGGACGTACCGTCCTTCGGTCTTCGTGGCCGCCCGGATGGTTTCGCGATAGGCCACGCGGGGCTGTCCCACAACCGCGCCCACCTGGAACTCGCGAAGCAGCCGGTCCACGAGGATCTCCAGGTGCAATTCGCCCATCCCGCTGATGAGCGTCTGCGCTGTTTCCTGGTCCGTCGTCACCCGGAAGGTGGGGTCTTCGTGGGTCAGCTTCCCAAGCGCCCCGGCGAGTTTCTCCTGATCGGCCTTCGTCGCCGGCTCGATGACGCGGGAGATGACCGGCTCGGGGAACTCCATCGCCTCGAGGACGACGGGAGCGGCGGGAGAGCAGATCGTCTCCCCGGTCCGGGCGTTTCGCAGCCCGACCACCGCCGCGATGTCGCCTGCGTACACCTCGCGGATCTCCTCGCGCTTGTTGGCGTGAATCTTGAGAAGCCGACCGACGCGTGAGCGCACCGAACGCGTGGAGTTGAGAACGGTGTCGCCCGTCCTCAGGACTCCCGAATAGACCCGGAAGAACGAGAGCTGACCGACGAACGGGTCGGCCATTACCTTGAAGACGAGCGCCGCAAACGGCGCATCGTCCCTGGCGTCGCGGACGGACGGCGTCGGGTCCGCGACCGAGGCCATGCCGGTGATCGAGGGCACGTCGGTCGGGGCGGGAAGATAGGCAATCACCGCGTCCAGGAGGGGCTGCACTCCCTTGTTTCGGAAGGCGGACCCGCACAGGACCGGAACGAGCTGGAGCGAAACGGTGGACCGGCGAAGTGCGGCCGCGCATTCTTCGGGAGTCAGGTCTCCGTTGTGGTCCCAGGCCTCAAGCGCCGCCATGTCGCATTCGCAGATCTTCTCGATCAGCGCTTCGCGGGCGAGTTGCGCTTCCTCCTCGCGCTCCGGAGCAATCTCGGTTTCCTCGTAGCGGGCGCCCAGAACATCCCCGTGATACCGGAATTCCTTCATCCGGACGAGGTCCACCACCCCTCCGAAGGCGTCCTCGGCTCCGATGGGAAGCTGGATTGCGGCCGCGCGGGCACCCAGCCGGTCCTCCATCATGTTGACGACCCGCCCGAAATCCGCGCCCGTCCGATCCATCTTGTTCACGAAGGCGATGCGGGGCACGCCGTACTTGTCGGCCTGCCGCCAGACCGTCTCCGATTGCGGTTCCACTCCGGCAACCGCACAGAACACGGCTACCGCGCCATCCAGAACCCGGAGCGACCGCTCCACTTCGGCGGTGAAGTCCACGTGCCCCGGCGTGTCGATGATGTTGACTCGATGGTCCTTCCAGAAACAGGTTGTCGCGGCCGAGGTGATCGTGATTCCGCGTTCCTGCTCCTGCTCCATCCAATCCATCGTCGCGGTCCCCTCATGAACCTCACCGAGTTTGTAGGTGACGCCGGTGTAGTAGAGGATGCGTTCGGTGGTGGTCGTCTTCCCGGCGTCAATGTGCGCCATGATCCCGATGTTCCGGGTGTCGGACAGGGCGACTTTGCGGGGCATTTTGACTGGAGGGCGGAGTGTTGAACGATGAGTTGGTCAGATAGGAGATGGAGGGAAGAGAGTCTGGAGTGCCTGCGGTTCGCCTGGTGACCAATCGGGAATCGGTCGAGGGCGGCCCAACGCACGACCCGGACCCAGCAGGACAGAGCCTGCGGGTGGGATTCGTGATGGCTTCCTTAATGGCGGTTCCTCCGGATGTTGTGCTTCGAATCGTTGAATTTCGTTCGAATCTCTGTTTTCTCGCGGCGTGCTCTGAGCCGGTGACTACCAGCGGTGGTGGGCGAAGGCCTTGTTCGCCTCCGCCATCTTGTGGGTGTCTTCCCGCTTCTTGATGGCGCCACCCCGGCTCTGGGAAGCATCGAGCAGTTCGCCCGCCAGCTTCTCCGCCATCGTCTTTTCGGGCCGTTTCCGCGCGTAGCCGACGATCCAGCGAAGCGACAGCGAAGTCCGCCTCTCGGGGCGGACTTCATACGGCACCTGGACATTGGCGCCGCCCTTTCGGCGACTTTTCACCTCGAGGGTCGGTTTGACGTTCTGAACGGCCTCCCGGAAGGTCGTGAGCGGTTCACCGCCCGTCTTCTCCCGGATGCGATCGAAAGCCCCATAGACAATCGATTCGGCCGTGGACTTCTTTCCGTCGAGCATCACCTTGTTGATGAACGAGGAGACCAGAACGCTCTGGTAGCGAGCGTCCGCGGCGGGTTGCCGCTTCGGCACATCACGGCGTCTGGACATGCTGTCGTGCTCCGGATCCGTCTCTTCTCTGAGGCTTGGCTCTAAGGGTCAACTCTTCGGCCGCTTGGTTCCGTACTTGGATCGGCCGTTCTTGCGTCCATCCACTCCGGTGGCGTCGAGAGCCCCCCGGATGACGTGGTATCGCACGCCCGGGAGATCCTTCACCCGCCCGCCGCGCAGAAGCACGATGGAGTGTTCCTGCAGGGAGTGCCCCACGCCCGGGATGTAGGTCGTGACCTCGATCCCGTTCGTGAGCCGCACCCGAGCAACCTTCCTCAAGGCCGAGTTCGGCTTCTTGGGGTTGATCGTAAAGACCCGAACGCATACTCCCCGCCGCTGCGGACACTGTTGAAGCGCCGGAGAGTCGGTGGCCGGGGCCATCCGCTTCCGCCCACGGCGGACAAGCTGATGAATGGTAGGCATGGGGAATTCGATCCGAATCAGGAAATGCTGGCCCCTCGCGGGGAAAGGGAAACTGGACGTACACCGCCCACCCGTCAGGGCTCGAAATTACGATCGGCGGCCGTCTCCGAGAGGAAGACGCTGACATCCACAACGCTCGAAAAATGCGTATCAGGCGTGCGGCGGACGAAGGATTTTACGCCCTGGAGCGACCGACTGTCAAATGACGAACGGCGCCCCAAAGCCCCGGGATCGCCCGCTCCGGAAGCGCCGGAAACGCAACTCGGCGCGGAGGTTTGGCCCCGACGCGCCGGCGTTCTCGCGACTCCCCCCGACAGGATCCCCCGGCGGCGTTCACAGAGGCTAGTGGACCTCTTCGGCCAACTCCGGTTCCTGGTTCGCGTCTTCCTGGAGCATGGCCTGCCGGTGGGCGTCGATCTCCTCGGGCAACACGAAGCGCCGGTGCTCCCGGAGCCCGGTGCCCGCCGGAATCAGCCGACCCATGATGACGTTCTCCTTGAGGCCGCGGAGGTAGTCAACCTTGCCGGTCAGCGACGCCTCCGTCAGGACCTTGGTGGTCTCCTGGAAGGATGCGGCGGATATGAAGCTGTCGGTCGCGAGCGATGCCTTCGTGAGCCCGAGCAGCATCGGCTCGCCCTGAGCCGCCTGCCCGCCCTCGGCCTGCGCTTTCCGGTTCGCCTGGGCGAACTCGTGCCGATCCACGGTCGAATCGACGATCAGGTCCGTGTCACCGACGTCGGTCACGCGCACCCAGCGCATCATCCGGCTGATGATGACCTCGATGTGCTTGTCGTCGATCACCACACCCTGAAGCCGGTAAACCTCCTGGATCTCGTGGACCAGGTAGCGCTGAAGCTCGCCTTCACCCAGAACCCGGAGAATGTCGTGCGGATTGCGCGGCCCGTCCATGAGCGGGTCGCCGGCGCGAACCTCCTCGTTCTCCCGGACGCTGATGTGGACGCCCCGCGGCACCTCGTATTCCCGCACGTCGTCGGTGACCTGCGAGGTCACGCTGATGACCCGCTTTCCCTTGCGAACATCGCCGTAGCGCAACCGGCCGTCGATCTCGCTGATCAACGCGGGGGCCTTGGGCGGCCGGGCTTCGAACAGCTCAACGACCCGGGGCAGGCCTCCGGTGATGTCCTTGGTCTTGGTGGTCTCCCGCGGAATCTTGGCGAGCACGTCACCCGGACGGACGGCGGCACCCTCCTCGACCTCGAGATGAGCCCTGGAAGGCATCAGGTAGGTCCGGGGGTCCTTACCTTCCGCGCCCTGGATCTCGATCCGCGGCTCGAAGCGATCGTCCTGGGACTCGATGATTACTGGCTGCGAGCGGAAGGTGACGTTATCCACTTCCTGGATCATCGTCACGTCCGCGATGATGTCGCGGAAACGGACCGTCCCTTCTTCCTCAGCGAGAATCGAGAAGCTGTACGGGTCCCATTCGACGATCACCTGGCCGCTACTGACGGAAGCGTTGGGGGCCACCTTGACCCGAGCGCCGTAAACCACGGGATGGCTTTCCAGAACCCGGCCCTCGCCGTCCGCTATGTCTACCGCGCCGGCGCGATTGATTACCACCAGGTTCCCGTGCCGATCGTTGACGGTGCGCAGGTTTTCCGAGAACTGCATGACGCCTTCGTGGCGTGCCTCAAGAGCGGAGTTCTCGAAGACGCTGGCCGTTCCACCGATGTGGAACGTCCGCATGGTCAACTGCGTCCCCGGTTCCCCGATGGATTGGGCGGCGATGATGCCAACCGCCTCCCCGAGATCAACCAGTCGCCCGGTCGCCAGGTTGCGGCCGTAGCACATGGCGCAGACACCACGCCGCGCGTCGCAGGTCAGGACGGACCGGATCTTGACGCGCGCCACTCCCGAGCCTTCGATGGCGTTTGCGATCTCCTCCGAAATCTCCTCGCCGGCATCGACGATGAGGTCTCCGCGAAAATCCTTGACCGCTTCGAGGCTGACCCGCCCGACGATCCGGTCCCGGAGCGGTTCGATGACCTCACCGGCCTCAATGATCGGCTCGGCGTAGATGCCCCGCAGCGTCCCGCAATCGACCAGGGTGACGATGACGTCCTGAGCGACATCGGCAAGCCTGCGGGTGAGGTATCCGGCGTCCGCTGTCCGCAACGCCGTATCCGCCAGTCCCTTGCGGGCTCCGTTCGTCGAAATGAAGTACTGGATGACGCTGAGGCCTTCACGGAAGTTGCTGGTAATGGGCGTCTCGATGATTTCTCCCGAGGTCTTGGCCATCAGACCCCGCATGCCGGCGAGTTGACGGATCTGTTTCTCGCTACCCCGCGCGCCGGAGTCCACCATCATGAACACGGGGCTGAACCGCCCGGTATCCCGCTCCTTGGCCTGCATGGTCTTCAACATGTCTTCGGCCACTTTGTTCGTGGCGTTCGACCAGACATCGATGACCTTGTTGTACCGCTCACCCTGGGTAATCGCACCCTGCTGGTACTGCTCGTCCACCCGGCCAACCTCTTCCTTGGCCTCCTCAACCAGGCGCACCTTGTTCGGTGGGACGACGAGATCGCCGAGTCCGATCGAGGTTCCGCTCCGGGTCGCGTACTCGAAACCCACATCCTTGAGGGCATCAAGTACATCGGCGGTGCGCTCGAGGCCGCATCGCAGATAGACGAGGCGGACGAGGCTCTGGATGCCCTTTTTCTTGAGCACTCCGTTGACGAACGGCAGATCGTTGGGAAGCCGGTCGTTCAGGATCACTCTCCCGACCGTCGTTTCGATGCGCTGTCCATCGAGGTTCGCAGTCTTCACCCGGCGAAGATCCTGACCGTCGTGCGTCTCGAGCAGTTCGCCCGTGTACCGCAACTGAATCGGCGTCAGCGTGGAAACCCGCCCGCTCTCGTGCGCGAGCAGCACCTCTTCGATCGAGGCGAAGCTCTGTTTCACGTCGGGCTTGACCACGTGCGGTTTGGTCAGGTAGTAGATACCGAGGACCATGTCCTGCGTCGGAACCGCCAGTGGCCCGCCGTGCGCGGGTGAGAGGATGTTCCGCGAGGAGCGCATCAACAGGGACGCTTCCACCTGCGCCTCCGGGCTCAGGGGAACGTGCACCGCCATCTGGTCACCGTCGAAGTCGGCGTTGAACGCACTGCAGACCAAGGGGTGAATGCGGATCGCTTTCCCCTCCACGAGGACCGGCTCGAAAGCCTGGATGCCCAGCCGATGAAGCGTCGGAGCGCGGTTCAGGAGCACGGAGTGCTCGCTGATGACCTCCTCGAGGTAATCCCAGACCTCGGGGCGCTGCTCCTCCACGAGCTCGCGGGCCTGTTTAATCGTCGCCGCAAGCCCTTCATGCTCCAGCCTGTTGAACAGGAAGGGCTTGAACAGTTCGAGAGCCATCTTCTTGGGAAGACCGCACTGATGGACTCTCAGCTCCGGGCCAACGACGATGACGGAACGGCCGGAGTAGTCCACCCGCTTGCCGAGGAGGTTCTGGCGGAACCGGCCCTGCTTCCCCTTGAGCGTGTCGGAGAGCGATTTGAGCGGCCGGTTGTTGGTGCCCTTGAGAACGCGTCCCCGCCGGCCGTTGTCGAACAACGCGTCCACGGCTTCTTGCAGCATGCGCTGCTCGTTCCGGACGATCACGTCCGGCGCGCGTAGCTCGAGCAGCCGCCGCAGCCGGTTGTTGCGGTTGATGACCTTCCGGTACAGCTCGTTCAGGTCGCTGGTGGCAAACCGCCCACCATCGAGGGGTACCAGGGGACGAAGGTCCGGGGGGATGACTGGAATGACATCCATGACCATCCACTCGGGAAGATTTCCTGACTTGCGGAAGGCATCCACGACTTTCAGCCGCTTGGCAGCCTTGGTCCGCTTCTGGATGGACCTTTCGTGGCGCATCCCGTGGCGCAACTCGACGGCCAGCGTCTCGAGATCGGCTTCACGCAGGAGCTGCTTCGCCGCTCCGGCGCCCATTCCGGCGCTATAGGTGCGTCCCGGGCGCTTCAGCTTCTCGCGGAACTCATTGTCGGTGCGTCCGAAAAGCCGCTTCAGCAACCGGTCCTGATCCTCGGTCACCACCTGGCCCTTGCGCAGGTTCCCGAGCCTCACGTTCCCGACAGTGCAGCCCTGGTCTCCCTCATCGAAAGAGAATGCGAACAGCTGCTGCAGCAACTGAGCCTCTTCCAGCGTCAGCGTGACTTCCTTTTCCCGAAGGAGCGTGATGTCCACGTCTCCCGGATCCAGGACTATGTACGACTCGTAGTAGAGAATTCTCTCCAGTTCCCGCGGTGTCAGATCGAGCACCTGCCCGATGCGGCTCGGCGGCACCTTGAAGAACCAGACATGCGAGACCGGGCAGGCCAGTTCAATGTGCCCGAGCCGGCTGCGTCGTACCGACGCCTGCGTGACTTCCACTCCGCACTTGTCGCACACGACGCCGCGGTGCTTCATGCGCTTGTACTTGCCGCACAGGCACTCCCAATCGCTGATGGGACCAAAAATCTGGGCACAGAACAGACCGCCCCGTTCCGGCTTCAGGGTGCGGTAATTGATGGTTTCCGCCTTCGTGACCTCTCCATGTGACCAGGCTCTGATTTTCTCGGGAGACGCGATCGAGATCTTGATGGCGTCGAAATCAGAGCTAAAAGTTTCCCTTTCTTCAAGGTCCGGGAAGACTCCGGCGGTTTCCCTGGTTGTCTGCATTTCGTCCCTCTCGATTGCTGGCTACTGGCCGATCAGTTCTTGGCTCGGATCAGCTCGATGTCGAGCCCAAGGCTCTGGATTTCCGCCATCAGCACCTTGAAAGATGCCGGCACTTCAGGCGAATAGCTCGTATCACCCTTCACAATGGACTCGTAGACCTTGGCCCGTCCCCGAACGTCGTCCGACTTCACGGTCAGGATTTCCTGGAGAGTGTGGGCGGCGCCGTAAGCCTCGATCGCCCACACCTCCATTTCACCAAACCGCTGGCCACCGAACTGCGCTTTGCCGCCAAGAGGCTGCTGCGTAATCAGACTGTAGGGCCCGATGCTGCGAGCGTGCATCTTGTCGTCCACGAGGTGCCCGAGCTTGAGCATGTAGATGAAGCCACAAGTCACCGGTTGCTCAAACGGCCTCCCGGTCCGCCCGTCGTAGAGAACGGTCTTGCCATCCTCGAGAACGTTCGCTCGCAGACCGTCCTGCTTTTTCGCCATGTCGTTCGCTTCATCGAGGAGTTTGCGAATGTCGCTCTCCCGAGCGCCGTCGAAGACCGGCGTGGCGAAGTGGCGATCGAGCATGCGGGCCGCCCAGCCAAGATGGGTCTCGAGAACCTGCCCGATGTTCATGCGCGATGGGACACCGAGCGGATTCAGGATGATGTCCACCGGTGTGCCGTCCGGAAGGAACGGCATGTCCTCCAAGGGCACGATCTTGGCGATGACGCCCTTGTTGCCGTGCCGGCCAGCCATCTTGTCGCCCACGCTCAGCTTTCGCTTCATCGCGACGTACACCTTGACCATCTTGATGACGCCCGGAGGGAGATCGTCTCCCTGGCTCACCACCGCCTGCTGTTCGTCGCGACGAACGGAGAGGAGGTCCAACTGTTCTTCCGTTTTCTCCTGGATCTCCTGAATCTCATCCCGGACATCGTCAGGGAGGTCGGTCTCGAGCAGGGGAACGAAGTCCAGCCGCTTCAGTAGCTCCTTCCGCGTGAGCCGGGTGCCCTTCGTGAGTTCGACTTCTCCGGTAGCCGGATTCATGCAGTCTTCCACGAGGTGGGCGCCAACCATCCGGTCCACGATGCGTTTGTCGCACTCCTCGCGGAGAATGCGCTCTTCATCGCGGTAGTCGCGGTCGATGGCCTCTATGTCATCCGACTGGATGGCCAGCGCCCGGTCGTCTCGGTCGGCGTCCTTCCGGTGGAACACTCGCACGTCAACGACGACACCTTCGACGCCGGACGGGCACTTGAGCGAGGAGTTCTTGACGTCTCCCGCCTTGTCTCCGAATATGGCGCGGAGCAGCTTTTCCTCGGGGGTGAGCTGAGCCTCGGCCTTGGGAGTAACGCGCCCGACGAGGATGTCGCCGGGACTCACTCTCGCGCCGATGCTCACGATGCCGGATTCGTCGAGATTTCTCAGGAAGCTCTCGGCGACGCCGGGCACTTCGCGGGTGATGGACTCGGGGCCCAGCTTGGTGTCCCGCGCCTGCACGGTGTGCTCTTCGATGTGGATCGAGGTGTAGCTGTCGTCCTGGACCAGCCGCTCCGAAACGATGATCGCGTCCTCGAAGTTGTAGCCACGCCACGGCATGAAGGAAACCAGGACGTTGCGGCCAAGCGCCAGCTCGCCTCCGTCGGTGCACGGACCGTCGGCGATGATCTGCCCCCTCGCCACCGGCTCGCCGACTCCCACCAGAGGCTTTTGGTTGATGGACGTGTTCTGGTTGGAGCGACGGAATTTCTTCAGCCGGTAGATGCTCGCGCCGATCTCGGTCTCGCCGGGGATGTCGCTTTCCTTGCGAACGATGATGCGGCGTCCGTCCACTCGGTCCACGACGCCGTTCTCCCGGCACACGATGACCGATCCGGAATCCCGCGCCGTCACGAATTCCATTCCCGTACCGACCAGTGGCGCTTCCGCGGTAATCAGCGGCACTGCCTGACGCTGCATGTTGGATCCCATCAGGGCCCGGTTGGCGTCGTCGTTCTCCAGGAACGGGACGAGCGATGCCGCCACCGAAACGATCTGCTTGGGAGACACGTCGATGAAATCGACGTTTTCTCTCGGTGCGGGAACGAACTCGCCCTCGTGCCGGCAGTTGACCCGGGAGTCGAGAAGCTCTCCGTCGTCTCCTACCCGGGCGTTCGCCTGAGCGATCGTATGGCGCTCTTCCTCAAGCGCCGAAAGATAGAACGCGTGGGGAATCAGCTTGGCGGGTTTCCGGCGGCGACCAAGTTTCCGGTTTGCCGCTTCGGCATCCGTCTTGAGCACCACCGCATCATGCTCGAGCTTGGTGTCTCCAGGGTCGTCAACGCGCACGTAGTCCACGACCCGGCCATCCGCGACCTTCCGGTAAGGACTCTGGATGAAGCCGTAGTTGTCGATCGTTGCGTAGCACGAAAGCGAACTGATGAGGCCGATGTTCGGGCCCTCCGGGGTCTCGATCGGGCAGATCCGTCCGTAGTGCGTCGCGTGCACGTCCCGCACATCGAATTTGGCGCGGTCGCGGGAGAGTCCCCCGGGGCCCAGGGCGGACAGACGGCGCTTGTGCGTGACCTCGGAAAGAGGATTCGTCTGCTCCATGAACTGCGAGAGCTGCGAAGCTCCAAAGAACTCGCGCACCGCGGCAGTTACCGGCTTCGCGTTGATCAGGTCCCGCGGCATGGCCGTCGTCATTTCCTGATACACGTTCATCTTCTCTCGAATGGCCCGCTCCATCCGGACCAGACCCAGGCGGAACTGGTTCTCGAGGAGTTCGCCGACGGAACGGACCCGGCGGTTGCCGAGGTGATCGATGTCGTCGGCCCGGTAGCTGCTCTCGCCACGCGTGAGGCGAAGCAGATAATCGAGAACGAGAACGAAATCCTCTTCCGCGAGAATCGTTCGGTTCGGGTCCATCTCCCGCTCGAGCTTGGTCGCCAGCTTGCGGCGCCCGACCCGGGAAAAATCGTACTTCTGTTCGTTGAAGAACAGGTTGTGCAGCAGGTTTCGGGAACTCTCGACCGTCGGCTGGTCACCGGGACGCTGCCGGCGATAGAGCTCCACGAGGGCACCGTCCACACTCTCGGCATTCGGCGCGTCCGTGCCGCGCTGCCGGGTAAGCGGATCCTTGTCGAGCGTATCGGCCAGGACCGAGCCCACCGGGTCGGCGCCGGGGAGAAGGATCCGGATCGGACCGATGTCTCCGAGTTCATCGACCAGTTCCGGCGTCAACCGGGTGTTGGCCGGCACTTCCTCGCCGGTGTCCGGGATCGTCACCGCGGTAGCGAGCCGAAAACCGCCGAGAGCCTCGAGGTGGAACTCAAGGGCTTCGCGGTTCTGCCGCGTCAGTCTCCTGATGTCGCCGCGGCTGATCCGCTTGCCACCTTCGATGACGACTTCCCCGCCCGATTCGATGTCCCGCTCGATGCGTTCGTCCAGGAGCATTTCCTTCAGGACATCGGTAAGCGGAAGGCGGACGCGGGTGCCGTCCAGCGTCGCCTCGTGCACCCGGTAGAACCGGGCCAGGATGGACTCCGTTTTCCCGAACCCGAGGGCCCGCAAGAAGATCGTCGCGGGGAACCGCTTCTTCCGGTCGATGCGAACCTGCAGCAGGCCTCTGGCGTCGGTTTCGAATTCGAGCCAGGAACCGCGATACGGAACAACCTGGGCCAGGAAACACCCGCGCTCCGCCTCGTGGAAGAAAACTCCGGGGGAGCGATGCAACTGCGAGACGACGACGCGCTCGGTCCCGTTGATGATGAAGGTTCCGTTTTCGGTCATCAACGGGATGTCGCCGAAGAAGACCTCTTCTTCCTTGATGTCGTGGATGGACCGCTGGTTGGTCTCCGGGTCCCGGTCCCAAACCGTGAGCCGGATCTTCACCTTCAGTGGTACGGCAAATGTCTTGCCGCGCTGCTGGCACTGCTCGACGTCGTGCTCCACCTTGAGGTGGACGCGATCTCCGCAGTAGTTGCAGACGGATCCGTTCCGAGTGTGCTCGATGCCCTCGAGTTCACCGCAACTGCAGGCCCACCGGCCCACCGAATACTCGAGGAAGTCGAGTTCGCAGTTGTCGCGGAAGTCCTTGATCGGGAAGATCGAGCGGAATACCGCCTGGAGGCCGATCTCCTCGCGATCCTGCGGCTGCAGATCCTTCTGAAGGAAGCGATCGTACGACCGGTGCTGTACCTCAATGAGTTTGGGCAGAGGGATCGACGCACGGATGCGGGAGAAGTCGTGCCGCGTTTTCTTCGGAGTGATTTCAGCGGTCAGCATGAGGACGGCCTGTTCGCGTAACTACACGACACCCGACGGTGCCCGAGGCAGCCGAAAGACGCCTCGAGGGATCGGGAGATAGTCCGGGCAGCCGCTGCCCCGCTGGCCGATGGCAGTCCTCCGCCATCGGGGAAACGGGAAACGCGGCGAAACCGGGGGAAAAGAGTTGGCAATGGAGACGCACCCGATCTACTTGATTTCGATCGTTGCGCCGACCTCCTTGAAGCGGTCCTGGATCTGCTTGGCTTCCTCTATCGGAACGCCTTCCTTGACCGCCTTCGGAGCCTCTTCCACAAGCGTCTTCGCCTCTCGGAGACCGAGACTCGTCAACTCCCGAACGGCCTTGATGACCTGAACCCGATTGGGGCCGGTCTCCGTGAGGACCGCATCGAACTCCGTCTGCTCCTCGACTGGCGCTGCTTCGCCGCCGCCGGCCGCGACTGCCATTGGCATAGCGGCCGCGGCGGAAACTCCGAGCTCATCTTCAAGCGTCTTGACGAGTTCGGAGAGCTCCAACACGGTCAGCTCCTTGATGTGGTTGACAACATCCTGCTGGGTGATTGTCGACATGGTGGGCATCTACTCCTTACGCCTTGATCCAATTCGGCGAATACATTGGGGACGAGAAATCGGCATCGACGAAGCGTCGATCCAGATCAAATGAACTCCGGGGGGCCACTAACCGGCTCCCCCGTCTTCGGCAGCCTTTTGTTCGGCCGCCTTGAGCACGAGCACAAGCTTGCGGGGAACGCCCTCGAGGACGTTCATGAGGTTCCGGATCGGCGCCGCAATGACCGCCACGAGCTGGCCCCGAAGAACCTCCTGACCCGGAAGCTTCGCCAGTGCTTCGAACTGCTGGGGATCAACCCTCTGCTCGGAAACGACGCCACCCTTGTACTCGAAGGCGGCGAACTCCTTCGTCCCTTCGTGGAGCGCCTTGGCCAGAGCCACCGGGTCTTCTTCACACCAGGCGAGTCCGGTCATTCCCGCCAACTGTTCGTCCAATCCGGCAATGCCGGCCTCCTCGAAGGCCCACTTCGCCGTACTGTTCTTTACGACGCGGTACTTGCCGCCAGCTTCCCGGACCCGGCGGCGAAGATCCGTGATGTCGGCCACGGAAAGGCCCCGGTAGTCAAAGGAGAACACTGCTGTCTGGGATTTGAGTAGTGCGGCGAGCGACGTGGCCGCTTCCCGCTTCTCCATGCGTTGCATCGTTTCGACCCTTTCTCGAATCTCCGGCTGCCTTGCGACCTACTTGGCGCCGACCAGCGACGGATTGAGGCGGAGGCCCGGGCCCATGGTCGAGCTGATCGCGACACTCCGGATGTAGCGCCCCTTGGCCGCCGCCGGCCTCGACCGCACTACGGAGGAGACGAAGGCCAGCGTGTTCTCCACCAACCGCTCCTCCGAAAAGGAGAGCTTCCCTACCGGGGCGTGAATGTTGGAGGTCTTATCCACCCGATAGTCAACTTTGCCGGCCTTGATTTCCTTGACCGCCCGCTCCACGTCGAAGGTGACGGTCCCTGATTTCGGGTTGGGCATCAGGCCGCGCGGCCCCAGAATCCGTCCGAGCTTGCCGACCGACCGCATCATGTCCGGCGTCGCCACCACTGCTTCGAAGTCGAGGAACCCTTTCTGGATGCGGGCCACCATGTCGTCTCCGCCCACCTCGTCGGCGCCCGCTTCCTCGGCTTCCTTCGCCTTTTCGCCGGCGGCGATGACCACCACGCGGCGTGAGATACCGAGCCCGTGAGGAAGAACCACGGAACCGCGAACCATCTGATCGGCGTGCCTCGGGTCCACTCCGAGCCGCATGGCGATTTCGGCCGTTTCGTCAAAGGACGCAAAGCTCGCGCCCTTGAGGGAGGCAAAGGCCTCTTGGAGCGTCTCCGGATTTGCATCCGCGATAGCCGTCTTCGCCGCTTTGAACTTCTTTCCCATAATCAGTGTCACGATCCTGGTTGCCGTTTGTGAACCTCTAGCAGCCTGTGGCGTGCGTCACCCGGAGTGACACCGCCATGGGTGTCGTTCGGGTTGGCGGCCATGCGGAGTGCTTCTTCCACGGTCTGTCAGTCGACCTCGATCCCCATGCTGCGGGCCGTGCCTTCGACGATGCGCCGCGCGCCCTCGATGTCCACCGCGTTGAGATCCTGCATCTTGATCTGGGCGATTTCCTCAACCTGACTGACGGACACTTTGCCCACCCGCATTCGGTTCGGCTCGCCGGACCCCTTCGCAATTCCCGCTGCCCGCTTGAGGAGGACGGCGGCAGGCGGAGTCTTGGTGATGAAGCTGAAGGAACGGTCCTGATACACCGTGACGACACACGGAATGATCATTCCGGGGTCGCTCGCCGTCTTGGCGTTGAAGGACTTGCAAAAGTCCATGATGTTGATCCCGTGCTGCCCGAGCGCGGGACCGACCGGCGGGGCCGGCGTTGCCTTCCCCGCGGGCAACTGGATCTTCGCAACCGCAAGAACTTTCTTCATCGCAAACCTCTCCGGCGGACGCTCAGATTTTTTCCACTTCGAGGAACTCCAGTTCCACGGGGGTAGAGCGTCCGAAGATCGTGACCATGACCTTCACCTTGTTGCGATCCGGCTGGACCTCATCCACAACACCCTGAAAGCCATTGAAGGGGCCGTGAATGATGCGCACGGATTCGCCTGTCTGAAAGGTGTGCCTCAGTTTCGGCGCCTGCGTCGCATCGTCCATCTGCTCCCGAATGCGGAGCACTTCGTCGTCCGGCATGGGCTGCGGCTTGTGTGGCGGCACGAATCCCATCACCTTGTCGGTGTTCTTGACGACCTGCCAGGTATCCGCGTTCATTTCCATGTTGACCAGCACGTATCCCGGATAGACCTGTTTCGTCGTCACCACGCGGCGCCCACCGCGCATTTCGACGACCTTTTCCGTGGGGATCAGGATTTCTCCGATCTGCTCGCCGAGCCCATACGCGTTCGCTCGGTGGCGCAGGGCCTCCTTCACGCTCTCCTCGAACTTGGAGTGCGTCGAGACGATGAACCACTCTCTGGCCATGGAACTATCCAATCAGGTTCGTGATGAAAGCGGAGATGTACGACATGACCACGTCGAGGCCATACAGGTAAAACCCGAAAAAGAAGACCGTGATCAGCACGATGATCGTCGTGCCTCGCACCTCATCCCTGGTCGGCCAGGTGACCTTGTCCAGTTCGCCGCGGACTTCCCCGAGGAAAGAGCGGGCCGTGCCAAATCGTTCGAGAACGCTCAAAGCCGGGGTCTCCCGCTCGTGCCGCACCGGGGAACATGGGGATGGCAGGCCAGGAGGGGATCGAACCCCCAACCCCCGGTTTTGGAGACCGGTGCTCTGCCGATTGAGCTACTGGCCTTCGCACCCCTCACGTCACCGGGCACCGCCCGAACCGCGTGTTCAGCCCAAAGAAGGCCCATCGCGCCGGTTCGAGTCCCACGCGACCGGGCGTTCGCCCCGGACTTTCGATCAGCGGAATTCACGGGGGAACCGGCGGGCGGCTTGAGCAAAGTCACCGCGTCTCCCTGTGCATCACATGAGTCCGGCAGAAACGGCAGTACTTGCTCAACTCCATCCGGCCCGGATGAGTCGCCCGGTTCTTCGTCGTCGAATACGTACGGCGCTTGCAGTCCGTACACGCCAACGTGACGATCTGCCGCTTCTTTTCGCGAGCCATGCCGGTTTCCCCGTGGGTTGTGCTCCGTTGAAATGTTCTGAGGATGGTCTCCCCGCAACCGACTCACGTCGTTCGCGGAGAGACCGTTTCCCGTCTCTGCCGCTCTACTCCAGGACTTCGGTGGTCATCCCGGAGGCGACCGTCCTGCCACCTTCGCGGATCGCGAAGCGGAGGCCGCGGTCCATGGCGATCGGGGTGATCAGTTCCACTTCGAGCTGGATGTTGTCGCCCGGCATGGCCACCACCTGGTCTCCCAGGAGGGTGGCGGTGCCGGTCACATCCGTGGTCCGGAAGTAGAACTGCGGGCGATAGCCGCTCTTGAACGGCTTCTCGCGTCCTCCCTCTTCCTTGGACAGCACGTAAACCTCGGAACGGAACTTGGTATGAGGAGTGATCGAACCCGGCTTGGCAAGCACCATTCCGCGCTCTACATCCCGGCGGTCGGTTCCTCGCAGCAGGATCCCGACGTTGTCCCCGGCCTCGCCCTCGTCAAGAAGCTTCTTGAACATCTCGACGCCAGTCACCACCCGCTTGCGGGTTTCGCGGATCCCGACGATCTCGACCTCCTCCTGGACGCAGACCTTGCCCTGCTCGATCCGGCCGGTCACGACGGTGCCGCGGCCGGAGATCGAGAACACGTCCTCGATCGGCATCAGGTAATCCTTCTCGATCGCACGCTCGGGCATGGGCACGTACTCGTCGAGAGCCTTCGTCAGCTCCCGGATCGGCGCCCAATCGTTCGAGTCGTCCGACTCGAGCGCCTTGAGCGCGCTGCCCCGGATGATCGGGATGTCATCGCCAGGAAAGTCATAGTAGGAAAGCAGTTCCCGGACTTCGAGTTCCACGAGCTCGAGCAGTTCCTCGTCGTCCAGCATGTCCACCTTGTTGAGGAACACGACGATCCGGGGCACACCAACCTGACGAGCCAGCAGAATGTGCTCGCGAGTCTGAGCCTGGGGGCCGTCCGGAGCCGAAATCAGCAGTACCGCGCCGTCCATCTGGGCGGCGCCGGTGATCATGTTCTTGATGTAGTCGGCGTGGCCCGGGCAGTCCACGTGCGCGTAGTGACGCGCTTCGGTTTCGTACTCCACGTGCGCGGTGGCGATCGTGATGCCCCGCTCCCGCTCCTCCGGAGCGTTGTCGATCGAGTCGAAACTCCTGAAATCTCCGCCCTGTTCAGCCGCGAGGACCTTCGTAATTGCTGCGGTCAGGGTCGTCTTGCCGTGATCCACATGACCGATGGTCCCCACGTTCACGTGGGGTTTGGTGCGTTCGAACTTCTCCTTGGCCATCAGGGCTTCTCCTTGTTTGCTGCGAGATGGGCTGTGAAACCCGGGGGAATCAGATCGTTCCCACGGTGAGTGGGAGGGCGAGAGTGGAGCCCACGACCGGGATTGAACCGGTGACCCCTTCCTTACCAAGGAAGTGCTCTACCACTGAGCCACGTGGGCGGAGACGAGGGCGAGTGCCGACAGTGCAGCTCCGGACCGGTCGAGTACCGACGGATCGGCCCCGGTCCCGGAACAACACGAAGCGGGCCGCCAGCATGGAGCGGGAGACGGGATTCGGACCCGCGACCCTCAGCTTGGAAGGCTGATGCTCTGCCAACTGAGCTACTCCCGCGTTATGGAATGAGGAAACAGACCGGCGACGCCGCGGCGTCTCGTCCACACACACGTACCCGGCGTGCCCACGGCGGGAGCGCGGCGGATCGACCCGGAGCGAGCCGTTGGTGGTGGTCAAAGTGGTCAAAAGGGTCGGTCGAGGAACTCCGGAAGAGGTGGTGGAGCGGGGAGGATTCGAACCTCCGAAGGCGTAAAGCCGGCAGGTTTACAGCCTGCTGCGTTTGGCCGCTTCGCTACCACTCCCCCCGAGAAAAACTCCGCCGCTCACGAGACTGGAGAGCAACCTCTTTGATGGCCAGCCGGCCGATCCGGACCAAGCGTCCAGATCAATCCCTCCGGACCCAGCGCGGTCCGGTCCGATGCGATCTGGCCCGATCCGGAGCTGGCGAAGGGACTTGAACCCTTGACCGGCTGATTACAAATCAGCTGCTCTGCCTCCTGAGCTACGCCAGCGTGCACCGGCGAACGGCTCATTATAGGACCGCGCTCATCTGGGTGTCAACTGGCATTCGGAACATCCGGACCCTGCCCGGAGACCGGCTTCGCCCGGGCCTTCCCGAGCCCCCGCTGGCGCACCGTTTCATAGAGCACGATTCCCGTCGCCACCGAGACGTTGAGAGACCGCACGGACCCCAGTTGCGGCAGCGAAACCAGGACCTCGCACTCTTTCGAGACCCCGGCCGCAAGACCCCGTCCCTCGGAACCCACCGTGAGGACGGTCGGCTGGGTCCAGTCGAACTCGTCCCAGCGAAGGGTTGCCCGGGGAGTGAGTCCGACGGCCCAGTACCCGTGCGCCTTCAGGGCCCGCAGGGCCGCCGCAGCGCCTGGAATCCGAACCAGGCGGGCGCGGGCGATCGCCCCGGCTGACGCTGCCACGGCGACGGGAGAGGGCGGAGCCGCGCCGCGGCGGGGCACGAGGATGGCATCGACTCCCGCGCCATCGGCCGCGCGAACCAGGGCGCCGAAATTCCGGGGATCCTCGATGCGGTCAAGGAGCAGCAGCCGGCTCGGTTTCGGGTCCATGGACAGCACATCTCCAAGAGCCAGCCAGCGCACCGGCGACACTTCACACGCCGCTCCCTGATGACGCGCGCCCGCCGAGATCCGATCGAGGTATTGGTTGGGCACCCGCTGCAACGGAGCGCCGCGAGCCCGGGCGATCTTCAGCAGCGCCAGATGGCGCTGCTCGAGCCGTCCGGTTCGCACCAGAACCCGGCGGACCTGGTTGGGGATGCCCTGCAGCGTCTCCTCCACCCGCGCCGGGCCGAACACCCAGGTGGCGCCCCGGTCCTCGGCGCTCCCCTCCCCGGATTTCGGATCCCCAGACCTCCCGTTCCGAGGTCTCTCATCCCGAGGCTGGGCGGCCCTCTCCGGACGACGTTTTTCGTGTCGCGTCATCCCGAAGGAGTTCCCGCTTCGGACATTCGCGCGCGCGGATCGAGACGGACGAGCGCCTTGGCCGCCAACCCCTCACCCCTCCCGGTAAAGCCCATGCCGTCGGTGGTCGTAGCTTTCAGGCCCACCGCGCCCCGAGCGATTCCGAGCAGCTCCCCGAGCCTTTGCCGCATCTCCTCGATCCGGGGGGCGAGCCGGGGACGCTCGGCGATGATGGTGATATCCACCTGACCCGGCGTATAGCCCGCGTTCGCCGCAATCCCGAGCGCTCGCTGCACAAACCGTTCACTCGACGCGCCCCGAAGCGCGGCGTCGGACGACGGGAACAGCGCTCCGATGTCGGGTGCGGCAACCGCGCCGAGAATGGCATCGGTGAGGGCGTGCAGGACGGCGTCTCCGTCGGAATGTCCCACGAGGGCGGCGACGCCTGGAAACGAAATCCCGCCCAACTGGAGCGTGCCGGTCGTTCCGAAGCGATGCGCGTCGAACCCCAGGCCGATCCTCGGCATGCCCGGGGTCCCCCCGAGCACGATACGAGCGAATTCCAGATCGGCCCCGCGAGTCACTTTCAGGTTTTGTGGACTCCCCTCGACGACCCGGACCGGATGTCCCGCGGCGCGCACCACCGAAGCTTCATCCGTTCCGGTCACTCCGGCTCCCGCCGCCCGGGCAAGGGACTCCTTCAGGAGTTCCCGGCGAAAACACTGCGGCGTCTGGACCGCGACGGTCTGCTCCCGGTCCAGCAGAGTCTCCGCGTCGCCGCCGGCGCCCAGTCGCCAGAGGGTGTCCGACGGCCGGCACCCCGGGATGGCAGCGCCGTGACGCTGCGCCGTCTCGATGATCTCCTCGATCAGCGCAGGCGGCGGTGCGGGCCGCGCCCCGTCGTGGACGGCGACGAGATCCGCCACCGCACCTTCCGCTTCCTGAAACCGCTCGTCGAGCGCCGCAAGCCCCCGCGCGGTCGATTCCTGGCGGGTAGCCCCCCCGGAACAGAAGAAAACGCGGTTCGCCTCGGCGCCGAAGAAGGGCCGGAGCTCCTCCTGCCAGGCAGTGAAGCCGGCCGCCGGAAGCACCAGCACGAGACGGGTGACGCGAGCCGTGGCCAGGACGGCCCGGACGGAGTGGACAACCAGCGGCAGGCCGAGCACCGGTTGGAACTGCTTCGGGGTCGGATCGGTGCCGAACCGGGTTCCCGCACCGGCCGCCACGACGACAGCACCAACCCGCACGACGCGCCCCCGGGCTAACCGACCGCCGCCAGAGCGTCGTGGAGGGACTCCACCGCGACGAGCTCAATCTCCGCCGGACGCTCGGCGGAGCGGATTCCGCCCGGGTTCATAACCGCGCGACGGTATCCCAGGCGCGCCGCCTCCCGGAGGCGGACAGCCGCCTGGTGGACCGGCCTGACTTCGCCGGAGAGTCCGACTTCTCCCAAGAGGACGGTCCCCGGCGCCAAGGCCACTCCGCGCCGCCGGGAAGCCACCGCGGCGAGCAGCCCCAGATCGGCAGCGGGCTCGCTCACGGTCAGCCCACCGGTAACCGAGACGTAGACATCACTGCGGAGCAATCCCCCGCCGCCACCCGTTTCGAGGACCGCCAAGAGCACCGCGAGTCGGCCGCCATCGAAGCCGACGGGAACCCTCCGGGGATAGGCAAGGGGGCTCTCGGCAAGCAACACCTGGATTTCGGCGAGGAGCGGCCTCGTTCCTTCCAGCGTGCAGACGACCGCCGACCCTGGTTGCGGAGCGCCTCGGGTAAGGAAGAGCTCCGAGGGATTCTGGATCGGTACCAGCCCCTGCCCGGTCATGTCGAACACCCCCAACTCTCCTGCCGCGCCGAAGCGGTTCTTCACCGCCCGTAGCAGCCGATGCGACTGTCTCCGGTCCCCTTCGAAGTGCAACACGGTGTCCACCATGTGTTCGAGGGTGCGCGGCCCCGCAATCGCGCCGTCCTTGTTGACGTGGCCGATGATGAAGACGGGAACCCGGGTGGCCTTCGCATACAGCACCAGTGCCGCAGCCGCCTCCCGGACCTGGGTGACCGTCCCGGGAGCCCCGCTGATTTCCGGTGAGTGCACGCACTGCACGGAATCGAGCACCAGGAGCCGCGGCTCCAGGGACTGCGCCGCGTCCAGGATGCGGGGCATGCTGGTCTCCGAAAAGAGGAAGACCGAGTCCGGCTGAAGTCCCAGGCGCTCGCCGCGGAGCTTGAGCTGGTGTTCGGATTCCTCTCCGCTCACGTAGAGCACGGGCTCGCCGGAAGCCGCCGCCGCGGCAGCCAACTGCAGGAGCAGGGTGCTCTTTCCCGCGCCGGGCTCACCCGCGACCAGCACCGCCGAGCCCGGTACCACCCCGCCGCCGAGAACCCGGTCGAGTTCGGCGATGCCGAGCGGGCGGCGGGGTGCCGCGGCGGTATCCACCTCTTTCCAGGCGACGGGCGCCGCGGCGGCGCCGCCCGCCGCGGCGAACCCGCGCCAGCGCCCTCCCGCGGAATCCTCCGGGGGCGCTTCGTGTTCCACCAGCGGCGTCTGCGACGAGCACGAAGGGCAGTAGCCCATCCAGCGGGAGAAATCCTGCCCGCACTCGAGGCAGGCGAAGCGAACCCCCGACCGTTTTGCCACGGACTCAGAAACCCAGATCCTCATCCGGATCCGGGGGCCCGAGGTCCCTGCCGGCCGCTTCGGCATTGATGTCCTGAAACAGGGTGTAGCGATCGAGCCAGGCGAGCTTGAGATCTCCGACCGGACCGTTCCGGTTTTTCGCCACGATGATCCGACGCTGGGGACGTTCGGGAGGCTCGATTTCCTCGGCCCCCTCCTTTTTCTTCTTCCACTCCCGGTGGATGAAGATCACGATGTCGGCATCCTGTTCGAGAGCGCCCGATTCGCGCAGATCCGAAAGCCGCGGCGCGGTGGAAGTCCCGGTGCGCTGTTCCGGCGCCCGGCTCAACTGGGAAAGAGCCAGGATCGGCACGTCGAGTTCCTTGGCGAGCAGCTTGAAAGAGCGACTGATCTCGGCGATCTCCAGGTTGCGGTTCTCGAAACGCCGGGCTCCCGGTTCCGAACCGCGCATCAACTGCAGATAGTCGATAACGATCAGATCGAGCCCGTGCTCGCGCTGGAGTTGCCGCGCCTTGGATCGCAGCTCGACGGGGGTGACGTTGGAATCGTCCACGTAAATCGACATGGAAGCGACCCCCGGGAGGGCGTTCTGGATGAGCCGGCGATCCTTCTCGCTGAGGATGCCGGGACGCAGAAGTTGCCGGGCATCCACCATCGCCTTCGAAAACAGCAACCGCGCGGCAATCTGGCGCCGAGGCATCTCCAGGCTGAATACCAGCACCCGCTTGCCCGCGCGGCCGGCCTCGAGAACGATGTTGAGCGCCAGGCTCGTCTTGCCCTCTCCGGGCCGGGCCCCAATGAGAATCAGGTCGGATTGCCGCAGACCCCCCAGGAGGTCGTCCAGCGCTCGAAACCCGGTAGGGATTCCCGCGAATCCCTCGCGGTGCCGGGACGATTCGTCTGCCAGATCGCCGAGGTCCTTGGCGAGGGAGACCGGACCCGATGCGAACGAGCCCTCCGTGATCGCAAAGAGATCCTTCTCGGCATCGCGCAGAATGTCCCGGGGAGCGTTCCGGATCGCGTCGCTCGCGAGGCGGCTGCCGAATTGATGGAGTTCACGGCTGAGAGAATGGTCGCGGACCAGTTGGGCGTAGTCCGCGGCGTTCGAAGATCTCGCTACTCCATCGAGCAGTTCACCCAGATAGGCCCCGCCGCCGGCCGCCTCCAGTTTTCCGGTGCGCTCCAATTCCGCCCGCACGGTAAGCACGTCGATCTTTCGCATCTCGGGGGCGTCGTCGAGGGCGCAGAAGGCCTCGAAGATGCGCTGGTGCCGGGAATCGTGAAAGTCCCTGGATTGCAAAACCTCGCGGACCGCGTCGAGTTGCCGCCGATCCACCAGCACCGCGGCCAGGACCGCCCGCTCGGCCGCCGGATCCTGCGGAAGGCGAACGGCTTCCTCCGGCACGGTCAGAGGCCTGGTTACGGCTCTTCCCCGAAGGGAACTGGGCCGGCTCGTCGGGGGGCCGCTGCCATTTCCGCCACTACGCGGTGCACGCGACGCCGTCAGTCCTGCGAGTCGTCGGCTTCCTCGGCGGGTACCCCGGAGACGGCCTCATCCTCGTCGGATTCGGCATCGGCGGCACGGCTAGCCGATACCTCCGTCGGGATCTCCGGCAATGGCTCCACTCCGAGAGAGCCCGCGGCCACCGGCGATACCTCGATCGGAAGATCCACTTCGATCTCGCTGTGAAGCCGGACGACCGCCGACGAGGGACCCGCGACCTTGATGGGGCCACCGAGAATGATGCGGTTGCGGGCGATTTCGAACCCGTTTTCCGCAAGCTGCCTGGCAATGTCCTGGACCGAGACGGAACCGTAGAGTTCGTTGGAATCGGTCTTCACCCGGCGGTCGAACCGGAGGGTCTGGCCTTCGAGGGAACGGGCGACAGCTTCGGCCGCGTCCTTTTCCCGGATCCGCTGGACAGCCCAGACTTTCCGGGCGTCGGCCACCTCGCGGCGGTTTTCGTCCGTGATGGGGACCGCGATCCGTCGGGGAAGCAGGTAGTTGCGAGCGTAACCCGGGCGGACGTTCACCTCGTCGCCGGGTTCACCCAGGGAATCGACGGGCTGTTTCAACAGAAGGCGCATGGGACTCTCCCCGACCGGCCCTATTCGTAAGGCAGGAGCGCCATCTGCCGGGCGCGCTTGATAGCGACCCGAATCTGGCGCTGGGCTCGGGCGCTGGCGCGCGATACGCGGCGGGGTGCGATCTTGGCGCGGTCACCGAGGAACTCACGAAGGAAATCCACATCCTTCCAGTCCACCCGGTCCACGCCATTCAACGTTGGATTGACTCGCACCCGCCGAACGGACTGCCGGCGGCGGCGGCGAGGGGTCGCGGGTCTGTCGCTCATGAGGTCTCCTCCTCGGCATTCTCAGCAGACGGGCCTTCAGCGGAACCGTTCGATGATGCCACTTCTACGGGTTTCTCGGGCTCTTTTTCGTCCGGCTCCCGAGCCGCTTCCTCACTTGCCCGGGCGGCAGCCTCAGCGGCGGCAGCGGCAGCGCGGGCGGCTCGTTCCTCGCGGCGGCGGAGGTCAGCGGCTTGATCCCGTTCCCGGGTCTCCTTGTCCGTCCGCAGCACGATGAACCGCAAGACGCCTTCGGTGAGGCGAATCCGGCTTTCGATGTCTCGGATGGAGCCGGGGGGCGCATCGAAGTAACAAAGGATGTAAAGGCCCTCGTTGTGCCCGGCGATGGGATACGCGAGCCGCCGGCGCTCCCACGGCTTCAGGCTGACGACTTCGCCGCCCTGACCCTTGACGATCCCCTCCACCCGCTCGACCACCGCGAGGGAAGCCGCGTCATCGAGGGTTGGATCCAGGATGAACATGAACTCGTAGCCGTTCACAAGGGAGTCCGCCGGGGGCGGAGCCGTCGGTTGGGGGCTCGACTGTACGCTCATTCGAGGCTGTCTCCAGCGTCACCTGTGACGCCATCCGCAAGGAAGGGTGCGGGGATTTGGGGACGGATCCGCATTACGCGGCCGTCCGGTTGAACCGGTTCATGGCAGTCTCGATCCCATCACCGACTGCGGTTTCGATGGCCCGCGCCGCCCGCTCCAGCAGATCTTCCACCGAAGCGGCCTCCTGGGGGGTGAAACGGGAGAGCACGAAATCAGCGGGGTCTTCTCCGGCCGGGGGCTTGCCAATACCGAGGCGCATCCTGGGGATCTCATTCGTTCCAAGAGCGGCGAGGATGGACGCGAGTCCGTTGTGACCGCCATCGCTACCGCGCCGGCGGGTCCTGATCGCTCCCAGCGGGAGCGCATAGTCGTCACACACGATCAGGGTCGTCTCCGGCGACACGCCTTCGGTTTGCAGGAGGCGGCGCACCGGCCCCCCGCTCCGGTTCATGTACCCCATGGGTCGCAAGAGGGCGATGTCCCGGCCGGCGATCTCCGTCTGGACGAGGAGCCCTCCGTCGAAGTGGCGAGGCTTCACCGATCGATCCTGAAGGAGCATGTCCACGGCGTCAAACCCGATGTTGTGCCGGGTTCCGGCGTAGCGGGCGCCCGGGTTTCCAAGTCCCACAACGAGCTGGACGGGAATCTGGGCGCGCGCCGAGGTCTCGTCCGGCATGCCCGAATCGACAGGAATACGCGAAGGGGAATCGCTCACCGGACAAGCGGGCCACGACGCCAACGGGGAACGGAGACTGGACAACACGCTCGATCAGAAAGGTTCCGCCGATCACTCTTCCGGCTCTTCACTCTCGTCTTCTTGCTCCTCGTCCTCCTCGGTTCCCTTCGGTGGGGAGACGTGGACGACGACCACCTCCCGATCCGTCGAGAGGCCGATCCCTTCCGGCAACTCGATGTTGCCCGCCCGCACGGTGTCGCCGTAGTCGAGCTCGCTGATCTCAAGCGACAGGAACTCCGGAATGTCGTGCGGCCGGCAGGTGACGGTGATGAACCGGGTGATGAAGTCGAGATGTCCGCCGCGCTTGACACCCTGGGATTCGCCCTCGAGGTGCACGGGGACGTGCCAGTCGGACGCCTTGTCCAGATCCACCCGCATCAGGTCTGCGTGCAACACCGAGTGATCGAGCGGGTGCAGTTGATAGTCGTGGATCATCACCTGTTCCGCGCTCTCCTGGCCATCGATCTCCAGGGAAAAGATGGTGTTCACACCGCGCCGCGAACGAACGATTTCGGTGACCTGCCGCGGGGAAACCGCGAGCGCACGGGCGCCTCCGGCACCCCCATAGACGACGGCCGGAATCATCCCGCTCGCCCGAAGGCGGCGATTCGGCCCCTTGCCGACGGCGGTGCGGGAACTCGCGGGAATCGAGAGTTGAGACATGGCAGTGTGCGTGGTGGGTTCTGGTGGGACAGGAGTGGATGGCGATCCGGGAACGGGAGGAGAAGACGCAGGAAGCGCCGCCCTCCAAGACTCTTCTCAGTGGCCCCGGGTGAGTGCGCCTGAAAAATCCGGTGGATGCCGCCGCAGCGTCATCCGCTCCTTACCGGCAATACAGGGCGCGGAAGTCTAGCAGTCGCGGGATGACCTCGCGCGCGAGGAAATCGCAGGCGGCGTCTCCGGCTGGCATCGTGTTCGGCCCGATTCGCGCCCGAACCCGGTGCGCGTCGGCGGGCCAGACCTGACCATGCTCACGGCCCCGGCAATGTCCCACCTGAGTAAAAGACACTGGCAGCGAACTCCGTTCGCTGCCGGCGTGTCCGGGGGGAAAGTGTGAAAGGGGGTCCGCCACTGTAGCACCCGTAAACCATTGACTTCTCTGTGTTTACGGGAAACGATCCACTGCTCTGGCCCCCGGCACGGCCCCCCGCGCGGATGGCGTCTTGCGGGCAGTCTTAAGCCTGTGCGGGAACACCGGCGCACTCAACGAGCGTGTCGGCAGGGCCAAGCTCTCTGCATCCGCGCCCAGCGACCGCGACCGAGAGCTGGCGAGTGCATCCGTGCGGGCGGCGTATCCTCGGTAGGTGTCTGGTCCCCACGATCTCCACGTCCATCAACTCTTGCCCCTTCTGTTGAGAGAGCACTTCGTCCTGAGCCATCTTTTCAGCTACGGCGGCCCGAAGAATCGTGTTGTCTCGGTACGCACTCCGCTTTCCAGTGATCTCGCCACGCTCGATCATTTCGCGCCGGATACTCTCGATACTGAGGTCTTTGTCATCGTCGAAGGCATCCCTCGTCAACCAGAGGTAGAGCGGCCCAAGAACGCGGGAGTAGAGGAACATGGACCCGAACACGATAAGTTCCGCAATCTCTATCGGAACGTTCGTGGTGGCGAACAAGGCGCCTCCAGCCCATAATGCCGCCGCCCGGATCACGCGTCCGAGTCCACCGTCACGGTGACGATATCCACGTTGTGATACTTCTGGTGTCGGACCGTGCGGGCGTAGTGTTGCAGGAGACGAAGCGAAACGTCCTCGTCTCCTGGAATTCCTGCCGGGCCGACCAGGAGCGCCAGCCGATCCGACGCTGACCCGGATGCTGCACCTGGCGGTGGTTGTGGACGCCTGCAGCCGGCGGGTGGTGGGTTGGGCGATGGCGCTGCATGCGCGGGCCACGCTGGTTCTGGAGGCCTTGGAGATGGCGCTCGAGCAACGGGGGCCCCAGGACGTGATCCACCACTCCGATCAGGGGTGTCAAGCCAGGTTCAAGTGTTCGTCGCAACGCTACTCTCGGGGTAACCGAATGTAGGAGTCAAGGGCTTCGGCAGGCGTCTTCCAACTTCGAACAACAACTGCGAGAGCTGGAATGAACCGGCACTCCCACTGGTCCGATCAACTGGGGCAAGCTCAGAGGCCGGCGCTCTTGGAGTTGCCTTGGAGTCGCCTCAGTAAAACGGACACCTCACATTGCCTCAGAGGAGGTCCGCGATGGCAAACATAGGCCGCCAGTATCCGGCGGAGTATCGATGACGTCTGGTAGAGCTGGTCCGAGCGGGTCGGAGCCCGGAGGATCTGGCGCGCGAGTATGAGGCGAGCACGCGAGCGATTCGGCGTTGGGTTGCGGCGGCGGACCAGAAGGAGGGCCGCCGGGAGGACGGCTGGACGCGCGAGGAGCGGGTGGGGTTGCGGCGGCTGCATCAGGAGAACCGGCAGTTGAAGCGGGAGGTATTGTTCCTAAGAAAGCGGCGGCCTGGTTCGCTCGGGAGACCGAGTCGGGAGATATCGACTGATACGAGCGAGCCAGGCCGAGGTGGGAGTGAGCGCGATGGCGCGCTTGCTGGGGGTATCGCGGAGCGGGTATTACGCGTGGCGCGATCGGGAGCCGAGCCGCCATGCGCAGGCGGACGAGCGGCTGAAGTCGGCCATCAGGGCGGCGCACGCGGCGAGCCGTGGGACGTATGGCGCGCCGCAGATCCGGGCGGAGTTGGCGTCGGAGGGGCTTTGGGTGAGCCGGCGTCGGGTGGCGCGGCTGATGCGGGAGACGGGGATCTGCGGGGTGAGTCGCCGGCGCCGGGTGCGGACCACGATCCAGGACGTCGCGAGGTGTCCGGCGCCGGACCTGGTGAACCGGAACCTCGAGGCCGAGGCTCCGGATCAGTTGTGGGTGGCGGATATCACCTGCGTTCCGACGGCGACCCAGTGGTGGTATCTGGCGGTGGTGCTGGACGCGTGCAGTCGGCGGGTAGTGGCCTGGGCGATGGCGCTGCACCTACGAATGGACGCTCACCCACCAGCCATGCGCATCGGCCGGTGACGGCGTTGCTTCTTCTTGGTCGCAGCGGTCAGTGGCACACGAATCCGCTCGTAGAGCGCAAAGAGGCGCTCGACCCGCTCCCGTTCTGAGGAGAACTTGCGCGGTCTGTAGAGGCGGTCTACGGCACGGTCGAGCGCATGGTGGGCGCGGTGCCAATTCGGCGGCATAAGGTCCGGGTCATAAAGGTCAATGAGGGTGGCGTCTGGGTGGGCAACGCGGGCACCGAGTACGGCCTGGGCGAGGGGCTCCAGAACTGACAGGTCTATGGCGCGGCCGGGTGGCGGGAATGTGCTGTAGACAAGCCCGCTCGAATACCGGTAGCGACTCTCCAATCGGCCTCCGACCGCCCGCATCCACGCCATGTGTATCGCGGAGGTAAGGAGAGCGAAACAGGCCGAGCGTGCCGTCCTCGACGACCAACAGCTTGTTGCTGGGAATCAGGCCGAACGCTTACAACGGTTGGTAACCGTTCGCGTCTGCCAGTGCCGCATTGGCTAGGAAACCGCACACCAGACGCGCCAGCGCACCGCGAATGGGGTGGCGCTCCCTCCGTGGGATAATCCGCAGTAGAATTCACTGCTCCAGCGAGAGGAGAACCGTGGCCGACTATGTCATCCGACTGACTGGAATCAGCAAGATGTTCTACACGGATGAGGTCGAAACCCACGCCCTAGCAGACGTGAACCTAAGCCTCGGTGTCGGGGATTACGTGGCGATCGCGGGGCCCTCCGGGTGCGGGAAATCCACCCTGCTTTCGATTCTCGGCCTGCTGGATTCGCCCAACGCGGGGGAGTAACTCCTGAACGGCCGCTCGGTGGCGAACCTGGACCTGACGGAGCGAGCCCGGATCCGTAACCGCGAAGTCGGATTCATCTTCCAGGCTTTCAACCTCATCGGTGATCTGACCGTGTACGAGAATGTCGAGTTGCCGCTGGTCTACCGAGGGATGCCCGGGGCCGAGAGGAAACGGCGGACGGACGAAGCACTGGAGCGCGTCGGAATGTCATATCGCCGCAAGCATTTCCCTTCACAGCTCTCCGGAGGGCAGCAACAGCGGGTGGCGGTGGCCCGGGCGGTGGTCGGGGAGCCTTCCATCGTGCTCGCTGACGAACCCACGGGCAACCTCGACTCTACGAACGGCACCGAGGTGATGGACATGCTGAACTCGCTGCATCAGGGAGGGGCGACCATCTGTATGGTCACGCACGACCCGCGTTACGCCGGCCGCGCGGAACGGACCGTCCACCTGTTCGACGGGCATGTCGTCGAGGCGGCGGAAAACGAAGAGACGGTGGCGGCCACCTAACCACCGTCGGCGATGTATGGAAGTTCGCAATCTCCGCATCAGGCAAGCACCTCCCCGTCGTCGGACCGGGGTGGTGGACACCGTCCTCGCCGACGGTATTACTTTGGGCGGTTCAACAACCCACGTTCGCCCTACGGTCGAGGCCGATCGGTCCCGGCTCTGTGATCCGCGCCGATCTGACCGCGTCTGCGGGAACGTTGTGGCCGGGGTGGCGTTAGGCCGCGCGGAGGACACAGGCGGATGAGCAAGGACGGGAAGCCTGCCGACGGCTCGCCGCTCATCGAGCGGAGGTGGAAGAGGATGGTGAGTGAAGCGGTACACGGTGCGGGTGACCGTAGGAGATCCCCCGAGGCCCGGGACCGATGTCGTTCATGACGCGCCGGCGCGCCATCTTCCTGGCCGTCCTGACGGTGCTGGTTGTCGTTGTCGCGTTCGCCGTGAACCGGTTCGGGCGCATCGCGCCGGTCGAGGTCGAGGTGAACGTGTCCGATGAGCCGGCGCCGAAACCGAAAGCGGGTCCCGTGTCGGTTTCAGTGATGCGCGTTCCATTGGAAAACAGCCCCGACGAGGATGCGGAACCGGCGGACGAGACTCCAGCGGGCCGACTGGTTGCGGCGGCTCGGGCCGGTGACGCCGCGAGGGTCGGGGAGCTTCTGGGCGAGGGGGCGCCTGCCGACGCGCGGAGCGGCGGGTTCCCCGCCATCCACCGGGCGGCCGAGGCCAATTCGGTGGCGCTGCTGGAGATGCTTGTCGCTGCGGGCGCCGACCTGGAGGCGGCAGACCGTTCAGGTCACACGGCGCTCGCGCGCGCGGCCCTGTTTGGCCGTGCTGCCGCGGTCGCCTTCCTGTTGGAGTCGGGGGCGGACCCCAACGCCCATACGGAGCCAAACAATCAGACGCCGCTCCTCGCCCTCCTCTTTGGATGGTCGCTCGGCCAGTCTCCAAATCCGGCCGGGATCGAGGCGAATGAGGAAGAACGGCTGTCCGCGGCCCGCGCGCTCATGGCCGCGGGCGCGGACCCTCAGCTTGCTCCCGAACTGCTATCGCCAGCGATGATGGCGGAGAGCATCGGAGGCGAGATCCGCTCCTTGCTCCTGGGCGGCGCAACCGATCCGCCGCCGCACCCGCGCTGAGGCGCCCGTGCGCACAAGAGTCGCATTCATCAGCGCTTGGCGTTCGCTGACAGGTGCGCCAGGGAACACCGCGGCGGCGGTGCTGGCGCTCGCGGTCGCGGTCGGGGCCTTCCACACGGTCGGCGCCGTTTGGGAATCAGCGGTGGACCGCGCCCTCCCATATGACGATCCGGAAGAACTGATTGCCCTTCGTGCGGCCGGGGGGGAGCAGATGTTCAGCCGCTTCCTCTCCGACCGGGAGGCGGCCTTGCTACGGGAGCGCGCCGAGTCGTTCGTCTGGGTGGGGCATCTCTGGGGCGCGTCCATGATGCTTGGCGACCCCCCGATGCGATCGGTGACCGTGGAGGCCTTGGAACCGGGTTTCCTCGAGATGCTCGGGGTGGCGCCAGCCCGTGGACGGCCTCTCCGACCCGAAGACCACGAAGGGGAAGCGAGAGCCACGCCGGGTCGGCCCTCGCTGCTGAGCCTGGACCGGGGCCAGGCAGTCGTTTTGGTGAGCCACGGTTTCTGGAGGACCGCGCTCGGCGGGACGGCGGACGTGGTCGGAACGGAGATCGTGCTGGATCGCGAACCGATGCGCGTCATCGGAGTTCTGCCGGAGGCATTCTTCACGCCCACCCTGGCCACCGAGATCTGGGTGCCGGCGCGTCGCCGGCAGGTCGCTACCGGCCCCGGCGGCAGCTCGCGTACCTCCCACGCCTACGGCCGCCTCCGGCCGGGGGTGACCCCGGCGGCAGCCACGGCTGAAGCCACCGCTCTGCTCACCGACGCGGGCTTCCGGCGCGAAGAAGAGCGCATCGAGGCAGTCCCGCTGGCGCGATCCCTCACGGCGTCGGTACGCCCGACGCTTGAGATCCTGCGTGCGGGAGCGCTGCTGTTGGTGCTGGCAGCCGCGATCAGCGTTTCGGGCCTGCGCCTCGCCCGATCCATCGCCGGTCGACGGGCGGCGGGCATCCGGCGGGCACTTGGGGGTTCCTTTCGTGACGAGTTCCTGGCCGCGCTCTTCCGCGTGACACTGTTGGCGGCGGCGGTGACCGCCGGAAGCGCGCTGCTCGCTGCCTGGGTCGTGCCGCTCCTCCGCCGGTACGGGGCGGACCTCCCGTTTGCGGCGGATTGGACCACCGGTCCAAGCGTGGCCGGGCAGGCCTTTCTTGTTGCGTTGCTGGCGTGCGCGGCGGCGGAGGCCGCGCCGCTCCTGAACACGCTCCGGGTTCGTCAACAGGTGGCGGGAATGGCGCGTTTCAGCGGCGCCCACCGGATGCGCGCCGTGTCTCCGACCCTTGCACTCGGGGTCGCGGCAGCTACCGCGATCCTGATCGCCACCGCGGTAATGGGTGGAAGCGCGGGGCGGCTGTTTGCCGGCCGTGGCGGCTATTCGGATGCGGGGCTCGCGCAGCTCACCATGGACTTCGGAGGCCGGGCCGCGGGCGCATCGCTTCCCCACAGCGAGAAGGTGGTGGTGCTGAATCGGCTGGTTGAACGCATCGAAGCCATCCCGGAAGTTGAGTCGGCGGCCTACGCGGACGCCCTGCCGGACGAGATGGGTGGTTCGTTCATGTTCACGAGCGCAGGCCCCGGCAGCCCCCGTGATCCAGACTCGGGACGTGCGACGCGGTCCGTCAGTCCTCGTCTCCTTTCCGTACTTGGCATCCCGCTCATTAGTGGTCGTGGAATCACGGAGCAGGACACTCCCGAGTCCGAGCGGGTGGCGGTGGTTGACCGGTCGTACGCTCGCGCTGCCGGGCTTTCGGACCCGGTCGGCAAGATAGTTCAAATGGGCCCCTCGGAACAACGCGTGGTCGGGTTGGTTCCTGACCTCAGAGTCTTTCCGGACCGGTCGACGTTCCCCAGTGCGTACGTCCCGTTCGCGATTCCTCCGGCCTTCCTCGGCAATCCCAAGGTAGAGATGGTTGCCCGGTTTCGAGATGGGCCAACACCCGAGCAGGTAGCGGCGCTCGGCCGTCTGCCGTCCGAGGTGGACGCTTCGATGCGTGTGACTGCTGCCGCTTCGGTTCGGGAACGTCGCATCCGGCTGCTGGGTGCGCCGCTGCTGGCCGGAGTGGCGCTCGGCATTTTCGCCGTCGCCGGCCTGCTGCTCGCGGTCGTCGGCGGGATCGGCCACATCGCGGACTTCGTGGTTCGGGAATCCCATGCGACTGCGGTGCGAACCGCGCTGGGTGCCGATCCAGATCTGCTGGTGTGGGGCGCGTTCCGTTCGACGGCACTCGCCGCGGTGGTCGGTGTCGCGTTCGGGACCCTGTCCGGTTGGATGCTCTCGCGAGCCGTGGCGGCGCGGGTGCCGTGGATCGAGACCGGCGATCCGCTCTTCTACCTGGGGCCGGCGGCCCTTCTGTTGTTGCTGATGCTGGCCGCTTCGGCGATCGCTGGCCTCAGGACCCTGCGCGGCGATCCTTGGGCCGCACTCCGATCTTTGTAGGCTGCCCGAGGGAGAGCGAGCCGAACTACGGCACCACCGGCGCACCGTCTACCGGCGCTGGATCTTCCGCTTGGTCTTCGGCCTAACGCCGACCGCCGTAAGCGTTCGGTCGTGGGTGTATGTGGCGGTTCCTCCCTGCTTCGCACCGCTGCGGCGCATCCCAAGAGCGAGGGCGACACCGTCGAATTTGTGAGATGACGGGACTCACTCGAAGTCGTTTTCGGTGGCGGACCATCGCCAAACGGCGACGAGCCAAGCGAGGGTGAGGAACGCAAGTAACGCCGACGAGAGTACGATGGTCGGGGGGTGCAGGAGCCCAAGGGCAACACACCCGGCCGCCAAGACGACCATGGACATGGCCGTGGGAAGGTAGATCGTTCGGCGACGCCGCCAATCGGCAAGGGTTCTTACCATGGCTGCGATGGTCAAGAAGGCTACGGCAACCGAACCACCGAGCATCCACACGGCGACTTCGGGAGTTCTTCCGTCATGCGCATGCTCGATGACTGCGACCATGGTGGCACCGGCGGCGGTGATCGCCATCGTCAACGGGAGGTGCAGCATCATCCAAACAGGCAGTCCATTCGGGCCAGCCAGGGGCAACCGACGCCCCACGAGGTCGAAGTAGATCCACCACAGTCCGAATCCGATCCCCAAGGTCAGCATACCCGTGGCAACGGTCGCGAGGGTGCGCTCCGAGTTCGAGATGCCGTCCACGACGCCGACGACGACCTCGCCCAACACGATGATGGTGAAGAGGCCGAATCTCTCCACGAAGGAATCGGCGACTAAGGCGTCCTCGGACGAGGCGGCAGTCGCGCGTGAGACCACGAAGACGCTGCACAGCCAGCCCAACACTACGGCTGTCCAAAGCCAGAACTGCACCGATGATGGAGCGAAGCTCGACGAGAGCATGGTGATCCCGGTGAGGAGAACGACTACCACGTAGGCGAGGGACATGCGCCGGTTCTTCTCGTCTGTTCGCAGATGCACGCGGTACCAAAGCCATGCGAGGAGCGCGAAGAGCATCCCGTAGACAATCGAGAATTCATCGCGCCCGTGTTCCCCGTCGGCGGCGTACACGGCCATGAGGGCAATCAGCAGCATCTGGGCAAACGTGAATGTCCGGGTCCGTATGTCATCCCGACCGTGAAGGTCGTGATGGGCTGTGCCGTTCACCCAAGCGATCCAGACGAGACTGAAAACCACGATGAACTCCCCGACGGCCTCCCAACGCAGGTCGTCTGCCAGGTTGTGGGCCGCAGCGGCGATCAGCACGACATAGACGAGGTCGTAGAAGAGTTCGAGGAAGCTGACGCTCCGGTTCTCGACCGTCTCGCCATGTGTTCGTGGCGGCTGCCATAGTCGCTTCACGGCCCTGGTCAGTGACATCCTCTTCATCGCAGGTTCTCCAAGATCAATGGCGGATCGTTCGCTCAAGGCACTGGAAGATGGCCGCTAAAGCGCCCACCGCACAACATACAGGTGGCTCTCCCGACGCGGCGACGAACGCGATGCCGTAGATGGCGACGGCAGTTCTCCCGCCGCTCTATCGGCCGGTGGGCGGCGCGGGCAGTCCGCCGACCAATCCTCCTGATCCTCCTCGCGCAGCGCATGATCCGGGTCGATCCACCGCGGTTGGATCGGTCCAGCGAGGACGACACTCTTGTCGCGGGTTGATGCCTCGTGTCCGTTTGATCGCGCCGCCCATGCGGCGGTACCGTTCAGCGGTTGTGAGGGAAGGTGGACCGTTGAGTTGAATGGGAGGCCGCAGCCGCATGACCGCACTGGACTACGCGCTTGAGTGGATCAAGGGGGAGTTGATCGAAGGGCGGTTGTCATCGGATTCGGGCTCGTTCCATTGGCTGGTGGCGGGCTCCTGCGGCAGTTGGAGGCCACTCCGGCAATGCATGCGCTGGTCCTGCCCGCGTTCGTCGCCGGGTCATTGATCGCCGCTGGCGGTGTCTCGATGGAGATCATAAACCTACGCCGCATTCGCGAATTCTCCGAGCGGTACGAGCTGGATCCGAACGGGTTCGTGGAGGGTGAGTTCCAACGGGTCCGAAGCTTCATGGGTTGGTTCCGCTACACAATCCTCGGCTCCTCGATTCTCATTGTCGGCGGACTGTCGGTCTTCCTGTTAGTCCGCGCGCCGATTGCTGGGGCGATCGGGCTGATGATGATCGTTCTGGGCGCGACCGGGCTCGTCGTCGACCACTTCTCGCGGTCACGCGCGAGCCGGTACCTTGAGCATCTCACCCTGCTTCGGGGTGACTCTTGATCGGCGCCAACACAGGAGCACCAGCCCAGACTACATGGGAATCGGTAGCCCGCGAGATCGGCGTGGATCCGGAAGCGCTCCGGGCGACCATCCGGCTGGTGCCCGACGTGGAATCGCTGGACCCTCCCCGAACCGTGGATGGGCCTCCGCTGCGGAACCTGCTGGCAGACGCGGGATCAACGGATCCGTGCGACGCCGCAGCGCGGGCGGAGGAGCGCAGCCGGATGAGGGTGGCGGTTTCCCATCTTCCGCCGCGCCTGCGGCATGTCGTGGAGCGACGCTACGGATTCGGCAGCTCGGGTGAGGCCAGCCTCACGGAGATCGGGCGCGAACTCCAGATCTCGGCGGAGAGGGTGCGCCAGCTCCAAGGCAAGGCGATGGTCATGCTCTCGCGCGAGCTTCGGCACGCCTGATCCCCCGGCCCGGCTTAGCACCGCCCGCGCGCCGTACTATCCCCATCCCCCCCCGGCCACGTTCTGCCTCACGCTCCGCTACAGCAGAAGCGACCAGATCGAAGGCCGGCGAACCATTGACACAACCCCCCTCTCTGGGGCAGGAGAGCACCGTCATACGGCCGGCGTGGCGCGGGGGTCATCGGCCAACGGCGAACCCAAGACCATGGCCGCTGTGGACCTGCCCGGTGGACCCACCGCGCTCCTGGACCGGACGCGGGGGCATCTCGCCACCCATCTCGGCGGCGAACACCCCCTGACTCTCAGCGGCAGCACCGCGCTCATTGCCCGGCGGGAGCATCCGTGGACCCACGATCTGGACTTCTGCATCGAGGCCGGTCCCTACGCGCGGCTCCACGGGAACGAGTTACGACTTTCTCGGAGTCCCCTCGAGCATCAGGGCACTGGACAATGAATGTGGTATTTTCGCCGCATGAAGGCTATACAGGTCACTCTGGACGAGGATCTGCTCCACGATCTGGACGCCGACGAACGGGTTCGGCAGATTGGCCGGTCGGCGCTCTTGCGCCAGTTGGCGCGCGATTACATCCGCTGCGAGCGAGAACGCCGGATCGACGAGCAGTATGCGCGGGCCTACGGAGAGGGCCGCGGGATGGACGCCGAGTGGGAGGATTGGGAGGACAGCGGCGACTGGCCGTCCGACACCCACGAGGGTGGGAAGTGATTCGGCGAATCCGCCGCGGCGACATCCGGTCCTATCCCCGGGACACGGGAGACGGGCAGCGGCTCGTGGTGGTGCTCGCCCGTAACGGAGCGATCCCGTTCCTGCGGGGCATCATGGTGGCTCCGGTGACGACGACCATCCGCGGGTTGCCCTCGGAGGTGAAGCTCGGTGAGAACTTTGGGCTTGAAGCACCAGCGGCGCTGAATCTGGACGCTGTGATGACAGTATCGCCCTCAATGCTGGGAGAGGCCCTCGGCCGCCTCGGGGCCGGCGAACTCGACAAGGTCTGTGCGGCTCTGCAGGTCGCCCTCGGCTGCGAGCCGGAAGCCTGTGGCGGGCGGTGGCGGGCCTGACGGATGAGGACCCATCGACGCGCCGGAACACGGCTTGTCGAACCGGCGGCAGCCCGGCGGTGACCGGCCACTAGGTGTGTAAACCCACCAGGTTGTTCAGTGGCAGGTTGAGAGATTGGATGGGGGGTTGGTAGTTCAAGCTGGCGTGGGGGCGGTGCCAGTTGTATCGATGCAACCAGAGGGGCAAGTGAGCGGGGTCGCCGTGCATACGTCCGTTAGAATTGGCCCTGCGTCCGCATCTCGCCAAGTTCGTCGTGCTGGTGGCCTCCGGCCTCGCGAGTCAGGTTCCGTGCGTCCGGACGTTCGCCACCATCTCCAGCCGAAGCAATGCCCCGTCGTTCAAGACCGCATCCGACACGAACTCCCGCCCATAGAAAGAGTTCTTCCGGATGTAGCGGATCGGACGCTTCACCTTCCCCTTCGTCTGCGGCCAGCACCCAACTCTTGTAGATGTCCAAGCCGAGGAGGCTGACGGAATATCATGACCCATCCGACGCGTTGTCTTGTCTTTCGTCCGGCGAACGCATTCGTCCGTGTTCTCGGGCTCGTCTTGGTGGCCGCGGTGTCCGGGCTCGCGGCCCCTTCTGAAGCAGCACAGCGGTCTCGGGATCGCCCGGTCATTCACTTCGTGGCCTCTGGCGGGTTCGTGTTCTCCGCCGCGCGCATCACAGTGGACGTTCGGCTCGAGCAGGGAGCGCGGCTGAACGTCACCCTCACCTCTCCCTCCGGAGCCAGCGAGACCCTCCCGATGGACCGCGACGAAGAGCGCCATTCATGGACGGGTCAATTGGACCAGGCCGGCACCTGGCGGGCGGAAGCCACGGTGAGCGGAGTGGGCTCTCCGCAGTCGGCAAGTGCCGCCGTTTCCCTCGACGAAGGTGCGCCGACCTGCTCGCTGACGATCAGCGCGCCCGAGCAAGCGACCCACTATCTCACCGCCGAGTTCGCAGTGAACAGTTGCGACGCCAGCGCCACCACCGGCGAGATTGCGACCCGCTACATCACCGTTCTTCAGGACGGGGTGCAGATCTCGACCCTTGACGCCAGCAACCAGTGCGAACGCCGGTTCATCCTCCCGGGGGACGGGAACTACGAGGCCACCGTGACCGTCGCGGACGATCGAGGCGTCACCGCTACCTGCAGCAGCGCTGACGTCGGCGTGGACGCTCTCCGCACGCGTATGTGGCCTTCGGTTGATCTGGGCGGCGGCCTTTACCGCGCCAAGCGTCCCGACATCGCGTCCGCGGATCCGTCCAGTCTGCTGGCCGGCGGCGCCGGGGCGCTCACGATCGCGCACCGGCCGGCCGAGGTGCGGACCCGCACCCTCATGTTGCGCGTTGCGGGCGGGCTCGCCCATAACCGCTGGGGGGGGTCGTCGTTTGACGTGATCCTCACCCAGCAGACCGAGGGAGGGTTCTTCGGGGCCGGCGCGGGGTTCTGGGCGCCGGGCGATCCGGACATCATGGACGCCGGGATCTTCGCCACCGCGGGGTTCAACCTGCCCATCTACTACCAGGCCGGCCGGACGCAGGTCTTCACTGAGTTGCGCCTGTTCGCCAGGCAGGTTACGGAGGTACAGGACAACTTCTCCGGGGTGGTGGGCATCCGGTTCAACCTGCGGCCCACCCACAAGATCCGAGCGCGTCCGCGAAGAGGTGCCAGCGGGTCAAGACCCGCTGATCGACGGTAGCGGCGGCTGGTTCTCCTGCGTTCGCTGTTGGCGCTTCGGTCTCGCATCGCGGGTGTTCCGCCGGGTTCAACTGCGGGGCTCTGGCGAACCTAGAACAGCCTGAAGTGCCCCCGCACGGCGGGGTCCGGAATCGTGAGCCCCACCCCGGGGGAGCAGAAAACAGGAACAACTCTCAGAATGCCTCTCCGGCGCGCGGCAATACTTATGCGCGCCGGAGGCTGCGCGAATTCCCCGAGAGTCATGAGCTGGTTCCAGAGTTCAACGCGTTGGAGTATCCTCTGTTCACACGCTTTGCTAGGTTCCCCGTCCCCTCCGGGCATGCATCGGCATGGTGAGCCGGACCACCAAGCGCGATTTGCCTTACGACGACTGGCACCTACCGGCACCACCGAACGCAACCCGTGAACGCCTACCCGTCGCGCCGCCATCGGAACCACTACCGCTGCGAAGAGGAGCTGGCCGTCCGCGGCGATCACCTCATGTCATCCGGTCGGGAATCGGAGGGCCACCGACAATGCACCTGACACGGCCGGAGGCCGCGGCGTCCCATTTGGGACACACTCTGGAGAGCTAGCGTTGTTGCAAGGGGAGGCGACCGCGTAATGAAGATGACTCTTTGGGTCTTGGGGTTCCTGATGGCACCCTCGCTCATCGCTGCCCAGGATGGCGGCATATCGGGCACGGTGACGGACTTTGGCGGCGGAGCGCTGCCCGGGGTGACGGTCGAGGTGTCCGGTCCGGCACTGGCCGGCCCGCAGGTAGCGGTGACCGACCGCCGCGGAGCGTTCGCGCTGGCGGAGTTGCCTCCCGGCGACTACGTCGTCACCTTCGCCCTCGCCGGATTCGAGCAACTGGAGCGCGAGGTGGAGCTGGCCGCGGGGGCCACCGCGACGGTTGACGCGGAACTACAGCTCGGCGGGCTCTTCGAGGAAGTCACCGTGTCGGTGACCGGCACCGCCATCGAGGCGCCCGCCATCAACATGCCGCACGCCGTGACGGTGGTCAGCCGCGAGACCCTGGAGCAGCAGGGAAGCACGCAGCTCGTGGATCTCTTCCGGAACCTGACGGTCAGCCACGGCGTGGTCGGCGAACGGAACAGTTGGTACAACTCGAACCAGCCGGCGACCCTCACCGAGAACGTGGCCAACGTCAACCTGCGGGGCCTGGGCGCGTCGCGGACCCTCGTGCTCATCAACGGCCGGCGCCAGGTGCCGGTCCCGGCGCGCCTGATCGGCGGGCGCTTCGTGGACGTGAACACGATCCCCTCGATCGCCGTAGGCCGGCTCGAGGTGCTGAAGGAGGGCGCGTCGGCGACCTACGGTTCGGACGCGGTCGGCGGGGTCGCCAACTTCGTGACCCGCAGCGACTTCCGGGGCTTCGAGATCAACGTCGCGCACGACTACTTCGACGGCGGGGGCGACACCTCCGTCGCCGGCATCTGGGGATTCGACATGGGTTCCTCCAGCGCCGTCTTCTCCATGGAGCGGGTCGGCCGCCAGGAGCTGCAGATGTCGGAGCGGCCCTGGACGCTCGACCGCCTCAGCGAGTACCCCCCGGGGACCCGCGGGGGCTGGTCGAGCCTGGGCAACCCCGGGAACCTTCGCGGTGGGCGCGCCGGCGCCGTGGACCGCCGATGTCTTCGATCCCCGCTGCACCGATTTCGGCGGTATCGACGAAGGCTGGACCTGCCGGTTCCGCTACGCCCCGTACGACAACCTGATTGACGAGTAGCAACAGACCCGCGCGTTCGCCGAGATCAACGGTCCCCTGGGCGAAGGGATCGAGTACCACATCGAGGGACTGTGGGCCGACGCCGTCATCCCGAACTGGTACACGACTCCGTCGTATCCACCGTTCCCGCTCACCAGCACGACGGTCATGGAGGTCGGGGCCGACCATCCGGGCCGCCAGGCGTTTTGCGCCGTTTACGGCGGGGACCCGAAGGCCGATCCGAACGGCGCCTGCCTGGAAGGCTCCCCCTGGTACCTCAACGGCCGCCCGTACGGGAACTCTGGGCCCGGGCGCCGGCTGCGCCGCGAGTCGCGCACCCAGCGCGTCGCGGGTTCGCTGCACGGCGAGTTCATGGCGGGCGAACGGGACCTCCACTGGGACGCCGGCGTCAGCTACTCGCGGGCGCAGGGCAACCTGAACCTGCCGGCGGTCTATACGGACCGGATCTTCCGCGCCTTCCGCGGCTTCGGCGGCCCCAACTGCGGTGTGGGGGTGCAGGCGGACCACACCTCACCGGCGGGCATGACGCTCGGGCCGCTGGGCGGCGCGGTGGCCGGCCAGGGTCCCTGCATGTACTACAACCCCTTCAGCAACGCGGTCCAGTTCTCCGATCAGCCGGGATCGATCCTCGAGAACACCGCCAACCCGGATTACGTCGCCGCACTGGCCAACTCCGAGGACCTGCGGCTGTGGCTCAACGAGGAAGTGGACCTGTTCAGCACCTCGGACATGTTCGTGGCCGATCTCACGCTGAGCGGCAACCTCGTCGAGGATGTGGCCGACTTCGCCATCGGGTACCAGTACCGCCGGATGGAGGCCAATGGCAACCCGAACGACCCCGGAGACGTGACCGTCAACCCCTGTCAGGTGGCGGGCGACACGACCTGCGCGCCGGGGAGGCGGTTCGGGCCCTACCTGTTCACGAACGTCCACCGGCCCTACGACGCGAGCCAGCAGGTGCAGCGGATGTTCGGTGAGCTGGCGGTCAAGGTCGGCTCCCGTCTCGACACCCAACTCGCCGCCAACTACGAGTTCTACAACGTCGCCGGCAGCCGGGTGGACAGCTTCGACCCGAAGATCGGCTGGCGCTTCCAGGCGGCCGAGAACCAGGACTTCTCGCTGTCCTTCCGCGGCTCGGCGCAGACGACCTTCAGGACTCCCTCGCTCGACGACCTGAACACCAGCCCGCTGACGACCCTCGAATGGATCTCGGAGACCGGCGCCTACCAGGCGGTGGACCGCTTCGGGCGCACGGATCTGCTCCCGGAGCGGGCGTTCACCTACAACGCCGGCGTCGTCCTGTTCCTCGCCGGGGGCGTGGAAGCGACGGTGGACTACTGGACCTACGACTTCGAGAACGTGATCGGGTCCATGCCCTACGACTCGATCTCGAGCCTCTACGCGGGCGGCGACGAGGCCACCCGGAACGCGGTGGCGCCGTTCATCATCTGTCCCGGCGGCCGGGCCTCGGAACTGGCGATGGCGGACCGCTGCGACGCGCAGAACCTCCAGCGCATCCAGATCGACCTGGTGAACTGGCCGGGACTCACCACCTCGGGGATCGACACCCACCTGGCGGCCCGCACCGACGCGGGGCCGGGACAGCTCTCGCTCAGTTGGGATTCCACCTACACGCTCCGCTACGACACCAGGGAGCTGCTGCTCGAGGGCACCGACCTGGTGCTCCGCGAGGAAGAGGAGGCCGCCGGTTTCCTGAACTTCGCGCACCCGATCGCGGTGCCCCTGCCCCGCTGGAAGAGCCGCTGGTCGGGCGCCTACGCCTGGGATCAATTCCGGCTGGCGAGCTACGTGAACTACATCTCGTCCTACGAGGATCAGGGGGACGACGAGATCGTGCCCCTCATCGAGCCGTTCCTCACCTGGGACGTGAGCCTCCTGTGGCGCGGTCCCGGCGGGGTGAACCTCACGGTCTACGGGATGAACCTGACCGGGCGGGTTCCCCCGTGGGTCAACATCGAACAGGCCTTCGACGGCTTCACCCACGACGCGAAGGGACGCCGGATCAAGGCGGCGCTGAGCTGGCGGTTCGGGAGCTGGCGGTAAGCTGGCCATCGCTCGCGGCAGGATACTCACCGACGCTAAGCGCGGCGTAGAATGGCCTACCCGGCGAGTTCGATCGCGGAGCGTTGCAAATGAGTATCAATCCTGCTGATCGTGCCGCTCCCGAACGTGCCGCAATGGGCAGTTCGCTCGAATCCTGCGGGATGTTCGAGGGGTCCGATTTCATCGGCATGGGACCGGAGAGTGTGAACCGAGTGCGGCGACGCACCTCCATTCTCCGAGGCCATCTACCGCGTCCGAGTCGCACCCAGATCGCAATCCCCCCTCGCGTCACGGGCACTGAGGTCGGCGATCCCGGCAGACGAGACAGCGACAGACGATAGGGCACCACAGGGGAGCCTGAGCGCACCACACCACCGCCCGGGGGTGGCACGCGGACGTGCCGACTCAGCCGACTTGCAGGTTCGTTGAAAGGCGGCGATTGTTCAACCGAACGTACGACGAAGCACGAATTCGTAGATCCCGTCGCCGAACCATTTCCGGATGAAGAGCATCGGTCGCGCTGCCGCGCCTTTGACGTAGCGCCGTCGCGGTTTGGCGGTCGTCACTGCCTCAATGAACACGCGGGCGAGAACCTCGGCGTCGGTGCCGCGGTTTGCGGCTTTGGGATCGGACATCATGGTGAAGAAGCGATCGAGTTGCGCCTGATACGCGGAGCCCGCGTAGTACTTCTGGAGCCCGCCTCCCAGGACCTGCCCGAATTCAGTCCGAATGAGACCCGGCTGGATGAGAACGACCTGAATATTGAAGGGCGCGGTCTCGATCCGCAGGCAGTCTGACCAACCTTCCAAAGCGTGCTTGGTCGCGTGATACCAAGCCCCGAAGGGAGTGAATATCCGCCCGCCCATGGACGATGTGTTGATGATCCGTCCGGAGCCCTGTGCTCGCATGTGCGGCAGGACCAAACAAGTGAGGTGGGCGAGGCCGAAGAGGTTTACCTCGAACTGATACCTCGCGTCCTCAAGCGGGATATCCTCGACCGGCCCGTAGAGGCCGAAGCCGGCGTTGTTGATCAGCACGTCGATGCGGCCCTCCCCGTCGATGATCCGGGCCACCGCCCGTTCGTTGTCTTCGGGCTGGGTGACATCCATTGCGACCGAGATGATTCCCTCTGCGGAAAGGGCCTGCATGCGGTCCAGCCGGCGGGCACCGGCGTAAACGCGGTGGCCGGCGCGGGCGAGGACTATTGCGGCTTCACGGCCCATCCCAGACGAAGCCCCAGTGATCAGGATGGTCTTGCTCATAGGATGGGTCCTTTCCCGCGCTTTCAGTCCGGGTGAGGCAGTCGCGAACCTCGGCCCGGGGGTTTGCGGGCTAGGATTCGGGTGCGCGTGGTCATCCAGTGAGGCTCAGGGCGGCGAACGGAACGCCAGTCTGTGAGACTGTCGAAACAATCGCGCGGGCCAACTCGGGATTAACTCCGGCTTGGACGCCGCGCTCGGCGATGGCGGCGGCATCGATAAGCCATCAGGATCTCCTACGCTGGAGTGTATCGGAGGGGTTACGACAATCCTACCCTTGTGCGAACCCTCTGCCCCGTCGTCCCGAGTGCTCCTTGAGGGCTTCGGGCAACAAGCCACTGTCGATGGGATGTCATGAAGTCACGAGGCAGGGAGGATGACGTACACGACGGGCAGCAACGTGTCTAGAACCGCGCTGGACCATGCATACACTCGCCTCCCCTGCTCGCCGTAGCCCTCCATCGCGGCGACGACCTCCGGGTAGGTGTATCCCGCCTTCACGTCGAGCATTTCACCCCCGTTGGGCAGGGCGGGGAACACAGCGAGGAGGGGCACGAGCACCGCTACCAGCGCGGCACTGAGCGGTGCCGGCAGCGTAGACCGCCAGGAAGTGGTCGAAAGGTTCGCCGGTGCGCCCGTCTCCACGGTGCCAGACGCGCCCGCCGGGCAGCGCGGCAAACAGCAACGGCCAGGCGGCGGCGCTCGCGAGCATGGTTGCCAGGTCGGAGTCGGGGTTGCTCCAGGCTGCGACCAGCGCGGCCCAGCCGACCAGGACGCAGGCGACCGAGACCGCGAGCAGGTAGACGGCGGGGCGGGTCAAGGTCCGGTCGGCGCGCCCGCTGCGGCGTCCTCGATGGTCCAGCTGTTGTCCTCGACCTGCCACCCGCGGACGTAGATCCCGTTCTCGACGACGCGGCGGCCGCGGATGCGGGCGGTGTGGAGGACGAGGGCGATGCCGTCCACGACGCTGCGGCAGACGACTTCCCAGGGAAGGGCGTCCCGGGCCGCCATGGCGCAGCTCGCGAGCCGGGAGAGGGCGGAGACGGCCGTGTTGGCGTGGATGGTGGTGAGGCTGCCGCCGTGGCCGGTGTTCAGGGCCTGCAGGAGGTCGGCGGCCTCGGCGCCGCGGATCTCGCCGACCACGATGTGGTCGGGCCGATGCCGGAGCGAGTGCTTCACGAGGCTCCGGACGGTGACGGGCCGGGTGTGCGTGTCCGCCGTGTCCGCTTCGCGGGCTTCGAAGCGCACGGTGTTTGGCTGCTCGATGCGCAGTTCCAGGGTGTCCTCGATCGAGACGATGCGCTCGTCCGGCGGGAGCAGCCCGATGAGGGCGTTGACGACGGTTGTCTTGCCGGTTCCGGTGCCTCCGGAGACGAGGATGTTGCGGCGGGCGGCCAGGGTCTTTCTGGCGGCCGTCATGAGAGCAGGGGGCAGCGAGCCGGCGCTGACGAGGTCCTCCGCGGTGAAGGCGCGCTTGCCGAAGCGGCGGATGGTGATGGCGACGTGGGGCGACGCCGGCGGGACGCAGATGGCGACGCGGGAGCCGTCCTCGAGGCGCGCATCGATGGTGGGCGAGACCTTGGGATCCAGCCCGAGCGGGCGGGCGATGTGGATGGCCGCCCGCTCGAGGGTGTCCCTGTCGAGCTTCGGGGCGTCGGCGGGGCGGAGACCCTGCCCTGTCCGCTCGACCCAGACGTTGTGCGGGCCGTTGATCATGAGTTCGGAGACGGCCATGTCGGCGAGGATGTCCTCGAGCCCGGGCAGGAACGGGCTGAGCCGGTCGATCCCGGTGCTCATATCTGGCCGGCGGCGCGGGCGCGCCAGTAGGGGCGGTCGCGGGGGAGGTAGTGCGGCTTGAGATAGGCCCGGGTGGCGGGAAGCGCCTGGGCGCCGTCGTAGGCGAGCACGATGGCCTGGCAGTTCTCGAGAAGCGTGAACTGGCGGGCGTGGAACATCGGCTCGCGCTGCTCGCGGTAGGACTTCGAGGTTCCCAGCGTGCCCTTCGCGCCGCCGGCGCGGGCGGTGATCAGGGAGAAGCCGGGCTTGGCGGATTCGGTGAAGGAGTAGGACGGCGAGAGCCGCAGGATCTTCCCGCACATGTTGGAGGCGAGTTCGGCGCTGCTGTCGTCGCTGAGGGAGAGGAAGATCTTGGTCCGGAGCGTCTGCAGGAGGGTGCGCCAAGCGTCCTGCCCGGGAAGCACCGATTTGAGGGAACTGATGGACTGGGTGGCGACGATGGGGATGACGCGGCACTGGCGGGTGAGCGCGAAGGCTTTCTCGTCGCCTGAGGGGTCGTCTTCGCCGACGGAGGCAAAGGACTGGTATTCGTCGCAGAGGAAAACCGCGGGCCGCACGTAGCGGTTGGGGTGCAGCTTCATGGCGGCGGGCCGCTTGAGGAGACCCTGGAGCCAGGCGTTCTTGAGCATGACGCCGATGGTGCGGGCGAGGGCGGGGTTGGCCCCGGCCGGCATGTTGAGCGCCACGACCTTGCCGTCCTCGGCGAGCTTCTCGACCGGCGGGAGCGGCTGCAGGAGTGCGGCGCCGGTGGACGGCGGGGTTCCGGGGGGCGGCGGCGGCAGGTCCGCGGGCGGCGGGGTGCGCGGCCGGGGCCGGTCCGGACAGAAGACGCGGGCGACCTCTGGGAGGTCGAACATGGAGAGGAAGACGGAGACGCCCTCGACGATGGAGGTGCGGAGCTTGGGGTCGAGCTGGAGCCAGTCGTGCTCGTACCAGCGCTGGATGGCGTCGATGCGGAGGGCGTGCTCGGAGCGCGGGCGCTCGGGTGGGTTGTCGACCGTGAACGGCACGCCCAGCGCCGTGAGCGTGTCCGCGAGCTCCTGGTCGGCGGGTGTGCGCATCCGGTCCTGGCCGGTCTCGGTCCAGGTGCGCCCCTTCTTGAGCTTGCTGTGGTTGAAGAGATCGTGGGTCCTGACCAGAACGTCGTTGACGGGGGGCGGGTCGCTGAAGGAGCGCGCCCGCGCGAGCTTCTTGCCGATGAGTTCGGTGTCGATCGCGCAGTGGTAGAGGTCGCGGAACGTGCACCAGCGCTCGGGGAGGGCGCGGTGCAGCTCGATGAGCCAGCGGATGAGGTTGGTGTATGCCTGCTGCCAGAAGGGCTCCTTGGACTTGCCGAAGAGCTGGTTGAGGAGGGTGGCGACGGTGTAGGCGAGGGAGTAGCTGTCCATGTCGGACGCGAGCGGGTTCCACTGCCAGCGTCCGCCGATGCCGAGTTCGAGGTAGTCGTCGGGCCGGCCGGCCTGTTCCAGGACGGCGCGGATGTCGTGGCAGAAGTCGCCCTTGACTTCGAGGACGAGTCCGGCCGCGCGGCGGGCGGGATCGTCGGCCTGCCAGGAGAGGAGCTGGTCGGCGAAGGGGCGCATGCAGGCGGAGGTCTTGCCGGTGCCGACGGCCCCGAAGATGGCGATGCCGGTGAAGAGGCCGCGTTCGGGCAGGGTGAGCCACTCCGGCCCGGTGGTCTCCCGGGCCTCGGTGGGGTGGTGGAGTTCTCCGACCACGAGAGAGGGGGCGGGGTCCTGGGGGCCATTGGGCCAGGGGGGCAGGACGCCGCGCCCGGGGAGGCGGCGGCCCGCCGGGGAATCGAGCCAGAGGCGGCGGATGCTGGTGGCGACGAGCAGCCCCCCGCCGGCGACGACGGCGGGAGCCACGAGGAACCACCCGCGGATGACGTTGTAGAAGACGGGGTCCTCGAGGGCGATGAGGTCGAGGAGGGGCACCTCGCCGGGCGCGGGGAAAGAGCGGGAGAGGATGGACCAGGCGAGCGCCGCGAGGCCGAGGACGATGGCGACGACGGTGCGCCAGCTGAGGAGCCGGCCGAACGATGCCTCGGAGTTGCGTAGGCGCAAAACCGCCCACGAGAAAGACCCTGCCAGCGCGCGACGGAGGTCGGGTCCCAGCCAGAATGCGAGCAGGGTGAGGGAGAAGGCCCCGAGGGCGGGGCCGGCGTAGAACCAGGCCCGGAGGATCTGGTAGCCGGCGGGATCCTTGAGCGCGATGAGGTCGAGGAGAGGGACGGCGCCCTCCGTCGGGAAGCCGCCCTGGCGGACCGTGACGAGGAGCGCCAGGAGCGCGGCGGCCGCCGGAAAAAGGAAGCGTGGCGAGGAGAGCGTCATGGGAGCGGCCCGCTCGGGCATGCGTAAACGACGAGGGGCACGGCCCCCGCCAGGACAAGCGCCTTGGCGACGAGATGTCGCAAGGTTCTCATCGCCTTCCCGCAGGGATCAGTGCGTCACGAGTGACGGCTGGGAGCGACCCGGACACGGAAGAAGGCACGCATAACGCGGCCCGATTCCGTGCCGCATTTCCTGTGGAAATGGGGGGGTCGCTCCCTTCCCCGCCTGCCCGCTGAAATGCGGGCAGGCGGGGCGGTCCCAAAGGGACCGAACCACGACGGCGAGAACGAGAATCGGGCGAGTTGTGGTGCATCACGCGGCGCGTGATGAGACGCATAACGAGGGGTGGTGCTCGTTATGCAAGGCGAGACGACCCGTCGCTCGTCCGCGGGAGGGCGGTGAGCGGTGAGGCTTCAGCCGTCACGGGCCTGATCACGCATCGTTGTCGTCCGCGGGGGAATCCGCGGCGGCGTTGAGTTCGGCGAGCGCACGGTGTGTGTCGTGCGCGAGCAGAGCGAGGTGCGGCAGGTCGTTGATGCCGAAGCTGGAGCGGCTGCGCCAGCCGTCCTCGGTCTTGTAGAGGCGCGAGAAGGTGGCCGAGTGGAACGTGTTCTCGTCGGCCTCGTTGCGCCAGATGGCGGCGCGGCAGGTGCCGACCCGGAGTTCGTCGACGGGCGGTGCGTTGTTCGTGCTGGTGGTCATGGAAGCCTCCTCGGGGGGCGTCAGGGGTCATGGGCGGAAGTTGAGCCGTTCGACCAGGTCGATGCCGTGGGCCACGTAGAACAGGAAGGCCTTTTCGACCTGGGGGTCGGTGGGCGGTGCGCAGGTCGGGATGGCGCAGAACTGCAGGAGGCGCACGGTGACGGTGGGCTCGTTGGAGTCGTCGAACCAAACGGTGAAGCCGCGCCGCGATCCACGGGTCGGCCTGACCGTCTCCAGGAGCGGGCCGCGGAAGGGCAGGGCCGAGTACTTCTCGAGCCAGTGCCGGGCGCGGACCCAGACGGTGCGGACGCACTCCGGGTGCTCTTCGGTGTCGCATGTGACCGAGTTGGTCACGTCGGCTTGCCGCAGCGCGGCGTCGATCGCATCCTCGTCCGAGTGGCCGACCAGCGGGAGTGGCGCGACGGCGTTGTTCAGCGCGTCGCAGGATGCGAAGGACAAGAGGGAGATGAGCAGGACGCACCCGACAAATGGAACGGGGCGCTGGCTCGTGAGGAACGGAAGGGGCATGGCTGCGGCTTACGGGAGGGTGATGGAGTCGGGGGCGAGGCGCTGCGCGACGTGTGTGGAGCCGCTGTCGATCGCGGAACCGCTTGGGGCGGCGGCATCGGTGCGTTCCTCGATGCTGAGCACGGCTTCGGCGGCGGCGTTGACGCCGCCCCACGTATCGAGGATCCGCCAGTTGCGGGTCTCGCGGGCGCGCTGGACGTCGTCCAAGAGTTGCTGCTCCTCGGCAGATAGTTCCTGCGCGGCGGGCGGTGGCCCGCACCACCTGGCGAGCTTCCTCCCGGTCGATCGGGCCTGGCCCGCGGTGCGGGTGACGGCGACGACGCGGACGGTGCGGCCGTCGCGGCGGAGGGCGTTCCAGAGGGACTGGTGGCCCTCGCCCCAGTAGTCGAGTTGGTTGATGTCCGCGCTGCTGGCGACGGTGTAGACGAAGGTGGCGGAACGCTCGTCGGCGGCGATCGGCAGCTTGACGGCGAAATAGCGGACGGTGGGCCTAACCGCGCCCTTGAAGATGCGCTGGGGAAGATGCGCCAGCGGAATGCCGAGCCCGGTGAAGTGGGCGACTTTTTCCTGCTCGGTGGGAAGCCAGGGCAGTTTTGTGTGCTCGGTGACGTAGTCGAGGGAGAGCAGGCGTCGGAAGAGCAGGCCGGGGGACCCGCGGCGGCGGTGGCGGACGTGCTCGATGCCGAGGGCGCGGTAGATGGGCCGCGCGGAGACGTGACAGAGATGTTCGGACGCGGTGCCCCGGTCGGGGGCAAGGGGCTGTTCGGACGCGGCGCCGGCGTCGATGAGACGCTGGACGAAACGGAGTCCCGTTGTTTGGTGGCATTGGCGGTGGGCCGCGTATTGCGAGCGAAGAAACACGCCGCTGTGGAGGCAGACGAGGGCGAGCCAGGTGGCGTCGCGCCCCGTCCAGCCGAGCGGCTGCAGCGCGGCCTCACGGCCGGCCAGGTGGGGGATGACGGGGTCGGGTCTGGCGGTCACGGATCGTTTCCGCCTCCCAGGAGGCTGCGGTCGAGGTCCGCGCGGGGCAGGGCGTCGGAGTAGATGGCGCGGTCGCCGTCGAGGGGCGATCGGCGGCAGCGGTAGAGAACGGTACGGGGCGTCTGGCGGGCGGCGTGCCAGCCGGTGTCGGACTGGAGCTTGCCGCCGAGTTCGCGGACCGCGCAGTCGGCGAACACGCTGCGCAGGGTGCGGTCGGCGCGGGTGAGGAAGAGGGTGTCGCCGGGGAAGGCGACGTGGTTGACATACAGCGAGCCGCCCGGCGCGAGGCGGGAGCGGACGAGGCGGTAGAACTCGACAGTGAGGAGGTGCCGGGGAATGGAGCGCCAGTTCGAGAAGGCATCGGCCACGATGGCGTCCCACTCTGCGGGGTCGTCCCGGAGGAAGGCGCGCGCATCGCGGGCGTGGAAGGTTCCGGCGGCGCCGTCCGGGACCTGGAGGAAGCGGGCGGCGATGCGCTGCTGGGCCGGGTCGACGTCGATGAAGACCGGCTTGATGGGACAGGGGGCGCCCTGTCCGAGGGTCATGCCGGCGGCGCCGAGGACGAGGACGCGCGTTTCGCGGGCCTCGCAGAGGGTGGTTTCGAGGAGTTCGACGTAGGCCCAACCCGTGCCGTGCCGATCGTGGCCCGAGGCGCGCTGGTTATTGACTTCGAGCGCCGACCGGCCCTCGGGGAGGGGGGTGATCCGGTAGTCGGCGTAGGCGTTGCGCTCGACGTAGGTCGTCGCTTCGAGGTAGAGGTCGAACGAAAGGAGGGCGGCGACTGCAGCGGTGGCGAGCGCGTATCCGGTGGCGACGCGGCGGGATGCGAGGGCGGCGGCGGCGAGGAGGCCTGCGCAGAGGATGAGGGCGGAGGCGGCCGTGCCGAGAAAGCGCAGGAGGAGGAAGGTGGTCGCCAGGGCTCCGGCGACGTTGCCGACGGTGGACAGGGCGAAGACGCGGCCGGCGGTGGCAGAGCGCTCGGCGGGAGGCGCACAGGCGTGGGCCAGGAGGACGGATTCGGCGAGAAGCCAGCCGATGGGGGCGATGCCGACAACGGCGTAGAAGCCGGCCTGGGCGAGCGGGGGCAGGGGCAGGCCGAAGGCGAGGAGGATGGCGGGCTCGGAGAGCCAGAAGGCGGCCAGCGCCGCCGCGAGCGCCAGCCGGAACGCGAGCCGCGGGCGAGGGTCGCCATCCTCGGCGAGGCGGCCGCCGCGGCGGTAGCCGCCGGCGAGGGCGGCCAGGTAGGCGGCGAGGAGCACGGTGGTGACGTCGACCGAAGTACCCGCCCAGGGGGCGATACGCCGCAGTGCGAGGATCTCCGTCCCGAGCGAGGCGTAGCCTTCCGCGAACAGCACGACGCTGAGGGCGAAGGGGCGCAGCGCAGGGGGGCGCGTCATGGCCGGAGGGAGGATTGCGGGAGGCCGTATGCATCGTGCGTACGCATACGGTATGTATCGTGTGTATGCATGCGGTGCATACGGTGTGCGCGGCCGGAGGAGATGACTTCGAAGGTCGGGGGCCAGGCTGTGGGGCGGGCGTCCGCGGGTGGCGCGCCGCAGTCTCGTGCCAGGACGTTGGGGTACGAGACGATCCACAGGAGCATCGCGAGGAGCAGCACGAGCAAGAACATGTGGAGGGGGATTTCGTTGTCGAGGCGGTCCCGGCGGCAATGGCGGCAGTACGTCATTCGAAGGCGGCGGCGCGATCGGCCTGCAGGTAGGTGATGACGAGTCCCATGGGGTTGGAGGGGAGGAGTTCGGGCGGGACCTGGTCGAGGAAGGTGAACTGGAGGCTGATGGTCCAGCGTTCGCGCGTGGTTGCCTGGCCGCGCTCGAGGGTTACGAGGTCGAAGTCGGCGGTTGCCGCGTGGGGCGGCTCCGGGTTCGGGTTGATCCGGAGCACGACGCCCTCGACCTGGAGTTCGGCGGCCGTGATGCCGGCAGCCATTTGGGCGACGGCGTCGCTGTCGGCGCGGAAGGCGGCGTTCGCCAGGTCGCTGCTCAGGAAGTTCAGGGACCGGGCCCAGGACGTCTCGACCGTGGCCCGGCGGCGCGAGTAGAAGTCGGAGAGCCACTGGTTGAGGAAGTACTTGGTGGTGGGGTCGAGGGGGTCGGCCTGGGCTTCGACGGCCTCGTAGGCGAGGGCCTCGGCGCGGCCGACCTCGTCGACGCGGATGACGATGGGCTTGGGCAGCTCCACGGCGGAGAGGCGCACGACGGCAACGAGGAGCAGTACGGCGAATCCGCCGAGGGCCAGGAGCCAGAGGCGGAGGAAGCGGTTGCTGGCGACCTGCTCGGCCCAGATCTCGGCGAACTCCCTGCCGGGGTCTGGCTTCTTCCGGCGTGCCATGGCCGGTTCTCCCTACTTGCCCTTGCCGGCGACGGCGGCGATCTTCCCTGCGCCGCCGGTGGCGAGCATGAGGCCGGTAGTGGCCATGCCGGCGACGTTCATGCCGCCGCCGCCGGCGCCGCTGACGAGGGAGCTGGCGATCTCTCCGACCTTGGTGGAGGACAGGACCGCGGCGACGGCGAGAGGGACGATCCCGATGAACCAGGCGGCGGACCAGCCGAGGCTCGAGAAGTCGATGGTCGCGTTGATGAAGGTGTTGACGTAGGCCAGCGCGATGGAGGACCAGACGTAGAGCATGGCGCCGGCGACGGCGCTGTAGAGGCTGTAGACGAAGAGGGAGCGGAGCCAGCCCCAGAAGAGGAAGGAGAGGGGCTGGAAGATGAAGAAGGGGACGAAGACGGGCCCGACGTAGATCAGGATGTTGATGACGACGAGGGCGTAGAGGACCTGGGCGTAGGCGAAGCAGAAGACGAGGATGAGGAGCACGCAGAAGAGCGGCAGGACGACGGCGGTGACGGAGAGGGTGTAGAGCGTGCCGCCGCCGCCCGTGATCAGGCTCCAGAGGGTCTGGGCGTCCCAGACGGCGGTGAGGTGGTTGCTGATGTTCTCGATGAGGTTCGTGAACGCCTCGAACATCTGGGCGGGCACGGACTCGACGAAGGTCTGGCTGATGAAGTTGCCGCCCGCCGGGATGATCATGGGGAACGGCATGCCGACGCCGGGGATCGGGGTTGCGTAGGTCTGCAGGATCCAGAGGGGGATGATGATGTTGAGGATCAGCCGGAAGAGGTCCCAGGAGCTCCAGCCGCCTCCGCCGAAAGCGATGCGGAGGCCGGTCCAGGAGATGAGGATCACGGCGAGGCCGCGCCAGAGGGCCATGCCGGTGGCCTGGAGGGGCGAGCCGCCGGCCGCCGTGAAGATGTCGCTGAGGATCGTGTTCAGGAGCCCCATGTGGTCGGTGAGCTGGTCGACCGGGATGGTGGCGGGCAGGGCCGGGTTCGGCAGCTGTGCCGGCGGTGGCTGCCCCAGGACGAGGCTCGGGGCCAGCAGAAGCAGCCCGGCCAGGAGCAGGCGTCGAACGGTCACCGGTGGTGAAGGCATGGAGCTCAGCCGGCTGGCGATTGCTTCGCGTGCGGACGGCATGCGCCTTCGGCATGCAACTCGTGCATACCGTGCATATGCATACCGTTCATACGGCGAGGAGCGGCCCGATCGTCACCGGGGCCCGTAGCTGGTGGGCAGGAGCAGGCCCCGGCCCATCGAGGACGCGTTGGCCTGGAGCCAGGTGGTGGTGGCTTCGGCCTGGGTCCGGGCGGTTGTGTGTGCGCCGGCCCAGTCCGTCAGGGCCTCGCGCCGGTCGCGTTCGGCCTCGTGGCTGTCCTGGATTTCGCGGATTGCCTGGAGGGCGAGCAGCTGGTTGGTCGCGACCTGGAGTTCGGCCTGGGTGAGTTGCGCGGCGAGGACGGCCTGCTGCAGCGCGGTGCCGGAGAGGTTCGTCTGGCTCCGGAGGGTGGCGATGGAGGTCTGGGTGTCCGCGAGCTGCGCCGCGAGTTCCCGGGCGGCATCGAGGGCCGCGTAGTCGGCGGCGAGCCGCCGTTCGGCGGTGTCGCGGTTCGCGCGCCAGTCCCTGACGGCTCTTTGCCGCGTGGCGGGGTCGTTCGGGAAGAGCGCCCGGATATCGGCCACTCGGACATCGTCGACCGCGCCGAGCGCGTCGCGCCAGACCGTCGTGAGGTCGGCGCCCTGCGGGTCGGTGAGTTCGAGGAACTCCCGGGCGAGCAGGCGCGTGCCAGCATCGCGGAAGGCGGTGGTCCAGGCCGGGGGCGCGATGTGCTTGAGGAGTTCCGCCGGTTCGGAGGAGAGCTGCTCGAACGACTGGGGCAACGCGGCGCTTGCCAAGGTCCCGAGCGCCTCCTGTCCGGGCCCGGTTGATCTCCTCGCTGATCTTCTGGCTATTGAGCGTCCGGACGCCGTTCACCGCGGCGACGACGGCGGCCATGTCGAGTGAGCCACTCAGGGCGTTGACGGCGGAGACCACAGCGGAAAAACTGGAGGCCTTCAGGTCGGGGGCCGGAACGAGGAGGAGGGCGGGGACGAGGAGGAGAACGAGGCTCCAGCGGAGGGCGGTGCGGATCATGGGAGGCTCCTGCGGTTGGACGGGAAGAGGGCGTCGCTGGTGAACCAGATCCGGAGCCGGTGGCCGGCCCGGATCGTCACGGTGGGGAGGCGGTTGAGGAAGCGGCGCATGACCTGGAGTCCGCTTTCGGACGTGCCCTGGGCGACGCCGCTGCGGTAGCCGGCGAGTCCGCCGGCGTAGGGGTTGCCGCCGAGGGCGGCGAAGCCGCTCATGAGGCCGACGGCGCCGGCGGCGAGGAAGGTCGAGAAGTAGTGCCGGTCGACCTGGTCCTTGAGGGCGCCCTCGCCGAGCTGGTTGAGTCCCTGGAACTGCAGGGCCACGTGCGTTCCGTCGGGCAGGATGACGCGGTGGAAGCCGACGGCGAGCCGCTCCTGGTCCTGCCCGCGGACGGGCTGCGCGGTGCCGATGAAGCGGCTGCCGCGGGGGATCAGGATGCGCTGCCGGTCCGTGCTGTAGAAGGGCACGGCGACGGTGGCGAGGACGGGCGAGGGGAAGTCCCCGCTGAGCTGGGTGACGAGCACGGCCTCGACGAGGGAGCCCTCGTAGATGCGTTCCCAGCCGGGCGGGTCGCGGGGGAGGGAGAAGCGGGGAGGGTTGTCGTAGTCGGGGAGGTTGTTGGAATCGGGCAGCGGGACATCGAGGGTCCCTGGAGCGGGTGTGTATCCCGATGGATCGGCGCGCGGGAGGGCCTCCGGCCCGGGGAGGGCGCCGCCCATCGCGTCTGTGGGCGCCGAAGGCGCGGCGGGCGCCGGCGTGTGGAGGCCGGGGACGGCTCCGGAGTCATCCGGGGGCGCGGCGTCCGCGCCGCGGTGGCTCTGCGCGACCGGCGAGGTCCGGAGCGACCGCAGTTGGCGCTCCATCTCTTCGAGGCGGATCGCCTGCCGCAGTTGGTGTTCCTCGGGGGTGAGCGCCTCCCCGGTGTCGGGGTCCACCGGAGGCGGACGGCCGGGGTCCGGATCTCCGGAGGCCGCCATTCCGGCGGCCTGCAGGCGGAGCTGCTGGTCGGCTTCGCGCTGCTCGGCCTGGGCGCGGAGGCGCGCCTGCAGTTCCTGTTCGCGGATCCGCCGCGGCAGCGCGTCGCCGGCGGCGGGGTTGATGATTGGCTCGTCCGCGCCGGCGGCGCTGTCAGCGTCCTGCTCCGGGTCGTCGGAGCTCAGGGAGACGCTGAGGATGAGGGCGAGGAGGAGGACGGTGATGAGGAGCACGCCGACCTTCCCGACGATGTTGGCGGGGAGCGCCCCGGCGGGCTTGGACACGAGCCGTTTCCAGGTGGACATGAGGGTTGTCAGCCCGGCAGGGGCGCGAAGAGAGCCTCGGGAGAAGCCCGGAGCACCGGCTGCTCGGGGAAATGGCCCGGGAACGGCCCGAAAACGGCCTCTCTCGCCGTTTTCGGGGTCCGCGCGGGCCGGACATCGTCCGGACGGCCGCGCCGTCCTGAGGCGCGGTTTGGGGCTGACGACGCGGCGGCGCGCGCGGCGCGCGCGAGAATCGGGTCCGAAGGCTGGCGTTCTCCGGGCGGTCCGGCGGACCGGCCGTCTCCGCGAGGGGGCATCCCCGAGCGGCGGGGGGAGCGGAACGCGATGTTCACGGCAGCGGGTCCGGGGGCGTGAAGCGCCAGCGGGCGCGTTCGTCGCCTAGCTGGAGCCAGCCTTCGCCGATGATGCGCCGGACGACGTAGAGGCCGGTCTCGGTGAGGTCGTAGGGCACCAGCGAGGGCTCGCCGTCCTTGCGCTCGTAGAGCGCGGCGGACTCCGGGGCGCGGCTCCGGAGGTAGGTGAACTGGCCGTCGTGCCACATCGCCTCGACCAGGAAGGGCCACTCGCGGGCCTTCCGGTCGAGGGTGTAGGGGAACTCGATCCGGAGCGGGTAGGCCGCCCGGTAGGCGTCGATCTCCTCGGCGGCGGCCTCCCGGGCCGCGTGCACCTGCTCGTCGGCCGCGGTCCGGATGGCCTGGAGTTCGGCGCGGGCCTGGGTGGCCATGGCCTGGTAGGACTGGACCCGGGAGCGGGCGACGAAGGCCGGCTGGTGCGCGCCGCGCGCGCTCGGGGCCGGCAGGCCCGTGGAGTCGTCGATGGGCGCGGAGCTGTCGAAACGGACCACGAGATGGGGCTCCTCGGCGCCGGACTCGGCGACGAGGAACGAGTAGATCCGGCCGGACTCGCAGACAAGGGCGATGTTCGTCGCGGCGTCGTCGGCGATGGGCTTCAGGAACGCGACGTTGGCGCTGCCGGACAGGTGCCAGTACTCGGCGTCGCCCACCACGAAGTCGAGGATGGTCTCGTGCGCCGGGAGGGTGATGACGGTGGTGTGGCGGACGCGCGTCCGGAGCTGCCAGACGGTGTCCTCGGGCGTGTCGTCGAGCCGGAGGATGTGCCCGTCCTGGGGCGCGGCGAGTGGCGCGAGCCCCTGGCAGAGCAGGAAGACGAGCAGGAAGAGGAGAAGGCGGGGCGGGACCTGGGGGAAGCCGGGGATCATGCGGGGCGCTCCATCTGGCGGGCGAGGGCGGCGAGGCCGCCGGTGAGGCCGTGCGCCGCGACCGCTTCGGCGCGCCGCTCGGCGTCGGTGGGGGAGGACGTGTAGAGCCAGTAGCTCTCGGGGTCCACGTGGAGCCGGAGCACGCCGGCGGCCTGCGAGCGCCGCAGGTAGAGCTCCTGCTTGGGGACGAGCTGGCGGATGGTGGCCATCTCCGTCTCGTTGAGGCGGAAGATCTCGCCGACCTGGTCGGGCAGGTCGGGGTTGGCCAGGAACAGTTTCGTCGGCATGGACTCGAGGAGCCCCTTGGCCGCCGGGGTGGCGGTCACGTCGATCGCCGACTGGGTGGCGAGGACGAGGGCGGCGTTGCGCTTGCGCCAGGTCTTCGCGGCCTCCGCGAGGTAGGCGAGGATGGCGGGGTCCTTGAGGTACCGCCAGGCCTCGTCGACGACCATCAGCTTGACGCGGGCGGCCTCGGCCGGGTTGTCGAGGGCGAGGCGCATGCGCTCGAGGAGGTAGAAGAGCGCGGCCTCGCAGAGATCCTCGTGCTCGGCGGCGCCCGCGAGGTCGATGACCTGCCAGTCCTGGAGCTGGAGTTCGTCGGCGCCGGGGTTGTCGAAATAGGCGGCCCAGGCCCCGTTGCCGTGCCAGCGGCTCATCGCGGGCCACATCGCTTTCGGAAGCGAGGAGACGAAGGCGGAGAGCGAGCGCTGGGACTCCGGGAAGGCGTAGAGGTCCTCGACGCGGCTCCGGAGCTCCGACGGATCCCGTCCGCTGAGCTGGTAGCCGCCGATCTTGAGCAGGCGGGTGATCCAGCCGGTGAGGAACTGGAAGGTGCGCTCACCGGGCGGCAGGGAGAAGGGCTTGAGGGCGAGCGCGCCGTCGGCGCGCTCGGGCGCGAGCTGCAGGTAGCCGCCGCCCAGGAACTGGGTGAGCCACCGGTAGCTGCCGCCGAGGTCCAGGATGAGGACCCGCGGCTGGTACTGGAGGGCCTGGACGAGCAGGAAGTTGAGCGTGAAGCTCTTGCCCGCGCCGGTGGCCCCGAGGATGAGCGTGTGGCCGACGTCGGCCCCCGCGAAGAGGTCGTAGTGGTACGAGGTCTTCCAGGGCGTCTCGAAGGTGGCGAGCGCCGGCCGGGAGAGGTGCTTGCTGGTCCGGTGGCCGCGCGGAGGCCCGAAGAGCGGGGCGAGGCAGGCCGCGACGCCGGCGCTCGCGAAGACGGAGCGGATCTGGCGCTTCCGCGGCATCGCGGGCATGCGGGCGAACCAGCTGGCGAGCTGCCCGTAGCCCTCGCGGATGAGCTTCGCGTCGCACCCGGCGAAGATCCGGCGCAGTTCGGCGTCCAGCCGCTCGGTCTCCGCCAGCGGGCCGTGCAGCGCGACGGTCAGCGACACGTCGCCGTAGCCGACGCCGTCGGCCTCCAGTTCGACCAGGGCGCCCCCGAGACGGTCCGCCTCGGCGTCGGCGGCCGCATCGACCATGGCGGAGGCCGTGCCTTCGGTGTCCTGCATGTGCGCCGACATCGAGTAGCGCTTCGAGAAGTAGTGGCGCTGCGCGCTCCGGATCTTCCGCCGGGCGGCCTCGAGGGCGTAGGGACGCCACTCGAGCGAGAGCGTGAACCGCGCCTCCATGCGGGCGAGTTCGTAGAGGAGGTTGGCGCGGGCGGTCGCCGGCGGCGAGAGCAGCGAGTAGAGGATGACGGGCTCGCCGTCCAGCCGGAGGTGCCGGCGCTCGGCCTCGAGTTCGGAGAGCGGCAGCCGCCAGTTCAGGGCGCTGGGGGCGGCGTTGCCCTGCCACTCCAGGCCGGGGCGGTTGACGAGTTCGCTGAGGAAGGGGGTGGCCTCCGCCGCCGGCAGCAGCCGGAGCGGCGTGACCTCGTTGGTGAGCGCGGCCGAGGCCTCGACGAGCTGGCGGAAGCGGGTGGCGGCCTGGCGCACCTCGGCGAGCAGGTAGACGGACTCGTGGGGGTTGCGGCGGGCGCGGAGCCAGTTGCGCGCCGACTCGACGAGCCAGTGGCCGCCCCGGGGGCCGGTGCGGCCCGCCGGCTCGAGCCGGGGGTTGTGGCTCCAGACGACGAACGTCCGGAGGTCGTGGATCCGGGAGAGGAGGAAGTCGCGCCGGTTGCTCTGGGACAGGGCGGCGACGCCGTCAAGGCCGTTGACCTCCGGCAGGACGCCGGGCCGCCGGAGCAGGTAGAAGTAGAGGCGGGTATCGGTATCGAGGGAGGAGAGCAGGCGCTGCCAGCGGTTGAGGATCCGGTCGAGCTGCTCGGGGGTGCGGCCGTCCAGGACGGCGGGCTCCAGTTCGGCGGCCGCCAGGAGCTCGCCGGCGCGGGTGATGCAGAAGGGGTGCTCCTTCAGCCAGCCCCAGTAGGGCAGCTCGTCGGCGAGCGCGCCCGCCGCGGCGAAGTCCTGCTGCTCGGCCTTGAGGTTCATTACTCGAGGAGGTCGAGGTGCCAACGGGCCGGCTTGCCGGCGTCGTAGCGGGTGTGCGTCTCGGCGCTCGCCTTGACGATGGAGAGCATGTTGGGGTCCTCGCGCCAGGCGAGCAGACCGAGGCCGTAGAGGACGAGGAAGATCACGCCGCCGGTGAGGAGCGAGTTGATGGCGTTCCACATCGCCATGCCCAGGGTGCCGGCGAGCAGGAACCACCGCCTCTCGACGCCCATGATGGTGAGCGGCCGGCTCAGGGCGGGGTGGCCGTGCCAGGCGCGCCTGCCGGTCACGGCTCAGCGCCGACCGTATGCACGGTCAATACCGGATGTCGTCATACGATGCATACGAGCACTAGTCCCTGTTGGCGGTGGGCGCTCTAGGTGAACCAGTCCAGGAAGTTGCCCGCGGCCATCGTCATGCCGAGGCCGAAGATGATCCCGGCGATCGCCTTCTTGGAGCCGCCCTCCCCGAAGGCGAACATCAGCCCGCCGATCACGATCGCGATGAGCGACAGGCCGCGCGCGATCGGGCCGGTGAAGGCGGTCTGGATGACGTTGACCGCGTTTTCCCAGGGGCTGGTGCCCGCCTTCCCGGCAAACGCCGTGCCCGGGACGAGCATGGCGGCAGCCGCCAGGGTCAGGAAAACGAAGAGACGTGAGGGGATGCGCTTCATGGCAGGGACCTCCTGGTCTGGACTATTCGGTGAAGTCGCCCTGCTCCTGTTCGGCAAGGCGGCGGGAAAGCTCGGGATCGCCGTCGCCGCGGCGCACCGAGCGCTCCGCGAGGTCGACCTTCCGGCCGATGTCGTAGAGGCCCAGGCTCCGCAGGATCCCCGCGGCGGCGACGACGGCGGCGAGGAACGCGCTCCCCGCGTAGGCGGTGACCGGCCACCAGTACTCGGTGACGATGACCCGCCGGTAGGGGGCCAGATAATCAAAGTGCGACGCCGCGAAGAAGACGACGGCGGCCGTGAGGGCGACGCCGACGCCGAGGCTGATCTTCCAGGGATGCACGTCAGATCTCCATGAGTTCCGGCGGCCGCGGGTCGCGCCCGCTGCCCCCCCGCTGTGGTCTTGCCGCCTCCCGGAACGCCTTCGCGACCTTCGCGATCATCCGCCCGGCCTTGCCGTTCGCGCCGTGGAGCGCGAACCCGGCGGCGGCCTTGGCCGCGACCGCGCCCGCGTTGTAGTGCTAGGTGGTGACCTCGATGTTCACCCGCCCGAACGTGTCGCGGCCGCCGGCATCGGCGGCGGCGTATTCGAGCTGCGCGTCCGGGAAGGACACCGCCCCCTCCGGAGTGTGGGGGAGTCCGAGTTCGGCGGCCGCGCGACGCCGTTCCTGGTCCGCGGCCTCGCGCCCCGCCCGGGCGCGGGCCCGTTCGCTCCGCCGCACCACGGCGCTCCGCAGCTCGGCGTCGAGCCGGACGCGGACCGCCGTGACGCCCTTCGCGGCGAGTTCCTCCCGGGCGGCCAGGACCGCGCGGTAGACGGCGACGTCGTGCGCGAGGTTCTTGCGGCGTTCGATCCCGCTCCAGAAGCGCTGGTCCTCGGCGTAGCCGCGGTCGGCCGCGGCGTCCCCGGCCTCCCTCGCGCCTTTCGGGGTGGCGGCCAACACGGTGAAGGAGCCACCGTTGGGGCCGTCGGCCTGGTGCTCCGTCACGAGGCCCTCGCGCTTGAGCCGGTTGATGCCGGCGCGCGCGGCGAAGGGGTGGCCGTCGAAGTGCACGTCCGCGATGTCCCGGTAGGCCACGGCGCGGTGCGCGCTGATGTCCGCGAGCGCGCCTTTCTCGCGCCGGACGCGGCCGCGGGACCCGCCCTCCCGGGTCCCCTGTTCCCGGCGGTGGCCCGAGCGCCGCAGTTCGCGGTCGCGGAGGACTTCCGGCCGGTCGGGGCGGCGGGGTTCGGGACGACGGCTCATCGACGGGGATCAGCGCCCGGGCGTCATCGCCGGCGCCTGGCGCTGGGCCACGGGGGGCGGAGGAGTCTGGGGAGCACGCTCGGGCGTCGCCCCATCGCGCGCGGCGCGCGCCTCGCGGGCGATGTCCCGTAGCTCGCCGCGGGCTGGCTTGATGAGGTTCCGCGCGATGCGGTGCCCCTCGGAGGCCGCCCGGTGCATCTCCCGCGGGTCCTCCCTAAGCGCCTTGAGCCAGGCCTGTTTGTGTTCGTCGCCGTGGTCGGGTTGATAACCGATCCCCAGGCGGTCGCCAGCGGTCATGGTGGCGATCTCGACGCGGAGTTTTTCGCGGATGTGCCCGTCGCCGTCGAGACCCTCGCTGTGGGTCTGCTTGAAGGTCTCGCGGGCCATCCGGCTCTCATGTCCGGAGGCGTGCGCCATGTTCCGGAGCGCGGTGCTGTAGTAGTGCTCCGGGCTCCGGAACTGCTTCCGCTCGGGCAGGACCACCTGGTCGTGGTCCTTGCTGTAGTAGTTCTGGTCGCCGGGGGAGTGCTTGATCTCGACGGCGGAGGCGGCGATCACGGCGTCGGCGCCGCGGTGCGCCTGCCAGTCCGGACGCCGCGGCCGCCGGTCGAGCTTCAGGCCGCGCACCTGCTCCACGTTGTAGACGATGGAGGTGCGCCAGAGCGGCTTCTGCCCGTTGCGGTCGTCGCGGAAGAGGATCCGTTCGCCCGGGCCCTTCGGCGGCTGGCCGCCCGCCTTCTTGATCTGGGCGTTCGTGATCCAGCGGTTGTCGGTGAACCCGCGGTCCTGGCCGCGGCTGGCCAGGTAGAGCGCGTTGCCGCCGGTATAGGCGCGGCCGGTGACGGCGTTCCGGGGCAGGACGGGCTCACCGGCCTTCGCTGCGCGCTGCCAGGGCGCGGTGCCGGCCTCCATCTGCCGGATGGCGGTCTCGGCGAACTTCCCGTAGTAGCGGCTGGGCGAGTCGATCGCGGGCTTCGGGGAGGGAGAGGTTTTGGCTTCAGCCATGTTGGTTGCTCCTGGTTTGGGGATTCGGGGTTCGGTGTTGACTCTTCATCGTCCGGGCGTCAGGGCCGGCTGCTGGCGCGCGGGCGTGGGAGGCGTGATGCCCGGCACGCGCATCTCAGTTGCATCCGGAGGAGTCGGACCGTCGCGCCCGATCTGCTGGATGCGCTCCCTGGCGGGCTCCAGCAGATAACGGGAGATGCGTTCCGCTTCGGCAGCCGCGCGGTAGATCTCGCGAGGTTCGTCGGAAAGAGCCTTGATCCAGCTCTTGACGTACGCGGCGCTGTTGCCGTGCCCGTCACGGGGGAGGTGGCCAACGCCGATCCGCGCACCGGTCATCATGGCGCTGATCTCGGCGCGGAGTTCCTCGCGGGCGTAGGCGGGGCTGCCGAAACCGGCCTTGACGCCCTTGTGGAACGTCTGGCGGTCCAGCCGGCTTGCGTGGCCGGACGCGTGCGACAGCTCGTGGAGGGCGGTGGCGTAGTACTGCTCGGCACTCGGGAACTGGGCGCGCTCCGGAAGCACGATCTGGTCGGGCTTCGGGGCGTAGTAGGCGCGGTCGCCGGGCGAGTGCTTGATCGGGACGCTCGCGGCGTCGATTACGGCTTCGGCGGACTTGTGGGCCTGCCAGTCGGCCCCCGGGGCGTCGCGCGCCGGCAGGTCGAGGCCGCGCGCCTGCTCCACGTTGAACACCGTGTAGGTGCGGACGAACGCGCGGCCCTTGTCGTGGCGCTCGTAGACGGGCCGGCCGTCGCCATCGAGGACCTGGCGGCCTTGGCCGTCCTTCTTCGGCGAGATCTTCTTGGTGTCGAAGTACAGGATCTTTTCGCCGTGCTCGCCCTTCCTGACGTGGCCGCCGGCCTGGGCGATCTGGCGGAAGGTGGCCCACCGGTTGTCGGTGAACCCGCGCTCCTGCCCGGCGAGTGCGAGATATAGCGCGTTGCCGCCCGTGTACGGCTTGCCGCTGAAAGCGTTTTCGGGCATGAAACGCTCGCCGGGCTTCCACGGCTTCTGCCACGGGGCGGTTCCGGCCTCGATCTGCCGGACGATCGAGTCGGCGAACTGGCGGTGGTACTCGCCTACGCGGTCCTTGCTGGGAGCCTCGGTGCTGCCTAGGGCCATGTGGGTCTCTCCGCCCGTCAGGCACCGCCGCCGGGGGCGTGGTGACCCGGTTCGGCGGCGAAGTCGTCGTTGGATGCCTGGCCGTCCTGATGCGCGGGATAGCCGAACGCCGCCGCGATCTCTTCGGGCGCGACAATGGGAAGGCTGCCGTCGAGGGAGCGCGCGAACTCCTCTTCGGTTTCGACGGAGAGGGCGCGTTCGCCGCCTTCGAGCGTGATTTCAGTGATGGCCATGGGTGGTCCTCCGGTCAGCGCGCCGGGACGGCGCGCGTTTGGGTGAGGCCGAGGGCCGCGCGTGCCTTGCGGACGGTGCGCTCGGCGTAGTCGCGGGGGTTGTGCTTGTCCTGGCGCGTCTTCTCGAGGTGAGCGACGAGGCACCGGGGCGAGGTCCCGCGACGGAGTTGGTCTTTGACGTAGGCCCAGTCCCGGTCGGATTGGGAGAGTCCGCGCCGGGCGGTGTTCCTGGCGCGGCGGACGGGCGCGGTTTTCTCCGGTGGCGGCAGGTGCGCGAACAGTTCCGGCCGGACCGGGCCGCCGTCGTGCGGGGTCCAGACGACCGCGGCGTCGTCGCGTTCGGGCTTCTTGTTGCGGAAGCCCGGGAGTCGCATCACGCGGGCCACGTCGGCGACCGAGGAATCGCCGCCGTAGTGGCCAGCGAGTCTCCGCATGGCGTTCTCGGCGGCGTCGGGGGTCCAGGCCCCCGGGTCGGTGTGCCAGACGATCTGGTAGTTCTGGCGGGAAGAGCGAATGACGGCTGCCGGAGAGGGAAGCTGGCCGGCGTTCACGTCCGCGAGTACCCGCCGGAGGGAGTCGGGGCCGGTCTTGTCCAGGTCGAGCTGGAGGCGGCGCACTTCGAGCACGTCGGCCTTTTCGCGCGACTGGGTTTTCGGCCGAATGGGATTCATGGACACGAAGATGTCGTGCCCTGTCGCATTCCGGTGGCGCAGGAACCGCTGATAGCCGGGACGTGTGGCCGCGCGCGCCGTCACGACGCGCTGTTCTACTTTCGGGTCCGGCCCGTGCCGGCCGACCGCGACGATGGCCAGCCGGTCGTCGGGCTGGTAGAGGGCGTTGAGGTAATCCACCGCAGGATTCGCCCTACGAGGGGACACGGGCGGACCCTTGGGGATTCCGTCGGCGGCGTCTGCTGGCATGACTCGCGTGCGATGGCGAACTCGAACCCGAAAGGAAGCGGTGCCGGTCATTCGCGAGGCCGACCTGGGACGGGCGGCGATACGTGAGCGGTGTCGGCGGACCGGCCGATCTCTCCTCTCGCCCGCGGGCGCCCGGCCAGCCAGGCGGCGAGTTCGTGTTCAGGCCAGCGGACGGCCCGCGGCCCGACGCGGATTGGGACGGGAAACAGTCCCTTGCGCATCAGGCGATAGATCGTTGAGCGGCCGATCTGGCAGTAGCGCTCCACGTCAACGCGGCGAAGCAAGCGTTCGTGTGTGGTCATCTCGGGCACTTCCCCCTGCTGGAGAGAGCCCGAACGATGCTGAGTGGCCCCAGGCGAGCGTTACCAGCCTATCCGTGGATAGACTGGCAATTGACGGTTGAGTGCGCTTTCGGCGGCCAGCACTCCCATGGGGCCGGGAGTTGCGGGTCCTGCGTTTTCGCCGAGTGGATCGCGTCCTTCACAGCGTTCTCGCTCTTGTCGAGTTCGTCCGCGATCACGTAGTAGGCCGCCATCCTCCCCAGCCCAAGATTGACGAGGACGCCGAACGTGTATGCGATCCACAGGTTTCGGGCGTCCTTCGCGTAGTGGGGTTGCCCCCGGTTGCCGCGCATCTGGACCGGCTTGGACCATGTTCCCCGGCGCACCGCGATGTCCCAGTCCGCGAGCATGGCGGGCCACCAGCGGCGCTCTTCCTGAATCCGGATCGCGATTTCGTTCAGGGCTGTCCAGTAGTCGAGGTCGTGTTGGCTGGCGCCGATCATATTGCGGAGCTTCTCCGTCTGGCGCGCCGCGCCCCACTCCTCACGCATCGCGAACCAGTTCCGAGCCTCCCGCGGACCCCGTGGGGGAATGTCCGATAGGTCCTCCCCGGAGAGCAGGTACCGCACGACATAGCGGGCCTCTTCCTCGGCGTCTACCCTGTCCAGCCCCTCGCAGAGGAGGGCATTGTGCTCGTGCGGCGTTACTGGTTTTCCCCGGAGCGACTGCCGGATTGCGCGCATCCATCGGGCCCTGCGTTCTTCGTTCATGGCGCTTCCCGTCCTTGCCCTCGGGTGCCGTGAGCCAGCTGGGGCGCTCGGGACCAAGAAGTTGACGAGCGCGGTCGCCCCGACTAGGCTCGGAGAGCGTAGTCGGGGCGGTAGGGCAGATCTGCTCTGCGCTAGGCTTGGGTGCCGGAGGGACGGTGAGCGGAATCGAAGGCACGACGTTTTGGTGGCATCGGAGTGTCCTCAAGAAGGCCCACCGGAAGACCACTGGCTTCTAGCCCGAGGGCAAGCTATCGAGGTCTATACGACGTTCAAGGAAGAGCTCAAGTGGCCGTCAGCCGCTACGGGAAGGAGCCGTACATGGTCCGGCATGTCAGGCAGACTCCTACCGTGCTTCCAAGCAGCAGCAGGATGCCCTACGAACAAGCGGTTCGGTTGGGCTATTACTCACGCGGTGAACTGCAGGCCAAGGCTGCTACCGTTGTTGTGTCGGTAGGGCTTCAGGATCTGACCTTCTCCGACTACGCGGCCGTGGAGAAGGAGGGCGTCTAGTCATAAGCCAACATCAGGCAATTAGTGCATCGAGCGTGCCGATGGTTGGCATCTTGGCAACACCCGCGATACCCGACTTCAGGCTGCACGGGTTAGTGTTTTTCGTCGACGCGCAACTTGAAGCTGGCCTCCCGTACACGGCAATGGTCGCTAACGTCTGCCTCGCTGATCCGACGGTCCGCTACCGTGGCAGATCTCGCCGCGTGGCGCTGGAGGCTAAGTTGAATTGCCTAGGTGTGCACGCAGCAGTTGTTGATCCGAGCCCTCTTTCCGAGGTTTGTTCGTGTAGGCAACCAATCAAGTTCGCGGGGGATCCGCGTGAGAATCGACAGCTATTCCAGCCTCATGCCGGGAAATCGGAGCACCGGGCTCGCCGCGTCCCGAAGGAAGGGCTTCCGGTTGTGGCAGCGCCCAACGTGACGGCGGTCAGGCTGTCCGGAGGCATCAAGCTAACGTCTTGGACCATCCTGCAGCACATCTGATGTGGCTTCCGACCACTGAGCGTTGCGGTTCTTGGTTGCCAAGATGATGAACAGTTGGCCATGGCACGCCGATCTGTCATAGAGCAGTGGGTGACGTCCCGGATCGGAGCCGAGATCGACCGACCGAACGGTGCTCACCGGATGAACTGGTGAAGGATCGTGTGGTTCGGAACCCCGGGAGGAGCCGTTCCATTGTTTGGAGGTGTGCCGGTAGTCGGGGCGCTATCCCAGTCGATCCACTGACAGCCCGTCGAGTGCGTAGCTGAAGGCGTACTCGCGAACTTCTCTCCTGTTAGCAGCGGGTACGACCCGCGGTGCCGGTCACCGGTCCGCAGTGTCGAGTCGTCTGAAGTGACGAACGTACGCCTGGTACCGATCCCGAATCTGATGCACGTATTTCTTTACCTCCGAGCCGCGTACGTAACCATACACGGACCGATTGGAATACCGGGACTCGCTAAGCTTGACCATTGCCTCCTCGACGTTGCCGAACCACTTTGACGGGTCGAGCCCTAACGAGCTAGCCAGACGCCCGGCGTCCCGTACGTGGCCGTACCCTGCGTTATAGGCGGCCAGCGCGAACCAAAGTTGTTCGCCCGGCGGAAGGTTGGCGAAGCGTGCACGGCACCAGGCGAGATACCGCACCCCCGCTTCAATCCCCACCCGGGGGTCCGCGAGCTGCGTCGGGTCCATTCCCAAGTCACGGGCTGTGCGGGGCAGAACCTGTAGTAAGCCTAGCGCTCCTGCAAAGCTGACAACTCCGGGATCGAACCCGCTTTCCTGGTACATCTGGGCCACGAGCAGACGCCAGTCGAAGCCTTCCGCCTCGGCTATTGTCCTGACGAGGCCATCGAACTGCGAAAGCTGGCGCCCGATAACGCGATGCGCGCGCCTGGTCTGCTCAGCGCGACGGTCTGCGAAATACTTGTTGTAGAGAAGGTTGAATTCCCGCCCGCGGTAGCCGGCATCGAGGAAGGCATCCAACTGCCGTTTCAGGTCATTCCTCTCGGGACCGACCGCCCAAACGAGTGGCACCGGGGCCCCAAGGCCAAAACCTAGGATCAGCCTCGGATCGAAGCCCGCCTCCAGTTGAGCCCGGTGGCGCTCGATGAGAGTCACCTCCAGGTCGCCGTCTGCCACTCCTCCCAGAATCCTTTCGCTGGACAGATCCGCTTCCTCGACGATGAAGGCTCCGTCCAACGCGGACAGCGCCGTGGCGTAACCCGCCCCTCGGGGAACAGTCACGGTTCGGCCCGCCAAGTCAGCCGGCGTCTTGATCGACTCTCCGGTCGACACGAAGATCTCAGAAGCCTCAAGATACGGGCGGGTGAAGAGCACGCCTTGATCGGATCGCTGGGCGGTGGCAACCCACTCGGCAGCGACCAGATCTCCTCGCCCGGCGACAAGTTCATCGATCAGTTCCGTGTGATTTCCCGCGACGACCACAGAAAGGTCTAATCCGTGGGCACTTGCGAACATCCTCACCAACTCGTACTGGAACCCAAGCTGTTCTCCACGCCATAGGTAGTACGTCGACGGCGAACTGAGCGTCAGCATTCGCAATTGGCCGGAGGCGCGGATGGCGTCCCAGTCACGCGGGCCGTCGCCGACGTCGTAAACGGTGTGGCGTTCCGTCAGAAAGCGGTCGAGAGCGAACCGCAGATCGGGGTTTTCCGGGCGCACCGCCCAGGCGAGCTGGCGCAACTCGGGTAGTTCGCGCAGCTTGTGGATCTCCGGACTGCTTCGGACCACGATGCGCGCGGCGGCCTCGTCCATGATCGTGGCCTCGAACGCGCCTGCCTCTATGAGTTCTTGGATGCCCTGATGGTCCGCGTCAACGGGAACGGCTGCGCGGGGCGCGTCTGGATAGTGCGTGGCGAGACTCGCCTCGTAGGCCGACCCCGGGATGACCCCGAAGCGCCCTAGCGAGCGCCCGATCACCCATTCGCGGGAGATCGTGAGCGGGATGGTGAAGGCGACCCGCGTCCGGCGCGGCTCGGTGACCGTCAGCGTTGCCGTTGCAACGTCGGCGCGGCCCGCTTCCAGGGCGGTGATTAGGCCCTCAATAGTCGGTAGCACGGTCCATTCCGCCCGCAGTCCTTGGCGCTCAGCGAATTGCTGTGCGAGAAGGAGATAGTTCTCTTCCGGCAGGCCCTGCGATGGCAAGGTTGTGAACTCCTCGGGACCCAAGCGAGCGAAACGAATGATCCCGCGCTCACGGATTGTCGGCCAATCGTCCCGCGTGCCCGTTGACACGTCGAAAGGGGTCACATCCGAATCCATGGGCCGACACCCGACAAGCAATAGCAGCGTCACAGCGGCGAACGCTGCGGGGCGGCGGCTATTGGAAAGTGGAACTGCGGCGCGCTCCGAACTCGGCTCGACGGATGCGGTCCCTAGGCAACAGGAACGGAATCGGTGTATCACGTCCCGTAACGATAGGTGTTCGCCGCAACAGGGCACATGGGCCAGCCGCCAGTCTAAACCGTCAGCATACGACTGAACAACGTGCCGAGTTTACACATCCAGTGTCGGTGGTGCGTCAGTTTAGCTGACGCACCACCCGCGAAGGCGTTCCTCAATCCAGGCCGCGTATTCCCCGCGAAGAGGGGCAGAGCTTCAGAAATCCGTCTCTCCGAGATCGAACCCTCGCCACGGCATCCCGCTTGCGCCGCCCGATGTTTACAAACGCGACGCAGAGATGTCAAATGCAGACGTAGCAACCTCGCAGCCCGGCTAGGGCGGCTCTGCCCTCTTCGCTCTCCCAACCAGGTACGTGGCTCACTGCTCCATGAGCGTCCAGCGCCGCTCGAACAGATCCGTCCGCCGGTAGGCCGCCTCGATGCTTGTCTTGTGGTCACATGAGTTAGGGATCTTGATTGGTACTGTCATTTTGGCTGCCGAGTTCGGGTCGGTGCAGGGCTCCATGAGCACCGGGACCTCGTGGTGTCGGCATGCGGTCGCCTGCATGTCGTTCGCCACAGCGCTGTTGTTCCCTTCCTCCGCGTGCGAGCCGGCCGGAGATAACGGCGCGAGTGTTGCGGTGGCACGGCGTGAGACTGCCCCGGACGACGGCGCTCCCCCGGGAAGTGTTCCCGCAACAGGTCCGGTCATCGCCGTGTCGGCGGACAGGAGTCCGGGAGGGTTGCTGGTGGAGGCCGGCGCGCAGCTTGCGGCGCTGGACCAGAACGGAAACTCCGGCCTGACCAACGCCGCTCTCTTTGGAAACGCCGAGGCGGTAACGCTCCTGGTGAGCGAGGGCACCGACCCGAACGCCCATTCGGAACCGAATAGCCTCACACCGCTGCAAGCCATCTGTCGGGGTGAGCGATGGGCCTTTCGGGCCGGAACCGAGGTTCGTTGCGAAGGAAGAGGAACGGTACACGGCAGCCTGGGTGCTCATCCACGCCGGAGGCGATCCGCACTTCTCTCCCGAGGGTCCTGCCATGCGTCGTGCTCGCGGAAGGCATCGGCGGTGCAATTGGGCGGTTGTACGCCGGGAAATCGACCAATCGCCGAACAGGGGCGGCGCTAGCTCTCTGCTGTCCGAGTCCTCTCGAAGCCCGTCAAAACGGAACCCCGATCCTGCCGGGAGACGAGCTTGTGCCGCGTTGCCGGTCGCGACCTGAGCCCCCGACCGAGTCCGCCTTAGCGGCTCAAGAACAATCCCTAGAACTCCAAGAGAGCCCGCCGCCGCTCGAACAGATCCGTGCTGCGTTAGGCCGCATCGGTGGCGTTCGTGCTCATGTGCGCCAGCGCCAGTTTACAGACCTCGCGCGGCGCGCCGGAACACTCTGCCGCCCAATCCCGAAAGCTCGAACGGAACCCGTGCGGGACCGCCCCGATCCCCAGATCTCGGACCAGCTTGGCGCGAGTCCCCCGACGAACGTAAAGCAGCCTATCGGGCGATAGGCGATAAACTTGGGGCTCTCCGGCCGTCTAGCGAGCGACCTGCCTTCCGAGTCCCCAACCCCGGTGAGGAATGCGGCTAGCCACCTGATCCCGGAAGGAGGAAAGGAGACATGACGAAGGAGTGCGGGTCCCCGCTCTTTCGCGAGACTCAAAGACCCTTGGGGGAAACGGATCGCCAAAGGGACTACGGCAGGCAAGCCGTGCTCTCGCCCACGCCGCGTCGCTAACATGCGCCACCCGGGGCCTCAGCGGCACTTCTTGCGCGCACGGTGCCCGTCCCGGCTTGAGATAATCGACGGTTATGAGGATGCCGTTCGCGGAATCGGGACGGCAACTCGCGGGAGACTAGCGCCAGCGATGCCGCACTCGTGGAACGATGTGGAGGCCAGTCCGTGATGTCGGTTGGGCGACGGTCGCTCGCTGCAACCTTTATCCTCGCGACCCTTTCCCCGTCCGGATTTACCGGCTGTTGGTATCCCGAAGCCCCGAAGGAGTTGACGGCGGTCTCGTGGGGTGGCTATTACACCGAGGCGAGTGCGGAGGCGTACTACCGGCCGTTCGAAGAGAGCACTGGATTCACGGTTCGGCAGTTGACGTACAGCGGCGGGCTCGACGAGATTCGGGAACAGGTCACCTCCGGCGACATCGAGTGGGATGTCGTGGACCTAGAGATCTTCGACGCGGTCCGTGGCTGCAACGAAGGATTGCTGGAGCCGATCCCCTGGGTGATGTTGGCGCCCGCCGCGAACGGCACGCTGCCGGAGGAAGACTTCCTGGAGGACACGACGACGGAGTGCGGTGTAGGCGCTTCGGTGTACTCGACGATCTACGCATACGACGGGGAGCGTTTCCCCCGTGAGAAGCCCACCACAGTTGCCGACTTCTTCGACGTTACGCGCTTCCCGGGGCGGCGCGGCATGCGACGCTCGCCTCAGGTAAATCTGGAGTTTGCCCTGATGGCTGACGACGTCCCGCCAGCGCGGGTGTACGATGCGCTCCGGACGCCAGCCGGTCAGGAGAGGGCATTTCGCAAGCTGGACGGCCTGCGCGATCACATCCGCTGGTGGGTGGAAGCGGACGATCCGGTTGAGATGCTCGCCGCCGGAGAGGTCGCGATGACGACCTCGTTCAACGGCCGGATGTTTCACGCCCGGTTTGTGCAGGGACACCAATTCACCATCGTCTGGCGCGGCCAGGTGGTGGACATCGGCCAGCAGGGGATTGTTCGCGGCACGCCGCGGCTCGCACAGGCGTTCCGGTTCGTGCGCCTCGGCTCCTCGGCTGAGGCCATCGCGACGCTCTCGCGCCACACGGCGTACAGCCCTTCGCGTAAGTCGGCGCTGCCGCTGGTAACCACGCACGTCGAGTCGGGGGTGGAGCTCGGGCCGCACCTGCCGGGCGCGCCCGAGAACATGGAGCACGCGCTTCGCAGCGACTGGCGCTGGTGGAGCGACAACTTCGACGAGATGAACGACCGGTTCCAAAGGTGGCTCGATAGGTAGCGAGATCCGTATCGAAGCCGAACGGTTCGCGCCGCGCTCGCGTCCGTTCTGACGCTCCCACCTCGATAGAGTCCTCAAGAAGGCGTCTCGGCAAGGAACGCAGCCCACTGCTCCATGAGCGCCCGCCGCCGCGCGAACAGGTCTGTCCGCCGATAGACGGCCTCGATGGCGTTCGCGTGCATGTGGGCCAGCGCCAGCTCGCACCCCTCCCGCGGGGCGTCGGACCACTCCGCCGCCCAGTCACGGAAGCTCGACCGGAACCCGTTTCACGGACCCCTCAGCACGACTCGTCGGAAGGAGCCGCAGCCGCTCGAAGCGCGCGGGGCGGACCCTGCCGCCGAGCCCGATCGGCTCCATACGGCCATGTGGCCACCTGTTCCCCTAAATCACCGCGATGTGGCAAATCAAAGTATGATATGATGCTACTCTGGTGCCTATGCATCGCCCACTCCCAAAGTCCACGACGGCCCGAGCGAGATCGTGCGCACCGTAGTCCCGAAGGCCATGGGGGGCCGCCCAGGCAGCATCTCCATGACAACGCTGGTCGTCCCCCACCGCTGCGACGGCGGCCCGGATCGCGTGGCCTTGGCGCTCGGGCTCAAGCAGTCTGGTTCGGAGTGGATTGGCGACTGTCCCGCGTGCGAGGGCTCTGAGGCGTTGGCAATCCGGGCGTCCCGCGAAGACCACCCCGAGCATTGCGTTTGCGTCTGCCAAGGAGCGTGCGTGGAGCCGACTGCCCTCCGCAACGCCCTTTCCCAAGCCCTCGGTCCGGATTCTCCCGCCCTCCCGGAGAGCAACAACGAGAGCAACAACGGAATCGCTGCCGAACACGTGAATTTCGGCGGAGCGCTTCCCCGCAAACGCGACTGAGCCGAATCCCGGGAGGGCGTGCGTTCCACGCTTGGGTTGAGTCCGTGCGATCATCGAGTCTGAACGCGCGGACGACGCCTCGGGGTCAGCCTCACGCCCCGACGTATTCCCCCCAAGCGTCCATCACCGGCCTGCGCTCATCGAACAGATCGGTCCGCCGATAAGCGCCTTCGGCGCCCTGGACGGCATGGGCCAGCGCGGCCTCCGCCAGCATCGGCGCGTTCCCCTGCTCGGCGCTCCAATCGCTGAACGTCGAGCGGAACCCGTGAACCGTCGCACGCTCGCCCACGCCCGCCGACCACAGCGCGTTCGTCAGCGCCATGTCCTTCAACTCCCGATCCCCCGAATGCCCGGGGAACACCAGTTCGCACCCCTTCCGGCTCCGCAACCGGCGGGCGCGCTCCAGGACCGCGACCGCCTCCGGACTCAGGGGAACGCGATGCTCCTTCCCGGCCTTCATACGCTCGCCGGGAAGCGTCCAGGTGCGGTTCTCCAAATCGACCTCCGACCAGCGCGCCTCCCGGGCCTCGCCGCTGCCCGCCGCCGTCAGGATCAGGAACCGGAGGCAGAGGCGGACCGCCGCCCGCGATCGCGACCCCTCCACCTTCGCCAGCAGTTCGCGCACCTCGGCGTGCGGCAGGGCGCGATGGCTCTTCGGACGGCGCCGCCGTTGCGGGAGGGCTCCCTCGATCGCCTCGCCCGCCACGTTCCGCTCGACGAACTCCCGCGCCTGCGCCCAGCCCAGCACGGTACGGATCTGCTGGCGCACCCGCTGGGCGGTGGTCGGCTTCCGATTCCACAGGTCGTCCTGGAAGAGCACCCGGAGCACGTCATCCCCGCGGATGGCGTCCACGCGCATCGGTCCGAGCGCGGGGAAGACATACCGCGCAAGCGTCCTCTCCCACACCCGGGCGTGCCCGTCGCCCCGCCAGTTCGCCCTCCGCTCCGCCAGCGTCCGCTCCGCCGCCTCCGAAAACGTGGGGGCGGCCCCGCGGCGGCGCTCCGCGATGGGGTCCTTCCCTTCCCACAGGGCGCGGCGGTTCTGGAGCGCGGCCATGCGGGCCTCGGCGAGCGGCACCAGGTCGAGGGGTCCGATGGTGATGTCCCGGCGGACCCCGTTGACAGTCAAGGGGGTCCGCGCCGGTCGCACTCGTGACCCATTGACTCCCTTGCGTTTACGGAGATCGATCCGCTGCGCCGGCCCCCGCCGCGGCCCCCCGCGCGGATGGGGGCTTACGGGGAGTTTTCAGCCTGCGCGGGAACTCTGACGCACTCTACGGGTAGGCGGACAGGGCCGAGCATTCAGCACCCGCGTCCAACGCCCACGACCGAGAGCTGGCCCCGGCTCACGTGAACACGAAGCGCATCAAAGGTGGCTCTTCGGCGGGCGGACCAGGCCGCCACCGGCTTCACGGAGGCCCTCCACCTCCCCAACGCCGGGGGAGGCCAATGAGGTCCTGACCGGCCTGGGTGAGGTGTCGGCTGTGCAGTGCAGGACGGTCGCGCCCTCAATCGAGTCCCATCGCGCTGACCTTACGGAACACGCGGTCTGGAAGAAGCCGCTTCAGGACGCCAATGATCTTGCCGTCCCGGGTCGGATGGTAGCGGACGGGCTTCCGCTTCATGTGCACCAGCCGGTACACGGACGACGCCACCTCGACCGGGTCGACTGCGTTCGCCTGGAACTTCTTCGTAGCCGTTTCGATCGCGGGGATCATCCGGCGCATATAGGCGTCGTAGTCGCCGATCGGCACTTCCCGCGAGTTCGTCATGTGTGCGGCGAACTCCGTCTTCATCCCGCCCACCTCAAACACCGTCGCATCGATCCCCTGGCTCGCAAGCTCCCACTTGACCGTCTCGGTGAACCCGGTCATCGCGAACTTGCTCGCGCAATAGGCGCTCTGCAGCGGAATGCCGAACAGCCCGGCCAGCGACGTGACGTTGACGATGAACCCCGAGCGCTGGGCGCGCATCACCGGCAGCACCGCACGCATCACCTCCAAGTGGCCGAAGAAGTTCGTCTCAAAGGCTCGGCGGAAGCTCTCGTCCGCGGTCTCCTCAAATGCCACCAGCCCGCCATAGCCGACATTGTTGAACAGCACGTCGATCCGGCCGAACGTCGCCACCGTCTCCTCGACTGCCGCCCGAACCGTCTCCGGGCGGGTAACATCCAGCTCGAAGACGCCGACGTTGTGCATGTCGGAAAACACGCCACCCTTGGTGGTATCACGCATCGTGGCGGCGACATTCCAGCCGTCGCGCCCTGCGAAATACTCGGCGACGGCCCTGCCGAGCCCTGCCGAACCGCCCGTCACGAGAATGGTCTTGCTCATCCGCCTTTGTCCCCCACTTCGGGCCGTGTTCGAGTTCATTGAAGGATGGTGCAACAACTCGGCGGGGTCACTCCGCGCTGCGCGCGGACTCCACACCGCCCATAGGAGAGTCGCATCGCTGGACCCGAGTGCCCTCGATCTGCGAGAACTGCCTGGACCGCATCAATCAGCTCACGTCACCATCGGAACGGCCTAAAGAAGGCGCAGTCCGGCGCGATGATATGGCCGGGAATCAGTTGCGGACTCGGTCCCCGACCTGGATGCCGGCCCCGATGGTCACGGTGCCGACGGACGAAACGTCGTCCACTTCGTCAATGCGTACCTGACCCAGATCCTCCGTGACCTCACGGAGGACCGCGCCGGTCGCCGGATCGGTGACTGTTCGCGTAACCCGCATGACCCTCAGCGTGTCGCCGACCTCAACGCCCGCCGCCGAACCCACGTTGAGGATCAGGGTGGCGCCATCCACATCGGCCACCAGGCCGTTCACCGGGACGACCGGGGCGACCCGCGCGGTGATCCGGTTGGAGGACCGAACGAGCTGTCCCGACAACTGGTTGATGGCGGCCTCGGTCGCTTCGCCGAGGATGGTTTCGCGATAGCCGCTGCTGTTCATGGAGATCCGAGCCCAGCCGAGCGGCGTGCCTCCTCCGGCCGCGAGCAGCATCCCGGAGCGGTCCGAGCTGCCTTCACCCTCGCCGGCCGCCAGGATTTCGGCGGTGTCCGTGTTCACCATCCGCGCGGTCAACTGGACCGCCGCCTTGCCGCTCTGCCGACCGACCCGGTCCACGAGTCCTCGCGTCAGCCGCCTCAGGCCACCGACGCTCCGGCCTTCCCGTTCCGTGCCGAACTGCGTGACGCTGCCGATGATGATGGCGTCCACACCCAGAATCCTGCCGATCGCCGCCGCCGACATCGGGTCGGCCCGGTCGCTGTTGGAAAAGTTCTGTTCGCGCAGGATCGCGTCGAGTCGGGTCCGTTCGATCACGCTATAGGTGCCGTCCCTCACCAGCTCTTCGACCAGCATGTCCGCGATCCCCCCCCCCAATGTCCCACTCTCCCTCCCACCATCTCGAGATGCTCGCGAACTCGAAATCGAGCACCGCCACCCGACTCCGGTTCTGAGCGAGGCTCACTGCGGAACCGAGCGTGAGCGCCAACAGGATGCATCCAATCGTCTTCGTTCGCTTCATCAGGCTACCTCCGTGGGCGCCTCCGACCGCGTGCCGAATCTGCGCGAGCCCGAGCGGGCCGCGCCCGCGCACCGAACGCGCCGGAGCCAACATTGAGGATACGACAAGTCCGCAGGCAATGCACACGGCGCTCCGGCCGCGGGCGGCGGGGCGCCACGTCAGTCCCGGATCGTATCCCTCCCGCACACCCCGCCGGGCATGAACGGCGGCCCGGAGCGCCCGTTCGGAGCGGCGAGGTTGGCGGGGCGCGATGGAACGAGATGGACCTTGCGGGACGGGAATGGCGCATTCCGCCCGAGCAGATGAAGACGGGACGGTAGCACCGGGTTCCGCTGTCCTGGAGGGCGCTGACGGTCCTGCAGGAGTCTCAGGCGCTCGCGGACGGCTCCGGGGTGGTGTTTCCCCTCGGCCCGCGGCGGGCCGCTCCACGAGGGGGCGATCTCGAAGCTGGTCCGGAGGCTGAAGATCGGTGCGGTGCCGCACGGGTTCCGTTCGAGCTTCCGTGACTGGGCGGCGGAGTGCTCGGATGCGCCGCGTGAAGTGTGCGAACTGGCGCTGGCTCACGTGAACATCAACGCCGTCGAGGCGGCCTGCCGGCGCACGGATCTGTTCGAGCGACGGCGGGCGCTCATGGAACAATGGGCCGCGTTCCTGGCTGGGACCGAAGGCGCGGAACCGAGGCTCGCCGGATGACCACAGCAGCGCCTCCGTGTGCCCTGCTGACGACTGTCATCAGGGCCACTTCGGCCGCGGGAACAGCCTTCGCGCCGGAAGGCCACTTGGGGTTAGGCCAGCCTACACAGTGTGAAACACTGGGCTCTGGCGAGGGGATGCTGCGCCCCCCTTCGAACCCCCGGCCTCTCGCGCCGCTGCCGTGGCAACGGCCGGACGGGGGCTCCGCCCCCGGACCCCCGCGGCGGTGCGCTCCTGGCAGAGCGGCGCACCGTTGTGGTCCCCGCCCACCTCACACCGGCGGACCAGCTCGCCTCCGGCGAGGCGGAGGCCCTCCGGCTCCCCAACATCGAGGAGCCAGCCAACGAGGTCGAGAGCGGCGTCGTGGCCCCTTCCGCGGCCGGCGGGCATTACGGCGCTGCCGCGGGGACATAGGCGGCCCAAATTGCCGCGAATCGCGCGAGCCCGGAGCGATCGGAGCTTGCTATCCGACCGTCTGCGTGCCGCGTTTCACTCTCCTTCCCTCCGCCAGGTCAAGGAAGCCGACATTTGCCCCTTGAAAGATGTGCTCCGGCGTGTTGAACGTAATTGACATGAGACTACGACCCATCCACCTGACCGTGATTCCCCTGGCCGCGGTCGCAATTGCGCTGGCCTGTGACACTCCGGTGATCCCTCCGGCGGCTGGCCCCACGGGGGATGCTCCTACTGCTCCCGCTCCGGCACCAAACCACGCATCGCTGGAACTCGTCGGACCGGCCGGCCAGTCCGTGGCCGGCCATTCCGCACTCGGCCTCAAGGAGCACGTCGCTCTTCACGTTGGGCAGGCTCGTCGCATCGAGGAGGACTCCGACGCGCGCCTGCTCGCCGCGTTTCGCGGTGCCGGCGCCTCCGAGGAACAGCTCAAGCGGTGGCGCCTCGAAATGGAGGAGAGCCGGAGTCGGGACGCCAAGCACCTGCAGGCGCTGCTGACGGACATCCTGGAGCGTTGAGGTGCCAAGTCCCGTGTTTCGAGGATCGACGGCGAAGGCAAGACAGATGAACGCCGGTTCCCGACTTCTCCTCGCCATCACCTTCGTCATCATGCACGCGGTCATCGGGCTCGCCGGCGCGACCTGCTGCCTTGACCGCGTGCTGGAGAGGTACGACTACTGCATCGACAAGGCGGAATACGATGCCATCGTTGAAGCTCAGCGGTGCGGAATTACTGACAACGCGTGTCGGCAAAGAGCGCTCGACAGGCTAAACGAGCGGAAGGCGGAGTGCCGCCAGATTCGAGATCGAGAGATGAGAGAATGCAACATCTAGTCCGTTTGCCCGATCGGCGTCGCGCGACGACGCCTCTTGCTTCGAGAGGTCTCGGCGTCTTCATCGTTTTCACCTTTGCCTTCATGCACGCTGTGGTCGTCTCTGCCGGTGCCACCTGTTGCATTGATGAGGCAATCGAGAGGGCCGACGCCTGCGAAGATCAGGCGCAGGCGGACTCCCTTGCGGAGGCCGCGCGCTGCAAGCGGCGCATCCTTCCGCGCCGCATCGAACAATGCCTCCTGGAAGTGCACGCCCGGCACCAGGAACGGAAGGACGAGTGCCGCCGGATTCGGGACGAGGAGATCTCCCAGTGCAATATCTAGGGTCACAACGGAAGGTTGCAGCGTTTAGCGGCGGGATGGCTGTCGGCGTCTTCGCCTTCGTGCTCTTCGAAGGCGCTTCGGAAATCAGTGGAGTCCTTCCCGACGCCGTTGTTGCGGCGATTACGATGTTTGCGGGCACTCTGGTCGGCACCCTGGTTTGGTCGTCGATCGGCGGGTGGCTGAAGACACGGCCAGAGCCCCCCGTCCTCGTGAGCGCCGGCATCGGAGCCGTTCTCGCCGTTGGTTTGGCCGGCGCTTTTGCCATCGTCGTCCACAACTACTGGGGCGTTCTGTTAGGTGAACCGCTCGGGATTCTCCACGACGTTGGCTTTTGGCTCGCGATTTCCCTGTGGAACTCCATCGGCTACGGGTTGGCCGTCAGCCCGGCCGTGCGCGCCGAGACCACCTCTGTCTCGAAGCAGCCGAGCTGAGTGCATTCGGGCACAAAACATCCTTGTCTGATCCAGGGAAGGCGTTCCGGCCGGACGCTCCACGAAGAGGCTGTCATGGCGACTCCGAACTCTGAGTGGGAACACCCGGACCTCGCGTATGACGCGGAGGAACCCGGAGAAGAGCGTCTCTCGTCCGAAGCACGCGCACCGAGCGAAACGGACGCGGAGGCGCACGGGCAAGCCGATCTGGATTTGATAGCGCTCTACGTCCGGGACGGGCGCCGGCATCGCCAGTTCCGCGGGAGTGAGCCCCGGCGGTGCCGACGCGCCCCGCGACCGGACGGGGCAACCGATCCGGATGGCATTTGCGCCGCCCCCCGCAAACAGTTCAACGGCGAGTTCGGCCGTGAGCGGATGGTCGAGAGCAACCTGGGCCTCGTCGTCACTATCGCGAAGAGCTACCGGAACCTCGGACTGCCACTCGGCGACCTCATCCAGGAGGGCAACCTCGGACTCCTGCACGCGGCCCGTCGGTTCGAACCGAAGCCGGGCCGCAGTTTCTGCGCCTACGCCGCTGGGTGGATTCGCCAGACGATCTGCCGGGCGCTCTCCCAACAGTCGAGGACGATTCGTATTCCCTTACGCCGCCTTGAGCTCCGGCGGCACGCCTGCGAGGTGGAGGCACACGAGGAACAACGGTCTGGCAACGCGTGTTGCACGGGGGATAGACGCCCGCCCCACACGACCGAATACGCAGCTCGAGAGCTGGGAGTCAGCGTCGAGCAACTGCGCTCCACGATCGTTCTGGTATCCGACATCGAGTCGCTCGACACGTCCCCCGCTACGAACGGCCTCCCGTGGGTTCTGTCGCTTCCGGATCCCGGGTCCCCGGATCCGTGCGAGACCGCGGCCGGTACCGAGCAGTGGCGGCGTCTGCGCGTCGCCCTCTCTCACTTGCCGGAGCGCCTCCGACACCTCCTGGAGATGCGATTCGGCCTTGCGGACGGCCAAGAATCCAGCCTTGCCGAAATCGGACGGGCCCTCCACGTCAGCACGGAGCGGGCGCGGCAATTGCAGCAGCAGGCGCTCGACCGCCTCCGCCGCGACCCCGGGCTCCGGGGACCGCGCGTCTGACTCGCAGCCGGTCGTACTTCGAGGACTCCCCGTGCAAGAAAGACAGCGGTATCGCCGGATTGTGTGCGGCGGAGTAGTCCGGCCCCGCTCCCAGTTGTTGCCGATCATGTGGTGGACCCGGAACGGGTTCGCCGGGTCGCGGTACACCGGGGTGATCAGAGGGGGCCCGGTCCGCCCGCGCGAGGCGGTCAGCAGCCACAACGGTGCGCCGCTCCGCCAGGAGCGTACCGGTGCGGGGATCCGGGGGCGGAGCCCCCGTCCGCCCGGTGCTCCCGCAGCGGCTCGAAGGGCCGGGGGTTCGAAGGGGGGCGCGGCACCCCCTCGCCAGTCCCAGTGTTTAACACTGGGTATGCTGGCCCTCGTGCATAAGCACGTTAGCCAGCCTCTGGGATGGGGACCATCCCGGGACCTCGACAGCGCCGATGGCTCCTCACCGAGAAGCTGGCAGCTCGACGCGGCACCTCACCGATCCCGAGCTGACGAACCGGCCTCGAGATCGCCCCGTCAAACAGCGGGCCGGTCTGCGCCGAGAGGGAATGCCGTCTCCGAGCCGGTGGCGAACGCTCTCGGCTCGCGGAGCACCGCGAGCGCCGCTGTGGACACTGGTAGCCGGTGGTCCCCGTAGCCTCCGGGTCGGTGTTTACGCCCCGATGTATTCCCCCCAAGCGTCCATCACCGACCTTCGCTCGTCGAACAGGTCGGTCCGCCGATACGCGCCTTCGACGCCCTGGACCGTATGGGCCAGCGCCGCCTCCGCCAGCATCGGCGCGTTCCCCCGCTCGGCGCTCCAGTCGCTGAACGTCGAGCGGAACCCGTGAACCGTCGCACGCTCGCCCACGCCCGCCGCCCACAGCGCGTTCGTCAGCGCCATGTCCTTCAACGCCCGATCCCCCGAACGTCCGGGGAACACCAGCTCGCACCCCTTCCGGCTCCGCAACCGGCGGGCGCGCTCCAGGACCGCCACCGCCTCCGGACTCAGGGGAACGCGGTGCTCCTTCCCGGCCTTCATGCGCTCGCCGGGAAGCGTCCAGGTGCGCCTGTCCACGTCGATCTCCGACCAGCGCGCGCCCCGCGCCTCGCCGCTGCGCGCCGCCGTCAGGATCAGGAACCGGAGGCAGAGGCGCACCGCCGCCCGCGACCGCGACCCCTCCACCTTCGCCAGCAGTTCGCGCACCTCGGCGTGCGGCAGGGCGCGATGGCTCCTCGGACGGCGCCGCCGCTTCGGGAGGGCTCCCTCGATCGCCTCGCCCGCCACGTTCCGCTCGACGAACTCCCGCGCCTGCGCCCAGCCCAGCACGGTACGGATCTGCTGGCGCACCCGCTGGGCGGTGGTCGGCTTCCGATTCCACAGGTCGTCCTGGAAGAGCACCCGGAGCACGTCATCCCCGCGGATCGCGTCCACGCGCATCGGTCCGAGCGCGGGGAAGACATACCGCGCCAGCGTCCGCTCCCACGCCCGCGCGTACCCGTCGCCCCGCCAGTTCGCCCGGCGCTCCGCCAGCGTCCGCTCCGCCGCCTCCGAAAACGTCGGGACCGCCCCGCGGCGGCGCTCGGCGATGGGGTCCTTCCCCTCCCACAGGGCGCGGCGGTTCTGGAGGGCGACCATGCGGGCCTCGGCGAGCGGCACCAGGTCGAAGGGTCCGATGGTGATGTCGCGGCGGACGCCGTTGACGGTCAAGCGCTGGACCCACACTTTGGTGGCCCGAATCCGCAGGTAGAGGCCGCCGCCGGCGCAGTAGCGCCCGGGTTCCTTGAGGGCCTTGGCTCTCGCCGCCGTCATGTTCGCCATATTGCCGCCTCCGAGGTGACGAGGCCCCCCTATTGGCCCTCGCGATCGGCGGGAAGTGTAGCGCTTCGGCAGGACGGAAGCGGGCGGCACGGGAATCGGTATCAGGCTCTAATCCATTGGTGTTCTTGCACTATAGGCCCGTATATGGCCTTCTGGGAACATGCAGGAGCCATTCACTATGGATGAAAGGGGGGCACCCCCCCTTTCACAAAAAGAAGGCGCTGATCGATCGGAACTCGCCGTAGCGCGCGCTGGGCGCGCAAGGGAGTTTCGATCCCGGCGCGAAGCGCCGGGCGGCCCCGGGAGGGGGCTTTCCCGAATGTCCGCGCGACTCTTCCCGAACACGTCGGCGCGGCGGCCCCCTCCCGGGACCGCTCAGTGCGAGCCCGGTGGGGCCGGACGGCCCCACCGCCTCGCTTCGTGAGGGAGCTTAGAACTGGTAGCGCGCGCCGAGCTTGAAGGTGCGTGGCTCCAGGAAACCGATGACCCGGTTGTACGCGGAACCGGCGCGGATGATCTGGTTCAGGACCGGGTTGGAGTTCGTGACGTTGTAGGCGTCGAAGAACAACGACAGCTTGTCGCGATCCCAGAAGGACAGGTCCTTCTCGGCGCGGATGTCGAGGATGAGCACGTTGTCCGACCGCTCCGTCATGTCGGAAAGAGGGACCTGGTTCGTTCCCGCGGCGCCCGGAATCGAGACCGGCAGGATGGGTGCGTAGGCCCAGCCGCTCTGCGCCCGGTACTGGAAGGAGAGCGCCGCCCCGATATTGGGGATCTGGTAGCGGCCGATCGCCTTGAGGTTCCAGTTGGTGTGTTGCTGCTTGGTGCTCACGGCGGAGTTCCAGTTCAACCCGCTGCCCTGGATGCCGAGCGTCCAGGGGTCCGCCTGCGTGTCGGCGCTACCGCTGCTGCCGCAGCAGACGAGCTCGTTCCGCCACTGGTAGTGGAAGCTGCCCTGCAGGAACAGCCCGCTGCGGAAGCGGCGACTGAGTCCCATCTCGATGTTGTCGTAGTCGTTCGAATCGAGGCCCGCCGGACCGGCCTTGATCTGGTTGGCGGTCCCGGTGCCCTCCGGCGGCCGGGACAAGCTGGTCACCGACTGGCCGTTGATCGGGTTGACGGGGCAGGGGAAGATGCTGTCGCCGCAAAGGATCGCGTTGTTCAGCAGCGCGTCGAGGAGATCCACCCGGTAGGTGTCGAAGACATTCCGGTCCATCTTGCGCACAAAGGAAAGGCGCAGGCTGGTCTCCGGCATGATCTCGCTCTCGAGAGAGGCGGTGATCTCGTCGTAGTAGCGCTTCTTGCTGAAGTCTGTCGGGACGCCGCCCTCGACCCGCCCCACGGGCAGTCCGGTGCCGGACGACTGACTCAGCAGATCTCCGAGTTCGTTCTGGCCGTCGTAGATCCCGTTCCCGTTAGGGTCTAGGAACTGGAAGATGACCTGCTGACGGGAGGCCGGGTTCGCGCTCTGGAAGCCGTCCGGGCCCACGTTGTGGGTATAACGGCTCGCCGAGGCCTTGACGACCGTCCGCCCCTCGCCGGTCACGTCGTAGGTGACGGCGAAACGGGGGTAGAAATCGGTCCAGGTGAAGATGTCCTTTTCCGGAATGGAAACCCCGCTCAGGAAGAACTCGGGAAACGCGGGCGCAAGATCCGCCGAGTTGTAGTAGCCGAACTGGTGGGCGACGCGGACCCCGGCGGTGATCGTCACTCGTGGATTGAGCTGCCAGGTGTCCTGGGCGAAGAAGTGCAGGTTGGCGTCCCGGGTGTCTGACACGGCCGTCGGGGTGTTGACGAAGAGAATCTCCGAGGTCCCCATCGGATTGGTTGCCGAGACGAGGCTCGAACGGTCCCGGTACTGGATGGATCCCGAGGCGTCGTTCGAGAAAAAGAGCCGCGCGTCCTCCATGTAGTCCACCCCGAACTTGAGGTCATGGCTGCCGCCCGCGTCCGGGACGTAGTAGTTCAGGATGCCGACGAACTGCGGCCGCTCCTTGTCGTAGGTGAACGGCCACACGCCCGCTCCCGTACGCCGGGAGGTGTCCACGTCGAACCGTGGTGGGCTGGTGCCCGGGTCCACCGCCGGCACCATCGGCCAGGTGACCCCGTAGTACATGGCCTTGACGTTCGAGAAGGCCCGGTCGGACCAGACCCGCTGCCACTCGGCCTTGTGGACCCACGTCCAGGAATCCTGGGCAAGCCGCACGTCGGTGGAGTTCAACGCGTTGATACCGCGGTTGGGCCGGTTCTTGAGCCCCCACTGGCTGTAGCCGATCAGCTCGTCCTTCTCGGAGAGGGCCATGTTGACCTTGGTGTAGTAGTTCCGAAGGACCGCCTCTTCCTGGATCACCTCGGGGTCGAGGCCGGAGATCGCCCGGTGGGTCAGGTTGTTGTTGTAGGCGAGGAAGAACCAGGCCTTGTCCCTCCATAGCGGGCCGCCCACGTCGGCGTGCGCCTCCCAGTAGGTGAGCATGTGGTTCGTGCCGGCGCCCCGGCCCTCGAGCTCGGAGGTCAGGTTGTCGCCCACGAAGCCTTCGCCGAGGAAGTCCCCGTAAAGCAGCGCCGAGACGTCGTTACCGCCCGTCTTGATGTCCATCACGATCGTGTTTCCGGCCCAGGCGTTTTCGACGTCGGCGCCGGCGTTCGAGATGTTGAACTGGTTGACGGTCAGGCTGTCCATGTAGAAGCCGAAACCGCCGGTGCTGAAGTTGGAATCCACGCCGTCAATGATGATGCGGTTCTGGTTCCGGAGCCCGAAGGCGTCGAACCCGGACTGCTGGGCCTTGTGGGAGCCCGCCACGTCGAAGCCGCGCATCCGGATGCCCGGCGTGAGCGCCAGCATGGCGTGCGGATCGGTGGAGTTCGGAACCTCCAGGATCGCGGTGTCGTCGAAGGTGCCCCCGAAACGGCTGGACTTCACGTCCACCACCGGGGATTCGCCGGTAACGGTCACCGTCTCGGCGACCGCGGCCACGGAGAGCGTCTGGTTCACCGTAAACGTCTGACCGGTGACGACGGTCACGTCTTCGCGAACCACCGTGCCGAACCCGCCCAGTTCGAAGGTCATGGTGTAGCTGCCCGCCGGCAGCCCCTGGAATCGGAAGGAGCCGTCCACGTCGGTAACCGCAACGCGGCTTCCGAGCAATGCGTCCGATTCGAGGGTCACGGTGACCCCCGGAAGGACGAGTCCCTGTTCGTCCTGGGCGGCTCCGTCGAGACGCCCGGCGGTGATCTGCGCCGCGAGCGACGCCGGAATCACCAGCAGTGCGGCGACCGTCAGCGATCGCAGCAGAATCCGTGTCATGGGCAAGACCCTCCTTGACGAGAGGCGATTTGGTTCGGGACTCTATGGGAGAACCCGAACCTAGGTTGAACCGCAAGTCCCGCACCAGCTTGCCTTGGCTGGAGTGATGGTCCAACTCATTGAAAAAACAGACTTTTCCTGTCAGCTTGACGATGTAAGGCTTCTTTTCTCCAAGAAGCCGAATTTCAATTCGGGTTCCCGTACCCGGATTGGCGGCGCCCGAGCGCGCGAACCCACATAATTCCCGCCATGAGAGAGCGCAGCGCGTCCCTCGAACTTCGAAGCCGTCTCGCTGTCGCTCGACGCATCGATCCGGACGGTGAGATACGGGCGCGGGTCGGATTCTTGAGGGCCTATCTGGTCGCCAGCGGGCAACGGGCGTTGTGGCTCGCCGTCTCCGGTGGGGTGGACTCGGCGCTCACCGGGAAGCTGTGCTCGCTCGCGGTCGCCGCCGCCAACCGCGACGGTGGGGCCTATCGTTTCCTGGCGGTGCGGCTCCCCTTCGGAAGGCAGCGCGACGCCGCCGACGCAAACCGGGTCCTGCATTGGATCGAACCCTCGGAAGCGGTGAGGGTGAACGTCGAAAAAGCCGTGCGGGCCCTTGAGTCATCGCTCCCCAGAGCCTCGCTGGCAGCGGCCTCGGAAGCCTCCCGGGACTACGCACGGGGGAACACCAAGGCCCGGATGCGGATGGCGGTGCAGTACCACCTCGCGAATCTGGCCGGCGGATTGGTCGTGGGCACGGATCACTCGGCCGAGGCGCTGGTCGGATTCTTCACCAAGTACGGAGACGGGGGGGTGGATGTCTGCCCCCTGTTCGGCCTCAGCAAACGCCAGGTGCGCGAGCTGGCAAGCCATCTCGGAGCGCCGGAGAAGATCGTCAACAAGGTGCCGACCGCCGATCTCGAGGATTTGCGGCCGGGGCTCCCCGACGAAGACGCGCTGGGGATCTCCTACCAGCAGATCGACGACTATCTGGAGGGGCTTCCGATCCCCGTCGAAGTCGCGGATCGGATCGACGCGCTCTACCGCGCCACCGAGCACAAGCGGCGCTCTCCGGTGGTCCCGCTCGACACCTGGTGGAAATAAGCGACGGAGGCCCTTCCCCAGTTCACCGCACCAATAGGAGCGCCGGCCTCGCACTGAGCGGCCCCGGGGGGGGGCCGCCGTGTGGATGTTGAGAGGGAGAGTCGTGGAGGCATCGGGGAAGGCCCCCTCCCGGGACCGCCCGGCGCTTCGCGCCGGGATCGCAACTCCCTTGCGCGCCGGGGGCGCGCGGCGGCGAGTTCCGATCCATCAGCGCCTTCTTCTTGTGAAAGGGGGGGCTGCCCCCCCTTTCACACTTTCCCCCCCGGACCGAGGAGTAGGAGCGCCGGCCAGGAGCGCCGGCCTCGCACTGAGCGGCCCCGGGGGGGGCCGCCGTGTGGATGTTGAGAGGGAGAGTCGTGGAGGCATCGGGGAAGGCCCCCTCCCGGGACCGCCCGGCGCTTCGCGCCGGGATCGCAACTCCCTTGCGCGCCGGAGGCGCGCTGCGGCGAGTTCCGATCCATCAGCGCCTTTTTCTTGTGAAAGGGGGGGCAGCCCCCCTTTCACACTTTCCCCCCGCGTGGGGTGGCGCACAGGCAAGGGAACGCCGATCTCCAGATCGGCACCCGCCCGCGCAGCGGGCGGAACCGCGCCTCGCTCCCCAGCCCCACAGCCCGCCGGCAAGGGAGCGCCGGCCGGCATCGCGGCCGCGGGCTCAGCTCTTACGCCTGCTGGAGCAGGTAGGTCCCCAAGCCCGCCGCGACCACGCGGTCGTTGTCCTCGACCACCTCGATGCGGCAGGAAACCAGGGTGCGCCCCTTGCGCACGACCTCGCCGATCGCCAGGAGATCGCCCTGGACGACGCCCAGGATGTTCACCTTGTATTCCACCAGGCGAATCCCCACGCCCGGGGCAACGGATGCCGCCGCCAGATGCCCGGCCGCGACGCAGAGCGTGCCGATCACGCCCCCCTCGAGCGGCCCGGGCTCGGTGTTTCGGGTTTCGCCCGGAAGATGGACCCGCGAGACGCCGTTGTCGGCGTAGTCCACCCGCAGCCCGGTCTGGCCGGCCAGGGGGGCACTGTCCAGTTCCTTCTGCAGGCGCCGGCGCAGCGTCATGCGTTCTCGTCCGTAACCACTGTCAGCCGGTTCGGCTTCGTTCAGGGCGACCGGCTCGAACTCCCGGACCGGATCGGGTCCGCTGGTTGGAGCCGCTGCCTCGACTGCGCCGCGCCGGCGGGCATGAAAGGACTCGGAGGGCGTCCGCGTCGCCCGACGGGGAGAACTTTCCGCTGGCGGGGCGGGTGACGCGGTGCCGGAATCGCTCACCGGATGCGTTCCTCTCGATGTGAGGTCCGAATCCTCGCGGTCTCCGAATCGGCAATGGCAACGCCGAGCGAGTCACGGGAACGGAATACAACCGGAAGCCGAAGCCGCCGACCGGCGACGAGTATCACCTAACCGGCCATGTTACCACCGGGATACCGTTCCGACGCGTAACATTCCGGTTTCTCGACCGGGAAGAGTCCATGAAGCAGAACACCAGCGCCGCGTTCGATGTCGTGGTCATCGGGAGTGGCCCGGGGGGCTACGTAGCCGCCCTCAAGGCCCGGAGTGCGGGATTGCGGACGGCGATCGTGGAGAAGGACGCGCGTTTCGGCGGCACCTGCCTTCACGTCGGCTGCATTCCGAGCAAGGTGTTCCTGCACACCGCCGAACTCCTCGACGAAATCCGCTCAGCCGGCAAATTCGGAGTGAACGTCGCGGAACCGGCACTGGACTGGAAGGGACTCACCCGGCGCAGCCGCCGGGTGATCGCCAAACTGGCGGGCGGGGTGTCCCTCCTGCTGAAGCGTGCCGGGGTCGAGACCGTTCGGGGGTTCGGCAGGCTCGCCGGTCCCGGCCGGGTGGAGGTCGTGTCTCCGGGGGAGTCCGAGGTCAGCCGGCTCGAGGCGCGGAACGTCATCGTCGCCACCGGGTCCGAAGCCCGCACCCTTCCCTTCCTGCCGGTGGACGGGGACCGGATCCTCACCAACCGGGAGATGTTTTCCCTCGAGGAACCGCCCGCGCGGCTCGGCATCATCGGCGCCGGGGCAGTGGGCGCCGAGTTTGCGTCGATGTTCCGTAGCTACGGCTCCCGCGTGGAACTCTTCGAAGTGCTGCCGCGGGTGTTGCCGCTCGAGGACGCCGAAGTGTCCGAAGTGGTGGGCAAGGCGTTCCGGAAACGCAAGATTCAGGTGCGGACCGAGGCCCGGGTGGAGGCCGCCGACGTTGTGGAAACGGGAGTGCAGGTGCGTTACCAGGTCGGGGATGAGACGGAAACGGCCGAGTACGACCGGCTGCTGGTGGCGGTGGGCCGGGCGCCGCGGACGGCGAACATCGGGCTCGACACCGTCGGGATCGAGGTCGAGAGGGGCGGTTTCATCCCCGTGGATGGGGTGTGCCGGACCCGGGCAGCTGGTGTCTATGCGATCGGCGATGTCGTCCGAAGCGCCCAGCTCGCGCACGTGGCGTCCGCCGAGGCGGACGTGGCGGTGGCGACCATTGCCGGACAGAAGGCGCAACCGCTTCGCCGGGAGCGGATGCCGGCGGCTACCTACTGCGTGCCCGAGGTGGGTTCGGTGGGGCTGACCGAGGAGGCGGCCGCGGCGGCCGGCCACGAAGTCCAGATCGGCCGTTTTCCGTTTGCCGCAAACAGCAAGGCGAACATCCTCGGCGACCCGACCGGCTTCGTGAAGGTCGTCGCGGATGCCCGCTACGGCGAGGTGCTCGGGGTGCACATCGTGGGACCGCACGCCACCGACCTGATCGCCGAAGCGGTGGTTGCGCTGGAACACGAAGCGACCCTGGAATCACTCGCGCGCAGCGTGCACCCACATCCCACGCTCTCCGAGGCGGTGGCGGAAGCGGCGCTCGCCGCTTCCGGCGCCCCGCTTCACGCGTGAGCCGCCTCGTGCACGGGGCTTCGGCGGCGACCGCGTCCGCGCCGCCGCTCTGGCGGCTCGACCTGAGGCCGCTGAGCTACCGGCACGCCTGGGACCTGCAGCGCGATCTCGTGGAGCGCCGCCAACGCGACGAGATTCCGGACGTCCTCTTGCTCACGGAGCACCCGCCCGTCTTCACCCTCGGCAAGAGCGCCCACCGCGAGCACCTGCTGGAGCCGCCCGCGCAGCTCGCCGGACGCGGCGCCGAGGTGATTGAGACGGATCGTGGCGGAGACGTGACGTTCCACGGTCCCGGCCAACTGGTGGCCTATCCGATCGTGCACCTCGGGGGCTGGAAGAAGGACGTCCATGCCTACCTCCGGGCGCTCGAGGGAGCGGCTATCGAAACCGCCGCGTGGTTCGGGACGACGGCTTCCCGCCGCACCGGGTTGACCGGCGTCTGGTGCGGTGGCGGCGGAGCGCCCCGCAAGCTGGCCTCCATCGGGGTCCGGGTTTCCCGCTGGGTGGCTTCGCACGGCCTGGCGTTCAACGTGACTACCGATCTCGGCTGGTTCTCCCACATCGTGCCGTGCGGCATCCGCGACTCGGGGACCACCTCGCTCGAGATCGAGACCGGCCGCTCCCCGTCTCTCGACGCGGTCGCCGACCGGCTGGCGTCGTCCTTCGCGGACATCTTCGGGCGGCAGATCATTCCGGCTCCGGATTCCCTGACCGCCGGGCTCCGGCTGCGAACCCCGTAGGAGGGCTGCGCCGACGCCGTGCCGGTCACCTACTTCGAGGCCATTCGGCGGGCGCTCCGCTCGGAGATGGAGCGCGACCCCCGGGTGATCCTGCTCGGGGAGGACATCGGGCTGTACGGCGGGGCCTTCCGGCTGACGGACGGATTTCTGGATGACTTCGGTCCCGATCGGGTGCTCGACACCCCAATCAGCGAAGAGGGATTTACCGGAATGGCGGTTGGCGCGGCGCTCGCCGGTTTCCGTCCCGTGGTGGAGTTCCAGTTCATGGACTTCATCGCGAGCGCGTTCAACATGGTGACGAACTTCGCCGCCAAGAGCCACTACCGGGCCGGCGCCGCGGTTCCCATCGTGCTCCGGGGCCCCTCCGGCGCCGGCGTCCGCGCGGGACCGTTTCATTCCCAGAATCCGGAAGCCCACTTCGCGCACACTCCGGGAATCAAGGTCGCGGCGCCCGCCACGGCGCCGGACGCCGCCGGTCTCCTGCGGGCCGCGATCCGCGACGACGATCCGGTGCTCTTCCTCGAGCACAAGCGCCTCTACCGGAGCCTGCGGGTCCCGGACGACGAGTTCGAGCGCGCGCCCGAGGTTGTTCCGCTGGGGAAGGCGGCGATCCGGCGGGCAGGCGACGCACTCACGATTGCCACCTACGGTGCGGCGGTGTGGGTGGCGCTCGAGGCCGCCGAAGAACTGGCCGCCGACGGGATCGAAGCGGAGGTTCTGGACCTCCGGTGTCTGGTTCCGCTCGACCGGGAGGCGCTGTTCGATTCCGTCCGCCGCACGAGCCGGTTGCTGGTGCTCCACGAGGACAACCTGACCGGCGGTTTCGGCGGCGAGATCGCGGCGCTCGCCGCCGAGCACGTCTTCAGCGATCTGGACGCCCCGGTGATCCGGATCGCGGCCGCCGACACCCCGGTCCCCTACGCGGCCGAACTCGAGGACGCAGTGCTGCCGAACGCCGCCCGGGTGGTGGCGGCGGCGCGCCGCCTGCTGCGCTACTGAGCGTAGGAGCGCCGGCCTCTGGCCGGCATCGCTTCGCATAGGGGAGCGAGTTCGCGCGTCGCCTTCTAGCCGGACGGTGCAACCTGCACGCGGGCGATTGCGCCGTCTCCACGCTTCCTCTCTGGTGGCCCACCCCTGCTCGGCCATACGTCGCGCCGGCACGGGAACGCCGGCCTCCAGGCCGGCACAGCGGCCCGCAGGGCCGCGTCGGCACAAACGCCACCCGTCGGCATGGCTCCCGTCTCGACCCCTACCCCACTGAGGCCGACGGGGAAGGAGGGACATCGGTGAACGCTCTGGCCGCCCTCCGGGCTCCCGCCGCTCTCCCCAACGTCCCTCATTCCCTGCCGAAACAGGCTCCCCAGGGTGACAAAGTTCGTGTCGTTTGACAGGTCCCCGCCGAGAGGGGAACCGTTCGGACGCTGGGGAGCCGTCCCGCCGCCCCGCTTTGCGGGGCTGTGCCGGCCTGGAGCACGGCGTTCCCGTGCCGGTGCGTTGTGGGGCTGGAGGGCGATGTGCTGTCCGCGGGCCTGCGGCCCGCTGTGCCGGCCTGGAGGCCGGCGTTCCCGTGCCGGCGTCACGGGTGGCTGGGGAGGAGTACGCGCTGGCGGGTGCCGGCCCCACCGAGCGCGAAAAAAATGGCAGCGAACCTTGTTCGCTGCCGGCGTGACCGGGGGGAAAGTGTGAAAGGGGGGCACCCCCCCTTTCACAAGAAGGTAACGACGAACCGGAACTCGCCGAAGCGCGCGTCAGCGCGCGAGGGAGTTGCGGTTCGCGGCGCGCAGCGCCGGGGGACCGGAAGGGGGGCGTGACTCTGAACGGGATCGCGTTTCTCCGCCGGCCGGCCCAGCGCCCCCCTTCCGGTCCCCCGGCCTAAGGAATCTGGTTGGCCGCGTGGTACGAGCTGCGGACGAGCGGCCCCGCTTCGACGTGGCGAAGCCCGATGGACTTGCCCCGCTCGGCGAGCGCCCGGAATTCCTCCGGCGGCACGAACCGTTCGACCGCCAGGTGAGCCGGGGTGGGCTGGAGGTACTGGCCGGCGGTCAGGATGTCCACGGAGTTCCGGACGAGGTCTTCCATGAGGCCGTCCAGTTCCTCGCCGGTCTCTCCGAGGCCGAGCATCACTCCGGTCTTGGTCAGAGCATTCGGCCGCAGTTCCTTGGCGCGGCGAAGCAGATCCAGCGAACGCTGGTAGCGCGCGCCAGGCCGCACGGCCTTGTAGAGGCGCGGCACCGTTTCCACATTGTGGTTGAGGATCTCCGGGTCTTCCTCCATCACGGTCGCGAGCGCCGCCCAGTCGCCCTGGAAATCCGGGATCAACACCTCGACCGTGGTGTCCGGGCACCGGCGGCGGACGGCGCGGATGGTCTCCCGGAAAATGCCCGCCCCCCCGTCGGCGAGATCGTCGCGGTTGACCGAAGTGATCACCGCGTGCCGCAGTTCCATCACTTCGACGGCGTCGGCGACCCGTTCGGGCTCTTCGAGATCGAGACCCACCGGGCGTCCGGTGGTCACCGCGCAGAACCGGCAGGCCCGCGTGCAGATGTCACCCAGGATCATGAACGTCGCGGTTCCCTGACCCCAGCATTCGGCGACGTTGGGGCAGCGCGCCTCTTCGCACACGGTGTGGAGGTTCTTCTCGCGAAGCAGTTTCCGCAGGTGCGCCCAGGTGGGGCCGGAGGGAACCCGTACCTTCAGCCACTCCGGCCGGCGTTGTCGCGCGGGCCGCGGCCCGGGAGGGACGGCGGGGGCCGGCCCCGAGGCGATGACGGGGAGGGGAACGGCGCCGGTCAAGGACGGAGGTCGCCCTCGGGCCAGTCCTCGAGGCGCGACTTCACCGAGGCCATGAACTGGTCCGCAACCGCTCCGTCGATCAGGCGGTGGTCGAAGGACAGGGCCAGGAACACCATCGAACGGACCGCAATGGCGTCCCCGTCCACCACCACCGGCCGCTTGTGGACACCCCCGACGCCCAGGATGGCGACTTGCGGCTGGGCAATGATGGGAGTGCCGAAGAGGGCGCCGTAGGGACCGGGGTTCGTGATCGTGAAGGTGCCGCCCTGCACCTCGTCCGGGGTCAGGGCGCCGCCGCGGGCGCGTTGGGCAAGGTCCGCGATCCCCCGGGCCAGCCCCATGAAGTTCCGCTCGTCGGCCCGCTCCAGCACCGGAACGATGAGCCCGTCCGGGAGGGCAACGGCGATTCCCAGGTTGACGCTCCGGTGGTACACGACGTGATCCTCGCCGAGCGACGCGTTCAGGACCGGGAATTCACCGAGCGCGTCGATCGCCGCCTGGGCGAAGAAGGGCATCAGGGTGAGGCGGACCCCGACCCGGTTTTCGAAGGCGGGTCCGTTGGCGGCCCGCACCGCGACCACCCGCGAGACATCGACTTCGAACACCGTCGTGACGTGCGCCGACGTCTGCCGGGAACGCACCATGTGCTCGGCGATGGAGCGCCGCATGTGGGACAGCGGTTCGGCCCGGCCCCCACCTGCCACTTCGGGAACCGCGGGAGCTGGTTCGGAGGGAACGGCGGCGCCGGCGGGAAGTTCGGCTTGCGGCTCCGGGGGCGCGGGCAGCGGCTCGGCCGCTGCGGGTTCGGGAGCGGCGGCCGGGACCGGCGTTTCGACCTCGGCCGATTCCCGGCTGTCGAGGAAGGCCACCATGTCGCGCTTCGTGACCCGGCCGCCTTCGCCGGTTCCCGGGACGTCGGCCAGGTCCACGTCGTTTTCCCGCGCCATCCGTCGCACGAGCGGGGAACTGCGGGGCTGGCGGCGGGTGCCCGCCTGACGGCCGTCCTCCGGATCGGTGGCAGGCGCTCCTGCCTGTGGTTCCGCCGGGACGGGTCCGCTGTCCGGCTCCGGGACGTCGGAAAGCGCCGCCTCGCCGTCCGCCGCTGCCGGCTCCCCGGGAGACCAGACCTCGCCTTCGGCCGCTATCCGGCCGACGATGGTGTTCACCGTGACGGTTTCGCCCTCCGGGACCAGGATCTCGACGAGCCGGCCGGTGAGGGCCGCGGGTACCTCGGTGTCAACCTTGTCGGTGGCGATATCGAAGAGCGGATCGTCCCGCTCGATGGTGTCACCGACGGCGACCCGCCACTTGGTGATCGTTCCCTCGGTGATGCTCTCGCCCATCTGGGGCATGATGATGTCGCTGGGCACGGGCCGGGAATTCTAGTGTGGAGAGGTCGGGACGCCGTATCCACAGGCCGCTAGGGCGGCGCGAGGTGGAGGGACAGGAACTCCAGAACCCGGGTGTAGAACGCGTAGCTGGCGCCCCGGTCGGTCTCCCAACGGAAGATGGAACGGCCGATGTCGGCGCGGAAGTAGCGCTCCACCAGGGGGAAGTCGGAGCGGGACCGGAGTTCGGTAAGAAAATCGCTTTTGGCCTCGAGCGGCACCTCCGGCACCTCCTCGCCGTGAAAGGACATGAGCGGCGCCCGAACCGCATCGCCCTCCCCGTTCAGCGACAGCCGCCGGTAGTTCTCGAGATTCCCGCGGTCCGGTCCGAGCTCTCCTTCCACGAAGGCCCGCCGCTCCGGATCAAGCGACCGAAACAGCGCGCGTGGATCCGCGAACCCCATGGCCTCGACGCCGCAGGTGAAGAGTTCGGGATGGCGCGCCAGCGCGGCCAGCGCCAGGAAGCCGCCGTACTCGATCCCGAAGATGCAGGCGTCCTCCGGTGAGATGTCCGGGAGCGCCTGCGCGGCCCGGGCGAGCGCCACCAGGTCGTCGAGGTCGGAGGCGCCCCAGTCGCCGTCGTTGAGCGCCGCGAAGGCTGCCCCGCGACCGGAGGAGCCCCGCACGTTGGGCGCCAGGATGGCGTAGCCCTGTCCGGTGAGCAGCTGCACGATGGGATCGAACCCGTTCCTCCACCCATCGCCCGCTGGTCCGCGAACGTGCACCAGGAGGGGCGCCGGCGTTTCTTCCGGAGGCGGAACCGGCCGATAGAGGAAGGCGCCCACGGTGACGCCGTCCTCCCGTTCCACCTCGATCCGCTCGGGCCGGGAAAAGGTGCGCACGTCGATCTCGGGGAACAGGGTGTCGGTGATCCGGGCGCGTCCGCCCCGGAGAGGAAACGACCAGACATCGCGGGGAAACGCGGGCGCCTCGTGCAGAGCAAGGATCTGGGTTCCGTCCCGGCTCCAGCGGAGGTTGCGCGCGACTCCGGCGCCCCGCGTCACGATCCGGCTCCGGCCGGCCGGGATCCAGCGTCCGTGCTCGTCGCGCTGCAGCCGCGAACGGTGGATGCGCCGGCTGCCGCGGTCGGCCTCGATCCAGGCGATCTCGAGTTCGTCGGCGGCGCTCCCCAACGGGCGAAAGCGAGGCTCGGCAAGGTCGCGCTCGGCGGTCAGGAGTGGGTAGGGCGGGGCCGTGCCGTCCGCGGCGCCAAAGTAAACCGTGTCGAAGCCGCCGTCCGGGCATCCGGAGGCGCACGAGACACCGCTCGACCAGGCGAGGCCGGCGCCACCGGGCGCCCAGCCGGGGCCCCCGCGCACCGAACGGTCGTTGCCGGCGGCGAGGATGAGGGGTTCGCCTCTCGTTTCGACCGCGACCACCGCCAGGCCGCGTCCGGCCCCCGAAGCGAAGCTGTAGGCGAGCCGGGTTCCGTCCGGGGACCAGACCGGTGCTCCCTCGTCCCCGGGGTGGTCGGTGAGCCGTTCGGCCGGCCCCCCGCTGGCGGACACCAGCCAGATGTCCTCGCCGCTCCCGGGGCCGCCATCCGCTTCCTCGGGCGACGGCCGCCCGAGGAAGGCGATCCGTTCTCCCGCCGGGTCCACGGCCGGGGCGCGTGCTTCGAGTCCCGGTTCGGTCAGGGGTTGGGGCTCGCCGCCGAGGGAAAGACGAAAGAGGCGGCCGGTTTCGGGTTCGCGGCCCCGGGGCCGGCGCCCGGAAACGAAGACCACCGTCATTCCGTCGCCGAGGAACCGCGGCGCCGAGTCCCAGCGCCGGCCCTCGGTGAGCATTCCCGGCTGAGCCCCGGCAGCGGTCAGGAACAGGGTCGAGCGATTTCGGGTGGATGCGGCCAGCACCACCCGGCGCCCGTCCGGCGAGACGTCGAAGCCGAGCGCCTGCGGCAGCCCGAAAACGGTGTCCAGCGCGAGCTGCTGGTCCGGCTCGATGAGCTGCCCGCGCTGGCCCGCGGCCGCTGTGGGCAGGAGCGTGAGCAGCGCCACCCCCGCGCCGACCAGGATCGCGGGAAGCCTCATTCCGGAAGCGTAGTCTTCCGGCCGCTCGCGGAACGTGTCCCGGCGCCCGGCCGGAGGCGATAATGCCGGTACGCCTTCCGGTGAATCCCACTTCCGTGATCTCTCCTCCTCCGATCCGCTTCGAGTCGCACCCGTCCCGCTATCGGCACTGGGACCTGGAAACCGGCGGGGAGGTCGCCACCCTGACCCTACGGGTGGATGAGACGGGTGGTCTCCGGCCGGGGTACGCGCTCAAGCTCAACAGCTACGACCTGGGGGTGGACATCGAACTCGCGGACGCCGTGGAGCGGCTGCGGTTCGAACACCCCGAGGCCGGAGCGGTGGTGATCCGCAGCGCCCTCGACCGGGTGTTTTGCTCCGGCGCCAACATTTTCATGCTGGCCGGCTCTTCCCACGGGTTCAAGGTCAACTTCTGCAAGTTCACGAACGAGACCCGGCTCGCCATCGAGGATGCGAGTCGCGGGAGCGGCCAGCGGTATCTGGCCGCGCTTGCCGGGACCACCGCCGGCGGCGGCTACGAACTCGCACTTGCCTGCGACGAAATCCTCCTGGTGGACGATGGCAGTTCCGCGGTTTCGCTGCCGGAGGTGCCGCTCCTCGGGGTGCTCCCGGGGACCGGCGGGCTGACCCGGGTCATCGACAAGCGCGGGGTCCGGCGGGACCGCGCCGATGTGTTCTCCACGCTCGCGGAAGGAATCCGGGGCCGCCGGGCGCTCGAATGGGGCCTCGTGGACGGACTCGCACCGCGCAGCCGCTTCGAAGAGCACGTTCGGGAGCGCACGGCGGCGCTTGCCGCTTCTTCGCACGGCCGCAAGAAGCGGGGCGTGGTCCTGGAGCCCCTGGAGCCCGAGGAGGGTCCCGACTCAATCCGCTACCGCCATGTCGACTTGTGTTTTGACCGCAGCGCTCGTACCGCGACCCTCACCGTACGGGCCCCGGAAGACCCGTTCCCGGAAGACGACGCGGCGCTTCGCGCGGCCGGATCCTCGCTCTGGCACCTGCGGATGGCGCGGGAACTCGACGACGCGCTCTGCCGGCTCCGCTTCAACGAGCCGGAGACCGGCGTGGTCCTGCTGCGCACGGCGGGCGATCCCGACGCCGTGAAGGAAGCGGACCGCCGGCTTGAGAAGTTCGGCATGATCTGGCTCGCCTCCCAGACCCGCTTCCGGGTGGGCCGGATGCTCCGCCGGCTCGACCAGACCGCGCGGAGCTTTTTCGCGGTGGCGGAACCCGGCGAACGGTTCGTGGGGACCCTCGCCGAACTCGCGTTCGCCGCCGACCGCTCCTACCTCTGCGACGATCCGGACCGCCCCGCGGGGATCGAGGTCACCGCGCTGAACCTCGGCGCCTACCCGATGGGGAACGGCCTCTCGCGGCTCGAGACCCGGTTCTACGGGAAGGCCGATTGGATCGAGGGCCTCCGGTGGCAAGGCCGGTTCGGCGCCGCCGAGGCGGAGAAGCTGGGTCTCGCCACCTTCGCTCCCGACGACCTCGACTGGGAGGACGAGCTGCGGGTCGCGATCGAGGAACGCGCCGGGTTCTCGCCCGATGCGCTCACCGGGATGGAGGCGTCACTGCGCTTCGCCGGTCCCGAGACCATGGAAACCCGGATCTTCGGGCGCCTCTCCGCCTGGCAGAACTGGATCTTCCAGCGGCCCAACGCGATGGGGGAGCGCGGCGCCCTCACCACCTACGGCAAGCCTGAACGCCCCGCCTTCGACTGGGAAAGAACCTGATCCATGTCCGAACTCGACGCCCGTATCCCCAACAACGTGGCGCTGTCCCAGGATCCGCGCCTCCAGCGGGCGCTGCTGCGCTGGCAGCCCGCGTTCCTCCAGTGGTGGAACGAGATGGGGCCGGAGGGTTTCCAGGGCGACGACGTGCTCCTGCGCACCGCGGTCTCGGTGGAGCCGTCGGGCTGGTCGCACTTCGACTACGTGCGCATGCCGGACTACCGCTGGGGCATCTTCCTGACGCCGCCGGAGGAGGATCGGCGCATCGGCTTCGGGGATCTGGCGGGCCGACCGGTGTGGCAGGAGGTTCCGGGAGAGTTCCGGACCGACCTGCGGCGGCTCATCGTCACCCAGGGCGACACGGAGCCGGCGAGCGTGGAACAGCAACGCCAGTTGGGAAAGACCGCCCCCAGCCTCTACGACCTCCGGAATCTCTTCCAGGTGAACGTCGAGGAGGGGCGGCATCTTTGGGCGATGGTGTACCTGCTGCACTCCTACTTTGGCCGCGACGGCCGGGAGGAAGCGGACGCCCTGCTCGAGCGCCACAGCGGAGACGTGGACCGGCCGCGCATCCTGCAGGCGTTCAACGAGCCCTGCGATGACTGGTTGAACTTCTACCTGTTCACCATGTTCACCGATCGGGACGGCAAGTACCAGCTTCTCGCGCTCGCGGAGAGCGCCTTCGATCCCCTCGCGCGCACCACCCGGTTCATGCTCACCGAGGAGGCGTTCCACATGTCGGTCGGCGAGACCGGGGTGGGCCGGATCGTCGAGCGAACCGCCGAGGTCATGGCGGCCGGGCACGACGATCCCCGGGAAGTGGGCGTGTTCGATCTGCCTCTCATCCAGCGCCACATCAACTTCTGGTTCAGCGCTTCGCTCGACCTGTTCGGCGGCGAGGTCTCCTCGAACGCTGCCCACTACTTCGCGAACGGGCTGAAGGGCAGGGCGCGGGAAACGCGCCGGAAGGACCACGCGGCGCTCGACGGCGTGTACCGGATGCGGTTGCCCGAAGCGGGTGCACTCGGCGAGCGGGAGGTGCCGCTCCGGAACGCCATGAACGAGATCCTTCGCGACGACTACGTTCGCGACTGCGAGCGTGGCCTGGCGCGCTGGAACAGGATCCTGGAGAACGCCGGGCTCGGGGACCGCCTGAGTCTGCCCAGCCGCCGCTTTCACCGGCAGATCGGGGCCTACTCCGGTCACCGGTTCGACCCCGAGGGGAACCTCGTCGAGGAAGAGGTCTGGCAGCGGGAGTGCGGGCAGTGGCTGCCGACCGCGAACGACCGCGAGTATGTGCGGCGCCTGATGGCGCCGGTGTACGAGCCGGGCAAGATGGCGTACTGGATCGCGCCGCCGAAGAGCGGGGTGGACGGCAAGCCGATCGGCTACGAGTACGTCCGGCGTCCGTGAGCGACGGTTTGCCGATGGACATCGTGCTCGCCGGAGCGCGACGCACTCCCATCGGGCGTTTCGGCGGCGCGTTCGCCTCCCTGACGGCGCCCGCCCTGGGGGCCGCCGCCGCGCGCGCCTCGCTCGCCGCCGCCGGTGTTCCGCCCGAGGCGGTGGACGAGGTGGTCTTCGGGAACGCTCGGCAGGCGGGTGTCGGCCCGAATCCCGCGCGGCAGATCGGACGGCGGGCCGGTCTCGGCGACCGCGTGCCGGCGCGGACGGTGAACCAGGCGTGCGCTTCCGGACTCCGGGCGATTCTGGACGCCGCCGCCTCCGTCCGCCTCGGAGATGCCGAGGTGGTACTCGCCGGGGGCACCGAGAGCATGAGCAACACCCCGTTTCTCCTGCCCTCCGTGCGCTGGGGACAGCGATTCGGCGATGGATCGCTCGACGACGGGATGTACCGCGACGGGTTTCACTGCCCGCTGGCGGATCAGCTCATGGGAGACACCGCGGAGACCCTGGCCGACCGGTACGGCCTCTCCCGCGCCGAGTGCGATGGCTACGCGGCGACGAGTCAGAACCGTGCCGAGGCGGCGCGCGCCGCGGGTCGTTTCGATCAGGAGATCGCCCCGGTCCGGGTCGCCACCCGCAAGGGCGAGGTCGAAGTGGCGCGTGACGAGCACCCCCGCGCCGGGGTGACTCGGGATTCGCTAGCGAAACTCCCGCCGGTTTTCCGGGAAGACGGAGTGGTCCACGCCGGGAATTCGTCCGGGATTACCGACGGCGCCGCGGCAGTCGTGGTGCTCTCCGCGAGCCGAGCTCGGGAACTCGGCGTCCGACCGCTGGCCCGCCTCGCGGGCCATGCGACCGCCGGGGTGGACCCTCGCGTGATGGGCATCGGGCCGGTGCCGGCGGTACGCGATCTGCTGGACCGCACCGGGATGCGCCTTGCGGACGTGGCGCTCGTGGAACTGAACGAGGCGTTCGCTCCGCAGGTGCTCGCCTGCGTCCGCGATCTGGATCTCGATCCCGGGCGGCTGAACGTGAACGGAGGCGCCATCGCGCTCGGCCATCCCATTGGCGCCACCGGAGCCCGGATCGTCGTCACGCTGCTGCACGAGATGGAGCGACGCGATGTCCGCCACGGGATCGCCACCCTCTGCGTGAGCGGCGGGATGGGGGTAGCCGTCCTGCTCGAGCGTTAGGAGCGCCCTGGGGCTGGAGGGGGACGGCGCCGCGGGCAGGCACCGGGGCGTTGCGCCGTCCCCGTTTGGGTGAGTGTCATCAAGGCTGATTGAGTCAGGGAGTTTCGCGGCCAGGAACCCCCACCGGGAGAACTGGGCCAGCCTCCGGCTGGCATCGCCCGCGTAGCGGGCGAAACTCCCAAACCTGATCCGCCCGGATGACGCCGCCGCCCAACAGTACGGCGGAGCGGCACCCCGGAGGGCGAACAGAGTGGCGCCGTCCTCGTTTAGGTCGCCGTCATCAAGGCTGATTGAGTCAGGGAGTTTCGCGGCCTGCGGCCGCGATGCCGGCCGGAGGCCGGCGCTCCTTTTTCTGAGCGCCGTGGGGCTGGAGAGGGGCGGCGCCGCGGGCAGGCACGGGGGCAATATGCCGTTCCCGTTCCGGAATTAGCGCCTGAAGTATTCGACTTGCCACTTGCGGACGGCGCGGTTGTGCTCGCGCAGCGACCGGCTGAACTCGTGGGTGCCGTCGTTCCGGGAGACGAAATAGAGGAAATCGCTGTCGGCGGGGTTCAACACGGCGTCGAGCGCCGCGATCCCGAACGAGCTGATGGGCCCCGGCGGTATTCCCCCGGCCTGGTAGGTGTTGTACGGGGAATCGATCTGGAGGTCTCGTCTCCTGATGTTGTTCCCGGTGTCACCCGCCTCGCGCATCGCGAAGAGGACGGTCGGGTCGGACTGCAGCGGCATCCCCCGTTCGAGCCGATTCCAGAACACCGAAGCGATCAGGGGGCGTTCTCCGCTGCTCCCCGTCTCTTTTTCGACGATCGAAGCCAGGGTGGCGATCTCGCGCAGCGAGCGGCCGAGTTCCTCCGCGCGGCGGCGGCGGCGGTCGGTCCACAGTGCCCGGAACTGGCGCACCAGCACTCCGGCGAGCCGTTCGGGACCGGCTTCGGGAGGCAGGCGATAGGTGCTCGGAAAGAGATAGCCCTCGAGATCCTTCGCCTCCGGGTCGAGGTCGCCGACGAGGTTGGCCGCGGTTTCCGGATCCTGGAACACCGCGAGCAGCGCGTCCCGATCCCCGGCCCCCTGTTCCGCGAGCGCCGCCGCGGTGGCGGCCTGGTCGAGACCCTCGGGGAGGGTCACCGCCAGGGTCGCCACTTCGCCGCTGACCAGCCTGCCGATCACGTCGGTGGGGGTGAGCGGGCCCTCAAACCGGTAAAGACCTGCCTGCAGGCGACTTCCGAGATCCGCCCTCCTCACCCCGCGGAGGAAAACGTCGCGGTCCGCGACGATTCCCGAAGCCTCCAGGCGGTTTGCGATCGTCTCGGCGGTCGAGCCGCGCCCCACCCGGAACAGGACAGCTCCGCGATGCTCGGCGTAGGGACGGCCGAGCGCGTCTTCCAGCGGCTTCAGGTAGAAGGACTGGTAGGCCAAGGCCCCGGCGGCCGCGACGGCCGCAATCCCCGTCAACCCGAGGGCGAGCCGCCGAACGCGGCGGGACACTGGTTGGCTCCCGAGCGCGCTCCGGTCCTTCAGGAAGGACCTTGCGCGGCCGCCCGGCGCCGCTTCAGGGCCCGGATCGCCAGGTCCACTTCCGGATCCTCGTCGTCGAGATCCTCGGGTTCGATGTCCAGATCCGCGGGACTCGCACTCGGCGCCACCCCGACCCCCAGGATGTCTTCACCGTCCGTATCCTGGATGTGGGCGGTGGAAAGGAGGATTGCGTCCCCTTCCGGAAGCTCGATGAGTTCGGGACGTCCGGTGCGGCCGGCGGTGCGCCGTCCGACGATGTCCGTCTCCTCGCGGGACTTGAGGGCCGCCGCGAGCACTTCTCCAGCACACACCGTGCTCTGGTTGATGGCCACCGCCACTGGGCCGTCGAAGACGGGTTCCCCGACCGGGGTGGCGAGCGGCGCCGACGATTCATCGCCGTTCGGCTGGCGCTCGAAGAACCGGGCCACTTCGCCCTCCATGAAGGCGCCGGCAGCCTCGACCCCCGCGTCGCAGGCGCCGCTCGCACCGCGGCTTCCCCTCAGATCGAGCACGAGGCCCGTCGCCCCGCCGGCTGCCAGTGACTCCACGGCGGCCTCGAGTTGGCCGCTCGTCGCGTCGTGGAAGCGCCGGATCCGGACGAGCCCGATTCCCTCGCCGAGCGTGCGGTGCTCCACCGGTGGGGCAGGGAGCACGGCCCGCTCGACGGTGACGTTCCGGGACTCCGCGTCGGTGGCGTCGCGAAGCGACAGCTGCACCGAGGTGCCGGGCTCGCCGGCGAGCAACAGGAGGGCGACGGGAATCCGGAGTTCGCGGGTGTTTTGACCGTCGATCGCGGTAATCGCGACGCCGCGCTCGATACCGGCCTCGGCGGCGGGTGATCCCGGAAGCACGTCGTCCACGTGCAGGTAGTACCGCTTCTGCAGGCCGATCCCGACGCTCGCGTTCAACGACGTGCGATTCCGGTAGCGGGCGAGATCAGCGGCGCTGAGATAGGCGCTGTCCGCGTCGAGCGCTTCAAAGATGCCGCGGACCGCCCCGTCCATCAGGAACGCCGCGTCCACCGGCTCCAGGTACTGGTCCCGGATGAGCATCAACGCTCCGCTGAACACCTCGATGGCGTCGTAAACCGACTCCTGAACGGGCGCCGGCGCCGCGGAGCCGTTCCCGGCCGAAAGCCCGGCCCGGGCCAATAATGGCGCTGCCCGATCGGCGGCTTCCGGACCGAGCCGATCCGCGGCGGCCACCGCCGCCGCCGCCAGCAGGATGCCGGCGAACGCCCTCCGTCCCCAACTGGGCTTCCAACGGAGCCCCCGACTGGGCCGCCCCCCGGCGTCCGGGGGGCGGCCGGAGACGGCCGGATTCGAGGAGATCAGGATCCGGCTACCTGGAACTCGACGACCTCGGTGACCGAGCCTCCGCCGACCATGTCCTTCACGGTGATCTCGGCGGTGTAGTCGCCGGCCTCGAAGACCTCCCGGCGGCCGTCCTGGAAGAGCCGCGCCAGCGGAACGTCCACGATGGCGATCGCCAGTTCCTCGGAGGCGAGATTGAAGGCCGTCGGGTTGTAGCGGAGGAGCTGCTCGCCATCCTTCGTGAAGGCGATCTGCCACGTCAGGTTCGGCTGACCAGCCCCCCCGTAGCCGTAGGCGTTGAACACGAGGCGCAGCTGGTCTCCGGGCGCGTACACCGGGGAGACCTTCGGTACGAAGTGGAAACCACCGACCAGCAGGGCGCGGCCGGGCTCCGGAGTGAAGTCTTCGACACGGGTGCCGTCGGAAAAACGCGCCACCGAGGACAACATGAACTCGCCGCTCCCGAAGTTGGGGCTCTCGATTTCCCGGGTGATCGTTCCGTGCGTCTGCGTGGAGGGATCCAGGATCCCGGCATAGATCGAGTAGGCGCCGGGCGCCATTTGCATCGGCATCTCCAGGACCGTCGGACCACCCGCAGATCCCTTCTGAATTTCCACCGTGCGCTCGTCGTAGCCAATCACGGTCCCCAGCGCATCCACCACGTTGTAAAAGACCGAGAGGGACGCTTGGTCGCCGCTCCAGGTGATGGCGTCCGAATCCAGTTCGAAGACGGCGGCCACGTAGGTGTCACCGACGTTCGAGCGGAAGAACGAGAAACTGGCGTCAAGACCGATGCCGGTGCCGGGCTCGCCACCGGCCCGCAGCGCGTTCAGGATGGTCTTGCCGGGGCTGTTGGGATCGAGGAGCGCCCGCGTCTCCGCGCCGAAGAGATCCTCGACGTCCGGTAGCTCGCCGTCGGCGTTCAGGCTGAAGTTGATCTGGCTGGGCCAGACGATCTGCCGCGCCCGCGCCCGATCGATAGCGGCCTCGATCTCATCGGTGCGGACCAGCCGCGTGCCGAGATTCGTGCGCCGGAACTCGAGTTCGAGCCCGTCGGGGAGGCCGCGGTCGGGGTTCGGAACGTAGCTGAACTTCATCCCGCTGCCCGGGCCGCCGCCCATGCCGCCGCCACCGCGGCCGCCGCCCCCGCCGGCGCCCATACCGCCGCCGCTTTCCCCGAGGGGGTTCTCGCCCGTCGCGCCACCCGGTGGCCGTCCGCCGCCGGGACCGGCCGCGCGGCCCCCGGTCGCCTCCCGGTTGTCCGGGGGACCGAAGAGCAGCATCACGAGCGCCATGTCGGTTCGCGATCCCTTGATGCCGCGCTGCCCGAACTGGTCGTCAGCCTGCTTCCTCCAGTTGTCGAACTGGTCTTCGGCGCGATCCGGATCGTGCGGGTTCTGGCTGCGACGCGACCAGAAGTGCTCCTTGAACTTGTTTCGCTCGCCCCGTGGCAGCGACTCGAACGCCTGCCGCTCCTGGGCGGTCATGATCGGCTCCACCTCTTCCAGCCAGCGCCGGTCGCCCCGGCTCAGGCTGTCCTGGGCAAGCGCCGGGAGAGCGAGGGCGAGGATCGCGAGGGCGGCAAAACCCGCCTTGAAATGGGAAAAGCGGGGGGCAACCCGCGTCTGCTCAGGCATGAGGCCTCCTGATGCTGAAGCGGCCACAAAGCCGAGGCTCCACCTCGGACCGGACACGCGATAGCCGTGAAATTGCCGTGAAAGAATACGTCCGGAGGGGGTTCCCCGCAAGCCTTGGAACCCACGCTATACTCGATTTCGATGTCGTCTTCAATACCCCCGCCACGGCGCTCCCTGCGCCGGACCACGCTCGGGTTCCTCCTTTCCGGGCTGCTGCTCGGGTCCTGGGCCTGCGGAACCGCTCCCAAGCGGACCTGGACGGTGGAGGAGATTCGGGCGGACCTGAATCACCGGATCACCCCCGACGTGCTCGCCCGCGTCGAGATCCCGTTCGAAATCGACGATGAAATCCGGGAACTCGCGTTTCGGGTCACAGAAAACCTGAGGACCGACAAGGAGAAGATGCGGGCCATCATCCGGGCGATCCGTCACCACACCGGCGGCACCATCTCCTACGACTGGCTTTCCAACAAGACCGCGAAGAACGTGTACCGGGAGGGCCGCGGCAACTGTCTCGCCTATACGAACCTCTTCGTCGGCATGTCCCGGGCGGTGGGGGTGGACGCGGTCTACGTGGATGTCACCACCATCGAGAAGGTCACCAAGGAAGCCGAAGTCATCGTCAACAGCGGTCACATCACCGGCGGCATCAAGGACGGCCCCGACCTGATCTTCGTGGACTTCACCTCGAACCCCGAGCGCGAGTACGCCGGGGCGAAGATCATCGACGACTTCGAGGCCATTTCGAACTTCTACAACAACGAGGGCTTCCTCTACGGCTATTTCGCCGAAGCGCTGGCGGACCAGGGAGGCTTCGACCCGCTGGCCCGGGAGATCGAGATGTACCAGCTGGCGCTCTCGATCCGTCCCAACTTCAACCGCGCGCGGAACAACCTCGGGGTCGCCTACAAGCGGCGCGGCCACGTGGACGCCGCGATCGAGCAGTATCAACTGGCCCTCGACATCGAACCGGATTTCACCGAAGCCCGCTCCAACCTGGCGAGCGCCTACTACTCCCAGGGGGACACGGACAAGGCGATCCAGGAGTTCCAGCTCGCGGCGCGAAACGACGGGTCCAACGCCTACGTCGTCTATCACCTCGGGGTGCTGCACTACCACGAGGGCAAATACCGGCAGGCCGCCGACTTTTTCCGCAAGGCGATTTCCCGGGACCGGCAGATGGCGGACGCCCGGTTCTTCCTCGGGGAAGCGCTCCTGAAGCTCGGTGACGAGGACAAGGCGATGCGGGAATACGAGCGGGCCATCGAGATCGATCCGAACTACATCTCGGCGCGCGCCAAGCTCGATCTGCTGCGGGACGCGCAGCGGTCGCGTCCCCCCAGCGGGGAATCGCCCGACGCTTCGCGCTAGCGGCTCCTCGCCCGCTGGCCACCGACTGTTAGTCTCTTTCCCTTGCGGGTCGAAGGAGACACGGCGGGCCTCAAGTCCCGTGACCGGAAGGTCCTGGAGCGCCTCAGCCAGCGGCGCTTGCCTCCGGCCGCGCTACTGACCCAGGAGTTCGCCCGGCAGCTCGCGGGGATTTCCCGCACGATCCGCCGTCAGGTGGGCGCCCTCGTGGACCGGCGCGGGACGATTACCTGGGTTGGAGTGGGCGACGCGCACCGCATCGAACTGCCGGACCTGAAACGGCAGCGCGCCGCCGGCCGGCGACTCCGCGGGCTCCGCTTCGTCCACACCCACCTGGCGGGAGAGGCGCTGACCCGCGATGACCTTGCGGACCTGGTGCTCCTGAGGCTCGATCTCATTGCGGCCGTCACGGTGGGCGAGGACGGGTTGCCCGGCGTCGTTCATGCGGCCCACCTGAAGCCGCCGGGGCGCCCCGAGGGAAGGTCCGAAGACGAAACGCCGTGGGAACTTCTGCCGCCCGTCGCCCCGAGCCAGTTGGACCTCGACTGCACCTCGCTGCTGGCGGATCTCGAACGGGCCTTCGCGCGCTTTGCCCCGGAGCGTCCCGGACGGAGGTACTCGGGACGCGCGATTCTGGTCGGGGTGGGGGAGACGGCGCTCGGGTTCGAAAACGTCATGGAGGAGCTGGGAGAACTGGCGCGGGATGCGGGCCTCGAGGTCGTGGACTCGATCGTGCAGCGCCGCACCCGCCTCGATCCCCGCACTCTGGTCGGACGGGGCAAACTGGAAGCGCTTGTGATCCGGGCCCTCGACCGGGGCGCCGATCTCATTCTGTTCGCGTGTGACCTGAGCCCCTCGCAGACCCGCAACATTTCCCAGGCCACCGATCTCAAGGTGCTGGACCGGACGCAGTTGATCCTCGACATCTTTGCCCGGAGGGCAACGAGCCGCGAGGGAAAACTGCAGGTCGAACTCGCCCAGTTGCGCTATCGGCTGCCGCGCCTCGTCCAGCGCGATACCTCGCTCTCCCGGCTGGGTGGCGGTATCGGCGGCAGGGGGCCGGGTGAGACTCGACTCGAAGTCGATCGGCGACGTACCCGCGAGCGCATCGCCCGCCTCCAACGCGACCTGGCCCAGGTTGCGGTGAAGCGCGACGTGCGCCGGAAACGGCGCGACGCCCGCGGGCTGCCGGTGGTGTCGCTCGTCGGCTACACGAATGCCGGGAAATCCACCCTGCTCAACCGGTTGACCCGCAGCGAGGTGGCTGCGGGGAACCGCATGTTCGAAACGCTCGATCCGACCAACCGGCGGCTGCGGGTACCGGTGGAGCGGGAGGTGCTGCTCGCGGACACGGTGGGTTTCATCCACGACCTGCCCGAGGACCTCATCGAGGCGTTTCGCGGCACCCTCGAGGAAATCTCGGCGGCATCCCTGCTGTTGCAGGTGGTGGACGCATCGAGTCCCCGACTCGATTCCCGCGCCGGCGCGGTGGAAGCCCTGCTGGGTGAACTCGGCTTCCTCGACATCCCCCGGATCGTGCTGTTCAACAAGGTGGACCAACTCGACGAGGCCGCGCGGTCGGCGCTGCCCCAGCGGTTGGCGGGCGCGGAGACCTGGCGGGTTTCCGGGGTCACCGGCGAGGGGCTCGAGGAGCTGGTTGGCGAGATCGCCCGGCTTATTCCGATGAAGCGGGTGGGTGTCGTCCCGGCGTCTCCGCTGCGAGACCGGCCTCCGACAGATCTGCTTCTTCGCTGAGCCCGGCGGCTTCCCGCGAGAGGCGGATCAGGCTTTCGTAGCGGGCCGGATCCGCTCTGCCGGCGGCGACGGCCGCCTGGACCGCGCAATCGGGCTCCGCCCGGTGGGAACAATCGGGGAACCGGCAGTCATCGGCGTAGTGGGCCAGATCGGGATGGGCGGCCCGGATGCCGGCTTCGGTCAGGCCGTCGAGACCGAGAGCCCGAATCCCCGGAGTGTCCACAATCTCCCCGCCGCCGGGAAGCCGGATCAGTTCCGCCGCCGTCGTCGTGTGGCGGCCCCTTCCCCTCCGATCGAGTCCGCCGCTACGGCGTCCGGGGACGCCGAGCGCCGCCAGCAGTTCCGTTTTTCCGACTCCCGAATGGCCGAACAGGACGGCCCGGCCGCGGGCGACGCTCTCTCGGAAGGCGTCGAGGCCCTCCCCGGAACGCGTGCTGGTCCGGTGGACTTCGAGTTCGAGCCCGCGATACGGAGCGAGATCCTCTTCGAGTCCGGGGAGATCACCGGTTTTCGCCAGATCGAGCTTGTTGAAGACGAGGACTGGCGTCACGCCGGCATCGAAGGCAACCACGAGGGACCGGTCCAGGAAACCGGTGCGATACGGCGGGTCAACCAGGGCAGAGACGATGTAGCAGCGGTCGAGATTCGCCGCAAACACCCGCATCTCCCGGCGTTCCGGAGGCCCCACGGCTCGACGCAGCGCGTTCTTGCGGGGAAGGACGGCGGTAATGCGCCCGCCGGAGTTCCGGGGCCCGCTACCGTCTCGCCGGCCCGACTCGGTCTTTTCGACGGTGACCTCGTCCCCGACCACCGCGGTAGCTCCGCCCGAGCGGACGGCGCCGCGGCCGAAGAGGCGTCCGGAGAGGGAGCAGCGCCAAAGGGAATCCGCTTCGCGGGCGGTATCGGAGTGGAGCCGGACCACGGCCGCCTTCCGGCCGATCCGGACCACGGTTCCGCTTCGCTCCATCGGCCGGATGCTACGTCGAGCGCTCCGGGGGTGGGGGCGGCACGCCAGGCTCCGTTCCAGTTATTCACGACGGAGCGGGCGAAAGGAGCCCCCACCCCCGGACCGCCCGGCGCTTCGCGCCGCGAACCGCAACTCCCTCACGCGCTGGCGCGCGCTTCGGCGAGTTCCGGTTCGTCGTTACCTTTTTGTGAAAGGGGGGGTGCCCCCCTTTCACACTTTCCCCCCGGTCACGCCGGCAGCGAACAAAGTTCGCTGCCATTTTTTCTCTGCTGCAAACCCCGCAGCCCCACCGCACACACGCAAGGGAACGCCGGTCTCCAGGCCGGCACAGCCCCGCCGGAGGCGGGACGGCGGGACAGCCTCCCGCGAGCCAAGAAACGCGGGCGACCGCAAGGGAACGCCGGTCTCCAGACCGGCACAGCCCCGCGCAGCGGGGCGTCGGGACAGCCTCCCGCGAGCCAAGAAACGCGGGCGACCGCAAGGGAACGCCGGCCTCCAGGCCGGCACAGCCGCGCGCAGCGGGGCGGCGGGACAGCCTCCCGCGAGCCAAGAAACGCGGGCGACCGCAAGGGAACGCCGGCCTCCAGGCCGGCACAGCCCCGCGCAGCGGGGCGGCGGGACACCCTCCCAGCGTCAGGATGGTTCCCCTCTCGGCGCCGACCCCGGTAGCCCCAGCGTCGCACAAGCGAGAGAGGCACCCTCCAGCCCCACGCCCCACGACAGCGTCGCGCTCCTGCTCGGCCGGGTCCGCATGCTAACTTTCTGAGGCTGTCCGGGAGCCGCTGGGGAGCCTTGTGTCCGTGTCCTCAAAAACTGCGCAACTCGCCGTCCGCCGGTGGCTTTGCTGGTCACTCCTGGTGGTCGCCGGGAGCCTCGAGGCGTCCACCATTCGCTACCTGCCACTCGACCAGATGGCGGTGCGGGCCGACCAGATCTTCACGGGCGAGGTGGTGGGCATCGCCAGTCAGTTGAACGCCCGGCGGACCGGCATCCATACCTTCGTCACCATCGAGGTTGACGAGTACCTGAAGGGCGGCCGGCGCCGCCTGTTGACCCTCAGAATTCTGGGAGGAGAGGCCGAGGGCTACCGGCTGGTGGTGCCGGGTTCTCCGGTGTTCCACCTGGGCGAAGAGGTCCTGGTGTTCAGCGACGGCGGGGCGGGGAGAATTCCGGCCGTACTGGGGATGGCCGCGGGCAAATTCACGGTGAGCCGGGACCCGGAAACCGGGGAACGCGGCCTGGAACGGTCGCTGGCCGGCCTGACACTCGAGTCCGACGAGGGGGTTCCGGTCGCGGCCCCGCGCGGGGATCCGGCGACGCTTGACGAAGTGCGCGACATCGTGCGCCAGGCCCTCGCCCGGTGACCGTTCGTCGGCTCCCCGGGCGCCTGCCCCGCTGGGCGGCGGCGGCGATTGTGCTGGCGCTCGGAGTCTCCGTCGGGACCACGACCGCGCTCGGGTATCAGTTGTTCCGGGGTCAGAGCTTCGTGTGGGCCACCGGGCTCCGCCCGGTGAGCTACTGGGTCGCCAACATGGAGGACAACTGGATGACCGTGGACGAGGTGGTGGAGGAGACCCGCGCCGCTTTCGATACCTGGTCCGCTCCGGAGGAGGTCGGCCTCGGGTTCTCCTACCGCGGCAAGACCAACCAGCGCCCCTTCGAGTTCTTCGACCGGACCAACACGGTGGGCTTCACCACCCGCGAACACATGGGCGAGCTGGGACTCTCCGAACTCACGCTGGCGGTGACGAGTTGGCTCACCATCATCGAAACCGGGGCCATCGCGGAGTCCGACATCCTCGTCAACCCGGCCTACAACTGGACGGACACGCCGGAACGGGGTGGATGGGACTACCGGTCAACGCTGGTCCATGAAGTTGGCCACTTCGTGGGGCTCGGACACTCGGGCGTCGGCCGGCAGTCCGAAGGCGCGCTGCTGGCGGGTTCCTCCGTGATGTGGCCGTACGGATTCGGAAGCGGCACCGCCCTCGGCCGGGCACTGACCGCGGATGACATAACCGGGGCCGCGGTCCTCTACCCGGGTCCGGCCGCGAAGAGCGGCGCCATCCAGGGCGTCGTCCGGCGTACCTCGGGAGAAACCGTCCGCTATCCGCACGTCGTCGCCTACGAGCCGCTCCTCGACCACACGGTGGGCGGCTGGGGTGATGCAGAGGGGCAATACGAGATCGCCGGCCTGCCGAACGGGAACTACGTGTTGCGCGTGAACCCGATCCCCGAGAGCCATGGCGCGCGGGCCTACTTCTTCCCCTTCGGTCGCGCGGACACCAATTTCAGCGTCTCCGTCCATCCCCGGCTCGTGGGGGTAACCGACGGGCAGGCCACCGAGGTCAATCTCGAGGTCAGTCCGTGAGGATTCGGCGGCTCGGGTCTGCCGCGCTGCTTGTCGTAGCCACAGCCGGTCCAGCCGCCGCGGCCCCCGCCGGGACGGGCTGGGACCGGGCGGTTCCGAGTCGCGATTCCGGCAGGCTCCGAGACCTGCTCGAGAGTCTTCGGGAAGCCTCCCGGAACGCCTCCAGCGTCGCCCAGACGGACGCGAACCGCCAGGGGCCGGTCTTCTCGCGGCCCGGCGACTGGACGCACGCCGAAGCGGCCGTCGTTATTGGCAGCCAACTGGTGAACCAGGATCTCGGCTTTTCCCAAAACGTCTTTCAGACCGTCTCCGGAGAGGCCGAGGACGTGGGCTTCGGACGACACCTGGGCGCCCGCGGCTCCTTTTTCGTGAACCGCTACCTGGGGGCGGAGGCCGGTTTCGCGCGCACGACGACCGAGTTCGAGTTCTCGGTCACCGACACGGAGGCCGGAGTCACCGTCCTTGCGGAGCCTCTCGAACAGATCAGCCAGGAGGCTTCCGTATCTGCGGTCGCGCAGTGGCCGCGCGCCGCCGTGACGCCGTATGCGGTCGTCGGTTACGCGTGGAGAACCTCGGAGGTACAAGGGACGGACGCGTTCGAGTCGGGAGCCATCGTCCTGGGGGTCGGGATCAAGGTGCCCTTCCCGCGAATTCCGATCTCCCTGGCCTTCGACTACCGCTATGTCCAGTTTCGGGACGAGGAGGGCGATGTCCTCCGGCTCGCCGAGGGCGGTTTGGGGAGTCCCACGGTGTCCGCGCTGACGCTGGGCGTCGTCGTTCGACTCAACGTCAACCGTTAGCGATAGCCGGGTCCGGGCACCGGCAAGCGCCGGGCCGGGTGCCCGCCGGCGTGGGCGGAGTCTTTTCGCGCCTGGCGCGCGGAGCGGGAATCAGCGGGTCGCGGCGGCGCCCGGGAGGCCGCGGGTCAACAGCTTGAAGAGCAGTTTCAGGGCGAGATTCGAGCAGGCGAAGAGGTTGCTGACGACAACCACCGCGCCTACGGCGCGTCGGGACACCTTGACGTCCCGGCCACTTCGAAAGGCCGGCCGGCGGCGAATCCGGCGGAGGGTAAGCAGCGCGATGCCCAGGGGCCAGAGGCAGGACCGGCGAATGCCCGTTTCCCCCGCGGGAATCAGCAAGACGTAGCGAAGCGCGTCCTCAAGGTGCCCGCGCGCATATCCGACCAGTTCGGTCAGGCCGGCGGCGAAGCCGGGATCCGAGGCTCCGGGGGCGAGGGAGCCGAGGTTCACGCCGGCCGCCTGGAACAGATCCCGGGGCAGCCAGCACGCCCCGCGCCGGCGATCTTCCCAGATGTCCTTGAGGACGTTGATCATCTGCAGACCCTTGCCGAAAGAAACCGACAGCGCGAGCAGGTCGCTCCGCCGCCGGGCGATCTCGGCGGAGTAGTCGCAAAAGAACATGGTGAGGGTTTCTCCCACGACGCCGGCAACGTGGTAGCAGTAGCGGTCCAGTTGCGCCAGGTCCCGGAGTCCGTCGGGGGTCGCGCTCCGCTGGAACTCCACCATGCCTCGCGTCATGACCTCGACGCAGCGCCGGGTCGCGGCGCGCTGCGCGTCACTGAGCCGTGCGGTCACCCGGAGCACCCGTTCGGTGTTCGCCACCAGCGCGCGCTCGCTCCCGGAGGCGGCCGGGGAGAGGTTCGCTCCCAGTTCCCGGGCGAACCGGTCCGGATCACCCTGGCCCGCGACAAGTTCGACGAAGCGGTCCGAGAACGCCGCCTTCTCGTCCGCAGAGAGGGCCGGCTCGTCTTCGATGGTGTCCGCGATCCGGCAGAGGAGATAGAGATTGCCGGTAGCGTCGTAGAGGGTCCCCGGCAGCGGACGCAGGGTGAGAGCGAAGGTGCGGGCCACGCCCTCCAGGATTTCCCGCTGGTAGGCGAGATCGTCGCTCTCCGAACGGGTCCGGGACGTCATCGCGAAGTCGGCTTCACCGTTCGAGCTGGTCCAGCGCCGCCAGGAAGTCGCTCCAGGGCACCGGCTCGCCGTGCACCGGGGCGAGCGTCTCCACGTCGAGCTGCATGCGTTCCACCTGCGCCCGCAGGGAGCGCATGGACGGCAGCTGCGCCGCTTTCGGAGGCTCGTGGGTGTCGAACAGATCGGCCTGAAACGCGATGCGCTCGTCCGGCAAATAGGCCATCAGCATCCCGGCGGCGTGCCGCAGCGGTTGCACGTAATAAACGCGCAGGATTCGGGAGTTGTCGGTGATGACGTAGTTCTCCTGGACCGCCTCGTAGGTGTAGCCCTCGGCCAGCTCGGTCGGGGGCCATTTCGAGACGATATCGGGCCTGACCGTCCTCGGCTCGTAGGTCAGCACGTCGTGGTTCAGGAAGTCCAGGTTGAGGATGTGGGTCACGACGGTCGATCCGACGTGCAGGTAGGTGCGCAGCCCCCCGATGTGGTCGAAGTGCGGGTGGGAGGTGATCACCCAGCGGATCGGCTTGTCCGGAGCCAGCTGCGCGATCCGGTCGATGACCTTCAGGCTCCGCTCCTCGTCGCCGGGGGCTTCAAAGACCGCGACGAAGTCGCGGAACTCCACCAGGTAGCTGTTCGCCGGACCGCCGCCGAGCCGATACACGCCGCCGGTGATCTCGTCCACCGTCACCTCGGCGGACCAGTCCGCCGCGGCCACCGACTCCGGCACCGGCACCGGGCTCCCGCACTCGTTGGGGCGGATGTCCGCGAAGGTGCCGCCGTAGGCGTTGTGCCCGGTGCTCTGCCGGTAGAACTGCCAGTTGTCGTCCCAGCCCTGGTGCGAGTGCCAGTCGGCCGGCCACCTGACGTTGCCGAACGAGAGGTGATTCGTGGACTCGTGCTCGATGTTGAAGTCGCCCAGGGCGGGGATGTTCACCGTCGTCTTGATCCGTTGAATCCGGTTTCGGGAGTTGATGGTGGCGTCCACCCGGTACTTGCCGAACATGGTGATTGCGACGACGTGCATCTTCTCGGGTGCGACGACGTTGCCGTCGCGGCCCTTCTCGATCTGCTCCCAGCGCCAGAAGGCCACCGGGTCGGCTCCCGGCAGGCGCGCGGCCTTGAGGAACCCGTGCGGGTTCAGCCACATGTCGAGCCGGTACACCTCGGCGATTTCGGGCGGCACCGCGACCGGCGGGCCGTCGCCGTCCATGTGCCAGGAGAACTCGCCGTTCGTGACGTGGGTCTGCCGCCTCTGCCGCTGGGTCGGCGTGCCACCGCGCCAGCCGAGGCCGTACTTCCACGACGCCGGCGCCAGGCCCGGCTGCCGTTCGAAGGTCTCCACGCTCGTGCCCGCTTCCCAGTTGATCACGCGCGTGTAGTTCGCCAGGGCGTCGATGCGTGGCCAGTCAACATTCACCGCGTTTTCGAACGTCTGGCCCACGGCGCCGGCGTAGCCGCTGCCGGAGAAGGTGATGCAGCGGAGGTCGGCCTCGCCGATCTCCTCGCCGACGGCGGCGAGCAGGGGAGCCGGATCGACGAAGCCGGGCGGAAACTCCTGGGCGGCCAGTGGATGCGCCCCCAGCACGAGCACCGCGAGGCTGCCGGCGAGACGCTTCGCCACGACGCCCGCACCCGGTCGCGCGCGGCGATCCGCCGGCTGCCGGTCGTTGCCGAGCGGTGATGGCGAGGTCCTCGCGGGTGGCGGACGGGGCATCGGGAACGGCCTACAATGGAGTCGGCTAGCCGGTGTAGCTCAGGGGTAGAGCAGCTGATTCGTAATCAGCAGGTCGGTGGTTCAAATCCACTCGCCGGCTCAGCCGCCCGTTTCCCTGGTCCGCCACCGTGTCCAGATGCCCTGGACGGCGAAGGCCAATCCGAGGGCAGCCAGGATGGGGATTCCTCCCAGGAGCAGGATGCCGGGCGGGCCGAGCAGGCCTCCGAACACGCTGCCGAGGGCCGAGAGGGGAACGGCGACGATCCAGAGAACGATCGGCACCCTGGGGTTCATCCGGAAGCGACGCAGCGTCCAGATGAGTGGCAAGGCGAAGATGCAGCCGGCCGCGTAGGCGAAGAGCAATCCCGGGATCACCGCGGACGCGTCCACGAGCGAGAGCGGCCCCGCGTCCTACATCAGCAACAGGCGGCCCAGCGCGACTACCAGGAATACGCTGGTGTAGGCGGCCCCGTACCAGAGGCTGGCGCGGTAGCCGGGTTGCTGCGGGATGGGCATCCGGGATTGTGGGGTGAAACGCCACCTTAGCGCGACGAGGCCCGCTCCCCCGCGGCCCCTCAGGGCGCCTCCACCGAGAACGCTTCGAGGGTGGCTCCCAGCTTCCTCAGGTCTTCCGTATCTCCGAGGAGCATGAGCTTGTCGCCGCGCTCGATCCGCTGATCGCCCCTTGGCGCGATCAGCAGGTTCTGGCCGTCCCGCCGAATCGCCAGGACGAGGACGTTGGCTTCCCGGCCCAGGGAGGAATCGGCGATCGTCTTCTCGGAGAGTGCGGACCCGGCGGTCACGACGAGCTCGCCGGACCCGAATCCCGGATGCGTCATTTCGGAGATGCCGTGCAGCAGGTGATGGGTGTCCGAACCGCAGAGATTGCGGAGCACCACGCGGCTGGCGGTGAGGTGCGGCGAGATGACATCGTGGGTGGCGGCGCCCGCCCGCTCCAGATTCGCGCGGGAACGATCCTCTTCGGATCGTGCGAGGACCCGGATCCTGGGACGAAGCGCCGTGGCGGTCATGGTGATCGACAGGTTGTCGCCGTCGTTCGGGAGCAGGGCGACGATGGTCGAAGCCCGCCGCACACCGGCCCGCTCCAGCGTCTCTTCAGCGGTGGAATCTCCTTGGATGATGTCCACTCCCTGCCGGGTCGCTTCTTCGACGGCTTCCGAGGAGTCCTCGATCACGCACACCTCGTTCCCGTGCCGCCGGAGGCCGGCCGTGACCCGCCGGCCCATCCTCCCGAAGCCGCAGACAATGATGTGATCCTTCATGCGTCGGATTCTCCTTTCCTGCCGCTGCACCGGCGCTTCGGTGATCCATTGGGCCAGCGCCCCGAACGAGTAACCCAGGGTCGCCACGCCGCCACCGATGAGAAACACTGTGAATAGCCGGCCGGTTGGCGACAGTGGCTGAACCTCGCCGTAACCCACGGTCGAGAGGGTGATGACCGTCATGTAGAACGCGTCCAGGGGACTCCAGGACTCGATCCACATGAAGCCGAGGGTGCCGGTGATGACAACGCCGGCGGCGGCGGTGGCCGCGGCCCCGAAGCCGAAGCGCCACCGGGCGCCCAGCCAGGGCCGGAAAACAGTCACCGGAGGCTCCCGTCGGAAGGTTTCAGGGGGCCGCCCGAGGCGCGGATGGCGATGCGATTCATCCGTCGGCCAGACTCAAGCCTTTACAGCCCGTGGCCAAACCCGCGCGGCCCGGTTCTCCCGGTGGGGGCTTGAGCGGCGATGCCCAGTTCTCCCGGTGGGGGCCCCGCCTGGTTCCCACCGGGAGGACTGGCCGCCCCCCCACCCGGAGAACTGGCGCCTAGCGGCGCTCATCGTTGCGTTTCGGTCGCAATACACCCGGTATTCCTTCCGCACGCGCCGCCCCCACCGGGAGAACTGGGTCACCCGGGCGCCTCGCCACTCTCGGCGCTCACGGGGGTTTCACCACAGGCTGTCCATCCGGTGGCGGGGGCGGGATTTGAACCCGCGACCTTCGGGTTATGAGCCCGACGAGCTGACCAGACTGCTCCACCCCGCGTCCGGATGAGGGGCGCCACTCTACATCCGGGGATGGGAATCTGTCAAAGATCCGGAACGGGTGTCCGCGGCGGGCGGGAGGCCGGAAGAAGCCGGACCGCGAGTTACTATGAAAAAAGAGTTTCGGCGGGCTCCCGGCAGTGTCGCCGGCGCTCCGTCGCCCGCCAACCCGCCTGCCTCCCGAGTGCGTTCGTGACCGTGCCCAATCCGGATTCCCTGCTTTCTGCGGAGGAGGTCCAGGCGGCGATCCAGTCGCTTTCCGGGCTCGCCGAGGAGCGGGCGATCGAGTTGTGGCGGACCGAACACCTCGGGCGCAAGTCGAAACTCATGCTCTCGCTGCGCTCGCTGGGACGGCTTGATCCTGCCGCTCGAGCCGCCGCCGGCCGGTTGCTGAACGACGCGAAGTCCCGTCTCGGGGAAGCGTTGAAGGCAAAACAGGCCGAGGTGAAGGCGCGCCGAACCAGGGACCTGGCGGCCCTCGACGTGAGCCTTCCCGGACGGCCGCTGCCCGCCGGTGGACTCCACCCGATCGCCCGCACTGAGCGGGCGATCGTCGCCGCCTTCGCTTCCATGGGATTTCACGTGATCGAGGGACCCGAGGTCGAGCTCGAGTACTACAACTTCGAGGCCCTCCGGATCCCGGCCGATCACCCCGCGCGGGACGCGATGGACACGTTCTATCTCGATGGTCCCGATGACGGGCAGCCGCTTCTCCTGCGGACCCACACCTCACCGAACCAGATCCGCCACATGGAACAGCACGAGCCGCCGATCCGGCTGATCGCTCCCGGCCGGACCTACCGGAACGAGGCCACGGACGCCACCCATGAGTGGATGATCACCCAGACCGAGTTGCTGGCGGTGGACCGCGGCCTCACCCTCGCGCATCTCAAGGGAACGCTCTACGAGTTCGCGCGGCATCTGTTCGGAGAAGAGCGGGAGATCCGTTTCCGCTGCGACTACTTTCCGTTCGTGGAACCGGGAGTCGAGGTGTCGATCAGCAGTCCCGACGGCTGGATCGAGATCCTCGGCGCGGGGATGGTGCATCCCGAGATCCTCGCCAACATGGGCTACGACCCGGAGGAGTACACCGGATTCGCGGCGGGACTCGGCGTCGAGCGGATCGCGATGCTCCGGCACGGGATCCGGGACATCCGCCGCTTTTACGAAAACGACCTCCGTTTCCTACGCCAGTTCTAGGTTCAAACTCCAGTGCGCGTTCCGCTCCGGTGGCTCCAGACCATGGTTCCCCTGCCGGAGGACATCGAATCCCTCGCCCATCGGCTCACGCTGGCCGGCCTGGAGGTCACCGGCATCGAACAGGTCGGCGGCGACTGGGACCGGGTGGTCGTGGGGCGGGTTCGCGAAGTGCAGCCGCATCCCGATGCCGACCGGCTCCGTCTCGTGACGGTGGACAAGGGAGGGGAGAACCAGACGGTCGTCTGCGGCGCGTCGAACGTCGCCGCCGGACAGGACATCGCGTTCGCGCCGGAGGGAGCCATGCTCACCGACCCGCGAACCGGGAATCTGCGCAAGCTCAAGAAATCGCGCATCCGGGGGGTGGTCTCGGGCGGCATGGTCTGCTCCGAAGCCGAGCTGGGACTCTCCACGGAACACGAGGGCATTCTGGTGCTCGCTACCGACCGGCCCGCCGGCACACCGCTCCGCGAGGTGCTGGGGGACCGCGTGCTCGTGTTCGACCTGACCCCGAACCGGGCTGACGCGCTCTCGGTCCTGGGCGTCGCCCGCGAGGTGTCGGCGCTGACCGGGGCGCCGCTGACACCTCCCGAAGTCAGCGCCCCGCGGCCCGGTCCGGGCATTGACGGACGCGCCTCGGTCGAGATTGCGGCTCCCGATCTCTGCCGCCGGTTCACGCTGGCTCTCATCGAAGGCGTCGAGATCGCGTCCTCCCCCCAGTGGATGCAGGAACGGCTGACCGCTGCCGGGATGCGTCCCATCAACAACCTGGTGGACATCACGAACTACGTGATGCTCGAGCTGGGTCAGCCGGTCCACGCCTTCGACTACGACACGGTGCGCGACCATCACATCATCGTGCGTCGGGCGGCGGCGGGCGAGACCCTGACCACCCTGGACGGGAACACGCTTCCACTCGACCCCAGCCGGCTGGTCATCGCCGATCCTGGCGGGGCTATCGCGCTGGCCGGGGTCATGGGCGGACTCGAGACCGAGATCACCGATTCCACCCGGAATGTCCTGCTCGAAGTCGCCAACTTCGAGCCGGCCGGCGTCCGCCGCACCGCCCGGGCGTTTGACCTGCTTTCGGACGCCGCGCGGCGGTTCGCCTGGGGCCTTCCCGCCGAGATGCCGCCCGTCGCTTCCGCTCGCGTCTGCCGCTTGCTCGCCGAGCACGCCGGTGGACGGGTGGCGGACGGAATGGTGGATTCCTGGCCGGTACGGGAGCCCGCCGCCCACATCCGGATGCGCCGCTCCCGCATCCCTCAGGTTCTCGGTATGGAGGTTCCGCGGGCAGCGGTACGCGCCGCGCTCGACGGCCTCGGCTTCGAGGTGGAGGAGACCGAAGAGACGCTCTCGGTCGGCGTTCCCTATTGGCGCCGCGACGTGCGGGTGCCCGATGACGTGGTGGAGGAAGTGGCGCGGATCGCGGGGTATGACGATCTCCCGGCGACTCCGCTCGGCGGCGCGATACCCCATCATCCACCCGTTCGCGCGCGTTGGCTGCGGGAACGGGTGCGGGATCTGGGAGTGGAAGCCGCCCTCTACGAGGTCCAGACCTATTCGCTCGTCTCGGCGGCAGATCTCGCCGCCGTGACGCCACCGGAGACGCGTGACTCCCCCCCGCTGAAAGTCAAGAATCCTCTCGGCGAGGCCCGGGACACCCTGCGAACCTCGCTTCGCCCGGGAATCCTGCGCGCCGCGGCCCACAATCTGGCGCGCGGCGCCAAGACCGTGCGCCTTTTCGAGGTGGGCAGGTCCTATCACCCGGCGCCGGACCGCGGCGACGGCCGCCCGGAGGAACGGGAGCAGGCCGTCGGGCTGGTTGTGGGTGTCCGGGTGGATCGTTTCGGGAGCCCGACGGAAGCGGGACTCGACTTCTTCGACGCCAAGGCGACCGTCGAGCACATCCTGGACGGCCTGCGGACGGCGGCGACCTTCCGGCCGGTGGAGGCCTTCGGATTCCTCGCGGGACGCACCGCTGAAATCGCCGCGGCCGGGACCGTGGTGGGGGTCGTGGGCCAACTGCATCCCGAGGCCGCCGCCGCGTTCGGGGTCGAACGGGACGCCTTCTTGTGGGAGCTGAACCTTTCCCGGCTGCTCGCGGCCGCCCCCGGCATGACGGCTCCGCCGCTCGCGGCGCCGCTTTCCCGTCATCCCTCAGCCGTCGAGGACTTCGCACTGCTCGTCGGACCGGACGTCCTGGCGCAGGATCTGGTTCAGGAAGCCCTCGCCCATCCGCTGGTCGTCGAGGCGCGCGTCTTCGACGACTACGTATTGAACGAAGCAGGCGGTGGGGTTGCCGGCGGCGCCCGGTCGCTCGGCATTTCGGTCCGCTACCAGGCGCCGAACCGGACTCTGAACGAGAACGACATTGCCAAGGTGCGGCGCACCATCCTGAAACGGCTGAAGGCGAACCACGGTGCGGTCGTCCGGGAACGCGGCTGACCGGATTCGCTTTCCGGCGGGCCTGGTTGCCGCCTCGCCCGCGATGCGGACACTGCTTCTTGAGGCTGGCCGCGCCGCGCGCTTCGATGTCCCGGTACTGATCGAGGGGGAGACGGGTTCCGGGAAGGAACTCCTCGCCCGCTACGTGCACGACCAAAGCCCCCGGCGCCAGCGCTCCCTGGTCCCCGTGAACTGCGCGGCAGTTCCGGACGAGTTGCTGGAGGCCGAGTTTTTCGGTCACGTCCGGGGCGCCTTCACGGGCGCCGAATCGGCGCGTCCGGGCCTTCTGGAGGCGGCGGACGGCGGCACCCTGTTCCTCGATGAGGTGGGAGAACTGTCGCCTCGAGGGCAGGGGCTCTTGTTGCGGGCTCTTCAGGAGCGGGAGTTCCGGCGGGTGGGTGAGACGCGGCTCCGGCGAGCCGACTTCCGCCTGGTGGCGGCAACCCACCGCCCACTGGCCGATCTGGCGGCGAACGGCGGGTTCCGTTCGGACCTGTTCTACCGGCTGGGGGTCATTCGGCTCCGCCTGCCGGCGCTCAGGGAACGAAGGTCCGAGATTCCCGAACTCGCCGCCACGCTCCTGATGCGGCTGGCCCGGCGGCACCGGCTGCGGCTACCCCGGCTCTCGTCCGAGGCCCTCGAGGCGCTCGCGAGCCGCGATTGGCCCGGGAACGTCCGCGAGCTGGAATCGGTGCTCGCCGGCGCGCTCCTGCGCCAGCCCGATGTCCGGGTCATCGGCCCGGAGATGGTGGCGGTGCCGGAGCCGCCGCCGCGCGGTTCCGGGGAGACGCCCGCCGAGCCCCTCCTGTCCGTTTTGGAAATTCGCAGACTGGTGGCGGCGCGGGCGGCCTTCGAGAGGATCGTCCTGTTGCGCGCCCTGCGCCGGACGGCGGGGAGCCGCGCCCGCGCGGCCCGCGAACTGGGCATTTCCCGGCAGGCGCTGTGGCAAAAACTGCGGCGCCACGGAATCGCGTAGAGCGCCAGGAGCGCGGGCCTCCGGCCGGCATCGCCGAGCAAAGCGAGGCGAAACTCCCGTCGCTCATCCGCCTCACGGCACCCAGCCAAACGGGGACGGCGCAACGCCCGTGTGCTCTTGCGCCGTACGGCTGAGGGGCGATGCGCGTTTCGCTCCCCTGTGGGGAGCGATGCCGGCCGGAGTGGAGTTGCCCCGGGAAAACGGACCACTCATAGTGCCAGTGGCACAAAGGAGGTCTGAGATGGGTAGTCCTGGCCGCCGATATACGGCGGAGTATCGAAAGCGGGTGGTTGCGCTGGTTCGCTCGGGACATAGCGCCGAGGAAGTCGCGGAGGAGTATGAGGCGAGTCCGCGAGCGATCCGGCGTTGGGTGATGGACGCGGATGCGGCGGAGGGCCGCGGGGGCGACGGCTGGACGAAAGAGGAGCGGGAGGAGTTGAAGCGGCTGGAACGTGAGAACCGGCGGCTGCAGCGGGAGAACGCCTTCCTAAAAAAAGCGGCGGCCTGGTTCGCGCGGGAGACATCGTCGGGAGGTACCGACTGATGGATGCGAGCCAGGCCGTGATGAGCGTGCGGGAGATGGGGCGCCTGCTGGGAGTGTCCCGCAGTGGGTACTACGCCTGGCGTGGCCGCGGGGCCAGTGCACGGGTTCAGGCGGACGAGCGCCTGAAGGTGGAGATCGCGGCGGCCCATGCGGCGAGTCGCGGCACCTATGGGGCGCCACGGATCCGGGCGGAGCTGGCGGCGCGGGGGATCCGGACCAGCCGGAAGCGGGTTGGCCGGCTGATGCGGGCGTTGGGGATCTGTGGTGTAAGCCGCCGGCGCCGCGTCCGCACCACGATCCGGGACGGCGAGGCGCGGCCGGCACCGGACCTGGTGGACCGGAACTTCGAGGCCACGGCTCTGGACCAGCTCTGGGTGGCCGACATCACCTACATCCCGACGCTGACGCGGATGCTGCACCTGGCGGTGGTTGTGGACGCCTGCAGCCGGCGGGTGGTGGGCTGGGCAATGGCGCTGCATGCGCGGGCCACCCTGGTCCTGAAAGCCTTGGACATGGCGCTCGAGCAGCGGCGGCCCCAGGGAGTGATCCACCACTCGGACCAGGGATGCCAATACACCTCGGTGGCGTTCGGGCGCCGCTGCCGGGCCACCGGGGTCCGGCCTTCCATGGGTTCGGTGGGGGACTGCTACGACAACGCGATGGCGGAGTCCTTCTTCGCCACCCTCGAGTGCGAGGTGCTCGACCGGACCCAGTTCCCCAACCCCAAAGCTGCCGGCGAAGCGGTCTTCGAGTTCATCGAGGCTTGGTACAACCCTTACCGGCGGCACTCCGCCCTCGGCTACCTGTCGCCCGTAGACTTCGAACAACAACTCCGGGGGCCGCTATGAACCGGCGCTCCCACTGGTCCGAGAAACTGGGGCAAGCTCAGAGGCCGGCGCTCCGACTCTATGTCGGCGTAAACGCCCGGGGACGACGTAACGCCCGGGCGCCGGCACGCCGTACAGCTGAGCACCGATGAGCATTTCGCTCTCCTCCGGTAGCGGAACGCTCATCGCGAATCCTCACTGATGGCGCAGTCTTCCCGGGCCTTCCCATACGCTACCCGACCCATATCCGCCCGGAGAGTCCGCATGATCCAACGCGCCCTTTTTCTGTTGGCCTTCAGCCTCAGCCTCACCCTCGAGCCGGTTCCGGCCGCCGCCCAGGACGCCGACCGACACGAGCCACTGCCCGTCATGGACGACCTGCGAATGAGGTCCATCGGGCCGGCGGTGATGGCCGGCCGGATTTCCGATCTGGCAGTGGTCCCCGGCCGTCCGTGGGAGTACTACGCCGCCACCGCCTCCGGAGGGCTCTTCCGGACCCGGAACAACGGCGCTACCTGGGATTCGCTCTTCGACCACTTCACCACCACGTCGCTGGGCGCCGTGGCGCTCTCACCATCCGATCCCGCGACCGTCTGGGTCGGCACGGGTGAGCCGGCGAACCGGCAGAGCTCCTCGTTCGGCGACGGTGTCTATGTGTCCTTCGACGGTGGAGACACCTTCCGCCACGCGGGACTCGAGGAGAGCGAGCACATCGGACGCATCGTGCCCGACCCGGAGCGGCCCCGGCGCGCGTTCGTGGCCGCGCTCGGGCCGTTATGGCGGTCCGGCGGCCAGCGCGGCGTCTTCCGGACCGACGACGGCGGCGCGACCTGGGACCACGTGCTGGACATCTCGGCCGACACCGGGGTGGTGGACCTGGAGATGGACCCCCGGAATCCGGCGATTCTCTACGCCGGCGCCTATACGCGGCGGCGGACCCCCTGGGGCTTCAACGGTGGAGGCCCCGACGGCGGCATCTTCCGGACCACCGACGGCGGGGACACCTGGGAGCGCCTCCGGGACGGACTGCCGGAGGGCCCGGTCGGCCGCATCGGCCTCGAGATCTCCGGCTCGGATCCGCTGAGCGTCTTCGCCCTCGTCGAGCACGCCACTGAGTCGGGGCTGTTCCTGTCCCGCGACCGCGGCGCCTCCTGGGAGCGGATTTCGGACTTGAACCCGCGCCCCATGTACTACTCGCACATCGAGGTGGACCCCACGGACATCCGCCGGGTCTATGTGCTGGGCTCGCAGGTCCACCTTTCGGACGACGCCGGACGCACGTTTCGCACGAACCGGGACATGACCCCGACCTACGACATCGGCGTCCACGGCGATCACCACGCGCTCTGGATCGATCCCGAGGCTCCCGAGCACCTGCTGCTGGGCAACGACGGGGGAATCTACGAGTCCTGGGACCGGGCGGTCACGTGGAGAAAGATCAACAACATTCCCCTGACCCAGTTCTACGCGATCTCGCTCGACCACGAAACCCCCTACAACATCTACGGCGGGGCGCAGGACACCCACTCCTGGGTGGGGCCCTCCGCCACCCGGAACCAGGCCGGCATCCTGAACAGTGACTGGCGGCAGACGAACTTCGGCGACGGGATGGACCAGGAGGCCGTTCCCCGGGAGCCCGGGATCGCGATCGCCTCCTCCCAGAACGGCAACCCGGTGCGGATCGACACCGCGACGGGAAACCGGACCACGGTCCGTCCCTTTCCCGACGAAGACGAGGACCGCTACCGGTTCCACTGGCTCTCCCCGCTGGGGGCCTCCCCGCACACCCCCGGACGGGTCTATATCGGAGGAAACCGGCTCTTCCTGTCGGACGATCTGGGGAGCGCCTGGCGCGCCACCGAGGACCTGACGCTGCGTGAGGACCGCAGCGAGCTTCCCATCCTCGGCGTGCTGCCCGCGGAGGGCATGCTGTCCATGCACGACGGGGTCAGCGACTGGGGCGCCCTCACGACCCTGGCGGAATCGCCCCTCGTCCCCGGCCTGATCTACGTCGGCTCCGACGACGGCCGCGTCGCCCGCTCGGACGACGACGGCCTCACCTGGGAGTTCCTGGAAGCCAACCTCCCGCTCGAGGCGCTCCGCGCCACCATCAGCCGCGTCACGCCCTCGGCGCACCGGGAGGACCGTCTCTACGTGGCGGTGGACCGCCATCACCTCGGCGACTTCGCGCCCCACGTCTTCGTCTCCGAGGACCGGGGAGCGAGTTTCGCTCCGATCGGCGCGGGACTGCCGCGCGGATGGGTCAACGACGTTGTCGAGCATCCCCAGGGCGAGAACCTGTTGGTAGCCGGCACCGAGGTCGGCGCCTTCTACTCGTTCGATCGGGGCGAGACCTGGATGCGGGCGGGCGGGGGGCTTCCCCACGTGCCGGTGGACGACATCGAAATCCATCCGCGCGAGCGTGATCTGGTCTTCGGCACCCACGGGCGCTCCATCTACATCCTCGACGACAGCGCTCCGCTTGCCTGGCACGACCCCGAAACCACCACGGCCGAACTCTTCGAGCCCCGGACGGCCCGGCTGTTTCTGCCCTGGAAACACGAGAGCTACGAGGGGCAGGCGCGGTACGCGGGGGAGAACCCTCCGGTCGGAGCGCTCCTGACCGTGTTCCTCCCGGCCGGTGGCGAGGTCTCCCCGGCCCTCGAAATCCGAACCTCCGCGGGTGCGCTGGTGGCAAGTCTCGCGGCGGAATCCCGGTCCGGCTTCCAGCGGATCGTCTGGGACCTCAGGGCCGGCGCGGCTTCCGGGGATGCCCGCGGCGCCTGTGGTAGTCCGCCGCCGCGGGTGCCGGTCGACAGCTACGAGATCCGCCTGACGGGCGCCGGAGAGGTGCCGCCGGTTCCGCTCGAGGTCGAGCTGGACCCTTCGGTCCCGGTAAGCGAGGCCGCCTATGCCCAGCGCGCCGCCTTCCTGTCCGAGATCCACGGCGTCATTCAGGATGCGTGCCGGGTGGGCGCTGCCGCGGGAGATCCGGACAGTCTTTCCGCGGCGGCGGGGGATGCCCTCCGCGAGCTTCGGCCGGGCGGCGGCTTCCGGAACCCCTCGACGCTCGGGCGTCTCGGGCGTCTCTACGGCGAGTTCACCGGCGACGATGTCCGGCAGGGAACGCTGGACGCCCCCACCGTGGTCCACCGCCAACGTTTCGAGCGGTTGCGGATCGGAATCGAGGAGGCGATGGAAGTCGTGAGGGGGGCCGGCGGCGGGCGGTAGGCGACGGCCGGTGCGCCGGCGCGGAAGTTCTGCTCAGCAGCCCACCGCGCTGAGCAGGGCCGCGGTGCGACAGGGCCGTTCCGCCGCGTCGAGCGCCCGGATCTCGGCCGCGAGGCGGAGCAGGTCCTCGGGACGGTCCACGTCCCAGTAGAGGGGCAGTTCGCTGAACCGCAGACCGGCGCGGCCGGCGGCCTCGGCGGTGGCTCGGCCAACCTCGGCGGTGCCCCAGGGAATGTCCGAGAACAGGCATTCGATGGCCGGCCCGGGCAGTCGCCCCACGGCGACGGCCACCAGGACGTAGCCACCGTCCTCGGCCGGAGCCAGGACCGCGTCCTGGGTGTCGAGGGTCGAAAACGCCGATTCCACCAGCGGGACCGGCAGCAGCGGGGCGTCCGAGCCGATCATGACGAGGCGGTCAAGTCCCTCCGCTTGCGCCGATCGGGCGGCGCGCGCCAGCCGCTCGCCCAGGTCTCCCGGCCCCTGGGGCACGACAGCCCAGCCGGCGGGGATGTCCAGGCTTCCCGGCACGGGTTCCCGGTCGCAGCGAACCTCCCGGGAGAAGAGCCCGGGCGCGCCAGTGTCCAGGGAGCGATCGAGCCGTTCGAGCAGGTCTTCCGTCATGGCGCGCTGGAGCGTCGCGGCCTCGGCCGGGGTGAGCGGGGGAACGAGGCGCGTCTTGGCGGCGCCGGGCACGGGTACGCGCGTGAACACCGAGATGCGCCGGCGCGGAGCCGCGAGAGTCAACGGATCGGTCCCCTCGTCAGCGCCAAGCTTCAGGCCCTCCGCACTCCCGCCCGTGTGGGGTGCTTTCCCCCCGGGGTGCTAACTGCCGACGCGCGCCTCGGCGGCGCCCCGGTTCCCCATGTCGTCCTCCACCTTCACCACCACCGATCCGGCGTCCTCCGGAAAATCCGGGAGCCGGGTGTCGTAGTCCTCATTCGGGGAGTCGGCGATCCCGTCCACCGGGCGCACGACGCGCGCCGGCCCGCCGTCCACGGTTATCGAGGCGCGCCGTATCGGGCTCCCGCCGTCCTGGGCCTGGAAGCGGATGGCGCCATCGGCCGACACCGTGAGACCCGTGATCACCGGCGGGGTGTTGTCCACGGTGAACGGCCGGCTGATCCGGTTCCCGGCGAGAGACTCTCCGGGAGGATTGTCGGGAGAGTCAGACGCCTCGACCCGGAGTTCATAGCGGCCGTCAGGCATGGTCGAGGTGTCCCAGGCGACGATCGTCTCGGAGAGTCCGGACCGGAGGGGCTGCCAGGGGACGTCTCCCTGGCGCCGATAGGAAACCCGGTAGCGGAGCCGGTCACCGTTCGGATCCTCGGCCCGGAAGCTGGCGGTGCGCACTCCGTGCAGGTAGAGCTGGCGTCCGCTCCCGGCGGGGAAGGAAGAGCCCGATTGTCCCCGCCTGGCGGCATCGGTCCGCTCCGGCCGGTTCGCCATTCCCTGAAGACGGGGGGACGAACTGTTGAGCATTTCCTCGAACGCAATCCCGGGAGGGTGGAGGGTGATTCCGGTTACCCGGGGAGCGAGGTTGACCGGGAGATAGGCAGCTTCGAGAGAGGCCATCTCCGGTGAGGAGTTCCCGTCCGACCGCAGCGTCGCCCGCCACTGGAAAAAGCGCGCGGCGGGGCTGGGAACGGCCGTGTCCGCGGTGGCCGCCATCCAGTTGCTCCAGGTGTCGTCGGGTTCTTCCGAGTTTCCCGGTGCGCGTCTCGACGCTCACCGCGGAGCCAGGCGGGGTCCGGGTGTCCCAGGAAATCCGGCCGAAATGGGCCGCGCCGCCGGCGTCGAGCACGCGGGACAGGTAGCTGCCCTCGGTGCGCGGGGAAGCGGAGAGCTCAAGGACCCTCCCCGGGTTCGAAGCGCCGAGCAGGGTGACCCCGCCCTCGGACACGGCCGCGGTCACCTGCTCCGAATCGGCCCGAAACAGGAGGGTGACGTCGCCGTCGCGCGTCACGCGATAGACCCGCCCGCGGTCTCCGGTTCCGAGCAGGAGACGTTCGTCGCGCAGCATGGCCAGGGAGAGCGGCCGATCGGTGGCGGACCTCCAGATGGTCCGGGCTGCCCCGGTTGGCGCGATGCGGTAGAGCGCCCCGGCCGTCCCGTTTGCCGCGGCGGCCGCCGGTCCGGGCGCCGAGGCCGGCGCTGCCCCGGCCAGCACGCGGAACGAGGTGGTGGCCACTACCCCCGCCGCTGGAGAAGAAGTCTCCGGAGGCGGCGGGACCGCTCCGCCGCCGGTCGCCGCGCCGCGCCCGGTGTCCGCCACCGCGGCCGCGAATACTTCGCCCGCCGCGTTGACTGCCAGGGCCCGGATTTCCGCGAGGGGACTGTCGTAAAGCGCCATCGCGCCCGATGCCGCGTCGATGCGGAACACGATCCCGGACGGTTCCGTTCCGAGGTGGATCGTGCCATCGGTCGCGCGATGGAGCGCGGTGACGTTTTCCTCGCTCGTGGTGAAGACGGTTTCCGCGCTTCCCGAGGGCTGAATCCGGATCACCGAAGCCGGCATTCCGGTCGCCACCAGGATGCTGCCTCCCGGTTCGGGAACGATGGCCCAGATGTAGCGCGCTTCCGGCTGGAAGAAGACTCCGCGCTCCCCTCCGGGGAGGATTCGCTGCACACTCCCGCCCGGTGCGGTGGCGAAATAGACGGCGCCGTCGGGTCCCACCGCGACGGCGTGAATTCCGGCTTCTCCAGTGTCGGCGAGCACCTCCGCCGCTCCGTCGCGGACCCGGATCAGGGTCCCCTGAGCCCCTCCGCCGGCGACTACCCCACCCGAGCCGTCCGGGGCCAGGGACCACACGAAAGGCTGCTCCGATTCGTGCAGGGCGCGCAGCGCGGGCGCCAGCCGGACCTGGCCCTCCGGCCCGATGCTGACTCCCTCGCTCTCTCCCGCGAGGAAGTCCTCCGACGTTTCGAAGCGCCAGAAGTCCCGGTTCCCTGCAAAACCCGCCGCCGCGGCTGCCGCCGCCAGCAGTGCGGCCAGCACGCGGGGCTTCCAGGCGCCCGGGTTGCGGCGCGCGATGCACGTGCTCATCGGGATTCCACCTGCAGGGTCAACTGCCGGGAACCGGTAACGGTGGCGTCGAAGTCGAGATGTCCCTCCCACAGCACCGAAGCGGGAAGTTCCCGAATGAGACCGCCCGAGGAATCCCGGGAAATCACGGATCGCACGCTGGGCGGCAGCGACGGCAGGTACTCGCCGCCGACGACCGCCGCGTTTCGCCCGGATCCGAGGAGCCGCACGTAGAGGCGGCTCTGCCGGCGGTGGCGGGCGATGGCGCGATAAATCTGTTCCACGCTGACCGGCGTGCCGCTGACGCCCTGCCGCTGGTCCGAGAGCGCCGCCGAGAGGGCGTCGGCGACGAGCAGCGTCAGGCGACTGCCCGCGGCGCTCCGGGGGATCGGCACTTCCACCTCGCGGGTGCGTTCCGATCCGCGGAAGTCCTTCAGCGCGATCCGGAGGGTGGCGCTCTCTCCGGGCCGGACTCTCGATGAACGGAGCCAGGCGCGGCTCAGGGTAGCGGCCTGCGCCTCTTCGCTGGCCGAGATCTCCACCTCGATCTCCCGGACCGGAATCCGCTCCACCGGGTTGCCCAGGAGGAGCGCGAGCGGAGCGGCCACCAGGGCGGCGGCGCTGGTGACCACGCCGGGACCGCCGGAGGCGAAGACGTCCTCGACCGGGAGAGTGCGACCACCGTCGAGGCCGATGCGGGCGCCGAGCCGGATTGTCTGGGTTCCCGCGGGACGTTCTTCCTGGGTCAGGATGGACACCAGGCCGGAGAAGGCCAAGAGCGGACTGAACAGGTCGTGATCCACGAGTTCCAGGTTGTACTGGCGGCGGCCGCCGCGACTGCCTTCCACCTCGATCCGCATCGGGATGGTGCGGGCGCGGGCCCCCAGCCGGCCCCTGATGCCGGTGGCTCGATCCTGCTGCCAGACGCCGATCGGGGCCCCGGCGCTCGCCAGCTTGAACGAGTTCTGGAGCGAGGCGACGCTTGCCTCCACGCGAGCCGCCTGCATGGGAATCGAGATGCTGCCGAGGCCGGTGAACGGGTGTCCGAACGCGAACACCTCACCCGTGCCCTCGTCCACGTGGGTGACGGTTCCACTGGCCATCAGGACCATGTCTCCGCCGATGAGGGTGGCGCCCACCGGACTTCCCGGACTGAGGGCGGGCGGGTCCGGCTGCTGGCCGGCGCCCCGGCGAGCGGTCCCCGTGAGTCCGCCGTGAGCGAGCTCCATCCCCAGTTGGCGGAACAACGGCGCGAGGATCCGGTGTGCGCTGGAACTGAGGCCACTCGCGGTCACCGGGGTCCGGATGGGAAGCAACTGTTGCCCGTCCCGGTCGATACCGGGCTCGGAGACCGGCGCCGGATCGAAAGAGGGCTGCCCCGCGGGGGAAAAGCGCAGGGCGGGAGCCGCCCCGGAAGAACCGCCGCTGCTGAGGGGCATTTCGGTGAACCGGACCATCTCCTCGAACGGGGTGATGCCGCAGATGGGGTCCTTCGCGAAGGGGAACGCGTACGCCACGGCGCCCAGCAGGCGCCCGTCCACGTACACCGGGCTCCCGCTCATCCCCTGCATGACTCCGGTGTGGGCGAGCGGACCGCCGGACAGGTTGGCCAGCACGATGCTGCGGCCCGGCATGGCGCCCTCCAGCACCCCCACGATTTCCACCCCGAAGGTCTCCACCTCCTCGCCCGAAAAGGCGGTGCGGCCCTCTCCCACCATCCCCGGCCGCACTTCGTCGAGGGGCAGGATGGCGGTCTGGGCGGCGGCTTGGGATGCGACGGCGGTCCATGCGACGAGCAGACACGCCCCGCGAAGATGGGCTTTCAAGGTGAACTCCGGGGAGGGCGGAATGCTACCGCCCGTCATGCGCCTCTCTCCGCCAGGGGAAGTGAGAGCGCGTCCGGGAGCGGGCGCGGCGCCGGGTTTGGCTGCGAATTGGCGCCTATGGCGCTGGCCCGGCTACGGACAGCGGCCGCACGACCCGGTAGCAGCGATCCATCCACTCGTCGTACTGGGATTCCTGCGCCCCGGCAAGCGCGTTCTCGTATCCGCGTTCGGGATCGAGCAGGAAGCGGAACGCCCGGAAGTGATCGTCGCAGGTGTCGGCCAGGTACTGGGACTCGGCTCCGGCAAGCCGGGCCCGGACGACATCCACTCCGTCCTGAGTGTCGTCGCCGTCATTCATGGCCACCGAAACCATGACCACCAGGACCTGCATGCACTCCTGATAGGCCACCAGCTCGACCGATTGGCGGAGCTGGTCGCGGAACTGGATGGGGATCTGCTGCGCCGCGGTTTGGGCAAGCACCGTGCACGTGGCGCGCAGCGGGAGCTCCCCGCCCGGCAGGTCCGTCGGATGTGGCGTGTCGTCTGCAGGAGACATCATCTGGATCGTCGTACAGCCGAGTCCGGCCGACACGAGCAGGGAAAGGGTGAGTCTCAGGATCCGACCATCCTCTCACGACGCGCACGCATTCGACGTGCCAGACCGATCCGGGGCCCATGAATCGCGACCCTGATCCCTTCCGAGTCCTACACTCTCCGGTTTGGCGCACGATGTCCGACGACCGCTACTCCCGCCAGACGCTCTTTTCCGGAATCGGCGTCGAGGGACAGGAACGATTGGGCCGCGGCCGGGTCCTGGTAGTGGGAGCCGGAGCGCTCGGCTCCGCCGCGCTCGACATGCTGGTGAGAGCCGGGGTCGGAACGGTGCGGTTCGTGGACCGTGACACCGTCGAGACTTCGAACCTGCAGCGACAGTCCCTCTACGACGAACAGGACGCCCGCGAGGGAATCCCGAAGGCCGAAGCGGCGCGCCGGCGGCTGGCGGCGGTGAACCCCGAAGTAACGCTCGAGCCGCTCGCGCTCGATCTCCACCCCGGGAACATCCGCGAAGTCATGGGCGGAGCGGACCTGGTGCTGGACGCCACCGACAACTTCGAGACGCGCTATCTCATCAACGACGCGGCCATCGCCACCGACACTCCCTGGATCTACGCGGCGGTGGTCGGGAGCTACGGGATGACGCTCACCGTCCTTCCGGGCCGTACCGGGTGTCTGCGCTGCGTGGTCCCCGACATCCCGCCTCCGGGCGTCTCCCCGACCTGCGACACCGCGGGGGTGATCGCGCCGGCGGTGCAGGCGGTGGCGTCCTACGCGGTAACCGAGGCCCTGAAGCTCCTGGCCGGGCGGGAGGAGGCGCTTTCCAGCGGCATCTGGCATCTCGATGTGTGGGAGCGAAACGCCTACCGCATGGATGTCGGCGCTCCCGATCCCGAATGCCCCGCGTGCGGCCGGCGCGAGTTCCCGTTTCTGGACGGAGACGCCGGCGGATCGCTGCTGACCCTGTGCGGGCGCAACGCGGTCCAGGTGCGGCCGGCTGCCGCGAGCCCTCCGGCGGGAGCCGGCGATGCGGATTTTCTCGACCGGCTGGGTGGGCGGCTCGGCGCGTTGCCCGAGGTGCGCGACTCGCTGCGGGTCACCCGGCACCTGCTGCAATTCGAAGTCGGAGAGCGGCGCCTGGTGGTCTTCCCCGATGGGCGGGCGATCGTGCACGGAAGCGGCGACCCGGCGGAGGCGCGAACGCTGGTCTCCCGCTACATCGGAAACTGACGATGACATCCTCGGACTCGTTGTTGCGGGCCCCCTCCGGGGCGGTCACCCACGTGGGAGACGCGGCGCGCCGCCGCCGCCGCGTGGAGGAAACCGCCGCCGGGGTGTTCCGCGGTTGGGGCTACGAGGAGATCCTCCTGCCGCTCTTCGACCACGCGGACGTGTTCGCGCGGGGCGGGGGGCGCTGGTCGGAGCGATCCAGTTACCGGTTCACCGAGGGCGGAGACCTGCTGGCGCTCCGGGCCGACTTCACCGCGCTGGCGGCGCGCGCGGCCGTGACCCGGCTGTCTCCGGAAACGGAGCGCCTCTTCTATCGCGGCGAGGTGGTGCGGCGTCCGCGCCGCGGACTTGGACCGTCCGCCTTCCGGGAGGTGGGGCTGGAGCACTTCGCCGCCGGGCCGGCGGCCGATCTCGAGATTCTGATGGTCGCGCTCGAGGTGCTGGAGCGGCTCGGGCTGCCCGGGTTCGTGTTCACGTTGGGGCACGCCGGCTACCCGTTGGGCCTCCTGGAGGAGGCGCTTTCCGGGGTTTCGGATCGGGATGAGCGGCGCGCGGAGGCGCTGCGGGGTCTCTGGCGGCGCGATCCGTCCCGGATCCGGTCCGCCCTCGGGTCAGGCGGAGCAAGGCTCGTTCAGACGCTCGAACTCTTTGGCGGGAAGGAAGTGCTGGCAATAGCGGATCGGGGCTCCCTCCCCGGGCGGGCGCGACAGGCTGCCCGCGAACTCGCCGGAACCGCCCGGGTACTCGAAGACCTGGGCCTTTCGGAGCGGTTCCGCTTTGATCTGGCCGAACTGCGCGGCTTCGACTACTACACGGGGCTCATCTTCGAGATCCATGCCCCCGGCGCCGGCCGGGAAATCGGGGGAGGGGGCCGCTACGACGACCTGCTCGCGAACTTCGGCGCCCCGCGCCCGGCGGTGGGATTTTCGCTCTCGGTGGACGGGGTCGCCGGGGTCCTGCCGCAAGCTGCGGAATCCGCCGGCGGCGCGATCGAGTCCATTGAGCGGGGAGCGGACACCGAGACCGGGCTGGCGGCCCGTTTCCGGGCGGCCCGAACCGCCCGGCGCGGCGGCGCGTCCGTCCGTTTCGAGTCTTCCTCCTGATCCCGGCTGCGGGAGGCGCCCGCGACCCGGTCCTCCGTGTGGAGGCCGCCCCCTAGAATCCCCGGCTCGCCCATGGAACCTCCGCTCGTCGCCGCCCTCCCCACTGGGCGGCTGCTGCGGGCGGCGGGCGAGGTGCTGCGGCGGGCGGGAGTGCCGCTGCCCGATGGGAGTGCCGATCGCCGGCTGCGCCTTTCGGGGAACGGAATGGAGGTGCTGTTCGCGAAGGACCGCGACGTGCCCATCTACGTGGAGCACGGGGTGGCGGACCTCGGCGTGGTGGGCCGCGACATTCTCGAGGAGCAGCCGGCCCACATCTACGAACCGCTCGATCTCGGTCTCGGCCGCTGCCGGATGGTGATGGCGCGCCCGGCAGCCCGGCCCCTGCCGGAGCCGCCGCTCCGGATCGCGACCAAGTATCCGTCGGTAACGGCCCGGTATTACGGCGCCCGAGGGATTCCCGTCGAACTCATCCGGCTTTCCGGCGCCATCGAGCTGGCGCCGACCATGGATCTTGCCGATGCCGTCGTCGATCTCGTGGAAACCGGCGCCACCCTCCGCGAAAACGGCCTTCTCGAGGAGGAAACCCTTTTCGAGAGCAGTGCCCGGGTGGTGGTGAACCGCGCCGCCTTCCGCCTTCGCGGGCCCGAGCTCCAGTCGCTTCTGCGCCGCTTCGAAGCGGCAATGGCGAGCGGATGAGCGGGGCGGCTCCGGAGCCCCCGGGTCCTTTCGAAGTCCCGATTTTCGAGGGGATCGATTCCTACCGCAACGATCCGAGGCTCGCCGGGATGAGTCATGGAGCGGGCGATCCGGCCGTTCGGGAAGCCACCGCCGGCATCCTGGAACGCGTGCGGCGGGAAGGAGACGCCGCCCTCGTCGATCTGGCCCGCCGGTTCGATGCGCCTGATTTCGATGCCTCCCGGCTTCGGGTGTCGCCGGATGAGCTTGGCCGGCTGGCCGCGGGCGCCGGGTCGGAGGAACGCTCGCTGCTCGCCCGCACCCGGGACCGCATCGCCGCCTACCACGGGCGCCAGCACGAGGCGTCGTTCCGGATGGACATCGACGGCGGCTCCCGTCTCGAGTGGCGCACGCTGCCGATCGCGGCCGCCGGTGTGTATGTGCCCGGCGGCGCCGCGGTCTATCCCTCCACCGTCCTGATGAACACCGTTCCCGCCGCGGTGGCCGGGGTTCGGCGAATCGCGCTTGCCACCCCTCCCGGCGCGCTCGAACGGAGCCCGGTGCTCGCGGCGGCGATCGAAGCGGCGGGGGTGACCGAGGTGTACCGGATCGGCGGGGCCCAGGCCATCGCCGCCTTCGCGTTTGGAACGGCGACGGTGGGCCCGGTAAACATGGTGGTGGGACCGGGGAACGCCTACGTGGCCGAAGCCAAGCGCCAGCTCGCCGACCGGATCGGCACCGACGCCTTCGCCGGACCTTCGGAGGTGGTGGTGCTCGCCGACGGGACCGCCCGCGCCGACTGGGTCGCCGCCGATCTGCTGGCGCAGGCCGAACACGGTTCCGGAGAAGAGCGGGCCGTCCTGATCACGACGTCCCCCGAGCTTGCCGAGGCCACGGTCGCCGAGCTGGTGCGGCAGGCGCCCGGCCAGCCGAATGCGGAGACGATCGCCCGGGCGCTCGCCCGTCACGGCGCCGTGGTGGTCGTCGAAGGCATCGAGGAAGCTGTCCGGCTGGCCGAGGAACTCGCCCCCGAGCACCTGCAGGTAATGACGGCCGACCCGGAAGCGCTCGCGGACCGGTTGCCGGGGGCCGGCGCGGTACTGCTCGGCCACCATTCGCCCGTGGCCATCGGAGACTACGGCGCGGGCCCGAACCACGTCCTGCCAACCGGTGGAACGGCCCGCTTCGCCTCTCCGCTCTCGGTGGGCGATTTCCAGAAGCGGCAGAGTGTTCTTTCGTACCGGCGCGAAACCCTGGCAGCCCAGCGGGAGGACTTCGAGCGCTTCGCCCGCATCGAGGGGTTCGAGGCGCACGCCCGATCCATCGCGGTGCGGTTCGGCGACCGCCGCGCGCCCGAGACTCCGGCAACTCCCGATTAGCGTTCCGCTAGATTGCCAGCCATGAAACCAGTTCCGCTGGACGCGATCCGGGCCGAGGTGTTCGAGCTCGCCCCCGACATCGGATCCCGTCCGGACGTCCCCATCTACCTCGATTGGAACGAGAGTCGCTGGCCGCTTCCCGAGGGTGTTCTCGCCGGGATGGCGGAGGCGGTCGCCGGCACGGACGCCCGGCCGTATCCCGACCGCGGGTATCCGGAGGTTCGCGAGGCGATCGCGCGCCTCGCGGACTGGACGCCGGAAGGAGTGGCGTTCGGAAACGGCGGCGACGACATGTTGGCGTTGATCGCGCTCGCCACGACCGGTTCCGGACGCCGCGCCCTGTACCCATCTCCGGGTTTTTCCATGTATCCGTGGGCGGTTCGGCTCGCGGGCGGGGAGCCGAGTCCGGTGTCGCTGGCGGAGGACCTCTCCTACGACGTCCCCGCGTTCCTGCGGCGGATCGAGTCCGAGCAGCCCTCGCTCATCTTCATCACGAACCCTCACAACCCGACGGGACAGCGGCTGCCGCTCGACGCGCTTCGGGAACTGGCCGAGGCGGCGCCGGGATTCTTGCTGGTGGATGAGGCCTACCACGAGTTCAGCGGGCAAAACGCCCGTCCGCTGCTGGACGAGTTCCAGAATGTGATCCTGTTGCGGACGTTTTCGAAGGCGATGGCGATGGCGGGCGCCCGGCTCGGCTATCTGCTCGGCGCCCCGGACGCGATCTTCAACATCCGGCGGGCCCAGCCGCCGTTCCCGGTCGGTGTCTATACCTGCCGGGCGGCTTCCGCGGTCATGAGGCGGCGCGACGCCCTGCTCGAAATGACCGTCAGGATCACGGCGGAACGGGAATCGCTCGCGGGGCGGCTGGCGGCGGTGCCCGGGGTGTCGGTCTGGTCTTCGCACACGAATTTCCTCCTCTTCAGGACCCCGATGGAGAGCACCGTGCTGGCCCGCCGGCTTCTCGACCGGGGGGTGGCGCTCCGCGACTTCTCGCGTCATCCGCTCCTCCAGGGCACGCTCCGCGTCACCGTGGGGACACCGGAGGAGAACGTGGTCTTCCTGGCAGCGCTTGCAGATTCGTTGTCCCGGCGGGTTCAGGATTCGGAACTTCAGGTTGCCGGGGAACCGGAGTCTCCCGTCGCATGAGCGGTTCCGCTCCACCGCAAGCCGGGGCGCGCCGGCGCACGGCTGCCCGGTTGCGGGAGACGCGCGAAACGCGCGTCCGGATCGCGCTCGATCTCGACCCGGCGGTCCCGGCGGCCGAAGTCTCCACCGGTATCGGTTTTTTCGATCACATGCTGGAAGCGTTGGCCCGTCATTCCGGGATCGCGCTGACCGTAGAGGCGGCAGGCGACCTGCATGTGGACGCCCACCACACCATGGAGGATGTCGGGCTGACGCTCGGCGACTGCCTCGCCGAGGCCCTCGGCGACCTGAAGGGGGTACGCCGATTCGGGACCGCGCACGTTCCGCTCGACGAGGCGCTCTCGCGTGTCGTGGTGGATCTCTGCGGCCGGCCGTTTCTGGCCTGGCGGGTGGCCTTCTTTGCCGAGCGGGTAGGCGAGACCCCCACGGAACTCTTCGAGGACTTCTTCCGCGCCCTGACCGACCGGGGCCGGTTCACGGTCCACGTGGACGGGCTCACCGGCCGCAACAGCCACCACATCGCGGAGACGGTTTTCAAGGCCTTCGCCCGGGCCTTCGCCGACGCGAAGGAAGTCGTGGGAGGCGCGGTTCCCTCGACCAAGGGCTCGCTCTCGGTCTGACGTGGGCCCCGAAACCGTCGTCGTGGATCACGGCGCCGGGAACCTGGCGAGCGTAGTCCGGGCGCTCGGGAGACAGGGCGCCGACGCCTCCCTCAGTTCGGATCCGCAGCGCGTCGCCGCGGCCCGGAAACTGGTTCTGCCCGGCGACGGACACTTCGGCGAGGCGATGCGGGCACTGCGCGCCCGGGGTCTGGAAGCGCCGGTGCGCCAGGCCATCGAGGCCGGGGCGTGGCTCCTCGGAATCTGCGTCGGGCTGCAGATGCTGCTCGGGGAGAGCGACGAGGCGCCGGGGATCTCGGGACTCGGTTTGCTTTCGGGGCGCGTGCGCCGTTTCGCGAGGGGGCTGCCGGTGCCGCACATCGGCTGGAATCAGCTCGAGGGAATCGACGGGAGCCCCCTGTTTCAGGGTATTCCCGAAGGCGGCTACGCCTACTTCCTGCACTCGTTCTACGCGGACCCCTCCCAGCCGCAACACCGGCTCGCGAGTACCGAGTACGGGGTCCGGTTTGCTTCGGCGGCCGGGAAGGGCAGGGTGTTCGGGATCCAGTTCCATCCGGAAAAGAGCGGCCGTCTCGGGGCAGCGGTGCTCTCGAACTTTCTGGCGCTCGGCGGGTCGCCGGCCGGCCGGTGATCGAAACGGGCATCGAGCCGATTCCGGCCGTCGATCTCTCCGGCGGGCGCGTGGTCCGGCTGCTGCGGGGGATTCGCGACCGGGAAACTGTGTACGGCGAAGATCCGCTCCAGGTGGCGGCGGGCTTCGCCGCCGCCGGAGCCCGGTGGCTCCACGTTGTGGATCTCGACGCCGCGTTCGGTGACGGAGGAAACCGCCACGCCGTGCGGGCCCTGCTCGCGTCGTCACCCCTCGAAGTCCAGGTGGCGGGAGGCGTCCGGACGGCGCGCTCCTACGCGGAGCTACGGGAAGCGGGGGCCGCCCGGGTGGTATTCGGAACCGTCGCCGTCGAAGCACCCGAGGTGGTGGAGGAGGCCATCGGGATGGATCCCGCGGGGGTCGTGGTCGCGCTCGACGTGCGGCGCGGCCGCCTGCAGACCCGGGGGTGGGTGGAGCCCGATCCGGGCGGGACCGGAGTCCGGGGCGCCGCACCCGAATCGGCGGCCCGCCGGTGGGGAGAGAGGGGCGCTGCCGGCCTCGTGTACACGAGCGTGGAGCGGGACGGGACGATGGAAGGGCCGGACGCGGAAGCGGCTCTACAGGTGGCCGCCGCGTCCGGACTTCCCACGGTCGTGGCCGGCGGGGTCGGGACCCTGGCGCACCTTCAAGCGGTGGGGGCCGCCGCCCGTGAAGCCGCGTCGGGCGGCCGTCGAGGGGGCGGGTTGAGCGGAGTGATCCTCGGGCGCGCGCTCTATGAGGGGCGCTTCACCCTTGCCGAGGCCCGGCGGGCGCTTGAGTAGCCCGTTTCCTCAGCTCTCCCGGGGCGGGAACCGGCGGGTGACTTCCGCCGCCACTTCCCGGCCGTCGATTTCGAGATTCTCGAGCAGCACGAGCAGGTGGTAGAGAAGATCCACCGACTCATTCACGACCTCGCTCTTGGAGCCGGCCGCGGCGGCCAGCGCCACCTCGACGCCTTCCTCTCCCACCTTCTGGGCGATGCGGCGGGTTCCGGCCTGCAGCAGGGCGGCGGTGTAGGAGCCTTCGGGACGGCTCGCGGCGCGCTCGCGGACAATCCGCGTGAGCTCGCCGAGCGCCGGCCCGAGTTCCGAGACGGCGGCCGCGGGCGGCGTGCTCTTTCCTCCTTCGAGGGGTTCGAAAAAGCATGACGTCTGCCCGGTATGGCACGTGGGTCCGGCGGGATCGGCATGAACCAGCAGGGCGTCACCGTCGCAGTCAATCGCCAGCGAGCGCAGATGGAGTTCGTTGCCCGAGGTCTCGCCTTTCTTCCACAGGGCCTGGCGGCTTCGCGACCAGAAATGGACCCGGCCGCTCTCGATCGTCCGCGCCAGGGCTTCGTCGTTCATCCACCCGAGCATGAGGACCCGGCCGCTGACCGCGTCCTGGACGACGGCGGGCACCAGCCCGGCCTCGTTCCACCGAATCTGCTGCTTCATGAGGCGCCGGCGAATTGGGGAACCGGGAAGAGATCGGCTTCGGGCGGACGCACTGGAATGCCGCGAGCCGCCAGGAAACGCTTCACCTCGGCGATGGTGTGGAGGCCGCGATGGAAGATGGAGGCCGCGAGCGCCGCGCTCGCTCCGGTCTGCTCGAAGACCTCGGCGAGATGGGAGGGGCCCCCGGCGCCTCCGGACGCGATCACCGGAACCGAAACCGCGCCGATAGCTTCCCGCAGCTGCTCAAGGTCGTACCCGTCGTTCGTTCCGTCCCGGTCCATGCTGGTGAGCAGGATCTCGCCGGCGCCGAGCTCTTCGCCCCGCCGGATCCACTCGATGGCGTCGAGCCCGGTCGGGATTCTTCCCCCTGCCACCACGACTTCGAACCGCCTCTCCGATACGCGGCGGGCGTCCACCGCGAGCACGAGACACTGCGACCCGAACTGGCGGCTGCACTCGGTCAGGAGTTCCGGGCGCGCCACGGCCGCGCTGTTCAGGGACACCTTGTCGGCGCCGGCCCGGAGCAGGTTGTCCATGGCGGCCACCGAACGAACGCCGCCTCCGACGGTAAAGGGGATGGTGAGCGATTCCGCCACCCGCCGGACGGTGGCCAGCGCGGTCCCGCGCTCCTCCCAGGTAGCGGTGATGTCGAGGAGGCATAGTTCGTCGGCCTCCCCGGCGTCATACGCGATGGCGCACTCGACGGGGTCGCCCTCGTCCGTCAGGTCCTGAAACCGGACGCCCTTGACCACCCGTCCGTTCTTCACGTCAAGGCAGGGAATGATCCTTCGGGCGAGCACCGGGCGATTCTAGGCCGCGCGGCGAGGCCTTCCCGACCCCTAAGATTCCCGGATGGACCCGACGCTGCCGCTGCACCCGGGAGGGGGATCGGTTCCTTCGCAGGGGCCCAGCCAGGAAATCCGCGCCCGGCGCGACCGCATCCGGGAGCAGGTGGGGAGCGAGCGGTGGCGGGCGTCCCGCGACCTGCTGGTGGTGGAAGCCGCCCGGGCGACGCTGCAACTGACCGGGACAGCCATCCCGGAAACGGAACTCCGGGCTGCTGTCGAGGGAGCGCCCACCGCCACCTTCGCCCCGGCGCTCGGGGCGCTCCGCCTGCTCCAGCGGGCGGCGGCGGACCGGGATCCCACCCGGGAGCTGATTCGTGAGGTTCACGCGGTTTCCGCCGGGGAAGCCGGAGCGAGTCCCTTCCGCGGCCACCAGATCGAGCCGCAGTTCCAGGGCGCGGGCCTCTCTCCCCCGCAGACCATTGAAATCCGGCTCGCCGAGCTTCTCGAATGGATTTCGGGGACCAGCGGTCAGGATCTCGAAACCGCGCCGCGCGCGGCCCTCTTCTTCGCCCGGTTCCTCGAGATCTCTCCTTTCGTGCGCGCCAACTTCCGGGTGGCGCACCTGATGCTCACCTTCTTCACGCTCGCCGACGACCAGCCGCCCGTCTGGTTCGAGGCGGAGGATGCGCCCGGTATCCGCGACGATGTCTCGCGGGCCTTCCGCTTCGACACGGGTCCCCTGACGGCGCGCATCGAGAGTTCCCTCCACCGCTCCCTCGACCGTGTCTCGGGTCCGGAGAGTTAAGAGCCCATGGCAAAACCCGCGCCCCCCCACCGGGAGAACTGGCACTTCGCGGCGCGTAGCGTCGCGGGGGTGGGGTGCGGGGAGGGGTTTCCCCTCCCCGTGAAAGACGATGCTGCGAATCGCACAGCGATTCGCAGCATCAACTCGTGGTGAAAGCGCCCCGCACGCACGCAAACCACGGATTTGGTGCGCGAGATCTCCTGGGGCTCGTGCGGGGTGCTTTCACCACGGGCTGTTAATCGCCCGCTACAATCCGAAGCATCGGGTGATGCGGGGGCTTCCTCCCGGCTCCGCCCCGATATCCGAAATGTTTCTGTGGTTCGGGCTACCCGGCTCTCTCGTCTCCGGCGTTGCCGGCCTTGGGGCGATGCTCCAGCAGCGGCAGACGGTCGAGTTCGTCACTCTCCCGAACCCCGAGCCGCCCCGCGGAATCCTGACGCTGATCCTGGAGTCCTTCGCGCTTGCCGGGACACTCCTGCTGGGAACGGTGCTGGTCGGACTCGGTTTCGGACTCTTCCGAATCTGGCTCATCCGCCGGTATCCGGACAACCGCTTCAACGGAAGCGGACGGGACACTCCCCGGCTCGACCTCAGTTGAGCGCGGCGGCGGATCTCCGGACCCCCGACCCGGTTCCCCTGGTCATCTATGACGGGGGCTGAGGTTTTTGCACACGCGCCGCGGTCGCGGCGGCCCGTTTCGCCGGCGATCGGCCGATTCGGTTTGCCGCTCACCAGGAACTGACGGACGACCGGCTGGCCGAGCTCGGCATCTCGCGGACGGCATGTGAGAGGCGGGTCCGGTTCCGGGATCCACGAGGCCGCTTTCACGGCGGGGCCTTCGCCGTGAACCGATTTCTGCTCTACGCCGCGCCGCCGGGGCTCCCGGGGTTTCCCTCCCGGGCGCTCGCGCTCCTCTGCTACGCGTTCCCGCCGCTGCTCCTCGCCGAACTCCTCGCCTACGAACTCGTCGCGCGGAACCGCGACTGCCGTCTGCTCAATCCGTCCGATTAGACGGTATCCTGCCCCACCGACCTATCCGAGGAGATTTCCCATGTCCCGCTTTCGTTCCCTGACCCTCGCCTGCGCTCCGCTGCCGCTCCTCCTGGCCTGTGGCGCCCCTCCCGCCGAGGCGCCGATGGCCCCCCCCACGGTCGCGGTGGACGACCAGCCGGCCGGGGAATACGTTCGTTTTGCCGGCGCTTCGGGCGGGGCCGCCTGGGGCCGTATCGAAGGCGAAGAGATCGTGGTCCTGGGCGCGGCTCCCTGGGACGGCGGGGCGCCCACCGGAGAGCGGGTGGCGCGTTCCGGCGCCCGCCTGCTGGCGCCTGCCGACCCCGGCAAGGTGATCGCGATCGGTCTCAACTACGCCTCCCATCTTGGGGACCGCGAGCCGGCTTCCTATCCGGGGGTCTTCGCGAAGCTGCCGACGAGCATCGTGGGGCCGGGCGACGCGATCGAGATGACCGATGATGCCGGCAACGTCCACTACGAAGGCGAACTGGTGGTCGTGATCGGCAAGACGGCGCAGGACGTCTCCGTGGACCAGGCCCAGGACTACGTCTTCGGCGTGACCGCGGGCAACGACGTGAGCGAACGCGATTGGCAGGGCGCCGACCTCCAGTGGTTCCGGGCGAAGGCCTCCGACACCTACGGGCCGATCGGGCCAGTGATTTCCCGCGGCGTCAACTACGACGACCTCGAACTCACGACCCGGCTGAACGGCGAAGTCGTGCAGCAGCAGCGCACCAGCGACCTGATCTTCGACACCAGCGACATCGTGAGTTACGTGAGCCGCTACGTGACGCTGATGCCCGGCGATGTCATCTTCACCGGGACCCCCGGCACCACCCAGGCGATGAACGAAGGGGACATGGTGTCGGTGGAGGTCGAGACGGTGGGCGTGCTCGAGAACCCGGTCGCCCGTCGCTAGCCGGGACGGATCCCCGCTCCACTCCCGGTCCCGCCGCGCGGCCGACGCCGCGCGGGACCTTCAGGCGCTTGCGGCAGCCTTTTGCAGGCGGCGTCCGAGATGTTCCTCGATGGCGGAGCAGGGGACGAACATCGGCTTCTCGTCCACGTCGATCCGGAACGAACAGCCGCCACCGCCGTTGTCCGTGACTTCGAAGGTCCCCGAGAAGTTCCCGAGCGGCGTCGGCAGGGAGAATTCGCCGAACCCGGCGGAATCCTCGCCCCCGTGGACGGTGCCACCGAACCGGGCGAAGTCGGCCCGGAGGGCTTCCAGAAGCCGTGCGGCCTCGACACCGAGGCTGAAATCGAACTGACAGGCGGACATGCCCGACCCCACCAGCTAGTTCGCCGCTTCGAGGCCGGCTTCGGCCAGCACGAGCAGCAACGCCTTCTGAATTCCGAGGTGGCCGTCCCGGTTGGCCCACCACTCGTGAAGCGAGTGAGCGCCGAAGCCCTCCCCGCCGCTCCCGATGGTGGTGGCCGGAATGCCGCGGGCGATGGGAACGTTCGAGTCCGTGGAACCCATGCTGAGCTCCGGTTCCGCTCCCACGGCCCGGGTCGCCGCGAGCGCCCGCTGAATGAGGGGGGTGTCGATGGCGACCATTCCGGAGGGCCGGTCTCCGATCATCTCGATGTCCACGGTGAGTTCCTCGCCGTCCCGGCGCATTTCGTTCTGCTCCGCGAGGGCCTCGGTCATGGCTTTCTGGAAGATGGCGTCGATCTCCTGCAACCGTCCCGGTTCCATGGAACGCATGTCCACTTCCATCCAGTTTTCGAACGGGATCGAGTTCACCGAGGTTCCGCCCCCGATGCGGCCGATGTTGTAGGTGGTCTTGGCTCCCGCGGTGACGTACTCGCCCGCCCGATCGTCGAACAGCTTGATGGCCCGGGCCATCGCATGGGCGGGATTCCCGAGGCCGAAGGCGCCCCAGGAGTGCCCGCCGGGTCCGAGGAAGCGGACCCGGTAGCGGTGGGAACCGATCGCGTGGTTCAGGACCCGGGTGTTGCTCGTGCCGTCGATGGCGATGAACGCGTCGATCTGCGGTCCCCCGTCCCGGAAGAGGTGCTTGACTCCCCGCAGGTCACCGATGCCCTCTTCGCCGACCGATCCGACGAACAGCACGTCATCGCGCGTCTCGAGCCCGTGGCGATTCAGGAGCTTGACGATGGTCAGCATCGTCACCAGGCCGCGGGTGTCGTCGGCGATTCCCGGGGCCATGAGCTTGTCGCCGTCCCGGGTAACGGTGACGTCGGTCCCTTCGGGAAACACCGTGTCGAGGTGGGCCACGACCGCTACGGTCCGGCCACCGGTCCGGCCCTTTCGGCGCGCGACCACGTTGCCGATCTCGTCGAGTTCGGCCTCCAGCCCCGCTTGCTGAACCAGTCCCCGATAGTGCGCCGCGCGCACTTCCTCCTTGAAGGGTGGCGCCGGGATCTCGGTCAGTTCGATGAGCAGGCGTTCGTTCGCCTCGTCCATCGCGAGGACCTCCTCGAGCGCCGCCGAGACCCGGGAGTCGGCCGTGATCTCCGCCAACTCGGCCTCGTATTCGGGGAGCACCTCGAGCTGTTGGGCCCGGGCCCCGAGTGCCGGGAAGGCCAGGGCGGCGACCAGGACGGAAAACAGTTGTGTTCTGGAATGCGATAGCGGCATAACCGCCCAATGCTACCCGAGTCGGTGTCCGGTTCCGCCGCTGCGCTTTCGACGGGGAAAGGGTTGCCAGCAGCGTCGGTTGCTCGCTGTAACCTCCCCGCGCCGATGTCGTTTCGCAGCCTTCCCGCCTGGCGGGGGCGCGCTCTCCGGGCCACGCTGTTTCGCCGGCTCTGCCCGGTGCTCGTCGTCGCCGCTTCCCACCTCCCGGGGTGGGCAAGCGAAGCGCACGCCCAGCCGCCGCAGCCGGAGCGGGTGGTAGTGCTCGGTTTCGACGGAGCCGACCCGGACACCATCGCCGGGATGATCGCGGAGGGCGACCTTCCGAACCTCGCGAAACTCGCCCGGGAGGGAACCTTCGCGCCGCTCGCCACCACGAAACCGTCGGAGTCCCCGGTGGCCTGGGCGACCTTCGCCACCGGGATGAACCCCGGCCGCACCAGGATCTTCGACTTTCTCGAAAAGCGCGAAGACACCTACGTCCCTCAAATCGCGCTCGTGCGGCAGGCATCGAGGGAGCTGCCGGGGACGCCGATCCGGGTGGGTGCGGTCCTGGTGTTCGCGCTCGGGGCCGGAATCGCCGCCACGTGGCTCCTCTCCCGCACCCGGTTGCGCCCTCGGGTCCGCTGGGTGATTCTCGGGGTGCTGACGGTGGTTCCCGGGGTGGCGGCAGCTCTCGTTGCGGCATGGGTGCCCGCCGCCGTCCCGCAGGCGATCCGGGCCCGGCAGGGAGACGCCTTCTGGAAGCTCGCTGGCGGGGCAGGGGTGCCCACGGTGGCGCTCCAGGCCCCCATGGAGTTCCCGGTCGAAGAATCGCCCGGCGCCCGCATCCTTGCCGGATTCGGAGTCCCCGACGTCCGCAAGTCGTTCGGACTCTGGTCCGTGTACACCACGGACCTCCTGGAGGAGGAGTCCACGGAAACCGGCGGCACCCGCTTTCCGCTCCGTTTCGAAGCCGGCGTGGCGACGAGCGTGATCCGCGGGCCGCGAAATTTCGCCGCCGCGACCCGGGAGGCGGATCAGCCCGAGGTCGAGATTCCGGTCACCTTCCGCCGGAGCGCGGACCGCCTCGAGATCGCGACCTCCGGCACGGTTGCCCGTCTTGCCGCGGGAGAGTGGTCCGACTTCGTCCCGGTTCGATTCTCTTTGAATCCGCTGATCAGCCTCGCCGGGCTGGTGCGTTTTCGGGTGCTTTCCCTGGAGCCGAACGTGTCGGTTTACATGGAGCCGATCAACTTCGACCCCGAGCGACTGCCGCCGATCGTGGACCTGTCGTTCCCCCGGGATTTTGCGGGCGATCTGGCGCGGCGCACGGGGTCCTACGAGACGATCGGCTGGAAGATCATCACCAACCCGCTGCGTGATGAGGCGGTGGACTTCGAGGCCCTGCTCGAGGACGCACGGTTCGCCCGGGAGTCGAACGAGCGGCTCCTCATGGAGACGATCCGGGAGGACTCATGGCGGCTGCTGACGGCTGTCTTCCTGTTTCCCGACCGCATCCAGCACATGCTGTATCGCTTCGCCGACCCCGAGCATCCAAACCACGATCCGGAGCTTGCCGCTCGCTACGGCGGAGGCATTTCCGACGCCTACCGGGACGTGGACCGCATCGTGGGCGCGGCGATGGAGTCAGCGCCGCCGGACACCCATTTCCTGGTGGTCTCCGATCACGGCTTCCATTCCTTTCGCAAGCAGTTCAACGTGAACACCTGGTTGGCCGAGAACGGGTACCTGCGGGCCATGGGAGATTCGGGGGAACGCCGGCTCGAGGATCTCTTCGACCCCGACGCGCTGTTCTTCGTCGGCGTCGATTGGAGCCGGACGAGCGCCTTCGCCCTGGGCCTTTCCGGGATCTATCTGAACCAGCGGGGCCGCGAGCCGGAAGGGATCGTCGCGCCCGGCGCGGACCGCGAGCGGCTCATCGAGCGGCTCATCAGCGATCTCAGGGCGTTCCGCGATCCGGAGACCGGCGCGCCGGTGGTCCGGACGGTGTACCGGCGCGAGGACATCTACCGCGGCCCGTTCGTGGAGGAGGCTCCCGACCTGATCCTCGGTCTCGAGCCCGGCTACCGGATCGGGTGGCAGAGCACGCTTGGCGGCATGCCCGCGTCCTCGATCACCCCCAATCTGGACAACTGGAGCGGTGACCACTGTTCGATGGAAGACACCGAGGGAGTGCTCCTCTCCACGCTGCCGCTCCAGGAGCCGGCGGCCCTCCGGGATGTCGCCCCGACGGTCCTCGACCTGCTCGGCGTCGAGGCGCCGGAGGAAATGGACGGAATCTCCCTCCTGTCCCCGCCGCCGCCTCGCTGACACGGTTAACAGCCTGTGGCAAAACCCCCGCGGCGTCCGACGGGCGATGCCTCCTGGCTGGCCCCCACCGGGAGGACTGGCCGCGCCTCTGCGAGGCGCTCATCGTTGCGTTTCGGTCGAAATACACTCGGTATTCCTCCCTCACGCGCCGCCCCCACCGGGAGAACTGGGTCAGCCAAGCGCCTCACCCCCAGTTCTCCCGGTGGGGGCCTCGGCGCTCACGGGGGTTTCACCACAGGCTGTTAACGGGGCCCGGTTTCGCCGGTTTTCCGGGTGCGGCCGGGATCAGTTGCTGCGGTTGCGGAAGATCCAGACCGCGGCGCCGACCGCAATGCCCGCGACTACCAGGGAACCGGCGTTGACCGGTCCCAGCGACCCGGACCACAGGATCGCGTAGCCGAGCGCCCCGGGTAGCAGGGCGTAATACACGAAGGGCACCAGGGTGCGCCGGATCACGGCGCCTTCCCGGCCGACCAGACCGACCACCGCCGAGGCGGCGACCACGTTGTGGACGCAGATCATGTTTCCTGCCGCCCCTCCGACGGCCTGCAGGGCGACCACCCAGCCGGGATCCACCGACAACCGTTCGCCCACTCCGAATTGGAAGAGCGAGAACATCATGTTGCTCACCGTGTTGCTGCCGGCGACGAAGGCGCCGAGGCCGCCGATGAAGGGTGCGAAGAACGGCCACGCCGACCCCGCGACCTGCGCGGCGCCCTCGGCGAGCGCGATCGGCATCGAGGCCAGGCCCGCGGCTCCGCCGCCGGTATTCAGGAAAACCTGCACCATGGGAACGGTGAAGACGAGCGCCACGGACGCGAGGCCGGTGCTCCGGAGCGAGGCGGAGACCGCGCGCCCTATCTGTTGACCGTCCATACGGTGCAGCACGGCGGCAAACAGGGAAGCCGCGATGAACACCGCGCCGGGCAAAAAGAGCGGGGCGGCGCTGGCGGTGATGCCGCTGCCGAAGATGTCCGGCCAACGGATCACCACCCCCGAGAGGAACTCCTTGAACGGCAGCGACGGCAGGCGGGTCAGGACCAGCAGGCCTCCGACCACCGCGTAGGGGGCCCACGCGGACACCGTTCCGATCGTCCGGCCCGCGGCCGGCTGGATGTCGGAGACGAGTTTGCCGCCGACCCAGTCGGGCTCCCACGAGGAGCGCGCCGGGAATTCGAAGTGCTGGTCGGGAGGGGGCATGAAGAGCCCGCGCCTGGCGGCCGTGACCACGATCCCAAGCCCGATCAACCCGCCGAGCAGCGCCGGGAACTCCGGACCGAGGAGCCAGGCGGTGAGCAGGTAGGGGGCCGTCATCGACACCGCGGCGAAGAGAGCGAACTTCCAGACCGCGAGGCCCTCGCGGAAACTGCGCCGCTCGCCGAAGAACCGGGTCATGGTGGCGACCACGATGAGAGGAACCAGGGTGCCGGCGACGGTGTGGAGCACGGCGACCCGGAAGCCGATGAAGGCGAGAAAATCAGTCCACTCCACGAGACCGAGTCCCGCGGCATAGGCGGTCACCGCCTCGGATCCGGAGAGCCCGGTCGAGACACCGACCAGGATCGGGGTTCCGGCGGCGCCGAACGAGACGGGAGTGCTCTGAATCAGCATCCCCGCCACCACGGCGGCGAGCGGCGGGAAACCGAGCCCCACCAACAGGGGCACGGCGACGGCCGCCGGGGTCCCGAAGCCGGCGGACCCCTCGATGAACGCTCCGAAGAGCCAGGCAATCAGAAGGACCTGGATGCGCCGGTCCGGAGTGATACCCACAAATCCCCGGCGGATGACGGAGAGCGCTCCGCTTTCCTGCATGGTGTGGAGCAGCAGGAGCGCGCCGAAAATGATGTAGAGGAGGGTCGCTGCGACGACCAGTCCGTTGATCGAGGCGGCGGCGATCCTGACGCCCGAGATGCCCCAGACGCCGAGGGCGAGCCCGGCGGCGGCGAGCCAGCTCAGCGGCATGGCGCGGGACGCCGGCCAGCGCAGTCCGACCAGGAAGAGGGCGACCACCGCGATCGGCACGAGTGCGACCGCGGCAAGACCGAGAGTTCCCATGAGAGTTACCTGCCTTTTGCTCCTCGCGCCGCCTCGTGGGCTACGGAGGACCGGCTGCTAGGCTCCCGGCCGTGCCACGGGCATCGTTTACTTCGCTCGGCTGTCGTCTCAACCACACGGAGGCAGCGAACTGGGCAGGGCAGTTCGCGAGCAAAGGCTACACGATCGTCCCCTGGGGGAACCCGGCCGATCTGGTGGTGATCAACACCTGTTCGGTGACCCATCGGGCGGAGGCCCACTGCCGGAACACGGTGCGGCGGACGCTTCGCCATTCCCCCGAGGCCTTTGTGGTGGTGGCCGGGTGCTACGCGCAGTCCGGCCTCGACGCGCTGCGCGAAATCCCCGGGGTGGACATGATCGTGGGGACCGAGTTCAAGGAGAGTTTCCCCGACTACCTGGATCGGCCCCGGAAACTCCCCGAGCCGATCGTCCTTCACTCGGCGCGCATTTCGCGACACGAATTCGAGGTTCCGTCCACCGGACGCTACGACTCCACGCGCGCCAATCTCAAGGTGCAGGACGGGTGCGATTTCTTCTGTTCGTTCTGCATCATCCCCTACACGAGGGGGCGCGAACGGAGCCGGCGTTTCGAAGATCTGGTCCGGGAGGCTCATGAACTCGCCGAGGCCGGCTATCGGGAACTGGTGCTCACCGGGGTGAACATCGGGCGCTACCGGAGCGGCGGGCGGACCCTTGCCGATGTCGCTGACCGGCTCGAGGAAATCTCCGGTGTGCACCGGGTCCGGATCACATCCATCGAGCCCACCACCGTGGAGGACCGTCTGCTGGAGCGGATGGCCGAGCGTGGGACGCTCTGCCGCTATCTGCATCTCCCGCTTCAGAGTGGCGACGACCAGGTGCTCGCGGGAATGGGCCGTCGCTACGGCAGGCGCGATTACCGCGAGTTTGTGGACCGGGCCGTCGATCTGGTGCCCGGACTCGGGTTGGGGACGGACGTGATTGTCGGATTTCCGGGAGAGACGGACGAGGCGTTCCAGCGCACCTGCGACAGCCTGGAGGAAATGCCGTTCGCCTACTACCACGTGTTCAGCTACTCGTCACGCGCGGGGACCAGGGCGGCGGGACTCCCCGGGCACCTCCCGCCGGAAGTGGTCGCCGACCGGAGCCGGACGTTGAGGGAACTCTCGGACCGGCGCCGCGACGCGTTCGCAAGGCGCCACGTGGGCCAACGGGTGGAAGTGCTGTTTGAACAGCGGGATCGGTCGGGGCGCTGGACCGGTCTGACGGACTCCTACCTTCGGGTCGGGGTGGTTTCCGCCGAGCCGCTCGAAAACTGCATCCGTGAGGTGCGGATCAACCGGGTGGCGAGCGACGCGCCAGGCCTTGCCGTGGGAACCCTGGAGCGCCGGCCAGGAGCGCCGGCCTCCGGCCGGCATCGCGGCCAAAGGCCGCGAACCTCCCAGACTCAGTCAGCCTTGATGGCGGCAACCCAAACGGGGACGGCGTAACGCCCTCGTGCCTTTGCACGGTCGGGTGGACGGCCTCCTGGCCCGCGTAGCTCCCACGCGTTGGGGGCCTTCGCCGTCACGGATTGGGTCCGGGACGTGAGGGCAGATCAGGTTTGGGAGTTTCGCCCGCTGCGCGGGCGATGCCAGCCGGAGGCTGGCGCTCCTGCCCGCGTAGCTCCCACGCGTTGGAGGTCTTCGCCGTCACGGATTGGGTCCGGGACCTGAGGGCAGATCAGGTTTGGGAATTTCGCCCGCTGCGCGGGCGATGCCAGCCGGAGGCTGGCGCTCCTGGCCGCGAACTCCCAGACTCAGTCAGCCTTGAAGGCGCCCATCCAAGCGGGGACGGCGTAACGCCCTCGTGCCTTTGCACGGTGGGGTGGACGGCCTCCTGGCCCGCGTAGCTCCCACGCGTTGGGGGTCTTCGCCGTCACGGATTGGGTCCGGGACGTGAGGGCAGATCAGGTTTTGGAGTTTCGCCCGCTGCGCGGGCGATGCCAGCCGGAGGCTGGCGCTCCTGTTTGGGAGGTTCGCGCGCGCTGCGCGGGCGATGCCAGCCGGGAGGCTGGCCCTCCTACTCCTCGCTCGTGGCGTTCCTACGAGCAGCCGGAGGTGGCGCCGCAGTTCATGCACTTGAAGCAGGTGCCACTCCGAACCATCAGGGCGCCGCAGGTCGAGCATGGAGGCGCATCCGCGAACACCGCGGCGGACTCCAGCACCGTGCCGCGGCGGGGGTACCGCCGCTGGGTCTTGGCCGGTGCCGAGGCGGGTGGTGACGGCTCGTTCTCCTCCGCTCCCAGGTCGTCGGAATCGGTCAGGAAACGATGTCCCAGCCAGCGGAAGATGTAGTCGGTGATCGAGTCGGCATGCGGGATGTCCGGGTTACCGGTATAGCCCGAGGGTTCGAAGCGGGTGTGCGAGAACTTGTCGACCAGCACCTTGAGGGGAACCCCGTACTGGAGGTTGTAGGAAACCGCCCGCGCGAAAGCGTCCATCAGCCCGGAAACGAAGGAACCTTCCTTGGCCATCCGCAGGAAGATCTCGCATGGCGAGCCGTCCTCCCGTAGCCCGACCGTGAGGTATCCCTTGTGTCCCCCGATATCGAACTTGTGAATGATGGCTTCGCGTTCGGGCGGCAGATGCTCCTTGTCCGCGGAGTCCGCGGCGCCCGCCGACTCGGAGGTGGATTCGCCACGATTCAGCGGCTGCGACTGCTTGCTGCCGTCCCGATAGATGGCGACCGCCTTGAGGCCGAGCTTCCAGGATGCGAGATACGTCTCCTCGACGTCCTCGACAGTGCTCTCTTCGGGCATGTTGACGGTCTTCGAGATTGCGCCCGACAGGAACGGCTGGACCGCATGCATCATCTTCACGTGGCCCATGTAGTGAATGGAACGCTCGCCGCCGAACGGTTCGAGCGCGCAATCAAACACCGGGAGGTGTTCCTTGCGGAGATCGGGCGCCCCCTCGACGTGGCCGTGCTCGTCCACGTAGTCCCAGATCCGCTGGATCGCCCCGTCGTCATAGCCGAGCCGCTGGAGCGCCGAGCGAACCGTCTGGTTGACGATGCGAATGATCCCGCCGCCGCTGAGCTTCTTGTGCTTGATCAGTGAGAGATCGGGTTCCACACCGGTGGTGTCGCAATCCATCATCAGGCCGATGGTGCCGGTGGGGGCCAGTACCGAAGCCTGGCCGTTCCGGAATCCATGGTCCTCGCCGAGGGCGATGGCCTCATCCCAAGCCTGCTGCGCTCGCGAAAGGACTGCCTCCGGGACGTCCGATGCCTCGATCTGCAGCGACGCATCCCGATGCATGCGCATCACCTCGAGGAACGGTCGCTCATTCTCCGGGTAGCCCTGGAACGGTCCGGTGACCTCGGCAATCCGGGCCGACTGGCGATAGGCCCGGCCGGTCATCAACGAGGTCAGGGCGGCGGCGATCGATCGGCCGCTGTCGCTGTCGTAGGGGACGCCCCGGTGCATCAGGAGCGCTCCCAGATTCGCGTAGCCGAGTCCGAGAGGCCGGAAATCGTGCGAGTTGCGTTCGATGCGCGGCGTCGGGTAGCTCGCGTTCCCGACGATGATTTCCATGCCGGTAAGGACCACATCCACCGCGTGCTCAAAGCCCTCGGCGTCGAACTCACGTTCCTCGCTGACGAACTTCATCAGGTTCAGCGAGGCCAGGTTGCAGGCGCTGTCGTCGAGGTACATGTACTCGGAACACGGGTTTGAAGCATTGATCCGACCGGTCTTCTTGGACGTATGCCAGCGGTTGACGGTGTCGTCGAACTGCATTCCCGGATCGCCGCACCGATGTGCCGATTCGGCGATCTGCCGGAACAACTCCCGGGCGCGCATGGTGTCCATCGGCGCACCCGAGGTGATCGCGCGGGTGGACCACTCCTCGTCGTTCTCGACGGCGCGCATGAACGCATCGCTCACCCGGACGCTGTGGTTGGCGTTCTGGTACTGGATGGATGCATAGGCCTCGCCGTTCAACGACCCGTCATAGCCGGCGTCGATGAGCGCGTGCGCCTTTTGTTCTTCGCGGGACTTGCAGTCAACGAACTCCAGGATGTCCGGGTGATCCACATTGAGAATCACCATCTTGGCGGCTCGCCGCGTCTTGCCACCGCTCCGGATGACCCCGGCGAAGGAGTCGTACCCCTTCATGAAGGAGACTGGCCCGGAAGCCTTCCCGCCACTGGACAACTGCTCACGCGAGCTGCGGATCGTGGAGAGGTTCGTTCCGGTCCCGGAGCCCCATTTGAACAGCATCCCTTCGGTCTTGGCGAGGGTCAGGATGGAATCCATGGTGTCCTCGACCGAGTTGATGAAGCAGGCCGAGCACTGCGGCTGCTCCTCGACGCCACAGTTGAACCAGACCGGCGAGTTGAACGCCGCGAACTGGTTGAGCAGCAGGAAGGTGAGCTCGTCACGGAACGTATCCGCTGCCGCCTGATCCGCGAAGTACCCATCCTTCACTCCCCAGGCGGCGATCTGGTCGGCCACCCGCCCGACGAGCTGGCGGACGCTCGACTCGCGTTCGCCCTTCTCGAGCGATCCGTGGAAGTACTTGGAGGCGACGATGGTGGTCGCCATCATGGACCACGACTTCGGGAACTCGACACCGTACTGGGCAAAGATCGTGTTGCCGTGTTCGTCAGTGATGATGGCGTCGCGTTTCTCCCACTCCACCTGGTCGTAGGGTGAGACACCACGCTCGGTGAAGCGGCGCCGGAATTCGAGACCGCCGGTCCGACCGTTCTTCTGTTCCTTTCCGTGTTGCGAATCCTCCCCGGAGCGGGGTCCCACCGCCGTGGGTTCTACGGCTACTTGCATGACGAACAGATATCCCCTCGTTGGAAAAAAAGGAGAGTCGGCGCGAAGCCATTTCTCCCAGCCTGCCGAAAGAGCATTGGATGAAACTAAAACACAACATGTTGCGGTATGCAACCGGCAAGACCACAACCCGTTGGGGGTCGAACGCTGGCCAACCAGGGGCGAATCTCCCCCATCGGCAACGCCGCGCGGTGGCAAACCCGGGTCGGCAAACCGGTATTGGCCCGGAAGCCTGAAAGGCTCGGGAACGCGGCGTCGGAGGAAATCCTCGGACGAATTGCCGCCCCGACGCGAACGCCCGGCGGCTGGGCCGCCGGGCGTTCGCCGGTAAGAACCGAACGACGCCTAGTGGTTGTTCGGCCGCCGGCTTCCGCTCGAACCGCTGCCGCTTCGGCTGACGGCGGTGCTACCGCCGCCGCTACCACCGCCGCCGCCGCCGCTGGCCCGGCTTCCGCCACCGCCGCCGCTGGCCCGGCTTCCGCCACCGCCGCCGCTGCCGCTCACCGCGGTGCCGCCGCCACCGCCGCCACCGCCGCGGCTCATGCCGCTGCGGCTACCGCCGTTCCGCGTGCTCCCCGCAAAGCGCGAGAACCCACCGGGACGGCCTCCCCGGGAGGCGCCGCTCGGGCGCGTGCGGGACGTCGCGCTGGGCCGGCTGCGGGAGCCCGCGTTCGGTCGGCTTCGGGAAGCGCCGCTGGGCCGGCTCCGGCTGGCCCCGCTCGGGCGGCTGCGACTGGCGCCGCTACTAGGCTGGCTTCGGGAAGCGCCGCTGGGCCGGCTCCGACTGGCCCCGCTCGGGCGGCTGCGGCTGGCGCCGCTACTGGGCTGGCTTCGGGAAGCGCCGCTGGGCCGGCTCCGGCTGGCCCCGCTCGGCCGGCTTCGGCTGGCTCCGCTACTGGGCTGGCTGCGGGAGGCGCCGCTGGGCCGGCTCCGGCTAGCTCCATTCGGCCGGCTGCGGGTAGCGCCGCTGGGCCGGCTGCGTGGAGTTCCAGACCGTCCTGCCGCGGCAGCGCCGCTCCGTGGAGATGAGGGGCGGACCGTTGACGGCCTTCGCGCTCCCGTGGTCCCCGTCCGTCCGGAAGCCCGTGGCCGGGGGGATGTCGCCGGCCGGTTTCCGGTCGTGGGGCGGCCGCCGCGGGCGGCCTCGGGGCGTCCGCCCCGGCGGGTGGAGGTGGCGGCGTCGGCGGTCCCGCTACCCCGAGCGGCGGCTCGGGACCGGCCTGACTCCGTGCCCGCGGAACTCTCGCGCGGTCCGACCGCTCCGCGGGACAGGACCGCCCGGTCCCTTTCCGCCGCGGCCGCCGACCGCGTGCTGCGGGCTCGCGCTGCGTTCGAAGGAACGGCGACGCGCTGCCCGCGGAGGGTGCTGCGGGCCGCGCCCGCCGTGGAGCGGCCCGCAGCGGATGCTGCCCGGGAGGCGGCGACCCGCGAATTCGAGAGTCGTCGGTTCGTGGCCTTGGCGGAGCGGGTCATCGCGGTAACCCCCACCGCGCGCTGCCGGAATCCCCGGTCGAGGACGGCTCCCTGGGACAACACCCGGGCCTCTTGCAGGTTCGTCAGACTGGAGGCGGACAGGCGGTTGCGGGAGGCCGGACGGCCAACGGCCTCCCGGCTGGTGAAACTCCACGATCCCCGATCGCCCACGGACCCGCGGGGAACTGCCTTGCCCCGAATCTGCCCCCGGCGAGGGACGTTGCCCCCCCAGCCGCGGCCGTCGTAGTCCCCACGGCTGTAGTAATCCCAGCCGTAAACGGGATAGCCCCAGTAGTTCAACGGGGACCACCCGACCCAGTTGGGGCCGTAGCTCCAGGAAACCCAGGCCGGACTCCAGACCGACCCCGGAAGCCAGTACCAGCCGAGGGGTCCGTGACCCCAGCGGCCGTAGTGATAGGGGGCCCATCCCCAGGAGTCGTAGGAGATCCAGGTCAAACCGAAGGGCGTGTGCGACCACCGCCCCAGCCGGTAAGGCGCCCAGTCGGCGGCGACGGCCGGATACCAGAGCCAGCCCAGATGGACATCGTGGTGCCAGCGACCGTGTTGCGCCAGATCGGGGGCGTACTCCTGCACTTCCTCGGGCAGTTCGTCGTAGTGCGTTTCGGCGCTGGTGACGAACCGCTGCCGGCGGCCTTCGGTCCATGCCAGAAAACTGTCGTTGCCCAGGAACTCCTCCGGCGACGCCGGGGCGGCGCCCTCGGAAGCGATGGTCCGCTGACCGGACCCCACGAGCACCGAGCCCCACTCGGTGGAGACCGTTGCAATCCCCGAGTACACGACGAATTGGACGGTGCGGCCATCCTCGAGCAGATCGGTGCGGTACTCACCCTCTCCCTGTGGGGAGAAGGTGCCGCCAGGCGTTTCCACGACCACTTCCGCATCGCCCGCCATCCAGACGATCAGACTTCCGGTCCAGAACCCGAGACGGTGCGGGCTGTCGCCTTCCACGTAGTCCAACTTGGTCGCCTGGTCCATCCAGGCGGTGACCCGTCCCGCAAAGCGCAACTCGACCTGGCCGGGTTCGCGGGTCCAGATGCGGTCGCCCGGAAGGAAGGGGCTGCCGCGCTCCGCCTCGTGCGCGCCGAAATCGTCCGCCCGCTGGTGCCAGACGTCGCCGTCCACCACGCTGAGATTCCCGTAGGCGTAGGAACGCCCGGTCTCCTCGTCGGCCTGCCCGAGCGCTGCCGGCGCTTGGCCCAGGACCAGAAACAGACTCAGAATGCCTGCGTGCCCCAGGGTCTGATTACGCATGTTGGGTCTTTTGTGCATGGGCTACCTCCTCGAGGCTGCCACTGCTAGCTGCCGCAATCCCTATGCCAGAAGCGAACCGGTTTCTTTCGAATTTCGTGTGTTTTGGGGGGCAGCCGCCGAACCCGGAGCGCCGCCGGGTCGCGGCGCTGCCGACGTGGCATCAAACGAGCCGGCCCAGGAACTCGGACGCCTGGATGCGGGCGCGGGCCGCGCGGAATTCTCGCCAGGCAGGCCGGACGTTTCGATCGCGGTTCACGAGTTGTGCGAGCTTGCTCCCGTCGGGGTCGTCCTCGAGCAGGGCTTCGAGACGGAGCCGCATCTCGCCTTGTGGAAGCGACTCGACGAACGCATCCTGCTCGCTGAGGGTGTCCTCGAGCCGCGGCTTTGGTACGGCCACGAAGCGGCCTCGAATGTCGGACTCCAACTGCCAGACGATTTCCTGGGTCGAAGGATCCTCGTGGTCCTCCGCCACGCTGACCATGCGGGCGGTATCCCGATCGTAGTAGTAGGTGCGTTCGGGCCCGTCGTCCACGAAGGCGGCGGCCAGCGCCTCAAGCAGAGAAGGATCGGTCTCCACGGACTCGCAACCGTCGCAATCGGGAACTGAGGGGGAGAAAAGCCCCCGCTCCAGAGAGACTAATCGAGAGGACCCGCCTACGCCAATTGCGGCAGTCCCTTCCCATTTCAGGCGCTCCGGCGCCGGGTGATGCGGGTCAGTTCGGGAGGTTCGTTGGTGATCTGCAGGGTATGGGTCTCGATGCCGTTCGGGCCGAACCGCACCCCCCGGACGAGGGCTCCGTCGGTCACCCCGGCGGCGCAGAAGATGAGGTTCCGGCCGGGCGCCAATTCGGCGGTGGTGAGTATGCGACCTGGATCCTCGACACCGGTCTCGCGGAGCCGCTGCTGCTCCGCTTCGTTGCGTACCAGCAGCTGCCCCAGCATCCCGCCGCCCAGGCACCGCAGGGCCGCCGCGGCAATCACTCCCTCCGGAGCGCCGCCCGAGCCCATGGCCGCGTGAACTCCCGATCCCGGCATCGCGCTCAGGATGCCGGCCGAGAGGTCGCCGTCTCCGATGAGGCGTACGCGGGCGCCGGCGCGCCGCAGCCCGGCAATCAACTCGGCGTGCCGAGGGCGCTCGAGCACGACGACAGTGATCTCGCTCGCCGGACGGCCCTCGGCCTCGGCGATCGCGCGAACGTTCTGCTCGGGGGAGTGATCGAGCCGGATCTCGTCACCGAGGAGGCTGCGACTGGCTGCTCCCACCATGATCTTCTCCATGTAAACGTCGGGCGCGGTGAGCAATCCCCCGCGTTCCGAACCGGCCAGCACCGCGATGGCGCCGGGGCCTCCCGTGGCGCACAGGTTGGTACCTTCGAGAGGGTCCACCGCGATGTCCAGCGTGGGGCTTGCCTCCCCGCCGTCGCCGAACTCTTCGCCGCTCCACAGCATGGGAGCCTGGTCGCGTTCGCCCTCCCCGATCACGACCCGCCCGCGGACCGGAACCCTGTCCAGAACCCGGCGCATGGCGGAAACCGCGACCTGATCGGAGTGGTGCCGGTCTCCCTGGCCGATCGTGCGGGCGCAGGAGATCGCTGCTTCCTCGACCGTTTGGACGAGGTGGGAGCTTACGGCCGCCAGCGGACGGTCGAACGCCGTCCCGCTCAACGCTCTTCCGGCGCCGGGAGCGTGACGCGCGTGGGGCGATCCTGCCGGTACCCCAGGGCGTAGTCGGCCTGCATGAGGGTGTGGATTTCGCGAGTTCCCTCGTAGATGACGGCGCCCTTGGAGTTCCTCCAGAAGCGTCCCACCGGATACTCGTCGGAGTAACCGTAGGAGCCGTGGATCTGGATGGCGTCCGAAGCCGCCCGTTCCGAGGCGACCGTGGACACCCACTTGGCGAGGGAAGTCTCGCGGGTGTTGCGGCGCCCGCGATTCTTCAGCTCTCCCGCACGGAGCCACAGGAGCCGGCTGATCTCGTAGTCCCGCTCCATGTTTGCGATCATCTGCTTGACCAGTTGGTGCCGGCCAATCTCCTGACCGAAGGTCGTTCGGGCGCGCGCCCACCGCACGCTCTCGTCCCGGCAGGCGCGGATGAGTCCGGTGGCGCCGGCGGCGACCGTGTAGCGGCCCTGATCCAGGGCGAACATCGCGATCTTGAAGCCTTCGCCCTCTTCCCCGAGCCGGTTCTCTGCCGGAACGCGAACCTCGTGCATTCGGAACCAGCCCGTGTTGCCGGCGCGGATTCCCCATTTGTGGGTCATGTTTCCCGACTCGAAGCCCGGGAAGGAGCGCTCCACGATGAAGGCCGAGAGTCCCGAATGATCCCTCCGGGCGCGTTTGTCCGGGTCTGTCCAGGCGATCACCAGGAAGTTGTCGGCAATCTCCGCCAGGGAGATCCAGTGTTTTTCGCCTGTCAGCACGTAGTCGGCCCCATCGCGCCGGGCCGTGGCTCGAATGCCGACCGCGTCGCTGCCGGCGTCGGGCTCGGTAAGCCCGTAGGTGGCGATCTCCTTCCCCTCGGCCTGCGGCCGCAGGTAGCGCTCCTTGTGGAACTCGGTGCCCCACGCCAGCAGCGAGAGGGAATTCAAACCTGCATGGACGGACATGATGACCCGCAGCGAGGTGTCCACGTACTCGAGTTCCTCGCAGGCCAACCCCAGGGAGATGTAATCGAGTCCGGCGCCCCCGTGGCGCTCGGGCACACAGATCCCCAGGATGCCGAGCTCGCCCAGTCCCTTGAGAACGTCGCGATCGAAAACCTTGGCCGCGTCGTTGTCGCGGATATGCGGCGATACCTCGCGGGTGGCGAATTCGCGAACCAGCGATTCCGTCGCGCGGTGTTCCTCGTTCAGATCAAAGTTCAGACTGTCAGCCAAGATTCCTGTTGCCTTTCCCGGTCCGATCGAGCAACCCACCAACGCGCGAACCGGTTTTCGAGTGGCGGTCCGTCCCGGCCGGCTCACGACGCTCCCGGTGGCGACCTGGTCGCCCGGTGTGCCCCCGGATGGCGCCTGACCCGCCCGGCGGGTTGCCGGTCCTGATGCTCGCCCTTTCGTTGTCCACGGATTGCCGGCCACTTCCGGCCGCGGTGCGGAGGGGCGGAGTATATGGGTGATTTGCGACTCGCCGGCCTGTCGGGGGCCGGCGCGGTCAGATCCCGCCGGCGAGCGCGGCGGCGGCCGCCTCGGCCTCCGCCTTGCGTTTGCTGGGGCCCACCCCTCTTCCCAGCGCGCGGCGCCCCGCGAGCACCTCCATGACGTAGGTCTTGTCGTGTTCGGGACCGCTCTCCGAGATGAGCCGGTACACCGGAAGCCGGCCCTCTTTCTTCACGAGCGTCTCCTGGAGAGCGCCCTTCGGGTTCTCCGTGGCGTCGGTCGCCGGCGCGGTCTTGTCGCGCGCTTCTGGTTCGGCGCCGGAGGGCGGGGCTCGCCTGGCTCCCCTCCGGCTCCTGGCGGACTGTTGCTCGAGGCGCGCGAGCGCTTGGCGCGCCGCATCTTTCTCGGCTTCCTTCAGGCCGCGGCCGGTGCCCGTTTCGACCAGTCCGCCCGCCAGCCGCAGGGTCACCGACACCGCACCCTCGCCCCGCGAGTTCCGTCCGCCGCGCTTCACGTCGTACCGTGGCGCCTCTTTACCGGCCTGCGCCAGGCGGTTTTGGAGAAGTGTCTTGGGGTCCAGGAGTTCCAGGTCGGGATCCTCGAGTTCCTCGAGGGCCGCCCGGAACGGCCGGCCCAGGGCACGCCGTGCGGCTCCCAGGCCGCCGTCGAGGTAGAGCGCCCCCATCACGGCTTCCGCGGTCGCGGCGCTGTCGTCATCGTTCCCCAGGGACCAGTGCTGGCTCAGCACCTGCGTGAATTCCCGGCTCTGCAGCCGCATCCTGGCGAGCGTCATCCGTCCTTCGTCCCAGTCGGGGAAATGGTTGTGGAGCGCCTCGGCGAGCATGAGATGCATGACGTCGCGCCCGAGAAAGCGCAGCGCCGGCCGGTTGGCAGTCCGGGCCGACCGGTCATGCCCCGGCGATCGCGGCCCCGGGCCCCGTCGTCCCCGGCCCCCCCGTTGCCGGCCGCGCCGCGGTCCCGAGGAGCGTTCCCCGTCGCTCTTCTCGAGCGCCACCGCCAGGATTGCCGGATCGGCGAAGGTGTATCCCAGTGCTCGTTCGACGTCCTTCCGAAGCAACAGCAGACGACGGGTGAAACGGACACCGAGCGGACCCACGGCTCGTAGCCCGGTTCCCAGGCGACGGCCCCATCCCGGAACGCCTTCGAGCGGCTCCAGCCGGAATCGCTTGAGTTTCCTCGCAAAAGCTGCTCCCAGGATCCCCCGCGCCGCCGGCATGCCGCCGTCGAGATAGGCGGCCCCGAGGACTGCTTCGAAGACGTTCGCCAGGATGCGGTCGGAAGACCGGACTTCTTCTCCGGAATTCCGGCCGCGTCCAACCCGGATGCCCTCGTCCAGTGAAAGAGTTCGCGCCGCCGCCGCCAGCGACTGGTTGCTGACCAGCTCGGACTTGGTCTCCTGACGCCTCTGGCCGTCCCAGTGCGGCCGCTGCCGGTGCACGGACTCGGTGACGACGAGTCCGAGTGCCGCGTCCCCGACAAACTCCAGTCGTTCGTAGTCCGCCACCGCGTGGTCGTTGCGATACGAGCCATGCGTCAGGGCTTCCTGGAGCAGCTCGATGTTCCGGAATCGGTACCCGAGTCCGCGGGCAAACTCCACGACCGGGCGATGGTTGGAGGCCGATGTGCGCCGGCGTCGTCGTCTGGCCATCTCAGTCCACCCGCACCAGGACCATCGTCAGGTCATCGGTGTACGTCTCGGAGCCCGTGAACTCCAGGACCGCGTTTTCGACCCTCCGCTGCAGATCTGCCGGCGGCAGGGCCGCCCCCTCCTCAAGGAGCCGCATCAGTCTTTCCTCCCCAAACATGTCGGACTCGGAGTTCATCGCTTCGGAGACGCCGTCCGTAAAAAAGAGCCAGGTTTCCCCGCGGTTGAGACGCTCGGAGCGCTCTTCGAGGATTTCGTCGAAGACCGGTCCGGGATCCAGGGCCAACCCGAGCCCGGCGGGAACCAGCGCTTCCGAGCGAGGCCAGTCCCCGTCCCGCCGGATCAGGTGAAGGAGCGGGCTGTGGCCCGCCCGCGCGAAAGTTACCCGACCTGCCGCGGAGTCGAACACCGCGTAGGTGATGGTGATGAAGGTGCGGGCATCGAGTGCGTTGTGAAGCACCCGGTTGGCCTCCACCAGAACCTTGCGGGGAGATTCGTGGATTCGGCTCAGGGCGAGCATCAGGCCCTTGAGTTCCGCCATGATGAACGCCGCCCGGGTCCCGGTCCCGGAGACGTCCGCGATCACGACCCCGAGCCGATTCGGCCCCAGCGGGATCAGGTCGTAGTAGTCGCCCCCGACCTCGGTTGCCGGCCGGCAGACGGCGGCGAGGGCGAATCCCGGCACGAGGACGGATCCCTCGGGAGGGAGAAGGCGCGCCTGCGACTGCCGCGCCGTTTCCATCTCCTGCTCGAGCACCGCCGCGCGCCGCAGACGTCCCATGTCGTCGGCAATCTTGGCGGTCATGATGTTGAAGGAACTGGCGAGCTCTCCGAGCTGGTCGGGGGACGCGGCGTGCACCTGATGGCCGAAATTTCCGCTGCGAACCAGGTCCGTTCCCTGGCTCAGCGCCTCGACCGATCGGGTGATCGAGCGCGCCAGCCGGAGCCCGGCGGCGAACGCGACACCCTCGATGAGCAAGAAGACGACGGCCAGGGCGCCGAGGACGAGCAGCAAACCGCTGCGCCAATCCTGGTTGCTGATGGCCACGGACTCCGAGAGCCCGCTCGTGGTCCCCTGGATCAGGTGGATCGGGGCGAAGCCGATCGCCACCATGACCGTGCCTCCCTCCATGTCGGGTCCCCAGGGAACGGCCTCGAGCAACAGCGGCTCGTCCCAGTCGATGGTGAAGCGGTCGCTTTCGGCCCCCGGGAAACGCAGTGGCGCCGGCGGGTTCTCGCTCTCGTCGCCGAGGTAGAGCGCCCAGACGGTGCGAACGATCAGATCTTCCTCCCGGGCGCTTTGCTCGAGGAGCGGCGCGAGCGGAGACAGCACCAGCGCGAGGCGATCCCCGCCCGGGGCCGGGACCAGGGCGCCGAACCAATCGTCGTCCTCCATCTGCACCACGCCCTCGTAGGGGCCGAGCGCCCACTCCGGGACCGGATCGGACTCCCGGATGGGGCCGCCGTCACCGGAACCCGTCAGCTGGACGATGCGGCCCTCCTCGACTTCGAGAAGCCAGGCCGCCGCGCCCGGAGCGAAAGGAGTGACCCGGGCGACGGCCTCCTCGAGTCCGCGAGCGATTTCCGGCGGAGCGGATCCTGGTGGAATCTCCAGGAGGGTTTGCCTGGCGGCGGAAGCGAATGCCATGCCCCGGGCCCCCAGGTTCGTCTGGAAGGCGTAGGACCCGTAGAGCCCCAACACCACGTAGAAGGCGAGCAGGAAGAACGCACTGAGCAGCAGGACGGGTAACAGCCCCACGAAGAGATAGGAGACCGCCAACTTCCGGCGCACCGGATAGAGCAGCCACTGAAGCAGGTCGCGCCCGAAGTACACGACGACCGCCCCCAGCGTGATGGCGAAGACCGTCCAGGCGTCGGCCGTCCAGGAGCGGGGCAGGGCGCCCGCCGAGGACAGCGAGGCGACGGCTCCGACACCGAGCAGGAATCGACCGGGCCAGGAGCGGGCCAGCGCCCGTGCCGCGCGCTCGAGGCCCTTGAGGAGCGAGCCGGAGTGCGCCGGCGTCGCCGGGGAGGAGGCGGGAGGGGAGGCCGGCGTGGCCGGACGTCCCGTGGGCTGCGTTGAGTCTTGGGTTGAGATGTTCTGGTGTGCGGGTGTTTCAGGAAGGGCAGTTGGCCGGATTGCCGAATCCGGGCCGTTCCCCGTGAGCTCCGGTTCGGCGCTTTTCGGCGGGGTACGCGCTCTCACACTCGAAACCCGACGGCTCGGCGCCGGCTGCGGAACGGGTCAAATGCCCAACTGCGGTGCGGTGCCGAGATGCCGGGTCTGGCGACGGTTCTGAACCGGAACGCGCAATAGATCGGCCAGATTCCGCCAGGCGAGGCCCCGCTTGGAATGGTCCGAACACCGCGATACGGGTCGGAAGCGCCGGCGCGCGCCGGTCTGGTGTGATCCGCCGACGTCCCGAGTGCTCCATGGAATCCTAGCAGCCTGTGGTGAAACCCGCGTGAGCGCCGAGACGGGCGAGGCGCCCGGCTGACAAGGCGCGTGAGGGAGGAATACCGAGTGTATTTCGACCGAAACGCAACGATGAGCGCCTCGTAGAGGTGCGGTTCAGCCGGGATGCACCGCCTGTTGAACGCCACGTGGGTTTTGCCACAGGCTGCTAGCAGCCCTTGAACTGGGTCAGCCGGGCGGCGCGCCGTACACTCCGGCTGGTCACCGCCATGGGTCTTGCACATCGCTGCCTCCCCGGAGCCCTCGTTCTGTTGGCCGGGCTTGCCGCGGCCGAACCGATGCCCGTTTCCCAGGTTGCCGAAGAAGGGCCGTTTGCCGTGCGGCTCCATGGGGTGGTGAAACAGCAAGCCGGGGGGATGGCGCTCTTGCAGTTCGGCGCCGGTCGGCCGCTCACGCTCCGGGTCGGCGATTCCCATGGGGGATTCACGTTGGTTCAACTGCTCGCCGATGGCGTGCGGATGAAGGCTCCGGACGGTGAGACGTTCGACGTGGATTTGCCCGGTGCTTTCGCCCCAGCGGAGGTTGGGAAGTCTCCGACCGCTCCGCAGCCCTCCGCGCGAATGGGGTCCCCGGCGGAACCTCCGTCCGGCGCCGCAGTGCTGCTGGAATCTCCGCCGGACATACCGCTCGCGGCCCCGGCCTCGGGGGATCCGGAGGCAACGGGAGAGAGGACCTTTTCGCGAGACGAGGTGCGCCTCCGGCTCCAGACCGAGCTACCGCGGATCCTGGCGAGTGCGGTCGTGGCTCCGCGGGTGCTGGGACACGAGGTCGCCGGACTGGAACTGGTCGCCTTTCCGACGGATACGGTGCTCGGCGAAACGGGACTGGTTCCGGGCGACGTCTTGTTGACCGTCAACGGCAGGGACGTTCGCGGAGCCGAGTCCCTGGCCGTACTCGTCCAGCGGTTCCAGACGGCAAGCCAGATCGACCTGACGGTGGATCGCGACGGAGAGATTCTTCCGTTGCGCTACCGGATCGAGTAGGCGAGCCTTCGAACCCATTCCAGGCGCCGTCCCGCAAGCGCGCCGGAACGCGTGTTGTGGGGCCGCGCGTCGGTCCGCGTCAGTGAAACGTCGGTGAGAGATCCGATGCGATGTCCGGGAGGCGTCAGCGCGGTGTCCGGGCGCCTGGTCCGGGCGGTTGGAGCAAGACGACGATCTCACCCGGCTCCACCAGTTGGTGATGGGTCTTGGCGTGGACTTCGAGTGCGGCCGGATCCTGCCGCAGCGACGCGATGGAATCCCGCAGCCCGGTGGCTTCCAGGGAAAGGCGCTCCACCTCGGTGGCCAACCGGTCCCGAAGCCGGCCCTGTTCGGTCAGCGATTCGAGGCCGCTGACGCCGACGGCGGCGGCGGACACCCCGATGAGCACGATGGCGACGATGGGCGCCGCCCGCCCGGTCCGCTCGACCGCAATCCGCCCCCATCCGGCAACGCCCTGCAGAACCCGACCGGCGGCAGCGGCGAGCTTGCGACGCGACTCGCCAAGCGTGGAGTTGACCGCCTCAATTGAGAAGTTCATGGATCCGGCAAGAAATCTGCCGAGGTAGGGCTTCGCGCCCATTGTATGCGGAAGGGCGGTAGCGCCGGCCGGATCTTGGCATGACAGCCCGGTGGTGAAACCCGCGTGAGCGCCGAGAGGCGGGGTCTTGCTGGCGGCTGTTAGCGGGCCGCGCCGAGTTGCTCGGCAAGTTCCGCGAGTCGCTCGGCCTGATCGTTCAGGGAGGCGAGCCGCTCCCGCGCCTTGCTCACCACCGCGGGATCGGCGCGTTCGACAAAGCCGGCATTGGACAGGCGTTTCCGGGTGCTCTCCCGCTCCTTGTCGATGCGCTGCCGCTGTTTCGCGAGGCGGTGCCGCACGGCTTCGAGATCGACCGCCTGGCCCAGGTTGGTGCGCGCTTCGAACGCCGGGTCCACGACCGAAACCTGCCCCGCCGCCGTGGCCTCGTCGGCGTCTCGGCCGGTTGCCGATCCCGCTTCGGCGCGGCCGGCCACCGAGATGGACGACAAGCGGGCCAGGGAGCAGACCGGGCCGCTGCACTCCGCGAGCAGCGAGCCGAATCCGGTCAGCCCGCGGGATTCCCGCACCGACACCGCAAGTCGCAGGTCCGGGGGCAGTCCCGCATCGGCCCGGATCTTCCTGATCCCGCTGACCAGCCGCTGGAGGGCCTCGAATCGTTCTTCCAGCGCCCGGTCCCGCATTCCTCCCGCCGCCGGAAAGGCAGAGCGGGCCAGCAGGTCCTGGGTCGGGCGGTTGCCGTTCCACAGGTTCTTCTGGTCCATGGCCAGTCGGAGCCGGGAGAAGAGGTGCTCCGTTACGTAGGGAGTTACGGGATGAAGCAGGTGCAGGGTGTCGCTCAACACCGTCCCGAGGGTGGCGGCAGTGCGTCGCGCCGCCGCCGGGCCGGAGCGCAGGCGCACCTTGGCGAGTTCGACGTACCAGTCGCAGAGGTCGTTCCAGACGAATCGGTAGAGGACGCTGCCCACCGCGGAAAAGTCGAACTCGTCGAGGGCTCTCCGGACCTCATCGGCGCAGGCGCTCGCCCGGGAGATGATCCACCGGTCCTCGGCCTGCGGGTCCCCCAGGGGGCCGTCCGCTTCGATCTCGTCGAGAGCGAGCAGCGCGAAGCGGGACGCATTCCAGAGCTTGGTGAGGAAGCGCCGGCCGATCTCGTGGAACTTGGCCAGCGACAGGCGCATCTCCTGTCCCTCGGAGCAAAGCCGCACCAGGGTGAACCGCAAGGCGTCGGCGCCCACGCCCTCGAAGCCATCCGGGAAACTCCGCTCGACCCGGCGCAGCAACTCCTTCATGTTCGTGGGACGCGCCTCTCGGACCGGCCGCTGGAGGTCCGACAGCGTGGCGCCGTCGATCACCGCGAGCGGGTCCACTCCGTTTCCCTTGCTCTTGCTCATGACCGCGCCCCGTTCGTCGAGCACGGTGGGATGGATGTAAACATCCCGGTAGGGGAGCTGGCCGGTCATCTCGATCCCGGCGAAGTTCATCCGCGCGACCCAGAAGAAGAGGATTCCCTTGTCGGTGGAGAGGACTGACGTGGGGAAGTAGCGCGCCAGGTCCGGCGTCTCGTCCGGCCATCCGAGGGTGCTCATCGGCCAGAGCCAGGAACTGAACCAGGTGTCCAGGACGTCTTCGTCCTGACGCCAGGAGTCCGGGTCGGCGAGCACCTCCGGGGGAGTCTCCACCCCCACTGCCACGCGGCCCGTCTCCCGGTGATGCCACGCGGGGATGCGGTGCCCCCACCAGATCTGCCGGCTGATCGTCCAGTCGCGGATCTCGATGAGCCAGCGGGCATAGACCTGTTCCCAGCGGGCCGGATGGAAGCGGACCTCCCCCTCGCGCACCTTTGCCCATCCGTCCTCGCGCTTCTCGAAGCCGCTGCGACGAAGCGCCCGGTCGGCGAGCGGGCGCATCCGCACGAACCACTGGTCGGAAAGGCGGTATTCGATGGGAGCTCCCGAGCGCTGCGCCCGGCCGAGCGGCACCTGATGCGGGGTCACCGCCTCGAGAAGGCCGGCGGCGTCCAGCGCGGTGACGGCTTCCCGGCGCGCCTCGTAGCGGTCGAGGCCACGGAACGCCTCGGGTACTTCGTCGTTGAGGGTTGCATCCTCATGCATGACGTTTCGGGGAACGAGGCCGTGACGCTCTCCGATTTCGAAGTCGTGCGGGTCATGCGCGGGAGTGATCTTGAGACAACCGGTCCCGAAGTCCCGCTCCACCCCGGAGTCGGCGATTACCGGAATTGACCGCCCGGTGAGGGGGAGGTGGACCTTCCGGCCGATGAAGTCGCCATACCGGGGATCTTCGGGGTGTACCGCGACCGCAACGTCTCCGAACAGTGTTTCGGGCCGGGTGGTCGCCACCGTGAGGCGCCGGCCGGGATCGCCCACCAACGGGTAGTGGATGCTCCACAGGTGACCCGCCTCTCCCTCGGGCGCCGTTTCGACTTCGTCGTCGGAGAGTGCGGTCCGGTCCACCGGACACCAGTTGACGACGCGTTTCCCGCGATAGATGAGTCCACGGTCGTAGAGCGCCGCGAAGACGGTGCGCACCGCCCGGGAAAGCCCCTCGTCCATCGTGAACCGGGTGCGGCGGAAGTCGCAGGAACATCCCAGCTTCCGAAGCTGTTCCAGGATGACCCCCCCGAACTCCTCCCGCCATTTCCAGACCCGCTCCACGAAAGCCCCCCGTCCCAGCGCCCGGTAGTCCACGCCCTGGGCATCGAGGTGCTTGCGGACGACGGTCTGGGTGGAGATGCCCGCGTGGTCGGTTCCGGGGACCCAGAGGGCGTCGCGACCCTCCATCCGCCGGTAGCGGACCAGCACATCCTGAATCGTGTTGTTGAGCGCGTGCCCCATGTGGAGGCGGCCGGTGATGTTGGGAGGCGGGATGACGATGGTGAAGGGTTTGCGTCCCGGGTCGCCGTCCGGCCGTATCCGGCCGGCGGAGTCCACCTCTGTTTCGAAGGCGCCGGCCCTTTCCCAGCGGTCCCACCCTTCGGCCTCGACGGCCGCCGGGTCGAAGCGGGTCGCGAGCGCTCCGTCCGGCCCGGTGCTCATTCCTGCGGCGATCTATCGGCCGATGGCAGCAGCCAGCGTTGCTGCGCGGTCGGTGCTCTCCCAGGGAAAACCCGGGCCCTCGTGCCCGAAATGGCCGCCTTTCGCGGTGTTTTCGTAGATCGGCCGGCGCAGTTGAAAGTGGGCGATGATTTCTTTCGGGGTCAGACCGAAGACATCCCGCACCGCACGCTCGATCTCCCCATCGTCAGTCCTTCCGGTCCCGAACGTGTCCACCCGGACCGAGACCGGCTCCGCGCGCCCGATCGCGTACGCGATCTGTACTTCGGCCCGGCGCGCGAGGCCCCCCGCGACCACGTTTTTCGCGATGTAGCGCGCCATGTAGGCGGCCGAACGATCCACCTTCGTCGGATCCTTCCCCGAAAAAGCGCCGCCGCCGTGGCGGGCCATCCCGCCGTAGGTGTCAACGATAATCTTCCGGCCCGTGAGTCCGCAGTCGGCCGCCGGGCCACCCTCCACGAACTTTCCGGTCGGGTTGACGAGCACTGCCGGTGATCCGACGCGAAACTCTTCCGGCAGTACGGGGAGCACCACCCCTTCCTCGATGTCGCGAACCACGCGGTCGAGAGCCTGCTCCTCGTGCTGGGAGGAAGCCACGACCGTGGGAACGGCAACAGGATTGCCGGTTGGGTCGTAAGCCACGGTGACCTGCGCCTTCCCGTCCGGCCCCAGATACGGGATGTCGCCGTTTCTCCGCGCTTCGGTGAGCCGCCCCGTAATACGGTGGGCCAGCATGATGGGAAGCGGCATGAGCTCCGGCGTTTCATCGCACGCGAAGCCGAACATCATCCCCTGGTCTCCGGCGCCTCCGGTATCCACACCCATCGCGATGTCCGCCGTCTGGCGGCCCATGTGGATCTGGACGTCCACCGTGTCGGCGTCGAAGTCGTCGTCCCGGCCGGTGTACCCGATGCGGCGGATCGTTCGCCGGACCACCGCCTCGAGTTCGCCCCGGGTCGGGCCTCCCCGCGCCGTCGCTTCTCCGGCGATCACCGCGCGACCCGCGGTGACGAGGGTTTCGCAGGCGACCCGGGCCAGGGGATCCCGGCTCAGGAAGGTGTCGAGAACGGCGTCAGAGACCTGGTCCGCGACCTTGTCGGGATGGCCTTCGGTTACTGACTCGGAAGTAAAGAGCCGCACGTCGCGGTCGGTTTGCACGCTTGCAGAACACCTTCCTCGTCTTGGGTTCGTTGACCGGATGGGGGGGAGACGACCATCACCAATCGTCTCGGGAGCCGTCGCTGGGCGGCGCGCGATGATAGCAGTCCGGATGCCACCCGAAGCCGCGCCGACAGGCGCACGGGCGGCGTCCGTGGCGGTGGTGAACCAGTGACGCCAGCCCCGCCCCGGCCCACTGCGGTCATCCTGCTTGCGGGGAAGTCGCAGCGGACCTGGCCACTCACCGCCGACTTCCCGAAACCGTTGTTGCCGCTTTGGGGAAGACCCCTCACGGAGCGGGTACTCGACCAGTTGCACGGGCTGGTGGACACCGCAGTGCTGGTGGTCGGATACCGGAAGGAGCGGATCCTCGAGCACTTCGGCAAGAGCTACCGCGGGATCCGCCTGGTGCCCGTCGAGCAGGAGAGCGCCCGTGGCACCGCGGATGCGCTGCGGGTTGCCGCCACTGTGGTCGCGGGTCCGGTGCTGGCCTTGAACGGCGATGACTTCTACCACCATGAAGACCTCGCACGGGTGAGCGAGCACCCGACCGCCATCCTTTGCAAGGAGGCCAGTGACCCCTGGAACCGGGCGACCGTCACCGTGACCGACGGCGACTGGCTGGTGGACATGGAGGAAAAGCCGCCGGAGGCGAAACCGTGGGAGTTGAGCAGTGTGGGCGCCTACTCGTTGTCGCGGCGGGATCTGGACCATCTCGGCGAAGTCCAGGAGAGCGTGCGCGGCGAACTTGAATTGCCCGATCTCATTCGGATCCTGGCGCGTTCCCCGGGGGTGCGCGCCGTACGGGCCCGCCGTCCCTGGATTCCGCTCACCTATCCGTGGGACATCATCGGCCGCATCGTGCCGCTCTTCGGAGGTGACCCGCCCGGAGAGGGCGCGCGCGCCCTCGGGTTCGAAACCGCCACCGGCGCGATGGGAGAGGGGGCGGTCTTTCTTGGAGAGGGCGCGTCGGTCCACCCGGATGCCCGGTTGCGGGGGCCGGTTGAGCTCGGCCCCGGAGCCCGGATCGGGGCCGGGGCGGTCGTCGAACGGGCGGTCCTGATGGAAGGGGCGCGGGTCGGGCCGGAGGCGATTGTCCGGGACAGCGTGCTCGGACGCGGGGCCTTGGTGGGAGCTGGGGCCCGATTGCTCTCGGGGCCGGTCGAGCGGATCGAAGTGCTGGGGCACACCGCTCGGGTGGGGGTACCCGTCGTGGGGGCCTGCCTGGGGGCGAATGCGAGCGTTGTCGGCGGGGCGGAGCTGCCTCCGGGCACCCTGTTGGGTCCGGACGAGCGTTTCCGGTAGGCGGCCTCCGCCGCTGGTGACGCGGTCAGGTCAGCGGCGCTGAAGCAGCAGAAAAACGGAGGCGAGGCCGAAAAAGAGGTTCGGAGACCACGCCGCGAGCACCGGGTCAAGCAGTTCCGCGTTCCCGATCGAGCGGAAGAACTGGGTGGCGACCAGGTAAACGATCGCGATCGCGAAGGCGATCGCGGTGCTGGCCCAGGCGCTTTGGTTGGTTCTCCGGAACGCGAACGGCAGCCCGATGAGTACCGTCACCAGGGACGCGAAGGGGAGCGCCGCCTTGGTTTCGAGGGCCACGTGGAGGGCGGGGTCGTGGTGACCCGCGGCCTCGATCGTTTCGATTCGCTCGTGGAGCTGGCGGAAGGGCAGGTGGTCGGTGGCCAGGTCCTGCTGAAGAAGAGAATCAGGGACCGAGACATCGGGAATCTCACGGACGGCGAAGGGTTCGGCAGCCCGGCCGCGCTGGAGGTCGCGCTCCCAGCCTCCGATGCCCGTCCAGGTTCGATCCGCGTCGGACCAGTGAGCGGCGGCCGCGTAGCTGCGGGCGGCGAGCGATGCACCGTCCGGGCTCAGTCGAAAGACGGAGAGCCCGCTCAGAACGACGTTATCGGCGTCGAACTCGTCGTAATGGTAGATCTGGCCTTGAGGGCCCATTCCCCAATGGCGTTCCAGCGGATTCACGGTCCGCCGCGCTTCCCCGCGGATGCGAGCGCCGGTGTCCTCGCTTTCGGGGGCCGTCATCGGAATCAGCCGTTCCTGAAGCCCGAAGCCGACGCCGCTCACCGCCAGCCCCGCCACGAGCGCCGGCAGCACGAGCCGCGTCCGGCTGACCCCGCCGGCCAGAAAAGCCGTGACCTCGTTGTGGCGGCTGAGGAGCCCAAAGGTCACCAGCGTCGCGGTGAGGGTCGCGAGTGGCAACATCTGCGCCGCGAACGCGGGTATCGAGAGACCGAGGAAGCGAAGCACGGTCGAAGCCGGGATGTTCCGCTCGAAGGCGTCGCCGATGACCGCATTCAACAGGCCGATCAGTTCCCAGGACAGGAGTGCGGCGAGCGCGATGGCGAGGAACGTGCCGTAGCGGGTAATGACGTAGCGATCCAGGATCGTGGGCAGCCCCGGCGGACGCCAGCGGCGCACGGCCGACCGGCGGGGGGTAACGAGGCGCCCCAGGCGGCGAACGAGGCGCAGCGTCGCCGCCAGCGGGTGCATCTCCCGCGACGCCAGCGCCAGCAGCGCGATGCCGGCGGCGACGGTCACGATGTTGGCGCCCCACATGGCGATCCAGGGGGAGAGTTCTCCCGCGGCGGCAAGTTGTTCGCCGAACATGATCGGGGCATACCACGCGAGGATGACGAGGATCGCCATGGCGAACGACCCTGCGCGCGCCGGCCCCGGAGAGGGTCGGATTCCGAGAGCCAGGCCGAGTAACCCGAACGCCAGGCAGGCGAAGGGAAACGCGAATTTCTTGTGGATCTCCACCAGGTAGATCGGGTGATCCGTGCCTTCGTAGGCGGTCACCAGATCCGGAAGCAACATGGCCCGGGCGCTGCGGCTCGGACTCGGGGTCTCGGAGCCGAACACTTCGTCGGCGTCGAGCGGCAAACGGATGCGTTCGGCGCGCTGAATGCGGTACTGCCCCGGGTCGTCAAGACCGGCGTTGTGGACCTCCACGCCGGTGAGTTCGAGGAATGCCAGCCGCTCCTCGGAAACCGTCACCAGCCGGCCGCGGTCCGCGACGAAGATGGTGGGCTCGTCGGATCGCGCGGTGTCGGCCAGAAAGACGCGCCTCCAGCCGTCCTCGCGCGTAGGGACTTCGCCGACCAGCAGAACCCGGCCGTCGAGGAGCTCGTCGTAAAACATGCGCGGCTCGATTTCTGTCCGCAGCCGGGAGTTCAGGAGTTCGTCCCTCAGTTCCACGAACCGCTGGTTCGCGGGCGGGACGACCTCGAGCATCAGCACGAGGCAAATCCCGAAGGCGATCCCCGCCGCGGTGGCAATTGGGAGAAGGAGACGCCAGGGAGAGATTCCCCCGGCCCGCATGGCGATGAGCTCGTGACCGCTCGAGAGGCGGTTGAGGGCCAGCAGGATGCCGAGCAGCAGGGCGCTCGGGACTGCAACCGCCAGCAGGGCGGGGATCAACTGGGCAAAGGCCAGCCCCACCGTTGACGGGTTCGCTCCCTGAGTGACGATCAACTCGATGTTGACAATCAGCTCGTTCAGCAGCAGCGCGAACAGGAAGACTCCGGTCCCGAGGAATACGCCGGGGGCGATGAGCCGGAGGATGTAGCGGTTGAGGAGACCCAAGGCGGTGTTGCCGGATTCTAGGAGCCTGTGGACAAAGTGACGTGAGCACCAGGAAGCGGGCCGCGTGACTTTGTCCACCGACGGCTCGGAGCCCGGTGACGGTTCCGGGCGGGGCGCTCACCCGGGATTCGGGGGGCTGGCCGCCGCCCGCCGCCCCCCGGGGCGGCTCCGTGGTCCGCCTCGGGAGGACGGCTTCGCCGCCGGCTCCCGGTAGTTCCCAGCCACCGTATCTTGGGGGTGCGGATCCCTTCAGGCACAACATATTGTGGCTGAGGCCCACAAACGCTTAGAATCCGGTTGGGCCTCGGCAGCGCCGCAGCCACAATCTTCAGGTGACAATCGAGTGAGGATCGAGCGGCTCGAAATCGCCGGCTTCAAGAGCTTCGCGGAGCCGGTGACGCTCGAATTCGGCCAGGGCGCCACCGCGGTCGTAGGTCCGAACGGTTGCGGCAAGAGCAACATCGCGGACGCTGTCTTTTGGGTGCTCGGCGAGTTGGGTGCGGGAACCATCCGGGCGCGGGGCAAGGAGCTCATCTTCAGCGGGAGCGCCCTGCGTGAGCCCCTCGGGATTGCCGAGGTGCGGCTCCACGTCAGCGGCGTGCGTGTGTCCGGCTCGGGTTTTTCGGCAAACGGCATCACCGGGAACGGCGCGTCCCGAGCTGCCGCCCCGCCGGAAGGGACCCGGAAGAACGGCGCCACCGCACCCGTTCCGGAATCCGGGCTTGCGGCGCGCGAACTCCACCGGGAGGTGGTGGTCGGCCGCCGCGTGGACGCCAGTGGCCAGTCGGTCTATGAGATGGACGGCCGCCGCTGCACCCGGCGGGACATTCGCCGCTTGTTCGCCGGCACCGGATTGGGTCCGGGCTCCTACGCGTTGATTGAACAGGGGCGCGCCAACGAAGTGCTCAGCCGCAAACCCGCGGACCTCAGGCTCCTGGTCGAGGAGGCGGTTGGATTGGGCACCTATCGCCTGAATCGGCGGGAAAGCGAGACGAACCTGCGGGCGGCCGAGAAGGCGCTTGAACGCGTGCGCGAACGGCTTGCCGAGCTCGACCGTTACATCCGGGTGGCCCGTCGCGATTCGCGGACGGCGAGCCGGGTTCGCGAGGCAACCGATCAGGCGCGGCTGCTGGGCGTCGCGGAGCAACTGGCCCGGCGGGAAGCGCTCCTTTCCCGTATCCGGAAAGACGCGTCTCCCGAAGAGACCCTGAGCGCCGCGCGAACCCGGCGGCGCGCGAGTCTGGCGACTTTCGAAACATTCGTCGAAGCTATCCGCGAGCAAGTCACCGGAACGGATGTCGAGATCCGCGAGGCGACGCGGGAGATTGGCGATCTGGGTGCGCGCCGGGCTCGAGCGGTGGCCGTCCTTGACGAAGGCGCCCGGGCCGCGTCGGTCCGTGCGTCGCAGGTTTCCCGCCTCGAGACGGAAGCCACGACGCTCGGCGCCCGCCTCGATGACCTCGACCGGGAACGGCAGGAAAGCGCGCGGCGGGCGGAGGAGTTCCCGGGTCGGCTCGCGGAGTTGAGCGAGGCGGCAGCGGAGCGGGCGGAGGCGAGGGACCGGGTGCTGGCGGAGGAGCGCGAAGCGCACTCCGCCGTCTGGGAATTGCGGCGGGAGACCGATCGCTTGCGCGGGAGCGTCCGATCGTTCCGGCTTTCACGGGAGCAGTACGCGGCCCGGCGGGACCGGCTGGCGGCGGCGGAGCTCGAACTTCGAGGAAGCCGGAGGGAACTTGACGCTCGTCTCGATCACGTCACCGCGGGACTGTCCGCAGCCACTTCCCGGGTCGGTGCGCAGGAGGACGAAACCGCCCGGCTCCAGGGGCAAATCGAGACCGCCGAAGCGTCGTGGCGCACCGCGAAATCCAGAGCGGAGACAGCGCGCGACGGCGAGGAACAGGCCGAGCGGGATCAGGCGGCCCTCTCAGCGAAGCTCCGTTCGCTGCGGGCGCTGGTCGTTTCGCGCGAGCAGCTGGGGGAGGGCGCCGCGAAGCTGGTTGAGGCGGCCCGCCGCCGCGGAGTTGCGCTCGGGGGCGCCGTCGGGGAGCTGGTGGAAGTGGAACCGGGTTACGAGCTGGCGGCGGAGCGGCTGCTTGGCGTGCACCGGCTCCGCATCGACCGCGTTTCCGACATACAAGATCTGGTCGAAGAGCTCGGCGGCAACGATGCCGGGCCTTCCGAAGTCGTGGTCTCCGAGTTGCTCGAGGCCTGCGCTTCCGCCACGCGGCCGGCTTCCGATGGAGACGACCGGTTGAGCGACCACCTGACGCCGGTGGACGCGGCGCTCGATCCCATTATCCCGAATGCGGTGGTGACCCATGACCTCAAGGAAGCGCTGGAGGCGTTCGCAGCGAAACCCGGCGTCTATGTGACACGCGAGGGCGCCAGCGTGGTGCATCCCGGCATCGTGCGCTTCGGGCGCGGGGGACCTGGTGAGGGATTCCTGAGCACCAGGCGGGAAGTAGCTGAACTCGAAGCCGAAGAAGAGGAGGGCAGGCTTCGCCTCGCGGCGCAGTCGCGCGACCGGGCGGTGGCCGCCGAGGCAGCGGAGCAGGCGGGAAAGGCGCTCGAAGAGCTGCGCGCGGCCGGCGCGCGCGCGGAGCATCTCCTCGTGCGCCTGCGGCTCGAGTCGTCCCGTCAGGCGGAAGCGGTCGAAGGCGCCCGGGAGCGGTTGGCGGAGCAGGAAGCGGAGGCTTCCCGCCAGTCCGAAGAGCGGGAGCAAAACGACCAGGACGACGCGCGCGCGGCAGCTCAGTTGGCGCGCGACGAAGCGCGACTCGAGGAAGCGTCCCGTGAACTGGCCGAACGCGAAGACGTACATGCGGCTCTGAGGCGTGAGCTCGAGGCCCGGGAGCGGCGGTGGCGGGATGCGGACCGCGAACTGGCACGCCAGAATGCGGTGGCAGGCGAGGTTTCCGACCGAGCCCGGGAGCTGGAACGACAGGTGGGTGACGACCGCCAGCGGTTGGACCGGGTCCGCGCGGAGTGCGTCGCGGCACGGCGCGCGGAGGCGGAATGGCGGGAGCGGCGGGAGTCCGCGATCGCGGGGCGACAGTCGGCAGAAACGGCGATCGGAGAATGGGAAGCGCGCGAAAGCGATCTGACTCGCATCGCTCGAGACCTCCGGGGCCGGCTGGAGAGCGCCGCCGAGGCGGCGCGTCACCGTCGGACCGAGATCCGGGACCTCGAGGAAAAGTTGCACCAGCTGCAGTCCGGGACCCAGGAGGCCCGGGGCCTGCTGCGCGAGTTGGAGAACGAGTTCCGGCTGGCGCACGGATGTGCGCTCGATGAGGCAGCGGCGTCGCTTCCCGCCGCTCTTCGCGGCCGATCCCGCGAGGAGATCGCGGAAGAGGCGCGGCAGGTCCAGGACCAGATCCAGAAACTGGGCCCCGTCAACGAGATTGCCGAAGCGCGACTCCGGGACCTGGAAACGGAGCGCCGCGAACCCGAGTTGCACCTGAGGGATGTGGAGCAGGGCATCGCGGATGGACTCGCGGCAATCCGCCGCCAGGACCGCGAGGCGCGCCGCATCTTCCGGGAGGGCTTCGAGGCCGTGAGCGCCGGATTCGACGCAGCCTTCCGCCAGCTCTTCGGCGGCGGCCGCGCGGAGCTGCGGCTGGTCGAGATGAAGGATCCCGCGAACGAGACGAGTCCGGGTGAGAACCCCTCTCCTGGCGAGCCCGTCCCGTCACCGGGCCAGGCGCTCCACAACGGCGTCGAAGACGCGGGCGGGGACGAACCGCGGGAACACCTTGGGAGCTGGAACGGCAACGGGTCGTCTCTGGCGCCCGAGATGCCGGAGGACGCCCATTTCGGAGTTGAGATTGCGGCGGAGCCTCCGGGCAAGAAGCTGCAAAGCGTCCGCCTGCTCTCCGGCGGGGAAAAAGCGATGACCGCGATTGCCTTCCTGATCGCGCTCTTCCGATATCGCCCCGCGCCTTTCTGCCTTCTGGACGAAGTGGATGCTCCTCTCGACGACGCGAACGTGCAGCGGTTCGCATCCATGCTCGGCGAGCTCAAGCGGGATACCCAGTTGGTGGTCATCACCCATAACCGCCTGACGATGGAGGCCTGTGAGCATCTCTATGGAGTCACCATGGAGGAGCCGGGCGTTTCCCGGCTGATCTCGATGCAACTCGGAGCCGAAGTGGAGAGCTGGATCGCCGGCGCCCCGGATGCAGAGTCGGATGCTGAGGCTGCCGCGACGATTCATGTCTGACGGCACGTGATCGGCGCCGGGCAGGGAACCCGCGCGGTCCGGTTTCCGCGCCGCGCGATGGTGTTCGCCGCCGGGCGGGGCGAGCGGATGGGCCCTTTGACGGCGGGCCGGGCGAAACCGGCGCTCCCCTTCTGCGGGGTGCCGCTCCTGACCCGACTCCTCGGCTGGCTCGCCGCCGCCGGGATTGCCGAGGTGGTGGTGAACCTCCACCAGCATCCCGAGACCCTGGAGCGACTGCTGGCGGCCGCCGAGCGGACGGAGCGCGGGCTCACCGTGCACCGCTCCCCCGAACGAGAGCTGCTCGGCACGTCGGGGGGACTCTCGCGCGCCGCGACCCGCTTTGGACTGGGAAGCGGGGATGGCGGGCCGGTCGTGGTGCTGAACGGCGACACGCTTCCCACCTTCGATCTCGGGGAGATGGTTCGTTTCCACGGGGTGCGCGGAGGGGAAGCCACCCTGCTCTGCGATCCGGACCCCGGGATGGAGTTTCTCGGAGAGCGCCGGATCGAGGCGGACCCGAACCAGGTCATCAGCGGACTCAGCGGGCCCGGAGGGCCGGGATTCGGTTTCGCCGGGGTCTGGCTGCTCGAGCCGGCGGCGTTCCGCCATCTGCATGGAGGTCCGGGCGGTCTCTCGCAGGACCTCCTCCCGGGCCTCATCGCGGCGGGAACGGGTCGCGCTTTTGCGAGCCGCGCTCCCTGGTTCGAGATCGGGACACCCAGGCGCTATCTCGAAGCTTCGCTGCGCGCGCTGGCGAGCGATCTGTTCCCCCAGGGTCCGGATCCGGGGCACACCGGCAGCCGCGTGCGCCTGGGAACCGGCGCGCGCGGATGCCCGGCCGAACTGATCGGCGCGGGGAGCGTCCTGGAGGCGGCCGCCTGCGTCGAGGGATCGGTACTTCTCGAGGACGTCCGCATCGGCGCGCGGGCCGTGGTCCGGGGGTCGGTGGTCGCGGCCGCGGAAAGCGTGCCCGCCGGGGCCCGGATCGAGGACTCGCTGTTTGCGGGTGGCGCCGCGCTACCGCTTTGAGCAGCTCGCGGTCGCCAGGCGCTCTGGCTCCGAAGGCTCCGACCTCGGACGCCAGGGGCCGGCTCCACCGTTTCCTCGGCAGTTCCCGGGCGCTGGCGCCGGAGTTCGCCGCGGAGGTGGCCGTCGAGCCCCTGGTCAAGGAGGCCGGCGAACGGGTCTATTTCCGGATTCGCCCCGCGGCCCCGGTCACCCGCGAAACGGGGACGGATGCGAGAACCCTCGTCCTCTGCGTCATGGCCGAACCGTACGCGCCCGGGACGCTGCCGTTTGCGAATTCCACGCTGCTGTACGAGGAACTCGGCGTTCGGACACCGAGGATTCTGGAAGAGGCTCCGGCACTCGGAGTGATTGCGCTCGAAGATCTCGGAGACGATCTGCTCCAGACGATTGCGCTCGCGGGCGACCCCGAGGTGTCGGCGCTCTACGACGAGGCCGTGGAGATCATCTGCCGGATCCAGCACGAAGGCGCTCGCATTGCCGGGACGCGGGCGGCGAGCCGCTTCCGCGCGTATTCCGCGCACCTCGACTCCTCCCTTTTCCTGCGGGAACTCCTGTTCTTTTCCGAGCATTTCCTGACGGACTGCGCCGGGGTGCGGCCGAGCGGCCCGGCCGGCCGGGAGATCGAGTCGCTCTGGGCGGGGCTCGCCGAGGAAGCGGCCAGTGGTCCGGCGGCGCTCGCCCATCGGGACTTCCACTCTCGGAATCTGATCGCGAGCGCCGACTCCGAAGCCTCGGTCGCCGCCCGGGCTCTACGAGTGATCGACCACCAGGATTCCCGCATGGGACCGCGCTCCTACGATCTGATGTCCCTCGTCCGCGATCCGTACGTAGCGGGGGGCGGCGCTGCGCGGATGCCGTTTCGGGAAGACGAACTGATCGGGCGTTTCGTGGACGCGGCCGGCATTCGCGGGAGTCCGGAGGAACGGCGCGCCGAGTTCGATGCGGTGGCGCTGCAGCGCAACCTGAAGGCGCTCGGCACCTACGGTTTCCAGGTTTCCCGGCGGGACAACGATGTCTATCGCGGCTACATTGCACCGACCTTGCAGATGGTTCGGGACAACCTCGAACGTCACTCGGAACGCGCCGACCGCCGCCGCCTGCGGAGACTCCTGGCGGACGTTCCCGACCGCTGACACGTACACTCCCACGCCGCTTCCTTCATGTCCGCAGAACCCGCCCGCACCCCGACCGAGTCCTGGAAGGATCGGCGTCTCCCGACGATTGCGTCGCTGAAGCGGATTCTTGCCGGGAGCAGCTCACCGGATGGAGTCCCGGCCACTCTCCGGGGCTGGCTGGCGGGGAGGCGCTCGAGCGGCAAGCTGCTCTTCTTGAGTTTCCGGGACGGTTCCGGCTTTGCCCAGGTCGTCGTCGTGAAGTCGGCGGTTTCCGCCGATGCCTTCGAGACCGCCAGGCACTGCCCGCTCGAGAGTGCGGTCGAGATCGTCGGCGCCGCCTTTGCCGACCCGCGCGCACCCGGAGGCATGGAGATCCGCGCCTCCGGCTTTTCGGTCCTCCATGCCGCCGATCCGTATCCGATCACCCCGAAGGAACACGGCGCGTCATTTCTGCTGGACCACCGGCACCTGTGGTTGCGGTCGAAAAGGCAGCACGCCCTGCTCCGGATCCGCGACGAAGTTCTTCACGCCTTTCGGGAATACCTGCGGGAACAGGACTTCGTCAATGCCGACACGCCGATCTTTACGCCGAACGCCTGCGAGGGGACGACCACCCTTTTTGAAACCCGCTACTTCGATCGCCAGGCCTATCTGAGCCAGAGCGGCCAGCTCTACAACGAGGCCGTCGCCATGTCGGTTGGACGGACGTATTGCCTGGGTCCCACTTTTCGGGCCGAGAAGTCCAAGACCCGGCGTCATCTCATCGAGTTCTGGATGCTGGAGCCCGAAGTCGCCTTCGCCGAACTCGGGGACATCATCGACCTCGCGGAGGGATTGATCTGTCACGCCGTTTCCCGGATCCTGGAAAACCGGGGGGCCGAGCTGGAAGTCCTCGGCAGGGATCCCGAACCGCTCCGTCGCATTCGGGCTCCATTTCCCCGGGTTACCTATGACGAGGCAGCCGAGATCCTCGCCGGCAAGGGAACCGGCTTCACCCCGGGAGATGATTTCGGGGCGCAGGACGAGACCGCCCTGACCGAAGACCTGGATCGGCCGCTTTGTGTCACCCACTTCCCCGCGGCCATCAAGGCCTTCTACATGGAGCCCGATCCCGAGCGCCAGGACCGGGTTCTTTGTCTCGACATCATCGCTCCGGAGGGATACGGCGAGGTTGTCGGCGGTGGCCAGCGCATCCACGACCACGAATTGCTACGCCAGCGAGTCCGGGAACACGACCTGCCGGAAGATGCCTTCGAGTGGTATCTCGACCTGCGGCGCTACGGAACGACTCCGCACTCCGGGTTCGGGCTCGGAATTGAGCGTTTCGTCGCCTGGATGTCCGGCCTTTCGCATCTCCGGGAAGCGATTCCGTTCCCTCGCACGCTCTACCGGCTGGCCCCATGAAGCCGACCACGGTGGGGCTGGTGAGCCTCGGATGCGCGAAGAACCTTCTCGACAGCGAAGTCATGGCCGGCGTCCTCACGAGCCGCGGCTTCGAGATGACCTCCGACCCGGCGAACGCGGAGGCGCTGATCGTGAACACCTGCGGGTTCATCGGTCCCGCCAAGGAGGAGGGGATCGGAAAGATCCTCGAGCTGGCGCGGCTCAAGAGCGAGGGCCGCTGTCGGCGCCTGGTGGTCGCCGGATGCCTTGCGCAACGGTACGCGAGCGAACTCACCCGCGAGATTCCCGAGATCGATGCCGTCATCGGGCTCGATGAAGTCGAGCGGATCGGCGATGTGCTGGAGGCGCCCGACCGGCGGACCCCTCCACTGCGCGCCGATCACTCGGTCACCTGGCTCTACGACCACACCACCCCCCGGATCCGTTCCACTCCGCCGCACATCGCCTACATCAAGGTGGCGGAGGGCTGCGACTATCCGTGCTCCTTCTGCGTGATCCCGCAGATCCGCGGCCACTTCCGCAGTCGCGATCCCGATTCCGTCCTCGCCGAGGCCGAATCGCTGGCCCGTACGGGGACCCGGGAACTCGTCCTGGTCGCCCAGGACACGACCGCCTACGGCAAGGATCTCGGCATCCGGCACGGCCTTGCCAGGCTGCTGCGCGAACTCGCGGAGGTCAGCGGGATCGCCTGGGTACGGTTCCTCTACGCCTACCCGACGACCCTCGACGACGAGGTTCTCGCCGCGATGGCGGATGTCCCCGAGGTGTGTCGCTACGTGGACATCCCGCTGCAGCACGCGAGCCGGCGGGTGCTGCGGGATATGCGCCGTCCGGGAAATCGGGAGAGCAACGGGCGCCTGTTGGCGCGGATCCGCGACGCGGTGCCGGGAGTGGCGATACGAAGCACCTTCATCGTCGGATTCCCCGGCGAAACCGAAGCCGAGTTCCAGGAACTCTTCGAGTTTGTGGAAGCGTCCCGATTCGACGCCATGGGTGCGTTCTTGTATTCGAACGAGGAATCGGCGGGTTCGTTCGTTGACAACGAAGTGGTGTCGGAGACCGAGAAAGAGGACCGCCGGGCCCGGCTGATGGAGTTGCAACGCGGCATCGCGCTGGCTCGGCACCGCGAGATGATCGGGAGCGTGGTTCCGGTCCTGGTGGACGGAACCGCCGAGGAAAGCGAACTGCTGACCGCCGGCCGCACCGAGAAGCAGGCGCCGGATGTGGACTCCCGCATCCTCATCGTGGACGGCGTAGCTCCGGTGGGCGAGTTCGTGGATGTGAAGATCACCGAGGCTCATCCGGAGGATCTGGTGGGCGAAGCGGTTTCCGCGCCTTCCGCGGCACCCGACTTCGCCCGGACCGGTAGCGCTTCGGAAGCCCTGAGCGGCACTTCGCCGGTCTGACGCGGTTCTCCCAGGCAGCCAGCCGTCTCCCTTGCGGCCATTAGCAGCCTGTGGTGAAACCCCCGTGAGCGCCGAGGCCCCCACCGGGAGAACTGGGGGTGAGGCCCAGTTCTCCCGGTGGGGGCCCGGCTGACCCAGTTCTCCCGGTGGGGGCGGCGCGTGAGGGAGGAATACCGAGTGTATTTCGACCGAAACGCAACGATGAGCGCCTCATGGAGGCGCGGTTCAGGCGGGATGCATCGCCCGGCGAACGCCGCGGGGGTTTTGCCACAGGCTGTTAAATCTGCTGTAAGTGGGAGAGCTCCCTCTGGGGTATAATCAGTCGTTCGGGTGCGGCCGGTGTGGGGTCGCTCCCTTTTGTTTCATGACCCGTCGCACTCCGGTGCGGCGGGTTTTCTCCGATCCCCCAATTTCGAGAGGCTCTACGTATTTCGCACGAAGAACCCGACCCGCGGCGCCTTCAACGAGCGGGCGACGATCTCAATGCGCAGATCGAAGGATTGGCGCGACGAGCAGCGGCGAGTGCTCAGGTTGAGTTGGCATGGATCGAGATCAAGGGCCCGCGCAGCGGGCGTCGAGTACGAGTCTTCATCGAGCGAACCGACGATGCGGTAGGACTGGCCGAGTGCGAACGGATGAACGAAAAGCTCTCCGCCCTCCTCGACCTGGAGGATCCGATCCCAGGTTCCTACACGCTGGAGGTGAGCACTCCGGGACTCGATCGTCCCTTGCACTCGGCCGAGGAATGTCGGCGGTTTCTCGGGCGGCGAGTGCGGATCCGCCACCGGACGGAGACGCGCAAGGACACCGTGACGGCAACCCTGCGGGCGGTGGAGGGGGACGCCGTCCTTTGCCTGAATGGGCCCGACGGAGAGCGGCGGATCGCGTGGAGCGCCGTGGTCGCCGCTCGTCTCGCTCCGGACTTCGAAGCCCTGTTCGGAAGACGTCCCGGCGACCGGAGGCGCCTGTCGACCTGATGGCCGCTATCGAAGAACTCGCCGTCGAGGTAGATCGGGCCGAAATCATCGCGGGCGTGGAGCAGGCGGCCGGACTCGCCGCGTCGAGGAGTAGCGGCCGTTCCCTCAGCGCCCGCCTCGATTCCGAAGAAGGCCGCCTCGTGTGTTACGTCGTGAAGCGGGTGGCCACGGAAGTGGAGGACCCCGAATCCGAGGTCGCCGCCGATGCGGCCCCGGAAGGATCTTCGCCGGGCGATCTGGTGGAGATGCCGGTTCCCTTCGGCACTGCCGCCCGCAGCGCCGCCCGAGCGGCGCGCGCCGTGCTCGAGGCGCGTCTTGGAGCTGCCCGGATGCTCTCCCGAGCCGAGCGCTACCGCGACCGTATCGGCAAGTTGGAAACGGCAATCGTCGCCCGCCGGGAAGGGCACGACCTCATCGTCAATCTGGGCCCCGTCGAAGGACGCCTTCCCGCGGACGAACAGAGCCGCCACGAGATCTTCAATCCCGAAGACACCATCCGAGTCGCCGTTCATTCCATCGAACCCGAGGATCCTCCTGTCATCCTGTCCCGGATTGCCCCCGAGGTCCTGTCCGGCCTCATCGAACGTGAGACGCCAGAGGTTCGTCGCGGAGTGGTCCGGGTTCGCGCCGTAGCCCGGCATCCCGGGATACGGGCCAAGGTCGCGGTGTCGACTGCCGCCCCCGGGGTGGATCCGGTGGCGGCCTGCCTTGGGCCGGGTGGCTCCCGGATCCGGGCGGTGAGCCGCGAACTCCGTGGCGAGCGGGTGGACCTGGTTCTGTGGAACGCGAAAGTGGAGAAGTTTGCGCGCAACGCGCTGCGTCCGGCCGAGGTCCTCGATGTTCGGAGGGCGGACGAGGATTCGGATGGCGGAGGCTCGAGGAGGCTCCGCGAGCAGGGCGGACTCCTGGTCACGGTTTCCGAAACCGAGTTGCCCCGCGCCGTCGGAAAGCGTGGGCAGAACGTTCGCCTCGCGTCCGAATTGCTCGGGATGCCCATCGAAGTGGCGGCTGAAGGGGATGTTTCGCCGGTGGATACGCGAAGCGCGCGGCGGGATTCGCGGGATACCGGCGCTTTCCGCCGGGACGCGGACCGGCGCCGTCCGGATCGGCGAGACTCGGACCGGCGAGACTCGGACCGGCGGGACTCGGACCGGCGGGACTCGGACCGGCGGGACTCGGACCGGCGGCGTCCGGACCGGCGTGACTCGAACCGGCCGTATTCGGACCGGCGTGATTCGGATCGGCGTGACTCGGACCGGCGGCGTCCGGACCGGCGTGACTCGAACCGGCCGTATTCGGACCGGCGTGATTCGGATCGGCGTGACTCGGACCGGCGGCGTCCGGACCGGCGTGACTCGAACCGGCCGTATTCGGACCGGCGTGATTCGGATCGGCGTGACTCGGACCGGCGGCGTCCGGACCGGCGTGACTCGAACCGGCCGTATTCGGACCGGCGTGATTCGGATCGGCGTGACTCGGACCGGCGGCGTCCGGACCGGCGTGACTCGAACCGGCCGTATTCGGACCGGCGTGATTCGGATCGGCGTGACTCGGACCGGCGGCGTCCGGATCGGCGTGACTCGAACCGGCCGTATTCGGACCGGCGTGATTCGGATCGGCGTGACTCGGACCGGCGGTATTCGGACCGGCGTGACTCGGATCGGCGTGACTCGGACCGGCGTGACTCGGACCGGCGGTATTCGGACCGGCGTGACTCGGACCGGCGTGACTCGGACCGGCGGCGTCCGGACCAGCGGGACTCGAACCGGCGTGATTCCGACCGGCGTCATTCGGACCGGCGGTATTCGGATCGTCGAGATTCGGATCGACGTGATTCGGGCCGGCGGTATTCAGATCGGCGTGATTCGGACCGGCGGCGTCCAGACCGGCGTGATTCCGACCGGCGGCAGGGCGACCCCGGCCGCCAACCGTCCCGGAACCGGCCGCCACGCCCCGAACGGCCGCTGCGCCCCGAACAGTCCGACCGGCCGCCGCGCCCTGAAACGTCCGACCGGCCGTTGCCCCCTGAACACCCCGACCGGCCGATGCCGGCCGGAGAATCCGCGCCGGAGGCGCGGGAGCAGTAGTCCTCCATGCCGTCCACCGTGAGAGTCAGCGACCTCGCCAAAGAGGTCGGAATGGAGCCGGGTGAGCTCCTCCGGGTTCTGCAGACCGATTTCAGTCTTCGGGTACGCACCGTCTCCTCATCCATTGGGGATAGCGATGCGCGGAAGGTAAGGAACCGGCTACGCCTGCAGCAGCGGCGGGCCTCCCGTCCGGACCGCCGCTTGCAGGCTGAGGCGAACATTCGGCGCGCCGCCGAGCAGCGCCGCCTGCGCGAGGCCGCGGAGGTGAAGGCCCGTGGCGAGGCCGAGCTCAGGGCAAAGGAAAAAGCGGAGCAAAAGGCTCAGGAAGAAGCCGAAGCGAAGGCGCGGGCCGAAGAAGAGGAGGCCAAGCGGCAGGCGGAGGAGCAGGCGGCGAACGCCAGGCGCGCAGAAGAAGAACGCCAGGCAGCCGAGGCTGCCGCCAAGCGCGCCGCGGCCGACCAAAAGGCCGCCGCCGCCCGAAAAAGCGAGGACGACGCCAAAGAGAAGGCCGGCGCCAAAGAAGGAAAGGCCGTCCCGGGAACAACCGACAGCACGCTGGACGGGGAGAGCGGCGTCCGTGCCGGAACTCCGAGTGGCGAGGCGCCCGCCAGGCCTCAACGGATGGCTGCGGCGTCCGAGCCGGCTGCCGCACCGGCGCCGGCCAAACCGCCGCCGTCGCGGCGTATCGAGACCCGGAGCATCGCACCTGCGGCGGGGGGCAGCCAGTTCCGGCCCGGAGCCACCGACCGCAAGATCGTTCCCACGGTAACCCGGCCGGCCCGTCGCGCCACTCCGCCGCGGATTCGGGCGACCCCGCCGCCCATGCGGAGGTCGCCGTCGGCACCGCCCAAGCAGCAGCGTCCCGCTCCCGGTCGCCGCTCGAAGGGCAGGCGGCGCCAGGCGCCGGCCGAAACGCCGGAAGTCCTCGATGGATTCGACAGCCCGCTGCCGCCCGGGTTGCGGCAGGCGGTCACCCGCGAGTATCGAACCACGGCTGCGGTGGCGCTGACCGATGCCATCACGGTCAAGGGACTCGCCGAGGCCCTGAAGATCCCGACGGTCGAGGTGATCAAAGCACTGCTGCTCCAACACGGAGTCGCCGCGTCGATCAACCAGCCGCTCGATGTCGAAACCGCTTCGAAGCTGGTCCTGCGCTACGGGGGATCCATCGCGGATGCCGCGGCGGCGAAGGCCGAACCGGACGCTGCCGAATCGCCGCCGCCTGACCAGAACAAGGAAGATCTGGTCGAGCGCGCCCCGGTGGTCACGGTGATGGGACATGTGGACCACGGCAAGACGAGTCTGCTCGACGCGATCCGTAGCTCCCGGGTGGTGGATACCGAGGCGGGAGGCATCACGCAGCACATGAGTGCCTACACGGTCGAAACGAACGGCCGCCGGCTCGTCTTCCTGGACACTCCGGGCCACGAGGCGTTCACCAAGATGCGCGCCCGTGGCGCCGGCGCGACGGATGTGGTGATCCTGGTGGTGGCCGCGGATGACGGCGTCAAGGAACAGACGATCGAAGCGCTCAATCACGCTCGCTCCGCGGGAGTTCCCATCCTGGTCGCGGTCAACAAGATGGACAAGCCCGCTGCGGATCCCGACCTCGTGATGCGGCAACTCGCGGAGCGAAACCTCACGCCGGAAGAATGGGGCGGCGACGTGATCTTCGCTCGCGTCTCGGCCAAGACCCAGGACGGGCTGCCCGATCTGCTGCAATCCGTGCTGGACGTAGCCGAGCTGGAAGAGCCAACCGCGAATCCGCAGGGACCGGCACTGGGCGTCGTCCTCGAGGCCCGCAAGGACAAGGGCCGGGGTCCGGTCGCTCAATTCCTGGTTCAGGAGGGCACGCTCTCGGTCGGCGACACGGTAAGCGCCGGAGCGGCCTGGGGGAAGGTCCGGGCGCTACTCGACGAATCCGGACGCCGCATGAAGAAAGCGCCGCCTTCCACTCCCTGCGAGGTACTCGGCCTGACTGAGGTTCCGGTGGTGGGCGATCGCTTCTCGGCAAGCCAGACTCCGGCGGAGGCGCGCCGCGCGGCCGAAGCCAAGAAGGAAGAGACACGGCTGCTGTTGATCGAGGGACGCCAACGGTTGAACCTGCAGAACCTCCACGCCCAGATGAGTGGCGGGCTGAAGGAACTCTCGATCGTGGTGAAGGCGGATGTCGGCGGGACCGTGGAAGCTGTCCGGGACTCGCTGGAACGGCTCTCGAACGACGAGGTGAAGGTCCGCGTGATCCACGCCGCCGCCGGGGCGGTTTCGGAGAGCGACGTCAACCTCGCATCGGCTACCGATTCCATCATCGTCGCTTTTGGAGTGCGCCCGGATCCCCAGGCACAGCGCCTGGCAGAGCAGGAGAAGGTAGAGATTCGGGGCCACACGGTCATCTATCACCTCGTCGAGGAGATGGAGAAGGCGCTGAGCGGCCTCCTGGAACCGGAAACCGAGGTTGTGGAACTCGGGAAGATCGAGGTTCGCCGCACGTTCCAGGTACCGCGAGTGGGGGTGGTCGCCGGCTCTTACGTGCTTGCCGGCGCGGTCCCCAGGAACTCCCGCGTGCGGCTGGTGCGTGACGGCCGGCTGGTGTACACCGGCCGCATCGGTAGCCTGCGCCGGTTCAAGGAAGACGTGGCGCAGGTCCGCGAGGGCTTCGAATGCGGTGTCGGGATTGCCGGCTACAACGATGTGAAGATCGGCGACATCATCGAGGCGTTCCGCGAGCAACAAGTCAGTGCGGTCGCCGACTAACTACCCCAGGTCGCCGACTAGACACCCCGGTCCTTTCCGCGGATTCGTGCAGTGGCTGGTCCCAGGACCCGGGTGGGACTGCTCCGCCTGACCCTGCGGTTGCCGTACGCCCGTTCCCGGAAGGATCGGCGCAGCGTCGTGCGATCGCTCTCGGATCGGCTGCGCGCCCGCTGCCTGGTCGCGGTGGCCGAAACCGGAGATCCGGAAACACTCCGGGAGGCCGAGGTTTCGGTCGTCGCCGTGGGTCTCGGAGAGGAAGTGGTGCGCGCCCGGTTGGAAACCGCGCGGAATATTGCGGTCCGGGCTTACCCTTCGGAAGTGGCGGACGCCGCTATCGAGTGGCTGGCCGTGGACTAACAGCCTGTGCTGAGACTCGAGTGCGATCCATTCGCGGCGCGCAGCGCCGCCGGGGAGCGGCTGACCTTCCCACGGGATAGCAAACAATGAGAACCGGAGGCAGACGCGAGCGGGTGGCGGAGGCGATCCGGCGCGAGGTGGCCGGAATTCTGCGCTTCGAACTCTCGGACCCGCGGGTCGGGCGAGCGACCGTGACCCGGGTCGTCATGACGGGAGACCTTGCGGTTGCGCGAGTGTATGTATCGGTTTACGGCAGTGACACCGACCGGGAGGAGACCCTGGCAGTCCTCGGCCGGGCGAAGGGCCGGGTGCGAACCCTGCTGGGCTCCCGCATCCGGCTGCGTGCGACTCCGGAGATCCGCTTCGTCTTTGATCCGTCCGTCGAGTTCTCGATCCGGCTGGAAAAGCTCCTTGACGAAGACCGCGCCAACCGCCCGCCGGAGTCCGGGAGCGGGTCCGGGGATGAGACGGAGGATCGGCCGCCCGCCCGACGGGACGAGGAGGAGCACTGATTTCGGGATTGCTCCTGGTGGACAAGCACGAGGGGCTCACTTCCTTCGCGGTCGTTCGCCGCGTGCGGGCACGCCTCGGCGGCATCCGGGTCGGGCATGCCGGCTCTCTCGACCCCTTCGCCACCGGGTTGCTCCCCGTTTGCGTCGGTCGGGCCACCCGGCTCGTCCGCTTCGTCGCCGCGGGCGCCAAGCGGTATCGCGCGCGGGTGTGCTTCGGACAGGCCACCGATACCGACGATCTGACCGGTCAGCCGGTAGGTGTTCCCACCCAGTGCCCGGACACCTCCGCAATCGAGCGGGTACTTCCGGACTTCCTCGGCGTCATTGAGCAGCGTCCTCCCCGCTATTCGGCGAAACAGGTTGGCGGACGCCGCGCGTACCGGCTGGCGCGAGCGGGCCGGTCGGTGGAACTGGCGCCGACCCGGGTTCGGGTGGACGAACTGCGGCTGGTCCGCTACGACGGGAAAGTGGCGGAGATTGCCTGCGAGGTTGGACCCGGCACCTACATTCGCGCTCTGGCCCGGGACCTCGGCGAGCGCCTCGGCAGCGCGGCGCACCTCGTCGGCTTGCGACGCACCGGGGTAGGGCCCTTCGAGGTGACGGACGCCGCGGGGCTGGACGAGCTGTCGAGCCGGGCGGAAATCCTTTCGCGACTTCTCGATCCGCTTGCCGCCCTGCAGGGAATGCCCCGGCTGCTCGTGTCCGGAGAGGAGCGGATGCGCCTGGCCCACGGCCGGGTGCTCCCGTACCGGCCGGACGATCCGGACCCTCGGGGAGGAGAATCCCCGGCGAGCGAAGACGAGGTCCGTTGCGCGCTGACGCCGTCGGGGATGCCGGGGGGAGAAAGATCGGCGGAGGGCAGCGGCCCGGCTCTGGTTGCCGTCGTTTCCGCCACTGCCGAAGGTTGGCGCCCGATCGTGGTCTGGCAGGGGTCTGCCGAGGCCGCCGAATGAGGATTGCGGTGTCGGCGCCATCAGGAGGGCCGGCGCCGCGCGGGGAGGCGAAACACCGGCCTGACCGCTCGCTTCGACGCCTGTGGTAATGTCCGCCGCGAACGACCAGCCGGACCGGGAATTGTGATCGCGAAGACCGTGTGTCTCGGCCGTCGGGCAACGAACCCGCCAGACGGAAACATTCATCAGGCGGCAACATAAGGAATTGCAGACCGCCGGATCGACCGGCGTCAACAGGGACCACGGCAGGGAAAACGGCATTGGCACTCACACAGACGGCACGGCGCACGATTGTCGAGCAGTACCAGCTGCACGAGACGGACGCGGGTTCACCTGAGGTTCAGGTGGCGCTTTTGACCGCGCGAATTACCGGGCTGGCCGACCATTTCAACGGACATCGGAAGGACCACGCCTCACGCCGGGGATTGCTCCGCATGGTGAGCCGCCGACGGCGGCTGCTGGACTATCTGCGGCGGGAAGACGTTGAGCGTTATCGGCGCCTGATTGCTTCCCTCGGCCTCCGGAAGTAATCGCGCGGGCTCCGCCCCCGCTGGCGCGGGGTCGCCGGGCTCCACAAAACGAACGCCGCACGTCCAAGCAGGATTCCGGCAACAGAGAAGGAAGAACAAAGTTGATTGAAACGGTACAAACGCAGATCGGCAAGAACGATCTGATCATCGAAACCGGCCGTCTGGCCCGGCAGGCCGCGGGCGCGGTGACTGTCCGCCTGGGCGACACGGTGGTATTGGCCGCGGTCACGGCATCGCGTGGCGACCGGCCGGACGTGGATTTCCTCCCGCTGGCGGTGGACTACCGCGAGAGCTTCTATGCCGCGGGTCGGATTCCGGGTGGCTTCTTCAAGCGAGAAGGCCGGCCGAACGAAAAAGAGATCCTGACCTGCCGGCTCATTGATCGTCCGCTGCGACCCCTGTTCCCGAGCAGTTGGCGTCGCGAAACGCAGGTCACCTGTCTGTTGATTTCGACCGACCGGGAAAACGATTCCGATGTCCTGGCGATCACGGGCGCGGCGGCGGCGCTTGGAATCTCCGACCTTCCCTTCGACACCTCCATCGGCGCGGTGCGAGTGGGCCTGGTGAACGACGAGTTCGTTCTCTGTCCGACGTTCACCGATCTGGACAGTTCCTCGCTCAATCTCGTGGTGGCCGGCACCGATGACGCCATCGTGATGGTGGAGGCGGGAGCCGAAGACGTGCCCGAGAGCAGGATGGTGGACGCCCTGCGCTTCGCGCACGAAGGGATTCGCCGCATCGTCGGCATTCAGCAGGAACTCGTAAGCCGGCTGCAGCCCACCAAGCAGGTGGTGGTTGCGAACGAGCCGGACCCCGCCCTCGCGACCGAGATAACGGATGGGTTCCGCGACCGGCTGAAGGCTGCGATGCAAACGCAGGGCAAGATTGCGGCTTCCCGGGCCGCTCACGAGGTCAAGGCCGCCATCGCCGCCAGTCTCGAAGACCGAAGCGATGAAGAGCGTTCCGCCGCCTCGGGAGTGGTGAAGGCAATGGAGGAGGACATCCTGCGCTGCACCATCCTCGAGGAGGGCAAGCGCCTGGATGGCCGCGCCTTCGACGAGATTCGGGACCTGAGTTGCGACGTTGGGGTCCTTCCCCGGACGCACGGCTCCGCCGTCTTTACCCGCGGCGAAACCCAGGCGCTGGTGGTCACCACCCTGGCGCCCCTGAGCGAGAGTCAGCGGCTGGACTGGGTCCACGGTTCGGGGGAAAAGCGCTTCCTCCTCCACTACAACTTCCCCGCGTTCTCCGTGGGAGAAGCGCGCATGATGCGCGGCCCGGGCCGGCGCGAAATTGGTCATGGGGCACTCGCGGAACGAGCCCTGTTGCCGGCAATCCCGAGTGAGGAACAGTTCAACTACGCCATTCGAGTGGTGTCCGACACCCTCGAGTCGAACGGATCGAGTTCCATGGCGGCGGTGACGGGGGGGTGCCTGTCACTGATGGATGCCGGCGTGCCGCTCAAGGCTCCTATTGCCGGCATTGCGATGGGCCTCATCACCCGTGGAGACGAGTATCGGGTCCTGACCGATATCGCCGGTGCGGAAGACCACTACGGGGACATGGACTTCAAGGTGGCTGGCACCGCCAACGGGATCACCGCGCTGCAGATGGACATCAAGATCTCCGGGCTGCGGCTCGACATCGTCAGTGACGCGCTGGAGCAGGCGCGCCGGGCGCGAATCGAGATCCTGAAGGTCATGGCAGCCGAGATTCCCGCTCCCCGGAGCGAAACCTCGCCGTACGCACCCGCGATCCTCACCATGAAGATCCCGGTGCGAAAGATCCGCGAGGTCATTGGACCCGGCGGCAAGACGATTCGGGCGATCACCGACGAAAGCGGAGCGCGGGTGGATGTGTCCGACGACGGAACCATCCACATCGCCGGGGTTGACGGCCAGTCCACGCAGCGGGCCAAGGAGAAGATCGAGGCCATCGCGGTGAGCCAGCTCCCTGAAGTCGGCCGCGACTATCACGGCGTCGTGAAGACGATCGTGGACTTCGGCGCCTTCGTCGAGATCCTCCCGGGGACGGACGGACTGCTGCACATTTCGGAGATTGCCGATCGCCACGTGAACAGCGTCCGGGACGAACTGCAGGAAGGCGATGAGGTCGAGGTTCGGGTCATCGAAGTGGACGGAAACGGCCGCACCCGCCTGTCCTGCAAGGACATCATCCGGGAGCGGGCCGGTCTGCCGCCGCTTCCTCCCCGTCCACCGCGCCGGCGCGGCGGCGGTGGAGGCCGGGACCGGGACCGCGGAGATCGCCGCCGGTAACATCGAGCGGACAAGCTCTCCGCGCTTGAGCAGGCGCCGGCTTCCCGGTCGGCGCCGCTCCCCGGATCGGAGCGAAATCGGAGCGAAACCGGGGAGCGAGAGTCCGAAGCAGTTTTCCATCGCGTTTCTGCCCTCTCCCTCCGTAGAATTCGGGGATGGCCGAAGCAGTTCTGAACACCTCCCTCGAGGGCGTTGCCCTCCGCTCGCGCGGCAAGGTCCGTGACATCTACGCCGTCGGCGACCAACTGCTGCTGGTAACTACGGATCGGGTCTCGGCCTTCGATGTGGTGTTGCCGGAGGGGATTCCCGAGAAGGGCCGAGTGCTCAACAGCCTGAGCGCCTGGTGGCTGCGGCGGACCGAACACATCGTTCCGAACCACCTGGTCACGGACGATGTGGAGGACTACCCGCCAGTGCTGGCGCCGGCAAAGGGAATGCTGGACGGCCGCTCCATGCTGGTGAAACGGTTGAACCCGGTGCCTTTCGAGTGCGTGATGCGCGGCTTTCTCTACGGGTCGGGCTGGAAGGAGTACCAGCGGGAGGGCAGTGTGTGCGGCATTTCGCTTCCGAGCGGGATGCAACTCGCCGAGCGCTTCCCGGAGCCCCTCTTCACCCCCGCGACGAAGGCGGAGGACGGCCACGACGAGAACGTGAGCGAGGATTTCATGGCCAATGCGCTGGGCCGGGAACTGACCACCCGCCTCCACCAGGTCTCCCGCGAGATCTATGCGAGTGGGGTGGCGTGGGCCGCCGAGCGGGGCATCATCATCGCCGACACCAAGTTCGAGTTCGGCCATGACGACGACGGGAAGCTGTACGTCATCGACGAGGTCTTGACCCCCGACTCGTCACGTTTCTGGCCCGCCGACGAATACGCTCCCGGGAAACTCCAGTCCAGCTTCGACAAGCAGTACGTCCGCGACTATCTGGAAACCGTTGACTGGAACAAGGAACCGCCGGCGCCGCACCTGCCCGACCACATCGTTCGCGGGACGACCGACCGTTTCCTCAGCGCCTATCGCCAGATCACGGGTTCTCCCCTAGCGGCTCCGCGCTACTGACGGTCCGCGCGGGGGCGGCCGCGCCGCGGGAAGCACCCCGCATCAGTTCCGGCCGGCGAACCGGACCCGGACCGAACCATCACCCGTCCGTAGGTGGATGCGAGGTCCTGACCCATCACCGAGGGTGGCCAGAGCCATCGGTCCCTCCGCCCGCCAGTCGGGGAAATCGCGGCTATCGTCCGCATTCGGCCGTCCCACGGCGGTCATCACGGCGTCGGTGCCGCGGGGCACCGTGAGTCGTACCGACCCGCTCCCGGTCCGCAGGAACCACTCGCCGGCCAGCGGCGGTCCACCTTCCCGGACGTCGATTTCAATGCGTCCGTCGGCCGTCACCGCGGTGACCTGCTGCAGTCGCCCCTCAAGCCGGATGGCCCCGTCCCCGCTCTCCACCCGGAAGCGTCCCTCAAGGTCCTTCCCCTCGATCCTGCCGTCGGCGGCGCGCAAACGGATCGGTTCCCGCGTCCTTCCCATCGGCGACCTGAGATCGCTCGCGACGATGCGGCCGGAGGCGGATGTTGCCCGGGTGGGGCCGGTAAGGCCTTCCAGTTCGATCCTCCCCGAACCGGTGCGGGCATCGACTGCCGTGCCTGCCGGGACGGCGATCCTCAAGCTGAGCGAGAGTTCCTCCCACGGCCGAAAGGCACCGGCCGTGGCGCTGCGACCGGTGATTGTCAGCGCGCCCGAATCCGGGTCGCGCTCGAAGTCGACGAGAAGGGCTTCGAGCGCCGTCCGGGCGGCCTCCCACGAAGGCGCCTGGGCAACTCGGTGGATCTCGACTTCGATGTCGGCGCCGAGATGTTCCCGGACACTCAGGGAACCCCGATCGATGCGGATCGCGAGTTCGGAAGCGCTGGGGCGACGGATCGTCTCCACGGAGGTCTGATCAACGCCGGGAGTGCAGCCCAGGGAGAAAACGCCCGGCAGAACGAGGACCGCGCGCAGAACCCGAACGCGACGCCTCACCGATTCTCTCCCGCGGGCGGGCGCGCCTGCACCACGATGTCGCCTTGGCGCGTCGAAATCGTCACCCCTTCGGCGCCGGAACCCGTGAGGCCGTTCCACCGGGATGAGCCGTCCGTCGCGACTTCCTCCAGAGGGAAGTCGCTCACCAACGCACCGCTGGCCGTCCGGGCCGACAGGGCGAAGGATCCCGCCGAAGGGAGCGTCAGCCGGACGTCTCCCCGCTCGGTGGTGAGCGCAACCTCTCCACCGAGGGAGCCGGTTGCGACGTCCACCCTGGCATCTCCACCCGTTACCGTCAGGCTGTCTCCGAACCCGCGGACGGTGATTGCGCCGGCCTCTCCCGTGAAGTCGGCCGGTCCCGAGAGCAGCGCTCCTCGCACCTCGCCGCGGCCGCTGGCGACCGTCAGGGGCCCCCCCACATCCTCGACCAGGATGGACCCGCCTTCCGCCTGGATGTCCACGCCGGATCGCGCGTTCCGCACCTCGATGCTCGCGGACTCGGCCCGGATCCGGAGCGTGCCTGCGATGGCGGTGGCGAGGACGCTTCCGAAGTCGGACCGCACTACCGCGGGCCCTTCGATCCGCGCCAGGCCAACGGGTGAGATGCGGGTCTCGATTTCGATCGGCCCGGAGGAATCGGAGACCTCCACCGGCGCGTTCCGGCTCAACACGTTGACCGAGGAGCCGGCCTCCGAGATCCACACCGGAGCGCCCTCCGATTCGACCCTGATCGCTCCGTCCACCGATTCGGCTTCAATGACGGTCCGCCGCCCGCGGATGTGCAGCGCGCCGCCGATCCCGGATGCCCGGATGGCGCCGTCCCTGGCGGTCAGCGAGACGGCGCCCCTCGGTCCGCGGACCTCGACGAGACCGTCGCTCGTTCGGACTTCGGCGCCCGCGAACGGGCCCCGGATCTGGACGGAGCCCTCTCCGCTGGTTGCCACGACATGGACGCCGGGCGGAAGCGTCAGGAACAGTTCGAGCGCCACTTCGCTAGCGCCCGCGTCGTCCACCCGGATCCTGAAGCCGGTTTCGCCGTCCATGGGCTCGGTGACCAGTCGCACGGCGGCCGCCCGGTCCGCTGCCTGCTCCCGGTCGGCCGCCCAGACGTGTTTCGCGAGCCGGATCCGGCCCTCGGGCCCGGACCTCGCGATGGCTGTACGCGCCGCTACCGGCGGTATCGCGGGGGCGCCGGACGCGGCGGCCGCCGGAACAACCGTCAGGGCGTCCACCTGGATGTTGCCCGCGGGAAGTGAGATCGAGATGTCCGTCCCGTCCCCGGCGGGAAGCGAGATGGTTCGCTCTTCATCGAACCGGTGCCGGGAATGCTGGCCGGACCCGTGTTCCAGCAGGCGGCCGATCTCCAGAAGCCGGAACTCGAGGCCCTGACTTTCGATAGCCCGCTGGGCGAGCGTGAAGAGGGTGCCGCCGAGGATCAGCAGCAGGAGGAGGACCACCTCTCCGAAACCGAAGCGGGCCCGGCCGGTCCGGATTCGGGTAACGACCTTGGAAGCTCCCCAGACGACCAGCAGGAGCGGCCACCAGACTGCCGCCAGGGGCAGGACGCTCAGGAGCAGGCGGGCGACCGGGGTTCCCGAAAGGTTCGCCCACAGGAAGAACCCGCCGGTGACGAGGAGGCCGATGCCGAATGCGGTCGCGCAACCGCTGCCGGACGGCGGGGTGTTTTTCGCCGCCGAGGACTCCGTCATGCAGGAGGCGGCGGCGGGCCGGTCGCGGGCCCCGAACCGGCGCCGCGGTTCTGCATGAGCATCCGGGCGCCGACCGCGATCAGGATGAGCGGCCAGAAGCGGAAGAAATCGCCGATATCAACGAGGTCGAGGTTCGACAGCAAGAAGGCGATCCCGACCAGGATCAGGATGATTCCGGCCCAGTTGTCGTTCTTCTTCATGACCTACTTCTCCTCGCTGTCCGCCGGCGCCGAAGGTGCGGTGTCCGGGGAGTCGGGTTGGGGAGCCGGCACATCGGCCAGCGGCGCCGCCCCGGGCGGTGCGGTGGCGTCCGGCGCCGCTTCCGACCCGGCGGCCGAAGCAGCGAGCGAACCGGGAATCAGCGGACGGCCGCGGAAGACCTGCAACCCGATCCACACGAGGATCAGGGGCCAGAATCTGAGCACCCATTCGAGTTCGGAAATCCGGGCGAGAATCGCGACGGCGCCGGCGCCCATCAGCCCGATCGCCCAATGTCGATCGAGAGCGATCGACGCCGGTCGTCCTTCCGCCCGCGCCCGCACGATTTCTTCGGTCGTCCGGATCGCGTTCACGATCCCGAAGATCCATATCGCCAGCGCGAGAGGGACGAGTTCGTCCTGGAACACGGCGACAAACGCCGCGGCGAGCGCCAGCCCGCGGGCGGTAGCTCCCGCATAGAGGTGGCCAAGGCCAGGGAGCGGTACGGAGAGGACGCCGGCGAGTCCCGGTGAGCGGTTCATGGCGCGTTGCCTCCTGGTGCTGGCCCGGTGGCAGCGGGGCCAGGACTGGACACCGGCGCCGACAACAGGTCGTCACGGCGACGGGTGGCCCGCTCCAGATCGCGGAGCCGGTCGCCCCAACGGTCCATCTGGTCCTCCAGCGCGAAGGAAACCGACGCCCGGAGCACGCCCAGCTCGGCCAGCGCGCGGTCGGTGTGACGGTTTGCGGCCTCCCGCAGACTCGTGACCCCCTCCGAGGCGCGGGGCAGGGATTCGAGCGCGCCCCGGACCGGCGGCGGCTGGAAGAACAACAACATCACCGCCGCTGCCGCCGCGGCGAGCCAGGTCGGCCAGTAGTTCGTCCGCCGGACGTAGAGCGCGCGGAACCGGGGCAGGGTAGCGGCCAGAATTCGGGCGTCGAGATCGGGAGGAATCCGTTCGGAGCCGGCGGCGAAGTCAGCCAACCCGTGGCGCACCGCCCGGATCTCTCCGTAGAGTCGGGCGAGTTCGGGATCCCGCGCCAGGCGGGACCGCACCCGTTGGGCCCCGTCCTGGTCGAGTTCGCCCGCGGCCAGGGCCGAGACCAGCTCTTCGAGCCGCGCTTCGGAACGAGAATCGCTCAACGGATCAACCAACGGATCAACCAACGGATCAGTCAACGGGGATCTCCCCTGCCGGTTCGGGCGGCTCCGGCCTTCTTGGTTCCGGGATGCGGGGGCCCGGTCCGGACGGGTCCGGTCCGGCCCAGTTCCCGCCGCGCTCGCGCGAGCGTCTGCCGGGCCCGATGGATGCGGGACTTCACGGTTCCGAGCGGGATTCCCAATCGCTCCGCGATCTCGGGGTAGTCGCAATCCATCAAATCCCGGAGGATGAGCGGTTCCGAAAGCTCAGGCGGCAGGCGGTCCAGCAGCCGCCGCACCCTGGCGGCTTCTTCCCGCCGTTCGGCAATGGTGTCAGGTTGCCAGGAAGTTGGAACGGGAGCTTCCGGAATGTCCTCGCCGGACAGGAGGAGGGGAGTGCGCCGCCGGCGCCGGTAGGCGTCGATAGCCATGTTGGTGGCCACCTGCCGGATCCAGGCGCCCAGCGCTCCACTCGGGCGATAGCTGGGCAACACGCTCACCAGCCGCATGAAGATGTCCTGCGTGAGTTCGTCAGCGTCGTCCGGGGTTGCCGCAAAGCGATACGCAATGTGCCAGACCGGTTCCCGGAACCGGTCCACGAAGGCCCGCCACCCGTCCTCGTGACCGGAAAGGCAATGGCGGACGAGTTGCGCATCGGAGATTTGGGCCGGGGATTCCAATGGCGGCGCTTCGGTCTTCTCCGGCTAACCCACGATAACGAAACTGTCCGGCCGCTGGTTCCCGGTTCCCCGGGCGCCCCGCTCCGCCGGCCTCGTCCGTTCCGGCGAACTCGCGGGGATCCAGGTCAGGAGGATTTCCGCACGGCCTTTCGTTGTTTCGCCGGCGACCGTTTCCGCAGGAGGGATCGGACCTCCTTCACGAAGTCGCGGGTATCCTGAAAATCGCGGTACACCGACGCGAAACGCACGAATGCCACATGGTCTTCGCGTTTCAGTTCTTCCATGAGGACTTCGCCGATCTCGGAGGCGGTGAGTTCCCGGTCCGGGCTCTTCGCGACCAGCGCTTCGACGCGATGGGCGATGGCTTCGATCTTCTCTTCGGCGATGCGCGTTCCACATGCCTTCTTGAGACCCGAAAGCACCTTGTCACGGCTGAATACCTCGCGGTCACCGTTCTTTTTGACCACCATGCACGGGATTTCTTCCACGGCCTCGTAGCTCGTGAACCGTTTCCCGCACCGGATGCACTCGCGTCGCCGGCGAATGATTTCTCCCTCCCGGCTTTCCCGGGAATCCACGACCCGGTCTTCCGGATTCCCGCAATAGGGACACTTCACTTCGGTTGCTCCACGGCGTGGGCAGCGTACACCCCCTCGATCGTGCGAGCCGGTTCTCGGAGGGCGAGTTCCATTTCCATTCCGGCCCAGGTTGCCGCGCTCGGGACCAGCCCGACGATTTCAGAGTGAACGACGCCGGTTCCGGCGGCTCCGGCCTCCTTGAGAACCCGCTGAAACGCATCCCCAAGCGAGGTCTGCCGCCAGTCGAGCAGGTTCATCGACACCTGCGCGAGCACCCGCCGCCGCACGGGATCCCGCTGCCGCACCCCGATGGCCCGCAGGGCGGGTAACCCGCCGCCACTCGTCCGCATGCGTCCGGCGATGGCCCGCGCGGTTGCCACCTCCTCGGTGTCGAGGTTCACGTTGAAGGCGATGAGCGGCAGGCGCGCTCCCACGCATACCCCCCCGGCGGCCGGGTGAAGGGCCTGCGGTCCGTAGTCGGTGCGAACCTCTCCGTTGGCCAGGCGGTTCGCGAGACCGCGAACTCCGCCGCGTCGGATCCGGGGCAGGGGACGCCGGTTCGGGTCGGCTTCCCCGTAGAGGAACACGGGGACCGATTCCGCCTTGCCGATCTCCTCCGCGAGGGAAAGCGCGAGCTGCACCGCCTCCTCCATGGCGGTTTCGCCGAGAGGGACGATCGGCAACACGTCCAGCGCGCCGATGCGAGGGTGCTCGCCGTGGTGACCGCGCAGGTCAATATGCCGGGTGGCCGTCTGGAAGAGGGCGATGCAGGACGAACGCAACTCCGACGAACCCGCCGCCAGCGTGAACACCGAGCGATGGTGAGAGGGATCCGCGTGCAGATCGAGCAGGGGCCGTCCCGCGGCTGTGACCAGGCGGTCCAGCGTGTCCCGGGAGCGACCTTCGCTAAAGTTGGGGACAGCCTCGAAAAGCGCCTCTCGGGCCGGTGCGTTGTCGCCCATCCAGCCCTCCTCGCCGGGACCGGGTCGGGGAAATTCCCGCCTCCCCGGCCGGGCAATCGCGACGATGGCCCAGCCGGGGCCGGCAGTATAGTTTCGCTACCATCCGCCGCTCCTGGAGCGGGGTTTTCCATGATTCGCGCTTTTCCCGGTCCCGTGCGGTGAGGCCGGAGGAGCCGGGGGAAGGCCGGAATCACCCCGCCCGAGATGCCGGTCCGGAAGACCCCTCCTCAAACGCGCCACCGGCTTCCGCACCCGGAGAAGGGAAGGAAGCGGTCAGCGGGGAGGCGCCCGACCCGGGACCGGCGGCAAGCACCCAGGAGCGTGTCGAAGAGGCGCTCCGGCGCAGCGCGGCGCGGCGCGGCGAGGCATCCGAGTCCGCGGGTGAGCCGGAGGCATCGCCTGGATCGCACGCCGCGCCGGAAGTTTCCGCTTCGGAACACTGGAGGTGGACGATCCGGAGGCGCATAGACGAAAGGAATCCGGATCCGGATCCGGAATCGGGAGCCGAGCCCGCGCCAGCCGCTGATCCGGGCGACGAGGCCGAACCTGGGCCCGCTTCGCCGGCGCCGGAAGTCCGCGAGCGGGTGGAGCGTCGTCTTCAGCAGGTTCTGGATCGCCGCGAGCCGCCGCCGGCGGAGGTCGGAGCGAGGCCGGCGGCGGTGTTGCCCGGCCCGTCCGGGTCCGGCTCTCCGCCGCTTCCGGAAGAGACCGAAACCCCCGCGACCTGGGACGCTTCCTGGGTCGAAGAAGGAGGCGAAAAGCGGCCCGAAGCGGAGGCGCCGCCGGCGCTCCCCCCATCCCGGTTCGCCGCCTTTGTCGCCACCTGCGGTTTCCTCGGGCGAGTGCCGGTCGCTCCCGGCACCGCCGGCGCGGCCGCCGGCCTGATTGCCTTTCTCCTGACCCGGAATCTGGACGGCGCCGTCGCCCTCGGCCTGTTGGCGGTTGCCACCGCCGTGGGAACGTGGGCCGGGGGACGTCACGCGAAGGACCTTCGCCACCCGGATCCGCGCTCCGTGGTGGTGGACGAGTTCTGTGGGATGTGGTTGGCTCTCGTCGGCACGAATCCGTCCTTCCTGGTCATGGCGGCGGCCTTCGTCGCTTTCCGGATTCTGGACATCTTCAAGCCGCCTCCGGTCCGGCAGGCGGAAAAGCTCCCCGGCGGGATCGGCATCATGGCGGACGACCTGGTCGCGGGCGGCATCGTGCGCGTCATCCTCTTGCTCGCCCTGGGGATGTGAGCCAGCGGATCCTCTGGGAGGGGTCTTCTCCTGCTCCGCGCGAGCGTCCGCCCGGCCCGCCCGTGCGGCTGAGTAAATTTTCCGGGAGCCGCTCGTCTGACGGCTGAGGAGCGACTGCCGCGGGGTGCGGCAATCGTGGCGGTCGGCACCGAGCTCCTCGCGCCTGCCCGCATCGACCGCAACACCCCGCTCCTGAAGGAGCGACTCTCCGGCCTGGGAGTGCCCGTTCGTTTCGCGGCGGTGGTGCCCGATGACGAATCGGTGATGGAAGCGACCCTGCGGTCGGCGCTCGGCCATTGCCGCTTCGTATTCGTCTGCGGCGGCCTTGGTCCGACAACCGACGACGTGACGCGAGTCGTCGCCGCCCGCGTCCTGGGAGTCCGCCTGCTCGAGGATCCCGCTTCGCTCGCCCGGATCCGATCCCGGTTCCGGAGCCGGGGGATGGAGATGCCGGAAGTGAACCGCCGGCAGGCCCTGATCCCCGACGGAGCGACGGCGTTACCCAACCCGGCGGGAACCGCGCCGGGGGTCCTGGCGCGGGCGGCTCGCGGAGCCTGCCTGGTGCTTCTCCCGGGGCCGCCGTCGGAGTTGATCGCGATGTTCGATGCCGAGGTACGGTCACGGCTGAGGGGTGACATCGGGCCGGCGACGGGTGAGGTGCGCGAGACGGTGGGGGTCGCCGGATTGCCGGAATCCGTCCTGCAGGAGCGGATCCTCGACCTCACTCCGGCGCCCGAGGCGCCGGAAGAACTCGCGATTCTCGCCTCCGGTGGGGAAATCGAACTGCGCGTTACCGGCCCGGCGGGACGGCGGCTGGAAGTCGGGCGGCTGGCCGATCGGATTGCCGCGCGGTTGGGCGGCGCGGTCTTCAGCCGGAAGGCCGGGGAGCATCTCGAACACGCGGTGGGGAGACTGCTCGAGCGGCGCGGAGAGCGCGCCGCATTCGCGGAGTCGCTCACCGGGGGCCTGATCGCCGAACGGGTCACCCGGGTGCCCGGATCCTCGGCGTGGTTCGATCTGGGTGTAGTGGCGTATGCCAACGACGCAAAGCGGGATCTCCTCTCCGTCCCGGACCGCGCGCTGGAAACCGAGGGGGCGGTCAGCGAAGCGGTCGCGATGGCGATGGCGGACGGTGTCTGCCGTCGTTCCGGCAACGCCTGGGGCGTTGCCGTCACCGGGGTTGCCGGGCCCGGCGGAGGAAGTCCCGAGAAACCGGTCGGCCTGGTCTGGATCGCGGTCAGGGGGGCCGTTTCCCGCGCGAGGCGGTTTCGGTTTCCCGGGGACCGGTCGCTCGTGAGGCAACTCACCGCGACGGCGGCGCTCGACCTCCTGCGGTCTGCGATGCTCGAGTGCGAGACCGAGGCCCGCTCCGAGAGAGACGCGGGGTAGTGGCTCCGCCGCCACGGCTCTTCGCGGCGCTATCGCTCCCGGACCCGCTCCGCCAGGAGTTCTTTCTCGCTTCGGACGCCATCGCCCGCTTGTTTCCGGCCGCCGTATTTCGCCGGGTCCCTCCCGGCAACCTGCATCTCACCCTGCGCTTTTTCGGTCCGGAGACGGGTCTGGTGGACCGCGCGCGTCTTGGGGCTCGCCTCAGAGCACGCCTGGCGACCGCCGGCCTCGGGCCTCTGGCCCTGAGAGCCTCCGAGGTCTCTGCCTTTGCGTCGCCGCGCCGAGCCCGGGTCATCTGGGTGCGGATCGAGGAGGTCGGGTCTCCCGAAGACGCCTCCGGGCGCCTGCTGCCCCTCCAGCGGGAGGTGGAAGCGGTGGCCCGGGACCTTGGCCTGGTTCAGGAGCGACGCCCTTTTGTCCCTCACGTGACGCTCGGACGGCTCCGCACGCCGCTGGCGGTTCCCGTCGAGGCCCTCGCCGCGGCCCGGTCCGGTGCATCCGAATCCGCCTGGGCAGCTGCGTTCACCGTCCGGGAACTGGTGCTGTTCGCCAGCGTTCTCACCCCGGGCGGGGCGATCTACGAACCTCTCGACCGATTCTCGCTGGAAGCGGGCTGAGCCGTCGCTAACAGCCTTGTGGTGAACCCCCGCGAGCTCGAGCCCCACCGGGAGCACCGGGGCGTGGGGATCTGCCACGGGCTGTTCGTTCACGGGCCGCTGTCTTCCTCGGGCCCGGCGCTTTGCAGCCGGAACTCCGCGAGCAGGTCGGGGCCGAGACAGGCGTACCGCGCCGAGCGGTGGTCGGGCTGGGTCCGCGGCAGCTCCCGATGTTGCCCGGCCGGGGCCCGGGTCGCGTCGAAGAGTCCGGTGCCCTCGGCGCGGCCCAGAAAACGGGGCGCCAGGTAGAGCACCAGGCGATCGGCCAATCCCTGTTGCAGGAAGGCCGAGGTCAGCCGGGGTCCTGCCTCCACCAGGAGGGTGTGCGCACCGCGCCGGCCCACCTGCGCCAACACCGCTTCGAGCGCCATCGGCTGCATCACGCCGTCCGCCGGCGCGGCGCCGCTACTGGCGACCGGAACCTCGATGACCTCGGCGCCCCGGCTCTCGATCCGCCGGCGGGCCCCCGCGGGAGCTCCGGGCGCGCACATCACGATCACCGGGTCCCGGTCGAGGCCGCGCAGGAGGCGCGCCTCGGGACGGATTCTGAGGCTTGGATCCAGGATCACCCGCAGCAGGGAGCGCGACCCGCGCCGGGGTCTGGGGGTGAGGAGCGGATCGTCCGCCGCCACGGTGGCGATGCCGCTGAGGATGGCGTCGTTTTCCCGGCGCAGCACCCTGCCGTGTTTACGGGTGCGCGAGCGGGTGATCCAGCGGGTGCCCGGCGGGGCCATCACCCCGTCCACGGAAATCGCGGCCTTCACCGTCACCCAGGGAGTCCCGGTGCGGAGGAATTTGAAGAACGACGGATTCAGGTCCTCCGCTTCCTGGCGGAGAATGTCCGTCACCACCTCGACGCCCGCGGCGCGGAGGCGATCGAACCCTCCGCCACGCACTCTCGGGTCGGGGTCCGGATGGGCCGCTACGACCCGGCGGATGCCCGAAGCGATGATCCTTTCGGCGCACGGCGGGGTGCGCCCTACGTGGCAGCAGGGCTCGAGATTCACGTAGAGCGTGGCGCCGCGCGCGGCGTTCCCCACCTTGAGCACCTGCGCTTCCGCGTGCGGGCGTCCGGCGCGTGCGTGGAATCCTTCGGCGAGAACTCGCCCGTCGCGGACCAGCACCGCGCCCACCGCCGGGTTGGGCGGCGCCGTGTACTGGCCCAGCCGGGCGAGCTCCAGCGCCCGCCGCATGAAGCGATCGTCCACGGTGTGGATCGTATGGGCTCGCTTGCGCACGGTGCACGGATCGGACAATCTCCCCGCCGCATGTTCACCGGTTTGGTCGTCGCCGTCGGAGACGTGCTGGAGGTGCGGGATCTCGACGGCGGGCGGCGCCTCACCGTCGGGCTTTCCGGCGAGTGCTTCGCCACGCTCGCGGTCGGCGACAGCGTCGCGGTGTCGGGAACCTGTCTCACCGCAGTGGCGGTGCGACCCGAGTCCGTCTCCTTCGAGGTCGCGGCGGAGACCCTCTCGCTGACGACCCTGGGCGCGCTCCGGCCCCGAGGCCGGGTCAATCTGGAGTTGCCCCTGCGCGCCGCCGACCGGCTCGGCGGGCACTTCGTCCAGGGCCACGTGGACGGTTGCGGCGAGGTGATCGAGGCCGGCGGCTCCGACGCCGACTATCGGGTGCGGATCCGGCACCGCGAGCCTCGCTGGATCGTCCGCAAGGGTTCGGTCGCGATCGACGGGGTCAGCCTGACGGTGTCCGCCTGCTCCCCGGCCGAGGCGTGCTTCGAAGTCATGCTGATTCCTCACACGCGCGCCGTGACCACCCTTGGCGCGCTCCGGCAGGGAGATCGCGTCAATCTCGAGTACGACATCCTCGCCAAATACGTTGGGGCCCTCGTTCAGAGCCCCGCCGGCGAGCCGGGAGGAACGGCGGGGGACGGAGGCTAGACCAGGGCTAGACGGGATTTCTCATACGCACGGCCCAAGGTGCCGCGCAGATCACGCCGCTTGTCGCCACTCGCACTCGCGGGCCGAAGGCAAAGGAACCCCCACCGGGAGAACTGGGCCGGCCTCCAGGCCGGCACAGCCCCGCGCAGCGGGGCGGCGGAACGGACCCGCGCGCTCGCGGATGTTCCCCGTCTCGGAGTAGTCCCCGACAGGGAAGATGTCGTGCAGGCCCAGGGACCGCCTGCCGATTCTCCCGGTACGGGCCTCTGACCGGCATCGCGGTCCGCGGGCGGTTCCTTGCCGATCGGCTTCACGGGATGCACGCCACGAGTGGCCTCTGCCTGCGTCGCCCTCGGTGCCGTGAGTATGAGAAACCCCGGCTAGACTGCAGGCCCAGGGACCCCTTCTCGAGTCGGATCTGAAAGGGGCTCCCGGGGCCCGACGAACGAGGTGTTTCCGAGTGGCTGACAGGGCAAAGAGCGAATCCACGCCGTTTTGGCCGATTGAGAGGGCCGTTCGCGAGATTGCCGCGGGACGGATGGTCATCGTGGTGGACGACGAGGACCGCGAGAACGAGGGTGACCTGACCATTGCGGCCGAAAAGGTCACCCCCGACGCCATCAATTTCATGGCCACGCACGGGCGCGGTCTCATCTGCATGCCGATGACCGGAGAGCGGCTGGACGAGCTCGACATTCCGCCCATGGTCCGCGAGAACACCTCGGTCCACGAGACGGCGTTTTGTGTCTCGGTCGAAGCCCGGGAAGGGGTCACCACCGGTATTTCGGCCGCCGACCGGGCCCACACGATCCAGGTAGCGATCGCCGGGGAGACGCGGCCGGCCGACCTGGTGCGGCCCGGCCACGTGTTCCCCCTCCGTGCCCGTCCCGGCGGCGTGCTGCAGCGGGCCGGCCAGACCGAGGCCGGAGTGGATCTCGCGCGCATCGCCGGGCTGTATCCGGCGGCGGTGATCTGCGAGGTGATGAAGGAAGACGGGACGATGGCGCGGCTTTCGGACCTGGTGGCGTTCGCGGAAGAGCACGGCATGGCCATCGTGAGCGTTGCCGATCTCATCCGCTATCGGCTCAGCACCGAGTCGTTGGTCCGCCGGCTGGCGGCGACCGTGCTGCCCACGCGTTTCGGCGCGTTCCGGACGGTCGCTTACGAGAACACCCTCGACGGAACCAAGCATCTGGTGCTGCAGATGGGAGAGGCCCGCCCGAATACCCCGGTGCTGGTGCGGGTGCATAGCCAGTGCCTCACCGGTGAAGTCTTCGGCTCCATGCGGTGCGACTGCGGACCGCAACTGGAGGCGGCCCTTGCCCGGATCGGAGAAGAAGGCTCCGGAATCCTGCTCTACCTGAACCAGGAGGGAAGGGGCATCGGCCTCGTCAACAAGCTGCGCGCCTATGCCGCGCAGGACGAGGGGCTCGACACCGTCGATGCGAATACCCACCTCGGATTCCGCGCGGACCAGCGGGAATATGGAGTCGGCGCGCAGATCCTTCGCGATCTCGGAGTGGGCCGCATCCGGCTGCTCACCAACAACCCCAGGAAGTTCGTCGCTCTCGAGGCGCACGGCCTAGTCATCGAGGAGCGGGTTTCCATCGAGGTTCCGGCGAACGAGCACTCCCGCGACTACCTGCGTACGAAGAAAAAACGGATGGGGCACCTCCTTACCGAGGTCTAGGAAGGCGGGCTTCGCCCGGAGCGCCGGCCTCCGGCCGGCATCGCGGCCGGAGGCCGCGAAACTCCCAGACCCAGTCACTCCCGATGGCGGCAACCCAAGCGAGGACGGCACGCCGTTCCCCAGCCGCACGAATGGCGCTGCGCCGTACTGCCGGGCTGCGGCGCCGCCCTGAACGAACAGGTGGGGGAGTTTCGCCTCGCTTCGCTCGGCGATGCCAGCCTGGAGGCTGGCGCTCCTGGCCGCGAAACTCCCAGACTCAGTCACCCCCGATGGCGGCAACCCAAGCGAGGACGGCACGCCGCTTCCCGGCCGCACGAATGGCGCTGCGCCGTACTGCCGGGCTGCGGCGCCGCCCTGAACGAACAGGTGGGGGAGTTTCGCCTCGCTTCGCTCGGCGATGCCAGCCTGGAGGCTGGCGCTCCTGGCCGCGAAACTCCCAGACCCAGTCACCCCCGATGGCGGCAACCCAAGCGAGGACGGCACGCCGCTTCCCGGCCGCACGAATGGCGCTGCGCCGTACCGTCGGGCTGCGGCGCCACCCTGAACGAACAGGTGGGGGAGTTTCGCCTCGCTTTACTCGGCGATGCCGGCCTCCGTGCCCCCTTGGTACGATTCCCGCTGTCCCAACCCACCGAAGGGAGTGATTCTTGGCCAACACCTACTCGACGAACGAGTTCCGCAGCGGACTCAAGGTCCTTCTCGATTCCGACCCCTGCGTCCTGCTGGACTGCGAGTTCGTAAAGCCCGGCAAGGGCCAGGCGTTTGCCCGGATTCGCTACCGGAATCTCAAGACCGGCCGGGTCCTCGACAAGACCTTCAAGTCAGGCGAAAAGGTGGAAGCCGCCGACGTGATGGATACCGAGATGGAGTTCCTCTACAGCGACGGCGGAGAGTGGCATTTCATGGACCCGAATACCTACGAGCAGTACGCGGCCGCCCGCGTGGTGCTGGGCGGCCAGGAAAAGTGGCTGCTCCAGGGCATGAACTGCGGCGTCACGCTCTACAACGACGCCATCCTGCTGGTTCATCCGCCGCACTTCGTTGACCTCAAGGTGGTGGAGACCGAACCCGGGATCCGGGGCGACACCGCGACGGGCGGCTCCAAGAACGCCTCGCTGGAAACCGGCGCCGTGGTCAGGGTCCCCCTCTTCATCGAGGCCGGCGAGGTGCTTCGCCTCGACACCCGTTCCGGCGAGTACGTGTCCCGGGTCAAGAACTGAGCGAGACCGTCAGCGGCGGTGGGGGGCCCTCGGCGCCCGTCGCCAACCTTCGGGAGCGCGCCCGGCTGGTGGCCCGTCTGCGGGCCTTCTTGGGCGCCCGCGGCTATCTGGAGGTCGAGACCCCCATCCTCGGGCCCCATGCGGCCCCTGATCGCCATCTGGAGTCCGTCCCCGCGGCCGGCGGCTTTCTCCACACATCGCCGGAATTCGGCATGAAACGCCTGCTGGCGGCCGGCAGCGGCCCCATCTTCCAGATCGTGAAGGCATTTCGGAGCGGCGAATCGGGGCGCCATCACGCCACCGAGTTCACCATTGCCGAGTGGTACCGCCTCGGCCCGCTGGACGGCCTGCTGGGGGAAATGGATCTGCTCCTTGGGGATCTCCTCGGAACCCGGCCGGCGGAGCGCAAGACGTATCGGGAGCTGTTTTTGGCTGCCGTCGGAGTGGATCCCCTGTCGGCGCCCGACGCGCGTCTCGGAACGCTGGCCGAGGCACACGGCCACCCGGGCCGCCCCGACGACCGGGCCGGCGCGCTCGATTTTCTCTTCTCGCGCCTGGTCGAGCCAGGCCTTGGGGTCCGGGCGCCCACCATCGTGACCCGCTTCCCGGCGTCGCTGGCGGCGCTCGCCCGCCTGAGCGACGACGATCCGCGAACGGCGGAACGCTTCGAGGTGTTCTGGGCCGGCCTCGAACTCGCGAACGGCTACGACGAGCTTCGGGATCCGAAGGAGCATCGCCGCCGTTTCGACGTCGAAAACCGCGCCCGGGTCAGGTCGGGACGATCCCCGGCCGCCCCGGACGAGCGTTTCCTGGCCGCGCTCGACGACCCGGGACTGCCGCGCTGCTCCGGGGTCGCCCTCGGGGTGGATCGCCTCGTCATGGCCGCGCTGGGGGCGGCGCGGCTCGATGAGGTGGTCGCGTTCCGGGAAAACCCAGGCGCCTGACCCCTCGTACTCGGCTGTCCCGCTGCCGCCCGGTACACTGACCGGCTCTTTCCCGGAGGGAACCTTTTGATGAACACTGGACGAACCCTTCGCGTCCCGCTCGCCGCGGGCGCCGCACTGGTGCTGGTTGCGCCCCTCGTTTTCGCGCAGGGCAGCCATCACGACTACGACGAGCACTTCGACGAGGCGAATGTCACCGTCCCTCCGGAGTACTACGAGGAGATGCAGTTTCGCGCCGTCGGGTTCACCCGCGGCGGTCGCTCGACGGCGGCGGTGGGCGTTCCCGGCGACCCGCTGACCTACTACTTCGGGGGCACCGGCGGCGGTATCTTCAAGACGACCGACGCGGGGCACAACTGGACGAACGTCAGCGACGGCTTCTTCGGAGTGGGTGCCGTGGGCGCCATCGGGGTGGCCCCTTCGGACGTGAACGTGGTCTATGTCGGCACCGGCTCCGCCTGCCCGCGCGGGAACATCTCGGTGGGCGACGGGATGTACCGCTCGACGGACGCCGGCAAGACGTGGGAGCACATCGGCCTGCGCCACGCGGGCCAGATTGGCGCCATTTCCGTCCATCCGGAGAATCCGGACCTCGTGTATGTCGCGGCGCTCGGCTACATCTTCGGCGCGAACGAGGACCGCGGGATCTTCCGGTCCCGCGATGGCGGGGAAACCTGGGAGAAGGTGTTCTTCCTCTCCGACCGCACCGGGTTCGTGGACATCCAGATGGACCCGAACAATCCGCGGATCCTCTACGCCGGCGCGTGGCGCGCCGAGCGGAAGCCCTGGTCGATGATTTCGGGCAGCGAGGACGGAGGGATCTACCGGAGCAAGGACGGCGGCGACACCTGGGCGAAGGTCGAAGGCGGGCTCCCCGGCGGGATGGTGGGCAAGACGGCGATCGCCATCTCCCCGGCGAACTCGGACCGCATCTGGGTGCTGATCGAGGTCGAGGGCGACGAGGGCGGCCTCTACCGGTCCGACGACGGCGGCGAGAGCTTCACCCGGATCAACGGGGACGCGAACCTGCGGCAGCGCCCCTGGTACTACATCCACATCTATGCCGACCCCCAGGACGAGAACACGATCTACGGCCTGAACGTGGGCTTCCACAAGTCCATTGACGGCGGCCGGACGTTCCCGGAACGGATCCGGGTGCCGCACGGCGACAACCACGACCTCTGGATCAACCCGGACAACCCGATGAACATGATCAACGCGAACGACGGCGGCGCGAACGTGTCGTTCGACGGCGGCACGAGCTGGACCGACCTGAACGGACAGGAAACCTCCGAGATGTACCGGGTGTACGTGGACGACCAGTGGCCCTACCGGATCTACGGTTCGCAGCAGGACAACAGCACCATCTCGGTGCCGTCCCGCGGCGGATTCAGCGTCGTTCCGGATTGGTATCAGGTCGGCGGCTGCGAGAGCGGGCACATCGCGGTGGACCCCCGCGATCCGGACATCATCTACGCGGGTTGCTACGGCGGCGCGATCACGCGCGTGAACCGGAAGACCGGCGAGTTCCGGCAGATCCTCCACTACCCGCAGCTCCAGCTCGGACAGGCGGCGCGGGATCTCAACTACCGGTTCCAGTGGAACGCGCCGATCCGGCTGTCGCCGCACGATCCGGACATCCTCTACCACGCCTCGCAGGTGGTGCACATGTCCCGGGACGAGGGCCAGAGCTGGCAGGTGATCAGCCCCGACCTGACCACCAACGACCCCGAACACCAGGACTACGCGGGAGGTCCGATCACCCGCGACAGCACCGGCGTCGAGGTGTACAACACCGTCTTCTCGTTCGAGGAATCGCCGCACACGCCCGCCGAACTGTGGGCCGGCAGCGACGACGGCCGCGTCCACATCTCCCGCGACCGCGGCGAGACGTGGACGGAGATCACTCCCGAGGGCATGCCGGAAGGGGGCACCGTCAACGTCATCGAGATGTCCTCCCACGATCCCGCGCGGGTGTTCATCGCGGTGTACCGCTACCGGGAGAACGACTTCCGGCCGTACATCTTCCGGACGGGCGACGCGGGGGAGAGCTGGGATCTGCTGACCGACGGAACGAACGGAATTCCGCCGACGCACTTCACCCGCGCCATCCGCGAGGATCACGACCGCAAGGGGCTGCTCTACGCGGGAACCGAGTTCGGGCTCTACGTCTCGTTCGACGACGGCGCGCACTGGCAACGATTCCAGAACAACCTTCCGGTGAGCCCCATTACCGATCTGCAGGTTCACCGGAAGGACCTGGTAATTGCGACCCAGGGCCGGTCCTTCTGGGTGCTCGACGACCTGAGCCCGCTCCACCAGGTCACCGACGAGACGATGGCCGCGGAGTCGGTGCTCTATGCGCCCCGCACGGCCTATCGCGGCGGTTTTGTAGCTGCGGCCCAGATCCAGTACCACCTGAAGAGCGAGCCCGAATCCGCGATCACGCTGGAGATCCTGGATTCCGAGGGGAACTCGGTGCGGAAGGTCACCGGCCAGCCCGGCGCCGCGGCTCCGAGCGGTCCGGTCTCGCCGTTCGCGGCCTTCTTCGGCGGCGGTGCGCGGGCCCGGCTACCGGCCGCGGCGGGCCTCAATTCGTTCCGCTGGAACCTTCGCAGCGAGGGCATCCAGCGGCCGCCCGGCGTGGTGCATTGGGGCGGCACCCCAGGGCTCTCGGTGCTCCCGGGAGCCTACGAGGTTCGTCTGACGGTTGGAGAGGAAACCCACACGCAGCCGCTCGAGGTGGCGATGAATCCGAACCTCTCCTCCACCGCCGAGGATCTCGCGAAGCAGCGTGAACTCGGCGAGACCGTAGCCGGTGAGATTACGAAGCTCTTCGATGCGCTCAACCGGCTCCGCGACGTCAAGTCCCAGGCGGGAGACATCGTCGGACGGCTCCGGAAGGCCGGGAAGGCGGACGAGGAACTCGGGACGCTGAGCAAGGCGCTCACCGACCGCCTGACCGAGATCGAGGAGACGATCACCCAGACGAGCAGCAAGTCGTCGCAGGACCCGATCAACTTCCCGCCGCAGATCGACAACCAGTTGGTGACGCTCTACGGATACATCGTGCAGGCGGACTACGAGCCGACGGCCGGTGCCTATGAGCGCTTCGACGACCTGAAGCCGGACCTGGATGCCATCCACGCTGACCTCGAGGCCGCCATGTCGGAGCACCTCACCCTCTTCAACGAGCGGGTAGCGAGCCTCGGCGTCCCGGCGGTGCTGGTAGCCACGGAGGAGAACTGACGACCAGGAGCGCCGGCCTCCGGCCGGCATCGCGGCCGCAGGCCGCGAAACTCCCGTAGTGCATCAGCCGCACAGCACCCAGCCAAACGAGGACGGCCGTAGCGCGTTTGCCGCCGCACGAGTGACGCTGCGCCATGCCGCTGGGCTGCGGCGCCATCCTGAACGATCGGGTTCGGAAGTTTCGCCTTGCCTTGCTCGGCGATGCCAGCCGGGAGGCTGGCGCTCCTGTTCTTTCCCCCGGTCAGCGCTGCGTAGGGGCAGGAGCTGCCGGAACCATGGTCAAGTCGCGCCGAGCCATGGTCAAACCGCCGGAGCCATGGTCAAATCGGCCGGAACCATGGTCAAAGCCATGGTCAAAGTCCGAATTCCGGCTCTTTCTCCCGCAAATTCGGGGAATTTCCAGTTTTCGGCCGGGCACGGCCCACCGGGGAGGAACGGCCTTTTCCGCCGAATTCGAGTGTTTCTACCTGCTCTCTTCGGTGTGTGATTTCCGAATTGGTTTCGTGGAGAAACCGGAACCGGCCTGCTTCGAGCGCGGTCGGCAGCGTGGAGCGCGGGATCAAGCCATGGTCAAACCGATCCGGAACCATGGTCAAATCGACCCCGAGCCATGGTGAAACGACCCCGAGCCATGGTCAAACGACCCCGAGCCATGGTCAAATCGACCGCGAACCATGGTCAACCTGCACCGGACGTGCGATTGGAGGATGACTCCGTGAGGCTGCCTATCGATCGTCGGTCTGCACTTTGGTTGTTGGGCGGGGTGGGCGCCGCGCCGCTTCTCGCATCCGCTCGTTCCCGCGGGCTCCAGCCGGACCTGATCCGGCCGCCCCGCATCCAGCCCGGCGACGTGTTCGGCCTGGTAAGCCCGGCGACCGCCGCCTTCGAGACCGACCCGACCGAAGTGTTCGCCGACGCGTTCCGGGCGGTGGGGCTCGAACCGCGCCTGGGAACCAACTACTACGAGCGGCGCGGCTACTTCGCCGGCAGCGACGCCGAGCGGGCCGCGGACATCATGGAGTTCTTTGCCGACCCGGGGGTGAAGGGGATCTTCGCCCGCGGCGGGTGGGGTTCAGCGCGGGTTCTGCCGCATCTGGACTACGACCTGATCCGCTCGAATCCGAAGGTGCTCCTCGGTTACAGCGACGCGACGGCCCTCCTGATGGGAGTCCACGCGAAGACGGGTCTGATCGTCATGCACGGCCCGGGCCCCGGAAACCGCTTTTCGACAGAACACTTCCGCCGCACCCTGATGGATGGCGAAGCGGACCTGCTCGAAAACCTGGTCGAGGATCCGGGGGACCACATCGTGCCCAGGGAGCACCGGATCCGCACCATCACCGGCGGGCGCGCCAGTGGGCCGCTCCTGGGCGGCAATCTGACGGTGCTCACCGCGATCATGGGTTCGGAGTACCTGCCCGACTTCACCGGGGCAATCCTTTTTCTCGAAGACGTGGACGAGGCGGTGTACCGGGTGGACCGGATGCTGACCACCCTCAAGCTCGCCGGGGTGCTCGACCGCATCGCCGGATTCATCTTCGGCCGCTGCACCGACTGCGACCCCGGCTCGGGGTTTGGTTCGCTCACGCTGGAACAGCTATTCGAGGATCACATCGCTCCGCTCGGCATCCCGGCGTTCCGGGGCAGCATGATCGGGCACATCCCCGAACAGTTCACGCTTCCCATCGGGGGACGCGCCGAGCTGGACGCCGACCAGGGCACCATCCGCCTGCTGGAACCCGCCGTCCTGTAAGGACTTACGGCCGTTTCGCGGTGTTAGACTGGCGGCGGGTCGGGAGAACCTTGACGCTTCCGCAGCGCGGAACCCACACCTTGACACCTGACAGTCCGACGAACCCGCCGGGGTTCGATAGCCGTGAATCGGCTGGAGGAAGTGTGAAGAGGAAAGAGTGGATTCCGTTCGTATCGCTCGGGGTCTTTATGGCGGTGATGAACCTCACCATCGCCGCGTTTGGTTTTGAGCGGATCGACCGCCTCGAAACGCGGATGGACCGCCTGGAAGCGCGTATCGACCGCATCGACGACAGGCTGAGCGGCCTGGAGCAGCGGGTCTCCCGGATTGAGGGAGTTCTGCTGCTGGGGGTGGAGCGACCCGACGCGGGTGCTTCTCCACCCGGCGGCAGGCTCGAAGAACCCAAGCGTTAGGGGCTTCCGTCTCGCCGGGAGACTTGAGAAGTCTTCCTGGGCGCCTGAAATTCCGAAATAACTAGTGTTATAGTTATTTCTGTCATGGCGGCACCCGAACCACTGACCGAGGAACTGGCGGCCGGCAGTCTGGCCGCGCTCGGAAACCCGACGCGTCTCCGGCTCTACCGGTTGCTCGTGCGCGCGGGTCCGCCTGGACTTCCGGTCGGAGAGCTCGTTCGGACGCTCGAAACTCCGGCATCCACGCTCGCCCATCACCTTGCCTACCTCACCCGGGCGGGGCTCGTCGAGCAGGAACAGCACGGACGCGAGGTGCGGTCCCGCCCGGATTTCGCCGCCATGACCCGACTGATGACCTTTCTGACTGCCGAGTGCTGCACTGGTGCGCCTACGGCACGCTCCCCGGAGGATGCTTGTGTCCCGACTGCAACTTGCCCTGAATGTGACGAACCTCGAGAAGGCGATTGATTTCTACTCGCGGATGTTCGCGACGCCCCCGGCGAAGGTGAAGCCCGGCTACGCGAACTTCGCGATCGCCGATCCGCCGCTCAAGCTGGTGCTCTTCGAGGGAAACGAGGGGGCGACCATCAACCACCTCGGGGTGGAGGTCGAAGCCGCGGGCCAGGTGCGGGCCGCCGAGGGCCGGCTCCGGGAGTCCGGGATCGAGACGACGGGGGTGGACGAGACTGTTTGCTGCTACGCGGAAAAGACGGAGACCTGGGTCGCCGATCCCGACGGGGCGCGTTGGGAGTGGTACGTGAAATCCGGGGATGCGGAGCAGCTCCAGAATGTGGTGATTTCGGCGGATGCGGCGGAGGCGGAGAAGGGGGCACCCGCGGCCTGCTGTACCTGAGACCAGCGGCCCGTAGGGCCGCGGGCGATTCCCGGCGCCGGGCGCAGGGCCGCGAGCATTCCCTGCCGATCGCCTTCACGAGATGCACGCCGAGAGGGGAGCCATCCCGACGCGGGGGTGCCGTCCCGCCGCCCCGCTTCGCGGGGCTGTGCCGATCTGGAGATCGGCGTTCCCTGTCCTTTGTACCGCCGGGGCTGGCGGGGGCTGTGCCGAGACGGAAACATTTGGACGCTGGGGGGCCTTCCCGCCGCCCCGCTTCGCGGGGCTGTGCCGATCTGGAGATCGGCGTTCCATTGCGGTCGCCCGCCGTCGGTGCTTGGGAAGATCCGTCCCGTTGCCCCGCTTTGCGGACGATGCCGGCCGGAGGCCGGCGCTCCTCTTTCCTAAACCCGCGCGTCCACGTCGATTTCGACGCGGTGCGGTGCGGTCGGTCGGAGCAAACCCACATAGCGGTCCCTGACCATCGAGTCCGGCCCTATGGAAGGGAGTCGATCGAGAAGCACTTCCCGCACCGTCGGCCAGTCTTCCTCGCGGGCACGCGCATCGACCCGAAAAATGTCACCGACTTCGGCGCGGAGGGACTGAAGCGCTCCCTCCATCCGGTCCACCACGAAATGGGTCTGGGCGCGGACATCGTCCCCGCCGATGGTGCGGCCGCCGTGGGTCGGGGGCACCCCGGCCAGCCGGACGTTGCCGCCGCTCCGAAACGCTTCGGTGAATCCCGCCTCGGGGACCAATTCCAGCCCGCGCGCCGTTTCCCGGACCCCGTAGGGCGCCGGGAAATGGGTCACGTGGTGGTGCAGATCTCCGGAGGCGGTGAGATAGGGCGGCCGGCGGTACTCGTCGCCGCAGTCCCCCGGAATGGGATCGAGCTCGGCCCGCGCCTCGGCGAGTTCCGCGCGTGACCGGGCGTCGAGCGAGAAGTCCGAGAGCCGGAGGTTGTCTTCGAGATGACTCCGCTCCCCCGGACGCGCTCCGACGATCACTCCCGCCACCGCGGGCTGCTCCAGCACGTAGCGCCCGGCGACGTTCGCGATGGAGACTCCGTAGCGATCCGCGATTCGGCGGGCGGCGCGCAGCACCCCCTGGAATCTCTCCCAGCCGCCGGCCTGCTCGATGAACCGGCGGTACTTCATCTGGGACCAGGTGAGGGACTCGTCGATCGGCGGCGCCGGAGCGTCCAGCCAGCGATCGCTCAACAGGCCGCCGGCGAGGGCGCCGTAGGCCAATAGACCGACTCCGTGGCTGCGACACACCGCGGCCATGCGCCCCGCCGGGCGATCGTCGAGCAGGGAATAGCAAACCTGGTTCGAAACGAGCGGAATCCCGCTGCGGAGCGCCAGGTCGAGATGGACCGCGTCGAAGTTGGTCACCCCGAGGTGCCCGATCCGGCCGGAGTTGCGGATCTCCACCAAGTGGAACAGGCAGTCCAGCCAGCCCGGATCCGGATAGCTCCAGGCGTGGAACTGCAGTACCTCCAAGCGGTTGGCGCCGATCCGATCAAGTGAGAGGCGCACGGCTGCCTCGACATCGCGGCGGGACGAGACTCCGGGCTCCGGCACCCATTTGGTGAACACCTGCACCCCGGGTCGCCGCTTCTGCAGCGCCCCGGCGATCAACTCGGCCGAGCCGTAGTGGTCCGCCACGTCGAACGTCGTGAAGCCGGCGTCCACCGCCGGCTCCAGCGCCTCGGCGGCACGGCCCGTTGCGAGGGCCGCCCCTCCGCGCTCCTGATCGGCGACCTGCCAGAGCCCGGTCAGCACCCGGGATATCTCGAGCCCGGGTGCGAGCCGGGTGCGTTCCACCGGCCCGCTCACTCCGGCGGCAGCGAACCGAAGAGCCGGCCGGTATCCACTCCGCGCTGGCGTAGCCGGGCCATTTCCCGGAGATAGATAAGCGATGCGACGCCCATCACCAGCAGCCATACCCACGTCGAATGGAAGTACCAGGCAGTCGTCTCGGTGGTGAGGTCCTTCACGACGTGGAGGACCAGGAACAGCCCGAGGATCGCCGTCCCCCCGCCGCCGACGAGCGCCTGCGCGGTCCGTCCCAAGACCTTCACCTCGCCGGCGAGCCGCGGATTCCGCCGGGGCAGGGTGACGAGCGAGAGGCAGATGAGCCCGAAGTTCACGAGCATCGAGGTCACCAGGATGTCGATGCCCAGGAAAAAGTCGCCCGCGAGGTGACTTCCCAGGATCCCCACGGTCGCCATCAGGCCGCTCAGCAGGATCGCCGCCCAGGGGGTGTGGAAACGCGGGTGGACCGCCGCCACCCCCTTCGGGAAAATCCCGTCCTCGGCCCAGGCGAACATCATCCGGGACACGGCGAGCAGCATCGCCGGCAGGTCGTTGATGAGGGCGACCGCCGCCCCGCCGAGGATTGCCGCGGTTCCCGCGGCCGGCAAGAGGTAACCGAGGAGTCCGGGCGCGGTGACGTCGCGGACCGCCGCTTCCTCCGCGACGAAGTTCCAGGGGACCGCGTGGTACATCGCGGCGGTGAACAGGAAGTAGAAGCCGCCGACCGACGCGATCGCGATCCCGATGGCCAGCGGGATGTTGCGCCCGGGGTTCTTGGCCTCGCCTCCCGCCTGGGCGATCGAGTCGAATCCGATGAAGGTGGCGAAGAGGACGACCGCGGCGGTCACGAACGGGACGAGTTGCAGCGGAGTGGCCGGGGCCTCCGCGACGGTGCGGCCCTCACTCGCCATGAGCGCCGCGGCGAAGTCCCCGTGGTCGAAGGCGAAGCCGGCGACGATCACCACCCCGCCGAGCGCGAACATCAGGAACATCATGGGAACCAGGGTCCGCTCGTAGAGCTTCAGTCCCCGGAGGTTCACCAGCACGAAGGTCCACAGGAACGCGATCGAGATTCCTACCCGGACCGAACCACGCTCGAGGGCGCCGGCAACCGCGGAATAGCCGAGCGCCCCGGCCATGTCGCGCAGGAAGGGAACGAGCAGGTAGGACACCACCCCGATGGCTATCGAGAGCCCGAACCACTGCGAGAAGCTGGCGATGAAGCCCCACCACGGGCTGAGGGCCCGGCTCGCGTAGATGTAGCTGCCTCCGGCCCGGGGCATCGCCGATCCCAGGCTCGCGTAGGCGAGGGCGGCCAGGACGGCGGGGAAGGCGGCGAACACGTACGCCGGGAGGACGTAGGGGCCGATGTCCGGGATGCCGCGCAGCAGCGCGAAGGGCATCACGTTGATCGCCGCCCCGAGCATCGAGCAGATCCCGGTGGCCGCGAGGCCCATGAGGCCGAGGTTCCTGGCGAGTCCGGTGCCGGAGCTCGTCATCCGGCCCCCAGGGTCCGCGCTCATGTGCGCACCTTACCGGTTGGTGGGCCAGATGAGAGCGCGGCGAGGGGTACGGCTGGGAGGTGTGCTGGTGAGCCGGCGGAAGGGGGTTGCCCGGAAATTGGGTGCGGAATATCCGATATTCGGAAAATACGCTAGGCTACTTCGCACACCGGAGAGTGAAGTTGACGCAGACACTCATAGTTTCCGACCGTGGCCAGATCACCTTGCCCGCCCGGGTTCGCAAGCGAATGGGGATCAAGGGGGGGGACGTGATGATTCTGGAAGATCGTTCCGAAGAGATCGTCCTGCGGCCCGGAATCGTCGTTGAGTTCGAGCGCTACACGGAGGAACAGATCGCCGAGTGGGACGTTGCCGATCGACTGGATGACGAGGAGCGGGCGCGCCTGCTTCAGGCGCTCAACCCCCGGAAGTGAGGCTCTTCCTGGACGCCAATGTGCTCTTCACCGCCGCGCACAATCCACGCGGGAAAGCCGCATTCGTCATAGAGGCAGGGAAGAGTGGGCGATGGGATCTGGTCACCAGCAGCTATGCGAACGAAGAAGCCCGGCGCAATCTGACAGCGAAGTTCCCGCAAATCCTGGATGACTACGAAGCGTTGGTCTCCGGGATCCGCCCCGTGGGCCATCCGCCCGACCTTCCGTTTCCAGCGGGTGTGGCGGACAAGGACCGACCCATTTTTCGGGCAGCCCTCGCCAGCGGCGCGAGCCACTTGCTGACGGGTGACATCCGGGACTTCGGCCCATTCATGAACCGCCCGGACCAGACGTTCGGTGTCCTGATTCAGACGGTAGCCGAGTTTCTCCGGTCTGTTGTGGACTGAGCTGACCGAGCAGGATCTGATCGTCCTCAGATCACCCCGTGCAGCGGGCCGCCGGGCGCCGCCAGCGCGTCCGCTCGGCGGCTGACGGCCGGATCTTCGATCAGCGGTGGGGCGTGGTGGGGTTTGAGGCGAGCGTCGATCAGCACCGGTTCTACCGAGCTCCAGTGCTTGTGGCGGACGGCTGCCTGCCGGCCGTGGACATCGTGTGACGGATTGGACCGGGTAAAGGCCACCCAGAGAAGGTTCCGGAGGCTCTCGGCGGCGAACTCGGGATCGTCGCAGAGGACGACCAGCGGCATCCCGGTGAGATCCGCGCCATCCCGCTCTGCCGCGTCGAGGGCGCTCCAGAGCGGGGCGAGATCCGATTCCACCCGGTCGTAGGAATCGAATCGGGGTCCCCCGAGCACAAAGACACCCGGCAGGACGGCCCGTAGCCCCGCAAACGGCCCGGGCAGCGAGGCGCCCACCCCGTCGGGCACCGCGGCGGCCAGCGATCTCCGCTCCGGTCCCGCGCCGGCGATGACCAGCTTGGAACCCGCGTTCAGGCCCGTACCTGAATAGTCGAGGGTGTCGATGGTGGTCCGGGTCTGGAAGTGGAGATCCGACGCCAGATCTACCCGCCGCAATACATGATCGAGCATCCCCGGGATGTCGTGCGCGGCAAGTTCCGGAGCGTCCTCGCGGGCGGCGATGAAGAGGTACTTGGCGAGCGAACACTGCCCGAAGCCCAGGATCGCGTTGGCGATCGTCCACAGCTCCTGCGGCCGCCGGCCGGTGAACGGCGAGTAGCGCTCGCTGCCGACCGCGAGCAGCAGCGGGTGCACCCCCGCCGCGTCCACCGCATGGACGGAATGGACGCCCGGCAGGGTGGTCGGCACCATCGGCTCGGTGATCTCGTGGATGAGCTGGCCGAAGGTGGTGTCTTCCTGGGGCGGACGCCCCACCACCGTGAGCGGCCAGATGGCTCCCGTCCGGTGGGTTACGGAAGTCACCCGTAGAACCGGGAAGGGATGGGTCAGGCTGTAGTAGCCGAGGTGGTCGCCGAAGGGGCCCTCCGGCAGGGTGTAGCCCGGGTCCACCCAGCCGGTGATCGTGAAGTCGGCGTCCGCCGAGACCACGAACCCGTCGTCCCGCCGCTGCCAGGCGAACCGCCGCCCGGCCAGCATGCCGGCGAACAGCAGTTCGCTCAACCCTTCGGGCAGCGGCATCACCGCGGCGAGAGCATGCGCCGGGGGGCCGCCGACGAAGATGCTCACCCGCAGCGGTTCGCCGCGCCGCTCGGCCGCGGTGTGATGCACGCCGATGCCCCGGTGGATCTGGTAGTGCATCCCCGCTTCCCAGTCCCCGTACTCGCCGCCGGCGAGTTGGACGCGGTACATCCCGAGGTTCGAGGAGAGCGGCGCCCCGAGGGGGCCTCCGCCCGGCGGCGCGTCCGGATCCTCGGTGAAGACCTGGGGCAGGGTGATGAAGGGACCGCCGTCGTCCGGCCAGGAGGTGATGCGGGGAACATCCGGGAGGGAGATCGCCTGCGCCTGGCTGGGAGCGGTCCGCACCCGGCGGGGCAGCGAGTGGAGGGCGGCCTCAGCGGCCCCGATCGCAACCGACGGCCGGCGGCGGAGGTCGGAGAAGACCTTGCCCGGTGCGGCCCGGTAGCGGACCGCCGCCTTCGCCCCGTCGAGGCCGTGGCGGAGCAGGAAGCGCGCCCGCTCCATGGTCCCGAAGAGGTTGGAAACGCACGGGAAGGCCGACCCCTTCACCCGCTCGTAGAGGATGGCCGGAGCTTTCGCCGCGTAGGCCCGGCGCTGGATCTCGGCGACCTCAAGGCGCCCATCCACCTCGTCCTGGATCCGGATGAGCATCCGGTTCCGTTCGAGGTCGGCTACGGCGTCGGCGAGGGACCGGTACGGCATCGTCAGCGGGGAGGGTACCGGGCGCGACGGATCCGACATCGGCTATTCCTGTCCCGATGCCCCCCGAAGTAGCATCCAGAGAGATGAAGAAGAAAACGATCAGTCTGATAGGTGTGCCGCTGGATTTGGGAGCTGGGTGCCGGGGAGTGGACATGGGGCCCTCGGCGATCCGCCGTGCAGGGATCGCAGTGCGGCTGGAGCGGCTCGGATACCTCGTGGAGGACGCCGGGAATCTTGAGGCGCCCCTCGCCGAAACGCTCGCCGGACCGGGCGCGGTGAACGCCCGCTATCTGAAGGAGGTAGTCCGGGTTCTCGAACATCTCGCGTGCGAGGTGCGCCGTCACCGGGCCGAGGGCAGGCTTCCGGTCGTTCTCGGTGGCGACCATTCCATCGCTCTCGGCACCGTTTCCGGGATGACCGGATGCACGCACCGGGGCGGGGGTTACCCGCTGGAACAGCGTCTTGGACTCGTGTGGGTCGATGCCCACACGGACGCGAACACCCCCGAAACCTCTCCCAGCGGCAACCTGCACGGGATGCCGCTGGCCGCTCTGCTGGGTCGCGGCCCCGAAGCGCTCACCCGGGTGGGAGGTTTCGCTGCGGGAGGCACGCGGGTGAAACCGGAGAACACCGCGCTGATCGGTGTCCGGAGCGTTGACTCGGCTGAAGCCGGGGTCGTGGCGGACCTGGGGATACGGGTCTATACGATGGAAGAGGTGGATCGCCGGGGCTTCGCGACGGTGGTGGACGAGGCGATCGCCCGGGCACTCGACGGGACCGACGGAATGCACCTCAGCATGGACATGGACGGACTTGATCCGGAGGTGGCGCCCGGAGTCGGGACTCCCGTCCGGGGCGGGCTCAGCTACCGCGAGGCGCACACGCTGATGGAGGCGGTCGCGGAAAGCGGCGGACTGCGTTCGCTCGAAGTGGCCGAGGTGAATCCGATCCGCGACATCCGCAACCAGACCGCCGAACTGGCGGTCGAGTTGGTCGCGTCTGCGCTCGGGAAGCGCACGCTTCCGAGGATCGGGAGATCCTGACCCGCCGGATTCCGACGGTGAGCACCAGCGGTTCCTCTCCCGCGGTTCACGACGCCCCCGACGGTGGGGGCGGATCGGTGAGTGTCGCGGTCCATGAACCAGCTGGGACCTCGCCGGCCCCGCCCGTCCTGCTCCTCACCCACGGCGCTGGCGGTAATCGGGACACGCCGGGTCTCGTTTCGCTGGCCGAGTCCCTCGCCGAACGAGACGTCCGCGCCGTCCGGTTCAACCTGCCGGCAGCGGAAGCCGGGCGGAGGCGTCCCGATCGTCCCGGCCGCGCCATCGCCTGCATCGCCGCCGTGCTGGATTGGACAGCGCGGAAGTACGGGGGTCCTCTCTTCGTCGGGGGCCGCTCGTTTGGCGGGCGGATGGCCTCGCTCCTGCTCGCGGATGAAACCGCGGCAGCGCGTCGCCAGGTGGCGGGCCTGGTGCTCCTCGCCTATCCCCTGAAGCCGCCGGGCAAGCCGGAAGTGCCCGCGGAGCGGATGGAGCACCTCGGCCGCCTCGACGTTCCCACCCTGTTCGTGAGTGGCGACCGGGACCCTTTCGCGCCGCCAAATCTACTGAACCCGGTCGTCGTCGGCGCGGGCGCGGAGTTGCGCTGGATCAAGGGGGGCGACCACGGGTTCCGGGTTCCGAAGGCCATCCTCGCCGCCACGGAGCGCACTTCAGCCGAGGTTCGCCGTGAGATCGCCGAAGCGGTGGCGACTTTCATCGCCGCCACCGCCGCCGGCAGCCCGACCGGCGTCGGGTAGGGGGCTTCCCGCTTACTTCGGTCCGAAGACCCAGGACATCCCGATGGTGAAGGTGTTCTGGCTCATCGAAAGGCCGTCGCCACAGCCGGAGCAGTTGAAGAAGGGCGCGTCCGACCAGTCCCGCCGGTACTCGAGCCGGGCCAGGAAGCGCGCGTCGTCGACCACCGGCTGGAACTCCAGCGTGATCGTGTTCTCCATGAGCATCTGCTCGAGTCCGGTGGAGCGGGCCTCGCGGTCGTTCATGAACTCGTAGCGCTCGGCGATCCGCACCTGGTCGTTCACGTGGAACCGGAGGTATCCGCCCAGTCCCCACGACGTTGCGCTGGTCCCCATCTCGTCGGTTGCCGATATGTAGTCCATGTTCACCATGGCCTCGAAGCGGTCGCTGATGCCGAGGTAGGCGTTCCAGCTCAGATCCCGCAGCCAGCCGTCATTGGTGCCGGCGTTTTCTGGGCCGTTGATCCAGGTCAGGGTGGTGTTGAACTGGTCGTTCGGCGCGAGCGAGCCCTGGAGCCCATAGGACTTCCCGGTGTTCTGGTCCCAGGCGTTGTCGAAACCGTTCACCAGCATCAGGGTTCCGGTGAAGGTGTCGCTGAGCGGCACGCCCAGCCGCGCTCCAACGTGCGAGAAGGGCTCGTTCCAGGCCCAGAGGATCCCGCGGGAGTAGTTCCAGTTCAGATGCGATTCCGCGACCTCGAGTCCGGCGATCGTCCCGAAGGCGCCCATGTCGAACTGGGCGCCGTTGCCGAACCGGTAGTAGCCGTAGGCCTGCTGGACGTACAACAGGTCGGCCAGCGGCCCCGGCTCGAGTCCGTCACGGAAGAGGCGCGCCCCGGAGCCGAACCAGATGTCGGAGCGGAACCCGAAGGGGCCGTCGCCGGCGGTTTCGATCTCCAGTTTGAGCTGGTTCAGGCCGAATCCGCGGGCGTTGGGGTTCGTGTAGTAGAGGGTGTTGTTTCCGTCCTGGGGATCATTGGCGTTGTGGGTGTAGTAGGTGTCCACCAGACCGGTGATGGAGAGCGGCTGCCCGCCGGTGCTCGCGGTGCCCTCGGGCATTCCAGAGTCGTCGTCCTGAGCCACGGAGCCGGGGACCGCCAGTTCGGGGGTGGCGGAGGCCGCGCCGTCGGCGGCCGCGAGGGCCAGGTTGGGCGCGCCTCCCGAAGGGATCCCGCCTTCTCGCGACGCCACCAGGGTGGCGAGCAGCACTTCGAGATCCTCGATGCGTTCGCGCAGTGAATCCAGTTCGCCGCGGATCTCCGCCTCGAGCTCCGCAGTGGTGACCGCGGCGCTGCCGGGTGCTTCCCCGGCGGCAGCCAGGGGCGGCGCCGCCATTACAAAGAGAACGGGCGCGACGAAGGCCGCGCCCGCAAGTCGTTTCTTCATGGTTTCTCCTTGGCCCATCCCGGGCGCTGTACAAGCGAAACTGAACTCTCCCAAACCCCCGAGCCGACTCCAGCTAGTTTCCGTCTCCGGCGTTTTCGAGGGCGTAGCGGGCCACCGCCTCGTGGGTGGCGTACCAAACATCGCCGGTCGCGCCCATGTGCTGGATCAGCCGCTCCAGCATGGCGATGCGCGAACGGTGGCCGATGACGTGGGGATGCATGGTGAGCAGGAACATGCCGCCCTCCTCGTGCGCCATGTCGAACTCGGCCTTCCAGATGGACAGCACGTCGTCGGGGGTGCTGTGCGGGCGCAGTGACGAATATCGGCTGAAGCCGAAGTAGGGCGCGTCATCGAGGATCCATTCCACCGGGAGTTCCACGATTCCGGTGGCCTCCCCGTTGGCCACGATCTCGTAGGGCCAGTCGTCCGCCATCAGGCTCGAGTCGTAGAGGAAGCCGAGATCGCGCACGATCCGCAGGGTGTTCGGGCTGTAGTCCCAGGACGGGGTGCGCAGGCCCACCGGACGGGTGCCCGTAAGTTCCGTGAGAGTGTCCAGAGCCCGTTCGATGAGTTCCTTCTCCACCTCTCCGGGGATCTGGGAGTTGCGTTCGTGGATCCAGCCGTGAACACCGATTTCGTGTCCGTCCCCGACGATTTCGGCTACGTCGTCCTGGTAGATCAGGGCGCTGACCGCGGGGATGAAGAAGGAGGCCGGGATCTCGTACCGGCGGAGGAGATCAAGGACCCGCGGAAGTCCGGCCTTCGACCCGTACTGCCCGCGCGACAGGTTGGAGGCGGTGGTGTTGTTGTCGCGGAGCGAAACCGTTTCGTTGTCGAAATCGAAGGACAGCGCCACCGCGACGCGCGCTCCTCCCGGCCACGAGGCGGGGGCCAGGCGGCGGCCGGCCCGCACCGCGTCAATCGGCGCCCGCCACTCCGCCTCGGACCACTCCCAGGGCGGTTTCTCCGGTTCTTCGGCGGGCGCACCGGAATCGCAAGCGATCCATGACACTCCGGCGGCCAGCAGGATGCCGAACGTGACCCAACCACGCATGAGTGCCGATTCTATGCGGTGCGGCGCGTTCCGGCCGAGGCGCCCCGAAACGGTAGAATGCGGCGCCCTTGTCCGCGCCCCACGACCCCTCCGCCCTGATTGTCAACCTGGCGGCGGTCCCTGCGCGGGGCGCCCGGGTGGCCATCTCCGCGGACCAGGCAGCACTGGGCTTTTCCGGCGCTGCTTTCGAGATCGTCGGCGAACTCCGTCTCGATGGGGAACTCGACCGGGTGGAGAGCGCCGGCTTCCGGCTCCTGGCGCGCCTCGCCGGCGCGCTGCGCCTCGAGTGCGTCCGCTGTCTCGGTCCGGTGGCGCTTCCCGTGGACGAGGAACTCGATCTCGTGTACCTGCCCCGCGGTGCCGATTCGACCGACCTGACCGGCGGGGAGCGCGCCCTCGAAGCTTCGGACATGAACGTGTCCTTCGTTGAGGACGACCGGCTTGCTCTCGCCGACACCATGTGGGAGCAGCTCCACCTGGCGCTGCCCGTAAAGCCGCTCTGTTCCGCCAATTGCCGCGGGCTCTGCAACTCCTGCGGCGCCGACCGGAACCGTCAGCCGCTCTGCGGCTGCGAGGAGCAGGCCGCCGCCGCCGAGCGTACCGGCCTGGCGGCCCTCCGCGACCTGCCGGGTCTCCGGCGGCTCCCGGGCTAACACCCATCCGCCGCCGGACCGACAACCGGCCATCAATGTCCTGAGAAACCAGACAGGAGTCAACGAAATGCCGCAACCCAAGAGGCGCCACTCACGTGGTCGCCGCAACAATCGCCGCTCTCACGACAGCCTCCAGGCTCCCGGACTCTCGGTCTGCACCGAGTGCAACCGGCGCATCCGGCCCCACGTGGTCTGCCCTCACTGCGGGTTCTACAAGGGCAAGAAGGTTCTCGACCTGGACCCGGGCGCCTGACAATCCGGCCTGACAATCTGGATTGCCCCGCCGAACCGAGTCACGGTAAGGATCTCGCGTGAGCCACCAAGCCTTCCTCTTTCCCGGTCAGGGCTCCCAGCGGCCCGGCATGGGCCGGGCGTTGGCGGATGCGTTTTCCGAGTCACGGACCGTGTTCGAGGAGGCGGATGATGTCCTGGGCGAGCCGCTTTCCGCCCTTTGTTTCGAAGGGCCGGAGGAAGCGCTCCGACTGACGCGGAACACGCAGCCTGCCATGCTCGCGGTGAGCATCGCCGCCTGGCGGGCGGCCGAGGCTCGCGGCGCGGTCATGGACATGGCCGCCGGGCACAGCCTCGGGGAATACTCCGCGCTCGTTGCGGCCGGAGCGCTTTCGTTCGCCGACGCGCTCCGCCTGACCCGGCGCCGCGCCGAGTTCATGCAGGAAGCGGTGCCGGCGGGAGAGGGCGCAATGGCCGCGGTCCTGGGGCTTTCCCCGGAGGAGGTAGCCGCGGTCGCGTCGGAGGTGACGGCCCGCGGCGAGGGACTCGTGGAACCGGCCAACTTCAACGGCGGCGGGCAGGTGGTCATCGGTGGTCATACCGCGGCGGTGGCCGCCGCCGGGGACCAGTTGAAGGCCAGCGGGGCCCGGCGGGTCCTTCCGCTGCCGGTGAGCGCGCCGTTCCACACCCGGTTGATGCAGCCGGCGGCGGAGCGCCTTGCGGCGGAGCTGGAGGCAATCCCCTTTGCCGACCCCAGGGCGCCCCTGTGGACAAACGTGGATGCCGCTCCGGTCCGCACGGGAGCTGATGCCCGGGAGGCTCTGCGGCGTCAGGTGGCGTCGCCGGTGCGCTGGGAGGAAACCCTCCGGGGAATGGCCGCGGCGGGCGCCGCCACCTTCGTCGAGATTGGAGTGGGCAAGGTCTTGACCGGCCTGGTGCGCAAGGTGCTGCCGGGTGTCGAGGCTCTTGCGGTGTCCGATCCGGCCGGCATCGAGCACGTTCAGCAGTTGCGGCCGGAGGCGGGGGCGAGCCTCGCGTGATGGTTGCCACGGCTCAGGTTCCCCGCGCGATGCCGTTCGCGGAGCAGACCGCTCTCGTTACCGGCGGCACCCGCGGGATCGGCCGCGCAATCGCCGTCCGTCTCGCCGACGAAGGGGCGAGGGTCTTCCTGACCGGTACCGACCCTGAGCGGGCCGCCGCGGTCGCCGCCGAGGTTGATGCGGGGCGCGGCCGCGCCTTTGGGCTGGCGCTCGATCTGACCGATCCGGAATCGGTCCGGCGCGCGGTGGCGGCGGCCGGCGCGGACGGCGGGTTGCAGATCCTCATCAACAACGCGGGGGTTTCGCGGGACAGCCTGCTGCTTCGCCAGTCGGCCGAGGCGTGGCGCGAAACGATCTCCACGAATCTCGACGGCCTCTACGCTTGCTGTCAGGCCGCCGTGCGGCCTATGATCCGCGCCCGCTACGGTCGGATTGTCAATCTGAGTTCCATTGTGGGGCTCCGGGGCAATCCGGGTCAGACCGCCTACGCGACAACCAAGGCAGGGATTCTCGGCTTCACGAAGTCGCTTGCCAAGGAACTGGCGCGCCGAAACGTCACCGTCAATGCGGTGGCTCCGGGACTCGTGGAAACGGATATGACCCGCGAGTTGCCGGAGGCGGCGCGGGAGCAGCTCGGAAGCGCCATTGCCATGGGGCGCCCCGGATCACCCGAAGAGGTGGCCGCCGCAGTCGTCTTCCTCGCCTCCCCCGAGGCGAGTTACATCACTGGCGCGGTCCTCGAGGTAACCGGGGGACTCGCGCTCTAGCAGCCTGTCGATAAAGTGACGTGAGCACCGAGAATAGTGAAGCGCCCGGCAGACAAGGCGCGTGAGGGAGGAATACCGAGTGTATTGCGACCGAAACGCAACGATGAGGGTCGCGCAGCGGCCCCGTTCAGCCGGGATGCATCGCTGTTCGAATGCCGCGTGACTTTATCGACAGGCTGCTAACCCGGCGCCTCCGCGCGATCCGGCAGGCATTCAACCAGAACAGAGCACAGACAGGAGAAACGAACTCATGACGGACAAAGCCAACGAAGCGAACGGCGCTCCGGAAGTCGAGGAACTTCCGACCGACGAGCGCGTCCGCGAAATCATCTGCGAGCAGCTTTCGGTGGCTCCCGACGAGGTCACGCCCGAGGCAACCTTCGTAGGCGATTTGAGCGCGGACTCGCTGGACATGGTCGAGCTGATGATGGCGCTTGAAGAACAGTTCGGGATCGACATCTCGGAAGATCAGGCGGAACGGATCCAGACTGTCGGCGATGCGGTGGCGTTCATCGAGCAGCGGATCGACAGCTGACCTGCGTCAGCGCCGATTCCGCGGGACAGCTCGCGGCGCCCTCGGGCTGCGGCTACCGGTCTGTCCTCAAGGCCGGGTAGTGGCATGACCACCAGAAGAGTTGTCGTCACCGGCGTGGGGCTCGTGTCCCCGCTGGGTATCGGAACCCGCGCTACCTGGGAAGGCCTGCTCGCCGGCCGCTCCGGCGCGGGGCCGATCACCCGTTTCGACGCCGCGGACTTCTCGTCGCGGATCGCCTGCGAGGTCAAGGGGTTCGACCCGCTCGACTATGCCGACCGCCGGGACACCCGGAAGATGGACACCTTCATCCAGTACGCGTTGGCAGCGTCGCTGTTCGCGGCCGAGGATGCGGGACTCGAGACTCCGCTCGCGGATCCGGATCGCGTTGGGGTGATCATTTCCTCGGGGATCGGCGGTTTCGAAACGATCGAGAGGGAACACCGGAAGCTGCTCGAGAAGGGACCGCGACGCATCTCTCCTTTCTTCGTGCCGGCGATGGTGGTCAACCTGGCCGCTGGATGGGTCTCGATCCGGCTGGGAGCGAAGGGGCCGAATTCGGCGATGGCGACCGCCTGTTCCGCCGGCGCCCATGCGGTCGGGGAAGCCTTCCGCCTCGTGCGCCACGGCCAGGCAGACGTCATGGTGGCGGGAGGAGCGGAGGCCACCATCACTCCGATGTGCATCGGAGGCTTCGCCTCCATGAAGGCGCTCTCCACCCGAAACGACGATCCCGAGCGGGCGTCGCGCCCCTTCGACCGCGACCGCGATGGCTTCGTGGTCGGCGAGGGCGCGGGCATCCTCCTGCTGGAGGAACGGGAGCGGGCGCTGGCGCGCGGCGCCAACCCGTATGCGGAGGTCGTGGGATACGGGATGAGCGGTGATGCGTTCCACATCACGGCCCCGGCGCCGGACGGGAGCGGCGCGGTGCGGGTGATGGAGGCCGCGCTGGCCGAGGCGAACGCCGCTCCCGAAGACGTGGACGCGGTGAACGCCCACGGCACCTCCACCCCGCTGAACGACCGGATCGAAACAGCCGCCATCCGGCAGGTGTTCGGGGAACACGCCGACCGGCTCGCGGTCAGTTCCACGAAGTCCATGACCGGGCATCTGCTCGGCGGTGCGGGGGGGCTCGAGGCCGGGATCTCCTGTCTGACCCTGCGTCACCAGACGCTACCCCCGACCATCAACTACGAGACGCCGGATCCCGACTGCGACCTGGACATCGTGCCGAACACCGCGCGGCCGGCCGCGGTGCGCAGCGTGCTGTCGAACTCTTTCGGGTTCGGCGGAACGAATGTTTCCTTGCTGTTCCGCCACCCCGAGGGGCGCTGACATGGAAGACCTTTTCCGATACCTGAGGGAACTCGTTGACATCCCGTCGGTGACCGGCGATGAGGAAGCGGTCGCCCGGCGGGTGGGCGCGGATCTGGAGGCGCTCGGCCTCGAGGTCGAGTTCGATGAAATGGCCCCCGGCCGCCCGAACCTGATCGCCCGCGCCGGCGCCGAGCCCACGCGGCTCTGGTACTGCACCCATCTGGACACGGTGCCGCCCTTCTTCCCGTCCAGCGAAAACGAAACCCACGTCGCCGGCCGCGGCTCCTGCGATGCCAAGGGCATTCTGGCGGCGATGGTCTTCGCGGCCCGCCGGCTCCGGGAAGACGGAGCTGCCGGATTCGGACTGGTGTTCACGGTCGGAGAGGAAGTGGACAGCGCCGGCGCTATTCATCTGGACCAGCGGGGGCCCGGGCCCCGGGTCGAGGGACTCCACCTCGTCTGCGGGGAGCCCACCGAAGGAGTCATGGCGAGTGGCCACAAGGGGACTCTTCGGGTCCGGATTTCCGCGCGCGGGAAGGCGGCTCACTCCGCGTACCCGGAAGCGGGAGACTCGGCGATTCACCGCCTCCTCGCACTCATCACCCATCTTCAGTCGCTCGATTGGGGCAGGAGTGAGATCCTCGGTTCGGCCACCCTGAACGTGGGCCTGATTTCCGGCGGTGTCGCCGGCAACGTCTTCGCCCCTTCCGCGCAGGCGACCGTCTACTGGCGGCTGGTCGGCGAGGTGGAACCCGTCCGCCGGCGCCTCGAGGAGATCCTGGCTGCCGATGACAATCTGAGCTTCGAGTTGGTCGGTCAGAACGACGCGGTCTTCTGCCGCACGCTCCCGGGGTTCGAGGTGGCGCCGATGTCCTACTCCACCGACATCCCCTTCATGCCCTCCTGGGGAAGGCCCCTGCTGATCGGCCCCGGCAGCATTCACGACGCGCATACGGCTGACGAACACGTGTTGAAGAGCGACCTGGTGGACGCCGTCGGCTACTACCAGAAGATCGCCCGCGAACTCCTCTAACCCGGCTGGCTCCGGAGTCTCACCGCCCACGGCCGCGAGCCGACGGGAACGCCGGCGCTCCCACTCCGCATGTCCGACAATCGCCCAGCGTCCCCGTTCCGTCTCCTCCGCCGCACCCTCCTCGGGTGGTTCCGGAAGAACAAGCGTCCGCTTCCTTTCCGGGAATCGCCGGACGCCTGGCGTGTCTGGGTTTCGGAGGTGATGCTCCAGCAGACCCGGGTGGAGGCGATGCTGCCGCGCTACCGGGACTTCATGGCTCGCTTCCCGGACCCCGGTGTGCTGGCTGACGCCAGCGAGGACGAAGTGCTGGGAGCCTGGTCGGGGCTCGGCTACTACGGTCGCGCCCGGGCGCTGCACCGGGCGGTGCGGCAACTCGCCGCGGAGGGCCGGGAAATCCCGCGGGATGCGGCGTCGCTCAGGAAGCTCTCGGGTATTGGCGAGTACACCGCGGCCGCGGTCGCCTCGATCGCGGCCGGCGAGCCGGTTGCCGCAGTGGACGGGAATGTGCGGCGGGTGCTGTCCAGGCTGTTCGCAGTAGGAGGGGTTCCCGGGCGGACATCCTTCGAGAGACGGATCCGGGAGTTGGCCGACCGGCTCATGGAGGCGGACGACGCTGAAGAGCCGGGTGATTGGAACCAGGCGCTGATGGAACTCGGAGCAACGGTCTGCGTCGCGCGTGCACCTCGCTGCGACCGCTGTCCCGTTCGTGAATTCTGCTGGGCTCGGCTGGGAGGGCGCCCGGAAGCGTTTCCCGAGCGGCGCGAGCGTCCCCGGGCGGTCGCCACAAGGCTCGCGGTGGCTGTCGTCAGGGACGAGGAGGGCCGGGTTCTGCTGTTTCGGCGCCGGGAAACCCCGATGCGCGGCCTCTACGAACTGCCGTGCGGCGAATGCCGAAGCGGCGAGCGCGCGGAGCAGGCACTCGTCCGTGAGGCGAGGGCGCGCTACGGGATCCGGCTGCGGACTGGCCGGCAACTGAGCGGATTCCGGCACACCATCATGAACCGAAGAATCGCGGTCGTTCCCTACGAGGCCGATGTCGAGGAGCCGCCGCCTCCCGATGCCGAGAAGGGCCGCTTCGTACACCCCCGGGATCTGGACCGGATTCCGTCCGGGTCGATGGTCTCGAAGGCCCTGCGCGGGATCGGCACGACGAGCCCCGGAAGGCCGGAACCCCTCGACTAGACTCCGCCCGCGACTTCCCATGAGCACCTTCCACGAACGCGTCGAAACGAAATGGCAGGACCGCTGGGCTCGCGAGCGCTCCTTCCGGACTCCGGACCTGCCGGAGGGGCCGCGCTACTACTGCCTCGAGATGCTGCCGTATCCGTCCGGGCGCATCCACATGGGCCACGTGAGGAACTACTCCATTGGGGATGTGATGGCCCGCTTCTTCCGGCGGAACGGGTTCACCGTCATGCATCCGATCGGTTGGGACGCGCTGGGCCTGCCCGCGGAGAACGCCGCGCTTCAGCGGGGCGCTCACCCCGCTGACTGGACCCTCCACAACATAGACCACATGCGCCGGCAGCTTCGCCGACTCGGATTCAGCTACGACTGGGAGCGGGAGTTCGCCACCTGCGATCCCTCCTACTACCGGTGGAATCAGTGGTTCTTTCTCAAGATGTGGGAACGGGGACTCGCCTACCGGAAGAACGGCACCGTCAACTGGTGTCCCGGCTGTGCGACCGTGCTGGCCAACGAGCAGGTCGAGGCCGGACAGTGTTGGCGCTGCGAGGCCGTTGTCGAGGAGCGGGAACTCCCGCAGTGGTTCCTGCGGGTCACTGACTACGCCGACGAGCTGCTCGACGAGATGGAGCGGATGCCCGGCTGGCCTCACAAGGTGCTCGTGCTGCAGCGCAACTGGATCGGGCGCTCGGAGGGCGCCGAGATCCGGTTCCGAATCCCGGCTCTCGGAGACGTTGGGGACATCCCGGTGTTCACCACCCGGGTGGATACGGTCTATGGCGCCACCGCCCTGGTGCTGGCGCCGAGGCACCCGGCCACCGAGGCCATCGCGTCACGAAGCGCGGAAGTGGCCGACTACGTCCGCGCCGCGCTGGCGGCCCACGCGGGGGAAAGCCATCCGACCGGCGAAGTCGAAAAGACCGGGGTGGACACCGGGTTTCGAGCGGTGAATCCGTTTTCGGGAGAGGAGATTCCGGTGTTCGTCGCGGACTACGTGCTCATGGAGTACGGAACCGGGGCGGTGATGGCGGTTCCGGCCCACGATGAGCGCGACTACGAGTTCGCGAAGAGGTACGGACTGGAAATACGCACGGTCGTCATCCCGAACGACCCGGACCGGGCGGCCGATCCGGACGGCGCCTTCGTGGACTATGGGACGGTGGTGGACTCGGGGTCCTTCAGCGGCCTGCCCACCGAAGAGGCGAAGGCCGCGATGGCGAGGCACGCCCGCGAGGGAGGCTACGGCGAGCCGAAGATCGCCTGGCGTTTTCGCGACTGGGGAATCTCCCGGCAGCGCTACTGGGGCACTCCGATTCCCATGATCCATTGTCCGGAATGCGGGGAAGTACCGGTGCCCGAGGACGACCTCCCGGTGGAACTGCCGCGCGATGTCGAGATCACCGGCATGGGCGGCTCGGCGCTTTCGAAGATCGAATCCTGGTTCCGGGTGGATTGTCCGCGCTGCGGGGCGGCGTCCCGCCGGGAGACGGACACCATGGATACCTTCGTGGACTCGTCCTGGTACTTCTATCGCTACCTGGATCCCACGAACGACCGCGCTCCCTTCGACGCCGAAAAGGCGCGCGCCTGGTTTCCCATCGATCTCTATATCGGCGGCGTGGAGCACGCCATCCTGCATCTCATCTACTGCCGCTTCTGGACCAAGATGATGCGCGACCTCGGGCTCGCCAGCACCGACGAGCCGGTGATCCGCCAGTTGAGCCAGGGGATGGTCATCAAGGACGGCGCCAAGATGTCCAAGAGCAAGGGCAACGTCGTGGACCCCGATGCGGTGGTCGAACGGCAAGGCGCCGACGCGATCCGGCTCTATGTCCTGTTCGAATCGCCTCCCGAAAAGGAGATGGATTGGACCGATGCCCGACTCTCGGGTCCGGCGCGCTATCTGCGGCGGCTCGAGCGGATGATCCCCGGGGAGGCCGAGTGGCTGGCCACGACCCCGCTTCCCGAGGGAAACGAAGACTTCGCGCCCGAAGATGTAGCGCTCCGCCGCAAGACCCACCAGACGATCCGGCGGGTCACCCGCGATCTCGAAGAACGGATCCATCCGAACACCGCGATTGCGGCCATCATGGAACTAACGACCGCGGTTTCGCACCGATTGGCGGATGCGGTCGCGGCAGCCTCCCGGCGAGCCGTGCGGGAGGGGGTGGAGGCGGTGATCTCGCTCTTGAACCCGATGGCGCCCCATCTGACCGAAGAACTCTGGGAGCGGCTCGGGCACAAGACGATGCTGGTGGAATCTCCTTGGCCCCAGTGCGACGATGACCTTGCCCGGGAAGAGCAGGTTCTCGTCGTTTTGCAGGTGAACGGAAAGCTCCGCGGCCGCCTTGAGGTGCCGGCGGGCACCGAGACCCGGATCCTGACGGACCGGGCGCGGGAGAATGCGGGGATCCGCCGCCACCTGGAAGGACTCGAGGTCCGCCGGGTCGTCACGGTGCCCGACCGGCTCGTGAACTTCGTGGCCGCCCGCCCCTCGTGATTTCTCCTCGTAATTCGCGGTCCGCCAGAGCGCCCGGTGGGGCGCGCTCCCTTCGGGATCGGCCCGGAATGTTTCTTGTCGTCCTGGCCGCGCTCGGCATTGTGGGCGGATGCGGTTACCGGCTCGCGGGGCTCGGGGCCGGACTGCCGGGTCACATCGAAGTGGTCGCCATCCTGCCCTTCGACAACGAGAGCGCCTTCCCGGAAGTTGAAGAGGGGATGACCGAAGAGATCATCGAGGGGTTCAACCGGCGCGGCCGCTATACGGTGCAGGAGATCGAGGAGGGGGCGGACGCGGTGATGCGGGGCACGGTGCTCAGCGTGGACTTTTCACCGGCGCAGCTCGACCCGGCGACCGGATCGGCCTCCACCTACCTGATCATCGTCCGGGCCACGGTGGAATTCACGGATGTCGCCAATGACGTGGTGCTGTTCGAATCGGACGAGTTCACGCTGCGCGACGAGTTTTCGATCGGGGACGATCCGGACGCTGCGTTCGACCGTGAGGGACTTGCTTTCTCCCGCATCGCCAGCGCCTTTGCGGACTCGCTGCTGGTCGCGATTCTCGAGGGGTTCTGATGGCCTTTGTCCAGGCGGGTTTCACCAAGGCCTTCGCCGCCTTCAGTCCGCTGCCGGCGGAAGCGCTGGCGAAGAAGCTGCCCGCCGCGGACTCGGGCGCCCTCTATGTTGTTGGCGGTGCGGATGGCTGGCTTCGCCGGCAGGCAATGCGGAAGCTCGCCGCCCATCATCTCGGGGACCCACCCGCCCCCTTTCGCCTGCGCCGCTTCGACGGACGGACGGCGGGCGCCGAACAGGTGGTGAGCGCGACGCGGACGGTTTCGTTCAGCGGAGGTCCGGTCGTCCTTGTCGAGAACGCGCTCCGGGTAGCGCAGCCACCGGCCTCGGCGGCTGGTCTCGGAGGGGTCATGGTGGAACTCCTCGAGGACCCGCCGGGACGGGCCGTCATCGCTTTCGAATGGGAACAAAACCCTGACCGGCGCCGAAAGGACTGGAAGGCGCTTGCCGCCGCGCTCGGTGATGCCGTGTCCCGGGGTGTGGCGCGCGTCGTGGATTGCGACGCGCCGCCCCCCGCGCGGATGACCGCGTGGATTCGCCGGACCGCGCGCCGGCGAGGCCTGAATCTGCCGGAGCGGGGAGCGGAACTCCTCCATGAGCGCTTCGGGCGGGAGCTACGGCAGCAGGTCAACGAGATCGAAAAGCTGGCGCTCTACGCGGGGAGCGACGAGGTCGGCGACATCTCGCTCGAGGATATGGAGCGGGTGCTCGGGGGCGGAAGTGTTCAGGACCGCTTCCGTTTCACCGACGCCCTGCAGGCGGGCCGCACCGAAGCGGCGCTCTCGTCGCTCGAGTTGCTGCTTCGGGACGGAGAGTCGCCCCAGGCGCTCATGGCGCTGCTCTACCGGCTCGTCACCCAGATCCAATTGGCTCAGGCCCACCGGGGTGATGAACCGCTCTCCGAGGCCCTCCGCGTTCCCCGCCGGGTTGCCGATGACCTGGCGCGCGCCGCCCGCCGCTTTCGTCCGGCCGATTTGCGCGCCATCTTGCGGCAACTGGCGGAAATGGATCTGCGGATGAAAACCACCCGCATCCCTGACCGTGCCGCCCTTGCCTCGCTGGCATTGTTGCTGGCCGCGCCGGGGTCCGGACGGGAGCAATCCCACTAGTCTCCGGGCATGGCTCCACGCGTTGCCCGGGATTCCGCCCTGGCGCTGCTTTCCGACCACCACCAGCGCGCCCTGGCGCTGGCGGTGCTGATCGATCGCAAGCTCAAGGGTGCTCCGGCGGCCGCCCAGGTGGACGAACTGGCGGAGCAGGTTGTCCGCTTCGCCGAAGAGAACCTGTTCAGCCATCTTGAGATCACGGAGGCGTTGGTGTTTCCCAGCCTGCAGAGGCTCCTCGATTCCAGCCAACTGATTGATGGCCTGCTGGCCGATCACGAGGCCCTCCGGAGTTGTGTCGGGAGTCTGGCGGCGGCGCAAGGCGAACGGCGGGCAAGTCTGCTGAAGGGATTCGGAGAGTTGCTTCGGCGCCACATCCACACGGAAGAACGCTCCGTCTTCGCAACTCTCCGAACCCGGCTGGACGATTCTCGGCGCGAGGAGCTTGGCCGTCGGATTGCCGAGGCCCTGAGAGCGCGCCGAGCCTAGCAGCCTGTGGTGAAACCCCCGTGAGCGCCGAGAGTGGCGAGGCCCAGTTCTCCCGGTGGGGCCAGTTCTCCCGGTGGGGGCCCGGCTGACAAGGCGCGTGAGGGAGGAATACCGGGTGTATTTCGACCGAAACGCAACGCAGAGCGCCTCTTAGAGGCGCGGTTCAGACGGGATGCATCGCCGCTCAAACGCCGCGGGGGTTTTGCCACAGGCTGCTAAGGGCGGACCGCTTCCACCTCCGGCTGACCGGGCGCCTTGGGGCCGGCACGGCGGCACGTAGCGCCGCGGGCGGTTCCTCGCCGCTCGCGCCCACGGGGTCCCCTCCGAGAGAGGGAGCCATCCCGGCCAGCCAGGTCCGTCCCGCCGCCCGCCTACGGCGGGCTGTGCCGGCCTGGAGGCCGGCGTTCCCGTGCCTTTCCGACATCAAGGCTGGTGGGGTTCCCGCCGAGAGGGGAACCATCCTGCGTCGATCTCTGCGGCGGAAGTATGAGAAATCCCGGCTAGAGTGGGGGTCATGGCTCCCCAATCCCTGCATCGCGATCCGAGTCTCATCCCGCTGTCCCACCAGCACCAGCACGGGCTCGCGATCACGGTCCTGATCGACCGCGGCTTGCGGGCGGAGCCGACCCGAGAGAAGGGGCTGGAACTCGCGGAAAAAGTGGCGCGCCTGGCCGAAGTGGAACTACTCGGGCACTTCGAGGTGGAAGAACGGGTGTTGTTTCCGGCGGTGCGTCCGTTCCTGGACTCCGGAGACCTGATCGACCGCCTGGTGTCCGAACACCGGGTCATGGAAGACCTGGTGCGCCGCATTGCGGAAGCGGGAGACGAGGAACGCCCCTCCCTCCTCAAGGAGTTCGGGGAGATGCTTCACCGCCACATACGCGCCGAAGAGCGCCAGTTGTTCCAGCAAATCCAGGCGCGGTTGGACGAATCGCAGCTCGCGGAACTCGGCCGGGAGATCGACAAGAGGGTGCAGGCGGCCTGTCCGCTCACCGACCGGCTCCCCTGGGCGGGTTCCTAGCAGCCTGTGGCAAAACCCACGCGGCCCGGTTCTCCCGGTGGGGGCCTCGGCGCTCACCTGGGTTTCACCACCGGCTGCCAGCGCCACGACCGGAAGAATCCCGCGGACGGGGACCTGCCCCGTGGTACCCTCCGGCCCCTGATGCAACTCGACGAATCCGCCCAACCTCCGGAACCCACCCGGAGACCCGTCCCCGTCGAGGTGCGCCCTTCCGGTATTCGCCATGGTTCTCACCAAGACCCCGCTGCTCGCGGAAACGGTGCGCAAACTGGTGTCCCGGGGGGCCTTCGCTAACGCACACCGCATCCTCGAAAAGCTGCATCCGGCGGATGTGGCGCAGGTGCTCGCCGACCTGCCGGACGCGTACCGACTGAAGACGTTTCGGGTCGTTTTTCAGCGGGATCTGAATCTGGCTGCCGCCGCGCTCGGGGAAATCGGGGTCGAGCGGGGCGGGGATCTGATCATCCGGCTCGAGCCACCGGAAATTTCGCACCTCCTGCAGGAACTCGATCCCGACGACGCCGCGGAGTTCCTGAGCGAACTCCCCGAGGAGCTGCGCGAGCAGGTCCTCCGGGGAATGCGGACCCGCGAGGCGTCCGACGTCGAGGATCTCCTCCAGTACCCGGAGGAAACCGCCGGGCGCATCATGAGTCCGAAGGTGTTCTCGGTCCTGGAGGACACCACCATCGGCGAGACCATCGCGCGCCTCCAGGAGTCCCCCGACGTGGAGATGGTCTTCTACATCTACGTGGTGGACAGCCACGGGACTCTGGTGGGGGTGCTCTCGCTGCGCCAGCTCCTGCAGCGCCGGCCGGAGGCGTCGCTTTCGGAGGTCATGGTGACTGACGTGCTGCGCGTGCGTACCGAGATGGACCAGGAGGAAGTTGCCCAGTTGGTGGCCAGCTATAACATTCTTGCGGTCCCGGTGGTGAACCAGCAGGGAAAACTGGTCGGCGTCATCACCGTGGACGACGTCATCGACGTCATCAAGGAAGAGGCTACCGAGGACATGTACCGGATGGCCGGCCTCGGGGTTTCGGAGAGTGTCTTCACCAACGCCCGGCGCTCCATCCGGATGCGAATTCCCTGGCTCACGGTGAATCTCGCGACCGCGTTCCTCGCCGCCTGGGTGGTCAGCCTGTTCGAGGAGTCCATCGCGCGTTTCGCGATCCTCGCGGTGTTCATGCCGATGGTGCCCCTCCTGGGCGGAAACGCCGGCAACCAGACACTCACCGTGATGGTGCGCGGAATTGCCCTTGGGGAACTGAGCTGGAAGAACAGCCGCCCGGCGCTGCTGAAGGAACTTGCGGTGGGTTCGGCCAACGGTCTGATGATCGGCCTGCTCATCGCCGCGTTCGCGTGGCTGTGGAAAGGGGATCCCCGGATCGGTCTGGCGCTCGCGCTCGCGATGGTCGGCACCATGGTCGTGGCCGCGGTGGTTGGAACGCTGATGCCGCTTACGCTCCGCTGGCTCAAGGTCGATCCCGCGCTCGCGTCCTCGGTCTTCGTCACCACGGCGACCGACGTGTCGGGTTTCCTCCTGTTCCTCGGCATCGGGGTGACCGCACTCACGAATCTCTAGATCGCGCGGGCGCGGATCTTCGGGCTCGGGCGACTCCTCGAACGACGAGAGGGTGTTGAGCGCTGGGAGAAATAGGGGAGGATTCTCCGAGCGTCCGTCTCCGGCTGCGCTCCCACCTTCGTACTCCGATGCCGCTCAAGCATTCCCGCGTGTTCGTGCTCCGCACTTATGCGGTCGCCGAGGCCGACAAGGTCTGCGTGCTGTTCAGCGGGGACGAGGGGAAGGTCCGCGCCTGGGCGCGGGGAGCCCGGCGGCCCAAGTCGCGCTACGGGGGCGCGCTCGAAATCGGGAACGAGGTGGACGCCGGCTGGTTCGAACGGGAGGGCAGGGAACTGGTGAACCTCGACCGCTGTGAACTGGTCGTTTCCGCACTGCCCCTCGCCCGGGATCCGGTGCGGGCGGCGGCACTGGGCTACCTTTCCCGGCTCGTGGACACCTTCGCGCCCGACCGGGAAGCCGACCCCAGGCTCTACCGGTTGATCTCTGCCTGCCGCGACGCCCTGCTCGACGAGCGGCCCGCGGAACTCGTCGTGGCCTACTTCGAAGCCTGGCTGCTTCGCCTGTCCGGGTTGTACCCGCGCCCGGGCCGCTGCGCGTGCGGAGCGGCCTTCGACGACGGCGGGGCGGCCTTTTTTGCCTCCGGTCCGGTGTACGCGTGCTGCCGTTGCGCCGCGGCGCACGGCGAGCCGACCGCCCGGCTCTCGCTGGGCGCGCTCCGCTTGCTCGAGGCGTTCTGGGTAGCCCCGCCATCCGCTTCCTTGCCGGACATCTCCGCAGCCGGGGAGCTGTTTCGTTTCCACGGCGGGCTCACCGCCGCCTTCGCCGAGCGGGCGTCGCCGGCCCGTCACGCGCTCGAGAGCATCCTCCGGTCCGGCGCCGTCGGTCTCGGAGAGGCCGCCCGATGACGTTCCAGGACCTGATCGCCAAGCTGTCCGGCTTCTGGGCTGCACAGGGGGCGGTCGTCGCGCAGCCGTACGACATGGAAATGGGCGCCGGGACCATGCATCCGGAAACCTTCTTCCGGGTTCTCGGCCCCACCCCCTGGAAGGTTGTCTATGTGCAACCCTCGCGTCGGCCCGCCGACGGACGTTACGGCGAGAACCCGAACCGGCTTTACAAGCACCACCAGCTCCAGCTCATCCTGAAACCCGCACCCCAGAACATCCAGGATCTCTATCTGGCGAGCCTCGCGGCCTGCGGGGTGAATGCCGCCCAGCACGATCTCCGGTTCGAGGAGGACAACTGGGCCGCGCCGACCCTTGGAGCGTGGGGTGTCGGATGGCAGGTCGTGCTCGACGGGCTCGAGATCAGCCAGTTCACGTACTTCCAGCAGGCGGGGGGAATCGAACTCGCTCCCATCTCGGTCGAGATCACCTACGGGCTGGAACGTCTGGCCATGTACCTACAGGACGTGGACGACGTGTATGACCTCGAATGGACGAAGGGAGTGGACTACCGCACGGTGCGGCTCGCGGACGAGCGGCAGTCGTCGCGCTATGCGTTCGAGGAGGCGGACACCGCGGTGCTCAACCGCAATTTCGACGAAGCGATCACCGAGGGGACGCGATTGATCGACGACGGGCTGGTGCTTCCGGGCTACGAACAATGTCTCCGGGCTTCCCACCTCTTCAACCTGCTGGACGCCCGCGGCGCGGTGTCGGTCAGCGACCGCCCGAGCCGCATCCTGGCGGTACGCGGTCTGGCGACGGCGGCCGCGAGCCGCTACCTCGACGACCAATGACCGGTACGGACCTCCTCATCGAGATCGGGTGCGAGGAGATTCCCGCCCACTGGGTGGAAGGCCTGACGGAGGGATTCGAAGAAGCGGTTTCCGCGGGGCTGGAGCGGGAGCGGCTGGCGGCGGCGACGATCGAGTCCCACGGCACGCTCCGCCGCCTGGCCGTCCACGCCACCGGCATTCCGGAAGCTCAACCGGATCAGGTCCGTGAGCTCCTGGGTCCGCCATGGCGGGTAGCGAAGGACGCCGAGGGCGGGTGGAGCCGCGCGGCGGCCGGCTTTGCCGGTCGCCACGGCATCGGGGAGGCCGACTTCGAGGAGCGACTTCGGCCGGTGGAAACGGCCCGCGGCCAATACCTGGGGATCCGCCAGGTTGTCCCCGGGCAGCCGGCGATCGACATCCTGCCCGGGATTCTGGCGACCGCTCTCGGGTCGGTCCCCCTTCCGAAGGCGATGAACTGGGATGCCTCCATCGCGGGTACATCGTTTGCCTTCGTCCGCCCCATCCGCTGGTTGGTGGCGGTCTTCGGGGCGGAGGTCGTTCCCTTCCGGATCGAGGTGACGGGAGGCGCCCCGGTGGTCGCGGGGAACCGGAGCTTTGGCCATCGGGCACGGACGACGATCGCCGGGGAAGCCCCGGGTGCCTCGTTCGCGGTGGATTCGCTTGGGGGACTCCGCGACGGGCTGCGCAGCCGCTGCGTCGTCCTGAACGAACAGGAACGGAAACAGCAGTTGGTCGAGGCGCTCGGGCGCTGTGAGGACGAGGCGGGCGAGGGCGCCGAAGTCGGCGCCGCGACCGACATTCACAAGAACCTGGTGGAATATCCGGGAGCAGTCCTGGGCGGTTTCCCGGAAGAGTTCCTCTCCTTGCCGAAGCAGATCCGCGACACCGTCCTCATCCATCACCAGAAGTACTTCCCATTTCCACAGAAGCCGCTCTTCATCGCGGTGACCAACCTGCCGGACGACCCGGAAGGCCACGTCCGGCGCGGCGCCGAACGGGTGGTCGTGGCCCGGTTCCGGGATGCCCGTTTCTTCTGGGACGAAGACCGAAAGGCCCGGTTGGCCGGCAGCCGCGACCGGTTGGCGGGGGTGGTCTTCCACCGGCGGCTCGGCAGTTTCCTCGACAAGGCGCACCGGATGGAGCGGCTGGCGGAGTGGATCGCCGACTCCGTGGAAGCGGACTCCAGCGCCGCCTCCCAGGCTGCGGGGCTCGCCAAGTGCGATCTCACGACCAACCTGGTCGGGGAGTTCGCTTCACTCCAGGGCGTCGTCGGCGGACTCCTCCTGCGCGAGGAGGGAGTTCCAGACACCGTCTGGCAGGCGGTTCACGACCACTACCGACCGGCGGGACTTGACGGTGAACTTCCGCGAAGCCCCGAAGGGGCCGCGGTTTCGCTGGCCGACCGCGCCGACACCCTCGCCGGGTTGTTTCTGGCCGGCGAACAGCCCTCGGGTTCCGGCGATCCCTTCGCTCTGCGGCGCGCGGCGCTCTCGATGATCCGGGTGCTGCGGGACGCGCCGCGGGAGTATCCCGGCCACCGGGACCGCTGGCCCGCACCTCAGGCCCTGCTGGACCGGGCCCTTGCGGGATATGAGCCGGATGAGGAGGCGCGCGCCGCGACCGCCGCGAAGCTCCTCGCCTTCGTCGGCGACCGGTTGCCGCACGCTTTCGGAAGTGCCGCCACCCCCGGGGGGGTAGTGAACGCGGTGCTGGCGATCCGGGCCGCCGCCCACCCGGTAGCCGACACCTCGCAGCGGATCCGGGATCTCTCGGCGGCCGTGGTTTCCGGGGACTACACAACCCTCGCGGAGGCTTCGCGGCGGGTCCGGCGCATCCTGCCGCCCGAAATCCGGGAGGGAAGAGGCGCCGGGCTGGCCCCCGGGCTACTCACCGAGCCGGCGGAACAACGACTCTACGCACGGCTTGAGGAGGTAGAGGCGGAGGTCCGGCGCCGCTTCGCCGAGACGCAGTATTTCCCGGCGTTCCAGGCGCTTGCCACCCTCGCCCCCGCCATCGCAACTTTCTTCGACGATGTACTGGTCATGGCGGACGATCCCGAGATTCGCGGAAACCGGCTGGCGCTGCTCGCCCGGCTGGACGCCCTGTTCCAGGAGGTCGGAGATCTGAGCCAGATCGAGTCGTCGGCGTCGTGAGGGCTGGATGTGACAACCATTTCGCTGGCCTCCGGCCAGCGGTGCCGGACCCGACGAGATGGACCGGGGCCTCATTGCTGTGCACGTCGCGTCGAGATGATCCACTGCCGACCGCGCGGAAGACCAATGGCAGCGAACTCTGTTCGCTGTCGGCGGTTCCGGGGGAAAGTGTGAAAGGGGGGAGTCCCCCCTTTCACAAGAAGAAAACGACGAATCGGGACTTGCCGCCGCGCGCACCCGGCGCGCAAGGAAGTCTCGATTCGCGGCGCGAAGCGCCGGGCGGTCTTTGGACGGAGCCTCAACACAATCGGCGATAGCAGTTCGAACAACTCCACTCCATGGCTCCGTCCAAAGACCGCTCGAGGATTCACCGGCTGTCGGCGGCGGTCGCTAACCAGATTGCTGCCGGGGAGGTCGTGGAACGGCCGGCCGCGGTCGTCCGGGAACTCGTCGAAAACTCGATCGACGCGGGCGCCACGACGATTTCGGTGCGCGTCAAGGGCGCCGGCCGCACCGAGATCCGGGTGGGCGACGACGGGATGGGCATGACCCGCGAGGACGCGCGGCTGGCGCTCGAGCGGCACGCCACCAGCAAGATCGAGTCGGTGGACGACCTCACCGCCATCGGATCGCTCGGTTTCCGCGGTGAGGCATTGCCCTCGATCGCGTCGGTCTCCCGGTTCCGGTTGCGCACCCGGCCAGCAGGGGCGGAATCCGGCTGGGAGATCGAGGTCGAAGGGGGGGCGACCATCTCCGACCGGCCGGCCGGAATGCGCCCGGGGACCGTGGTGGAAGTCCGGGACCTCTTCTTCAACACCCCGGCGCGGCGCAAGTTCTTGCGAGCGGAGCGGACCGAGGCCTCCTACATCGTCCAGGCCGTGTCGAATCTCGCCCTCGCCTGGCCGCAGATCCGCTTTGAACTGGTGAGCGGAGACCGCCAGGTGCTCGCCCTCGAACCGGGCGGTGACACGGTGGAGCGGCTCCAGCAACTCGAACCCCGCTGGGCCCGGGACGCCATTCCGATCGAGGCCAGCGCCGGAACCCTCGGAGTCCGCGCTTTCCTCTCGCCGCCCATGGCGCCGCGCGGCGCTTCCTCGCGGCTGCTTCTCTACGTGAACGGGCGGCCCATCAAGGACCGCCGGCTGTTTCACGGGGTCACCGAGGCGTACCGACGGCTTTCGAGTCTGAGCGGCACGCCGAAGGCCTACGTTTTTCTCGAAGCGCCGCCGGACATGGTGGACGTGAATGTGCATCCGGCAAAGGCGGAGGTGCGGTTCGCGGATCCGGAAGCGGCCTGGGGCGCTGTCTTCCGGACCGTGCGCGCGGCGATCGAGGGTTCTCCGAAGCGGGTGGACCTGGGGCCAACGGGCGGGGGGGCCACGGGCGGGAGCCGCCCGGCCACGCGACCCGGCCGCGCCATGGGGTTGGCTCCCGCCGGCGCCGACGGCGCCGGGACAAGCGACTCGGCCCCCGCGCAATCCCAGCCCGGCGCCTGGGACGGGAAAGCGGTGGGGGAACTGCTCTACGGCGCCGACGGGGTCGCGGAACAAACCCGGGCCGGCTACCTGGACTTCGGCGCGACTCCCCCCCGGGTGCTCGGCCAATTCCGGCGCACCTACATCCTCGCGGAGGAGCGCTCCGAACTGCTTGTCGTGGACCAGCACGCCGCCGACGAGCGGGTGATCTTCAACCGTTTGATGGAGGAGTCGAGCCGGCCCCGTACCCAGGAGCTCCTGCAGCCGGTCCCCCTCGAACTTTCTCCCGTGGAACGCGCGGCACTGACCGGCGAGCACGAGCGGCTGGCGGCGGCCGGCTTCGACGTCGAACCCTTCGGCGGCGACTCGTGGATTCTCCGCGGAGTGCCGGAAGTGCTCGGCGTTGGCCGCGGCCTCGATGTCCTCATGCGCTCGCTTGCATCCGAGGAAAGCGAATGCGCGGCGAGTGCCGCCCACGATGCCCGCGCCCGGATCATGGCGCGGGTGGCGTGCCACGCCGCGGTGACCGCCGGAGTGACGCTCACGACCGAGCGCCTGAGCGCGGTGCTCGGTTCCCTCTGGGGAACGACAAACCCCTCCACCTGTCCGCACGGACGTCCCACGGTGATGCGGCTTGACCTGCCGTTCATCGAACGGCGCTTCGGCCGTAGTTGAGATGGTGAAGCAAAAACCCCGGAAGGAACCGCTGCCCACCGCGGTGACGCTGGCGTGGATTCGCTACTTTGCCGGGCGCACCCTGATGATGGTGGGCATGCTGGTGGTGACCGGGGCGGCCGCGCTTTTCTTCGGCGCCGACGCCGAGCGTCGGATGCTCGTCTTCACCGGAACGGGAGCGCTGTTATTCGGTGCCGGTTGGTTGCTCTCCAGAAAGCGCCCTCCGGAAGCGCGCTGACCCGCGCTGGCGGAGCTGCTTAACAGTCTGTGGTGAAACGCACGCGAGCACCGAGACGAGTGAGGCGCCCGGCTGACAAGGCGCGTGAGGGAGGAATACCGGGTGTATTTCGACCGAAACGCAACGATGAGCGCCTCGCAGAGGCGCAGTTCAGCCGGGATGCATCGCTCGTCGAATGCCGCGTGGGTTTTGCCACAGGCTGTTAACCCCCGATGCCGTCGGCCGTAAAGAAGCTCACCACCGATTCGAGTGCTTCTTTCTCTTCATCCAGTTTGTGCTTCAGCACCCGGCGCACCGTCGCAATGCCGACCACTTCGTCGCCGTCCATGACCGGGAGGTGCCGGAAGTGATTGGACACCATGATTTCAAGCGCCTGCTCGAGCGACGTGTCCGGAGTGATGGTGACCGGCTCGGTGGTCATCGCGTCTCCGACCACCGTGGTCTCCGGATCCCGATGCTGGGCCACCACCCGGGTCATGAGGTCGCGCTCGGTGAAGATCCCGGCGAGGGTCCCGTCCGCGTTCATGACGGCGGCCGCCCCCGTACGGTTGCGGACCATGGCCTGCACCGTCGCACAGATGGTTTCATCCGGGGCAACCCGGGTTGCGGGCCGGTGACTGATCTTGAGCAGCGGGTCCATGACTTTGTCCTTCGATGATCGCGGTTACGAAGCGGCAAGTTTCGCAAAAGGCGGGCACGATGGCAATTTTCGCCTCCGGCAGGCGAGGAACGGAACACAATTCCCTGCCCGACCGTCGGGTTGATTAGATTCCATGAGGCTTGCCATCGTCTGCTATCCCACCCATGGCGGGAGCGGCGCGGTCGCCTCCGAACTCGCCATCGGGATGGCGGACGCCGGCCACGATGTCCACGTGGTGAGCTACGCGGTGCCCTTCCGCCTGCGCCGGTTCCACCCGGGGGTTCGGCTGCACGAAGTCGAGATCGCCTCCTATCCGCTGTTCCGCTACCCGCCGTACACCCTGGGGCTCGCGACGAAGCTCGCCGAGGTGGCAAGCGAAGAAGGCGATTTCGACATCATCCACGCCCACTACGCGGTTCCCAATGCGGTCAGCGCCTTTCTTGCGCGGGAGATCATCGGGGGCGGCCGCACCCGGGTCGTCACCACCCTCCATGGAACCGACATCACACTGGTGGGCGCGGACAAGTCGTTCCACCGGGTGATCTGCTTCGCGCTCGAGCGCTCGGACGCCGTGACCGCGGTTTCGAACTATCTCGCCGACCGGACCCAACGCGATTTCGCTCCGCACGTGCCGGTGGAGGTCATCCCGAACTTCGTGGATACCGCGCTTCCGCCTCCTCCGTCCGGGCGCGGGGCGCGGGAGACCTGGGCTCCGAACGGGGAGCGGATCCTGATGCACGCCTCGAACTTCCGACCGGTGAAGCGCATCAGCGACGTCGTGCGCGTCTTTGCCGAAGTGCGCCGGCAGCTTCCCGCCAAACTCGTGCTGGTGGGAGAGGGGCCGGAGCGCCTTTTCGCCCAGCAACTCGTCCGCGAACTCGAACTCACCCCCGACGTGATCTTCCTCGGGCAGCAGGACGACATCGGGGGGCCACTCGCCTGTGGAGACCTGCTGCTGCTGCCGAGCGAACAGGAGAGCTTCGGGCTGACCGCGCTCGAAGCGATGGTAAGCCGCGTGCCGGTGATCGCGACGGCGATCGGAGGCCTCCCGGAGGTGGTGCTTGACGGAGAAACCGGGCACCTGTTCCCGGTAGGGGAGGTTCGGGGGATGGCGGCGGCCGCGGTACGGCTCCTGACCGACGAACCGGCCCGCCGGGCGATGGGGGAGGCGGGGCGGAACCGGGCGATCACCCACTTTGCCCGCGAGATCGTGATGCCTCGGTACGAGGCTCTCTACGAGCGGGTGATCGCCGGGGCTCCGGCGGTCGCGCCGCGCTGATGCCGGTCCGCGGCAGCGGTCACCCCTCGCCGTAGATCCGTTCCCGATAGCCGAGCGCCGCGGGGCGCTCGGCCAGGTAGGCCTGGTCGGCAAGGCTGTCCACCGCGAATTCCGCGGCCCCGCGAGCGAGGGATCGCACCGGCATCGCCAGGGGAACCTCCCGCGCCAGGAAGGCCGTGATTTCCCGGTTCAGGCGGATCCTGGCTGCCGCGCCGAGCTGCTTCTTGAGGTGGCCCGCGAGATGGAGCAGCACGTTGTGGTGGGTTCCGACCGCGGCGGGTTCCGCGAGGCCCGCCAGGAAGCCCGTCCGGTAGGCGGAAAAGGCCGCCGGGGCTCCGCTGGCCCCCGCGAGCCGGTGTCCGAGCTCCCGGGCGGTCTCTTCCGCGTGCGCCATCAGGACCATCTTCCAGCGGGCGTGGAACCCCTGGAGCGCGGCGATCGTCAGCTGGCCGGAACCGAGGGCCCGGAGTTCCGCGCTGGCGAAGACCCGGGTCAGCCAGTGATCCCGGCGGGCCGGGTCGTCGAGGTCCGTTTCACAGATTCGGGGAATGTCGGGGAGTGCGCCGGCGAGACCGCCGGCGAAGATTCCGGTGCCGTTTTCGGAGACCACGGTTCCCTTCACGTGGAGCTTTACGTCTCCCGTCCCGCAGCTCGGGGAACGCGATTTGAGGACGATCCCGGAGACTCCAGCGTCCCGGAACCGCGCCGCTGCTCCGCTTGCGTATGCCTCCATGAGCGGGGTCAGTTCTTCGTCCCGCGAGCCAAGGAGCCGGACCCCGGATGCCTCCCGTTCCAGCCGGATTCGGGGCCGGGGGACGCCGAGCCCGATGCCCGTTTCGGGGCACTCGGAGATCACCTCGAACGCGCGGCCGAGGGCATCGGCGACGTAGTTGCTCCGCCGGTGCCCGCCGTCGTAACGCACGGGCTCCCCCAGCAGACATCCCGACACCGCGATCCTCAGACGCGGCGGCGCCGGTGAGCCGCGTTCCACCTCTTGCATCCCGCTCATCCCCCCGCGAGCCGGCGAGCGTCGGCGAAGACCCGGTGGAACATGGGGCGGGTCAGCCGTCCGGTGAAGGTGTTCTGCTGGCTCGGGTGGTAGCTGGCGAGCAGCTCGATCTCGGGAGCGATGGCAGCGCGGGCGCCGTGACCGAACTTCGGCGCCGGCGCGGGCGTCTCGCGCCCGATGGCCTTCCAGGTGCGGAGGAACGCGCGGAAGGCGATGGAGCCGAGCGCGACGACCACGCGCAGCTCGGTTGCTGCCCGGAGTTCCTCCTCCAGGAAGGGCTGGCAGGCGACGAGTTCATCCCGGGTGGGGCGATTCCCGGGTGGAGCGCAGTGGAGAGCGGCGGTGATCCGGGCTTGCACGAGCCGAAGCCCGTCTTTCGGATCGGGCGAGTGGGGCGCCGACGAGAAGCCGAAGCGATGGAGCGCCTCGTAGAGCCACTCGCCGGACCGGTCCCCGGTGAACATCCGGCCGGTGCGGTTCGCCCCGTGGGCGGCTGGCGCGAGGCCCACGATCAGCAATCGGAAACCCTCGTCCCCGAAAGAGGGAACCGGTTGCGCCCAATAGTTCAGCCCGCGATAGCGGCGCGGGGGCTCCCGGGCCACGGCCTCCCGGTGGGCCACCAGACGCGGACAGATCCGGCACGCGGCAACGCGTGCGTGGAAGTCGGCGGAGCGGGGCACGGCTGGTCCCATTGTCGCAGCCCGGCGTGTCGCGAGACGTCATCCGTCAGAATGTGCGGTCGGAATTTCGTTTGACTCCCGCTACCGCTGACCGCGCCACCCAGGAACGGTTTCTCGAACCCGACGATCCGGGGCGCGCCCGGCTGGCCCTGAGCTGGATTCCCCCACATGCATCCGAGGAACCAGTCTGGGTGTTTCTGCACGGGCTCGGGTCCGACCGGAAAGGAGAAAAGGCCCGGCGGTTCCGGGACCATCTCGCCGGCCGGGGGCCCGGGTTTGTCGCGCTTGACTTCAGCGGCCACGGCGAATCCGGCGGTGACTGCCGGGGACTCTCGTTGACGCGGAACCTCAACGACATCGGGCGGGTGGCCTCCTTCGTGCGCGAAGAGGTTGCCGCCGCGCCGTTGATTCTGGTCGGCTCTTCCATGGGGGGAATCGCCGCGCTCTGGTACGCCTCCCTCCATCCCGGCGGCGTCGAACGGGTGTTCGCCATCGCTCCCGCCTTCCTGATGGCGGCCCGGTTCGCGGCGAGCCTGTCTGCCGCCGCCCGGCGGGATTGGGCCGGGCAGGGGTTCTTGCCAGTTTCTGTCGGAGATCGGAACCTCGAAATCGGCTGGGACATCGTCGCCGACGAGGACGGCTACCGGATGGAGCGGTTGGCGGAGACGCTGCGTACTCCGGCGCTTCTCATGCACGGGGCGGAAGACATTGTCGTACCGCCCGAGCTGTCTCGCGATTTCGCCGCCAGGTGCCCGGCAGCCGAACTGTTTGAAATCGAGGATGGCGATCACCGCCTGAGCGAACACCGGGACCTGCTGTTCGAAACCATGTGGACCACCGCGGCGGCGGGAGGCCTCCGGGCGACCTGATGTCCGCGTTGTTCATCGCCCTGAGCATCTACGCGGCCGTGCTGGTCGTCGCGTTCGGATTCGGACTGGTGATCGAGCGGGGAGTGCGGGCATTTTTCCGGAAGAAGGCGGAAGCGACGCAGACCGACTGGGACGATTGGCTGGCCAGCGAGGGGTTCCACCTGGTGCCCTCCCTGTTGCTGGCGGTGGTCGCCACCCGGATCCTGATGACGGTGCGGCCGCCGGCCGACTCGGTGGAACCGCTGATCACCACCGGCCTGCAGGTGGTGCTGGTGCTCGCCGCGATCCGCGTGGGAGTGGACGTGGGCCTCGCCAGCCTCCGCATCCGACAGCAGCGGCTCGGCCACCAGGGCGTTTCGATCCTCCGCAACACGCTCGTCGGAGTAGCCCTGACCGTGGGGGTGCTCGTCGTCCTGGACCAGCTCGGGATTTCCGTGGCCCCGCTGCTCGCCACTCTGGGCGTCGGGGCGCTTGCCCTCGCCCTCGCGTTGCAGCCGACCCTCGGGAACATTTTCGCGGGGATCCAGTTGGTCGCTGCCGCGCAGTTCAAGGTGGGCGACTTTCTGCGGATCAACGACGCCGGGGTTGAGGGCTACGTCACCGACATCGGTTGGCGCACCACCACCCTCCGGACCCTGCTCGACAACTACGTGATCATTCCCAACTCGCAGCTCGCCGATTCGGTGCTCACGAATCTGCACACCCCGGACCCCCGGGTTCGGCTCAGCATCGCCGTGGGGGTCCACTACGACACCGATCTGGAGGAAGCGGAACGCATCGCGCGCGAGGTAATCCTTGAGGTCCAGAACGACACCGGCGCGGGAGTCTCCGGCTTCAAGGGTGACATCCGCTGGACGGCGTTCGGGGATTCGGCGATCACCTTCGACGCGATCCTGCAGGCGCAAAAGCCGCTCGACCGCTTCGATGTCGCCAGTGCCTTCATCAAGCGGCTCCATCGCCGTTACGACGAGGCGGGAATCGAAATCCCGTATCCGATTCGGAACCTGTATCTACGTACCGGAGTCGAGGTCACCGGGCCCGGAGGAAGCGGGGCCGCCTCGGCCGGGAACGAGTCGAGCTAGCAGGGAGGGCGGATTCCAGCCGCCGGGTCTCATCAGGGAGGTTTTTGATGACAGCAGCGAGTTCCACCGGAAGCGGGGCCGGCCCCCGGGAGGCGTCGGTCCGCTACCAGCCGGATGAAAGGCCGCCGGAGGCGCTCGCCTTCGGGCTGGGTCTCCAGATGGCGATCCTGCAGATCGCGGGCATTGTCCTCACCCCCGCGATCGTGATCCGCGCCGCCGGACTCGGCGAGCCGTACCTCTCCTGGGCCGTCTTCGCCGCGCTCATCGTGTGCGGCTTCTCCACCATCCTGCAGGCGAACCGGGTCGGCCGCTTCGGCGCCGGGCATGTGCTCCTGATGGGCACTTCCGGCGCCTTTATCGCGATTTCGGTTGCCGCGCTACGAGAAGGGGGGCCAGCGCTCCTCGCGGTGCTGGTCCTCGCTTCCTCGCTGTTCCAGTTCGGGCTCGCCTTCCAACTCACCTGGCTGCGCCGCGTGATTACCCCAACCGTCGCCGGCATCGTGATCATGCTGATCGCGGCGACGGTGATGCCCATCCTGTTCCCGCTGCTGGGGGATGTTCCCGAGGGCGCCGGAGTCCTGGCGGCGCCTCTGAGTGCCGGGGTGGCGCTCGCGGTCTTCGCTGGACTCGCGCTCCGGGGAAGGGGAATCCTGCGGCTCTGGGCGCCGATCATTGGGGTTGTCGTCGGATCCACGATCGGAGCCCTGACCGGGATCTTCGATTTCGAGCCGGTCAGGAACGCCGGCTGGATCGGCATACCCACCGGATGGCCGGGGCTGGACTTTTCCTTCGGGGCTTCCTTTTGGGCGCTCCTGCCCGCTTTTGTCTTCGTGACCCTCATCGGCGCCATCGAGACGATCGGAGATGCCATCGCCATCCAGCGGGTCTCCTGGAGGAAGCCCCGGGCGCCCGACTACCGGGTGGTGGGGGGCGCCGTCGCCGCCGATGGGGTGGGCAACCTGCTCTCCGGGGTGCTGGGGACGGTGCCGAACACGACCTATTCCAACAGCATTTCGATGACGGAGCTGACCGGGGTGGCTTCGCGCCGGGTGGGTACCTGGATCGGCGTCAGCTTCCTGGGGCTGGCCCTGTTCCCGAAAGTGGCGGCCCTCTTTCTGGCGATTCCGGGTCCGGTGGTGGGCGCCTTCGGGATCGGCCTGATCGGGATCCTCTTCAGTCTCGGCATGCACCTGGTGGTGAAGGACGGAATGAACCTGCAAAAGGCCGTCATCGTGGGTCTCTCCTTCTGGATCGGTACCGGATTCCAGGCCCGGGCCATCTTCCCCGAGGTTCTTGAGGGCTTTTGGGGGGTTCTGCTCGACAACGGGATGACGGCGGGCGGTCTGATGGCGATCCTGCTGATGGTTTTCCTGAATCTCACCGGAGCGCGGCCGAAGCGACTGCAGGCCCGCCTCGATATGTCGGCCGGAGCGAAGATCGAGGACTTCCTGAGAGCCGAGGCCGGCCGCCGCCGGTGGGACGAGGGGTCCACCTCCCGCCTCGTTTCCGCGGGAGAGGAGGCGCTCCTCAGCCTGCTCGAGGAGGGGGTTCCCGACGACGCGGAGGCACGGCAACTGCGTCTCACTGCCCGGACTGGACGGCGATCCGCGGAGTTGGAGTTCGTCGCGGCCGCCGGCGACCTCAACATCGAGGACCGCATGGCGATGATGGGCGACCGCCCCGAGGTTCCCGACGAGAGCGAGATATCGCTGCGCCTGTTGAAGCACTACGCGAGTTCGGTACGGCACCAGAAGTACCACGATGTGGACATCGTGACGGTGGAGGTGGAAGGACGGGCCTGATCGGCCCGTTGCGCAGTGCCCAAGGAATCGCCAACGGTCGCTCCGCCGTCATCGCGATGGCCGCCCTCGGCATCGTTCGGCCTGGCGCCGACGGCCGCAACCGGGGAGTCCTGAACTCGGGTTTCACCGGCAGGTTTGCCCGCGTGCGTGGTGTACGCTCGCGGGCCGGCCGTGCGGCAGGGTAATGACGCCGCGCGGAGGGGAGGCGAGTCCCATGTTTGTTCCGTTTGCATCGTTTGGCAGGGCCCGGAGCGGTAGTGCCCAGTCCCTGCTTGTCGCCGCGTTCGTGCTCCTGGCGGCAGCGCCGGCGGGGGCCCAGACGGCCGAACAGGTCGAATCCATCCTGAACCGGATCGAGTGGCGGAACATCGGCCCGGCGATCATGGGCGGCCGGATCGACGACTTCGCCGTCGTCGAGTCCGACCCGAAGGTCTTCTGGGTGGCCACCGCCAGCGCGGGCCTCTGGAAGACCGAAAACCACGGCACCACCTGGATCCCCCAGTTCCAGAGCGAGGCGGTGTCCTCGATCGGCTCGGTCGCGGTAGCCCCCTCGGATCCCTCGGTGGTGTGGGTGGGCACCGGGGAGCCGGCGAACCGGCAGAGCAGCTCGTGGGGCAACGGGGTTTACGTTTCCACCGACGGCGGCAACACCTGGGACCACAAGGGGCTCGAGGACACGCACCACATCGGCCGGGTCCTGGTGCACCCGACGGACCCCGGAACCGTGTATGTCGCGGCGATCGGCCATCTCTGGGGCCCGAACGCGGAGCGCGGGGTCTATCGGACCCGGGACGGCGGTGAAACCTGGGACCGCGTGCTGCACGGCGACGACAACACCGGCGCGGTGGAACTCGCGATGGACCCGGAGAGCCCGGACACCGTGTACGCGGCGCTCTACCAGCGACGCCGGCGCGCCTACGGATTCGCCGGGGGCGGACCGGGCAGCGGAATCCACCGCACGACCGACGGAGGCGACACCTGGATGAAACTGGCCGGCGGCCTTCCCGAGGGGGACACCGGCCGGATCGGGCTCAGCGTGTATCGCCGCGATCCCCGGGTCGTTTACGCGATCGTCGAGAACCGGGAAGGCGGGGTCTTCCGTTCCGAGGACAAGGGGCTCACCTGGGAACGGATGAGCGACACGAATCCTCGTCCGATGTATTACAGCCAGATCCGGATCGATCCCAACAACGACCAGCGCATCTGGGTTCTCGGGACGCAGATGTACTACTCCCAGGACGGCGGACGGACCTTCGCCACCGACTGGGTCGAGCGCATCCACGTGGACCATCACGCAATGTGGATCGATCCCGCCGACTCCAACCACATGCTGCTCGGCAACGACGGGGGGATCCACTTCTCCTGGGACCGGGGACGCACCTGGGACTTCGTGAACACCATCCCGCTCGCGCAGTTCTACGAGATCGGCCACGACATGAACACGCCGTACATGGTTTACGGCGGGCTCCAGGACAACGGAAGCTGGGCCGGCCCGTCGCGCACCTTCTTCCGCCAGGGAATCAGCAACGAGGACTGGTTTCGGATCGGCGGTGGCGACGGCTTCTACACGCAGGTCGTCCCGGACGACCCGGACACGGTGTACGTCGAGTCCCAGAACGGGAACCTGCGCCGGCTGAACCGCCGCACCTCCGAAACCAAACTGATCCGCCCACAGCCGGAAAACGGCGGCGAGCGCTACCGCTTCGACTGGAACAGTCCGATCGTGATCTCGCCACACGACCCGAGCACCGTGTACTACGGAGGGAACCGGCTCTTCATTTCACGGAACCGGGGCGACGCCTGGACCCGCACCGACGACCTCACCAAGCGTCTCGATCGGGACGAGCTTCCCATCATGGACGTTCCGGTGACCGAGGACACGCTCTCGCGTCACGACGGGATCTCAAGCTTCGGCCAGATCGTGACCATCGCGGCTTCGCCGCTCGAAGAAGGGGTCATCTACGTGGGCGCCGACGACGGAAACCTGCAGCGGAGCCGGGACGGCGGCGCGACCTGGGACAACCTGACCTCGAACCTGCCGGGTGTCCCCGACCAGACCTACGTGACCCGGCTGATTGCGTCGGCGCACTCCGCGTCACGGGTCTATGTCACCCTGGACGGCCACCGGAACGACGACTACGCCACCTACGCCTTCCTGAGCGACGACTACGGGGACAGCTTCCGCTCGATGGGGGCGACGCTGCCGCCGGAGGCCGCGCTCAACGTGATTCGTGAGCATCATGACAACGAGGATTTCCTGGTGGCGAGCGGTGAGTTCGGCGTTTACGTGACCCTCGACCGGGGCGCGAACTGGCACCGGGTCGGCGGCCAGATCCCTACCGTGCCGGTGGATGACCTCGCCATCCATCCGCGCGAGAACGACCTGATCCTCGGCACTCACGGCCGGGGCGTCTGGATCGCCGACGACATCGCTCCGCTCACCACCCTCGACGCGATGGTCTTCGAGAAGGATGTCCACCTGTTCCCGGTGCGCGACGCCGTCGCGTGGCGCATCTACACCCACAAGGGAAACACGGGCCACAAGTTCTTCATCGCTGAGAATCCGCCGGAGGGCGCGCTGCTCCACATCCATGTGAGGGCGGCCGGCGAGGCCGAGATCACGGTCAGCGCCGCGGGCGGCGATGCGGTCCGCACCCTGAAGGCCGAGCTTGAGCCGGGGCTCAACCGGGTGAACTGGGACCTCCGCTACGACTCCCCGGTTCCGGACGGCGGTCAAGGTTTTGGCGGACCGCCGCGGGGGCCGCGCGTGCTTCCGGGCGCCTACACCGTTCGGGTGACGAGCGGCGAGGCCTCGGCCGAGGGGGCCGTTCAGGTTTCCGAGGATCCCCGCATCCAGATTTCGGATACCGACCGCCGCGCCAACCACGACGCCCTGGTGCGGCTCACCGGGATGATCGCCGGCATGACCCAGGCCCACGAGGCGGCCGAGACCACCGCCAAGGAGGCCGCGGGACTCGTGCAGGCATTCGCCAGCGAGCCGGACGGAGAACTGAAGACGCGCGTCTTCGATTTCCAGGAGGCCGCCGCGGAGGCGGCGAAGAACCTCTCCCGGAACGAGGGGCGCCAGGGACGCGGCGCCTGGCCGCGGCCGCTCTTCGCCCGCATCGGGGCCGAGGCCCGAAATCTGGATGCCTACACCGAGGCGCCGAGCGCGGAGGTGAGCGCCAGGATTGACTCGCTGGGCGCCGAGTACGACGAGCGGATCGCCGCCTGGGAGGCGGTGCGCGGGCAGATAGAGGCTCTGAACGAGTCCCTCCGCGGCGAGGGGCCGCCCCGACTCACGCCCCGCTCCGGCGGCATGAATTGAAACGCCTCCTTCCTCATGTGGAGCCCTGCGCCGTATGCTCTCCGCTCGCTGACACCCTTCCCACGTCAGGAGGAAACCGCCCGTGTCCCGTCTGCTTGACAAGAACCTGAGCCGCGCCGAATTCCTGAAGCTCTCGGGCGCCGCTGCCGCCGCCGGGCTCACGACTGCCGCCGGCTGCCAGCCCGCGGCGTCGAGCCGGCCCGACATGGTGGTCCATAACGCGCGGGTGTACACCTCGGAGTACTCCGAAGGCGCGGACACGATGGACCGGGCGGAAGCGTTCGCCGTCCAGCACGGGAAGTTCGTCGCCGTCGGTTCGAACGACGAGATCATGAACCTTGCCGGGCCCGGCGTCGAAGTCGTGGACGCCGGCGGGATGACGGTGGTCCCCGGCTTCATCGACGCTCACTGCCACCCCGGCGGGATGCGGGATCTCTTCGAGGTGAACCTCGATGTCCGCACCATCGAGGACATCAAGCTGGCGATCCGTGCCGCCGCCGCCGACACCCAGGCGGGCTACTGGGTGGACGGGTTCAAGTACGACGACACCAAGGTCACGGGCGAGGACGGGGAATACCGCCGGATCACCAAGCACGATCTCGACGAAGCGACGACGGACGTTCCGGTCCGCGTTTCTCACCGGGGCGGCCATATCTACTGGTACAACTCGAAGGCCTTCGAGATGGCCGGGGTGACCAACGATGTCGCCGATCCACCAGGCGGCCGTTTCGAAAAGGACGCGAACGGGGAACTGACGGGCCTCGTCGAGGAGCGCGCCGACGACGTCTTCAACGGGGTCGGTCAGCGGCGGGTTTACGGCCGGGCCGAGTTCCGGCAGGGCGTCGCCCACATGTCGAAGCTGATGACCGCCGCCGGGATCACCGGCGTCCACCAGACCGGCGGCGACTCCGAAGGTCTGCGGGCTCTCGAAGACGCGTACGCCGCGGGCGAGCTGCGCTACCGGATGTACTACTTCGCTTCCGGGAACTCGGACCTCTACAGCGGGTTGAAGGCCGCCGGGATCCACCGCGGCTTCGGCAACGAGTGGCTCCGGATCGGCGCGGTGAAGTACGGCGCCGACGGGTCGGCCTCCGGCCGCACCATGTACATGAGCACTCCGTACGAGGGCACCGACGACCACGGCATCCTCACCATGACTCCGGAGGAGATCATGGAGGCGGTCGAGGATTCGCACGCGCACGACTTCCACATCGGAATTCACGCGAACGGCGACCTGACGATCGGCTACGTGCTCGATGCCTACGAGAAGGTGCTCGCCGAGGCGCCCCGGGACGCCCGGCACCGCCTTGAGCACTGCTCGCTGGTGAACCCCGAACTGCTCGAGCGGATTCGGGACACCGGCTCCATTCCCACCCCGTTCTGGACCTATGTCCACTACCACGGGAACAAGTGGGTGGAGTACGGCGAAGAGAAAATGAAGTGGATGTTCGCCCACAAGTCCTTCCTCGACTACGACATTCCGGTCGCCGGCGCCTCCGACTACGTGCCGGGGCCCTACGAGCCGATGATGGCGCTCCAGGCCATGGTGACCCGCAAGGACACCCAGGGCCGGATCTGGGGTGAGAACCAGAAGGTCACTGTGGACCAGGGGCTCCGGATCGGCACGATCAACGGCGCCCACGCCTCGTTCGAGGAGAACCTGAAGGGCAGCATCAAGGCCGGCAAGCTGGCGGACTTCGTGATGCTCGAGCAGGACCCCCATGACGTCGCCGCGAGCGATCCGGACCAGATCAAGCACATCGCCATCCACCGCACCGTGGTGGGCGGCAAGACCATGCACCAGATTTAGCCAGGGAACGCCGGCCTCCAGGCCGGCACAGCCCCGCCGCAGGCGGGGCGGCGGGACGGTCTCCCCCGTGTCAGGACGGTTCCCCTCTCGGCAGGGACCCCACCAGCCTTGATGTCGCTCAGGCAGAGCCCCGGCGCCGGCGGGGTGGCGGAACGGTCCCCCTGTTGAGCACAGCCGGCGGGCGACCGCAATGGAACGCCGGCCTCCAGGCCGGCACAGCCCCGCCGCAGGCGGGGCGGCGGGACGGTCTCCCCCGTGTCAGGACGGTTCCCCTCTCGGCAGGGCCCCCACCAGCCTTGATGTCGCTCAGGCAGAGCCCCGGCGCCGGCGGGGTGGCGGAACGGTCCCTCTGTTGAGCACACCCGGCGGGCGACCGCAATGGAACGCCGGCCTCCAGGCCGGCACAGCCCCGCCGCCGGCGGGGCGGCGGGACGGTCTCCCCAATGTCAGGACGGTTCCCCTCTCGGCAGGGACCCCACCAGCCTTGATGTCGCCGAGGCACAGCCCCGCCGCCGTCGGGTGAGGGGCTGCGGTGTTGCAGGGAGGAAGGCGCAGGGGCGTTACGCCGTCGCGGGACGTCGGGCTGTGGCTGGTACGCGCCTGCCGCCCGCCTGCGGCGGGCTGTGCCGACCTGGAGGTCGGCGTTCCCGTGCCTGCGCGCCGTGAGGCCGGTCGGAGACCGGCTCAGCCCGCGGGAGCGATCTCCCGGTCAGCCCTTGGCGCGGAGCTTCGCGGCGATGAACGCGGGGTGCTCGACGTGCAGCAGGGTCGCCACCTTGCGGATGGTCTGTTCTTCCTCCCCGGCGAGCCAGCCGTCCGCAAACGCGACCCGGAACAGCAGCTCGATAATGGTCGCCTTGTGTTCCTTCGCCAGACTCCGGTCCACCAGCCGGGTGAACTCGTAGAGGGAAACCGCCTCCGCGGACCGGCGGCCGGCCATCCCGACGATCTCGGCGGTCTCCCCGGTGCTGAGACCGAAAGCTGACTCCAGGCTCCGGACGATTTCCTGACGCTCCCGCTCGTCCACGTGGTGGTCGGCGGCGGACACCTCCAGCAGGAGGACGGCGGTCGCGATCTGCACGTCGCGTGGCGACGGCGGCGGGGGAGGGGTGTGGTCGGGGCGGCTATGCCCGCCGCCCTTCACCAGATCGCTGATCCAACCCATGGGGGGCCTCCGTTTTTGCGACCGCGGCGCCCCGAGGCACCCGACGCAAGAGTGAAACCCGCGTTCTCGTTCATGCTCCCACCGGCCAGTGCTCCAGCCGGATTCCTTCCATGGGGAAGTCCTTCGGATTTCCCGTTACGAGCAACGCGGACGCGGAATAGGCGGCGGCGGCGATCAGGCAGTCGGACTGAGGCAGGGGCATTCCTCTGGATGCGAAGCGTTGACGCCATTCGCCCGCTCTCCGCCCTTGTTCGAGTCCCAGCGGGAGAATCACCAAGCCGCGCACGAGATCGTCCGTCCGACCCGTTTCGTCCGGACGAAGACCGCGGTACACCTCTTCGATGTTGATCGCTGTGGTGCAGGCGACGTCACCACGAGACCGTAGTCGCCGCATCCGAACGACGGCGGGACGACCGCGCAGGTGGTCAATGAGCACCGTGCTGTCGAGCAGCACGAGCATTTCCTCATCCAGCCCCGCGGGGATCCTCGCGGCGTCCTCGCCGGACCCACTCTGCCGGATCGTCGTCCCACTCGTGTCCGTGGTCCGGAATGCTCCCGGCGGCCTTCTCGATCAGATCCCACCGGTTCTGGTGTTCCACGGCAGCGCGCACGGCCTTCCGGATGAATGCGCTGCGCCCTCGCCGTCCGGCGAGCGCATCCACCCGCTCGATCAACTCGTCCTCAACATGGACGTGTAAACGCATGTGCCAATGTTAGCCCACACCGGCGGTGAACATGGGACTTCGGGGAAAAGGGCCAGGATCTATGCCGCTGCCGGGCGGCGCGAGCGCCAGATCCAGAGTCCGAAGGCGCCGAGACCGAAGAACATCACCAGGAGGCCTACGATCCCCCCAACGAACGGAACTTCGACGGCCAACACCAGAATCGCCAGGCCGAGGGCAATCCGGCCGATGCGCTGGAGGTTGGTTGAGGCGAGGCCCAGGATTGCCTGGCCGATCACCATGGCGGCGACGACCCGGGAGGCGTAGAGGAGGAAGAGGTAGAGCGCACCGACCGCGAAGGCGACCGGCAGGCCGATGAAGGTGATCGCGAGGAGGAGCGCCGCGAAGGGGAGCCCCGCAAACAGCAGCAGGCCCAGAAGCAGGGGGGCGACGGGCCGTCCGCCGACGGCGGCGATGGCTCCCAGCGGCCCGGAGGCGAGCAGGACGAGCACCAGTCCGAGGGCGAGTCCCATGGCCCAGCGGGTCCCGACCCGCATGACCTCGTCCCAGACGCTGGTTTCCTCGGGTTCAGGCTCGGACCACTCCACGTTGGGGGCGCCGGGCTCCCGCTCCGGCTCCGTGGGGCCGGTGAAGTGGGCATCGCCGGCAAACGCCGCGCCGGACCCGAGAAACAGTGTTTCCCCGGTGAACTTGAAGTCGCCCTCGATGGGTGCGTCCAATTCGAGTCTGGTTCCCCCGGCAAGGACCGAGCCTCCGACCGGCCCCGCGACCGAGAGGCGGTCACCGGCCATCATGATGCCGCCTCCGACGCTGCCGCCGGGAAGGACCGAGACGGTCTCGGCCCCAGCCGCCAGCCCGCGCCCCAGATCGCCGCTGATCCGCACCGACTGCGCCGCGCCGCGCAGGCTGAGGCCGACGCTGCCCTCCATGTTGATTTCGTTTCCGAATCCGAAGACATCGCCATCCACGCGCCCCGTGATCGTGAGCGAACGTCCGGCGAAATAGAGATCCCCCCGCACGGTGCCGGCGACCACGGCCTCGTTGCAAAGAAGCAGCAGGTCGTCGTTCACCGTCCGTTCCACGGCGATGCGGCAGCGGCCGGTGTCTCCGCCGATCACTTCGAGCGCTTGCGCGGGCGCACTGAAGGCGCCGAGCCCGGGAACCAGCGCTGCCAGCAGCAGCGGCATGGCGCCGGCCCGGGGACGGCGGATGGCGTTCGAGGCCAGGGCAATACCGAAGAGAGTCATGATGACGATGCCTCCGTAGGCAATCTGAAGTCCGATCTGCTGTACGTCCAGCAGCGAAAGAAGGCGAAAACCCAGATCCGAGAGGACGGGAAGGGCGTCCGGCATCGCGGCCTCGGCCGCCGCTTCGCTCACGCCGAGGAAGAAGCGGCGGAGCGCCACCAGGCCCAGCGAGAGCACGAGCCCGGCGGCCACCACCCAGCCGAGCTCTCGCGAGACCTCGGGGGCTCCGGCCACCTCGGGCGCCACGGCCGCGCGCAGGAGGTCGCCCTCCCGGCGGAGCCCCTCGTAGAGGCGGTGGCAGGGGAAGCAGCGGGTCAGGTGGGAGCGCGCCGCGGCCGCCTCCGCCCGGGGCAATTCCTCATCCAGCAGGGCGACGAGCCGCAACTCGGAGAGATGCTGAATTTCGGCCATCAGGTCACCTCCTCCCCCGCGAGGCGGTCCCGCATCCGGCGGCGCCCGCGGAGCAGGACAACGCCCACGTTGTTCGGGGTGATTCCGAGGATCTCCCCGATCTCGCGGTAGCTGAGCCCGGCGCCGTAGCGGAGGGTCAGCGCGAAGCGCTGCCGGAGCGGCAGCCCCGAGAGCGCGGCGCGGACGTGCTCGCGCCGCTCCTGGGTGATCAGCCGGTCAAGCGGGCTCGCGGCGTCGGATGCCAGTTGGGCCGTCCCCTCGTCGTCGAGGGGCTCGGAGCGGCGGTTCTTGCGTGCTTCGTCCCAGCATCGGTTGGCGGCAATCCGGAACAGCCACGGCCCAAAGGGGCGCCCGGCGTCGAAGGAATCCAGCCGGAAGCGGGTCTTCATCATGATCTCCGCGGCCAGGTCCTCGCCGCTGTCGCCCGGGAGCGTCCGGCGGCAAAACGCGAGTACCTGGGGATGGAAGTGCTCGTACAGCGTTCCCCAGGCATCCCGGCTGGCGGCCTGTTCCGCTTCTGGTCCACCGGCCGCGCTCGCTCGGTCGGCTTCCTGGCAGATGCGGACAAGCCGGTTGATTTCCTGATCGTGGAGCATCCCTCCGATTCCTATACGTCCCGGACCGACGGAAGTTACAGCGCGCGGCGCGGCTCACCGCCGCGTGTGTGATGCTTCCGCGCCTTCAGGAGGCTTCGAGAGTGCGCAAACTGCTCAGGCGCTTCGCCGGCCGATTCGCGTTGACGCTTGCTCTGGTTCTCCTGGAGGCGGCGGGCTGGACCCTGTTTCCGCTGGTGATCGGGCGCGCGATTGACAGCGTCCTGGCCGACTCCGCGCGCGGTCTCTACGAGTTCGCCGCCCTCGGGATCGGCACCATGGGGATCGGCATTGCCCGCCGTTTTGTGGACAGTCGGGCATACGCGCGGGTGTTTCGGCGGCTGGGCGAAGACCTGGTTACTCAGGACACGGCGAGCGGTACCTCGATAAAGACGGCGCGCCTCCGAATGGTGCAGGAGTTCGTCGAGTTCTTCGAGAACCACATCCCCGGTCTGATCACGGGCGTCATCGGCCTCGGTGGCACCCTGCTCATTCTCTCGGCGCTCAACCGGCCGGTCTTTGTTGGCTGCCTGGGGGTCACGGCCGTCAGCGTGGTTCTCTACGCCCTGACCGGCAAGCTCACCACCCGCTACCACGTCGGGCTCAACGACGAACAGGAACGTCAGGTGGACGCGGTCGAGAGCGGTGAGCCAGGCCGAGTCGCCGGACATCTCCGGGCCCTCATGCGCTGGAACATCAAGTTGTCGGACCTGGAGGCGGTCAACTTCGGAGTGGTGTGGCTCTTCCTGATGGGACTGCTGGTCTTCTCGATCGGGACGGCGGCGGAGCAGACCCTCGAGTACGGCACGGTGTTCGCCGTAGTGATGTACGTGTTCCAGTTCACCGAGTCCGTGATCGTGCTACCCCTCTACTACCAGCAGTGGCTGCGGCTCCGGGAGATTTCGGGTCGGCTGAGCGTGATCGCCGGGCCGGCCTGAGGCTGACCCGCGGACCGAAAGAGGCCGGGGACGCCGTGGGCCGATTCAAAGAGTTGGCGTGAGGCTGAAATCGGTCCAGACGCCGAAGTGGTCGGAAAGGTGCTCGTCGCCGATCCGCTTGGGCCAGATTCCCATGTCAGTGCTGCGGGTCAGGTCGCCAGTGTGGCCGATGTGGTCAATCGCCAGACCCGGATCGCCGGGCAGCTCTCCGGTAGTCGCGATTGTGAGGCCGTCGAAAGCCGACCTGAGGGCTCGGTACATGTGCTCCGGAGTTGTGCAGCGCGGGATGCGCTGGTTGAAGTCTCCCAAGACGACCGTCCGGACACCGGACGTTCGATACGGCAGTCGTTCAAACTCCCGGAGCCAAGCCTCGTGGTCCTCCCAACGCTTCCGGTCCCGCTGACCGCTCTTGACGTGAGCGCCAGCCCAGGGAATGCAAACCCCGACGACGGTTATCCGACCGATCGGGGTTGTGGTGACGCCCTTGACGAAACGGCCTTTGGGCAGGTCTGAAGAATCCTCGCGATCCTCTTCGGACCACGGGGCGCGGCTCCAGAGGAGCACTTTCCTGCGGTTCTGAGGCCGCACTCGGTAGCCCCAGTCCGTCCCGGCATCGATGATGCAGCCTTCGCTGGGCAGGAGACCTGCCGATCCCTCCGTTACGCACAGGATGTCGCAGTCGGTGTCCGCGAGGGCGGCACGGACGCGAGCCCCCCGTGGCCGATCGGGCACGGCCCATTGAGTGTTCCAAGTGCCGATACGGACGGTGGGTGCCTGCGCATGCTGAACCATGGCGGCCGGGGACCGTACCACCCCGGCGCAGCGTCAGGCGTCGCCGGGTGGGCGGCGGCGGACGACCGTTCGGGCTATGCGCGGGGGGCAGCGACCGTGGGCCAGGCGCCGCGCACCGAGCCCCAATGGCGCGTCAACGAGCGGAACCCGGCGGATGATGGATCCGGAGTGGCCGGGCTTCCCTGTGAATCCAGGTAGAGGCTGCCGACTTCACTTGCGGGAAGGTCCGCCACCAGTGTCCGGGCCTCGTCCATCGCGGTGAGCCAGCGGCGCTTGAGGGCGCCGAGGTCGAGCGGTTCCCGGAGCGCCAGCCGGTGGAGGTCCGTTTCGGTATAGGCCGCGTGCCGCGCCGTCTGCTCCAGCAGGAAGTCCGGGGTGTAGCCCGGATCCTGGCCGCAGGCGGCCCACGCCAGCGCACCCAGCGACAGGTAGGTGTCGTGGAGATGGAGCACGTCCACGAAGTCGCGGATCTCGTTGCGTCCGGCCAGCGCCAGGACCTTGTTGATGGCGGCGTCGGCATCGTGCAAGCGATAACCGCACCGGTCGTCCTGCTGAATCGGATAGAACCGGAACGCGCTGTCATGAGCCCACTCGATCCTCAGCGAGGCGGCGCCCAATCGGGTGACCGCGCGGTGAAATGCCGAGGTCCGGAGCAGCCAGGACACCTCGTAGCCGGCTTCCCGCAGGGTTGTCGCATCCGCCTCCGCGCAGAGGGCCACGCTTTCTTCCAGGTCGTGGAAGAGATCGAGATCGAGCGAATAGCGTGGCGTCCGTTTCTCCCGGTGGAGCACCGTCGCGCCAGCGACATAACTGTCCGGGCTGCGGTTGCACGCAATGAGGCGCAAGACCTCAACCTGGAAGGGACTTAGCGGCATAGCCGGGCGGCGATTCGGAACCCCTTCCGTCCGCCGTGCTGCCGGAGGCCGCGGACGATCTCGGGGATATCTTCGAGCGTAACGATCAGATCGGGGCGCAGGTACCAGAAGCACTGGGCGCGAAACTCGCGGAACGCCCGCCGCGCCTCACGCACCCGGACCATGTCCCGGGCCTCGTCGGAAGAGAGGTTGCGGCGGCTCCGCAATCCACCCCGTCGACCAATTCGGGAGAAGTACTCCCTCACTGCGGGGGGCGGGTCCATGTGCGCATTCTAACGTAAGCAGTTTATGTTTGAATGCAATACGCGAGTGAGCGTGGCGCAACCCGGGGCCGTCGGTTTCGCGCTCCCGCGCGATGCCGACCGGAGGTCTGCTTCTGAATGGATTTAAATTGCGATTTATCAATGAGTTACGTGCAGTTCTAAAATCCAGATATCACTGCGGCTATCACGCACGGCGATGACCGGGTCGCGTCGACTCTTGTAGGAACGGTCGGGAAGTCAAGGTAAGCGTTCGGTCGTGGGGGCATGGAGCAGACGCCCGTGTCACTCTCCCGCCGGCAGAGCCCGATGTTCCTGGTCCGGCGTTCGGCGGCCTCGTCAGGGCGGGGTAGCGGTGTTTTCCTGTGGAATGAGGGCGCCGACAACACCGCACTGCGCCAGCGTTTACACGACAGCGCGCAAATCAAGGACGACACGAGAATCGTGGGTGACCAGCACGGCGAGATCGCCTTGTTGTTCGACGGCGTCGCCCTCGCTCTTGGGATGCGGCGCAGCGGTGCGAAGCAGTGAGGGACCACCACATACCCCCACGACCGAACGCTTACAAGTCAAGTCTGGAAGTCTGATCGGATGACAGCCGTTCCGCGGGGGCAGCGGCCACCGATCGGGCCGCGATGTCCCTGGGGACGGGACGCGGAAGGTGCATGCATGGCGGGCCTTCCGGAGGGCGCCATCGTATGCGTCCCGACGCCGGCCCGCAGGCCGGCGCCGGTCGCTGCCTCCGGACGGGGAGATTGGCTAACGATTGGGGCAGATTTCCGGCAGGTTCGGCGGGCTCTTCTCCAACCGGACGTGCGTCGAAAGCCACGTGTTCATCGGGACACCGCCAAGCGCCCACACTTCCACCCGGTAGTCGCAGGGCAAGGACTGCCCCGGGATCTGGAACCATTCGAAGGCCGTCTCCGCCGGGATGGTCACGGTCCACCATTTCTGGTTGGGTTCGTTCTGCCATACCTGGATGTTGAATCCGTAACCCAGAACATTGTCGTTCCGGGAGACGAGAAAGCGGAGGTACGAATATTCCCCGTCAACCGCGTCGCGTCCGCCGGAGAGCGTCTTCGTGGCCGGTACGAGGGTTCCGTATTGAGGCAGGCAATAGTCACTCGCCTCGACCTCGAAGTTTGCTGCAACCGGATCCGATCGGAGAGCACGGGCAACATCGCGCGCGCAGCTTCCGCCGGTTGTGATTTGCCAAGCGTTGCCGACACGGTCCAATCCCGCTGCTGCGCCCTTGTAGACAATCACCGTAGCCCCGTTGGCGTAGTCCGCAGTCGGCGTGGCGCCCGGTTTCGCCGTCAATCGGAGCCACTCGGTATGGAGCCGGATCCCGCTGCTGTGCCTCACCTCGGTGCTGAACTCCACGCTCGCCGGCCTCGCGGGCAAGTCCGGTTGGTCCGGTTGGCCTTCGACTCCGATAAGAATGAGATCGTCGTCCCAGACGCGGAGGAGCACGTCCGCCGTCCCGATCCTGAACGGCAACCGGATGTCCTCGTAGGCCTCGATCTCCGCCGTGGCGAGGCCGCCGGGCTGCGTCGCCTTGCTGACCACGTTGTCGTCCGTGGTGACGGTGAGGAATCCGGAGAGCCGGATTTCGTTCGACGTGCCGTCCACGGACCAACCGATGTTGTCCTTCCCGCGGTTCATGCCCGTCAGGATCGTGCTACCCGAGTCGCTCCAGACCGCCGTCCAACCGGTAGGAACCGAGGCGTCGAAGGTCGGAGCGCCGGTCCCGATCAGAACGCCACCGTCGTAGATCTCAGCCAGGTTGCAGCCCTCGTAGGTGTCCACCACGAAGTCGCCGCCCTCGGCCCGCGCGCTCATGCGCGGCCGGGGGCCGCTCTCGGCGTGCGGCCGGTAGGGGTAGCCGCAGGACAGGTACATCGTGGACGTGCCCGTGGCATTCTGAGGATCCGCCAGCGAGTTCACCACCTGCTGCTGCCGGACCGGCTGCTGCTGCCGGACCGGCTCCTGCTGCGGGACCGGCGTCGGGGCCGCCTCGTCCTCGACGATGACGACCGTCCACACCACGCTGCTTCCGTTGATGTGCAGTCCGACGGACTTGCGGTCTCCCGTGTAATCGGAGTCGTTCGCCCGGGCGTCGTAGTTGAAACCGAGCGTGCCGTCCGCGTCCCACTTCACCGCGAGCGCGCTCGGGTTCCCGCCCCGCAGCGGAGACACATCGGCGAAGAGGTTCTGCCAGCCGTTGCTCGCCGTTCCCGTGTTGCCGCCCGGATTGGCGATCCCCGAGCACCGGCCCGCCGCGGAGCCGCCGTCGTTGTAGCGGCCGTTCTCGGGAATCCGGATCTCCCGCTCGGTAGCGCTCACCGCCACGATCTCCAGGTTGTCCGAGGAGTAGGGCCCCCAGCGGCCACCGGAGCGCGGAGTGCAGGTCTGCACGGAGGTCGCCAGGATCTGCATCTGCCCGCCCACGGACTGCGCCGTGAGGCCGTCGCCTCCCCCGCCCGCCGGGGGCGCCGCATCCGAGGCCGCGGGGGAGGGCGCTGCCGGAACGGGCGCGGTGGGGCTATCCGACCCGCAGTTCGCCATGAGGAGAACGGCCAGAGCCGCTACCGCAAGGCCGTGTCCGGTCCGGGCTTCGTGTGTGTGTGTGTGTGTGTGTGGTCACGATTTCCTCCGATATTCTCCGCCGCTTCCGCACGCGCGGCGCGGACTATAACGCCCACCTTAGCGCGCCGGTCCAAAGAAGCAAGCGCAAAGGACTTCACAGCCATGATGCCCTCCGCGCCCCGTGCTGAGGCGGATCACCCTCCGAACGCCACCCCGCCCGCCGACTGTTCCGAGTCGGACAGCGCGCTATGTCCCCCCGCGATGTGTGGCCGGAGCGGCTGCGGGGACGCGAACTCATGGAGGAGTGGTCGGCGTTTGTCGCACGATCTTGACATTCGCCCAGGCCCCTGACGTGGAGTACAGGTTTCCCTCCAAGGTCGTCCTGAGCGCCGTTTCCGTTGTATGGTTGCCTGCTTGGTTGAGAAGGCACTGACACGATTCCTGCTTGGCGCCGTTGCCGTACTCGGCGCTTGTGCGGGCCGCACTCCGGCTCCGGCGGTCGAGGGAGTGGTCCCGCTCCCGGAGAGCGAGGTCCGGATCTACGAAGGCGATGACCGTGTCCCGGTCCACGATGTGGTCGCGATCCTCAAGGTCTCGGAGGAGCCTCCGGAGCGTGAAGACCTGCGAGAGCGTGCGGCGGAAATGGGCGCCAACGGCATTCTGCTCACGTACTACCGGTCCGGCGAAGGCACGATCGCTGTCGCAATCCGAACACGATGAGGGGCACCTCTTCGAGCGGCGGCGCGAGTCTTGGGAGAGTGGTCGGCGTTTCTGGACCGGGGTTGAGATTCGTCCAGGCGACGAACCGAATTCGCCCCCGGCAGGCTCGTAAACCCGGGGTCGAGTGTATTGACTGTGTCTCAGAGCGGCACCTGGCGGGCGGCTTCAGGTTCCCTCGCGAAAGGAGAGACGATGAGCGACGACGGCAGCCCGGCCCCTGGGCGGCCTGTCACCCTAGAGACGCTCCTCCTTGTCACCTTGGTTGGCGCCGTGATCGGCGTGTACGTTCAGATGGGGAGTGTGCGCGTTGAAATGGTCGAGCGTGTTGCAACGGTGGAGCGTCGTCTACTCGAGGAGTTCGCGAAGACAGACGAGCGCCTCGCCAGCCTAGAAACCAAGATCGACATTCAGCAGGGTCCGGCTCAGTCTGGCAACGGAGGCCAGTAAGGCGGCAATCAGCCTCTAGCGACTCCGACACTCCACCGGGCTCGCTGCGACCCGAGACACACTGGCAGGTTTGGTACCCTTAGAGTTGTAGGGACAGCATGAACAACGGGAACGGTTGGCGGAACCTCTGGGCCGGATTGATGGTTGCCCTCATGGTGGTGCTCGTAGGAGTGGTCGTCCAACTGCATGTCACGATGGCAGATTTCCGAGTCGAGGTCGGCCAAGAAATCGGCTCTGTCCGCCTAGAGATGGAGCGTCGATTCGGAGAGGTGAATGAGCGTCTCGCTCGGATCGAAACCCTGATCCAGCGCCTCGATCCGGATCTTTCGCAGCCGGCGGATTGAACGTTCTTCGGGGACCGTAGGGGATACGCCCAGCCGTATTGGTTCCATGGCAACGCTGGCCTTCCCGTTTCAGTGCGACGGCGGCGCGGATCGCGTGGCCTCAGCGCTCGGACTCCGGCAGTCCGGATCCGAGTGGATCGGCGACTGCCCCGCTTGCAAGCGCTCTGAGGCTTTGTCAGTCCGGGAGTCGCGCGATGGCCACCCCGCGCACATCCTTTGCGTCTGCCGGGGAGCGTGCGTGAGCGCGACCGCGTTCCGGACCGCTCTTGACGAAATCCTCGGTCCGGGGTCCCTGACCCAGCCGTTGCAGAGGAACACCCGGATCGCTGCCGATCTCCTGAGCTCCGGTGAGGGGTTTCCCCGAAAGCCCGAGTGAGCCGGCGGGCTATGGGAGTCTGCTCCAGTCTGGATGGGTGTTAGCGGCTCTGACCGTGGTCCCGATCCCGCGTCCGGTCGCGCTGGCGGATCACCTCCAGCGCCCGCGCAACGTCTCGGCGAGCGTCTCGTAGTCCCGGTCCAAGCGCGTCATTTGCGCGCTGAGCAGCTCGACACGCCGCCGCAAGGCTTCGACCTGTGCGGCATGCTGCTCGACTTGCTGCCGCAAGATTCCGCTCTCGGCGTCCTGCTGCTCGATGCGCCGCTGCAAGGCTCCGGCCAGCTCGGAGTGCCGCCGCTGCTCCTCGCAGTGCTGCTGCTGTGCCGTCTCGTACTCCTCGGACAACGCCCGCAAGGCGATCGTCAGTTGCCGTTCCAACTCGGTCATAGAGCTCCCTCACTCGCTCGATAGCTTCAAGGCAGGCCGCCCGCCCACGGTCCAGGGCGGATCCTCCAGCGCGCCGTCCGGCAGCACCAGGAACCGCTCCCCGTCGATCTCCCGTAGCGTCACGCCCCACGTCGTGTCCTCGATCTTGGCCAGCGTGTCCCGGGCCTGATCGATCCGTACCTCCAGCATCGCCAAGGTCTCGATCTGGCTCTGGATGCTCGCCGACAACCATTGCATCAGCCCCCAGCTCCCGCCGCTGAACCCGAGAAAAAGGCTCAGGCCGACTACCAGGGGCCGCAGCCACGCTTTCAGCAGCATCCCGCGCATCCGCGCGACCGACGCTTCCGTATCGCTTTCGATGGTACGCAGCGCGCCATTCGCGACGGCGCGCAAGTTCTCGCCAAGCAGCCGCTGCTCGCTCGCCGCTGCCTCCTCGATCTGACGGCGGTCGGTCGCCATCCGGTTCCTCATCCGGGCGGTCAAGTCGTTCGGGTCTGAAATCCTGCTCATACAGCGCTCCTTTCAGTCGCCACCGTTTTCCGCTGTCGGGATCGCGGGCGGTCAGGTAGTCCTTGCCCTGGCGGGGCACCTCGAAGCCGGCCTCCTCCAGCGCGGCAACCACGTCGGCGCGGCTCCGCACCACGCCGTGCTCGACCCGCTGCAGCAGGTAGTCGCGGATCAGCTCGCGCGGGCCGGCTTCGTGCTCGAGCCCGGCCCGCAGCTTCGCCGCCTCCAGGTAGGCGCGATGGCCCGGCTGGTGCGCCCGGGCCCGCGTCGGGTCGTCCGGGCGGCTCCAGCCGTGCTGGTGGTTGAAACCGTCACGTAGCGGGCCGAAGGTCTTCTGCCAGCCGGGCGGAGCGATGTTCAGACTGCGGCCGGTCTCCAGGTCGCAGCGGGCGGTGAGGATGTGCACGTGGACCCCGGTGCCGTGCTCCCGGTGCAGGACCGCCGTCCAGGCGTAGCGGTCGGGCTCCAGTCCCGCCCAGGCCGTGTTCTCGAACTCGTCGAGGACAGCCCCGATCTGCGCGTCGGTGGGCCGGTCTTCCGGCGCCCACGCGATCACGCCCGAGGTGTACTTCCGCTCGAAGCCCAGGGAGTCGGCAAGGGCGGCCACCTGGTCCGGGTTGCCGCGGAGGACCTCGATGCCCGGACGCACCCGTCCGGCGGAATCGCGTTCACCGACGAGATAGTCGGCCGAGGCGCGGGCGGAGCCGGTGCCGCCCGCAGCGAAGCTAATGTGCATCGTCACGGTCTCCGCCGAGGCGGGCGACGACGCGCAACGAACGCTCGAACGCGACGAGGTTGGCGATCACCGTCACGGCTTCGGTGGCCGAGGTGTGGGTGTTGGCCCAGCGCGCGAGCTGGTTCAGGTTGTTGCCGATGCGGGCAACCTGGACGTTGCGCTCGCGCTCGATATCGGCCGCCGCCGCGGTCCAGGTGCGCGTCCGGGCCATCGCGTTCCGGAGCAGTGTGGACAGCGGGACTCCGGCAGCCGCGGCCTTGGCGCGCCAGGCGGCGCGGTCCGCCGGTGATACGCGGAGGTGGATCTGCACGGAGCGGCGCTCAGCCATGGGCGCACCGGTGAGGGGGTTCAGGGGGCGGCGCCCCCCGTCCGCGCACCGCTTCGGCGGTGGCGCGGCGGGCCGGGGGTTCGGGGGGCGATGCCCCCCGGCCGCACGCTGCTCCCGCAGCGGCGGATGCCGGGGGTTCGAAGGGGGGCGCAGCCTCCCCTCGCCAGTCCCATTGTGTACACAATGGGTATGCTGGCCCTCGTGCCTTAGTGGTCATCAGGAAGGCACGAAGCCTGCCCCGAGTCCCGTGACGAGTGTTACCAGCCTATCGACGGATAGGCTGCAAATGAGCGATCCGCCCTTGGCGTGTTATTGGCTTGCCGGCCACCGGCCGGACGCGAGAACGGGCTCGCTCAGCTGCCGCCGGGGAAGTTCCGGAAACCCGGTGCGGGACGGAAACGCACCACGCGTCCCGGGCGAATGCCCGCCGGCTCGCCGGTGCGTGGATTTCGCGCCTTTCCCGTCTTGCGGGGGCGCGTGTGGAAGACCCCGAACCGCCGGAGCACCACACGGTCGCCGCGCGCCAGCGCGGAGGCAACGGATTCGAACAGCGCCTCCACGGCGTCCTGCGCGGCGGGAGACTCCAGATTCGCCGCCTCCATCGCCCGGTCGACGAGGTCCGCCTTCACCATGCGGAGCGCATCATGGGCGACACGCGACATCGAATAGTCTCTCCGACCACAGGAGCTGGAGAGCCGGACTCCGGTGACCTCCTCCACCCATCCCGCCGCTGGCGGCTCCGGCGGCAGTTGCCGCCGCCAGTGGCACCCCGACGCCGCCGCCCAAACTGATGCACCAACGGGTTCGCTCGCGCTGATCGTCATGGGAAGGCTGGCCGCGCCGTCCGGGCGGATTCGGTGACGGAGACTGGGCCGGTGGGAAAAAGACGCCGCCGGCAGCCGAGGTCAGTCTGGGGGTTGCTCGGGGTCCTGTTTGCCGTGTGGCTCGCCTTTGCGGTCGTATCCGTTGCCCTGCTCTCGGGGAGCTGCTGAGGCCCGGAGCCTCGGTCCGGGCCGGAGATCGCGTGTGGCTTGAAGTCACGGATAGCTTGGGCCGCTACCGGGCTGCGGCGGCAGCCGGTAGAGGCCAGTTGCGCGGTCGCGGAACCTCTGGCGCTACCTCACGTTCCGGCCAGGAACGCGGCCCACTGCTCCATGAGCGCCCGCCGCCGCTCGAACAGGTCCGACCGCCGGTAGGCGGCCTCGATGGCGTTCGTGTTCACGTGCGCCAGCGCTAACTCGCACACCTCACGCGGAGCGTCCGAACACTCCGCCGCCCAGTCACGGAAGCTGGAACGGAAGCCGTGCGGCACCGCACCGATCCCCAGATCCCGGACCAGCTTCGCGATCGCCCGCTTGGACAGCAGCCCGCCCCGCGCCGAGGGGAACACCGGCCCCGCACCGTCCGCGAGCGCACGCGCCTTCTGGAGCACCGCCAGCGCCCCGCTGGACAGTGGAACCCGGTGCTCCCGGTTCGTCTTCATCCGCTCCGCGGGAATGCGCCACTCCTGCCGCTCAAGGTCTATCTCACTCCACCGCGCGCCGCGCACCTCGCCGCTCCGGCACGCCGTCAGCACCAGGAACTCAAACGCCAGTACCGTCGCCGGATACGCGCCCGACCCCCGCACCGTCTCGATGGCTACGGCGACCTCCGCGTACGGGAGCGCGGGGAGATGGCGCACCGGCACTCCGTTCCTGGGCAGGGCCGCCCCGATGGCCTCCCCCGCCGGGTTGTCCTCCCGGTAGCCCTGCGCCACCGCCCAGCGCATCACTGCCGAGATCCGGTGCCGCACCCGACGCGCGGTCACCCGCTTCTCATTCCAGATCGGGAGCAGGATCCCCATCACGTCCGCCGTGGCGATCCGGTCCACCGGCCTCCCGCCGAGCTTCGGCAGGGCGTAGTCCCGGAGCGTCCCGCGCCAGTCCTCCTCGGACCGGCTTCCGTTCTTCCAACCGGCCCGATGCACGGCGATCACCTTCTCGACGGCGTCCTCGAACATCGGGACCGTCCGCTTCCGGCCGGTCACCAGTTCCCCGCGTCGCCGGGCGGCGAGGTTCAGGGCGCACTTCTCGCGGGCTTCGGCCAGGCTGACGTGGGGCCATGATCCGAGTCCGAGGTTGCGCTGGCGACCGTCCACGCTGATGCGCTGCGCCCAGGACTTGGCCAGGTGTCCTCGGGCCGTATGCTTGACGAGGAGTGAGAGGCCGCCGGAGCCGCGTCCGTCGCCGTAGCGTCCGGGGTGCTCAATGGTGGCGACGAAGCGGGCGGAGAGGCGATAGGGTCGCTCCATCATGGCTTTTTCGTTCCTGAGGAGGGTTGTTGGTTCCTACCACTACCAAGTGGATATCAGAAAAACGGCGGGAACTATCGAGCTGCGGTCGTCCTCGGATGGAACACTATAGCACGATAACTCGTTGATATACAACATGGATCGAAGCATGCAGAGGCACCAATCGGAATCTCATAGAACAGCAGAAGTGCCGACCGGAGGTCGGCGGTCCAGGTCCACGCGCCATGCGGGCTCCCGACTGGCCACGTCTCCTAGAATCCCGGCGATGCGTGTGCTGCGGCGGAGGCTGCTCGTTGCCGGGGTCGCCGCCCTGGCGCTGGTTCCGGTTCTCTTCGGGGTCCGATTGCTCGACCGGATGGCGCTCGCCTATACGACGGGGCTGCGGCGGAGTCCGGACAGTCCGGGGTTCGGCGGCGTCATGCCGCCGTCCGACGGACCGCCGCCGGGCGTTGCCTTCATCGGCTTCTCGCAGCCGGCCGAAGACGCCGACGGCTTCGTGATGCGGCGGGTCACCGCCGAGGGCCGGGAGGCCGGGCTCCGCAGCGGGGACCGGGTCACGTCCGTGGACGGGGTGACGTACCGCGATGCGAGGGCGGCGATGGGGGGACTGATCAGTACCCGGCTCGCGGGCGAAACGGTGGACCTCACGGTCGTGCGGAGCGGGGAGGAACTCACCCTGCCACTCCGCCTCTCGCGCTACGTGCGGCACCCGGCGGACCTGGGCTTGCCCTACGAGGAGGTATCGCTGGCTTCCGGAAGCGGCCACACGCTTCGCGGGTGGTGGATCCCTCCCCCCGCGGACAGCGATGGAAGAGCGGTGGTGTGGGTCCACGGCGCCCATTCCTCGCGCTACCAGGCGCTCGACCACGGCGCCGAGTTCCTGCACGCCCGCGGCTACGGCATCCTGACCATGGATCTCTCCGGCCGGGGCTCGAGTGACGGGGAATACATCACCTACACCTGGAACGAGCGTCACGACGTGGAGTCCGCGGTCCGCTATCTGCGGGAGCGCCAGGACGCCGATCCGTCCCGGGTGGTCATCTTCGGAACCTCGAACGGCGCCGCCTCCGCGATCTATGCGGCCGCTGAACTCGGGGATCTCCCGGCGCTCGCCCTCGACGCCCCCTATGCGGATCTCTGGCGGGCCGCGGGCTCCATGCTGGAGATGCGCGGCGGCGTTCCGGCGCTGCGCGGACCGCTCTCGCTCTTCGTGTGGGCGCGGACCGGTCTCCGGATCCGGGAAGTACGGCCCGTCGAAGTGATTGCCGAGATCCCGGGGCCGGTGCTCTTCCTGCACGGCGACAACGACCGCCAGGTGCCCCCTGAGCACAGCCTGGAGCTTCACGAAGCCCGACTGGCGGCCGACCTGCCTTCCCGGCGCTGGATACTCCCGGGTGGGGAGCACGGTTTTGACGACTACCCCCCTCGCGGCATCTTCTGGAACCGGGTCGCCGACTTTTTCGACGACGCGCTGGGTGGTCGTCCACCGGGCCGGGAACTCGGCGGCCCGACCCCGCACACACTCGACGATCCGACCTGGACCGAGAGTGGCGCTTCCCCGAACGCCGTGAACGGCGGCCGCCTCCAATGATCGGCCGGATCCCGGCCCGGCGCCTGGCGGAATTCGCCCTTGTGCTGCTGGCTGGCTGTGGAAGTGCAGACATTCAGGAGTCCGCCGTCATTGGGCCGGACTCGGGATACGAGGGACTCGCCTCCCGGCTCGCCGATTTCGTCACCGCGGAAATGGAACAAAAGCGGATACCGGCGTTGGCGGTTGCTCTTACGGATGGTGACCGGATCGTCTGGGCGCGGGGATTCGGCGAGGCGCAACCGGGTATCCCCGCCGATGCCGACACGCTTTTTCGGGTGGGATCGGTTTCGAAGCTGTTCACCGACATCGCGGTAGTGGCCCGTGGGCGCAAGGGCGAACTGGACCTCGACGGCGAGGTCGCCGGCATCCTGCCCGGCTTCGCCCCCGCCGAGGTTCCCGAGGAAGGCGGCATCACTCTCCGCCGGCTTATGGCCCACCGGGCGGGACTCGTTCGCGAGCCTCCGGTCGGCCATTACTTTGACGACACGGATCCCTCGCTCGCGGAAACCGTCGAAAGTTTGAACGGCGTTCCCCTCGTCTTCCCGCCCGGAACGCGGCAGAAGTACTCGAACGCCGGAATCGCGGTGGTGGGCAGGGTCCTCGAGCACCTGGCCGGGATGCCCTTCGCCGAGGCAGCCACCGAGGAGGTGCTGGTTCCGCTCGGATTGGAATCCAGTTCTTTTTCGCTCGCCGCCGCTCCCGCCGAGCGCGTCGCCGAGGCTTCGATGTGGAGCTACGACGGCCGCGCGTTTCGAGCCCCCGACTTCCCTCTCGGCATGGCGCCGGCCGGGTCCATGGTGACGTCGGTGCGCGACCTGGGCCGTTTTCTGACTCTCCTGGCCGGCGGCGAGCTGCCCGGGGTGCTCGATGGCGACGGGCTCGCCGAGATGTGGCGGGTGCAGTTCCCCGAGGACAGCGACGACCCCGACGCTCCCGGCTTCGGGCTCGGTTTCTTCGTGAACACTCTGGAAGCCGACACTGCCTCGGGCGAGCCCTCTTCCTACCGGGTTGTGCGGCACGGTGGAGCGATCTACGGCTACTCCACCGAGCTGGCGTTCTTGCCGGCGGTCGGCCTGGGGGCGGTAGCGGTCAGCAACGTGGATTTCACGAATGCAGTCGTGGCCCGTATCGCCGAGTTCGCGCTCCGGGGAGCGCTCGCGCTGGATTCGGGAACGGAGGTTTCCTTCCCGCGGTCCGGGCCGCTTCCCGAGGGGTTGTCGAGAAGACTGCACGGCCTCTATGAAACCGACGCCGGGGTCCGTCTCCGGGTTCTCGACCGCACTGGGCGCGCCGAAATGGAAGCCGGGAGCGCCACGCTGGAACTTCGCGCCAGTGGGACTCCGGACACCCTCATCGCCGATTCGCGGCTCGCTTACGGTCCCGAGGTCGCGATCGTCGAAGAGGAGGCCGGCGAGATTCGGGCGCTCGGGATCGGGGAGCGGGTGTTCCGGCGGGTCCCCGACCCCCGTCCGCCCCCTCCGGCCGAGGCGTTCTTGCCGCTGATCGGGGAGTACGGCTGGGATCACAACATCCTTTTCGTCTTCGAGCGCGACGGTGCGCTCACCGTGCTGATCGAATGGCTCGAGCGCTACCCGTTGACCGCCGATGCCGACGATCCGGATCTCTTCCACTTCCCGGACTCGGGGCTCTATCCGGGGGAGTCGCTCCGTTTCCTCCGGGATGCCGAGGGTGACGTCACCGGAGCGGATCTCTCCGGGATCGTGTTCGCCCGGCGCCCCGGCCCGTCGGCGGGAACCTTCCGCATCGAACCGCTGCTTCCGGCCGCGGAGCTTCGCCGCCGGGCCGGCGAGGCATCGCCGCCCGTAGAGGAGGGCGATTTCCGCGCGTCGGACCTGGTGCGCCTCACGGATCTGGATTCCAGCATTCGCCTGGACGTTCGCTACGCCGGAGAGAACAACTTCATGGGCACCGCCTTCTACGAGGTGGCGGATGCCTTCTTGCAGCGTCCGGCCGCCGCGGCGCTCGCCCGGGCGCATGCCGCGCTGGCCGAACACGGCTATGGGGTGGTGGTCCATGACGGTTACCGTCCGTGGCGCGTGACCAAGATGTTTTTCGACGCCACCCCCGAGCACCAGCGGATCTTCGTGGCCGATCCCGCCTCCGGATCGCGGCATAACCGCGGGGCGGCCGTGGACATCGGTCTTTACGACCTGACGACCGGCGACGTTCAGGTCTTCGTATCGGGCTACGACGAATTCTCGGAACGGGCCTTTCCCCGCTACGCCGGCGGAACCTCGGAGCAGCGCTGGCTTCGCGAGTTGCTCCGCCAGGTCATGGAGGGCGAGGGCTTCGCCGTTTACGAGCACGAGTGGTGGCACTTCGACTACGGGGACTGGCAGCGCTACGGCATCCAGAACGTCCCCCTCCACCGCATCGGAGAGGCGGTCCCCGCCCCGTGATTCTCGAGCTGCTTTCGCGCGAAGGCCGGGAGGCGGCCCGGATTCGGCGCGCCGCGAAAACGCTGACCGAACGCTACGCCCAGCCGGAGCCCCGGATGGACGCCGCCGAACGGTTGCTGGGGATCGGAACGCCCGAGGCGATCTACCAGCTCGCCCGGCGTTTCACCATTACTTCCGGAAATCTGCAACAGGACGATCAGGAAAAGCGCTGGGTCCGCGATCTGCTGGTGGAACTGGGGGAGGGGGCGGTGGCCCCGCTGAAACGGTACGTGGCGGGCCACGACGAGATCACCTGGGCGATGGACAGCCTCTTGAAGCTCCTCCCGGCCGGTGACTTGGCGGATTTCCTCTTCGAAGTCCTCCAGGACGGCGACCCGGTAGCGATCCGGGGGTCGAAGGCGACCCAGATTGTCGATTTCCTGGCCGCGCTCGACACGGAAGGGAACGCGGCGGGGGTGGCACGCTGTCTCAAGAGCAGCGACGACACCGTCCGCATCGCGGCGGTGGCGGCGCTCCGCACCTATGCGGATCCCGGGACCCGCGAAGCGCTCCTCGAGGCTTTTGTTTCCGGGGAAGAGGACTCCGTAAGGGTCCGGATTGCGATCGCGGAACTCTTCGCCGATCTGGAGTGGGAAATCCGCGGCCATCGCCCCGGAGTCGAGCGGGTGCTTCCCGACGGTTTCCGGGTCAGTTCCCGTGGCCGGATCCTCCGCGCCGGTTAGGGATCGGGTGATCCGGCGCCGGCCGAACCGGAGGCGCTGATGGTCTCGTTTTCCACCGTCCTGGTGGTTCTCGGGTACCTCGCCGGGATCACCGCATTCGGCATCTGGGTGGGCCGGCGGGACCGCACGGTCACGGGGTTTTTCCTTGCCGGCCGTTCGGCTCCCTTTTGGGCGGTGGGGGCGTGCGTGGTGGCGACCGAAACCAGCGTCCTCACGTTCACCTCGATTCCGGGGTTCGCCTACGAGGGGAACTTCGGGTTCCTGCAACTCGCGGCCGGTTTCCTGCTGGGCCGGGTGGGGATCGCCCTGGTGCTCCTGCCGGCGTATTTCCGCGGTGAGGTGGTGACCACCTACGAGCTCCTGCTGAAGCGCTTCGGAACCCGGGTTCGGAGTGCGGCGGCGGCGATCTTCCTGGTGTACCGGAACCTGGCCGACGGGGTCCGGCTCCACGCGGCGGCGCTCATGGTGGCCATCGTCGCCGGAGTCCCCGAATGGTGGTGCATCGTGGCGCTCGCCGCCGCCATGGTGGTGTTCTCGGAGGAGGGTGGGGTCAAGGCCACCATCTGGACCGACGTGGTTCAGCTCGGGGTGTACCTCATCGGCGCCGGGGTCATCGTGGCGGCGCTCTGGCACGGAAGCGGTCCCGAGCCGCTCGCCTGGATTCCGGCCGCCCGGGAAGCCGGGAAATTCGCGGTGGCGGTTCCCGTCTTCGATCTGACCATCCCCTATACGGTGTGGGCTGGCGTGATTGGCGGATTCTTCCTGACCTTCGCGACGCACGGTGCGGATCAGTACCTGGCGCAGCGCCTGCTTGCCGCTCGCTCGCTCCGCCATGCGCAGGCGGGCCTGGTGCTCTCCGGGTTCGGAGCCCTGCTCCAGTTCGGACTGTTCCTCGGCATCGGAGCCTGGCTGTGGCACTACTACGGCGGCCGGGAGTTCGCCCGGCCGGACGAGGTACTGCCGACTTTCGTTGCGGAAAACCTGTCGGGGGCGGCCGCCGGAATCACTCTCGCGGCGGTGGTGGCGGCCGCGCTCTCGCCTTCGCTCGTCAGCCTGGCCTCCACCACGGTGCGGGATTTCTGGCTCCCCTGGAAGCGGCGTCAGGAAACCGCTGGAGAGCGGGCGGGGGACGACTCCGCACAGGTTCGGGTGGGCCGCCAGTTCGTGGTGGTGTGGGGCATCGTGCAGACGGCGGTGGCGCTGGCTGCCCAGCGGGCCCCCTCGGCCCTTGAGGCCGGGCTCTCCATCCTTTCCTACGCCTCGGGTCCCACCGTGGGCGCTTTCCTGCTGGCGGTTTTCGCGCGGCGAACCCCGAGCGGCGCGGTGCTGATCGGGATGGCCGGCGGCTTTGCGGCGCCGGCGGCGATCCGGCTGGCCGGATTCCCCCTCGCCTGGACCTGGGACGTTATGGTGGGCTCGCTTGCCACCTTCGCGGTGGGTTTGCTACTCAGCCGCTCCGGCAGGCGTGAGCCGTGACCAACTACCGGATGATTCTCGCCGCCTTTCGCTCCTGGCGGACGCTGTCGGTCACGCTGCTCTCGTTCTCCTCGGGGATTCCGCTCGGCCTCGTCTGGTTCGCGATTCCCGACTGGATGCGCGACATCGGGGTGGACATCCGCATCGTTGGACTTTTCAACCTGGCGCAGATCCCGTGGGCGTTCAAGATCCTCTGGTCTCCCTTCATGGACCGCTACGTGCCGGGCTTCTGGGGCCGGCGACGCGGCTGGATGGCGGTCACCCAGGTGGCGCTCCTGGGCCTGTGCCTCCTGCTTGGCGGCGTCGGAGATCACCCGGACGCCATCTGGGTTGTCGCAGCGTTGGCGCTGGCGGTGGCGATTGCGTCGGCTTCCCAGGACATCGTGGTTGATGCCTACGCGGTGGAGGTGCTCCGTCCCGAAGAGCACGGAGTCGCGGTGGGCGCCCGGGTGGCGCTTTACCGGGCGGCCATGGTGGTCGCCGGGGGCGGGGCGATCAGCGCCGCGGCCCTTTTCGGCTGGGGGGTGGTGAACGCGGTGCTGGGCCTGCTCTTCCTGCCGCTGCTGCTCGTGACCTGGCGCGCCCCCGAACCGGAGGAACGCGTCGATCCGCCCGGGACCCTGCGGGACGCGGTCTGGAAGCCGTTCCTCGAGGCGCTCTCCCGGCCCCGGGCCTTCGAGATTTTCGCTTTCGTTTTCTTCTACAAGTTCGCCGACAACCTCGCCCAGTCCCTCACCCGGCCGTTCCTGATAGACATGGGCTACGGCGCCGGCCACCGAGGGATCGCGCTCGCCACCGTGGGAGCGGTGGCGACCATCGTCGGGACCTTCGCCGGCGGGCTGTTCACCACCATCGCCGGGCTCGGGCCCGCGCTGTGGGCCTTCGGCGCGCTCCAGATCTTCTCCAACCTCGGTTACTTCTTCGTTGCCGGCGCCGACGGGAGCCTCGCCTGGATGTACGGAGCTTCCGCGTTCGAGCTGTTGACCGGCGGGCTCGGCACCGGGGCGTTTTCCGTGCTGTTGCTGCGGATCACCGAGAAGCGTTTTTCGGCGACGCAGTACGCTCTGTTCTCCGGGCTCTTTGCGCTGCCTCGCCTCCTCGCCGGCCCCTTTAGCGGGTTCGCGGTGGACGCGCTGGGCTGGCGGACCTTCTTCTTGTCCACCATGGCGATGGGGATTCCGGGGCTCATCCTGCTGCACCGGTTTTCCCCGCTCGGGGTCCGCGATCCGCGGATCGGTCTCGGCCGCGGCGAAGAACCCGATGCGCCTCGTCTTTCGTCCAGCCTTGCCGGGCGTTTCGGCCTCTCGGCGCTGCTCGGCGGCGGCGCGGTCTTCGGATTCGCCGTCGTGCTGGGCGCTCTCAAGGCCATGCGGGTCGATCCCGGGTCCGGCTTCTCGCTGGCCGCGGGGCTCGCTCCAATCCTGAACCCGGTTTCCTTCGCCGACTGGGTTCAGGTCGGGGGGATTGTGGTGCTGGGCCTGATCGCGGGACTGTTCGGAACCGCCTTCGCGGCCGCCCGGAGAACCCGCTCAGCGGGCTAGATTCCCGGTGGATGCACCGGGTTCGCTTTGGGATTGTTGTCCTTGTTGCCCTCGGTTGGGCTCTGCCCGCATCGGCCTTCAGGGCGAGGGTCGTGCTCGGGAGCGGAGAGCCGGCAGCGGGAGCGATCGTCCAGGTTCTCGGACACTCCGGCTCAGCGGTCACCGACGCCGATGGCCGGTTCGAATGGCTTCCGGACCCGGCACCTCCTTTCCACGTGCTCGTGGTGCTTCCCGGAGACCGCTACACCTCGCCGGTCCTCATCGAGTCGTTCGACGCGCACGATCTGGAGATCCAGGTCGAAGCGCTCGCTCTCCAGGAGAGCGTCACCATCACGAGCGGCGTCGTGCCGCACACCGAGGCGACGCCGGGCAGCGCTCCCGCCGTCATTTCCGGCGAGGCGATTCGGGTCCGGCAGGCTCCGCGGCTCACCGACGTTCTGGAGGCCGTCCCGGGAGCTGGCCGCAGTAGTGATCTGCACGCGGGCGTCCCTTCGATCCGCGGCCTTTCACGGGGGCGCACAGTGCTCCTGCTCGACGGGGCCCGGGTCTCCTCGGAGCGCCGCGCCGGCGCCAGTGCGACGTTCCTGGATCCTTTCTTTCTGGACGCCGTTGAAGTGGTCCGGGGGCCCTCCTCGGTGTCCTACGGGTCGGACGCCTTCGGGGGAGTCATCCACGCCCGGACCCGCCGGCCCGTTCCCGACGCACCGTTCAGCGCGCGCGCCCGCGGCACGTTGGGAAGGGGACTCCCGGAGGCGAGCTTCGGCGCGGAGGTCAGCGGTTCCGCTCTCGGGACCGGATTCCTGGCCCAGGTGCGGCGGCGCGTGTTCTCCGACTACGAGAGTCCCGAAGGCCGGGTTGCCGGTTCTGGAGCCGAGGACTACGGGATGCTCCTGCGCGGCGTGCGCGAAGTCGGCGGGGGCCTTCTCGGGTTGGGCCTCCAGCTGGACGCCGGACGCGATGTTGGACGGCCACGGCGGACGGAGGCCTTTACTTCGTATCCGCTCGAGGACTCGGCGCGACTGGTGGCCGACTACCAGTTGTTGCCTCGCTGGGGGTTCGCGCGGCTGGATGCCACGGGTTTCCTCGGCGCGCACCGGCTGCTGACCCGGCGGGAACTGGGACCGGAGGCCACCGACTCGGAAGTCGCCGCGCACGACTTCATGCTACGGGGCCGCGGAGTTCGTCCCCTGGGGCAGGGGCGACTCGAACTGGGAGCGGAGTTCCTCAGCCGCTTCGGGCTGTATTCGGAAACCCGCGGAGGGGTGGACAGTCCGTTCCTGAATGAGACGGCGCTCCGTTCCGGCCTGGATGGCGCCCTGCGCCGGGAAGCGTCGGTGTACGGCCACGCCGAAACTTCCCTGGCGCGTCGCCTCGGCGGGAGCGCCGGAGCCCGCCTTTCCGCGGTGGCAACGCGCTCGGGCGCCGTCGCGGGCGGTCCCGGCCATGCCACGAACCACGCTGCGCTCAGCGGGTTCCTCGCACTCCGCGCCGACCTCTGGCGCGGGTTCGCCCTCACCGGACAACTCTCCCGTGGGTTTCGCGATCCGACGTTGTCCGACCGCTATTACGCGGGCCTGAGCGGTCGTGGAATCGTGCACGGGAATGCCGATCTCCGTCCCGAGCGCTCGCTCCAATCGGACGTATCCCTTCGCTATGACGGGGACGGTCTGCACGGCGGCTTCTATGCCTACCGCTACCGGATCTCCGACCTCGTTGAGCGGTTTGAAGAAGGCGCCGACCTCTATTTCTTCCGCAATCGCGGCGAGGCTCTGCTCTCCGGTGTCGAGTTCGAACTCCAGTTCGGAAATCCCGCGGACCGCTTCCTGCTGGACCTTTCGGGCGGGGTCACCCGGGGCGAGACGCCGGATGGGATGGCCCTTGACGGTGTGCCGCCAGCCAGCTTCCGCGCGGGATTGCGGCGGCGCCTGCGCCCGCGCAGTTTCGCCGAGGTCGTCCTGCTGGCATTCGCCACGGATAGCGACCCCGGGCCCACGGAGGCGGCGATGGATGCCTATGCCCGTCTCGATGCGGCTCTGGGTTTCCCGTTGAGCGGCGGTGCGGAACTCCGCTTGTCCGGCCGGAACCTCCTGAACGCTGCGTATCCGATCAGCGCCGACGCGCGCTCGGTCCTGGCGCCGGGCCGCAGCCTGGTCGGAACGATCGTCTGGACCCTGGGCGCTTCGTCCGGGCCCTAGCAGCCTCCGGACAAAGGCACCCGGCATGCCCGAGCCAAGAGGGAAGGGGGCCGGGCAAACCCGTCCCCCGTCCCTCTCGCTCCGGGGTCCGTGCGCGGTTGTCGCCCCGCTCCGGAAAGAAACAGCGGTTCATCCGGTCTGAACCGGCCCCCCGCCGGGAGGCCGGGCCCCACCGGGAGAACCGGGCCGGCCCCCAGGCCGGCATAGCGGTCCGCAGCTCCGCCGGCAGCGACGCCGTTCGTCGGCATCGCTTCGGTCTCGGTCGGTGCGCCACCGGGCGCGATGGCGCCCCAAGCAGCGTGTTCACGCGTCGGGAACCCATCAGGACACGCAGACGTATGCGTAACTATCACGATCGTGACGATAGGTGTGTGCCCGCTGTTGCCAATATATCGACAACCATCGGTGACTGCGGTATTCGCAAACCGGTCGAGTCCACTGACATTCGTATGTGACCTGTCGCAATGACACCTGTTACAGGGCAGAGATCATGGACATTTGGAGGTTTGGGAGCGACTGAACCGGACTATTGCTGTGAGACAATTCAGTTACGTCCTACACAACCAAACAACCTTTTGTCTCGCACGTCGGATGTTGTTGTTCTGTGCGATATGTGACATGTGAAATAGACACGCGGTGACGTTGCGATGAGAACAGAACGATGAATCTCACAGTGTCGGAACTGGCTCTGGCGGTGGGGAAGAGCGAAAACTATGTGCGCCAACACATTCATCGCCGTCACTTGACCGTGCGCCGCACTGGTCGCGCCGTGCAGGTGCCACTCGACGAGGCGGTGAAATGGGCGGGAACGCGCGGTCTGTCGTTTACCCCACCAAAACGGATCAGCCTCACGCTGCTCGATCAGGACGAACGGATCGGAAGGCTGACGGTTCTGGTGTGGTCCCTTCCGGACGGACGCTCACGCAACCTGCTCACCCTGATGCGTCATCGCAAGCCCGAGGCCCTGGGGCCGTGGTCAAAGGAGCCCGATGCCCTCTGGACTGCGGAGGAACTCGGTGACGACCTGAGCCTGCTCACCTTCAATGCGCTCTATCCGGAGTGTCTGGAGCATCTCGACTGCATTCGCAAAACGGGATCGATTGAAGCGCACGGGAAACAAATTCACTACGCCCTGGAAGGCGACCCGAGAACCCACTGGGCCTATCGGGACTACCGGCGTCGTTCGGACGCTTCCATCCGGAGTCCGTTCTCGATGCACAGCGCTGCGATCACGGAGTACTGGAGTTTTGAAGACGAACCGCACAAGCGATGGTTGTCGCAAACGCGGATGGAACGTCTGCAACCCGCGCTTCGCCATCTCGGTTTTCCGCTCGACCGATGCCCCGAGCGCGTCGGGAACCTGCTCGTCGCCGCCGCTGAAGATGCAATCACCTGTCGCCTGACGGCGCATCAGGACCAGACGCTTCGACTCCATGTCGATGCCAAGGGACTCCTGCCCGAAACGTATCGGGCGACGGTGTGGGCAAGTCACAGCGGGGACGAGGTGTTGCGCCGGGAGGTGCCCGTGACTACCGGCCAGACGACGATCGAACTGGTGTCCGAGGTGGACCGCACCGGGTTTGCGGTTTGTCGTGGATTCGACGGACAGTACGTGGACCTGGTGGAGTACCTGGCCGACAGCGAGGCCCTCTACGGAGGGTGGCAGGGGAGTCGGCCGCCGGCCTGGACCGGGGATCGCACGCCCCGGGTGCCGCCTCGTGGGCAGGCGGGCCGTTCGGCCGCCGCGGCGCCGCGACATCCCGAAGGGACCACCGGTCGGCTCGACCGGGGCATCCGGCAACAGTGGCTCCACCGGGTGGCGTCCCAGAAGGAAGCGGGAGCCCGGCGCGAGTCCAGTCTGGTCCGCTTCGGTCCCGGGAGGTTCGACGAGGCGGCGCGGCACTTTCTGCATCTCATTTCGAACGACTCGCAACACGCGGGGCCCATCTATCTCGCCGACCCCTGTTTTGTGGGCCACGCGATGGCCGACGAAGTCGCGCATCTCTTCGTGGACACCTGCAATGCGATTCAGCGCCGGTCGCTCCGGGTTCTTTGCGCCGAAGGCGAACCGGAGGACGCACCCATGTGGTGGGCGCGGTACTTGCGGAAGATCGGGGCGAACGTCACCGTGCGGACATTCGTGAACCGCAGCGACGAACGCGGCTGTTTTCACGACCGGTACCTGATCACTCCCGCCCGCGAAGTCCTGATGACGAATTCGTTCAACGGTTGGAACAGGTTCGGGGTGACCTTCGTGAGTCTTCCCTATGGTGTTTACCGCGCCGAGGCGGAGCGGTTATGGGCTGTGGATCCCGGCGCCGCCGCCTCGGACATCCTCGTTCGCGAGCTTTCGTGATGCCGGGCCAGCCAGGGAGCGAAGCATCTCTGACGGCTGAGTCCCGGGAGGCCGTCTGGCGAATCTTCGGTGCCGGGGCGGCGCCCGGTACCCCCGGATCGGCATTCGACAACATCGATGCGGTTGTCCGGGAACACGTTCCGGCAGCCGATCAGGATTGCGCCATCGTCACCATCGCCAGTTGGTTCGACTCCGGAACGCACGTGCACTGGCTGAGGGCGGAATGCGCCGAGCCGGTTGCCGAGCTGGTGCTCGCGGGTGTTGGTCCGCGCCGATCCGAGGACGCGATCTGGGCCATAGCCTCCATCGGGCTCGATCTTTCGGTTGGAATGCTCCGGCGCCGCTGGTCGGAGGGTGAGATCACTTCCTTTATCGAGGCCGCGGTCAATACGCTGAACGGGGTCCAGGCCCGGACCCCGGGCGACGCCCACGGCGCGGGAGCCGAGGATGGGGAGTTCAGCGGCTTCCACGAGGCGGTGTCCCAGGACGGGTTTGTGGGCGCCTTTACCCGCCTGGAGAAGCACAGCCTCGAGCTGGTGAATCAGGGATTGCACCCCGCGGTGGCCAACCTGATCGATCTGGCGGTCGCACTGTCTCCCGAGCCGTCCCCGCTGCTCATCACCAGGCTGGAGGCTCCGACGATGCAGGCGCGGGCGGCCCGTCGCCTGGTGGCCCGGGGAGCTTCGAGCGATCCGGGCGTAGCGGCCGGATGGATTGGCGGGGACGCGTCGGATGCTGCGGTCGCGCTGGCGATAATGCACACCCTGAGCGCCATCCGGAGCCTGGACGAGGGCCGGCTGGTATGGGAGAACCCCGCCGCGCGCGCAGGGAAGCGGGATGACGCTGCCGGTGGCGAAGCCAGACCTCTCGAAGATGTCGCCGCGAATCTGGTTCACAAACTTCTGGATCGGCTGGGAAGCCTCGATCCGTCCCTTTGCCTGCGCTGGCTCGGCGAACTCCTGAACCAGGCCTCACCGGCGCTGTCGGCCCCGGGCGACGGAGAAAAACCGCCGCGACTGACGCAACTTGAGCAGGCGTGCACGAGGCTTGCGGTGGGTCTGTTCGCCGAATTCGAGTCCGCCGATCTGCTCCTGTCGTTCCAGGCGGGGCTGCGGCCGGGCCGCCGGCGACCCTGGGTCCGTCATCAAATGGTGATTGCCCGGGCCATGCACGAACTGGCCACCGAGCGGGCCGAACAACTCGCCCGGGCTACCGTGGACGAGCATCGGCGGCAGGTGGCGGAGCAGCAGGACGGCTACTACCTGGCGCACGAGTGGAATGACTGGAGGGATCGGGAGTGGCTCGAAGGTCTGGGCACGGCGCTTGCCCTGATGAGCGAGGACCTCGATCTTCCGACCTGGGTTGCTGAGGAATGCCGGGGGTTGCCGCTCACCGTCTGGGACGCGGAGGAGGATCCCGATGGTTTTGCCGTGGCGGAGCAAGTGGCCCAGCACTGGTTTGTGGTGGCGTTGCTCGCGATTCCACAGCGGAGCGCGTTCGGCAGACCCTTCGATCGCGCCGCGGTTTGTGCCCTCGCCGAGGCCGTGTGGGCACACTGCCGATTCTGCCGCCAGCATCTCGAAACCCACCCCGAAGCATCGATTGCCGCGGAGCTGGCAGCCCGCTACGCGATGCGGTACGGACAAGCCGACGATCAATGGACGCTCGACCAGGCGCGCGGCGAGGGGGTTGGGCCACGGGCCCTTTGCGTGCTGCTGGAGGAGCGGCGAGCCCGAACCACTCCCACGCTTGAAGAGAATCCCGATTACGACGACATGATCGTCGCCGAATTGGCACGCATTGCGGCTGAGCGATTCGCCGATGGCGGCCAGTTCGACCTGGAGACCCTGCAGTACTGGGGACAGCTCTGGCTGGCGCTCGGCGCCGTGGACGAGGCGGAACGGACGGCCCTGGCGATTGTCAGCTTTCCGTTGCGGGCGACCGATCGACAGTACCGGATTCTGGCTCTAAAGCTCCTCGGGCTGGTCGCCCGGCATCGCAAACCGCGCCAGGAGGTAACGGACTTCGTGGTGCCCCTCTACAACCAGCTCTGGCCCGTTTTTGGGGGAACCCCGACCCAGGAAGCCGAAGACCGCCAGGAGATCGAGCGGGCCTTCGGAAACTCGAACCTCATCGCGCGCTGATGGAACCGGCGCCGGCGCTCTGCCGGCCGAGGTGTCCCCAAGCGCCGGGTGGCCCCGGAACTTCGCCGTGGAGCCCGTACCATGAACGTCCGTGACTGGGCCGGCGACATTCGAGCGGGCGCTCCGGCGCGCGATCGACCAAAAGACGAAGCCCATAGGGTCGCTCGGCAGGATCGAGTGGCTGGCGAAGCGAATCGCCAGGGTCCAGAGGACGCTGGCGCCGCGGATGGAGCGCTGCCGGCTGCTCCTGTTCGCCGCCGACCACGGGATTGCGGCAGCCGGAGTCTCCGCCTATCCCCAGACAGTCACTCGCCAAATGGTCGGCAATCTGCTTTCCGGCGGCGCCGCCGCGAATGTCCTCGCCCGCAGCGTGGGAGTGGAGGTTTCGATCGTGGACGCCGGGGTTGCGGGCGGACCGATCGCACACCCGGACCTGCTCGATCGGCGGATAGGGAACGGGACGCGGAATGCTGCCGAGGGTCCCGCGATGACCCCCGCGCAGCGGGAAGCCGCCATCGAGTGCGGCGAGCTCCTGGGATCCGAAGGCGACAGTGAGGCACTTGCCCTTGGCGAGATGGGGATCGGCAACACCTCGTCCGCCGCTCTCGTGGCTCACAAACTGCTCGGGATTGACCTCGATGAGCTGGTGGGCCCGGGATCCGGGCTCGATGGGGTCGGCGTCCACCACAAGCGGCAAGTACTCCGCCGGGCGGCGGTTCGCACTCCCTCTCCCCTCGCCGCCGGCCCCGCCCTGGCCGAGTACGGCGGGTTTGAGATCGCGATGATGGCGGGGGCGATTCTCGGTGGAGCGTCCGCGGGGCGTCTCGTTCTCGTGGACGGCTACATCGCGACTGCCGCTGCCGCCGCGGCGCTCTCGATCCGTCCGGAAATCCGGACGACCCTTGTCTTTGCGCATCGCTCCGCCGAGCCTGGGCATGACCTGATGCTGCAAGCGCTCGACGTGCTGCCGCTCCTCGACCTGGGGATGCGTCTCGGCGAAGGGACAGGGGCCCTCCTGGCCTGGCCCGTGGTCCGTGCCGCTGCCGCGATGCTCCGGGAGATGGCAAGCTTCGACGATGCCGGGATCAGTGGGCCGGTATGAGCGCGTTGACCCGCGAGCTGGTGCTCTTCCGGTTGGCGGTGCAATTCCTCACGCGGCTGCCGGTCGGTGACATCGCTGCTTTCACGCCGGAGCTCCTCGGCGCCGCCCGCCGCTATTTCCCGGCTGTGGGTGCCCTGGTCGGTGGGCTGGGGGCGCTCGGCTACGTCGCAGCGGCGACGGTTTTTCCCCCGTCCATCGCGGCGCTGGCAGCCACCGCCATTACGCTGTTGGCCACCGGCGCGTTCCACGAAGACGGACTCGCGGACACGTTCGACGGTTTCGGAGGTCGCGACCGGGAAGCCGCGCTGGCGATCATGCGGGACAGCCGGGTCGGAAGTTACGGAATGGCGGCGCTCGGGCTCGCCCTGGCCTTCAAGGTGGCCGCGCTCGCCAGTCTTCCCGTCGCTGCCGCGGCTGGTGGCCTGGTGAGTGCTCACGGGCTTTCTCGTCTCTCCGCGCTCCTGGCGGCCCGAACCTCCCGTTACCTCCGGGACGGGGGCGCTGGAGAGCTCCTTCGCGGCGGTATCGGCGTGGGCGGGAGCTTGCTTGCCGGTTTGACCGGACTGGCCTGTTTCGGCGTGACGGCTGCTGTCTCGATTCCGGCGGCCCTCACCGGACTCGCCGGACTGGCGCTTGGCCACCTGTTCATGCGTCGCCTCTACGAACCGCGCTTCGGTGGGCACACCGGCGACACTCTCGGGGCCGTCCAGCAGGTCAGCGAAGTCGGGTTCTATCTCGGGGTCGCGGTGTGGCTCTGACACTTGTCCGTCACACCCGGCCGGCCTGGGATGCCGGAGTCTGTTACGGGCGAACCGACATCGGCGTGGCCTCCAGCTTCCCCGACGACGCGCGCGCGGTGATCCGGCGCCTGACGGCGCCCGACCGCCTTGTTTCCAGCCCCCTCCTTCGTTGTCGGGCGCTCGCCGAACGCATTGGGGCGGCCTTCAACCTCCGCCCGGCCTTCGACGATCGACTCCAGGAGCTGGACTTTGGCGCATGGGAGGGACGACGCTGGAAGGAAATCGCCCGCGCGGAGCTGGACGCCTGGGCGACCGACGTGCTGCACGCCTGTCCCCACGGCGGCGAGAGCGTCGCCCGGATGGCGGTCCGGGTGGGGGAAGCGCTCGCCGACCTGCGGGCGCGGGAGGGGTCGTGCGTGGTGGTCACGCACGCTGGCGTGATCCGGATAGCCAGCGGGCGCCGTTGGGATGCGAATATCCCCTACGGCGCGACCTGCCACCTCTGAGAACCAATTGAGGGCGCGAGTGCTGAAAATGTCACGATGACCGATAGCAACGATCAGGGCCGCGCCCACCAGGCGCGAATGCGGACGCTCCAGGCGGAGGTCCGGAAAAAGCGCGCCACCGCGACGGACCCGGGCCGGGGTCTCGTGCTGGTCCACACCGGAGACGGCAAAGGCAAGTCCAGTTCCGCCTTCGGGGTCGTCGCGCGATCGCTGGGTTGGGGGCGCCGGGTCGGGGTGGTCCAGTTCATCAAGGGCAACTGGAAGACCGGCGAGCGCCAGTTCTTCAGCCGCTTTCCGGAGGCGGTGACCTGGCGAACGATGGGCGAGGGGTTCACCTGGGACACGCAGGACCGGGACCGCGACATGGCGGTCGCGGAGGAGGCCTTTGCTGCCGCGCGGGCGATGCTGTCCTCGGGCGACTACGACCTGGTCGTCCTTGACGAGATCAACGTGGTGATGAGCTATGGCTATCTGGACTCCGGAACCGTCTTGAAGGGCCTCGACGCGCGCGCCGGGCGCACGAGCGTCATCCTGACGGGACGCGGCGCGCTGCCCGAGGTCATGGACCATGCCGACCTGGTCACCGAGATGCGCGAGGTGAAGCACCCCTTCGCCGCCGGGATCAAGGCCCAGCGCGGCCTTGACTACTGAGGATTGCGGAGCTGGCGTTTCGCCGGATCACTGCGGCGCCGGGCTGCCGCCGGACGCTGGCTTCAACAACAGCGGCAGGCCGGCAGTTACCAGTTCCACGCGGTCCGCGATCGCTGCCACGAGCTGATTGAGCCGTCCCTGGGCGTCACGAAACTCGCGGGCAAGGGCGTTGCCGGGGGCGATGCCGGCTCCCACCTCGTTGGAGACCAGGATCAGGGCCTGGTCCGGGCCGCCCGCTGCCGTCCGGATGGCTTGGCACAGTGCGGACGTCTCCCGCTCCAGGGGGCGTCCGTGGTGCATCAGGTTGGAAAGCCAGATGGTGAGGCAGTCCACGACCACGACACGGCCAGGTCCGCATGCGGAACGAACCGCCGCGGTCAACTCGAGCGGGGCCTCTACGGTCGTGAAATCCGGAGCGCGATCGCGCCGGTGCCGGGCGATGCGCGCCGCCATCTCCCCGTCGAGCGGTTCCGCGGTGGCGACGAAGATCTTCTCGGGGGCGCGCGAGTCGGCGGCGAGAGTCAGGGCCCGGGCGCTCTTCCCCGAGCGGGCGCCGCCGAGAACCAGGGTAACCGTCATCTGCCGCAGGCAAGTCTGGAGCAAAGCGGTCGGGCCGGCAAGACGGGATTCTGGTGCTCATTGGTTGGACCCCGGGCGGAGTGGGGGAGAATTGCGCCGATGCCCGTACGTTTACCCAGCTCATGAGCGAAACGCTGTCGGTGCGGGGCATCACGGTCATCGCCGGCCGCACCACGCTGGTGCGGGATGTCTCGTTTGATCTCATCCCGGGCGAGCTCATTGCGCTGATCGGACCAAACGGCGCCGGCAAGACCACCCTGCTCCGCGCCGCGCTGGGTCTCCTGAAGCGCTTCGGGGGACAGGCGCTGCTCGGAGAACGGGACACTCGCGCGCTCGCTCCGCGGGAACGGGCGCGTCGTATTGCCTATCTCCCCCAGCTGCGCCCGTTGGTCTGGCCCCAGGCGGTCCGTGATGTCGTCGCGCTCGGACGCTTTTCGCACGGTGCGGTGCCCGGAAACCTCTCCCGAGCGGATGCGGAAGCGGTGGACGCGGCGATCGAGGTCTGCGATCTCACGCATCTTCGGGAACGCTCGGCCGCGACCCTCTCCGGCGGCGAGCGGGCCCGCATGCACTGCGCTCGGGCGCTCGCGGCACGGGCGCCGCTCCTGCTTGCCGACGAACCGATCGCCTCGCTCGATCCGCGCCATCAGTTCCAGGTGATGGAACTCATCCGGACGTTCGTGGACGAGGGTGGAGGCGCGCTCATCGTGCTGCACGACGTAGGGCTGGCGAGACGTTTCGCCGACCGGTTCCTGTGGATGAAGGACGGCGAAATTGTCGCTGACGGTACGGTCCCGGAGACGCTCGACCCCGAACGAATGGAGTCAGTCTTCGGTGTGCGGGCCCGGGTCGAGCGCGACCTGGTCGCGATCGAGGGGCCGGCATGAGGATCGCGCTGCTGCTGGGGATCCTCGGGGTGCTCTTGTTTCCACCGGCGCCCGCCGGGGCGTCCCCGCCGCAACGAAAACGGCCGTCGCGGATCGTGAGTCTCGACTACTGCTCCGATCAATTCGTGCTCCGCCTGGCGGACCGCGACCGGATCCTCGCGGTGTCGCCCGATGCCGGGAAGAGCTTTTCCTACATGCGGGAGGCGGCGACGGGGTTGCCGCGGGTGCGACCGCGGGCGGAGGACGTGGTGCTGCTGGGGCCCGATCTGGTGGTTCGCGCCTACGGCGGCGGCCCGAACATCGGTGGTTTCCTGGCGCGCGCCGGGATTGAAATGGCGCAGGTCGAATCCGCGGAGGACCTTGATGGGGTCAAGCGGGTGCTGCGCGAGATGGCGGAGGCACTCGGCGAGCCGGCGAAAGCGGTCTCCATCATCGCCGATATGGAGGAGCGGGAGGTCGCGCTCGGCCGCCGGCCGGGAACCGAAACGGTCTTGTACATGACGCCGTCCGGCGTCACCACGGGCCCGGGAACGCTCGTCCACGAAATGCTGCGGGCCGCCGGCTTCCTGAATTTCCAGCGCGAGCCGGGGTGGCGGACATTGCCGCTCGAGCGACTTGCCTACGAGCGGCCGGATCGGGTGGCCGCCGCGTTCTTCGTCGGCGATATGAGCCACTTCGAGGCCTGGAGCGCCATGCGCCATCCGATCGCTCGAGCCCAGTTGCGCGAGCGGCCGGTCACCGCCCTCTCGGGCGCCTGGACAGCGTGTGGGGGTTGGTTCCTGCTCGACGCTGTCGAGGCGCTGGCCGGGAGCGAATGACCGGTCGCCGGCTCGTCTGGTGCCTCGCCCTTGCCGGGGCAGGGGGACTCGTGGCAGCGTGCCTCCTCGGCGCCACCCCCCTGTCACCGGGTCGCGTCCTCGCCGCTTTCCTCGGACAGGGAAGTCCGGGCGATCAGGTTGTCGTCTTGCAGATTCGCCTGCCGCGGGCGCTCGCGGCCTTCTCCGTAGGCGCCGCCCTCGGGGTGAGCGGCGCCGCGCTTCAGGGCCTTCTCAGGAATCCGCTGGCGGAGCCCGGGGTGCTTGGCGTCTCGGCGAGCGCCGCCCTCGGGTCCACGGTAGTCATCTATTACGGACTCGCCGGCGCCTGGCTCTGGGCAGTCCCGATCGCCGCGGTGGCGAGCGCTCTTGCCGTCACGGCGCTCCTCGCCTTCGCGGCGAGCCACACGCGCTCGGTGGTCACGCTGATCCTGATCGGGGTCGGGTTCTCGAGTTTCGCCGGCGCCGTGATGTCGCTGCTCCTGAACCTCGCACCCAACCCCTTCTCGCTCGCCGAAATGATCAACTGGACGCTCGGATCGGTGGCGAACCGCAGCTATGAGGATCTGCTGCTCGCCGTGCCGCTGATGGCGGCGGGGGCGGCGATCCTGTTCCGCTACCGGCGCGGGCTCTCGGCGCTGACCCTCGGGGAGGAAGCTGCGAGCGGGGTGGGTCTCGATCTCCGGCGCCAGCGGATCGCAGTGGTGGTGGGGGCCGGTCTCGCGGCCGGCGCCGCCGTCGCGTTGGCGGGGGTGATCGGTTTCGTGGGAATCGTGGCGCCTCACATCGTCCGTCCGCTGGTCGGCTACGACCCCGCCCGGAGCCTTGTCCCCGCGGCGCTCCTGGCGGGCGTCATGCTGGTTGGCGCTGACATCGGCGTCCGGTTGTTGCCTACCGCGGTGGAGTTGAATCTCGGCGTAGTGGCGGCGCTCTTCGGCGCTCCGGCGTTTATCTGGATCGCCGCCCGCGGGCGCCCCCTCATGGATTAGCCCGTGGTGAAACTCGCGTGAGCGCCGTCCGTCCGTGAAACCCGCTACCGAAGGCCCGGTCCTCGTGACCGGCGCGAGCGGTTATGTAGGCGGTCGCCTGGTACCGGCTTTGGAGGCTCGCGGCTTTCGGGTCCGGTGCCTGGCCCGCCGCCCCGAATTCCTCGAGGGCCGCTTCGCCCCGAACACCCGGATCGTCCGCGGCGATGTCCTGGACCCGGACTCCCTCTGTTCGGCCCTGGAGGGTGTCCACACCGCCTACTACCTCGTCCACTCCATGGGGGCCTCCGGCGACTTCGAAGAGCAGGATCGCCTAGGGGCGCGCAACTTTGCCCGCGCCGCGCGCCAGCGCGGAGTCCGGCGGGTCATCTATCTGGGCGGCCTCGGAGAACGCGCACTGTCATCGCATCTGGCGAGCCGTCAGGAAGTCGGTGAAGTCCTGGCGGCGGAGGGGCCGCCGGTCGTGGAGTTCCGGGCCTCCATCGTGATCGGTTCGGGTTCACTCTCCTTCGAGATGATCCGGGCGCTCGTCAACAAGCTGCCGGTGATGGTCACTCCGCGCTGGGTGCGGACGCGGACCCAGCCCATCGCCATCGAGGATGTGATCGCCTATCTGGTGCAGGGACAGGAGCTCGAAGCGGAAGCAACGGTCGTATTCGAAATCGGCGGCCCCGACCGGGTCAGCTACGGCGAGCTGATGCAGGAATATGCCCGGCAGATCGGCGTGCGCAGGCTGATGCTCCCGGCGCCGCTGCTCACCACCCGGCTCTCCAGCCTGTGGCTCGGGCTGGTCACGCCGCTGTACGCGCGGGTCGGCAGGAAGTTGATCGACAGCCTGCGCAATGAAACGGTAGTCCACCGTCCGAGCGCCCTGGCGCGGTTTCCCATCCAGCCCCTGAGCGTCCGGGAGGCCATCGCGCGCGCCCTTGAGCAGGAGGATCGGGAGATCGCGGCTACCCGCTGGAGCGACGCCGTGTCCTCGAGCGGTAGCACCGGGCGGTGGGGCGGCGAGCGCTTCGGTTCGCGCCTCGTGGACCGCCAGCAGATCCTGGTGAGCGCCGGTCCCCGCGACGCGTTCGCCCCGATACAGCGAATTGGCGGCCGTCAGGGCTGGTATTTCGCCACCTGGCTCTGGCGCCTGCGCGGCCTTGTCGATCTTCTTTTCGGGGGCGTGGGGATGCGGCGCGGACGCCGGCACCCGGTGGAGCTCAGGGCAGGGGATCCGCTCGACTTCTGGCGGGTCGAGGCATGGGAGGAGGACCGTCTGCTCCGCTTGCGGGCCGAGATGAAGGTGCCCGGAAGAGCCTGGTTGCAGTTCGAGGCGGAGCCGGTCGAGAGGGGCACCCGGATTACCCAGACCGCCGTCTTCGATCCGCTGGGAGTGGGAGGGCTCGCTTACTGGTATGGGCTCTATCCCGCCCACTGGTTGATCTTCCGGCGCCTGCTGCGGGAGATTGGTGCACGTGCCAACCGTTCCGCAGAGGCACGCGAACCGTTCACCCGGCTCGGTTGAACGGCTGGCGCGCAGCGGAAATCAGCAGATTCCGAGCCGCCCGGTCCGGCTCCCGCTCCTCAGTGGCCGGGCGCCCGGAAGGTCCCGGGGCCCTTGCGCAGGCGGTTCAGACGACTATGAGCGGACGGAGGGCCTTCAGGCCGGTGAGCGCGCGTTCGACGTGCTCTGCGGTGTTGTAGAGATGCGGAGAGAGTCGGAAGCCGCCCGACGTCGAGCCGGCGACGCCGTGCTCCTCGTACATCCGGGAGAACACCTCCCGCCGGGACTCGGCGGGAACTTCGACGATGACCACGCCCGCCGAGAGTGCGTCTGCCATCGGGGTCACCAGCGGAATGCCCATTTCGGCGATTCCCTGTTTGAGGCGCCGAGCCAGATCCATCATCCGGTTCTCCACCTTGTCCGGGCCGATCTCCTCGTGAAATTCCGCGGTGGTGCCCATGGCGGCCAGGCACGCGTCGTCACGCTGTCCCATGGACTCGAACTTCCGCGCACCGGTCGGATCGGGATCGGCGTCGCCGCCCCACCCCGGGGCGACCACCGAGGGCCAAAGGCGCGGGATGATTTCCGAACGGACCACCAGCACGCCGCATTCCTTGGGGCCGCAGAACCACTTGTGGGAACTGCTGGCGAAGGTGTCCGCGCCGATGGCGGGCACGTCCACGGATAGCCCGCCGAAACTCTGGGCTCCGTCCACATGGACGTGGATTCCCCGTTCGTGGGCGGCATCGGCGATCCGGCGCACCGGCAGGTGGATCCCGGACACGTTCGAGACGTGCGTGATGGCGACCACCTTGGTGTCGGCGCTGAAGGCATCGATGAACGGGGCGGCGAGGTCGTTCTCGTCCGCGGGAGCCTTCGGGACCGAAACCCGCCGTACCGAGAAGCCGTAGCGGGCGGCGCGTACGTCCCAGGCCACGTTGTTGGTGGGATGGTTCTGATCCCACAGGACGACTTCGTCGCCCGCCGCGAGGGGAACTCCGGCGTTGACGATGTTGTTGGCCTCGCTGGTGTTGCGGACGAGCGCCAACTCGTCGCCCGATACTCCGAGCTGCGCCGCCACCCGCCGGCGCGAGGACTCCAGCAGGTCCCCGAACTTGCCGCGGTTCTGGAACGAACAGTCGTGGTCGATGTCGCGAGTCAGTTCGTTCACCCGGTCGGCCACCGACCGGGGCGAGGGGCACAGGTTCGCGGCGTTCATCGGCACCTTGTCTTCTTCGAACGGGAACTCCCACCGCACCATGCGGAACAGGGTCTCGTCGTCGGCGGCAGCGGCCCGGACGACCGGGAAGGCAGCGGGCGTCACCGCGGCGGTACGCAGGAATGCGCGCCGGGTTACGGCATTCGCGAGGGACTTCGTCATGGCGGGCGCCTCCGGATTTCGGAGTCTATCGGGTTGCCGGAACGCCCGGCGCCCCGGACTCCGTAGCGCCCCGGGCGCTTCCCCGGCTGATGATTCTGCGGAAGAGGATGGGGCAGGTAATCGAGGTGGCTGCCGCGATCATCACCGCGATGGCCCGATCCTCGCGGTCCAGGAGTCCGAGTTCCAGACCGACGGTGGCGACCGCGATGACGATGCTGAGCCGAGCCGACAACAGAAATCCGGTGGCTGCCGCCGCCCGCAGGGAGAAGCCCCAGAACATGAAGAGCAGGGAGGGCACGAACTTGACGACAAAGGCCACCCCGATGATGACCCCGGCGCGCGCCAGCACCTCCGGATCGAGCAGCGCCTCCACATCGAAGCGGAGCCCCACGTTGATGAAGAAGATGGGAATCAGGAACCCCCAGGAAATCCCCGAGAGTTGGTGCCGGAGGCCCTCGGGCGGATGGAAGAGCAACGCGAAGACGCCCCCCGCGAGGAAGGCCGCGAGGATCGGCTCCACGTCGAGAACGGTCGAGAGTCCGACAAAGATGAGCAGGAGGGCGAGCGCCCCGCGGATTCCCATCTCATCGGGATCGTCCTTCCGGAACAGCCGGGACACCCGAAGGGGATGCCACCACAGCACGAGTTTCATCACCCGGAGCAAGAGCACCACCGCGACCAGCAGGAGGGGGCCGTTGATCAGCTCGATGCCCCACCCGTCGCGCGCCCAGATGGTGATTTCGGCGACGAGCAGCAGGGTCACCAGGTCCGCGATCACCGCGGAGACCAGAATCGCCTGGCCGAGGCTCTCGGTGGTGATGCCGGCGCTTCTCAGGCTCGGGAGGACGAGCGCCGCGGAGGTGGTGGCGAGCACCGGGGCGTAGAAGACCGGCAACTCCAGCCAGACGGTGGCCAGAAAAGAAAGGGCGAAGGTGCCGGAGAAGACGATGAGCGCTTGCCCGATCGGCCCGGCTCCGCCTCGTCGAAGGGCGGGGAAGTCGATTTCGAAGCCGGCGAGGAACATCAGCATGAGGAGCCCGAGTTCGCCGATCTGGTCCAGCAACTCGGTCCCCCCGACCAGCCCGAAAACGGGTCCGACCAGCACCCCGAAGAGGATCTCGACGACCACCGCGGGGGCGCGCGCCCAGGAGGCGATCGGGGGAAGCAGAAAGGCGGCGATCCCCACGATCACCAGCGCGCCGGATCCGTCCATCAGGCCTCCGCCCCGAGCACCGCGGCCACCGCGAGCGCCAGCGCCGCGGTAGCCCGCACCAGCTCCTCCACCGGGCAGTGCTCATCCGGCCGGTGGGCCAGTTCCAGGATTCCCGGGCCGTAGGCCACGCAGTCGGGAACTCCGGCGATCCGCGCCACGTGCTTGTGGTCATAGGTGCCGGGGCTCGCCACTTCCTCGACTTCCGCTCCGAGGGCGTGCCGCACCCCGTAGCGCACCGCTGCGGTGGCCAGCGATCCGGCCGGCGTCTGTACCGGTTCGACCGTGAGCAGCTCCTCGATCCGGTAGCGCCGGCCCGGTTCCCGGCCAGCACACTCCGCGACTCGGCGGGCCACCTCCTCGCGAACCCCGTCGAGTCCTTCTTCGGGCAGAAACCGGCGGTCCACCACGAGTTCGGCCCGGTCGGGAACCTGCGGGCTTTCGGTTCCGGCGCCTGCCTGCCCTCCGCGGATGCTGTTCACGTTCACGGTCGCGGCCCGCGCCCCCTCGGGAACGACCGGAAGCGAGGTCCGCCGGGCGGCCAGTTCCGGAACCCATCCGGTACGGATGTCTTCGAGGAGCGGTGCGAGATGGGTAATGGCGTTCCTTCCGAGGAACGGCATGCTGCCGTGGGCGACCTCCCCCTCGGAGACCACCCGGAACCAGTACACCCCGCGGTGTCCCACGCACACCCGTCCCGACCCGAACGGCTCGGGAATGATCACCGCATCCGTGTCTCCCGCGATGAGGCCGGACTCCGCCAGCCACGCGACGCCGGCGTGCCCACCGGTTTCCTCGTCCACGGTCCCCGAGATTTCGAGCGTTCCTCCCAACCGGGCGCCCGCGCGCCGGAGAACTTCCGCCGCGAAGAACGCCGCCGCGATGCCTCCTTTCATATCGCTTGCACCGCGGCCCCAAACCGCCCCGTTCCGCACCTCCCCTGAAAACGGATCGGTGCTCCAACCGCTGCCTGCCGGGACCACGTCGAGGTGCCCGTTCAGGTGGATCCGTCGGCGGCCGCTGCCGAGCCGACCGATGACGTTTCGCCGCGGATATGCGGCCGAGCCCGGTGGACAGGCCTTCTCCGGAGGATCGTGGAAGGCCACTTCGAAACCGGCGGCGGCGAGCCGCTCACCAAGCAGGGCCGCGCATTCCGGATAGCTCTCGCCGGGAGGATTGACGGTGGGAATCCGGATCAATTCACCGCAAAAGGCGGCGATTTCCTCCCGGGCCGCTTCCGCGTGGCGCAGGATTTTCGCTTTGAGGCCGGAGACGATCGGGTGGAGCGGCATCGAAACCGAGGATACCGCCCCGGCCCCGGCCAGCGGTTTGAAGGGACTTGACTTGCGCCCTATGCTTCGATATTATTGGAACTATAGAAATGATGACTCACCATCCCCCGCGAAACGACTCCGAGACGGCGGGCACGCCTGCCGGCGATCGCCGCCGGCCGGCGCCCAACGGTTCGTTCCATCGCGGAGAGTGGGAGATGAGGGGACTCGTCGATTGTTGCCGCCAGGGGCCTTCCCGGGTGGTTGCCCAACCGACGACTTTGATGAGCATGGGAAGCCGGGGGCGGATGGGCCGCCCCTGGCGGCGATGCCTCGAGACCGCCCATCGGCCACCGGTTCGCTCGCCGAATCGAGGAACCGGATCACCGCTGCCAGGACGCCCCGAAATAGGGGTTGACTTTGTTCTTTCATTTCAACAATACTGGAAGTATGGAAATGACAGTTGACTATTCCACGAACGAAGCTCTGGAGATGCTCTGCGCACTCTCCCAGGAAAGTCGCCTCGACATCTTTCGCCTGTTGGTCCAGAGCGGCCCGGAGGGACTTCCTGCCGGCGCGATCGCCAGGCGCTGCAATCTCCCGGCGCCCACCTGCTCCTTCCACCTGAAGGAACTGAAGAAGGGCGGGCTGCTCAGTTGCTGCCGGCACGGGAGATCCCAGATCTATACGGTCAACGTCCGCGCAATGCGCGGGTTGGTCGGGTACCTGACGGAGCACTGCTGCGTTGACGAGGACTGCGAGCACGAGATCCCGAACGGATCGGCCCCTTCGCTGGTCGATCGGGACGTAGGTCCGGAGGCGGATTCGCCGCCTCCGGTGGGGCGGATGGATTCCTCCCCGTTGCCACCTGGAGGCGCCAGCGGTTCGGCGCGCGCCTAAGAGCCGCACCGAGAGTTCCCCGGGAGACAGAAACAGCTGCCGGACAGTTGACTTTTCTCTATTAGTTCGATATTATTGGAAATATGGAAACGACAACCCCCGCCGCCACGACGAATGCCCTGGAGGTGCTGTGTGCACTCTCCCAGGAAAGCCGGCTCGACATTTTCCGCCTGCTGGTCCAGAGTGGGCCGGGCGGACTTCCCGCCGGGGCGATTGCCCGGCAGTGCAATCTCCCGGCGCCGACCTGTTCGTTCCACCTGAAGGAGCTGAAGAAGGGCGGGCTGCTCAGTTGCTGCCGGCACGGAAGGTCTCAGATCTACACGGTCAACTTCCGGGCGATCCGAGGACTTCTCGGTTACTTGACGGAGCATTGCTGCGTCGAGGACGACTGCGAGCACGAGACACCGAATGGCGCTGGCCGGACGGGATCGTGAGGACGCGGTTGGTTTTGATTTTCGCGACGGGCTCCGCTGGGGGTGGATTCAGTTGGTGGACAAGGGGCCGGGGGCGGATAGGCCGCTCTCGGCGCGGGTGCGAATGAATGGGGAATGCGAGTTCGGCAAGGCCGAAGATGGACTACTGAAGGTGGAATCATGGAAACAGGAACGTATCGCCACGTGGAAGCGCCGACCTCGGGATCGGCCGATGGCTGTTGGATGGACGCGCTGACGGAACCCGGCGGGGCCGGAGTGGCCGGGCCATTCGCCCCGGGCCGTTCGCCCCGGTCCGTCCGCGCGCACGATTTGAGGAGCGCCGGAGACGCGTCCTGCTGCGGGTACGGCAGTTCCCGGCCTGCCTCTCCCTATTCCCGGCTCTTGCGTGCCCTGGCGAGGCAGCGCACGCGGCATTGCCGTTGCCTCGCGGGAAACCACCATGCGGGAGCCGTTCATGAGTCTTGGCAGCCGGTGGTGAAGCCCGGGTGAGCGCCGAGAGCCGCCAGCCGAGGTGACCCTCCGGACGGCCCACAGGGTGCGAACCGGCGGCGTCCCCGCCGGCAGGGCGGCGGACGGCGGCCTCGGTCCGGGGGACGCGACATAGAATCGAATCCGTTCTGTTCATTCGCCCAGCCTCGGTCCTCGCGGCGCTCCTCGCCCTCGGGATCGCCGTTCCCAATGGGGTTTCTTCCGGGACGCCCGAACGCCAGCCGGGTGCTGCGCCTGCGGAGGATCCCGGGTTGGTCGCCGTTGGTGGCATCGAAGTCGGCCACCACGAGCTGGACGGCCTGCCCACCGGCTGCACCGTCGTGCTGGCCCGCGAGGGCGCGGTCGCCGGAGTGGACGTGCGGGGTTCCGCCCCCGGGACCCGGGAGACCGACCTGCTCGATCCGGAGAACACCGTGGAACGCGTCCACGCGGTGGTGCTTTCCGGCGGCAGCGCCTTCGGGCTGGCGGCGGCCGATGGAACCGTGCGCTATCTCGAAGAGGCCGGGATCGGTTATCCGGTAGGCCCCTTCCGGGTGCCCATCGTGCCGGCGGCCATCCTCTTCGATCTCGGAGTCCAGGGCCCGGGCGCTGTCCGTCCGGGTCCCGAGTGCGGCTACCGGGCGGCGGCCGTGGCGGGGATCCACCCCGTCCGCCGGGGCAACGCCGGCGCCGGAGCGGGGGCCACGGTCGGGAAGAGCCGGGGGTCCGGCCGGGCCATGAAGGGAGGCGTCGGGTCCGCCTCGCTACGCTTTTCCGACGGGCTGGTGGTGGCGGCGCTCATCGTGGTGAACGCGGTGGGGGACGTGGTGGACCCCGCGAGCGGACGCGTGGTCGCCGGGGTGCGCGGTGACGACGGGAACCTCGCCGACGCCCGGCGGTTGCTCCTCGAGGAGCCGCCCGGTCCGGCCGGCGCCGCGGCGGACGCCCCCCTCGGCGGTGCGAACACCACGATTGGAGTGGTGGCCGTGAACGCCCCGCTCACCAAGGCGGAAGCGAACAAGGTGGCCGAGATGGCGCATGACGGTTTGGCGCGCACCATTTACCCGGTCCACACCCCAGCCGATGGGGACACCCTGTTCGCGCTCGCGACCGGCGTCGGTCCTCAGGCCCGAGTCGGCCGGATCGGAGCGCTTGCCGCCGAGGCGGTGGCGCGGGCGGTGCTGGATGCGGTGCGCTCAGCCGAGTCGCTCCCCGGGCTGCCAGCGATTCGGGATCTGCCCGAGCCCCCGCTGCCGCGGGAGCGCTAAGCGGGCGTGTCCCTGCATCTTGTTGTCCTCGCCGCCTATTCCATCCTGCTGATCGCGGTCGGCTGGCACGTTTCCCGCCGGAGTCGCTCCGCCGAGGGATTCTTTGTGGCTGGCCGCCGGCTGCCGCCGAGGCTGATCTTCGCGACGGTGCTGGCCGCCAACATCGGGGCGGGATCCACCATCGGGGCGGCGGCGCTCGGATACGAACACGGGCTGGCGGCGTTTTGGTGGGTGGGAGCCGCCGGCGTCGGGACCCTGCTCCTGGCGGTCTGGCTGGGGCCCCGGATGTGGCGGGTGTCGACCGACGCCCGTCTCCGCACCGTCGGGGATTTCCTGGAGCTGCGCTACGGCGTAGCGGTCCGGATTGCGCTGACCGGGCTGCTCCTGGTGGCCACCCTCTTCGTCCTCGCCGCCCAGTTGCTCGCTGCCGGTGTCCTGATCGAGGGGGCCGCGGGTATTCCGCTACCGCTCGCCATCCTCGCCTCGGCGCTGGTGATGACGGCCTACTTCGCGGTCGGGGGTCTCCAAAGCGCCGCATCCGTCAACTTCATCCAGCTCGGCGTGCTGCTTCTGGGTCTCGGACTCGCGGTGCCATACGCCCTTGCCGCGGCCGGTGGCGTGGACGGGGTCCGGGCGAGCCTGGGGGAAGGCGCTCTCGACATCTTCTCGAGCGCGTCGCTGGCGTTCGCCTACACCGCGCTGCTGGTGCCGGCCTTCCTGGTCTCTCCCGGCATCCTGCAAAAGCTGTTCGGGGCACGGGACGAGAGCGCCGTCCGGCGTGGACTCACCGCCGCTGGCGTTGCGCTCCTGCTTTTCGCGGCGGTTCCGCCGCTCCTCGGCGCCGCGGCGGCGGTCCTCCATCCCGACCTCGCCCGTCCCGATGCCGCCCTTCCGGCGCTGCTGGTGGAGTCGCTCCCCCTGTGGCTCGGTGCCTTCGGGGTGGCGGCGCTCTTTTCGGCCGAGGTGTCGAGCGCCGACGCGGTGCTCTTCATGCTGTCCACCTCGCTCTCCCGCGACGTTTTTCATCGCTTTTGGCGGCCAGGAGCCGACGATCGCACCGTCCTTCGGGTAGCACGCGGCGCAGCGGTGGCCTCCGGGTTGGTCGGGGTCGTGATCGCGATCCTGGCCCAGAGCGTGATCGCTTCGCTCACCGTCTTCTACTCGATCCTGGGCGTGTCCCTCTTCGTGCCGGTGGTGGTCGGCCTCCACCGCCACCGGCCTCCGGCGCGCGCCATCCTGAGCGGCGCGGCGGTCGGGGTGGCCGTGTTCCTCGTGGCTCCTGCCGGTGGCGCCCTGCCGCCGCCCCTGCTCGGGATTGCCGCCTCCGCGGTGGTGGTGTTCTTGCACCTCAGGAAGTCGCGGGCGTGACCCATCCGGAACCCGGCGACCCAACCCGGGTTTCGGCCGATCTGGCGGTTGTCGGGGCCGGGCTCGCGGGATTGCAGTGCGCCCGCCTGGTTGCCGAGGCCGGGTTCTCGGTCTGTCTGCTGGACCGGAAAAAGGACCTGGCGGAGCGTGTCCACACCACCGGGATCTTCGTCCGCAAATCGCTCGAGGACTTCGATCTGCCGGCGCGATGCCTCGGTCCGCCGATCCGCACCGTCGCGCTCTATTCGCCGGCCCGGCGCGTGGTCCGGCTCTCGAGTCCGCGTGACGAATTCCGGGTGGGGCGGATGGGCGCCCTCTACCGGGAGCTGCTCGATCGCTGCCTCGGCGCGGGTGTCCGTTTCCTGTCCGGCACCCGCTACCGCGGGTTCCGGCGGGCTGGGCCGGGGCTCGTGGTCCAGGCGGAACGCGAGGGATCCGGCCTTGAGCTCGCAACGTGTTTCCTGGTGGGGGCCGACGGCGCGAACTCCCAGGTGGGCCGGGATCTCGGGCTGGATTCCAACACCGAGTGGCTGGTGGGCCTGGAGTCGGTCTATGAAGGGGTTCCCTTCTCGGGACCGGCGACCCTGCACTGCTTTCTGGATCCCCGGATCGCGCCGGGGTACCTGGCGTGGGTGGTTCAGGACGGTGAGGAAACCCACGTGGGCGTGGGGGGCTATCCGGACCGTTTCAAGCCGCAGAGCGCGTTGGCCGAGTTCACCTCCAGCCTGGACGGTCGCTTCGCCCTAGCTCGGGGGCGGCTCCTCGAACAGCGCGGAGGCCGGATTCCGGTAGGCGGCGTGCTGCGCCGCATCGGCAGGGACGACGGCCTGTTGGTTGGCGACGCGGCGGGAGCGGTCTCGCCGCTCACGGCCGGCGGTTTCGACGCCTGCCTGCGTCTCTCGAGGCACGCGGCCGATCTCATCGTGCGGCGCTTCGAGACCGGTGATCCGGGAGTCCTGACGTCCTATTCGGGACGCCGGCTCCGGGCCCGATTCCTTTCCCGCCGCTGGATGCGCGCGCTGCTCTCGGGAATCCGGAACCCGGTCGCGATGGAGTTGGCCTGCCTGCTCCTCCGGCGGCCCCCGTTCCGCAATTTCGCGTGGCAGGTTTTCTTCCGGCGCCGCTCCTTTCCGGACGTGGATCCGTCCTCCGGGGCATAATTCGCGCGCCGTGACCGCGTCTGTCTTTTCGCTCGCCGGAATGGACGTGGTGGTCATCGGCGGGGCTTCCGGGATCGGCGAAGCGAGCGGCCGCCTCGCCGCGGACTGCGGAGCGCGGGTCGTGGTCGCCGACCGGGACCAGGAAGCCGCCGCCGGGGTCGCGGCCGGGATCGGCGCCGCCGGGGGGACTGCCGTCTCCCGCGAAGTGGATATCCGATCCGGTGCGTCGGTCGAGAATCTCTTCCGGGGTCTTGAGTCCGACGGATTCCAGCCGCGCGGACTCGTCTCCACCCCCGGGGTAAACGTCAGAAAGCGCCTCGCCGACACCAGCGAGGATGAGTTCGAGCGGGTGGTGTCCCTCAATCTGAAGGGAACCTTTTACGCCCTCCGCCACGGAGCGGCGAGCCTCGCCCGCTCCGGCGGCGGCAGCATCGTGCTGCTCTCCTCGATCCGCTCGCAGGTGGTGGAGCCGGGCCAGGGGGTGTACGCCGCGACCAAGGCGGGCATCGTGCAGCTTGCCCGCACCGCGGCGGCCGAGTGGGCCCGATCGGGGGTTCGCGTGAATGCCCTCGCTCCGGGGGTGGTGGAGACCCCGCTGACCGCGCCCATCGAGCAGCGGCCGGACTGGAAGCAGGCCTACACCGACAAGACCCTGCTCGGCCGCTGGGCAAGCGCGGACGAGATGGCCGCGCCGGCCGTGTTCCTGCTCTCCCCGGCGGCGAGCTACGTCACCGGCTCGGTCCTCTTCGCGGACGGCGGCTGGACCGCGGTTGACGGACGTTTCGACCCGCTCTGAGGCGGTCGCCCGGCGGCGTGAATGCCGCGTCGGGACTACCTGCCGACGCTGGCAGCCTGTGGTGAAACCCCCGTGAGCCCCGAGAGTGGCCGCGGGGGTGTTGCCCCAGGCTGCTAGACGTAGAGCAGTACGGCCCGCGCTGGATGGCCGGTGGCTCGTTCTACCGCCCGGGCGTAGAGACTGACCTGGCGCCGGTAACGCGCCTCGCGGGCCTGGAATTCCGGGTCGTCCGCCGTCTCGCCGTCCGGGCGGGAGTCCGTCTTGAAATCGAGCACCGTCCACGTCCCGCCGGCCGTGTCCTGGAAGACCAGGTCGGCGATCCCCTCCACCAGGGTCGGATGCATCCCGTTCGCGGGCGCGGCGGCGAGTGCGGCATCCGCGAAGGCCGCCGCACCCGTCCCTCCCTCGAATCCCTCACCGAATCCCTCGTCAAATCCCCCAGCGAATCCGTCGTCAACACCCTCGTTTGGCAGGGTGGACGCGGTTTCGAACGCCGCTGTCGGAGCTTCGCTCGCCGCGGGTTCGGGCGCACCATGCTCGAAGTGCAGGAGCGGCAGTTCCCGGTAACACGCCCCGTGCTCTTCCGCCTGCCGCGCTTCGGCGAGCAGGGGGTGGGTGAGAGCGGCTGCCACCGCCTTCGTCGCCGAGGCGGCCAGTTCCTCCGGCAGGTCGAGCTCGCGGGCGGACCGCGTCGCTTCTCCCTGGATCGAAGGCGCGGCGGCGTCCAGCGGAATTCGCTCGAGCACGCGGTGGACAAGTTCGCCGAAGGCCAACCCGGCGGACCGATTCGAATCCCGCGGCAAGCTCTCGACATCAACGGGTCCGGCCTCGGCCTCGAGGGCGGCCAACCCCGTCGCCGAGACGACTCGGCGGCTGGGAGTGCGCCCCTGGTCCAGGGCTCGTGTTCGCCCGGCGAGGAACTCCGCTTCGGCCGCTCTCCCCGCCGCTGGCGCCCGGGCGCGCGCATCGGCTCGCAGCAGGTCCCATAGCGGGTTGTTGCTCCTGCCCCTTTCCGGCGCTCCCGGTGGACCGGGGTCGGTGACCCGGTGCGAAGCGTCGCGCCCCAGCAGTGGTTTGAGCCCCGCGGCTACCGGCGCCAGCAGGCTTTCCGGCGGAAACTGCCCCTCGGCCACCGGCGCCGCCAGCAGATCCCGGGCCCGGGTCATCGCGACGTAGAGCAACCGGTCCAGTTCCGCGAGTTCCTCTGCCTCTTCGGCCGGAGTTCCCTCGACGAGATCCCACGGAATGATGCCGGCCCCGAGGTCACAGGCGTAGAGCCGCTCTTCGGAATTCACCACCCGGCTCGCCCGGCCGCTCCGCTGGAAAGCCCCGTCGCAAAGGATCACGACCGGGAACTCGAGACCCTTGGCGTTGTGGGTGGTCATGATCCGCACCCCGCTGACGTCCTCATCGATGGCGTGCGCCGATCCGGCATCGGGATCCTCCGCTTCCGCGGCCAGTTGCTCCACGAAGGCGCGGAACGAAAGCCCTCCCCGCGCCTCGAAGGCACGCGCCGCCTCGGCCAGCCGGCGCAGGTTCGAGAGCACCTGATCCGGAGCATCCCAGAATGCGAACCCGGTTTCCGCGCGGTGCCGGCCCAGTAGCTCCTGGAGCGTTACGGCGATCGGCTGGTGGGTGCGGCGCCGGTGGAGGCGGTAGAGGAAAGCGAGCCCGTCCCGGATTGTCCGGTCCATCGTTCCGCTCGACGCCGCCGATTCGTCGTCGAGTCCGAGTAGCCGGGCCCGGGCCGGATGCAGTCGGATCTCGGGATGACGCTCGCGGAAGAGGAACAGATCCTGGTCCGGGATCGCGAACAGCGGACCCCGGAGCGCGGCATAGACGCTCAGTTCGTCCTCGGGAAACTCGATGGCGGTCAGCGCCGCGCGCAGCAAGGACAGCTCGGCGCTGCCGATGTACGTCTGCACCGCCGCCAGCGAATGGGAAACGCCGAAATCCCGCAGGGCATCGGCGTAGGGCTGGGGGACCAGCCGCCCGTAGTTCCGAAAGCGCCGGAACAACAGGCAGATGTCGCTCGGCTCCACCGGACGCGGCGAAGCTCCATCTGCCGGCGAGACGCGGAAGCCGCTATCGATGAGTCCTCTGACAAAACGGGCAACCGCGCCCGGCTCCTGCTCCTCGAGTTGGCGGAGGTAGGGAGCGTGCGCCAGCGGAATGGCGGCGAGGGCGGGGCCCTGCGGCAAGGCTTCCCGGGAAGAGTGGAGCGGGACGTAGTCCACCTGGCGGGCGAGCCCGGAGAATCCCGGCCCCTCCTCGAACCGCGGCCGCAGCGTGCGGTTCACGAAATCGCAGATTTCCGGAACGGAGCGGAAATTCGTGGTCAGCCGAACCTCGGCGGCGCCGCTCGCCAGCAGGCGCTCCTTGACGGCGAGATAGTGAGAGACGTCGGCGCGCCGGAAACGGTAAATGGACTGTTTGGGATCCCCTACCAGACAGAGTCGTCCGGGCACCGGAATCGCCGCCCGCCAGTTGCCGTCCGGCGGTTCGTCGGCGGTCAGCAACAGGATGATCTCCGTCTGGATCGGGTCGGTGTCCTGGTATTCGTCCACCACCAGGTGCCGGAAGCGCCCCCCGAGTTCCCGGCGGACCCCCGCGTGGTCCCGGAGCAGGCTGCGGGTTCGGAGCAGCAGATCGTCGAAGTCCAGGAGACCGGCTCGTTGTTTGGCGTTCTCGTACGCCTCGACCAGGCCCCGCAGGTCCTCGCGCAGCAGGGCTGCGAGGTCGGCGTTGCTCGCCTGCTGGAAGGCGAGCAGGCGGGTGCGGAATCCGTCGCGCCATTTGCGGGTGTGGGGAAACCCGGTTGGGGTGCGCCCGCCGTATCCGGGAACCTTGAGTTCCGCGAGCGCCTGCTCGATCCAGTCGAGATCTCGCCCGGAGGCGGCCTCCCGCACCCGGATCTCACGGCCAAGGTCCGCGGCCGCCGCGAGGGAACGGATCAGCCAGTTGGGTCTCGCTCCCGGGGGATCCTTGGGGAGCGATCGGTAGAGCTCCTCGATCATGAAGAGGGAAGGGACCTGTTCGCGCTCCTTGCCGGCGGGTTGCTCCACGAGTTCCCGGACGGCCTGCTCCGGATTCCATTCCCGCCGCCTCCACGGGGCGTCCAGATTCCGGTAGTCCAGAAGACGGAGTCCGGCCTGGCGGAGGATGTCCACCGGGCTTACTGCGGGGCTGCGGCTCCGGCGCAGGAGGCGCGCGACTCCCTTACCGGGGTTTTCGAGCTGTGCGTCCACGAAGCGGCGGAACGTGCGGTCGAAAAACCCCTTCTGTTCCGCGATCGTCAGAATCTCGAAGTCGGGGTCCACCCCGGCCTCGATGGGACGTTCCCGCAGGATCGTGGCGCAAAACGCATGGATCGTTCCGATGGATGCCTCTTCAAGCTGCGCGAGCGCCTGCTCGAGGCGCTGCCTCGCGGGAACCGCCTCAGGGCCGGTACCCGCGCCTTCGATCCGGGCTTCGAGTCGCTGCCGGATTCTGAGCCGCAGCTCCCCCGCGGCTTTTTCGGTAAAGGTAATGGCGGCAATCTGTCCGATGCGGGCGGTCCCGGCGGCGACCATTTCGACCACCCTGTCAACCACCGAGGTGGTCTTCCCGGTGCCGGCGGCCGCCTCCACGATCAGCGTCGTGTCATGGTCGGTGCGGATCCTTTCCCGGGCCCGGGCGTCCGGAAGGGGGCTCACGGCAGGCTCCGAATGGCGATGACTTCGTCGAGGGCGCTGGCGAATCCGGCCCGGGCCTTCGTGCGTTCGTACCCGGCGGGTCGCGGTCCGCACACCGGAAGGTAGTCACAGTATTTGCACACCGAGTAGGACACGGCCGGGTTCGGCAGCGCGGGGAAGCGCCCGTCGCGAATCGCCCGGTCGATCCCGGCGACGAACGACTCGAAAACGGCCCGGGAGCGCTCGCTCGCAGCGTCCACCTGGGTGTGGAGATACGCGCCGCGGATGGTCGCGTAGTAGAGCCGGCCGGAGGCCGCCGGCGCTCCGGACAGCGCCTCGTAGGCCAGCGCGTAGAGGAGCGGCTGGAGAGCCCGTCCTCCGAAGAGGACATCGGATTCGCCGGTGGATTCGATCGATGCCTTGCCCGTCTTGTAGTCGGTGATCTGAACGCTGCCGTCCGGGAGCTTTTCCACCACGTCAATCGCGCCGTGGAGGCGCAGCCCGCCCGGGAGCACCGCCGCTTCGGTTCGGCTGGCCGGGTCGGCCGGTTGCTTCGCTCCCATGCCGAAGGTCAGTTCGTTGGCGAGCGGCACTCTTCCGGTGCCGGCGTAACGCTCCAGGAAACCCCGCAGGTCGCCGAGCAGTCCATCCATCTGGTCCTGCCAGATGCGGTCGATGACGGGCGCCACGCGCTCCCTCACCTCGGCCTCGACCCGCCAGAACACCTCCGTGAGGACGTCGAAAGCCTCAAGGAGCCGCTCCTCGCGGAGCGGGGCCAGGTTTCGTTCGCGGAGTTCGTGCCCGAGGTGGAAGAACACGTCATGCAGCAGCGAGCCCCGCGTGAGCGGATCCAGGTGGATCAGGGCTTCGGGGCGCTCGACCGGCCTCAGCCGGAGGAGGTTCTTGAGAAAAAACTGATACGGACAGGTCGCATAGGCCTCGAGTCCGGTTGCCGAGAAAGAGCGGTTTCCCGGCCGGTGTCGGTCGAGTGCCGTCACGGCGTCCCGGTCGGGGTACAAGAAGCCGTCGGGTGACTGCCACTTCCACTGCCCGCGCATGTATTCCTGGCGCAGCGCGCGCGCCAGGGTCGGGTCCGAGAGCAGGTAGGCTGCGGTTCCGTGACCGCCGGAGCGTTCCTCCGGCCGTCCCAGGGCCGGAGCGACCTGCGCGAGGTCGAATTCGCGGCGATCGATGGCGAGCGAATCGCGGCGCGGAGCGCGAATTCCGCGGATGACCTCGCTCTCCCGGCCGGCCTGGGACCGGATTTCGCTGAGCGTGGGGACCTTCCCCAGACCGGCTCGGAACGCTTCCGCCAGGTAGTACGACGGCACCTGCGGCCGACCCTCGACCAGGTTCAGCGAGGAGTAGCTGAGGATGAGTTTCCGCGTGGCCGCCCCCACTCCGATCCGCAGCCGGAGGCGCTCGCGCTCGGTCAGGTCGCGACGCACCGGGAGACTTTCCGAAATGGCCTCCCGCTGCCGGTCGAGGAGCATCGGATCTTCGCGAATGACCCGGGGAAAGGCCCTTTCGGAGAGGCCGGGAATCGCCACCACGTCGAAGCTGAGGCCGCGCGCCCCCTCGATGGGCCCCACCCACACACGGCCATACCGGCTACCGCTGGAGCGGGTGACAACTTCGGCGAGGCGCCGCGCCAGGCTCTCCCGCACTTCGTCCAGGGTTACCTCCGCCACGTCGCGCATGGGATCGGTTTCCCGAAGGCAGTCGAGGACTCCCTGAGGGTGCACGAGCGCGGCGCGCGCCAGGTCTTCAAGGTGGAGCGCCCATTCGGAAAAGCGGGCGTGCGGAGCGGGGAAGGCAGCCAGCCGGCGCAGGATGGGCAGGGCGGTCCCGGCCAACCGGCGGAGATCATCCCGGCGCCGGCGCAGGTGCTCCCGCCGCGCGGCGTCCGTTTCCGCCTCCTCGTCGCGCTGCAACCGGTCGTCGAAACGGGCGAGCCGTCCTTCCCAGCGGTCGAGCCCGCCGATGACTTCCGAATCGAGGATGAGCCGCTCCCAGCGCCGCGGCGCCACGAAACCCGGCATTCCGGGCGGGCCCTTGCCGCCGGCGCCGGGGGCTTCCGGGGAGGTAACGGGGGTTTCCCCGAGCGAGAGGTACTCGGCGAAACGGGTGGCGGGCAGTCCCTCGCGCGCACAGTCGAGGAGCACCAGGAAAGCGCGCCCCGCCGGGTGGGGCCGGCGGGCGCCCGCCTCGAAAAATGCGGGGACGCGGGCGCGTTCCAGAGCTTCCTGAAAGGCCGGCGCCTGAGCTCGGGGTTCGGGAAGAAGAACCGCCATGCGGTCGAACCGGAGGCCGGCGGCCGCTTCGCTCAGGAAGGTACGGGCGTGTTCGATCGCCTCTGCTGCGGTTCCGGGCGCTGCAATCACGCTCAATCCGGTGCGTTCCACCGCCGGGTGGGGCCGGCGCGCGGCGAACAGGTGGCGCTGGGCCGAAGCGACGGCATCTTCCGAGGAATCGTCCGGGGGTTGGGTGTCCACGGAAAGCGGCTGGGCGCCGAGCGCCAGCGCGGCCTGTTCCGCAGCCAGATCTCCCTCGGGTAGCGTGAGGAAGGCCTCGGGCGCGGCCTCCGTCAGGGTCCGCGCGAAACGCCCGGTGACCGCGTCCGAAAGCGGCACATCCAGCAACAGGAGCGGAAACCCCACCGGAGGGCCGGCGCCGTGGGCGATCCGCCGCGTGGCGGCGGCGAACGTTTCCGCCCGGTCCGCGAGCCCTACTTCCGCCAGCGTTTCGAGGTAGGCCGCGTAGAGGACCCCGAGGGACGGTTCCCCTTCCGCCACCCGCGCGGCCGGGATTTCCGCGAGGCGCAACTCGTCGAAGGTCGAGGCGAGCCGCGCCGCGAGCCCGGGCCCTTCGGCGGCATCCCGGAACCGACCCAGCCGTCCGCTCCGGCGGGCCTCGTGAACGACCCGGACGACCGCTGCGAGCCGCGCGGCGGGGGTGAGCGCCCGGAGTCCGCGCGCCGTGAGTTCCTCGCGAGCGAGCCGCTGGGCGAGGCCGAAGAGACCGAAGCGATAGGCGCCCAGGAGCCCATTCCGGAGGCCGCGTTCCTCCGCGGCCTCGTGGACCAGCCGATCCGCGGCGTAGCGACCCGGCCCGACTACCAGGAAGGGAACGCCCGCACCGAGGCCTTGAAGGAACTCCCTGGCCGCCTGGGTGCGGACCTCCGCTCGCGGGCTCTTGAGGTAGCGGCTGCTCATGCCCCCACTATAGGACCGGGGCGGTGACAAATCCCGTCCGGTCGCAATGGGGCCATCAGGCGTGCGGAAGCCCACGCGTTGCCACGCGAAACCACATCCGGAGAGCGAAGTCCCAGCGGGCCAGGACGCTCGTCACCACCACCACGGCGCCGACGCTGAACGGGGACACCCGCACGTTCCGGCCGCGGCGGAAGGAGCGCGCCGTATGCACCCGCCGGAGCGCGAGCAGGGCCATCCCCAGCGCCCACAGCAGGTGCCGGCGGATCCCGGTCTCGCGGGCAGGTATGAGCAGGGTGAATTCGAGGGCGTCCCCGAGGTGGCGCCGGGTGATTCCCACCAGTTGGGACAGCCCCGCCGCGAAGCCCGGAGCGTTGCCGCCGGCGCCAAGGTCGCTCAGATCGAATCCCGCCGCGTCGAACACGGTTCGCGGAAGCCAGCAGGCCCCCTGGGCCCGGTCATCCCACAGGTCCTTGAGGATGTTGGCCATCTGAAGTCCCTGAGCATGGGACCTGGCGAGCGCAACCAGTTCCTCGCGGCGCTCCCCGACGGCCGACGAGTAGTCGCAGAACAGCTCCACCAACATTTCGCCGACGACGCCGGCGGCGAAATAGCAGTAGCGGTCGAGCTGCGCCATGTCCTTCAGGCCGATGGAGGGCGCATCCTGTTGGAACTCGACCATGCCGTGCGACATGGTCCGGATGCAGCGCTCGATGGCCATTCGCTGCCTCGGGCCAAACCCGGCCGTCACACGTACGACCCGGGCCGTGTTCGCGGCGAGGTGGTGCTCGGCCTCGGCGGTCGCCGGGGAGAGCGCTGGCGTCAGGTCGCCGGCGAAGGCGGCGGCGTCTTCTTCCCCGGCCACCACCCCGACGAAGCGCGTCCAGAGCGCCTGTTTCCGGGCGCGGGAAAGTTCCGGCTCGTCCTCGATGGTGTCCGCAATCCGGCAGAGCAGGTAGGCATTCCCCACTACGTCCCGCAGGCCCTCGGGCAGCACCGGAATCGTGAGCGCGTAGGTGCGCGAGACGGACTGCAGGATCTCCCGCTGGTAGGCCAGATCGCAGTCCGGGCCGGCTGGGGACGACCGCAGTTCTGACTCCGTCTACCAGGTCTGTGTTTCGTCGGAGTGCAGCTTCGGCGGAAGACGGTAGGAGATCAGCGGATCGCGGAGCTCGGAGTTGTCCACGAGGGCGGTGAATCGGTCCACCTTCACCTTCGCTTCCCAGCGCGGCACCACGCTGCGCAGCCGCTTCGCCAGGCGGCGTTTGGTCCGCAGGTACCAGAGCAGCCCCCAAGTGGACTGCGCCGGGTAGTTGATCTGGTCGGCGAGTTCGTCGCCGATGAGGGCGCGGGAAACGCGGTACACATAGTTGGCGAGGTTCTGCCGGTCCCTGGGCTTGTGGATGCCGATCACGACGGGCGCTGAATTGACCAGAGCGTTCGCTATCACGATGCCTTCCATGGTCGGCCGCGGCTCGCAGGCGATAGCAATCCGGCAGAGATCGAGCGCCTCCGCCTCGCTCCTGAACAGGATCGTTTCCGGAACGCCCATCAGGTATGCCGAGTAGCGCCAGATCTGGACGAACGCTTCGCTCTCCTCCGCCGTCGGCTCGGCGCCGAGCCGCTTCGCTGCCTCGATCACCCGCGCGGAGAAGTTGGCCGCCGCGAGCGCCACGTGACCGATATGGATCGGCACCCCGACTTCCGCCTCGTCCCACTCCTCGGATCTCCTCAGGAAGTATCGAACCTGGGCGTGGATGAGCCGGATCCGGACACTCAGTTTCCAACCCTCGCCGTAGCGTTCGAGTCCCCCCGGAATCATGATCTCGATGAGTTGGCGGATGTTCTGCCGGAGCCGGCGGACCCCGTGGTCCGTCAGCCTCCCGGTCATGAAGAACGACTTGCTGATGAGGGTGGTGAAGCCCCAGACGATGCTCGATCCCACCAACGCCTGGACGTAGAGATCCGAGTCGGCATGGAACGCCCGGCATCCCGGACAGACCGCTCGCGAATCGAACCAGTCCGGCTTGTCGGAACTGAATTCCATGAGCTCCCTGAGTTCCGCCGACGCGTCCCGAAAGCCGGCCTCGTCCTCCTCCATCCCCGCCGTGATGATCTCGTGGACCCGTTTCTGGGGCATGCCGACCATGGACTCGACCGCCGCATCCGCGAGCGGGTCCCCCTTCGCCGTGTGCTTGATATAGCGGCGCGCCGCCTCCGGATCGGTCCAGCGCGCCTTCTCGTAGCCGGTGCGGTACGCGGTCGGAACAACGATCTCCGGAGATCGCGGTGCGGATCGCTCCTGGCGCGTGGACATGCTATGACCGACCGAATCGACCGGAATGACCGAAACGCCCGAAGTGGCCGCGCGAACTGTATACCTGACTCATTTCGACGTACGCCCTTGGCTATGGCGGGACCGGACGCTATCTCTTCCCCGCGGCAACCCGAAGCCGGCGCCAGCCATGCTGTAGCGGGCGGGAACGATGAGCGGAGTCAACGGGATAGCGAAGGCGGGCGACCTCGGCGAAGCACTCCCGGGAGGCGCGCTTGCCCGCCGCAAGGCAGGTCCGGCTCGTCTTGGATGGTGTCCGTGATGCCGCATCGCAGATAAGTGTTTCCACCGGCCCCGCCATGCCGCGTCAGAGGCAGGGGCCGCTGGAAAACGGCCCAATGGAGACGCAAGCGAGAGCACGACTAGAGTAGTCGAATAGGGGTGGCGATTTCGGGACTCTCAACAACATTCAATGATGAAAGCGCGGCTTTCTGAGAACGGCGGCTGGCCGGCGGGTTCCGCGAACTGCGCGCGAATACCTCGATGAGCACGGGATCGACGAATCGCTGGTTAGTCCGAGCAGGCCCCGCGTCACCGTAAGGAGTGCCGTCCGCCGGCGGCAAGGCTGTATAGGGCCGGGACGATGAGAAGCGTCACGAACGTGGCGAAGGCGACCCCGAAGGCGAGCGAGGCGGCCATCGGAATGAGGAACTGCGCCTGGATGCTGCGTTCGGCCATCAGCGGCGCGAGCCCGGCGAAGGTAGTCACCGAGGTAAGAATGATGGGGCGGAAGCGAAGGGGTCCCGCGGCGAGCAATGCCTCCCGGGTGGACGCCCCGTCGCGGCGGGCCCGATTGACGAAGTGGAGCAGGACCAGGGCGTCGTTCACCACGATCCCCACGAGTGGGACCATGCCGAGGAAACTCGGCATGGAGAGTTCGACCCCCATGATGACGTGGCCAAAGATGGCGCCCGCGAGACCGAACGGCACCGCGGCCATGATGACGAACGGCTGGATCCAGGAGGAAAGCGGAACGGCAAGCAGGACATAAATCAGGATCAGGGCGAACAGCAGGTGCCGCCTGAGGGCCTCCAGGGTTTCGGCCTGGTCCCCGGCAAGGCCGACAACTTCGAACCGGAGGTCGGGGAACCCCTCCTGAAGTTGCGAGAGCCCTCGACTGCGGAGATCGCTCAACAGGGCTCCTGCGGAGGCGACGGCCGGGTCTACGTTGGCGTGGACGGTGACCGCCCGTCGGCCGTCCACTCGGTGGATCAGGGCCAGCCTCTCGGTTCGGACGACCTCCGCGACCCCGCCGATGGGCGCCGCCACCCCATCCGCCCGCCGCACCCGCATTTCCGTCACGCTCTCCGGGCGGGTCCGCTCGCTCGCCGGGTATCGCAGCAGAATCCGGATCTCGTCGCGACCCCGCTGGATTCGCTGGACCTCTTCCCCGTAGAAGGCCTGGCGGAGTTGCTTTCCGAACTCGGCCGCGCCGATGCCGATGCCGGCGCCCTCGGAGCGGACTCGCGCGACCAGTTCCGGGGCGCTCCCTTCAAGGTCGTCAGTAACCGCAATGACCCCCCGGTATTCGTCGAACAGCGCCCGGAGCGCCGCCGACCCGTCCCGGAGGCTCGCCATCGTGCTCCCGCTGACCCGAACCGAGATGTCCGCCCCCTCTCCCAGGAACGAGGTCACGACCGCGACCTCCGCGCCGTGCGGCAGCGAACTGGCAAGGGCGCGCAGCCGGTCGCCAATCTCGCGGGTCGTGAAGCCGGTCCGCCGCTCGGGGGGGATGAGTTCCAGCACCACCTGGCCGATCGTCGTCCCGGCGCCGCTCCCCGACCCTCCGAAGACGCCGCCGCTCGGATCGGCGGCCAGCCGCTGCCCCACGATGGCCGCCAGATTCTGCTGCGGGTCCACACCGTACTCCTCGCGTATCTGTTCGCGAATCCGGGCAACGGCGGCTTCGAGTTCCGCGACCGCTTCCGCCGTGGCGCCGGCCGGGGAACCCGGCGGCAGCGAAACCTGGGCGGTCACCAGATCGCTGTCGAACGGAGGGGTCGGCTCCACCGGCACCCAACCCCCAGCCACCAGACCGCCCGCCAGGGAGAGGGCCCCGATCCCCAGCGCGACCGTCGCCAGCCGGTTGCGCAGTGACCAGGCGAGGGCGGGGCGGTAGCAGGTGTCCCGGGCCCAGGCGAGCGCGCTCTGAAGTGCCGTCCGGAGGCGCGCCAGGCGGGGGTTGCCCCGGACCGCGAGTCCGCCGTGGGCGAGGTGGTGGGGCAGGATCCAGGCTGCTTCCAGGAGCGAGAAAGCGAGCACCGGAATCACGATGCGGGGGAGCGTCCCCATGAGTTCGCCCCAGATTCCCGGCAAGCCCAGGAGCGGTGCGAACGCCGCCATGGTGGTCAGGACGCCGAAGGCCGCCGGAAAGAGCACCTGCCGTACTCCCTGGACGGCAGCCTCCTCGGCGTCCGCATTCCCCGTGGAGGCATGGCGTTCGACGTTTTCTCCGACGATGATGGCGTCGTCCACGACGATCCCCAGGGTCAGGATGAACCCGAAGAGACTGATCATGTTGACCGTGACCCCGAGCCCCGGCATCATCAGGAACGCGCCGAAGAACGCCACCGGAAGCCCGGCGGCGGTCCAGACGGCGAGCCGGCTCGACAGGGTGAAAAAGAGGACGAGGAAAATCAGCGCCAGCCCCTGAAGCCCGTTCCGGACCAGCACGTCCATCCGACTCTCGAAGAGTTGCCAGGCGTCGAACCAGGTACGGACCGAGAGTCCTTCCGGCAGGGCGCTCTCGACGGCGCGGATCTCGGCATGGACCGCGTTCGCGGTGTCGAGGAGGCGCGCGCCGGGAGCCAGCATCACCTCCATCAGCACCGCGGGCTCCCCGTTCATCCGCGCCGCCCGCTCCACATCGGCGAAACCGTCGGTTACGGCCGCAATGTCCCCAACTGTGACCACGCCGCCGCCGGGCGATGCGATCAGCGCAATGCCGGCGAAGTCCTCGGCGGTCAACGCCTCCGCCTGGGTGCTCACCCGCAGCTCTCCGCTGGCCGCGCGGATTGCGCCACCCGGGACGTCGGCCGAGCCGCGGCGGATGGCGGCGGCGACCTGGTCGAAGGTGAGCCCGAAGCGGGTGAGGACTTCCTCCGGGATCTCTATGGAGATCTCGTAGTCCCGCCCCGTGACGATCTCGACCCTCGCCACTCCGGTGACGGGGGCGAGCGCGTCCCGGACGCGGTGGGCGGCCTCGGTAAGCGTGCGCTCATCCGCTTCGCCGTGCACCGCAATCCGGAGCAGGAAGCGGTTCGGGACCACCTCCGAGATCACCGGTTCCTCGGCGTCCTCGGGGAGCGTGGTCGAAGACTCCACCCGCTCCCGAACCTCGTCGCTCACGCTCCGGAAGTCGGCCCATCGCTCCACCTCGATCGTGAGGACCCCGAGTCCCTCGGCCGCCACCCCGGCGACCTCCTTGATCCCCGAGATGTCGCGGAGGGCCTCCTCCAGACCGAGGAGAACACCCTCCTCGACGACTTCCGCCCCCGCGCCCGGGAAAACGGTCCTCACGGTCAGGGCCGAGGATTGCGTCTCGGGGATCATCTCCTGCGGAATCCCGGAGGCAACGAGGAGGCCGCCCAGCGAAATTCCGAACAGCAGGAGATTCGCTGCCACCCGGTTTCTGACGAACCAGGAAATCACGCCCGCGAGCGAGCGCGTTCCCACGGACGACGAAGGCGTTTCCACTGGGGTTCCCTCGAACCTGAGGTGGTCCGACTGCTGGCGAATCTCCCGGACCGACCGCGCCAACTGTATACCTGACGCATTCCGGCGTATGCCTTGGCCATGGCCGGACCGGGGCGGGAACGGGCGCTGACTCCTGCCCCAGCAACGGGGATCCGTCGTCAGCCAGGCGTTAGAGACCGGGAGCGATGAGCAGGGTCACCAGGGTGGCGATGGCGAGCGACCTGGGCGAAGCACCCCCGGGGCGCGCATTTCCGCGTCGTGGGAAAGGTCCGGCTCGGCGTGGGTGATATCCGTGACGTGGTGTAACAACCAGCCGTTTTCAAGGGCTCTTCGATATCTCATGAGTGGCACCAGTCATTCAGTAAAGGCACAATAGAGAGATATCTGCAATGAAAATCCTGGAATTGGAACCAATTCATGACACGCCCGCGATTTCCTGAGAGTGGCGAGTGGATGGAATCCAGCAGAATCGTCATCATCGGAGGCGGTCTCGCCGGGCTGAGCGCCGCCTACACCCTGAGAAAGCGCGGCCTGCGTCCCGTGCTGCTCGAGGCGGGCGACCGGGTGGGCGGACGCGCGCTCGGCGACCGGGTGGACGGCTTTGCGCTGGATGCGGGTGCGGACTTCTTCTGCTCGTCCTACGACGTCGCGTTTCGCATCTGCAAGGAACTGGAGTTGCCCCTGCTTCGTTCAAAGATGAACCTTGGCTGGTACAGAAACGGGCGATGGGTGCTGACGAGGCCGCCCGAGTCCATTGCTGCCGTCACCCGGAGTCTCAAGGCGTTCTGGGTGTTGGGCTTCATGTCGCCCCGCGTAGTCTGGTCGTTCGCAAGGTTGGCCCGGGAGATTCGCCAGCACTCGGACTACCTCAGTTTCGCTGGCGACAGCCGCATCGTCGAGCTTGACGGGGAGGAGACTTTCGGCGACTACCTGAACAGGCTGGGAGTGCCCGAGTCCTTGAAGGTGACGCTCCGTGGATTCCTGGAGATGACGATGGGCCGTGTCGAGCGCTCCGGGGCGGCGTACATGCGGACCTATCTGGCGGAGATGCTGCTGAAGAGCGATCAGCTCTACGTGCCGGAGAAGGGCGCGGGCGCACTCACCCGCGCCTTGGCCGAGGCATGCGGCGACACCATTCGGGTCTCAACGCCGGTCCGGCGCGTCGTCATCCGGGATGGGCTGGTGACCGGGGTCGTGACGGGTCACGGCCTTGTGGAGGCGGACGCGGTCATCTGCGCCATCCCCGCCACCAGGGTCTCGGACATCATTCCCGACCTGCCGGCCGGGGTTCGGACCACGCTCGACAGCGTCAGCTATTCGAGCGGTTGCCGCGTGGTGATCGGCCTCGACCACCCGCCGCTTCCCCCGGGATGGCACGGCGCGTTGTACCCCGAGGACGACACCCCGCTCCTGCTCGACCGGTCCATCAACCTGCCCGCATGCGCGCCGCCCGGCAAGAGTACTCTGGATCTGCTCGTGGGTCGCGGCCGTGCCGAGGAACTGCTGCCGCTGGACGATGAGGAGATCAAGCGCCGAATGCTCGCCGACGTGCGTCGCAATCCCCCTCCGGGGTCGGCGCTGCCGAGCGACGACGAAGGGCTGTTTACTCGCATCTACCGTTGGCCGGAGGCCGTGTGCATGGCACGGCCGGGCATGTTCAGGAAGGTGGCGGACATGCGTCGTCAACTCGGGGGAGAGGTAAGGAACCTCTTCCTAGCGGGTGACTACCTGCGGGTACCGTCGGTCAACGGCGCTCTGGCGAGCGGCGTCGGAGCGGCCGGTGAGGCGGCGGACCTGGTGGTGTCTCAGCGGGCTTAGGCTCAGGAAGGGTTCACGGACAGTTCGGGCTGCGCCGGACGGATGAGATCCCCGCTGTCCCGCGCGGGTGGCGTCGATCGTGAGAATGATCGGCCGGAAGCGCCGGGTGGAGTTCGCGGTCCCGGTATCGATCCTCGCGATGACCCACTCTCCCTCGCCTCGGGAAGCGGTGCGAACGCCGACATGCAGGATGGGTTGACCCATCGGCTTCCTTCCGGTGTACTGGCTTGGTGAACGGTCCGTTGCCTCCGAGAGGGTGGGTGGATTCCAGCAGAATCGTCATCATCGGAGGAGGCCTCGCCGGGCTGAGCGCCGCCTACGCCCTGGGGAAGCGCGGCCTCCGTCCCGTGCTGCTCGAGGCCGGCGACCGGGTGGGCGGACGCGCCCTCGGCGACCGGGTGGACGGCTTTCGGCTGGATGCGGGTGCGGATTTCTTCTGTTCGTCCTACGATGTCGCCTTTCGGCTATGCGAGGAGTTGGGGGTGTCCCTCCTGCGCTCGCAGATGAACCTCGGCTGGTACCGAAACGGCCGTTGGGTTGTTACGAAGCCGCTCCAGTCCCTGGGTGCTGCCCTCACGGATCTGCGTTCCTTTCGGGCGATGGGGGTCTTTTCCCCGCGTTCCGCTTGGGCGCTCCTGAGGCTCGTCGGGGGAATCCACCGACAGGCGAGTTACCTCAACTTCCGGAGCGACTGCCCCATCGCGGAACTGGACGCGGAGGAGACCTTCGGCGAGTACCTGGAGCGGCTGGGCGCCCCCGAGTCGCTGAAACTGCTCCTCAAGGGGTTCCTGGAGATGACGATGGGTCGCGTCGAGCGCTCCGGAGCGGCGTACATGCGTACCTACATAGCCGAGATGCTGTTGAAGAACCACCTCATCTACGTGCCGGAGCGGGGCGCCGGCGCGCTCGCCCACGCCCTGGCCGCGGCATGCGGCGACGCTATTCGGGTCTCAACGCCGGTCGGGCGCGTGGTCATCCGGGACGGGTTGGTGACCGGGGTAGCGACGGGTCACGGCCTCGTGGAGGCGGACGCGGTCATCTGCGCCGTGCCGGCGACCCGGGTGCCGAACCTCATTCCCGACCTCCCGGCAGGGATTCGTCACGCGCTCGACAGCGTCAGCTATTCGACTGGTTGCCGCGTGGTGATCGGCCTCGACCACCCGCCGCTTCCCCCCGGATGGCACGGCGCGCTGTACCCCGAGGACGACACGCCGCTGCTGCTGGACCGCTCCATCAACCTGCCCGCGTGCGTGCCCCCCGGCAAGAGCACTCTGGATCTGCTCGTGGGTCGCGGCCGCGCCGAGGAACTGCTGCCGCTGGACGATGAGGAGATCAAGCGCCGAATGCTCGCCGACGCGCGTCGCAATCCCCCTCCGGGGTCGGCGCTGCCGAGCGACGACGAAGGGCTCTTTACCCGCATCTACCGTTGGCGGGAGGCCGTGTGCATGGCCCCGCCGGGCATGTTCCGGGCGATGTCGCAAACGCGCCGCAGGCTCCGCCGCGAGGTCCCGAACCTCTTCCTGGCGGGCGACTACCTGCGGGTGCCTTCGGTCAACGGCGCCCTCGCCAGCGGCTGCGCGGCGGCCGGCGAGGCGGCGGATCTGATGCGATCCCAGCCGGCGTAGGTGGGCTTCGGCTCGTTCAGGGGGTCCTGCGGAAGACGCCGAAGGCATCGTCGGCGAGGCTGCAGAGCGCCGGCACGATCAAGAGAGTGACCAGGGTGGCGAAGGCCACGCCGAAGGCGAGAGAGACGGCCATCGGCACCAGCAGTTGCGCCTGGACACTCTGCTCCAGCATCAGGGGAGCAACCCCCGCGCAGGTGGTGACCGTCGTGAGCATGATCGGCCGGAAGCGCCGCGGGCCCGCCCGGAGCGCCGCCTCGGTGGCCGACAGGCCGCGGCGGCGCTCCCGGTTGAAGAAGTCGAGCAACACGAGGGCGTCGTTCACCACGATCCCGACGAGCGGCACCATGCCGAACACGCTCGTCATGGACAGGTCCATGCCCAGGAGCGCGTGACCGAAGACGGCGCCCGCCAGGCCGAACGGAACCGCGGCCATGATGACGAACGGCTGGGTCCAGGAGGAAAGCGGCAGTGCCAACAACATGTAGATGAGCAGCATCGCGAGGAGGGCATTCCGACCGAGCGCCGCGAAGGTCTCTTCCTGCTCCCCCGCCATCCCCACCACCTCGAAGAGAAGATCCGGGAAGCGTTCCGAGATCGCGGGAATGGACCGGTCGCGGACCCCGCCCAGCACGGCCGCTGGTGAGGCGAGAGCCGGGTCCACGCTGGCATGAACCGTGGCCGCCCGCCGTTCGTCCACCCGCTGGATGACCGGCAGGCCGTCCTCGCGGGCGAGTTCCGCGACCTGCTCAAGCGGCGCCCGGCTGGTATCGGGCCGCCGTACCTGCATCTCCCTGAGGCTGCCCAGGTCCTCGCGGCCCGCCCGTGAATAGCGAAGAAGAATCGGTACCTCGTCCCGTCCGCGCTGGATCCGCTGGATTTCCTCGCCGTGGAACGCCTGGCGCATCTGCCTGCCGAACTCCGCGGCGCTGATCCCGATCCCGGCGCCCTCCGGGCGGACGCGGGCAACGAGTTCGGGGGCCGGATCTTCGAGGTCGTCCCATGTGGAGACCACCCCCCGATAGTCGCGCAGCGCCGATTGGAAGGCAGCCGAGGCTTGCCGCAGTTCGTCCATGTCGGCGCCGCTGATGCGCACCGAGACGTCCGCGTCCTGGCCGAGTATCGAGGTCGACACACTCGCCTCGGCACCGTGCGGGAGGGTACGGACGGCAGCGCGCAGTTCATCGGCGAACTCTCCGGGCGAAAGCCCTACCTGCTCTTCGGCGGGGATCATCTCCAGCATCAGTTGCCCGATCGCCCCACCGGAACCGGCGGCCGCTCCTCCGGCGGGTCCGCCGGGCCCGAAGGACAGGGTCTGTCCCGTCAGGACGGCGAGATGGAGTTGCGGGTCCGCGCCGTGGAGTTCGCGATCCCGGTATCGAATCTCCGCGATGGCCGACTCCACCTCGCCGACCGCTTCCCTGGTCGCCTCGAAAGAAGAGCCCGGCGGAAGGGAAACCCGGGTGACCACCACATCGCCGTCGATGGGGGGGGCGGGGTTGACGGGAATCCAGCCCCCCTCGACCAGCCCCATCGAAAGGGCGAGGGAGAGGACCCCGAGCGCCAGGGTTGTCAGCCGGTTTCTCAGAGACCAACCCAGCACCGGCCGATACAGGGTGTCCGCGGTCCATTGGAGCCCCGACTGGATCCGCGCGCGCAGGGCGGCCACCCGGCGGCTGGGACGGACAGCCAACCCGCCGTGCGCCATATGGTGCGGCAGGATCCAGGCGGCATCCAGCAGCGAGAAGGCGAGCACCGGGATCGCGACGCGCGGCAGCTGCCCCATGACCTCGCCCCAAAAACCCGGCAGGCCGAGAAGGGGGGCGAAGGCGGCCATCGTGGTCAGGACCCCGAAGGCCGCCGGAAAGAGCACTTCGCGCACACCTCTGAGGGCCGCGGCTTCCTTGTCCCCCTTCGCCCCCGAGGTATGCCGCTCGATGTTCTCCCCGACGACGATGGCGTCGTCCACCACGATCCCGAGGGTCATGATGAACCCGAACAGGGTGAACATGTTCACGGTGACGCCCAGTCCGGGCATCATGAGGAAGCCCCCGAAGAATGCCGCCGGGAGGCCGGCGGCGGTCCAGACCGCGACCCGGCTCGAAAGGGTAAGGAAGAGCAGCAGGAAGATGAGCGTGAGGCCCTGGAGGCCGTTGCGAACCAGGACATCCATGCGACTCTCGAAGAGAACGGCGGCGTCCAGCCAGGGAGTCACCTGCAGGCCGCCGGGCAGCGTGATCTCCCGCACCGCCGAACGAACGTCGGCGGCGGTTTCGACCAGGCGCGCCCCCGTCGCGAGCAGGACGTTCAGGAACACCGCGGGCTCGCCATCCATCCGCGCGATCCGATCGACGTCGGCGAACCCGTCGGTGACGGTCGCCACGTCCCCGACGGTCACGACGCCGCTTCCCGGAACGGCGATCAGCGGAATCCGGGCGAAGTCCTCGGCGGTCACCGCTTCTGCTTCCGTCCGGAACCGCACCTCCCCATCTCCCGTGCGGATCGCGCCGCCCGGCAGGTCCGCGGAGCCGCGCCGGAGAGCGGCGGCAACCTGATCGAGCGTCAGCCCGAATCGGGTCAGTACATCCCCCTCGATCTCGATCGCAACCTCGTATCGCCGACCGCTGACGATCTCCACCCTGGCGACTCCCGGCTCCGCGGAGAGCACCTCCCGCACCAGGTGCGCCGCTTCCGTCAGACTGCGTTCGTCGGCTTCGCCGTGGACAGCCACCCGGAGCAGCAGCCGCTCGACCGCCACTTCGGAAATCACCGGATCTTCGGCGTCCTCCGGCAGGGTCGCGAGAGACTGGACGCGCTCCTTCACCGTGTCGGTGACGCGCTGGAATTCGGCCCAGGACTCCACCTGGACGGTCAGCAGACCGACGCCCTCGGACGCCATACCCGCGATCTCCTTGACGCCCGACACGTCGCGGAGAGCCTCCTCGAGGCGAAGCAGCACGCTCGCCTCGACGACCTCCGCGCTGGCTCCCGGGAAGACCGTGCGGATGGAGATTCCCGAAGTCTCGGTTTCGGGAATCAGCTCCTGCGGTACCCGTCCGACGGTGAGAAACCCCGCGACCGAGATCCCGAGCAGCAACAGATTCGCTGCCACCCGGTTCCGGACGAACCACGCGATCACCCCCCGCGAGGGTTCGGCCGCCGGGGTGGACGACGGGGTGTCCAAGACGTGAACCCGGCCCCGACCTAGCGGCTCACTGCGGGTCTGAGGCCAGCGGCACTTCGTTGGCGGCTTCCACCAACGCCACCCGCACCTCCATACCCTCGGTCACGATCGCGGGAGGATTCGTCACCACCCGCTCCCCGTCGCGGAGGCCGGCGCGCACCAGCAGGTTGCCGTCGCCGGACGACCAGAAGGCGTCCACCTCACGGATCCGGATTCGGTCCCCGCTGTCCACCACGAGCACCCGTCCGTCCTCCCGGAACGCACTCCGCGGAACGACCGCGATCTCCGGATACTCCCGACCCTCGATTTCGGCGCGCACGAACATCCCGGAGACCAGCGGGGGACGCCCCTCCGGTCCCGGCCCGTTGGGGTTCCTCACCTCGATCACCGCGGGGAAGAATCGCGTGGCGGGGTCCACCTCACCTTCCATCCGAACCAGCCGGCCTTCCCAGGTCCACGTGGACGACGCGAGCGCCGGTCCCAGGACCGCCGTCAGGCGCGCCCGCGGCCCCTGTCCCGAAGAAGCGCCTCCGAACGGAAGTTCCACCAGTTCGAGCGCGGCATCGGGCAGGGACACGCGTGTTTCCACCATATCCACTGCGAGCAGCTCGAGAAGCGGGACGCCGGGCGCGGCCCATTCTCCGACCTCTGCGTTCCGCTTTCCCACGAGGCCGGTGTGCGGCGCCCGCACCTCGGTCCGTTCCAGATCCCGCTCTGCCCGCTTGACCGCTGCCTCCGCGGCGGCAAGCGCCGCCCGGGCCGCCGCGAGTTGGGGAACCCTCAGCGCCAGCGGATCCGGCTCGGTCCCTTCTCCCGACCACTCCTCCTCCGCGAGCCGAGCCAACCCCTCTTCGGTCCGCAGCCGCAACCGGGTCGCTTCCAACTGGCTCTTCGCCTGGGCCACCGCGTGCTCATACGCCAGGGGTTCGATGCGGAAAAGGGCCGCTCCCTCTTCAACCCGATTTCCGTCCCGGAGGCCCGCGGCGGCCCACACCACCTGGCCTGCCACTTCGGCCGCGACGGTCGTTCGGTGTGCCGGACGCACCGCACCGTCGGCGCTCACCGTCACGCGGTGTGGTCCCACCCGGACGCGAACCGCGCGCACCTCCGGGGTCACGGTCTGAATTTCCTGGGCTTCGGGCTTCGGCCCGAGCGCCGTGAGCAGAGCCACCAGCACCGCCGCGGCCAGCAAAATGGGAATGAAGAGGAACTTCCGGAACATCAGCGGGGACTCCCCGTCGAGCCGTCGGCCCCCGCCGGCGCGTCACCGTTCGCGCGTTCGAACCCGCCCCCGAGCGCCAGCGACAGGTTCACCCGGTTATCCAATCGAGCCCGCACCCGCGAGAGATGGCCGGACTCCGCCATCAGGACCGCCCGCTCCGCATCAAGCTCCGCCAGCCGCGAAACGAACCCGCTTCGACGCTGGGCCCCGGTTCGCGTCAACGCCCGCTGGCTCGCGGAAAGCGCCTCGGCCGACCGTGACTCCACCTCGGAGAGCGCTTCCTCCGCTGACAACGCCGCTTCCACTTCTTGGTACGCCGTCAGAACCGTCCGGGCGTACACCGCGAGCGCCTCCCGGTCCCGCGCCTCCTCGTGGCGGATCTGCGCCCGGATGCGCCCCCCCTGGAACACCGGCGCCGCGATGCGGGCGATCAGGCTCCAGACCGAGAAATCCCCGTTTACCAGGTCTTTCAGCCCGGTGGTGGCGGTGCCGGCCGAACTGGTCAGGGGGAACTGCGGATAGCGCGCCCGCCGCGCCATTTCGGTGAACTCCTTGGACATCGCGAGCCGCCGCTCCGCGCTCGCCACGTCCGGACGCCGGGAAATGAGATCCGCCGGCGCCCCTGCCGGGACCGGGCTCCCGACCGCGGGAAGGCCGCCTCCGAGTTCCCAGTCCGGCCCCGGTTCCCCGTCGGGATAGTCGGTGAAGAGCACTTCGAGGCCCCGCACCGCCGCGGAAACCGCTTGGCGGCGGCTGGCGGCAGTCGCCCGCGCCTCGGCGAGCCGGGCTTTCGCGGCATCCACCTCGGCGAGCGCCGCTTCCCCGATCCGGGCCCGTTCGCCGGTCCACCGCACCGTCTCCTCCAGGCTCGCCGTGATTTCTTCGGCGATTCGGGCCTGTTCCCGGGCTTCGACCGCGAGGAAATACAGGCGTGCCGCCTGCCCCGCCAGCGAGACCCGCGCCCCTGCGACCTCGGCCACCGCCGCTCCCACCACCGCATTCGCGGCCCGCGCCCGCGGCGACGCCGCCCGCCAGAGATTCGCTTCCCAGGTCAGATCGAGCGAGAGCCCGTAGCGAACGAAGTCGGCGGTAAGTACGTCTTCCTCTCCGAGTCCCGGGATCGGCAGCCCGACGGAACCCGCGATGTCCGAAATGGGCAGCCCGATGAAGGCCTGCCGCGCCTGGATGCGTTCCACCCCGGTCCCGATCTGGGGATAGAGCGCACTTCGCGCCACTCCGGCGTCCGCCGCCGCCTGGGCCAGCCGGGCGGCCGCCTCCTGAAGCGTCAGGTTTCCCGAGAGCGCTCGCTCCACCACGCCGTCGAGCGCCGGATCCCCGAACGAGGTCCACCAGTCCGCCGCCGGCGTCTCGGCGACTTCCACGACCGCCGGTGCGGGGGTGAACTCGACCTCCGGGTCCGAAACGGGAATGCGCAGGCCGCCGCAGCCGAGGCAAAGCGAGACGGTCGCTCCGAGCGGGAGAAGGCGCTGTGCGGCGGTTCGCATAACGAGTGCCCGGAGTGTATTCGCTCGGCTCCGGCGGGCGTCGGAGCGTCCCGCCCTGTTGAAGGCAGAACCCCGGGTCGCGTACGATCGTGGGTTCAGACTGTGCCAATTCCTGGGCTTCGGCCTGTGCCATCGGAGGCTTTCATGACTCATACGACGTTCCCATCGGCGTTTCGCCTTTCCGTCGGTCTATGGCGTCGGCTCGCTCCGGCCGCCGCAGTCGGGCTGGCCGCCGTGCTTGGCGCGGGGAGCGTTGCGGCCCAGGACGAAGAACCGCTGAACCGCCGGGAGGTTTCGCGCGCGATCGACATCGCCGAGGAGCACATCGACGATGCCGAGCGCGCCCTCCGGAACGAGGACGCGGAAGCGGCCACCGCTGCCTACAGCCAGGCGGGCGGGCTCTTCCTGCGCATCCTGCAGGACCATCCCTATCGCAGGGACATCCGGATGAGGCTCGGCCGCATCTATCGCCACTTCGAAGAGTGGGAGAACGTCGCGGGCGCCTTCGAAGAGGCTCTGAAGACGGATCCGCCGGGCGCCGATGAGGACGTGGATGGCTGGGCGATCGAGACCGTCGAGGACGCCGACGAGATCCTCGAAGCCTGGACCGCATTGACCACCGCCTACGGGAACCTGGAGAACGATCTCAAGGTCATCGAGGCCGGACAGAAGGTCATCGAACTGAATCCCAGTCCGACGGCGAGCACTTTCGTGGCGATTGGATCCAGCATGGCCCGGCAGGGGCAGTTCGACGAAGCCTCCGACATGGCCCAGCGCGCCCTGGAGATCGAACCCAACAGTGCTTTGGCTCACTCGACCCTCGGTCAGGCCGCTGCCGCCGGGGGGGATCTGGACGCTGCCGAGACGTCCTTCCAGCGCGCCGTCGAACTCGATCCGAGTACGGCGCGGGCTCATGCCGGCCTCGCCGACATCTACTACTCCCGCGAGGACTTTCAGGCGGCTGTGGACGCGGCGACCGCCGCCCTCGACCTGAACGACCAGCTGACGGCGGCCTACGGGATCCGGGGTCTGGCGAACAATGCCCTCGGCAAGTCCCAGCAGGCCCAGGGTGACTTGTCCATGGCGGTTACCGTGAACCCTGACGATCCGGCGGCGAACCTCGCGTTCGCCCAGGTGTACGAGGCGCTGGAGAACAGGGCCCAGGCAATGAGCTACTACCGCAAGGTCACGACTCTCGCCAACTCTCCGCCGGCTTCCCGGGTGGCGGCCCACGTCGCGCTCGGGCGCTTCGCCATCCAGGATCTGAACTACGACGACGCCGTCACCGAGATGAACGCGGCGGTCGCTGCCGACCCGAACTCGGACGAAGCCAAGGCGGGACTCGGGATGGCGAACCACGCGAGCGCCAAGGCGAAGCGCCAGGCCCAGGACATGGCCGGAGCCCTGGCCGCCGCGCAGGCCGCCGCCGGCGCCGATCCCGACAACCCGGTGTACCAGGTGGAGCACGGCATCGCGCTCATCCTGAACCAGATGGTGGCTGAAGCGGTGCCGGTCCTCGAAGCCGGGGTCCCGAATTTTCCCGCCGACGGGAACATGGACGACCTCGCGGTCGGTCACTGGGCGCTCGGCCAGGCCTACATGGCGTCGCAGAACTTCGCCGGAGCGGAGACCCAGTTCTCCGAGGCGACCCAGAAGATGGCCAGTTGGGGAGCGCCCTTCCAGATGCTGGCGTGGGCCCATACCGCCCAGATTGCGTACGGACCCTGCCGGCTCAGGGACGCCGACTTCGGGGCCAGGATGCAGGCGGCCGGAGTGGGTTGTCCGGCAAGCGACGCCGACTATGAGCGAGTGAATCAGGCCGTGGCGGAATACGAGAAAGCGGTGGCGCTCGGCGTTCAGGATCCCACGCTCGCGGAGCGTCTCGCGGTGCTCCAGGAGGTCCGGAATCAGATCGCCGAATAAGGCCGATCCGCCTGACGTCGGGGGGCTGCTTTCCTGCCTTGCCGGGGAGCAGCCCCCGATGGAGGACATGCTGGGGCGATTTGTCCGCATCGAATCCCCGACTGACGACCCCGGCGCGACCGCCCGGATGGGGGATGAGGCCGTAGCCGCACTCACGGACAGCGCCCCGCGTTTGCTGAGGGACGCCGTGGTGTCCCGGGTGCCGGCGACGGCGGGTGGCCCTCCGCGCGGCCCGCACGTGCTGGTGCGGATCCCGGGATCCTCGGCGCTGGAGAAACCGTTACTGCTGCTTGGCCATCTCGATACGGTTTGGCCGCACGGCACCCTCGAAGAGATTCCGTTCCGGATCGAGGACGGAGTGGCCCGCGGCCCGGGTGTGTACGACATGAAGGCGGGTCTGGTGCAGACGATCTGGGCCCTCCGCACTCTTGACCGGGAGGGGCTCCAGCCGCGCCGGCCGCTCACCATCCTCTGGAACAGCGACGAGGAGGCGGGGAGCGCCGCGAGCCGTGAACTCATCGAGGCGGAGGGGGCCGCGGCCGGCGCCTGCCTGGTGATGGAGCCCTCGCTTCCCGGAGGCGCCGCCAAGACCAGCCGCCGCGGGGTGGGGATCCTGCGCGTCCGGGTCCGGGGGCGGGCGGCCCATGCGGGTCTCGACCCCGAGCGCGGGATCAACGCCATCACCGAACTCAGCCGGATCGTGATCGCCGTCGCCGGCCTCTCGGAGCCGGCGCGCGGCATCAGCGCGAACGTGGGGCTGATCCGGGGCGGGTCGCGGACCAACGTGGTCCCGGCCGAGGCAACGGCCGACGTGGACATCCGGATGGACGATCCGGAATCGGGAGCGGAACTCATCGCGGCGCTCCGGAGCCTCGGCGCGGAACACGAAGAAGCCCGGGTGGAGTGGACCGGGGGCGTGAACCGTCCTCCGCTGGTGCGGAACCGTGGCGTCCTCGCTCTCTACGAGCGAGCCCGGAGCCTGGCAGCGGAACTCGACTGGGACCTCGGGGAGGGTTCCGCGGGTGGGGGCTCCGACGGCAACATCGTGGCCGGCCTCGGGACCCCGGTGCTCGATGGGCTCGGCCCCCTCGGCGACGGCGCCCACGCCCGGCACGAACAGGTCGTGACCTCGGATCTGCCGCGCCGCGCCGCGCTTCTGGCCGCCCTGCTGCTGGAACTCTGAGCCGGCAAACGCCGGGCAACCTGCCTGGCGGCGCCGCATTGGGGGTGGATTGAGTCCGGGAGTTTCGCAGGAACCCCCACCGGGAGAGCTGGGCCGGCCTCCGGCCGGCATCGCGGCCGCAGGCCGCGAAACTCCCAGACCCAGTCATCCTTGATAGCGGCAACCCAAACGGGGACGGCGCATCGCTCTACCGCCGCCTGAGCGGCGCTGCGCCATGCCGCCGGGCGGCGGCGCCATCCTGGCGGATCAGGTTGGGGAGTTTCGCCCGCTGCGCGGGCGATGCCAGCCGGAGGCTGGCCCAGTTCTCCCGGTGGGGGTTCCTGGCCGCGAAACTCCCATCGTCAACCCGCCAGGATGGCGCAGCAGCCCGGCAGTGTGGCGCTGCGCCGGCCGTCAGAGGATTTGGCTGAGGAAGGTCCTGGTGCGCTCGTCGGCCGGTTTCTCGAAGAACTGGTCCGGGGGCAGGCATTCCACGATGCTGCCCTCGTCCATGAAGGCCACTCTGTCGGCCACCGTCCGGGCGAAGCCCATCTCGTGGGTGACCACGATCATGGTCATTCCGCTCTGGGCGAGATCGTTCATCACGTCGAGGACTTCCGTGATCATCACCGGGTCCAGGGCTGAGGTGGGTTCGTCGAACAGCATGACCCGGGGCTGCATGCACAGGGACCGGGCGATCGCCGCCCGCTGTTGCTGGCCGCCCGAAAGCTGGCCGGGGTACTTGGCGGCCTGCTCCGGGATCCGGACCCGGGTGAGGAACTCCATCGCCCGCTGCCGGGCCTCCGCCTCGGTCAGCCCGAGCACCTTGGCCGGCCCGAGCACGCAATTGTCCAGCACGGTCAGGTGGGGGAAGAGGTTGAACTCCTGGAACACCATGCCGATCTCGCGGCGGATTGCGGGGAGATCGGCCGTTTCGCCGTCGAGTTCCCGTCCGGCGAAGACGATGCGGCCCTCCTCGTGTTCTTCGAGGCGATTGATACACCGGATCAGCGTGGACTTCCCCGATCCCGAAGGGCCGCAGATCACGATGCGTTCGCCTTCGAGGACCCGCAGGTGCACATCGCGGAGGACGTGAAAGTCCCCGAACCACTTGTTTACGCCCTCGAGAGCGATCAATGCCTCTGCTGAAGTCACCGGGTCCGTCCGTTCAGGTGCGCGCCACGGCGGCGCTCTTCTCGAGTCGGTCGAACGCCTGCGACAGGAAGTAACACAGCAAGAAGTACAACGCGGCCACCGTAATCCATACCTCGAACACGCGAGTGGTCGAGACCGCGGTCTCCATCGCCAGGAAGGTCAGTTCCTGGATCGAGATCAGGGAGAGGATGGAAGAGTCCTTCACCAGGGTAATGAACTGGCCGGCCAGCGGCGGGATCACCCTGCGGATGGCCTGCGGGAGGATCACCCGGCGCCAGAGTTGCCACCGCGAGAGCCCGAGGCTCAGTCCGGCTTCGGTCTGGGTCTTCGGAATGGACTGGATTCCGGCCCGCACGATCTCGGTCATGTAGGCGCCCTGGAACATGGCGAGACAGATGACGCCGGAGATCACGTTCGGGATCAGGGTGGACGGGCCGAGCAGAAGTTCCAGCGAGCTCACTGTCCCCGGCGATGCCCGGCGCACGAGATCCTCCACCCCCAGAAGCGGCATGACCTGGCTGCTGATGAAGAAGTAGAAGATGAAAATGAAGACGAGGGGCGGGAGATTCCGGATCAACTCGACATACGTCCGGCTGAGCAGCCGCGGCAACACCCGGCGGCTGGTCCGCATGACACCGAAGACCCCTCCGACCAGGGCGGCCGGAACCATGCTGAGCAACGCCAGCCGGATCGTCGTGAAGAAGCCCTGCATCAGCAGGTTCGGAACCCAGCGCTCGAGTTCCTGGTCCCAGCGGTAGAGAAAGTGCGGGATAACGGTCCAGTCCCAGCGGTACTCCAGAACGGAGTCCACCCGGTGGACGACGTAAAGGACGGCCGCGAGGGCCCCGGCCAGAACCGCTGCGTCGATCCATCCCAGGCGCGCCCGCCTGGTCCCCGGAATCACGGCTGCGACGCACTCCCGGGGCGAACCTCGTCGAGCCAGTTCGTTGACTTGAACCAGTAGTCGTAGCGCTCCTGAAGCCAGCCGCTTGTGGTGTTTACCCGGATCCAGTTGGAAAAGAAGTTCAGCGCGTCCGGATCCCCCTGGCGCAGTCCGAACGCTTCGTCACCCTGCGAGAGGTTGTCGGTGGTCGGGAGGAAGAGGAGTTCCGGGTTGCGGCCCGCCCACTCCACCGGTTTCGGGTAGGAGGAGACGATGGCGTGGGCATTGCCGTTCAGCACTTCCTGAAGCGCCTGGAGGTCGTCGTCGAATCTGCGGACGGTTGCCGCCGGGAACAGCCGCCCCACATCGTTGCAGGCAGTGGCGCCGCGCCGGCAGGTGAGGGTCACGGCTTCGCTGTCGTAGCCATCCGGCCACGGGAGATCGCCGGCGAGCGTCCGGCTGGCCGCGATTCCCATACCCGAGTGCGCGTAGGGGATCGTGAAGTTGATCGTCAGGTTCCGCTGGGGGCGGATGCTGAGGCCGCCGATGATCACGTCGAACTTGCCGGCCAGCAGGGCGGGAATGATGCCGTCCCAGGAGGTCGGCACGAACTCGACGCTCACTCCCATGTCCCGGGCCACTTTCGTCGCGACATCCACTTCGAAGCCGACGAGGTTGCCGTTCCGGTCGCGCATCGCCCACGGTTCGAACGTCGAAATGCCCACCTTCAGAGCGCCGCGCCGCTGGATGGTCCGGACGACGCTCTCGGTGGCCGCCTGCTGTCCGGCGCACCGCACCTGGAGTCCGGCGACGGCAGCCACCGAGAGGACGACGGCCAGCGCCATGGGGGACCGGGGACCGGCAAAGTTCATTCTTGTCTCCTTGTTTCCGGTAGGGATTGGAGCGCGGGACATCAGGCGCGCACCCGATGCTCCAGACGAGTCGCCACGACGGAGAGAGCCACGGTGAACGCGAGGTAGATGGCGGCCACCATCAGCCAGATCTCGAAGCTCAGGAACGTCTCCGCGATGATGTTTCTGGCCTCGGTGGTGAGGTCGAACACCGCGATGACGCTCACGATCGCCGAGTTCCGGATGAGGGAGATCACGATTCCGGTGAGGGGCGGCAGCATCAGCGGGACCGCCTGCGGCAGGATCACCGAGCGGTAGAGCGCCGCCCGCCCGAGGCCGATGCTGGCGCCCGCTTCCCACTGTCCGCGACGCACCGACAGGATGCCCGCCCGGATTGCCTCCCCGGCGAAAGCTCCCTCAAAGACCGAGAGCGCGAGGACCCCGACCCAGAAGCGATCGAGGCCGAGAATTGGTCCGAGGACGAAGTAGAAGAGATAGACCTGGATCAGCAGCGGCGTGCTGCGCACTCCTTCCAGATAGACCTTGGCGAGGAGCCGTCCCGAGAACGAATCCGAAAGCCGCAGGAGCGCCAGCGCGAGGCCGATGCCGAGGGTGACGAGGATGCTCCAGGCGGTGAGCGCCAGCGTGACCGTGAGCCCGTGCGCGAGCGGCCCCCACAGGAGTTCTCCCTCGACGATCCGGAAGAGGTACTCGGGAACGCGGAACCACTGCCAGTTGTAGCCCAGGCCGGCGGCGCCGGAGACCGCAAGGCCCAGCACGGCGCCGGCGAAGACCGTGAACTGGAGGACATCGAACCACGCCGCGTTCCACCAGCGGCCGCGGTGGAGCGCAACGGGGCGCGGGCGGGCCGCCGGCGACTTCCCACCCATCACCTGCTCCTATCGTCTTCCGGAGGCGGAAAAGTCAGTTCTCGGACAGGGTTCGGGATCGCCCGATCCGTGTTGGCGGCGCCGGTCTCATGCTTTCTTGCCGTCCGGTCACCCGCGGTGACGAAACGAAAGGTTGACTTCGAAGGTACGAAAGTGGTACCAACACAATATCGCGTGTAGTTCGTAAGAAGGAAGAACGGCACGTAAACCGAAACGAGACGGATCCTTGGAGGGACGACATGGCTAACAGAGTACTCGTGGGCCTGGGCACGATTATCGGGCTCTTGATGGGCTTCGCACCCGGAGTGGTCCCGATGGACTCGCTCCTCATGGTTGTCATCGGCATCGTGTATGCCGTGATGAACGTCGATGCCGAGGACGCGACCGGGTTCCTGGTGGTGGCCATCGCGGTCGGTCTTGCGACCGGCGATCACACGATAGTCGGTCACGAGATGGACGATCACATGATGCACCATCATGGGGTACTCACCCACATCCCGGTTATCGGAGAGCAGCTCAGCGGAGCGTTCGGCGCGCTCCAGATTGCGCTCTACGCCGGAGTCGCTACCGTCGCCGCGACGCGGATCTTCAACCGCCTCAAGGGCTGACGAACCGACGCGGACAGATGACGGCATTGGCCGTCTTCCGTTCGTGACGCTGGCGGGGTCGCGCCCGGCGCGCTCCCGCCGGCCAGCCGCCCGGCTCGGTCCGGTCTGCGCCGCCGGCGCTTCCTACCTTCGCGGACGTCGGTGCTTCAGGCGCCGCTAGCCGGTTCGGAGCCGGCGCAAGCCGCATTCCGGCGGCGCTCGGTCCAGCCGTCCCTGTGCCGGGGCGGTCCGACGCCGTCCGGAACCGTCTCCGGGTCGCGGCGGGCCGTGCGGCCCGGAAACGCCATAATTCCGGGATGAGCGAGCTGGCGAGCAGGAGTTGCGTTCCGTGCCGGGGCGGGGTGCCCCCGATGGATTCGGCGGAGGTGGAGAACTACCTCGGCAGGATCGAGGGATGGGGACACGCCGAACACCGCCGGATTTCCCGAACGTTTGTCTTTCCCGACTTCGTGAAGGCGCTGGGTTTCGCGAACCGGGTTGGCGAGATCGCCGAGACGGAAGGGCATCACCCCGATCTGCTGGTCGCCTGGGGGCGCGTCGAGGTCACCATCTGGACCCACAAGGTGAACGGGCTCACCGAGAGCGACTTCATCCTCGCCGCGAAGATCGATCGCCTCTCCCGCGGCGCCGCGCCCTGACGGGCCTCCTGACAAACTCCCTGACGCACCTCGCGACGAACCGCGGCAGCACCCAACGTTCGCCGCCGGATTCTCCCGCTCCGGCATAGGCCATGACCCATCTGACTCCTGAGGAATTCGTTCACGACGGCCGGGCTGTCCTGGATTGGCTCGCCGACTACTGGCGCCGGGTCGAGGATCTGCCCGTTCTTTCCCGGGTACGCCCCGGCGAGATTCGCGCCCTCCTGCCGGAACATCCTCCCGAGAGCGGCGAACCGTTCGACGCGGTGATGCAGGACCTCGACCGGATCGTGCTCCCCGGCCTGACGAATTGGCAGTCGCCGAGTTTTTACGCGTTCTTCCCGTCGAACAACTCCGGTCCGTCGGTCCTCGGGGAGCTGCTTGCCGCCGGCCTGGGAGTGCAGGGCATGCTCTGGGCGACGAGTCCGGCGTGCACCGAACTGGAGACGCACGTCCTCGATTGGCTGGTGGAGTTGCTGGATCTGCCTCCGGCTTTTCGGTCGGACGGCCCCGGTGGCGGCGTCATCCAGGACACCGCTTCCTCTGCCACGCTGACCGCCCTTCTCGCCGCGCGCGAGCGCGCTACCGCGTTTGAGTCGAACCGGATCGGCGTTCGGGCGCCACTCGTGGCGTACGGGTCGGAAGAGTCCCACTCCTCGCTCCTCAAGGCGGTCCGGATCGCCGGGCTGGGGAGCGACAACCTGCGCTCGATTCCGGTGGACCCGAGGACCCGCGCCGCCCGGCCCGAGGCGCTCGCGGCCCTGATTCGCGAGGATCTCGCCGCGGGGCGGGTTCCCTGCTTCGTGGCGGTGACGCTGGGCACCACCTCGACCGGGGCATTCGATCCGCTCGCCAGCATCGGGAGAATCGCCCGGGAACATCGGATCTGGGTCCACGTGGACGCCGCCATGTCGGGGACCGCGTTCCTGTGCCCGGAGTTTCGTTACCTGCAGGCGGGTACGGAGTTTGCCGACTCCTACTGTTTCAACCCGCACAAGTGGATGTTCACCAACTTCGATTGCGACGCTTTCTGGGTCCGGGATCGCCGAGCGCTCATCGACACGCTCTCGGTGACTCCGGAATACCTGAAGAACCGGGCCTCCGAGGCAGGGGAGGTCCTTGACTATCGGGATTGGCAGATCCCGCTCGGCAGGCGATTCCGGGCCCTCAAGCTGTGGCTGGTACTCCGGCACTACGGCGCCGAAGGGCTCCGGGCGCACATCCGGGAGCACGTGGCCCTCGGCCAGGAGTTCCTCGAGTGGGTCGAAAGCGCCGACGACTTCGAAGTCCTGACCCCGGCGCCGCTGAACCACGTCACGTTCCGCTATCGCCGGGAGGGCGTCCCGCCGGATGACCTGAACCGCCGCCTGCTGCAGGCGCTCAACGAGTCCGGCCGTCTCTATCTCACCCATACCCGCGTTCCCGCCGGGATCGCGCTGCGCATGGTGGTGGCCCAGACTCAAACCACCCGCGCCCACGTGGTGGACGCCTGGGACCGGATCACCCGCACCGCCCGCGGGCTCCCCTAGCAGCCTGTGGTGAAACCCCCGTGAGCGCCGAGAGTGGCGAGGCCCAGTTCTCCCGGTGGGGGTCCGGCTGACAAGGCGCGTAAGGGAGGAATACCGGGTGTATTTCGACCGAAACGCAACGCAGAGCGCCGCAAAGCGGCGCGGCTCAGCCGGGATGCATCGCCGCTTGAACGCCGCGGGGGTTTTGCCACAGGCTGCTAGCAGCTGCCGGCCGGGTTGAGCCCGCGGCGGTTCAGCCTTTGCGGCCCGGCGGCTCCACGGTGACGGTCACGATGTCGGTGTCGTGATACTGCCGGTGGCGAACCGCCGAAGAGAGGTGCCTGAGAAGCCTCAACGACACGTCCCGCTCGGCCGAGTCCTCATCGATGCGATCACTCAGCAGGGCCATCCGGTCCTCGACGTTTTCCGAGCCGGCGGTGGCGACAAACTCCAGAGCAGCTCCGGCGCCCTGGCGGCGCGCCGTTACCCGGAGGCGCCGGCGCGGCCGACGATCGCCGGACTGGTCCGACGCCAGGAGCGTCAACAGGCTCTCCTCGCCGACCGCCCCGAGGCGGTCGACCATCGGCGCCCCGAACCGGTTTCGTGACGCGAATCCGGCCAGGAAGTCGTGAATGTCCTGTCCGGCCCGCAGTTCGAGATTCGTTTGCAGCCGGCTCGCCCGGGGCTCGGTGAGCTGGACGAACCCGGTCAGGAGGATGGCCACGATGCCGCCGGCGGTCATCCCGTTCGTCAGGAGACCGCCGGCGAAGTCCCGCACCAGTTCGGGAAAGATGAGGTCGAATTCGAACCCGAGCCCGGCCCAGAATGCCGCGCCGACGATGAGGCTCTTGCGGTGGTCGAACCCGTCGGTCGCGAGCAGCTTGAGTCCGACTCCGAACAGCAGGGCCACCAGTACCGCGATGAAGGCGCCCAGCACGGCGCCCGGCACCGACAGGATGACGGCGAGGGCCTTCGGCATGAAGGCGAACGCCGCCAGCACGATCCCCATCGCGATCCCGACGGCCCGCGAGGCCACTCCGGTCATCCCGGTGACGGATGCGCTGGTCGCAAGGTTCGACATCGGCATGCCGCCCATCAGGCCCGCCAGCAGGCTGCTGACCCCGCCCGTCGCCACCGCGTTCTGCACCGCCCGGAAGTCCACGGCCCGGCGGCGCCGCCAGGACACGTTCTGGATCGCCAGCCCCGCGCTGATGGTCTGCATGGTGGCCACCACGGTCACGAACCAGAACCCCGGCAGCAGCGCCCAGAACGCGGAGCCGAAGGTCAGGTCCAGGCCCGGCCAGCCCGGCTCGGGAATGGCGATCCAGCGTGCGTCGGCCACCCTCGCCACGTCGTAGAGGCCGAAGGCGCCCCCGACCAGCGACCCGGCGACCACCCCGGCGATCGGCGCCCAGAGCCGCCAGGCGCCGGTGGCCTTCAACGAGATGGCGCAGATGGTGAGCAGGGTCACGAGCGCCGTCACGGGGGCGGCCCCGGTCGGCGCGCCCTCCCGAACGTCATCCAGCATGCCGTAGATCGCCGGCATGACGTTGACGATCATGAGGAGGAGGACCGTCGCCGACACCGTCGGAGTGAGAACCCGGCGCATCCAGGAGAGTCGGAACGAGAACAGGCATTGGAGGAGCGCCGCGCTGACGACCAATGTCGCGAGGAGCGCCGGTCCCCCGGTGCGCAGCGCGTCGGTGGCGACCGCGATGCCGGCGGCGGAAACCGACGGCGCCAGGACGAACCCGGCGCCGATCCGCCCGAATCGGATTGCCTGAAGAGCCGCGCTCAGACCGCAAACCAGGACGGAGGCGAACACCACCCAGGACAGGAGGGCATCGTCCGCGCCGGCGGCCCGGAATGCGATGGTGGGAATCAGGATCGCCACGAACAGCGGAGTGACCGCGATCTGCAGGCCGAGCCCCAGCGCGACGGGAATCGGGGGCCGTTCTGCCGGTTCGTAACGGATGCTCCTATCCTCCGGACCGGCGGCGGCTCCCATGGACGAACCTCCTGCGCTCGCTACGCGTCTCCGACGCGCCAGCCGTTCCTTCCTGGCGGGACGGTTCGCGTCATTCCTGCCCAAGATAGCCGAACCGACCGGCGTGGGCGGCGGCCCGCCCGGTCGGGTGCGGCTGCCAGGCGGGTGCGTCTCCCTGTCAGAAGCGGAAGCCGTGGGCGATCGTCGTGAGCTGCATGTTTTCCGTGCCCTCGTAGATCGTCCCCGCCTTGGCGTCCCGCCAGAGCTTCTCCGCGAGGCAATCCGTGGTGTATCCCGTTCCCCCGTGGATCTCGATGGCGAGGGAGGTCACCGACTCGGCCATCCGTTGGGCGGTCAGCTTGGCCATTGCCGCGGCGTAGCGCGTCTCGTTTCCCTGGTCCGCCAGCCGCGCCGCGTTCCAGGTGGCCAGCCGCGCCGTTTCCACCTGCGTTGCGGCGTTCGCGAGGGCGAACGCGACCGCCTGGTTCCGGCCGATTTTCCGGCCGAAGGCCTCGCGTTCCCGGGCGTATGACACCGCAAGTTCCAGGGCGGCCTGTCCGACGCCCACCAATTGGGCGGCGATCCCGATGCGGCCCTCGTTCAGGAGCGACATGGCGAGGCGCTGCCCTCCCCCGACTTCCCCGAGCACGTCTTCTTCCGCCACCAAGCAGTCCTTGAAGAAGAGAGGGGTGGTGCTGGATGCCTTGAGGCCGACTTTCGACTCCGGCGGGCCCACGGTGAGGCCGTCGCTCTCCCGATCCACCAGGAATGCGGTGACTCCCCCTTCTGAACCTGTTCCGTCGCCGGTGGGCACCCGGGCGAAGACCAGGAAGAGTCCGGCTTCCCGGCCGCCCGACACCCAGGCTTTCGAACCGTTGAGCGAAAAGCCGCCACGGACGCGTTCCGCGGTGGTGCGGAGCGCGAAGGCGTCGCTTCCGGCATGGGCTTCCGAGAGGGAGAAGGCGCCGATGCGGTCGCCCGCCAGCTTCGGCAGATGCCGGAAACGCTGGCTTCGCTGGCCGAAGCGGTTGATGGCCCCGGCGACCATCGTGTTGTGAACATCCACCAGCAGGGCCACCGCGGCATCGGCCTGCGCCAGCGCCTCCACGGTAAGCGCCACATCGAAGAGGCCCTGTCCGCTGCCCCCCAATTGCTCGGGAATCACTACCCCGAAGAACCCGTACCGGCTCAGCGTCTTCACCAGTTCGGCGGGGATCCGCCCTTCCCTTTCCATCGCTCTGGTGAGCGGCGCCACCTCCGCCCGGGCAACCTGATGAACGGCCCCGAAATGCAGCCGTTCGCTCTCCGAAAGAACGCTCAGCGGGTTCGTGTCGCTGCTCGCCGGCAGCGGTTCGGTCTGTGCCGCGGGACTCTGGAAAACCTGGACGGACACGCTACCGGCAGCGTAGCAGCCCGTGGGGAAAGCGCCCCGCACGAGCCCGGGGTCGATGCCGCGACCCCCACCGCGAGAATTGGAGCGCCGGCCTCCGGCCGGCATCGCGGCCGCAGGCCGCGAAACTCCCAGGGTTGATCGTCCCCAATGGCTGCAACCCAAACGGGGACGGCGCATCGCTCTACCGCCGCACCAGCGGCGCTGCGCCATGCGGCGGGGCGGCGGCGCCATCCTGGCGCTCCTATGCGGAGGTGTGACGATGCGCCGTCCTCGTATAGGTCGGCGCCATCAAGAACGAACAGGTTTGGGAGTTTCGCCTCGCTTTACTCGGCGATGCCGGCCGGAGGCCGGCGCTCCTTGCGCTCCTGGATCAGTAGTCGGCGAGGTCGCGGATGGCGCTCAGCAGATCCTCGGCCTGCGGCAGCGTCTCCGCTTCCACGTCCGGGTTGTAGGCGACCCAGGTGTCCTGGGCCGCGACCCGGCGGACGGGGGCGTCGAGATCCTCGAACAACTCGTCCGCGATGCGGGCGGCTATTTCCGCGCCGTACCCGAAGCTCCTGGTGTCTTCATAGGCCACCAGCACCCGGTTCGTGCGCCCGATGCTCTCGCGGATCGCAGCCCAGTCGTAGGGCGCGAGAGTGCGGAGGTCCAGGATCTCCACTGAGATCCCGTCGGCAGCCGCCTTCCTGGCGGCCAGTTCGGCCCGGTGAACGAGCGCCCCGAAGGTCACGAGCGTCAGGTCTTCCCCCGGCCGCACGGTGCGCGCTTTCCCGAAGGGGATCATGAAATCCGGTCCCGGGTCGGGACTCTTGTTGTAGGTCTGCCGATAGAGGTGCTTGTGTTCCAGGAAGATGACCGGGTCTTCACAGCGGATGGCGGTGCGCAGGAGGCCGGCGGCGTCGAGTGCGGTTGAGGGCTGCACCACCCGCAACCCCGGGAGATGGGTGAAGAGGACCTCGGCGGACTGGCTGTGGTAAACGGCGCCTCCGGTCAGGTAGCCGCCGGTGGGAACCCGAAGCACGAGCGGGGCGCTGTAGTTGCTGTTCGCGCGCCAGCGGAGACTGGCGAGTTCGTTCCGGATCTGCATGTAGGCGGGCCAGATGTAGTCGAGGAACTGGATCTCCGCGACCGGGCGCAGCCCGCGCAGCGCCATGCCGACTCCCATCCCGACGATCGTGGCCTCGGCCAGGGGGGTGTTGAACACCCGTTCCGATCCGAATTCGCGCTGGAGGCCGTAACTGACCTTGAAGACGCCGCCCTTGCCCTTGACCTCCCGGAGCACCTGCTCGCGGCTCGCGTCCGCCACGTCCTGTCCGAACACCACGATCCGTGGGTCGCGAGCCATTTCGGAGCGGATCGTCGCGTTGATCAGGTCCACCATCGTTCCGGGCTTCGCGTCCGGCTCATAGCGCGGTTCGGTGTCGAACTCCTCGGAGCACGGATCGACTTCGGGGCTGTAGAGGTGGTCGCAGGCGCTGTCCGGAGGGGCCCAGGGGAGGGCGAGGGCATCGGTGGCGGCCGCGGCGACTTCCGCCTGGGTCCGCTTCTGAAGAGCGTCGAGTTCCTCCCGGGTGGCGCCGCCCGAGGCGGTGAGCCGGTCTCTCAGCCGCGCCAGCGGATCGCGCCGCTGGTCCGTTTCCATTTCGGTTGCCGTCCGGTAATCGCGATCCTCATCGGAGAGCGAGTGGGGCATCAGGCGGATCACCCGAGCATGCACGAGCGCCGGTCCCTCGCCGGCCCGCACGTAGTCGAAGGCCTCTTGCAGGGCTCGGAAGGACTCCTCGTAGTCGCAGCCGTCGCATCCCACCACCTTGAGGTCGGGGAAGCTGGCGGCGAGGGGTGCGATGTTCCCGCCGGCTGTCTGGTGTTCCACGGGGACCGAGATGGCGTACCCGTTGTCCTGGATCAGGAACACGACGGGCAATCGCCGCAGCGAGGCACTGTTGAGCGCCTCCCAGAACTCACCTTCGCTGGTGGCGCCGTCGCCACCGCTGACGAGCACCAGGCCGTCCCCGTTGGGGGCCGCCGGGAGTCCCGGGAGGCGGTGGCGGCTCAGGTAGCGCTCGGCGTACGCCAAACCGACAGCGTGCAGGAACTGCGTCCCCACGCAACTCGAGTGCACGGTGAGGCCAAGCGACGGCTTCGAAAAATGCGACGGCATCTGGCGCCCACCCGAAGAGGGATCCGCAGCGGCGCCCCAGGAAGCCGCCAGTTGCTCGAGGGGGGTAAGTCCGAGGCCGGTGGCGAGGGCGCGGTCCCGGTAGTAGGCGAACACCCAGTCGGTCTTCGGCCGCAGCAGAGTTGCGGCGGCGGCGGTGATCGCCTCGTGGCCGGCGGAACTGACCTGGAAGAAGGCCTTGTTCTGCCGCTTCATGGCGATCTCCCGAAGATCCACCTCCCGCGAGGTGAGCATCACCCGGTAGGCGGCCCGCAGTTCCTCGGGGCTAAGCGCAGGAGTGTCTTCGGGTTCGCTCTCCGCCACGCGATCGTGACCGTTTCCGGCCTCGCCGATGTGCGTGCGGCGCCGCTCGCCGGACTCCGCAGCGGACCCGGAAGCCTCGCGCTCCGCGCCAGCGTCCCTTCCGTTCGAGCGCGGGAGATCGGCGTCCGACATGTCAGAACCTGGCCCCCCCGGCGGATCGCAACTCACACGAGGCCCTACGTTGGAGGCCAAGCAACGCGATCCGAGCCATCAGGGAGGGCTAAAAATCTTAGCAGAGCGCCGGTGTCCGCAGCGCCGCCGCGTACCCCGAGGTGGCCGGGGGAGTCGGATCCCCCCGAAAGGGACGACGCCGGCCGGAAGGCCGGTGCTCCTACCGCGCGAGGGCCTCGCCCGGCTTCTTCTTGTACTGGCGGTACTCGTAGGTCCGGTCGCGCTCTTCAGTCAGCCGGATCCCTTCGTCGTGGGGGAACATGTGGATGGCGTCGTAGTCGGGCGGGCAGAATTTCGCGCAGAGCTGGCAGCCGATGCAGGTCTCGACGTTCACTTCGCAGACCTGCCCCACCGAGCGGGGCTCGGGATCGGGCACCAGGATGATGCAGTCCTTGACCGGACAGACGGCGATGCACATTTCGCAGCCGCGACCAAAACACTTACCGGCATCCACGTAGGCGAGGATCTTCGGCTGGCGCTTTCGGGGCCCGGTGATCAGCACGTCCTGCATGTCCCGAAAGCGTATCATTCCGAACGTGCCGATCGCCGAAGACTCCGTCCAACCGGCGGAACCCGGGGAACTCACGCCTTCGAGCGCCAAGCTGCCACCCCCCGGTATCCACTACCGCCGCGGCCTGGGACTCCGAAAGGAGATCATCGAGCCCGTTACCGAGGACTACCGCGGCCATCTGGTCCGGTTTGCCCGAGATCACGACTATCGGATTCGGGCCGGCGACCTCGTCTTCCAGATCGCCCACGAGTTCGGGTTCTGCTACGGGGTGGACCGGGCGATCGAGTACGCCTACGAAGCCCGCCTCCGCTTCCCCGACCACCGGATCTACCTGACCGGAGAGATCATCCACAACCAGTACGTGAACCGGCGGTTGTCCGAGTTCGGGATCCGGTTGATCGAAGACGATGTGTCGCCCGAAGCGAAGTTCGCCGCCGTCGGTCCCCAGGACGTGGTGCTGCTCCCGGCCTTCGGGGTGCCGACACCGGAGCTCGACGTGTTGCGCCGGAAGGGCTGCATCCTGGTGGACACCACCTGCGGTTCGGTGATGAACGTGTGGAAGAACGTGGACCGGTACAAGCGTGACGGTTTTACGTCCGTCGTCCACGGCAAATCCGCCCACGAGGAGACCAAGGCCACGACCTCCCGGGCGGGCGCCTACCTGGTCGTCCGCGACATGGCCGAGGCCCGGGAGGTCTGCCGCTACATCGAAGCCGGTGGCGCGCCGGGCAGTCCGGGCGAGGACGCGGGCGGAGGCCCCGCGCCGCTCGGCCGGCAGGGGTTTCTCGAACATTTCGCCCCGTCCGTGTCTCCCGGTTTCGATCCGGATCGCGACCTGGGCAGAATCGGTCTCGCGAACCAGACCACCATGCTCGCCAGCGAATCTCTCGAGATCGCGGCGGTCCTGCGCGATTCGATGGCGCGCCGCTATGGGGAAGATGAGGTGGCCGCCAGGTTCCGCTCGTTCGACACGATCTGCAGCGCCACTCAGGAACGCCAGGACGCGGTTCTCGAACTCCTCCAGGAGAATCTCGATCTCGTGCTGGTGGTCGGCGGCTTCAATTCCTCGAACACCGCGAACCTGGCCGCGATCTGCGACCGGAAGTTTCCGAGCTACCACATCTCCGGCCCCGAGTGCCTGCTGTCCGCCGACGAAATCCGTTGCCGGCCCGCCCCCGGGACGGGCCAGGGAACGGAGCCGGTGGTGCGGCGGGGCTGGTTGCCCGCGGGGCCGCTGCGCGTCGGGTTGACCTCCGGAGCCTCGACCCCGGACGTGATGGTCCACCGCACCATCCTCCGGGTCCTGGAATTCCGGGGAATGACCGAGGACGACTGCCGCGCCGACGAATCGTTCTGACCGGGATTCGCCGGCGGGACGCCGGGCAGACACGCGCGGGAAGTAGCTGACGCGGATGCCATCCGGTCCCTCCCGCTACGCCGGACCCGCCGAGCGGGCCGCCCCCTACGCCCGTCCCGGCCTCCCTCCGCCGCAGTCCGCGCGTCCCTTCCGGGTGGTGAGTCCGTTCGAGCCCCGGGGCGACCAGCAGCAGGCGATCCACCAGCTCGTCGAGGGGCTCGAGCGTGGCGACCCCAACCAGGTACTGCTCGGCGTCACCGGTTCCGGCAAGACGTTCTCCGTGGCCCGCGTGATCGAGGCGGTCAACCGCCCCGCACTCGTCATCGCGCACAACAAGACGCTGGCGGCCCAGCTCTACCAGGAGTTCCGGAGCTTTTTCCCGGACAACGCCGTCGAGTATTTCGTCAGCTACTACGACTACTACCAGCCCGAGGCCTACGTGCCGGCGAGCGACACCTATATCGAGAAGGAGGCGACCATCAACGACGAAATCGATCGCCTTCGGCTGTCGGCCACCCGGTCGCTGTTCGAGCGCCGGGACGTGCTGATCGTCGCCAGTGTTTCGTGCATCTACGGCCTCGGATCACCGGAGGCGTACTACGGGATGCTCCTGGTGTTCGAGGAAGGGGCCGAGTTCCCGTCCCGGCAGGCTCTCCTCCGCAAACTGGTTGAAATGCAGTACGAGCGCAACGACGCCTCGCTCGAACGAGGACGGTTCCGGGTGCGGGGAGACACCGTGGAGATCGTGCCCGGGTACGAGGATCTCGGCCTGCGGGTGCGCCTCTTCGGCGACGAGGTGGAGCGGGTGGCTCGTTTCGACCCCCTCACCGGGCGTGAGCTGGGGCGAGAGAGCCGGGCGACGCTCTTCCCGCGCACCCACTACGTGGCCCGGGAAGAAGACCTGGCCCGGGCGCTCGTCACCATTCGGGAGGAACTCGACGAGCACCATCCCAAGCTTGTCCAGGAAGGAAAGCTGCTCGAGGCGCAGCGACTGATGCAGCGGACCCTTTTCGACCTGGACATGCTCGCCGAAGCCGGCCACTGTCACGGCATCGAGAACTACTCGCGCCACTTCACCGGGCGCGCGCCCGGAGAGCCGCCTCCGACCCTGATGGACTACCTGCCGGGGGATGCGTTGATCGTGGTGGACGAGAGCCACCAGACCTATCCGCAGGTCCGCGGCATGTTCGCGGGAGACCAGGCGCGGAAGCGGACCCTGGTCGAGCACGGTTTCCGGCTCCCCTCGGCGCTCGACAACCGTCCGCTCTCCTTCGAGGAATGGGAGGAGCGGGTAGGGCAGGCAATCTCGGTCTCGGCAACCCCGGGGCCCTATGAGCTCGACGCCACTGACGGCGTCGTGGTGGAGCAGATCATCCGTCCCACGGGATTGCTCGATCCCGAGGTCGAGGTGCGGCCCGCGGGGGACCAGGTGGACGATCTGCTGGGAGAGATCCGCGAGACCGTGGCCCGGGGGGAACGGGTGCTCGTCACCACCCTGACCAAGCGGATGGCCGAGGACCTTTCCGAGTATTACCACGAGCTCGGGGTCCGCTGCCGCTACCTGCACTCGGACATCGACACCCTCGAAAGGGTGCAGCTCCTGCGCTCGCTCCGGCTGGGCGAGTTCGACGTGCTGATCGGGATCAACCTGTTGCGCGAGGGGCTCGATCTGCCGGAGGTATCCCTGGTGGCCATCCTGGATGCGGACCGCGAGGGATACCTCCGCTCCGAGGGAGCGTTGATCCAGACCATGGGCCGGGCTGCGCGACACGCCAGCGGCCGGTCCATCCTCTACGCCGACCACGAAACCGGCTCCATGAAGCGGGCGCTCGGCGAAACCCGCCGCCGGCGGGCGCTCCAGCAGGCGTTCAACGAGGAGCACGGCATCGTGCCGCAGACGGTCGTCAAGGACGTGGCCGAGGCGTTCGCTCCCGCATCGGCCGGAACGGCGGCGGCCGAGGAGGACGACTGGGATCGGGCCATGGGTCTCTTGGAGCCGCCGCCGGAGGGTTCCGAGGCGCTCGAACGGGAAATCGCGCGGCTCCGCAAGGAAATGAAGAAGGCGGCGCGCGATCTGGAGTTCGAACGCGCGGCGCGGCTGCGCGACCATTTGCGCGAGTTGCAGCACGGAGCGTTACTCCGGTAGGGAGCGGTGCGGCGCGGCGCCTGCCGTGGGAGAATGACCGGATGAGCACCAGTCCGAACGAATCAGCCACCCAGGAGGAAATCCCGCCTGCCTGTCGGCCTTCCCTGAGTACTGAAGCTATCCGCGAGGCGCACCGCCGTTACGTCCTGCCGGCGGTGCAGACGTTTTATGACGAGCCCATGCCGATCGTGCGGGGGCAGGGACAGCACGTCTGGGATTCCGACGGCAACCGGTATCTCGACTTCTTCGGCGGCATCCTGACGGTCGGCCTCGGGCACTGCCACCCGGAGGTGAACCAGGCGGTCCGCGGGCAGCTGGACACCCTCCAGCACGTCACCACCATGTTTCCGAACCAGCCGATGGTGGAACTTGCCGAGCGCCTCGCCCGCCTCACTCCCGGAGATTGCCGGAAGAGCTTCTTCACGAACTCCGGTACCGAAGCCAACGAGATGGCGCTGCTGATGGCCGAGATGCATACGGGAAACTCCGAAGTCATCGCCCTCCGCCACGGCTACAGCGGCCGCAGCCGGCTCACCATGGGCGCCACCGGTCAGGCGCCCTGGCGGCTTGGGGCCAGCGCTGCAGCGGGGGTCCGTCACGTGGCGAACGCCTACTGCTACCGCTGTCCCTTCGGTCTCGAGTACCCATCCTGCGACCTCCGCTGCGCGCGCGACATCGAGGACGTGATCCAGACCACGACCTCCGGCCGGATCGCCGGGTTCATCGCCGAACCGATCCAGGGTGTCGGCGGGTTCATTACGCCGCCTCCGGGCTATTTCGAGGTGGCCGTGGAGATCGTGCGGCGCTACGGGGGGGTCTTCATCTGCGACGAGGTCCAGACCGGCTGGGGACGCACCGGCGGCGCCCTGAACGGCATCGACCACTGGGACGTGGAGCCGGACATCGTCACCTACGCCAAGGGCCTCGGGAATGGGGTCCCGGTGGGGGCGACGGTCGCCACCGACGAGGTCGCGGGGTCGGTGCGGGGGAACACCCTTTCCACGTTCGGCGGAAATCCGGTGAGCATGGCGGCCGCCGGAGCGGTACTCGAGATCGTGGAGCGTGAACGCCTCGCGGAGAATGCGGAGCGCATGGGCGCCCACCTGCGCGCCGGGCTCGAGGAGCTCGCCGAGGCCCATCCGGCGATCGGCGACGTCCGCGGCAAGGGGCTCATGCAGGCGCTCGAGTTCGTGGAGGACCGGGGGACGAAGACCCCCGACGCGGCGTTCGCCGGCCGGTTCATCCAACACGTCCGGGACGAGGGGCTCCTGATCGGCAAGGGGGGGCTCTACGGCAACTGCGTGCGGATCTCTCCGCCGCTCAACATCGGGACGTCCGACGTGAGCGACGCCCTGGCGATGCTCGATCGGGCGCTCGCCGCCACGGAGGCGGAGGCCCGTTGACCGCCAATGCCCCAGCGGGGCGAGCGGTGGCGGGGCCGCCGCTCGCAGGGGTTCGCGTCCTGGATCTCTCGCGGATCCTGGCGGGTCCCTACGCGACCATGATGCTCGCGGACCTGGGCGCCGAGGTGATCAAGATCGAGCCTCCCACTGGGGACGACACGCGCACCTGGGGACCGCCGTTCGCCGGCGGCGAGGCCGCCTACTTCCTCGCCGTCAACCGGGGGAAGAAGAGCGTTGTCCTGAATCTGAAGAGTGCCGAGGGTTCCGAGGCCCTTGCCCGGCTCATCGCGTCCAGCGACGTGCTCGTCGAGAACTTCCGACCCGGGACGATGGCGCGCCTCGGGTTTCCACCGGACGAGATCCAGGACCGCCATCCCCGGCTCATCTGGTGCTCGATCTCCGCCTACGGCCAGTACGGTCCGCTCTCGACGAAGCCCGGCTACGACGCCATCATGCAGGGCGAGGCCGGCTGGATGGGCCTCACCGGCCCCCCTGAGGGGCCGCCCACCAAGGTGGGAGCTTCGCTCGCGGACATCTGCGCGGGCATGATGGCGAGTTCGGGAATCCTCGCCGCGCTCTTTCGGCGAGAGCGCGACGGCCGGGGCCGCCGGGTGGACGTGGCGCTGTTTGATTCCGTGGTGGCGACGCTGTGTTACCAGGCCCAGGGATACCTGCTCACCGGCGAGGAACCCGTGAGGAGCGGCAACAATCACCCGTCGCTGACGCCCTACGAGAGCTTCGAGGCGTCGGACGGGCACGTGATCGTGGGGGTCGGCAACGACGCCCTGTGGAAGCGGTTCTGCGCCGTCGCCGGTTCCGGCCTCGATCGTCCCGAATACGAGAAAAATCCCGACCGGGTGCGGCGCCGCCCCGAGCTGCGCGCCCTGCTGGAGCCCGTCTTCCGCTCCCGGGCAGTCGCCGAGTGGGAACGCGTGCTGGACGAAGCCGGTGTTCCGGTGGGACGGGTACGGAGCGTGGGCGAAATCCTGAACAGTCCGCAGCTCAAGGCCCGCGGCATGCTCGTGGAAGGCGATCACCCGGCAATCGGAGCGCTCAGGATGGTCGGCAATCCGATCCAATTCGACGGGCAGAACCATTCCGCCGCCCTCCCGCCACCACGGCAGGGCCAGCACACCGAGGAAGTTCTCGCCGACCTCCGGATCCCTCCGATCCGCTGAAGGGCCGGCAGCGCCGCCTGCGCGTTCCGTGCTCCCGTGCGTAAGCGGTGGTGGTGGGGGAGGCGGAGTACGGATCACCGAGGTGGACCCCCGCGCCCCTGACGCGCCGCGATCGCGCTGCTACCATTGATCCGTTGGGGTGAGGTTAAGAGCCTGTGGTGAAACTCACGCGGCATTCGACGCCCGCTGAATCCCCGCTGAACCGCTCGCCTTCGGCTCGCTCATCGTTGCGCTTCGGTCGAAATACACTCGGCATTCCTCCCTCGCGCGTCTTGTCACCGAGGCCCAGCGGGCGTCTCGGTGCTCACGTCAGTTCCACCACAGGCTCTTAGGAGGCGCCATGGAAACGGCAAGAGGAACCGGAGCCGAGCCCCCGGTGCGCCGTTCTGAAGGCTGGCTGGCCGGCCTCGCGTCCGGGGGTGCGGCGACCAGCCCGGCGGACCCGATCTGGAAACAGCGACCGGCGCTCGCCTCGGCGGCCTTCCACCTGGCGCTCGCAGCTCTGGTTTTTCTGCCTGGATTCGGTTTGTTCGATTCTTCGGAGGAGCGGATGACGGGCAACCCCATCTTCCAGTTCCGGGTTGCCGGGGGCGAGGGCGCCGGCGGCGGCGGCGGCGGGGGCGGCAGCCGCGGCGAACGCATCAGCGCCTACATCCCGGTCCGGGTGGAGCGTGCTGCTCCCGAGCCCGAGACCCCGCGCGAGGCGCCCATTGCGCCGCGGAAACCGCGCCCGTTGCGGTTCGAAGATCTCGAGAATGTCGCGGACCAACCGGATCTCACCAACCTGGTGCTTGGCGGAGTGTTTTCGCCGCAGGCGGAGGATTTCCCCGGGCTCTCGCTCGATGATTTCGGTGACTACGGGGGGCGGGACACTGCGCCGAGCGCCGGTACGGGGGGAGGCATCGGCGGCGGCGAGGGGATCGGCACCGGCGAGGGGCAGGGATGGGGAGTCGGCCCCGGATACGGGGGCGGCTCGGGCGGGGGCGCCTACAGCCCCGGGGGCTACGACGTGGAGCCGCGCATCCTCTTCGAACCCCCGGAGCCTCCCTATCCCGAGTCGGCCCGCCGCCGGAAAATCACCGGCGAGGTGATGCTCCAGGTTCTGGTGAAGCTCGACGGATCCACCGAAGTGCTCGGGGTCATCAAGTCCGGGTGCCGCGTCTGCGTCGAAACGGCGCGGAAACACGCGCTCCTCTATCGCTGGAAGCCGGCGCTCAAGAACGGCAAGCCGGTGGAGGCGATCGGCGTCATCAGCGTCACCTTCGGCCTCCTGCCGACCGGCTGAATCCGGCATTCGGCGTGACATCCCCGAGCGAGGCGGCCGCGGATCCACCCGAGGTCCTGTCGGCGGCGGTCATCGCCGCCCGGGTGGAATCACTGGCCGGGGAGATCGAGGCGGCGCACGCCGATCGAAAGCTGCATCTGTTGGTGGTGCTGCGGGGGGCGTTCGTTTTCGCGGCCGACCTGGCGCGCGCACTCCATTCCCGGGGGATGGAAGTGACCGTGGATTTTTGCCGGGTGGCGTCCTATGGAGACGGTACCGAGCCGGGCGTCCCCGCGGTCGAGCTCTATCACCCCGAAACCCTGACCGATCGCGACGTGATGATTGTCGAGGACATAGTGGACACCGGGTTCGCGCTGGAAGCGCTGATGCGGGCGGTGAAGTCGGCCGGGCCCCGATCCGTCTGTTGCGCGGCGCTGCTCTCCAAGCCGAACCGCCGCCGGGTGACGATCCAGGCGGACTTCACCGGCTTCATCGTTCCCGACAAGTTCGTGGTGGGCTACGGCCTCGATTACGCCGGCCGCTACCGCCATCTCCCCTACGTCGGCTCGCTGTAGGGTCGGCCACGGACCGGGCGGCAGCGCGGGGACACCAAGGAGCGCCGGCCAGGTCTTCCGCTGGGGGCGTCAGTCCCCGCGGAATTCCGGTTCCGCCGCCGCCGCGCCGAGTAGGCGCACCAGGCCGGGCACCGCCCGTGCCCCGGCCTCGTTCACGTGCGCCGCATCGAGCGGGCCTTCCCCGATGCCCGCCGCCAGATTCGAGGCAAACGCCAACCCGGCGAGCCGAATCCCCAGATGCCGGGCGGCGATTGCCTCCAGCACCACCGACATTCCGACCACGTCGGCGCCGACCGTCCGCAGCATCCGGATCTCGGCGGGGGTTTCGAACTGCGGCCCCCGGACTCCGCCATAGACCCCGGAAACGAGGGGCATGCCGATGCGCGCCGCGGCGCGCTCCAGCGCCGTTCCCAGTTCCTCGTCCCAGGCCCGCGTCATGTCCGGGAACCGCGGCTCCGGCCCGGGTTCCGGCCCTTCGAGCGGGCTGGCTCCCGTCAGGTTCAGGTGGTCGTCAATCCGCAGGAAATCGCCGACCCGGAGGTCCGGATGGATGGCTCCCACCGCGGCGGTGAGCACCAGGCGCCCGACGCCGAGCGCGCCCAGCAGCCTCACTCCGAAGACGGCCTCCTCCGCGGTCCAACCCTCGTAGAGATGATGCCTGCCGAGTAGCATGGCGACCGGCAGCGATGTCCCGGCATCGGTGGCCAGCTCGCCCACCACCAACCGGCTGCGGTGCCCCGGCGCCGAGCACTGGGCGAGTCCCGGGATCTCGGGGTAGGGCAGGGAACGGGCATTCGAGACCGAGTCCGCGGCGCCGGCGAGGCCGGAACCGAAGACGATTCCGACCTCCGGGAAGATGCCGTCTCCGTACCACTGGCGCACGGTGGCGGCCGCCTCCCGGAGCCGGGCGGCCGTTTCGACCCTCACGGCGTCCCGGAAAGCATGCCGGCGATGGCTGCGGTGACGAGCGTTGCCAGGGTGCCGCCGGCGAGGGCGCGGAGGCCAAGCCGCGCCAGGTCTTTCTTGCGCCCCGGAGCGATCGCGCCGATGCCGCCGATCTGGATGCCGACCGACCCGAGATTCGCGAAGCCGCAGAGTGCGAAGGTCGCGATGACTTCGCTCTTCGCCGAGAGCGTCCCCGCGGCCTTCAGCGCGGTCAGGTCGAGGTAGGCGACGAACTCGTTGAGGATCACTTTCTTGCCCAGCATGGCCGCGACGGTGCTGACTTCACCGGCGGGGACGCCGATCAGGAACGCGATCGGGGCGAAGACCCAGCCCAGGATCTGGGAGAGCGAAAGGCCCACCGCGCCGAGGGGCAGATTGACGAGCGCCACGATGCTGAGGAACGCGATCAGCATGGCGACCACGTTCAGCACCAGCTTCATCCCGGCGGAGGCGCCGGTCGCCGCCGCGTCGATGAGGTTCACCTCGGTCCGTTCCACCTTGTATTCGATCCGACCGGCGGTTTCCGGTTTCTCCGTCTCCGGACTGATGATCTTGGCCATCATGAGCGCCGCCGGAGCGTTCACCAGGCTCGCTGCCAGCAGGAACCTGGCATCCACCCCCAGGGCGATGTAGGCGGCGAGCATCCCGCCCGACACCGTGGCCATCCCCGAGACCATGACCGCGTGGAGTTCCGAGCGGGTCATCCGCTCGAGATAGGGAGCCACCAGCAGGGGAGCCTCCGTCTGACCCATGAACACGTTCCCGGCCGCGGCAAGCGTCTCCGCGCCGCTGGTCCCGAACGTCTTCACCATCACCTTCGCCATCCCGACCACGGCAAGCTGAAGGATTCCCAGGTAATAGAGGACCGAAAAAACGGACGCCACATAGACGATCGCCGGGAGGGCGGTGACCGCGAGGATGACGCCGAATTGCTCCCGATCGGCCAGCGGGCCGAACAGCAGCTCGATCCCGGCGTTCGCCTGCTGGAGCGCGAGATCCACTCCGTCCGCGATGGTGGACAAGACGGCGGTTCCGGCGCCGGTCTTCAGCACCAGCACCGCGAAGGCGACCTGCATCGCGAGCGACCAGCCCACGATCCGCCACGGGAAGCGGCGCCGGTCCAGCGAGATGGCCCAGGCGATCCCGATCAGGACCGCGATCCCGAGGATCGGGAGTCCCGCCATCTGGAAAGCTGGTCGGGAACGGGATCAGCCGCCCGCGAGGTACATGACCCAGCCGATTCCGACGGCGAACCCGACGAAGCTGACGAAGGCCCAGAAGGTGAAGCGCAGCCGCGCCATCCATCCCTCGCGCATGAGGCAGGCAAAGGCCGGGGAGACCAGCGCGGCGAAGAGGATGAGCGCGGCGGCGTGACTCATCGCGCCGAGTCCCGGGGTCCGTCCGCGGGTGCGGCCTCTTCCGCCGATTCCTTCGCCCCGGTCGCGATGTCCCAGGCATCGAGGACGACGAGCATGTTGAGGAGTCCCGCCACGATCAGGAAGGCGTACCCGTACTCGTAGGTGGGCGCCTCCGGATTCCCGGCGCCGAAGCCCAGCAGGCGGGCCGCCACGTAGAGGCCCCCGGCCCCCACCTCGGCGGCGCCGGCGAGGAGGGTGAGCGGCGCCGCGGCTTCGAAGGGGAAGAGCTCGCCTTCCATGTGGAGCCCGAACCCGAACAGCAAACCGATGGAAACCAGGAAGACGACGCCGGTCCCGCGCCGCCCGAGGGCCAGGTGCCCGCCGCCGGGAAGAACGAGGCCCAGACCGCAATAGAGCAGGGGGTTCGACGCCTCCCGGCTCCCGGCGCGGGGTTGCTGGCCGGCGCTCGGCCGCGCCCTTGCCTCGACCATCCCGGAATCGTAACCGGGCGGCGGGAGGCCGCCTGCTCCGACCGCGGTCGATGACCGGAGCCACAAGGGGCGTTGCTTGCTGCCCGGTCGGCCGGCGGCGCCGGTATTGAGACCGGCGGTCCGTGGCCCCTCGAACCGTGACGGGTCGCGCGATCCCCGCGATACGCTTTCGCCCGCCATGAGTCCGCCCAGAAACGCCGTCGCTCCGGCGTCCGGAATCTGGTTCCTGGCGGGGGCCCGGACTCCCATGACGCCGTTCCTCGGCGAATTGGCGGGATGCACCGCAGTGGAGCTCGGGGCCGAGGCGGCGAAGGGCGCCCTCGACCGGTCCGGGGTGGAGCCGGAGCGGGTGGACCACGTGGTGGTCGGCAACGCCCAGCAGACCAGCAGCGACGCGATCTACGGCGCCCGGCACGTGGGCCTGCGGGCGGGGGTACCGGATTCGGTGCCGGCGCTCACCGTGAACCGCCTCTGCGGCTCGGGCATCCAGGCGGTGATCTCCGCGGCGCACCAGATGCTCGCCGGGGAAGCGGACGTTGTCCTCGCCGGCGGCATGGAGTCCATGAGCCAGGCGCCCTTCGTGGTGCGGGGCGCCCGTTCCGGCCTCCGGCTCGGTCACGGTAAGCTCGAGGACACCCTGGTCGCGGCGCTCACGGATGGCCGTTGCGGCCTTTCCATGTCCGACACCGCCGAGAACGTGGCGGAACGCACTGGGATCACCCGCGAGGATTCCGACGAATACGCGCTCCGCAGCCAGCAGACCGCGGATCGCGCCTTCCGGGCCGGGGCGCACGCCGAGGAGATCATCCCCGTCACCGTGAAGACCCGGAAGGGCGACGCCATCGTGTCGGAGGACGGGCACCGGCGTCCCCAGACCACCCGGGAAGGCCTCGCCCGGCTCCGGCCGGCATTCCGCCGCGACGGGCTCGTCACGGCCGGCAACGCCAGCGGCATCGTGGACGGAGGCGCGGCCTTCGTGGTGGCGCGGGAGGGCGCGGCGACGGTGCGGGAAGGGTCTCCGCTCGGCAGGATCGTCTCCTGGGCCACCGCGGGCGTCCCTCCCGAGATCATGGGACTCGGGCCGGTTCCGGCCAGCCGGGCGGCGCTCAAGGCCGCCGGGCTCGGGCTCAAGGACATGGACCGGATCGAGGTCAACGAGGCGTTCGCCCCCCAGTACCTGGCGGTCGAGCGGGAACTCGGGCTGGACCGCGAACGAGTGAACGTGAACGGCGGTGCGATCGCGCTGGGGCATCCGCTGGGCGCCACGGGCACCCGTCTGCTGCTCACGCTGCTCCTCGAACTGCGGCGCTCGGGTGGCCGCTACGGGCTTGCCACCGCCTGCATCGGTGGCGGGCAGGGCATTGCGATGGTCGTCGAGGCGGCGGGAAGCGGCGCCGGCAACGGAGCGGCGTCGTGACGGCCCTTCCCGACCTCCTGGTCGAGCGACGGGAGACCGCCAAGGGACATCCCTTCGCTCTCGTCACGGTGGATCGGCCCAGGGCCCTCAACGCCCTGAACCGCAGCCTGGTGGAATCCCTCGCGGCCGCCTTCGAGGACCTCGGAGCCGACGGGGCCGCGGAGGGGATCGTCCTTACCGGCGCCGGTGACCGGGCCTTCGTTGCCGGGGCGGACATCTCCGAGTTGCGCGACCTCACCCCGGAAGCCGCCTTCCAGTTCGTCCGCCGCGGCCAGGAAGTCATGCGGACCATCGAGGGGACCGGCAAACCGGTCATCGCCGCGATCGGCGGCTACGCGCTCGGGGGCGGCCTCGAGCTCGCGCTTGCCTGTCACCTGCGGGTCGCGAGCCCGAAGGCCAGGCTCGGCCTCCCCGAGGTGAAGCTCGGCGTCATTCCCGGGTACGGCGGCACCCAGCGGCTGCCGCGCCTCATCGGCCGCGGCCGCTCGCTCCGGATGATCCTCACCGGCGAACCGGTGGACAGCGAGGAGGCGCTCGTGGCGGGGCTCGTGGATGCGGTCCACGAGGACGCGGTCGAAGGAGCGGCGGCGCTCCTCGACCGGGTGCTCGCCAACGGCCCGCTCGCGGTCCGGAACGCACTCCTCGCGGTGGATGCGGGGCTTGCCGGCCTCGAGGACGGCCTGCTGGCCGAGGCATCGCTCTTTTCGTCGCTCGCCGGCACCGACGACATGCGGGAGGGGCTGGGCGCGTTCCTGGAGAAGCGTCCGGCGCGGTTCCGTGGCGCCTGATCCGGGGTCCCGGCGGAGGCCCGACGCGGGCGGCGACGCCGCGGAGACCGGACCGCTCGCCGGCTACCACTTCGGAATCGTTTTCTCGGAGCGGGACACGCCCTCGGGCCGCCTCGCCGCCGCCGCCGAGCACTGGCTGCAGGCGGAAGGAGCCGATATCTCGCGCTATCCGGCGCCCGCCGCTTTCGAGGTGGCCCAACTGACCGGCTGGCTGGCGGACTCCGGGCGGGTGGACGGAATCGTCGCCTGCGCCTCGATCGTGCGCGGGGAGACCTCCCACGACCGTCATCTTGCCGAGGCGGTGACCACCGGGCTCCTGGAAATCGCCGTTCGGACCGGGATTCCGGTGGGGAACGCGGTCCTGACCGTGGACACCAGCGAACAGGCCGACGCCCGTTCCGGGGGCGCCCGGGGAAACCGCGGCGAGGACGCGGCGCGGGCGGTCGCCGGATTGCTCCGCGCCCGAAAGCGTCTTGGCGAGCGCCCGGGCCGCGATCTTGGGCCGCTACCGGTTTCGGGGCGCCACTGAAATGGACCCCCGGACCGCGCGCGAGCGCCGCCGCGGGCGCGAACTCGCCGCGCAGATGCTGTCTTCCTGGGAAGCGAATCCCGCATCGCCGCCGTCCATCGTGGCGGGGGTGCGGGATCTCACCCGGGCGAGCGAAAGGCACCTGGAGTTCGCGGAAGCGCTCGCGAAAGCCGTCTGGGAGCGGCTCGCCGAGATTGACCGCCGTCTGGACGAGACCACCAAGCCCTACTGGAAGGAGAACATGGGGCGGGTCGAGCGCAGCGTGCTGCGGGTGGCGGTGGCCGAACTGCTCACCGGGAGCGCGCCGCCCCGCGTCGTCCTGAGCGAGGCCATCGAGGTGGCCCGCCGTTACGCCGGGGAAGACTCCACTTCGTTCGTCCACGCCGTGCTTGACGGGGTCGTCCGCCAACTCGGACCGGCGGGGGCGTCCGCCGCCAGCCCGGGCGACGACGGCGCCGGGGAAGGACGGGATTCATGAGCGAGACTCCGAAGAGCGCCGAGCCCGCCATGAACCGGGACGAACGGGACCGGCGCCGCAAGCTGGCGGAGATCGAGAGCCTCGGAGTTTCCGTCTGGCCGAGCCGCTATGCCGCCTCGCACACCCTCGGGCAGGTCTCGGAGTCGTACGGGGACCTTGACGGGCCCGCGCTCGAGGCCACCCCCGAGGCGGATCGGGCGGTGCGGGTCGCCGGCCGCATCGTGGCGATCCGGTCGTTCGGGAAGGCGGCGTTTCTCCGGATTTCGGAGGGGGCGGCCACTCTCCAGGCCCACGTGCGCCGCGACGTGCTTGCGGAGCGCGATTTTGCGGTTTCGAAGCGGCTCGACCTTGGAGACTGGGTAGGGATCGCCGGCCCGGTGTTCCGGACCCGCACCGGAGAACTCACGGTTCGCGCCGACTCCCTGACCTTTCTGGCGAAGGCCCTGCTGCCGCTTCCCGAGAAGTGGCACGGCCTGACCGATCGGGACACCCGCTACCGCCAGCGCTACCTGGACCTCCTCGGAAATCCCGCTACCCGCGAGGTCTTTCGCCGCCGGGCGGCCATGGTCTCGTCCATGCGCCGCTTCATGGACGCCGAGGGTTTTCTGGAGGTCGAGACTCCCATGCTCCAGCCCCTCGCCACCGGGGCGGCGGCGCGGCCCTTCCAGACCCGGCACCGGGCGCTCGGGATCGACCTCTACCTGAGGGTAGCGCCCGAGCTCTACCTGAAGCGGCTGGTGGTCGGTGGGTTCCCGAGGGTTTACGAGATCAACCGCAACTTTCGGAACGAGGGGCTTTCCACCCGCCACAACCCCGAGTTCACCATGCTCGAGTTCTACCGGGCGTTCACCGACTGCGCCGGCATGATGGACTTCACCGAGCGTTTGCTGATCGCCGCCGCCGGGGTCGTCCTTGGTGGTGAGCCGGCGATTTTCGGAGACGAGGAGATCGCCTTCGAAAAGCCTTTCGTGCGCGTCTCGCTCCGCGAGGTCACCGAAGCGGCGCTCCGGGATCGCGGCGTTCGGCTCAGCGGGGACGAGTTGCGCTCGGCGCCGGCGCTGGCCGACGCCCACCGCCGGCTCGATCTCACGCTGCCTCCCGATGAGAGCGCCGGGAAGCTGCTGGTGAGCCTCTTCGAAGCGCTTGCCGAACGGAGCCTCGTGCAACCCACCTTCGTGACCGGCTACCCGGTGGAGGTGTCGCCGCTCTCCAAGGCGAGCCCGGAGGAGCCCGGGATCACCGAGCGGTTCGAACTGTTCGCCGGCGGGCTGGAAATCGCGAACGGGTTTTCGGAACTGAACGATCCCGACGAGCAGGCCGCCCGGTTCGGCGAACAGATGGCGAAGCGGCAGGCCGGCGAAGAACACGCCATGGACTGGGATTACATCGAGGCGCTTCGGCACGGCCTGCCGCCGACCGGGGGTTGCGGCGTGGGAGTGGACCGGGTGGCGATGCTGCTCACCAACTCGGCCGCGATCCGGGACGTCATCCTCTTCCCGCACCTGCGTCCACGCGAGGGAAAGTGACCGGGAGCGAAGCCGGGCGGCCGGCCGGCCGCGGTCTGCTGGCGCGTCTCGGAGGCTCCTTTCCCTTCGAACTCCAGATCGCCGGGCGCTACCTGATGCTCCGCAAGCGGGGCATGTTCATTTCGGTGATCTCGGCGATATCCGCGCTCGGGGTGGTCCTCGGGGTCGCGATCCTGCTGGTGGCGCTCGCCATCATGACGGGCTTTCAGGGAGAGCTGCGGGCGCGGATTCTCGGGGCGCTTTCCCACCTCACGGTGTACAGCCTCTCGGCGGAGGGATTCACCGACCACGCGGACGTGGTCGGGACGATCGAGGGCGTGCCGGGGGTGGAGGCGGCGGCGCCGGTGCTCTACGGCAAGGCGATCGCCCTCGGCCGGAGGGACGCCCTCGTGACCCTGAAGGGGGTGGACGCGGCCCGGGAACCGGGCGTGAGCGAGTTCGCCTCCCGGATGACCGCGGGGAGTTTCGCGGATCTTGAAGGCGTGGCGCCGGGGGAGCCGCCGCCGGTGCTCCTTGGGGAGGAACTGGCCATCGCGCTCGGCGTCGGGGTGGGGGAGACGATCCGGCTCATGGTTCCCGGGGGCCGCCTGACTCCGCTCGGCACCGTCCCGACCACCCGGCGGTTCCGGGTGGCGGGTTCCTTCCGTCTGGGCCTTTACGACTACGACAACGCCTGGGCGCTCATTCCGCTCGCCGAGGCGCAGCGGCTCACCGGCCGGCCGGGGGAGGCGAGCCAGGTCGAGGCCCGGGCCACCGACATGTTCGAGGTGCGGGAACTGGAGACCCGCGTCCGGGACACGCTCGGTCCGGGATATTCGGCGCTCAACTGGATCGACCTCAACACCACTCTCTTTTCGGCTTTCTGGCTCGAAAAGCTCGCCACCGCGCTGTTCGTCAGCTTCATCGTGGGGGTGGCGGCGCTCAACATCGTGGCGGGACAGATCGTCACGGTGATCGAAAAGACCCGGGACATCGCCATCCTGCGATCCATGGGGGCCACCCGGCGGAGCATCATGGCGCTCTTCATGGCGCAGGGGGCCGCGATCGGGGTTCTCGGGACCGGAGTCGGGGCGGCGCTCGGGATCGCCGCCTGCCGGATCCTCGACGGCCGCATCCGGATTCCCGAGGACGTGTACCAGATCACCGCGGTGCCGTTCACCCTGCTTCCCGGCGATGTGGCGCTCGTCTGCATCTTCGCCCCGCTCGTCTGTTTCCTGGCCACCGTCTATCCGGCGCGCCGCGCCGCGTCGCTCGTGGTGACCGACGCCCTCCGCTTCCAGTGACCCTCCAGGTGGAAGCCCGCGGGCTCGACAAGACCTTCGCTACCGGCGCCGGGCGAATCCCGGTGCTCCGCAGTCTGGACATCGATGTCCAGCAGGGCGAGATGGTGGCCATCACCGGCCGCAGCGGGGTGGGGAAGACGACCCTGCTTCACGTCCTCGGGGCGCTCGACCGGCCGGACGCGGGCTCGATCCGGCTGGCCGGCGAGGAAGTGGCGCAGCTGTCCGAGCGGGAAGCGGCGGCTTTCCGCAACCGCAACGTGGGGTTCGTGTTCCAGCACCACCGGCTGCTGCCCGAACTGACCGCGGTGGAGAACGCCTCGTTGCCGCTGCGGATCCGGCGGCTGCCCCAGCGCGCCGCGGAGGCGCGGGCGGCGGAGCTGCTCGGCGAGCTGGGGCTCGGGGAGCGGCTCGGCCACCGCGCGGAGGAACTCAGCGGGGGCGAGCAGCAGCGGGTGGCGGTGGCCCGGGCGCTCGCTGGCGACCCGGCCCTGTTGATCGCCGACGAGCCCACCGGCAACCTCGACGACGCCGCCAGCGCCCAGTTGCTGGAACTGCTGTCCGCGCTTCACGCCGCCTACGGGCTCACCGCGGTCATTGCGAGCCACAGTCCCCAGGTCGCGGCGAGCTGCGACCGGGTGTTCCGTATGGAGTCCGGCGTGCTGCACGACGGCGCGGCCTAGCAGCCGGCCGGTTGGCGGCCGGCGATTCGCGCGACGGGGCGGAATCGGGGCTGCTGCTAAATTGCGACTCGGCGCGGTCCCGCGCCGAAGATCATTGTTCGAGCGATATACGGAGCGCGCCAAACGGGCCATCTACTTCGCCCGGCACGAGGCGTCCCAGTTGGGCGGCGACGCCATCGAGCCCGAACACCTGCTGCTCGGACTGCTGCGCGAGCTTCCCGCCGCGGTGGCGGGACGCCTCCACATCTCGCTCGAACGGGTGCGCACCGACGTGCAGAGCCACGTCCTGCTCCGGGACACGGTCTCCACCTCGGTAGGGATACCGCTCTCGGCGGAATCCAAGCGGGTGCTGGAACACGCCCGCGAAGAGGCGGACCGGATGAACCACGAGAGCGTGGGAACCGAGCACCTGCTGCTCGGGGTGCTTCGGGAGCCCGGTTCCGCGGCGGCCGCGATCCTCGCGCGGCAGGGAGTGCGGGCGCCGGCGGTCCGGGAAGCGATCGCGCTCGACCACGGCCGGAGGAAATCCGGCGCTCGCGCCCGCGAGACTCCGCTCCTCGCCGAGTTCTCCCGCGACCTCACCCAGGCGGCGGGCGACGGGGCGCTCGACCCGCTCATCGGACGGACGGCGGAGCTGGACCGGGTGATCCAGGTCCTCTGTCGCCGCACCAAGAACAACCCGGTCCTCATCGGCGAGCCGGGCATCGGCAAGACCGCGATCGTGGAAGGCCTCGCCAGCCGCATCGCCAGCGGCGATTGCCCCATCTTCCTGGCCGACCGGCGGATCGTCTCGCTCGACATCTCGCTGGTGGTGGCCGGCACCAAGTACCGGGGCCAATTCGAGGAGCGGCTGAAGGCGATCATCAAGGAGCTCGAGGAGTCCCCGTCGTTCATCGTGTTCGTGGATGAACTCCACACCCTGGTGGGAGCCGGCTCCGCGGAGGGTTCGCTCGATGCCGCCAACATCCTGAAACCGGCCCTCTCCCGCGACGGCATCCAGTGCATCGGAGCCACCACCCCGGCGGAGTTCCGGCGCCACATCGAGCGTGACCGCAGCCTGGAGCGCCGTTTCCAAGGGGTGGTGGTGAAACCGCCGAGCGACGACGAGACGCTGGTGATCCTGCAAGGTGTCCGGGAACGCTACGAGCGCTACCACCACGTCCGTTACGCCGAGGATGCGATCGATGCCGCGGTCCGCCAGGCCCAGCGCTACATCACCGATCGCTTCCTGCCCGACAAGTCGGTGGACCTGCTCGACGAGGCCGGATCGCGGGTGAAGCTGCGGGACAACCGGTATTCGCAGGAGTTCGCCGAGATCCGGAAGCGCATTCAGGACATCCGCAAACGGAAGGACCAGGCGCTCGACAACGACGACCTCGAGCGCGCCTCCCTGGCGCAGGATCAGGAAAATGCCGAACGCGAGAGTCTGGCGCTGGTGGAGGGCCGCTGGAAGGCCCGGGACGGTGAGGCGCCGCTCGTGACCCGGCGTGACGTGGACGAGGTGGTGGCCCACTGGACCGGGATCCCGCTGGGCTCGATCGAGGAAGAGGAGAGCCAGAAACTGCTCCGCATCGAGGACGTGCTCCACGAGCGCATCGTCGGGCAGGAAGAGGCGGTCGCCACGGTGGCGCGGGCGATCCGGCGGGCGCGGGCCGGGCTCAAGAACCCCGAGCGGCCCGGCGGGGTGTTCCTCTTCCTCGGTCCGTCCGGGGTGGGCAAGACGGAGGTGGCCCGTTCGCTGGCCGAATTCTTGCTGGGAACGGAACAATCCCTGCTGCGTTTTGACATGAGCGAGTACATGGAACGGCACTCCGTCTCCCGCTTCATCGGTTCGCCGCCGGGCTATGTCGGACACGAAGAAGGGGGGCATCTCACCGAGCAGGTGCGCCGCAACCCCTATTCGGTGCTGCTCCTCGACGAGTTCGAAAAAGCCCATCCCGATGTCTGGAACCTGCTGCTCCAGGTGTTCGAGGACGGCCGGCTTACCGATGGGCTCGGAAATACCGTGGATTTCCGGAACTCGATCATCATCATGACTTCCAACCTGGGCGCCCGCCACATCCAGAAGCAGGCATCCCTCGGGTTCGCCTCCGCCGAGGCGGGGCACCGGAAGCGGGCGATGCGCGAACTTATCCAGGGGGAGGTCAAGAAGACCTTCAGCCCCGAGTTCATCAACCGGCTCGATGCCGTGGTCATCTTCGACATGCTGACCGAGGCAGACCTCACCGAGATCCTGCGGCGCCTGATCGGCCGCATGAATCAGGAACTCCGTGACCGGGGACTCACGGTCGAACTCACTCCGGAGGCGGAGGCGTTCCTCGTGCGGGAGACGCTGCGCGACCGTTCCTACGGGGCGCGGCCGCTCCGGCGCGCTCTTCAGAAATACGTCGAGGATCCCCTCTCGGAAGCGGTGCTCACCGGAGCGGTCGGCCCCGGCGACCCAGTGGAAATTTTCTTGCAGGAGGGGGAACTCGTCGTCCGCCGGAGCGGCCAGGCGCTCCTCGGAGAAGCCGAGGAATCCCTCGAGGAAGTGGTGGCCGGATGATGGCGATTGGAAGGATGGTGAAAGCCTGGGCGGTTGCCGGAATGGCGCTGGGCGGATCCGCCTGGGCCGAGGCGCCGGTTCCCACCGGTCCGGCGTCCATCGGGACACAGCAGCCCGAGACCGTGGAGGCGGTGCTCATCGAGGGCAACGACCTGATCGCCGCCGACGCCTGGCTCGCGCACCTGACCGTGCAGCCGGGCGATCCGGTGGACCGCGAAGCCCTCCGCGCGGAGTTCCGGACCCTCTGGGACACGGGTTTCGCCGACGACATTCGGCTCGAACTCCGGGACGGGCCCGGAGGCGGGAAGCTGGTGGTCTTCGTGGTCCACGAGCGCCCGCGGGTCGCTTCCCTGGAGTTCGTGGGAAGCGAAGAGCTCGACAGCGACGACATCCTCGAGAAGCTGGAAGAAGAGGACTCCCAGATCGGAGTGGGAGCCCCCTATGACCCCGACCGGGTGGTGCGCGCCCGGGAGATCATCGAGGAGATGCTCGTGGACAAGGGCCGTACCGAGGGTGCGGTGGCGAGCAGCATCACCGAGAGCGAGAACGGGGTCCAGGTCGTCTTCAACATCAACGACGAGCAGCAGATACGGATTCGCCGGATCCACTTCGAGGGGATCGAGGCGCTCAACGACTGGCCGCTCCGCTGGGCGATGAAGAAAACCCGGGAAAGCCACCCGCTCGGCGCGCTGCTGGGAGGCTCCACCTACACCGAGGAGCAGTACGCGGAGGACATCGAAGCCGTGCGCCAGGAGTACCTGAAGCAGGGCTACCTGGACGTCTCGTTCGGTCCGCCGCAGTTCGAATACGAAGATGGCTACTCGCGCCAGTTCCTGTTCTGGAAGCGCGCCAAGCGCTGGATGGACGTGACGATTCCGGTGGTCGAAGGGGAGCAGTACCGGGTCGGCGAGGTCAGCGTGGAGGGCGCGGAGGTGTTCCCCGCCGAATTCGTCCGGGCGTTCTTTCCGATCCAGGCCGGCGAGGTGTACGACGAGTCCAAGGTGAACAAGGCGCTCGATTCCCTGCGCGAGGTTTACGGCGCGCGCGGCTACGTGCAGTTCACCGGCTTTCCGACGTGGCACCGCCGCCCCGAGGAGCGGGTGGTGGACGTTGTCATCAACCTGGCGGAAGAGGATCAGTTCCTCGTCAACCGGATCGAGTTCCGGGGGAACTCGACCACCAAGGACCGGGTGATTCGCCGCGAGATGTGGCTGAACGAGCAGGACATCATGAACATGGAGCTGCTCAAGGCCTCCATCCAGCGGATCAACCAGCTCGGCTACTTCCGGCCCATCGAGCAGCCGATCATCGAGCCGAGTCCCGACGACGACTCCAAGCTCGACATCACGCTCGACGTGGTCGAGGAGAACCGCAACCAGCTCACCTTCGGCGCCGGGGTATCCGGGCTCGAGGGGGTGTTCGTGAACGCGTCCTTCGGGACCACGAACTTCCTGGGACGCGGCGAGACGGCGAACTTCACGGTACAGACCGGAAGCCGCACCCAGAACTACCAGATCGCGATCACGGACCCCTATTTCATGGACAAGCCGATCACGCTCGGCTTCGACGTGTTCAGCCGGGTCCTGAAGCTCAGGGAGTTCACCCGCGGCGACCTCGGGGGCCGCATCGTCTTCGGCGTTCCGCTCGGGCGCTGGTCGCGGGCCTTCCTGAACTACGGGTACTCCGTCATCACCGTCAGCGAGCCGGATCCCGACATCGTCCTGAACCTCTACGACCTCTACTACAACAGCACCTATCTGGACCCGCGGTTCTACGGATTGTCCGGCGACTTCCAGGAGAGCAAGATCAGCCCGACGTTCGTGTACAACACCGTGGACCACCCCATCTTCCCGAGCACCGGGAGGAAAATGACCGCGTCGTTCGACATTGCCGGCGGGAGACTCGGCGGCAACGTCCACTACCTGAAGCCGACCCTGGAGCTCGTGCACCACATGCGGGTCATCGGCAACACGTCGCTGGGTTTCCGGGCCATGGGGAGCTACCTGCACGGCTACGGCGGCACCCCGCCACCGGAGGGCCAGGAGATCGACATCTTCAACGTCGAACAGACCGGGGTCCCGTACTACAACCGGTTCTTCCTCGGGGGCGAGTACCAGATCCGCGGCTATTACATCCGCTCGGTGGGCCCGCGGAATGCGCGCGGCCAACTGCTCGGCGGAGACAAGATGCTGCTGTTCAACGCCGAGTACGCGATCCCGCTGGCCGGCCCGCTGCGCGCCATCCTCTTTTTCGATGCCGGAAACGCCTTCGCCGAGGAAGACAACTGGAGCCTCTCGATGCTCCAGGACTTCCGCACCTCCACCGGCATCGAGATGCGGGTGTTCATCCCGATGCTCAACGTCCCCTTCCGGCTCATATTCGCCTACAATCCCCATCGGGACTACTACCATCGGCCCACGGCCTTCGTGTTCGGGATCGGAACGACCTTCTAGCGGCCGCGGGAAAGAGCGCGCGTTCCCCCGATCGAAAAAAGTGTCCGAGCAGAGTTTCAGGGAGTTGACCAACGTCATGAATCGTTTTGCCCGCCGCCTCCGGGGCGGCTATTCGGGAGTGGTGCTGGCCGGCATGTTGCTGGCGGCCCCGGCCGCTCTCGCGGCGCAGACTGCCGAACCCACGCGGATGGCGGTGATCGACATCGACCGGATCGCCCAGGAGTCGGCGCGGGGACAGGCGATGTTCACCGAACTTCAGGCAGCGCAGGAGGAAATCCTCCGCGGCCGCCAGCAGCGCGAACAGGAAATCCGCGACCTCACGAACCGGGCGCAGTCGCAACTGCTGTCGGCCGAGGCGCGCGCCGACCTGACCCGCGACATCGAGCGCAAGAACACCGACCTGCAGCGCTGGCTGGAGGATCAGCAGCGCTCGTTCAACGACCAGCAGACCACCGGATTCACCGCCCTCGAGGCGGACCTCGGCCCGGTTGTGGAAGAACTGGCCCGCGAGCGGAACATCCAGTTGATCCTCCGCGTGACTCCGGGCCTGACCTTCATCATGGATCCCGCACTCGACCTCTCCGACGAGGTGATCACGCGGTTCAACGCGCTGAGCGGCGGCGGGGAAGACGGGGAAGACCCGTAACGAGCGACCCGCCTCCGGCGGGGCCGGGATGACAAGCAGCGACGGGCCCCGGCCTCTCCTCGACGAGATCGGGGAACCCGAGGGCGGCGTCCCGGTCACGGGGCGGCGTCACCTCCCGGCGGACGAGCCGTTCTTCGCCGGCCACTTCCCGGGGATGCCCGTCGTTCCCGGGGTCTTCACGCTGGAAGCGCTCGCCGAGTGCGCCCGGCGGTCGCTTCCGGTTGGCGCGACGCTTGCGTCTGCGCCCCTCGTGCGATTCCGACGCCGCGTTGACCCCGGAGATACCCTCGAACTCACGGTGACTCCGGCAGGCGGCGAAGGCGCCCGCCGACGGTTCGAGGCGGTTGCCTCGGTCGAGGGCCGGACCGCCGTCCAGGCCGTCCTGGAATTCGTCGTCCTGGAGTTGCCGGTCGGGGACCGGACGCCGGAACGATGAGTTCGGACTTTCCGGGACTCGGACTTCTGGATCCCGAAGACCGGCCCCGGGCCGCCTCCGCGTCGGAAAAGGGGAGCGGCCGCCGCCCGTCCGGGGCGCCGCCGTTCCGCCGCTCGCGCCACGCACCTCCGGCCTCGGGCGAGCGCGGGGCGTCCGCCGTTTCCCCGGAATCCGGCCGGATGTTCGCGGGTCTGAGCCGTGGGGGCACGCTCGATGACCTGACCGGCGTTTCGGTCCGCCGGCGCGCCGCGGTGGCGGGCGCCTCGTCCGCGTTCCACCTGCTGCTGGTGCTGATCTTCGTGGGCGGGCTCATTCCGGTCGCGCCATCCGAGCCGCAGCCCGCGGAAGCGGCGGAGGACCCGCTGCTCTACGCCTTCGAGGCGCCGCCGCTCGACGAGCCCGAAGCGCTCGCGGTGCCGGTCGAGCCGGTCCCGGCCGACCCGGCTCCGGAGGACGCTCCGGAAGCGCCCGAGGCGCAGCCGGCCCCGCCGCCTCCGGCGGGCGGTCTGGTGATTCCCGAGGCCCAGATAGCGGCGCCGAACACCGGCTTCCAGAATGACCTGCCTTTCTCGGAAGGGGAGGACGAGGAGTTCTACGTAGATCAGGAGATGGGAGAGGAGCTGGCCTCCGAGGACGACCGCAGCGAGACGGCGGAAGCGGCGGAGCCGGAACTCCGGGCGCAGGTTCCGCCGGTCGAAGAGGCGGCGGCGGCGCCCGCCGAGCCGCCGCCCGAAGTGGCCCTCGACCCGCTTGGCGCCGGGCTCGCCGACGAGCGGCTGTTCTTTGACGCCGAGGCGTTCCGCCGCCTCATCAACGACCCCGCCGCCGACGTCCGGCGGCTCGGTGACGAACTGGCCATGCGGGAGGCCCGCGCCCAGGCGGAAGCGGAGCGCCGCAAACAGGGCGCGCCCACCGACATCTGGCGGTTCCTCGAGGGCAAGCGGTTCCGGAATCCGGAGGGGGGGCTCGTCTCCAATCGCAACAACACCCTCTACTACGACGACCGCGGCGCCAACCTGGTGCCCTGGATCAGCCGCCTCATCGCGGAGGTGCGCCGCAACTGGTACATCCCCTACGCCGCTTCTTACGACAACGGGCACGTGGCCATCGCGATCAGCGTGTTGCGGAGCGGGGACCTCGCCTGGTTGCAGGTGGTTGTCCCTTCCGGGGTGCCCGGCTTCGACAACGCCGCGGTGGGAGCCCTCCGGGGCGCCCAGCTGCTGCCGTTGCCGGACGACTACCCCGGAGCGGACTTCGAGATCATGCTGGTCTTTTGGTACAACGAACAGCCGTACGATCTCTTCGGGACCGAGGGCTAAGCGGGTGAGGCGGCCCGGGGAAGAGGAGCGCCGGTCCTCGGACCGCCGTCGGGGCAGAACCGCGCCGCCCGCTTCCCGCCGCGGGCGTGCGCGTGGTGCGTTGCCGGCCGCGGTAACCGTGGCCGTGGTCCTGGCGGGCTCGGCGGCCGTGCCGGCGGGCGCCGCAGCGCAGAGTACCCCCGCGGAAATTCGCATCGGTCTCGCCGATGCGGCGCCCGCGGCCCGGATCTCGGCGCCCGTTCCGTTCGTGCTGCGGGCCGGGGAGCTCGTGATCGAGACCTCGGAAGCGCTCGTCGCTCCGGAGACCGGGCCGGGGGAACCCGTCCTGACGCTGGGGTCGTTCGCGAGCGAATCGCGGGCGCGCGCGGTGGCGGAGGCGTTTCGCGAGGACCGGAGGGACGGCCCCGAGGTTCGCGTGGAGCGCGATCCGGCTACCGGACGGCACTTGGCCGCGCTCGCCTCCGCCCCGGCCACTGCCGCCGAAGCCGTGCGTTACCGGGCCGCCGGATATCCCGAGGCCGGCGTGTTTCACGTTCCGCGGCCCCTCGGTGAGGCGCTCGTCGTCCGGCCGATCGGCGGTTCGCCGATTCGCTTCGCCGCCGGCATTTCGCTTACTGCGGAACCGCCCGTGGACGGCTTCCTGGAGTGGGAGGGACAGCCCTACCGCGGTTCCCTGACCGTGTTCCGCAGCGGTAGCGGGGTCACGGTCGTCAACCGGACGACGCTTGAGGAGTACCTCTACGGCGTGGTGCCGCGGGAGTTGCCGCCCGATCTGTTCCCGGAGCTCGAAGCCTTGAAGGCACAGGCCCTGGCGGCCCGCACCTACGCGCTCACCCCGCGGGACGCCTATCTCCGGCGTGGCTACGACCTCTGCAGCGGTCCCGCCTGCCAGGTGTACGGCGGGGTGGCGGCGGAGCGCCCGCTTTCGACGGCGGCCGTCCGCGAGACGGCGGGTGAGGCGCTCTTTTACGACGGCCGCCTGATTGACGCCCTCTACACCGCCGCCTGCGGCGGGTACACCGAAAACGCCGAGAACGTGTTCTCCAACCCGACTCCCTACCTGGTGGCGCGCGCCTGCATCCGGGAGGCCGGGGGTGTCCGCGTGCGCTCCGGCGCCGCGGAGGGCCTGCCGCTCGACGCGGCGCTGCTCCGCCTTGCCGGCGCGCTGCCCGCGGGCTGGAGCGGCGCGGCGCTGGCCGAGTCCGCGACCCGGGACGAAGCCCACCGCGTGCTCGACGCGGCGGTGCGCCGGCTCGGCCTGCCGGCGTGCGATCCGGGGCCGGGCGCTGGCCTGAACCTCGGCGACTTCGGCCGGCTGGTGGAGGCGGTGCGCTGCCGGGAGCCGGACGGCCTGCTATTCGGGCCGGGACCCGACGGGAGCGAGTTGGCCGAGGGCGAACCGGCCGTCGGCAGGCTGCTCGCCGAGGGGCTGCTCGATCCCCGGGAGCTGGGTCTGACCCCCGGCCGGGCGGTCAGCCGCCGGGAAGTCGTTGGGGTCGCGGCCGCCTTGATGCGGAGGGACGGGCAACTCTTCCGGCGCGGACAGATCCGCGAGGTGGCCGAGCTGGACGGCTGGGTGCGCATCACGGTTGAAGTGGAAGGCGCCCCCGAGTTTGAGGGGGAGCCGCTGCAGCACCGGCTCGAGGCTCTCGGAAACGAACTCCTGTTCCGCGAGATTCGTCCCACCCGGACCCCGGGGCGCGAGGAGCCGGCCCCGCTCTCCGTTCCCGTCGGCGAAGTCCGCCTCCGGGTGGGGGACTTCGTGCGGTACCACGCGGAGGTGGCGCGTCCCGCAAAGTCCGCGAGGCTCGATCTGCTGATCCTCGAGGACCTCGGCGCCGCCCTGGACCGCTTCTCCAGCCAGCGCTCGTGGTTCGTGCCGAAGAACAACACCGACCTTTCGGACGCGGTGAACAGGGCGAAACCCATTGGCCGGATCGTCGCCCTCGAGCCGCTGGAGTTCGGAGCCTCCGGACGGATCGTCCGGCTGCGGATCGTCGGCACCGACGGGAATCTCGAGGTGCGCGGGCTTCGCATTCGGCGCCTCCTGGGCCTTGCCGAGAACCTGTTCCGGGCCGAACCCCGGCGGGATGAAGGCGGCGAGGTGGCGGAATGGTGGTTCTCGGGGCGGGGGTGGGGGCACGGCCTCGGCCTCTGCCAGGCGGGGGCCTACGGCATGGCCGCCGCCGGCGCCGGCTACCGCGAGATCCTGGCCCACTACTACCCGGGAACCGAGATTCGCGCCGTCCCGTGAGCTCGCGACCTCCGCTCGCGTTCACCAGCGGACAGTTGCGTGCCGGAGCGGTGGTCGTCTTCGTGCTCTTGCTGATCGCCCTGATGCGCCGCCTTGGGTGATTTCTCCGGAAGCGGGCGCCTGGTGCTGGCGCTCGTCGGTCCCACCGCGAGTGGCAAGTCCGACGTGGCGGTCCGGGTGGCCGCATCGCTCCCCTTTCCGGTGGAGATCGTCTCCTGCGACGCTTTCCAGATCTACCGGGCGCTGGACATCGGCTCCGGGAAACCGTCGCCGGAAATGCGGACCCGCCTGCCGCACCACCTTCTCGACACGCTCGATCCGGACGATCCCTGCACTGCCGGCCGCTATGCGGATCTCGCGGCGTCCGCGGTGCGGGGCATCTGGAGCCGCGGAGCCGTCCCGCTGGTGGTTGGCGGGAGCGGCCTCTACTTCCGGGCGCTGCGCGACGGGATCTTCGAGGGGCCGGCGCCCGACCCCCGCCTGCGGGCGCGGCTGGACGCGATCCATGAGAGGCCCGGAGGACCCCGCTGGTTGGAGAGGCTGCTCGGACGCCTCGACCCCGAGGCGCACCGGCGGATCCATCCGAACGACCGCGTTCGCCGGGTGAGGGCCCTCGAAGTGGCGCTCGCCGCGGGGGAGCCCATCTCCCGCCTCCAGGCCACCCGTCGGCCGCCGCTGCCGGACGCCACCTGGCGCATCGCGGGCCTCGATCCGCCGCGCCGCCTGCTCGAGGGGCGGATCGCCCGGCGGGTCCGGGGAATGTTCCAGGACGGGCTGGTGGAAGAGGCCCGCCGTCTTCACCAGAGGTACGCGGACGGCTGGCCGGGGCGGTTCGCGATCGGGTATCGCGAGGTCCTGGCGCTCCTCGCGGACGGCGTGGGGCCGGACGATCTCACGGCGCGTCTCGCCGATGCCGAAGCCCGGGTGGTGATCGCCACCCGCCGCTACGCGAAGCGCCAGTGGACCTGGTTCCGCGCGGAAGAGGGCGTGACCTGGGTTCCTTTCGCGGCGGGTGACGCGGCGGCGCCCGAAGGCGTCTTGCGCGTCTTCCTCCCGGGTGGCATCGCCGGCGTTCCGGTTCCTTCTGCCGGAGCCTCCTAGAATCCCCTCCGTTCCGTGCGCTCCTTTCTCTTGCTTCTCGCCGCGCTCCCGCTTCTGGGTGCGGCTTCCCCCGGGGCGCAGGCGCCCGCGCCGCCTCCCGACCCGGTGGAGGGCGCCGCCTGGCTGAAGATCTTCGGGATCGTCTCCGGCGCCCCGGATCCGGTGGTTCTGGCGGAGGACGAGGTCAACGCCCTGCTGGGTTCGGCGCAGTTGACCGCGGTCCTCACCGAGCGGGCCGGCCTGACCGGCGTCACGGCGCGCCTCCTCCCCGACGAGGTGCAGCTTCGCGGAAACATGGCGGTTGCGAAGCTCGCCGCGGCGCTCGGCCCGCTCGCTCCCCCCTCCGGAAGTCCGCCGCAGCCCGTGGAACTCGTGCTGCGGCTGCGCGATACGGGCGGTTCGGCGGAAGCCACCCTCCTGCGGGGAACGGTTTCCGGGATGGAGCTGCCGCCCCCGGTCATCGCCGAAGCCCTTTCGGAAGCCCTCCTGGGAGCCTTGACGGCCCAGTTTCCGGACGGGAGCCAACCCAGCCTCGACGGGACGCCTTTCCCGTTGCCGCGCAGGATTGCGCGCTTCGAAGTGAGGTCCGGAGAAGTCCTGCTCCTGCCGGCCACTCCCTGACCGGAGTTCCGCGGGAAAACGCGACCTTGCCCGGAATCACCCCGGACACCGAGGTCCGTTTCCTTCCGGGCGTGGGGCCGCGGCGGGCGGCGGCGCTCGGCGAGATCGGGGTCTTCCGGGCCTCCGACCTGCTCCTGCGGTTGCCGTTTCGCTATGAAGACCGCAGCGAGCACCGCCCGGCGGCCGAACTGGCGGACGGTGAATCGGCGGCCGCCGAAGTGCTCGTCGGGTCGCTCAGCGTCCGCCCCACGCGGCGGCGGAACCTGCGCATCGTCGAGCTGCGGGGCCACGACGCGAGCGGCCCGGTGAAGGCGACCTGGTTCAACCAGGTACACCTCAAGCAGATCCTGAAACCGGGGCAGCGGGTGCTCCTCTACGGGAAGGTGCGCCGTCCGTTCGCCGGCGCGGTTCCCGAGTTTGCGAATCCGGGATACGAACTCGTTTCCGGCGACCGGGATCCGACCCCCCCGGAGCCCGGCGCGGGCGGGGTGCTCCCGCCTTCCGAAGTGGCCTCCGGGGACGCCGCGGCCGGCGCGCACGCCGGGCGCATCGTGCCCATCTACGAGCGGGTCGGTTCGCTCACCCCGCGGCTCCTCCGCACCACCCTGCACCGGTTGCTGGAAAACGGCGACGCGGTGGGGCCCGGCCAGCTTCCCGAGGAGCTGGTGTCGCGGATGGGGCTGCCCTCCCGGCGGCGGGCGCTCGAAGAGGTCCATTTTCCGCCGGACGGCGCCTCACTGGCCGAGTTCGACCGCAAGCGCTCTCCGGCCCACCAGCGGCTCATTCTGGAGGAGTTCTTCGTCTTTGCCCTGGGGCTCCAGCTGCGGCGCCGTCAGGACCGCGTCGGGCGGCCCGGAGGGCACCGGTTCACGGTGGACGATGAACTCCGGGACCTGGTCCGCAAGGTTCTCCCTTTCCGTCTCACGCGTTCCCAGCGGGGAGCGCTCGCCACCATCGCCGACGAGTTCCAGTCCCCGCTGGCCATGCGGCGGCTTCTCCAGGGGGATGTCGGATCCGGCAAGACGATCGTCGCGGTCATCGCGGCGCTCATCGTCATCCACCACGGGGCCCAGGCGGCGCTCATGGCCCCCACCGAGGTTCTTGCGGAGCAGCACTTCGCGACCATCCGAAAGCTTCTGGAGCCGCACCGCATTCGGGTGGTGCTGCTCACCGCCGGACTCGGCGCTGCCGAGCGCCGGGACGCGCTGCAGGCCGTCGCGAGCGGCTGGGCCCAGTTGGTCGTCGGCACGCACTCGCTGATCCAGGAGGGCGCCCGGTTCCGGGATCTCGGGTTCGCGATCGTGGACGAGCAGCACCGCTTCGGGGTCGCGCAGCGGCGCACCCTCGTCGAGCGGGGCGGGGGCGCCGATCTGCTGGTGATGACGGCCACTCCGATTCCGCGCACCCTGACGATGGCGCTGCACGGGGACCTCGATCTGTCGGAGCTTCGCGAGCTGCCTCCGGGCCGGCAGCCGGTGAGCACCCTCGTCCGGGATGCCAGCGGGCTCCCGGAGGTGTACGCGCGGGTGCGGGAAGAGGTCGGGAAGGGCCGGCAGGCGTTTTATGTCTGTCCCCTGATCGAGGAATCGGAGGAACTGCCGGGCGCCGGGGTTGAAGCCCGCTTTCGGGAGCTTTCCGGCGGACCGTTTCGGGATCTGCGCGTGGACTTCGTGCACGGCCGCGTTCCGGCGGCGCGCCGGGAGCAGGTGATGAACGCCTTCGCGGCGGGGGAACTCGACGTGCTGGTCGCCACCACGGTGATCGAGGTGGGGGTGGACGTCCCGAACGCCGCCGTGATGGTGGTGGAGCACGCGGAGCGTTTCGGGCTCGCGCAGTTGCACCAGCTCCGGGGCAGGGTAGGGAGGGGGTCCGACCCGGCGACGGCGATCCTGGTGGTGGGCGGGAAACCGACCGAATCCGCGCTCCGCCGGCTCAAGGTGCTCGAAGCGACTACGGACGGGTTCCGGATCGCCGAGGAGGACCTCGCCATCCGGGGCCCGGGCGATTTCCTCGGTACCCGGCAGTCGGGGATCCCGCCGTTCCGGGTCGCCGAGATCGTGCGCGACGCCGAATTCCTGCGCCTCGCCCGCAAGGAGGCGAGCGACTTCCTCGGCTCGCCGGCAGCCGCGACGGAGGAGGGCCAACGCATCCTCGCCCACGTCCGGGACACCTGGGGCGAGCGGTTCGGGCTGACCGCGGGGGGGTAGCGGGCGGAGTTGGGACCGCTGGCCTCCGGCCGGCATCTCAAGCCTCCGGCGGGCGGGAGGTGCGAACGGGGAGGGGTCGCGGCTATCGGCCTTCGCGGGCGCCGGCCGGCCCCGAGTGTGCCTCCAGATGGATCTCCATCAGCGTCTCCAGCCGAACGATGCGGTCCGAAAGTGTCGTCTCCAGCCGGGTGATGCGATCCGAGAGTCTGGTCTCCACCTGGGTGATGCGGTCCGAGAGTTTGGTTTCCACCTGGGTGATGCGGTCCGAGAGTTTGGTCTCCACCAGATTGACGCGATCCCCGAGCCGGTTTTCCATGTCGGCCATCCGGCTGTGGGTGCTCGTTGTCGTATAGAACATCGCGACGATCAGGGTGCCAAGCAGCACGGGCATGGTGCTGTCCCTGACTGTTCTCCACCTGGTGCTCATGAGTGCCTTCTCTGTTCGGGTTGGCGCAGTCTAGCAAGACGTTTGACAGGGGGATGTGGCGCCGGGTGCGGCATGAACGGGATCTCGTGGGTGGATGGCATCTCAACTTGCCCGGATTCCGGAGACCGCCGCCTGCTGCGCGTCTTCTTCGGTAGCGCGATCGTCGCCGGCCCCCAGGGGATGGACCGCATCTCCATCCATCGTGGGCCGGAGCAGCGCGTTTGCGAAGGGATCGGATCCTCGCGATTCACTCCCCGCGTTCGGCGATTCGGCCTCGACCGGTTCGGGGAACCAGCGATCGTCGATTCCCTGCTGCGTGACGCTGGTGCGGGCCGCCTCCCGGGTGAGGAAGACCGCGAACTCATGGGGACCGCCGTTCCGCCACTGCCGCACGGTCTCGGGCAGCGCCATCGGGTGTTCCATGGCCCGGTCGCCAATGACGCATCCGGGCCGGTAGGTGCGGATGGCGTTGCCGAAGACGCTGTATTTCCGGCCGACCCGGTCCGTCAGCGCGTAGGTCATCGGGCCGGCCACCACGACCACGTGGGCGAGACCTACCGTCCGATGGGCGAGGTCCCACGCATCCAGGGGCGCCGATTCCGGGCTCGTGTCCCGCGGGCGGAGTCCGATGGCGAAAACGGGACGGGTTCGCCGCTCGCTCCCGATCAGGTGGATCAGGCCCTCGACCCCCTCTTCGTTGCGGATGATCCACGGCGCCGGGAGCAGGCGCCAACCGTAGTCCACGAGTCCGGGCGAACGGGCCAGCCAGCGCACGATCCCGGGAACCCACAGAGGGGCGCTACGCTGCGCCAGGAGCCGGCCGGGGGCGAGCAGCATGGCGCGGAGCCGGCTCGTCGCTTCCGAACCGAAGACGGTGACAACCGCTTTCCAGGCGGCCGATCCGGCGGCCGAGCCAGCCTCGACGGACACCCCGAAGTACCGGCTCGATCCCGCCTCCCGATCGACGGCTCGTACGATGGCGCCCGCGGATCGATGACCCTCGACATGCAGTTTCCTGCCTTCCGGACCGAAGGCCGCTTCGAATTCGGGAGGCAGGGCCCCGACGTGCGCGGCCAGCCATTTGAGGATCTGCCGCCGCGTATGGTCGAACGCGCCCTCCGCGCCTCCGGTCGCGATCTCCGCGGATACCGCGACCGCGGGTCGGAGTTCCGACCGTCCGGGGAAGGCGCCGGCAAGCGCTGCCCGACGGGCGCGCGGCGTCCGGAGAACATCCGGTTCGGGTTGAATCCGGCGGCGGGCCGGATCAGGGACAGGAAAAGGCATGGGCATGATGGCTCCTTGGCAGGGCGGCTCCGGACGAGCCGGGGTGTTGTTTGCAATCGGGAGGTTCCGAGGTGAGCGTGCGGATCGCGGGTGGCGTCTTCGCCGGCCGGGTCCTGACCGGCCCCCCGCGGCCGGACCGTCGCCGGTCGCGCCCCACCGCGAAGCCGACGCGGCCAACGGCGGTGAGGCTCCGCAAGAGTCTGTTCACCGTTGTCGCGGACGACCTCGTGGAGGCCCGGGTCCTGGACCTGTTCGCCGGGGTGGGGACGCTGGGCTTTGAGGCGGTGTCGCGGGGAGCCCGGCAGTGCGTGTTCGTGGAGCGTTCGCCGCGGATGGCCCGCGTGATCGAGCGCAACGCGGAGCGGCTCGAAATCGGTGCTGTTGAAGTTGTGGTGGGGGACGCGCTGCGCGAACTCCGCCGGTTCGGGCGCGAGGGAAGACGGTTCGAGGTGGTTTTCCTCGATCCGCCCTGGGAAGACTGGGAGACCGGGACCGCAGCGAAGTTGATCGGCGAAGCCATTGGCCTCGCGCCCCTGGTGGTTGCCGAACACCGTTCTTCCTGGACCCCGCCGGTCACGGTCACCGGCGCGGAGCCGGAATCCGGGTCTTCACACACTCCCCCCGCCGGGGTGAAGACCCGGACTACAGCCGCCGGGGATGGTGCGTTTTCGCTGTACCGGCGGGAGGAGGAGACGACAGGGGGCCGCACCCCTTCCTAGACGAAATTTCGATGCGGGTCTTCCCACCCGACACCCGAATTCGGCCCGAATGTGGAAAAGTCGGCTTGAAGAACGGCAAAAGAGCCGGAATCCCCCGGCTGGCCTCGCCGGGGCACGGCCGCGGCGGTAGAACCGCATTGCGGGAACCGAGGCGGCGCCCACCCCGCCATTCGTCGGACAGCGGCCGTATGCTAGGTTTCGCCCGCGCCCTCACGGAGTGGCGCTGAACTTGGAACGAACCTCCCGCCTGGCCATCTGCCCGGGGTCCTTCGACCCTTTGACGCTGGGACACGTGGACATCATCCGGCGCGCCGCCCGGCAATTCGACCGGGTCCTCGTCGCGGTCCTGCACAACACCGGGAAGGCCCCGCTCTTCACGGTCCCGGAGCGCCTCAATTTCATTCGCGCGACCTTTCAGGACGACTCGGCCGTGGAGGCGGACGCCTTTTCCGGGTTGCTCGTGGACTACGCCCGGCGGCGGGGAGCCACCGCGATCGTCCGCGGCATCCGGGCAGTTTCAGACTTCGAGTACGAATTCCAGATGGCGCTCATGAATCGCCGGCTCGCGCCCGAGGTGGAGACGGTCTTCCTGACACCGGCGGAGGAGTATTCGTACGTCAGCTCGAGGTTGATCAAGGAGATCACCGCGCTTTCCGGCGACGTCAGCGGCCTGGTCCCGGATGCGGTGGCGCGGCGCCTGGCCGAGAAGTTCCCGTCCGCGCCCAACCCCGCCGTCACCGGGTGATTCACCCCGTGACATCTCGCTCCTGACATCTTCATGACCGATCCCGCAATCCATCTCGCCCAGCGTATTTCTGCGATTTCTCCCTCGCCGACGATGGCGGTCATGGCGGAGGCGATGCGCCTTCGCGCCGCCGGAGAGAACGTGGTGGACTTTTCGGCCGGACAGCCCGACTTCGATACGCCGTCGCTCGCGAGGGAGGCCGGGATCCAGGCCATCGAATCGGGATACACCCGGTACACCCCGAACCCGGGGGCGCCCGATCTGCGGGCGGCGGTCGCTGATTGCTACCGGCGCGACTTCGACCTCGACTTCGGGGCCGGCAACGTCCTCATCACCTCGGGAGGCAAGCACGCTCTCACCGGGTTGTTGCTCGCCACCTGCGAGGAAGGGGACGAGGTGGTGATCCCGACGCCCTACTGGCCGACCTTCCCCGAGCAGGTGAAGATCGCCGGGGCCGCGCCGGTCCTCGCCCGCGCCGGAGAAGAGAGCGGGTTCCGGCCCACCCGGGACGTCATCGAGCCAGCGATGACCGATCGCACCCGGTGCATCATCTTCAACATTCCGGGGAATCCGTCCGGGGTGGTGCTCTCGGCGGGTGAGTTGGAGGCGGTGGCGCACCTGGCGCTCGAGGCCGACGCCTACCTGCTCTGGGATGACACCTACGCCCGGCTCACCTTCGAGCCGGCGCCGGAAGGCGCCTACCGGCGGATGCAGGAAATTCTCGGACACCGGTTCGTCATTGCCGGCGGAGCCTCGAAGACCTACGCCATGACTGGCTGGCGGCTCGGGTGGGCGCTCGGCCCGGAACCGGTCATCAAGGGCGCCGCCTCGCTGCAGAGCCAGATGACGTCCAACGCGAGTTCCATTTCACAAAAGGCGGCGCTCGCCGCGGTGACGGCGGACCCCGCCGGTTTCGCCTGGATGACCGAGGAGTTCGCCCGCCGGATGGTGCGGATGCGGAACGGCCTGCTGCAGATCGAGGGGCTCCGCTGCGGGCCCGCCGACGGCGGCTTCTATCTGTTCCCGAACTTCGAGGCGGTCCTGCGGCCGGGCGAAGGGTCCGGCGAGCTCGCTGCCGCGCTGCTCGACGAGCAGCGGGTCGCCACGGTGCCGGGAGTGGCCTTCGGCCACGACACCCACCTCAGGCTCAGCTACGCCACTTCGGACGAGATCATCGACGAGGGCGTGGGGCGGATCCGGCGGTTCTTCGCGGCGCGCTGAGACGGCGAACCTACGGTCGGAACCACTACCCCATACAGAGCAACGAGCGGGCCGTCCCTCCGCCATTGGTCCAGTCTGCACGCGATCGAGAAGCTAAGGGGCGGGACCTGCGCGGCAACCGTTCCTAGCTAGCCCGGATTTCTCATCCCTCCGTCGTAGAGATCTATGCAGGATGGTTCCCCTCTCGGCGAGAACCCAACTAGCCTTGATGTCGGACAGGCACGGGAGCCCCCTATAGGATCGGCGACGTCCTGCGGGAGCCGAGATTCGGCTGCCGTTGTATCAACTCAGGTTGGCCAATCCGCCGGGAGTACTAACTGAGCCCCGGTGCCGCGAGCACCTACGGTGGACACGTACCCCGACGGATGGCCGTGATGGACGACCAGTGGAGAGTCGGTTCCAATCGAGAACCAGTATAGGGGCTGGACAGCATCGCGGCGCGGCGGACCTCCGGCGGAGCGCAAGCTCGAAGGAAGACAGCGATGAAGCAGAAGCTGAGCTGGTTCGTGGGCATCGACTGGGGCGAGCAGAGCCACCAGGTGTGCCTGTGCGACAGGCGCGGGAAGGTGCGCGGGGAGCGCGCCTTCGCGCACAAGGGATCGGGGCTGGCGGCCCTGGTGAAGTGGCTTAGGAAGCAGACGGGTGTGCCGCCGGCGCGGGTGGCGGTCGCGATCGAGCGGCCGGATGGGGCGGTGGTGGCGACGCTGCTGGAGGCGGGGTTTGCGGTCTATGCGGTGAACCCGCGGCAGACGAGCCACCTGCGGAAGTTCATCTCCCACCCGGGGCACAAGAACGACCGGCGGGACGCCCGGATGTTGGCCACCACGCTGCAGGCGAGCCTGGCGGGGTTCCGCCTGCTGGTGCCGCTACCGGGGTTGGTGCTGCGGCTGCGGGAGCGGACCCGGACGGCGGACCGTCTGCTCCAGGAGCAGGTCCGGCAGTGCCTGCGGATCCGGAGTGCGCTGGTGGACTACTTCCCGCAACTGCTGGAGGTGGCCGGCGAGGCGAAGAACCTGGGGGCTCCGTTCTTCCGGGAGTTGTGGGCTCGGGCTTCTACGCCGGCGAAAGCGCGGAAGGTGTGGTTGTCCACGTTGGAGAAGCTGGTCCGGCGGTATGGAGTGACCCGGATCAGCGCCGCGCGGATCCAGGCGTTGTTCCGGGAGCCGGCGCTGGTGATGGCGCCGGGGGCGACCGAGGCGGCGGTGGAGACGATCCGCACGGCGCTCGCACAGTTGGAGGTTGTGCGGGCGGAACTCGTCCGGGCGGAGGGCCAGATGACCCAACTGCTGGACGAGTTCTCGGAGACGGCGGAGGCCGGGGGTGGTTCGGATGCCACGGGCCCGGATCTGGTGAGCGCGTTGCGCTCGCGCCCGGGCGCGGGGGACAAGGCGCTGGCCCGGTTGTTCGCCTGGGGCTTCGAGGCGCTCTCGGAGGGGAACTACCGCCGTCTGCGCGCCTACTGTGGGGTAGCCCCGATCGAGGACCAGTCCGGCAAGTCCGCACAGCTCCGGCAACGGCGCGCCGTTCCCAGTTCGCTGCAACACGCCACCTACATCCTGGCGCGGGGGGTCGTCCGCTGGGACGAGAAGGTGGCGGCCTACAACCGGAAGTTGAAGGCGGAAGGGAAGCACACGGCCCGGCGCCACCGGAGCATCGCGGATCAACAACTCCGGGTGCTGTGCGCGATGGCCCGGAACCGAACCCTCTTTGATCCCAACTTCTCCCAGAAGCGGAGGGCCGCCTAACGCTCTTGCGTTCTCGTGGAAAGTCCACCGGGAGAACTGGGCCGGCCTCCAGGCCGGCACAGCCCGCCGCAGGCGGGCGGCGGGACGGACCTGTCTGGCCAGGATGGCTCCCTCTCTCGGAGAGGACCCCGTGAGCGCGAGCAGCGAGGAATCGCCCGCGGCGCTGCGCGCCGCGGTGCCGACCTGGAGGTCGGAGCCCGGCCCGTGCGGGAGCCTGAGTGCCGCGGCTGCTCCGCGTCCACCATCGGGCCGATCTGCGAATGGACCCGGCTGCGCCAATGCATCGAGGGCCAGCCAGCGGGTGGTTGGGCGCTCTCCGGCCCTGAGGGTGACAGAAATGTCGCTGTGGGGATACCGGCCGGAGGTGAACATGTCGCAGTGGCCCGATTTCCGGGCTCAGCATGTCGCAGTAGCGGCACCGGCGCGGTGGAATCTGGGGCAGTATCGGAACCGGCGCGTCAAGAGACACTTCCAGGCAGTTGGGAGACACCTACTCTTGCGCACTGCGGGGGTGAAGAGCGATGCGCCGCCCGCGGGCCTGCGGCCCGCTGTGCCGGCCTGGAGGCCGGCGTTCCCGTGCCGGTGGTGCTGGGGGGGGCTGGAGGGCGACGTGCGTTTCGCTCCCCGGTGGGGAGCGATGCCGGCCGGAGGCCGGCGCTCCGCTGTCGCGCGTTGTCGGGATGGGGCGCGGTGCGCCGCCCGCGGGCCTGCGGCCCGCTGTGCCGATCTGGAGATCGGCGTTCCCGTGCGGGCGGTGCTGTGGGGGCTTGGGAGCGATGCGCCGGCAGACTGATCTCGTCCATTGCCTTACCGCTTGCGCCGTCCTAAAATTACCCGGCGCCCGGCGGGATGGACGGCTGCCGCGCTTGTGATGCGGCGGCGCTCCGGCCGGGTCTTTCCCGTGCGGCAAGAACGGCGTTTCGGTCGGGGCCCCGTCCAGGTTTCCGAAGCGCGCTATCTCACCAACCCCTTTCCCGAAGAGAGTTCATGACTACCGAACCCAACCCGGCGCCGCCCGAGGGCGGCCGCATCTCCATTCAGAACGGGCGACTTCAGGTCCCCGACAACCCCATCATTCCCTTCATCGAGGGCGACGGCACCGGGCGGGACATCTGGCGGGCCAGTGTCCGCGTGTTCGACGCGGCCGTCGCGGTCGCCTACGGCGGACAGCGGCGCATCGAGTGGCGGGAAGTCCTCGCCGGCGAGAAGGCGTTCAACGACACCGGCGACTGGCTGCCCGAGGAGACGGTGAACACCTTCCGGGACTACCTGGTGGGGATCAAGGGACCGCTCACCACTCCCGTCGGCGGTGGCATCCGCTCGCTGAACGTGGCGCTTCGCCAGCTTCTCGACCTCTACGTCTGCCTGCGGCCGGTGAAGTGGTACGAGGGCGTCCCCAGCCCGGTGCACCGCCCGGACCAGGTGGACATGGTCATTTTCCGGGAGAACAGCGAGGACATCTACGCCGGCGTCGAGTACCGCGAGGGAACCGCGGAGGTCAAGAAACTGGTCGATTTCCTGCGCGATGAGATGGGAGTGCGGAAGATCCGCTTCCCCGAGACTTCCGGCATCGGCATCAAGCCGGTCAGCCGCGAGGGGACCGAGCGCCTGGTGCGGGCCGCCATCCGCTACGCCCTCGACCAGGGACGGCGGAGCGTCACCCTGGTCCACAAGGGCAACATCATGAAGTTCACGGAGGGCGCCTTCCGCGACTGGGGCTACGCCCTCGCGGCGCGCGAGTTCCGGACCGAGACCGTGAGCGAGCGGGAGACCTGGATCCTCTCGAACCGGGAGCACGACGCCGGGATCAGCACCGTGGACAACGCCCGGGCGATCGAGCCGGGCTACGACCTGATGCCCGAGGAGCGCCGAGCCGAGGTGCGCACCGAGGTGGAGCAGTGCCTCTCCGAGTTGTGGGATTCCCACGGCAACGGCCAGTGGAAGAACCGCGTCCTGGTCCGTGACGCGATCGCCGACATCACCCTCCAGCAGGTCCTCACCCGGGCCAGCTCCTTCGACGTGATCGCGACGATGAACCTGAACGGGGACTACCTCTCGGACGCCCTTGCCGCCCAGATCGGCGGCATCGGCATCGCGCCCGGCGGCAACATCAACTACGACACCGGCCACGCGATCTTCGAGGCCACGCACGGGACGGCGCCCAAGTACGCCGACCAGGACAAGGTGAATCCCGGTTCGGTGATCCTGTCCGGGGTGATGATGTTCCGCCACCTGGAATGGGGCGAGGCTGCCGACCTGATCGAACGGTCCATGGAAGCCACCATCGCCCAGAAGCGGGTGACCTACGACTTCCACCGGCTGATGGACGGCGCGACGAAACTCAAGACCTCGGAGTTTGCCGACGCCATCATCGAGAACATGGGCTGATCCGCGGATCCACAGCGGGATCTCCGCAAAAGGGGGTTGCAGATGCGACCGAAAGTGACCGTGGTCGGCGCCGGGAATGTCGGCGCCACCACCGCCCAGCGGCTGGCCGACGCCGAACTCTGCGACGTCGTCCTGATCGACATCATCGACGGCATCCCCCAGGGGAAGGGCCTCGACATGCTGGAGGCCTGCCCGGTCACCGGCAGCGACGTGCAGGTGAGCGGCACCTGCGACTATGGGGACACCGCCGGCTCCGACATCGTGGTCATCACCGCGGGGTTGCCGCGGAAGGCCGGAATGAGCCGGGACGACCTGCTGCGGAAGAACTACGAGATCGTGAGCAGCGTCACCCGCCAGGCGATGGAACACTCGCCGGACGCCATTCTGGTGGTGGTCTCGAATCCCCTCGACGCCATGGTGCAGACCGCGCTGCGGGCCAGCGGGCTGCCGAAGGCGCGGGTGGTCGGGATGGCGGGCGTCCTCGACTCGGCGCGCATGCGGGCCTTCATTGCCGCGGAGGTGAACGTCTCGGTGGACAACGTGCACGCGTTCGTTCTCGGCGGGCACGGGGATGACATGGTGCCGTTGCCGCGCTACTCCACGGTCGCCGGGATTCCGCTGCCCGACTTCATGTCCGAAGAGGCCATCGCCCGGATCGTCGAACGCACCCGGAAGGGCGGGGGCGAGATCGTGGCCTACCTGAAGACCGGATCCGCTTACTACGCCCCTTCGGCGGCCATCGTCGAGATGGTGGATGCCATCCTGAAGGACAAGAAGAAGATCCTCCCCTGCACGGCTTATCTCGAGGGTGAGTACGGCGTTGACGGCCTCTATCTGGGAGTGCCGGTCAAGCTCGGCCGCGCGGGTGCCGAGCAGGTCATCGAGATCCAGCTCACGGACGACGAGCAGGCCGCCCTCGACCGCTCGGCCGCCTCGGTCCGGGAACTCACCGAAAAGATCGGCGTGTAGGCGGAAAGGCAGCCGATGAACCTTCACGAACACCAGGCCAAGGCGCTGCTCGCCGAGTACGGCGTCCCGGTTCCCCGGGGCAAGGTCGCGTTCAGCGTGGACGAAGCGGTCGCCGCCGCCTCCGAACTCGGCCTCCCGGTGGTGGTGAAGGCCCAGATCCACGCCGGCGGGCGGGGAAAGGCGGGCGGAGTGCGCCTCGCCCGGACCATGGACGAGGTGCGCGCCGCCGCCGACGCGATTCTCGGCGCCACCCTGGTGACGAAGCAGACCGGCCCCGAGGGCCGGCTGGTGCGCCGCCTCCTGGTCGAGGAAGGGGTCGCCATCGCCCGGGAGCTCTACGTCAGCTTCATCGTGGACCGCTCCAGCGGACGTCCGATGTGCATCGCGAGCGCCGCCGGGGGAATGGACATCGAGGAGGTGGCCGCCGAGTCACCGGAGAAGATCCTGACCGTGACCGTCGATCCGGCCCTGGGGATGCAGCCCTTCCAGGCGCGCCGGCTGGCCTTCGGGCTCGGCTTCGAGGGGGAGGTGTTCAAGAACGGCGCCCGGTTCCTCACCGCGCTCTACCGCGCCTTCGACGGGCTCGACGCCAGCCAGGTCGAGATCAACCCCATGCTGGTGACCGAGGGCGGCGAGGTGCTCGCGCTCGACGCCAAGGTCTCGGTGGACGACAGCGCGCTCTTCCGCCAGCCGAAGGTCGTGGAGCTGCGCGACATCCACGAAGAGTCGCCCTTCGAGGTGGAGGCCAGCCGCCACCGCCTCAACTACATCAAGCTCGACGGCTCGGTGGGCTGCATGGTGAACGGCGCCGGCCTCGCCATGGCCACCATGGACATCGTGAAACTGGCGGGTGCGGCGCCCGCGAACTTTCTCGACGTCGGCGGCGGCGCCAGTGCGGACCAGATCGAAAACGCCTTTCGCATCCTCTCTTCGGACCCCTCGGTGCGGGTGGTGCTCATCAACATCTTCGGGGGCATCCTGCGCTGCGATCGGCTCGCGGCGGGCCTCATCGCCGCGGTCCGGAAGCTCGGGGTCACCCTGCCGATCGTGATTCGCATGGAAGGCACGAACGTGGAACTGGCCCGCCGGATGCTCGAGGAATCGGGGCTCGACTTCACCACCGCCGACGGGATGCAGGACGCCGCCGAGAAGGTGGTCTCGAAGCTCCGGGGCCAGGAGGCGGCATGAGCGTTCTCGTCGGCAACGAAACCCGCCTGCTCGTCCAGGGCATCACCGGGCGCGAAGGGGCGTTTCACGCCGGGGCCTGCCGCGACTACGGAACGAATCTGGTCGCCGGGGTCACGCCCGGCAAGGGAGGGCAGACCGCCGCCGCGGGCGTGCCCATCTTCGACACGGTGGCGGAAGCGGTGGCCGAAACCGGCGCCAACACGGCGTTCGTGGTCGTTCCGCCTCCCTTTGCGGCGGACGCGCTCTCTGAAGCGGCGGACGCCGGGGTCGGCCTGGCGGTGAGCATCACCGAGGGGGTTCCGACCCGCGACATGGTTCGGGTGATCCGAGCCATCCCGCCGGGCGGTACCCGCATTCTCGGCCCGAACTGCCCGGGCGTCATTTCTCCGGGCCGCGCCAAGGTCGGCATCATGCCGGGGTTCATTCACCGGGAGGGCCACGTCGGGGTCGTCTCCCGCAGTGGAACGCTCACCTACGAGGCGGTCCACCAGCTCAGCCAGCGCGGCATTGGCCAGAGTACCTGCGTCGGCATCGGCGGCGATCCGGTGATCGGCACGAACTTCGTGGACGTGCTGGAGCTGTTCGCGGCCGATTCCGAAACCGAGGCGGTCATCCTCATCGGTGAGATCGGGGGCGGCGCCGAGGAAGAGGCCGCCGATTTCATTCGGCGCGAGCTGGACAAGCCGGTGGTGAGCTTCATCGCGGGGCAGACGGCGCCTCCGGGACGACGGATGGGCCATGCCGGGGCCATCGTGATGGGCGGCAAGGGAACCGCCGCCGACAAGATGGAAGCGCTCCGCTCGGCCGGCTGCACGGTCGTCGAGAGCCCCGCCGAGATGGGCGCCGCCATGGAAACGCGGCTGAACGGATAGCGAGAGTACGGAACATGCGAACCTTTTCGATCGTGAAGCCCGACGCGGTGGCGGCCGGGAACACCGGGGCCATCCTCCAGGCGCTCGAGGCGGCGGGCTTCGGCATCGTCGCCATGCGCCTGGTCCGGATGAGCAAAACCGAGGCGGAGGGCTTTTACGCCGTGCACCGCGAGCGGCCGTTCTTCTCGAGTCTCACCGACTTCATGTCGTCGGGACCGGCGGTCGTGGTCGCCCTCGAACGGGACGATGCGATCCCCGAGCTGCGCCGCCTGATGGGCGCCACGAATCCTGCCGAGGCAGCGCCCGGCACCATCCGGGCGCGCTTCGCTTCCTCCATCGAGCGGAACGCGATCCACGGTTCGGATGCCCCGGAGACGGCCGCTTTCGAACTGGGATACTTTTTCCCCGGCGTCGAGCTCATCTGACACCAGGCCGAGCGAATCGAAGAGGGACCCGAACTGCCGAGCATCAAACCGGATCACTGGATCCGCCGGATGTCGCAGGACCACCGGCTGATCGATCCGTTCGTGGATCACCAGGTGGGGCAGGGGGTCATCTCCTACGGGCTCTCCGCCTACGGCTACGACATCCGGGTCTCCGACGAGTTCAAGATCTTCACGAACGTCCACACGACGATCGTGGACCCGAAGAACTTCGACGAGCGGAGCTTCGTGGACTACAAGGGCGAGGTGTGCGTGATCCCGCCCAACTCCTTTGCCCTCTCGAACACCATCGAGAACTTCCGGATGCCCCGCAACGTGTACGGCATCTGCATCGGCAAATCCACCTACGCGCGCTGCGGCATCATCATCAACGTGACCGGTTTCGACGCCGAGTGGGAAGGCAACGCCACCCTCGAGATCTCGAACACCACCCCGCTCCCGTGCCGCATCTACGCCGGGGAAGGGATCGCCCAGGTGCTGTTTTTCGAGAGCGACGAGGACTGCGAGGTCAGCTACCGGGACAAGAAGGGGAAATACCAGGGCCAGGAGCACATCACCCTGCCCACGATCCTGGGCCCGAACCCGGGGTCCTGACCGCGTGGAGCTGATCGCGGGAGCGGCCCTTCGGCGGCGGCTCGAGGCGGATCCGCCGCTGCTCGCGGCGCTCGTGGATCCCGAGACGCAGATCCAGATGAACGGGGTGGATCTGACGCTCGCCGAGGTGAGCCGCTTCGGAGCGGGGCCGGGTCGCGTCGATTTCGACAACACGAGCCGCCGGATTCCGACCCCGGAACCGCTTCGGCCCGGCGACGACGGGGTGTACCGGCTCTCCACCGGGCCCTATTGGGTGCGCTACAACGAGGTGGTGAACATTCCGCCGGATGTCTTCGCGATCGGCCGCACCCGATCGTCGCTGCTCAGGAGCGGGGCGCAGATCGGCACCGCGCTCTGGGACTCGGGGTACCGGGGCCGCAGCGGTTCCCTGCTGACCGTGCACCATCCGGACGGGCTGGAACTCGTCCGGGACGCCCGCATCCTGCAACTGGTGTTCTTTCAGTTGGCGGCCCCGGCCGAGCGGACCTATTCGGGCCAGTACCAGGACGAATAGCGCGCGGCGCGGCGCCGCCGGCGCTTCCTCCCCCCGCAGCCCGGCGGCGCGCGATGCGTCCGGCCCGCGGTGGCGCGCGGACCGTCAGAGCCCCGCGCTCCCGGCGGCATGGCGGTTGCATTTTGGTTGTGACAGGCCACAATCCGATGCAGACATTCATGCGAATCCTTTTTCCGATCGTTCTTGCCCTCTTGACCGTGGCTCCCGTGGGAGCCCACCCACCGGGAACCCAGCCGCGCTCGGACACCGTGCTGCGCGACGAGATCGCCGCGGCAATCGAAGAGGCGGATCTGCCGATCGGGATCTTCGATGTGGACGTTCGGGACGGCGTCGCGATGCTGAGCGGCGAAGTCCTGAATGAGAGCACGCGGACCCGGGTGGTCGAGCTGGCGCTGTTCGTGGACGGCGTGGCCGCGGTGGAGACCGACATCACGGTCCTGCAGTCGGAGGATCTCGGTGACCCGGGCGCCGATGAGGAGCCGGGGGGGGCGGCGGCAGGCTCCGGCCCGATCGAGGAAGGAATCGAGGAAGACGTTGCTTCCCCGCCGCCGGCCGCTCGGGTGGCGACCCGCCCCGACGATGCCGTTCACGCGGACGTGGCGCGGGAGGTCGAGCGCGCGGACCTCGAAGGGAACGATCCCCGGGTTACCGTGGACAACGGGGTGGTCCGCCTCACCGGTCAGGTAGCGAGCGCCTGGGAGTGGCGGGAGCTCGTGGAACGGGCGGAGTCGGTCCAGGGAGTCCTGGCGGTGGATCCCGATCTCGAGATCGCCGAGCCGGAGAGCATGGACGACCTGGTGGCCGGGGTGCGGAGCGCCGTGCTGCGCTACTCCTACTACACGGTGTTCGACGACATCAACTTCGGGATGGAGAAGCCCTACGAGATCATTCTGCTGGGGGCCGTCACCGAACCCTTCAAGAAGACCGAGCTCGAGAAGCGGGTGTCCAAGGTCTTTGGGGTGAGGAGCGTGGACAACCGCATCGAGGTGCTGCCGCTTTCCCCGAACGACCAGGATCTCCGCCGCGCCCTCTTCTATCGGATCTACCGGGATCCCCGTTTCTCGGACCGCGCCAACCAGATCAATCCCCCCATCCACATCGTGGTGTCACGGGGGGTGGTGGCCCTGACGGGGGTGGTTCGGAGCGCCATCGAATCGCGAATCCTCGAGTCGATCGCCCGCAGCACGCCGGGCGTCTTCCGGGTGATCAACCGCCTCGAGCACTGACGCCCGGCGTCCGCCAGCCGCCGGCGAAACGTCCGCCGGCGAAACGTCAGGTCGAGCTTGGAGGCTCCGGTATCGTCATCCGCCGTTTGGGGGGTAGCGCGCTCCAGAGGAGCTTCTTGCGGAGCACCCGGAAGTAGTTCGTTTCCGGGAGGCTGAGAAGCTGCACCCGGACCTCCGACTTGCGCACCCGCAGCACGTCGCCGGGAAGCAGGGGATGGCTCGCCTGGCCGTCGAACGTCACGTGCACCTGGCGGCGGCGTCCCCGAAGCGTCAGCGTCAACTCCTCCGTGTCGGGAAAGACCACCGGCCGCTGGGTCAGGGTCAGCGGCACGATGGGCGCCAGCACGATCGCCTCCACCGCCGGGTGGACCACGGGGCCGCCGGCGCCGACGTTGTAGGCGGTGGACCCGGTGGGAGTCGCGACGATGACGCCGTCGCCGAGCACCGTCGCCACGAAGCCCTGGGCGGTGGTGATGCGGACCTCGATGACCCGGGCGATCGAACTCCCGGTAATCACCACGTCGTTCACCGACATCTCCTCGAGCAGCGTTTCGCCATCGCGCCGCAGCGAGGTGCGAAGCGTGGTGCGTTCGTCGAGCACCCCCTCGCCGGCAAGGATCTTCTCCAGCTCCGGATAGAGCTGATCGAGGGGGGCGTTGGTAAGGAAGCCGAGGCTCCCGAGGTTGACGCCGAAGATCGGGACCTGCCGGTCTCCCAGAGCGCGGGCGACCGAAAGGAGCGTGCCGTCGCCACCCAGAACCAGCATCAGGTCCTGCCCCCCGCCGATCGTCTCGAAGGGCGCCGCGGCGCCGCTCCAATCGGTAGCCTCCGCGAGCTTTTCTTCCAGGACGACGATCGCTCCCCGGCTCTCAAGCCAGCGGGCCAGGCCGCCGGCGGTGGCGGGAGCTTCGGGGGCGGCGATCTTGGCCACGATCCCAACCCGCAGGCGCCCCCCGGCGGGGGGCAGGAATCGCCGCGCATTGGCGCGGGCGCTCGCGCGACGGGAGCGGGCGTTCTTCCTGGGCATCGACGTCAGTGCTTCCGGCGCAGGATCCGGTCGGTCAGGGCGTGGAGAAGATGCATTCCGGCGGAATTTACGGCGGGGCCGGGCTGGCTGGCGACTGCGTCCAGAAGTTCGTGGGTCAGGCCGGTCCGGCGGTTCGCTTCCGCGCGAGCCCCCGCGATCCCGTGAATGGCGGGATACGTGGCCTTCCCCGCGGCGCGGTCCTTGCCCGCGGACTTGCCGAGTTCGGCGCTCGTCGCTTCCTCGTCCAGGAGGTCGTCCACGATCTGGAACACCAGTCCAAGCTCGCTCCCGAAGGCCGCGAGGGCGTCCGTCTGCTGAAGGCTTCCACCTCCGGCGAGGGCGCCGAGCGCGACCGAAGCGGAGATCAGCGCCCCGGTCTTGCCCCGGTGAATCGCCTCCAGCCCGCACGCGTCGGGAGGCCGGGTCTCCGCTTCGATGTCGAGCGCCTGGCCGGCCACCATCCCCCTGGGTCCGGCCGCCGCCGCCAGCCGCCCGACCGCCTCGACCCGCATCCGGGCCGGCCCGCCACTCCCGGCGATCGTCTCGAAGGCCAGGGTGTGGAGTGCGTCCCCGGCGAGCACCGCGATCGCCTCGCCGTACTGGATGTGGGCCGTCGGCTGTCCCCTTCTCAGGTCATCGTCGTCCATACAGGGCAGGTCGTCGTGAATCAGGGAATAGCTGTGGATCATTTCGAGCGCCGCGGCGGCCGGCAGGGCGTCCGCGCCCTCTCCGCCGACCGCGGTCGCGGACGCCATCGCGAGCGCCGGCCGGATGCGCTTTCCTCCCGCGAGGACGGTATAGCGCATGGCGCTCGCGAGCGTCGCGGGAGGGCCGTTCGCGGGGGGGCCGTCCGCGGGAGGGAGCACCCCGTCGAGGAAGGCATCCACCTCCCGCGCGCAGCGGGCGAGGAAACCATCCAGATCCACGGCCGGCGCGGCTGCCGGATCGCCGGTCTCAGACCGGGGCATCCGACTCGGGGGTCTTGGTCCGGGCCGCCGGAAGGGGGGTGGCCGCCTCGGGTTCGGCGCCTTCCCCGGCGGCCGTCCGGGGGATCGTCCGGGTGGTCGTCTCGGCGACCTGCCGCTGGGCCGCATCGAGAATCGTTTCGCAGCGGGCCGCCAACCGCCGGGCTTCCCGATAGAGGTCGATGGCCCGGGCGAGAGGCAAGTCCTCTCGCTCGAGCGTGTTCACCACCTCGGCCAGGCGGTCGCGCACCGCTTCGTACGGCGCTCCGGAGTTCGCCTCGGGGCCCGGATCCTCCGCCGCGGCGTCGCGCCCGATCTCGGTGGTGGCCTCCTGGGCCGCCTCGACGATGGCTTCGAGCTTCCCGTGCAGGGAAACCGCGCGGGCATGCAGTTCCAGCCGTTCTCCGAGCGGAACCGCCGGATCCTCGAGGCGCCCGGTCGCCTCCTTCAATGCGGCCTCGACCGACTCGAAGGTCGCGGCGGCCGGCGGGAGCGGATCGGTGGAATCGGTCATGACGGATTTCCTTCGGGATTGTGCCGCGAGCCGCGCATCTCCGCGGAGTCTCCAGGAGAACGAACTTCCTCGACCGTGGCCCCGAGTTCGCCCTCTCCCAGCAGGACTCGTACGCGATCTCCCACCGTGACGTTCCGACTGGAGGCGAGTGCGCGCCCCTCCGAATCGAGGGTAAGGCTGTAACCGCGCCGGAGGACACTCCGCGGATCGCGGGCCTCGAGATCGCGCCCGATCGCCGCCGCGACAAAGGAGCGGTGGTCCAGGAGCCGCTGGAGCGCGGCCACCCGGCGGCCATTGCGGCCGGCCAGCGCCCCTCGCTCCGCCTCCACCAACCGCTGAAGGGCCTCGGGCGAAACCCTTGTCGCCGCCGCGGCGAGCCGCGCCTCGTGCGCCCGCAAGAGCGGCAAGCCGGCAAGGCGTTCGCGTAGCCGCGCCAACTGGGCCGACTGGCCGGCAAGCCGGCGGGCCGGAAGGTTCCGGTCGAGCCGCTCGCGGGCTTCGCGCAGGCGAGGCTCGCGGTCCCGGATTGCGCCGCGGACCGCCTCGCGGGCGCGCTCGAGATCCTGCTGCCGGCCCCGCCGTTCCCGTTCGAGCCATCCCGGTAGCGCGGTGGTGGCGCGGTGCGTGCGGAACGTCGCCGCGCGCGACGCGGCCGCGCTCAGTACTCGCCGCACCACGGACCGCGCCGCGCCCCGGCGGCCTTCGATCTCCTGGTCGAGCTCGTTTCGCTCGGGAAGGATGTCCCGCGCCGCCGCCGACGGCGTGCTGCAGCGGCGATCCGCCACCCGGTCGAGGAGCGGCCGATTCTGTTCGTGACCGATCGCGCTCACCAGCGGAACCGGGCAGGCCGCGGCGGCGCGAACCACCGTCTCGTCGCTGAAGGGAAGGAGATCCTCGACCGAGCCGCCCCCCCGCGCCACCACGATGACGTCGAGCGCTTCGCGGCCGAGAGCCCGGATCCCGGCCGCCAGCGCCGCCGGAGCCGCCGGCCCCTGGACGGGTGCGTGGTGCTCCCGGATCTGGACTCCGGGGAATCGGATCCGCGCCGTTTTCGTGAAATCAACCAGGGCGTCGCTGCCGGCCGCGGTCAGGAGCCCGATCCGAAGCGGCAGGAAAGGAAGTTGTCGCTTCCTCGCCGGTTCGAACAGCCCTTCGCGCTCGAGACGCGCCTCCCGCTCCTGGAGTTCCTGCAGCAGCGCTCCCATCCCGGCGGGCTCGAGGCGCTGGACCTGGAACTGATAGACGCTCTTGCCGTCGTAGATGCGCAGGCGTCCGAAGGCGCGGACCCGGTCTCCCGGCTCCGGAGTGAATGAAAACCCGCGGGCGTCGCCGGCCCAGGCCACCGCCTCGAGCACGACTCTTTCCTCGCGGAACGACAGATACAGGTGACCGCTCCGGGGGCGGCTCACCTGGGAGAGTTCCCCCTCCAGCCAGAGGCTCCGCGGAAAGCCGTCCTCCAGCACCTCGCGCACGCGGGCGCTGAGGTCCCGAACCGAAAACGGTGATTCGGCCGACCCCGGTTGGGCGGCGGGCGCGGTCTCGATCAGGGGCTCCGTGGCCGGGGCCGCAACCGGCCGGACCGGAGACGGGGGCCGTCCGAAAAGTGAGCGGCGGGTCATCGTCCTCCGGATGCTATTCCGGGTGAGGAGCCGGCGCCGGGGCGGTTGCTAGTGGCGGCCCCGGCGGCGAGCGCGGCGCTCCGCCTCGGCCGCCTTCCGCTCGGCGCGCTGCTGCTTGCGGAGTTCCCGCGCAGCCTCCTTCTCACGCTCGCGCACCGCGTTCATGGTGCGGGAGAGCAGGCGGGTGATCGCCGATTGGGCCTGGCCGCTCGTGCCCTGCTTTTCCGTCATGTGCTCGACGACCAGCCACTTGCGGATACGCGAACGGCGCTTCTCCTCTTCCCGGCTGATGGTCTTCACCTCGTGCCGGAGGTGAAGGCGTTTGAGCGCGTGGGCAAGGCTGGCCACCGTCCCCTCGCGTTCCTGGGCGGTGATCAGGTCCAGGCGCTCCGTCGCGTCGTCGATGGTCGGTTCGAAGTCGGAACCGAGGATTTCCTGGATCACTCCCGGCGAATCTCCGGCGTGGCGGATGCCCCGGCTCGAAAGCTGCCCGACGGGTATCAGGATGCGATTACCGGTCGAAGAATCCTGGGGGGTCAGTTCGAGGAGGTCAAGGTCGGTCTGGGCGTCGTGAATCACCTCGCCGACGTCGCAGTGACCGATCTGGGGATAGAAGACGAAGTCCCCCTGATTGAAGACGCCGGGCACCGGCGCGGCAACGTCCAGAGCTTCGTCGGAAGGTTCCTCGTCGGAAGCTTCCTCGGGGGGCAACGCCTCACCGGCGGGTTCTTCGACGGGGAACTCCTCATCGGGAAGGTCCCCGCCCGCGGGCTCCTGCCCGGAGGGTTCTTCCGCGGCAGACGCTTCCCCGGTACGTTCGTCCTCCGACAGCTCGTCCTCGGTTTCGACCTCCATGAGATCGGCTACCCCTTCCTGCGCGGCCGTCAATTTCGTTCGGGAGTTCTAGGGGGAAGTGCCTGCTTCGGGTCCGATACGGACCGAAGATACAGGGAACTCCCTACTGTACCACGCGTCATATCGGGCACGGCGGGCCGGTACCGGCCCGCCGGCCGGGAGCCGGTCACCCGCACGCCTTGAGCGCGGCGTCGTAGTCCGGTTCCTGCTTGATCTCCGGAACGAGCTCCGAATGCACGACCTTCCCGTTCCCGTCCACGACGACCACGGCCCGCGCCAGGAGGCCGGCGAGCGGGCCTTCGGCGATCCGGAGTCCGTAGGCGTTGCCGAACGAACTGTCGCGCAGTTCCGAAACGCAACGGACCGCCTCGATGTTCTCGGCGGCGCAAAAACGCCCGTGGGCGAACGGAAGATCGCGGGAAACGCAAAGAACGGACACACCGTCGAGCGCCCCGGCTTCCTCGTTGAAGCGCCGGACCGAGGCCGCGCACACGGGAGTGTCCACGCTCGGGAAGACGTTCAGGATCAGTTGCTGCCCGGCGTAGTCACCGAGCGAAACGTCCCCGAGGTCACCGCCGGTCAGCGTGAAATCGGGAGCGGCGTCTCCCGCCGCGGGGACGTCGCCCGAGATGGCGAACGGAGTGCCGCCGAGCGTGACGGTAGCCATGGATTCTCTCCTCCTTGGGAATTGATAAGCCCCCGGAATCCATGGGACGGGATCCCTGGACACCGGGGGCAATCCGGGAACTGGAGGAAACGGAACGGGCCGCTTCCGAGCGGGTAGGATAGCCTGAAGGTCCTGTTGGAGTCCGTGAAAACGCTTACGAGGGAGAATGCCGAACTACGCTGCCAGGCCGCAGCAACTCAAGAGTCTGCCGACGATCTCACTAGCGACTACGTTGAAGACGCAATATACGAGTCAAGGAGGGAACCTCGACCCTCCACAGTCCGGCGACAGAATCAAGATATACGCAATTTCCACAACTTCCTAGCAGAGCGGAACCTACAACCGTCGCCCAAGAGCGCCGCCGAATTTTTCAAGCACCCAAAGAGAGAGAAGAAACGTCCGTTCGCCTCAATTGAAGTCGCCCGCGCCGCAGTCAACAAGAAACACCCGGAAATACGAAGAACCCGGGCATAAGACAGGTCTTCGCTGCATGGCGTAAGGAAAGCCACGGCCAATACAGAAAAGCGGCGCCAGCGATCACCCTTGAACACTTCCGTAGCCTTTGGGAGGCCGTAGGTCACAGGAGCAGTTTCTCCACCCGGGAGACGGAAGGTTGGGAGTCCGATCTATCCGCTCAACTCCTTGCCAAGCAGTGGTAGGCCCAACTCGCCATGTTGCACGGGTGCGGTAACCGTTTTTCTGATGCGAAGGTAAACCACCGGGTCAGCGGATTGGCGGGAACCGACCGGGAGACTGGAATCCTGGGCGCCTGCGGCGCCTGCGAGCAGCGCGCCGGCAACGAGGATCCGTGGGGTCAACCTAAGGGGGTTCGAATCCCAACTCGCTATCGGCGTTCCGGATAGTCCGGCCAGGGACACGGTTCCTCCGGGAAGCAAGCCTGGATGTTGTAGTCGAGGAGGTGAGCCACGTTGCCGAATTCGGGCGGGGGACCCGGGTAGCGGACCGGGTAGCCACAGGCGGTGTCCAACCAGCCGTCTCTGCAGAACCAGAAGGGACTCCCCTGCAAGATCCGTTCATGCCGATTATTGCCGACGAACTTTGACGGGGCACGGATGCGGTTCTCTCCACGCTCTCCAAGCTCGTAGATGTTGACTGCCACCTTGAACCGGAGGGGCTGGTCATCGCAGCGGTTCCGCGTGGAGACGTTGTATACGAGCCAGCCGTTGTACGAAGCCACATACCAGTAGTCGACGCCGTGGAGACAGTCGTCGGGGATACTGTCGAGTGGCCTCGGGAACGGAGGCGGTGGCCCGCCACCCGTCATTGGTGGCGGTGTTCCGTCGTCCGGAGTGACTGACGAGTTGTTCCCGCAGCCCGCAAGGAAGGCAAGCGCCAGGACGGCAGTAGGAGTCAGGGTCATAGCGCGAGCGCGCCCACGCCCGAGGCGACGGAACCGCAAGCAGGAAGTCATTGTGTATGAGCCAAGCATTGGGGTGTCCGCCCCTCCTGTTGTGGGGTGGCGGGCTGCCGCCCCAATCCCAAGCGAGTGGCTAACGTCACAGTCCTTGGGTGCACAAATGATACGTCCCGCGACTATAGGCCTGAGGTCAATTGGGAAGACCCCTCCCCCTCCGCCCCCGCGGCGGGCGTTGCCGCTGGCACCGCGCTGCCGTTCGCGGCCGTCAACAACCCCCGGCATTGACCGTGCTCGGCGACAACGCCGCACAAACGAGAGACCAAATGCGGATCGCAGCCATCATTCTGCTCCTTCCTTTCCTCGTGGCGGCCTCTCCGGTGGCGGCCGACATGCGGGGCCAGGTGGTGTGCGGGGTTCCGCCCGACGAAGCCGTGGCCTACGTCCGCGAGTCGCGGGGATCCTGGGCATACCTCGGCACCCTCGGCCGTATGTGGCGCAACAACTACCCGACTGCCGAGGAGGCACTGGAGGCACACGCTCCGGCGAACGCCACCGACGTGTGCGACGTGGAGATAATGGACAACCTGCGAAGGCGCCCGGTAAGGCTCTAACGCCTCCACCGGCCCTTGGTGGTGCAACGTGCGGATTCCGTCACGGGCAATGTCCCCAGGGGCGACCACGACGCCCGGCAGAACATCGTCGGGATGCCCGCGGACGGTGCGGAGGACGCGGGCAGGACAGCAGGCGGTACGGAACCTGGTCAGCCGTCCGTATCCGTGTGCAGCCGGCGTCCGCCGATCTGCGCGGCGGTTCCGAAGGATCGACCGCGGCCGACCTAGTCCCGCCGAGCGGGCCGGCGGGGGAGTTCGTCTGGATCCCGCCGGGGGAGTTCCGGATGGGTTCGACGACTTACGCGAGTAATGACTACTTTGCGGAGTTGCCGGTGACGCACGTTTGGCTCACTGAGGGGTTCTGGCTGGGGAAGTATGGGCTTCACGATGGGAACGTGACCGAGTGGGCGAGCGACTATCACGCGGGGTACCCGGGAGGGACCGTGACGGATCCTCGCGGCGAGGATCCGGGCACGGAGGGATGGGGAATCGTGCGGGGCGGGAATCGGGTAGGCCGCACTTGGAACATCAGAGCACCAGCGCGCGCGGCTGTGCCGATCCGCACTGGCGGAAACGCGATTGGCTTCCGCCTAGCGAGGACACGATGACGCCGGTGTTTGCAACGGCCCGGCCCGTGGAGGGCCGGCGCCGGGGAGTCCCCATGTCGCGCGCACTGGACGACTCCGCTGTGACCCTGGGCGCGGAGTCCGCAACCTGGGTCGATATCGACTACCTGGGCTGCATCTTTCCGGAGGGCGGATAGATCCCTCCCGCCTGACCGCGCGGCACCACGGAGAGAGCGAGCATCCGCCCGAGTCGCGGCGTAGCGCGTCCACCAATTCTGGATCCCTGGTCAGCGGGAGAAGATCCCTCCGGTGATGCTCGATTCAATAATGGCAGTCCTAGATCACGGAGGCGCCGGACGTCGATCAGTTCTCGCTCGGTGAGGGGGGAGGCCCGATCTACCCCGGGTGCGTCGAACGGAGAAGCACCATGAGTGCACCAACCTTCAGTGCGCGTAGGTCCAGCTGAGATCCAGACGCTAGGGACCTCCTCCCAGAGCCGACGGACAGGGTGAACTCCAGGGCCCTCGCACGGTGTGATCCGACTCCCTTGCCGGGATCGGTACCCGCATTTCGATCACCACCGGTCCCGACGCCGCTGCCGCCCATTTCTCTCTGTCGGTTCCGCTCTTCCCGATCATCCACCCGGTGATAGGCTCGGGAAATGCGGTTTCCCGACCGCCCTGCTACATGGTTGCGCCTACGCAATTCCCACCCCAAATGCCTAGTTTGACGTAGCTTGGATAGCAACCCGTTTGCCTGGAGCGTCCGTCCCATGAAGATCCGCATTCTCTCGACTCCTGCCCGCCGTTTGGCCCCCTTGGGCCTCGCGGTGGCGCTTGCCGCGTGCTCCTCCCCACCCGCCGACGACGAGACGCCGGCGGAGGAGGAGCCCGCCGCGCCCGCGGCCCCTGCCGGGCCGTCGTGGAACCGGGTCGCGTCGCTGCTTGCCGATGGACAGGTCGTTTTCGGCATTTTTTCGGGAGAAAGGACTCCGGAGACGGCGATGGAGATGGCCCAAATGGAACTGGCCGACTTCATCTTCTACTCCCTCGAGCAGGGTCCCTTCGATCTGGACACCATGTCGGCCTACCAGGAGGCCCTGTCACCGCCTGATGGCCGCGGGGCAGCCAATCCCCATCCCATCCTCCTCCGCATTCCTCCGATACGGGACGGAATGGACGAGGCGGCGGAGCGGACGGCGGCCGCACTCGATGCCGGCGTCTACGGGATCGTCTTTCCGCACGTCGAGAGCGCTGAGGAATCGCGGCACGCGGTGGCCTCGATGCGCCCGGTGGGTTCAGGCGGGCTTCGCGGGGGTGCCGATCCGGAAGCGGCGCGCGTGTTTGGTGTGTCGGAGGAAGACTACGCGGCCCGGGCCGACGTGTGGCCGCTGGATCCGGCGGGCGAGTTGGTCAGCTTCTTGTTGATCGAGGACAAGATCGGAATCGAGAACGCACTTGAAATCACGAGCGCGCCCGGAATCAGCATCGTTTCCCCCGGTCCCGGCGACCTGCGGCGGGCCTACGAGGGCGACATGGAGGCGGTCGAAAGGGCGATCCAGACCGTGCTGGCCGCCTGCCTGGAGGCCGAGGTCCCCTGCGGCATTACCGCGGGTCCGGATGACATTGCCATGCGGATCGAGCAGGGATTCCGCGTTTTCATCGTGACCTCGCCGGAGGCGCTCGCCGTCGGCCATCAGGCCGCCGGCCGCTGATTCGCGGCAACGACGAACCGAAGGGAAAGCTCATGTCCGACAACAGCAAAACAGCGCTCCTCGAGCGGGATGCCGAGCACCTGATCCATCCGATCCACTCGGGCGCCGCGGTTGCCGGCGGCCATGTCTGGGTGCGTGGCGAGGGGGCTCGGCTCTTCGATGCCGACGGCCGCGACTACGTGGACGCTCTCTCGGGCCTCTGGAACGTCTTCATCGGGCACGGCCGCGGTGAACTCGCCGACGCCGCAGCCCGGCAAATGAACCAACTCGGGTACGCCTCCGGGTACGCCGGGAGCACCAACCCCCAGGCCATCGCGTTGGCGGAAACCCTGGCCGAGATGGCCTATCCGAGCATCAACCGGTTCTTCCTGACCTCCGGCGGCGGCGAGTCCACCGATTCCAGCATCAAGACCGCCCGTTACTACTGGAAGGTGCGTGGCAAGCCGGACAAGACCAAGGTGATCTCCCGTATCTGGGGCTACCACGGGGTGACGCTGGCGGCGATGTGCGCCACCGGAATGAGCGTTTACTGGCCCATGTTCGAACCCCGGATGCCGGGTTTTCGTCACATCGGCTCTCCCTATCCGTACTTCTACGATCCCCCGCCGGGGAAGACCCGCGGGCAGGCCGCCGCCGACGAGCTGGAAACGGCCATCCTTGAAGAGGGCCCGGATACGGTGGCGATGTTCATCGCCGAACCGGTCCAGGGCGCGGGCGGGGTGATCGTTCCCACCGACGACTACTTTCCCCGGATCCGCGAGATCTGCGACCGCTACGACGTGCTGCTGGTCTCCGACGAGGTCATCACCGGATTCGGCCGGACGGGGACGATGTTCGGCCTCGACCACTGGGGGATCGAGCCCGACATCATGCAGTTCGCGAAGGCGATCACCTCGGGACACATCCCTCTCGGAGGCATCGGTCTTTCGGATCGGGTCGCGGAGACCCTCGACGGAGGCGATCCGGTCTGGATGCACGCCTACACCTACAGCGCCCATCCGGTCTCCTGCGCCGTCGCGCTCGAGAACCTCCGCATCATCCGGGAAGAGGGACTCGTCGAGATGGCGGGAGAGAAGGGGACGGAGCTCATCCGCAACCTGGAGCAAGCGGTCGGCGGCCACCCCAACGTGGGTGAGGTCCGCGGCCTGGGACTGATGGCGGCCGTCGAGGTGGTGGCGGACCGGGGGACGCGCGAGCTCTTTATGGCCTCTGACAAGGTCGGGCCGCGCTTGCTCAAGGCGATCGACGAACGCGGGGTCTTCAGCCGGCTCCGCGGGGACGTCTTCGTCTGCGCTCCGCCGGTCTGCTCGACATCCGCGGATCTCGAGCAGATCGCGGACGCCGTCGCCGGCGCTCTCGCGGAGGTGCTGGGTTAGCCCGGCACGCCGGCACGGCGGGCCGTAGGCCCGTGGGCGACGAATCGGTCTCTAGCCCCGCAGCACGCAGGCCTTCCCGGGCCTATGCGACCCCAACGACGGCTCGGGTCCCCGCCGAGAGGGGAACCACCCTGACGCTTGGGGGGCTGTCCCGCCGCCCCGCTTTGCGGGGCTGTGCCGGCCTGGAGGCCGGCGTTCCATTGCGGTCGCCCGCCGTCGGTGCTTGGGGGTCCGTCCCGCCGCCCGCCTACGGCGGCTGTGCCGGCCTGGAGGCCAGCGCCCTTGCGGTGGAAGTCGGCATCCAGCGACAGCGTTTCGCCGATTCTGCGACCGGGGTTTACCCGCGGCAGGCGTCGGCTCTTCCCTCAGTTGCCCTCTCCCCGCCTTTGTGCCGTCCGTTCCAACAGGTCGTGGAGCCGCGGCAGCGCCCGGCGGTCCTTCTCGCGATCCGCAGCGCTCTTCGAGCGGATCACGTCTGCGAGCGAGGCCACCAGAATGACGACGCCCTCCACCGCCTCCACCGCCACCGCGTCCCGCTTGAGGTCCCCGTACCCGGCAGTGCCGGCCGGTGCAAAAGCGATGTCCAGCGCCCCCGCGCGGGTGGTCAGGTTCAGGATGGACCCGGGTCCGAGGTTTTGCAGAAACTCCGGGGAGCGATCGAAGGCCAGCCCGTTCGGCGCTCCCTCGGCGCGGATCCGCGCGTCGAGGTTGTGCAGCACCGCCGCCAGCCGCCGGAGGTTCTCCCGGTCACGGGCAGGCGTGATGTCGAGGTCCACGGTGACGCCCACATCGCCGTGCAGCACCGCTGCCATCCCTCCGATCAGTACGAATCGGACGCTGGCGCCATGCAGGGCGGACAGAATGGCGGCCGGATCGAAGGCCGGCTCAGCCATCGTGCCGATTGCCGATCCGGGATCGTCCGCCGAGGACGAAGCGGGCGGCGCGGACGGCTCCCGCGAGGCGTTCGGCGGGGGTCTGCCGAAGCGTCGCCTCGAAGAGCGAGCGGGTTCCGGGATCCGGCTGGCCGAGCTGGCAGCGGATCTCGAAACCGGCGATGCGGACCAGCCTCTCGACCAGCTTTGTCGAAGGAACACGGGATCCGGATTCGAGGCGCGCGATCGTGGATTGCGGCACCCCGGCGCGAAGGGCGAGCGCCACCTGAGTCAACCCCGCTCGCCGGCGCGCTTCGCGCACGAGATTGCTGAGGATCACGCTTCAATTATAGCCAATAGGCTATAGGACTGCGGTTCCCTCAGACGACCTCCACCACGTAGCGCTCGCGGATCAGCCGCCACGCCGACGCCGCGAAGGCGGTCAGCGGAATCGCCAGCAGCGTTCCGGTAAGCCCGCCAAGGGCGCTGCCCCAGAAGAGGACGGCGACGATGATCGCCATCCAGTGGAGTCCGGTCTGATCCCCCATGATCCGGGGCGTGAGGATCCAGCCCTCGATCAACTGCACCGTGACGAGCACGCCGGCGGTGAGGGCCGCGAGCACGAGGCCGCCGTCCGGCTGGATCCAGGCGAGCGGCACTGCGACCGCGAATCCCACCGCGGTCCCCAGATACGGAATGATGGTGAGGACGCCCAGCCCGAGGCCGATCACGAAGCCGTAGTCGAGGCCGATCGCGGTGAACCCGATCGCCACCAGCAACCCCTGGAGGAACGCCACCACGAGTTGGGCGCGGAAGAACACGATCAGGATCTTCACGAAGTCCCTGGTGAGCCGGGCCACGCTGTCGCGGGTGCGCGGTTTCAGGAACGGGAGGATGCGAGCCGGGTCGGTGGGCGGCGGCTCCCACACCAGGAAGAACCCGAAATAGAGCGGCAGTACCGCCCACGACAGCAGCGTGCCGACGCCCCGCAGGATTCCGGCGCTTGCCGCCACCGCCTGCTCACCGACCCGGGCGAGTCCTTGCAACAGGGACGCCTGCTGGCTCAGCACGAAGTCCCGAATCTGCTGTCCCACCGGGTGGTTCTCGAAAAAGTCCACGAAGGCCGGCGTCTCGGCCACCACCCAGGCGTAGGCGTTTTCGAGAAAGGTGGGCGCCCGCTGGACCAGGTCTGAGAGCTGCGTCGCGAGCAGGCGGCCGAAGATGAGGGCGAAGCCGGTGAGCACCGCGGCAACCGAGACGTACACCGCGATGAGCGCCGCCCAGGCGGGAAGCCGCAGCCGGGTCCGGAAGGCCTCGAACCAGGGCTTGAACACCAGCGCCGCGAGTCCTCCCACTGCCAGGGGCAGCAGCACGTGGGAAAAGGCGGAAACGAACCGGTAGAGCAGCCAGACCACCCCGCAGACGGCGCCCAGGAGGACCGCCGAGGAGAGGACGATCAGCGCCGCCGCCCGCGGGTCGCCGGGGCGGGTACCGTCCGGCCCTGCCGCTGGATCCGTCCGTTCGTCCATTCGGGGCGCTTCTCCCGCGGGTCTTCAGTACCGGTAGCTGTCCGGTTTGAACGGGCCGTTCACCGGCACGTCGATGTAGTCGGCCTGCTCCGGCGTGAGCCGGGTCAGCCGGGCCCCGAGCTTGTCGAGATGGAGGCGGGCGACCTCTTCGTCGAGGTGTTTGGGCAGCACGTGCACGCCGAGGGAATAGTTCTCGCGGCGCTGGTGCAGCTCCAGCTGCGCCAGCACCTGGTTGGCGAAGCTGGAACTCATCACGAAACTCGGATGGCCGGTGGCGTTTCCGAGGTTCAGCAGGCGGCCTTCCGAGAGAACGAGGATCTGCCGGCCGTCCGCAAAGATCCAGGTATCCACCTGGGGCTTGATGTTCTGGCGGCGGATCCCCGGCTCGGCGGCGAGCCCCGCCATGTCGATTTCGTTGTCGAAGTGGCCGACGTTGCCGACGATGGCGTTCTGCTTCATCTGCCGCATGTGCTCCACCCCGATCACCCGGACGTTGCCGGTGGTCGTCACGAACACGTCGGCCTCGTCCACCACGTCTTCCAGACGGACCACCTGATACCCGTCCATCAGCGCCTGGAGCGCACAGATCGGGTCCACCTCGGTGACGACCACCCGGCATTTCTGGCCGGCGAGCGACTGCGCCGCGCCTTTCCCCACCTCGCCGTAGCCGAGCACGACCGCCAGCTTCCCGCTCAGCATCACGTCGGTCGCGCGCATCAGGCCGTCCACCAGGGAGTGGCGGATCCCGTACACGTTGTCGAACTTGCTCTTGGTGACCGAATCATTGACGTTGATCGCCGGGAACAGCAGGGATCCCTCGCGGTGCATGCGGGTCAGCCGGTGGACGCCGGTGGTCGTTTCCTCGGTGACGCCCACGATGCCGGCGGCGAGTTCGCCGAACCAGCCGGGCCGCTCTTCGGCAGCCGCCGCCAGGACCGAATAGATGACCCCGAGCTCTTCGTTGTCCGCGGTCTCGGGGGCCGGCACCGATCCGGCGTGCTCGCACTCGACGCCCTTGTGCACGAGCAAAGTGGCGTCACCGCCATCGTCGAGAATCAGGTCCGGCCCCTGTCCGTCGGGCCAGTTGAAGGCCTGGACCGTGCACCACCAGTATTCGGGGAGCGTTTCTCCCTTCCAGGCAAAGACCGCGGGTCCCCTGAGATCCCCGGCGTCGCCGCCGCGACCGGCCACCACCGCGGCCGCGGCATGGTCCTGGGTCGAGTAGATGTTGCAACTCGCCCAGCGGACCTCCGCCCCGAGGTCCAGCAGCGTCTCGATAAGGACGGCGGTCTGGATCGTCATGTGGAGCGATCCGGTGATCCGCGCGCCCGCCAGCGGCCGCGACGCAGCGTAGCGCTGCCGGATTGCCATCAGGCCGGGCATTTCGTGTTCCGCGAGCTCGATCTCGCGTCGCCCGAAGGCGATCGTTTCCGCGGAGAGGTCGGCGACCCGGTGGGGGACGTCTCCGAAGAGCGGGAGGCCGGTGTTCAGGAAGGGTCGGGTTGCGACGGACATTTCGGGCACGGGTTCCGGTCCTTTTGAAGATCGGTCGTGGTCAGCGCTGGTCTCGCCGGCGACCGCTGCCGAGGAAAGAAGTCATCAGGAATCCGCCGGCGAGGGCCGCGACGGCGGTAACGACCTGCATGCCGGTGGGGATGAAGAATGCGCCGCCAACGCTCTGAAATGGCCAAAGACCCGCCGACGCTCCGAGCAGGAGCCCGAAGAGCACCCCGAGGGTTGCTTGCCGATGGGCGCCGAGGAAGTATCGCACGAGCCTGGCGGCGGCGGCGATGCCCAGCACCATCCCGAAAAAGAACGGGACGACCCCGATTACGGCGGTGAGGAGCGGCGGTGGGTCGCCGCCGCGCATGCCGAGGGCGGCGGCCACGCGGTCCACGGCGTTCAGGAACGGCAGGTACATTCCCATCAGGAGCAGCAGGGTGCTGCCGCTGATTCCGGGCAGGACCATGGCGAACGCCGCGATGGCGCCCGCCCCGAAGAGCGCCGGGGCCGAGGCCGCCAGCGTCGACGCTTCCGCCTCCGTCCGGGTCACGAGCAGGATCGGCACCACCACCGCCAGCGCCCCCACGACGGCGCCGGCGCCGAAGGTGCGATCGGGCGGTGACGCCATCCGCCAGAGCAGGGGAGCGCCGCCGAGCGTCAAACCCAAAAACAGGGCGAAGAAGGCGACCGGCCAGGCGATGAAGGCGTCGCGCGCCGCGCCGGCCACCGCGAATACGGCGACCAGCGCGAATCCGACGGTGACCAGCAGCCGGGACACCGACCCCCAGTGGAGGCGGCCCGCCGTGAGCTCGGCGACCGCGCCGATGAGTTCGGGATATACGCCGGCGGCCAGGATCATGGTGCCGCCGCTCACGCCGGGCACCAGACTGGCGAGGCCGGCAAGGATTCCCGCCGCCGCGCAGCGGGCGAGCGTCGTCGCCCGCGGCCGGGAGGGCGGCCTCTGTTCCGACACGCGGTCAGTGTAGGGCGGGCCCGGGGCCGCCGCGCCACAATAGCCTCGTGTTCGCCGCCCGCGACCTGAAGATCCCCGGACTTCCGGCGCTCTCCTTCGCCGTGCCTCCCGGCGCGGTGCTCGCGGTCTCGGGCCCCTCGGGTTCGGGGAAGACCCGGCTGCTCCGGACCCTGGCGGACCTCGATCCGCAGACAGGCCACGTCTCCTGGTCGGGGCGATCATGCCGCGAGCTGCCGGCGCCCGAGTGGCGCCGGAAAGTGGGACTGCTGCCCGCCGAGCCGCGCTTCTGGCATCCCACCGTCGGTGCGCACTTCCCGGCGGAGGCGAACTCGCTCGGGGAGGAGTTCGCGTCGCTCGGCCTGGACCCGGAGGCGCGAAACGCCGATCCCACGCTGCTCTCCACCGGCGAGCGCTCCCGGATCGCGCTCCTGAGACTCCTGCTGCGGTCTCCGGAAGTGCTCCTCCTCGATGAACCTGCGACCAACCTCGACCAGGACAACCGGGCGCTCGTCATCGGAAGAATCGACCGGTACCGGAGAGACCACGGGGCTCCCGTCCTGTGGGCCTCGCACTTTGCGGAGGTAGTCGCCGCGGCCGATCAGGCCCTGGGACTCCCGGAAGGGGATGTGGCGCCTCCCCCCGCTCACGGCGCCGGCACGGAGCACCGTCCGTGATCCCCCTCAGCTACGGGGACCTCGTCGCCGCGGCGGCCGCGGTGGTGGCGCTCGCGGTCGCCAACCGGATGGCGGGACTCGCGGTCTCGCGGCAGCTCCTCTGGCTGGCGGCGCGCGGATCGGCGCAGCTCCTGCTGCTGGGACTCGTGCTGCGCTTCGTTCTCGGAACAACGCAGCCGGTGATCGTCGGACTCATGGCGCTGTTCATGCTGGCGGTTGCGACGCGGGAGGTGAAGATCCGCCAGGCGCGGCCGCTCGCCGGACGGTGGGGCTACCTCAGCGGAGCGCTGGCGATGTTCCTTTCCTCCTTCCTGTTCACCGCCTTCGCGCTGGCCGCGGTGCTCGGGCCGGACCCCTGGTGGGCGCCCCGGTTTTCCATCCCGCTGCTCGGGATGCTGCTCGGCAACACCATGAACGGCGTCTCGCTCTCGACCGAGCGACTGACCGAAGCCGTGGTCCGCGGCCGGGAGGTCATCGAGCAGCGTCTGGCGCTGGGGGAGACCCGGGAACAGGCGGTGGCGGACATTTCGCGGGAAAGCGTCCGGGCCGGGCTGATACCCATCTTCAACGCGATGGCGGCCGCGGGGGTGGTGAGCCTGCCGGGAATGATGACGGGGCAGATCCTCGCCGGCGCCCCGGTGGACCAGGCCGTCCGCTACCAGATCCTCATCCTGCTGCTGATCGCCGCCGGAACCGGTTTCGGGGTGCTCGCGGCGGTGCGGGTGGTGTCCCGGCGACTCTTCGACGACCGCCACCGGCTGCGCCTCGACCGCCTGGCGGCCTGACGAATCCGCCGGGAGAACGGCGGGTGGATATGGGATACTGCCCGGCTTCCGGAGGTCCGCTGCCCCATGTCTCGAATCCGTCGCTCCAGCCTGCTCCTCGCTCTGGTGATCGCCTGCGTGGCGGCTGCACCCGTCGCCGCCCAGGAGGAAATTCCCTACCCGGTGCCCGACCGCTCCGACGGTGAAGGACCGTGGGACCGGCTGATCCTGCGGGGGCCGATCGTGATCGACGGCACCGGGGCGCCGCCGTACGGCCCGGTGGACATCATCGTCGAGGGCAACGTCATCCACTCGATCCACAACGTGGGAACCGGGGTGACCCCGATTCGCGAAGAGGACCGTCCGGCCGCGCAGCCGGGAGATCACGAGATCGATCTGACCGGCCACTACATCCTGCCCGGGTTCATCGACATGCACCTCCACCAGCACAACGAGGGCTCCGGGCAGGGGGTCTCCGCCGAGTACATCCACAAGCTGTGGATGGGCCACGGGATCACCGCCGGCGGTGACCTCGGCAACTTCAACACCCGCTGGCTCATCCATCACAAGAACCGGGCGTGGAACAACGAAATCACCTCGCCCCGCATCCAGGCGTTCGTCGTCTTCGGCCGTGACGGCGAGGAGCCGGTCACGAACCCCGACGCCGCCCGCCGCTGGGTGCAGTGGGTGAAGGAACAAGGAGCCGACGGCATCAAGTTCTTCGGCGCCCAGCCGCGGATCTTCCGGGCCGCTCTCGACGAGGCGGCCAAGCAGGGGCTCCGCTCCACCTCCCACCACGCCCAGCTCGATGTCGTGGGCATGAACGCGCTCGAAACCGCCCGCGCCGGGCTGACCTCCATGACCCACTGGTACGGCCTCCCCGAGGCGATGTTCACGGACAAGGTCATCCAGCACTACCCGGTGGACTACAACTACAACAACGAGTACCACCGCTTCACCGAGGCCGGCCGGCTCTGGGCCCAGGCCGCACCTCCTTTCTCCGAGAAGTGGAACGCGGTGATGAACGAACTCCTCGAGCTGGACTTCTCGATCCACCCCACCTGGGTGGCCTACATCGGCACTCGGGACCTGATGCGCCAGCAGCGGAACGAGTGGCACTCGGTCTATACCCACCCGAACCTCTGGGAGTTCTACCGGCCGAACGCGGAAAACCACGCCTCCTACTTCTTTGACTGGACCACCCAGGTCGAACTCAACTGGAAGGAGAACTACAAGCTCTGGATGGCCTTCGTGAACGAGTTCAAGAACCGGGGAGGCCGGGTCGCGGTTGGTAGCGACTCGGGCTACACCTTCAACCTCTACGGGTTCGGGTTCGTCCAGGAACTGGAGCTGATGCAGGAGGCCGGGTTCCATCCGCTCGAGGTCATCAAGGCGGCGACCCTGAACGGCGCCGAAGTGCTCGGGCTCGAGGACCGGCTCGGAAGCATCGAAGAGGAAAAGCTCGCCGACTTCGTGGTTCTTGAGGAGAACCCCCTCCAGAACCTCAAGGTGCTCTACGGGAGCGGAACGATCCGGCTGAACCACGAGACCGGCCGCACCGAGCGGATCGGCTCGATCCGCTACACCATCAAGGACGGCATCGTGTACGACACCCGGAAGCTGCTCTCCGACGTGCGCGAGATGGTGCGGGCCGCCCGCGCCGAGAAGGGCCTGCCGCCCCCGCCGATACCCCTCTTCCTCGAGGACAACCCCGACCACGACTTCCCCAAGCCGGGCAGGCGCTAACTAGCCCGGGACCGCCGGCCTCCAGGCCGGCACCGCCTGCCGGAGCTCGCCGTCGGCGCGTGAGTTGCCGAATTACAGTAGTATGGTCTTATGGCGATACAGAAGATGACCTTCAGCCTTGACACCCTGACGGCGGCTCGGATCGGCGCGCTTGCGCGAGATTTGGGAAAGCCGAAAAGCGCGATCGTCCGGGAAGCGGTTTCGGTATATGCCCAAAACGCCGGACGCCTCACTGAGGAGGAGCGGCTGGCAAGAGTGCGGACGTTCAATGAACTCGTCGCCAAGATCCCTCCGCGTACCCGCGAGGAAGTTGAGGCGGAACTGGAGGAGGTCCGACGCTCCCGCCGGGCTGGCTGGCTCCACAGCACGGAGGAGTCGTGATTCTCCTCGACACCTCGGTTCTGATCGAACACCTCACCGGCCGGCCAGCTTCGCCGCATCCGATCAGAAATCTCCTGGAGACCGCTGAACCCATCCGGCTTCCGAGCGTGGTGCTCTACGAATGGTTGCGCGGCAGTCGGCGGCCGGAGGAAGTGCAGGCGCAGGAAAGTCTGTTTCCGAGCGAACTTGCGGTTGCGTTCGGTCCGGCGGAAGCCAGAGTGGCCGCCGATCTCTATCGTTTGCTACGTCGCGCTCGAACGCGAGAAGCGGACATCGCCATCGCGGCGTGCGCGCTGGTTGCGGGGGCGCGCCTCTGGACCCTCAACGAGAAGGACTTCGGCGACATTCCCGGACTCCGCCTCTACCGGCCGCCTCGGGTATAGCCGGGCCGGCGCCGATCACGCTCACTCTGACGCCGTCAGCGCGGCAAGTACTTCTTCGGGAACATCGCCACCACCGTGTAGTGCGGATCCACCACGTTTCCGATGCGGGCCTTCCCGACCTGCGAAAGGAGCTGTAGCGCCTCCCAGCGGTCGAGTCCGTAGTCGTCCTCGAGCCAGAAGATGATCTCGGTGTGGGCGATCCGGAAGGCGTCCATCAGGGGGCGCACCGAGCCGGCGACCATGAGGTAGTCGTCGTTCTCGATCCGGGGCCAGGCGATGGACTGGCCCTTGATCAGGTCGAACTCGAAGGTCACTTCGGCGGTGGTCTCGAGTCCGGTGCCGGTGATCTCGCCCTCGCCCTGCAGGGCGTGGACGTCCCCGAAGTAGAAGTAGGCGCCCGGCTCGAACACCGGGAGGTACACGGTCACTCCCTCGCGGATTTCCGGGGTGTCCATGTTGCCGCCGAAGTTGCCGGGAGCGGCGTTCCAGATGACCTCGCCCCGGTCCGGCGCGACCGCCATCCGGCCGAGCATCGGCGAGAGTTCCACGGTGACCGGGTCCTTGCCGCTGGCCGGGAGGTCGAGCGTTCCGGTGTGCGCCTGAAGGTCCAGCCTCCATTCGAAGCGCCGCTGGGGCACCGGCTCGTGGAGCATCGCGGTCTGGGGCGTCATGGTGAGCGCAGCGAACCCGGTGGAGGTCCCGGAAAACGCCCGGTCCTGGTTGAGCTCCAGGCGGACCACCCGAATGGCGAGGGTGTCACCCCGCTCCGATCCTTCGATGTAAATGGGTCCGACCTCACCCGCCAGGTGCCTTGTTTCCTCCGGCATGAACGCCGCGCCCATGGACTCGCTGATCAGCGTGTCCCCAGGGGAGATGCGGAGAACCGGCTCCCGGACCGCAAAGCTCTGGTAGCCCCGCTCGGGGATGAAGGTGTGGGTCTGTCCCTGCGCCGCCGTCAGGGCCGGCGCGAGGCACGCGAGCACGAAGGCCGCGGCGGTGTGCGGAGAGCGAATCGGGGTCGGGGCAGGGGTGCGCATGGTCCCGATTCTATGGAGGCAATGGCGCGCCTACCTGGCAGCCTCGCGTCGCCACGGGATCCGCCGGCGTTCGACGCGGTCAGCACGGGTCCGAGCGAACAGTCGCCGACCCCGAAACGGATCGCCTCCGCGGCGCCGCCGGCCCGGATTCCGGCGGTATGGGCCTTCGGCGTGCAGCCGGTCACGCGGTTGACGACTCGGTGGAAATGATGCGGGCCGTCCTCCAGTTTCTTGCGTTCGTATCCGCTGGCGAGCGACAGCACCACATGTTCGAATGGCCGGGAATTACATGCGAGTTAGCCTAGGAAGTGGCTTTGTTGTGGGTCATCTCTAACCTACCCCTAAGAACTGAAGAGTCCGATACGTGAGCATCGCCTCTTTCGATCTTCCGGCCTTTGCTTCAAGTGTTGGAGCCATTTGGGACCAGTGGGGATGCTGCTTCCGAAAAGGATTACGTCTCCAGCAGGTTCGACAAGGCTGCCTCCCCCAAAGACGTATATCCAACGGAATGCCTAATCCATCGAGAATCAATCCAAGTTGTTGTAAGTGTTGTATTTCGATGTTCTGTTTCCTCCGGGATGTTTCTGTAGTTTGACTGTCGTGAAATTAGGTTCATCCTGTTTGGGCCATCCTCTGCTGTGGGGAGATGTTAGGGGCTAATTTCATATGTAAATCCCAATTGCCAACAACGTGTCAAATATGTCAAGATGCGGGGATACGAGGTCAAGATTGCGTGAACCTCCGGATCCGGCGCGTCGGTCGAAGCGTCGACGCTTGGTCCGGAACGTCCACGACCGTCCAATCCGGTCTGAGGCTGGAGGGGCCGTCTTCACGCAGAGGGAGGCGCCTCGGGGGCCACGGGTGGATCGCCACGACGGCCACGACGAGCTTGCGCCGATGATCGAGTCACCGCGAAAGCGCATTGCGAGACTCCGTGCGGCGAGCGTGCGCATCAGCGCCAACCTCGAGCTCCGTACCGTCCCTGCGCGGGGAGGTGGAGAACGCCCGCGAACTCACCGATGGGCGATTTGCCGCCATCGCCACCATCAACGAAAAGGGCGAGCCCCGGAGTAGGCGGATGCGCTGTCTGCTCGCGGCCCCGTTGCTGATCGCCGGCTGCGGCGGGGGCGCGGACGGCACTCCCGTCGCGCCCACCACCCCGGCCCCGGCGGTGGAGTCCGCGCCGCTCCCGCCGCCACAAGAAGACGTGGTCGTTCCGCCGGCCGAACCCGGGAAGCTCGCCCCGGACCGGATCAGACTGACTCTCACTTCCGAGGCGGGCGCCCCGCTCCCCGACGCGGCCTACGCGTGGACCACGGACGAGCACTCGGGGTGGGTGTTTCCCCCCGAAGGCCGCACGGACGACGAAGGGCTGATCGACGCCGCCTGGATTCCCGGGTTTCCGGGAACGGGCAAGCTGGGTCTGACGTTCACCGAGGACGGCGAGGAACGGACCCGCGAGTTTGAGACGGTCAGCGTCGCCTCGGACAACCCCCCATGGTCCGAGCTGGTTCTGAGACTCAATTCGCCCTTGGCGACGGGTTACTCCATCGACCTTACGCCCCTGACCGAACCGCCCGGCACCTACTACTCCGCAATCAACTGGAGTGGCGGATACGCGGGGCTACAGCGGCGCGGAAACCTCTTCGACCGGCAGTTGCAGTTCTCCGCATGGGACGCGAGCGGTGGCACGCCGCCCGAAGTCGTGGAAATGGCTGACGGACTGATTTGCAGGGGCTTCGATCACGAGGGAAGCGGCGTCCAGTGCGGAACCGAGTACCCGTGGGCCGTCGGCAAGACCTACCGCTTCGAGATGACCGTGGAACCGGGCGCCCCCGGGTACAGCCACCTCGTGCTGCACGTCACGGACCTCGAATCCGGCGACCGCCGCCACATCGGAACGCTGCAAGCCAACCGGCAGGCGTTCGACACCGGATTCTTTGGATTCGTCGAGGATTTCCGCCGCACGGCCCCCACCTGTCTCGATCAGCAGGTCCGAAGCGCCGCCTTCCGCCGGGCGCTGGCCAGAACCGAAACGGGGTGGGTCCCGCTCACGGACGGCACACTATCGACGTTTTCACGGGAGGACACCGCAAACCCCGGCACGCCGGCTTGCGTGAACTACGACGTGCGGGAGCACCCGGCGGGCCTCGAACTCTTGATCGGCGGTCCGAACGTACGGGATCCTCACAAATCGGCGAGGGTCCGCATTCCCGAGTAGTGCGTGCGGTCTAAACGCGGAACTCCCCGGGCGCTCGCGGCCTTGCTGCTGCTCGCCGCCGCCTGCGGCGGGGGTCCGGACGGCACGCCCGTCGTTTCCACCACCCCGACGCCGGAGTCCGCGCCCCTCCCGCCACCACCCGAAGACCTGGTCGTTCCTCCGGCCGAGGCGGGGAAGCTCGCGGCGGAGCGGATCCGATTCACGCTCATGTCGGCGGCGGGCGCCCCGCTTCCCGACACTGCCTACGCGTGGACCACGGACGAGCACTCGGGCTGGGTGTTCCCCGCCGAAGGCCGCACGGACGACGAGGGGCTGATCGACGCCGCCTGGATTCCCGGGTTCCCGGGAACGGGAGAGCTGGGCCTGACGTTCACCGAGGACGGGGAGGAACGGACCCGGGAGTTCGAGACGGTCAGCGTCGCCCCGCCCAACCCCCCGTGGGCCGCGCGGGCTCTAAAACTCAATTCGCCCCTGGCGACGGGCTACTCCATCGACCTGACGCCCCTGACCGAACCGCCCAGCACGTTCTACGCCGCAATGGACTGGAATGGCGGATACGCCGGGCTGCAGCGGAGCGGCAACCTCTTCGACCGGCAGTTGCAGTTCTCCGCATGGGACGCGAGCGGCGGCACGCCGCCGGAAGTCGTGGAAGCCGCTGACGGAGTAATCTGCAAGCGCTTCGATCACGAGGGAAGCGGCTTCCAGTGTGGAGCCGAGTACCCGTGGGCCGTCGGGAAGACCTACCGCTTCGAGATGACCGTGGACCCGGGCGCCCCCGGGTTCAGCCACCTTGCGCTGCACGTCACCGACCTCGAATCAGGCGACCGCCGCCACATCGGAACGTTCAGAGCCAAACGGCAGCCGTTCGACACCGAATTCGAATCGTTCGTGGAGGACTTCGGCCGCAGGAGCCCCACCTGTCTCAGCCAGGAGGTCAGAAGCGCCGCCCTCCGCCGGGCGCGAGCGCGAACCGACGCGGGGTGGGTCCCGCTCGTGAACGCCACTGTGAGCGGGCTTTTCGAGGAGGACGCCGGAAACCCCGGCACCCTGGGATGCGCCAACTACGAACTGCGGGAGCACCCGGCGGGCATTGAACTCCTGATGGGCGGTACGAACGTGCGGGATCCCCACAAATCGGTGAGGGTCCGGATTCCCGAGTAGTCCTTGCGGTCTGGACGCGGAACTCCCCGGGCGGTCGCGGCGCTGCTGCTGCTGCTCGCCGCCGCCTGCGGCGGCGGTCCGGACGGCACGGCCGTCGCTCCCACCACCCCGGCCCCGGCGCCGGAGTCCGCGCCCCTCCCGCCGCCACCCGAAGACCTGGTCGTTCTCCCGGCCGAGGCGGGGAAACTCGCCCCGGACCGGATCAGACTGACTCTCACTTCGGAGGCGGGTGCCCCCCTCCTCGACACGGCCTACGCGTGGACCACGGACGAGCACTCGGGGTGGGTGTTCCCCGCCGAAGGTCGCACGGACGACGAGGGGCTGATCGACGCCGCCTGGATTCCCGGGTTCCCGGGGTCGGGAAAGCTGGTCCTGACGTTCACCGAGGGCGGGGAGGAACGGACCCGGATGTTCGAGACGGCCAGCGTCGCGCCGCCCAACCCCCCGTGGGGCGCGCAGAGTCTAGTCATCGATTGGCCGCTGACGACGGGCTACGCCGTGGACCTGACGCCCCTGACCGAACCGCCCGGCACGTTCTACGGCGCCCTGAACTGGTATGGCGGATACGCCGGGCTCCAGCGGGCGGGCAACCTCTTCGACCGGCAGTTGCAGTTCTCCGTATGGGACGGGAGCGGCGGCACACCGTCCGAAGTCGTGGAAATGGCTGACGGAGTGATTTGCAGCCGCTTCGATCACGAGGAAAGCGGCGTCCAGTGTGGAACCGAGTACCAGTGGGCCGTTGGAAGACCTACCGCTTCGAGATGACCTTGGAACCGGGTGCCCCCGGGTTCAGCCATCTCGTGCTGCACGTCACGGACCTCGAATCCGGCGCCCGCCAACGTATCGGAACGCTGAAGGCCAAACGGCCGGCGTTCGGCGCAGGATTCGATGGATTCGTGGAGGACTTCCACCGCACGGCCCCTACTTGTCTCGAGCAGCAGGTCCGAAGCGCCGCCTTCCGCCGGGCGCGCGCCCGAACCGACGCGGGGTGGGTTCCGCTCGTGAACGCCACCGTAAGCGAGGTCCGCGAGGACGCCGGAAACCCCGGCACCCTGGAATGCGCCAACTACGAACTGCGGGAGCACCCGGCGGGCATCGAGCTCCTGGTAGGCGGTACGAACGTGCGGGATCCCCACAAATCGGTGAGGGTCCGGATTCCCGAGTAGTCGGTGCGGTCCGGACGCGGAACTACCCGGGCGCTCGCGGCGCTGCTGCTGCTGCTGCTCGCCGCCGCCTGCGGCGGGGGTACTGGGGGCACGCCCGTCGCTCCGCCCGCCGTCTCGGCCCCAGCGCCCGCGCCACCGCCGGAGCTCCGGGTCTGCACGGACGAGCGGGAACTGGCCCTCGAATACCTTGCGCACAGTGGGCCCAACCTCCCCCCGCAACTGGTCGAGTTCTGGGACGGGACGCCGATCCGCGTCGATTTGGACGAGACGAGGATCCCGGAGGCGGAGCGGCCCCACGCGGAACACATGCTGGCGGTCGTGGGACGGTTTTCGGAACGGATCGAGAACCAACTCGGTTACCCGATCCTCGAACCCGGGGGCTGGATCGGCGAGGACGACGGCTTCGTCATCGAGATGGATGAGCACCTGAGCATCGTGCGGTGCGCGACACTCGAACCGGGCCGCCGGGCCGTCATCACCGCGACCCCGGAATTTGCCTCCGTGGGGGCGGCGTTCCCGGCGTGCGCGCTGGCCTGGTTCCAGACCTTCGATCTGCCCGCCGACTACCTGGCGCCCCACGAACTCTTCCACCTGTTCGGCTTCCGGCACAGCGAGGAAACGCACCCGGAGGAGCGGGAGTGGGGCGGCATCCCGATGTCCCGCGGCCTGACGACCGGCGTCAACGCCGCCGGGACGGACTTCATCGAAGGTTTGGGTGTCGCCTTCGAGGACATCGACGCGCTGCGCTGCGTCTTGCCGGAGGGCGGCTGACGCGCGCCGCCGGCTGCGGTCGGCGGACGCCGGCCGACCACGATCCTGCCGCTCCGCAATTGGAGACCTGGCAAAGCGCAACCCGAAGGGATACGGGCCCTTGCTCGACGGTGACCGGGCCCTGGCCGCTCGCCGGCAACGCCAGGGTGCCGGTATTGGTCTCGAGGTCCAGAACCCACTCGAAGCGGCGCTGCGGCACCGGCTCGTGGAGCGTGGCGGTCCGGGGCGTCATGGTGAGCGCGGCGAACGCGGAGGGTGGAGGCGGGGGAGTCGGTACGCATGGGTTCGATTCTGCGAAGGGCCGGCCGCGGGCTCGCCAGCCTCTACCCGAGTCAGGCGGTACTCTCCGTTTCAGGAAGGCTCATCACCATGTCCAGGACAACCGACCAGAGTTCCCCCAGTTCCGGCGTCACCCGCCGGCAGCTGCTTGCCGGCGCCGGCACGGGCGCCGCAGCCATGTTGCTGGAGCCGGGCCGTCTTCGGGCGGCGCCGCAGGACGGGACCGTCGTTTTCACGAACACGACGGTCGCGAATCCCGACGCCGTCCAGGACGACGTGGCGCTCGCGGTCGCGGGCGGCCGGATCGCGGCGATCGGTCCCACCGACGAGGTGCTCGCCGACCATCCCGGCGCCGAGCAGTACGACGGCCGCCACAAGGCCCTCGTGCCGGGGCTCGTCAACACGCACGCCCACATGCGGGCGGTCATCGCCCGCGGCTTCAACGAGGACTTCGGCTTCCCGAACACCGCGAATCTGTCGGTCTCGCCCGCCAGCCTGCTCTCGGGTGACGAAGGCAACCTCATGGTGCAGGTTGCCGCGCTCGAGGCAATCCGCACCGGGACCACCACCATCGTGGAGTACACCGGGAACATCCAGCGCCAGGCGCCGGTGCTCGCGGACTCCGGGCTGCGCTGCGTCTTCGCGGAGGGAATCCGCGACGCCGAGAACGTTCCGGGGCCGATGTCCACCCGGGCGATGGCCCAGGGGGTCAGCGACCCTCCGCGGTTTTCGGAGCGGCTGCGCGACGAGGGCATGGAGCGCATCAGCGATCTCTTCAGCACCTGGCACGGCGCCCGCGACGGCCGCATCTCGGTGTTCCCGGCCGCGGCGCTTGCCGAGACCTCGTCGCCCGAGCTGCTAAGGGCGGTGCGCGAGTTCGCCGAGACCCACGACCTCGGCTACACGATCCACCTGAATCAGAGCCGCGCCGAATACGAGTACATGGTCATGCACCACGGCCTCCGCCCGGCCGCGTATCTGGACCGGCACGGCTTCCTCGGACCCCGGTTGTTCGCCGCGCACGCGCGCTACGTCAACCACGAGGAGGTGGCGCTGCTGGGTCGGTCCGGCACCATCATCGCCCACCAGGCGGGGATGGCGTCGAACCGCGGCATCAGCCCGCCGATTCCGGAGCTGCGGACCGCCGGCTGTCCGATCGCCCTCGGCACCGACAACAACACGAACGACGTCTTCGAGGTGATGCGCATCGCGATGCTCACCGAGCGCATCCGGCGCAACCGCGACGGGGACGAGGTTCCCGGCCTCTCGCCCCAGCCGGAAGATGTCCTCGCAGACGCGACCCAGGGCGGCGCGCAGGCGGTCAACCAGGTCGACGATCTCGGGACCCTGGAAGTCGGGAAGAAGGCGGACCTCCTGGTGGTGGACACGCTGCGGGCCCATCTCGTGCCGGCGGGCCGCTTCATTTCCGCACTGGTGCATAGCGGGCATCCGGGCGACATCGAGTCGGTCATGGTGGACGGTCAGTTCGTCATGCGCGACCGCACGGTCCTCACCATGGACGAGGATGCCCTGCTCCGGGATGCGGACACGGTCGGCCGCCGCATCTGGGGCCAGGTGCTGGAGGCGAGCCCGCTCCACGTGCCGCGCCTGCCGCGCCCGGGCTGATCGCGCGCCGCCGGCGGCGGCGGATGCACCGTTTCTGACTCGGGCGCCGGGGACCGCGGTCCGTCGCAGGGCGTGCTCCGGAATTCGCCGGCCCGGCGGCTCGCGACGGGGTGGCGTGAGTCGGGTGTCCGGGTGGGATCGCGCCGTCTTCCCAAATTGGACTGGGGACTTCGCAATCGACTAGGCTGGGGCGGTGGGGCTCCCAACATGAGGCCGATCGGCGCAGCGGTTCGATGGCGTCGCGGTCATGGCCGATCCCGGGGCCCGCTGCTCCTGGTCCCGATGGCCGTTTCCCTCTCCTGCGGGGGCGGCGACGGCGCCGGCACACCGGCCACTCCCCAGGCGCCCCGACCCGCCCCGCGTCAGCTCATCGGCATGGAGATCTTCGCCGAACAGAGGTCGATCCGGGTCGGACAGGTGTCGAGCCCGCTGGTCGTCTATGGCGAATTCGACGACGGCACCTCCGGTACGGTGAACGTGATCTGGACGTCCTCGGATCCCAGCGTGGCCGAGGTGGCGGAGGACGGGACGGTGACCGGGGCCGGAGTCGGGATGGCCACCATCACCGCTTCGTTTGAGGGGTTTACGGCGACGATCGAGCTGGCGGTCGATGAGGCGAACGTCCGCGCCACTCGGGACCGGCCGGACGACTTCGCCGGGCCGCAGATCCACGTCGTCTATGCGCTGCCCAGCGACGGCGAAGATCTGAACTTCGACCGCTACGGGGATATCGCCAGGTCTTTCGAGCAGATTCAGGACTGGTTGATGGATGACATCGGCTATCGGTTCCGCCTGGACACGCACGCCGGGGAACTGGACGTGAGTTTTCTGCGACTCCGGGCCACGAGTCAGGAGATTCGGGCCACGGGGATATTCGATGTCGTCTCCTTCATCCACGAGGGCATAGAGGCCCAGGTGGGGTTGGTGCAAGACAAGGTGTACGCGGCGTACTACTTTGGGGAGTCGACGTTTGGCGGAGTGGGCCATTCGGTGCTGCGGCTCGGCACCACGATGGTGGACCCGAACTACCGCTCCCGGTACCTGCCCGGGCGCTACCCCGATGGGGCGGGGTATTTTGAACAGGTAATGGTCCACGAGTTGTTCCACGTGTTTGGCGCCGTCCCCAGTTGCGCCCCGAATGAAGGACTCGGGGCTCACGTCACCGATTCCGGCGAGGATCTGATGTTCGCGGGAATCTACGAAGACCCCGCCGACAGTGTCGGGAATGTGGCGATTGACGTTGGGCGTGACGACTACTTCGAGCATGGACGGAGCGACTGCCCTGATCTCGCGGACAGCCGGTATTGGGAGCGGGTTGGCCCGGGACGCGCCGCAGCCGGTACCCCGGAGAGCCGACGTTAGCCGGGATTTCTCATACTGCCGCCGTAGAGGTCGCCGCGGGATGGTGCCCCTCTCGGCGGGACCCCCACCAGGGGGCCTTCGCCGGGAGTTCGCCGGGAGCACTGGGCACGGCCCCCCTAGCGTTGATGTCGCAAAGGCCAGGGAACGCCGGCCTCCAGGCCGGCACAGCCCGCCGCAGGCGGGCGGCGGGATGGGCCTGGCTGGCCGGGGTGGCTCCCTCTGTGGGAGGGGATCCCGTGAGCGCGAGCGGCGAGGAACCGCCGGCGGCGCTACGCGCCGCTGTGCCGACCTGGAGGTCGGCCCAGTTCTCCCGGTGGACTTTCCACGAGAACGCAAGAGCGTTAGGCGGCCCTCCGCTTCTGGGAGAAGTTGGGATCAAAGAGGGTTCGGTTCCGGGCCATCGCGCACAGCACCCGGAGTTGTTGATCCGCGATGCTCCGGTGGCGCCGGGCCGTGTGCTTCCCTTCCGCCTTCAACTTCCGGTTGTAGGCCGCCACCTTCTCGTCCCAGCGGACGACCCCCCGCGCCAGGATGTAGGTGGCGTGTTGCAGCGAACTGGGAACGGCGCGCCGTTGCCGGAGCTGTGCGGACTTGCCGGACTGGTCCTCGATCGGGGCTACTCCACAGTAGGCGCGCAGACGGCGGTAGTTCCCCTCCGAGAGCGCTTCGAAGCCCCAGGCGAACAACCGGGCCAGCGCCTTGTCCCCCGCGCCCGGGCGTGAGCGCAACGCGCTCACCAGATCCAGGCCCGTGGCATCCGAACCACCCCCGGCCTCCGCCGTCTCCGAGAACTCGTCCAGCAGCTGGGTCATCTGGCCCTCCGCCCGGACGAGTTCCGCTCGCACGACCTCCAACTGTGCGAGCGCCGTGCGGATCGTCTCCACCGACGCCTCGGTCGCCCCCGGCGCCATCACCAACGCCGGCTCCCGGAACAACGCCTGGATCCGCGCGGCGCTGATCCGGGTCACTCCATACCGCCGAACCAGCTTCTCCAACGTGGACAACCACACCTTCCGCGCTTTCGCCGGCGTAGAAGCCCGAGCCCACAACTCCCGGAAGAACGGAGTCCCCAGGTTCTTCGCCTCGCCGGCTACCTCCAGCAGTTGCGGGAAGTAGTCCACCAGCGCACTCCGGATCCGCAGGCACTGCCGGACCTGCTCCTGGAGCAGACGGTCCGCCGTCCGGGTCCGCTCCCGCAGCCGCAGCACCAACCCCGGTAGCGGCACCAGCAGCCGGAACCCCGCCAGGCTCGCCTGCAGCGTGGTGGCCAACATCCGGGCGTCCCGCCGGTCGTTCTTGTGCCCCGGGTGGGAGATGAACTTCCGCAGGTGGCTCGTCTGCCGCGGGTTCACCGCATAGACCGCAAACCCCGCCTCCAGCAGCGTCGCCACCACCGCCCCATCCGGCCGCTCGATCGCGACCGCCACCCGCGCCGGCGGCACACCCGTCTGCTTCCTAAGCCACTTCACCAGGGCCGCCAGCCCCGATCCCTTGTGCGCGAAGGCGCGCTCCCCGCGCACCTTCCCGCGCCTGTCGCACAGGCACACCTGGTGGCTCTGCTCGCCCCAGTCGATGCCCACGAACCAGCTCAGCTTCTGCTTCATCGCTGTCTTCCTTCGAGCTTGCGCTCCGTCGGAGGTCCGCCGCGCCGCGATGCTGTCCAGCCCCTATACTGGTTCTCGATTGGAACCGACTCTCCACTGGTCGTCCATCACGGCCATCCGTCGGGGTACGTGTCCACCGTAGGTGCTCGCAGCACCGGGGCTCAGTTAGTACTCCCGGCGGATTGGCCAACCTGAGTTGATACAACGGCAGCTGAATCTCAGCTCCCGCAGGACGTCGCCGATCCTATAGGGGGCTCCCGTGCCTTCACGCTGTCCGTGCAGTTGCGGCCCGCCCCTGGCGAGTGTCTCCCAACATCGTTGACAGGTTGGCGTGATCTGCGCGGCACCTTGGGCCATGGGTATGAAAAATCCGGCGTTGGAAGCTTCCCCCGCGCGAGCGGCCGTTTCGCTGCGGTGCGCATTGACACCGTACGGGCCAGGCCGACGGCAGCGTGTTGGCTGCCGGTCTCAGCGCCGGAGCGAGAACGGGTGGATCCGCCAGAAGTGGGCGCGGTAGCTGAAGACGGTGAAGGCGATCCGGTCGCCGAGCGGCGACCACGCGGGCTGGGTCTTGTGGGTGGGGTCCGAGGTGACCTGCTCCGCCGCTCCCCCGCCCAGCGGAACCCGGAAGATCTGGAAGAACCCGTCATCGGCGCGGTCGACGTAGGCCGCCCAGCGGCCGTCCGGTGAGACCCCGATCCCGGAGTGGATCTGGTCGGAGCCGAACTCGTGGAAGCGGGTGGGCTCGCCGCCGGTGCGCGGCACCGTCCAGAGGCTCTTCCGGCCGACCGCCGCCGCGGACTCGAACAGGAGCGTGTCCCCGGCATCCGCCCACTCGGCCTGGATCACGTCCTCCGGGAACCCTTCGAGCGGCACCTGCTGCTGGGGCTCCGTGACCTCGCCCGTCTCCTGGTCCACCCCGATCACGTAGAGCCCGCCGTGCCGGGCGCCGGTCTCGTCGCGCCGGTAGCTGGTGAAGACCACGAAGCGGCCGTCCGGGGACCAGCGCGCCCAGCCGGTCTCGTGCCCGTCCTCGCTGATCTGGCGGGCCCCGCTGCCGTCGGCCGCCATCAGCCAGATGTCGTCCGAGTTCTCGTGGGTGTGGAAAACGATCCAGCGCCCGTTCGGGGACCACTGCATCCCCTGGTCCTCGGAGTAGGACTGCCGGACGATCCGCCGGGGTTCGCGGTGTGGCGTCTCGACGCTCACCGGAACCGTGCCCAGGTGCTGGGCGATGTCCGGATAGTGGATGTCGTCCGTGACGTGCCGCCAACTCCCGAAGGTAAACGCGACCTCGCCGCCGTCCGGGCTCCAGGTCGGAGTCTCCGACTGGAACGCGGTCAGCGGCTCGGAGGGGCCGCCCTCCGCGGAAACGGTCGCGAGGAATACCCGGTAGTCCTGGCTCTTGAAGACCACCTCGCCGCCCGCTCCCACTGAGGGTGCGTACGCATCGCGCGCGAAACGACTGAGCCGCGTGCGCCGCCCGCCGCTCACCCGGCGCATCCAGAGGTCGAGGAAGCCGCCTTCCCCCGGGACCCCGTAGATCACCGATTCCCCGTCCGGCGAGAAGGCGATGCGTCCGTAGGCTTCCTGGTCGTCGAAGAGCGGCTCGGGGGCGGAACACGGGAGATGCAGGTGTTGGCCTTCCCCCGTGCGGACGAGGCAGGCGATCTGTCCGTCGGGAGACCAGGCCGGGAATGCGAGGCGCTCCCCGGTGGCCTGGACCGCGGCGTTTCCGCCTTCGGCGTCGAGCGCCCAGACGGTCGAAACGCCGTCCGTCCGCGTCACGCCGGCGATCGCGGCGCCATCCGGGGACCAGCTCAGTTGCGCGAGCGCCCCGGTTGCCGGCGTGGCGTCCGCCGGACGGTCGGGCCACAGCGGACGTCGGCTGCCGTCGGCCCGGTCATGAATCCACCATTCCTGAAGGCTGCGGTCGAAGACGTTTTCGTGCACCAGCACCCGGCGGCTATCCGGGAACCAGGTCAGATACCGGATGGACGCCGTCCCCGGACCGATCCGCTGGGCGGCGCCGCCGGCGGAGGGCGCGAAACGGATCCGGCCGCGTTCCAGGGTCGCGAGCCAGTTCCCATCGGGCGAGATCGCCCCCACCGGGTCGCGGTAGGCGACGGGGCCCGCCTGATCGGCGGTGGCCAGGTAGTGGAGCGGCGGGAGGGTGCCGCGTTCGGGCCGATCCCCGCCGCAGGCGGCGAGGAGGAAGAGAGCGGCGCCGGCGAGACAGGGGATTCCGCGCATGGGGGAATCCTACGGGGGGCCGGCGTTCCCGGTCACGCGCTGGAGCGGGGTTCCGCGCCTTCGGCGCGCTTCGCGCGGCGAAGGCAGTCCGGAGGCCGCTACCGGAAGAACCGGCCGGCGTCCCTCAGCCCTTGGCTACCAGGCGGGAGAGGCGGGACTTGGTGCGGGCGGCAGCGTTTCTGTGGACGACCCGGCGACTCGCCATGCGATCGAGCAGGGCGATGGTCTCCGGGAGCTGTTTCTGGCTGCCTTCCTGATCGCCGGCGGCGACGGCGGCGCGGAGCTTCTTGATCGCGGTGCGCAGCCGGCTCCGGTGGTGCCGGTTGCGAACCCGTTGCTCCTCGTTCTGGCGAACGCGTTTCTTCGCGGATTTGCTGTGGGCCATACGGTGAAGTGGTTGGTTTGTCCTGGCCGTCCCCGATTGGGTCCGGGATGGGTGGTTGGTTCCGTGAGCGAGTTTCGCAGCCGGTGGCTGCGATGCCGGCCTGGAGGCCAGCGTTCCTAGCCCGCGGCCGCGATGCCGGCCGGAGATCGGCGTTTCGTCAAGTCGCGCTGGAAAACGCCATTGTACCATCGCGCGCCCGGCCGGGGCCGGGGCCAAAGGAGGGTGCGGTGAGCGATTGGCTGGATCGTTTCTTCGAGATCGGGGCTCGGGGAAGCACCCCTCGGCGGGAGGTGTTGGCCGGCGCCACCACCTGGCTGACCCTTGCCTACATCGTGCTGGTCAACCCCATTGTGCTCGGGGCCGCGGGAATGGACACCGGCGCCGTCATGGTGGCCACCTGTGTCGGCGCCGCGCTCGCCACCGCGTCGGCGGGAATCTTCGCCAGGCTTCCGGTCGCGCTCGCGCCCGGAATGGGCCTGAACTTCTTCTTCGCCTTCACCCTTTGTGGAACGGTCGCCACCGGCGGGTTCGGGCTGACGTGGCAGCAGGCGCTCGCCGCCACCTTCCTTGCCGGGGTCCTCTTCCTCGCGAGTGCACTGTTCAAGATCCGTTCGAAGCTCATGGATGTGGTCCCGGCGCCCCTCCGTCACGGGATCGTGGCCGGAATCGGGCTGATGATCGCGGTGATCGGGCTTCGCTGGGCAGGACTCCTGGTCGCGACGCCGAGCATCTACATCGGCCCCGGCGATCTGGGCTCGCGGCCGGTTCAGGTGGCGCTGGTGGGGCTGATCGTCACCGCCATCCTGGTGATCCGGCGGGTGCCGGGAGCGCTGCTGATCGGCGCCGGGGTGTCCGGCGTTTTCAGCCTGGGGTTCGGCCTCACGCAGTTCACGGGATTGGTGTCGGCGCCCCCCTCGGTCCTTCCCACGTTTCTGGCGCTGGACTTCGCCGGCCTCTTTGCGGCGCCGACCTGGATCCTCGCGGTGGTGGTGCTCCTGATGGTGGACATGTTCGACACGATCGGAACGCTCCTCGGAGTCACGAGCCGCGCCGGGCTGATGGAGAGCGGCCGACTGCCCCGCGCCGAGGCGGCTTTCGCCTCGGATGCCGGCGGCACGATGCTGGGTAGCCTCCTCGGGACCTCCACCATCACCACCTATATCGAGAGCGCCGCCGGCATTGCCGCGGGCGGCCGGACCGGTCTCACGGCGCTGACCACCGCGGCTCTGCTGCTGGGCTCGATGTTCTTCCATCCGCTGCTTTCCGTGATCGGCGGAGTGCCCCTCGGGGAGGGGGTCACCCTCTATCCCGTCGCCGCCCCGATCCTGATCCTGATCGGCGTCTTCATGATGCCGGAGGTTGCCAAAATCCCGTGGGACCGGCCGGTGGCGGCCATCCCGGCATTCTTCGTGGTCGTGGGAATGCCCCTCACCACCAGCATCACCAACGGGATCGGCGCGGGCCTGATCGCCTGGTCGGCCCTCCATCTGCTCTCCGGCAAGGGCCGGGAGACCGGGCCGGTGATCCACCTCCTGGCGGGGCTCTTTGTGATTCTCTTCCTGCTTGAGTAACGAAGCCCGGGGAACTACCTCTCGACGTCCCGGATGGCGCTCGCCTCCGGAGCGAGGTAGATGGCGCCGGCGAAGGTATTGATGGTGATTTGCGGCCCGCCGGAGCCATACCGTCCCTCGAGGCTTCGACTGTCGCGTTCCGCCTCGAAATCCATTTCGTTGTGGATATCACCCGTATAGGTGGTGGCCGCGACGTTGAATCCGGGAACGGATCCGAGCCCCAGCCGGACCGTGCCCGAGTGGGTCTGAAACTCGTACCAGCCGTCCGGGTGCAGGGCGCCGCTCACCCGAATGGGCGCCGTCAAGGTCATGAAATGGGCGCGGTGCGCCCGCACGTCCCCCAGATTGAGGTTGCCGCTGACGGTCTCCGCCCGCAGATTGTGGGCTTCCAGGTCCCTGATCTCGATGGGACCACTGACGCTGCGGAGGAGGAAGTCTCCGTCCGGGGAGCCGATTCCGGCGATGGTGATCGCCGCCGTGAAGGTCCGCACTTCGAGCGAGGCGCTGTCCGGGAGCCACACTTCGAGGTCCACCGACACCGGCGGCACGCGCCGCGGCGGCCGCACCTCGGTGACGGGTGGATCCTGTCTTCGTCCCTCCCTGGAGCGGCCCGCCTCGCTCCCCTGATCCCGATCGCCGCGCGGGCGCATCGGGCCAATGTGAATCCGCCGGCCGCGGCGTCGCAGATCAAGGTTCACCTGTTCGAAGATGCGCGCGGCTTCGTCGGCTGGGAGGTCCGTCTCGAGTCGCTTGACGCCGATCACCCGGAGGGTCGCGTCTTCGCCGGGATCCGTTCCGTGGACCTCGACGTGCCCGGAGAAGTTCATGATCGAGATACGGGCGTTCGACGGGATTTCGACCGCGTGCTCCACCCGCTCGGTCAAGGGCTGGGCCAGCGCCAGCTGGGAGCCGGCAAGGCAAACGACCACCGCCGGCGCGGCGCGCCAGGGAAGTCCTTTCCCGGGCCGACACCGCGGCGGCGGATGCGGGGAATACGTCATCACTGATCGCTCCTTGGCGGACTCGCTACCTTGTTGCGCCGCACCTCGGCTGGATCAAAGCAGTTCATTTTCAAACGGTTGGGGCGGTGGAGAAAGTCCTGCGGCGCTGGTCGCCGCGGTGCGGGGTGGTTTTCCACGGTTGGTCAATCCGTATCGGGACGTCCTCGTCCCGAGATGGCGTCAATCCGGTCCTGGGCCATTTCGCTGTCGCCGCGTTCCATGTCCCGCATGAGCATCAGGGTGTTGTGGAACAGGTCCAGCTTCCGGCGCAGACTTTCGAAAAGGGTTTCCTGGGCTTGTTCGTCTCCGGGCGCGGCGGCGGCGCGCCGGCGGCTGTCGGCGATGGCCGCGTCGAGCGCCTGACGCTCGTCCTCCATGGCCGCGTGCAGGTCTCCGAATCCTTCCGGATCCGCGGAGCGGAGAGCTGATTCCAGGTCGCCGATCGCCTCTTCGTAGAGGGCTTCGGCTTCGGTGAGCGGATCGGGTGCTTCGGCGGGAGCCGGCTCTTCTCCAGCCCAGGGCCGCACGATCAACAGGATTGCCACGATCCCCAGGAGGGCTGGCCAGAGCCACCGTGCCGGCCGCATGAGGAAACCCTAGCAGCCTGTGGTGAAACTCACGTGAGCGCCGAGGCCGGTGAGGCGCGCGGCTGACAAGGCGCGTGAGGGAGGAATACCGGGTGTATTTCGACCGAAACGCAACGCAGAACGGAGCGAAGCGGAGTGGTTCAGGCGGGATGCATCGCCGGTCGAACGCCGCGTGGGTTTTGCCACAGGCTGCTAACGCCCGACAGGCGCCACCCCGCGGGCCGTGGATGCCAGGAGTCGTCGAAGCACTCTCCGGTGTCTTACGTTCCGCACCTACCCGGGGTTCCGCAGCCACACCGCCGCCCAGGCGGCCACGATGGCAAGCGCGGCGAACAGTACCGTCCAGCCGATGGAAGTCCGGAAGGTAAAGCTCTCGCGACGGGGGGAGGCGACGCCGGGGGCGGCCCAGCGGCGCACCGCGGAGTCAACTGCCGTCACCGCTTCCCCGCGGAGGGCGCGGGCGACCGGACCGGTGGCCGCGAGCGCTCGCGTGAGCGCGCCGAACAGCCGCGCCAGGGGGACTCGGTAGAACCAGTCGGTGTCGAGGGCCATCGCGGGCGACGGGGTGAGCATCCGGCGGGCCAGGAAGAAGACCAGACCGGTCGCGGCCAGCAATTGGACCGTGGAGACGACGTGGTCCAGCGTGTAGGGAACGTAGGTCGCGGCGTAGGGCAGCCGGCTGTAGAGCAACTGCGGAAATACTCCGTACCCGAAGCACAGCCCGCCGGCGATCCCCATGGCGGCCAGCAGGTTCGTCGGCAGGGGGCGGACGGCCACCCCGCGCCGCTCGCCGAAGAACGCGAACCAGGGCAGCTTCAGCCCCACGGACAAGAAGGTGCCCACGGCGGCGAGCGAGAGCAGCAGCTCCGTCCAGAGGAGGTGCTCCTCGCCGGCGGCGCTGACGATCATGGACTTGCTGATGAAACCGTTGAACAGCGGAGCACCGGAGATCGAGAGCGCTCCGATTCCGTACATGGCGACCGCGAATCGCATCCGGGGCGAGATTCCGCCCAGATCGGAGAGACGCCGCAGGCCGGTGGCCTCGATGGCGGCGCCCGCTCCCATGAACAGCAGCGCCTTGTAGAGAATGTGAGAAAAAGCGTGCGAGGCAGCGCCGTTGAGTGCGAGCTGGGTGCCGATTCCCACCGCGGTCACCATGTAGCCCACCTGGCTGACGATGTGGTACGAAAGCAATCGCCGGATGTCGTTCTCGATGACCGCGAACGCGACTCCGTAGATCGTCATCACCACGCCCAGTGGGATCAGGATCTCGGTGCCCGGGAAGAGGCGCAGCAGGGCATAGACCGCCGTCTTGGTGGTAAAGGCCGAAAGGAACACGGAGGCCGAAGTAGAGGCCTCCGGGTAGCTGTCGGTCAGCCAGCCGTGGAGGGGCGGAATCGCGGCGTTGATCGCGACCGCGGCCAGGATCAGCCAGGATGGTGGCGAGCCGGAGACCAGGGCCCCGAGCGATGCGTCCCCGCCGCTGCCCAGGTGGAGCGCCACGCCGACGAACAACAGGGCGCCGCCGGTGGCGTGGACGAGCAGGTAGCGCATTCCCGCCCGCCGGGCGCGGTCCGTCCCGGACTGCCAGATCAGGGCCAGGGACGAAAAGGCCATTGCCTCCCAGAAGACGAAGAAGGTGATCCAGTCCCCGGCCAGCACGGTAGCGATCGCGGAGCCGGCATAGAGCAGCGCGGCCGCCGTTTCGCCGGCGCGCATCCGGTGCGATCCGTAGAGAAACCCGAGCAGCGCCACGATCGCGAAGACCAGCGCGAAGAGCAGGCTCAGCCGGTCCGCGTGGAACCAGATGATCCGGAATCCCGCGACCGTCGTTTCCAGAGTGCCCTCCAGCCCGCGCAGGAGGGCGAGGAGCGCTCCCACCGCGACGACGACGCCCACCGGCGAACCAGGGAGGCGCTGGCGGTTGAGAATTACGAACGGAACCCCGAGAAAGAGCCAGAAGGCGGGATGGAGAAGCAGCGCGCTCACGGGGCGTTGTCGTAGTAGCTCTCGGGGCGACTGAGAAAGCGCTTCAGGATCCGGCGCGAAAACCACACGAGACCAGCCGCCCCGATCGCTCCGAGGGCAAGGTCGGCGAGTGGCACGCTGTTCCAGAAGCCTCCGTGATGCTCTGTCCCGGAGACAAATCCGAACACGTCCAATCCGACGAGCGCGACCGTGGCGACGGCCAGACCCGCCAGCACCAGCGGTCTCCGCGTTCTCACGGCGTGCCTCCCAATCCGGTCAGGAACTGGGGAGCGGCCGTGGCAACGCTTTCGGCGGCGGACTGGGCGAGGAACCAGAAGCGGACGCCGGCGTCGGGAAACAGCCCGAGCGCGATCGCCGCCAGCGCGGCGAAAACCGGCGGGGCCACCAGCCAGGGGGTTGGTTCCCTCGCGGGACGGGAGTCGCCGGGTTCGAAGATCGCGATCCGGAGGATGGGCAGGTAGTAGGCGAGGTTCAGCAGACCGCTGACGACCAGCAAGAAGACCACCCAGAGCTGGTCGCCGCCGAGGGCGCCGATAGCGATGTTCCACTTGCTGATGAATCCCGGGAGCAGCGGAACTCCGGCCATCCCGAGTGCCCCGACCCCGAACGCGGCGAACGTGAAGGGCATGGCGCGGCCCAGCCCGGACAACTGGGATATGTGCTCCCTTCCGGTCGCCGCATAGACGGAGCCCGCGCAGAAGAAGAGGGTGATTTTCAGGAAACCGTGGGCGACGATGTGAAAGGCGGCCCCCGCGAGGGCCAACGGGGTGCCGATCGCGGCCCCGAGAACGATGTAGCTGAGCTGGCTGATGGTCGAGTAGGCGAGTCGGCGCTTGAAGTGGTCCTCCCCCAGGGCGCGTAGCGACGCCATCAGAATCGTGCCGGCAGCGAGCAGGGCGAGCGGCAGGGCCAGCCCCAGATCGTGCATCAGCTCGGGGCCGAAGACCCATCCTGTCAGCCGCAGGACACCGAACGCCCCCGCCTTGACGACCGCGACCGCGTGGAGCAGGGCGCTCACCGGAGTGGGCGCCACCATGGCGGCCGGCAGCCAGCCATGCAGCGGAAACAGTGCCGCCTTGGAGCCCACGCCTACGAGGAGGAGCACGAAGAGGACGCGGAGGGCGCCGTCCGAAGCGGTGCCGGTGAGGAAGCCGCCGGGAGTGAACTGCGCGCCGGGGGCCAGGGTGCCCGCCCACACCACGGCGCCCAGCAGCAGTTGACCCGCGATGAGGGTGTAGGCGAGGTAGGACCGTCCCGACCCGAGCACTCCCGAAGTCCGCTTGTGCACCACCAGGGGCCACGTCGCCAGGGTAAGGACCTCGTAGCAGATCAGGAACGTCACGAGGTTGGCGGCGAGGGCGACACCGGCGGCCGCCGACACCGCCGTCGCGAACGCAGCGAAGTAGCCGGTCTGGTGCTTGAGGCCGAGCGTCCGGAGATACCCCACGGAGTAGCTGGAGGTGGCCAGCCAGAGGATCGAGGCGAGGGTGAGGAAAATGAGCCCCAGCGGGTCGGCGCGGAACTGGAGCGGCATCCCCGGGAGCAGGGGCAGGGCCGGGCTCAGGTGGGCTGCGCCCACGAAGGCGGCCGGCAGCATGGAAAGCGCCGCGCCGAGCTGCACGGCTCCCGCCAGGAACGTCCACCCCTCCCGGAGGGCGGGACGCCGCCTGCTGAGGAGAATCGGAACCACCACGGCCAACCCCGCGCCTACGGCGAGGAAGGGGCGCAGCGAGACGATCTCGGTCACGGAGTTGCGGTCCGGGAAACGCTCGGCGCTCCGGACGGCCAGTCCGGCAGCACCTGCCGCTCGAAGGGACGCGCGAACACCCCGGTGAGCAGTAACAGGGCGGCGAGTCCGATGACCGGGGCCGCGAGCGAGCGGGGCCAGAGCGGGGAGCGGCCTCCGGCCGGATCAGGAGGAGCAGCGGCATCCGCCGCCGCGGCCGGCGCCTGGAACCACACCGCCTCCAGCAGCCGGAGGAAATAGACGGTGGCCAGCAGGCTGGAAACGATGATGGCGGCGAAGGCCGCCACCCCCGCGGGTCCTCCGGTCTCGATGGAGGCCGAGAGCAGGTAGTACTTCGAGAAGAACCCGGCGGTCGGCGGAATGCCGATCATGGAGAGCGCGGCGACGGTGAGTGCTGCCAGGGTCCACGGGGCGCGGGCGCCGAGTCCGGCCCAATGCGCGACGTCGTCACCGCCCCGCCGGTCGCGGATGCCGCCGGCGCCGAAGAACAGGCATCCCTTGGCCAGCGCGTGCGCCACGATGTGGAAGAGGGCGCCGGTGATGGCGAGCGCGGACCCCATTCCCACCCCGATGAGGATCATTCCCATGGCCGAGATGCTGGACCAGGCGAGCATCCGGGTGACGGCCCGCTGGGCAACGGCGAGGACTCCGCCCACCAGCACTCCCAGGACTCCCAGCCAGAGCGTCATTTCGAGGACCACCGCGCCTGCCTGGGTCCCGGCCAGCACCTCTCCGAGCAAACGGAGGAGCGCGTAGGCGCTGACCTTTGCCATGACGGCGGCGATGAACCCGGCCGCGGGAGTCGGTGTGTACGCGTAGGTGTCGGGCAGCCAGCCGTGGAGCGGAAAGAGCGCCGCCTTGATGGAAAGACCGACGGCGATCAGGACCACCGCGACAGTGAGAGCTCCATCCGCTTCGACCGTCGCGAGCCGGGCGGCGAGGTCGTCCATGTTGAGGGTTCCGGTAAGTGCGTAGAGGAACCCGACGCCGAACAGATAGAGCGAGCCGGCGGCGGTGCCGGCCAGCAGGTATCGAAAGGCCGCGACAGTGGCGCGGCCTCCCCCGGACGCGATGAGGGTGTACGCGGCGAGCGAGGAGATCTCGAGAAAGACGAAGAGGTTGAAGACATCCCGGGTGACGACAATCCCCAGCAGGCCGCCCAACAGCAGGAGCAGGGCTCCGCGCAGCAGACCCTCCCGGATCGGGCTCGTGGCCGGTCCCCTGCCGTCAGGCTCCTTGCCGAAGGTCTGGGCGACCGCGGCAAAACACGCCATGCCGGCCACCAGCAATGCGATCAGCCCACTCAGGCCGTCCAGCCACAGTTCGATGCCCCAGGGGCCCGGCCAGCCTCCTACCGCATACCGAATCGGCCCGTTTGCGGCCACCGAGACGAACAGGCCCAGGGCGGTTCCGAAGATCGCGGCGTGCAGGCCGAGCGCCAGGCCGCGGGTGCTGCGGCGCCGGAGGACGGCGAGCAGCGGAACGAGGGCTGCCCCGGCCAGTGGCAGCGCGACCAGCAGACCGGGAAGGATGTCGCGCACGCGTGCCGGCCGCTACCGGAGTTGGTCGCGCAGTCGCGGTTCGTTGAGCGTCCGGAAACGACCCCTGATGCGCACGAGCAGACCGAGCGCGAGACCGGTGGTGGCAACGGAAACCACGATGGCGGTGAGCATCAGGGTGTGGGGCAGGGGGTTCATGAAATCCGCCGCCGCCGGACTTCCTCCCTCGCCGAGGATCGGGATCGAAGCGCCCTCCTTGTATCCGAGAGAAATGAAGAACACGATGACCGCGACCTGCATCACATTCATCGCGAGTAGTTTGCGCAGGAGGTTCGGCAGCATCGCCATGCCGCCGATGCCGATGGTGAAGAGCACGGCGGCGAATGCGTACGTAGTCAATCGGGACTGCCTCCGTCGGGCTGCGGAGGAACGCCGTTTTCGCCCATGCCGAGGCTGATGGTGTCGAACAGCATGCTCACCGTGCCCGCGACCGTGAGGAATACGGCGGCTTCGATGCCGAGGGTGGCGAGTTCCCGAACGTGGGCGGGATCACCTCCCAGGGGCAGCACACCGTAGTCGAGAAAGGCGCCGCCAAACGCCATGGCGGCCAGTCCGATCCCGACGTACCCGAGGATCCCGGCGCAGGCGAGGATGAGGGACCCTCGAAGGCCCGGACCGAAGGCCGGGACCTCCGGATCCCCGTTGGGGCGCGTGCGCGGCGGCCCCCAGACGAACCGCATCATGATGAGCCCGGAGCCGAACAGCACACCGCCCTGAAAGCCGCCTCCCGGGCTCACGTGCCCGTGGACGAGGACGTACACCGCGAATAGCAGCACTACCGGAACGAGGATCCTGGCGACGGTGTCCAGGAGGACACTTCCGAAGGGATGGGACATCCCGGGGGCGGGCCTCTCGGTGGGCGCGCCCCCGAACGCAAGGATCACGAGACACCCGAGACCCGCCGCGAAGATGACCGCCGTTTCGCCGAGCGTGTCGTAGCCGCGATAGTCGGCGAGGACCGCGGTCACCATGTTCGCGGCCCCCGTTTCGCCGGCGGCGTCCTCGATGTAGCGGGGCGAGACGTGGGTGGACGCGGGAGAGGCGGGATCGCCAAACCGCGGCAGCTCCGCCATGCCGGCGACGAGGCCGCCCAGCAGGGCCAGGAACGCGACGACTCCCAGGAACCTCCCCAGGCGGACCGTCCACGACGCGCGACCGGGAGGCGCCGCCGACGAGGAGTCCATCAGTCGAATTCCCGGCTGGTCCGGAACGCGGTGGAGACGAACAGGATCGTGGTCAACGCCCCCCCGACGCAGGCCTCGGTAAAGGCCACGTCCACGGCGCCCAGCAGCGCGAACCAGGTCGCTGCCGAGAAGCTGAAGACCCCGAAGAGGGCCGCCGCCGCCAGCAGATCCCTGGCGGCGAGCGCGCACACCGCGGAAATCACCATCGCGGCGAGCAGGCCGATGCTGATCAGGTGCGCTTCGCCCATCACGACCCCTTCGGCGGCTCGTAGGTTCCCCACATCGGAACACCGCTGCGGCGGGCCGCCCGGGCGAGAGCGTGCGTCGCCGTCGGGTTGGCAAGACCCACGAAGATCAGCACCAGAATGAGCTTGACGGCTACCTCGGGGTCACGGGAGAGGACGGCGAGCCCGAGAAGGCTGAGCGCGAGCCCGGCGGTCTCGCATTTCCCGATCGCGTGGAGTCGCGTGAAGAAATCAGGGAGACGCAGGACACCAATAACCGCGGTCAGGATGAAGAACGATCCGGCCGCCAGCAGGATGGCGGCGAGCGTCTCGATCAGCATGAACGGGAACGGGATCAGCCGCGGGAGGCCTCGAAATACTTGGCGATGACCAGCGCGCCGAGAAACCCGATGAGCGCGTAGGCGAGCGCGATGTCGGTGAACATCTCCGGCCGCCCGGAGAGTTCTCCCGCGACCACCAGCAGAATCAGGGTCTTGGCGGCGATGAGCGCCAGCCCCGAGAGGCGATCCCACAGCGTCGGTCCGCGCACGACGCGGAAGAGGGATCCGGCCGCGGCCAGCAGGAGGATGCCCGCGAAGGCGATCAGCAGGAGGTGCATCAGCGGGGAAGGGCCAGAACCTTGAAGAGCTTGCGCACCCGCCGGACAATCGGGCCCCCGTCGCCGGCAAAGCTCAGGGCCGTGGCCTCATCGAGCAGATGGACGTCGAGGCCCTCGTCGTCGCAGTCGATGGTCAGAGTACCCGGGGTCAGGGTAATGGAGTGAGCGAGGGTCAGGCGGGCGATCGGATGCGGCAGGTCATCCCGGAGGCGCACGATCAGCGGGGCGATCAGCAACCGGCGACCGAGCACCACGCGCGCCACGTCGCCTGCCGCCCGCAGGATCTGCACCGCCAACCAACCGCCATAGCCCAGGAGGTGATGAATTTTCAGGGGAATGCGGGCGAAGTCACCGGAAGGCATCGGCCGCGGAAACGACTGGTACAGCCCGCGCGTTGTGAACGCGATGGCGGAGGCCGAAATCAGGCCGATCGTCAGATGAAAGGCGTCCAGCTTCTGGGAAAGGGCGACCCAGAAACCGAAGAGCAGGAGAGCGGCCAGGACCACTGGCCGGACGCGGCGCCGATCCGACATTCAGGTCTGGAATCCCACGTGGGGGTTACTTGTAGTAGTTGACCCCGATCATGGCCTGCTGCGTGCGGAAGGAGAAGTCTTTCGATGACCAGAGGCGGTATTCCGCGCGCGCCGACAGGTAGGAGAAGACATAGACCTCGAAGCCGACGGCGATGTGCGCGGTGGGCGCGTAGGTCGTGTGCTCCAGGGTGATCTCGTTTCCGATGGGAACCCGGATCCGGAAATTCGTCTGTTGATCGTCCGCGGGATCGGTCGTCTCGTAGATGAAATCCTCCCGGAGTTCATCCCGCCGCACGATTCCGGCTCCGGCAAGGACGTACATCTGGAACGGCTGGCGCCTCCCGAGGTGGTACACGACGGACCCGTCCAGGTGGTACCGATTGGTCCGGAACTGGTATGCGGGTTCCGCCACCACATCCTCGACCGCATCGTTGGTCGCCGTGTAGCGCCGGTTGGAGCGCCCGAAGAAGACCCCGGTGGCGATACTGAAGCGCTCGGTCGCCCGAAACGCCGCCGTTCCGCCGATTCCGGCGCCCCTTCCCGGACTCAGTTCGGGACGCGCGAAGAACTGGAGCCCCGCCCCGGCGAACAGTCGGAATTTATGGTCCTGGCCGGTAGCCGGGGCTGCCGCCAGCAGCACCAGAGCCACGAATACAGGGGAAAAAGCCGCGCGGAGGCGGCTACGCCGCGCCGTCGGCAGGGGGATGTCTTCCGGCGCTGTCAAATCGGTCGGAATGCTACTCCACCGCGAGCGGTCCGGGAGCGGGGCACCTCAGAGTCTCCGCCCGATGCGCGATTTGGAACGGAGCGGAGTCCCATTGCGAGGAGCGCCGGCCTCTGGCCGGCATCGCGGCCGGAGGCCGCGAAACTCCCAGACTCAGTCAGCCTTGATGACGGCAACCCACGCGGGGACGGCGTAACGCCCGCGTGCCATTGCGCCGTACGGCTGAGGGGCGATGTGCGGTTTCGCTCCCTTTCGGGGAGCGATGCCGGCCAGAGGCCGGCGCTCCGACGCTATGTCGGCGTAACGCCCCTGTGCCTGCGCCCCCCACCGGGAGAACGGGCGCCAACCGAACTCGCTCGCGCGCTGACGCGCACCTCGGCGAGCAGCGAACGGAGTTCGCCGCCGTCAATCCCTACGCCGTGGGGCTGCGCCACCCCCTCCGCTACCCTGTCGCAGTGCCGGAAGAGCGCGGAACAAACCCCCGGGAAGCCTCCCGGCGACCTTCCCCCGCGAAGGAGGGGAGCGGGACGCCCGGATCACGGGACGAACGACATCTCGCCCGGCGCGCCGGGTCGGTCAGCCTGGGTGTTGTCTTCTCGCGGCTCACCGGCCTGGTCCGGGAGCAGACGCTCGCCTTCCTGTTCCCGACCGCGCTACTCGACGCGTTCTACGCGGCGTACACCTTCCCCAACACGCTTCGGGAGATGCTCGCCGAGGGCGCGCTTTCGAAGGCGTTCGTCGCCACCTTCGCGGCCGTTGACCAGCAGGGCGGCAAGGACGCGGCGCACCGGCTCTTCGGGCGGGTCTTCCGGGTTCTCCTGCCGGTGAGCGTGTTGGTCACGGTGGCCGGAGTGGTTTTCGCGCCGCAGTTGGTGGACTTCGTGTTCTCCCGGGGGGCCTTTGACACTCCGCTTCCGGCGTCCCTGCGGTTTGGTGTCGAGACGCCGCGGGAATTGGCCGTCTGGCTCACCCGGGTGATGTTCCCGTTCATCGCCTGCGCGTCGCTGGCGTCGCTCTTCATGGGCGGGCTGCAGGCGCGGAACTCCTTTTTCCTGCCGGCGGTGGCCTCTTCCTTCTTCAACGTCACCACGATCGTCTTCGCGGTGGTGGGATTCGTGGCGGCGCCGCGCTGGGGGCTTCATCCGATGGCGGGACTCGCGCTTGGCGTTCCGCTCGGCGGTCTCGTCCAGCTCCTGGTGCAGTGGCGCTGGTTCCGCCGCGACGGCTATCGGGCGGTGGCCACCGGGGGGATCCGGGCCACGTTTGCCGATTCGGCCTTTCGGCGCGTGTGCCGTCTCTTTGCGCCGGCCGCCGGGGCGGCGGGGACGCTGCAGATCAACGTCATTATCTCAAGGCACTTCGCGTCGGCGGGAACCTCCTGGCTCGCCTGGTTCACCATGGCGTACCGGCTGGTCCAGCTTCCCGCGGGGCTCATCGGCGTTGCCCTGTCGAGCGCCACCCTTCCGGCCCTCACGCGCGCGGCGGGCCGCGAGGACCACGACGGTTTCGGCCGCGTGCTCGGGCAATCGGGACGCCTCATGCTGGTGCTGTCGTTCGCTGCCGGCGCCGGACTGATCGGAATCGCCGCTCCCTTTGTGTCGCTCATCTACGAGCGCGGAGCCTTCCGAGCCGAGGATGCACACGAGGTCGCCCTCGTGCTTTCGATCTTCGCGCTGGGCCTGCCGGCGTTCGGGGCGACCAAACTGCTGTCGGACGCGTTCTTCGCGCTGGGAACCACCCGGCCGCCACTCCTGGTCGCGGCGATCGGAACCGTGGCAACGTGGATCGCCACCCGGAGCTTCGTGATTGTCGCGGGATTCGATCACCTGGGACTGCCCCTCGCGACCGTTTCGGTGGCCTGGTTTTCCGCCGGGTTGCTGGCGGCGCTCCTGGCGCCGAGACTGGGCAGCGATTCAGCGGGCCGCTCTCGGGCGCGGGCACTTTTTTCGGAGGTGGCGGGAGCCGGCCTCCGCGCCGTGCCGGTAGCGGCCGTCACCGGTGCTGCGGCATGGCTGCTCGCCCGGTTTGCCGCTGACCGCCTCGGGCGCGGCGGCTGGGGCGATGCCGCCGCCACCGGTCTCGCCGTTCTGGGAGGCGGGATCGCGTTCTGGCTGGTGGCGCGCCTCCTGGTTCCCCGGGAATGGGAGCCGATCCGGGACGCCCTCCGGGCGCTCGGGGAGCGGTTCGGGCTCCGGGGCGAGCGCGGAGGACGGCGGTGAGCGGCGCCGGGCGGAGCCCACGACCGGCACCGGATGGGCCGGAGCACGTCCGGACGCCGGATCCACTGGTGGAGGAGTTCCTGAACTATCTCCGGGTGGAACGCCGGCTCTCCGAGAACACCCTGGACGCCTACCGCCGCGATCTCGCCAAATTGGAGGACTTCCGCGGCAAGCGACCGCTCACCGAAATCGGCGCCGCGGATCTGCAACGCTTTCTGACCCACCTGCATCGCCGCGGCCTCTCGTTCCGCTCGATACAGCGCATCACCTCCGCGGTTCGCGGCGCCTACGGATTCTGGGTGGCGAGCGGCGTCATCGAGCGCGATCCAACCGAGGGGATCACCGTGGCGCGAGCCCTGCCGGGGCTCCCGCGCTACCTGTCGCCCGACGAGGTCGAAAGGCTGCTCGCCGCGCCCGACGACTCGCCGCTCGGCCTGCGGGATCGGGCGATGCTCGAAATGCTCTACGCGACCGGCCTCCGGGTGTCGGAACTCGTGCGGTTGCGAGTTGCCGATGTCGTTCCCGCCCGGGAAGAGGCGCCGGGCTACGTGACCGTGATCGGCAAGGGAGACAAGGCGCGCATCGTTCCTTACGGGGATGTCGCCGCCGCCAGCCTGGCATCGTGGATGCGGGAAGGCCGGCCCCGGGTACTGGGGCAGGGGACTCGCGAGACCGGCGCGTCCTGGCTTTTTGTGACGGCCCGGGGAGGAAACATGACCCGGCAGCGGTTCTGGCAGATCGTGAAGACCCGGGGAGAGCAGGCGGGGATACCCCGCCGTTTTTCGCCGCACGTCCTCCGCCATTCGTTCGCGACGCACCTGCTCGAGCGGGGCGCCGATCTCAGAAGCCTGCAACAGATGCTCGGCCATTCCTCGATTTCCACCACCCAGATCTACACCCATGTGACCGAGGAGCGGTTGCGCCGTGTGTACGACCAGCATCATCCGCGCGCCCGGCGCGGTGATTCCTGAGTCTCTCGGGTTATGGGCGGTGACGCCGGATTCCCCGCCTCGGAGGTCTTGTCGAACCGGCAGGTCAGGGAGGTAGGGCGGCTGGCCGCGGAGATACGGGCGGGGAGGGTGGTGGCTTTTCCGACCGAGACCTTCTACGCCCTGGGCGCCGATCCCCGATGTCCCGAGGCGGTGGCGGAGGTGTTCCGCCTCAAGGGCCGTCCGGGGGACCGCCGGCTGCCCTGGATCGCCGCCAGCCGGACGCAGGTGGAAGCGGTCTGCCGCCTGTCCGCCAGGACGGCCGCCTTTGTTGAGCGCTACTGGCCGGGTCCCGTCACGCTGGTGCTCCCGCTTCGTGACCCGCCCGGGGAAGGGGTGGCGGTTCGGGTGAGCTCCCATCCGCTGGCGCAGGCCCTTGCCGACGCGGTGGGCCACCCGGTGATCTCGACGAGCGCCAATCCAAGCGGCGCCCCGCCGCTCACCACCGCGCAGGCGGTTCGTGAGGTCTTCACCGCGCAAAGGGGGGAGAACCTCCGGATCCTGGATGGAGGCCGGACCCCGGGCGGCCAGCCCTCCACCATCGTCGATCTGACCGGCGAGGCGCCCCGGGTCCTCCGAGGAACGCTCCGCCCCCCGCTGGAGTCATCGGGATAACGAAGGAGCGCCGGCCTCTGGCCGGCATCGCGGCCGCAGGCTAGTCCCCCGAGGGGCTGTCGGTGGCTCCAAACCGCCGGACGAAGTCCTGTTGTTCCGGCGTGAGGTCTTTGGGGACGGTGATCCGGACCCGAGCGACCAGGTCGCCACGATCCCCGCCGGGGCGGGGCATTCCGCGGCCCGGAACGCGGAGCGCCGCACCGCCGGATATCCCGGCGGGAACGCGTATGCGCACCGGTTCGCCGAGGGTGGGAACCTCGACTTCGCCCCCGAGGGCGGCGGTGGCGAAACGAATCGCGATCTCCACTTCGAGGTTGTCCCCGTCGCGCCGAAACTGCGGGTGCTCCGCGACGCGCACCACGATCATCGAATCCCCGTCCGGGGTCCGGACCTTCAGCCGCGCCCCATCCCGGACCCCGGCGGGGATGCGGACCCGGTACGACCCGCCCTGACTCGTGTGGAGCTGACGAAGCGCCCCCCGGTATGCCTCATCGAGACTGATCTCCACGGCGCCTGACCGCCCGCCTGCTCCCGCGGCCGGCCCGGGTGGGCGGTAGCGGGAGGAGGGCGGCCAGCCGGATGTCCGGCGCGCGCCCTCCAGCGGGCCGAAAGGCGAGTCCGGGCCGAACAGATGCAGGAAGAAACTCGAGAAATCACCGAAGGCCTGCGGGTCGGGTCGCGCCCCGCGGCCGGCTCCGGTGGGCCGCGCCCGGGAACCACCCAGCTGGCGAGCCCAGTCGGGCCCCAATTGGTCATACCGCCGGCGCCGTTCCGGATCCGAGAGCACCTCGTATGCCTCTCCGATCTCCTTGAACCGGTCCGCGGCTTCGCGGTCTCCGGGATTCAGGTCGGGGTGATGTTTGCGTGCGAGTCGGCGGTACGCCTGTTTGATCGCGGTGGCGTCGGCCTGTTTTCCAACTCCCAGGACGGCGTAGTAGTCGCGGTACTTCAACGGGAGTCCGGCGCAGCGGGGCAGCCGCCGGAAAGGCGGCGCTATTGCATCGGCAGTCGATCGGGCGCCGGCCCCGCAGCGATCGTCGGGGCAGGGGCAAGGTCGGGGAAGATGATCGGGAGCGTTTCCTCCAGGCTGGAGACGAGGTGGATCTGCAGTGCATCCCGGACTTCGTCCGGGACATCTTCGATCAGGGCGCCCTCATTCAGCCGGGGCAAGATCACTTCCCGGATGCCGTAGCGATGGGCGGCGAGCAGTTTTTCCTTGATCCCGCCGACCGGGAGCACGTGACCGGTCAGGGTGATTTCGCCGGTCATGGCGAGTTCGGGACGACACACGGTGTCGGTGAGGACCGAAACCAGGGCCGCCACCAGCGTGATTCCCGCGGAGGGCCCATCCTTGGGGGTGGAACCTTCCGGCACGTGGAAATGGATGTCCGACTTCCGGTAGAACCCGGTCTGGATACCGAAGGCCGCCCCGTGCTGCCTCACCCAGGAGAGCGCGGCGGTCGCCGACTCCTTCATGACGTCGCCGAGCTGACCGGTCATCGTCAGCCGGGTGCTGCCCCTCATGCGGGACGCCTCCGCGAAGAGGATGTCTCCTCCCACGGGCGTCCAGGCGAGTCCCACGGCCACTCCCGGCACGCTGACGCGTTCCACGAGTTCCCGTGAGAGGGAGGTCGGTGCGCCCAGGAGTTCACTTACCACTTCGGGGGTCACCTGGAGTGGACCTTCCTCTCCCTCGGCGAGTTTCCGGACCGCCTTCCGGCAGATCTTCGCGATGGACCGTTCCATGTTCCGGAGGCCCGCCTCCCGGGTGTAGTCCCGGATGATGAGGGCGAGCGATTCCCGCTCGAACACCGGCTGGTCGGCTTCTTCGTCGAGTCCGTGGTTCTCCAACTGACGCGGAATGAGGTGGCGGGTTGCGATCTGGATCTTTTCTTCCTCGGTGTAGCCCTGCAGGTGGAGGATCTCCATCCGGTCCTTGAGGGCGGGCGGCACCGGATCCATCATGTTCGCGGTCGCGATGAAGAGGACATCGGAGAGGTCGAACGCCAGATCGAGGTAGTGGTCCCGGAAGGTGTCGTTCTGCTCGGGATCGAGAACCTCGAGGAGCGCCGAACTTGGGTCGCCGCGGAAGTCCATTCCGAGCTTGTCCACCTCGTCCAGCATGAAGACGGGGTTGCGGGTGCCGGCTCGTACCAGGCCCTGAATGATCTGCCCCGGCAGCGCTCCGATGTAGGTCCGCCGATGTCCGCGGATTTCGGCCTCGTCGCGGATTCCGCCGAGGCTGAGGCGGACGAATTCGCGCCCGACCGCCTTCGCGATGGACCGGCCGAGGCTCGTCTTGCCGACGCCCGGCGGTCCCGCAAAGCAGAGGATGGGGCCCTTCTGGTCCGGTTTTCTCTCCCGCACCGCCAGGAATTCCAGGATGCGGTCCTTGACCTTCTCAAGATCGTAGTGGTCGGCTTCCAGAATGTCCTTGGCGCGCGGAATGTCGTACTTGTCTTCGGTCCGCTTGTCCCACGGAACCCGGACGAGCCAATCCAGGTACGTCCGCCCCACGGTGTATTCCGCGGACGCGGGGGGGATCCGGCCGAGTCGCCGGAACTCACGCAGGGCTTCTTTCTCCGCCTCCTCGGGCATTCCGGCCTTCTCGATCTTCTCCCGGAGTTCGTCCATCTCCTTCGTGGAGTCGTCCCCCTCGCCCAGCTCCTTCTGGATCGCCTTCATCTGCTCGCGCAAGAAGAACTCGCGCTGCGTCCGGCCGACTTCGCTCTTCACCTTGGACTCGATGCTGCGCCCGAGATCCCGCACCTGCTTTTCGCGCAGGATCGCTGCGTAGGCGAGTCCCAGCCGATCCTCGATGGACAGCGTCTGGAGGATCTCCTGCCGCATCTCGGTGTTGAGACTCGGCAGTTGCTCGGCGACGAAATCGGCCAACTGGCCGGCGCTACCGACGCGGGCAAGCTGCGTCTTCATGACTTCCCGGGCGCGGGAGAAGAGATCGGTCTTGATCATCTCCTGAAGCTCTTCGCGGATCTTCCGGGTCAGCGCTTCGAACTCCACCGTCTTGTTCGCGCCCACCGTTCCATCCAGGACCCGGATGTCGGCGCGGACGTAGGGCTCCGTCTGCACGATCCTTTCGACCCGGAACCGGAAGCTGCCCCGAATCACGATTCGCACCGTGCCTTCCCGCATCCGCACCTGCTTTTCGAGGCGCGCCGCGGTGCCCACCCGGTAGAGGTCGTCCTCGCCGGGGTGTTCCACCTCTTCGTCCTTCTGGGTGAGAACGGCGAGCATGACCTTTCCGGTCCCCGACGGATCGGCCTCGGCCGCCTCGCGCGTCGCATCGCGCAGCATCTGGATCGTGCTCTTGCGCCCGACGGAGAGCGGCAGGAAGGAATGCGGGAACACCACGATGTCCTTGAGCGGCAGGACCGGCACCATGCGGTGCACCTGGCCCTGTGGCGAACCTGAGTCGGTTGCGGCGCCTATCACCGGATCGGACATCGGAGCTTGCCTCCCTCGAATGCAGCGGGTGGGCGGCCGGAGCCACCACCCGGAGAGCACGTCCCGGCTTGCACCGGAACGCTCCATGAGCCTAGCACAGGGTACCCGTTGTTGCGCGATACCTTGTCAAGATAGGAATAAGTCATTGATAACACATGCACTAGATCAAGCCGGAATGTCGCATAAAGCTTAGTCAATCGTTGTTAGGTTCCGATCAGCCGAAGGTCACTTCATCCGGGAGCTCGTTCACGTCGTCGGGCTGAATCGGAAAGTGCAAGGAGAGGAAGCCCCCGATGCGGCGGATGCCGTGTTCGAGGCCATCTCCGATGCCGTTTTCGCGGATATGGCTCGTGATTTCAACCGCGATGTCCTCCCATGACTCCTCACCGACCTTGTCGTTGATCGCCCGGTCGGCCACGATTTCGAACCGGTGCGACCGGACCGCGAGGAACAGCAGCACTCCGGAGCCGTCCTTCGTGCGGTCCACGCCCAGCCGGAAGAACTCGCGGATGGCGCGCTTCCGCGCGTTTTCCAGCGGCAGGAGCCGGGAGACGATGTGGACCCGCAGTTCGCCGGCAGTCCCCCGCTCCGCTTCGCCGATGGCGGCGGCGATGCGGTCGAGATCCTCTTCGGACAGTTGCGAGCGGAGGCGCTTGGGAACGCGCATGAGGTGTCTTCGCCTTTCCTTACCAGCTCCCGCTGGCGCCGCCTCCACCGAAACCGCCGCCGCCACCGACGAAGCCGCCAAAGCCACCGCCGCCGAAGCCGCCGCGGAATCCCGAAGATCCGAGGAGCATTCCTCCGCCACCCGGAACGCCCCCGTAACCCCAGGCGCCGGTTCTGCCGGCGGTAGCCCGGGTAAACGCAGTGGCGCCGAAGCCGGAGAGGAGGCCGAGCGGGACGAGCCAGAAGAGAGATCCGGCTCCGATGAGCAGGATGCCCAGCAGCGCCCCGATTCCGCCTCCGGCCGCGGCGGCCCCGGCGGGGTGGAAGGCGTTGCCGAGGTAGCCGAGGAACTGGAAGAGCAGGAGAATCCCCACCAGCACCAGGGTCGAGACTCCCCGGCGGCCCGGGCGCCGGGCTCGGGGATTCATCGGATTGGCGGCCGCCTGGTACTCACCGCGAGCCGCCTGCGCGAGTGCTGTCGCGGTGGCGCCGAAACCGCCCGCGAAATCACCGGCGGCGAGCCGCGGAGCGAGTTCGTCGCGGAGGATCCGTCCGGCCAGCCCGTCGGGAATCACCGCCTCCAGCCCGTAGCCGACCTCGATGCGCGCCCGGCGATCCTCCCGGGAAACCACGATGAGCGCGCCGTTGTCGGTCTCCGCCTGTCCGATTCCCCACGCCTCCGCGAGACGCAGGCTGAAGTCTTCGATGGCCCCCTCGATCCGCGGTACGGTGGCCACCACGAGTTGCACTGACGTCTCGGATTCGAGGCGCGCCAGAAACTCCTCGAGCTGGGCTTCTTCGGCGGGCGACAGGAAATCCGCTTCGTCCACCACCCAACCCGCTCGCTCCGGCAGGGGCGTCTCCTGTGCCGGTGCCGTCACCGCCGCAACAAGACAGATCCCGGCCGCTGCCAGAGCGCGGGGGACGAATTTGTGGATCAACGGGTGAAGTCCACCTCAGGCGCGGTCTCGGCCCCCTCTTCAGCCTCGAAGTAGGCGGCTTCTCCAAAATCGAACCATCCGGCGATCATCTGGGTGAAGAACCCGCGTCGGCGGGTGTTGTACGCCTGCGCGGCTTCGTTGAAGCGCCGCCGTTCGACGGCAATCCGGTTTTCGGTGCCCGCCAGTTCGTCCTGCAAGCTCAGAAAGTTCTGGTTCGCCTTGATGTCCGGGTAGCGCTCGACGACGACCATCAAGCGGGAGAGGGCGCTCGATAGCGCACCCTGAGCGGCCTCGAAACGGGCGAGGGCCTGCGGGTTTTGCAGGTCGTTCGCCGACACCTGGACGCCGGTAGCCCGGGATCTGGCGGAAATGACGGCTTCCAGGGTTTCCCGTTCGAAATCGGCTGCGCCCTGCACCGTCGCGACCAGGTTCGGCACCAGGTCCGCGCGCCGCTGATAGACGTTTTCCACCTGTGACCAACCGGCGGCCACCCCCTCGTCGAGAGTGACGAGGCTGTTGTAGGTGGAGCGAAGCCCGAAGAAGAGGATGATGGCTCCAAGCAAGAGCGCGGCGAGGGCCGCGCCGCAGCCGAGGAGAGCGAGTTTCTTGTTCATGAAGCGATTGGATCGGAGAAGGGTAGGAGGACCGGGTCCACGGGTTGCCTGCGGCCTCCATCCGGAAGCATAGGAGAAGCGGCGGCGCCTCGGTCCGGCTGCGGGCGGGACCGATTAGCGATCGTAGCCGGTCAAGGGTTCGGTGCCGGGGAGGAAAGCCTCGAGAATCGTGTTGGGTCCGCCGTCCGAGGGCTGTCCGCTCTCGAGATCGATCGGGACCAGCGCCACCGTGGGAGGAGCGGGAAAGCCGTGTCGCGGAGGATCGGGGCGTCCGTCCTCCATGAAACGGACCCAGGCCGGCAGCGCCACCCGGGCGCCGCTCTCCCGATCTCCCAGCGTTTCATTGCCGTCGTTACCGATCCAGACCCCGGCGGAGATCTCGGGATCGAAGCCGACGAACCAGGCGTCCGTGAACTCGTTCGTGGTGCCGGTCTTTCCCGCAACCGGCCGGCCGAGCCGGCGCGCCCCGACGGCAGTCCCGCGCGCCACGACTCCTTCCAGGAGATGCGTGATCACGTACGCGAGGTCAGCAGGAATCACCGACGCGGTTTCGGGATGGAAACGCTCCAGTTCGCGCCCGTCGCGGTCCGTGATCCGGGAGACGAAAAAGGGCTCCATCCGAACGCCCTGGTTCGGAAACGCGCTGTAGGCGGAAACCATCTCCAGCAGGGTAACGCCGCTCGAGCCCAGCGTGATCGAGAGCACCGGGAGGAGTTCTCCCCGAATTCCGAGGCGGCGCGCCAGCGCGACGACGCTCTCGGGTCCGATGTCGTGCACCATCCGCACCGCCGGCACGTTTCGTGAACCCTCGAACGCGTTCCGCATCGTGATCCAGCCGAGGTACTCGTCGTCGTAGTTCTGAGGTTGGTAAGGCTTGTCGCTGACCGGATCGATCCAGGTGAACGGTTCGTCCAGCAACAGGGACGTGGGAGCGAGCCTCCCGGTGGCGAGGGCCGCTCCGTAGGCGAACGGCTTGAACGAGGACCCCGGCTGCCGGCGGGCCTGGAGCGCCCGGTTGAATTCGCTGCGTTCGAAGTCGAACCCGCCGACCACGGCGCGGATGGCGCCCGTCGCGATCTCGAGCGCGAGAAAAGCCCCCTCGGTCAGGGGTTCCTGTTCCAGGCTGACGACGAGCGGTGCTTCCAGATTGAGCCGGCCCTCGCCGGCGGCATCGGGGGTCTCGGCGGGGGTTTCGGCCGCAGCCGGCTCGAAGTCATTGGCCTGAATGCGGAACCAGCCCACGTCCCCGACCCGGAAGAGCGCTTCCGGGGTCTGGAAGGTCCAGCGCAACGAGTCCGGTTCCACCCGCGCCCGGTAGTCCGCAATCCGGATCTCCGGCTCGGGACCCGCGGCGGTTACCACTCCGCGCACGACCGAACCGATGGCGAGCGGGGCGTTCCAGGAAGCGTGTCCGTACGCCGCCGGATCCGCTCCGGCATCGAGCACGTTCTCCTCGAATCCCCGGAACCCCTGCCGTTTGTCGTGGGCGCGCAGCGCCAGCTCCACCGATCCGTTCGCGGAGCGCTGCATGTCGCTGTCGAGCGTGGTGTAAACGCGCAGCCCGCCCCGGTAGGTCCGCGAGTCTCCGTAGTGGTCCCGCAGGTATCCGCGCACCATCTCCATGAAGTGCGGCGCGAAAGGATCGCTGCCGCGGGAGCGGAGACGGATGGGTTGTTCCCGGGCCGCTGCTGCCGCTTCCGGCGACAGGAAGTCCTCGGCGATCATCCGATCCAGCACGATGTCCCGGCGCTGCTGGGCTGCGTCCAGGCTCCGAAACGGATTGAAGCGGCTGGGGTTGGGTGCGACGCCGACGAGCATGGCGGCCTCGCCCACGGACAGCTCGGACGCGCTCTTTTCCAGGTAGAACTGCGCGGCGGCCTCGATTCCCTGGTTGTTGTAACCCAGGAACACCTGGTTGGCGTAGAAGGTGAGGATCTCCTCCTTCCGGTACGCCCTTTCGATGCGGAATGCGGTGATGGCCTCCTTGATCTTCCGTTCGAGCGTTTCCTCGCGGTTCAGGAACAGATCGCGGGCGACCTGCTGGGTAATGGTGCTGGCGCCGGAGACAATGCGTCCCGTCCGGTAGTTGTCCCAAAGCGCCCGGGCGATCCCGATCGGGTCGAATCCGAAGTGGCTCCAGAATCGCTGGTCTTCGGAGGCGACGAACGCGTCCCGCAGGTGCTGGGGCAGATCGCCGTATTCGATCTCGGTGCGGCGTTCGACCGCGAACTGTCCGATTTCGCCCCCGTGACGGTCATAGACGATGGTGGTCGCCGTGCCCTCGTAGGCCTCGAGTTCCTCGATCAGCGGGACATCGCTCTGGTAGGCGGCGAGCAGTCCCAGCATGGCGCCGGCGATCGCGCTGGCGGCGAACAGGAAGACCACGATCACCACGCGGGCCAGCTGGCGGCCCGAGGTGGCTCGGCGGAGCGGCAGGGGGGACCGGGGCATTCAGGACTTTCCGAGGAGATCCGTCAGCGCCGGCCCGATCTCGGGATGCCGGAAGTCGAAGCCGGATGCGAGCAGGCGCCGGGGAACCACTCGCTGCCCGGAGAGCAGCAACGCGTCGGCCATCTCACCGAACGCCAGGCGCATCGCGAAGCCCGGCGCCGGAAAGAGGGTCGGCCTCCGGAGCGCCCGGCCGAGCGCCTTGGTGAATGCGGCGTTCGTGGCGGGGTTCGGGGCCGTGAGGTTGTAGACCGGTTGGAGGGATCCTCCCGGAACCTCCAGCAGGTGGACCATCGCGGCCGTCACGTCAGCGAGGTGGATCCAGGGCATCCATTGGCGGCCGCTCCCCAGCCGGCCGCCCACTCCCATCCGGAAGGGTGGCAGCATGGTGGCCAGGGCTCCACCCTTCGGCGAGAGCACGACCCCGATGCGCAACGAGGCGGTCTCGATCCGTGCGTTGCGAGCGCCCCCGGTGGCGTCTTCCCACTCGGTGCAGACATCGGCGAGGAAGTCACTCCCCGGAGCAGCGTCCTCATCGAGTTCCTCCTCGCCGCGGGCGCCGTAGTATCCGACCGCGGAAGCCGCCAACAGGCGCGCCGGCGGGTTCGGGGAAGCGTTCAGTGCAGCGACCAGGGTCTGGGTGCCCTCGACCCGACTCTCGCGAATCGCCCGCTTTCTCGCGGCGGTCCAGCGCTTTCCGACCGGCTCGCCGGCGAGGTGGACCAGCGCGTCCAGTTCCTCCAGCGCGCCGGCGAGGCCGCTGTCGGTTCCACCGGCGTGGGGATCCCAGCGGACCGAACGAACACCGGCCGGCAGACCCGATACCGCGCCGCTCCGGCGGGTAAACGCCACGATTTCGTGGCCCCGACCGGAAAGTTCCGACGCGAGCGCCCTGCCGATCAGGCCGGTTGCGCCGGTGATTCCAACTCGCATCCGCAGAGGGATCGGATTCTAGCCCGCGTCCCGTTGCGGGCCGCTGGTTGAAGCGGGGAGCCGGGCCCCGCACAATGGGACAATGGTGCGGCACCGTGCTGCCAACCCGGGAGGTTCCCTTTATGCCCCGTTTTCGTTTTCTCTCCTCTATTGCTCTCGGCCTGCTGGTGGCCTCCGTCGCCGCCGCGCAGGACAAACGGCCCATGACGATCGTCGAGCTGATCGACGTTCCGTCGGTGGGCAGTCCGCGCCTGTCTCCTGACGGGAGCCAGATCCTCTACACCCGGACCGATACGGACTGGGAAAAGAACGGCCGGACTACCCACATCTGGCGGATCAACAGCGATGGGAGCGGGGAGGTCCAGCTCACCAACGGAGCGGAGGGAGAGTCCAGCCCGCGCTGGTCGCCCGACGGCGCCCGCGTCGCCTTTCTCGCGAAGCGTGGTGAGAACGAGCACACCCAGATCTACGTGATGCGGAACCGGGGAGGGGAAGCCTCTCCGCTCACGAGCCACGACAGTTCGGTGGGGTCCTTCCAGTTCTCGCCCGACGGCAAGCACATCTTCTTCGTCGCTTCCGATCCGAAGAGCGCGAAGGAGAAGAAAAAGGACAAACTCAAGGACGACGTCTTCGCCTTCGACGAGGACTACAAGCAGCGCCACCTCTTCCGGGTGGCCACTGACGGTGACGGACCGCAGAAGGGGGAGCGGCTCACCGAGGGCGACTATTCGGTGATCGGGTTCCGGCTCTCCGATGACGGTATGCGCATCGCGCACCACCGGTCGGTCAGCCCGCTGGTGGACAACCGGGACGAGGGCGAAGTCTGGCTCATGGATGCGGATGGCGGGAACGCGTTGCAGTTGACGGACAACACGGTGAGCGAGTTCGGCGCCCAGCTTTCGCCGGATGGCGCCCACGTGATGTTCCTCTCGGACTCGAGCGCCGACTTCGAGACCTACTTCAACGACAACATCTTCGTGCTGCCGGCCGCCGGAGGCGCGCATCGGTTGCTGTACGAGGACATGCCGCACGAGGTCAACAGCGCGCGCTGGGCTCCCGACGGCTCGGTCTACTTCACGGCGAACACCGGAGTCCGCACCGAACTCTTCCACGGCTCGCTGGACGACGACGCGCCGAAAGCGCTCACCGCTGGCGACCACTCGCTCACCGGGTGGAACTTTTCCGCGGCTGCCGGTAAGCACGTGTTCGGGATCAGCAACCGCGAGAACAACGGCGACCTGCACCTGCTGCCCGCGGACGGTGGGGATCCGATGAAGGTCACGAGCGTGTTCGACTACCTCGCGGAGACTTTCGAGCTGCCGGTCCAGGAGGCGATCCGCTGGAAGGGCGACGACGGTGCGGAAGTGGAGGGGCTTCTCTACTACCCGCTCGACTACCAGGAGGGGGAGCGCTACCCGCTGGTGGTGCAGACCCACGGCGGCCCGGCGGCCTCCGACAAGTTTGGCTTCGGCCGCTGGAGCAGCTACGTGCAGGTGCTCACCGCGCGCGGTTGGGCGGTCTTCAAGCCCAACTACCGGGGGAGCACCGGGTACGGCGACGAGGTCCTCCGGGACATGGTGGGCCACTACTACCGCCAGTCGCACCTCGACGTGATGACGGGCGTGGACCACCTGATCGAACTCGGGATCGTGGACGGCGACCGGATGGTCAAGATGGGCTGGAGCGGGGGCGGCCACATGACGAACAAGATCATCACCCACACCGACCGCTTCAAGGCGGCGGCGTCCGGCGCCGGTGCGGTGAACTGGATCTCGATGTACGGGACGAGCGACGTGCGGATCTACCGGACCCCGTGGTTCGGGGGAACGCCCTGGCAGGAGGACGCGCCGATCGACACCTACTGGGGACACTCGCCGCTCAAGGACATCTACAAGGCGACCACGCCGACGATCGTGCTCGTCGGGGAGAACGACGTTCGGGTCCCGCCGGAGCAGTCGGTGGAGCTTTACCGGGCGCTCAAGTCGAACGGAGTGGACACCCATCTCTACATCGCGCCGCGGGAGCCCCACGGCTGGCGGGAACTCCGTCACGAACTTTTCAAGGTGAATGTCGAGATCGACTGGTTCGAGCGTCACGCACGCGGTATCGAGTACGAGTGGGAGACGGCTCCGGGCGACGACGAGGAGATGGACACCGCCACCACCGACGAAGAAAGCCCGTGACCGGCTGAGAGTCCCGGCCGCCGGCCGGGACTCTCAGCCTGTGGTGAAACCCGCCTGAGCGCCGGGAGCGCCAGCTCTCCCGGTGGAAGGGCGGTTCAGCCGAGATGCATCGCCGCTTGAACGTCGCGGGGGTTTTGCCACAGGCTGTTAAGGCTTCAAAGGCCGGAGGATCCCCCCATGCGTGATTTCGCTCCCTTCCGGAGGCGTTTTGCCTCTGCCCTGATCGGCTTGGCGGTCCTTGCCGCTACGGCATCGGCCCAGGACCAGCGTCCCATGACGATCGTCGATCTGATCGACCTTCCCCGGCTAGGCAGCCCCCGGCTGTCCCCCGACGGGACCCAGCTCCTCTACACCCGCTCCGACGCCGACTGGGAGGACAACGGCCGGACGACGCACATCCACCGGATCGGGACGGACGGCAGCGGCGAGGTGCGCCTGACCAACGGGGAACACGGGGAATCCAGCCCCCGCTGGTCTCCGGACGGGGAATGGGTGGCGTTCCTCGCCCGAAGGGGAGCCGGACCGTTCACCCAGGTCCATCGGATCCCCAACCAGGGCGGAGAGGCGTCGCCGCTCACCCAGCACGAGAGTTCCGTGCAGTCCTTCGCGTTCTCGCCGGACGGAAAGCACATCTACTTCATCGCGCCGGATCCGAAGACCGCGGAGGAGAAGCGGAAGGACGACCTGCGCGATGACTTCTTCGCCTTCGACGAGGACTACAAGCAGCGGCACCTCTTCCGGGTGGCAACCTCCGGGGACGGCCCCCGGGAGGCGGAACGGATCACCCGCGGGGACTTCTCGATCCTGGAGTTCCGCCTCTCGGACGACGGAGCGAGGATCGCCCATTCGCGGGCGCCCACCCCGCTGCTCGACAACCGCGACGAGGGTGAAGTCTGGATCATGGACGCCGACGGCGGGAACGCTTTGCAACTGACCGACAACACGGTCACCGAGAGCGGTGCGCAACTGTCGCCGGACGGCGCCTGGGTCCTGTTCGTGTCAGCCTCCAGCGCCGACTTCGAGACCTACTACAACAGAAACGTCTTCCTGGCGCCGGCCACCGGCGGACCGCACCGGCTGCTCTACGAAACCTGGCCGTACGAGGCGAACGGAGCCACCTGGGCTCCCGACGGATCGATCTACTTCATCGGCAACACCGGCGTCCGAAGCCAGATCTTCCATGCGGGCGTGGAGGACGACGAGCCCAGCGCCCTCACCTCGGGGGACCACACGATCGTGGGCTGGAACTTCGCCCGGGCGCCTGGCCGGCACGTCTTCGGCGTCAGTAGCCGCGAAAACAACGGCGACATCCATGTGCTGCCGGCGGAAGGCGGCGATCCGCTCAAGGTCACCAGCGTGTTCGACTATCTCGACGAAACCTTCGAGCTGCCGGCCCAGGAAGCCGTCCGCTGGCAGGGGGAGGACAGCGTCGAGGTCGAGGGGCTCCTCTTCTACCCGCTCGACTATCAGGAGGGCCAGCGCTACCCGCTGGTGGTGCAGACGCATGGCGGGCCGCGGTCCTCCGACAAGTTCTCCTTCGGGCGCTGGAGCAATTACGTCCAGGTTCTGGCGGCGCGCGGCTACGCGGTCTTCAAGCCCAACTACCGCGGCAGCACCGGGTACGGGGACGATTTCCTGCGCGACATGGTGGGCCACTACTTCAACCAGGCCCATCTCGACGTGATGGCCGGTGTGGACCATCTCATCGAAATGGGGATCGCCGACGGCGACCGGATGGCCAAGATGGGCTGGTCGGCGGGGGGCCACATGACGAACAAGATCATCACCCACACCGGCCGCTTCAAGGCGGCCTCCTCGGGCGCGGGTGCGGTGAACTGGATTTCGATGTACGGCCAGAGCGACGTGCGGCATCCCCGCACGCCCTGGTTCGGGGGAACTCCCTGGGAGGAGGACGCTCCGATCGACGCGTACTGGGGGAATTCCCCGCTCAAGGACATCTACCGGGTCACCACCCCCACGATCGTCATCGTCGGCGAAAACGACGTGCGCGTGCCGATGCCGCAGTCGGTCGAGCTCTATCGGGCGCTACGGACAAACGGGGTGGACACCCACCTCTACATCGCGCCGCGGGAGCCGCACGGCCTGCGCGAACTCCGCCACCAGCTCTTCAAGGTCAATGTCGAACTCGAGTGGTTCGAGCGCCACGTCCGGGGGCTGGTGTACGACTGGGAGACGGCTCCCGGGGAAGAAGGCAAGGGGACGGCCGCCACCGACGGCCCGAATCCATAGTCCCGGGAACCGGGGGATCGCCGGAGACATGTGCGGACGCTTTACCCAGTCGTCCTCCTGGGAGGAGACGGCTGAGCTCTTTGACCTCGATGAGAGTCCCGGCGATCTTCCGCCCCGCTACAACGTGGCCCCGACCCAGCTCGCCGCCGTGGTGCGGAACGAAGACGTCCGCCGCCTCCGGATGCTTCGCTGGGGCCTGATCCCGAGCGGAGCGCGTGACCCCGCGATCGGAAACCGGCTCATCAACGCCCGTGCCGAGACCGTGAGCACCCGGCCGTCCTTTCGGGCCGCCTACGCGGCGCGACGCTGCCTCGTCCCGGTGAGCGGCTTTTTCGAATGGGAGCGGCGTGGCCGGCTTCGCCAGCCCTGGCTGTTCCGCATGCGGGAGGGCGGCCCGTTCGCGCTGGCCGGCGTTTTCGAGCGGTGGCGGGCGCCCCCGGGACTGCTCGGGAATCCCGCGGCGAAGGCCGGGAAATCCGGAGAGCTCGAGACGTTCGCCATTCTCACCACCGACGCGAACGAGGTGGTCGGCCGGGTGCACGACCGCATGCCGGTCATCGTGCACCCGGTGGCGTTCGAACGCTGGCTCGGCGGTGGTGAGGTGCCCCTCGGTCCCTTCCCCCCCGAAGCGATGGCCGCCTTCCCGGTGAGCCCGGTCGTGAACAATCCCGCGCACGACGACCCGCGCTGCGTCGAGCCACTCGACCTTTCGGCAGGGAGTGGCCGGGGAAGCACGGGAGGCGGTTCTCCGCCGAGCCTGTTCGGCGGCCGCTGAAGCCACGGCCCGGCCGCCGGAACCGCTAACGCGACAGCTCCGTCCGAATCCTCTCCAGCAGGCTGACGGCATCCGGACCTGCCCGAAGTTCGACCGCCCGTTCGGCCCACGGCAGCGCCTCGGCCCACCGACCCTGCTGGGCGTGGAGGATGGCCAGCGCGTTCAGGAACGCCGGCGTGTCGGGTTCCGCGGAATCGGCCCGCCGCAGCGCTGCCTCCGCCTCCCTGGGGCGGCCGACGCGCTGGAGGGCGAGCCCGTGGTTGTAGTGGACCCGTGCCTGCTCGGGTAGCAGGGTGGCCGCGCGCTCCAGATGCCCGAGAGCGGCCTCGAGTTGGCCTCGCTCGGCCAGCAGGAGCCCCAGCGAATAGTGCGCGTCGCCGGCGTCGGGGGTTCTCGCCAGGGCGTTTTGGAGGGTGACCTCGGCTTCGGGAGTCCTTCCGAGCCGGCTTAGAAGTACGGCGAGGTTTCGACTCGCCGGCCAGAAGGCGGGATCGAGCGACAGAGACCGCCGGTAGTCGCGCAGGGCCCGCTCATGGTCGCCGGTCGCGGTGTGAAAGTTGCCGAGGCGGTAATGGGTGTCCGGGTGGTCCGCCCGCGCCGCGGCTGCCGCCTCGAACTCCACCCGCGCCGCGGCGAAAGCGGACTGAGCATCTCCGGCAAGTTGCGCGGCAGCGGGAGCGATTGCCTCGGCGGCCTCAACCCGGACGGCGCGGAGGGGATCACGCAGCAGGCGGGCCCCGACGCGGAGACGCCCGGCGGGCGGCAACGCGCCGAGGCCGGCGGCGGCCGCCATCCGGACGACGGGCTCGGCATCTTCGAAGGCCCCCGGCATCCGCGGCGCCCCGCCGGGTCCGTAGGCACTGAGGTACCGGAGCGCGGTGGCCCGGGCGATCGGCGGTTGCTCGTCGTCCCTGGCCACGACAATCAGGTCGTCCACGGCTCCCGGTCGGTCTTCGCGCGCGGCAGCGAACGCCTCTCCGTAGTGCGGCCCCCGGCGCCGGCCGGGGCCGTACCAGGCCGCGACCCTCTCCGCGGCCCACTCCGGGCTCTCCCCCGCGTGGCACGTGGTGCAGGCGTCCGGGCTGCCGGTGACGGCCGACAGATCGGGACGCGGGATGCGGAAACTGTGATCCCGGCGCGGGTCCACCACCATGTAGGTGCGCTCCGGCATGTGGCAGTTCACGCACCGGGCGCCGTCGCTGCCCTCCGGATGGAAGTGATGCTCCGGGGAGTTGTAGGTCTTGCGGGTCAGCGTCGGGAACCGGTCGAGCGGCGCGTCCGGGTGGTGGCACTGCTCGCAGACCGCGTTCCCAAGGACGCGCAGGCCAAGACTGTGCGGGTTGTGACAGTCGCTGCAGCGCACCCCTTCGGCGAACATGCGGCTCTGCACAAACGATCCGTATTCGTACGCTTCCCCCAGGATCTGGCCATCGGCGTGGTAGAAGCCGGTGTCCAGCAGGGTGGGGCGGAATCGGTCGAAAAAGGTGTCGGCTGGAGAGGGCTCGCCGTGGATCGGCGACCTAAGCGAATGGCAGGCGGCGCACGACTCGACCTCGAAGGCGCTGTCGCCGTAGCGAACGCCCAGGCCGAGGTCTCCGGTGACCTCGGCAGCGGCGGGGCGGCGTTCGTCAGCCCATGCGAGGTGGCGCCCGCCGGGGCCGTGACAGGCCTGGCAGCCGACGTCGATCGCGTTCCAGGTCGTCCGGTAGGTCCGGGTCGCCGCGTCGTAGTTGACTTCGAGGTTCGTCGAATGGCAGTCGGCGCAGCCGGAGTTCCAGGTCTGGCGCCAACCGGTCCAGTGGAACGGATCGCCGGCCGGAATCGCTTCGTCGGGATAGAGGTGAAACCAGGCGCCCCGGACGGTGTCCCAGGCGATGCCGAGCGCCTGCAGGCGGCCGCCGGGGAGCGGAACCAGGTACTGCTGGAGCGGTTCGACTCCGAACGTGTAGCGGATCTCGAAATCCCCGGGCGTGCCGTCCGGTCCGTCGGTGTTGACGAAAAACCCCCCATCCCGCCGGAAGAAACGGGACTCCACCCCAAAGTGGTGGAAGGAAGCGTCGTCGAAGTCACCAAGCACGGTGTCCTCGGTGGCCTCCTGCATGGCCAGGTCGTGGTGGGATTCGAGCCAGTCGTCGTACTGCTGGAGATGGCAGCCACGGCAGCGTGAATCCTCGACGTACCCGGATCCCGCGAGCGCCGCTGGCGGGACTCCGGTCTTTGCCGAGAGGCCGGTCTCTTCGGAAACGGGACCCTCGCGGCCGCTCGAGAGCGGCCCGCACCCGGCCAGGAAAGCCATGGCCACCGCGAAGCAGCGGAGGCGGCTTCCGGCTGGCGCCCGGCGGACCGGCGGCGCCGGCGCGGGTCCCAATGCGGGGATCAGGGAGTGCCGGCGTGTTCCAGAGCCGTCTCGGCGAGGCGGCGCGCCGTTTCGGGCAGGCCGTCCGCGCTTTGGACGTTCGAGAACACGGCGACCGCGACCCCGCGCTCCGGAAGGCGCAGCAGTCGGGTGCTGCCCCCCGTGGCTCCTCCCGAGTGGGCGACCCAGGTGCCCATGTCGTCCGTCGCGATGCGCCAACCAAGCGCGTATTCGCTCATGGTGCCGTCGGCGAGCTGATAGGGAGTCGTCATCCGGTCGTGGGTCGAGGCCGGGAGGATCGTTTCTGCGTCGATCGCGAGCGCGAAGCGGACCAGATCGGGCGCGGCGGCGATCATTCCACCGCCAGCCCACTTGATCGACAGGTCGGCAAACGGGGCGTTCAGCACGCCGGCGGCGTCCTCCCGTTTCACGTACTGGCGCACCCGGTTCGGGACGATGTCACCCTGGTGCTCCAGGTAGGTCGTTTCCATTCCGGCTGGCCCCCAGACGTTTTCCTGCATGTAGGCGTCGAAAGTCTGTCCCGAGACGTTCTCGACGATGCCGGCCACGATGTTCCAGGCGTAGGACGAATAGCTGTACTGCGTCCCGGGCTCGAAGAGGAGCGGGTCGTCCTTGAAGATCTCGATGGCGGCCTCGATGGTGTCGAAATGGTCCTTCATGTCCATCTCGCCCGGGTTGTAGTGACGGATTCCCGACGTGTGGGTCATGAGATGGCGGACGGTGATGGGAGACTCCTTCTCGGGGAAGGCCGGAAAGTAGGTCTGGACCTCGGCATCGAGGTCGACGGCGCCCTGCTCCACGAGCTGCATGAGCGCGACCCCCGCGACCGGCTTCGAAATGGAAGCGATCCGGTACACGCTCTCGGCGGTTGCCGGCACCGCGTTCTCGATGTCGGCCAGTCCCGAAGCGCCGCTCCAGACGAGCTCTCCGTTCACGGCGACCGCGGCGGAGAGACCGGGACTTCCGGCGGCGTCCCGGGCCTCCGCGACGATGGCGGCCAGTGTCTCTTCGAGGGTGGGTTCGGGGTCGGCCCCGCCGCACCCGCCGAACAGTGCGAAGACGACAAGGGCGGCTGGCAGCCGCAGGTCAACTCTCTTGAAAGCCAGGCGGTTCATGGCTTACCCCCTATGGATTGTCAGCGGGCAGGTGGGCGGTGGCCGCCTCCCACACCCGCTCGAAGTTGCCGCCGAGGATCGCCTCGACTGCATCGCTGTCAAAACCGGCTTCGGCGAGCGCTTCCGCAATCGCTTCGAAGTTGGCCTCTTCGCCGAACCCTTCACTGTAGGCCGACATGCCTCTCAGATCGCTCCCGATGCCCGCCGCGGTCATCCCTCCCGTATCCGTGACATGGCGGATGTGCCGCGCCATGTCGGAGACGGTGGGAACCTGGCTCCCGTTGGGCCAGATCCCGATCACCCCGCCGTCCGCAGCGATCGCGCGAATCTCGGGATCGCGGAGGTTCCGGTCGGCTTCGCCGAGCGCGAACGCTCCGGTGTGGCTGAAGATGACAGGAACCCGGGACAGCTCCAGGGTGTCCCGGATTGTCTCCGGATTGGCGTGGGCCAAGTCGATGACGATGCCGAGGCGGTTGCACTCGCGGACCACCTCGCGTCCGAACTCGGTGAGCCCCCCGGGGGTATAGGGCCAGGTCTGAATGTGCCCGATCCCGTTCGGCCGGAAGTGGACGAGCTGGGCCACGGCGAGTCCCATCTGATGCAGTTCGTGGAGCCGCTCGATCCTGCCCTCGAGGGAGTCCGATCCTTCGAGCGCCGGGAGGATCGCCAGCGCTCCGTCCGCCCGGGCCCGGCGCGCCTCGGCCGGGGTCCGGACGAAGACGGCGTTCCCCTCTCGGGCGGTCCGCGTCAGCCGCTCGAAGCGGTCGAGGGTGTATTCCCAGGGCTCTCCCGGATCGGGGCGGCGATTGCCGGACTCAATCCGGGTACCGTCGCGCAGGACGTAGCCACCCCGGTATGGGGTATCGGTGCTGATGGTCGCCACCACGGCGTCCATGCCGCGGTCGAGGTAGCGGGCGATCTCCTCATCGCTGATCCGGGGCACGTTGGCCCGGTGAAAGCGGGACGGGTGGGAGTGGAGATCGATCCGGAGCGGGCCCTCCTGAGCGGCGGCGAGGCCGGCGGTGAGTGTGGGCGCGGCGAGGCAGAGTGCCGCGGCTCGCACCGCCGCCGGGAACGGGTGGCGTCTCCGGCAGCGTCCTCGCCGCGGTCCGGAGACCACTTACTCCTGCTCGTCCGTCGTTTCCGTCGGCAGCACCACCCGGGCGACGCCGTCCCTGATTTCGAACTGCGTCCCGTAGGGTTCGGAGAGGCGCACCAGATCCTGCAGGATCTTGTCGGCGAGTTCGCCCTCCGCCATCATCGGCCGGCCGCGGACGTGGCGCGGCTGCCCGAATCCGAGGTCGATGGGGTGGAGCGTCAACTCGACCAGTTGCTGGCCGCTCCACTCCGGCACCGCGATGACGGCTTCCCAGATCTCGGGAATGGCCGGGAATCCGGTGGTGTCGTTGTTGTAACGCGCTTCGTTGAAGTCCGCGAGGCCGTCGTCCTCGCCCAGCCCGAGGCGGTGGTAGTTCTCGTAGGGCAGGCGCTGGAGCGTCTCGTTCTGGAACACGAAGTCGCCGAGGCTGTAGAGGATGGGCGCTCCCTTGTACATCTCGATGGCGCGCAGCGCGTGAGGGCCGTGCCCCACGAAGACCGAGGCGCCGGCGTCCACCATCGCCCGGGCGAAGGTCTCGAGGAACTGGGCGGGAACCATGCGGCTGTCGGGACCGGGGCGGCCCTCGTGCGCGTGGATCGTCACCATGACGTAATCGGCCTGGCGTTTGGCATTGCTGACGATCATGGCGATCTCCGCCATGTCCTCGGGGTGCGGCTCGGTACGGACTCCGGGCGCATCCGCCAGCTCGAACCGGTTGCGCAGGAAGTTCAGGCGGTCCCCCGACGCGGGCGGGTTCATCTTGAGATCGCGCATGGTCGCGCGGACGCCTTCGAGCTGTTCCCTGGTGACCTCGTAGGTGCGGATGTGCCGCAGCGGACTCAACCCCGGCCGCGGCGGGATGTCGTCACGCGACTTGCCGGCCATCGAATGGTCGGGGAAGGTCGAGGCAAGCGAAATCATCGCCACCCGGCCGTCCTTGGTCTCGATGAATTTGGCCTCCCGGGCCTCGGCGAGGCTGCGTCCCACGCCCGCGGCGACGATGCCGGCTTCCCGGATGTACTGCTCGGTGAGCAGCATGGCCGGTGGTCCGTAATCCCCGGAGTGGTTGTTGGCCAGCGATCCGACATCGATCCCGGCCCACACGAACTCCTTGACCAGTTCCGGCTGGGCCCGCATGTAGGTGCCGCCGCTGGAACTCATCGGGTAGGACTCCCAGTCGTGGAAGAGGACTTCCACGTTGGTGAACGCCAGGTCGGCGCCCCGCAGGAGATCGATCATCCGCAGGAACTGAGGCTCCTCGTAAACACTCAGCTTCCGGGTGATGATCGAATCACCCGTCAGCGCCATGGTGAAGCGGTCCTGGGCGAGCGACTCGGTTGCGAGTCCGGCGGTCAGGGCCCCGGCGATCAGGGCCGGCAGGAGTCGGGAAGTTCTTGTCTGGTGGGGCATAAACGCGATCCTCCGCAGGACCTGCGAGTATGGCAGAAAGGAAAACCCGCGCGGAAACGCCGACCCCATCGGCGGGCTGCTAGCCGGGAGTTTTCATACTCAGGGCCCAAGGTGTCGCGCAGATCACGCCAATCTGTTGATGATGTCGGGAGACACACACCGGGGGCGGGCCGCAGGCCCGCGTCGGCGCCGACCCCACCCGCCGGCATGGTTCCCGTCTCCGCCCGTACCCCACTCGGCGCGGTGGCCCGGTTCTCCTATCGCCAAGTGGCCCAGTGCTGGATGTCGCTTGACACCCACGCAACCAGGACCGGCGTGACGCCTTCGTGCGTGTGCGACATCACGGCTCGTGGGGTTCCCGCCGAGGGGGACCATCCTGACGCTGGGGGTTCCATCCCGCCGCCCCGCTTCGTGGGGTGGTGCCGGTCTGGAGGTCGGCATGGTGGCGCGCAGGCACGGGAACGCCGACCTCCAGGTCGGCACAGCGGGCCGGCAGGCCCGCGTCGGCGAAGACCCCACCCGTCGGTATGGCTCCCGTCTCCGCCCGTACCCCACTCGGCGCGGTGGCCCGGTTTCTCTGTCGCAAATTGGCCTGGTGCTGATGTCGCTGGACACCCACGCAACCAGGACCGGCGTGACGCCTTCGGCGTGTGCGGCATCACGGCTGGTGGGGTTCCCGCCGAGAGGGGACCACCCTGACGCTGGGGGTTCCATCCCGCCGCCCGCCGGTGGCGGGCTGTGCCGGCCTGGAGGCCGGCGTTCCCGTGCCTTTACGACATCAACGCCGGGGGGCGCCGTCCCGCCGAGAGGGGAACCATCCGGCGTCGATCTCTGCGGCGGCCGGATGAGGAATCCCGGCTAGCGGCGGTAATCCAGCGGTGGCGGCCGGTCGCCCAGCAGCGGCTCGTACATGAAGTCCGGACCGCGCGCGGCGTTCAGTTCCTCCTGTGCCGCCGTCAGGTGCGACGGGTCCAGGAACAGGTCGGCGGCGGTGCGCGCAAGGACCTGGGCAGCGAGGTGCATGCCCTTGAGTCCGATGCTCATCCCACCACTGGCCACCGCCATCCAACTGTGCGACGGGGTCCCCGGAACATAGGTCGCGGTCCGGAACTGCGCGGTGGGCACCACCCAGCTCACGTCGGCCACGTCGGTGGAGCCTCCTGCGGGGGTCCGCCGCCATTCCATGACTTCTTCCTGCGATCCGATGGGGCGCGGTTGCTGGAGATGCTTCTGGAGTTCCTCCGCGAAGGCCCGTTCCTCTTCGGTATAGGCGAAGCCGCCGATGGCCTTCATATTGTCGAAGAGGAGGCGACCGATGTGCTCGTTGGGGAGCAGGTTGTAGATCCCGTGGATCATCTCGTGCTCCACTTCGGTTCCGGTCCCGAGCGCCGCTGCGTCGGCGGCCTTCAGGATCCGCTCCCAGTTGGCGCGGGCGGTTTCCACCGAGGGGTGCCGGTTGTAGTAATAGACCTCGGCGAAGTTCGGAACCACGTTCGGGGCCTCGCCGCCCCGGGTGATGACGTAGTGGATCCGGCTGCGCTCGTGGACGTGCTCGCGCATCAGGTTCACCATGAAGTTCATGGCCTCCACGGCGTCGAGCGCCGAACGGCCCTGGTCCGGAGCGCCGGCGGCGTGGGCGGAAACACCCCGGAAGCGGAACTTGGCGGACAGGTTGGCGAGCGAATCGCCCGGACTCGCGTCATTGCGGTCCCCGGGGTGCCAGGCGAGCACCGCGGCCACATCGGCGAAGAGGCCCCCGCGGACCATGTACACCTTCCCGGCGCCGCCTTCCTCGGCGGGGGTGCCGTACACCCGGATCCGGCCCGGGGTTCCCGAGCGTTCGAGCCAGTCCTTGATCGCCAACCCGGCCGCCACCGAAGCGGTGCCGAAGAGGTGGTGCCCGCAGGCGTGCGCGGCGCCGACGCCCTCCCGCTCCATCGGTTCCGGAACCGCCGCCTGGCTCACTCCCGGCAGCGCGTCGAACTCGGCGAGGATGCCGATCACCGGGCCCTCGGACCCCCATTCGGCGACAAAGCCGGTCGGCATTCCGGCGACCCCGGCGTCCACGGTGAAACCGCCGGCGGTGAGCTGTTCCTGAAGGAGTGCCGAACTCTGTTCCTCCTGATAGCCGACTTCCGCCCAGTCCCAGATCCGCAGCGCCACCTCCTCGAAGTCGGTGCGCTGGGCGTTCAGAAACTGGGTGACGATGGTGGCGGCGTCCGCGTCCTGGGCGGCTGCCTGGGACGGGAGCAAGAGGGCGGGTAGCACGGTCAGAAGCAACAAATGGCGGACTCGCATCGAGGGGCCTCCTGGTCAGTGGATGGGGTGTCGGACCGGGTTTCGAGTGTACCCGGAGGTGGACGTTGCCCGGCTGTACGGACGGGTGGCCGCCGCGTTACAGTGGCGACATGGCAATCGCAAGGATCCAGTCGGTCGTCACGGCGGTGCTCGTCCTCTTGCTCGCCGCCACCGGACAGGCTGAAGACGAGAGGAAGAGGCAGGAAGAGGAGGGTGACGCCGGCCGGGTTGGGGCAGGTGTTCAGAAGTGGTTCGCCCAGCTCCCCGAAATGGACCTTGCGTCCAGGTCGCGAAAGCCCGCGGCGCTGGCGGCGGGCGCCGCTCAAGGGTTCTCCGGACCGTCCGGGATGCGAGTCGAACTGTTTGGCCGGGCCGGACTCTCGCTGCTGAACGTCACCGCGGAAGATTCGATCGGGATCGCCGGCGGGCCGGAGGGCTTCGGAGAATCCCTTAGCGCTACCCGGCTCGTTTCCGAAGTCGGCTGGGGCGGCGGAGCGCGCCTCATGTCGGGGAACTGGGGGGTGGAAGGCACCTACAGCATCTTCGAGAGCTTGGCGCTTTCCCCCTCATGGCTCGTCATTGATGACAACGCGGGGTCGGAAGTCCAGACCGGAGTGCTCGATCAACCGTTCGTGCCTTCCCGCGGGTCCGTCCTGCTGGGCCAGGTGATTCGTACGTTCCGCTTCTCGAACAGCGCGGAACTCTCCGTAGGTCTCGGCGCCGGCTGGTTGCGCGCCACCGATTCGAGCACGGACCGCCTGCTGTCCGGAGGGCCGACTCGGGATGCGCAGCAACAGCTCGTGGAGGACATCTCCATCGAAATCCCGCCGGCCTTCATCCCCGAGGTGGAGTTCACCGCCGACCGGACATCGGTCGTCTATGCGGGCTCCCTTGGTCTTGCGTTTCGGCTCGGCCGGATGCTGCTCCGCCCTCGCGCCGACGTCATCATCTCGAAGGCCCTGACGACCGAGCTGACCGTCGGTTTTCCGGACCTTGGCGAGTTGACCCCCGAGGATGCGGGGAGTTTCGAACTCAGCTACGGCACCAGCGTCAAGCCCACCATCTTCCTGATCTCGTTGGACATCGGGCTCTCGAACTGATCCGCGTCGAGGAGCGCCGAAGGGGACCGCTGATCGGTCCGTCAACCAAGGTTCCTTGGCCAGTTCGGTATCGGAAGGGCAGGGGCAAACCCGTCGAGTCCGGCACTTGCGGGAGCGGACTGCGCCTGTCAATCTTCATATGACTCAATGACCGTTTCTTCACGTTGTTTACTGTTGGTGGTTGTGGCACTGGCCGCGTTCTCGCCTCTCGTCGCCGCTGGAGACGACGGTCCGAAGAAGGCTGGTGCGCGCGGGACTCCGGCCCCGGCCGGGAAGCCCTTCGGTGACGGCGAGGGAACGTCCTGGGAGGCGGCGGTCCTCTTGCGTGGGGCCTTGGCCGGGCTCCGTTCACCTGGGGAGTTCATCGCGGGCTCCAGCCATCGGGGGTTCCCTGACCTTACGAGAAGGCATCAGACCGCGGCGTCGGAAGGCACCCTCGTTTTGCCGACGGCTGTCGCCCAGGGATCTCCCGGATCCTCCGGGATTCAGGTCGAACTCTTCGGCCGCGCCGGTTTGGCGCTCCTGAATGCGTCGGCCGAGGACTCGCTCGGACTCGCGGCCGGGATCCCGGGAGCTGTGGAGCCGCTGTACGGTTCGCAACGCCTCTCCGAGTTCGGTTGGGGAGGAGGGGCACGGCTCATGTGGGGCGACTGGGGCGTCGAAGGGACATACAGCACCCTCGATAGCCTCGCGCTCTCTCCCGGGTGGCTCTTTTTCGACGAAGCGGTGGTGGTTTCCGGGACTCCGGAAGCGTTCTTTCCCATGGTTGCCTCCCGGGCAAATGTCTTTCTCGGACAGGTCGTAAGGACCTTTCCGCTGTCAAACTCGACGGAGTGGTTCGTCGGTTTGGGTGGTGGCTGGATGCGGGCCGCCGACACCGACGACCTGTTCGTGGTGACACCGATGCCCAATGACCTGGACGACTATCCGACGGGGCTGCCCGCTGATTCCTTCGCGGGACTTGTTCCGGAGGTGGAGCTGACCGCCGATCGGAGTTCCGTTGTCTATGCCGGCTCCGTCGGTCTCCTGTTCCGGCGCGGACGGGTTGTCTTCCGCCCGCGGGTGGACATCATCATCGCCCGCGCGCTGACGACCGAACTGACGGTTGGCTTTGACCTGCCGGACGTTGAAGAAGTTGACGGCGTCGACTTCGTCTATACCAGCAGCGTCACTCCGACGATCTTTCTCGTCTCGGTCGACATCGGCCTCTCGAACTGATCCGATGCGACGCGCCCGGCGGCGCCTCGCTTCGGATGACCGAGGGTGACTTCCGGGCGGATCGCGGTGTGGCGGTGCTGGGCGGTTCGCTGGGCCTCACGCTGAAAATGGCGCGGATGTTCCTGCGCCCTCGGCTTGACGCCTTCCTCGGCGGGGCGCGGACTACGGAGGAGAGTTGGGGCATGGACTTCGACCCTCCCGGGGCACAGGGTCAGACCGCGAGCACCATGACGCTCGACACGACCATGCGGCCGAGGGTTTTCCTCTTCAGCGTGGAAGTCGGTTGGTTGTCTCGACCGTAGCTCCGTTCCCGGTTCCCACGCGGTGATCGGCCGTCCTGGGTTTGGCGTCGCCGGGAGGAGGCGACCCGGTCAGTGGCCCCAGACAGTCTCCACGTCCGGACAACCGAGAAGCCGCGCGTCGGCGGTGATGAGCCGCAGTCCGAAGACCTTGGCGGTGGCGACGATGAATCGGTCGGCCGGGTCTTCATGGTCCAGGCGAAGCTGCCGGCTGGCCGCCGCAACCTCAAAGGTTAACGGAGCCTCGCGCACCGAGCGCGCCGCATCCCGGAGCCACGCTCGTGGGTTGGGGGACAGGGTGATGCGACCCTTCTCGGCGAGAAGGAGGGCTTCCCAGAGACTGATCGGCGACAGTCGCGGCGGTTCGGACGCCGTTTCGAGCTCTTCCCTGATCGACGACGGGAGCCGAAGCGGCTCGCCGATGCCCCAGATCCAGACGTGGGTGTCCAGGAGGAAGGCCACTTAGCGGAGGGCTTCCCAGTCGGACGGCTCCGAAACCGGTGCGACGATGTCGCCGTGGATCGTGACGGACCCCTTCATCGAGCCGAGCCAGCTTCCGGCCGAACTCGGGGCGGGAGGGACGATTCTCGCGATCGGCTTGCCTCGCCGGGTCACCAGGACCGGTTCCCGGGTCTGGGCAACCCGGTCCAGGACCGCGAGGCAGGTGGCTTTGAACTTCGAGATTTGAATCCGCCGCATAGACCTATCCTACTATGGTCAACAACCATGGTCCAATAGGAGGTAACCGAGTTGACCCGGAATCTGCTCGGTCCACGCCCACGTTACCGGTGGGCGGAGCGAACTATCTGCGGGTGGACCAGCCGGCTTCCACGCTGAAGAGGACGAAGAGCGGACGTACGGAGACTTCGACCGACTCCGTGCCGAGATCAACCCACTGGCGGCCAGCGTCCGGGACGTCGAACTCGCCAGCCACGTCCCAGCTTGCCGCGGTTTGGCGCGTTCGGCCGAGCAGCACGCCAACCCGCGGCCGAACGAAGAACCGCCCGCTCCCCACCGTGATTCCCGCGGACCCCGCTACCACGAACGAGGACCGACCAGTCTGCTCTTGCTGGAGCGCAATACGGTTCGAAAGACTCTGCTGAAGACGCGGTTCGACTTCGGCCGCGTAGAAATCGGTAAGCAGGATCTCCTCCCGCCGGCTCGCGTCCACGGTCGGAAATCGGAGATAGCCGCCCCCGAATCCAATAAAGAGTTGGGCGCCGCCGGTCGTGATCGGGAAGCGAAAGATGCCCTGGGCGATCAGTAGATCCTCGGGTTCTCCACCCGGCGCCAGCCCCCGTAACGGGTCGAGAGCTGACTCCTGGATCAGACTGCCGGGTTGGAATGCGCCGGTCGGGATCCGTAAGTACTGCGTCTCGAAGCCCCAGCGCCCACGCATCGCGCGGAAGCCGGCTCCCCACGCCGCCTCCCGGTTGGACCGCGACGCCTCCGTGAGAAACGTCAACTCATAGGGAGCCGGGGCGTCCAGAACCGTCCCGATCCAGGCCACTTCGCCGTTGGCCGGGACGGTGGCAAGCCCTCCCCGCGCAAACACCTCGAAATCCCACGCCGGACGCGTTCCCGGTGCGACCCCCTCGGCAGTGAGAGATTCGTCCCCACGTCGGTCCTTCCGCTCGGGGGCCATTCCGAGCGCCAAGGAGGAAACCCCGAGGAACGCGGAGAGGAGCAGTACGAAGTGCATGGGATCGCCTCCGGCCGGAGCCTTCGCATCCTAACGCCCGAAAACCCGCTTGGGCGAATGCGACGCCCAGCGTACAAACAAAAGGCGCCGGCCCGTGAGGGCCGGCGCCTTGAAGGTGCTTGAGGGGTCGCCTAGAAGCGGAGGGTCCCCCGGAGGAGCATGGTACGGGCGTTCTGCCGGCTCCGGAGCTCCAGGAAGGCGGCCTTCCACGTCCGGTTCGCGCCGCTATACGTGAACTGGTTGTGGTTTGCCGCGTCGAGCAGGTTGAACGCCTGGGCTTGGATCTCGAACTGGGCGGGGCCGAGATCGAGGATCTTGCCGAGCGATAGGCCCACCGTGTGGACGGTCGGCGCCGCCACCTGAAGTTCACCCCGGTCCGCGCCGACGATGCGGTAGCGCGTCGCCAGCGGGTTCGAGAAGTCGTTGTTGGCGCTGCCCGGGCCGTACTGGGTGACCTGCGGGTCATCGGCGCTGAGGCGGTTGATCGGCGGTCCGGACCACGGCCCGGCATTCGCCGTGTAGCTCACCGCCAGGGTCACGTCGTATGGCATCAGGTAACTCATGCCGCCCCGGACCGAGAACTGTCGCCAGGTCGGCGCGTAGGACAGCGCGCTGGAGTCACGCAGCGTGTCGTGCTCGTTGTTGCCGCGCGGCATGTAGAGCGCCTTGCTGGAGTTGAACTTCTCCGGCTGGATGAAGTACGCCGGATCGGTCGGGTTCCAGTCGCCGGCGAAGCCCTGCCACTGCCGGCTGATGTTCAGCGTGGCCGACATCCGCTCGGTGCGGCGGGTGGTGGTGATCTCGAGGGCGGTGTACACCAGCTTGCTCCAACTGTTGTTGGTCTGCTGCATGATGTCGCCGTACCCGACGTCCACCGCGCCGTACTGGAACTGGCCCAGCGGCGTGGGCGCGGGCGAGGAGGACGGGTAGAACCCGTTCTGCTCGAGCAGCGCGTAGTTGTTCGTGTAGCGGCGGTGCACCAGCGCCACGTCCATGGCGAACTGGCCCTGGAACTGGCGGCGCAGGCCGACGATCGCCTCGTCCACGAAGGGCTGGCCGATATCCGTGTCGAACAGGTATTCCCGGGGGATGCCCTCGGAAGGCGGTGTATAGCGTGAGAAGTCCGCCACGCCGTCTCCATCATGATCCCACTCTCTGTAGCTGCCGACCGACGATGCCCCGTGGACCCGGGTGATGTTGTCCCGCCCGTTCATCTGCTCGTGGACCCGGCCGATATTGCCTCGCAGGATGTTGCGGCCGTCCTCGGTGAGCTGGTACGCAAACCCGGCGCGCGGGCCGAGCGCCAGCGTGTTCATCCGGTCAAAGTTCTGGATGTTGTCGTAGCGCTTCACGAAGTCGGCGCGGACGCCGAGGTTCAGGGTGAGGCGCTCCACCGGCTTCCAGGAATCCTGGAGATAGACACCGATGTCGCTGTCCTGCGCGTCGATGGTCTTGAGGGTATCGATGGGACCGCTGGCATCCCCGGTACGGCTGCGCGTGAACCAACGCGTGCCGACTGCCATCGTGGGATCGGTGGTCGGGTTTCCGTTCGCGTCCACGATCGTGTGGTTTTCCGAATTCCAGCCCGTCTCGGTCGCATAGATCGTAGTGCTCGGGTAGGTGTTCCACGGAGCGGCGTAAACGCCGAAGCCGATTTCGTGCGAGCCGCCGGCGTTGTCCAGGTAATGCGTCATGTCGGCGCGCAGGAGGGCCAGACGGGCCGGGCGATCCGAGCCGCCCCCGGTGCCGAGCGCGGCGATGCGGCCGCCACCGCTGGTCGTGCCGGAGTCATTCACCGAGTACCCGGCCTCGATCGTGATGAAAACCGGGAGGCTGTCCAACTGTGGCTGGATCTCGCGCGGCACCTGGGATGCCTTGTCGTTGTACGAGAACGTGAACTGCCCGGTCGTGGAGGCGCCGAACACCGACGTCAGCTTGGCGCCATAGAGGTTGCCGCCGGTCTGCACGGTGAAGCGCGGCGCGAGGTCGTACTCGCGGTTCGAGGTGTTCTCGGTGGTGTCGCGCTGGAAATAGACGTTCAGTTCATGGCTGCCGCTCAATTGCGCACTCACCTTGGCGTAGGGCTGATGGCTCCGAGTCGTGTTCGTGAACTCGCTATACACGGGCGTGCTGCCGAGTCCGCCGCCGATCGGGATTCCGGACAGGTTCGTCAGCCGCTCGATGTCGGTGGAGCCCCGGCTGATCCGGGCCGCCAAGTCGGCGTACCGGTAGGCCGCAAAGAACCAGGCCTTGTCGCGCATGATCGGGCCGCCGAGCGAAAAGTCGGACTGCCGGACCTGGTGGGCGGTCGGGGTGCCGGCCGCCGCATCGCGGCCCTCGGGCGGGTCGTACACGCCGAGCGCCTGGAAGTTCGCCTTCTCCGACGCAAACGGGTTGAACCCGCTCGGAAGCTCGTTGTCCCCAAAGAAGCCGCCGGAACCGGCCTCGTCGCCGGTGCCCCAGTCGAAGTCCTGGAGGTCGTAGGCCGCCGACCCGGTGATGTCGTTACCGCCGCTCCGGGTTACCACGTTGATGATCAGACCGGTCCCCATCGGGTCCTTGGCCTCGGCGCCGCCGGTCTTCACCGACATGTCCTGCATCATGTCGGCGTTCATTCCGACATAAGTGACCTGCGAATCGGTGTAGCCGGCCGCCGCCATGCCCTCGAGCTGGATCACGTGGGCGAAGTGCTCGGTCGCGTGACCGAAATACACCATGCGCCCCGACCCATCGTCGAAGGGACGGGCGTTGACGCCCGGGGTCATCTCGAGGAAGTCGCTCCAGTTGCCGCGGGCCTGGATGGGCAGGTCGCGCTGGAGGTCGCCCTCGATCGTCAGGATGTTTCCTGGGCGCGAGATTTCGAGCATCGGGGTCTCGGCGGTGACCGTGACCGTCTCCTGGACGGTGCTGATCGACATCGCCGGGTCCACCCCGATGTTCGTGCTGGCGCGCACGAGGATTCCTTCTTGCCGGTAGGTCGCAAAACCGGAAAGCGAGGCTTCCACGGTGTAATCGCCCACTGGCAGGTTGAGCAGCCGATAGCCGCCCTGACCGTCCGTCACCGTGGTGGCGGGGCTGATGAGCGCCGGGCTCATCGCGGTGACCGTGACTCCTGGAAGCACGGCGCCCGAGTCATCGGTGACCGTGCCGCGAATACTGGAGTCGCCGCCCTGTCCGAACGCGATGGCCGGAAGGACGAGGGACGCCGCGAGAAGCAGCGCGAAAGTTGACTTCCGCATGGTTCCTCCTCTGCGAGGTGTCTGAGATTTCTTGGGACGCGGACCGACCGGTATCGCTGCCGCGAGGTTGGTAGCGCGAAAATAGGCAACGATTATGCCATGCCTGTGCGCAGGAACGAACACCTTCTCCAAGGATTCGGTTTTTCTTCCATTTACGTTCCCACGGGAACTCTCCCGAACGATTCCGGTGTCCAACGAACCGAACGGCACGGTTGGAATCTTGGAGCGGCGATGCGGCGGGATGCCCTAGCGGCGCCCTGGTGAGACCCCCGCCCGGAGGGTGGCGAGCAGCTCCTGCACTTCCGGCTGCTCCGGGTTCAGGCGTAGCGACTGCTCGAGGAAGGGAATCGCCCGCCCCCCGTTCCCGCCCGCGGCGAGTGACCAGGAAAGCGCGTTCAGGAGCGCCGGGTCCGGCGCCTGCAGCGGCAGGGAACGTTCGTAGAGTTCCACGGCGCGCGCGTGGTTGCCCGACTCCCGGTGGGCGTCTCCCAGCACTCGCAGCACCATGGCGTCTTCCGGCGCCTGAGCGAGTGCGGGCTCCAGCAGGCGGACCGCGGCCCGGGGTTCCCCGTCGTCGAGCGCAAATCTTCCGAGCGCGAGCCGCACCCGCCCGAGATTCGGGTTCTCGCCGAGCGCCGACTCGAACGTCGCGCGAGCGCGCTCGAGGTTCCCGGCGCGCAGCCACTGTTCCCCAAGAGCCGCGGACACGGCTCCGGGGGATTCATCGGGAGAGTCGCTGAGCCCCCACGGGACCGCGACGCGGCTCCGGGCGTTCAGGTCGAAAACCATCGACCGGGGTTCCGCGCCCACGTCCACCGAAAGCACGTAGCGGCCGGACTCCCACGCGGTCGTCGCCGGTTGCCAGACGGCGAGTCCGTCGCCGACCGGAACCTCCTCCTCGAGGAGGGGCTCCTGGGCTTGTCCCGAATCGTCGGCGGCGCTCCAGGGAGTCACCCGGAAGACCAGCAGGTCGTGTCCCGGCGCCGATGCGATCGCCCGGATCGGGTTTCCAGCCGCCACGACACCGCGTCCGTTGGGAACGAGCTGGGAAACGCCCGCCAGCCACGCGCGCACCCCGGGGCTCGGAACGGATTGGGGCGGGGCGTGGAGGAGCCAGGGCCGGGAGAACGAGGAGCCGGTTCGGGGAACGCGGAGGCCGTCCTCGAAGACGGTGTATTCGGTGCGGGCGTCGTTCTTGAGGATTACCCGGAAACGGAAGTCCCCGGGGATCAGGGGAAATGTGCCCCGGTAGGTGAAGGGACGGGCGCCCACCTCCTGAAGCTGGGTTCCGGTCAGGCGCAGGAAAGGGGTCACGACGAAATCGTGGATGACGTCGCCGTCCGGAGTGGTGACCTCTCCCGTGACTTCGAACCGGGTGAAGTAGTCGGTTCCCCGTTCCTCCCGGGCGAGCGTGAAGTGCTGCGGCTCGATCTCTATTGCGTAGTGCACGAAGGAGGAGCCGGGTTCGGATCCGGGGAGCACTCGCGCGAGTCCAGCGCTCGGCACGAAGTTGAAGAGGTACTCGCTTTCCACCAGTCCCCGGCCCGCTTCTGCCCCGCTGACCCAGTTGGTGTCCAGCAGGCGGTAGGGCGCCCGGTTGATATCCGACATGAGCGTCTGGGTCTGGAGGGTCTCCATTTCCGGCTGCACCAAACTTGCCGTCACCCCCCGGTCCGCGCGCATGGTGATGCTCGCATGGGCGAGTTGGGGCGAGATCTCCTGCAGGGTCACGAAGGCTTCCGCCCGGGATTCGCCGTCCGTGAACGACTGGGCCGGCAGCAGTTCCTCCGGCTGGTGGATCACGTGGTTGAACTGGATGAAGGGGCCGGCGTTGTATTCCCGGAAGAAGAGAACGTAGATGGGCGGCAGCAGTTGTTCTTGCCGCGCCAGGTAGAACCAGAGTTCCGTCTGGTAGAGCCCGGGGACGGAGGCGAAGGTCTCCCGCTCTTCGGGTTCGCCGAGCTGGATGTAGATGCGTCCGCGGTCGGTCAACCAGCCGGGCAGCCCGGTTTCACCGCCGAGCCGGGTGTTCGCGTACTCGATGCGCCGGTAGTGCTCGGTTCGGAACTCGTTCTCCGGAGTCAGCGGCTCGGGGTCGCGGCGCGACCAGAAGGCGGTGATGAATGCCTCGCGTTCGGCTTCGGACTGGAGCCTCTCGAAGGCGTCCTGTTCCCGGTCGCTGATGATGTAGGCGGCGTCGAATTCGAGCCACTGCTGGTGCTCGTCGGAGAGCGGGAAGAGATCCTGCCCGGCGGCGGAAACGGACCCCGCGAGCAGCAGAGTGGCCACCAGAGCCGGCTGGAGCCGCGTCCGGAGGAGCATGCGCGGAGTCATGGGACGGCGTTCATTCTGACCCGAAACGGGTTGGCGCGCATCCGGGCCAGGGGAAACGGCGCCCGATTGCCTATCCGGGGGGCTCGTTGGACCCGCGCTCCGCGACGACTTTTCCACAAAGCGTCCGGAGGCGGGAAGAAAACGCCCGAACTCTCGTCCAGGCTGTTATGGACGGCGCTTGCGCCTTCCGTCGCGTCAGACACCCGAGACAGGAGGACCCAATGACACCGACGAAACCGAACCGGGCCACGGCCCGGCCGAACCTCCAGGTCACGGGACCGGACGCTCGGGAGACGAAGCCGGGCGGAAACGGTGCGCTCTTCCGGGCGCTGGTCAAAGCCGGGGCCGACCCGGAGGCTGCCTATAATGCGGAGGCAGAGGTCGGATCCATGGCTCCCGAAAATGTGGTTGGGCAGCTCGGCGCGCAGATGCAGGTCGGGTTCATGGAACTGAAGCAGGTCTGCCGGGAGAACGCTGAGCGGCTCGCCGAGCACAGCCGGAAGCTGGACGCCCTGACCGAGGCCGGGATCGTGCGGGACCGGAAAGTGGAGGTTCTCGCAGTGGAGGTGAGTGGGCTGAAAGCGGTCCTCGGCGTGGAGGTGAGTGGGCTGAAGGAGGTCTCCGGCGCTCAGATGGGTGCCGTGAGGCGGGAGTTGCGGCTCGTCTGGGGTGCGCTCGGCATCCTGGTAACGGTCCTGCTTGCGGTCTTCGGTGTCCTGTTCACCCGCTGAGTGCCCCGGGGTGGGTTCGCCCTTCCCGTCCGGCGGCCGGCGTTCGCCTGCGGTCCCCGCGCTTTGACTCAGGGGGACGAACTCGCCTACAGCGTGGTCAAGGCTTCGCGGAAGGCGGCGGCGGCGTTCGCGACTGCATCCCCGTCGTCACCGTCGAGCGTGATGCGGGTCCCTGAGGACCCGGGATAGGAACCGATCTGGACGGTCGGGTGGTCGGCCACCAAGCGGTCGAGCAACGGGATCAGTTCCTCTTCGGGGCGAGGAATCAGCTCTTCGTCGGCGAAGTAGGCCGGCCCCTCCGGAATGCACTCCGCCAGGATCTCCAGCTTCCGTTCGAAGACCGGCGGCAGCCCGGGAAGGATCCAGACGTTTCGCATGACGACCACCGGCCAATGCCCGGACCGGCCCTCGCGGAGTTCGCACCCTGCCGGAACGCGGGCGAGATCACGGTGGGTGACTTCGAGGCCGCGCATCCGCAGGGCTTCGAGGAAACGGGGGTGATGGATCACCCCGATTCCGAAGGCGCGGGCGATCCCCTCCATGGTCACGTCGTCGTGCGTGGCGCCCACCCCGCCCGAGGTGAACAGGAAATCGTGGGTGGCGGCGAGCCCGGCCGTCTCGGCGGCGATCACGGCCGGATCGTCAGCGATCGTGACGACCCGCTGGAGAGCGATTCCCTTCTGCCGTAGCAATCGGGCGAGGAGCCCAGTGTTGGTATCCGCGACCTTGCCCGACAGGATCTCGTTGCCGATCACCAGGAAGGCGGCGTTTCGGCGGAGAGTCACGGAAGGATCTCGGGCCGGGTCGCCGCCAGTTCGCCCGCGAGTCAGGGCTCGCTGACGAGGTAGGCGATCCAGGTCTCGTCGGCCGAGCCCTCGGCGACCTCTTCGAACTCGCCGTTTCCGTCGCCGTTTTCGTCGGCGCCTTCCCAAAGAACCGCGGTTTTCGAGAACCCGGCTTCGGCCAGCAGTTCGCGGAGTTCGGGAAGCGACCAGAATCGCCATTGGTAACGAAACGCGTTCCGGAGCCGGCTGCCGTCCGGGAACTCGTAGTGGATCGCGCAGCGCATGCGTCCGCTGATGGGATCAAACGCCACCTGGTCCCAAATGAAGTCGAAACCGTCTTCCTCGCGGGCGTATTCCTTTTCCTCGTGGCAATCGGAACCGCCGTAGGCGTCCATGAAGAAGAGCCCGTCCGGTTTGAGAGCGCCGCGAACCCGCTCGAAGTACTCCCGCATCAGGTCCCGCGTTTCGAAGATCCAGTAGCTGAAGTTCATCGCCGCGATCAGGTCCACCCGGGGCTCCCCCACGTCCAGCACGTCGCTCTCGATCAGGTCGATGCGACTCTGCTCCGCGCGGCTCAGGCTCGCGATGTTGTGTTCGCGGCCCCACTCCAGGGGGGCCGGATCGAGATCGACGCCGATGGCCCGGTTTTCGGGACGGCGCGCGACGAATTCGCACGAAAGAGCGGCCGTCCCGCAAAAGTCCTCCCGGAAGGAACGGGCCCGCCGCGCCCGGCGACGGTGAAATTCGTCATCCAGGAAAGCGGCGTCGAGCGGCGCGTCCTGAACGGAATTCTGGTAGAGCAGATAGCGGTCCGCCCGGTCGGCCATCGACGGACGCCGCTTTCGGCCACGGCTCGTGCCGCGACTCATGCCGCGGGACCGGACCGACTGCGCCATGGCGAACCCTCGAAGCTGAGATGCAGGAAAATCAGGGGACTCGTTCCCCGCCGCTCTTTCAGTGCAGCGTGACCGGTTGGCTCAGGGTGAACTGCGCGATCTTGACCTTGAAGCGATCGCCCCCCGGGACTTCCATCAGGTAGGACCCGCGCATCGACCCGAACGGAGTGCGGAGGGGACACCACGAGGAATAGTGGAAGGACTCGCCCGGGACCAGGTAGGGGCGGGCGCCGACGACGCCGGGGCCACGGACCTGTTCCACGCGATCTTCGCCGTGTTCGATGACCCAGTGCCGGCTCAGCAACTGCACCAGTTCCGGCGACTCGTTGGTGATGGCGATGTCGTACCGAAACAGCCATGCGGGGTCCGGCTCGGGGCGCCGGTCGGCAAAACGCGCTTCCACATCGACCCGGATTCCGCGGGTTGTGGCGGAAGAAGTGAAGACCTCCTGGCGCACGGTTTTGATCGTAGCACGCGGACGGTTTTGGCTAGGGTTTCGCGCGTGAGGAATCCTGGAGGCCGGATGCGGCGCCTGGCGGTGCTCCTTGCGGCGCTCTCGGTGACGCCGTCAGGCCTTGCCGCAGCGCCGCCCGGAGCCCGTCTGCTGGTGCTCGCGGTGGACGGCGGCGGCTACGAACTCGTCCACGAATTCCTCCGTGAGGGAGTCCTTCCCAACTTTGCCCGGCTCCGCGCCGAAGGCGCCTTCTCGGATGGCATGGTGACCGCGTTCCCCACGAAGACCGCCGCCTCGTTCGCCATGATCTGGACGGGCCTTCCCGGGAGGGACAACGGGATCACCGGGAACGCGGTCCTCGCGCTGCCGGCCGGGTCCCATACCTTGCTCGACACCCGGGACGGGTTCTCGGCGGAGTTGCTGCGCGCCGACCCGCTCTGGACCCGGGTAGCGCGCACCGGACGGCGCGCGGTCGCACTGCACACGACCCACACCTACCCGCTCGACGCCGCGCTGGGCCGCCTGGAAGCGGACGAGCGCGGTGATCTCTTCATCCTCACCGGTTACGGCGACGTCCGGCTGCCCCCGGCAACCCTGAACGAGGTTCGGAATCCCCTCCTTGCCGAAGCGTCCGTTCCTCTTGCCGAGGCGCTGACCGGTTCAGGGGGAGGCGGCCGTCCCGGGTTCCTTCGGTTCGAGGTCGGGGAAGCACGCTTCCTGGGGGTCTTCGTTGACGATCCGCTGAATCCCGAGAGCGGCTGGGATACGTTCGGGGTGCTGGAGGATCCCGCCGACCGGGATCCGGATGGGCGCGCGCCGGTCTGGTTGGCGCGGGTCGGGACCGGGCCGGATGCCGCCTTTTCCGGGGCGATCAGCGCCGAATCGGCGGGCGTCCGCATCGAGTTCCAGGTGCGGGCCTTCGCGGCGGTCCCTCCGGGTGCTGATTCGCCGGCGCGCTACGTCGTCTTTCGGGGCGGAGCGAGCGAGGTTGCCACCCACCCGGCGCCGGCCTGGCGAGAGCGGTTGGGGTCGTCGGGGTGGCCGCGGACGGTAGGGGCCCCGGAGTACGCCTCCGGCCGGCTCGGACGGACCGGAGCCGAGAGCGGCGACGGGACCGCCGAGTCCCGCCTGCTCGAGATCGCCGGCGCGGTTGCCGATTCCGCGCTCGTTCACCTCGATGCCGCCGCGTCGTTGCCGGAGTGGGATCTCATCGCGCTCTACCTGCCGATCGCCGACGAGATCGGCCATCTGCTCTACGGCCGGCTCGACGATCGGCTCGCGACCCATGACCCCGCGCTCGCGGAATCCCTCCGGCCGGTCCTTGCCGGCGCGTTTCGTGAGGTGGACCGGGTGCTCGGACGCCTGTTTGCGCTCGCGGAGGCCGCGGACGCCCACCTGATGGTGGTGAGCGATCACGGAATGTCCGGCACCGATCGGCTGTTGCACGTGAACGTCGCGCTCGAGCGGGCGGGGCTCCTCGCTTTCGACGCCGACGGGCGAGTGGATCTCTCCCGCACCAGAGCCATGGCGCCCCCGACGGCGGACGGCAGCGTGGCCATCAACCGGATCTCCCGCCCGGAGGGAATCGTGCCGCCGCCCGAGGAAGCGGAGGTGCTGGCGGCGGTGCGATCGGCGCTGCTCGGAATTCGCGCCGATGGTGAGCCCGTGGTAACCGGGTTCCTCAGCCCGGCCACCGGCGGGCGGGTGCAGCCCGGCGGGGCAACCACCGGCGATCTCTTCCCCCTGCTGCGGCCGGGATTTCTTTCCTCGGCCCGTCCTGCGGAGCACGTCGTGATGTCCGATCGCCCGGCGGGGAACCATGGTTTTGCGCCTACCCGGCGCGACATGCTGGCGGTGCTGGCCGCCTGGGGGCCGCGGATTCCGGCACGCACCGAGTGGCCGCGGGCCGGCGCTGTGGATGTGGTGCCTACGGCGCTCGATCTGCTCGGGCTACCGGTCGATCCGGCCCTGCCGGGGCGCTCGCTGCTCGGGGTGGCCCCGCTGGTTCGCCCGTCGGGGGCGGCCGGGGGAACTTCGTCGCCCAGCCAGCGTTAGTCCGGACAGGCGCTTCGGAACACCATGGACATAGCCCGCGAAGGAGTCGCCGAGGGCCGCCGCCGGCGGCGCCTCGTGGTGGGCGCGCTCTCGGGTGGAGGGTTGGTGGCGGTGGTTGTCTTCGCGCTGCGGCTGGCGCCGGCGGCGCCGGCGGTGGACCGCGGGACGGTGTTCATGGACACCGTCCGCCGGGGAGAGATGTTGTTGAGCGTCCGGGGGCCCGGTTCGCTCGTGCCGGTAGAGGTTCGGCGGGTGGCCGCCGGGAGCTCCGGCAGGGTCGCCTCGGTGCACGTGCTCCCCGGAGTCCGCGTCGGAGCCGAGACGGTGATTCTCACCCTCGAGAACCCCAGCCTCTCGCAGGAACTGACGGAGGCGGAACTGGACCTCGCGGCCGCGGAGGCGAATCTGGACGATCGGCGGGTCCAGTTGCGTCGCCAGGTGCTTAACCAGAGGTCGCTGCTCGCCTCCGTCGAGGCGGAAGCGCGTCAGGCGGCCCTCGATGCGGAGGCGGACGCCCAGATTCACGCCGAGGGAATCATAGGCCGGATCGAGCTCGAAGACAGCCAGGGTGCGGCCGAGGAACTGGGCACGCGAGCCCGGCATGAAGGCGAGCGGCTTCAACTCGCGGAGCAGGTCGCGGCGGCGGAAATGACTGCCGAGGAGGCGCGGGTGGCGCGACTGCGCGCCGTCTTCGATCTCAAGCGCGAGTTGGTGTCCCGGCTCGAGGTGCGCGCCGGCATCGCCGGCGTCGTCCAGGAGGTTTCCGTCGAGGCGGGCCAACAGGTGGCCGCGGGCGACAATCTCGCCCGGGTTGCGGAGCCCGCCCGCCTGAAGGCGGAACTCAGAATCGCGGAGGTCCAGGCGAAGGACATCGAGGTGGGGCAGGCGGCCCGGGTGGACACCCGGAACGGAATCGCGTCGGGGCGGGTCACCCGCGTGGAGCCGGCGGTTCGCGACGGCGCGGTCACGGTGGACGTTTCCTTTGCGGGCGAGCTGCCGCGCGGGGCTCGCAGCGATCTGTCGGTGGATGGTCTCGTCGAGATCGCCCGCCTTGAGGACGTCCTGCACGTCGGCCGTCCCGCGTTCGGGCAGGAAGGCGATGCAGTGGATCTCTTCCGGCTGCTGGGCGACGGCGACGAAGCGGTGCGGGTGAGGGTGTTGCTCGGCAAGGCCTCGGTGAACACGGTGGAGATCCGCGAGGGCCTGGCCGAGGGCGATACCGTGATCCTCTCGGACACCTCGGCTTGGGAAGGACACGACCGCATCCGCCTGCGATGAGCGATCAAGACCGCCGCGCATCCCCCGGCGCCGCGCCCGGAATTCGATGAACAACCCGACCACGAAAGGAGAACCCGTGCCCGACCCCGTCATTCAGTTGAGCGGAATCAACAAGATCTTCTATACCGACGAGGTGGAAACCCATGCGCTCTCCGAGGTCAGCCTGAGCTTTGCTGCCGGCGACTACGTGGCGATCTCGGGACCTTCGGGGTGCGGAAAATCAACGCTTCTTTCGATTCTGGGCCTCCTCGACACGCCCAACGGCGGGGAATACCTGCTGAATGGCCGTTCGGTGGCGAATCTCGGGCTGACGGAACGCGCCCGCATCCGCAACCGGGAGGTGGGATTCATCTTCCAGGCGTTCAACCTCATCGGCGACCTCACCGTGTACGAGAACGTGGAGTTGCCGCTCGTGTACCGGGGAACTCCGGGCGCCGAGCGAAAGCGGCGCACCCTCGACGCACTCGAACGGGTGGGGATGTCGCACCGGCGCAAGCACTTTCCGTCGCAGCTCTCTGGAGGCCAGCAGCAGCGGGTCGCCGTCGCGCGGGCCGTCGTGGGAGATCCTTCCATCCTGCTCGCGGACGAACCGACGGGAAACCTGGATTCGCAAAACGGCACCGAAGTCATGGACATGCTCGACTCCCTCCATCAGGGAGGAGCGACCATCTGCATGGTGACCCACGACCCGCGCTATGCCGACCGGGCCGACCGCACGATTCACCTGTTCGACGGGCGCATCGTGTCGGAGCCCGTCTGAGGCGAGGCCTCGGTACGCCTTTCGGCGTGGGCTCGTAGAATCCCGGCCATGGGTCGGCTCGACGCTCGGGCGGTTTCCGGCGAGGAGCTTCGCCGGTTCGAGAAGCGGCTGTTCGAGGACCTCCGCAAGCTGGAGACGATGATCGGGGAGGGACGGATCGAGGAGGGCGTCTATCGGGTCGGGGTCGAGCAGGAGATGTTCCTGATCGGGGATGGGAATCGCCCGGCGCCGATGGCGATGGAGGTCCTGAAGGAACTGAACGACCCTTCCTTCACCACCGAGATCGCCCGCTTCAACCTCGAGGCGAACCTGGAACCGCTGATGATGTCGGGCGACGTCCTGTCGCGGACCGAAAAGCGCCTTGAAGAAGTCATGGGCGCGGCCGCCGACGCCGCGCGGCGGGTGGGCGTGGATGTGTGCCTGACCGGCATCCTCCCGACGCTCCGGCTGTCCGACATGACCCTCGACAACATGACGCCGCTCTCGCGCTACCGGGTCCTGAACGACGCGCTGAACCGGCTTCGGGGGTACGAGCCCTACCACCTCCACATGTCGGGAGCCGACGAGATCCACACCACCCACGACAACGTGATGCCGGAGGGGTGTAACGCCAGCTTCCAGATTCACCTGCAGGTCGGCGCCAGCGAGTTCACCCGCCTCTACAACCTGGCGCAGCTCGTTACCGCCCCGATCCTCGCCTGCTCTCCCAATTCGCCGCTGCTCTTCGGACGCCGGCTCTGGCGTGAGACCCGGATCGGACTCTTCCAGCAGAGCCTCGATACGCGAGGCGCCCGCGCCACCGAGCGCCAGCGGACGGCGCGGGGCGCGTTCGGCCAGGACTGGATCACTGGCGGAGTTCTGGAAATCCTGCGGGAAAACGTCACGCACCATTCGGTTCTGCTCGATGCTGGGGAAGAACCCGACGCCGACGAGGACCCGCCGCGCCTGTCCGCGCTGGCGCTCCACAACGGCACTGTCTGGCGCTGGAACCGGCCGTGTTACGGCATCACCGACGGCAAACCCCACCTGCGCATCGAGAGCCGGTACCTGCCCTCCGGGCCGACCATCCCGGACGAGGTGGCGAACATGGCCCTGTGGCTCGGTTTGATGAGTGCGCTCGCGGGCGAGGGCATCGAGCCCCAAGAGGTCATGCCGTTCGCCGATGTCTCCGAGAACTTCCTGGCCGCCAGCCGGCTGGGGCTGAAGGCCGAACTGACCTGGCTCGACGGGAAGCACTGGCCCGTCCGCGACCTGCTGCTCGAGGAGCTTCTGCCGAGGGCGCGGGAGGGACTCGCCCGGAAGCAGGTGAGCCCACGCGATGTGGACCACTACATCGGCATCGTCGAAGAGCGCGTTCGCACCGCCCGTTCCGGAGCGCGCTGGATGCTCGAGGGCTATGAAGCCCTCCGTACGCAGGCCTCACTCCTGGAGCGGCTGAGCGCCATCACCGGCGCCGCCCGGCGCCAGCAGGGAGCCGGGATTCCGGTTGCCCGCTGGGAATTGCCGACCCTGAGCGACTCCGGTGGCTGGAAGCATCACTACCTCCGGGTTGACCAGTTCATGACGCGGGACATCCTTACCGTCCATCCCGACGAATCCGTGCGCCGGGCGGCCATCCTCATGGACTGGGGCCGCATCCGGCACGTCCCGGTGGAGGAGAACGAGCAACTCGTCGGGCTCGTCTCCTACCGGACGATCATCAAGCTGGTCGCGGAGAGCACGCTGGACGAGGACGAGTTCCTCTCCGTGCGCGAGGTGATGAAGAAGGATCCGATCAGCATTCCACCCTCGACGCCGTCGATGGACGCGATCCGCCTCATGAATGCCAAGGGCGTGGGATCGCTTCCCGTGGTGGAGGACGGCCGGCTGGTGGGCATCGTGACCGAGCACGACTTCACCCTCATCGCCCGCGGCCTGCTCGAGGAAAAACTCGCCGAATAGTCGAGCCGGGCGCGGAGCTACTGCGGTTCGCCGCTTTCGGTAGGTACCACGGGCGGCAACCCCGCCTCGGATAGCTGGTCGTTGAAAGCGTCGAGTTCGTCGCCGGTGAGCTGGCGAAGCATCTGCCGCGTCTCGGCGAGTTCCTGCTCGTAGAGCGACAGCACTTCGAGGTGCTGGTCGGTGGGCTGGTGGTCGCTGCCGCCGATGTAACCGTGCAGGCTGCTCAACTTGGCGTGGAGTCGCCGGGGCCAGCGGAGGGTGTCCTGGCCGGCGTTTCCTCCGGTCAGCCGCAGCTCGAAAAACCGCGCCTCGAGTTCCATGAGGGCGCTGTCGTATTCCCCGGCAGCGACCTCCACGCTCGCTGCGACCGCCGTGCCGAGGGCGCGGCGGTCCAGGGTCTGCCTCCGGAGCCACTCGATTTCCTCGATCATCGCTCCCACTTCGCGAACCATCTCCTGGATCCACAGCAGGGTCTCCACCTGTCCGGGAATCTGCGCTCCGAGATCGGGCGCTTCGGGATCGGCGTGGACGGTCAGGGGCTGCTCGAAGGACTCCTCGCCGAGGTTCAGACGGACCGTGTACGTCCCCGGGGCGAGCAGGGTGGAGACCGGCCGGGACTCGGTCAGCAGCCGAAATCCGCGTGCGGGCAGGACCTGGTGGTGGCTGTCCAGCGGGGGAGTCCGGAGGCGCGGCCGGCGCGTGGGTTCGTTCCGGAGGTTCCAGACGACGCGATGGAGTCCGGCCTGGCCGCCGCCTTCAAGCGTGCGCACGATCTCGCCCGCGGGGTCCACGATCTCGACCGACACCCCGCTCGGCTGGTCCTCGGCGAGCCGGTAGTGGATCGTGGCCCCGTAGGGCGGGTTCTCTCCGGCGCCCGGATCCTCGGGCTGGCTCATCGGGGTCGGCCGCATCCGGAAACGCCACGCCTCCCGGGGGACAAACAGGTGCGTCGGGGCGCCCCCGGCCGCCGCCGTCCACTCTCGCAGGGGGGTGATGTCGTCGAGGATCCAGAACCCGCGGCCGTAGGTCGCGGCGACCAGGTCGGAGAAGCGCTCCTGGATGGTGAGCCAGTGCACCGGGGCGTGGGGCAGGTTGGACTGCAGTGATTCGAAGGTCTCGCCGTCGTCGAAGGAGACGTGGACGGCGTTCTCCGTTCCCAGGAACAGCAGCCCGGGACGTACCGGATCCTCACGCAGCGTGTGTGCGTAGCTGTGCGTGTGCTGGGGCAGATCCTGCCCGAGCTGTCGCCAGGTCGCTCCGAAGTCCTCCGTCTTGTACGCGTAGGTGTTCGTGTCGCCGACCTGGTGAAGGTCCACTGTCGCGTAGGCGGCGCCGGCAGCGTGCCGCGAGGGCTCGATGTTGCTGAAGGTGCCGAGGGCGGGGAGCTCCGGCAGGTTCTGTGAGACGTCGTTCCAGGATTCTCCAGCGTTTCGGGACACGTGGATCTTGCCGTCGTTGCTGCCGGCCCACAGCACTCCGGCGGTGTGGGGCGATTCCGCCAGCGAGAACAGAACTGCCGCGTAGGTCGGGCTCACGTCGTCGAAAGTGAGGCCGCCGGTCTTCAGTTGCAGGTCCGGGTCGTCCGTCGTCAGGTCCGGGCTGATCACCTCCCAGCTCTGGCCGGCGTCTTGAGTGACGTGCACCCGCTGACTGCCGGCATACACCCGGTCGGAATCGTGGGGGGAGATGTGGATCGGAAACGTCCACTGGAAACGGTCCCGGAGCTCGCCGGCCGCCCAACCCTCCGGATTGTCGGGCCAGACGCTGACGTTCCGCGCCTGTCCGGTGCGGTCCTCGTAGCGCTCGAGGATGCCTTCGAAGCAACCGGACCAGATGACGCCGGCGTCGGCCGGATCCGGGACCGCGAATCCCGATTCGCAGCCGCCCACCGGAGCCCAGGCGCCGATCGGAATGCCGCCGCCGGTGAGACTGTTGGACGGGCCGCGCGAGGAGGGTCCGTCCTGGCGGTTGCCCATGACCCGGTAGGGAATCCGGTTGTCCGTATAGACGTGGTACATCTGGGCGATGGGCAGGCGCGGGCGCTGCCAGGTCTCTCCACGGTTCGTGGAGATGCTCACCCCCCCGTCGTGGCCCACGATCATCCGGTCGGGCTGGTCCGGCGCGATCCACATGTCGTGGTGGTCGCCTCCCGAGTTGTTCAGGAAGGTCGTCAGTCCGCCATCGGTCGTCGTGGTGTGCCGGGTAGCCAGGAAGTGCGCCTCGTCGCGGTCGTCGGGGGCCGCCACCACGCGGGTGTAGTAGTGGGGCCGCTGCATCAGGGTGTGGTCCCGGCTCGCGAGCTGCCAGTTGTCCCCGCCGTCCTCCGACCGCCAGAGGACGCCGTCCTGTTCGTCGAGCGGCGCGAACGCCGCGTTCGAGCTGGTTTCGATGAGCGCGTAGATGCGTCGCGGGTCATCCGCGGTCAGCGAGAGCGCGACCTTGCCCCAGGGCCGCTCCGGGAGGCCGTGCCCCTCGAGCCGCTCCCAGGTGCTTCCGCCGTCCTTGCTCCGGAAGATGCCGCTCCCCGGGCCGCCGCTCTCCCGGCCCCAGGTCCACATCCGCATCTGCCACATCCCGGCAAACAGCAACGCCGGATTCGCCGGGTTGATCACGATCTCCGAGGCGCCGGTGTTCTCGTCCACGAAGAGCACGCGTTCCCAGGTTTCCCCGCCGTTCGTCGTCTTGAAGACCCCGCGCTCCTCCTGCGGGGCGTACAGGTGGCCGAGCGCCGCTACCCAGGCGACGTCCGGATCCGCCGGATGAGTGACGATTCGCGAGATCCTGCCGGTGGCTTCGAGTCCGGTGTGCGTCCAGTTCGCACCGGCGTCGGTCGAGCGATACACCCCGTTGCCGAGGGAGACGTTGCTCCGGATGTGGGCTTCGCCGGTGCCCACCCACACCACGTTCGGGTCAGCGGTGGAGACCGCGATCGCCCCGACCGAAAGGACCGGCTGGTCGTCGAAGATCGGCGTCCAGTGGATCCCGCCGTCACTGGTCTTGAAGACGCCGCCGGACGCGGCGCCGAAGTAGTAGGTGTTCGGATCCCCGGGGATGCCGTACACGGCTGACACCCGGTTCCCGACGGGACCGATGTGCCTCCAGCGGAGCGCGTCGAACCGGCCTTCGGCGGCGAACGAGGCGGCGCCGCCAAGGAGCAGAAGGGCTGAGAGCAGGGCAGGGGTGCGCATGGTCAACCGCAGAGTTTCCCGCATCCCACCGGATGCGCCTGCCTAGCGCTCGCCCTCGTAGGTGTCGGGACCGGTGAAGGTCACCCGGTACATCAGCCGGGCCTGGCGCTCGTCGAAGGGCGAGCCCGCGTGCATCGATTAGGGAGGCCGAGCGGTTGTCCCAGACCGCGACATGGGCTCCGCCCGGGCGCCACTGCCAGGCGACGGCGAAATCGGGGCCGGTGGCGTGGGCCAGCAGTTCGGACAGCAGGTCTCTGGTCTCCGCTTCTTCGAGGCCCGTTACGGATTCGATGTGGCAGTCCGGAATCAGCAGCGCCCGGCGCCCGGTTTCCGGATGGCGGACGGCGAGCGGCCGCACCACGGGGGGATGAGCACGCCGAACCTCCAGGGGCATCTCCCGCCGGTGGGGATTGTCCCGGCGGAGCCGGTCGTCGAGGAAGGCGTACGAGTGGACCGCGAACCGCCCTTCGATTCGCTCGCGCAGGCGGGCGGGCAGCGCCTCGTAGGCATGCGCCATCCCTGCGTACCAGGTGCCGCCGCCGGTCTCCGGGTGGGTCCGGCAGTGGAAGATGGACCCGGCCGGCTGTGGGTGACGAAAGCTGTCGTCAGTGTGCCAGAGGATGTCTCCCGGTTCGGCGCGGACGAAGAGGGCCCGGTACTTGCCGTCCCGGTAGAGGTTGCCCAGCCTGAGGATCTCGGGATACCCCGGCAGCAGGAAGTCGGGGTCGTACTTCTCGTTCTTCTCCAGCGGCCCGAATGCCCGGCAGAAGCGGAGGAAGTCCTTCGGACAGAGCGCCTCCCCCGTGCGCAGCACCAGCAGCCCGCCCGAGTCGAGCCAGAGGTCACGGAGGCCGGCGAGGTGGTCGTCCGAGGCTTCCGCCAATGAGAACCCTTCCACGACGCGCCCGAACCCGGACGGAGTGATCGCCTCGGACCGCACCACACGGTCCGGCGGCGCCGCCGTCGAAGGCAGGCTCAGCCTCCGTGCGGCAAGCGGTCCGGCATGTCGGCCAGGACGAAACCAAGAACGGCGAGCATGCCCACGGCGCGGCGGAAGTGGTCCGGGTCCACCTTGTCGAGCGTGTCCGATTCGGTGTGGTGCCAGTCGAAGTAGTGCTCGCCCACCGTACGGAAACCGATCCCCGGCACCCCGTCGGCCATAAGCGGCCGGATGTCCGCGCCGCCGCCTCCCCGCGTCATCGCGTCGGCGTCGATCGCCGAGAAGAGACTTCCGATGGGGCGCAGGAGCGCGAGCGCTTCCTCGTAGGCGGCGGCGGCTTCCGGGCCGTCGCCTACCCAGGGTAGTCCGATCCCGAATCCCACCGGGCGCTCGTTTCCACCGTCCATCTCGATGGCCGCCACGTGGTCCTGGATCCCGTCGCCCACGAAATCCCGATACGCCTCCCCGCCACGCAGTCCGTTTTCTTCGTTCGTCCAGAGCACGACCCGCAGTGTGCGCCGCGGCCGGAGTCCGAGCCGCCGAAGGATGGTCAGGCCGTGCCAGGCGGCGATGCAGGCGGCGCCGTCATCGTGCACGCCGTGCCCCACGTCCCACGAGTCGTAGTGACCTCCCATCACCACCACTTCATCGGGCAGTTCGCTGCCGGTGATCTCCGCCATGACGTTGTGGGAGAGGGCGTCGGGAAGGGTCTCGGCCTCCAGCTCCAGGCGGATCTCGATGGACTCGCCGAGATCGTCGAGCCGGCGGAGCCGCTCCGCGTCCTCGACGGTGAGAGCCGCCGTCGGGATCTTCGGTACTCCCTCCTCGTAGCGCATGTTGCCGGTGTGAGGGGTGGTGAGGCTCCTCCCGGTCGCCGAGCGGGTGAGGCTCGCTATGGCTCCCTGGGCGGCGGCGCGGCTCGCCCCCATCCTCCGGTAGGCCCCGGTTCCGCCGTAACCGGTCCAGGGAACGGCCCAGACGACGATGCGGCCCTCGACCGCTTCCCGGGGCATCGCCGCCAGTTCCTCGAACGAGCGGGCGACCACGACCGGAGCAGTGATTCCTTCGGGCGGGGTCGCGACGCTCCCCCCCAGGGCGAGGATGGGCAGGTCGTCCTCCATGGGGGTGAGCAGCGTTGCCCGCGCCCGTCCCCGAACCCAGTGGGGAACCATGACGTCCTGGAGGTGGACCCGGTCCAGTTCTTCCTCGCGCATGGTGTCCGCTGCCCACTGGATGGCGCGTTCGAGGCCGGCGGACCCGCTCAGTCGATGCCCGATGCGGAGCGCCAGGTGCTCAAGCTTCGCCCAGCCGTCCACGTCGGTGAGCGCCGCACCCAGGATCTGCCCGGCGGTCTCCCGGTAGCGATCGGCGAGTTCGTGCCGGTCGCCGGGATACGTGGGAGGGTCGGGTGGCTGGGCGCCGGCCGCCGGCGCAATCAGCGTCGCGGCCAACAGAAGGAGAAGGCTCCGCATGGGCGCCGAATCATAGGAGAGGCGGCGCCTCGCGACCTACTTCCAGGTCACCTCCATCGCAAAGAAGTGATCGAACACTTCGCGGCCCGGATGGTTCGCGTCGTTTGTCTCGGGACTCCGGATATAGAAGTCGAGTTGTTGCGCCGCCGGGTTCACCGCCCCCGCCGGAGAATCGCCGGTCTTCGGGAGAACGGCCAGCGTCTCCCGGTCGCGCATGCCCTGGGTCACCATGAAGTGGATCTGGTAGTCCTCGTAGAGCGGCTCGCCGTTCAGAGTGGCGGAGCCCGTGCCCCAGCCGGCGACGTAGAGGAGGCTCTTGGGCCAGTTGGCGTCGCCGCAACCGGAGTCCCCATGCTCGTAGAGGAAGGCGGCGATGCCGCCGTCCTGGCAGGGGTTGAACTCCACGATCTCCTCGAGTTCGACCACGTAGGTTCCTTCCGGCACTTCCAGTTCCGCGCGGAAGGTTCCGGTGTTGTCGATCTCGTTCACGTCAATTTCGATGGTCCCGCCTACCTCGCGGAGATTCGAAGCGTCGTCGCCCATGTGGTCCCAGGGACTCTCGTCGTTCAGAGTGCCCGCCTGGAAGACGCGACTTCCCGTCAGGACGAAGCGCCCGTCGTAGAGGTCGTGCTGGCCGGGCGCGTAGATCCCGAGCTGCACCCCGGGCTGGGATCCGGGAACGCTGGACGCGGGTTGAGGATCCGGTTCGGGCGCCGCACACGCCCAGCCGATGGCGACCCCCGCTCCGATCAGAACAAGGGGCCGCATCGGCCGTGTCTCCGGGTGGTCAGGCGCTCAGGAACGGGTAGCGGTAGTCCTTCGCCGGAGCGAAGTTCTCCTTGACCGTCCGGATGTTCGTCCAGCGGAGCAGGTGGGAACCGAGCCCCGTCTTGTCGTTCGTTCCCGATGCCCGGCCGCCCCCAAAGGGCTGCTGGCCGATCACCGCTCCCGTGGGCTTGTCGTTGATGTAGAAGTTGCCGGCGGCATGACGGAGTGCGTCGTACGCCTGTTCGGTCGCCAGGCGGTCGTTCGCGAAGATCGCGCCGGTCAGACCGTACGGCGACGTGCTCCGGCAGAGGTCGAGGGTCTCGGTGTACTGGTTGTCGGGGTAGAAGTAGACCGCCAGCACCGGTCCGAAGATCTCCTCGGTCATCAGCCGACTCTGCGGGTTGTCCGTCACCACCAGGGTGGGTTCCACAAACCAGCCGACGGAGCGGTCGGCTTTGCCGCCCATCATGACGGTGCATGACGGATCTCCGTGCGCGACGCCGAGGTAGCTGGACACCTTGTTGAAGGAACGTTCGTCGATCACGGCACCCATGAAGTTGGAGAAGTCCGTCGGGTCGCCCATGGTCACGGTCTTCGCTTCGTCGAGGAACCGCTCCAGGAACGCGTCCTTCATGCTGGCCGGCAGGTAGGCGCGGGACGCGGCGGAACACTTCTGTCCCTGGAACTCGTAGGCGCCCCGAATCAGGTTGGCGACCAGCGCCTCGGAATCGGCGGACTCGTGGGCGACCACGAAGTTCTTGCCGCCCGTTTCGCCGACGACCCGGGGATAGGAGCGGTAGTTCGCGATGTTGTCCCCGACCGTCTTCCAGATGTGCTGGAAGGTGGCGGTGGAGCCGGTGAAGTGAACGCCGGCGAGGGTTTCCTGGGCGAGCGCCGGGGCTCCGATGGTGGGTCCGTGGCCGGGGAGCATGTTGACCACGCCGTCGGGCAGGCCGGCTTCCCGGTAGAGCTCCATCAGGTAGTACGCCGAGAGCATTTGCGTCTCCGCCGGCTTCCAGACGATGGTGTTCCCCATGATGGCCGGAGCCATCGCCAGGTTCCCGCCGAGGGCGGTGAAGTTGAACGGGCTCACCGCGAAGATGAATCCCTCGAGGGCCCGGTACTCGAGGTAGTTCCAGACCCCGGGGTCGGGGTCGCCCACCGGCTGTTGGCGCACGAGCTGGTCGAGGAAGTAGGCGTTGAACCGCAGCATGTCGGCGAACTCGCAGGCCGACTCGATCTCCGCCTGATGGGAGGTCTTCGACTGGCCCAGCATGGTGGCGGCGTTCATCCGGTAGCGGTGGGGGCCAACCAGCAGGTCGGCCATCCGCAGGTAGAGGCTGGCGCGTGCCCGGTGATCGAGCTCGGACCAGGTCCGCCACGCGTCGTCGGCGGCGGCGACGGCCTCCTCGACGAGGTCGGGGGTGGCCTCGTGATAGCGGGCCAGGACGTGGGAGTGGTTGTGCGGCGATCGCACTTCGGCGATCTTGCCGGTGCGGATTTCCCTGCCACCGATGATGACCGGGATTTCAACGACCTGATTGGACTGGCGGTCGAGCTCGGCCTGGAGGGCCGTGCGGTCGGCGCTTCCGGCTTCGTAACCGCGTACGGGCTCATTGTTCGGTCGGGGGACGGCCTGAATTCCCTGGCTCATTAGACTCTTTCTCCTTACGTGACTACGTTTGTTTCCGAGGCTTCGGAAGGCCGGAATGCTAGCCGAGGGAAGCCTTCCGCCGCCGCCCCGCCGTCAGGAGCCACGCTGGCGCGGGAACTGCCGGACCAGGTCCGGATGGCGGCGTCCCGGATTCGTCGCTTCCTGGCGGAAACCCCGTTCGAGATCGCAACCGGTTTGAGCCGCCAGCGGGCCGCCACGAAACCCGGTGGCGTGGTGCGCTGGAAGCTCGAGTGCTTCGGCGTCACGGGCTCGTTCAAGATCCGGGGCGCGCTGAACAAGCTGCTGGTCCTCAGGGACAGCGGCGGGCCCGAGGTGCTCGGCGAGGGGGTCGTCACGGCATCCACGGGGAATCACGGACGGGCGACGGCGCACGCGCTGTCGTTGCTGGGCGGGCGCGGCGTGGTGTACCTGCCGCAGACGGTCGCCGAATCGAAAAAGCGAGTCCTCGAGGAGCAGTACGGCGACGTTGTCGAGTTACGCCTGGTGGGCGACGATGCGGTGGAGTCCGAGGTTGCCGCGCGGGAAGCGGCGGCCCGCAGCGGACGGCCCTTCATCTCGCCCTACAACGACCCGGACGTCATCGCGGGGCAGGGAACCGTCGGTTTCGAGATGGATGCCGCGCTTGGCGACGAGACGCTCGACGCGGTCCTGGTGGCGGTGGGCGGCGGCGGGCTGATCGCCGGGATCGCCGGCTGGTTGAAGCATGCCCGTCCCGGGATTCGCGTCGTGGGATGCCAGCCGCGGGCGTCAGCGGTGATGGCCGCCTCGGTGCGGGCCGGCCGCATCCTCGAATCCGGGACCGACGTGGCGTTCGAGCCCACCCTCGCCGACGCGGTGGCGGGCGGTGTCGAGGACGGCGCGTTCACCCTCGATCTCTGCCGGACGCTGGTGGACGAATGGGTTCTCCTCGACGAGGACGAAATCGCCGACGGCATGCGGCTCGTGCTCCGGGAGCGGTTTTGCATGGTGGAGGGCGCCGCGGCTTTGCCGGTGGCCGCCCTATCCCACCTGGATCCGCAGCTCGCCTCCGTCGGGCTGGTGCTCAGCGGCGCCGGAATCAGCCGGGACGGCCTCCGGAAGCTGGTCGGGGAGTAGGCGGGGGAGCCCCGGGCAGGCGGGGAACGCCGGCCTCCAGGCCGGCACAGCGGGCAGCACGCCCGCGGCGGCATAGACCCCATCTGTCGGAATGGTTCCCCTCCCGGCGGGGACCCCCAATAAGCCTTGCCGACGCGGACCGCACGGGAACGCCGACCTCCAGGTCGGCACAGCCGCGCCGGAGGCGGGGCGGCGGCCCCGACCCCCCAGCGTCAGGATTGTTCCCCTCTCGGCGCCGACCCCCGTAGCCTTGGCGTCGCCCAGGCACGGGAACGCCGGTCTCCAGACCGGCACAGCCCCGCGAAGCGGGGCGGCGGGACACCCTCCCAGCGTCAGGATTGTTCCCCTCCCGGCGGGCCCCATCAGCCTTTCCGACCTGACGCTGAGGGGCCGGGCCACACGAAGGTCAGCCCGTTGTCAGTTGTCGGCCGGCGCGGAGGCCGTGTTCGAAGGAGGCGGCGCGTGTGGTGTGTTGGTCGTGATCAGTAGCGTGGAAAGGAGCACGCCCGCAATCCCGACCCACAGCAGCGGACCGCCCCGCAGCCGCCCTCCGGACAGGAGCAAGGTGGACACCGCGGTGATAGTCACCGCGCCGCCGAAGACCACCGGCATTACGGCGTGCGGGATGCGGGCGCCGCCGGTGAACATCGCCATCGTGAGGCCAAACGCTCCCAGCGCCCCGAGGAGCCCGGCGGCGAACCCCCAGGCGAGGCTGCTTCCGGCAAGCGGGGTGAAGGAGAAGTTGTCTCCCCGGAGCCACATTCCCACGGCGCCGCCCGCGATCGCCACCACCAGGTAGGCGATCCCGATCCCCAGGTAGGGCTTGAAGGGGCTGGCGGTGGCGTCGGCGAGCCGCGCCTGACCGAGAGTCGGTCCGTAGAGCCCCCAGGCGAGGGCGGTGACCAGGGCGAAGAGGAAGGGAAGAGCGCTACGCATGGGTGCCTCCGGGCGGCTCGGATCATACGGACCCGGGCGATTCCCGTGGCACACTCCGCGCGCATCCGGCGCGCGCCCGCCTCGCACTCCCGCATGACGGCAAACGAAACACTCCAGCAGTTGGCTGCCGAAGGCGGCGTACCCGGGCCGCGCGGTTTTCTCCCGCCCTACGAGCCGCTCCGGCGGCTGCCGCCGGGATTCGAGCCGTGGGAAGAGATCGCCGCCGACCTTTCCGTCCGCTACCTTGTAGGCCGAATCCGCGCCGATCTTGCCGGGCTTCCGGAACTTGACCCCGCTCCCCTCCAGGATGGTCCGGAGGTGGAGCGGGCCATGCTGCTGCTGGGGTTCTTTGCGGGCGCCTATGTTCACGCCGCCGATTCCCCGGCGGCCAGCCTGCCGCCGCCACTGGCGCGCCCGTTGCTCGCGCTCTCCCGGAGGCTCGGACGCCCGCCGATTCTGGCCTATGCGAGCCTCAACATGCACAACTGGCGGCGGCTCGACCCGGCGGGTCCGATTGCCCTCCAAAACGTGGTGAACCTGCTCGGCGTGCATGGCAGCACCGACGAAACCTGGTTCCTTACCGGAGCGGTGGCCATCGAAGCGTGCGGGGGCGAAGAACCGGCCCGGATCGTTCGGGCGGCGATCGCGGCGGAAGCGAGAGACGCCGACACGGTCACCTCCGAACTCGAACGGTTGACCCGGACGATCGGCGAGATCACCGTCCTGACCGAGCGAACCCGCGAGGCCTGCGACCCGTACGTCTTCTACCGGCGGGTGCGCCCGCCGTACGCCGGCTGGTCCGAGCCCGGCGTCTTTTATGCGGGGACCGACGTGGCGGCGCCACTCGTCCTCGCCGGAGCGAGCGCCGCGCAGAGCCCGCTCATCCAGTGTTTCGATGCCGCGCTTTCCATCGAACACCCGGAAGCGGCCCGGTCCCCGCATCTTGAGATGCGGCGTTACATGAACCCGCCGCATCGGCGTTTCGTGGCTGCCGTGGAGCGAAGCGGCGCCATCCGCCGCTTGGCGGCGGCGGGTCACAGCCGGGCGGTCACCGATGCCTACGACGCCGCGCTGGACGCGTTCACTCAATTTCGACGCACCCACCTGGCGGTCGTCACCGACTACATCGCGCGCCAGGCCGACCCGGGAACTCCGGCGCTCGGGACCGGGGGAACGGACTTCGGGCGCTTCCTCGGAGGGACGCTTGCGGGCGTCGAGAACGCGCGCCTCAAGCGCTGACTGCGGCAGGGCCGGGGAGGAACGGGTGATCGTCCACCCCGTCGCGCGAGCCGGTATTACTCGGCCGCTGGCGAACGGTCCTCGCGCGGCACGAGCCGTACGGCCCAGAGTCCGCTGTTGAAGTCGGAGAAGAAGATCGTGCCCTTGTGCGGTTGCGGACCCCAGACGAAGGGTGCGTTCGCGATGAACCCATCCGGATCGTCCGAATAGAACTTCGCCACTTCCCGCCCCTGCCGGTAGAGGTCGCCCACGAGTTCTCCGGATACGTCCACGACGCGAAGCCCGCCATTGAAGTAGGCGACGTACATGAGGTCCTTCTCGTAGTCGATCCAGAGGTTGTGGGGACCGGCTTCCGGCACCCGGTAGCGGGCGATCTCCACGGGGTTTTCCGGGTCGTCGAACTCGTTGAAGTGGATGAATCCCATCGCCCGGGAGGGCATGCGCTCCTGCCAGGCAATGATCGGTCCGGGAATCCGCGGGTTGATGGGGTGGGACTCGTCGCCGGTCACGACGTAGAAGCGGTTCGCCGAGCGGCTCCGGAAGGGCCAGATGGCGTGGTTCCACCCGGTGAGCTGGTAGAGGCGGCCCATCTCGACCGGGTTCTGGGGCGATCCTCCCAGGCCGCCACCGCCCACGTCCACGACCACCATGCCGTCGGTGTTGCCCGCCTGGAAGGCGATCCCGTCATGGATCCAGACGTCATGGACGCTGCGCCCGGGGCGGGGGTCCTCGAACCGGGAGACGCGGAAGGGGTTCCTCGGATCCTCGGCGTTGACCACGTCCCAGCGCCGGCCGTTGTTGATGGCGTAGATGTGTCCCTCGTGAAAGAACACGTTGTGAACTCCTCCGGTGAGTTCATCGTCGAAGCGGGAGAGGATCTCGGGATTCCGCGGATCGGAGACGTCCACGATCACGAACCCGTTGCGCCGGTTCGAGGCGCCCTCGCGGGTGATGACGGCTATCCGGCCGTCTTCGGAAACCTTGACGTCGTTCACGGTGCGGGCGTCCACCTGCACCTCGGAGATGCGCTGCATGTTGGCGGGGTCCGTGACGTCGAAGAACAGCGCGTGTCCGTCGGCGTTCCAGGTCCCGAGGGCGGCGTAATCCCGGCCGTCGGTCCCTTCCCAGATCCACAGGTCGGAGCTTGCCCGGTCGCGGACCGGCGCGTGGCCCACGAACTCCATCGCCATCTCGATGTCGCGCGGAACCACCTGGATCGCCCGCTCGGCTCGCGCCGGCCCGGAGGACGCCGAAACCACGTAGAGCCCCGGCTGTTCGGCCACGAATCTGCCGTCGGTGAGGAGTTGGGCGGGGGCGCCGGCGCCCACCGTGTCGAACCGGCTGGGGTCGGGGTGCGATTCGAGCGAAAAGCGCACGGGGGCGCCTTCGACGGGTCGGCCGGCCGCGTCCGCGACGGTAGTGGCAAGCCGCACCACGTCGCCGGTCCGCACTGCGGAGTCACCGAGGGAGGAGCGGAGCTCGAGGGAGCGCGCGGGATTCGGCACGACTTCGATGTGCGCTTCGACCGAGAGCTCACCGAGCCTTGCCGTGATGGTTGCGTTCCCGGGGTTGAGTGCCCTGAGGATGCCGGCCGCCTCACCGGCATACGTTGGGGGCCGGGGCCGGTCGTAGAACGGATGGGCGTGGTAGGTGCCTTCGAAGATAGGCCCGAAGGCGGCAGCCGCCGCGACGCCCGCCGGCTCGACGGTGATCTCGGGCCGCACGTCACGCGGTTCCGATCCCTCGTCCTCAGCCAACAGCCGGATCGGCACGCTGGCCCCCACGAGCACCTCGGCGGGCATTTCCACAAAGCTCAGGGTGGCAAGTTCCGAAGGCAGGATTTCGACCGGGATCTCGATCCGGATGCCCGGGTCGTCCGCCCGCGTGAACCCGGGCGTGGTCCCGGCCGCCGGGGAGAGCGCCACCAGCGTGTGGCTGCCCGCCCGGTGGGCGGTGACCACCCCGGTATGGGAGACGCTGACGTCCGCGGGGTCGAGCGAGAAGAAGAGCACCCGCGCCCCCGAGTCCACCGTTCCGTCCGCGGCCGTAACGGTGGCCACGAGGCTGCCGGTCTGTCCTACGCGCAGGTTCAGCGACTCGGGAGCGACCGTAAGTTGCCGCTCCTGCCCTGAAGCCGAAGCGACAACGGCCGCGGCCGCTGCCAGCGCCAGAATGGCTGAGGAAAACCGCGATGAGATCCGCCCGAAAGTCATCGTTCAAGAGTAAGTCAAGACGCCTTGGCCAGGCCAAGCGGACCCCCGAACCGCGCCGGCTCGTGATCTTGCGAGGGGAATGTGGCGGGGCAATGAAGAATTCGAACCCCTGGCGCGTAGTTCCCCAGTAGAAAACGTGAGAGACGAGATTTCCGCCACCGCCGCCGTTCCTCGCGGCCGGCCCGGAGAGCCCGATCCGGAAGAACAGGAATGGATCCGGCGGTGCCGGAACGGCAGCCGGCGCGCCTACGAACCGCTGGTACGCCGCTACGCGCGCTGGGCCGAGGCCTATGCGTATCGCCGGGTCGGGGACCGGGAAGAGGCGCGCGACCTGGCCCAGGAGGCGTTCGCGCGGGCATTTCACGCCATGCCGCGGTTCCGCCTGGGGCGTCCCTTCCTGCCCTGGTTCCTGACCATCCTGGACAACCTTTGCCGGAGCTATCTCCGCCGGCGCCGTCCGGAAATCGGCCTTGACCAGGCCCCGGAACCCGCATCCGACGGAGGCATGCGCTCGATCGATCAGCGGCTCCTGTTGGAACGCGGTCTTGAAGGTCTATCCGAAGAACAGCGCCGGGTCGTCGTGATGCGCGACGTCGAGGGGTATGTCCACCGCGAAGTCGCGGAGCGACTCGGGATTCCCGAGGGGACGGTGATGTCCCGGCTCCACACCGCCCGCCGCCGCCTGCGGCGGTTCCTCGCGGGCGGCAGCCGGACGTGAGGCGCCGGCCAAAAGGAGGCAACCTGATGAACGATCACGACCCGAACAGCGGTCCGCGGGCCTCTGGACGGATTCCCGAAGACGCCCCGGGGGCGCCGGAAATCGAAGCGCGTCCCGGCGATTGGGACGACGCGGCGATGGACCGTTTCTGGCTCGGGGTCTATTCCCGGCTGGAACGCGGCCTTGCCTGGACGCTGATCTCCGCCTCGGGGGCCGTCCTGCTCGGCTACTGGGCGTACCAGTTCGCTACCGAATTCATGGCTGACGCATCCGTCCCGATGGTGGTTCGTTTCGGAACCGCGGGATTCCTGCTCGGCATTCTCCTTCTCCTGCTGGGAGCGGTCCGTGAGCGGATCCGCGCCCGTTCCACCGACCCGTTCCGGAGGGTCCGACGATGATTGTGAGCACTACCAACGAAGTCCCCGGCGCCGAAGTCGCAGCCGTATTGGGTATCGCCCGCGGCAACACGATCCGCGCCCGCCACGTCGGCCGCGACATCATGGCCGGCCTCAAGGGGGTGGTCGGCGGCGAGGTCGAGTCCTATACGAAGCTCATGGCCGAGAGCCGCGAGCAGGCGATGGCCCGGATGATCGAGCACGCCGAGGCGCTCGGCGCCGACGCCATCGTGGGCATGCGGGTCGCGACTTCCGTGCTCATGACCACCGCGGCCGAGATCCTCGCCTACGGCACCGCGGTGAAACTCCGCCGGTAGGGTGAGAACGCCAGCCGATCCTTCCGGTGGGGGCCGGCACAGCGGCGCGCAGCGCCGCGGGCGGTTCCTCGCTGCTCGCGCTCACGGGGTCCTCTCCGAGAGAGGGAGCCATCCTGGCCAGCCAGGTCCGTCCCGCCGCCCGCCTGCGGCGGGCTGTGCCGGCCTGGAGGCCGGCGTTCCCGTGCCTGTCCGACATCTGAGGCTGGTGGGGTTCCCGCCGAGAGGGGAACCATCCTGCATCGATCTCTACGACGGAGGGATGAGAAATCCGGACTAAGTCAGAACTTTAGGCGGGCTTTGCGCGACCTCGGCCGCATCCTGTAGTCCCGATGGCGCCCGGCGCACGTGTCGCCGCGACAGAGCCTGCCGACCGGATAGGGTAGGAGGCCATGTCGGAACTCTCCATCCCCGAGCGCGACGCGGGCCGCTTCTACGAGGACTTCCGCGTCGGCCAGCGCATCGTCCACCCGCTGGGACGCACCGTCCTGGCGGCCGACAACTCCTGGTTCTCGCTGCTTACCCAGAACCAGAACCCGATCCACATTGATCGGCACCACAGCGAGAGGACCCCGTTCGGCAAGCCCCTCGTGAACTCCTGCCTGACCCTGGCGCTCGCTACCGGCCAGTCGGTGAACGACCTGACCCGCAACGTGCTCGCGAATCTCGGTTGGGATGAGGTACGCCTGCCCGCCCCGCTGTTCGAGGGGGACACGCTCTACTCGGAGAGCGAGGTGCTCTCCACCCGCGAGTCGCGGTCCCGGCCGGAGGCCGGCATCGTCACCGTGCGGACCCGGGGGAAGAATCAGGACGGCGTGGTGGTGATCGAGTTCCGGCGGACGTTCCTGATCTGGAAGGGCGCCCACGCGCCCGCTGCGGCGTCGGACTAGGCGGACTCGGCCCGGCGCTCCCCCCGGAGCATCGCGACCATCCGGGCGGCGTCCGGCGGTGGCGGGCCCGTCCGGCGGCTTACGAGCCAGGTGACCCCGAAGTTGATGAGCATCCCGAGGGTGCCAATGCCCTCCGGGCTGATCCCGAACCACCAGGCCTCAGGGCCGCTCCACTCGAAGACCTTGAACCACCCGATATAGACCGCGGTAAAGCCGGTTCCGGCGATCATTCCGGCGACGGCGCCGCGGGCGGTGACCCACGTCGTAAAGACCCCGAGCACCAACGCCGGGAAGAAGCTGGCGGCGGCCAAGCCAAAGGCGAACGCCACCACGGCGGCGACGTAGTCGGGCGGATAAATCCCCACGATGATCGCCACGATGCAGGCGCCCGCGGCCGACAGCCGGGCGGCGGTCAGTTCCTGCCGATCGCTCATCTTCGGCCGGAGGAAGCTCTTCAGCAGGTCGTGGGACACGGAAGCCGAAATGACCAGCAGGAGACCGGCCGCGGTGGAAAGCGCCGCGGCCAGACCGCCTGCCGCCACCAGCCCGACGACCCAGGCCGGCAACTCGGCGATCTCCGGATTGGCGAGGACCATGATGTCCCGGTCGATGAACAATTCGGCGCCGGCGCCCTCGCCGTACTGGATGAGGCCGTCGCCGTTATGGTCGGTGAACCGGATGAGACCGGTCGCCGCCCAGTTCTGGAACCAGTCGGGGGCCTCCGCAATGGGCGTGTTGTGGAGGGTCTGGATCATGTTGACCCGGGCGAAGGCCGCGACTGCCGGAGCGGTGGTGTAGAGGATCGCGATGAAGAGCAGCGCCCACATCACGCTCCAGCGCGCCAGCCGCGCGCTCTTGACCGTGTAGAACCGGATGAGGACGTGTGGAAGTCCCGCGGTGCCGGTCATGAGCGCCAGGGTGATCGCGAAGACATCCGGCAGCGTCTTTTTCCCGGCCAGGAAAGCCCCCGTGTACTCCGGTAAACCGAGATCGGTGTGTATCTGGTCGATCGCCCGCAGGAGCGCCACGCCGGCCCGTTCTCCCTCGATGAGCGCGGATCCGAACCCGATCTGCGGGACCGGATTCCCGGTCATCATCCAGGAGATGGCGCCCGCGGGGATGAGGAACGCGACGATCAGCACGCAGTACTGGGCCACCTGCGTGTAGGTGATGCCGCGCATGCCGCCGAGCGTCGCGTAGAGCAGCACGATCACTCCGCCGATGACCACCCCGTACTCCACCGGGATGGTCAGGAAGCGGGAGAAGACCACGCCGACCCCGCGCATCTGACCCGCAACGTAGGTGAAGGAGATGAACACGGCGCAGACCACCGCGGTCAACCGGGCGGCCTGGGAAGCGAAGCGGTCCCCCACGAACTCGGGGATGGTGAAGCGGCCGTAGCGGCGGAGGTACGGCGCGACCAACAGCGCCAGCAGGACGTAACCTCCGGTCCACCCCATCAGGTAGATCGCGCCGTCGTACCCCATGAACGAGATGAGCCCCGCCATGGAGATGAACGAGGCGGCGCTCATCCAGTCGGCTCCGGTCGCCATGCCGTTGGCTACGGCTGAGACGCCCCGGCCCGCGACGTAGAAGCCGGAAGTGGTCTGCACCCGGCTCGCAATCGCGATGGCGCTGTAGAGCGCAAAGCTCGAGACGACGAAGACGAGGGTCCAGCCGGCGATGCTCACTGCGATTCCTCACCGTCATCGGGCCGGTCGGCGTCGCGTTCGATTCGGTCCATGGCGACAGCGTTCACGACCAGCAGGACCAGGAAGATCAGGATCGAGCCCTGTTGGGCGAACCAGAAGCCGAGCGGGAATCCGCCGACCCAAATCCGGTTCAGGGGTTCCGCAAGCAGCACGCCGAGCCCCAGGGAGGCGGCGAACCAGATCGCCAGGAGAATGCCGATCAGGCGGAGGCTGCGACGCCAGGCGTCGCGTCGCGGCGGAGACGGTTGAGGCACGGTGAGGGGTGGATTGAATCAGAAGTGCCCTGACCGGCCTTCGGACAAAGTCACGCGGCCCAGTTCTCCGGGGGGGAGCTGACGCGTGCCGCCCGAGCCATGGGCTTCGACCTGCCCGGCGCGCTGGTATATTCGGAAAAACGGAAGGAGGCGACTCCGTGATTCCACCGTCCTTCGACTATCACGCTCCCGAGAATCTGGAAGAGGCGAGCCGGCTGCTGCTGGCCAATCCCGAGGCCAAGCTGTTGGCCGGGGGACACAGCCTCATCCCCATGATGCGGTTCCGCCTCGCGGAACCGGCCGCGCTCGTGGACCTCAGGAAGATCCCCGGGCTGTCCGGAATCCGCGAAGCCGACGGATCCCTGTGCATCGGGGCGATGACCCGCGAGTCGGAGCTTGAGAAGTCCGAGCTTGTCCAGAGTCGCTACCCGCTCCTCGCCGACACCGCCCGCGTCATCGCGGACCCGGTGGTCCGGAACCTGGCGACCGTCGGCGGCAACGTCGCCCACGCGGACCCCGGGAACGACCACCCGGCCACGATGCTGGCCTACCGGGCGTCGTTTGTCGCCTGCGGCCCTTCCGGGGATCGGACGATCGCCGCTTCCGACTTCTTCACCGGGCCGTTCTCCACCTGCCTGGCGGCGGGGGAGATCCTCACGGAGATTCACGTTCCTGCGTCCGGGGCCGGGTCGGGCGGCGCCTACCAGAAGTTCGAACGGAAGGTCGGCGATTACGCCGTCGCCGCGGTCGCCGTCCAGCTGCAACTCGATGGCGGCCGGATTGCGAGCGCGGGAGTCGCGCTCACCAATGTAGGTCTCACCGCGATCCAGTGTGGCGCTGCCGAAGCGGCGCTCGTCGGTTCGGACGGCGGTGACGGGGCGCTCGACGCGGCCGCCGAAGCGGCGGCCGCGGCAGCGGACCCGGCAGACGATCACCGGGGATCCGCCGACTACAAACGCGCGGTGGTCCGCGTGCTCACCCATCGGGCGGCGGCCAGCGCGCTCGCCCGGGCGAGGGAGGCGTCATGAGTTCCCACCAGATCAGCGTCACCATCAACGGTGAGGAGCACACGCGCCAAGTGGAAGCGCGGCTGTTGCTCGTTCACTTCATCCGCGAGGAACTGGAGCTGACCGGCACCCACATCGGATGCGACACGACCTCCTGCGGCGCCTGCACGGTGCTCATCAACGGGGTCCCGGCCAAGAGCTGCACCGTGTTTGCGGTAGCGGCGGACGGGGCCGAGGTCACCACTGTCGAAGGGCTCGGGAATGGCGGCCTCCATCCGGTCCAGCAGGGATTCACCGAAAAACACGGTCTCCAGTGCGGGTTCTGCACTCCCGGGATGATGCTGACCTCCAAGGCGCTCCTGGAAGAGAACCCGGATCCCTCCGAAGCGGAGATCCGCTGGGGCATTTCCGGCAATTTGTGCCGCTGCACCGGCTACCTGAACATCGTGAGGGCCGTGCAGCGGGCCAGCGAACTGATGAAGGAGAACAGCGATGGCTGAGTGCAGAGGTCTCGGACACTCCGTCCAGAGAAAGGAAGACGCCCGCTTCATCAGGGGCCAGGGCCGCTACATCGACGACATCAAGCTGCCGGGAATGCTCTACCTGGACATCGCCCGGAGTCCCTACGCCCACGCGAAGATCACCCAGATTCACGAAGACACCGCGATGGCGGTGGACGGCGTGGCGGCGGTGATCACCGGGAAGACGCTGGAGGGATTCAAGCTCGCCTGGATGCCCACCCTGATGAGCGATCAGCAGATGGTGCTGCCGGTGGACACCGTGAAGTACCAGGCGCAGGAAGTGGCCGCGATCGTGGGGACCTCCCGCTATGCCGTGGCCGACGGCGTGGCCGCCCTCGAGGTGGACTACGACCCGCTTCCGGTGGTCGTGGACCCGCATGAGGCACTGAAGCCGGGGAGCACCAAGGTCAGGGACGACAAGGCGAGCAACCACATCTTCCACTGGGAACACGGTGACGCGGACGCGACGGAAGCGTCACTCGCCGATTGCGACACCGTCGTCGAGCAGAAGATGCATCTGCCCCGCATCCACGTGGCGTCCATCGAGACCTGCGGCTGCGTGGCGAGCTGGAACCCGGTCGAGGGTCATCTCACCCTCTACCTGACCACCCAGGCGCCCCATGCGATCCGCACCGTGGTGGCGCTCGTGACCGCCCACCTCGGACTCGCCGAGCACAAGATCCGGGTCATCTCTCCCGATATCGGGGGAGGATTCGGGGGCAAGGTGCCGGTCTATCCCGGCTACGTGCTGGCTATCGCCGCGTCGGTGGTGACGGGCAAGCCGGTGAAGTGGATCGAGGACCGCTCGGAGAACCTCCAGGCGGATTCGTTCGCCCGCGATTACCACATCAAGGCCACGCTCGGGTCCAGGAACGGCAAGGTGGCGGCGCTCAAGCTCGACACCGTGGCCGACCACGGTTATTCGGACGCGGCGGCCAACCCGTCGAAGTTCCCGGCCGGGCTCTACCACGTCGCCAGCGGCTCCTATGACCTCGAGAACGCCCATGTCTCCGTGGACGGGGTGTACACGAACAAGCCGCCGGGCGGGATCGCCTACCGGTGTTCGTTCCGCGTCACCGAGGCGGTGCACGCGATCGAGCGAATGGTGGACCTCCTGGCTCGCGAGAACGGGGAGGACCCCGCCGATTTCCGGCTGAGGAACTTCATCAAGCCCGAGCAGTTCCCCTACACCTCGGTTCTCGGCTGGGAATACGACAGCGGGAACTACGGCGCTGCGCTCGAAAAGGCCATGGGCATGATCGGCTACCAGGACCTGCGCGCCGAGCAGGCGGAAAAGCGCGCCCGCGGTGAGCTGATGGGAGTCGGAATCTCGTCATTCACCGAGATCGTGGGCGCCGGCCCGTCCAAGAGCTTCGACATCCTGGGGATCAAGATGTTCGATTCGAGCGAGATCCGGATCCATCCCACGGGGAAGGCGATCGCCCGGTTCGGCACCAAGTCCCAGGGGCAGGGGCACGAGACCACCTACGCTCAGATCATCGCGGAGGAACTCGGAATCCCGCCCGAGGACATCCAGGTCGAGGAGGGAGACACGGACACCGCGCCCTACGGCCTCGGCACCTACGCGAGCCGTTCGACTCCGACCGCCGGGGCGGCGGCGTCCATCGCGTCGCGGAAGATCCGGGAGAAGGCGAGGAAGATCGCCGCCCACCTTCTGGAGGCCGACGAAGCGGACCTCGTGTGGGAGCAGGGGAAGTTTTACGTCAAGGGTTCTCCGGACCGCGCGAAGACCATCCAGGACATCGCGTTCGCGGCCTACACGAATCATCCCCAGGGGATGGAGGCGGGGCTGGAGGCGATTTCCTACTACGACCCGCCCAACCTGACCTTCCCGTTCGGGTCCTACATCTGCTGCGTGGACATCGACCGGGGCACCGGACAGGTCAAGATCCGGCGCTTCGTGGCCGTGGACGACTGCGGGGTACGGATCAACCCGATGATCGTGGACGGCCAGATCCACGGCGGGCTCACGATGGGGATCGCGCCGGCGCTCCTCGAGGAGATCTCCTACGACGCCGACGGCAACATCACCGGGGGCAACCTCATGGAGTACCTGGTGCCCACCGCGATGGAGACCCCGCACTGGGAGCTGGGCGAGACGGTTACGCCGTCGCCGCACCACCCGATCGGCGCCAAGGGCGTCGGAGAATCGGCGACCGTGGGCGCGCCCCCGGCGGTCGTGAATGCGGTGGTGGACGCCCTCTGGCACCTCGGAGTGCGCCACATGGAGATTCCCATGACGCCGGCACGCGTCTGGAACGTGCTGAACGAGCACGGCGCCGCGGCGACTCGGTAGGAGCCGCGGGTATGCCGCGGTGACGGGTCCGACCGACGTCTTCGCCGCCGCCGCGCGCCTCCACCGGGAAGGGGTGCCGTTCGTGCTGGCGACCGTGGTCCGCGCGGAGCGCCCCACCTCCGCTCGACCGGGCGCGAAGGCGATCGTCACGGCCGACGGGAACTTCGTGGGATTCGTTGGCGGGACGTGCGTCAGGCCGGCGGTGCGGCGCGAATCCCTGCGGGCGCTGGCGGACGGGACCCCCCGCCTGCTGCGCATCTCTCCGGACCGGCCGCCCGAGGGCGCGGAAACCGAAGAAGGAGTATTGGAGGAGCACATGGCCTGCGTAAGTGGTGGCGCTCTCGACATCCACCTGGACCCCTATCTGCCGTCGCGCCGGCTCCTGCTCGCCGGGAGTTCGCCCATCGTGGACTCGCTGGCGGCGCTCGGCGAAACGCTCGGAATGGATGTCCGGATCGGCGCCCCGGAAGAGGATCTGGCCGAGGCCGCGACGGGAGCCTTCGTGGTGGTCGCCGGACACGGGGAGGGGGAATGGGAAGCGCTGAAGGCCGGCCTCGCCGGCGGGAGCGCACGCTACGTGGGGCTCGTGGCCAGCCCCCGCCGGGCGGCGGCGGTCCGCGACCGGCTGAGCGGGATGGGCCTTTCCGCGGCGGAGATCGCGCGGCTGCATTCACCGGCCGGTCTGGATATCGGCGCGGAGACGCCCGGTGAAATCGCGCTCAGCATCCTCGCCCAGATCGTGGAGGACCGGCAGCCGACGGGGCGGACCGAGGCCGCTCCGGAGGAACCCGCTCCGCCGCCGATGGTCGGCATTGCGCTCGACGCCCCGGCGGACGACACGGCGGTGGACCCGATCTGCGGAATGACCGTCTCCCGGGACTCCCCGCACCGGCTGGAGTCCGGCGGCGCAACGCACTGGTTTTGTTGCGCTGGCTGCCTGGAGACGTTCGCTACCACCGGGGAGGCCGGCGATCCCGCGTAAATCGCCCGCTGAGCAGGTGCCGCGGTCCGGCAGGAGGGCCCAAAACGATGAAACCTCGCCACACGTTCCTCGCCGTCGTGGTGATCTCCTTGATCGCCGCGGGCGCTCCTACCCAAACACCAACCCGCGCCCGGGATCTGGGGGTTCCATTCGAGGGCGAGCCGGGCCCGCTCAACGCCATCACCGACGTTTCCGGACTGGAGGTGGGACACACCACGATCCTGCGGGAAGAGGGGCCGGTCCGGACCGGGGTCACCGCGGTGCTGCCGCGCGGGCGGATGAGCCGGGTCGGGGTGTTCGCCAACTGGTTCGCCCTGAACGGCAACGGAGAGATGACCGGTACGACCTGGGTCAGCGACCGGGGAATTCTGAAGGGGCCCGTGCTCATTACGAACACCTACAGCGTCGGCGCGGTCCACGAGGCCGCGATTGCCTGGGCCGAACAGAATCTCGGTTTCCGCGCCTGGACGTTGCCGATGGTTGCTGAGACCTGGGACGGATTCCTGAACGACATCACCGGCTTCCATGTCCGCCGCCAGCATGTGTTCGCCGCGCTGGAGTCCGCCCGCGGAGGACCGGTCGAGGAGGGGTCGGTGGGAGGTGGCACCGGAATGCGGACCTTCGAGTTCAAGTCGGGAATCGGCACCGCCTCGCGCCGGGTCGGGACCGGCGGGACGGACTACACGGTGGGCGTCCTGGTTCAGTCCAACTTCGGCCGGCGTCCGCAGCTCCGCATCGCCGGGGTTCCCGTGGGACGGGAGATCCCCGACCTGCTGCCGGAGAACCCGCCGCTTTCGGGAGCCGGGCCGCCCGCCCCAAGGGGAGGACGGGACGGATCCATCATCATCATCGCGGCCACGGATGCTCCGCTGCTCCCGCACCAGTTGAAGCGTCTTGCCCGCCGGGCGTCCTTGGGACTCGGACGCCTCGGGAGCATCTCGATGAACGGCTCCGGAGACATTTTCGCGGCGTTCTCCACTGCCAACGAGGACGCCGTCGCCAACGAGAGCGGCGAGGCTCGATTGCGGATGTTGGCGAACTCCGATCTGAACCCGCTCTTCGAAGGGGTCGTGCAGGCCACCGAGGAGGCAATCGTGAATTCCATGATCGCGGCCCGCGACATGACCGGAGTGAACGGCCGCCGGATCTATGCGATCCCGCACGAACGTCTCCAGGAAATCCTCCGCCGCTACGACCGGCTGCTGGCGGTAACCCCGGATTGACGGCCCATCCGGATTCGGGCCGGGCGCCATAGGCACACCCAAGCGGGGCGTTCAGAGCAGCGCTAACCTGCCCGAAGATGAGGGCTGTACGTCGTTGGCCGGGGTGGAAGTTGCTGGTGGCGGTATCACGATCCCTGTCGCGTGCGGCGCTGATCGCCGCGTGCGGGTTCGCCGGCTGCGGGGACTCGGGTGGGCCCACGTCGCCCCCGGTGGGAACCGGTCCCGACGGCGCTTGAGATCCGTGGCCTGCCTGAGGCGCCCTTTCCCGTGGGGGCGCGCGCCGACCTGACTGCCCGCGCCACATTCAGCGACGGCTCCGCCGGCCTGGCGGACGCCGTCTGGCAGTCCAGCGATCCCATGGTGGCGAGCATTGACCAGCGCGGCAACCTGCGAGCTCATGCCGAAGGAGAAACGCGCATCACGGCGACGTTCGGCCCCGTCCGGAGCGAAGCGGCCCTGTCGGTGACGCCGCCGACCGTGGCGCTTTACGACCTGACCGGCAGGGTGGTCAACCAAAACGGCAAACCGGTGGCGGACGTGCTGATCGTCGCCCTCGACGGGGCTTCCGCGGGTGAGGAGACGCGGACCGGGTGGGACGGCCGTTTTTTCCTATCGGAACTGCGGGGAGAGACGACTGTCGCGGCCCGGAAGGATGGCTACGCGGAGCAGGAGCAACGATCCACCGGACCCCCGCAGGAACTTCACTTCACCCTGGACGGTCTGGCGCCCCGCGACTCGTTTGGCGGCGGCCAGTGGCTCGTGGGTGATGAAATCGTCGCCCGCCGCTATTTCGGGGATCCCGAGTCGGGATGTGTCTGGCAGCGCCGCTCGGGGTATTCGGACATCGGGGGAGTGGACCGCGCCGCCACGAGCCCGCCGGACCCGGACTTCATCGCCGAGGGCTTCTTCGGCTTTGACGCTCTCCAGGCGATCGTGGACATCCACGACGACGACGCGATCTTCCGTTCCACCCCCGAATGCGGCGTCTGGGGATCCGAGCCCTCCATCTCCCGGGTGCAGGAGACGATCGGGCCCGGCAACTGGCTGGTCGGTTTGCAACTCTTGCCCGGGACCTACCGCGCCGAGGCGGGCGAGCACTGTTACTGGGCGCGGGTGAAGAGCTTCGGGGGAACCTCGGAGGACATCATCGAGGACGATTTCCTCGAGGCGCCCGGCGGGGTCACGGTCACGCTCGACGATTCCGATGTCGGCTTCTACACCGACGACGAGTGCGGTCCCTGGACCCGGGTCGAAGCCCCTCCCTGACGCCCACTGGGGTTAACAGCCTGTGGCAAAACCCCCGCGGCCCAGTTCTCCCGGTGGGGGCTCGAGCGGCGATGCATCCCGTCTGAACCGCGCCTCTACGAGGCGCTCATCGTTGCGTTTCGGTCGAAATACACCTGGTATTCCTCCCTCACGCGCCTTGTCAGCCGGGCGCCTTGCCACTCTCGGTGCTCACGGGGGTTTCACCACAGGCTGCTAAAAGCGGGAATCAGAAACTGAGATCCAGCTCGATCCCGATCGTCCGCGGTTCGCCGGCGCGGCCAAGCGCGCTGAAAATCGGAGCGGTCGGCTGCCACGCCTGGAGGAGATACGCCTCGTCGAGGAGGTTCCTCCCGAAGGCGAACACCCCGAAGTTGCCTCGCTGGTAGCCGAAGCGGGCGTTCACCAGCGTGCGCCCTCCGACCCGGAAGCGCGCGTCGTTACCGCTGTTCGAAAAGGCGTCGGCCTGTGCGGCGACCTCGGTGTTCCCTGACCAGTTGTCATCCAGCCGGACGGAAACCCCGGTCAGCCACGACCATGCCGGCGCGTGCGGGAACTCGTTCCCCGTGAAGTCCCGCTCCCCGTCGCGGAACTCGTCGAACCGGGTGCTGAGCAGGCCGAGCGAACCGTAGAGCTGGACGCGCGGGTCGAGCCAGTAGCCGGTCTGCGCCTCCAGCCCGGTGACGGTGGATTCCCCGGCGTTGACGGTGACGGTGTCCACCGGAAGGCCGAGATCCGTCATCACCCGGACCTGCTGGTCGGTCCAGTCGGTGTAGAAGACATTCCCGTTGAAGAACCAGCGCCGGTCGGGAGCCGCCGCGCGCAGCGCGAACTCGACGTTGCTCGTGAACTCGGGCTCGAAATCACTGACCCGCTGGCTGAGGACGGCGATCGACTGCCCGCCGGCCCGATAACCCCGCTGCCAGCCGATCGAGGTGGACAGCGAGTCGGTCCAGTCGCGGGTCAGGGTGGCTTTCGGAAGAAAGGCCCGGTAGGAGGCGTCCAATTCCTGCGGGGGCCCCTCTGGCGGGAACTGCGGGAGGGGTGGATCGGAGACGACTCCCTGGCGGTTCACGGTCTCGCGGCTCTCGCTGTCGTAGCGGGCGCCGAGGGTGACGGTCCAGGCGTCGGCCAGGCCGAGGTCGAACTCGCCGAAGACGGCCGCGTTCCGCGTCGCTTCCTCGGTGTTGAAGAACGAGGTCAGGACGAACCCCGGGGGAAGTCCCGCGAGCTCGCCCGGGCCGGCGGCGTCCGCCTGCAGCGTGTCGGTCAGGTCTGCGAAATAAAGGCCCAGGACTCCACGCCGCCGGCCCGGCCCCTGGTAGCGCAGGAGGAACTCCTGGGTCATCCACTCGTCGTCGGTCGTGTAGTCGAGGACACCGGCTGCCAGGGGTGTCTGGTCCAGATCCTCCTCCCGGCGGTAGTCGTGCTGGTAGATGCTGGAGGTGGATTCGAGGGACAGCCGGTGGCTCAGGTCGTAGGCGAGCCCCAGCGTCACGTTGTGGTGCTCCGAACCGTCGGCGGCAGGGTGGTCCGAGATGTTGACGCGCTCCTCCGGAAAGCGGTCCACGTTGATCGCCCCGTCGCCGCCGCGGCTCTCGGTCGCCTGATAGGTGAGCATCCCCCGGAACCGGGCCGTCGGATCGAAGCGCAGCTTCATGCGGATCGCGAGGTAGTCGCGAAAGTCATAGGAGTCGTCTCCGCGGGTTGTGTTCTGGACGAACCCGTCGCTCTTTCGGTTGTCCACCGCGAGCCGGAAGGCGGCCTTGCCGGCCACGATGGGAACGTTCAGGACCGCCGAGCCCTGGGTGGCGCCGAGGTTGCCGAACCGGCCCCGCACCCGCACGGCAGTCCGGTATTCCGGATCGGTGCTCTTCATGACGATGGCGCCGGCAAGGGCGTTGCGCCCCTGCTGGGTGGACTGCGGCCCGCGGAAGATCTCCACCCGGTCCATGTCCCAGGTGCTGAACGGTCCGAAGAAAGTGCCCTGGTAGCCCTGCACCGTGGCGCCGTCCAGCTTGACGCTCAGCAGCAACCCGCCTTCGGGGCCAAAGCCCTGCTGGCTGATACCCCGGATGGAGAAACCGCGGACGTCGGAGGAGGAGTTGACGTTCGGCGTCATGGCGACGAGCCGGGAAAGGTCGGTGTCGGTCCCGGAATCGAGTTGCGCTCCGGTAGCGAGCGCCACGCTGGTGGGTTCGTCCTGAAGACTCCTCTCCTGCTGCTGGCCGGTGACGGTCACCCGTTCCGCGAAGGACATGTCGAGCGGAATGCTGATGCGGACCTCGCCGGCGCTCCCGACCGTGATCTCGACGGTGCGGTCGGCGAAACCGCGCCCGAGCACGGTCAGACGGTGGAGGCCTTCCGGGAGCGTGTCGAAGCGGAACGATCCCGCCGCGTCGCTGGTGGTCTCCCGAATCTGGCCGTTCGCGAGGGTGAGGATCACGTTGGCGCCCGGAACCAGGAGTCCCTGCGGATCGGTGACCTCGCCTACGATCTCGGCTGCCGAGAGTGTGGTTCCGATCGCGGACGCGACCCCTGCTTCGGGGGACGCGGGTAAGAGGAGGCAGGAGAGCGCGGCGGTGGCAGCAAGAACGCGGCGCGGGACGAAGCGGGACATGGCGGGAACCTCAGCCGGGAAGACTACGCCGAAGGGCGGGTGAAAGATCCGTTCGCGCCGTCCGTACGCGATCCGCCGATCAGGAAAGCCTTTGACACATCTCAATTGACACATTTCACATGCCACACCATACTGGCCGCATGTCCCGCCGCCACAAGGTCCAGGTCACGCTGAACGAGGTCGAATACGCCGCGGTCCGGCGCCGGGCCGAAGCCGAGGGTCTCAAGCACGCGGCCGTCGTCCGCGAGGCGATTCAGGAGTACTGCGTCAAGCCGGACCGGCGCCGGCGACAACTGGAGGCGCTGGAAGCGCTTCGCAGCATGCCGCCCGCGCCGGTTCCGGAGTCCTGGTCGGAGTGGAAACGGGAATACAGCCGCTTGAAGACAGCGTTTCGCGTCGCCGAATGGCCGCGGCGCGACGCCCCCGCGGACACCAAATCGAATGACTGAGTCGCAGCCCCATCCGGGTGAGCGGCCGTTCGAGCCTCCTGGGGTGATCTTCGTCGACGCGAACGTCTTCATGTACGCGGCGGGTGCGGATGCCAGGTGGCGGGAGACCTGTGACGCGGTGTTGGAGAGTCTTCAGGAGAGCAAGGTGCGGGTCGTGACGAATGCGGAAGTCCTTCAGGAGATCCTCCACCGATACTTCGCCCAACATCGTCCTGGAGAGGCCCAAACTGTCCACCGCGCCGCTCAGGAACTTTGCGACGAGATCATCCCGGTAACGGAACATCACACGACCCGCGCGCTCGCGCTGCTTCTCGAATACGAGGGGCTCTCCGCTCGCGACGCTGTTCACATCGCCACAATGGAGGCGCGCGAGGTCCGCACCATCGTGTCGGCGGACCAGGGCTTTGATGCAGTGTCTGGCGTGGATCGAATCGACCCCCGGGACTTCGTCCGCGCCTGATCGGGTCCGGTCGGCGCCTGCCAGCGCCGGCGAGCCGTAGAATCCGGCGATGGACATTGAAGGCACCGAGATCATCAGCGCCCCCCGCGAGAAGGTCTGGGCCTTCGTCACCGACGCGGAATCGGTGGCCTCCTGCACCCCCGGCGTGAAGTCGGTCCGCATCCTCGAGCCCGGTAAGCGGTTCGAGGTGGTGGGCGGCGTCAAGCTCGGTACCGTGGGGCTGAACGCGAAGAACGTCATCGAGTTCACCGATCTGGTGGAACTCGAAGAGGCCCGGCTCAAGATCCGGGGCCGGGGACCGGGCACCACCATCGATGCCGTCGCCGAACTGCGGCTGCGGGACGAGGAATCCGGTACCGCGCTGGACTGGAAGGGCACGGTGCAGGTGCGGGGCACGCTGGCTGCGCTTGCCTCCCGGCTGCTGAAACCGGTCACCGAAAAGGTGCTGCGCGAGATGTTCGCCGAGATGCGATCCAAGATCGAGGCCTGAACGGCCTGCCGCGTTCCACCCACGGAACCCACCGAGGAAAGGAAATCCATGAGACTTCGACTGAGAACCGTCCCGCTTGCGGGCCTTCTGATCGCCGGGCTGCTCGCGGCAACGCTCGCGGCCGCGCAGGATCCGTACTTTCCCGAACGCCACGACTGGCAGACGAGGGCTCCCGCCGAAGCGGGGTTCGACCCGACGCTCCTTGAGGAGGCCGTGGAGTTCGCGGTGGCGTCGGAATCGGGCGCTCCCCGGGACCTCGCTTTGAACCACGAATTGACGTTCGCTCAGGAGCCCTTCGGGAGTCGCGTCGGCCCCACGACCGTGCGGGGAGCGCTGAGCGGCATCGTCATCAAGGACGGTTACATCGTCCGGGAGTGGGGGCCGTCGAAGAAGGTGGACATGACCTTCAGCGTCTCGAAGACCTTCCTTTCGACGACCATCGGGCTGCTCTACGACGCCGGCCTCATCGCGTCGGTCGAGGACCGGGTGGGCCCCTACATGCCGGACGACGAACTCTTCGGCTCGGAGCACAACCAGTCCATCACCTGGGATCACCTCCTGCGTCAGACCAGCGACTGGCAGGGCACGCTCTTTGGGAAGCCGGACTGGGCCGACCGGCCGGTGGGAGACCATCCCTTCGAGTATCCCGACCGCCCGATGTACAAGCCGGGAACCCACTACAAGTACAACGACGTCCGGGTGAACCTGCTCGGCCTTGCGGGGCTCCACGTGGTGCGCGACCCGTTACCGGTCATTCTCCGCAAGGGGATCATGGATCCCATCGGCGCCTCGAACCGCTGGCGCTGGCACGGCTACGAGAACTCCTGGGTGATGATCGACGGCCGGAACGTCCAGTCCGTGAGCGGCGGCGGCCACTGGGGCGGCGGGATGCACATCAGCGGCCGCGACCTCGCCCGTTTCGGCTACCTGTTCCTGCGGATGGGGAACTGGAAGGGCGAGCAGCTCATCTCCGAGGAGTGGATCGGGATGGCCCGCACTCCGGGCGAGGTTAACCCCAGCTACGGCTACATGAACTGGTTCCTGAACGGCCCGGTCGAGCGGGACGGGGAGATGGTGAAGTCCATCCCCGACGCTCCCGACACCGCGGTGACCTTCCGTGGGGCCGGGAGCAACATCGTCTACGTGGACTGGGAGAACGACCTGGTGGTCGTGGTCCGCTGGATCCAGGGGGGCGCGGTATCGCCCTTCATCGGGAAGGTGCTCGCGGCGCTGCGCTGACCGGGCGCCCGGCCCCTTCGGCGCATCAGGCGCCGAGGTCGTAGAGCGGGAAACCCATCCTCTCCGCGGCGGTCGCCATCCGGCGGTCGTAGCTGGCGAGTGCAACGCGCTCACCGCTCTCCCGAAGATGCACCATCGAGGCGAGGTGCAGGGCGTCGAGCGTGCGGAGCGGCGAAGCAAAGGGTCTCAAGGCGCGTGCGAGCACCGGAGGAGAGAGTTCCAACAGGTCCGTCCCGCCGATAATGCGCTCTGCCGGACCGCCGTGAGTCTCGGCCATTCCGCGGGCGTGCAGCCGTACCCACACCTCGTACTCGAGCAGCCGGCTGGAAACCAGCTTCTCCTTCCATAGCGCCGGTGGAGGCCGTCGGTCCTCCGTCAGGATGTGGGCAAGGACGGCGGAACTGTCGAGATAGGTCACCGATCCGCCCGATCTTCGTCCAGCTCCCGGAGGAGTTGCGCCATGGACGTCACCGGCTTGCCTCTCGGAGGCGGCCCGTTCAGCCGGGATCGGGCAGGAGTGAGATGGCCCCTCCGGACCATCTCGACGAGTCGCGGATTGTCGGCGAGCGGGTTCCCCGTTTCCCGCGGAGGCCCCATCTCGGCGACGATGCGGTCGCGATTGGTGACCAGTACCGTCTCGCCGGAAGCGGCGAGACGGACGTACTCGCTCAAGCGGTTGTTCAGCTCCTTGATCCCGACGGCTCTCATGGAGTCATGGTAGCTACGGTAGCCACCCATCGCAACGGCGACCGCATTGCCGTCGCCGAAACCGCGTCGGTGGTCGCCGCTGGGAGAGCCGGGCAACTCTCCGGGTCGGAAACGCCCTACCTGTCGCCCAACTCGTCCACCTGCGCCTGGTAAAGCCGCCGCCCCTCCTCGAACGTCGCCAGCACCGCCGCCTTCTGCGCGGGATCGTCCCAGCGATCCATCGCCCGCAGCTCCTCCAGCACCTGGTCGATCCAGCGGACGAAGAACGCCGCGTCGTCCCGTGAGCGGATCGGTTCGTCGCCGCTGATCACGAACACGGGATTCGTGTGCGCGAACAGGTAGCTGTCCATCGCGCCGTGCTGCGGCGGCCCCAGTGCCCTCGCCGCAATCCACCCGCTTTCCTCGATCGGGATCTCCAGTTCCGCGTCGATCGATTTCAGGTCGCCCGCGGCGTCGATCCGGTGCACGACGCGACCGTTTTGCACGATCTCCAGGGCATGCATCGTGAAGAGCGACCGCGCCGTGGCGCGCACCGTGATCACATCGCCGCGCGACACCGCCAGTTCCTCGCCCATGCCCTTACCGGGAGCGTCTCCGGGCCCCGAAACGTCCAGCGTCATGATCGGGCCACTGGTCACGAACGCCCGACCCGCCGCCATCGCGTCGGCCCAGGCGTCGTAGTGGACATGGTCCTCGCCGGTGTAAACGTAGGTGCGCGTCGTCCCGACCGCGGGATGCCGCCAGATGTCCGACATGACGTCCGTTCCGGCGGTCCCCGGGATGCGCGAACCCGTGTTGAGGAGGCGGTACCAGACCTCGGCCGTGCCGAGTTCGTCGCTCCAGATACACGCCACGTCCACAAAGTCGGCGAGGCCGAGAACCGCGTCAACGGGCAGCTCTCGCGCTGATCCGGCTCCCGCCGCGTCGGGGTCCCGATGCCGGAGTCCGAAGGGGTGGACGTACCCGCCGATGCCGCCCTGCTCGTGCACCCGGCGAAGCACCGCCGCGTTGTCCGGGTAGAGGGCCTGGTGCGCGGTCCCCACCGAGCCGATGTAGAAGGGCGTGATCAGCTCGATCAGATTCAGCAGCGAGAGGTGCGCGAAGTAGCTGGGCCGGTATTCCTCGTTGTAGTAAACGATGGTGCGCGGGCCGCCATGCGGGTGGGGGTGCCCGAGAAAGTGCTCGAGATCCTCGACCCGGCTGTTGCCCCAGTAGTTGGCGATCATGCCGTTCGCGATGTTGAGGTCCTCCGCGTGGGCCTTGTTCCGAAGGTCCTCGGGGGTGACGAAGTAGTGGCCGCCGTAGTTGGGGTGGATGTGATTGTCGCCCGAGTACCAGCCACTCTCCGCCATGTCGATCCAGCGGTCCAACTGGACTTCGACGGTGGCGTGCTCGCCAGCGCGGACTTCGACGGCGCGCGAGACGGGCTCGTATTCGAAGCCCCGCCAGGCCTCGACGGTGGCCTCGCCGGCGGGAAGGGTCACCGAGAAGCTGCCGTCCGTGTGGAAGTAGTAGTCCTCGGTCACGCTGACGACGCGGGGGTAGCTGCCGTGCGGGAACCAGGCGCGCCCGTCGGCGCCGGTCAGATAGATGCGCGACGGCAGGAGTTCGCCGTCCGAGTCGCTGATGCGAACGCGGAGCCGGCCGGTGGGCTCGGACCATGCGTAGCCGTCGATGCGCACGGGTTTGGGCGCGCCGCCCCCGCGCGTGACCGTGTAGAGCGCGAACCCCATCCCGTTGTCGATGCTGCGTGGCTGGTCCGGGACGCCGCCGTTCCGCGCGTACACCAGGCGCTCGCCATCGGGTGACCACGACGGGAAATACTCATCCGTGCGGCTGTGGGTGAGGCGCACGGGCTGGATTCCCCGGGGGGACCTCTCGCTCGGAACGGCGTAGAGGTCGTTGTTGCCCGAGGAGTCCGTGATGTAGGCGACGATGCCTCCATGCGGTGCGACGACCGGCGCCGCCTGGTAGTTGGTCTCGATGCGAATGACGAGTTCCACCGCTCCAGTCGCGGCGCGATACCGCCAGAGGGAACCTGAGCCGAGTGCGGCTTCGCCCCGCCTGGAAACGAACACGATGTCGCCGGTGTCGCCGATCCAGTCTCCGGCCATGTCGTTCGCCGCCGGGTCGGCGATGACGGCTTCGGCCGATCCGGTTTCCATGTCGTGGACCCAGAGGTCGAAGGTGCCGTCACGCTCCGTCGTGAAGAGGACGCGGGACCCGTCCGGTGACCAGCGCGGGCGCAGGTCGAGGAAGGAGTGGGTGGTGAGGCGGCGCGACCCGCCCGTCGCGAGGTCGGTGACGAAGATGTCGAAGTTGCGGTCGATATCGGCCGCGTAGGCGATCTGGCTGCCGTCGGGGGACCAGCTCGGCTGGGAGTGGTAGCCGGGGCCGCTGGTCACCTGGTGGGCCGTGCCGCCCTCGGCGGGGACGATCCAGATGCGGCCCTGGTAGGCAAAGGCGATGGACTCGCCGTCGGGCGACCAGGCCGGGTAGGTGGGCGAGGCCGTGACTGGAGGCGGGAAGTAGCTCTCCATGTACATCCGGCCCGCGTTGCTGGAACCCGAGAGGGAGGGGTAGCCGCCCGGGAAGGGGTCGGGGTATTCGTATCCCTGGGCGGACGCAGGGCGCGCAGACAGCGATGCCAATGCGGCGGCGGCCAGGACTGCGATGGCGGGGAGTTTCATCGGCGAAGGTCCTCTCCCGGAGCGAGAAGTCGTCACTCGGGCGAATGGGCAGATCCTCATGGCGGAGGCCTCGGAACTCAGAAGATCGACTTCGGCATGTGCATGCTCACCAGCATGTTGGGAACGTCCACGGTTTCGGAGATCTTGAGGTCGCCGGCCAGCGAACAGAGCACGTAGGCCTCCTCGGGCGTCAGCCCGTGCTCGGCCACCAGCCAGGCGATCATGTGCCGCGTCGCCTTCTTCGCCGCCTCGTCGATGTCGGGGTCGAACCCGGTGACCGCGTAGTACTCCTCCGTCTCGTATTCGGGTTCGGTGATCCCCCGGGGATTCGGGAGTACTTCCAGCGTCAGCACGAGCCGCATGGGCACCTCGATCGCGCTTCCGGAAACCTCACCGTCCGCCTGCACCGCGTGGGTGTCCCCGATCGAGAAGTTCGCGCCGGGGACCTGGACCGGGATATAGACCGTCGTCCCGGCGCGCATGTGCCGGTTGTCCATGTTGCCGCCGTTTGCGCGGGGCGGGATGGTCACCAGCATCTCGTCGGTGGCCGGCGCCACGCCGAGCACGCCCGGGAAGGGGGACAGGGGCAGGGTGATCCGGTCATTGAAACGCGCCTCGGTGGCGCCCGGCGCCAGATCGAAGCTCCGGATCCAGGGATCCGTGAACTCGTCGGCCAGGAAGCCGAACCCCGGGAAGATGCCGGCCCAGCCGGGGCCCTGAACTTCCGCTTCGTGGATCGTCACGGCGAGCAGGTCGCCCGGCTCCGCCCCCTCCACGGCGACCGGGCCGGTGAGGGCGTGGATCAACCCGAAGTCCACGCTCGCGAGATCCTCGGCGGTGGTCTCCGGAGTGATCTGGCCGTCCGAGGCTTCTTTCGTGAAGATCTCGACCACGGCGCCGGAGGGGACGGTGAGGACCGGCGGGATGGTGGCGCTCCAGCGGTTATGGGTGTTGTCCGCCGGAAGCGTGTAGTCGGGCGTCGGAACCGGATCCACCTCCGGTTCCGGGTCGGGGGCCGGAGCGGGTTCGGGTGATCCGCAGGCGGCCGCGAGGGCGAGAGCCGCGAGAAGCAGGACGGCGGTTCGGTACATCGGAGGCTCCTTGGTTTGGGCGCACCGGCGATTATCCGTGTTGCGCAGGTACCCCCACCGGAAGAGCTGGGCCGGTCTTTGGCCGACGTCGCTCCGCACAGCGCAGCGAGATCCCGCCGTCAACTGTCCCGGGTGGCGCTGCAGCCCATCAATGTGGCGCTGCGCCACTCCCGTGCCTGTACGGCAAAGCACCGTCCGCGTTCAGGTTGGCGCAGGAGCGCCGGCCTCCGGCCGGCATCGCTTCGCGTAGCGGAGCGAAACTCCCGTCGTCAACTTTCCCCGATGGTGCTGCAGCCCAACGCCGTAGCGCTGCGCCACTCTCGGGCTGGTCCGGCGACGCGCCGCCCCGCTTGGGTCGGCGCCGTCGAGGCTGATCAAGTCGGGGAGTTTCGCCTCGCAGGAGCGCCGGCCTCCGGCCGGCATCGCTCCGCGCAGCGGAGCGAAACTCCCGTCGTCAACCCGATGGTGCTGCAGCCCAACGCCGTAGCGCTGCGATTTCCCCGATGGTGCTGCAGCCCAACGCCGTAGCGCTGCGCCACTCTCGGGCTGGTCCGGCTACGCGCCGTCCCCGCTTGGGTTGGCGCCGTCGAGGCTGACCAGGTGTGGGAGTTTCGCCTCGCTGCGCTCGCCGATGCCGGCCGGGAGGCCGGCGCTCCTTGCGCTCCTCGCGCTCCTTGCGCTGCTAGCGCGACGTGCTGGCGTCGGTTTCCGGAGCCGCGTAGTAGCCCTTTCGGGTGCGGGCGACGACGTCGTCGCGGCCCTTGATCTTGACTTCGATGCTTCGCCAGCCGCCTTCCTTGCGCTCCCGGGAGGGGAGATACGCGACTTGGTACTGCCGGTGCAGTTCGTGCTGGATCTGGCGGAAATGGCGCGACAGATCTTCGATCTTCTCCGGGTAGTAGGACCTTCCGCCGCTTTGCTCCGCCACCGCGTCCAGAAAATCGCGGTTCAGCTTTCCGCCTCCTTCGGGACTCCAGCCCGTGTATCCGACCGTGTAGATCGCCCCCTCCGAAAGCCGGGCGCCTTCCAGCGCCTGCTCCCGCGTGCTGACGCTCCCCTTGGCATCGGACCCGGAGTCCTCCCCATCCGAGACGAGAATGAGCGCCTTTCGCTCCTCGACGCGGGAGAGTTCCTGCAGGCTGGTGAGGATTGCGTCGTACAGCGCCGTCTTCCCGAAAGGACGCATGGCGCGGATCATGGGAACCTGGTTCCAGATGTCCGTGGCGTACGGAGGTCCGAAGCGGACACCTTCGCTGAAGGTGGCGACGCGTCCCTGGTCGGCGGTCGCCATGTTACGAAGGAAGAGATAGGCGGCAGTCTGAATCGCCGACAGATTCGAACGGACGGATGCGGATGAGTCGAGCAGGAGGAGGCTGGTTACCGGAGTCAGATCGGCGGTGAAGTAATTGATCTCCTGGGGTATCCCGTCCTCGAGGATCTCGAAGTCGTCCTCGCCAAGCCCGGTGACGAAGCGCCCACGCTCATCCGCGACCACGATGTCGAGGGTTACGCTGGGAACCCGGACCACGAAACTGAACCGCTCCCCGAGCGTTGCTTCCCGCTCCGTGGTGGTTGGCCTCTCCACCGGCGGTGGCTGCGTCGGCGGCTGGCTCGGGGGCTGTCCCGGAGCGAGCGATCCGGTTGCCAACAAGCTCAGGATGGCGGTTGGAATCAGCACTGCGCGCATGACGTCTTGGGGGATTGCCGTAGTGTAGGCCGCAGACGCGCGGCGCGCCGGACGGGTGTCGAGCGAGGTTTCTGCTCTTGCGGATTTCCGTCCTTCCCGGTTACTCTCGCGGTTCGAATGATTCGTCCCCGGCGAGGAGGAGCCTCCCCATGAGCCACCGCGTTCGCATCAGCGTCAACGGAAAAGCCGAGGAGTTGGATGTCGAGTCCAGACTGCTCCTTTGTCATCTGCTCCGGGACCGGCTTGGACTTACCGGGACGAATGTCGGCTGCGACACCTCGCAGTGCGGATCCTGCACGGTGCTCATGGACGGGAAGGCAGTCAAATCGTGCACCGTGCTGGCGGTCCAGGCGGACGGCTCGGACATAACGACCATCGAAGGGCTGGCGGGCGCCGACGGGCTCCATCCCGTGCAACAGTCCTTCTGGGATAACCACGGCCTGCAGTGCGGCTTCTGCACTCCGGGCATGATCCTGACCGCGGTCGAAATCCTGGAGCGGAATCCGGACGCCACGGACGCCCAGGTGCGTCACGGCCTCGAAGGCAACATCTGCCGCTGCACCGGTTACGAAAACATCGTCAAGTCGGTGGTGGCCGCCGGCGCCCGCGGGAGCTGAGCGAGGCTCACAACTTTCGACAGGACTGCGAGGAGGAGAACCATGGGCCGTTACGTAGGGACTTCGGTCAAGCGGGTGGAAGATCCGCGCTTCATACAGGGCAAGGGACGCTACGTCGCGAACCTGCAGATGCCGGGCATGGTCCACGTGGCCATCAAGCGCAGCCCCGAGGCTCACGCCCGGATCACCGGGATGGACACCTCGGCGGCGAGCGCCATGGATGGCGTACTGGCTGTCTTCACCGGGCAGGACTTCAAGGACGGTGGCTGCGGTTCGCTCCCCTGCGGCTGGCTGGTGCCCGACACCAAGGTGCCCGATCGGCCGGTCGTGGTGACCGACCGCGTCTGCCATGTAGGGGATTCGGTGGCCGTCGTGGTTGCGGAGGATCCCTACGTCGCCGCCGATGCGGTCGAAGCGATCGAGGTGGACTACGAACCGCTCCCGACCGTGGTGGACGCCCGGGGCGCCACGGATGAGGGAGCGCCCCTCGTTCACGCGGAGATCGAGGACAACGTGTCCTACCACTGGGCGCTCGGAGATCAGGAGGCATGCGACAAGGCGTTTGCCGAAGCCGACGAAGTGGTGGAGCTCGAACTGGTGAACCAGCGGCTCATCCCCACCGCGATGGAGCCGCGCGCCGCCGCGGCGCAGTGGGAGGCGGCTTCCGAAGAGATGACCGTCTGGACGACCAGCCAGAATCCGCATCCGATCCGGCTGCTGCTCTCGGCGTTCACGCTCGGAATCCCCGAGAGCAAGTTGCGGGTGATCTCGCCGGACGTCGGCGGCGGCTTCGGCAGCAAGATCTTCCACTACCCCGAGGAAGTCATCGTGCCGTGGGTGGCGCGCCAGGTCGGGCGCCCCGCCCGCTGGGTGGCGACGCGGACCGAGAGCCAGATGACCGATTCCCAGGGACGGGATCACGTCACCGTGGCCAAGCTCGCCGTGCAGGGCGACGGCACCTTCACCGGGCTCGACGTGGAGACCTGGGCGAACCAGGGGGCCTACCTCTCCACCTTCGCCCCCCTCATTCCCACCGCGCTCTACATCACGCTGCTCTCCGGCAACTACAAGATGCCCGGAGTGTTCGGCAAGGTGCACGGCACGCTCACGAACACGGTGCCGGTGGACGCCTACCGGGGCGCTGGCCGCCCGGAGGCCGCCTACCTCGTCGAGCGCCTGGTGGACCTGGCGGCAGCCCGGCTCGGCCGGGACCCGCTGGAGCTCCGGCGCCAGAACGCGATACCCAAGGAGGACTTTCCCTACCAGACCCCGGTCGCGTTCCTGTATGACAGTGGGGACTACGACCGGCTGATGGCGACGGCTGCCGATCGGGCGGACTACGCCGGGATGCGCGAGGCGCAGGCCGAGGCGCGCGCCGACGGCAAGCTACGGGGCGTCGGGGTGGTCTGCTGCATCGAGGCCAGCGGTCCGGCGCCCTCGGCGGTAGCGGGCTCGCTGGGCTCTGCCGTGGGCTTTTGGGAGAGCGGAGAAATTCGGATCCATCCGACGGGGCAGGTGAGCGTCTTCACCGGCTCCCACACCCATGGCCAGGGGCATGAGACCACCTTCGCCCAAGTGGCCGCCGATGAACTGGGAGTGCCGATCGAAAGTGTGGAGGTCGTCCACGGCGACACCGGCCGCGTCAACTTCGGCATGGGCACCTACGGGAGCCGGAGCGCCTGCGTGGGCGGCTCGGCGCTCGTGCGGAGCGCCGAGAAAGTGCGGGCGAAGGTCCTCAAGATCGGCGCCCACCTGCTCGAGGCCGCGGAAGAAGATGTCGTGTACGACCAGGAGTCCGGCCGGGTGCACGTGAAGGGCTCTCCTGACCGCGGAAAGGAATTCGGCGAACTCGCCTTCGCCGCCTACACCGCGCACAGCCTTCCCGAGGGAATGGAACCGGGGCTCAACTTCGTGAGCTTCTACGATCCGGCCAACTTCACGTTCCCGGCGAGTTCGCACATCTGCGAGGTGGAGGTCTGCTCCGACACCTGGGAGGTGCGGATCCTCCGCTACGTGGCGGTGGACGATGTTGGCAAGGTGATCAACCCGATGATCGTGGAGGGCCAGATCCAGGGCGGAATCGTCCAGGGGGTCGGCCAGGCGCTGACCGAGATCGGCGCCTATTCCGACGACGGCCAACTGCTTTCCGGCACCCTCCTCGAGTACGCCGTCCCGCGGGCGGACCTGCTGCCCGGAATCGAGGTGGACCGGATCGAGACCCCGTCGCCCCACAACCCGCTCGGGGTCAAGGGCGCCGGCGAGATGGGCACCATCGCGGCCACGCCAGTCGTCGCGAACGCCGTGCTCGATGCGCTTGCTCCTTTGGGAGTTACCCACATTGAGCTTCCGCTCACTCCGGAGAGGATCTGGCGCGCCGTCCGGGCGGCCCGCAGCGCCGCCTGATCAGTGACCAGCGAATAGGAGACTGCTTCGATGTATCCGAACCAATTCGACTACCACCGCGCCGCTTCGGTCGCCGAGGCGGTGGAGCTACTTTCTTCGCTGGCCGACGCCAAGCTGGTCGCGGGTGGGCACAGCCTGATCCCAGCCATGAAACTGCGCGCGGCGCAGCCGGCGGCGCTGGTGGACATTGGCCGGATTCCGGGACTCGCCGACATCTCCGGAGACGGGGACAGCCTGGTGATCGGGGCGCTCGCCACCCACTCCTCGGTGGCCGGCTCGGCGGCGGTTCAGGGAGGATGCCCGATGCTCGCGGAGGCGGCCGCGGCGATCGGGGACATCCAGGTCCGGAACCGGGGAACGATCGGAGGCAGCCTGGCGCACGCGGATCCGGGCGCCGACTACCCGGCTGCGATGCTGGCGCTCGGCGCCGAAATCACCGCGGTGGGCGCCGGAGGTGAGCGAACCATCGCCGCGTCGGACTTCTTTGTGGACATTCTGACCACTGCGTTGGCCGAGAATGAGGTCATCACTTCGGTGCGGGTTCCGTGTGCTGCCGGGAGCGCTTATCTGAAGCATCGGCATCCGGCCTCCAGCTACGCGGTCGTCGGGGTTGCCGCCTCGGTGGTCCTGGACGGCGGCAATGTCGCGAGCTGTGCAATCGGCATCAACGGGGTGGCCGGGAAGGCGGTGCTCGCCGAAGCGGCGGCCGCGGCGCTTTGCGGCGGCCCGGCGAACGCCGCGCGCATCGCGGAAGCGGCGGGTCTCGTAGGGGGAGCCTGCGGCGACGCGCTCGGTGACCTCTATGCCTCCGGCGAATTCCGGACCCATCTCGCCGGGGTGTACACGGGGCGGGCGCTGGCCGCCGCCGCCGAACGCGCGGCAGGCTGAACTTGGCGACGCCGGCCTCGGTGACCGGTCCGGCGCCTGTCTCCTCGGTCTCCGAACTCACCGGGGCACTGGCCGGGCAGGGGTACATCGCCGCTAGCGGGCTCGCCACCGCGCTGTTCCTGGCCCTCCGCCTGGAGCGGCCGCTGTTCCTCGAGGGCGAAGCCGGCGTCGGCAAGACCGAACTTGCCAAGGTCACGGCAGCCGTCCTCGGAGTCCCGTTGATCCGGCTGCAGTGCTACGAGGGGCTGGACATCGCGCAGGCCGCCTACGAGTGGAACTACACCCGGCAGATGCTCGCGATCCGCCTCGCCGAGAGTGGTGGCGCCGCGATGGACCAGCAGGACCTGTTCGGGCCCGACTTCCTGCTGCGCCGGCCCCTGCTGCGCGCCATCGAGACCTCGTCGCCGGCACATCGCCCGGTCCTGCTCATTGACGAGGTGGACCGCAGCGACGAAGAGTTCGAGGCGTACCTCCTTGAAGTCCTGTCGGACTTTCAGATCACGATTCCGGAGGTCGGCACCATCGAGGCCGCCGCGCCGCCGGTGGTGGTCCTCACCTCGAACCGCACCCGCGAGGTCCACGACGCCCTGAAGCGCCGCTGCCTTTACCACTGGATCCCGTATCCGACCTACGAGCGGGAACTCGACATCGTGCGGGAGCGGGTGCCGCAGGCGGCGGCGCAGCTGGCCGCCGAAGCGACCCGGTTCGCGCAGGAGCTGCGCGAGTTGGACCTCTTCAAGCGCCCCGGGGTCTCCGAAACCCTCGACTGGACCATGGCGCTGGCCGCGCTGGGACAGACGGCGCTCGACGAGGCCGCCGTGGATCGGACGCTGGGAGCGCTGCTCAAGTACCGCGACGATCTGGAAATGGTGCGCGGCGAACGGGCGGGCGCCATCCTCACTCGGCTGGCCACCGGGGTCTTGTGACCCCCGCGGCTCCGGCCGGGGAACCGGGCCCCTCACCGGCGCTCCCGCCGCTGCTGCAAAACCTCACCCTCTTCGGGCGACTCCTGCGGGGGATCGGGCTTCCGGTCTCGACGGCGCGCATGCTGGACCTGGCGCAGGCGCTTTCCCTGATCGAGGTCTTCCGGCGCGAGGAATTCCACGCCGCCGCCCGGGCGCTGCTCATCCATCGGCGCGAGGATCTGGAACTCTTCGATGCCGCGTTCGCACTGTTTTGGGAGACGCCTCCCGAGCGGTGGACGCGGGCGCGGCTTCCCGGAATGACGCTCCGGAAACAGCGCTCCCCCGTCACCCGGGCCACCTTTCGGCCGGCGGCGGCCACGGGCGACGGTGATTCGGGTGAACAACCTCCCCACCCCTTCGCTCGCCGGACCTGGAGCGACCGCGAGTCCCTCGAGCACCGCGATTTTTCGGATCTCGATGAGGAAGAGCTGCGGGAGGTCCGGGCGCTCATCCGGGACGCCGGCTGGCAGGCGGCCCGCCGCCGGGTCGTGCGTTTCCGGCCAGGCGGCAACCGGAACCTGGACCTTCGCCGTACGCTGCGGCACGGACTCCGGTCCGGCGGGGAATGGGTGCGGCTCGAGCGTCGGCGGCGCCGGGAGAAGCCGCGCCCGCTCATCGTGCTGGCCGACGTCAGTGGCTCCATGGAGCAGACCGCGCGCGTCCTCCTCCATTTCCTCTACGGGCTCTCCCACGGTTCGTCCGGGCGGGTGGAGGCGTTCGTCTTCGCCACCCGGCTCACTCGGATTACCCGCAAACTGTCGGACCGGCGGGTGGACCGCGCGCTCCGGGAGGCCTCGGAGGCGGTGCGCGACTGGTCCGGGGGAACCCGGATCGGGGAAGCGCTCCACCGCTTCAATCTGGAGTGGGCGCGGCGGCTTCCCACCTCCTCCGCGGTTGTGCTGCTGGTGAGCGACGGCTGGGACCGGGGTGACCCTGCGCTGGTGGCGTCGGAGATGGAGCGACTGCAGGGACTCGCCTGGCGGATTGTCTGGCTGAACCCCCTGCTTTCCGATGAGGGCTACGAGCCGCTCACGCGCGGTATGGCGGCGGCGCTGCCGCACATTCATGACTTCCTTCCGGTGAACAACCTGGCAAGCGTTCGCTCGCTGGCCGACCATCTGGCCGGGCTGGATCCCGTGGGGCGCGCGACGGCCCCGCGTCTTCGGTCCTTGCGCCGTTCGCTGGCCGCGACCCCGGCCCGGGCCGCACCCTAACAGCCTGTGGTAAAACCCACGCGGCGTTTGACCGGCGATCCATCCCGCCTGAACCACTCCGCTTCGCTTCGTTCTGCGTTGCGTTTCGGTCGAAATACACCCGGTATTCCTCCCTCACGCGCCTTGTCAGCCGGGCGCCTCACCGGTCTCGGCGCTCACGCGAGTTTCACCACAGGCTGTTAATCCCGGCAGGCCCCATGCGCGACATCGCTCCGGTTCTGGATTCCTGGCTCCGCGGAGAAGGTCCGCTCGCGCTCTCCACGGTCGTTCATACCTGGGGATCCGGGCCGCGCCGGCCGGGCGCCCGGATGACCATCGACAGCGCCGGTCGCATCGCCGGGTCCGTCAGCGGGGGCTGCGTGGAGTCGAGCGTGGTCCAGGCTGCCCGGGAAGTCATCGAAGGCGGCGAGCCGCGCCTCCTTCGCTTCGCGGTTTCGGATGAATTGGCTTGGGGTGTCGGTCTCGCCTGCGGCGGCTCGCTGTCGGTGTTCGTCGAGCGGGCGGACCGGGAACGACTCCAGCGGGTACGCGAAGGGATGCGCCGCCGGCTTCCGGTCGCGCTGGCCGTGGTGACTTCGGGGCCCGGGCTCGGCGAAAGTCTCGTGATGGTTCAGGATGCGGACGGTGTCGGTTCGCCCCAACTCCTCGAGGCGGCCGAGGCGGCCCTCGCCTCGGGACGCCCGCTGGCGACCGAGACCGCACTCGGTGCGGTGTTTTGCGATGTGATCCGGCCGCCGGAATCCCTGGTCATTGTCGGCGGCGTTCATATCGCCCAGGCGCTGTGTGATCTTGCCGCCCGGATCGGCTACCGCCCGGTGATCTGCGATCCGCGCCCGGTGTTCGCCTCTCCCGAGCGCTTTCCGGGAGTGGAACTGGTGAACGAGTGGCCCGGGGAAGGTTTCCGCCGGATCGGGCTCGACGCCGGCACCGCCGTCGCGACCCTGACCCACGACCCGAAGCTGGACGACCCGGCGCTCGCGCTGGCTCTTGAGAGCCCGGCCTTCTATGTCGGGGCGCTCGGCAGCCGAAAGACGCACGAACGACGTCTCCACCGTCTTCGGGAACGCGGTGTTTCCGAAGCCGCGCTCGCGCGCATCGCGGCCCCCATCGGGCTGCCGATCGGCGCCCGCACGCCGGACCAGATCGCGCTCTCGGTCATGGCCGAGGTGGTGGCGGCGCGGAACGGCGCCCGCGGCAATCCGGCGGGATGATCCCGGTCCTGGAACTCTCCGAGGTCGTCAGGCGCTACCCCCAGGCGGACGGGTCGGAACTGACGATCCTCGATACCGTCAGCCTCGCGATCGACGAGGGGGAAACGGTGTCGGTGGCCGGCCGGTCGGGCAGCGGGAAGAGCACCTTGCTGCACATCGCGGCGGGCATCGAGACCCCGAGCGAAGGGACGGTGCGGCTCGGGGGACAGGACCTGTCCGGCCTGCGGGATCCGGAACGCAGCCGCCTGCGGGGCCGTTTCGTGGGCCTGGTCTTCCAGTTCTTCCATCTGGTGCCCTACCTCAGCGTCCTGGAGAATGTTCTGCTGCCGGCGCGCATCGCGGGCGTTCGGCAGGCGCCGGACGAGGAAGGGGTCGCTCGGAACGTGGACACCATTGCCCGCCGGTTGTTGATGTCCGTCGGCCTCGAGAGCCGTGCTCGGGAGCCGGCGCGGCGCCTCTCCGGCGGGGAGATGCAGCGGACGGCCATCGCTCGCGCGCTGCTGCTGGGGCCGCCGCTACTGCTGGCCGATGAGCCGACCGGCAACCTCGACGCCCGGAGCGCGCAAACGGTCGCGGATCTTCTGTTCCGTCTGGCCCGCGAGCGTGGCGCGGGGCTTTTGCTCGCGACTCACGATCTCGAGCTTGCCGCCCGGGCCGACACGCGGCTGCGGCTCCGTGGAGGAAGGCTCTTCGCGGATCCGGCGCCCGCGCCGGCCACCGCGTGATCCGGCTGCTCCTTCGCGCCGCGCCGGCGCGCTTCCGCGCGGCCCCCGCGCTCGGCGCCCTCCCGGTCGTGGCCATCGCGCTGGGCGCCGGAGCGGTGCTGTCGGTACAGCTTCTCAACCAGGCGGCGCTCGAGACCCTCGACGCCGGTCTCGAGGTCATTTCCGGTGGCGCCGATCTCATCGTGACCGGGCTCGTGGAGGAAGCCGGAAGCGTTCCGGACGAGGCCTGGCCGGCCATCCTTGCTACCCCGGGCGTCCGGCGCGCCACGCCCGTGCTCCGGCTAGCTGGAATTCGGGTGGGAACCCTCGACCGGGAGACATCGGTCCCCGGATGGGGAGTGGACATCATTTCCGGATTCTTCGATTTCGCGGGCTCGGAGGAGCAGGAGGCGACTCTTGCCCCCGAGGTCTTCTTCTCCGGGGGCATCGTCCTTCCGGAGCGGATTGCGAATCGGCTCGGGGTCGGCACGCTCGATCCGGTTTGGATCTCTCCTGACGGCGCGGGCGCCGAGGGCCGGCGTCCCACGTTGGTGGCGGGGACGTATCCGGGTGAGGACGGACGTGCGTCCGCCTTCCTGGACCTTGCGTACGCCCAGGCGCTCCGCGGACGGCCTGGCTTCGACCGAATCGAGGTGTCGGTGGCGGAGGGGTTCGAGGTCGAGACGATCCGGAGCGCGCTGTCCATCCGGATTTCCGGGACCAGGATCGAGGAGAGCGGAACCCTGCGGGCCGAAGGGGCGGAACTCTTCTCGGCGTTCCGGCTGAATCTCCTCGCACTTTCCGCGGTGAGCCTGCTGGTGGCCGCGTTCCTGGTGTACGCGAGCGTCCGAGCCGCGCTCGCCGCGCGCCGTCAGGAGATCGGCCTCTACCGGGCACTCGGGGCATCGGGCCGGCGGGTGGGAGTGCTGCTCCTTGGCGAGGTGTTTCTGATGGCGCTCGTCGGCGCCGCACTCGGCATTCCGGTGGGCGCCCTGGCTGCCGGCGCCTCGCTGGATCGCGTCAGCGCGACGATCTCGAACCTCTATCTGCTGGAACGGATCGAGGGCCTGACGATCGATCCGCAGGTCGTGCTGTTGGCGGGGCTCGTCGCGGTGGCGGCAGCGCTTGGCGGTGCGGCGCCGCAGGTATTCGCGGAGGCGTCCCGCGCGCCGGTGACCCTGCTCGCCCCGGGACGTGCTTCGCTGTCTTTGGCGCGCCGCCGCTTCTGGCGCCTCGGGCCGCCGCTCGCCGGGACGGCGCTGATCGGAGTTGCCGCGTGGGCGGCTCTCGATCCCGGGAGTTGGCCGGCACGGCTGGGCGGCGGTTTCGGCGCGGCCGGCGCGCTGCTCATTGGGGCCGCGCTCCTTCCGGACGCGGTCATCCGACTGGCGTCGGGTTTTCGGGCGGGACAAAACTCCGCGGTCGGGCGGGGGATCCTCGCCGCGCTCCGGGAGCCCGGCTCCACGGGGCCACCGGCGGCGGCGCTGGTGGTGGCGGTGACCATGCTGGTCGGGGTGAGCTCCCTGATCGGGAGTTTCCGGGCAACGCTCGACGGCTGGCTGGGCGAAACGCTGGCCGCCGACATCTACGTGTCGCGGGCAGGGGGAGCGGGCGGGGCGCGCTCGATCGCGTCTGAGCGACGGGCCCTCTCCGCCGAGGCGCTGGCGGCTACCGCCGCGGATCCGGACGTTCGGGACCGCGATCTGCTGCGGGCCCTCCGGATTCGACTCGAAGGGCGGCCGGTTGCCGTGTTGGGGGTGGATGCCGCCCTTCCCGTGGCCGGAGACCGCTTCTCCATTCTCGGAGGTCGGGAGGCGGCGCTTACGGGATTCGGAGTGGGCGAGGTGCTGGTGTCCGAGCCGCTGGCGCGGCGGCTGGGCATCGAGGCCGGAGCCGCGCTGTCTCTCCCTGGCGCGACGACCGAGCGCCCCCTACGGGTCGCCGGCGTCTATCGCGACTACGGAAACGAGCAGGGGGCGCTGTTCCTGGACCGGAAACTCATGAATTCCCTCTACCCGCCGGAGCCCGGGGCGGCGGCGCCGGTCCACGGCGCCGCGCTGTACCTCCGCGAGGGGGCCGATCGAGCGGCGGCGGTCGCCCGGCTGGAACGGACGCTGGGACTGAGTGCGAATGTCGTTGACAACGCCACGCTCCGGGCGCGGGCGCTCGGAGTGTTCGACCAGACGATGGCGGTGACCGGACTCCTGCGCGTCTTCGCTCTGGTGATCGCGGCGCTTGGGGTGGGACTCTTCCTTTGGACCCTGGTGCGCGAGCGCGCCCCGGAAGTGGCGCTCCAGCGGGCGCTCGGGGCGAGTCGCGGACAGATCGCCTACGGCTTTTTGGGCCGGACGCTCGTGATCGTCGGAGTTTCGCTCCTGATCGGCGGCGGCGCGGGCGCCGTCCTCACCCTGTTGCTGGTGCAGGTCGTCAACCCGCTGTGGTTCGGCTGGACCCTGGCGCTCCATTGGCCGCTGGCAGGCCTGGCGGCGCAGGCGGCCGCGGTCGTGCTGGCGGGTCTTCTGGCCGCCGTTCTGCCTGCGCGGCTGGCCTCCCGTATGGATGCGACCGCCCTCCGCCAGGAAATCTGATGATCCGTTCCGGTTGGCTGGCGCTCTCCCTTGCGCTCCTGGCTCCCGCGCCGATCACGGCGCAGGAATGGCAGCAGGCGGAACCGGGCTACCCCTGGGAGTTCCCGAACGATCACTGGGCTCACGTCGGCTACCGGACCGAGTGGTGGTACTTCGTTGGTTTCGCCGACACGGCGGATGCGTCCCGCCGCTTCGCCTGGCAGTTCACCCTGTTTCGGACCGGGCTGACGCTCGCGCCGCCGCCCGCCGCGCCCTCCCCGTGGGGTGTGGAGTACGTGGCGATGGGGCATGCCGCGCTGGCCGATCTGGAGGCCGGCGAGCGCGTCTTCACCCAGACCACGCATCGGGAGGCGCCTGGCCTGGCGCGCTTCGGGGTGTTTCCGGACCCGGAGATCGGATGGCTGCGCGGCCCGCCGGGCACGGTGGAGCCTTGGTCGCTGGTGTTCCGGGACGGAGCGTTCGAGTTCGTTGCCGCCGATGCCGAACGGGGGCTCCATCTGAAACTCGCCGCCGTTCCGACCCGGGAGCCGCTGCTGCACGGCGAGGCCGGCCATTCGCCGAAATCGGAGGGCGGGGCGGCCAGCTTCTATTACAGCCAGCCCCGCCTCGCCCTGACGGGGTCCGTCGGGCTCGGCGATACGCGGGTCGAGGTCTCCGGCAGTGGGTGGATGGACCGCGAATTCGGATCGAGCTGGCTCAGTCCCGATCAGACCGGTTGGGACTGGTTCGGCCTGAACCTCGGTGACGGCCGGGATCTCATGCTCTACCTGCTGCGCCGCCGCGACGGGAGCCTTTCCTACGCCGACGGCAGTCTGCGCGATCCGGACTCGGAGGCGATCCGGAGAGTCGGTGCGGTGGAGGTCGAAGTCCTCGACACCTGGACTCCGCCCGATCTGGAATCGGACCCGGGAACTTCGCGTCCCTATCCGGCCGGGTGGCGCCTCCGGTTCCCCGGCGAAGATCTCGACCTGATCGTCCGGCCCCTTCTCGACAACCAGGAAAACCGCCGGCCGCCCGGTAGTTCCGGGCCGGACATCCCGTACTGGGAGGGGGCGGTCACGATCGAAGCCGCCGACGGCGCCCCCTGCGGACGCGGTTTCGTGGAACTCACCGGTTACCGGTCGGACGTGGCTGTCGGCGGGCTCTCCCCGGATACAATCGGAAGCTCATCCAACGCCCGGCAGAGGAGGCAAGACAGCATGATGGACGGCCTGATGGACGGCATAACGTTCGTATTCCGCTGGCTCCACATTTTTGTGGGGATCATCTGGATCGGCCACCTCTACTTCTTCAACTTCGTGAACGGTCAGATGACCGCGAAGCTTGATGGAGCCACGAAGCAGAAGGTGGTGCCCGAGCTGATGCCCCGCGCCCTCTACTGGTTCCGTTGGGGCGCCGCCTGGACCTGGATCACCGGCGTGGTGTTGCTGCTGCTGGTCTTCTACCACGGCGGCCAGACCCTCGCGACGAACGCCGTATGGAGCGGTGGAGCGCTGCTCATGGTCGCGATCACCTTCCTGGCGGTCTTCGTGTACGACGCGTTGTGGAAGAGCGGGCTCAAGTCCAATGTGCGGGCTGCCACGATTGTTTCCTTCTTGCTGCTCAGCGTAGCCGTGGCTCTCTTCCACTATGTCGGGCACTTTTCGTTCCGGGGCTTACTCATCCACACCGGTGCCATGTTCGGAACCATGATGGCCTTCAACGTCTGGTTCCGGATCTGGCCGGCCCAGCAGCGGATCATCGCCGCGGTCAAGGCTGGCGAAGCCCCGGCCGCCGCCGACCCGGCGCTCGCCGGCTTGCGCTCCAAGCACAACACCTACATGTCGCTGCCGCTCCTTTGGGCGATGGCGAATGAGCACGCCGTTGTTTTCTCCGGTGGGAACTTCGGGATTCCGGGCGATTTGTACTGGGTGGCCTGGCTGGTGATCGTGGCGATCGCCTGGCATGTGATCTTCCAGTGCTACCGGATCGCCGGCCGCGTCTCCGGCATGTAGTGGGGAGCGCCCCGGTCGCCTGTCGCAGGATCGTCACGAGTCGGTAGGGGACCCGTCGCGGCCTTGCGAGTGACCGCTGCGGGACCGGTCTTCGGTGCACGGACCGCTCACCGAACCGTCGTGCTCCGGCTTTGCCTCGCGGCCTTGGCGGGAGGCTGCAATACGTCCACCGACGAAGCTGTCTTCCCGAGCCGCGCCATCGAGATCGTCTCGTGGGCGACTCCGGGCGGCCCGAGTGATCTGCTGGCGCGAGCGCTTGCAGAGGCGGCCCCGGAGAATTTCGACGGGCAGCGAGTCACGGTCATGACCCGGCAGGGGGGCGCCGGGGCGGCGGGGATGCAATATCTCAGGAGCCGCGCCGGGGATCCGCACGTGCTCGGGGTGTTCACGGCGAGCGGAACCGTGAACATGGCGACCGGCCGGATTCCTTTCGCTCCCGGCGACTTCACCCCGATCCTCAGGATCCAGGTGGACCCGTTCCTGGTCGCGGTACGAGAGGACAGTGCTCTCGAGACGCTGGAAGACCTCTTCGAGGCAGCCCGGAGGGAACCGGGAGCGATCTCGATGTCCGGCTTCGGGGCTGCTTCCGCACACTTCCTCGGCTTCCAGCGGCTGCGGTCCGCGGCCGGCGACCCCGACATCCGCTGGATCGCCTACGAGGGTTCCGGTGACGCCGTGGTTGCCGCGCTCGGGGGCCACACCGATGCGGTGCACACCAACTACAACATCGTGCGCGAACACCTGCGCGCGGGGACGATGCGGGTGCTGGCGGTGGCGCTGCCGCTTACCGCGCTTCGCGATACCCCCACCTACCTCGAGTCGGGGTACGACCTGGCGCCCGTTCACTGGCGCGGGGTGGTGGCCCCCCCCGGACTGTCCCCCGAGGTTCGCGCCGACTTGCGGGCGCGGCTTCTCGCCGCCATCCGGGCGGCGGGTTTTCAGGAGTACATGGCGCGGGCGGCGATGGAATACGCGGTGATGGACGACTCGGACGCCTTCGGGGACTGGATTACCGAGGAGGTCGAAACCAGCCGGGCGTTGCTTGCACGGCTCGGACTGCTCGTGAATGAGTGACGGCGGCCGGCGTCCCGTCTCCCTGGTAGAGGCCGGACTCTTCGCCCTCATCGGAGCGGGTGTCTGGTTGGATTCCCGGGGTTATCCGGCCCCGCTTCTGGAAGGGGTGCCGGGGCCGGCCTTTTTCCCCGGGCTGGTGGCCGTTTCCCTGATCGGGTGCGCCGCGGTCCTGGCGCTTCGTCCGGTGCGCCAGCCGGCAGCTGTCAGGGCGGGCGGAGGCTGGACGCTCCGGGTACTGGGAGCGACGGGCTGGACCGTGGCTTTCCTCCTCACGCTTCCGCTGATCGGACACCTTGCCGCGCTTCCGCCGCTGGTCGGCGGACTCATGTGGCTCTCGGGAGAGAGGTCGCCATGGGTGCTGGTCGGTCTCTCCCTTGTCTTCGCGGGCTTTGTCCACCTCCTCTTCGTCGTCATCCTGGGGGTCCCCTTGCCGTGAGCGCGTTGCTGGAAGGGCTGGCGACCGCGCTCCAGCCGGTGAATCTGGCGGTACTCCTCGGGGGCAGTCTCCTCGGAGTCTTTGCCGGGGCGGTGCCGGGTCTGAGTTCGACAGTCGGCCTCGCGCTGGTGCTCCCGGTCACCTTCGCCCTCGAGCCCACGCCGGCGATCCTCATGATGATTTCCATCTACATGGCGGCGGAGTACGGGGGTTCGATCACCGCGATCGCGATCGGCGTCCCGGGGAGTTCGCCGGCGCTTGCCACGACCTTCGACGGATACGCGATGACGCGCCGGGGAGAAGCCGGGCGCGCGTTCGGGATTTCCCTGTTCGCGTCCATGAGCGGCGGGATTCTGGGAACGCTGTTGCTGGTGGTGGCGCTTGGCCCGTTGTCCCGCGCGGCGATCGCCTTCGGACCGCCCGAGTATTTCGGCCTGGGCGTGTTCGGGCTGGCGATCGTGGCCAACCTGGTGGGGAAGGATCCACTGAAGGGCATCATCAGCGCGTTGCTCGGCCTCGTGGCGTTCCTGATCGGCCTCGATGTGCTCACGGGTGCGCCCCGCCTGACGCTGGGGTCCACGGTCCTTATGGACGGACTCGGACTCGTGCCCATGCTGATCGGCTTTTTCGCGATCGGCGAAGCGCTCGCCGCGGTGGCCGGACGACGGAAGCGGGTGGCGGCCGCCACGGGAATGAAGGGTGCGCTCCCGGGACGAGGAGAACTGCTCCGGCTGTGGCGTCCGATCCTGCGCGGCTCGGCGATCGGCGGTGTCATCGGGGCGATCCCCGGCGCCGGGGCGACGATCGCGTCCATCGTGGCGTGGAACGAGGAACGCCGCCTGTCCCGCAACCCGGAGCGGTTCGGTACGGGCGAGCCGGCTGGCATCGCGGCCCCCGAAGCCGCGAACAACGCCTGCGTGGGCGCGGCCATGATCCCGCTGCTCGCCCTGGGCATTCCGGGTTCGGCGAGCGCCGCGGTGTTGCTCGGGGGACTCACGGTACAGGGGGTGGCGCCCGGACCGTTGCTGATGACCGAGCAGGCCTCGTTGGTCTATGCGCTCTACGCCGGATTCATCGTTGCCGTGGCGTTCATGCTGGTCGTAGGCCGTCTCGGGATTCCTCTCTGGGTGAAGGTGGTGAGTCTCAGTCCCCGGATCCTCATGCCGCTGGTGGTGGCGATTTCGCTCATCGGGGCTTTCGTCCTGCGGGGCAACCTGGCGGATGCCTGGTTCGCACTTTTCTTCGGACTCGTCGGTTTCTTCATGTTGCGGCGCGGGTATCCGCTCGCGCCCGCGGTACTCGGGCTCATCCTGGGGCCGATGGTGGAGACGAACTATCGGCGGGCGCTCGCGCTGTCTTCGGGTTCCCACACCGTTTTCCTGGAGAGTCCGATCAGCCTGGTTCTCATTTTGCTCGCCGTCGTGAGCTTTGCGGCCCCGGCGGTGCGAAGCCGCCTCCGGCTGGGGCGCGAAGAGCGCTGAACGCCCGGATGGCGCAGGCTCCGTACACTGTGCGGTTTCCGGTCCGCGACCAGCGGAACCATGTACCTGCCGCGGCGCCAGACAACCGACTCGAATTTCCCTCGGAGCCGCCACCACCCCCGAAGAAAGGAACAGCCGTGAGCGCGACCGCAGCCGTCTCCGATTTCATCCTCGAAACGACCGTCGAGGATCTTCCCGACCAACTCCTCGATGAGGGGCGCCGGTGCGTGACCGACGGTATCGGGGTCATTCTCGCCGGCTCGACGGACGCCTGCTCGCGCATCGTGCAGGAGCAGATTGCGGGGCAGGGAGGACACCCGGAAGCGGCCATTCTGGGCCCCGCCGGCCTCCGGGCCCCCGCTTCCCTGGCCGCCCGCGCGAACGGTACCGCGGGCCACGCGCTCGATTTCGACGACACCCAGCTATCGAACGCTCCGGATCGGATCTTCGGATTGCTCACCCATCCGACGGTCGCGCCGCTCGCCGCGGCGCTCGCGATGGCCGAGCGGGAAGACGCGTCCGGGCAGCAACTGCTCGAGGCGTTCCTCATCGGCTTCGAGGTGGAGTGCAAAATTTCGGAAGCAATCCATCCGCGGCATTACATGGAGGGTTTCCATTCCACGGCGACGGTGGGCACTCTGGGAGCGGCGGCGACCGCCGCGAAGCTGGCGGGGTTGACCCGGGCCGAATTGGACATGGCGCTCGGGATCGCCGCGAGCCTTGCCTCGGGCATCCGCCTCGGCTTCGGAACCATGACGAAGCCGCTCCACGCCGGGCGAGCCGCCGAGAACGGCATCCTGGCGGTGGAGCTCGCGGCCCGCGGCTACACCTCGGGGCATGACGCGCTCGAGGCGCCGTGGGGATTTTTCCGGGTGTTTGGGGGCGGTTTCGACGCGGAGCGGCTGAACCTCGGCGAGCCGTACACCCTGCTCGATCCGGGCGTCTCGGTGAAGATGTTCCCCTGTGGCAGCCTCAGCCATCCGAGCCTCGCCGCGCTGTTGGACCTCATCCGCACCGAGGATCTGGCGCCCGACGACATCGAGCGGATTACCTTCCGAGCCGGGCGCAACATCCTGAATCCGCTCCGGTATCTCGATCCGCAGAATGCCCTCGAAGCCAAGTTCTCCGTGCCGTTCCTCCTCGCGAGCGCGGTGCTCCGGCGGCGCGTGGGGATCCCCGAGTTCTCGGACGATTTCGTACGCTCCCCCGGAGTGGTCGCCATGATGCGGCGGGTTGCGGTCGAGTTCGATCCCGAGATTGATGCGCGGGGTTACGACCGGATGCGGAGCGCCATGGACGTCACCCTGAGAAACGGTGCGGAGCACACCGTCGAGGCCGACATCTATCCGGGCGGCCCCGAGCGCCCCCTGACCCGCGAGGAACTGCGGGACAAGTTCCGCGATTGCGCCGGCGGCGCCCTTCCTGCGGACCGGATCGAAGAGGCGCTCGCTCAGGTCGAACGGGTGGACCGGATCCCGCGCGCCGCAGACCTGGCGGCTGTGCTCAACGGGGCTCCGGCGGGGGCCGCGGCGTGAGGCTTCTCCCGGTCGCCGTGTTGGGCGCCGTTGCCCTCGTGGCCTGTGGGGCCGGCTCCGGGGAAAGGCCCGAGGCGGCTCCGAGCGCCCCTCCCTACGCAGCGGTGCAGGTCGAGGAGAACTTCTTACTCCCGATGCGCGACGGGGTGCGGCTCGCCACCGACGTGTATCGGCCGGGCCGCGACGGGGAACCGGTGGAGGAGCGCTTTCCGGTGCTGCTCCACCGCACGCCGTACAACAAGGCGTCCGACCGCCTGGCGGAACAGGCGCGCTGGTTCGCCTCCCACGGCTATGTCGTGGTGGTGCAGGACATGCGGGGCCTGTACTTCTCCGAGGGCCTCTTCCAGAAGTACCACGATTTCGATGCCCCCGACGGGTTCGACACCATCGAGTGGATCACCGGCCTCAACTACGCGCTGCCTACGGTGGGCATGTGGGGGACCTCCTACGGAGCCCACACCCAGGCCGACGCCGCGAAGCTGAACCCGCCCGGCCTGGACACTCTGGTGCTGACGATGGGCGGTCTTTCGGACGCCTGGACCCACAAAGTCCGCAACCACGGGGCCTTCGAACTCGGTCAGCAGCTCGGCTGGGCGCACAGCCAGCTCGCCGCGGTGACCGACGAACCGAGCGTCCGGGCGCGGCTGGAGCAGGAGGGCCCCGCCGACTGGTTCCCGAACACTCCCTTCCGGAAGGGCGAGAATCCGCTCTCCGCCGCCCCGAATTTCGAGGACTACTACCTTGAGATGCAAAACCACGGTGACTACGACGACTACTTCCGGGGCGTCGGCCGCAACTGGGCCGAGTACTACGAGCAGACATCGGACGTCCCGATGCTGCACGTCGGCGGCTGGTATGACTCCTATGCCCCCGGCACCATCCAGAGCTTTCTCGAGCTGTCCCGCGTCAAGTCGTCTCCCATGATGCTCGTCATGGGGCCGTGGACGCACGGGGGAAACAACCGGTCCTACGCCGGGGACATCGAACTCGGAGAGGCGGCAGCCATCGAGGACTTCGCCCGGGAGTTCCATCTGCGCTGGTTCGATGCACGTTTGAAAGGCCAGGGCCCCTTCGCGCCCTTTGCGGACGACCGTCTGGAAGCCGCGTCGCCGGGCCCGGTGACCCTGTTCGTCATGGGGGGAGGGGACGGCCGGCGCGATGAGAATGGCCGCCTGTTTCACGGCGGCGCCTGGCGGACTGCAGCTACCTGGCCCCTCGAGGGAACCGAGATGACCCCCTTCCACCTGCGCGCGGGTGGCGGATTGACTCCCGGGTCGCCGGATGACAGCGAAGGGTCCTCGGCGTACACCTACGATCCGGAGCATCCGGTCCCCACGATCGGCGGGGCCTTCTCGGGCGCCCTCAAGCGGGGCGGCTACGACCAGCGGGAACGCACCTTCCACTCGCTCTCCGGCGGATCCGAGAACGGTTTCTTCGGTTCTGAAGTGGACGGCCGGCGGACTGCGGACCGCACCGACGTCCTGGTCTTCGAGACCGAGCCGCTTGCGGAAGGGCTCGAAGTGGTTGGGCCGGTCTCGGCGCGTCTCTGGGTCTCGTCAAGCGCGCCGGATACGGATTTCACGGCCAAGCTGGTGGACGTCTATCCCCCGAGCGATGACTTTCCGGAGGGATTCGATCTGAACATCACCGACGGCATCCTGCGAGCCCGTTACCGGGACTCCCGGGAGGCGGAAACGCTGATGAATCCCGGTGAAATCTACGAACTGGAAATCACCCTCTTCCCCACCGCCAACCGGTTCCAGGCCGGCCACCGGATCCGCCTGGAGATCTCCAGCTCGAACTTCCCGCGGTTCGATCCCAACCCCAATACCGGCGAACCGCTTGGCCGCCACACCCGCGCGGTTCCGGCCGACAACGTGATCCACCACTCGGCGGAGCACCCCTCGGCGCTCGTGCTTCCGGTACAGCCCGCGCGGTAGGCGGTCGTCCTCCGGGGACTCAGTTCGCTCGCCGCTGGGCGAGGAGGGATCCGGCCACCGCGACCGCCGCGTTCAGGATCGCCCCCAGCAGGCCGGCGTGGATGCCGGCGATCTTTCCGTAGCCGGCGAGGGTGAGCCCGGCCGCGAGCAGGGTTCCGAGGACTACTCCGGTAAGCGCCGCGCGGGCCGACAGTCGGGGCCAGGTGAGACCCAGTAAAAAGACCGGGGCCGCCTGCACCAGGAGTTCCATCTTGAGTTCCAAAAGACCCCAGAGGCTGATCCGCGGCGTGAGCGCGATCGCCACCAGCACTCCCATGATGGCGAGTGAGAAGACTTTCCCGATGCGGGTGATGCGGGCTTCCTCCACGGCGCCCCCCTGGCGCCGCCGTAGTACTGGGGCCACGAAGTCCTTGGCCAGCATCGACGAGAGGGTCAGCAGCACGGAGTCGGCGGTGGACATGATGGCCGCGACCACCCCGACCACGGTCAGGATGCACATCCAGAACATCCACTCGGACTCGGTGGCCCAGCCGCGGAGCAGGGCCGGCAGCACCTGATCCGCCGCGACCCCGGTCAACCCGCTGAGCCGGGGGAGCGCCAGGATGCCGACCAGGAAGACCGGGAGGGTGGTGAGGAAGGGGAGAAACGCCAGGACGGAGAGCGCCTTCCGGAGCGAGGTGCCGCTCCGGGCGGCGAAGATGCGCTGGATGGCCTGGGGATAGACGGCGCCCGAAATGCCGATCAACAGGAGGGTGCTCGCCCACGTGGCCTGCATCGTGGCGTCGGGGCGAAACGCCTTTTCCGGCTGGTTCTCGAGCACCCACGCGGTGGCCGCGCCGACGCTTTCGCCCGAAAACACGGTGGCGGCGAGCAGGCCGAAGAGGCCGATCGCGAGCAGGATTCCCTGGAGACAATCGGTCCAGGCGACCGCCCGCAGCCCACCCAGGAGTTCGTAGCCGAGGATGGCGGCGGTCAGGACGAGGACGCCCGCGGCATAGGGAATCGCGCCGTCCGAGAGGCCCGCCACCACGTGCCCCATCGCCATGAGCTGCGCCAGCAGATAGTTCGCGATGGCGGCCGCCATGAGCAGATTGGTGACCCGGGTCAGTCCCGGATGTCCGAAACGGTGATCGAGCCAATCGGCGGGGGTCACGAACTGGTGGCGCTCGGAGGCGGCGCGGAGACGGGGGGCGATGACGAGATAGACGACGACGATGGCCAGCATGAAGCCGACGCTCATCACCCACGGGAACCCGACCCGGTAGGCCTCCCCGGGATAGCCGACCAGGGTGTTCCCGCTGTACTGGGTGGCGTAGAGGGTGAACAGGAGCACCACGCCGCCGAGCCCGCGGCCCGCCAGGTAGAAGTCGGCGAGCGACTCCGAGGCGCGGGCGGCGCGGGCCCGGATGCCGAGGAAGGCCAGTACGGCGATGTAGGCGGCGAGAGCGGCGGTGACGGCGGCGCCGAAGCCCATCGGTCAGTCCTCGCCGTCGTCCCAGAGCCGGCGCGCCGCGAACGACACGAGGCAGCTCACCGCAAAGGTGCAGACCAGGGAAATCACTGCCCAGGAGGGCAGTCCGAGCACGATGGAGGGCTCCCCTTCCCCGAACCACCACGGAATCGAGAACCCGTAGAGCGCCGCGATCACCAAGAAGAGCCACGGGTGGTGCAGCGGATCCCGCCGGAGGCTCATGAAAGGCGACGATACGGCAGATTGCGCCGGAATGGGAAAGGGCTGCGGGATACTTTCCCTTTCCGGAGGTCCCCATGATCCATCGCCTGCTCGCCCTGTTCGTTCTTTCTGCCGGGATCGCGCTTCCCGCCGCAGCCCAGGATCCCGACCTGGCACTCGTGGGCGGTTCCGTATTGGACGTACGCGACGGGACCATGTCTCGGGCGAACGTGCTGATCGGAAATGGACGGATCCTCTCCGTCGGACCGGAAGACCCACCGGCGGGAGTTGAGACTCTGGACGTGAGCGGGAAGTTCGTGCTGCCCGGATTCATCGATGCGCATACCCACGCCACCCAGCTCTCCCAGGTGCGGCGCGCGCTGGAGTCTGGAGCGACGACGCTCCGCAGCGCCAGCGTGGGTTCCTATCGGGACGTGGCCATCGGGCGCATGGTCGCTGCCGGGCACCTCGCGGGACCGGACTATCTCGGGGCCGGGATTTTCATCACCACCAACATTCAGGACGCCCGGCTCGCCTCGGAGAGTCTCTACGGGATTGCCGATGACATCCAGAGCGAAGCGGATCTGCGCCTGCTGGTCCGCGTGAACGCGGAAAACGGAGTCCGGGCGGTCAAGACCCGGGCCACCGAGCGCGCGGGGCTTCCGAACACGGATCCCCGCAAGCAGGTGTACTCGGAAGCGCAGCTCCGAGCCGTTGTCGAAGAAGCGACGGCCCTCGGTATTCCGGTCCTCTGCCACGCGCACGGAGACGAGGGCGCCCGTGCCGCGGTGCTCGCCGGGGTGGCGAGCATCGAGCACGGCACCTTCCTGACCCGGGAGACGCTCGAGCTGATGGCCGAGCGGGGGACCGCGCTCGTCCCCACCTACACCACGCTCATCGATCTGGACGAGGTCGGCGGAGACTATGACCACCCGGTGCTGACGCTGCGGGCCGACTTCATGGTGCCCCGCATGGAGCGGACAATGCGGATGGCCCAGGAGATCGGCGTCCGGCTGATCGCCGGCAGCGACACCAGCTACGGACCGGAGAGCGTCAGCCGGATCGGTGTCGAGGTCGCGAACTTCGTGAAGGTCGGCCTGAGTCCCATCGAGGCCATCCGCGGAGCGACGCTCTACAGCGCGGAACTGCTCGGCATCGCGGAGGACACCGGGGTGGTCGAGCCCGGAAAGGAGGCGGACCTGATCGTGGTGGTGGAGGATCCGCTCGAACACATCGCGGCGATTCAGGACGTGGTGGCGGTGGTCTCGAACGGCCGTCTCGCAGTGAACCGGCTCCCGTTCGAGGTCGAGTAGCCACGGGAGCGGACCGGGTGGCGAACGCCTTGACCGCCCGGCCCGCCGGAATCACGAACCCCCGCACCCGAGCCGAATAGGGTGGCGGCCCGGGAGTGCGCGGCCGGCGCCAGGCTTCGGCGAGCCCCTCACTCACTCCTTTCGGAAGACCCTCTCGATCCGCACCGGCGGCGTCAGCTGCTGGGCTTCATACGGCGCCGAGTGGATCGCCCGCACCACGTCCATCCCCTCGATCACCCTGCCGAACGCCGCGAATCCCTGCCCGTCAGGGTTCCGCATGCCTCCGAAATCGAGTGACGGCTGGTCACCGACGCAGATGAAGAAGCTGTGGGTGGCCGTGTCCGGGCCGGTCCGCCCCATGGAGATCGCGCCGTCAACATGCATGAGCCCCGTCTCCCTGGTGCGCTCCAGCTCGATCGCGGGAAAGAGGTCCACCGCCGCGTCGGGATTCCGGCCGCCCTGGATGACCGCGATCCGGATGGAGTCGTTGGGCTGGTTTCCGGCGTGCACGGTGCGGAAGAAAGTGCCGCCGTCGTAGTGCCCACCGTCCAGGTAGCGGAGAAAGTTCCCCGCGGTGACGGGAGCCCGGCCGGCGTCAACTTCCAGTTCGATGGCGCCCATCTCGGTTTCCACAACGACCCGTACCAGGTCGGCGGACCCGGGCGTGGCGACCGCCACGCCACCGGCCGTGAGCGCCAGCACGGAGAGGAGGGCGGCCATCGTCCGTCGCGAGGTGGCGCGGACGGATCCGTGCCGAGGGGGCCACTCCAGGTGAGATCTCCGCATTGGTTCTCCTTGTTTCGCCGATGTGATCGGCGTCTCGCCAAGGGTACCGACCTTTGTGCGGCGGAGGCGCTCGCGATCATGACGCGGTAGATCGGCACGATTGGGAAACGCCGCGAGGAAGCCTGCGCGGAAGCACAGCTTGGCCCTCGCCGAGCGCCGACGCCTCTGGCGCCACCAGTTCCTGAACGATCCGGCGTTTTGAGCGTCTGGCGGATGGGCAGGGTGACGGCCCCCGGGAGATCCGCGGACCCCAGCGTGCGGAACGGCGTTTCGTCAGGTGCTGGAAGTAGAATTGGAGGTGTTGACACCGCCTTCCGTTCCGATTCGGGATACCGAAACCCAGGCCGAAATCCGGCGAGCCGTCCGGGAGTTCGCAGCCACCGAGATCCTCCCGCATGCCTCGCGTTGGGACGAGGAGGAGTCCTTCCCCGGGGAAACCGTCCGGAAACTCGGCGAGTTGGGCTTTCTGGGTCCCATCTTTCCCGCGAAGTACGGCGGCGCCGGTTTCAACTACACCGAGTACGCGGTGCTCATCGAGGAACTGGCGCGTGCCGACGCCTCGGTGGCGATCACGGTCGCGGCGCACGTTTCGCTGGCCGCCAACCACATCTACGAGCAGGGGACGGAAGAACAGAAGACGAAGTTCCTGGGGCCGCTCGCGTCGGGGGAGGCGCTCGGAGCGTGGAGCCTCACCGAACCCGGGGCGGGAAGCGATGCGGGCGGGACCCGTACCACGGCGGTCCGGGACGGTGACGGCTGGGTCCTGAACGGGAGCAAGACCTTCACCACGAATGGCTCGCAGGCGGACATTGCCGTCTGCATGGCGTCCACCCATCCCGCCCGCAAGACCCACGGGATAACGGCGTTCATCGTCGAGAGGGGTACTCCGGGCTTCCGCACCGGCAGGAAGGAAAAGAAGCTCGGCCACCGGGCGTCGGACACCTCCGAGATGGTGTTCGACGACTGCCGGGTGCCTGACGAGAACGTGCTCGGAGCGGTGGACGCCGGGTTCATGGGAGCGATGAAGGTGCTCGACGGCGGCCGCATCAGCATCGCGGCGCTCTCGCTCGGCATCGCCCAGGCCGCACTGGAATGCGCAGTGGACTATGCGAAGGAGCGGCGCCAATTCGACCGGCCCATCAGCGACTTCCAGGGAGTGCGGTTTCCGCTTGCGGATTCCAAGTTGGAAATCGACGCGTCGCATCTCCTGATCCAGCGAGCCGCGGCGATGAAGGACTCGGGCGCGACGACGACGAGCGAATCGGCGATGGCCAAGTTGCAGGCGAGCGAGACGGCGGTGCGGGTTACCAACCGCGCCGTCCAGGTCCTGGGGGGATACGGCTATACGCGGGAGTATCCGGCGGAGCGCTATCTGCGGGACGCGAAGCTCATGACGATCGGGGAGGGAACCTCGGAGATACAGCGATTGATCATCGCCCGGCCCCTCCTCGGCCGGATCGGCGGTTGATCGCCGGCAGGAACCGGGAGCCCGCCTTGGCATCGGGAGCAGAACACCCCGCCGTCCTGTTCCGCGAGGTCCGGGCCGGCGACCGCCGTGCTCTCGGGCGCGCCATCACGCTCGTGGAGAGCGGCGCCGAGGGGGCGCGCGAGGCGGCGCTGGCGCTCGACTGGCCGGAGCGGGCGCGCGTCATCGCCCTGACCGGTCCTCCGGGGGTGGGGAAGAGCGAACTGGCGAATTGCCTGGCGGCGGCATTTGGCGCCGCCGGCCGGAGCGTGGCCGTGCTCGCCGTGGATCCGTCGAGCCCCCAGACGGGCGGCGCGCTGCTGGGTGATCGGGTGCGATTCACTGGCGACTCGGGAAGGGTCTTCTTTCGAAGCATGGCTGCCCGCGACGGCGAGGCCGGTCTCGCTCCCGAGGTCCCGGCGGTGCTGCGACTGCTGGCCGCCGGCGGCGCCGAACGCATCCTGCTGGAGACTGCCGGGGTGGGGCAGGGCGACGATTCGGTTCTCCGCCTCGCCGACCTCGGGATGGCGATCACGGCGGCCGGTCTCGGAGACGCGGTCCAGGCCGCCAAGGCCGGGCTCTTCGAGGTGGCGGACTTCGTGGTGGTGAACCAGGCCGATCGGCCGGGCGCGGAGGTGACGGCTGCCTCGTTCCGTGCGCTGCGGACGGGACCGGTGTTCCTGACCTCAGCGGCCGAGGACACTGGAGTAGAGGATCTCAGGGTGGCGGCGGAACAGGAACTTGCGGCCCGCGGCCCGCTGGATCGTTCGCGGGTTCCCGGGGGTGAGGGACCGCTGGCGGATGAAACCTCCCGTCCGGCGAATGTCAAATCGGCGAATCCCCATCCGGCGATCCGCCTGCACCACGTGGGAATCGCGGTGCCGGACGGGGGAGAAGCCGCCGAACTCTGGCGCACCCTGCTGGGGCTGCGCGAAACGGGCCGCTACCGGGTGGAGGAGTTCGGCGTCCTCGCCCTGTTCCTGGCCCCCGAGGGCGAGTCGGCGCCGGCCGGCGGTTTCCTGGAACTGCTGGAGCCGACGGCTCCCGACAGTCCCGTGGCGCGCCACCTCGAGCGCCGGGGCCAGGGCCTCCATCACGTCTGTTTCGAGGTGGAAGACATCCACCGGACCCTGAAGGATCTCGAAGCACGGGGAGTTCGCCTCGTGGACCGTGAGCCGCGCGAGGGGGCAGGGGGACATCTGGTGGCGTTCATCCATCCGGCGAGCGCCGGAGGCGTACTGCTCGAACTGAAACAGGCCTAGGTACCCGGCGCGGAGGAGGCGGGCAGTGAAGCCGGATACGCTTGGGGAACCATGAAACCCGCTCTCTCCTTTCGCCGTGATTTGCTGATGCTCATGGGCGGCGTTCCGGTCGCCTACGCCCTCGGACTGTGGCTCGGTTCCATGGGACTCGCGGCCGCGCGCTGGGTGCTTCCCCTGCTGCTGGCGGCCCCCGCGATTCACGGGCTCTGGCGGTATCTGGGAGAGGGACGGCGTTCCGAAGCCGTCCGCCTCATGCTCGGCTGGGCGCTCGCTCTCGCGGTCTTCGGGCCGATTGCCATGGCGGTCGCCCCCGAGGCTGCGGAGGCATCGATATTCCGGGGTGCGGAATACCGGGATGAAATGACGGTCTGGCTCGCGACGGGAGAAGGCGCCGAAGGGGATATCCGACTCTTCTTGCCGATCCACCTCCAGCGGCTTGCTCTCTTCGTGCCTCTCTCCCTGGTCAGCGGCGGAGCGCTGGGGATTCTGATGGGCGCCGTGATGGTGAACTTCATGGACTTCTTCGTGGCTTCCTACGCGGCGGCGGCGAGCGGGGTCCCGGCAGCGCTCGCCTGGTTCCCGTGGGCGCTCTGTCGGGTGGCCGCGTTCGTCATCCTCGGAGTGATCCTCGCGGAGCCGCTGGTGCGGCGGCTCGGGAAGGTGACCGCGCCGCTCCAGCCGGGCCGTGGCCGACTGCTCTACGTGGCGGGTGGGCTACTGATCGCCGACGTGGTCCTGAAGGCAGCGCTCGCCCCCATGTGGGGACGGTTCCTCGCCGGCTTTCTCAACTGACGCCACCTGGCCCGGGGAGCGCCGGCCTCCAGTCGGCACAGCCCGCCGGAGGCGGGCGGCGTGACGAACCCGCTCGGCGGGATGGCTCGCGTCTCGGCCGGAACCGCACCAGCCGTCATGGCGGCAGTACGACGCGCCGAACCAGTGGATGGGGCGTGCCGGTGGTGGGCGATGCAGGATTTGAACCTGCGACTTCTACCGTGTGAAGGTAGCACTCTCCCGCTGAGTTAATCGCCCGTTCCCGGGTTCCCGCCGGGGGCTCCGATCTGGAACCCGCCCCGGCTACGGAAGGCAGGGACGCTAGCAATCCGCCTCCTGCGCGTCAACCCGAGTGAGGAGCGTTTCCTGCAGCTGGGACCGCGCCAAGATGCTCCCGACAGGTTGCAGGTCGGCGACGACGCAAGACGGAGGACCGGCGGTCCCTCGGGATAGCGGTGCTAAAAGGCCTCCACCTTCATCATGTTGGTGGCGCCGCTCAACTGGTGGGTCCCGCAGACGAGCACCACCCGGTCGCCCGAAGCGACGTAGCGTTCGGATCGGAGCCGGTCCAGCGCCCGGCTGAGCATCCTGTCCGTGGTTCGAAAACGCCGGTTCCGCATGGGGCGGACCCCCCAGCGGAGCGCCAGCCGCCGATAGACGTGGTCTGATGTCGTGAAACCGAAGATGCCGCAGCGCGGCCGCATGCGGCTCACCTGGCGCACGGTGGCTCCCGAATCCGTGAACGCGACGATGTAGGCCGCGTCGATGGCGGTGGCCGCTTCCCGGGCGGCGGCGGCGACGGCGTGCTCCACGCGACTCCGGTCGATCAGGGCCTGGTAGTGCGGCAGCTCGCCGAAGTCGGCATGTTGCTCGGTGTAGGTAGCCAGGCGGTCCAAAGTGCGCACCGCCTCCACCGGGTATTCGCCGACCGACGTTTCGCCGGAGAGCATCACGGCGTCGCTGCCGTCCAGGATCGCGTTCGCCACGTCGGAGGCTTCGGCGCGGGTCGGCATGGGATGCGAAATCATGGAGTCCAGCATCTGGGTCGCGGTGATTGCGATCTTGCCTCGCGAATTCGCCTGGCGAATGACCCACTTTTGCACGATGGGAACGCGTTCGGCGGAGGTCTCGACCCCGAGATCACCGCGCGCCACCATCACCCCGTCCGACACCTGGAGGATTTCGTCGAGGTTTTCCAGCGCTTCGGGCCGTTCGATCTTGGCGATCACCGGAATGTCCTCGCGGTCGAGGCGGGCGAGCAGTCCGCGCACGGTCTCCACGTCCCGAGCTCGCTGAACGAACGACACCGCGAGATAGTCCACTTCGGCAGCCACCGCCGCCTGCAGGTCGGCGCGGTCCTTGACCGTGAGCGCCGGACCGGAGAGGGGCACCCCCGGCAAGTTGATGCCCTTGCGGGAAGACAGGATGCCTCCCACCACGACTTCGGTTTGGACGTCCTTGTCCGCGGCCTTGAGCACCCGCAGCTTGAGAAGTCCGTCGTCGAGCAGGATGAAGTCGCCGGGACGGACGTCGCGGGGGAGCTGGGGGTAGGTTGTGGAAACGGCTTCAGCGCTTCCCTCGATCACCCTTGAGGTGATCACGAAGCGGGCTCCCGGCTCCAGTTCGACGCCCTCGGCGGGTACCTCGCCGGTGCGCATCTTGGGACCGGCGAGGTCCGCGAGGGTCGCGATGGCGCGGCCCGCCTTGCGAGCGGCGCGGCGCACCAGGCGAACCCGGCTCTGCAGGCTGCCGGCGGTTTCGTGCGCGCAGTTGAGCCGTGCCGCATCCATCCCGGCGTCCACGAGAGCTTCGACGGTGGCGGCGGTGCGGGTGGCCGGCCCCAGGGTGGCGATGATCTTGGTTCGGCGAAACATGCTTCTACAGGGGCCGCAGCTCCGTCTCCGTCGCGTTGGCTGTCGGCGCTGACCCGCGCCGCGGCTCCAGAATGGTCACCAGTACCTTGAGGGTCGCCAGGAAAGCGGCGAGGGGCGGACCCGAAGAGTCTCCCCGGGGCACTTGCCGGCTCGAAACGGGAACCTCCACCGAGGGAACCCGGGCTCGGGCGGCACTCACCTGCATCTCGGCAAGCCAGCCGTAGTCCGGGTCCGAGAGTCCCCACCGGACGAGATTCGGCCAGCGAACCGCCCGAAAGGGCCCCAGGTCGGTGAAGCGATAGCCGTAGCGGAGGAGGACGAGACCGGTCGCGATCCAGTGCCCGAACCGAACCAGGCCCGGATAGGTCCCCGGCTCCGGTTCCCCGCGGCTCCGCGACCCCACGACGAAGTCCACCCCCGGGGAAAGCAGCGGAGAGAGCACCGCGGGCAATTCCTCGGCGTCATCGGCGCCATTTCCGCGGAGAAACACCACGACGTCCGGAGGGGCTTCGGCGAGATGGGCCATCCCCGCCAGGCAGGCGCGCCCGTACCCCGGGCGCTTCTCCTCCACCGCTGTCGCCCCATAACGCCGGGCCGTCTCGACGATGCCGGTGTCCGGTGGTCCGACGACCACGACTTCCCGCAGATGGCCGTGCGGGAGAGCCCCGAGCACCCGGGAAAGCCGCGGTCCGCCGCCGGGTGCGGGAATGATCGCCGCCGTTCGCAAGTCAGGAGCCCGAGGACCGGACGACGTGAGCGCCGAGGGGCGCAAGGCCCGGTTCTCCCGGTGGGGGTCTGATGGATCGGACGCACGAGGGAGAAATACCGAATGTCCTTCGACCGAAACAAAACGATGATGGACGCGAAGGCGCGTGGTTCGGCCGGGAGGGTTCGCCGGCCGAACACCGCATGACTATGTGCACAGGCTGCTGAATCTTTGCGGGGCAGTATATGGGCCGGTTCCCGTAGGATGGACTCCGTGAGCGACTTGTGGATCCGACTTCGAATTGTCGTGTTGGCCGGGACGGCGTTCGCCGCCGCCTGTGCGGGCGGACCTGTGCCACCCGCCGAGGAGGGATCCGCGGTGGTCTTCCGCGGTGGCCAGATCCTCGACGGAACCGGGAACCCGTGGTACCGGGGCGATGTGCTGGTGGTCGGAGACCGCATCGCCCGGGTCGGCGTCATTCCGGCCGAAGCGCTTCCGGCGGGGACGCGCGCGGTGGAGGCGGCGGGGCTCACCATCATGCCCGGCTTCATCGATCCGCACTCGCATGCCGGCCCGGGGCTCACCACTCCCGAACTCCGCGCCGGCGAACCCGTCATCCGGCAGGGCATCACTACCGTGATGGTGAATCCGGACGGAGGTGGCGAGGTCGATCTGGCGGAGCAGGGCCGCCGCCTCAGCGAAGGCGGCATCGGCGTCCACGTCGCCCTGATGATCGGCCACGGAGCGGTTCGTCGCGAAGTGCTCGGGATGGAGGATCGGCCGCCGACCGAGGAGGAACTCGAGCGGATGGCCGGGCTCGTGCGCGCCGGGATGGCGGCCGGGGCATTCGGGATGACCGGAGGCCTCTACTACGCCCCCGGGAGTTACGCCGCGAATGACGAAGTGGTGCGCCTCGCGGCGGAGATCGCGCCGTTCGGCTCCTTCATCAGTCACATTCGCGATGAGAGCGACTACAACATCGGCCTGGTCGCGGCCGTGGGGGAGGTCATCGAGGTCGCCGAGACCCACGGCATCCGCGGGGTGGTGACCCACTTCAAGGCGCTGGGGCCTCCGGTGTGGGGGTTGAGCCGGGAGGCGACCGCGGCGATCGACGCGGCGCGAGCCCGGGGGGTTGAGGTTTTCGCCGACCAGTACCCGTATGAGGCGTCCGGAACCAGCATCGTTGGGGCGCTCGTTCCCCGCTGGGCGCTCGCGGGCGAAACGATGCCGGGAATGCCCTCCCCCCTCGAGAACAGGCTGGCGAGTCCCTCGGAACGGGCTCGCCTGAGCGCCGACATGCTGGTGGCGCTGGAGCGGCGGGGCGGGGCCGAAACGCTCCTCCTGTCGCGGCACCGCGCCGATACCTCGCTCGAAGGGCGATACCTGAGCGACCTGGGGGAGGAGTGGGGTCTGGAGCCCATCGATGCGGCGCTTCGCCTCCTCGGTGCCGGCGGCGCCGGGCTCGTGTCCTTCAACATGTCGGAAGAGGACATCGCGCACATCATGTCGCGCGAGTGGACGATGGGCTCGTCGGACGGCGGTCTGGTCCCGGCTGGCGAAGGACGGCCGCACCCGCGCTACTACGGCGCCTTTCCGCGGCGCATCGCGCGCTACGTGCGCGAGCGGGGAGTGCTCACGCTTCCCGAAGCGGTTCGGGGGATGACGAGCCTGCCGGCGACCGTATTCCGCATGCACGACCGGGGACAGGTGGCCCCGGGGCGGATCGCCGATCTGCTCGTGGTGGATGTCGAGGCGTTTCGCGACGCCGCCACCTACGAGGACCCTCACGCCCTCGCCGAGGGAATCGTGCACGCCCTGGTGGCCGGGGTTTTTGCGATCGACAACGGGGAGGCGACGGGAGCGCTCGCCGGGCGGGTGCTGACCCCGCACTGGCTTGACAGCGAATGAGCCACGCTACGGTTCCGGCCCGGAGGTAAACCTCGTGACACGTGAATCCGCGATCGCCGAGACCATCCTCGATACGGTCGGGGACACGCCGCTGGTCGGGCTGCGGCGGATCGGCCAGGGACTTCCCGGCCGGGTCGCGGTGAAGATGGAGTCCTTCAATCCCGGCGGCTCCGTGAAGGACCGGATCGCGATCTCCATCGTGGAGGACGCGGAGCGCCGCGGCGATCTGAAGCCCGGCGGGACGATCATCGAGGGGACCTCGGGCAACACCGGGATGGGTCTCGCGCTGGTTGCCGCGGTGAAGGGGTACCGCTCCATCTTCGTGATGCCGGACAAGATGAGCGACGAGAAGATCCGGGCGCTCCGGGCGCTCGGCGCCGAGGTGGTGGTGACCCCGACTGCGGTGGAACCCGAAGATCCGCGCAGCTACTACAGCGTGGCCAAGCGTCTGGTTGATGAGACCCCCGGCGCGCTCTACGCCAACCAGTACCACAACCCTGTAAATCCCGAGACCCACTACCGGACGACCGGACCGGAACTGTGGGGACAGGTCGGCCCCGAAATCCACACGCTGGTCTGCGGGCTCGGGACCGGAGGCACCATCACGGGCACCGGCCGTTACCTGAAGGAACAGAATCCGGAGATCCGGGTGGTTGGCGCCGACCCGGTCGGCTCGCTCTACGACGAGTACTTCCGCACCGGAAAGATCGGCGAGGCCCGCAGCTACAAGGTGGAAGGGATCGGCGAGGACTTCATCCCTTCCACCATCGACTTCGCGGTGGTGGACGAGGTGATCCAGGTCACCGACCGGGACTCCTTCGTGATGACCCGGCGCCTGGCCCGCGAAGAGGGGCTCTTCGTCGGCGGCTCGGCGGGCACCGCGATGGTTGCGGCGCTCGAAGCGGCTTCCCGGGTACCGCCGGGCGCGCTCGTCGTGGTGCTGGCTCCCGACGCCGGGGGGCGGTACCTGTCCAAGATCTTCAGCGACGACTGGATGCGCCAGAACGGCTTCCTCGAAACCGCCCGGGACGGCGCGAGGGTGGGCGATGTTCTCGCCTCGAAGGGGGGACAGGAGATCCTCAGTGTTCCGGAGAGCGCAGGTGTCCGGGAAGTGGTCGCGCTGATGCGAAAGCACGACGTCTCCCAGCTTCCCGTGCGGGACGACAGCGGCTTCACCGGGGTGGTCACGGAGGCTTCGCTTCTGGATGGCCTCTTCTCCGGAGGGGTCGGACGGAGTGATCCGATCCGCGCCTTCGTAAAGACGGACAAGATCGCGTCCGTGGATGCGGGAAGCCCGCTTGAAGAGCTGGCCCAGATCTTTGCCGGCGGCCGTATTACGGTAGTGACCGAGGCCGGACGGGCCGTCGGCCTCCTCACCCCGATCGACCTGCTCGACTACCTCTCGCGGGAGGGTTAGCAGCCTGGGGCATACCCCACGCGGCCCAGTTCTCCCGGTGGGGGCTCGACGGGCGATGCATCCCGGCGGAATCGCGCCTCTAGGAGGCGCTCATCGTTGCGTTTCCGTCGAAACAAACTCGGTATTCCTCCCTCACGCGCCTGGTCAGCCAGGCGCCTCACCCGTCTGTTGACTCGTGTGAGTTTCACCACGGGCTGCTAAGAGCGGCAGCTCCGCTTACATCCGCCGCCAGCGGGGACCCGCGCCGCCCTCGCGCGGAGTCCATCGCGGACCGAAGACATCGGCGGCCCGGCAGTCCACGCAGTTCGAGGGGTTGACCGTCAACCCGTCGTCGCGGACCTCGTACACCCCGGCCGGGCAGATGCGTTCCCAAAGGGCCCCGGTTTCCGGCGGCACCTCGTCGGGAAGCACGAGATGGGAGGGGATGTCGTCCCGCGTGTTGTTTCCGGAACGGAAGACGCCGTCGAGCTTCGAAAACGGCGGGGCGGGGACGGACTCGGGCGCCCGTCGGGTCCGCGCCACATCCTCCTCCACCGCGATCGTGCCGCGGGGAAGCGCTCCGGCGGTCAGCGTCGCGAGTCCGGAGACCAGCGCCCCGCGGAAGAAGCCGCGCTGAAACGCCGGCCGCATGTTCCGGTTGCGTCTCAGGTCGAGGAGGATCTCGCTGTCCTGCAGCGAGGCGTCATACATCGAAAGCGGAACTCTCGCCCGCAGGTGCGCCATCGCCGCATCGGCGGCCAGGATTCCCGAGAGCATCGCGTAGTGAATCCCCTTCAGCGATGGAACGTCCACGAATCCGGCGCTGTCCCCGACGAGCAGGAGTCCCTCTCCCGAAACGCGCTCGGGGAGCGACCCGAAACCCCCTTCGGGAATCAGGCGGGCGCCCCACTCGAGGCATTCCCCGTCCCGAAGATGAGGCTGGATCCGCGGATGCGCCTTCAACAACTGCAGGGCCCGGTGCGCATCGAGCGCCTCCGTCGGCGCATCCAGCCCGACCACCATGCCCACCGCCGAGAGGCTCTCACCCATCGGATACAGGAAACCGCCCCCGAACGCCGATCGGGGCAGCGGGTATCCCATCGTGTGGATCACCCGGTCCGGAGGGTTCTCCGACTTCCAGAGTTCTTTTACCCCCAGCGCAAAGATGGACGGATTCGGCGAAGAAATGCCGAGCCGCTCACGCCACGCCAGTCCCAACGGGCCGCGAGCCCCCTCGGCAAGGATGACCACCCGCGCCGCGATCTCGGTGGAAGGTTCGAAGCCCGGCCCGGGAGAGCCGTCCTTCCGCCGGCCGGCGGGCACGGTCTCGAGCCCGACCACCCGGTTGTCCTGCATCAGCAAGGAGCCGATCGCAAATCCGGGAAATATCTCGACTCCGAGGGTTTCCGCCCGCTCACCGAGCCAGCGGGTGATCTCCGAGAGGGAGGCCGTGAAGAAGCCGTGGTTCCGCATGGTGGGCGGCGTCGGTATCCGGATCCCGCGGCGGGCGGTGAGGAAGTGAACGCTCTCGCGGCGGACGCGCTCGCGGAACGGGAACGCGTCCTCCTCGAGATCGGGGAACAGTTCCCGGAACCCGACCGGGTTGACGACCGCTCCCGAAAGGGAGTGTCCTCCGAGTTCTCCGGCTTTTTCGAAGACGCAGATGGACAGTTCCTGGCCCGCCGTTCTGGCGGTCTGCGCCAGGCGGATCGCGGTGGCCAGTCCCGCCGGCCCGCCACCCACGATGGCGACGTCGAAGGGCAGGGACTCGGGACCGGGCGTTCGGTCGGCCAGCAACCGACCGAGGGGAAGCGGGGGCCGCGTTCTCCCGAGATCGATCATCCGCCGAACCGTTCGGGATCCCAGCCCAGACCGAGCGCCGAAGGCGGGGCGATGTAGCCGAGCAGGGCGGACGCCGCCACCACGGCCGGGCTCGCCAGATACCCCTCGCCGCCCCGGCCCATACGGTTCTCCCAATTCCGGTTGAAGGAGGTGATCGCCCGCATTCCCGGGCGAAGGGCGTCTTCCCCCTGTCCGAAGCAGGGCCCGCACCACGAAGCCCGGATTTCGCCGCCCACCGAACGGAGGATGGAGGCGATCGCCTCTCCCCCGAGCCGTGGCTCGCCTCGTTCGATCTGCTTCCGGACGCCGCCCGATCCCGGAAAGATCACGAACTTCTCCCGCGCCCGGTCGTGTCCTTTTTCGCGGGCGGCGCGCACGACCTGGGCGGCGGACAACAGATCCTCGTAGCTGCCGTTCGTGCAGGAACCGATGTAGGCGCGATCGAATCCGAGCCGACTCTCCGCGACTTCGGCCGCCGGGCGGGTGTTGCCGGGTGCGGACGGAAGCGCCACCAGGGGTTCCACGGTGGCCAGGTCGAACACCTCTTCGGCGGCGAAACGCGCGGACCTCCCGCTCGCGAGGCGGGGGTAGGGGAGATCCTGGATTCCTCGACCTTCGAAGAATCCGGCGGTGACCTCGTCAAAGGGGAAGATCCCGTTCCACGCCTCCGCCTCCGCCATCATGTTGCAGACCGTGTTGCGCCACGCGATCGGGAGGGCGCCGTTCGGATCCACGAATTCCACGGAGTTTCCGGCAGCCGCCCCGTTCCACCTCGAAATGAGCGCCAGCACGACGTCCTTCCCGGACGACCAGGGCGGGATCTCGCCGGTCAGGACCACCCGGCGGGCCGGCGCCGGAGTGAGGAGGACGCTACCCGTGGCCCAGCCGAAGCCGAGCGCGCTCGATCCGATCCCGACGCCGAGCGCGCCGTAGGCGCCGTAGGCGCGGCTGTGACTGTCGGCGCCGGGGATCACGGCGCCGGGCATCACGAGCCCCTGCTCGGGAAAGTAGAAGTGGAAGATCCCGTCTCCCGGAGTTGCGAACCACGGAGGGTGGAGGTTCTCGATTTCGGCGAATTTTCGACTGATTTCGGTCTGCCGGTCGTCCGCCTCACGCCCGGTGAAGACGAAATGGTCGTTGGCGATGGCGGCCTGTCGGGGATAGCTGGCGCCTCCGGTGATTTCGCGGAAGGTGTGGATGGCGAAGGGCGCGGTGCCGTCGGAGGCGGGCAGGAGGTCCGCCGTCACCAGGATGCTCTCCCCGACCGCGACCGGAGCCTGCCGATCCACCCGGTGGGCCCAGAGGATCTGTTCGGTCGTGGTAAGCCGGTGGCGCGCTCTTGGAGCGGGCCATTCGATTTGGGGCTCGGTGGCTACGGAAGCCAGGAATTCCCGGCGCCCGGCGGTGAGGATGCCGCCGCTTGCCCGAAGGTCGCTTTCGCGCCCGCTAAGCGGTTTGGGTTCGTAGGAACGGCCGAGCGAGTCGTTCGTGAGCCGGCGCGTCGCCGGAAGGAAGGTGAACCGGTGGCCATCCCGCGCGTCCTCGGCCGCGGCGGGGCATTCCAGCACCTCGAGGCCCAGGTTCAGGGCATTTCGGCGGAAGATGTCACCGACTCCGCGGCCGAGTACGAGCACCAGCGTAGTGCCGGCATCCCGCGCGATTCCGAGAAGGCCCGCGGGGCTCATCTCCCTCGAGGAGCCGATGCCGAACCGCTCTCCCGCGACCACGAAGTTCTGTCCGGACCGGACGCGGGCCGCAAAGTCGGGCATCAGGTGGCGAAAGGCGCCGGCTTTCCACCGCGCGTCGAGAGCGTCCAGACTCTCGGAAACGCAATCGGCGGAAGGCGTGATCTGGTCGGTGTCGATCGCGTCGCGCTTTCTGCCGGGGCGTTTCGCGTCCCAGAAGATGAGCGCCTCTCCGGTCACGGGAGTCGCCGACACCGACGCGCGCTGATCGCCGGCGGCCGGCGGGAGCGGCACGCCGGGCTTTCTCCGTCCGGGCTGAATGCGCACGGTTTTGAGTATAGAGACTGCCCGCGGAGGAGTTCCGTCGCCCCCCAGCACGCTCCGGATGATCGAAACCGGGGCTGCGGTCACTAGAATCCGCCCCGTCTTGGGGCGTTCCTCTTTGCTGTTGCTAGCCGGGTTGGTGGCCTTGGCCCCCTTGACGGCAGTCGCGGGGCAGTCGTCCCCGGCGCCGCCTCAAGAGGCAGCGCCTCTGCCCATCTTCCTGCTGACGATGGGCCCCGACCATTCCGTGATCTTTCGCAAGTGGGGACACTCGGCCCTCTGCGTCGGGGATCAGTGCCTGAACTACGGGGTTACCGATTTCTCGCGGCCGCTGGGGCTGGTCCGGGATGTCCTGGAAGGCAAAGCCGTGTTCTGGGTCTCCGTCTCCCGCTACCAGGATCTGGTGGCGGCCTATGCCCTCCATGACCGGAGCATCTTTCGACAGGATCTCGAACTCTCCGTCGAGGCGCGGCAGGCGCTCCTTGCCCGCGTGGCCCATGACGTGGTGCCGGGCCAGAGCGACTACATCTACGACCACTTTCACGACAACTGCACCACCCGCATTCGCGACTATCTCGACGAAGCCACCTCCGGCCGTCTCCGGGAACCGATCGCGCTGCCGACTCCCTTCACGGCCCCCGGCGAGGAGCCCACGTTTCGGGGCCACATTCGCCGCGGTCTCTACGGGGATCCCTTCCTGCTCTGGCTCACCGATGTCGGAGTGGGTTCGATCGTCGATGAGCCCGTGTCGTCCTTCGATGCCATGTTCCTGCCCGGTGCGCTGCGCCACGGGGTGGAGCAGGCATTCGATGCAGCGCCGACGAGACTCCACACGGGAACCTATGGTGACCTCCTGCCTCCCGACCCGGGAAGCGGTCCCTATCTCCCGTGGCTCCTGGGAATCGGGCTCCTCCTGAGCGTGCTCATCCTGGCGCCGGGCGCGGCGGCCGTGCCGCGGCTCGCGATCGGCGCGACGGCGTTCGTGACGACACTCGTGGGAGTGGTGGCCGCGGCCGTGCTTCTCATGAGCCCGCCTCCCGAATTCCGCACCAGTCTCGTCGCTTTCGCCATTCCGGCCAGCGACTTCCTGCTCGCCACCCGCCACGCGCGCTGGTACGCGCCGCTCCGGCTCGTGTGGGGTGCCGGGTTCCTGGTGGCCCTCGTTGCGGGTGTCCTGCGTCAGCCTCTCGGCTGGACCGTGCTCGCTACCCTCCTCCCGGTGGCCGCCATCGCGTGGCGCCAGCGACGGCCGGCGAATGCCGCCGCCTGATCCTTCCATGCCCGCGAATCCCGCATCGCTGATCGAGGCCTCGCTTCGTCGCCGCAGTATGCCTGCGGCGTTTCGGCGCGGATTCCTCCGCTCGGTAGGCGCCGCCGCTCGCGGGCCGTGCCACCTTGGGGAAGCGGCCATCGAGCCGGTGACGGACCTCGCGCGCATCGTCCCGGCGGGACGGACCGCATCGGCGCAGGAGTGTGCGCGCACGGTCGCGATCACCCTGAACGGCGGACTCGGAACGACGATGGGGATGCGGGCTCCGAAGGCGCTTCTCTACGCGACCGAGAACATGACGTTCCTCGACATCGCTCTCAGGCAAGCGGAGGCCGCCGGGGTCCGGTCGGTTCTGATGAACAGCTTTGCGACCGACGCGGCAGTTCGGCAGGCCGTGGGGGAGCGGGACGCTCGGAGTTTCCTGCAGCACGAGGCGCCGAAGCTCCGGCGGCGGGATTTTTGCCCGGTGCAGGTGCCCGAGCGGCCGGACCTCGAGTGGTGCCCACCCGGCCACGGCGACCTCTACACCGCGCTCGGCACGAGCGGCGTCTTGAAGGATCTGCTGGACGAAGGCTTCCGCTACGCCTTCGTCTCCAACGTGGACAACGTGGGAGGCTGTCCCGATCCCGTGCTGCTCGCCCACTTCATCGGGTCCGGGGCGCCGTTCCTCATGGAGGTCGTCCGGCGGACGGCCGAGGATTGGAAGGGGGGGCATCTGGCCCGGCGGCGAAGCGACGGACGGATGGTCCTGCGGGAGACGGCGCAGTGCGCCCCCGAGGACCGGGACGCTTTCCGTGACCACGAGCGGTACTGCTACTTCAACGCCAACAATCTTTGGCTGCGGCTCGAGGCGCTTCGCGACGCCCTGGATCACGAACGGGGATTCCTCCCGCTTCCCACCATCGTGAATCCGAAGACCGCGGATCCGCGCGATCCCGCTTCCACGGAGGTGTTCCATCTGGAGCAGGCCGCCGGGACGGCGCTCGAAGTCTTCGAGGGGGCTCAGGCCGTCGAGGTGCCGAGGCGTCGGTTCGCGCCGGTGAAGACGACCGAGAACCTCCTGGTGCTCCGCTCGGACATCTACGCGATCGACGAGAACGGCCTCGTGGAACCCGCCCGCGAGCCACCGCCGGTGGCGCTTGACAGGGAGCGGTACCGCTTCATCAGCGATCTCGAAGCCCGTTTCCCATACGGGCCGCCTTCGCTGGTCGCCTGCGACCGGTTTCAGGTCAGCGGCGACGTCCGCTTCGGGAAGCAGGTGGCGTGCGAGGGGGAGGTGACGGTTCTGGGCCATCGGGACCGTCCCTCCCGCATTCCGGACGGGGCCCGCCTCCGGGGCGTGGTCCGGGTCTAGCCGCCTCTGGCAAAACCCAGCGGGCCGTAGGGCCGTGGGCCGTTCCCTCTGCCGAGCGCGGGCGGTTCCTTACCGATCGCCTTCACGGAGCCCCGCCGGGAGGGAAACCATCCGGCGTCGATCTCTGCGGCGCACGTATGAAAAATCCACGTCGCCCTTGCTGAGGTCGATCGCCACGCGGCGGGCGCAGCACATCCCGCGCGACTCGGGAAGGACCGTGTTCGCTAAGTGGGGCGGCCCGTCAGCCAGTTCCATGGCTGGATCCGGGATTGGGAGAAGAGGCCAGCCTCGCCAAAGGGGCTGTGAGCGACGAAGTTCCGCGCCACCTCGAGTGAGGGCGCCTCGATGATCATGAGGCCGCCGACCACGGCCTGTGCGTCGTCATCCAGTGTCGCTCCCCCGTGATGGAGGGTCACGCGCGAGTGGCTTTGAAGGTAGGCCTTCATTGCGTCGGATTCTCTGCGCCGGGTCGCTTCCATGCCGACCGTGTGGACGTTCCAAACGACAAAGTACATGTTGGTCTCCTTTTGTAGAGCGGTTGATTCATCAGTACACGAACAACCGTGCGCACAGCATACCGACGCATCAGAGGCCGCCGGTCCCGGGGTCGCGGGGACGACGGCCAGGGCCCCGGAGACGAACGCGGCGCCGTTTCGGCGCCGACATGAGGCCAGGGAGTCGTGGCGTCCGGTTCCCCGGCGCACGCGGCCGCGGCGACCAGCGGGGTCAGGGTCGCGAGGAGTCGTTTCAGGATGGTGACGTGGGTCCCGGTCTCGGGGAGTCCTGGGGTAGGGGAGCCGCGGCTTCGGCTTCGAAGCGGGCGGCGAGGAGGTAGCGGTACAGGTCAAGCGCGAGCCGTCCGCGGTGCTCCTCCAGCCAGCGCCGGGCGGACGGCGCGAGCACCATGGTCTCGCAGGTCCCCTCCGCCAGCACCGTGGGCGCGCTCTCGTCGGAAGGGGCCACCGGCCAGATCGCGTCGCCGGGGCCGTACTGAAGCAGGCGCGCCCCTTCGGCTCCAAGGGCGGAAGCCCGGCCGGAAGTCAGCAGTTGCAGGCCCTCGCTCGCCACCCCCGGACCGGCGAGAATTTCCCCGGCGGCGTAGCGGCGCGGGTGCAACCATTCTTGCAGTTCGTCCATCAGGTCTTCGAAACGGATCTGGCGCTCTAGATGACGCTCCAGATCGTCGGCGGTGCGCTCGAACAGCGCGGCGCGGCGCTCGTCCACTTCGCTCGCCTTCGCTCTCCACGCTTCGATGAGGATTTCCTCACAGCACTCCAGCGCGCGGTCGGTGTTCGGCTCGATCCGGACCGCCGCAAACTCCGGTGCGGGAAGGTTGCGCTGCAGGCCTCTGCCGAGTTGCTCCGAAGGCGCGCCCAGCACCACGTTCACCCCGGCGGCGTTCGCTGCCCGCAGGAACCTCGCGAGGACGTTCACCGCCGAGAAGTCGGAGCCGGACACCTTCGTGAAGTCAAGCAGCAGACAGGCCGGCCGCGGATCGCCGCTCAGGGACCTCCGGAGCTGATCGGCCAGCGGGGTCACGCTGCCGAAGAAGAGGTAGCCGCGTAGCCGGTATCCGAGGAAGCGCCCGCCCTCCTCCAGCAGGATGGCGCGATCCGGGACCGAACGCGCCCTGGTGCTCCGGAGTTCGCGCGCGCTGAAGCGCGATTCGATCGGGTCCACGCGGCTCAGGCGCACGGCGAAGAACACGAGGGTCGCCAAGATGCCCGTACCCACACCCTCGAACAGGCCGAACGCGACGATGACCACCGCGATCAGCACGATGATGCCGTACTCCGACCCGGGGAGCCGCTTTCGGCTCTTGACGAGCCCTTCGTCCAGCATGCTGAAACCGGCGAAGAACAGGATGCCTCCCACGAGCGCTACCGGGACCAGTTCCAGCATGCCGTCGCCCAGGAAGAGCGCCGCCGCAATTACGAGCGCGGCGACGACGCCGGTCAGTCGGGTGGCCGCTCCGAACAGCTTGCTGCGTAGCGATGCCGGGACGATCATGCTTGCGGCGGTGCCTCCGCCGAAACCGGCCACCACGCTGGCGAGCCCCGTGGCGCGAAACTCGCGGTCCCAGTCCAGATCCTGGTTCGCGGCCATCTCGAGCCCGGCGAGATTCATGATCACCACGATGAGCGCGACCAGTACCAGCATCAGCATGGTCGGTAGCTGCGGGACCATCGCCCCCCAGTCCACCAGTCCCAGATCCGCCGGATGCAGGGCCGGCCACAGGTTGCCGTCCGAAGTGCTCGCCAGCAGGAATCCCGCCGTCCTCGCCTGGTCGCCGGAGATGTCGAGGGTGGCGAGTCCGAGGTGGTACCCGCCAACGGCGAGCGCAACGCTGACCGGCAAAATCCAGGAGCGGCGCCACCGCTTCATCGAGAGGTAGAGGGCGAGCCCGAACGCCGCTCCGGGAGCCCACTTCCACAACTGCGGGGTTTGCACCAGCGCCGGAATCGTGCGCCAGTCGGGTTCCGCCCCCATCAGGGACATGGCGGCGAGGCAGACGGCGGCGCCGATGCCGGCCACGAAGCCACCTGCCACCGGATAGGGGACGAAGCGCACCAGGTTGGCGAGCCGGTAGCGCCCGATCAGCAAAAAGAACGCGCCGGTGATGACGGCGCTGATCATGAGGGCACTGGTGGCGGTGACGAACAGCACGTCGCCTTCGACAGCTATCGTGGCGCCGATCAGCGCCATCACCACGACCAGCGCCGGGGACAGCCCCGAGATCGCCCCGCGAAAGCCGCCCGCCAGGGCGATGACCAGGCAGGCGGCGAAGTTCCCGAACAGCACCAGGCCGACACCCTGGGACGCATACGGCGCCAGCGGTCCGGAAAAAATGAGGGTCCCGTAGGCGATCTGCGCAACGAGCAGACCGAGGCCCGTGGTCAAGCCCGTCACCAGTGCCGGGACGGCTTTCGGCGACCCGGCATCGGCGCGAAGCTCCGATGCGAGATTGCGTAACCGGGACATCATCCTGAACAGCCGGTAGGGAAGGTGGCGTCAGCACCGAAGACGGGGAGAACCGGCCCGGGTGTAGTTCGACCGAAACGCAACCATGAGGACCGCCTGGCGGCCGCTTTCAGGCGGGATGCATCGCCGTTCCCCTCCGGAGGGGGGCGAGAGCCCCGCACCGGGCCCGGAGCGAGAGGGGCAGGGGGTGGGCCTACCCGGTCCCCATCCCTGTTGGCTTGGGCATGCCGCGTGACGTTCTGCAAAGGCCGTTTGGGTCTCCGGCGAGCGGGTTCCGCGCCGCCGACCGAAATCGTTCGCTCCCCCGGTCCCCAGCAGCAGAATCGACTTGCTTCAGGGGGAGCATACGGGAGGCGACGTGATGGCGCTCGCCGCGCGCCCGTTTCCGGAATCGGACAGGCGCGCCCCAGGATCGTTCAGACGGGCACCGTTGTGCGCAGGGCCGCGGAGATGTGTACAGCGGCGCTCCTTCAGGGGATGACCGCATTCCCCCCGGGCGGTCCCGGCTAGAATCCGCGCTTCCCAACTCTCCTCATGCGCGGCGAACAACGACACAAACTTGAGACCGATGCTCTCCTGCTGCGGGTTGAGCAGGCGGTGGACTGGGCGCAGGCGAATCGCCGGAGCCTGGTGACCATCATCGCGGCCACGGTCGGAGTCGCCCTTCTGGCCGGAGGTCTGCTGGTGAACCGGAGCAACCGGAAAGAGGCGGCGCGGACCAGGCTCGGAGCCATCACGACCGAGATCCAGCAGGTGACCGGAGGAGTCGAGGGCCAGCGCGGACCGTGCGAGGCCTCCCTCTCCGAACTCGAACGGCTGGCCGAAAGTGAAGGAAATTCTCTGGAGGGCCGAACGGCGCGCTACTACGCCGGGGTATGTCAACGCGCGCTCGGGGACTACGACGAGGCCGCCGCGAGCTTCGAAGCGGCTCGGGGGCGCAGCGATCTGCTGGGCGAGTTGGCCACGCTCGGTCTTGCCGGGGTCCAGCGCACCTCCGGCATGGGCGAGGAGGCTGCTCTTGCGTATCGCAGTCTCCTGGACGGGGGCGGTGAACTGCCTCTGGACCCGGTGCTGTTCGAACTCGGGGTCCTCGAGGAGGAACAGGGACGGCCGGAAGCGGCGAGCGAACTCTACGAGCGAATTGTCGAGGAGTATCCCGCCTCCGCTTTCCGGGACCTTGCGGAAACCCGCAAGGAGCGACTCCCCGACCTGTCCCGCTGACCTGACCGTTCTCGCTGACCCTGCCGGTCCCACCGAGGTGGTTGCGCGCCCGGTAGGGCAGCCCCGCCGGAAGGCCGGGAAGACCTTGGTGTGAAGGAGATGTCCGAAACCGTCTCCAGGCTCGGAGCGCCGCCACCGCCGCCGGGACCGCGCCGCCGTGCGGGTTCGGGTTGCCTCGTCAGCGCGATGCTGGTCATGGCGGTGGTGGTTGGGGTGGGGCTCCTGGCGCTTGGGGCGGCGTTCGTGCTCGGGGAAGGCCCGCGGGTTTCCGAGGGGAGTGTTCTGGTTGTGGGAACGGACGCCGAGTATCCCGAAACCGTTCCCTATACGCCCTTTCTTTTCGCGGACGCCGGACCGAGTTTTGGCGAGTTGATCCGCGGAATGTCCCGCGCCGCCGAGGATTCCCGCATCGCCGCGCTTCACCTGCGCGTCGGCAACACCCGGCTCGGGTGGGCGCGGGCGCGCGAACTGCGCGACGCCGCCCGGCGCTTTCAGGACGCCGGAAAGCGGGTCACCGCTTCGGTCGAATACGCCGGGCTCCTGGACTACTACCTCGCGAGTGTCGCCGACCGGGTCCACATGCATCCGCGCGGCCAGCTCGGGCTCTTCGGCGTCTCAATGGAGGTGATGTTCTTTGCGGGGCTCTTCGAGAAGCTGGGGATCGAGGCGCAGTTCGAGGCGATCGGTCCCTACAAGACGAGCCCCGACGTCTTCACCGGCTCCCGGATGAGCGCCGAGCACCGCGAGCAGCTCGAGGCCCTCGGGGAAGAGTTCCGAATGACGGTGGCGGAGGCGGTAGCCGGCGCTCGCGGCCTGACCCCGGAGGAGGGCGACCGCCTGCTTCGAGACGGCCCCTACACGGGGAGCCGGGCGCTCGCGAGCGGACTCGTGGACGTCCTGAGCTATCACGATCAGGTCCGGGATGACGTCGGCGACGAGTTCGTGGACATCACGCAGTATGTGACCTCCGTGCGTTCGGGTCTGCCGGACGCCGAAGCCCGGGTCGCGGTCGTTCATGTGGACGGGGCGATTCTTCCCGGCAAGAGCCGAGCGGACCTCACCGCGGGAAGGGTTGCCGGAGCGGAGACCATCGCCGAGGCGCTCGCCTGGGCGGAGGAGGAACCCTCCGTGGACGCGGTGGTCCTGCGGGTTTCGAGCCCCGGGGGTAGTGATTCGGCGTCCGACACGATCTGGCGCGCGGCGGAGCGGGTACGCGAAGTGAAACCGGTCATTGCCTCTTTCGGCGACACCGCCGCGTCGGGTGGGTACTGGGTCTCGACGGCGGCGCGGCGGGTGGTCGCAGAACCCCTTACCGTCACCGGTTCCATCGGCGTCTTTGTCGGAAAGTTCAGCATCGGAGAGTTGCTGGAAAAAATCGGACTTACGACCGAGGTCGTTTCGGCCGGCGGCAAGCCGAGTTGGCTCAGCCCCTCCCGGCCGCTCGACGAGCAGGACCTCGATCGTCTCCGCGAGGGCGCCGCGGAGATCTACGGAACGTTTCTGGAGCGGGTGGCGGCGGCCCGCTCCATGACGACCGCCGAGGTGGACGCCATCGGCCAGGGACGGGTCTTCACCGGCCGTCAGGCCCTCGAGGCGGGTCTCGTGGACGAGCTGGGCGGTCTCGAGGATGCGGTGCGCATCGCCGCGGTCGAGGCGGGATACGCGCCGGACGCGCGCATCGACACGATTGCGCTGCCGGAACCGCCGAGTCTCGCCGAGGCGATCGAGGCGGAGCTCCGCTCCGGAGGTCTGCGCGAGCGGCTCCCGCTACTCGACGCGGCGCTCCGGGGTACCCGGATGGCGCTGCTGCCGTTCGTTCCCCGGTTTCGCTAGGCGGAAACCGCCCTTTCAGAGACCGCTCAGGTAACTGGCGCCGCCGAGCTGCGCTACCGCCGCCTGGATCTCGCGGGTCCGACGGGTCACATATTCCGATGGTTGTGCCGCTGACATGCGTTTGGGGCTCGGGAGTACGGCGACCAGGGTCGCGGCCTGGCGAGGAGTGAGGTCACCCGGTTCCCGGCCGAATGCATGCCGGCTTGCCGCCAACACCCCGAAGATGCCGGGACCAAACTCGGCCACGTTCAGATAGACCTCGAGGATCCGACGCTTCGGCCACATGAGTTCGAGGGCGACGGTGAAGTACGCCTCGAGGCCCTTCCGGACAAGGTTCTGGCCTGGCCAGAGGTAGAGATTCTTGGCGACCTGCTGCGAGATGGTGCTGGCGCCCCGGAGGCGTCCGCCGCGGCGGTTCCGCTCCAGCGCGTCGGAGATGGCGTCGAGGTCAAAACCGAAATGGTCGGGGAACTTCTGGTCTTCGGCTGCCACCGCGGCGATGGGAAGGTGGGGCGAGATGGCGTCGCGGGGCGCCCACTGGTAGTGGACCGTTCCCTCGCCCACGATGCGCTCGCGGAGCATGAAGGCGCTGGTCGGCGGCGGAATCCAGCGCCACGGCAGCACCAGGACGACCGTCAGAGCGACCCACGCGCCCGCCACCATGAGGGCCAGCCGGGTAAACCGGCCCAAACGCCGTTTGCCGCTCCCGGAAGCCGGGGCAGCGGGTTCGCTACGGTCCGGTTGGATCTGGGTCTCGATAGGCGCCATCACCCGTGGTTTGCTCGATTGCCAGCGTCCGGGTGGGGAAGGCGAAGTCCACGCCGATCTCCTTCGCCAGCCGCAGGATGGAAAGCAGGAAGTTGTGCCGCTCGGACAACTCGGCATGCCAGTCGGGAACCCGGAAGAAGCAGTAAACGAGAACATCCACCGACGAATCCGAAAAGCGATTCAGGTGGATCTCGAAATAGTCGTGGCGCATCGCCGGGTTCTTGAGGATGAGACCCTGTACGCCATCGACGAACGCCTGGATGCGATCGGGGTCGGTGTCGTAGCGCAGCGACAGCATGTGTTTCATCCGTCGGTACTTGCGCTGTCCCATGTTGTCCACGATCGAGTTCACGACCTTGCTGTTCGGGACGCTGACCACGGAGTCGTAGAAGGTGCGGACGCGGGTTGAGCGCAGGCCGACCCGCTCGACCGTTCCCTCGTAGCCGTCCACCAGAACCCAGTCGCCGACCTGGAACGGCCGGTCGCCGACGATGGCGAGGGAACCCATCACGTTCGCGAGGGTGTCCTGTGCTGCGAGGGCAATGGCGAGACCTCCGAGTCCGAGACCGGCGACCAGAGTGGTGATCGAGTACCCCTGGCTCTGGGCAATCAACAGGATTGCAACGATGAGCGAGCCGACGCGCAGGGCCGTGCGGGCGAGAGGAACCAGGTGGTCGTCCACCTTGGTCTCGGTCTTCGCGGTAATGGCTTCGAGTCGGGTACAGAGCGCGTCGATGGCCCGGTAGGCGAACCAGACCGCGATCGCGGCCAACGTCAGGTCGAGGAGGACCGTCAGTACCTGGTTGATCAGTACCGGAAACCGCAAGTCCGCGAGGAAGCGGCGGAAGACCCACACCGAGGCGAGCCACGAAGCCGGCACGGCCGCCGCCGCCATTTCCTCGACGGCCCAGCCGGCGCGCCGGTTTGCGAAGCGGACCAGGAAGCCCCGAAAGAAGAGGCCGAAAAGCCACTGGGCGGCCCAGGCGAGGCCGGCGAGGATGCCGAGGCCGATGAGTTGCCAGAGCGTGAAGCCCAGAAAGGAACGTTCCACCACGGGAGGGAGCAGGTCGAGGAGCCGACGGGCGTACCACGAGAAGGTGCTCTCATAGAGGCTCTCGGCAGCCCCTACGGTGCGCGCCGAGATCTGCCACGCCCGATCCTCGCCCCGCCGGAGCTGGAATTCCGGAAGCCGGATCGGGAAGGGCGTGAAGACGGCCTCGCGGGCGTCCGGGTCCACGTACTCCGGGTCCGCGGGCACGGCCTCCATGCGCACGAACAGGCCCCGGCCATCGAGAACCGACTTGAGCTGGCTGGCGACGAGACGCCGTTCGCCCGAAGCGACGCTCGGGTCGAAGTTGAGGGTTGCGGTGACCGAGTCCCAGGAGATCTCGTCCGCCAGCTGCCCCCCGAGAAAGGTGTTAAGGGTCGTTCGCGGACTGCGTAGATCCTCGGGGACCGACGACGCCGGAGCCTGAGCGCCGGCGGTCGTGGCCGAGGCGAGCAGCGCGAGGGCTAACAGCCCGTGGTGAAAAACCCGTGAGCGCCGCTCGAGCCCCCACCGGGAGAACTGGGACGCGGGGGTTTTGCCACCGGCTGTTGATGCGGGTCGGAAGATCATGCGAGCTTGATCACTCATGGGCGCTCCAAGGGGTATGCCGGGCGGCGTACGCCTGGCAGGACTCGAACCTGCGACCTACGGATTAGGAATCCGTCGCTCTATCCACCTGAGCTACAGGCGCATCGATTGCCGGACGACGCGCGGGCAATCGTAGCGCCTGAACTGGTCAACAAATCGCCGGGAGGAACGCTTCGGAGGCCGCTACCGGTAGGTCAGAACCGTGTGCACGGGGGCGCCAAGGCGAGCGAGACGTTCCGCCCCGCCGAGCGGCAGGAGCGCGATCAGGAGGGAAAAGCCGGCCACCGTGACCCCGAGGCGCCGACAAAGGCGGAATGCCGCCGCCGCCGTGCCGCCGGTGGCGAGGACATCGTCCACGATGAGTACCCGGTGGCCCCCGCTCAGGGCGTCCCGGTGCATTTCGAGCGCGCCCCGGCCGTACTCGAGTTCGTAGGCTTCGGCGACCGTCGGTGCGGGGAGTTTCCCCGGCTTGCGAATCGGCACGAGGGGGACGCCGAGTTCCAGGGCGACTCCGGCGCCGAAGAGGAATCCGCGGCTCTCGATGGCCACGACCGCGTCCACCGGAGCGTCTCCGAAGGGAGAAGCCAGAGCCTGGACCGCTTCCCGGAATGCCTCGCTATCGGCCAGAAGCGGCGTGATGTCCCGAAACAGGACTCCCGTCTCGGGAAAATCGGGGACGCTGCGGATCCGGGCCTTCAGCCGGGAGGCGAGACCGTCCTCAGTGGACGATGCGGAAGTCATCCGGTCGGCCCCCTGGGTCCGGCAGCTCGACGGTGTCTTCCAGGATGGCGTCGACACGTCCGGGCATTTCGGTCTGCAATGCGCTCCGGAACCTCTCCAGGACTTCGGGGATGGCGAAGGCGCGGATTTCCACCGTGCCGTCGGGGCGGTTCTTCACTGCCCCCCGGACTCCGAGCGCCCGGGCCAGACGCGCCGTACTCCACCGGAATCCGACTCCCTGAACGAAACCGGAAACCAGGTAGCGTCGAGCGACCAGCTCTCCCACGGCGCTTAGCAGCCTGTGGCAAAACCCACGCGGTATTCCCGAGCCAAGAGAGAAGGGGGACGGGCAAACCCGTCCCCCGTCTCTCTCGCTCCGGGGTCTGCGCGCGGCTCGCGCCGCGCTCCGGAAACGACGAGCGATGCATCCCGGCTGGCCCCCACCGGGAGAACTGGCCGCGCCTCTGCGAGGCGCTCATCGTTGCGTTTCGGTCGAAATACGCTCGGTATTCCTCCCTCACGCGCCGCCCCCACCGGGAGAACTGGGTCAGCCGGACCCCCACCGGGAGAACTGGGCCTCACTCGTCTCGGTGCTCGCGTGCGTTTCACCACAGGCTGCTAACCGACGGTTGCGAGAGCGCCTTCGAGATCCCGCAGCAGGTCGGCGACATCTTCGACCCCTACGGAGAGACGCACCAGCCCGTCGCCGATACCGATGGCGCGGCGCATGGGCTCCGGAACCGAGGCGTGGGTCATGGTGGCGGGATGGTTCGCCAGGCTCTCCACCCCGCCGAGGCTCTCGGCGATGTGGAAGACGCGAAGCGCTTCCATGAGGCTCCGGGCGCGGTCCATGGTTCCGACGTCGAAGGAGAGCATGCCTCCGAAGCCGGTCATTTGACGGCGGGCCAGTTCGTGGCCCGGGTGGTCGGGGAGCCCGGGATAGTGCACCGCGGCGACGTCCGGATGCTTTTTGAGCATCCGGGCAATCGCGCGCGCGTTCTGGTCGTGCCGCTCCATGCGGAGCGCCAGCGTCTTCGTACTGCGGAGCAGAAGCCAGGATTCGAAGGGCGAGAGAATCGCTCCGGCAGCGTTTTGCAGGTAGTGGAAACGAGCGACGTGCTCGGCCTCCCGCGCGACCAGAATGCCGCCGACGCCGTCGCTGTGCCCGTTCAGGTACTTGGTGGAGGAGTGCACCACGATGTGGGCGCCCAGCTCGAGTGGCCGCTGGAAATACGGGGACATGAAGGTGTTGTCCACCACCACCAGGGCGCCGGCCGCGCGGGCGGCATCCGCGAGGGTGCGGAGATCGGCGATCCGCAGCATCGGGTTGGTCGGGGTCTCCAGGAACAGCATGGATGCCCCCGCCTCGAGTTCCCGGATGGTGGCCCCGGTATCGCTCGTGTCCATCCAGGTGAAATCGAGCCCCCGGGGACGCAACACGTTCTCGCCGAGCCGGTAGGTGCCGCCGTAGCTGTCGGCGGTGGCGATGACCCGCCCGCCGCTGGGCACGAGATCGAAGGCCATCACGATCGCCGCCATTCCGGATGCGCAGGCAATCGCCCCGGAGCCGCCCTCAAGCGAGGCCAGGTTCGCTTCCACGGCGTTTCGCGTGGGATTCCCTGTCCGCGAGTACTCGTAATCGCCCGGCTGGCCGGGCGACTTCTGGATGAACGTCGCGGCCTGGACCAGCGGTACCACGACGGCGCCGCTGCCCGAGTCCGGATGCTGTCCGGCGTGGATGGCTCGGGTTGCAAAGCCCCGGACCACTGGGTCGGGAGCTGGTTTCGCGGAGGGCAAGGGGGCGGATTCTATGAGAGTCCGACGCGACGCCCGCCCGGGCTGAACGCGTCCGGGCGAGGCTCGGGGCGTTCCGCGCCCTTGAGGCTGATAATTTGGGAGCGTTCCCCGCATCCACCGTGGCCGTAAGCGAAAAAACCGTCTATCGCGTTACCTTCCTGAATCAGGGAGAGGTGTACGAGCTCTACGCGCGCTCCGTCAGCCAGGGAGGCATCTTCGGGTTTGTGGAAATAGCGGATCTGATCTTCCGCGACGAGACGAAGAAGGTCATCGATCCTTCCCGTGAGCGGATCGCGAACGAGTTCAAGGGTGTCCCGCGGACTTTCGTGCCGCTCCACGCGGTACTCCGGATCGATCAGGTCGAGCGGGAAGGGGAGGCCCGGATCACGCCCAACGCCGGTACGGCGCCGCGTGGCCAGGTGCGCCTCTTCCCGGCTCCGATACCCACGCCGGCCACCGACTCCTGAAACGCATGGACCCATCCCGGCCGGCGGTTGCGGGGTTGGCCCTGGCGCTGCTCGGAGGCTTCGCCCCCGCCGCGCCGGCGATCATCCAGCCGGCGCCGGCGATCACCCAGCCCGCCGCCTCCGCCGTCGATTCCGTCTTCGCGGCCTGGGACCGGCAGGACTCTCCCGGGTGCGCCGCTGGCGCTCTCCGGCACGGCGAGTGGGTTTTCCGCAACGCCTACGGGATGGCCAACCTGGACCACGCGGTTCCGCTCACTCCCGACTCGATGTTCCGGATGGCCTCGGTGTCCAAGCAGTTCACGGTCGCGGCCGTGCTGGTCGCCGAGAATCAGGGGCTCTTGTCGCTCGAGGATCCCCTCCGCAAGCACTTCCCCGATCTCCCGGGTTGGGCCGACCCGGTCCGGATTCGGCATCTCGTGCACCACACGAGCGGGATCCGCGACTACCTGGTGGTCATGTCCCTGGGGGGTTTCGGGGATGACGCGCACTACACCGATGCCGACGTGCTCGCGGCGCTGCGCCGGCTCGAGCGGCTGAACTTCGACCCGGGCACTGAGTACCTCTACTCCAACTCGGGCTACTGGCTCCTCGCCGAGCTGATCCCCCGGGTTTCCGGTCTGACGCTGCGGCAGTTCGCCGCGGAGCATCTCCTCGGGCCGGTGGGCATGAACAACAGCCACTTCCATGACCGCTACCGGGAAGTGGTTCCCGGGCGGGCCACCGGCTACCGGCCGCTTCCGGAAGCCGAGGGCGGCGGGTTCGAGGTGGATGCGACCACGCTCGAAATGGTCGGCGACGGCGGCCTCATGACGTCGGTCAACGAACTCGCACACTGGGAGAGGATGTTTCTCGATCCGGCGGTGCTCGGGCCCGAGCTGGTCGGACGCCTGCTGGAACCGGGGCGATTTCGTGACGGCTCGGTTCAGGACTACGCCGGCGGGCTCGTCCTCGGTGTGTACCGGGGTCTCCCCACCGTCTCTCACGGGGGTTCCTGGGTGGGCTTTCGGACCTACGCACTCCGCTTTCCCGAACAGGCGTTCGCGGTCTTCGTGCTCTGCAACTCCGCCGGCGCCGACCCCGGGGCGCTCTCGCGGCGGGTCGCTGATCTGTTCCTGGCGGATGCGCTGGCTCCCTCCCCGGAGGTTTCGGGTTCCGGTTCCACCGAAGACGCCGGGTTGGCGCCCGGCCAGTTCTGGGAATCCGGCTCAAGGTCGCTCGCGTCGGTCGAGCGACGGGATTCGGACGAGGGATCCGGCCTCGTGCTGGTCCGGGGCGCCACGCGAACCCCGTTGTCCCTGGTCGGAGGTGCGCTCTCCGGACTACTGGGAGATACTCGGTTTCATATCGAGCCGCTCTCGGGAAGTCTTTCCGACGGTTTCGCGCTCCGGCAGCCGGGACAGCGGGACTTCCACTACGTGCGTATCGAGGAATTCCGACGCGAGGAGGGGCAGCCCGCTTTCGCCGACCTGGTCGAGCTTGCCGGCGCCTATCGCTGCCGGGAACTGGACGTCAGCTACGAAGTGCGGTTTGACGCGCGCCCCGGGCTCACGCTGGTGGGCCTCGGCGGGGAGCGGGCCCTGGAGCCGGTGTTCGTGGACCCGGAAGGACACGCACCGGTGTACGCCTGGGACCGGGGGACGGTACGGTTCCTGCCCGACCCGGGCGAGGCCCGCGCCCGCGCGTTCGAGTTGTCGGCGGGCCGGGCCCGGGGTTTCCTGTTCGTCCGCGAGTGAAGGAACCGTTTCGCCCGCTCTCGAATCCGCGGGCGCTGGCCGTTTATCGGCGGCCGCTACGGGCGTCCGGATGCTGGTAGCATGGCCGTCGCAGGCGGCAGGCGAGTTGCAGATTTCGTCGCGAAGCGGCGGGGCCGCGTGCTGAAGGGGAAAAGACTCATGTCGAAACAGACCACTCGTCGCGAAGTCCTCCGGGGCGGTGTCGCGCTGGCCGGGCTCGGGACCCTCGGCGTGCCGGAATGGGCGTTTCCCGCACTCGCGCAGGGCGAGGAACTCGTCGAGTTCACCGACTTGCCGGACGAGATCGTGCTCGCGCCGACGCCGGACCGCCGCATCATTGACGTCCGGAACATCGACGGCTCGATCACGCCGGCCGACCAGTGGTTCACCACCCAGCACTACGGCCATCCGGAGGTCGATCCGGACACCTACCAGTTGAAGGTGTCGGGCATGGTGAACACCACGTTGAACCTGTCGCTGGCCGACCTCCGGGCGATGCCCAGCCGGGAGCTGGTGTTCGGGTTCGAGTGCTCGGGCAACCGGGGTCCGTTGAACGGGCTGTCGAGTAACGGGCGCTGGACCGGCGTCCCGCTACGGGCGGTCCTCGAGCGGGCGGGCGTTATGGATCGCGCCCGTGAGGTCGTCTTCTTCGGGGCCGATCACGGCGAGGAAGAGGTCGTGTTCCGGGGCCGGACCTACAACGTCGAACAGCAGTACGGCCGCAGTCTGACGCGGGACAAGGCGCTCTCGGACGAGCCGCTGCTGGCGTACGCGCTGAACGGCGAGCCGCTGAGCGTGCACCAGGGCCGTCCGCTCCGGCTGCTGGTCCCCGGCTGGTACGGCGCGCCGAACGTCAAGTTCCTCTCCGAGATCCATGTGCAGGAAGACCCCTATCTCGGCAAGTACCAGGCGCGCTGGTACCGCACCCTGAAGGGGGAGATGATCAACGGCGAGATGAAGTGGGTTGAGACCGCGATCACGAAGATGCGGCTGAAGTCGTACATTGCCCGGGTGACGAAGGTGGGCGACCACCACCGCGTCTTCGGGGTGATCCTGCACGACGGCACGCCCATTGAGTCGGTCGAAGTGCAGGTGGACGACGGTCCGTGGCAGGCCGCCACCCTCGACCCCGGTATGACCGAGAAGTACTCGTGGAAGTTCTTCACCTACGACTGGCACGGGGCGACGCCGGGCGAGCACACCGTCACCTCGCGCGCCTCCGACGCGAGTGGCTATCGGCAGCCGACCGCCGAGGAACTCGAGGTCAAGCACACGTTCCTCGAGCAGAACAACCAACATCCGCGGACGCTGATCATCGCCTGACGGCGCGCGCCGGCGCTGGGTGCCCTTCCGACCGCCCGCGAATCCACGGGCGCTGGCAGCGTTCCTGGCGCGGACGCTGTTGGGCCTGATCTTTCTGATGGCGGGCTGGTGGAAGGTGTTCAGTCTGGGGCCGGTGGAACACGCTCGGTCTTTCTTCGTGCAGCCGTACGCGGACACCTGGCTGCCGGAGCTGGCGCTGTGGGCGACGGGGACGGCGGTACCGTTCGTGGAGCTCCTGGCTGGAGGTTTGCTGCTGGTCGGCTGGTTCCGCTGGCCTGCGGCGCTCGGACTGGGCGGGGTACTGGTCCTCGTCACCTTCGGGCATCTGCTGGCGGAGCCGCTCTTTGCGTTCAACGCGCATGTGATCCCGCGCACGGTGTTGCTGATCGTGGTGCTCGTGCTCTTCGAAGAGGACCAATGGAGCGTGGACGGGTGGCTGCGGCGCCGCGCCGGCTGACCGGAGCGGCCCGCGCCGGCTCCCCCGCCGGTATTCTTGGCAGCCTGCGGAGCGCGTGCGCCCCGCTGCCTCTTTCCATCCCAAGATTCGACAACAAGATTCGACAAGGCGCGACCGTTCCTGCCATGACCAACACCTCCACTCTCCGGATCCCGCGCCGGGGCGCCGTTCGCGCCCTCCGTGCTCTCGGCCTCTCGGCGCTCCTTGCCGCCGGGAGCCTCGCTACCCAGGCCGCCGCCCAAATCCCTACGCCCGAGGAGTTCTTCGGGCACCGGATGGGCGCGGACCGCCAACTCGCCAAGTGGGACCGGCTCGTCGAGTACTACGAACTCATCGGCCAGGCGAGCGACCGGGTCCGGGTCGAGAACGTGGGCTCCTCGACGCTGGGGCGTCCCTTTCTCGTGTTGTATGTCTCCTCTCCGGAGAACCTGGCCCGGCTCGACGACTACCAACGGATGAACGCGGTCCTGCAGGATCCGCGGGGACATTCGCAGGCGGCGGTCGACGAGGCCATCGCGGAGGGCAAGGTGGTCTTCGTCCAGGGCTACGCGCTCCACTCGACGGAGGTCGCTGCCAGCCAGGCGGCGGCGGAGATCGTCTGGCTGTTCGCCACCCGGGCCGATCCGGAGATTCACGAGATCCTCGACAACACCATCTCGATCCTTGTTCCCTCCATGAATCCGGACGGAGTGGATCTGGTCAACGAGTGGTACGACCGGTGGGTGGGGACCGAATACGAGGCGGCCCAGCCACCGGGGCTCTACCACCACTACATCGGCCACGACAACAACCGCGATGCCTTCATGCAGAACACCGTGGAGTCGCGCTACGTAGCCGACATTCTCTTTCGGAAGTGGATCCCCCAAGGATTCATCGACCACCACCAGATGGGGGCCTACACGGCGCGCATCTACCTGCCGCCCTACGCCGAGCCCATCCGTCCCGGAGCGGACCCGCTCGTCTGGCGGGAGATGTCCTGGTACGGCGCGCACATGGCCTACCGCATGGAGGAAGAGGGCTTCGAGGGGACGGTGAACTCCGCGATCTACTCGGGCTGGGGGCACTTCGGGTTCCACTGGATTACCCCCTTCCACAACATCGCCGGAATGCTCACCGAGTCGGCCAGCGCGCGGCTCGCGACCCCGCTCTACGTGCATCCGGACCAACTCCGCGGTTCGCGCCAGCTCCCGGAATATGAAGCGCAGACCACGTTCCCGAACCCCTGGCCCGGCGGCTGGTGGCACGTGCGCGACATCGTGGACCGGCAGATCTCGGCCACCTTCTCGCCGCTCGAGATCGCGGCCCGGAATCGCGAGACCGTCCTGCGGAATGCCTGGCACAAGGCCAGCCGCCAGACGCAGCGGGGCGCCGAGGGCGAGGTGAAGGCATACATCGTGCCGGCGAGCCAGCACGACCCGCTGACCATGGGCAAGATGGTGGACAAGCTGCTTCTGCAAGGGATCACGGTGGAGCATTCGGCCACGGGGTTCACCCACGAGGGCCGGATGTACGGGCCGGGAAGCTGGGTGGTCTCGATGGCCCAGCCGAAACAGGGTGTCATCCGCTGGTTGCTGGGACGGACCCTCTACCCGGACAACTCCTATACCCGGAACCGCGACGGCAATCCGATCCGTCCCTACGACATGTCCGGTGACGTGATCGCGGAGTTCATGGGCGTGCGCGTGGACGAGGCGCGCACGCCGGTCGAAACCGAACTCGAGGCGGTCGCCGAGCGGACACTGTCCGCGGGCGGGGTCGCGTCCACGGCGCCAAACGGGTACCGCGTTGACGGCGCGCTGAACGACGCCTTCCGCGCGGTGAACGTGCTCTTCGGGGCCGGGGCGTCCGTCAGCCGCGTCACCGGGGACGCAGCGGGGGCGAAGCGCGGTGACTTCATCGTTGCGTCCGGGGTCGCTCGGGAAACGCTGAACGAGGTGGCGGAGGCCACCGGGGTCAGCTTCGGCGCGCTCGACGGCGATGTCGGCTCACAGTCCCTGTCGCAACAGCGGATCGGTATGTACCAGCGCTACTACGGCGGCAACATGGACGAGGGCTGGACCCGCTGGCTCCTCGAGGATTTCGGTTTCGAGTACACGAGCCTCTTCGACCCGGAGATCCTCGCGGGCGACCTTCACGAGCGCTGGGACGTGATCGTGCTGCCCGCCGACTCGAAGGAGGGGATGCTCGGGCGAGAGGATCCCGGACAGACGCCGCCCGACTACCAGAGCGGTTTCGGGAAGGAGGGCACCGAGGCGCTCGAGGCGTTCGTAAAGAACGGGGGCACCCTCGTGACCTTCGCGCAGGCCGGACAGCTCGTACTAGACGAGTTCGACGTTCCAGTCCGCGACGCCGTTGCCGGCAAGTGGGGGGACGAATTCTGGGCGCCGGGCTCGACGCTCAAGGTGAAGGTGGACACGTCGAGTCCGTTCGCCTACGGGATGCCGGAGGATGCGCTGGTGGCTTACCTCGCGGGCGGGCAGGTGTACGAGACCATCGCGGGGGCGCGCAGCGCCGACGTGCGGCGCGTACTGACCTACGTGGAGCGCGATCTCCTGCAGAGCGGCTGGCTGCTCGGCGAGGACGAGATCGCGAACAAGGCCGCCATGGTGTCGGTGGACCACGGGGAGGGGAAGGTCGTGATGATCGGCTTCCGCGCCCAGCACCGCGCCCAGACCCACGGCACCTTCAAGCTGTTCTTCAACGCCCTGGTCGGCGAGTAGGCCGGGAGGGCCGGCAGGAGCGCCGGCCTCCGGCCGGCATCGTCCCCCGGAGGGGGACGAAACGCGTATCGGTGCTCAGCCGCACGGCGCGCCGGTACCAGAGGCGTTTCCCCGTCGACGTCTGGCTGGGGCTGAGCGCCGGATGAGACGCGTGAGTTTCGCGGCCTGCGGCCGCGATGTCGGCCTGGAGGCCGACCCAGTCCTCCGAGTGGGGTTCCCGTGCGTGTGCGACATCAAGGCCGGTGCGGGTTTTCGCCGAGAGGGGAGTCATCCTGACGGATGGGGTTTTCGCCGAGAGGGGAGTCATCCTGACGGATGGGGTCTGCGCCGACGCGGGCCTGCGGCCCGCTGTGCCGACCTGGAGGTCGGCGTTCCCGTGCCTGTGCGACATCAAGGCCGGTGGGGGTTTTCGCCGAGAGGGGAGTCATCCTGACGGACGGGGTCTGCGCCGACGCGGGCCTGCGGCCCGCTGTGCCGACCTGGAGGTCGGCGTTCCCGTGCCGGTGCGACATCAAGGCCGGTGGGGGTTTTCGCCGAGAGGGGAGTCATCCTGGCAGATGGAGTCTGCGCCGACGCGGGCCTGCGGCCCGCTGTGCCGACCTGGAGGTCGGCGTTCCCGTGCCGGTGCGACATCAAGGCCGGTGGGGGTTTTCGCCGAGAGGGGAGTCATCCTGGCAGATGGGGTCTGCGCCGACGCAAGCCTGCGGCCCGCTGTGCCGACCTGGAGGTCGGCGTTCCCGTGCGTGTGCGACACCACGGCTGTTGGCGTCGAGGCCGAGAGGGGAACCATCCTGACAGAGGTTTGTGCCGACGCCTGCCTCCGGCGGGCTGTCCGGGCTACGCCGGGATGGGTTCGGCGGCGACCGCGGTCCGGTCCTGGTGTTCGAGGATCCAGTGGCAGGTCTGGGCGAGCCCCTCGTCGAGCGAGGTGGCAGGAGTCCAGCCGAGGCGACGGATCCGCGTGGTGTCCATGCTGTAGCGGCGGTCGTGTCCGGGACGATCGGCCACGTGGGCGATGCGGCCCCTCGCGCCACGGGCATCTTCCGCGAGATCCAGAATGCGGCCCGCCATGTCCAGGTTGGTTCTGCGGTCTCCGCTGCCGACGTTGTAGATCGTGCCCGGCACGCCGGCGCGGAGAAGCAGCTCCAGGGCCGCGCAGTGGTCCGCCACAAACAGCCAGTCGCGCACCTGGCGTCCGTCCCCGTACAGCGGAAGCGCTTCCCCGGCGAGCGCCTTCTGGAAGAAGGTGGGGGTCATCTTCTCGTGGTGCTGGCGCGGGCCGTAGGTGTTGGCGCCGCGGCTGATGATCACTGGCAGGCCGTGGGTGGCGCGGTAGGCGAGCGCCAGCAGATCGGCGCCGGCCTTGCTGGCGGCATAGGGGTTCTGGGGCGCGAGGGGCGCCTCCTCGTCGGCATCGCCTTCGAGAATCTCTCCGTACACCTCATCCGTCGAGACCTGCAGGAGGAGCTTTCCGCGTCCTGACCGCCGGAACCCTTCCAGCAGCACCGCGGTTCCCAGGGTGTCGGTGCGGGCGAAGGCCTCGCCATCGAGAATGGCGCGGTCCACGTGGGTTTCGGCGGCGAAATTGATGATGAAATCCGCCTGGGCGGCAAGCGGCTCGCTCACCGCGTGGTCGCAGATATCCCCGTGGATGAACTCGTGCCGGGGATCGGTGAGGGCGGCCGCGAGATTGTCGAGAGACCCGGCGTAGGTCAGCTTGTCCAGGGTGAGAACCCGGCACTCCGGATAGCGGGCCAGCAGCAGGTCCACGAAATGGCTGCCGATGAAGCCGGCGCCGCCGGGAACCAGGAAGGTGGGGCTTGGGAGCATCGGGCGTGGAATCGGCAATTGTGGCGGGTCGGGAGCTGATCAGGCGATCCGGATGATGATTTTGCCGAAATGGGCTCCCTTTTCCATGCGGTCGAGCGCCGCGGGGAGTTCGGCAAGGGGACGGTGGCTGTCGAGGACGGGCCGCACGCTGCTTGTTTCGAGAAAGCCCACCAGGTCCCGGAGCGCCCGCCGGCAGTCGGTCATGATTCCCGCGATCCGGATCCGCCGCATCACGACCGGCGCGAACTGGACCGGGGCCTCGAGCCCGGTGAGGGCGCCGAGCATCGCCACCGTGCCCCCGGCGGCGGTGGCCCGGATGGACTGGTTCAGGGTGCCGGCACCGCCGTTTTCGACCACCAGGTCCGCACCTTCCCCGCCGGTGGCCTCCCGCACCGCCTTCTCCCAGGCCGGTGTCTCCAACCGGTGAATCCCCACGTCGGCGCCCAGGGCGCGCGCCCGGTCCAGCTTGTCGTGGGAGGAGGAGGTGATGATCACCCGGGCTCCGAGTGCCTTGGCGAGCTGGAGGGCGAAGACGGAGACCCCGCCCGTGCCGAGCGTGAGCACGGTCTGACCCGCCTGCACTGGCCCTTCGGTGACGAGGGCGCTCCACGCGGTGACGGCGGCGATCGGGAGCGCGGCGGCTTCCTCGTGGCTCCAGCCGGACGGGGCGTGGCAGAGCGCGGCTTCGGGCAGCACGACCTGCTCCTGAGCCATGCCCGGGCCCGGTCCGCCCAGCGTGGCCCGCGAGTACTCGCGCCGGAAGCGGCCATCCTCCCAGCCCACCACAGGGTGGGTGATCACCGGATCTCCCGGAGCGAAGGCCGTGACCCCCCTCCCGACCTCGAGGACTTCGCCCGCCCCGTCGCTCACCGGAACCTGGGGCAGGGGGAGCCGGGGGTTGTAGAGCCCCTTCAGAATGAGGAGATCGCGGTAGTTCAGCGAGGCCGCCCGAAGTCCCAGCAGGACCTCGCCCGGCCCGGGCGCCTCCGGCGAGTACTCCTCGAAGCGCAGATTTTCGGCGCCAAACCGATGGAACACCCAGCGCTTCACGGGCGGCAGTGTACCGAGCCAGGCTGCCAAAACGGCCCCTCTCTTGCGGCCGCTGCGGCGCCTGCGGACTGCTAATGTTCGTTCGCATGTCCGAGGGCACCCTCTTCGACCGGATCATCCGAGGCGAACTGCCGAGTCATCGCGTGTATGAAGACGACGCGGTATGCGCGTTCCTCGACATCGGCCCGCAGAGTGGCGGACACCTGCTGGTGGTTCCCCGGGAGAGCAAGGAATCCCTCGGCGACCTCTCGGACGATTCCGCGGCGGCCATCGGGAGAGTGCTGCCCCGGATTTGCCGGGCCGTCGCGAAAGCGACCGGCACCCCGCACTGCAATGTCCTCCTGAACAACGGTCGGCCCGCCGGACAGGCGGTTCCGCACGTACACTTCCACGTCATCCCCGCCTACGGTCGCCGGAGCGGGCCGGGGCAGGGGCTTCACACGGTCTGGCGGCCGGGATCACTCGGCGCCGCCGAAGGAGAGCGGATCTCGGCCGGGATTCGCGAGGCCCTCGCCACGGATTCGGCGGACCTCGCTCCCTGAATCCACCCTAACCGCCACTGGGCTCCACGGCCGGGTGGCTCCCGCAGCGAACACGATGACGAAACCCTGGCGACGAACCGGCGCGCAACTCATCTGGGAAACCCTCATCGCGGAGGGGGTGGAGACGGTCTTCGGATATCCCGGAGGGGCGATTCTCCCGGCGTACGACGCCATGCTGGACTACCCCATCCGGCACATCCTGGTGCGTCACGAGCAGGGCGCCACCCACATGGCGGACGGCTACTCCCGGGCGACCGGAAACGTCGGAGTCGCCGTCGCCACGTCCGGCCCGGGCGCCACCAACATGGTGACCGGCATCGCCACCGCGATGCTCGACTCGTCGCCCATCCTCTGCATCACCGGGCAGGTAGGCAGCGCGCTCATCGGCACGGACGCCTTCCAGGAAACCGACGTTACCGGCGTCACCCTCCCCATTACCAAGCACAACTACCTGGTGACGGAGGTGGACGACATCGCGCCGGCCATCCACGAAGCGCTCTACGTGGCTCGTTCGGGCCGGCCGGGGCCCGTGCTCGTGGACATCACCAAGGATGCCCAGCAAGCGTTGACGGATCAGCGCCCTCGGCTCGGGAAGGTGGACCTTCCCGGGTATCGGCCCGAGCCCAAGCCGCCGGAATCGGAACTGCGGCGCGCGGCCGAACTCATCAACCGGGCGGAGCGTCCGGTGATCCTGGCCGGACACGGGATCCTGATTTCCGGCGCGATGGGACAGGTACGGGAGCTGGCCGAAGGCGGCCGCATCCCGATCGCCATGACCCTGCTCGGAATCGGCGCCATTCCGGCGAACCATCCGCTCAACATGGGGATGATGGGAATGCACGGCGAGTCGTGGGTGAACCAGGCCATCCAGGAAGCGGACCTGCTGTTGGCGCTGGGGATGCGTTTCGACGACCGGGTGACCGGCAAGCTACAGACCTACGCTCCCCAGGCGGCCAAGATCCATATCGACATTGACCCCGCGGAGTTCAACAAGAACGTGCGGGTGGACGTGGCGCTCGCGGGGGATCTGGCGGCGGTGTTGACCCATCTGCTTCCGGAGATCGAGCCCCGGGACCGCGCCGAATGGCTCGGAGCCATCTCGGGTTTCAAGGGCGACACCTCGGTGCGCGACATCCAGAACCTGCCCGACATGGGCAAGCTCTACGCCGCGCACGTGATCCACGACATCTGGCGCATGACGGACGGGAAGGCGATCGTGACCACCGACGTCGGCCAGCACCAGATGTGGGAGGCCCAGTACTACCGCCACAACGACCCGCGCTCCCTGATCACCTCCGGCGGCCTGGGCACGATGGGTTTCGCGCTTCCCGCCGCGGTGGGCGCCAAGGTGGCGCGTCCGGATGACGAGGTGTGGGTGATCGCGGGCGACGGCGGGTTCCAGATGACCATGTGCGAGCTGGCGACCATCGCGCAGGAGCGCCTCAAGCTGAACATCGCCATCATCAACAATGGCTATCTGGGGATGGTCCGCCAGTGGCAGGAGTTCTTCTACGACCGCCGCTATGCCGGCACGCCGATCCTGAGCCCGGACTTTGCGGCCCTCGCCCGCTCCTTCGGCCTCGGCGGCGAGACCGTGAAGAACCGGCAGGACGTCGAGGGTGCGGTGGAACGCGCCCGGGCCGACGGACGCACGGTGGTGCTGGACTTCCAGGTCGAAAAAGAGGACACGGTGTACCCCATGGTCCCCACCGGAGCCCGGCTCCAGGACATGATCCGGAGGCCCGAACGGTCTTCCGACGAAGAGTCGGAGGCGGAACCGGTAACGGCGGGCAAGGGGATGGAGTGGTGAAGCGGTGACCTCCCCAGCGACCGGCCCGTCGGCCGAGAAGGTGCGGCCGCACATCTTCGCCGTATGGGTCGAAGACCTGCCGGGAGTCCTGAACCGCGTTACGTCGCTCTTCCGGCGGCGGGGATTCAACATCGAGTCCCTCAGCGTCGGCCACGCGCGCGTTCCCGGAGTCTCGCGAATGACGATCGTGGTCCACACCGATCCGGGAGGCGCCCGCCGGCTTCTGGTTCAGCTTGTCCGACTCGTCAATGTGCTGCGCGCCGACGACATCAGCCATGAACCCGCGATTCACCACGAGCTGGCCATGTTCAAGATTGCGGCGACCGCCGAAGAACGCACCCAGGTGATCCAGCTCGCCGGGGCGACCGGAGCGCGCCTGGTGGACATCGCTCCGGGATCGGTGGTGATCGAAGCCACCGCCTCACCGCAGAAGATCGACGGCCTCGCCGAGGTGCTCCGTCCCTACGGCATCCTCGAGCTGGTCCGGACCGGGCTGGTCGGGATGGCGCGGGGAGCCGCGAGCGTCATGACCGATCCCGTTCCGCGGAATCCCCCGAAGCGTCGCAAGGCGGCGGAGGATGATGGCGAGGGCTCGCACTCGGTTTAGCATCTTTGACACAAGCGGACGGCTGACACCAATTCCCCGCTCGCGTCCGCGGTTGCCGGGGCATTGCGAGCGGTGTTTCCGGCGAAACAGCGCATTCACCATTTCCGGAGGAACTCTTCCATGGCCAACATCTACTACGACGACTCGGCGGATCTCAAGCTGATCCAGGGCAAGAAGGTGGCCGTTTTCGGCTACGGCTCACAGGGCCACGCCCACGCGCTGAACCTCCGGGACAGCGGGGTCGAGGTGCGGATCGCGCTGCACGCCGGGAGCCGCTCGCGGGCCCGCGCCGAAACCGAGGGGCTCACCGTCCTCTCCGGCCCCGAGGCGGCGGCCTGGGCCGACGTCATCATGGTGCTCACGCCGGATACCACGCAGGCGGCGATCTACGAGGAGCAGATCGCGCCGCATCTGGCGGCGGGCAAGACCCTCATGTTCGCCCATGGCTTCAACATCCGCTTCGGCACCATCAAGCCGCCCGCGGAGGTGGATGTCTCGCTCATTGCTCCGAAGGCGCCCGGGCACCGGGTCCGCGAACTCTTCATCGAGGGGGGCGGGACTCCGGCTCTCGTTGCGGTGGAACAGGACGCATCGGGACAGGCTCTCGCGCTGGCGCTTTCCTACGGCCGGGGAGTCGGGCTGACCCGCGCCGGGGTGATCGAGACCACCTTCGCCGAGGAGACCGAGACCGACCTCTTCGGAGAACAGAGCGTTCTTTGCGGCGGCGTGAGCGAGCTGATCAAGGCCGGTTTCGAAACGCTGGTAGAAGCCGGGTATCAGCCGGAGATCGCATACTTCGAATGCCTCCACGAGCTCAAGCTGATCGTGGACCTGATGTACCGGGGCGGCCTCAACTACATGCGGTATTCGGTCAGCGACACCGCCGAGCATGGGGATTACCACGGAGGCCGCCAGATCGTCACCGGCGAGACCCGGGCGGCCATGCGGAAGATCCTCGCGGATGTCCGGAGCGGCGCCTACGCCCAGGGATGGATCGACGAGGACCGGGCCGGCCGTCCCAATTTCATGGCGCGCCGGCGGGAGGAACAATCCCATCAGATTGAAGAGGTTGGCGCCGAACTCCGGAAGATGATGCCCTTCCTGGACGCGGTCACGTTGAAAGAGTCGGTCTGATCGGCAGACTCGCGGATCTCGCTTCCCCGTAAGATTTCCGGCCTGCCGCGGGGGGCGTTCATGCTTCGAGTTACCGTTTTTGCTTTGCTGGCCCTGGGGCTGGGTCTGCCGTCCGGGTTGGCTCAGGCGCAGGTGCGGGCGCCGGCCGAGGTTCTCGGTTTCGAGCCCGGCGACGACTACCAACTGGCGCTTTGGGGGGAGCTGACCCCCTTCTACGAGCAGCTCGCCGCAGCCAGCGATCGAGTGGAGATCCGCCAGATTGGGGAGACGGTCCTCGGGAAGCCGCTCCTGGTCCTGTTCATCTCCTCACCGGAGAACCTCGCCGAACTGGATCGCCACCGGGCGAACGCGCGGGCGCTCGCCCATGCGGAGATTCCGGAAGACGAGGCGGTGCGTCTTTCCCGCGAGGGGAAAGCGGTCGTCTGGATCGATGCCGGATTGCACGCCACCGAGGTGGCGCCGGCGCAGATGATGCCGCTCCTCGCCCACCGGGTCGCCACCGAGGAATCCGAGGAGATGCAGAAGATCCGGGACGAGGTGATCCTGATCCTGATGCCGTGCATGAATCCGGACGGCCTGGACATCGTGGCGTCGTGGTACCGCCGGAACCTCGAGACTCCCTTCGAAACCACCCGCCCGCCCGAGCTCTACCACCACTACGTCGGCCACGACAACAACCGCGACTGGTTCATGAACAACATGCCGGAGACAGCGGCGGTCAGCCGGGTGCTGTACCACGAGTGGTTCCCGCAGATCGTTTACAACCACCATCAGACGGGTCCCGCGTGGGCGCGGATTTTTCTGCCGCCATTCGCGGACCCGGTGAATCCCAAGATTCACCCGGGAGTCACCACGTCGGTGAACCTCATCGGGTCGGCGATGGCAAACCGTTTCGCGATGAAGAAGATGCCGGGAGCGGTCTCGGACATGATCTACTCGATGTGGTGGAACGGGGGCATGCGTACAGCCCCGTACTTCCACAACATGATCGGGCTCCTTACCGAGACCTCGCATGCCTCGGCGAGCCCCCGGATGTACGACCCCGAGGACCGTCCCGAGTTCGTGGGGAATCCGCGCCGCGGACAGGCGGCGCCGACGAACGGCACGGATGTCTTCTATCCGTATCCGTGGCCGGGCGGGGAGTCGCGGTTCTCCGATCCGATCCGCTACACGCTGACCGCCTCGATGGCTGTCCTCGACGTCGCGGCGGATCTCCGCGAGAAGTGGCTCTTCGACATCTGGCGGATGGGGCGGGACGCGATCGAGGGGAGTGATGCCAGCTGGATCGTGCCGGCCGAGCAGTGGGATGCGGGCGAGGCGGCAGCACTCGTGAATGTGCTTCACGAGGGAGGCATCGTGATTGAGCGCGCGGACGAGGCGTTCGAAATCGACGGCGAAACCTACGGTGAAGGCACCTACGTCGTTCGCGGAGAGCAGGCATTTCGCGCCTATGCCGACGATCTGCTGGAGCCGCAGGAGTACCCCGATCGGCGGCGCACGCCGGACGGGCCGCCCGACCCTCCCTACGACCTCGCGGGCTGGACGCTGCCGATGCAGATGGGGGTGCGGGTAGATCGCGTCGCCGAGCTGCCCGAGTTCGCGTCCACGAGGGTTGACGGCCCGGTCCACTCCCCGGCCGGTGAGGTCTCCGGAGGGGGGTCGTTCGGCTACGCGATCTCGCATCGGCCGAACGCGGCGGTCATCGCCCAGAACCGGTTGCTCGCGGCGGGCGCGGAGGTCGCCTGGGCGGCGGAAGGATTCCGTGACGGGGGAACCGACTACCCCGCGGGGACGCTGGTGGTCCGGAAGTCGGATCCCGCCGACGCCGCGATGGAGGGAATCGCCTCGGAACTGGGCCTGGACGTCGCCGGGCTTGCCGGCGCCCCGAACGTGGAACTCTTGCCGCTCGAGCCGGTGCGCGTCGGACTCTACAAGTCCTACGTGGCGAGCATGGACGAGGGTTGGACCCGCTGGCTGCTCGAGAACTACGAATACGACCTCACGAGCCTGTCCGACGACGACATCCGCACGGGGGACCTCTCGCGGTTCGACGTGATCGTCCTGCCGCACCAATCCGCGGACGCCATCCTGCAAGGACACGCTCCCGGCACCATGCCGGAGGAATTCACCGGCGGAATTGGTCTCGAGGGGTCTCTCGCGCTCAGCCGTTTCGTCGAGGAGGGCGGCACGCTCGTGACCCTCGACGGCGCGAGCGACTTCGCGATCGCCCAGTTCGGACTGCCGCTCCGCAACGTTACGGCCGGGCTTGCCGACCGCCGTTTCTTCATCCCGGGGTCGCTGATCCGGGCCCAGGTGGACACCTCGCACCCGCTGGCGTTCGGGATGCAGGACGAGGTGGCGACCCAGTTCGTCCGCAGCCGCGCGTTCGACACGGTGAGCATTCCACGGACGCGGGAGGGTGGCCAGGAAACCACCGAGGAGCCGGCCCCCGCCAACGTCGAGGCCATCGCCCGCTATGCCGAGGAGGAGATTCTGATGAGCGGTTGGGCGCTCGGGGAGGAGGATGCGATCGGCGGCAAGATCGCCATGGCCAGGGTGCCGATGGGGGCGGGCGAGGTCGTGCTCTTCGGCTTCCGTCCCCAATTCCGGGGCCAGCCCCGCGGAACCTACAAGCTGTTCCTGAACGCGCTGAACGGCGCCACGGTGGAGGATCTCGGGGCCCGGTAGGCGAGGCCCGTCTCGTACGGCTAGAATCCGCGCCTCTCATGGCCAGAACCTGCAAGCTGACCGGAAAGCGCCCCCTCACCGGGAACGCGATCAGCCACGCTCACAACAAGACGAAGCGGCGCCAGCTTCCCAACCTGCAGTGGAAATCCGTTTGGGTTCCCGAGTTGGAGCGGTCCGTCCGCCTGCGCCTCAGCGCCCGCGCCCTCCGCACCATCGACAAGAAGGGTCTGCTCAGCTTCCTCAAGGACGAGGGCCTGCGCCTCCGGGACGTCCTCCCGGCCCGCGCTCACGCCCGCAACCTGTAGGGCAGGGGCCGGCCGCGGCCGCTCCCCCTGGTAACGGCCTTCGACCGGCATCGCGGCCGGCAGCGCCGCCAAACACGCGGCGCCAGTCCGCCGAGGCTGACAAGCCCCGGATCCGTGTCCGCGTCACGCGGGAAGAAAACCCTGCTCCCTGAAGTGCCCGTCGTACGTGAACGCGTGCCGGATCCGGCGGTCGCGCATCACCTCGAAGGAGAGCCAGTCCACGAGCGACACCTGGCGCCGGCCGGCGGCGAACATGGCCGCAGCGGCGCGGCGGTGCAGCTTCTCGTCGATCCAGACGACCTCGGCGACCGGCAGCAACCCCTCGTGGAGTTCTCGGACCGCCTGCATGCCCAGTCGCCGGGCGATGAGCGCGGTCGCTTCCATGATGATCGCATGATGCGTGAGCAAGGGTTGCTGGCCGCTGCGAGTGCTGGCGAGCAGCCGATCCCAGGTCCGTTTTGCGTGGTCATGAAACCGCTGTTCAGCGTCGAGCAGGGTGTAGAGCGCCGAGGTGTCGACGAAAACGGGCGGCATCACTCGGGTAAGCGCCACCTTGCCATCTCCTCCTCCAGGATCTCCACGTAAGCCTCGTCGTGGTTCTCGGCGAGGTCGCGGCGCCCGGAGCGGAACGCTCCGACGGGTCGTCGGGCCCGTTCGATCAGTTCGTCCAGCGCGCTGCCGCCGCGGAAGGCGTCGAGCGCCTGGTGGAGCAGGCTGTCCGGCAACAGGCCGAGTTCTCCCGCCAGCCGGTGCAGTCGCTCGGTCGCGTTCTCGGTGAGACTTCCGGGAGCGTCCGAGCCGTACGGCTGGGTTCCCTCCTCCACACTGGCAGCGCCCGGTTCCGCGGGCGTTTCCGGGTGGCGCGGAGCGACAACCGGAACCAGGCGGGCGACGGGACGGCCCCACTTGGTGATGGTTACCGGAGTGCGGGTGGCGGCGACCTCGTCCAGGATCCGGAGGCAGGTGTCCTTGAATTTGCCGGCGGAAATGGAACGCATCCAAGAAATATAGCCATAGCCAGATTCCGCTGCAAACCCCGACGACCTCCGGGGACCGTGGGTCCGGCGTCGCCGGTGGTTCCGTAGAATCGGCGCCCCGAGAGGAACATCCATGCACCTGCGTCCCAGCCTCGTCCTCGTCCTGTTGGCCACCCCGCTCTTCGCCGGGCCCCAGCGCTGGCCGCCGCCGCCCATCATCCAGGGAGTGGCGGAGGCGTATCCGCCCGCCCGTCACGGTGGGAACTACATGCACAACTACTACTTCCCGCCGGCCCCGAGCAGCACTCCGTGGGCGCCGGCCTGGTCACCGGACGGGAAATCGATCGCGGTGGCGATGTCGGGCTCGATCTGGCGGGTGGACCCCGAAACCGGGATCGCTGACGAGCTGACCTCCGGGCCCGGCTACCACTCGCTACCCACCTGGTCGCCGGACGGGAGGTTCATCGTTTTCACGGTGGACCGGAACGGCCAGAACATCGGTCTTGCGCTCGTGGATCTGACGACGGGGGAGAGCCGGATGCTGACGGACGACGACTTCCTCTACATGGACCCGGCCTTCTCCCCGGACGGGAACCGGCTCGCCTACGTCTCCACGAAGCCGTCGGGCTACTTCAATGTCTATGTCCGCGAGTTCGAGAACGGGGAGCTCGGGTCGGAAGAGATCGCCCTCACCCGGGACGAGAACTACGGGAAAGAGCGGCTCTACTTCGGCTCCTGGGACATGCACATCACCCCGGCCTGGATGCCGGACTCCCGGGAACTCCTGATGGTTTCGAACCACGAGGTGCCGCTCGGCTCGGGGAACGTGGTCCGGACTCCGATGGCGGTGGACGGCTTCGAGGAGGGGGTCGCCGTCCTCGCCGAACAATCCCTGTACCGGACCCGTCCGGACGTCTCGATCGACGGGAAGCGGTTCATCTATTCCTCGACGGCGGGCGCGGCGGATCAGTTCTCGAACCTCTACGTGCAGCCGACCGACGGCGGATCCCCCTACAAGCTGACCTTTTTCGAGCACGACGCCTTCCACCCCCGCTGGTCCCCGGACGGCGAGTGGATCGCCTACATCGACAATTCCGGCGGACTGCCGCAGCTCGCTCTCCTGGAAACCTACGGGGGGAAGCGCCGCGTTCTCGAGATCACCCGGCGTAACTGGAGCCGGCCCATGGGGGTGCTCTCGGTGCGCACGGTGGACGCCGCGACGGATGAGGAGGTTGCCGCCCGCATCCACCTTGAGGCTGCCGACGGGCGTTTCTACGCGCCGCCGGATGCCTACGCCCGGATCGGCGGCGCGGCGGAACACTCGTTCCACCAGGCGGGGAGTTTCCGGATGGAGGTTCCCGTCGGTGCGCTCGAGATCGAGGCGGTGCGGGGCTTCGAGTACGAGCCGATGAGTGTACGGGTGGAAATCACGGCCGGTGATGTCACCGAGTTGACCCTCCGCCTCCCGCGGATCACGGACATGGCAGCGAAGGGGTGGTGGAGCGGTTCCACCCACGTCCACATGAACTACGCCGGAAATCTCCACAACACGCTCGAAAACCTGATGTTCATGTCGGACGCCGAGGATCAGGACGTGGTGCTGGAGCAGGTCGCCAACAAGGACAACCGCATTCTCGACTACCAGCACTTCCTTCCCGGCGGGGGCGCGCATCCGCTCTCCACGGCGGACCGGGTGCTGGTGGTGGGCCAGGAATACCGGCCGCCCTTCTACGGCCACGTCTTCTACTTCGGCCTTGAAGAGCACCTGATCTCGCCCTACACCACCGGCTACGAGGGCACGGGAATCGAGAGTCTTTATCCGTCGAACACCGACATGTTCCGAAAGGCGAAGGCTCAGGGTGCGACGGTGGGTTACGTGCACGCCTTCTTCGGAGAAAACGATCCGCTGGTCGGCCCGGAGGGAAGTCCTGGCAGCCTCGGTGGCGCGAAGGGATACATGGTGGATGCGGCCCTCGGCACCACGGACGCGGTGGAGTGGTCCTCGGCGTCGCGGGCGGGGTTCTTCCCGTGGTACGCCACCATGAACAACGGTCTCCGGGTCACTGCCGTCGGCGGCGAGGACTCCATCAGCAACATGCAGCGGTCCAAGCTGGTCGGTTCGGTGCGCACCTACGTGCACACCGGAGAGCGCGGGCTGGATCTGGACGCCTTCCTCGAAGGCATCCGGGAGGGCAGGGCATTCGTGAGTTGCGGGCCGGTGCTCGATTTCCGGGTCAATGGACGGATACCGGGGGACGAGGTACAGCTCCCGGAGTCTGGAGGCGAGGTGGAGTGGAGCGCCTGGGTTCGCTCCTCGACCCCGCTCGAGCGGGCGTGGATCGTTTCCGGCGGCGAGGACGTAGCCGAGGTGGCGCTCTCCGAGGATCGGCGTTCGGCCCGCGCGACCGGTCGCGTCGCGATGGAGCGGAGCGGCTGGATGATTCTCCGGGCGGAGGGAGCGCCGGAGGCAGCCCGCCCGCTGGACTGCGGCTACGCCCAGGCGTTCACGAATCCGGTCTGGGTCATGGCCGGCGACCAGCCGGTCCGCAGCGCCGCTGCCGCCGACTACTCGATTCGCTGGATCGACCGGCTCCGTGAGATGGCGGAAGCGTGGGAATACTGGCGGTCGGATGCCGAAAAGGCCCACGTGTATGCCCAGTTCGACGAGGCTCGGGCGGTCTACGAGGGGTTTCTCGTTGAGGCGCGCGCCCTGGGCCGAGAATGAGAAACCCGGTGACCAGCGGAATGGGCCGAGCCGCGTGGCCGGGTTCCGGCCGTCTGCCTGATACCCTCGGGCCATGAGCCTGATGGGACGGGCCCTCGGGACGAAGGCCCCGTTCGTTCCGCCGAATCAGATCGACGATGTGCTGCGCGACGACGAGGTACTTCTGCTGGATGTGCGGACCGCCGTGGAGCTGGCCGAATCGGGGACCATCCCGGGGGCGCTCCACATCCATCTCGGAGAACTCGCCGACCGGCTCGACGAGTTGCCCCGCGGCCAGCCGGTGCTGACCACCTGAATGGTGGGCCCCCGGGCTGCGCGTGCCGCGGCCATTCTGGAGAAGGCAGGTTTCGAAGTCGTGGGTTATTGCGGCCTCAAGCAATACGCGGGCGCCCGGGAGTACCGCCCGCTCAACTGATTCCCAATAGGAGGGTCCACGATGAAGAGGACTTTTTCCCTCGCCGCGGCTGCCCTGACGGCGCTCGGTTGGGGCTGTGGCGGAGGCGAGCCGGCGGCTGAAATGCCCGCGGCCACCGAAGAGGCCACGCCGGAGCCGACGCCGGAGCCGACGCCGGAGCCAGCGCCGCGAGTCGAGGCCGAGGACATTGACGCCGCTCTCGCGAACGGCGCCGTTCTCCTCGATGTGCGCACCGATGAAGAACTCGCCGAGCACGGCACCATCGAGGGCTTCGTCCACATTCCGATCGATGAACTGGAGGCGAGGATCGGCGAACTCCCGGTGGGAGTTCCCATCCTCACCGCTTGACAGGGTGGCGGAAGAGCCGCGCGTGCCGCGGAGCTACTACAGGCGAACGGACACGAAGTCGTTGGTTTTTGTGGCCTGATGGGCTATGAAGGCGAGCGGGTCTATCCCGGGGCAGCGGAAGACTGATTCGTCAGATCTGAACCGTCCGGAAGCCCGCCAACACGTCGCGGCGATCCGGACTGAAGAAATTTCGATAGCGGCCGGTCAGCAGCCGGCCGCGCGTCGCCCAGGCGCCGCCGCGCAGCACCTTGGTCTCGTGGAAACCGGCTTCGGAGTATTCCCGGTAGGCATCGGGACGGAAACCGGGGAACGGCCTGAAGGTGTCCCCGGTCCACTCCCAGACATTGCCAATCATCTGCCGGCAGCCGAAGGCGCTGTCCCCTTCGGGCAGCGCTCCCACGTCGAGGCAGCCCAGCGCCCAACCGTCCAGGTTCGCCCGCCGAGGGTCGGGAGGCGTTTCTCCCCATGGGTACGACCGCTTCTTCGGGGCGAGGGCGTCCCCGGCGGGTTCGCCGAGGGCGGCCGTTTCCCACTCGGCTTCCGAAGGGAGCCGCCGGCCGGCCCAGGCACAGTAGGCATTTGCCTCGAACCAGTTCACGTGGATGACGGGTTCGTCGGGCGCCAGCGGGCGGACCCGGTCGAAACGGCGTACCCGGAACCCGCCTTCCCGGTCGGGGCGCCAATAGACAGGATGCGCGGCGTCGGCTCGTTCCCGCCAATTCCAGCCCGCCCGGCTCCAGAACTCACGCTCGCGGTAGCCTCCGGCTGTCACGAATTCGGCGAACTCCGCGTTCGTGACCGGGGCTTTCGCGATCGCAAACGACTGGACGCGGAACGGATGCGCCCACTTCTCGTTGTCGTAGAGGAACGGTGCGTCCGGCTCAGCCCCCAGCCGAAACGTCCCGCCGGGAACGCGGGCGTCCCCCGGATGGCGGCCGCCCGGCGCTCGCCGGGGGCGCTCCCGTCCCAGAGCCGGGGCCGGGTAGCCGAGGGTCTGCCGGGAGTAGATGTACGCCTCGGTGTGCATGTCCTCGTGGAAGGTGGCGAACTGGTACATGAAGCTGTCGCTCTCGGTCGCGAGGTTCTGATCCAACCGGTCGAGGCAGCGGCACTTGACCCTTTCGGCGTAGCCGATCACTTCCTCCATGCCGAGGAGAGGGAGGTCCCAGCGCAGTTCCTGGGCAACGGTCGCCGAGTCATAGATTTCGTCCCCCCTGGGCAGGATCGCTTCGCACCCGTGGAGTTCGCGCAGGATGAACCTCTCGTAGAACCACGCGACGTGCCCGATTTCCCAGCGCAGCGGGTTGACGATGCGCAGCCGCGACCCCATCCACTGGTCCTCGTCGAGCCCGACAATCAGTGCGAGACTGCGCCGGTGGGCATCTTCCATGATGGCGGCCAGGTGGTCGGCCGGGACACGCTTGGTCATGGTGGGAGCAGGCTTCGCCCGTGCGAATCATTGTAGTAACCCCCGCCGGAGCCAACTCGCGCGCCGGAAACCGGATCACCGCGGTCCGCTGGGCGCGGATGCTGCGGTCGCTGGGGCACCGAGTCGCCGTCCGGACGGAATGGGACGGCGGGAGCGCGGATGTGCTGATCGCGCTCCACGCCTGGCGGAGCGCTGCTTCCGTTGCCCGCTACCGATCCCGTTGCCCGAACGGTTCCCTGGTGGTCGCGTTGACCGGCACCGATGTGCACGGCTTTCTCGGCACCCATGAAGAGACGACCCGGAGGTCGCTTGAACACGCGGACGTGCTGGTGGCGCTGCACGATCTGGTGTCCGATGCCATCCCACCGGAGTTTCGCAACAAGGTCCAGGTGGTGCATCAGTCGGTGAAGAACCGCGGTATATCGCGCGATCCGTCGAGACGCACGTTTGACGTGTGCGTCGTCGGACACCTGCGCCGGGAAAAGGATCCGCTGCGGGCGGCGTACGCGGCGCGAGCGATCCCGGCGGCGTCCCGGTTGCGCGTTTTGCACGCCGGTGGAGCTCGGGATCCGGATTGGGGGGTCGCTGCGCAGGAGGAGATGGCGCGAAACCCGCGTTACCGCTGGCGCGGTGAACTTCCGGGGTGGCGCGTGCGCCGGCTCTACGCGAAAGCCCGGGCGATGGTGATCTCTTCGGTCGTGGAGGGGGGCGCCAATGTGGTGTCCGAGGCGGTGGTGGCCGGACTCCCGGTCATTGCGTCGCGCATCCCGGGGAACGTCGGCCTTCTCGGCCCCGGACACCCGGGCTATTTCCCCCCGCAGGATACCGGGGCTCTCCGCGATCTCCTGTGGTGCGCGGAGAGTGATCCCGGTTTCCTCGAGGACCTCATGCGGCACGGGGCGGCGCGAGCGCCGCTGTTCGCCCCCGAGCGTGAACGCGAGGCCTGGCGCCGGCTACTCGCGGCGCTCTCGTAGTTCCGCCCCGATCAGTTGATGAGGAATATCTTCTCGTTCGGCGGCTGTAGCCATTCGACGCCCTTGTTGGTCACGATTTGCGGGTTCGAGATGTTGATCGCGAGTGGGAAGCCCGGACGCTCCGGGATGTTCATATGCACCATGTACTCGTACGCGAAGATGTGATTCTCCTGGATCACCAGGTGGTGCCGGTCGGCGCGGAAATTCGTCACCGAGGGACCGACGGTTCCGGTTCCGACGGTGCCGTGGGCGTGGTGGTCGATGGCGAAACCCGGCTGGTCGCTGTCGCCGAGCCCTTCCTGGATGATCACGTAGTCGAGGTTCCTGGCGCCGTCGGGGGTTCGGCCGATCCCCTGGATTCCGGAGTTGACGAACGGCGTGTAGATGTAGCCCGCCTCTTCCATGGCTGCGACCATGGCGTCGAGCGATTCCTTCGCCGTCATGCCCACCCGCATGTGGGGCCGCATGATCCACTGGCCGGCGATCGCGAAGTCGAAGAGTTTCTGGATGCTCTCCGGAGGGGCGGTTTCACCCTCGCGCAGAATGTAGGCGTGGGTTTTGGTGTCGGTCCCGAATCCCATGTAGTTGACCCCGACGTTGAAGGCGAAGAAGTCGCCGCGTTGGAAGACGTAGTCCTCGTGCCAGATCCAGTAGCGGGCGTCGGGCGGGTAGGGTGGGTCCTCGGATACCGCGGTGTAGTAGAGGCGGATGCCACCGCGTCCCCCGGTGCTGAAACCGGCCAGGTGCCGCTCATAGGCCCACTCCCGGGCCCAGGTGGTGATCTCCCGGATCGTGGTGCGTCCCGGCTCGATCCGGGCCAGGGCCTCCTGGGTGAGCTGCCGGGCGGCCTCGAGATTGTTGATCTGTTCGGCCACTTCCCGGACCGTTCGCCGCACCAGGAAGTCGGTGATCACGTTCTCGGCGGACACGATCCGCTCGGCATACCTGGGGCCGAGAATCCCGGTGAGCTTCAGGTAGGAGGTGTGGGATAGCCCGTCGGCCTCGGCGAGCCACTCGGAGGTGTTGACCGCAATGGTCTGCGGGTCCCGTTCGGCGACGAACTCCGTGAACTCGTCGTACACCTCGTCGCCATAGTTGAACGCCATCTGGTAGCCGCGGCCGTAACTGGAAATGGTCCTCGCGAAGGTGTCCGATCCGCGGACATCGATGTCCGGGACCGCGCCCGCACTACCGAAGGCGGCCCGCTCGATCCGGTCGCCGAGGTCGGTGAAGACGAGGTAGCCGTAGGTGTTGCCGAACCAGTAGGCCATCGGGTCGGGGTCGCCGTGCCGGGTGACGTGGATCCACATGTCCACGCCGTTGTCGCGCATGGCTCCCGGCAGGATGAGGTCGAGTTTCTCCCGCCTCATGAGGCGCATTACCTCGCCCCCACTGCTTGAGGTGTGGACGCCAGGTTGGGCGCCCGCGAGCGTGCCCGCAAGGAGCAGTGAAATCAGGATGGACGGGGTACGGACGGACATAGGGGCCTCCTGCCCGGTCAGGGTATGGGAGGAACCCTCAGGTCCGCCAATTGCGGAACGGCAGAACGCCGTGTGCGGCGCGAAGCGAGGCGACGCCGACCGGAGGCCGGCGCCCGTGTGCTCGGTGTTCTCGCGTCGCTACGCCGCCATCTTCTGGGCGGAGTCGAGGACGGTCGCGATCTTGGTGGCGGCGCGCTGCATCTCGTCCATCGTGCCGATGGAGATGCGGCACCGGGTCCACAGCGGCGGGAACGGCCGTCCGACGCGCACGCCCTCGGCGGCGCAGGCCGCCTGGAACTGCTCGATCGGCATTCCGACGTCCGCGAAGATGAAGTTCGTCTGGGCGTCGGTGGCGGTCAGGCCCCGGTCGGCGAAGAACTTGATGATGAAGTCCCGCGCCTCGGCGTTTCGCTTCTTCTCGTTCGGGAGGTAGTTGGGGTCCGCCTTGTCCCGCTCGAGGGCCGCGTTTGCGGCGACCAGCGCCGGGGTACTCACCGAGTTGCCCATGTGGAACTCACCGAGTTCCTCGATGGTTTCCTCGTGGGCGATCGCATAGCCGACCCGCAGACCCGCCATCCCGTAGGCCTTCGAGAAGGTGCGCGCCACGATAAGCCGTGGGTTTTCGATGGCCGTCGGGATCATCGTCTCGTGGCCCGGAGTGGTCACGTAGTCGATATAGGCCTCGTCCACCAGGATGCGGAGGTTCTTCTCCACGTCGAGCGCCCGCATCAGGAAGTCCTTGCTCTGGGCAGGATCCACGAGCGTCGCAACCGGGTTGTTCGGATTGCAGAAGAACAGCATGCCGCTTCCCTTGCAGGCGTGGAGCGTCTGGTCCAGATCCATCTTGAACTCTGAGTCCAGCGGCACCGCCTTCGTCCGGTAGCCCAACAGGTTTGCATAACCGAAGCACTCTTCGTAGGTCGGCAGCGACCCGACGAGCGCCTTTTCCTTGCTCGCGTACTGGTGCGTGCAGTCCACCAGGATCTGGGTGGAACCCGCGCCGATGAGGACGTTCTGCGGCTCGACGCCCCACTTCTCGGCAATCGCCTCCTGCAGCGGACCCATGAACCGGAACGGATACCGCCCGGCGATCACCCCTTCGGGGCCAATGACCGAGTCGAGAGCGTCCATGACGGCTTCGCCGGGACCGAGCGAGTTCTCGTTGTTCGCGAGGTTGATTGCCTCTTCGGGAGCGATACCCATCTGGGCGGCGAAGGCGAGCTGCTCGCGGAGGCGCGTGCGCACCAGGGTCGCGGCGTAGATGCCGGCGGCGCCGGCGGAGGCATGACTCAGGAAACTGCGGCGGGAGAGCATGGGGTGGCTACCTCCTCGTAGCGAGGGTTCTCGGCTGGTTCGTCAGGACATCCTGCGGGACGTTTCTCCCTCGGGTGGTCACTGTTGCTGGTTGTCGGTGGTGGCGAGCCCGAGCACTTCCGCGAATACCGCGGTTGCGCGCTGCATCTCCTCGAGGGTGCCGATCGAGATGCGGGCGTGTGACTTTTCGTAGGGGGGGAAATCCCGTCCCACCATGATGCCCTGCTTCGCGCAGGCCTCACGGAACTCCTTGGCCGACCGTCCGATGTCCACGAAGAGGAAGTTCGTGTGGCTCGGCACCGGATCGAGCCCGTTGCTCGAGAAGAAGTCGAAGGTGAACTGGCGCGCGGCATCGTTCCGCTTGATTTCATTCTTGATGTAGTCCGGATCCTCAAGCGACGCCATGGCGGCGGCGATCGAGAGAACGGAGGTTCCGAACGTGAGCTGCAGCGGCGCGAGTTTCGCGATGGTGTCGGCCTGGCCGTAGGCGTAGCCGACCCGCAGCCCCGCCATGCCGTAGGCCTTCGAGAAGGTGCGGCCCACGAACACGTCGCGGTACTCCATCGCGAGTTCGGCGCCGGTGTCGAAACCCGGATGCGCGACATAGTCGTAATAGGCCTCGTCAAGAAGAATCGCGGTATAGGGAGATTCCTTCTTCACGAACTTCACGAAGTCCGTGATGTCGGCCAGCGAATGGACGGTGCCGGTGGGGTTGTTCGGGTTGCAGAGAAATACGAGTCCAGCGCCGATGGAGGCGCCGGCCATTTTCTCGAGGTCGAGCCCGAGGTCCCCCATCATCGGGATGGATTTGACGGACGCACCGAAGTACTTCGCGGTCCGCACCGGGTTCTCGTAGGAGCACTCGCCGGTGACGAGAGGCCGGTCCGGCCCGGTGTAGATGCGGACCGCGTTGCGCAGGATCTCCGAGGAACCCGGTGCGAGAACCACGTGTTCGGCTTTGCCGCCGTACATTTCGCCGATCCGCTGCCGGAGATCGGTGCCGCTCACCTGCGCGTTCATCGGGTAGCGCATGATCGAGCCGTAGGCGCCGCGAAGTCCGGCCACCGCGGCCGGACCAGGACCGAGTGGGTTTTCGTTGCTGCTGATCCGGACCTCGTCGGCCTCGGGTGGCGGCACGAAAACCGGGGCTCCCCGAAAGCCGTTCTCGGCTTCCCAGGCCTCGCGGCCCCTGGCGCTGATCGCGTGGAGCGAAGCCGCACTTCCGGCTCCGCCGGACGCGAGACTGAGGAAACTGCGACGGTTCGTCTTCATAGGGTCTCTCCCTGATCGATTCTTGGCTCGGTGGTCACGAGCGTCGGGACAACGTTGGGCACGTTCCTAATTTGTCTGCCCTCTCATGATCTTGGATAGCGGAGAGTATCCGCTGCGGCGAATACGCCGCAACCCTCCCGGAGGTTCCGAGGCGGGGATCGGTCAGTGCACCATGAGGTCGGTGACGAGAGCAGTTTCACCCCACTGCATCTTGAGGGTGCCGTTCATGCCGTCCGCCATCAACGAGATCGTGAACATCTCGGCGGAGCTGCCCGCCTCTTCGATCTTGAGCGGCGCGCTGAACAGGTCCTTTCCGGGGTCGTGGGCGAGCCCCGACTGGCCGGTCTCGCTGTTGACCAGCAGGTCCCAGCCGTCGTCCGTCTTCTTCGCGAAGAGGGTGTAGGCGCCGGCCGGCACCATCTCGCTGCCGATCATCAAATCGCCCTCGGTGGTGATGGTGGTGGCGTTTTCGGATCCGAGACGCCACACCATTCCGGCAGTCGCCTGGCCGAGCATGTCGCGCCCATTGAGGCTCGGCCTGCCGTATTCCACGGTGACCGCCTTGCCGTTGAAGCTGGCTTCGGCCTTGCCACGCGGGTTGTGCGCAAGCGCTATTGCCGCGACCGCCATACAAACGGCGAAAACGGCCACCAACCGGTGCTTGGGGGAGTAGGTCATGAATTCGTCCTCCGGACCGGCGATTCTAGCGACCGCGTAGGGTGCGGCTCGCGTTGCGGGGCCCGGGGGGAGCGCGGTAGGCTCACTCGTGAGGGGCGCCAGGCTGGTTGGGCCTGGATTTGGACCCCCGTTGACGCTGCCATGAAATCCGCTCTGTGTCTCCGACGCCGGAGAATTGCCGTCGCTGCCGCCCTCGTGCTTCTGGCGGCGCTCCCTGGGGGAGCTGACGAACGGGTGGACCGCCTGCCCGAAGAACATCGGGTCTGGCTGGAGGAAGAGGTCGTCTACATCATCACCGAGGCGGAGCGGGAGGTCTTTCTGGGGGTAGAGGGGTTCGAGGAGCGCGAACATTTCATCGACGCGTTCTGGCAGCGGAGAGATCCCGTCCCGGCCACCAGGGAGAACGAGTTCAGGATCGAGCACTACGAGCGTCTCGACTACGCCAACGCCTTCCTCGGCCGCGATGCGCCCCGGCCCGGTTGGCAAACCGACCGCGGCCGTCACTGGATCATCCTCGGCGAGCCCCGTCAGCGGGAGCAGTTCGATGGCCGCAACGAGGTGGTGAGCATCGACCTCTGGACCTACCAGGGCGACACCAAGCTCGGCTTGCCCCCGCGCTTCAACCTGATGTTCTTCAAGAAGGAGGACATCGGCGAATACGAGCTGTACCACCCGTGGGCGGACGGACCGGACGCCCTGGTTCGCCGCGGCGAACTGCTGCGGAACCGCCAGCACGCCGCGGTGGACATTCTCGAAGTGGTATCCATGGATGTGGCGCGGGCCAGCCTGGTCGTGGATCTGACCGACCCGCACGCCGACTTCCTGTCGGCAACGAACACCATCGCCCCTCGCCTTGACACCGTGCGGCCTTCGATGAGCGTGGACAAGAACTTTGCGGACATCGCCGAATCGCCCTACCGGCTGGTGGATCTCGACGAGATCGAGGGGTACCTGCGCTACGGCGATCGGGTAACCGCCGAGTACTCGTTCCGGTTCGTGAAGAGCGAGGCCGATTTTCGGGTGCTGGTGGGGCCTCGGAACACGCCCTTCATCCACTACAGCGTGAAGTTCGCTCCGGAGGACTTCGCCCTGGAGTTCGACGACCGCGAATACATGTACCGGACGACTCTCGATGTGGATCTCGAGTTGAGGACGCTCGACGGACAGCTCGTGGCCATGCAGCGAAACGAACCCGAGATCACCCTGACCGAGAGCCAGCAACTGGAGGTATCCCGCCACCCGTTCGCCTACCGGGACAACCTTCCGGTAATTCCCGGGGACTACGAGGTGAGCGTGATCGTCCGGAACCGGGCCACGCAGCAATACACAGTGGTGAGCGCCGAGGTCCGGGTACCCGCGACCGGGCCCACCGCGGTCGGCCTCGCAGACCTGATTCTCGCCTATCGGGTGGAGCGCGGGGTCGAGTTCTCGGGCGGGCTCCCCTTCGGAACCTTCCAGTTCGGAGCGGCGGTTCTCGAGCCTTCGGTCGGAGGGGTGTTCGCGGCGAGCGACACGCTGAGCGTGGCCTCCCAGCCGGTGAATGCCGGCGCCGAGCATCAGGTGCGACTGCGCATCGTCCCCGGAGATTCTCCCGACGCGAAAACGGAGACCTCCGCTCCGCCGCTCGTCGAGCGGGTCATCTCCGCGGGCACCGCCGGTTCTCCACCGATCGAGGACTTTCCGCTCACCGAGATTGGCGCCGGACGGTACCTGGTAACGGCGGAGCTGCTGGACGGGGCGGGCACGGTGGTTGCCTCGAGGGAGGCTCCCCTCCTCGTTTCGCCCCGCGCGGCGGTGGACCGCCCGGGCTTCATCGTGCGTCGTTCCTTCGCGGGTCACGTCCCGGGACTTCTCGCCCTCGCCCTTGGCGAGCAGTTCATGGCGCACGGACGAATTCCGGAGGCGACCATCGCTTTCCGGGAAGCCACCGCCAACCCGGCTTTGCCGATGGCGCGCTGGAAACTCGCGAGCGCGTTGCTGTTCGCCCGAGAGGCGGATGAAGCACTCGATCTGCTGCTTCCTATCGAGGCGGAGTACCCGAACGAGATCGAAGTGACCGAGGGGGTCGGGTTCGCCTACTACATTCGGCGAGAGTGCAACGAAGCACTTCCCCGGCTCGAGCATGCCCTCAGCCTGCGCGCGGCCGATCCCTCGCTGTTGAACGCGCTCGGGGACTGCCACGAACAACAGGGCGATGGGGAGCGGGCTCGTGAGATGTTCGAGCGCTCCCTGGAGTTGAATCCCGGGCAGCAGGGCGTTCGCGACCGCCTGGCGGGGCTCGGCGACCCCCGCTGAACCCGGCGCCGCCGCAGCACCCGATCGCGCGGATCCATGGGTTGGGAGCCTGTCCCGCTACCCAACGGCAAGCGCTTTCAGCGCGACTACCCGCTCGCGCCGTTGACGACGCTTGGGGTCGGGGGGGCGGCTGACTGGTTTGTCGAGGCCGGTGACGAAGACGAACTGCTGGCGGCGCTCGCCGCCGCCGGAAACGCCGGAGTCCGGGTGACCGTGCTCGGTGGTGGATCCAACGTGCTGGTGTCGGACGACGGGGTCCGCGACCTGGTGATCCGGGTCCGGGGCGGTTCGGCGCGCCGGATCGGTGCGGACACGGTTCGGGCATTTTCCGGGATGAGCGTGAACGGGCTGGTCCGCTGGTCCATTCAGCGCGGGCTGGAGGGGCTGGAGACGTGGGCGGGGACCCCCGGGACGGTGGGCGGAGCCATCCACGGAAATGCCCACTTCGGCGGCCGGGAGGTGAGCGAACTGGTGACCGGCCTGCGCATCGCCGGTGTACAGGGTCGGGTGCGAACACTTCGCAGGGACGCCCTGGAACTCGGACCCGGTGGGGCCGCGCTCGGAGAGCAGGGGGGCGTCCTCCTGTCGGCCGACTTCGGAATTCGAGCGGGGGAACCGGATGAGCTGCGCCGGCGGGCCAGGGCATCCCTCGCGTTCCGCAAACGGACCCAGCCGCTCGGGGTGCCGAGCGCCGGCTGCGCCTTCCGGAACCCGGATCCCACCCGTGTCTCCCTGCCGCCGGGTGTTCCCTGTGCGGCGGGCGCGCTGCTCGACCGGGCCGGAATGAAAGGCGTGGCGGTAGGTGGAGCCCGCGTGTCGGAGGTCCACGCGAATTTCCTGAGCGCGGACCCCGGCGCCACTGCGGCGGACGTGCACCGGTTGCTCGGGGTATGTGCGGAGGCGGTGAAGAGGGTTTTCGGGGTGACGCTGGTTCCCGAAATCGTCCTCCTGGGAGACTTCCCTTCTTGACTCGGTCCGACCTCTCACCGACGAGCCTGATCGTTGAGGGCGGTGTGCGCCTGGAGGGTCAGGTGACGGTCGAAGGAAACAAGAACGCGGCCCTGCCGCTGCTCGCCGCCTGCCTGCTCACCGATCAGTGGTGTGAACTCCGCAACATGCCCGCCATCCGGGATGTCATCACCATGGCAGAGGTGATGCAGGGCATGGGAGCCGAGGTGGAACGCACGGGAGAGGGGAGCGTCAGGGTCCGCGCTGCCGATCTCCAGAGCGAGGAGCCGGATCCTGCCGGGGTGGGGCGCCTGCGGGGGTCGGTGCTCCTCGCGGCGCCGATCCTGGCCCGCCGGGGCAGGGTCCGGATGGGGGAGCCGGGGGGCGACTTCGCCGGGCGCCGGAGCCTCGAGGTGCATCTGTCGGCCCTTCGCGCCCTCGGGGTCCGGGAGGCCGCGGGGCCGGGACACTTCCTGGAGGCTCCCGACGGCCTGCGGGCGGCCTCGATCTATCTCGAGGAGGCCTCGGTGACCGGAACGGAAACCGCGATCCTGGCGGCGGCCGGAGCGGAGGGCATCTCCGAGATCCGTCACGCGGCCTGCGAACCCCATGTCGTCGAGTTGTGCGGCTTCTTGCAGAAGATGGGGATTCAGGTGGAGGGAGCCGGTACCCCCACCGTGCGGGTAGCCGGAGGAAAGCGGCCGGTCGGCGCGTCCTGGACGCTCGCCGGGGACTTCGTGGAGGCGGGCAGTTGGGCGGCGGCCGCCGCGCTGACCCGGGGAACGGTGGAGATCCGGGGAGCGCGCGCCGGGGACCTGGAGCCGATCGTCGCCGTCTTTCGTCGTCTTGGGGTGGCGATCACTCTCGACGAGGATCGCCTCGTCGTCGAGCCCTCCTCCCTGAAGGCGGCCCGGCGCATCACGACCGCGCCCTGGCCCGGATTCCCAAGCGACATGGTGAGTCTCACGACGGTTCTGGCGACTGCCGCCGAGGGCGCCACCCTGGTTCACGACTGGATGTACGAACTCCGCCTCTTTTCGCTGGAACAGTTGATCGGCATGGGCGCGGACATGTTCCTGTGTGATCCGCACCGCGTGATCGTGACCGGGCCGACCCGCCTCCGGGGCAGGGATCTCGACGCCCGCGACATCCGGTCGGGCATGGCGCTGATCGCGGCGGCGCTGGCCGCGTCCGGTGAGAGTCGCATCACTCCCCTCGAGACCGTGCAGCGGGGCTATGCCGATCTGCCGGCCAAGCTCCGCTCCCTGGGCGCCGCGGTTGAATTGAGGCGCGCCTCCGTCTAATGCGCGTCTCCATCTGACGCCGGCAGATACCGCTCCCGAAACTTCTCGATCGCCGGCAGCAGGGACTGGCGGTCGTGGAGGGTGCCGGCGAACAGGTCGCCGAGCCGGTCGAGACGTTCCGGGAGGCTGATGATCGTGAAGCGCTCGGGACGCAGGTCTCCATCGAGTTCGTCCCAGTCAAGCGGGGTCGAAACCGAGGCAGCCGGTACCGGCCGCGCCGCGTACGGAGGGACCACGGTCTGCCCGCGCCGGTTCTGGAGGAAGTCCAGATAGACCCGTCCACCCCGCCGGGACGTCGGGCGCTCGACGGTCGCGATGTCACGGTGTTCCGCGGCGACATGAGTGGAGACCGCCTCGGCGAACTGACGAACCACATCGTAGGGATAGATCGGTTCCAGCGGCACGTAGATGTGCAGTCCGGTGGCGCCGGATGTCTTCAGGTAGGGACGAAGGCCAATTCCCCGAAGCACCTTGCCGAAGGCCCGGGCGAGACGCACCACGTCGCTGAAGGGGCCCCCGCCGGGATCCAGGTCGAAGACCGCCCAGTCGGGAGTCTCCCGGTGGGTTCGGCGGGAGAGCCACGGGTGGATGTCGATGCTGCCCAGATTGGCGGCGTAGAGGAGCGCTGCCGCGTCGCTGACGATGAGATAACGGATCGTTTCGCCCCGATGTCCCGACGGGATGTCCTCGCTCACGATCCATTCCGGCGTGTGGTCGGGCAGGTCCTTCTGGTAAAAGGCCTTGCCCTCCACGCCGTCGGGATAACGGAGGAGGTGCGCCGGGCGCTCGTGCAGATAGGGAAGGAGATGCCCCGCGACGCGGTCGTAGTAGCGGATCAGGTCCCCTTTCGTGTAGCCGTGAGCGGGCCAGAAGACCTTGTTGAGATTGCTGAAGCGGAGCGGCTGGGTCGAGTCTCTTGCGGCTCGCTGGCGTGAGAGGCCGGCGAGCAGGTGCTCCGAGGGATCCCGGGCTCCCGCCCGGCGCGCCGGAATGCGGAGGCAGTCCGCAGCTCCGGACATCCCCCCGGGCGCGGTTGGTTCCACGGGGTACGACGCAGCACCTCGCCGCGCGATGGTTCCCGGAAGTCCGGCGGCCTCGCAGGTCGCATGGAACTCCGCTCCGCGGACGGCGACATGCTCTCCGAAGAGCAGGCTGCTTTCGGGCGGCAGTAGCGTGGAAAGGAGTTCCTTCCGCTCCAGCAGGGGGACGTTTCGCACGTCCCACTCCTCATACCGGAGCAGGTCGTTCAGGTAGAGCGAGACCGGAATCGATAGGTCTCCCGCCACCCGCGCCTCCACCCGTTCCAGCGAGGGCCGTTCGGCCGCATCCGTGCTCACCAGCGTCCCGTGGGCGAGGAACTCCTCGGCACGCACCGCTTCGGCGCCGGCCAGGATCTCCGGCAGGTCGAGTCGGGTTCCTTCGGCCGCGCGCTCCACGAACACCTTTCCCCCGCGGCGTCCGAGAAAGACCCCGATCCCGTCGAGCTGGGGCTCGAAGATCCAGTCCTGATCGGTGAACGCGTCTCGTTCGGTGTCCGGCAGGACCGGGACCGGACGGGGTTCTCCAGTCCACGGCGCCGCCGAGCTCAGGTCGAAGAACGGTTGGCGGTCCGACTCCTGGCGCGCGTAGCGGTCGCGTCCCTTGAACAGGAGCCATTCGTCCTCACCGCGTCTGGTCTTCACCATGTGCCAGGAGCCGCGGAGCTTGCGGCCGCAGAGGTGCACCACGAGTTTCCCCGCCTCGATTCCCGCGGCGCCCTGATCTTCGCCACCTTCGGTCAGTTGGTAGGTGCCCCGGTCCCAGATTGACATCGTCCCGCCCCCATATTCCCCTTCCGGAATGACTCCTTCGAAATGGGTGTAAGCGAGCGGGTGATCCTCGGTTCGAACCGCGAGTTTCTTGACCTCGGGGTCGTAGCAAAAACCCCTGGGGACGGCCCACGACCGGAGCACGCCGTGCATTTCCAGTCTCAGGTCGTAGTGGAGGCGGCGGGCTTCATGCCGGTGCACCACGAAGCGCCTACCGGCCGGCGCGGCCACTTCCGAGGCGGTTTTCGACGGGGGCTCCGGAGTGCGGCCGAAGTCCCGCTTTTCCTCGTAGGCGGCAATCGTCTTTGGTCGTTTGTCAGGCATTGTTCGGCGGCAGCAGGCGCCGGTCCGGCCCCTTCATTCTGGCGTCTCGCGGGCCGCCCCGGCGCGGCGGGCCGCGGACCGCTTTTGCCGGCGGCGTCAGCGCTTGACAGCGGACCGGGGCGCGCTAGTCTGCCGTTGCCCTGCCGGTTCCCCGCAATCGGCGCTTTGGGTGCGCTCGTCCCGTGCGCGGCTCCAAGGGTCCGGGTTTCCGGGCCCACCTCCATCCGTCTCCTTCCTTCCTCACGGAGCCAGAACGGGACACCTTTCACCGGACTCGCCGGAGCCGCGCCGACCAGCAACTGTATCCGGTCGAGGAATCCCAGCCTCGGATGAGCGCCCCCGTGTCTGTAGAGACCACCGTAACGGCGCCCGCGGAGGTCCCCCAGCGGCCTTGTCTCGCCGAGGGAATCCATCACGCCCCGGGTCGTGTCGGGGGAGAAGCGGAGGACCGATCCCTTCACCTGGTGCCAGCCCGCCGGATACCATCCGGGAGCGCCTCCTGGACGACGGAGGTTGCGGAAGGCGAGATTCGGAAATGACACGAGTTCAGGAAGTTGGCGCGTCGGATCTCCCGGTTTCCGGTTTCCCCGCCGGAGTCTTCGCGGTGCTCCTCGCGACGCTGGCACTTCTGCCGGCCGGCTGCGGTCAGCCCGCCGAGGCGCCCCCGATGACCCTCGAGGACATCCTCGACATCCGGCACCCAACGGAGCCGGTCTGGACCCCCGACGGCTCGGAGGTCATCTTTGTCTGGGATCTCAACCAGCAGATGGACCTTTATGCGGTCGAGCCGGGTTCCGGGGAGCCGCCGCGGCAGTTGACGCGGTGGGGTGACTCCTACGAGGAGATCGCGATTCTGTTCTGGGGTGCGGATGGTGACTTCCTGTTTTTCACGCGGAACGGGCGGCTCTACCAGATGAACCCGGAGCTTGCCGGAACTCTCCGGTCGGTCTTCGAGGACGAGCCGGGAGGCGAGTCCGGCTTTGCGCCGTCGCTGGACCGTCGCCGGATCGCGTTTTCGCGGGACGGGGATCTGTACGTTCGCGATCTTGCGGATGGCGCCGAGATGCAGTTGACCCGCACGGACGACCGTTCGGAAGAAGGGGCCGTTTGGTCACCGGACGGGAGGTTCCTTGCCTATACGGTCTCGACTCGCGACACGGTGGATGAGTCCGACGAGATCTCCGGCGCGAAGTTGGTGTACCGCCGCTTCGTCGGAACGCCGCCCGACCTCTGGGCGGCCCCGGTGGTCCGGAACGGGGTTGCCCGGCGCATCGCGGCCGGGCCCGGCTCCGAGTCGAGTCCCCGCTGGCTCGACACGGCGCGCCTGGTCTTCCAGGAGGTCTCCCCGGACTATCGCACCCGTTCGGTGGTCCTGGCCGACCTCCGGGACGGCTCCCTTCGCACTCTCCACCGCACCGAGGACGAGAAGTGGTGGAGCCTCAACTATCTGGGCGCCGAACCGCGGCCCTCTCCGGACGGCGAGTGGGTGGCGCTCGTGGACGATTCCTCGGGCTGGGATCAACTGGTCGTCGTCTCGGTTGCCGACGGATCCGCTCACTCCCTGACCGGAGAGGGCGAGGAGGCGCGGCGGTTCGCCTGGGCGCCGGACGGCAGCGTGCTCGCTTGGGACGCGAATCCCGACCATCCCGGCCAGCGCCAACTCTTCGCGGTGGATACCGCACAACTGCCCGACGCCACCCCGAGGCGCCTCACCTCGGCGCGCGGCACGAACACCCAGTCAACCAGCGCGACGGGGTTCCGACTCAGCGCGGAACACGGAGGGTTGGCTCCCGATGGAAGCCGAATCGTGTTTCAGCACGCGGGCCCCCGCGCCCCGCCGGATCTGTTCGTAGTGCCGAGCAGCGGTGCCGGCGAAGCGGAACGGCTCACGAATTCGATACCCGAGTCGCTGGACCCCGTGCACTTCACGGAAGGTGAATTCATCCACTTTCCGGCGCGGGACGGCGGGGAGGTTCCTGGGTACCTGTTCGTACCCGAAGGGCTCGACCGTTCCGTCCGGCATCCGGCGGTCGTCTGGGTGCACGGGGACGGGATCGCCCAAAACTACGACGGTTGGCACATCCGCCGGGATTACGGCGTGTACCACTCGTTCCATCAGCTGCTCGCCTCCGAGGGTTACGTCGTGCTCATGCCCGACTATCGGGGGAGCATCGGCTACGGCCGCGACTTTCGGCAGGAGTCCTACCGCGATGTCGGCGGAGGGGACTACCAGGATGTCGCCGCGGCGGGTGACTACCTCAAGACGCTTGAGTTCGTGAACCCTGACGGCATCGGGGTGTGGGGGCTCAGCTACGGTGGCTTCATGACGATGCAGGCGCTCACGCTCGACCCCACGCTGTTCGCGGCCGGCGTGAACGTCGCCGGGGTCGGGGACTTCAGCCTTTGGTTCGAAGACCCCGGCGGGCCGTGGGTGGTGGGGCGTATGGGGACTCCCGAAGACAACCCGGCCGTCTATGAGTTGGCGGCGCCCGCCCAACGGATAGAACGCGTCGAGCGGCCGCTTCTCATGCTGCACGGGACGGCGGACGTCAACGTGGAGTATTTCGAATCCATCAATCTGGCCGACCGGTTGCTACGGGGCGGCAAGGACTTCGAGTTCGTCACCTATCCGGGCGAGTTCCACTACTTCCACCGGGAACATGTCCTGCGTGACGCCTGGACCCGGGTCGGCCGCTTTTTCGACGAACACCTCGGGCCGCGTGCCCCCTAGACCCCCGCGCCCCGGGCGGAGCTAACCAGGCGGATTCCGTCAGCCCAGCGCGGCGCGGAAGCGGTCGGCCAGGTCGCCCGGGGTGGCCCGGTTCCAGGTCTCGTTGACACCGATCAGGAAACGGCCATCGGCCCGCATCCCTCCGAGGTCCACATCCCGCGCCCGGAGCCGGCGCCGGAAGTCCTCCGGGTCGGGCCCGGTCACCCCGAGCCGGAACAGATTGGTGCCGCCTGACAGGCGCTCGACTTCGAATGCGCCGTGGCGGCTGACCTCGGCGATGAAGCCCTCGGAGATTCGCACCGCGTTCGTGAACCGGTCGATGAATCCCGGGAGAAAATTGAGCGCGACCGCGGCGAAGGGCCACGCGGCGGGCAGTCCGCTGCCGAACATTCGGCGGGTGTGGAACATCCCGTCGAGCAGCGAACGGGGCCCTGCCAGGATGGCCCCCGAGGCTGCGTTGAAATACTTGTAGAGCGACACGTACACGGTGTCGAAGGGGCGCGCCAGGTCGGCGACGTCCATCCCGGTGTAGGCGCTTTGCAGGAACATCCGCGCGCCGTCGAGGTGCAGCCGGATGCCCTCCTGGCGCGCGAAGGCGGCGATCCGGTCAAGTTCGGGCTGATCGAACGTTTCGCCCGCGCGCCGCCGAACCGGAGTCTCGATCGAGATCACCGAAACCGGCCGCGAAACGCGCCCGCCGCGGGTGCGTTCCACGGTTTCCTTCACCTGGTCGAGGGTGAAGGTGGCGCGGCCCGGAGCGAGCGGGATCAGACGGGATCGAGCTCAGGGTCTGTACGCAGTCCCCCGAGTCGTTATAGAGGTGGGCCTCGGCCTGCACGATCGCCCGTCCGCCGCCGGCTCCAGCCAGGCTGCGCACCGCAAGATGGTTGGCCAGCGTCCCCGTCGGCATGAAGACCGCGCGCTCCTTGCCGAGGATCGTGGCGAACTGTTCTTCGAGCGCCTCGACCGTGCCGCCGTTCGAATACGAATCCCGCTCGATGCGGCCCTCGTCGGCCATCTGCGCCAGCAGGCGGCCCTGCTCGCCCGGAGTCAATCCGAGGCCGTCTCCCATCATGCGGACCCGGTTCGAATCGGGAACGGCGACGGGCGCGTAACCGCTCCCTGCCGCCGCGGCGGCGGAGCCGGCCAGGCTCGCGCCGAGCCCGGCGGATCCCGCCTGAAGAAAACGTCGCCTGGGGATGGTGGTCATGGCGTCCTCACTCCGTTGGGACCGATTGCCTGGCTGTCCGTCAAACGAAGCCGGGGCGGCCCGCGAACCAATGTATCCGCCCCTCGCGGGGCCGGCAACCCTGATCGGTTGCCTACCGCGCGCCTTCCAACTGGGCGCGAAAGGCGGGCGGGATGGTCATGCCGAGTTCCTCGGCCCGCGCGAGATGGTGAAGGGCCTCCGCGGTGCGCCCTCGCTGGCGCGCCACATCCGCAAGCAGGAAGTGGAGGCCGGCCACCTGCCCGTCGGCCGCCCCTGTTTCTTCCGCGGCGCCGAGGGCCAGCTCCAGAGTGTCGGCGGCCTCGCCCAGGCGACCGACGGTGGCGAGCAATTGGCCGAGGCCCTGAAGGGCGGCCGGGTGCCGTGGTTCCTCGGACAGGGCCTCGCGGAGAAACCGCTCAGCCTGCCGGAGATCGCCGCGCTGGAAGTGCAGGCTCGAGGCGCCGAGCAACGTCGGGACGTGGGTGGGGTCGGCGGTGACGGAGCGACGGTAGAGGTCGTCCGCTTCGTGGTCCCTGCCGCTCCGGGCGAGCAGGTTGGCGAGGTTGGCCATGGCGGCGCTCGAGTCCGGGTCGCGCGCCAGTGCGGAGCGGTAGGCCGCCTCGGCGTCGTCTCCGCGGCCGAGGCGCGCGAGCGAGTTCGCGTGGTTGTAGTGCAGCTCGGCGCTGTCGGGGCGCTCGGTCACCAGGCGGCGGTAGATCGTTTCGGCGGTCTCGTAGTCCCCGGCGGCACTCGCCCGTCGCGCGCGCGCCTCCCGGCCCTGGCGGTCAGCCCGAAGATCTTCGACGGCGACAAGCAGCGGATCCGGGTCGAGGGTGATGCCGAGGCTCGGAGAACGGGCGGCGATGCGGGCCCGGTCGGCGGCCCGAGCGGCGCCGGCGGTATCGCCGGAACGCCTGAGAACCTGCGACAGGAAGGACCAGCCGGCGACCGAGGCCGGGAACCGTTCCACCACCCGCTCGAACTGGCGGCGTGCGCCCGCCAGGTCGCCGTGCTGAAGGCTGCGCCGCCCGAGAGCGAGCGGCGCCTCAACCGAACTCGGAGACGCTTGGTCGAGCGCCTCCCACGCGGCTTCCGCCGCATCGTGATTCCCGGTCGCCTCGAGCGTGCGGGCGCGGAGCGCGAGTGACGGAGAAAAACGCGGATTCCGGCGGAGCGCCTCGTCGGCGAGCGAGAGGGCCCGTGCGGGTTCGGCGCCTTCGAGGAGGCGGCCGAGGAGGTGCGGCCAGCGATGATCGTCGCCATCCAGACGCGCGGCCTCGACATACGCGGTTTCCGCGGGGGCGGGCAGGCGATGGGCGTGGAGAACCATCCCCAATCGTCCCCACCCGGCGGGATCGCCGCGGTCCGCTTCGAGGGCGGCCCGGGCTCCGCGGATGGTCTCGGCGACGGCGGGTTCCATCCCCTCCGACGAGATTTCCGGAATGTCCGGTCCCCCGCAGGACGCGGCGAGCGCCACCAGTACCGCCGGCAAGAGGCTCCGACGCGCCGGGGCAGCCGGCCGGGGAGGGGATTCAGTCAATTGGCTGTCCCCCGCCGCGGACAACAACCACCGCCCGGTTCGGCGCCGGCGCGGGAAAGCGTTCCTCCGCCCCGTCGGACCACCGGACCGTCAGGCCTTCGATCGTGACGCCGGCGGGAAGTCCGAAGTGGGCTCTCGGATCCGAGGAACTCAGGTAGGAGACACCGGGGTTGGCGCGCGCGATGCGGATTCCACCCGAGGTGCGCAGCAAGACCGTGGCGCCGTGGTCGGGGACGCCCGCGGGTAGCTCTGCCGCCACCAGCAGCCACCCGGCGCCCTCGGGCGCGGTGTTTTCGTAGATGCGGGCCGGGCCCTCCACCGCGGTGAGCACAAGATCGAGATCCCCGTCGCCGTCGAGGTCCCCGGAAGCCAGTCCCCGGCCGACGACGGGGACCTCGGTGAGTTCCGGCGACCGCGCGCCGACATCATGGAAGCGCTGACCGTCTCCGCCAAGAACGAGAGCCGGCTCCGCGTACTGCTCGAAGAACCGAACCTGCGGGGGTTCGCCGGCGGGGCGTGCGACCCGCCCGTTGGCGATGACCGCGTCGAGCACTCCGTCGTGCTCGAAATCCGCCAGGGCCACGCCGAATCCGGTCATCCGGAGGCCGAGCGTTCCCAGCCCGAGATCGATGGAGGCGTCCACGAAGCCGATGCCCGGTTCGGCCAGGTAGGCCGTATTGGTCTCGTCGGCGAAATGGGTGAGCAGGATGTCGAGGACTCCGTCGCCGCTCAGGTCACCGATTTCCACTCCCATCCCCGCCTCGGGACGTCCGAAGCCGCTGAGCGCGGCGCCGAGCAGCAGCGCTTCTTCGATGAACGTGCCGTCGCCCTGGTTCACCCAGAGGTGGTTGGCCTCGGTGTCGTTCGCGACGTAGAAGTCCAGTCGTCCGTCGCCGGTGAGATCCTGGCAGACCACTCCGAGGCCCCGCGCCGGGAGAGCAGCGATTCCGGCGTCTTCCGAGACCTCGACGAATTGCCCGTCACCGCGCCCCCGATAGAGGAGATCCGTCAGGCCGGACACGGCGGTGGGATTGCAGTAGTCCTGTTCCCCGGTGGCTGCAAAGCACGGGAAATCCGGGTCGTAGTCCATGTAGCGGGTGACGAACAGGTCGAGACGACCGTCCGCGTCGTAGTCGCAAAAGGTCGCCGAGGCGGACCAGCCGTCGTCCCAGCCACCTTGGTCGGAAACCCGGAGACCATCCGGGCCCGAATTGATAAGCAGCGTGTCTCGCCCGAACCCGGTTCGGAAGAGATCCAGGTCGCCGTCACCGTCCGCGTCTCCGGCGGCCACACCCATCCCGTAGGCGTCCACTTCGGGAAGCGCCGGGGCGGTCTCGAACCGGATCCCCGGCCCTCGGTTTCGAAAGAGCTGGTCGGCCCCGTCCCCCTGAACAAGATAGAGGTCGAGATCGCCGTCGCCGTCCTGGTCGAAGAGAGCGGCGCCCGACCCCATGATCTCGGGCATGAAGTAGTCCGGGCGGCCGTCGGCGTTTCTCCCGGTGCGGTGGGTGAATCCGGCGCCCGAAGTCGCGGTCACATCGGCGAAGCGCGGCTGCGCGGCGGCCGCCGAGCCAAGCGCGAGGGCACCCGCGAGGCCCCCCGCTGCGAACTTCCCGAAGATCAGCGCCGGAGCACCGATCGCGGACCGATGTCCGCCAGGCTCGGAGTTCCTGCGAGCTGCATCGCGAGCTTCAGCTCGTCACGGAGAATCCGGAGGACGGTTTCGACCCCCGCTTCCCCGAAGGCGGCGAGTCCCCAGAGGTAGGCGCGACCAACCAGGATTGCGTCGGCGCCGAGCGCCAACGCCTTGAAAATGTCCACCCCGCGCCGAATGCCGCTGTCCATGATGACGGGAATGCGGCCGTCTATCGCCCTCACGACCTCGGGCAGACTGTCGATGGTGCCGATGCCGCTTTCCTCGGCGCGCCCGCCGTGATTCGAGACCACGATCCCGTCCACGCCGTGCTCGAGGCAGAGTTCGGCGTCCTCGGCGGTGACGATGCCTTTCAGGAGGACCTTCATGGACGTGATGTCCCGCAGGCGCTTCACGACGTCCCAGGTGAGACGGGGATTGTTGAGGCCGGCGAAGCGGCTGCGCCCGGTGATGTTCTCCACATCGATTCCGTCGAACATGCTCTTGCGGGAGACATAGCCCGCGAGTCCGGGCACGTGGCAAACCTCGCATTCCCGCTCATCCAGGCGGGCCGTAAGCGGCGTGCTGATCCGGTTGCTTCCGGCGGGGAGATCCACGGTCAGCGCTACCGCCGGACAACCGGCCGCTTCCGCCCGCGCCACGAGCTGTTTCGTAACCTCGAAGTTGGTGGTCGGGTAAAGCTGGTACCAGACCGGTTCGCCACGTGCCTCGTTGACTTCTTCCACCCCGGAGGTGGTCACCGTGGAGAGCAGTTGCAGGTGGTCCATCGTCCGTGCCGCCCGGGCCACGGCGACCTCTCCTTCGGGATGAAACGCCTTCTGACTCCCACAGGGGGCAATGCAGATGGGGGACGTCCAGCGCCGCCCGAAGAGTTCCACCGACATGTCGGGGTTCGAAACGTCCACCAGCCGGCGCGCTCGAATCCCGACTTTGTCCAGGGCCCGGCGGTTCGCAGCCAGAGTGCCTTCTCCGTCCACTCCGGTTGCCATGTAGCCGTAGTGGGCGGGCGGCAGGTTCCGTTCCGCCAGCACCCGGAAGTCGAAGATGTCCGCAGCTTCTTCGGGCGCGTTGATCGGTGTCCGGGGGAAGCGGTTGTAGCCGAACAGTTCCGCGCTCTGCTGCTGCGAACCGGTCTCATAGCCCTGGGCCGAGGCGCGCGGTTCCCAGCATCCGGAGCCAAGCAGCAACGGGCTTCCGGCCAGATAGCGCAGGAAACGGCGGCGATTCGGGTTCAGGTCGTGCGCGTCACGCATCGGGCTCCTCCTGACTGGCTCGCCATTGTGTCACTCGCCGGCTGCTAACCACTTGACGAACCGCGAGCGCCCCGGTCGGCGGGTTCCCCAGACGCCCGGCCTCCGCGATGCGGGACGACGGTCGTGGGGCGGTTCGCGTTTCGCAAACAAATCACACGGTATCATCGAGAATCGGCGGCTGGGCGGCGACGTGGCCGAACGGCTTGGACGCGCGCTCCGAGGAACCTGGAGGGGAACCCATGAACACGGCGATGGACTTGACCAGGAGTGACAGTCGGCGCCAGACCGACGCACCGCTCTGGAGTCGGAGATCTCTGATGCACTCGAGTTGCGCGGCCGCGTTCCTGGTCCCGTGGGCCCGCCTTGCGCATGCTGCCCTCGGTACGGGTGACGGAGGGGCGTTTTCCAGTGCTTCGGGACCGGCTGCCGGTGCCCAGGACCCGGTGCCGGGAACCGCCGGAGACGAAATCGTGCTCGGGACGTCGGCCGCCTTCACGGGTCCGTCGCGCGGGCTTGGGAACGAGCTCTACCGCGGTGCGATGGCGTACTTCAGGCACCTGAACGACAGCGGCGGAGTGGGCGGAAAACGGATCGCGCTGAAACTCTACGACGATGGCTACCAGCCCGACCCGTGCGTCCAGAACACCCTGAAACTGATGCTGGAGGATCAGGTCTTCCTGCTGTTCGGCTACGTGGGGACTCCTACCGTAACCCGGGTGCTTCCAATGTTGAAGAAGTTCCAGGACCAGCGGATCTATATGTTCTTCCCGTTCACCGGAGCGCAGCCGCAGCGGGAGCCGCCCTACGGCGATTTCGCGTTCAACCTGCGCGCGTCCTACCGCCAGGAAACGGCTGGGTTGGTGGACAACTTCCTCGCCACCGGCCGCCGCCGGATCGCGGTGTTCTACCAGGCGGATGCTTACGGCCGGAGCGGATGGGCCGGAGTTCGCGCCGCGCTTGAGAACCACGGGGAGACCATTGCCGGCGAGGCGACCTATCAGCGCGGCTCCCGCTTCACCGGGACGATGCGCGCCCAGGTCGAGATCCTTCAGAAGGCATCGCCGGACGCCGTCATCTGCGTTGGGGCGTACGCCGCCTGCGCCGCCTTCGCCCGCGACGCTATTGATCTCGGACTTCGCGTCCCCATTGCGAACCTTTCGTTCGTGGGGAGCGAGAACCTGGTCAATCTGCTCAGCGAGGGGCGCGACGATGCGGAGACCTATACGCAGTGGCTCGTCAACTCGCAGGTGGTGCCCAGCTACGAGGATGAGTCGGTTCCGGCGGTCCGGGAATACCGTGAGTTGATGGCGCGCCACAATCCCCAGATCCCGGAGCAGTTCGCGGACGAGCAGTACGAGCCGCTGCCACAGAGTTTCGTCAGCCTCGAGGGCTTCATGAACGCGAAGCTGATGGCGGAGATCCTGCGGCGCTTCGACGGGGCTCCGACGCGGGCCGGCCTCGAAGAGGCGGTTTTCTCGATTCGGGACTTCGACCTCGGCATCGGCGAACAGGTCTCGTTCGGTCCCGACCGCCGACAGGGGCTCCAGCGCGTTTATTACACCGTCGTCGAGGAAGGCCGTTTCGTTCCCTTGACCGACTGGAACTCACTTCCCTCCTGATATGAAAGTCCACAAACTGTTCCAGCGGATGCGGTTCGGCATCTTCGCGCTCTTCGGGCTGATCGTTCTCTCCACGTCGCTGCTCTGCATCCGGACCGTGGATACCGAACTCTCGGCGGAATACGCAGCCAACAGTCAGAGCATCGCGAAGACGATTGCCGACGCGAGCGTGGACATCCTCCTGAATCGGAACCTGGCGACGCTGCAGTCGCTGATCGACCAGTTCGTCGAAGTTCAGGGGATCCGCTACATCTACATCACGGATGAGGAGGGCGAGTTCCTCGCCCATACCTTCGTGCCGGGGATCCCGGAACAGATCCTGGAGAGCGATCCCTTCCGCACGGAACCGATCGAGCGCAGCCTGCCGGGCATGGGTGATTTCGTCGAGGTCAGCAGTCCCATCCTGGCGGGAGTGGCGGGGACCGTGCATCTCGGCATGGACCTCGACCTCGTGGCGCTCAAGATCCAGCGGGCCATCGGCCAGCAGGTGTATCTGATCTCGATCCTGCTGGTTCTCGGGATCCTGGCCTCCATCTGGCTCGTGAACCTCGTAGCGCGTCCGCTGGCCGAACTCCTTACCTATGCGGTGGAAACCGCCAGACGTCCTCCGGAACAGAGAGCGCAGGTGGTTGCCAGGGAAGACCTGCTCGCACGTGACGATGAGGTCGGGCAGTTGGCGCGGCTGATCCTCTACATGTCGCAAACCCGGCCGCCCTCGGGATCCGGCGCGCGTCCCGGCCCGGAAGAGGCGCGCTCCGCGGCGTAGTCGCCGGTGAGCCGTCTGGCTGAGGGAACGCCGTGATCCAACTGCCGCCGAACTTGTCCCGCTGGCTGGCGGTGACCGTGTGTACGGTGCTGCAGCTCTGCTTCGGGACGGTGTATGCGTGGAGCTTCTTCCAGACCCTGCTCGTCCGGCAGTCCGGCTGGACCTTCACCGAAACGGCCTGGGCGTTCAGTCTCGCCATCTTCTCGCTGGGAGTATCGGCGGCGTGGGCGGGCCAGGTGCTGCCGCGGGTGGGCCCGCGGAAGCTGGCCCTGGCCGGGAGCATGTTGTTTTGCGCCGGTTACCTGATCGCGGGCTTCGCGCTGCAAGTGGACAACATTCCGCTGTTCTGCCTCGGCTACGGCGTGATCGGGGGGATCGGGATCGGAATGGGCTACGTGACGCCGGTCGCCACGGTGGCCAAGTGGTTCCCGGAGAAAAAGGGACTCGCGACCGGCATCGTGGTCATGGGTTTCGGGGTGGGCGCCCTGCTGCTCAGCAAGGGCCTCGCTCCGGTTCTCGTCGTCCAGACGGCCGGAGATCTGCCCCTGGTCTTCTTCGGACTGGGCGCCATCTTCGCGATCATCCTGATTCCGGCGAGCCTTCTGATCAGCAATCCTCCGCCCGCGCCCGCAGCGGGAAGTCCGGGTGGCGGGGCCAGGGCCGGGGGCGCCGAGGAATCCGAGACGGTAAGGACATACCTCAAAACGGGACAGTTCCTGCTGCTCTGGATCGTCTTCTTCTTCAATATCGCCGCGGGCATCTCGATCATCAGTTTCCAGTCGGAGTTGCTGCAGGAAGTGTGGACCCTGGCCGACCCGTCGCTGGAGCCGGCGGTCCTCGCCCAGTACGGCGCGACCCTGATAGCGGTCAGTTCGTTGTTCAACGGCTTGGGACGTCTGTTCTGGGGGCTCCTGTCGGACCGGATCGGCCGGGTGAAAGTCTTCCGGACTCTGCTCGCCACCCAGATGGTCGTATTCGGCATCCTCATGACCGAAACGAACCCCTGGGTCTTTTCGATCCTCGTCTGCTATGTCCTGCTCTGTTTCGGCGGTGGCTTCGCCACCATGCCACCCTTCATCCTGGACACGTTCGGCGCCCGCCGGATGTCGGCCGTTTACGGCGCCGTGCTCACGGCGTGGGCGGCAGCCGGTATCGCCGGCCCGATGTACGTGGGCTACCTGAAGGACAGCTACCCCGACCGCGCGGTCATGTACTGCTTCCTGATCGGCATCCTCATGCTTGGCGGGGGGTATCTCTTCTCCTACCTGCTGAACGAAGAGAGGATCCGCCTCACGAAACCGACGATGGAGAGCACGCTCCGGGATTTCGGAATCGTGGCGCCCAAGAGTTCCTGACGGGGTCCCGTCTTCAGAGGCGGATCCGCCGCACTACCTGGCCGTTGTTCTCCCAGGGGGTCGCCTTGTAGCGGGACGCCTCCTCTTCGGTCGGTTGCGCGCCTCCCGCGTCCCGCGCCCGAGAGACGAGGAGGTGTTCCCCCCGGTCCGGCGAAGGCCAGTTCATGCGGAAGTGCCGGAACCCGAAGCGATGGGGCGCCGGAAGGAGTTCGGCCGGCTGGAAGGGACCGCCGTCCACCCGGAGCTCGACACCGGTGATGTCGGAGGCCCCGTCGTTCCAGGCGAGCCCGTGGACGCGGAGGTCGGAACCCCGCGCCCGCTCGACGCGGGTGACGAGCGACTTGAGCCGCATCCGGCCGATGGCGCTCGCGGTGTGGAGGATCCCCGACGGGGTTTCCGCGCCGCGCACGGTCACGTAGTCCTTTGCCTGGTACCAGCCCGCGAAACGGGACGGCCAGACCTCGATTCGCTCCACCCACTTCACCTGGGAAACCCCGTAAAACCCCGGAACGATCAGCCGGAGCGGCCCGCCGTGGGGTGCTGGCAGGGGTTCGCCATTCATGGTGTCGGCGAGCAGCACCTCGGGTGAGAGCGCGTCGCCGACCGGCAGGCTGCGGGCGAAGCGGCCGGGGTAGCGGTTTCCGCGCAGGCGCTCGTCCGCCTGGTCCGCCCCGAAGAAAACAACCTCCCGGGCACTGGAGTCGACAATGCCATCGAGAAGCGGCGCGAGTCGAACCCCTCCCCAGCGGGCGGCGCCGACGAGGCCGTGCATTCCGATCCCTCCGTTGCCGCAGCATTCGAACGCCGCCACGGATTCCGCGCGCGGGAGGGCGGCGATTTCACCGAGGCCGAGGGTGCGGGCCGGGGGGACGCCGGGGCGGCCGATGGACAGGTTGAAACCGGCGGCCGCGACTCTCGGAACGTCGCCATGGTGGAGGACGAAGAACTCGTCGTTGGGGACGACATCCGCGGTGACGCGGGTGAGATCCGTGTAACGGGCGCGGGTGCCGGACGGCAGGGGTTCGAGATCGCTCCAGGGGAGGGCGCTGCCCTGGTTGCCGCTGACTCGAAACGGGTACGCAGCGGCCAGGGCGGCCAACGCGGCTAGAACGCGGCGCCGATTCACCGCACCGGCTCTTCCGGCGGCCACCGGTCCCCTGAGGGACCGGCGGCCAACTCTCTCAAGGAATGACTACGCTCAGAAGTGGATGCGAATCGCGAAGCGCGCGATCCGGGGCGAGAGGTAGTTGGAGATCCGACCGTAGTTTGGGCCGCTCGAGGTGTTGATTGCGGTCAGCGTGTTCTGGTTCGTGATGTTGAAGAGGTTGAGCTCCGGAGAAACGCGGAAACGGCCGGCCTGGAAGTCGCGGAAGAGCGCGATGTCGAAAGTCGTCACGTTGTCGAGCCGTTCGGTTCCGACCGGTACCGCCAGGATGGAGGCGCCGCCCTGGTTGAGGCCGCCCACGAAGATGGTCCGGCCGACCGGAGCGCCGGTCTGGTAGCGCATCACGCCCGAGGTCCGGAAACCGAAGGGTGCGTGCCAGGTCCCGATGGCCTTGAACTGGTGGGTGCGGTCGTAGAAGGACTTGCCCTGGGCGTTCACCTGCGAGTTCGGGTTCCCGAAGATGCCGGGGTTGGTGTTTTCCCACTGCCCGCCGCGGGTCCAGGTGTCGGTGTCGTTCCAGGTGTAGGACACGAGCGCCTGCCAGTTGTTCGAGAACCGCTTCTGGGCGATCAGTTCCACCCCCTTGTAGTCGGTCTCGAACTTGTCCACGGTGGCGATCTGCAGTTGGCTCTGGCCCACGAGATGCTCGGGAAGGTTGTACACGGTGAGCATCCCGCCGTCGTCGCCTGTTCCGGCCATGTTGTCCGGCCCCGGATCCTGCACCTGCATCGCCTCGTAGGCGGAGTCGGGCGCCAAGAGGTTGATCGTATCCGACTTGTCGTCGCTGGTGCGCCGACTGAAGGTGGCCGACAGCCAGATGTCTCCCGCGAACTCGCGTTCGAGGCTTATGGTGAATTCGTCGGTGTATTCGTGCTTCAGGTCGGGGGAGATCGTGTTCACCGCTGCTTCGGCGCCGAACGCGTTGGCGAGCAGAGTGCCCTGTTCGCCGTCCTGGAACTGCCGATCCCCGTTCAGGTCGCTCCATGTCCACCGGTTCGTAAGGCCGCCGTTCTGGTTCACGAAGTTGGCGAACCCGGTCGAGAACTGGTGGTAGTAGCGCCCCCAGCTCGCCTTCAGGGCGCTTTGGCCGCCTTCTTCGAGCCCGACCACGATGCCGACGCGGGGCGCGAAGCTCGCGAGGTCGAGGAGGCCGGTGCGTTCCGCGAAGTCGCGGGGACAGCCGTTCGCGGCGGTGCACCAGCGTCCGTCCGGACTGTTCTGCTCCGGCAGCCAGCCGTGATAGCGGTCCCAGCGGAGTCCGAGCTTCAGGGTGAAGCGGCCGCTGGTGATGATGTCGTCAATGTAGGCGGAGGTCTGGTCGAGGGTCTGCCCGTCGTGGCGGGGGGTGTTTCGAAGCCAGACCTGATCCGCCACGTTGTTGTTGAAGCGGAGGAACACGTCGTCGATCGCGGTGGTCTCGTTGCGGATCGGGTTGTGCGAGTACTCGACCCCAACGTTGAACTCGTGGTCGGCGCCGGCGATGTCTTCCGCGAAGTAGGTCAGGTCGCTCTTGTAGGAGAAGCGCTTCCGCTTGCGCTCCACGTTGTAGTCGCGCGCGTTCAGGAAGACGCGAGGCCCACGTCCTGGCCCGCCTGCAGTCCGGCCGCCTGGGCTTCTTCGGAGTGATAGGTCGGGAAAAAGACGTTCAGATGGGAGAAGCGGGTCTCGAGCAGGGCGCTCTCGCTCAGCGTGGAAGTCCAGGTCGCCTGGACGATCCGGAAGGTGTCGTCCTCGATCCAGGTCGCTTCCGGAGGACGAGACTGGTCGAGTCCGCGCCGCGGCTTCCAGTAGGTCATCTCGTGCCATTCGAGGCTCATCTTGTTGCTCTGGTTGAGGTCGGTGTCGCTCTTGAGGACGAACTGGCGCATGTCGGTGTCTTCGGTAACGTCGGTGACGCCGGAGACGTACCGGTGGACCTTCTCATCGCGGAACGAAAAGTAGAAGGTGGAGCGGTCACGGATCACCGGCCCCCCGATCTGGCCGTTGAAGTCGCTCAGGTAGTCGAACTCCGAAGCGGTGCCGCCGCGCGACTCCAGCTCGCTGCTGAAGTTGTCGAACTGGGTGGCGTCGTTTTGGTAGAAGGCGCCCACAGAGCCGGTGAATTCGTTGCTGCCGGTCTTGGTCACCATGTTCAGGTACACACCGGGAGCGTTCACCGAGGCCGGGTGGGAGCCGACTTCGACCTGGACTTCTTCGAAGCTGTCGTAGTCGTAGTAGTAGCCGCTGGCGCCGAGGGCCGCGGGGCAGGTCACGTTCACCCCGTTCAGGTAGTAGCTGTTCTGGCCCCAGGAGGTTCCGCGGCCCGAGAACACGGCCTGCAGGCCGGTCTCGCTGCCGCCCACGTCGAGGCGGTTGGTGGTGACTCCGGGCGCCTGGTGCTCGAGCAGCGACCAGACGTCGCGGGCACTCGGCACCTCTTCGAGCAGGCTCTGGTCGAAGGTGGCGCCGATGACCGTGCTCTTGGTGTCGAGCAGCGGCGCCTCACCGACCACCGTCACTGTCTCTTCGAGCTGGGACAGGTCGAGGGTCACGTCCAGCCCGGTGGTGCGGCCGATGTCCACCCGGACTTCCTCATAGATTCGTGTCTGGAAGCCGCCGAGCTCGAAGCGCACCGTGTAAATGCCGGGCGAAATCGCGAAGAAGCGGTAGCTGCCGGTGCCGGAGCTGACGGCGACCTCGCTGCCGCCTTCTCCGCTCAGGGTGACGGATACCCCGGGAAGCACCTGCCCGGTACCGTCGACGACACTTCCCTCGACGGTCCCGGACTGGGTCTGTCCGGTTGCAAACGCCGCGCTAAGCGCGATGGCGAGAAAGGCGAAGAGGGAACTTCGCAAGTACGACTTCCTCATGGGATCCTCCTGGAATCAGACTGGGCCGAGTGGTGATGGAGTAGAAGAGCGGACCCATCGGGCCCGCCCGTTCGGACAACGAGAATGTGGTTCGGGGATGTGGTGCGGGGGTGTCGTCCCGGGCAGGGCACCGCGCTCGCCATGAGCGCTCCGGGCCGATTTGTCAGGCGGCTTGCCAGCCGAGTGGGCGCCGGTTGTCCAATCCGATGGATTCAGGGAACGGGAGACGAAGCCACGGGTGGGAGGTTCCGACGCGACAAGAGACGCAGAACCCCCCGAATCTGAACGCATGGTGGCTCCATTTCCTCCATCGGCCTTCCAAACCGGGAAACTCTTATACCACATGCTCCGCCCAGACGGAGGCAAGACTGGTACCGCGGTCGGCGGGGCCGGTCGGCGGCCCGGAAAATCCGTCTGCCCGAAAACTGGGCGGGAGCGCCAGCCTCCGGCTGGCATCGCCGAGCACAGCGAGGCGAAACTCCCGACTTGGTCAGCCCCGACGGTACCAACCCAAGCGGGGACAGCGCATCGCCGTACGGGAGCGCCGCGCCACCCTGCTGGGCTGCGGCGCCATCCGGGAGGGTTGACGACGGGAGTTTCGCTCCGCTCCGCGGAGCGATGCCGGCCAGAGGCCGGCGCTCCTGGCCGGCGCTCCTCTGGCTACCCGGATCCGAAGGCCTGGTGAGTTTTCCACCACGGAAACGAACAATGGCAGCGAACTTTGTTCGCTGCCTGCGAGTTCGGGGGAAAGTGTGAAAGGGGGTTCACCCCCTGTCACAAGACGGTAACGACGAATCGCAACTCGCCGCCGCGCGCCAACGGCGCGCAAGGGAGTTGTGGTTCGCGGCGCGCCAGTTCTCCCGGTGGGGGGGCGCCGGGCGGTAAGGAAGCGGGGCTCTGCTGTTTGATGGCCAGCTGGTTCCCGTTCCTCTTGCGTTGGAGTCGCCCCGCTTCCTTACCGTTCGACGCACTCAAGGCGATCGCGTCCGGGCGCAGGAGAAAAGCGCCTGCTGCGCCGTTGTCCAGTCTCCTGAACCATCGGCGTGCTGGATCAGCATCCGGCCCTCGCGATACATCCCGAGGTTCAGAGTGAACTCCTTGGCGTTCGATTGGCGGCCGGTGTGGTCCCAGGCGGCGGGAATTGTGGGGTCGCTGAAGCGGTAGGCCCCGGTCCGGCCGTAGGCGATCTCGTTGGACCAGACATCCATTCCGGGAATGCGCCCGGCGAGCGAGCCTCCCTCCAGCGGCAGCGTGGTCTCCATCTCGAGGATTCCGGGAATGAGCGCCCGGCGAAGGACCTCTCCGGGGCTGCGCAGCTCGGTGATCGAGAGCGGCACCTGGCGGATCGCGCGGTAGCGCTGCGGAGCGCCGGGCGCCAGGCTTCGGAAGATTCCGAGGATGGCCCGGCGCCGCGACTCGGTGAGTTCTTCGTCGAAGTAGAGGGCGACCCACGTTTCCGGGCCCAGCGTCACGAATCGGGCGCCCGCCAGGTCGAGGCCGCCATAGTGCCCCGCGTTGATGTGGGTGGCGGTGGTGGCATGGCAGGGAGGGTGAGACGGCGGCCCGTTCGAACGGCAGGGGCAGGGGGTGTTGCAGGGGCAGGCGGTGAACGCGTGGCCCGATATCTCCCAATCGGGAAACCCGGTGTTCCGAACGGCGCGCGGCCCCGCCTCGACCGGAAGACGCATGCCGTTACCGCCGCTCGGGCGAAGCACGAAGCGGATCGTGTCCGCGAACCGGACGGCGGTGGGTTCGCCGTCCACCAGCGTCGGTTCGTAGGTCCAGCGTCGGGCCGCGGCGGCCGCGGCGGCGCCGAGATCTGCCGGCCCCCGGAGGGAGCGGGCGTCCGCCACCGTCCCGTCGCGCGCGATGGTCAGTTCCAGAATGACGAGCGCCTCTTCGCCCCGTTCCCGGGCCGACTCCGGGTAGGCGGGCGGTTCGAAGCGGATCCTCTCCGGACGGCGGACATCCCCGCCCACCGGCACGACCTCCCCCTCCGGGAGAGCCGCGGGCGGGATGCTCCCGGAGTCCGGCGCCGCGGTCGCCTCCGGTGTCTGCTCCTCGGGGCGCTCGCCGCAGCCGCCGCCCAGCAAAACCAGGAGGGCGGCATAATGCGGGAGGCGGCGTAGCCGATGGAACCAGGACATCCGGTTGCCGCCGATTCTGACTCATGTGCCGAAACGTCCGTCGAACTCTGTCTTTCGCGCTCTGCGGATGGGTGTTCGCCGCGCCGGTTGCCGGCCTCCAGGAGGCGCCGCCCGAGCCCGAGATCGTGGAGGCGGCGGCCCTCATCCAGGCCGGAAACAAGGATGAAGCGGAGCGGCTGCTGAACGAGTTCCTGGTGGGGCGGCCCTGGGACGTCGGGGCGTTTCACCAGGTCGGCGCCATGTGGCTCGTCGCCGGGGAACCCGAACTCGCGGTCCCAGCGCTCGAGGGAGCGGTGGCGCGCGCGCCGAGCTTCGTGGACAGCCGGTTGGCGCTTGGACAGGCCTACGGACAACTCGGCAACGTGGAAGATGCCCTGATCCAGTTGGAAGCAGTCTCCCGAACGGCCCCTGAACGTTCGGAAGCACCCTACCTTGCCGCCGCGGTGCTCGACCAGGCGGGACGGCTCTCGGAGGCGGTTGACCAAGCTGCCCGGGCCGTGGAGCTCGCGCCGCGGGATGCCGGGATGCGGCGATTCCTGGGCCGGCTTCTGCTGCGCATCGAGCACTGGCCCGAGGCCCAGGCCGAACTCGAACGCGCGCTCGAACTCGGGTACCGCGAGGATCCCGCGATCTTCTTCGACCTCGGGGGGGCGCTCGTTGGCCAGGAGCGCCTGGAGGAGGCGCGGGGCGCCTATGAGCGGCACCTGGAGCTTGCGCCTGACGACGCCGAGACGCTCCTGCAGATCGGATATCTCGATTGGCGCCGCGAGGACTACGCGGCTTCGGAAGCTCGCCTCGAGCGAGCTATCGCGCTTGATCCCGGCCTCCGCCGGGCCCACCATTTTCTCGGCCTGACGGCGTTCCGCCGACAGGAATTCGACCGCGCGGAGGCGGCTTTCCGCCGCGCTCTCGAAGGGGAGGAGGATTTTCCGGAGGCTTGGTTCAACCTCGGGAAAATCGCGCTCCAGCGGGGGGCTACGGAGGAAGCGGCGCGCCTGTTGGAGACGGCGATCCAGTATTCCCCGGACTATGCGGACGCGTACTACCAGCTCTCCTTCGCCCGGCGCCGGCTCGGCGATCCGGATGGAGCGGCGGCCGCGCTCGAGCGGTTCGAGGCACTCAAGGCCGAAGAAGCCGGCAAACCGGAGCCCTGACAAACGAGGTCCAAATCTCAGTTGGTGTTGCATCTGTTTCGGAGGCCTGAGCCGGACTCCCACCAAGCCCGGATGGCGGCGGAGCGGGAGCGGGTCCGGCAATCCATGCGGGAGCAGAGGGTGCCGGGTCTGTCCCGGGAGGAGCCCTGGTGGAAGGAACGGCTGGGGAGCGGGACGAAACTGGAATGGATGCTGGTTGGCGCGTTCGGTTTGGGGTTCGTCCTGTTTACCTACCAACGGGACGGGCTCGGTAAAGCCCTGTTGTTCGGCGCCGCCCTGGTCTCCAGCACGCTGATCAGCGGTTGGTGGAAAAAACGCGAGGAAGCCAAAGCCAAGGAGGAACGAAAGCCTCTCCTGGAACGCGCCGATGCGGAGCGCGACGAGCACGACAACCGGAGCTGATCCCGCGCCTTGCCGCTGGCGGTTCGCCGGGTCCGGCGCGGACGCGTACCATGGGCTCGCCGTGGTAGGAGCTTCATGATGCGTTCGAGACGAATCCTCACTGGCGCGCTCTGGCTGATCGCGTTCTCCGCCCCGCCGGGTTTCGCCCAGTCCAGCCATCCGCCGGTAGCGACGTTTTCCATCGTCGCCTATGACCCGGGCACCGGCGAGATGGGAGTCGCGGTGCAGTCCAAGTACTTCTCGGTAGGGCATGTGGTGCCGTGGGGCGAGGCTGGAGTCGGGGTGGTGGCGACCCAGGCGAACGTGAACGCCGGCTACGGTCTCCAGGGGCTCGACCTCCTGCGGCAGGGGCTCCGGGCGGAGGAAGTCAAGGACCGCTTGCTCGCGGAGGACACCTTTCCCGGAGTGGAAGGCCGGCAGTTCGCCGTCGTGGACGCGAACGGCGGCATTGCGGTCCATACCGGGCCCACCGCGAATTTCTGGGCGGGCCACCGGGTGGGGGAGAACTACTCGGCGCAGGGGAACATCCTGACCGGACCGGAAGTCGTGGAGGCGATGGGGGACGCTTTCGAAGCGGCGGAGGGCACGCTCGCCGAGAAAATGCAGGCGGCGATGGTCGCCGGGCAGGAGGCTGGAGGTGACAGCCGCGGCCGCCAGTCATCGGCGATGCTGGTGGTCGGCAAAGGCATGGGCCGGAACATCAACAACGACGTGGTGGCGAGGCTCCAGGTCGAGGATCATCCCCGGCCGATCGAGGAGCTGGGACGGGTGCTAAACATCAACCTGGCGATCACCGCGATGTCCCGCAGCCGGGAACGGAACGAGGCCGGTGACGGCGCCGCCGCGTTGGCCGCCGCCGAGAAAGCGACGGAGCTCTGGCCGGAGGCGTCGGATACCTGGCTGAACCTCGGCCTGCTGAGCTACTCGCTTGGCAACCGCGACCGGGCACTCGATGTCCTCAAGAGAGCGGCGGGGATGAACGAACTTTTCCGGGGCCAACTGGAATCCACCATCGGCTGGACCCGGCATCCCGGGCTCGACGACGAGTTCCTGGCGGCGCTCTTCCCGGGGGGATCCTGAGAGGTCTGTCTGCGGCTGGCAGGGGCGCCGCGCAGTTCGTAGCGTGACCGGTTCCTGGGCCGCGGCACTGGCCGTCGCGGCGGCGCTGGGTGCTCAGGCCGCCCAGCCTCCCGACGAACTTCTGCGGACGGGCCAGCGATGGCTCGACGCGGGGAACGCGGCCGCGGCGGTGGAGAGTTTCCGGCGGCTCGTGGAGGCGGCGCCTGATTCCCGCTCCCACTACTACCTGGGAGTGGCGCTGTTACAGGACGGACAGCCCGAAGAGGCGTTGGCCGCGCTGCGGCGCGCCGAGAATCTCGCCAGCACGCCCAACCTGGCGCTGGCCTTGTCGCTCGGCACGGCGCTGCTCCGGAACGGGGACTCCGAGGGAGCCCTGTCGGTGCTTGAGCGTGCCGCCGAACGGCACCCGCGCGCCGTTCCCATCCTGCTGCAGCTCGGATACACCCACTACGCGCGGCTCGAGGGAGAGGCCGCCCGAGCGGTGCTTCTGAGGGCCCGGGAAGCCGCGCCGGCCAACCCGTTGGCCCACTTCTACCTCGGCCTGGCCGAGGCGGCGCTCGGCGCTCTGGAGCCGGCGGCGGTTTCGTTCCGCGAGGCGATCCGTCTCGACCCGGGCAATCCGGAAGCGCCGGTGGCGCTTGGCCGCAGCCTGTCCCAGTTGGGCCGGACCGAAGAAGCGCGCGAGGCGTACCGGGCGGGGTTGGCACGCGCCCCCGGTTCGCCCGCGGCACTCGTCGGGCTCGGCAGGTTGCATCTCCAGGGCGGAGAAGCGGCGGAGGCGGCGGCCCTGTTCCACGCCGCTCTCGAGAGCGCCCCCGGCCACCGGCAGGCGCTCTACAACCTCGCGGCTTCGCTTTCCCTCCTCGGCCGCGCCGAGGAAGCGGCCGAGATCCGGCGCCGATTTGCCGAAGCCGCGGCCTCCGGGGAGGATCCGGCGCGTTCGCTCTCCCGGACCCGCTCGAAGACCCGGCCGCGCTGATGCGGAAGGTTCCGCTCGCGCTTGCCGCGTCCCTTGCCGCGTCGCCCGGGGCCGCCGAGGACTTCGTCTTCGTGGACCGGACCGACCGAGCGGGAATCCGGTTCCACCACGAAGAGGGCGGCAGCGGGCGGCGCTACGTCATCGAGATTGTCGGTGGGGGCGTTGTGGTCTTCGACTACGACACCGACGGATGGCCGGATCTGTTCTTCGTGAACGGACATCCCCTGCCGGGCGATGCAGGCGGAGCCACAGTGGGAAACCGTCTTTTTCGCAACCAGGGCGACGGAACCTTCCGGGATCGCACCGCCGAGGCCGGCCTCCTGGCTGCGGCCGGGGAGCGGCGCTACGGCATGGGCGGTGTCGCGGGCGATCTCGACGGGGATGGCGACCCCGACCTCTTCCTCACCCACTTCGGCGAGGAACGGCTCTTTTGGAACCTGGGAGACGGAACATTTCGGGAGGCCCCGGGCGCCGGCGGAGCGAGCGATCCCCGCTGGACCACGAGCGCGGCGCTCTTCGATCCGGACCGCGACGGGGACCTGGACATCTATGCCGCCAACTACCTCGACTACGCGCTCGAGCGGCACCGGGACTGCGTGAGCCCGGTCAAGGAGGTTCTCGCCTACTGCCACCCGCAGGAGTATCCGGGCGCCCCGGATTCGTATTTCGAGAATCTCGGCGACGGGACCTTCCGGAGTCTCGTGGTACCGGGCTCGCAGGAAGGCAAGGGCCTGGGGGTGGTAATCACCGATCTCGGCCGCGACGGAGCACCCGAGGTGCACGTTGCGAACGACACTACACCCAACTTTCTGTTCCGGACCGAGTCCACGCCGGACGGCATCCGTTTCCTGGAGGACGGCCTCGCCTCGGGGATCGCATATAACGAGGAGGGGTTGCCCGAAGCCGGGATGGGGAATGACTTTGGGGACGTGGACCGCGATGGGCGCATGGACCTCGTGGTGACGAATTTCGATTTCGAGACGAACACGGTCTACCGAAATCTCGGGGGCGGCCTCTTTCTGGACGCTACCGCCTCCTTCGGCATGGGCAGCGAGAGCCTCACCGAACTCGCCTTCGGGTGTGACTTCGCGGACCTGGACAACGACGGGTGGCTGGATCTGGTGGTCGCAAATGGCCACATCCTCGACAACATTGCCCAAATCCAGTCGAACTTGCGGTTCGCCCAGCCTGGCCAGGTGTTCCGAAATGATCGCGGGCGCCTCCGGCGCAGTCCCGAGAGCGAGGGAGACTTCGCCCGGCCCCGGGTGGGGCGAGGACTTGCGACTCTCGACTACGACCTCGATGGCGACCTCGATCTGGTCCTTGCGAACAACCGCGGTCCCGCCGAATTGCTCGAGAACCAGGGAGGGTCCGAAGCGGGGCGCTCCGTGGGATTCTCGTTGGTTGGGACGGCGGGAAACCGCGAGGGGATCGGAGCGTCGCTGAGGCTCGGGAACGGCGGCCTCGTGCAGTGGGAGGAGCGGCGGGCAGGCGCCAGCTACCTCGCCCAGCACGATCCGGTGATGTGGTTCGGCCTCGGCCCGGCAGTGAGCGCGGGCGACATCAGGGTTCGCTGGCCGTCGGGGCGCGAGGAGTCCTTCGGGTCCCTGCCAGCCGGATGGATCCACGTCCTGAAGGAAGGTTCCGGCCGGGTCGGCGGTTTCGGGTTGGGGAACCGGGAGGAGCCGTGAGGGCGCGCTGGGGCGGCGTGGGCGTCCTGCTGCTGGCGTCCGCCGCGGCGTTCGCTCAACCCCAAATTCGCTTCAGCGAAGTGGCGGAGGCATCGGGTATCCGCTTCGTCAACATGTACGGCGGCGTTCGCAGCAAGGACTACATCCTGGAAACGACCGGCACCGGCGCGGCGTTTTTCGACTATGACGGCGACGGGGATCTGGATCTCTTCCTGGTGAACGGCTCCCGGCTCGGTTACGACGAGACCCAGAGCCTCTCGAACGCGCTGTTCCGCAACGAGGGAGAAGCGCGGTTCACGGAGGTCACCGGACCCGCCGGGCTCGAATCCTACGGCTGGGGCCAGGGCGCGTTTGTGGTGGACCACGACAACGACGGCGATCTCGATCTCTTCGTGACGCGCTACGGCAGGAATCTCTTCTACCGAAACCGGGGCGACGGGACCTTCCAGGAAGTGGGGGCCGAGCTGGGAGTGGATGATCCCCGCTGGGGGACCGGGGCTGCCTTCGGCGACCTCGACGGCGACGGTGTCCCGGATCTGGTCGTCGTGAACTACGTGGATTTCGACCCGGCACGGACGCCCGGGCCCGGAGAGGAGCCGTATTGTTTTTTCCTCGGGATTCCCGTGATGTGCGGGCCGAAGGGGCTCGCGCCGGCCCCGGCGCTTCTTTACCGCGGGCTTCCCGACGGGCGCTTTGTCAGGGTCGAGGGGCTCGAGATCGGGGCGGAGAGCTACTTCGGGCTTGGAGTGGTGCTCGGCGATCTGGATGACGACGGCGATCTCGACGTTTACGTCGCGAATGACCAGACGCCAAACAACTTCTACCGAAACGACAGCGCGGAACAGGGCCTCGAATTCACCGATGTGGGCCTTGCCGCCGGCCTCGCCTACAACGAGGACGGGCGGGCCCAGGCGGGAATGGGGGTGGACCTCGGGGATTACGACAACGACGGGCAACTGGACATCGTGGTGACCAACTTCTCCCACGACTACAACACCATTTACCGGGCTGCCGGGGGCGGCTGGTTTCTCGATGCGTCGTTCGCCGCCGGAGTCGCGGAACCCAGCTACCCGTATCTTGGCTGGGGAGCCGGTTTCCGCGACCTGGATCGGGACGGTTGGCTCGATCTCGTGGTCGTGAACGGCCACGTCTATCCGGAGGTTGAAGGTGGGGTGACCGAAAGCGACTACGAACAGCGCGGACTGGTGTTTCGGAATCTCACCGGTGGGGTGTTCGCCGAGGTCGCCCCGACCGCTCTGGGAGTGCCCCGGGTGTACCGGGGAGCGGCCTTTGCGGACTACGACGACGATGGAGACACCGACCTGTTGGCCACGGTGATGAACGGGACGCCGTCGCTCTTCCGAAACGACACGGACACGAATTCGGCCTGGGTCGGTTTCCGGCTGGTCGGCCGGGAGAGTCCGCGGGATGGGATCGGCACCCGGCTGGTGCTGACGGGAGCCGGTTCCTCCCAGCTGCGGGAAGCCCGGTCCGCCGGCAGCTACCTCGCCTCCAGCGATCCCCGGGTCTTTTTCGGGGTGGGCTCGGGCGCCGGCCCCTATCGGGCCGAGGTCCGCTGGCTCTCCGGCTGCCGGCAGGAGATCGAGGCCGTCCCCGGACGCTACCTGCTGGTGGTGGAACCGCCCGACTGCGGCGCCCCCGGTTAGGAAGGGAACGCCGGCCAGCTCTCCCAATGGAGCCCCGGTGGCGTTTCACCACCGGCTGCTCAGCAGCCCCGATGGTGAAACTCTGAAGGGGCTTGTTCGCGGCGCGCCGCGCCGCGGGGGTGGGGTGTGGGGAGGGGTTTCCCCTCCCCACGAAAGACGATGCCGCGAATCGCAAAGCGCCAGTTCTCCCGGTGGGGGGGCGCGGCATCAACCCGTGGTGAAAGCGCCCCGCACACACACAAACGACGGATCCGCTGCGCGTGATTTCCTGGGGCTCGTGCGGGGCGCTTTCACCACGGCTGTCAGCCGTCGTCGAACGCAACGGTCTTCAACAGCGCGTACACCTCGCGGCCGGTCTCGAGTCCGAGTTCGGTGACGGCATCCCGGGTGATCCGGGCGCTGAGACGCTGCTCGGCGATCTCCACAACCACCTCGGCGAAGGGGGTTTCCGGCACTTCCCGAGTCTCGAGAACATTGCCCCGCAGCACATTGCGAATGCTGATGGAGGCGGGCCGGACGGTGGCGAGCGCGACGTCCCGGGCCCGTACCCGAAGCCGCGCGACCGTTCCGGCCGCCCGGCCGGTGCCCGGAACGCGCAGGATCTGCCCGCCGAGCTCGAGTTCCGACAGCCCCAGCGCCGGGAGGCGGGTCCGGACCGCGGCCGTCAACACGGTTCCAGCCTCGAACCGGGACAGGGCATCCTCGGCCGGAAGGTGCTCGAGCGCCTCCACGACCGGAGCGGCGCCGCTCACGTGTCCACCGGAGATCGGGGCGATCCGGTGGGCGATTTCCACGACCTCTCCGAGGTCGTGGCTCACGTACACCACGACCATCCCGGACGCCTCGCCGAGGGATCGAAGCCAAGGCAGGATTCCGGCGCGGGCGGTGCGGTGGATCCCGGAGACCGGCTCGTCCAGAAGCAGCACTGACGGCCGGGAGAGCAGGGCCCGCGCCAGGGAGACCCGCTGGCGCTCCCCTCCGGAAAGCCGGTGCGGGTGTCGTGAGAGGTGCCTTCCGAGCTCGAGGCGTTCCACTACTTCGGAAAAGCGGAGGGCAGGGGCAGTTTCCGACGCACCGGCGCGGCGCTGGGCGTAGCGGAGGTTGCCCTCGACGGCGAGGTGGTCAAAGAGCGCGGGTTCCTGGAAAGCGAACCCGATCCGCCGTGCGTGGGTTGGCAGGAAGATCCCCTGGCGGTGGTCCTGCCAGGTTGCTGCTCCAAGCCGGAGTCTTCCCTCGAAACGGGTGAGTCCGGCGATCGCTCGCAGAAGCGTCGTCTTCCCGCTACCCGAGGGGCCGAACAAGGCCGTCGTTTCGCCCGCGCCCGCCGAGAACTCCGCGTCGATCCGGAGTCCGCCGACCGTGCCCCGAAGACCTACCTCGAGGGGGCCGGCGGCGGACTCGAGGCCGGTCACCGCTCGCGGCCGCCCGCTTTTTTGTGGAGGCTGAGGGTCAGCGCCACCACGACGAATGAGAAGACCAGCAAACCCCCGGAAAGGAGATGCGCGGTGCTCCACTCCATGAGTTCCACGTGGTCGTAGATGGCGATCGAGAGCACCCGGGTAACGCCGGGGATGTTGCCGCCGATCATCAGGATCACTCCGAACTCGCCCACCGTGTGGGCGAAGCCCAGCACCGCCCCAGCGATGAGGCCGGGCCGGGCCAGTGGCACCGCCACCGTCCAAAAAGCGTCCCAGGGGGAGGCGCGCAGGGTGGCGGCGGCTTCCAGCGGGCGGTCTCCGACCGCCTCGAAGGCGCTTCGGATCGGCTGGACGGTGAATGGAAGTGAATAGATGACCGACCCGATCACGAGGCCCGGAAAAGAAAACGCGAGCGAACGCTCGCCAAGCAGTCGGGCCACGAAGCCCCCTGGTCCCTCGGGGCCCAGGGCAATCAGGAGATAGAAACCGAGAACCGTGGGGGGCAGGACCAGCGGCAGGGCAACGAGGGCCGCTACCGCCTCCTTGAAGCGGAAGCGCGTCCGGGCAAGCCACCAGGCGATGGGTGTCCCGAAAAGCAGCAAGAACACGGTGGTCACTCCGGCGAGCTCCAGCGTGAGTCGAATCGGCGGCCAGATGGCTTCGGCGTTCACGATCGGTCAGTGCGCGCCGCCGGCGGCTTCGGTGCGGTATCCGTGCCGCCGGAGGATCTCGGCGGCGGTCTCCGAGCCGAGGAAATCAAGGAACCGCGCGGCTACCGGATTGCCGCGTCCGGATTCCAGGAGCACAGCCTGCTGCCGAATGGGAGCGTGGAGGTCCTCGGGGACCAACCAGCGGGATCCATCGGCAGTCCCGGCGACCTGGGAGAGCGCGAGGAATCCCAGCTCGGCGTTGCCGGTGCGGACGAATTGGTGCGCCTGGGAGACGCTCATCCCGATGACCAGCCGCTCTTGAAGGAACTCCTCGAGACCCAGGGCGCGCATCACCTCGACCGCTGCCCGGCCGTAGGGCGCGAGCGCCGGATTCGCCAGCGCCAGGCGCTGGAGATCCGCGTTTCGGAGGGATGCGGGGCCGGTTGCGCGCCCCGGGTCCCGGCTGAACAGGACGAGCCGGCCCACCGCGTAGGTCCGCCGGCTACCGGCCACCGCGAGCCCGCCCCGTTCCGCCCGCTCCGGTCGTTCCCGGTCGGCAGCGAGAAAAACGTCAAACGGCGCTCCCTGCACGATCTGCGCATAGAGCTGGCCGGTGGAACCGAAGCTGAGAAGCGGCTTGTCCCCGGTGCTGTCCTCAAAGGCAGCGGCGATTTCGCGTGCTGCGGACATGAAGTTGGCGGCTACCGCAGCCCGCACGTTCCCGTCCTCCCCGCCGGCCTGAGCCGGCGAGCCTGAGAGCAGTCCGGCCGCTGAAATCAGGGCCAGGATGCGAAGTCGGGCCATGCCGATCGGCATGGTAGCGGCGGCGCGCGGTGCGCTGACCCGAGTCCGGACGGGGTCCTACCGGGTTGCGGTCATCATGATCTCGACCTTGATGCCGGCTCCCATCATCTGGGTCTCAACCGTGGCCCGCGGCGGGAACGGCTCTCCGACGACTTCCCGGTACACGGCGTTCATGGCGCCGTAGTCGCGCATGTCCTCGAGGTACACCATGGCGTCATCGACATCGCGGAAGGTGAGGCCCGCCGCTTCGAGCGCGGCCGACAGCCTTCCGAGAACGGCGCGCGTCTGCTCGCCGGGATCCTCGCTGCGGTCCGGTCCGGGAGCGACCATCCCGGAGAGATAGAGCCGGTCGCCAGCCCAGATTCCCGGTGAGAGCGGGCTCCCGGAGCGGGGGCCGTCCGGCGCCAGAACGCTGCGCTCGGCGCGGCTGGCCACGCACTGCACTTCCGCCGTGAAGAGGGGATTTGCCAGCCGGGCCTCGACGGTGGCCCGAGTCGGCGGGTCCTCGGGGAAAAACTCCCGGTACGCCGCGTTCATTTCCCCGAAGGTGCGCGGGTCATCCAGGAACACCCGGCAGTTCGCGACGTTCGAAAAATCCATTCCCCCCGCCTCGAGAACGAGCCCGATGTTCCCCATGATGCGCTGCATCTGCTCGGGCACGCCACCCGCCACCGGCTGGTAGGTATCCGGATCGCGCGCGGTGGCGCCGGCGACGAACAGTGTGTCTCCGGCTTCGATGCCCCAGGAATAGGGAAGCTCGGGACTCTTCATGGCCTCCGGGTTGATGACCCGGCGGTCCACACCCTGTCGCACCGCGACCAGCGAGATTTCGACGAGGGCTCCCGGGATCGCGATCCCCGCCTCCACCGTGGCGCGCGTTGGGGGATCCTCCGCGAAATACTCGCGATATATGCCGTTCATCGCCTGGAAATGGCGGATGTCCGACAGGTACACGTTGACGGCGGCCACCCGGGAAAAATCGAGACCCGCGCTTTCGAGCGTCGCGCCGAGATTGTCGAGCGTCTGGCGAACCTGGGCCTCGATGCCTCCCGGCACCAGATCGAGCGTGCCCGGAACGTTCCCGAGGGCGCCCGCCAGATAGACGAGGTCGCCACTTTCCCGATACTCCGAAAACGGCAGGCCGACGGTACCCGTGTCCGCGGGTGCCTCGGGCGCTTCGCCCGTGCCACCGCCGCAGCCGAGCGCGAGAAGAAGCGGGAGGGAGGGTCCGATGAATCGGCGGTAGCGGCTACGTTGGGTCATGGGGGAACTCCTCCGGACGTCTCGAAACGGCCCGCGATGATACATTCGGAAACCTTCGCGGCCGCGCGCCGAGGCCCGCCCGCCGCCGCCCCGGAACTCCGGAGTCGCGCCGGGCCGGTGGCGTGGACCGGCCATCGAACAGAGATGCACTCCGTTTTTCGTTCCGGGTCGGACGGCGGTCTCGAGGCCGACGGGTTGGATCTCAAGACAGCGCTGGCGGCGTCAGGAGCGGCCACCCCCGCCTACGTGTATAGCGCCCGCGCGATCGTCGAGCGTTTTTCGGCGCTCCAGAGCGCACTGGCGGGAACCCACCACTTCATCGCGGTGGCGCTGAAGGCCAACGCGCTTCCGGCGCTGCTGAGCCCGCTGCGGGAGTTGGGAGCGGGAGTGGAGGCGGTTTCGGCGGCGGAGTTGCTGGTCGCGGACGGCCTCGGTTTCCGCGGCGACCGAATGGTGATGTCCGGAGTCGGCAAGACGGCAACGGATCTTGAGACGGCTCTCGGCCTCGGAGTGCGCTTCGTCTCGGTCGAATCCCGGGGAGAACTCGAGTTGCTGAACCGCCTGGCGCTCGGTCACGGCGTCCGGGCCCCGGCGCTCCTCCGGTTGAATCCCGGGATCGACGCCGCGACCCATCCCAAGATTGCGACCGGAACCCCCGCCGCCAAGTTCGGGATGCCGGAGGTGGACCTTGTCGCGTTGGCCGAAGAGAGCCGCGGGTGGCCGGGGGTGGAATTGCTCGGTGTGCATGCGCACGTGGGTTCCCAGATTCGCAACGTGGAGACGCTGGCGCGGAACGCCGAACAACTCGGCGGAGCTTTTTCCCGGCTGCGCCGCGCCGGCGTCCCCGTCACGATCGTGGATGTCGGCGGCGGGCTCGGTATCCCCCAGCGGGATGGAGAAAACGAGATCTCCATGGAGACCTACGCGGCAGCGGTGTTGCAGACGCTTCGGGAAGTGCTGGGGCGGGAGTGTCCCGGCGTGGATCCCACCCTGGTGTTCGAGCCGGGCCGGGCGCTCTTTGGCCCGGCGGGGGCGCTCGTCGTGCGGGTGCTTCACACGAAACGAAGCGGCTCGCGGGAGTTTTGTGTCGTCGATGGCGGAATGAACGACTTTCTCCGGCCGGCCCTTTATGGAGCGTGGCACCGGATCGTCCCGCTACGGCCCCGGCCGGAGACCGAACGGCTCTTCGACGTGGTGGGCGGTGTGTGCGAAACCGGGGACGCGTTCGCCCGGGACCGGGCGCTGCCCCCGCTCCGGGCGGGGGATTTCCTCGCGGTGCTCGATGCCGGGGCCTACGGGTATTCGATGGCCTCCAACTACAACCTGCGGCCGCGACCGGCCGAAGTCGTGATCCAGGATGGTTCGGCTTTTCTCGCCCGGCCGGCGGAGACGCCGGCGGAGCTTGCGGCGCGCGAACTCGGCGCTCAGCTGGCGGGAGCTCCCGCGTGAACCCCGACCCGATGCCCCGGCCGCGTCTCGCGCTGCTCGGGGCACTGGCACTGCTGACCATCGTGGCGGCGGTCCGGGTGACCACCGTCATCGAGGACCCGGCCGATTTTCTGCTCGCGCTGGGGCTGGTGGCGCTCTTCACGCCGCTGAAGGCGCTCATGATTCGCTGGCTGGACGGACGGCGGCCGTACCAGTCGGCATTCGCCGCCTCGCTGTTCTCCGCGATTGTGGGCATGGCGTTTCGCGAGCCGCTCAACCTGTGGTCCCTGTTGTTCCGCAGCACGATGCTGACCGCGGCGCTCGAGACGCTTCCGCTCTTTGCGATGCGAACCTCCGATTCCCCGGTTCGGATCTTCGTGCTCTCCGGCTACATGAGCGTTGTCGTCCATCTGCTTTCCGGCGGGTTCGTACTGCTTTCCTGGAGACCGTTGGTCGGGGGTCTGCTGATGGCCGGGGGAGTGGTCGCGATGTGGCTGCCGCTGTTTTTCGGGCGGCTCCGGCGCGTCGGGGGCGGAGCCTCGCGGTAGGCCGTCGAGCGCCGGCATTCGAAACTCCCTCGCGCGCCCGGGGCGCGCAGCGGCGAACCTAGCGCCAGCTTCCAGGTAAGGAGCGTAAAGGAGCGCCGGCCTCCGGCCGGCATCGCTCCCCCGGCGGGGAGCGAAACTCCCGTCGTCAACCTTCCAGGATGGCACTGCAGCCCAGCAGGGTGGCGCTGCGCGGCTCCCATCCTGGTACGACGATCCGCTGTCCCCGCTTGGGTTGGTGCTGTCGAGGCTGACTGGGTCGGGGAGTTTCGCCTCGCTTTGCTCGGCGATGCCGGCCGGAGGCCGGCGCTCCTGGCCTGGAGTGAGGTTGCCTCGGTTTGTCGGATACCTTGAAATGGCCGAAATGGACGAACTCCCGGTTACTCCGGCAGCGAAGTCCGCGGCGGACCCCGGCGACTACTCTTGGTCCTTGCCGACTGGGGGTGTCTGGCGGGCGGGGGACGGACGCGGCTCTTCCGGGGGCAATCGATCCCCCGCGTCCCGATGGATCCCCCCGACCGCCATCAGCAGGGATTCCACGTCCCCGTTCCCGAACTCGCCGTCGGCGGTTGCCGCGGCCACGACCCGGGCGGCCCGCCAGATGTGACGGAAACCGACCCGCCCCTCGCGATTCAGTTCGGTCAGGGTTGCAAACGCCGCGTCGATCTCCGCCTCCCGGGTGGCAGCCTCTTCCGCCAGCGACTCGTGGGCGATCTGGCGTAGCGAATCGATCGCGGCGGCCCGCTGCGGCCCGGGGTTCGTGAGATATCCGAGGTACACGAACAGTCCGACGGCGATCAGAAGCCCGGAAATCATCGACAGGGCGATGAAGAGGAAACCCAGGCGCCGGGAGCCGGGGCGCACGTCCCTCAGATCCTCTCCGATGCTGAGGGCGCCGGGCGGCGGCGACGGGAGCCAGGGCCCCTGGGGGGCCTCCGCGACGGATGCCGCGGGTTTCTCCGCAGTCTCCCCGCGCATATCGCGCAGGTAGATGAAGCAGCCGATGGCCAGGATTCCCGTGGCCGGGATCAGGATCCCGCCGGGAATCCACAACGGATCGCCGAGCGACGCGATGTCCGTCAGGTTGAAGAGGAGAAGGGCAGCGACGTTGTGGAAGAGATGGATCGAGATGGGGACCAGGATGCTGCGGGTGGCCATAGCCGCCAGCCCCAGGACGAGTCCGGCGACGAAGTAGTTGGGGAGAAGCAGCCCGTGCATCACGGTGAACAGGAGCGCGGAGACCACGAGGGCTCCGCCTCTTCCCAGCGGTCGCAATCCGGTCAGGATCACGCCCCGGAACAGCAGTTCTTCGGAAAGCGCCGCCCCAACGCCGATGCCGGCGAGTCGGATCAGCCAGGAGAACAATCCCTCGGCGCGGACCAGGTCCGCCACGGTCTGGACCAGTGCCTCGTCGATAGGGAGGAACGCGCGGCTCAGGTTGGCGAGTTGATCGCTCACCACGAACAGCGACAGCGCGACCGGAATCGACAGAAGGAGCTGGCTGTTCTTGGCGGGCCGTAGCCGGAGGGCGCGATACGGGTTCAACCGGAAGAGGCGGATCGCGGCGAGGGCCACGAGCAGGGTGATTCCGGGGGTCGCCAGGATGGCGAGATCGAAAGGCAGTCCCGTTCGCGTGATGACGACACCGATCAGGATGATCGCGACGAAAGTGGCGATGAAGGTAGCGAGCGCCTGCGGGACCGTCGCGAGGCCGGGAGCGCGGCGGGGCGTCTTCTTCACGAAAGGGGAATCCGGGTGTTACCTTGACGGCGATGGCCGCGGGAACGAGCGCAGAGTATCGCCACCCGCCGAACGTCGGCTCTCGCGCCCAAGCCGCAGCCGACAAGGGCGGCTCCGCACCGCGGGGGCGCTGGCGCCCGTGGCGCCTGCTTCGCATCGCGGCGGGGTTCTTGCTGCTGGTGCTCGGCGTTATCGGGCTGTTTCTTCCGATCCTGCAAGGTGTCTTGATGATCCTCGCGGGTCTGGCCGTCCTTGGGAAGGACGTTCCCTGGTCGCGGACGCTGACCGAGCGGCTCGCCGCGTTCGTGCGCCGACGCGCCGGTCGTGGCGGGGAAAACGGGGCCGCCGGCGCCGCGGCCAGAAACCCGATGACGGGCCGGGTGCCTCGCGAACGGCACCGGGCCCTCGTGCAGGCGATCCGCCATCACGACTACCAGTACTACGTTCTCGACGCACCGGAGATTCCCGACCACGAGTACGACCTGCTCTTTCGGGAACTCGAGGCCCTCGAAAAGGAGTATCCGGAACTGGTCACGCCGGACTCTCCGACCCAGCGGGTGGCCGGCACGGTCGCCGGCGGGTTTTCGGAGGTTCGCCACGAGGCGCCCATGCTGTCGCTCCAGAGCATCCATGACGAGAGCGAACTCCGTGAGTTCACCGACCGGATGGAGCGGGAGATCGGCCGGCCGGAGCTGGAGTATTGCCTCGAGCCCAAATTCGACGGATTGTCGGTGGAACTCGTTTACGAGCGAGGGACGTTCGTCCGGGGAGCGACTCGGGGCGACGGCGAGGTGGGCGAGGACATTACCGCCAATCTTCGGACCATCCGGTCGGTGCCGCTCGGGCTGGCGGGAGGGCGCCCGCCCGGGCGGCTCGCGGTCCGCGGCGAGGCGGTGCTCCCGGTCAGCGACTTCGAGCGGATGAACGAGGAGCTGGCAGGCGCCGGAAAGGACCCATTCAAGAACCCGAGAAATGCCGCCGCGGGATCCCTCCGGCAGCTGGACCCGGGCATCGCCGCCTCGCGGCCGCTCGCGCTCTACGCGTACGACATCCTGGTCTGGGAGGACACGGAACTTTCGGCCCCCGCCACTCAGTCGGGAGTCCTGCGGACACTCGCCGGCTTCGGGTTCCGGGTGGCGCCCGAGTCCGCGCCGAAACCGGAGGCGGGGGTAGGCCGGCAGCCTGTCTGGTGGGAGGTGGGACGGGGCCCCGATGAGGTGCTTTCCTACCACCGCCTGCTCATCGGGCAACGCGACCGTTTCCGGGTGGAGCTCGACGGGGCGGTCGTGAAGCTCGATCGCCTGGCCGACCAGCGCGAGTTGGGCGAACGTTCCCGAAATCCCCGCTGGGCGGTTGCCTTCAAGTTTCCGCCGGGGCAGGCGGAAACGACGCTCGCCGCCATCGACGTGCAGGTGGGGCGAACCGGGAAGTTGACGCCCGTCGCCCGCCTCGAGCCGGTGCTGGTCTCCGGCGTCACGGTGAGCCGGGCCACCCTGCACAACGAGGGGATGGTCCGGGCGCTCGATGCGCAGCCTGGAGACCGGGTCCGCATCCAGCGCGCCGGCGACGTGATCCCCCAGGTAGTGGAGGTCGTCTCCCGCGCGCGACCGTCGGAAAGCGCTCCCTGGGCCATGCCGGCGAAGTGTCCCGAGTGCGCAAGAGCGGTGGTCGTCGAAGGGGCCCATCATTTCTGCTCGGGAGGGTGGAGTTGTCCGGCACAGCGGAAGGCCCGTCTCGTCCATTTCGTGGGAAAGGGCGGGATGGAAATCGAGGCGCTCGGAGAAGAACTCGTTGAGCTTCTCATCGAGTGCGGCGCCGTCGCGTCACCGCGCGATCTGTATCGGTTGACGCGGGAGGAACTGCTCGCGGTTCCGCCGCAGCCGGCCGGCCGGCCCTTCGACCGCAGCGGCGCCGAAGCTCTGGTCCGCCGCCTGGGAGCGATTCGCGAGATGCCGCTCGCCCGGCTCCTGGTGGCGCTTGGCCTTCCGGGGGTCGGCCCGACGCGGGCTGCGCGGCTGGCCAGTGAGTACCCGAGTCTGGCGGCGCTCCTGGCGGACGCCGGGGGCGGGGCCGGAGCGTCGCTGGGCCTTCGTGTCGCCGAGGCCCTGGAGACGCTCTCCACCGGCGCGAAGGGCGCGTTGCTCCGTGATCTCATCGAGGTTGGCGCGGTCGGCGGCGAAGCCGGGAACCGTGGTGCGCCGGAGAGTTTCGAGTGGGATTCCGGTGTCCTGGCAGCCACCATCGCGCGCTTGGCGGAAAAGGAGGCGTTCGATCTTCCCCGCCTCAGCGAGGCGGTGGCCGCCGACCTGATCGGCGCCGGGATGGTGAGCCGGCCAGCCGACCTGTTCCGATTGGGCGCGCCGGACCTCCTGGCGCTGCCCGAACGGCGCCGCCGGCCGTTTGCGGAGAAATCGGCCGCGAACCTGCTCCGCGAGCTGGACGAGAGCCGTGCGGCGCGGCTCGACCGCTTTTTGTTCGCACTCGGAATTCCGCATGTCGGCCAACACGTCGCGCGGGTGCTGGCAGCACGTTACGGCTCGGTGGAGCGGCTCGCCGCCGCCACTCGGGACGAACTTCTCGATGTCCACGAGGTGGGGGAGCAGGTCGCGGACGCGGTGACGGGATTCTTCGGCGACGACGCGAACCGGCGGGAACTTGAGGACCTGCGACTCTCGGGGGTGGGGCCGGTCTGGGAGGCGACGGGGGAATCCACGCTCTCGGGCCTTCGGATCGTCCTGACCGGAACGCTGACGGGTATGACGCGCGAGGAAGCCGGAGAACTCATTGAGCGGCACGGCGGGCGGGTGGTGTCGAGTGTCAGCAGTCGTACCTCGGTTCTGGTCGCCGGCGAGCGCGCCGGTTCCAAGCTCGACAAAGCACGCGGTCTCGGAGTGCCGGTGGCGGGGGAAGAGGAGCTGCGGTTGCTGGCGGCCGGGGACGTCACTCTGGCAGCGCTTCGAGAAGCTCAGGAAACCGCCGGCGAGGACGAGACGTAAGTACCTGGCATGGCTGCTTTCCTCCTCTGGCTGTTCCTACTGGTCGTTTGCTGGCCGCTCGCCTTGCTGGCGCTCGTCCTCTATCCGCTCGTCTGGCTCGTGCTCTTGCCGTTTCGGGTGCTTGGCGTTGCGGTGGACGGAGTCCTGTCCCTGCTCGCCGCCGTCCTGCGGTTGCCCGGGCGGGTGCTGAGCGGTCCCCAAAGAAGCTGAGATGACGGACCGTCTGGTGGCCGCGCGGGCGCGGGCGGAGTTGCTCCGGGCGGAAATGGAGGGCGTCGCCCGGGCGTTGCGGCGGCTGCCGAATCCTCCGGAGCCGCTGACGGCGGGCGAGTTGGCGGCGCGAGCGCGGGCGCCGACCGTGGCGCGTCCGGTTCGGGAGATTCCCGCGGCGCCCACACATTCCGCGCCGGGCAGCATCGCCGCGGCGCGTTCCGCGGTTGTGGCGGGTCGGGTTTCCGCCGTCGAACTCGTCGAGAAAACGCTCGAGCGCGCCCGCGTCCTCCGCGATCTGGGCGCGTACTTGTTGCTCCGGGAAGAGGAGGCGCTGGCGGAGGCGCACCGGGTGAACGAGTCGGCGGGGCAGGGGCGAAACGGGGACCAGCCCCTCCTCGGCATTCCGCTCAGCGTCAAGGACATCGTGGACGTCGCGGGAATGACCACCACCTCGGGGTCGAAGTTCCCGCACGACCCGTCTCGGAGCGCCCCCGCCTGGCAGGCGCTCGCCGGGGCAGGCGCCATCTTGCTCGGCAAGAACAACCTGCAGGAGTTCGCGTTCGGGGTAACCGGCGAGAACCCCACCTTCGGCCGAACCCGTAACGCCCATGATCCGGAGCGCATCCCGGGCGGGTCGTCGTCCGGATCGGCCGTCGCGGTGGCCACGGAGGCCGCCTACGGCTCGGTGGGGACTGACACCGGCGGATCCATCCGGATTCCGGCCTCCCTGAATGGGGTGTTCGGATTGAAGCCCTCCTACGGAGTCGTTTCCCGGGCCGGAGTAACCCCGCTCTCTTGGAGCCTCGACCACGTCGGGCCGATCGCCCGGAGCGCTGACGACATCGCGCTGCTCTTCGGGGTCTTGTCGGGAGGGCGGGCGCCGCCGGCGGCGTCGGCCGACTCCGGCTCCAACCCCCTCGCCGGGGTCCGGGTGGGGGTTCCGCTCGATTTCTTCTACACCGACCTGACCCGGGAGGCCCGCGAGGCGGCCGAGGGCATCGTGACGGCTCTCGTCGGATTGGGGGCGGTCCGGATCGAGGTGCGTATTCCGGAGGTGGAGTTGAGCGGGCCGTGCCGGAACGTCGTCGCGTTCGCCGAAGCCGCAGCGGTGCACCGGGAGCGGTTGGCGGCTCGGCCGGACGACTTCAGCGAGGACGTTCGGGGCCTGCTGGAGGTCGGCGCCCTGCTGTCTTCCGGCGATCTCCTGACGGCGCTCCAAGGCCGGCGCCTCGTGGCCGACGCCTTCACGCGGCTCTTCGAGAGCGTGGACATCCTGGTCGTTCCCTCGACGCCCGCGGGAGCTCCCGAAGCGGGACAACCGCTCGCCACCGGGGAAGCGATCCGTCCGGGGCTTATTCGCCTCGTCGGGCCGTTCAACCTGACCGGCCTGCCCGCGCTTCAGGTACCCGCCGGAACGGATGCGTTCGGGATGCCGCTCGGGGCGCAGCTCGTGGCGGCGCCGGGCCACGACTTCACCGCCATCGGGATCGCCGCCTGGCTGGAGGCCAGCGGATACGTGCGGACACCGCGGCCGCCGATCCGACGCCCGCCTGACCGCTAGCAGCCTGTGGTGCGACGCAACGATGAGCGCCTTATTGAGGCGCGGTTCAGCCGGGATGCATCGCCCGTCGAGCGCCGCTTGGGTTTTGCCACACGCTGCTAAATTGGGGCGCAGGGTGCTACTGGAAAACAAACGAGGACTGATCGTCGGGGTCGCAAACCACCGCTCCTTTGCGTGGGGAATCGCCCGGTCCGCGGCGCGGGAGGGAGCGGCGCTCGCGCTCAGCTTCCAGAACGAGCGGCTCCGCCGGAACGTGGACAAGCTGGCGGCGCAAATCCCCGGGACCGTTACCTTGCCCCTCGATGTGTCGAGCGAACAGGAGTTGGCAAGCGCCGCGGAGACGGTGCGCGAGCACTTCGGCGGCCTCGATTTTGTCGTCCATGCGGTGGCCTACGCACTCCGTGAGGATCTGGAAGGCGACTTCGTTTCCACCTCCCGGGAAGGCTTCCGGGTGGCGCACGACATCTCGGCGTATTCGCTCACCGCGCTCGTCCGCCACTTCGTGCTGCTGCTCGAGGCCGACGGCGGCGGGTCGGTGGTGACCCTCAGCTACCTGGGGGGCGAACGGGCGGTTCCCCACTACAACGTAATGGGCGTGGCCAAGGCCGCGCTGGAGTCATCGGTCCGGTACCTGGCGAGCGATCTGGGCCCGCGCGGAGTTCGGGTGAACGCCATTTCGGCGGGTCCCGCCAAGACGCTCGCGGCCTCGGGAGTCTCGGGGATCGGCAAGATGGTGGAGCACTACCGCCAGTACGCGCCGCTTCGCGCCGGCACCGATCCGCTGGAAGTGGGCGACGCGGCGGCGTTCCTGCTGTCTGACGCCGCGCGGGGAGTTACCGGTGAGGTGCTTCACGTGGACAGCGGCTTCCACGCCCTGGGCGCAACGATTCCCGGACTCGGAGCCGGGGCTTGATCGAGGTAGGACGGACCGATGGCTGATTCCCCGAAGAACGCCGATGAGCGGGGAGAACCGCGATTTTTGCCGGGGAACGGAAATGTTCCCACCACCAAGGCGCTCATCTACGACTGGAATCGGCCGGATCCCGAGCGCGCCTGGCGCCCGCCCAAACCGGTCCTTCTGAACGACGAGACACTGCGCGACGGGCTCCAGAGCCCGTCGGTCGTGTCGCCCTCGCTCGAAAAGAAGGCCGAGGTGCTTCACCTGATGGAGTCACTCGGGATCGACTCGGCGGACATCGGCCTCCCGGCCGCGGGTCCGCACGTGGAGGAGCAGGTGCTCCACCTTGCCCGGGAAATCACCGACAACCGGTTGCGAATTCGTCCCAACTGTGCGGCGCGCACGGTGATCTCCGACATCGAGCCCATCGCCCGGGTGGCCGACAAGGTGGGGATGCCCATCGAGGTGGCGATGTTCATCGGCTCCAGTCCCATCCGCCAGTACGCTGAAGACTGGAATCTCGATCTGCTGCTCCGGCACACCGAGAAGGCGGTGTCGTGGGCGGTGGCTCACGGCGTGCCCCCCATGTACGTCACCGAGGACACCACCCGGGCGCGGCCCGAGAGCGTGCGCCGGCTCTATACGGCGGCGATCGAGGCCGGGGCGCGGCGCGTCGTGGTCTGCGACACCGTGGGACACGCCACTCCCGATGGGGTCACCCGCCTGCTGCGGTTCGTGAGGGAAGTAATCGACGAGACCGGAGAAGAGGTGCAGCTCGACTGGCACGGGCACCGGGATCGCGGCCTTTCCGTCCCGAACAGCCTCACGGCGATCGAGGCCGGGGCCGACTGCGTGCACGGGACGGCGATTGGGATCGGAGAGCGGTGCGGAAACGCTCCGATGGATCAATTGCTCGTGAACTTCCGGCTCCTCGGGTGGATCGACAACGACCTCACGCATCTGCCGGACTACTGCCGCACGGTTTCGGAAGCCACCGGGGCCCGGATTCCGGCCGGCTATCCGGTGGTCGGAAAGGACGCCTTCCGCACCGGAACCGGGGTCCACGCGGCGGCAATCATCAAGGCGATGGCCAAGGGCGATGATTGGCTGGCGGACCGCGTGTATTCGGGTGTTCCGGCCGGGGACTACGGCCTTCACCAGAAAGTTGAAGTCGGTCCGATGAGCGGCCTTTCGAACGTGATCTACTGGTTGGAGCAGCATGGCCATGAGCCGACGGATGAGTTGAAGCACCGGATTTTCCAGGCAGCCAAGGATGCCCGGCGGATGCTGACCGACGCCGAGATCGAGGCCCTGATCGCTTCCGCCTGAACCCGCGCGCCGGTCTTGACCGAGTCGGCGGCGCGGCCCGGGAGCGGCTAACTGCCTGTTGTGAAACGCGCGTGAGCACCGAGGCCCCCACCGGGAGAACTGGGCCGACCTCCAGGCCGGCACAGCGGCGCGGAGCGCCGCGGGCGGTTCCTCGCCGCTCGCGCTCACGGGGTCCCTTCGAAAGAGAGCCATCCCGGCCACCCAAGTCCGCCCCGCCGCCCGCCTACGGCGGGCTGTGCCGGCCTGGAGGCCGGCGTTCCCGTGCCTTTCCGACATCAAGGCTGGTGGGGTTCCCGCCGAGAGAGGAACCATCCTGCGTCGATCTCTGCGGCGGAGGTATGAGAAATCCCGGTTAGCGGCGGGAGACGACGGTCGCCACTCCCTCGTGGATGAGGCGCGCGGCGAGGATGAGCGTCCGGTTGTCGCGGTCGTCCGGACACGCCTCCACGACGTCCATGCCGACGAGGCGATGTCCGGAAACGCCGATCTCCCGGACGAGGTCGAGACCGGCGCGCCCGGACAGTCCGCCGGGGACGGGATGGGCCACGGCGGGGGCAAAGGCGGGATCGAAGCCGTCCATGTCCACCGTCAGGTAGATCGCGGAACGTTCCGGGAGGTGGGACAGGAACCGAGTTCGCCGTTCGGCCTCCCAGGCCGGAATCTGGGCGACCCGGCCACCTGCCGCCTCCCGAACGTTCCGCTGCACGGAAGTCTCCGTCCGGATGCCGATCTGGGTGACGGTCGCTACGTGGGACATATCGAGCAGGCGGGCGGCGACGCAGGCGTGTGAATCGCGGTTCCCGGCGAAATCCGGATACATGTCGGGATGGGCGTCCCACTGCACCACGTGGACCGGTTCCCCGCCGGCATAGGCGGCCACCAGCGCGGGGGTGATCGCATGGTCGCCCCCCAGAACGAACGGGACCCGGCGGTGCGCCAGTTCCGCCCGGACCGCGGCGGTGTAGCGGCCGGCGTTCGCCGGAAAGTCGGCCGGTTCGGGGCGCAGATCACCTCGATCCGCGACGCTCGCGGCGCAGTCCACGCCGGTCTCCGAGACCGTGTTGTAGCAGTCGCCGTCGTAGGCCGCGCGAATGGCGGGCGGAGCCTCGGCGCAGCGGTCGCGGTAGGTGGACTGGGTGGCGTCCATGACGCCGAGGAGGGAGGCGGGAGCCCGTTTGGCGGCCGCGCCGGAAGCAATAAGACCCCCGAAAGGGCTTTGGGTTGGATTCTGCACGCCGGTATGTTGGCAGCCTGTATTAGCCCGTGGGGAAAGCACCCCGCACGGACCCCGGGGGATCGCGCACCCCGAGTCCGTGGTCTGCGTGGCGTGCGGGGCGCTTTCCCCACGGGCTGATGCTGCGCCTCGCTTCGCGATTCGCAGCATCGTCTTTCGTGGGGAGGGGAAACCCCTCCCTACACCCGACCCCCGCGGCGCTGCCCGCCGCGAATGGATGCCTTCCGGGTTTCACTGCAGGCTCTTAAGCTCTCCCGACGATGGCTGCCCGCCCGCGCTCCGCGGTTTCCGTAATGCTCACCCAGGGGGACGAGGTGCTCCTCGTGCGGCGCTCGCCGCGGCTCCGGGCTTTCGCGAACCTGTGGGCGTTCCCGGGCGGGACGGTTTCCCGGGAGGATTGGGAGATTCCGGTGGCCGGCGCGCCGGACGCCGAAACGGCGGCCCGCATCGCGGCCGCGGTGCGCGAGGTCTTCGAAGAAACAGGAGTCTTTCTCGGCACGGGGCGATCCCTGCCGGCACCCGAGCGGGACCGGCTGCGAAAGGGCCTCCTCGCGGAGACAATCGGCCTCCCCGAGGTGTTGCACGGTTTCGAGGCGACGATCGACGCTTCGCGCTTCGCGGCGGTCGAAGAACTGGTGACTCCGGCATCCGCGCCCTTTCGGTTCGACACCCGCTTTTACCGGCTCCCCCTGCCGGAGGGGGCCGAACCGTCGGTCTGGCCCGGCGAAATCGTGGACCAGGCCCTGCTCAGTCCCTCGGTCGCGCTCTCCCGCTGGCGGAAGGGCGAGTTGGCGCTGGCTCCGCCGATCATCGGCCTGCTGGAACGCTGGTCCGCCGATGATGGCGTTTTCCGCGCCCGGAACCGCGTCGCGGGCCAGGTCCGTCCCGCCGTCCGTTACTCCCCCGGCATCTTCGTGATTCCCTGCCGGACCCGCACTCTGCCGCCCGCCACCCATACGAACGCCGTCCTCATCGGAACCTCGCGCCGCTATCTGGTGGATCCCGCGGCGGAGGAGCCCGAGGAACGGAAGATGCTGTTTGGCATGGTGGACCGGCTGCTCGGCACGGATCGGCTCGAGGCCGTTCTCGTCACCCACCATCATCCGGACCACACGGGATCGGTCGCCGAAGCGTCGTCCCGTTACGGGGTTCCGGTGGCCGCCCATCCGGAGACGCTGGCGCGGATCCCCTCAGCGGCGGGCGGGTGCATGACGCTGACCGAGGGAGAGGTCCTCGACCTCGGGGAGGCGCCCGACGGATCTCGCGGTTGGACGCTCGGGATTCGCTTCGTTCCCGGCCACGCCCCAGGACACCTCGCCTTCGTGGAGAGCCGCTACGGCGCGATGGTGGTGGGAGACATGGTTTCCTCGCTGTCCTCGATCCTGATTTCTCCCGAGGACGGAGATCTCGGCCTTTACATGCGTTCGCTCCGGCGGCTGGCGGACGAATGCGAAGGGGTTGTATATCCGGGACACGGAGTTCCCGTGGTGGCGGGAGCCCACCTGCTGCGGAGCCAGATTCGGCACCGGGAGGCCCGGGAAGCGAAGCTTCTGAGCGCCCTGGCGGAGAAACCGGCCAGCCTGCGGACGATCGGTTTGCGCGTCTATCCGCCGACCGAGATCCCGCGCCAGGGCCCGGTCCGCAGGTTGGCGGAGGTCGCGCTGACTTCGGGGCTCAGGAAACTGGAGCGCGAGGGAAGAGCCCGGACGAGCGGTCCGGAGTGGGCGCGGGCCGAGACTCCGGCCGGCTGAAGCGAGCCCAGGGCCGCGGCCGCACAGCCGGAGAGTGCGGTCGAGCTACTCGCCGCCGCCGGTATCGCTGCCCGGCACCGTATTCCCCGCGATGACCACCCGATCGATGGAGCGGAGGTTCGCAATGTCGTCGAGAGGGTTGTCACCCAGCACAATGAAGTCGGCCCAGTTGCCGGCGGTGAGCGTGCCGACACCCTCAAGGCCCAGGCAGGTGGCCGCGTCTCCGGTAGCGGACATCAGGATTTGTTCCGGCGTCAGGCCGGCTTCCGACATCTCGCCGGTTTCGATGTGCTCGAAATAACCCTGGAACCGGCCGGCGGGGCCGGTGTCGGTGCCGAAGGCGATCTTCACTCCAGCGTCGGCCACTGCCTTCGCGTTGGCCATCGCGATCGGGTAGTGCTCCCGATATCCCTGCGCCGAGCTGCTTTCCGCGACCCGCGCCATGCGCTCGGGATCCTTGAGTTGTTCCAGCACCGCCGGGTCCGCGTCCTTCAGGAAGAAGGGGTCCTCGAAGAAATCGGGCACCTCGGAATAGACGTAGGTGGAGATTTCGCGGACCAGGGTTGGCACGTAACAGACGTCCTTCTCCTTCATGAGCTCGACGAATTCCTCGTCCACGGGCTGGTCCCGCACGCTGTGGGCGATCAGGCCCGAACCGGCGCGCAGCACCTCCTTGGCGTCGTCGAGATAGAAAATGTGGGTGGTGACGCGCTTGCCGGCTTCCCGGCCCAGTTCCATCACTCTTTCGATGGTCTCGGAGGAGACGCGCTCGTTCGCTCCCAGGTTCGTGTCCACGCGCATCTTGAGGAAATCGGCGGGTAGCGCCAGGCTCCGCGCTACCGACGCGGCCGCTTCTTCCGGAGTGCCGCTTGAAATGACTTCGCCGGCGATCCAGATCCGAGCCCGGTCGAGGTCCTCGTTCTGCTCATCGCGGAGCACGGCAGCTTCTGCGCCGTCCCCGCCCAGCGAAGCGATGCTCGTGACCCCGTAGCGGGCGTAGAGGCCGAGTTGTCGGATCAGGTTGTCGCGGCCGTAGTGGCCGGTTTCGAGACCCATGACGTCGCTCGCATGCGCGTGGGCGTTGATGAATCCCGGAACCACGGTCTTGCCGGCGAGATCCTCCACTTGCGCGCCCGGCGGAATCTCCACCTCACTTGCCGGGCCTGCTGCGGCGACGCGTCCGTGATCCACAACCAGCACCGCGTCCTCGACGGCCGGGCTGCCGGTGCCGTCCCAGAGGGTGGCGCCGGTGAAGGCGGTAACTCCGGGCAGTGGTGGGGGGTCGGAGCCGCAAGCGGCGAGAGCGGCCAGCGCGACCGGAATGAGGAGGAAACGCTTCTTCCGGGAAAAAATGGTCATGGATCGGCCTCCAGAGCGCCCGAGCATAACGACCTTCGGCGCTGTTAGCGTTCCGTGGTCATGACGAGCGCGACCGTGGCGTCGGCGGCAACCGAACTCGGCCCTCCCAACATGTGCGGGACGCTTCGGCGCGCGCTGCTGATCGGTCCCGGTAGCGTCGGGTGGGAAGCGGGCGCCTCGTGGCGGGAACTCGGGTACCTCCATCCACCCGAGGCGTCGCTGGCCGCGCGCCAGCACGACCGGATCCGTTCCCTGTTGGTGGCGCACGACGTCGAGCTGGTGGAGCCCGAAGGATGTGCCCCAGAACTCACGCCGGACGCCGTCTACTGCCACGACGCTTCGTTCCCTTCGCGGCGGGGCATGATCCTGATGCGAATGGGCAAGGAGAACCGGCGCAACGAACCCGCAGCGCACGCCGGAATCTACGAACGGTGCGGAATTCCGGTGTGCGGCGCCATCGAGGCGCCGGGACTCGCCGAGGGCGGGGACCTGGTGTGGCTGGACGAGCGCACGGTGCTCGCCGGCGAGGGTTACCGCACGAACGCAGCGGGGATCGCCCAGTTGCGTGGCCTCCTTGCCGATGACGGCGTGGAGGTCCTTTCCGTGCCCCTGCCGTTCGGCGACGGCCCCCGGTGCTGTCTCCATCTCATGTCCCTGATCAGCGTTCTCGATCACCGTACGATGGTCGCCGACCTGCGGTTTCTCGCCGTGCCGACCGTCCGCCTGTTGCAGGAGCGCGGATACCGATTCGTCCGGATCGCCGAAGCCGAACGGGACACGATGGCGGCAAACGTGCTGGCGCTCGGGAACGGCGCCCTGGTCGCCATTGCCGCCAATCGCGCGACCAACGAGCACTTGCGCGAAGCCGGCTTCGAGGTGTTGACCTACGAGGGCAGCGAGATCAGCCAGAATGGCTCGGGTGGCCCGACGTGTCTGACCCGGCCCCTCGTCCGGGAAGCCGCGTCATGAATCCTCGCATCCGTCGGATCGGCTGGCTCGTCTTCGGCCTCTTCGCGCTGCTCGTGATCTTCGTCGTGTCCTCAACGCTCACGATGGGCGAGGCGCGTTGCGAGGTAACCATGGAAATGGTGGGTCGCCAGGCCACGGTGACCGCCCGGGGCGCGACCGAGGCGGATGCGATCCGGGCCGCCGTCACGGGCGCCTGCGCCCGGGTTGCGGATGGTCGGACGGCGAACATCCTCTGTCTGGATACGCCTCCCCGCGCGGTTCGCTGCGACTAGCCGGGAGTTCCTGGAGAGCCCCCTCGGGGCGGACGACGAAGGCCCGCACCCGGCGGCGCAACAGGATGCGGGCCGCAGCCCGGTAGCGGCGGGCTCGGACGTCCGCGGTATCGGCAGCGCTGGCCTGCATCGCCACCACCGAAGCGGCCCCGGCTCCGGCGCCGAGGAAGAGACTGGGGACTACCGTGACCCGGGCGGTTCCGTCCCGGCGCCGGAGTCCCACCCGGACATTTGCCCGCAGCTCTCCCGCGAGACTTCCTCCCGGAACCCTCTCGGCGGCAGCCGCCAGGGCCAGACGGAGGGCGCGTTCGGCCACGTCCCGTCTTCCGGACGCCGACGGGACCAGGCGCTCGTCGGCGAGCCGGAAGGCGGTCTCCCGGTCCGGGACGAAGGGGTGGCGGTCGGCGCGTTGCAGGAGCCGGTGGGCGAGGACCCTGGTGGCGACGTCGATGCGGCTCCGCTGCCGACGGTGCGGGGGTGCTCCGCTCATCTGCGCGCGGGCTATCCCGCTTCGTCGGGACGGTCCGTTGAAACGGCCTTGGCGGAACCGTCTTCGGGAGGCGGGGAAAGCACCTCGACGTCGTGACCCTGCCAACGGAAAGAGGTCTCATTTCGCTTCGCGGCGAGCGCGGCGGCGGTCGAGAACCTGGTGGGAAGGTAGTGCGGCCGATCACCGCCGTGGGGCAGTCCGGCACCCGTAAAACGCGTCTTCCAGGAGAAGGCCAGGGTGTCCCGCGCCCGGGTCATCGCCACGTACATGCAGCGCTGTTCCTCGGAGGCGCCGCGTCCTCCGTCCTCCACCGCCCAAGCCGTGCCGGCGCGTACCAGCGCGATGTTCCAGACGCCCGCGTCACTCTCCACGACCTTGGGGATACGGTTTTCCGGTGGCGGCCGACCTCCGCAATCCACGACGAACACATGGTCGAACTCGAGTCCCTTGGCGGCGTGGATGGAAAGCGCCTGCACGGCTCCGGCCGCCTGAAACGGGGCCTGGGTCGTGTCGCCGCTCTCCGCGGCGGCGAGGCGCTCCGCGACCCGCTCGAACGTGGTGAAGCCGTCCCGTTCGAAGCTGCGCAGGAGACCGAGCCCCTTGGTGAGGTTGGCGGCCTGCTGGCGGGCCGCGAACCGGTTTTCGGCCGCTGCCTCCGCCCGCTCCAGGTACCTGGTCTCTTCGAGGACGCGAATGACGGTGGCGGACGGCGGCAGGCAGCGGGCGTGAGCGACCCAGCGAGTCGCTGCCGCGCCGGCGCGGAGTAGCCGTTCGCGGGTCGTGGGCTCCAGTTCCCCGGGCAGGGCATCCCCGCCCAACCGAAGGAGGTCGGCGAAGGGAGTCTCGGACGACCGCAGCCGGCGCAAGCGGGCGAAGTCGTCGCCGGGAAGAGCGAAGAACCGGGAGCGGAGCAACTCGACGGCGCGCCGGTCGGACCACGGCCGAGCCAGGAAACGGCAGAGGGCGTGCAGGTCACGGATTTCGCTCGTGTCGAAAAACCCGGCTCCCTTCAGGAGGTACGTGGGGATGTCGCGCGCTTCCACGGCCTCGCGGTAGGTGTGAAGGTGTTTCCCGGCGCGGGCCAGTAGTGCAATCTGTTCGGGCGGGACACCGTCCTCGCGGACCAGCGCCTCGATGCGCCGGGCAATGCGGGCGGCGACTTCGTCGTGGCTTCCGGCCACGGCGACCGAGATGGGCCCCCGCGAGGCCCGTCGCTCCTCTCGGGGAGCGGCGTTCTCGGGGAGGTGGTCGTCCTCCCCGTAGCGAAACGCCCAGTCCGCCGCGCTATCGCCGCCGCCCTCTTCCGCGATCTCCCGCGAAGCGCTGTTTACGAACCGGCGCAGCAGCCGGTGCGAGCGGAAGTTCCACCGGAGCACCACCCGGGCGGGGCCGCTTCCGGATTCGGGGTTGCCCAGGGAGGCGATCTCCCGCTCCGCCCGGCTCAGGATTTCAACCCGGGCGTCGCGGAAGCGGTAGATGGACTGTTTGTGGTCCCCCACGAGAAAGATCGTGGGGCCCGAGAGCCGCCCCTTCGTCGCCCGTTGGACCTCCTCGGCGGCGAGGCCCATTCCCGCTCGCCACGGGGCGATGATCGCCCGCAGCAGATCCCACTGGTGGTCACTCGTATCGTGGAACTCGTCCAGCAGGAGGTGGTGGAAGCGGGTTTCCAGCCGGAAGCGGCTCGCCGAGAATTCCCCAAGCCCGGAGAGCAGCCGGGTGGCGGTGAGAGTGAGGTCGTCGAAGTCCATGACCCCCTGTTCGGACTTGAGCCGCTGGTACTCCGCCTCCACCGCCTGAAAGAACAGCCACATCGGCTCGAACGCCCGTTCGTTCTGAAAATCGAGCCAGCGGGTGCGGAAGGCCTTCACCCGGTCCGCTACCGCGGAGAAATGCGGCTTCAAGTCGTCCGGGAATCCAGCCGGCGGAGTCTTCCGGCGAACCGGGAAGAACTGCTCGAGGGCTTCCCGGTCGAGAGCATCCCGGCTACTGGGCTGTGGTTCGAGTCCCAGCGCGAAAAGCGCGCCGAGCGGCATGGCAATGCGGGCGGTATCCCCGGTTGCCGCCTCCCGAAGGCGTTCGCAGGAAGCGCGCACGGGTTCGAGCGCGTCCCGCAGCGAAGGCGGCGACTCCGGTTTTCGGTCTTGGCGGCCGCGGGCCTTTGCCTCGAAGAAGCTCCGCCAGGCGAGCCTCCGCTCGATGTAATTCCCCGCGGCCTTTGCGACCTCGCCGGCGGCGCAATTCAGGATCAACGGGAGCGAGCCGAGCAGTTCGCGGTCGAAGCCGGTGATTCCGGAGGAGACCCGCTGGATCGCCTCCGCCCGGACCACCGGCATCGAGCGTTCGTCGAGAACCTCCATGCCGGGGGTGACCCGGGCGTCCAACGGAAACTCACGGATCAGGCCCAGGGTGAACGCATCGAGGGTTGAGATGTTGATTTCCGCGAGGTCTGCCCGGCCGGCGAGAGCCCGCCGACGATCCGCCTTGGCCAGTTCATCGAGGATCCGGTCCTTCATCTCCTGCGCCGCTTTGCGCGTGAAGGTGAGCGCGAGAATGTTTCGGGGCGAGGTTCCCGCCTCGACGAGCGCCACGTAACGTTCGGTGAGCACGGTGGTCTTCCCGGTCCCCGCGGACGCCCGAAGGACGACGTTTCGCCCGGGATCGGCGGCGGCGCGACGCTCGGCCAGGTCGGGCGGGAAGGTCGCGGGCGCGCTATGCATCGTTCCGGGCGTCGCCGCCCGATTCCTGTGCTTCCGGGCCGGATTCCGGCAGATCCCGCCGGATCACCAGCGGAAAGTCGAACTTCCCGTCTTCTTCCGGCGCGGGTGGAAACGCGCCCTGCGCCAAGCCTTCCCGGATCGCCGCCAACTGGGCGTCCTGCTTGGGGACCGCCGGTCCATCGTCCGGCCCGATCCACTGCCGGTTGCCGAAGTAGGGGATGGCGAAATCGGTTGGCACACCGTCACCCGCCTCGAGAATGCGTGCGTAAATGCGGGCCTGGAGGGGTTTTTCGTAGTAGCGGCCGGATTTGTATTCGATCACCCGGCGAGCGCCGCCGGGACGCCGGTCCAGACGGTCCAGCCGGCCGTGAACGCGCAACGCCGGGCTCCCGCTCGCGGCGGGCTCCGCTTCGCCCTCAATCCACGCCTCGAAGCGGACGGGAACCGTTGGACCGCAGCCGGCCTCTTCGCGGAGAAACCACTCCAGAGCTCCGGGGGTTGCCTCGCCGCCGAAGAGCCAGCGCTCCTCGGTGCGCCGTTCGGTCTCGGAGAGCCGCCGCTCCTCGGCGAAGCTTCGGAACTCGGCCCGGAAGAACGCGAGAAGGTCGTCCACTTCCGATTCCCCGGGGGTCAGGCCGGCGCCGGGCAGGGCGGCGTAGCCGCGCTCGAGGAAATCGTGGAGAAGGCTGCCGCGCTCGGTGGGCGGGGGCACGTCGGCGAGCGGCCGTTCCTCGTCGAGACGGAGGACGTTGCGGGCAAAGAACTGCGCCGGGCTCTTCAAGTAGCGGTCGAGCCCGGTCGGAGACACGGGCCCCTCGAGCACCGCGGCGGAAGGCGCGCGCCGGTCGAGGGTGGTGGCGAGGGGATTGACGCGCCTTGTGGGTGTTGCGGGTTGCGGAATGGGGGAATCGGGAACCTCGGTCCGGGGGAGGTCCCGGGCGCGGAGCGCCTCACTGACCTCCACTTCGAAAGGTGATGCCGCCACCGGAAAACTGTCGTCGAGTGCGGGGCGGCTGAACGCGATGCCCCGGCGAGGCAGCCCCGGGAAGCTCCTCAAGAGCCGGATTTCCCGCTTCCGGACCTCCGCCTGACGCCTGCGCGTAGCTTTTTCGAGGAGCCCGTGCGGGAAAAAGATGTTTTGCGGCCGGGGCCCGGGCCAGTCGGCGTCTGCGAGCCCCAGCAGCATCAGAAAGTCGTAGTCGCCGAGGCATGCGTCGGTGGCGGCGATCAAGGCCACGCCGTCGTCGCCTGAGTACGTCGCCGGCGCCGCACGCCGCTTCAGGAGCCGCCGCAGGCGGCGGGGAAATTGCGCGGTTCCGCCCGCCAGGCTGCCCGGCGGCGCGGCGCCCGCCGCCTGGCGACAGGTCTGGACGACGGTATCGAGGATTTCTGAGTCGGTATCGGCTCCCAGCGACTGCTCGACGAATTCGAGGAACGCGGTGATTGCCGCCTTGAAGCTGGCTTCGGGATCACGGAGAGGGGCGAGCGTCTCGGCGGCCGCGGTGAGCGTCCCGAGGGCGGCGGCGGAGGTCTCGAGCGCGTCGGCGCGGGCGAGGAGCCGCTCGGGAAGAGGTTCTGAATCCGGTCCTGCCCCCTCGCATTGCGAGCGCGCGTCGGCGGCCTCGCGCGCGAGACGGGCGGCGAGCCGGGGGAGCTCCTCGGGAGGATTCGTATCCCGCATCCCCGCATCGAGCGCTGTCCTTGCGAGGAGATCGGCGGCGCGCTGCGGCGCCACGGGCAGCTCCGGGGCTCGGAAGAAAGGACTACGAAGGAGATTGAGGCCGGACGAGAGCCGTCCCGGAGATGCGCTGAACTCGAGGACATCCGACAGGGACGCCACCCAGGGATGATTCGTGAATCCCCGGCGCAGCGGGGTGGCGAAAGGTATCCCGCGTCGGCCGAGTTCCGCTTCCACGCCGTCGAAATACCCGGATGGGTTTTGGGCCGCGAGCGCACAGCGGCCGAATCCCCTGAAGGCGTCCCCCTGGTCGTCCCGGAAGCGGAGCAACAACGCGGCCGCGAGCCGTACTTCCTCCTCGCGATCGGTCAGCCGGAACACGAAGCGCTGCCTCTCCGCGCTGCTCGCAGGCAGGTACAGCGTGGGCCGGTGCGCGCGAATGCCCTCGGTCGGAGCGGGTGGGGGCGCGAACAGGGTGGGTTGGGGGCGTGCGGGAGGTTCGCCGCCAGGAAGTTCTCGCGTTTCTTCTCGCGCCTCCAGGCCACGCGGCAGGACGGGATTGGGGGCGGACTCGGGAAGGGCCCAGGCGCACGTTTCGGGCGCCACCAGAACGGTGAGAAGCTGCAGGTCCGCGGGACGGAGCGCGTCCTCCCCAACCGCGAGCACGCGGACGCCCCGCAATGCGCTTCGGAGGGCCGGGGCCTGCTCGAACAGGCGCTCCCGGAGCGAGCCGGGATCGGCGCTGCCTGCTTGCGTGAGCGCTTCCTGGTAGCGGCGGTGGACACTTCGGAGCCAGCGCGCGAGGCGGAGCAGCCGGACGGCGCCTTCGTCGGTCTCCTGGACTTCTTCGAGTTGGCGTTCAACGCGCGCGGCAAAGGTCTCGAAGGCGGAGTGGCCGGGCCGGAAGGACGCGTCGCGCGCCTGCTCGTCGAGGAACGCGAGCAACGGATCCACGAAGTGCGTCGGATCTCCCGGCGGCGCATCGGGCGCCTCGCGTTCGGCGAGCAGGGCTTCCTCGAGCAGCAGCTCGCGGGCCAGCGGGGCCGCGATCCGGAACGGCGGATCGAGATCGCCGCCGAGATCCCGGAAGAAGTTGTCCGCGGTGCCCACCCGCGGGAGTAGAGAACCCGGCGGCAGCCGGCGCCGGAGCATCCGGTCGAGAGTCCACGCCGGGCCTATCCCCGGAACCAGGATTTCCACCCGCCGGACGAGGCCTGGCAGAGTGGCGCCGGAGGCCTCCCGTACGACCCACTCCCGCAGCGCTCCGCAGGCAGGGAACCGCCTGAGCCCGATCCGACGCGAGGAATCCGTGCCGGCGCCTCGGGGGGTCATAAACGCCGGGATGATACGAGCGTGTTCGGCCATTTCCTGTCACGCTCCGACCACCGCACCTGATGAGCGGCTGTTGCGCCGGGCAGCGCGGGAGGCCCGCGCCGCGCCCGCATGCTCGCGGGAGACTCGGCGCCACTTCGGCGCCGGCGAGCCAGCCGGGTTGGTAGCATCGCCGCCGGGTTCGCCGACTGCTCTCGAACCCGCCCTACGCTCCTGACGGATTCGGACTCTTGGCGCGGCACCCGGCAACGGCGTATTCCCGCGCGGCCACGCGTTCGGACGGCTTGACCTCCGTGACCGGCAGCCTGAGCCAGCGGGCGCCGCGGGAGGTTGCGGCACTTCGGGCGGAACTACGGTCGTTTCGTGAATTCGGGAGGGCGACCAGAGTCGTGTCGTTTCCCGATACCGATGTCCGCCTGCCTGTGTACGTGAACGAGTTCTGGACCTCGAAACAGCGGGCGGCCCACTCCCTCCACGAAATCTCCTACCGCGCGTGTTTCAAACCCCAACTGCCGCGGTTCTTCATTACGCGGCTGACGGCGCCCGGCGAGCTGGTGCATGACCCGTTTATGGGCCGCGGCACCACGCTCCTGGAGGCCGCGCTGCTCGGGCGGCGCGCCGTCGGTTCCGATCTGAACCCGCTGAGTGCGCATTTGCTCGAACCGCGGTTCGATCCTCCGCGGGTCGCCGAGGTGGCCGAGCGGCTGGCCTCGCTCGATCTCGAACGCCCGTGCCCGGCGCCGCCAGACCTTCTCGCGTTCTACCACCCGGCCACCCTGCGCCAGATCGTCAACCTGCGCGCGGAGTTGCTCCGGCGCCGGACGGCGGGAACGGCGGATCGCGTGGATCGCTGGATTCAGATGGTGACGACGAATCGGCTCACCGGGCACTCCCCCGGTTTCCTGTCGGTGTACACCCTGCCGCCGAACCAGGCGGCTTCCGTCCGGTCGCAACGCCGGATCAACGAACGGCGCAACCAGGCCCCGCCGGAGCGCGACTTGCGGGCCCTCGTCCTGAAAAAGACCCGCTCCCTGCTCACCCGCCTGGAGTCGGGGGAACGGGCGCGCCTCGCGGCGGCGGACGCCGTGCTGCTCACGGGCTCCGCGGACGCTACACCGCGGATCGGCGACGGCGCCGTTCGGCTCGCGGTGACGTCGCCGCCCTTCCTCGACGTGGTGGACTACCGTGCGGACAACTGGCTGCGCTGCTGGTTCAACGGTCTCGATGCGGCTAAGGTGGCGCTGTGGCAGTGGAAGCGTGCGGCCGACTGGCAGGCCGCGATGACGCGCGTCTTTCGGGAGTTGTCGCGGGTGCTCGCTCGGTGGGGTTTGGTGGCATTCGAAGTCGGCGAAGTACGAAGCGGGCGCTTGTTGCTCGAGACGCTCGTGGTGCCGGCGGCGCGAGAGGCGGGCCTCGAGCCGCTTCTGGTCCTCGTGAACGATCAGCGGTTCACCAAGACCTCCAACTGCTGGGGCGTGGACAACCAACGAAAAGGCACCAATACGAACCGCGTGGTCCTGCTCCAAAAACCCTGACCCGATGAAACGACGCCTGCGGGGCCGCCGGAGCGGTTTGCTGGCCGGAAACGTCATCGCCTGGCTTCTCCTGGGGGGCGGCGCCACCGGGAGCGGGGAGGAACCGGAGGACACGGCGCGGCGCGTCCTCGCGGGACTGAGCCTCGAGGAGAAGGTGGGCCAGGTGCTCATGCCGCGCGCGCCCGCTGAGTTCCGCAATCTGGCGGATCCGGACCGTCAACAGTTGATCGAGATGGCGCAGGCGGGCCGCCTGGGCGGCGTCGTCGTGTTCGCCGGCAGTCCCGAGGGAACCCGGGACATCACCGGCGCCCTGCAGGCGGCCGCACCCCTCCCGGTCCTGGTCGGCGCCGACTACGAGTGGGGCACTCCGATGCGCACTGCAGGCGGCACCCGTTTCCCTCCGGCGATGCAGTCGGCCGCGGCGCCCGATGCGGCCGCTCTCGAGCGCCAGGGCCGCATCGTGGCGCGGGAGGCCCGCGCCGTGGGAGTTCACCTGGTGCTGGCCCCGGTGCTGGACGTCCTGCAGAGCGCGTCGAGCGCGGTGATCGGCACCCGTTCTTTCGGTTCCGATCCCGACCTGGTGGCCGAGCTTGGGGTCGCCTTCGTGCGGGGAGTCGAAGCGGGCGGGGCGCTCGCCACCGCGAAGCACTTTCCGGGGCACGGCGGGACCGCGGCGGACTCCCACCACCGACTCGCCCTGGTGCCGGCGGATCGGGAGCACCTCGACCGGGTCGATCTGGCGCCCTTTCGCGCAGCGGTCCGGGCCGGCGTCTCCGCGGTCATGCCGGGGCATCTCGCGGTGCCGGCGCTCGACGGCCGCGACGACCGTCCCGCCGTGCTTTCTCCGGAGATGCTCGGTGGACTTCTCCGGTCGGAGTTCCGCTTCACCGGGCTGGTGGTGAGCGACGCGCTGGAGATGGAGGGCGCGCGCGCCGGGCGGTTTGACGGCGAGGTCGCGGCGCTGGCGCTCGGCGCCGGAGTGGACGTGATCCTCGTTCCCCGCGACCCGGAAGTGGCACACCAGGCACTCGTGCGGGCGGCCGAAGCCGGCCGGCTGGATGCGGAGCGTCTCGACGAAGCGGTGCTGCGGGTGCTGGAAGCGAAGGCACGACTTGGCCTGTTCGACGATCGGGCCCCTCCGGAGCCGCTGGCGGAAGCCTTTGGCGATCCGGCGGCCCGCGACTGGGCGGAGTCGCTTTTTGGCCGGGGACTGACTCTGGTACGCGATCCGGAGGGGCTCCTCCCGTGGTCCACCCGGATCACCGGCGCGCCGGGGGGAGCAGCCGGTCGAACACCCGAACTGCTCCTGATCGAGGTGCATCAGGAAGGCCCCTACGAGCCGGACCGCCGGACTTTCCGGGCGGAGATCCGCCGGCGGGGCGCCCTCATGTCGCGGATTCCGACAACCCGCCACGGCGCTCTTCCGCTGGCCCGGTTCGCCCGGGACGCCGACCGGGCGGACGCCGTGGTGATCGCCGACTATCGGAAGAACGGGCTCGATATGCCGGCCGAGTTGGCGGACGCCGTGACTCCCTTCGCCGAGAGACTGCTCCTGGTTTCCTTCGGCAACCCGCACGGAGTCCGGAACGCGCCTGCGGAAGCGGCAGTCCTGCTCGCCTGGGACGGCGCCCGGGAGAACCAGCTAGCGGCCGCCGCGGCGCTCTTCGGCGAGACTTCGCTCGAGGGACGGTTGCCCATTCCGCTCGAGGGAGCGCCCGCGGGGGCGGGAGTCCCAAAACCGGCGGAGCGGCAACGGCTTCGTCCCGTCGAACCCGGGGAGGTCGGCATGAGTCGCGAAGGCGTCGAGAACATCCGCGCGGTTGTCGAGGCGGCCATCGCCGAAGGCGTGACGCCGGGTGCGAGCGCTCTCGTGGTCCACCGGGGCAGGGTGCTGCTCCAGGAGGGGTTCGGGCGGCTGACCTATGACGAGGGTGCGGCCGAAGTAACCCCGGAGACGATCTATGACCTCGCCTCGCTCACCAAGGTCGTCGGGACGACAACCCTGGTGATGATGCTCGTGGAAGAGGGCGCGCTCGACGTCACCTTGCCGGTCAGCGCCTATCTGCCCGAGTTTCTCGACCAGGCGCCCTCCGAGGAAGAACGGAGCCGGCGCCGGGGAGTCACCGTCGCGGATTTGCTCGCCCACAGTTCCGGTCTCCCGGCCTGGATCCAGTTCTATCTGGAATTCGATCCCGAGGCTCGCGGGCTTCCGCTCGACGAGGCGCGGCGGCGGGTGTTCGACCGGATCGTGGGGGCCACCTCCGACTACGAACCCCGGACGGACACTGTGTACTCGGACAACGGAATCCTGCTGCTCGGCGAAACGATCGAGCGGGTCTCCGGAAAGACACTTGACGTGCTGGTCCAGGAGCGCCTCTTCGGACCTCTCGGCATGAACAGCACCCGCTACCGGCCACCTGCCGCGTGGGTGGAGCGCATCGCGCCGACCGAGGACAACCCCTGGCGCGGCACAGTGGTGCGCGGGCAGGTCCATGACGAGAACACGGTGGTGCTCGGCGAAGTCGCCGCCCATGCCGGATTGTTCAGCACCACCGGGGACCTCGGTGTGTTCCTCCAGATGTTGCTGAACGGCGGTTCCATGAACGGCACGCGGTTGTTGCGGGCGGACACCATCGAACACTTCACGAGGCGCGCGGGCCTGCACCCCGGAAGCAGCAGGGCGCTCGGCTGGGACACTCCCTCCCGGACGGCTTCCGGCGGCCCGTCCTCAGCCGGCGAGTATTTTTCGGCCTCCTCCTTCGGGCACACCGGCTTCACCGGCACCTCCATCTGGGTCGATCCGGAACGCGAGGTCTTTTGTGTGCTGTTGACGAACCGCGTGTACCCCACCCGGGAGAACGACGGGATCTTTCGCCTCCGTCCGGCCTTCCACGACGCGGTGATCGAGGCTCTCCCGGGTGATCGCTGACCTCTCCCGGCTCCGGAAAGCGGTCGCGCTCCGGTAATCCCTGCGGTTTGGCCGGGGGCTGCGGCTTCCCGTACACTCACCGGGTTCGGCGCCCGGGTGGCGCCGGTGACTCCATTCCGTCGGGGCAGTGACTCCGGGAGAAAGAAATGACAACCAAGAATCTGGCTCTTTTCCTGATGGTCCTGGGGGTGGCGTTCGCCGTTGGCTGCCAGGCGCCCGGAGAACGGACGAGTGGGGCGCCGCTGGACGACCCGCACGCCGAACACGCCGAAATGCCCGAAGTGGACCCGCACTGGCCCATCCTTCCCAGCGATTGGCTGATCGGGGAGGTTTCCGGGATCGCGGTGGACATGAACGACCACATCTGGTTGGTCCAGCGTCCCCGCAGCCTGAACGCCGATGAGGCCGGGCTCGCCCAGGATCCGCCCCTCTCCCAGTGCTGCAATCCCGCGCCGCCGGTGCTCAAGTTCGATGCCGACGGCAACCTGCTCGACAGTTGGGGCGACGCGAACGGTTATCAGGGCGAGGGCTACGAGTGGCCGGCCAGCGAGCACGGCATCTTCGTGGACCATCTGGGCTTCGTCTGGCTCGCCGGGAACGGCCCGGACGACCATCAGGTTCTGAAGTTCAGCGGGGACGGCACGTTCGTGATGCAGATCGGGCAGGCGGGCCGCACCGAAGGAAGCAACAGCACCGAGTTCCTGGGCCAGCCGGCGGACATGGAAGTGGATCCCGAAACGAACGAGCTCTACATCGCGGACGGCTACCTGAACAAGCGGGTCATCGTCTTCGATGCGGAGACGGGCGAGTATCTCCGTCACTGGGGCGCCTACGGAAACGAGCCCTCGGATGAGGACACCGGCCGCTTCGTTCCCGGTTCCGAGCCCATTCAGCAGTTCCGCACTCCGGTCCACGCGGTGCGGATCGCCAGGGACGGGATGGTGTACGTCGCGGACCGGGTGAACAACCGGATCCAGGTGTTCCAGAAGGACGGCACCTACGTGAACGAAATGATCGTGGAGGGGAACAGCCTCGGGAACGGCTCTACCTGGGACCTCGAGCTCTCGCCGGACGAGGGTCAGGTCGATCTCTATAACGCCGACGGCCAGAACCAGCGGATTCACATCATCAACCGCGCCGCCATGGAGATCGAGGGCTACTTCGGCCGCCGCGGCCGCTACGCCGGCCAGTTCCACTGGGTCCACAATGTCGCGGTCGATTCCGCAGGAAACTTCTATACCGCCGAGGTCAACCAGGGCCGCCGCGCACAGAAGTTCGTGGTGAGTCACGCGGGTCACGTCCACTGACCCACTCCCGGGTTGGAGAATCCCCGGGAACACCCTGACCAAACGGACCGGGCGCTGCTTCTTAGAGGAGGCGCCCGGCCGTTTTCGGTCTGACCCGGCATGAACGAGGGGCTGGCGGCTGCCATGCGGAAGTCCAGGCGGGCCGCGGCGTCTCTGCTCGCCGCCACCCTGCTCCTCTTGCCGGTTGCCCCGCGGCCGGCTGTGGGGCACGACATTCCCGATGAAGTCCGCATTCCGGTCTTCGTCCGGGAGGCGAACGGCGAGTTGCACCTGGTGGCCCGGGTGCCCTTGCTCCTGCTGCTCTCGCTGAACGTCCCCAAATGGGGCGCCGGCTACCTCGACTTCGAGCGAGCCGACCCGGTGCTGCAGCGCGCGGCCGAGGTGTTCGCCGCCGAAGCGCCCCTCTTTCATCCGGACGGCAGCCTGCTGCCTCCCACCGTCCGCGCCTATCGCGTCGCCCTGCCGTGGGACCGTTCCTTCACCGATTTCGCGTCGGCGCGGGATACGGTGCTGTCGGAGCCGCTGCCGGCCGACACCCAGGTCTTCTGGAACCAGGGCTTCCTGGACTTTTATCTGACCTATCCGGTCCCCGCGGAGGGGAGCGTTTCGGTCGAATGCAACGTGGCGCCCGGCTTTGGCGACCGCGTGGCGCTCGACGTGCTCTACGAACGCCGGGATGAGGGCGGGGAGGACTGGAGGAGCAATCTCTTCCACATCAGCGTTCGGGAAGGCCGGGTGGTGCTCGACCCGACGCCCTTCCAGGCCTTCTTTGCCTTCGGCCGTTCCGGCGTCGAGCACATTCTCACCGGCTGGGACCACCTTCTCTTCCTGATCTGTCTCATCGCTCCGTTTGGGCGTCTCTCACGCCTCAAACACCTGCTGATCATGGTGACCGGGTTTACCGTCGCGCATTCGGTGACCCTGGTGACGGCGGCTCTGGGGCACGCGCCCGAGGCGCCGTGGTTCGTCCCGCTCGTCGAGGGAGTGGTGGCGCTCTCGATCCTGTACACCGCGATCGAGAATCTGATTTCCGCAAGCGTGACGCGGCGGGCGATCCTCGCGTTCGTCTTCGGTTTGTTCCACGGTTTCGGTTTCGCCTTCGCGCTCGGCGAATCGCTCGCCTTCGCCGGCGATCACCTGCCGCTGGCGCTCTTCTCGTTCAACCTGGGAGTGGAAGCCGGGCAGGCCGCCGTGGTGTTGGCGGTGATCCCGCTACTGCATCTCCTGAGCGGGACGGACCGTTCCCGCTTCGCGGTGAGTGCTTTGTTGTCGGTGGTGGGCGGCCACGCCGCGTGGCACCTGCTGGAAACGCGGCTCACCGAGCTCTCGCGGGCCTGGGCGATCTCCGGGGGAGTGCCGCCGTCGTGGTCGTGGCTGCTGTGGCCGCTCGCGATTGCCGGCGTCCTCGGCTGGGGGATCGTGATGATGCGCCGGAGGCGGGCAGCCTGAAAACGGCGAGCGCCCCGCGAACCGGGCGCGGCGGGAGCGCCGGGAATTGGGCGTCCGCCGGGCGGTAAGATGCGGCCCCGATGAATCCTCCCGTGTCCGCTCCCGCTTCTCCCATCCGTATCGAGCAGGTCTCCGAATCCCGGTTACCTCAGGTGGACCTCGCCAACGTTTCCTTTGGCCGGGTGTACAGCGACCACATGCTCAGTGCCCGGTGCCGGGACGGTGTCTGGAACGATCCGGAGATCGTTCCCTTCGGAGACCTCGCGCTCCACCCGGCTACGGCGGTGCTCCACTACGCGCAGGCGATTTTCGAGGGAATGAAGGCGCACCTCACGGACGATGGGACGCCCGTACTTTTCCGGCCGGACGAGAACTGGCGGCGAATGAACCGGTCGGCGCGGCGCCTGGTGATGACCGAGGTGCCCGAGGACATTTTCCTGGGTGGCGTCCGGGAACTCGTCCGACTGGACCGCGACTGGATTCCTCCAAACGAGTTCGGTTCGCTCTACATCCGGCCCTTGCTGTTTGCATCCGATCCGTACATCGGCGTGAGCCCGTCGCGGGAATACCGGTTCGTCATCTTCACTGCCCCGGTGGGCGCCTACTACGAGGGCTCGGTGAGCCTCTACGTGACCAGGAAATGGATCCGGGCGGCGGACGGGGGTATCGGCGAGGCGAAGGCGGCGGGGAACTACTCGGCCAGCTACTACGGGATGAAAGAGGCCCGGGAACACGGCTGCGACAACGTGCTCTGGCTCGATTCCAGGGAACATCGTTTCGTCGAGGAGTGCGGGACCATGAACATGATGTTCGTGATCGGCGACCGGGTCGTGACGCCCCCGCTGGGGGGAACGATCCTCCCGGGTGTCACCCGGGACAGCGCCATCCGGCTCCTCCGCGACCAGTTGGGAACGGCGGTCGAAGAGCGCCCGATTTCCATCGAGGAAGTGGCCGAGGCGCACGCAGCGGGCACCCTCCGCGAATGCTTCGGCGTGGGGACCGCCGCCGTGGTGACGCCGGTCGCCCGGCTCACCGGCGGCGGAGTGGAGGTCAGGCTTCCGGAAGAAACCCCGGTTCAGGACGCGCTGCGGGATCTGCTCACGGGGATTCGCCTCGGCCGTTTGCCCGATCCCTACGGCTGGGTGGACCGCCTCCGTTAGCGAGCCGTCCTCTTGACGGACTCGCGCGGCCTCCCGGCCGCCGCAGCGGTTCTCCTGGCGTCGGCCCTGGTTTCGTGCGGTTCGCCCGCGGGAGATCCGCTCGCCCCCGGCAGAGTACTGCCCGGCCTCGACCGGCTGGTTGCGGAAGGGGCCGGCGACCTGCGCGGAAAGCGGGTGGGTCTGATCACGAATCACACGGGCCGGACCATCGCCGGTCAACCCGCGGCTCTCGCGCTCATGGAAGCGGGGGTAGGCGTTGAGGTGCTCTTCAGTCCGGAGCACGGTGTCACGGGGGCGGTCGCCGCGGGCGAGGAGATTGCTTCGGGGGTGAATCCCGAAACCGGCTTGCCGGTGGTGAGCCTCTACGGCGAGCAACGGACCCCGAATGAGGGATCGCTCGCCGGGCTGGACGCCCTCGTTTTCGACATCCAGGACGTCGGAGTCCGCTTTTACACCTACATCTCGACGCTCAGGAACGCGCTGGTCGCGGCTTCCGGGGCGGGTCTCGAGTTCTGGGTTCTCGACCGCCCCAATCCGAACGGCGGCGACCGGGTCGAAGGGCCAATGCTGGATCCGGAATTCCGTTCGTTCGTGGGCACCGACCGGCTGCCGCTGCTGCACGGGATGACAGTGGGGGAACTGGCGCAGTTGTTCGCCGCGCGGGAGGGAGCCGCGGTGCGGGTGGTCCCCGTTGCGAATCTGGCCCGCGACACCCGCTGGGAGGACACCGGCCTTCGCTGGCGGCCTCCATCGCCCAACATCCCGACCCTCGAGACCGCCCTCCTGTATCCGGGGTTCGGGCTCTTCGAGGGCGTCGCGGTCTCGGAGGGGCGCGGCACTCCGACCCCCTTTCTCGTGGTGGGAGCCCCGTGGGTGGATCCCGCCGCCTGGTTGGCGCAACTCGGAGGCCCGGCAGGGCTTCCGGGGATGCGGCTGAGCCCGGCGCGCTTCACCCCCAGGCGGGTTCGGGCGGCTCCGAACCCGCGCTTCGCCGACGAAGAAAGCCACGGACTGCGCGTCGAAATCACCGATCTCGCTGCTTTTCGGCCCGTGCGCAGCGGGCTTCAGGCGATCGATGCGGTCCGCCGTTCCCATTCGGAGGATTTTCGGTGGCGGGCGAGCGGCGATGGCTACTGGCTGGACCTGCTGCTCGGGACCGATCGGGTGCGGCGGGGAATCGACGCCGGCATCCCGGTGAGCGAGCTGATGGCCTCCGAGGATGCCGCTGTCGGTGAATTCCTCGAGGAGAGGCGCCGTCACCTTCTCTATCCCGACCGATGAGCGCTGAGCCGCCGGTTGCCCTGGAATCCTCCGGGACCGGTTTGCCGGACCCCGGACGGCCTGAAGAGGGGGCTGAGGGCCGGGCCGGGGTCCGCGGGCGGCCGCGGCTGCTGCTTCCGGCGGCGCTGTTCCTCGCCACGGTCGCGACCACCTTGTGGGTCGGAGGAGCGCTCGGAATTGCCGCCGAGTCACCGGAACTCTTCCGGGATCCCGGCGGCACTCGTTCCGGCCTTCAGTGGACGCTGCTGTGGATTCGGCACGGAATCCCGTATTCCTTTTCGCTGCTGCTGATCCTGCTCTGCCACGAGTTCGGGCACTACCTGACGGCGCGCCACTACCGGGTGGATGCGAGTCTGCCCTACTTCCTCCCGATGCCGTTCACGATGGTGGGGACGCTCGGCGCTTTCATTCGGATTCGCGCCCCTTTTCCGAACCGGCGGGCGCTCATCGACGTCGGCCTCGCCGGGCCGATCGCCGGGTTCCTGGTGTGTCTCCCGTTCCTGGCGGCGGGGGTCGCCGCCTCGCGGCCCGGGCCTATGGTTGCCGGCGGGCTGCAGTTCGGAGAACCGATCCTCTTTCGGCTGTTCGCGTCGGCCTTTGGCCCCACGGTTCCCGACGGAGAGGTGCTGTATCTGAGCCCCATGGGGCTGGCCGCCTGGTTCGGACTGTTGGTCACGGCCATCAATTTGCTGCCGATGGGCCAACTCGACGGCGGCCACGCGCTCTACGCCGTGCTCCGGGGGCGGGCCGCCCGGTTTTCGCGGGCGGTGCACCTGCTCATGTTCGCACTGGCGGTGTGGTCGCCCACCTGGCTGGTGTGGGGACTGCTGTGTCTGTTGCTCGGCGCCCGCCGGCCGCATCCGCCGACCCTTGACGACCGAGCTCCGCTGGGCAGGAGCCGCCACCTGCTGGCTGCGGCCGGGGTCGCTACCTTCGTCCTTTGCTTTACGCCGCAACCCATCGTCATGGATTGGGGAATGCTCTTCGGCTCCTGAGCGGCCCGAGGCGGCGGGCGGGCGGGACCCGGGCAGGGGGTTCCGGGCAACCCCCGGGCCTGCGCGTTGACAGGGGCCGTCCGGGGCTCTACCGTTGGGATGACGGCATGCCCCGGCGACCGTAACGGTCGCCGGGGTCATTCTTCATTCGGGCCGAATGCAACCGGGTTCGGCTCTTTCGGGGGACAACCCAACATGAAATCCACCCCTGCATCGGACCGCGTCCTGGTATTCGATACGACGCTCCGGGACGGCGAACAGTCACCGGGCTGCAGCATGGGTCTCGAAGGAAAGCTTCGGATGGCCCGGCAGCTCGCGCGACTTAGGGTGGACATTCTGGAAGCGGGTTTCCCGGCGGTTTCCGAGGGGGACCGGGAAGCGGTGCAGGCGATCGCGCGCGAGGTTGAGGGGCCCCGGATTGCGGCGCTTGCCCGCTGCGTCCCGGGCGACATCGATGCGGCCTGGGACTCCCTCCGCGACGCCCCGAGGGCTCGGCTTCACGTCTTTCTGGCCACCAGCGCCCTCCACCGTGAGTTCAAGCTCCGGATGGCGAAACGGGAGATCGTGCGGCGGACCGCGGAGTCGGTGGCGGCGGCTCGCGAACGGACCGAGGATGTGGAGTTCTCCCCGGAGGATGGTTCCAGGACGGAACCCGATTTCCTGGCGGAGGTCGTGGAGACGGCGATCGACGCGGGTGCATCCACGGTGAACATCCCGGATACCGTCGGCTACACGATGCCGGCCGAGTTCAGCGCGCTGATCGGCCACCTTCGCCGGACGGTGCCGAACATCGACAAGGCCGTGATCAGCGTCCACTGCCATAACGATCTGGGCATGGCGGTGGCGAACAGCCTCGCCGCGGTGGAGGCGGGCGCCCGGCAGGTCGAATGCACGGTGAACGGCATCGGGGAGCGCGCGGGGAACGCCTCGCTCGAGGAAATCGTGATGAGCCTTCGGACCCGGCGCGATCTCTATCCGGTGGACACCGGGATCGACACCCGCGAGATCTACCCTTCCAGCACCGTGCTGTGCGAGATCACCGGTATGGTCGTGCAGCGGAACAAGGCGATCGTGGGGCAGAACGCGTTCGCCCACGAGGCCGGCATCCATCAGCACGGAGTGCTGCGGAACCGCGCCACCTACGAAATCATGCATCCGCACGATGTCGGCGTGCCCGGCAATGTCCTGGTGCTCGGCAAGCACAGCGGCCGGCACGCTCTCAGGGCCCGTCTCGGCCAACTGGGCTTTCAGCCCGCGGAAAACGAGATGGACGGCATCTTCCGCGATTTCAAGAGGCTCGCCGATCGGATCCGGGAAGTGGACGATGCGGACCTCACCGCCCTGATGGGACAGCGATCGGTGGGCCGGTCGGAGGGTGTGGAGGCCGTCTCCTCTCCCTGACCAGCCTGCCTGACACGTTTCCCGGACAAGTTTCCACCGGTGCGAGGCCGATCCCGGCGAATCCGGAGGGCCGATTCCGGCACCGTACGCGCGCCGTCGTATAGGCTCCGCGCCCCTTGCCCGAGAAAAAGACTCCCAGCCCCCGCGCCTCGCTCGAAAAACGGCCGTTCAAGGTGCTGTCACGGGTTGCGGAACTTGAGGACTCCGGCGATTTGCCGGCACTATTGGGCCCGTTGGTGGCGAAGCGGCATCCGTTCGCCGCCTACCGAAAGGCCGCCCGTGAGCTCGTCGCCGAGCGCGCCGAGGCGCGCGCGAAGCGCCTTGGCGAACCAAGTCTCTCCGCGGGGGAGCAGGAGCAACTCAGGCGAGCGGGGAGTCGGCTCCTCGGTCTTTCCGACGGGAGTTCGCCGCTTGTCGGTTTCTCGGACGAGGCGCTCGAAGCGGTGCGCACCGAGCGCGATCCGGAGCGGCTCGCGGTCCGTCTGGGCGAACTCGACCCGGCCGGCGAGTGGGAAGGAGTTCCCCGGATGGGATTGTTGACGGGGTTGGTCCTGGTCGCGGTGTCCTCCGAATCGGAGCGCCGCTGGCGATTGAAGGAAGAGGACAATCGCAAGCGCACGCGGCGCGGCCGCGGAACCGAAGAAGAGATACGGCGATGAACGCGCCCCGCACCCTGTTCGACAAGATCTGGGACGCCCACGAGGCCGTTCCGGCCGGTCCGGACCATCCGGCGGTGATCTACGTGGATACCCACCTGATCCATGAGGTGACATCCCCGCAGGCTTTCGGACTGCTTCGGGAGCGCGGGCTACGGGTGCGGCGGCCGGACAGGACCTGGGCGACGGTGGATCACTCGATCCCCACCCGGTTTGTCGGCGGGCAACCCGCATTCCTGAATCGGGCCACCCGCAATCAGGTTGCCACCCTCGAGGAAAACTGCGAGGAACACGGGATTCCCCTGTTCCGGATGGGTGATCCTGGACAGGGGATCGTCCACGTAATCGGTCCTGAACTCGGACTCACCCAGCCGGGACGAACCATCGTCTGCGGCGACAGCCACACGAGCACCCACGGAGCGTTCGGAGCCTGGGCATTCGGGATCGGCACCACCGAGGTGGCCCAGGTTCTCGCAACCCAGTGCCTGCTTCAGGAGCGGCCCCGAACGCTGAGCATTGAGGTTTCGGGACGGCTTGGGCCCGGAGTCTCGGCAAAGGACCTGATCCTCGGGGTCATCCGGAAGTTCGGGGTGGCCGCCGGCCGGGGACACGTCATCGAGTACCGGGGCAGCGCCGTGCGGGCACTCGACATGGAAGCGCGGATGACGCTTTGCAACATGTCCATCGAAGCGGGAGCGCGCGCCGGCTTGATCGCGCCGGACGAGACGACCTTCGCGTATCTCGAGGGAAAGGAACACGTCCCGTCCGGAGCCGGTTTCCACAACCTGGTGGAACAGTGGCGCCGGCTGCCTTCCGACGACGGGGCTTCGTTCGACAGATCTCTCTCCTTCGACGCCGGCTCCCTGGAACCCATGGTGACCTGGGGCACAAACCCGGGGATGTCTTGCGGTATCTCGGAAGCGGTTCCGGCGCCGGTGGATGCCGAGCAACGCGCGGCGCTCGACTACATGGGGATCGAGGCGGGGCGCCCCCTTCTCGGCCGCCCCGCCGACGTCGTCTTCATCGGGAGCTGCACGAACGCCCGGATCTCCGATCTGCGGGCGGCAGCCCGGGTGCTGGCGGGACGTCGAACGAGTTCCCGCACCCGGCTCCTGGTGGTTCCGGGATCGGCGGCCGTCCGCCGCCAGGCCGAAGCCGAGGGGCTCGACGAGGTGTTCCGGAGCGCCGGAGCCGAATGGCGGGCGCCGGGGTGTTCCATGTGCATCGCGATGAACGGCGACCGTCTGGCTCCTCAGGAACTGGCGGTCTCGACGTCGAACCGCAATTTCCAGGGTCGGCAGGGGCCCGGCGGCCGGACGGTCCTGGCGTCGCCGGTGACGGCGGCGGCCTCGGCACTGGTCGGGGCAGTGGCCGACCCGAGACCCCTCCTCTCCGAGTAGCAGGAGTCCCAGATGGAACCCGTGATTCGAATCGCGTCGCGCACCGTGGTGCTCGCCGCCGACAACGTGGACACCGATCAGATCATTCCGGCCCGGTTCTTGACCGGTACGCGTCGGGACGGGCTGGGAACGGCGCTGTTCGCCGATTGGCGACACGACGCCGGGGGGGAGCTGCGGGCGGATTTTCCGCTCAACCGCCCGGAGGCCACCGGCGCGCGCATCCTGGTAGCCGGCGCCAACTTCGGCTGCGGTTCGTCGCGCGAACACGCGCCGTGGGCGCTGACCGACTATGGGTTCCGGGCCGTGGTGAGTCCCTCGATCGCAGACATCTTCAAGGGAAACGCCGTCCGGAACGGTCTCGTGCCCGTCGAATTGGAACCGGCCGCGCACCAGGCGCTGCTGACCCGTCCGGGCGCAGAGATCGTGATTGACGTGAAAGCGGGCACCGTCACGCTCCCGGAGGGAGATACGGCGCACTTCGATCTTCCTCCTTTCGCCCGCCGCTGCCTCCTCAGCGGACGGGGGCCGCTGGATTTCCTGTTGGAACAGGAGCCGGCCATTTCCCGCTACGAGGAGGGAGGCGGGGCGGCCGGCACGAACGCCCCACCGGGCGCTCCCCGCCGGTAGTGCACGAGTTCCGGCGCTGCGGTTGGGCGGCGGGCAGGTTCCCGGCTTATGTGCGCTATCACGATGAGGAGTGGGGCGTTCCGGTCCGTGACGACCAGCGGCAGTTCGAATTCCTGCTGCTCGAGTCCGCTCAGGCGGGGCTCAGTTGGGCCACCATTCTGAAACGACGCGACGGATACCGGCGGGCGTTCGCGGAGTTCGATCCGGGGCGGGTTGCCCGTTTTCGGAAACCGCGCGTCGAGCGGCTGCTTCAGAACCCGGCCATCATCCGGAATCGCGCCAAGGTCGAGGCCGCGGTGAACAACGCGAAGCGGTTCCTGGATGTCCAACGGGAGTTCGGAACCTTCAGCGACTACATCTGGGGGTTCGTGGACGGAGCGCCGCGGGTCAACTGCTGGGAGCGGGACGACGAAGTGCCGGCGACCTCGGAGGAATCCACGGCACTCGCGCGAGACATGAAAGCGCGGGGGTTCCGGTTCGTCGGGAGCACGGTCCTCTATGCGCACATGCAGGCGACCGGGCTGGTGAACGACCATCTGGTGTCGTGCTTTCGCTATGCGGAACTGCGAGGAGATCCGCCACCGGAGCACCGGCCTTCGGGATGATGCGGTGATTCCGGCTGGCGGGGGCGTGAAAGGGGGGCCTGGAGCGCGGGATTGGGCGCCCGCCACAGCGAGTGGGCGGCGGATGGCCGGGAAGCAGCGGTTTTCTCCGGTGGCTCGATTGCTGGCCGCGATGCTCTTGTCCGGCGCCGCCTGTGGCGGCGGAGAGGATTCCGCCAACCCGCAGGCGCCCACCACGCCGCGCCCCTCCGAGCGGGAGTTGACCGGATTGGAAACGGTTGCCGAGCGGACGACGATCCGTGTCGGCGAGCGGTCCGACCTCCTGATGGTCTATGGGCGGTATGACGATGGGACGACCGGCACCGTGGCCGCGAGTTGGGCTTCCTCCGACACCGCGGTGGTGGAAGTAGCCGACGGGGGCGAGCTGATCGGAGTGGGGGCCGGGGTGGCCGGAGTCACCGCCACCTTCGACAACTTCAGCCACTCGCTCGATATTGAGGTGCGAGAGCCCAACCCCCGGAGCCTCCGGGACGATCCGGATGACATCCCCGGCCCGCAAATCCACGTCGTGTATGCCGTGCCGAGCGATGCCGAGGACGGGAACCTGGACCGCTACGGCGGCATCGCCCGGTCCTTCCAGGCGATCCAGCACTGGCTGACCGCAAGAATCGGGTATCGCCTCCGACTGGACACCCACGGCGGCGCCCTGGACGTGACGTTCGTCGGCCTGTCTTTCACCAGCGAGGAGGGCGCCGGAAAGGGAGACGCGCTGATCGGCGACCTCGAACGGGCCGTCACGGATACGCTGGGGCTCGCGCAGGACAACCTGCCGGACAAGCTGTATGCCGTCTACTACGCCGGGCAGTCTGCGGGCGTCTGCGGCAGCGCCCAGCCCGGCGGGCAGATGGCCGCCGTCTATGTCCACGCGGAAGGGTGTAGCGCCGTAGCCGTGGGAGGCGACCCGGAGACCCTGTCCACCTATGAGGCGGCCATGCTCCACCAGTTGCTGCACGCCTTTGGAGCTGTTCCCCCGTGCGCCCCCGGCCGGGTCGATGGGCCGCACGTCGGGGACTCGCCCGAGGACCTCCTGTACTCGGGGATCGAGAGCGCGCTTCGCAGTGAGGAGTTGACTATCGACTTCGGGCGCGACGACTACTTCGGGCACGAAAACACCGAGTGTCTCGACATCTCCTCGGGGCGCTTCTGGGAACCGGTCGATTCTCGGGCGCCGTTCACCCCCGACGACGAGCTCCCGCGAGCACGTATTCCGTTCGAAGACTGGCCGCTTCGGTGCGGCCTCCACGAGACACCGCCCGAGCCGCCGACTCCGCCCCCCACACCCGAAGAGCCGGTGGTAAAACCCCCGCGGCCCAGTTCTCTCGGTGGGGACTCGAGCGGCGCTCGATCCCGTCTGGCCCCCACCGGGAGGACTGGCCGCCCCTCACCGGGAGAACTGGGCCTCGCCACCCTCGGCGCTCAGGTGGGTTTCACCACCGGCTGCTAAGCGCGCCTGATTGAGAGGTCGCTGGCCTCCCGGCGGCGTCGCCCGGCCTGACGCTCTCCGTGTTGGTCCGGACGGATTGCCCGGCCTCCGGAGGTGCACTCCACGTCGAGTTTTCCACAGTGGCCCCGGAAACGGGAATTTCGGGAGGCGTTTTCCGTCTGAGGAAGAGTGCGCCGTTTTACCCGCTGGAGACGCCCGCCGCACGGGCTAGGGGTGGACTTCGGGTATTCGGGGGTGAAGGCGGTGGCTCTCGCCGCGGATGGCGAAGATCTGACGCTTGTCGGAGCAGGACGGGAGCGTCTCGACCCGGGGGTCGTTCGGGATGGTGCGGTGCAAGACGCGGAGGCTGTCGGTTCGGCGCTCGGGCGACTGCTGACGCGGTTGCGTATCCGCGGACGGCTGGCGGCGCTGGCTCTTGGCGGGAGTTCGGTGTTCATCAAGCGATTCCCGGCGCCGCCCGACCGCGCCGTTGCCGGCGCGCCGGAAGACTTCCGGGACGCCGTGGCCCGGGAAGCGGCCCGCCACCTCCCGCTCCATCTCGAATCTCTCGAGTTCGACTACGAGCGTCCGCTGCCGCCGCCACGGGAGCCGGGCGCCAGCCAGCCCGGGGCGATTGTGTTCGGAGCGGCGCCGCGCGAGGTGGTTCAAAACCACTGTGGCGGCGTCCGCGCGGCGGGGAGGGAAGTGAGCGGTATCGACCTGGAGCCCTATGCACTTTTCGCCGCGGCGCGTCTGATCGCGTCCCGGGCCGCGCCGGATCCCCCGTCCGGAGGCCTGGTAATCGCGGAGATCGGCGCCTCCCGGGCCGGGGTTCATGTCTTCGGTCGCTGGCCGAGGCCCCGTCCCCGGGCTGGAACCGGCGGCCCGGCGGCGAGCCGCGATCTGAATGCGGGGGCCGAACCCGACCTTCGGGTAAGCGTTCCGGCGACCGAGGGAACAGCGTTCGCCTCGGATCGCCTTCAGGCGACTGAAGATGTCCGATTCGGGCCCGCCGGGCAGGGGGAGGATGCGGAGGTTCTCGGGAACCGGATCGCGGCGACGATCCGGGAAGCGCTTCGGGAGGCGGAGCTGCCAGGTCCGGCCCGACTGTGCCTGAGCGGTGGAGGCGCCAGCGATCCGGTTCTCCTGCGGGGGTTTCGGGAGCTGGATCTCGGGGAACCCCTTGTTCTCGATCCGCTCGCATCCATCGGCGGCGGCCAGGGAGGACCGGCGTTCGCGGTGGCCGCCGGTCTCGCCTACCAGGCGGCGTTGGATCTCCAGGCGCCCGAAACGGGTCGCCGTTCATGAACCTTCTTCCGGCGGGCGGCCCCGAGCGCCGCCGCTCGGGTCGCACCGGGAGGCGGCCGTCACGCGCCCGGAATCTTGCGGGTGGATTCTTGTTCGGACTCGCCGTGGTGGCGGTGGCGGTGGACGTTCGCCTCCTCCGGGGACGCCTTGAGGGCGCCCGTTCCGAACGCGAGCAGCTCCGAGGCCGGATCGCCGCGCAGGCGGGCGAAGAAGAGAGGTTGCGGGCCGAGCGGGAACATCTCGCGGAACTGCGGGAGGTCGAGGCGCGGCTGGCCCGCTGGGACGAGGAACGGTTTCTTGTCCCGGGACTCCTTCGGGAAATTTCGCTCGCGGTTCCGGACGAGGTCGTGCTGGAAGAGGTGCGGCGGGACGGCCCGGATCTCCGGATCACCGGGAGGGGGGACTCGGCAGCCGAAGTAGCCCGGGCTCTTGAGGCACTCTCGCAGATGGAGCGGGTGAGGGATCTCGAACTCCTCTGGGTCGAGCAGTCGGACCCCGTGGCCGAGGGGGGACAGCAGCGGTTCGCCTTGGCCGGGGCCCTTCGCTACGCGTCCCGGGAGCCGTCGCCCTTCGAGCGGGTGGAGCCGGCCCGTGGGAACGGAGGAGCACCGCGTTGACCCCGACCACGCTCCGCTGGCGGGCGATCGCGCCCTTCCTGGCGGCAGGGTTTGTCGCCTACGGCGCCTTCCGGCTGCTGATTCGACCTGGAATGGTGCGCGAACTCCAGCAGCTTGAGAGCGAGGTGGCCGAAGGGGAGGCTCGTCTGGCCGGTGACGACACGAGCCCCCCGGAGTCCGGGGAGTCTCCCGGCGAAACCCGCGACGAGTTGGCCAGGCTGCGGGTGCGCATCGCGGCGCTTTCGGTAGGGCTGGCGAAGCCCAGCGAGGCCGAAGCGGCGCTTCGGTCCCTGGGTGCGCTGGCGTCGGACGCGGGGGTGCGCTTCCTTCGTTTCGCCCCGGAGCCCGAGGTTCGACTGGACGGCTATCTGGCGCGCGCGGTATCGGTGCAGGCCGAAGGATCGTTCTTCAATTTCCTGGGCTTCTTCGAGCAGGTTTCGCTCTTGCCCCATCTGGTCCTGGTGGAGGACATCGGAATGGAGGTGGCCGCCGGCGGTCTCGTCCGTTGCCGCTTCGTGGCGGTTGCGGTCCGCTCCGCCGAGGCCGCCCCGTCCCCGGTCCCGATGGCGGGCGGGGACGGTTTCGAGAAACCCGACGCGGGAAGGCCGGGATGTTGATGCGCGGTTTCCTCGGGCGAGGCGGACTCGTCGTCGTGCTTGCCGGATTTCCGGTTTCCGGAGACGGCCGGGAGCCGGGAATGCGAGCGGCGGCTGGGACCCAGCGCGCCGGTGCGGAGCGAGGCCGCGATCCCTTCCGGCACCAGGCGTCCGGGGGCGAGGCCCCGCGCCCTCCGGGGCTTGCCGGTGTCGGAATCATGGAAGCCGTGATTCGCGGGATCGTGCGTTGGGAAAAAACGGATGCGGAAGAGGAAGCCCGATCATCAGGGCTCGCGATTCTGGAGTCCGCGACCGGTGAAGGCTTCGTCGCGGTTCCGGGAGACCGTCTGCTGGACGGCGTGCTGGGCCGTATCGAGGACGCCGGGGTCAGCTTCTGGCTTGGCGGAGACCGCGCCCGCTCGGTGCATCGGCCGCTGGCGGCTTCACGCGCGACCTCGGAGGAGGAGTGATGAGACTTGCGACGAGACTCTTGAACCGTCCGGCGGGCGCCGGCCTGGTCTTGCTCGTCTGCCTCGGGCCGGGTGTCGCTCCGGCGGCCGGGCGCGGGCTCGAGGTGCAGGTGCTCGTTGCCGCTGGTCCGCCGGCGGTAACCGGCGTGGAAATCCATCCGGGGAACCGGGAGACAGTCCTGCGCTTTCCCACCGATGGGCAGCTGCGTCCACCATCCGGCGCCGGGTTGCGGGACCGGTTCCAGGTGTTGATGCCGGGGGTGGACCTCGAGGCGGTGAAAGGATCCTGGGGGGTGGGAACTCCGGAGATCCTCGAAGTGCGGATCTCTCCGAAAGAGACCGAGGGCATCACCGTCGAGGCGGCGCCCGGCGTTCTCTGTGATCCGTCGCTATTCGCAGGGGGTCTCGAGATCACCTGTCGCGCGCCGCCGGAGCCGGCTCCGGCAGGGGATGCCGATCAGGCCGACGCCCGGCGAGCGGAAGACGTCGAGCCGCGGGTCAGCCTTGACTTCCGGGACGCCGACCTTCGGGATGTGCTCCGCGTTTTGAGCGAAGTCAGCGGGCTCGACTTTGTGCTGCAGCCGGGGGTTTCGGGTCGCGTTTCCCTCCGGCTCACCGAGATTCCCTGGGACCGGGCGCTGGGCATTGTGCTCCGCTCGCAGCGGCTCGGGCACGTGCTCGAAGAGGGCGTCTTGCGCGTGGGACCCGCTTCCGAGCTCGCCGCCGAATACGAAGAGGAGCGGCGGCAGGCCGAAGCGCGCGAACTTGCCGGTGAACTGATCACCTTCAGTCGTAGCCTGGGCTACGTGCGCCCCGATGAGGTGAAAGAAGTGCTGGAAAGCCGACTGAGCGAGAGGGGAACGCTCGTCGCCGACCAGCGAACCGGAACGGTTCTGGTGGCGGATGTGGAAAGTCGGATTCGCGAAATCGAGTCCGTGCTGAACGTGCTGGACATCCCGGTTCCCGGCGTGGAGATCGAGGCGCGCATCGTGCTGGCCACGCGAACGCTCACTCGGCGGCTCGGAATCCAGTGGGGTGGAGGCCTGGTGCGCGAACACACCGGGAAGAAACTGCCTCAATCCTTCCGAATCGGTGCGGACGCGATCGGAGGAGCCACCTCGTCCTTTTCCAGCGGTAGTCCAGCGGGAGGGATCCTCTCCGCCGCGAACGCCGACGGCGAGCGTTCGGGCTACGGGGTGAACCTTCCGATCACCGGGGCTCCTACCGGAGCGCTGGGGCTCGCCCTCGGGGCGCTGGGGGGCGCTGCCCATCTCGATGTGGCGCTGACCGCGGCGGAGCGCAAAGGAGAGGTCAGGATCCTCTCGGCACCGCGGATCGTCGCCCAAAACGCCCGGCCGGCAACCATCAAGCAGGGAGTGACCTTTCCGGTTCAGGTGGTGGCGAACAACACCGTTACGGTGCAGTTCCGGGACGCGGTTCTCGAGCTCACGGTTACCCCGCAGGTCAGTCCGGAGGGCACCGTTCTCCTGGATCTCACGGTGAGCAACGATGCGCTCGACTTCGGCCAGGCCGTTGGGGGGATTCCGAGCATTCTCACCCAGCACGCCACCACCCGGATACGGGTGGAAGACGGAGCGACGACGGTTCTCGGGGGTGTCTTTGCCACGCAGGACGCGCAGGACCGGGGCAGGGTGCCCGGCCTCCATCGGATACCCCTGCTGGGGCATCTGTTCCGGTCACGGGAACAAAACCACCGCGATGAGGAGCTGCTCATCTTCCTCACCCCGAGAGTCCGCGCCTGGGAACAGGCGCGCCCGACGAAGCCGGATTCTCCCTCCGAGCCCTGAATCGGATCACCGCCGGACGGCGGTCCGTTGTGCTACCGTTCGCGCCGTTGCGGGCCGAGCCCCGCTGCCGTTCGTGCCCGCATCTTCGTCCAGAGAGCCGACCCTCGCCGATCTGCTGGAGGCTCTGGATCAGCTTGCCGGCACCGAGTTCCACGAAGTGGATCTTCGTATCGGAGGCGCGCGCCTGCGCGTCGCCCGGCAGCCGGCGGCGACGGTTGCGACCACCGTTCCGGCGCCCGTCCCGGCCCCTCCCGCGCCAGCGGATGATGGAGCGGCGGATTCGGCGGCAGCCGGGCTGGACACGGTGACCGCGCCCATGGTGGGAACCTTCTACCGGCGGCCCCGCCCGGACGCGGAGGCGTTCGTCAGTGTCGGAGATCGTGTGCGGAAAGGTCAGGTTCTCTGCATCATCGAAGCCATGAAGTTGATGAACAACATCGAGGCGGAGAGCGGTGGAGAAATCGTGGAGATCCTCCCGGAAGACGCCTCCCCGGTGCAGTACGGGGACCGGCTCTTCGTGATCCGGCCAGCCTGAACAAGAGCCGCGTGACCTTGTTCACAGGCTGCTGACGTGTTCAACAAGGTTCTCGTCGCCAACCGCGGGGAGATCGCGGTCCGGATCATCGCCGCCTGCCGGGACCTCGGCCTCCGCACGGTCGTTGCGTACTCGGATGCGGACCGCGACTCGTTGCCGGTGCGCCTTGCGGACGAGCGGGTTTGCATCGGCCCGGCGTCGCCCGCCGAGAGCTATCTGGACGTGCCGCGAATCCTGACCGCGGCGGAGATTTCGGGCGCGGGGGCCATTCATCCTGGCTATGGGTTCCTTGCCGAGAGCCACGCGCTTGCGGAGGTGTGCGAAGCCTGTCGCGTGACCTTCATCGGACCGCCACCGGAGAGCATCCGCACCATGGGGGACAAGGCGCTTGCCCGCCGGGTCATGCGGGACGCCGGGGTTCCCATCCTGCCCGGCACCGAATCCGGAGTCTCGGGTGTGGAAGAAGCAACCCGGGTTGCCGGCGAGATCGGATATCCGGTGCTGCTGAAGGCCTCTTTCGGCGGTGGCGGTCGTGGAATGCGCATCGTGAATGCCGAATCGGAGTTGGCGCCGGCGCTGGCTTCTGCTGCCGCCGAGGCGCAGGCAGCGTTCGGGGACGCGGAGATGTACATCGAGCGGTATCTGCCCAGCGTGCGCCACATCGAGGTCCAGGTGTTTGCGGATGAGCACACCAATACCGTGCACCTTGGCGAGCGGGACTGTTCCGTCCAGCGCCGGCACCAGAAACTCGTGGAAGAAGCTCCCGGCCCCGGCTTGACCGAGGCCACCCGCAAGAAGCTTGGAGAAGCCGCGGTGAAGGCGGCCCGGGCGGTGAACTATCGAAATGCGGGCACGGTCGAGTTCCTGATGGATCCCGAAGGGAACTTTTTCTTCAGCGAGATGAATGTGCGCATCCAGGTCGAGCACCCGGTGACCGAAATGGTCACCGGGCTGGACCTGGTGCGGGAACAGATCCGGGTCGCGGCCGGCGAGCCGCTCTCCTTCTCACAGGAGTCGTTTCGGGTTTCGGGGGCGGCGATCGAGTGTCGGATCAATGCCGAGGATCCGGAACGGTTCATTCCGAGTCCCGGCACGATCACCGCGTTCCACAGCCCTGGCGGACCCGGGGTCCGGGTGGACACGGCGGCGCATGCGGGGGCGGTCATTCCGCCGTACTACGACTCGCTGGTAGCCAAACTCATTGTGCACGGCGAGGATCGACCGCACGCGGTGGCGCGGATGCGGCGAGCTCTTGCCGAGATGGAGGTGGAGGGAATTCACACGACTCTCCCGCTCCATCGTCGGATCATGGAGAGCGAGGAGTTTCTGGCCGGTGGCTTCGACACCGGGTTCATCGGGCGCCTCGACTGATCGGGACCCGGTCGGAGGAGAACGAGCGACGTCCTGGTGCTCCCGGAGATTTTTCGCGACGGGTCCGATCTATCCCATTCTGGAAGCGAGCGTCTTCGGTGAGCGGGATCCCGGGCCGGTTCTTCGCGCGCTGGGGGCGGCAGGGGTCCGGGTTGTGCAGTTGCGAGGCAAGGAGATGCCAAGCGGATCCTTCCTGGCCTGGGTGGCGGCCGGAGTTCAAGGGGTCGCCGCGAGCGGCGTCCGGATCGTCGTGAACGACCGTGCCGACATCGCCCTGTTGACGGGAGCGGATGGTGTGCACCTCGGGCAGGACGACCTTTCGCCAAGGGCGGTCCGCAGGCTGCTTGGCCCGCGAGCGGTCATCGGTCTTTCGACCCACACTCGCGAAGAACTGGAGGCTGCCCGCGACGAGCCCGCCGACTATCTTGCGGTGGGACCGGTGTTCGAGACTGCCACCAAGGCCGATTCCGCGCCGGTCGTCTCGCTGTCCGGGCTACGCGAAGCGCGGAGTCTCTACGCCGGACCTCTGGTTGCGATCGGTGGAATCAGCCGGTCGCGGGTCGGCGCGGTGCTGGCGGCGGGGGCGGACGCGGCGGCGGTGATCTCCGCGTTGGCCGGTTCCTCGCCCGAAGAGATCGCCGACAAGGCACACGCGCTGCTCCGGGTGGCGACGACCCGTCCGGCGCCCCGAGGCTCGGGCAGCCGGGCTCGGCATTCCGATTGTTGAGGAGAGATTGATGGCCGGAAGAATCCTGGACGGAAAGAAGATCGGAGCGGCAATCCGCGCCGATGCCGCGGTGGCGGCTCGGGGATTCGCCCGCGGCGGACGCCCGCCGGGGCTGGCGGTGGTGCTGGTCGGTGACGACCCCGCCTCGGCGATCTATGTGCGGGGCAAGATCAAGGCTTCCAGGGAAGCGGGGATCTCTTCCGAAACTCATCGTCTGCCCGCCACCACCCAGGCGGCGGAACTGGCCGCGCTGCTGGACCGGCTGAACCGGAACGATGCGGTGGACGCCATCCTGCTCCAGCTTCCCTTGCCGGGAGGACTCGATGCATCGGAGTTCCTGTCCCGGATTCGCCCGGACAAGGACGTGGACGGTTTCCACCCCGAGAACGTGGGTCGATTGATGGCGAATCTCCCGGGTCCGCGACCCTGCACGCCGGCCGGCATCATGGAGATGTTTCGCCGCGAAGGGATCGAGGTCCGGGGAGCACGCGCGGTCGTCGTGGGGCGGAGTGACATCGTCGGGAAGCCGCTGGCGCTGCTCCTGCTTCATCAGCACGCCACCGTTACCGTGTGCCATTCGCGAACGAGGGATCTTCCCGGAGTTTGCCGCGAGGCCGACATCCTCTGCACGGCAATCGGCCGGGCGGGGATGGTGGGGCGGGACGCCATTCGGGATGGCGCGGTGGTCGTGGATGTCGGGATGAACCGCGCGGTTAGCGAAGAGGAAGTCCGCGACTTCTTCGGCGAGGATGAGCGGCGGCTGGCCCGGTTCCGGAAGAACGGCTATACCCTGGTGGGGGACGTCCATCCCCTGGCGATGCGCGAACGGTCCTCGGCATACACCCCGGTTCCCGGCGGCGTGGGGCCGCTCACCATTGCGATGCTGCTGGCGAACACCGTCGCGCTCGCCGTCGCTCGCCAGGCCGCCGGCGCTTAGCCCATTGCTGCGGATCGGACTTACCGGCGGGATCGCCTCGGGGAAGAGCACGGTTCGCCGGGTATTGGAGGCGAGCGGGATTCCCATGCTCGATGCAGACGCGTTGACGCACGAGTTCTTTGCACCGGGCGGCGAGCTGGTGGAGGAGATCGCCAGCCACTTCGGCGCGGACATCCTCGATCCGGAAGGTGGGATCCACCGGAAGACCCTCGGAGCCCGCGTCTTTGCCGACCCGGCGGAGCGGAAATGGCTGAACCAGGTGGTGCACCCGCGGATCTGGCAGCGGACCCGGGCCTTTCTGGAGCAAAACGAAGCCGAGGGGAAAGACGTCGCGGGCGTGGAAGCCGCCCTCATGGTCGAGACCGGCAGCGCTCGGAACTATGACCGGCTGGTGGTTGTCGTCTGCCGTCCGGAGCAGCAGTTCGAACGCCTCACGGCGCGCCCCGGGATGAGCCCGGGGGAGGCGCGTCTGCGCCTCGCCGCGCAGATGGATCCCCTGGAGAAAGCCCGGCAGGCGGACGATCTGGTGGATGCTTCCGGAACCCTGGAGGAAACCGAAGCGGCGGCCGAAGCGCTGGCGGCGGCGCTCCTGGGGCGCGCCGCGGAAGCGTGACTACCCCCAGAACCGGAACAAGGCGTCGTCGAGCAACCCCCGAGCCTCCAGGATCCGTTCGATTATCTGGCGGACCGCGCCGCGTCCACCCGGAGCGTCGGCCACGAAATGGACGCATTCCAGCACGGCCGGATGAGCGTCCGCGGGGGCCGCGGCGAATCCGGCCCGCCGAAGCGCCGGCAGGTCCTGCACGTCATCGCCGATAAAGGCAACCTGCGGCGCCCCGAGCCCGAAAGCCGCGCAGGCCTCATCGAAGGCCGGGCCCTTGTCGAAACAGCCCTCGCGGAGAAAGTCCAGGGAAAGTTCGGCGGCCCGCCCCTGCACGCTCCCGGAGCGGCGGCCGGTGACGAAACCGAGGCGCAAGCCACTTTTCTTCGCCATCACCAGGCCCAACCCGTCTCGGGAATGGAACCGCTTACGTTCTGGAATCCCCGCACTCTCATCGCCGGGCTCGAACGTGCCGTCGGTCAGAACGCCGTCCACGTCGAGCAAAATGGCCTCGATCGCTGCTGCCCGACGGGACACCGGATCGCCCCCGAAGGCGCTTTCGTCCGGTTCCGGCGAGCCAGAAGTGCCGGAACCGGCGCGGTCGCGGTTGGGCACGGAAGATCGGCCCGGCCGGCGCCGGATCAGCTGGCTGCCGCCACCCTGGCCGCGGGCGGCGGGTTCTTCAGGCCCCGCTGCTCACGATTGCGCAATGCGGCTGAGATGAAATCGCTGAAGAGTGGATGGGGACGGAGCGGATTCGACTGGAACTCGGGATGGAACTGGACCGCCAGGAACCAGGGATGTTCAGGGATTTCGGCGATTTCATAGAACCCGTCCTCGGTGAAGCCGGAGAACTTCATTCCCCGGGACTCGACGAGTTCCGTGTAGCCGCGCTCGAATTCGTAGCGGTGCCGGTGCCGCTCGCTGATGCGCGTTCGCCCGTAGGTACGCGCGGCCAGTGAATCCTCCCGGAGGAGGCAGGTGGCGGCCCCCACGCGCATCGTTCCACCCATCGGTTCGACACCTTCGAGCCCCCGCAGGAGCTGGAAGATCTGGTGCTCGGCGTCCGGATTGAGTTCCTGGGTGCTGGCGTCCGCGAGGCCGCATTCCGAGCGCGCGAACTCCACCACCGCCCACTGGAAGCCGTAGCAAATCCCGAAGAAGGGCACCCGGTCGGTGCGCGCTCGTCCGGCCGCCAACGCCATGCCCTCGGTGCCCCGGGATCCGAACCCTCCGGGCACGAGGATGCCGTCGCAGTCGTCGAGTTGCGAGAGATCGCCGTCTTGCAGGCTCTCGGCTTCCACCCACCGAATCTCGACGCGCGCGTCGTGGGGGACGCCCCCGTGCGTGAGCGCTTCACTGAGGCTCTTGTAGGAATCCTCGAGTTCGACGTATTTGCCAACGACTCCGATCCGGACGTCCCGCGAACCGCTCCGCAGACGCTGCACCAGGTCCGTCCAGTCGGTCAGCCTCCGCTCGTGGGAAGGAAGCTGGAAATGCTCCAGGACGCGGCTGTCCACGCCTTCGGCCGCCAGGTTCAGGGGAACCTCGTACACCGAACGCGCGTCCACGGCGGTGAACACTGCGCCATGCGCGACCGAGGTGTGGAGCCCGATCTTGGCCTTGACGTCGGCAGGAAGACTCTCCCTGGCGCGACACAGCAGGACATCGGGTTGAATCCCGATCGCCCGGAGCTCACGCACGCTGTGCTGGGTGGGCTTGGTCTTGTACTCGCCCGCCGTCGCGATCATGGGGACCAGCGTGAGGTGCAGGAAACAGACGCGGGAGGGGCCCGCATCAAGCCGGAACTGCCGCGCAGCTTCGAGAAACGGTTGTCCCTCGATGTCGCCGACGGTGCCGCCGATCTCCACGATGACCACGTCGGCTCCATCTTGCGCCACGGCCAGCACCCGTCGTTTGATCTCGTCGGTGACGTGCGGGATCACCTGAACGGTGGCGCCGAGATACCCGCCCTGGCGCTCCCGCTCGATCACGGTTTCGTAGATCTGGCCGCTGGTGACGTTGGAGAGCGCCGAAAAAGCGTTCCCGGTGAACCGTTCGTAGTGGCCGACATCGAGGTCGGTCTCGGCGCCGTCATGGGTCACGAAGACCTCACCGTGCTGATACGGGCTCATGGTGCCCGGATCCACGTTCAGGTAGGGGTCGAATTTGAGAAAGGTGACCGAGTACCCCTGCGATTTGAGCAAGCGCCCCAACGACGCTGACGCGATGCCCTTCCCGAGCGAAGAGATCACCCCGCCCGTAACGAACAAGAAGCGCGTCTTCTCGGGGAGGGGAAGGGAACTCATAGGGTTGGCTCCCGGTCCCGAACGCCCGCCATGCGGGGCATGAGCTTACCAGACACGCCCCCGGTACGCCGCCGAAGGCGCGGGAACAAACAGGACCGGGATCCGGCGGGCGCCGGCCCCCGGGGACCGCAGTTGCGCCCGGCGCTCGCAGGTGCGGCGGTTCCGATCCGGATCGAGCGTTGGCCGCACGTAGGCAACCTCCGGGCCACCAGCGGGTGTTTTTTCGGGGCGAAACAAGTTTGACAGGGATCCGGAAGAAATTTCGTCTGGTCTCTTGAGATGCCCGACCCAATCTCCCCAGATGTGACCGCGGCGACGGATTCCCGAGCCGGGTTGCGCCGGCTGCTACAGCAACTGGTGAATCTCGGGGGAAGTGACCTGCATCTGAGCCCGGGGGCGATTCCACGCCTTCGGATCGATGGCAGGCTACGGCACGCGGGCGGCGAAGCGCCCCCCGCTGAGGCGGTGCAGGCGATGATCTCCGCGGGGATCGCGGATCGTCAACGCGACCTGCTGCGCCGGGATGGAGAGGCCGACTACTCCTTCACCTTGACCGGCGTCGGCCGCTTCCGGGCGAGCGTCTTTCGCACCCGGGGCGCGCTCGCCGCGGTGTATCGGGTCGTCGCCACCGAGGTGCCTTCTCTCGAGGCGCTGGGGGCGCCTGCCAGCGTGTCGGGGCTCGCCCGCCTCGGATCCGGTCTGGTCCTCACTTCCGGACCGGTCGGCTCGGGAAAGTCCACGACCCTCGCAGCCGTCGTGGACCGCATCAACCGAACGCGGCCGGTCCACATCGTTACGGTCGAGGATCCGGTGGAGATCGTCCACCCGAGTCGCCGGGCGCTGGTTACGCAGCGGCAGGTCGGTAGCGACACCGGTTCCTTCCATACGGCGCTCCGCTCCGTCTTGCGTTCGGATCCGGACGTGGTGGTAATCGGTGAAATCCGGGACCGGGAAACTGTCGATGCGGCCCTCCGGGTGAGCGAAACGGGGCACCTGGCATTGGCGACGATTCACGCCCGCTCCACGCTTCACGCGCTGGCCCGAATCGTGGAGATGTTTCCGGCCTCGCAACATCGACAGGCAAGAGTCCGGCTGTCGGCGTCGCTCGAGACGATCTACTGCCAACGACTGGTGCCGCGCGCCGACGGGCGTGGCCGTGTCCTCGCCGTTGAGCAGTTGACTCCAACGCCCGCCGCGCGCAACCTGATCCGCGAAGACAAGCTGCACCAACTGTTTGCGGTGATGGATGCCGGGGCGGGGCGGGGAACGGCGGTAGCGCTGAACGACGCGCTCGCCTCCCTGTGCCGCCAGGGCGTCATAAGCCGCAGCGATGCGCTCGCCGCCTCAAATGAGCCCGCAAGCCTGGGGACGGCCCTGGGTGCGGCCACGAATGGACGCGGTTGACGGACCGTGCCCCCGGCGAGTGCGCTCAGGTCGCGGGCGGGCAACCGAGAACGCGCCCGAGAATGGGCCGGTCGCCTTCGTGAATTTGCCTCCGCGCTGCTGCCGAATCCCGTCAGTCGGAGGAAGGTCGCGCAGTTCGTGCGCCAACTGGGGGTCATGGTGGGCGCCGGGCTGCCGCTCGCCGAGAGCCTTTCGGTCCTCCAGCGTCAGGAGGACAATCGGCGGCTCCAGGCGACGCTGGCGAGCATCGGCCGAGATGTGGAATCCGGCAGTTCGTTGGCAGCGGCGATGAGCCGTCACCCGCGCGTCTTCGGCCGCCTTGCGGTGGCCATGACCTCCATCGGAGAAACGGGAGGACGGCTTGACCAGAGCCTGCTGCGCCTGGCGGCCGAACTCGAAAAGGCGGCCGCGGTGACACAGCACGTGCGGGGAGCTTTCGCGTACCCGGTGGTGGTCGGCGCTATCGGAGTGGCGGTTGTCTCCGTAATCCTGTGGCGCGTGGTTCCGGTGTTCAGCCAACTCTACGAAGGCCTCGACGCCGACCTCCCGCTTCTCACGCGCGTGGTCATCGAGGCCTCCCGGTCGTTCGAGTCCTGGTCGTTGCTGGGATTGCTTCTCCTGGCATCCGGGGTGGCAGCCATTACCCACCTGCGCCGGACCCGGACAGGCGGCGCCTGGTGCGATCGTCTGGCGCTCCATCTCCCGCTCTTCGGCGGGTTGCTGCGGGGGGCCGGCATTTCCCGCTTCTGCAGGACTCTTTCGGTGCTCACCGAGGCCGGAGTTCCGGTGCTCGAGGGCCTGGACATAGCCCGTCGCGCCGTGGGAAACGGCCATCTGGAAGCCGCAATCGCGGACGTTCGCTCGAGGGTGGAGGCGGGGTCCTCGCTCGCGCACCCCCTCCGTCAGACGGGGTTGTTTCCGCCCATGGTGGTGCAGATGGTGGCGGTGGGGGAACGCACCGGTGAACTCGATACTTCGCTGGAGAAAGTCGCCGACTTCTATGAGGAGGAAGTGAAGCGAACGACCGCAACAATCCTGCCTCTCATCGAACCTCTGCTGATTCTCGTGCTGGGGCTGGTAATCGGAGCCATCGTGATCGCCATGTACCTCCCCATCTGGACTCTCGTCGGTCACCTGGCGTGATCAGTGACCATCTCTCTCCGCGCCCCAGCGCGATCTCGCGTCCGCCATCCCCGGCGCCGCGTCGCACCCCACCCCTCCAAGGAGGACTATCCTTCCATGCACCTCACCGACGCGCGCAGCCCGGTCCAAGACTTCCCGATGAAGGAGCCCCTGAGCAGTACCGCCGCCTGTCGGGCGAGGAGCGCGGGGGGACCCGCCCGAGGCGACCGCCCCGGCGCTCGGTCTGCGGGCTTCACCCTGATCGAACTCCTGATCGTGATTGCGATCATCGGGGTGATTGCCGGGATTGCCATTCCCCAGTTGTTGCGCGCGCGCCTGTCCGCGAACGAAGCCCAGGCGATTGGAGATTCCCGGGCGGTGATTGCCGCGCAGCAGACATACGCCGCATCCAACTGTGGATTCTTTGCCGACCTCACGAATCTCTGCCGGAACGGGGCCGATTGCGGGGGCGAGATCGGTATTCCGCAATATCCGGGCACCGCTCCGGAGTTCATCGGAGCCGATCTCGGGCGGACGAGTCCCTACGTGAAAGCGGGATACACCCGCACCCTCGCCGCCAACGGGACCCCGACTTCCATACCGGCCCATTGCGACCCTGACAGCCTGCTCGACTACTGCTATCACTCGGAACCGGCGGACGTCGGGCGGACGGGGGTCAGGTCCTTTTCGGCCACCAGCGCCGGAGCGATCTACAACGATCCTTCGGGAACGGCGATCGCGTGTCCGGTGCCCGCGGACACCGCCTTTCTCGAATAGAGCGGCACGGACAGCCTTGGAGATTCGCGCCCGCTCGCTGACCTGTTCGTATCCATCGCCCGGGCTTTCGGGCATGACGTTCGGGCGCCGGACCGCCGTCCGGAATATCAGTTTCGAAGTGGCGTCGGGCGAAGTAGTGGCGCTGGTCGGGAAGAACGGTTCGGGGAAATCCACCACCTTGCGCCTCCTGGCCGGCGTGTTGGCCGCTGATTCGGGTGAAGCCCTGATCGAGGGCATCCCGGCGACGCGCCGCGAAGCGCGGCGCTACCTGGGATACGTGGCGGAAGAAGACGACTTCCCGATGGGACTGACGGTGCGGGCGGTGCTTCACTATGCTGCAGTTCTCTCCGGGCGCCGCGGCGCCGAAGCGCGCCGGGACGCGAGGCTCGCCGCCGAGTCCACTGGCCTGGAGGAGTGGTGGGGTGCCCTGGTGGCGCGCTGCTCGCGCGGTGTCCGGCGGCGGGTTTCGCTCGCTCAGGCCCTGGTCGGCTCCCCTCGGGCACTGGTTCTCGATGAGCCGTTTACCGGACTCGATCCCGAGGCTCGCGCGGTGTCTTTGGGCGCCGTCCGCCGCGCGGCGGAGCGCGGGGCGGCCGTGGTGGTGAGCCTCCACGAGGCACGGGCCATCGAATCGCTCGCCGAGCGCCTCATCGTTCTGGCGGATGGCGGGGTAATCGCGTCCGGCGGGCTCGCGAACTTTGGGGTGAGCGGTGCGAGCGCGGCGCAAAACGGCGGCGGAGACTGGCTCGCCGCTGCGATTCGCCAGACAGCCTAGGCGGCCGGTGAAGCACGTTCCGGAGCCTCGACCCGCTACTGCAGGGGCCTCGCTCGTGCCCATCGCATCCCTGGTGGCAACGGCGGCCGTCGCGTTCCGCGGATTCCGCTCCGATCGGAGCCTGCTGGCCGCGGTAGCGTTGGTGATCGCGTGCTTCGGCGTCGGATTGGCGCTGGGGGATGCCTCGCTCGGTCACGAGGGCCGTCTCGAAATGGACATCGGGTGGGCCGTGGCGGAAGTCCTGGGCTGGTGCCTGGCGCTGGCCCACGGAGGCGGACTTGCGGGCTACCCAGGTGTCCTGGGGTCGGCCATCCTGGCGAAGCCGGTCGGGGCGGGGACGTTGCTGGGCGGGCGGTTCGTCGGTCTTGCCGCTGGTCTGTTCCTCTACGCAGCCACCACCACGACGCTGCTGCTGGTCTGGTCGTCCGTCCTGTCCGGGGGGGCGTGGGTCGCCGTTCTCGGCGCGGGCTGGCTGTTGTGGCTGCGCCTCGTGGTGGTCCTCGCGGTCTCCACCGTCCTGCTCGCTCTCGCCCGGCCCCCGGTGGCCACCCCACTCGCCGCGGTTGCCTGTGTCGCCGGATGGCTCGTCGGCCGATTTCCCGTGGGCCCGGGGCCGCTTCCGCTCCGCCCGCTATCGGCTGTTGCGGCTTTCGTCCTGCCGGACCTGTCGGTGCTCGACCCTTGGGTGCCGGGGCTGCCGGAGCGGCTGGCGGACGCGGCGCTCGTGTTGGCTCGTCCCACGCTGTACGGACTCTTCTACGCCGCCGCGATGGGCGTGGGAGCGAGCGCCATTTTCCGCTGGCGGGCGCGCCGCCCGGCGGCGCGGGGTTCCTGAGAGTGCCAGGACGCCCCCGCGCCTTCCCGACTCTCCGGCGTTCCGGCGCCGGCGGGATCGCCGGGGCGGGCCTGTCGCTGATCTGCCTCCTGGCGGCAGCCCTGATCCGACCTGACGCGCCGCCCGCCCCGGCGTCCGCGCCCCTGTTCTCAGGGGCTCGCCTGAGCGAGGCGGCGATCCAGGCGCTCCCCTCGGGAATCCGGAGATTGCTGGCCGATGCCTCGTGGATTGCCGCGGTCCAGTACTACGGGAACCGAAGACTCGAGGGCGTAACGGGTTTCGAGCACCTGGGCGCGTTCATCGAGGGCGCGTTGCGGCTGGACCCGGGACTCCGTCCTGCCGCACTCGTGGGACCTCTCCTGCTGGCGGAATCACCGCCACTCGGGGCGGGGGAGCCGGAGCGGGCTGACAGCGTCCTGGCCGAGTGGTTGAGACGGCATCCAGATGACTTCGACGCGGTGCTGCTCCGGGGGCTCCTGCACCACTGGCACCTCGACGACCCGGAGGAGGGCGCCCGCATCCTCGCGGCTGGCGAGCGCCCGGGAAGCGGCGCCTCCCTGGTTGACGGCGTTGGCAGCCCGTTCGCTGGTCAGCAGCGGCGCCCGGGAAGCCGCCCGAGGGCTCTGGCGCACGCTGGCGTCACGGGCGGACGACGGCCGCACGCGAGCGAACGCCCGCACTCATCTCCTGCAGATCGACGCCCTCGATCGTCTGGATGCACTCACGGCGCTGGTCCGCGATTACGAACAGATCCGCGGACGCCGCCCGAGCGGTTGGAGCGAACTCGTAGCGGCCGGCGTCCTGCGGGAGGCGCCGCTTGACCCGGCTGGCGTTCCCTTCGTCTGGGACGAAGAGGGGTTGCCGCGGATTGCGCCGATGTCGCCGCTGGCGGGCTATCCCGGGCGCTGATCCGGTATGGGCGCCGAGTCCGGGTCTGGCGGGCTGTTTCTTCCGGGCTTCCTCTTCGTTCTCGGGCTCGCCGCCGGGAGTTTTTTCAATGTCTTGATTCATCGTCTCCCGGCACGGGAGTCGGTGGTCTTGCCGAGATCGCGATGCCCGGTGTGCGCTTCGCCGATTCGGGTTCGGGACAACGTCCCGGTGCTGTCCTGGCTCTGGCTGCGCGGACGCTGCCGGGACTGCCGAACCCCGATATCAATCCGCTATCCGTTCGTCGAAGTGCTGGCGGGGCTCTTGTTTGTCTTGGCGCCGGAAGGGGGCAGTCCCGCGTTGATCGCTTCCCGGTTGGTCTTCGGAAGTCTGCTCCTGATTCTGGCGTTCACGGATTGGGAGACCATGGTGTTGCCGGACTGCCTCACTCTTCCGGGGGCGGCGGCCGGCCTGCTGCTCGCGGCACCGCGCTCCGATCTGGATATCTGGGGCTCGCTCAGCGGCGCCCTGCTGGGCGCGGGGCTGCTTTTTTGCCTGCGGGCGCTGTGGCTCCGTTTCCGGGGTGTTGAGGCGGTTGGTCTGGGAGACGTCAAGTTCCTCCTGATGATCGGCAGCTTCCTCGGGCCGCTCCCCACTCTGGGGGCGATCGCGCTGGCGGCAGGGGTTGGCGTCCTGTTGGCGGGGCCACTACTGCTGCTCGGAAGAATCCGGCGCGACACCCCCTTGCCGTTCGGCACCCTCCTGGCCCTTGGAGCGGCTGTCGCTTTCCTGCTGTCGGTTGGCCCGCCCGCCTGGAGCTGAGCGGACGGACCTCTGCGGCCGGTTCCGCTCTTCGCTTCGACTTTTCCACAATCGGCTTCCACGCGGGACAAAAACAACGCGATTTCCGTCTCTTCCCTTGGTAACGGAAGAAAGATGGATCACCGCCCTGTGCCTACCCGCGTGGCCCGGCGGCCGCCGAGCGATGGGTTCTCGCTCGTCGAGACGCTCTTCGCCGTCCTGCTGCTGGTAGTCGCGGGCGGAGGTCTCCTCCGGGCCATCGCGCACGCCTCCGAGGCCCGGCGAAGCGCCGCCCAGACCGGGCTCGCGACCGCAATCGCCCGGGCGCAGCTGGAGCGTCTGGTCGCGGCGCCGTTCTTCCGGGGCTGGCCGTGGCCGGGGTATCACCCGGCGGTGGCCCCGGGCGGCAGCGTGGAACTCGGAGACGCCGGCGCGCCGGGGTATTTCGAGCGCTTCGGCCCGGACGGCGAGCCCGCGGACCGGGGGGCGGCCCAGTACGAGGTTCGTTGGAGGATCCGGGAGCTGGCGCCGCCCGGAAACGACCGGCTGGCCAGCCTCCTCATCGAGGTCGTGGCGCTACCGGTGTCCGGCGGACGCGGTTCGGTGGTCCGTTTGGAGTCAGTTCGGGTGGCAAACCGTGAATAGCTCGCGCCTGGCGCCGCTGAGGCGCCATGCCGGTGAGCGAGGGATTGCGCTCGTGCTCGCGCTGCTCCTCCTGCTCGCACTCGCCGGTATGGGGGCAGTGATCCTGTTTTCCGTCGGAACCGACGGCGTCGTGGCGCGTAACGAAGCCTGGAGCGAGATGGCGGCGGCGCAGGCCGAGGCCGGTCTCGAGTACGCGAAGGCGGTGCTCGCCGAACATGTTGAAGGGCACGACACCTTCGAAACCGCCCTGCCGCCGGTTCGTCCCACGATCCGTGCCGACGAAGGGGAGCCCTGGGGCAGAGCGCTGCCTCGCGATAGCGCCGCGTGTAGCGATCCGGAGGCAGCGGGTTGCCGCGACTACGAGGTGTTTCGGGATGAGCCGATGGCGGGCGGAATGGCGCGGGTATATGTGGGTCGGGTTCTCCGGGACCTGAGCGGGCGGGCACTGCTGTTCGATCCGCGGAGCCCGCGCTCCGGCTGGGCGCCGGACCTGGACGGTGACGGCACCCCCGAACTTGCCGGGGTCACGGTTTGGATTCGGCGTCCCATCGTGGGCGCCGGGGACGCCGGCGCCCCCCACGATCGCGCGGTGCTGACGGCGGAAGCACGGCACCCGCCACCTGCCGACGCGGCGGACCCGCACGCCGTGAGCCGCCTGGAAATGACGGTCCGGCTCGCCCGGCGTCCCGGGAGCGTGGACCCGGGGGACGAGGACTACAGCGACGGATTGACGAATTGGGCCCGCCGGCGCACGACCGAGGGCGACCGGGGGACGTTCCGTTGATTCGGTGCAGCGACTGCCCCGGGAGGAGGAATCCCATGAACGACACGAAGGGACGAAGAAACTGTTGGCCGCGGGCGAGCCTGGGGGTGGCTCTGTTCCTCGGAACGGTCTTCCCGGGGCTCGCCGCGCAGACTTCCAACCGGGCGACGCCGGCTTCGGAGGCGCGTGTCCTCGCCGAGCCCGAGGAGGGAGTTCGAGACCCCCTGGGGACCGTGCGCACCACGATTCGGCCGCGCGTCTGGATCCTGTTCGACACCTCGGAGTCGATGGAGGCGGAACTCGGCGACACGAGTCGCTTCGGCGCGGCCACCGAGGTTATCCGCCGGGCGGTCCGGACTCTGGAATCGGAGGCCGGCGCTCCCCTCGTCCACTGGGGACTTGCGACGTTTCTGCGATTCCGGCATTCCGGTTCGGGCAGTTCTCCGGAGGAAATCTGCGCGGATCCCACGATGGGCGCCGGTTTGCCCGACGGCTCCCCCGGCGTGGCTCCGCTGACTCCCGTCCGCTGCGGCGGCATGATGGTGCTTGCCGATCCCCCTGGGTGCGATGCCGAAGCGGCGCGCACCGCCATCCTGGAACGACTTCCCAGCGAGGTCAACGCCGAGCGGACCCCAAACGGGATCGCCCTCTACCAGCTCGCGTCGCAAATCGCTCAAGAGAGCACCGACGACCTCGCTCCGGGCCAGCGAAACGTCATCGTGCTCATTACCGACGGTATGGACACCTGTGAATGCAACCTTCATCCCTGGCGCGATTTCAACGTGGGTGCGGCGGGGAAAGAGAAGGAGGACGCCGTCTGGCTCAGAACGGGTTCTGCGACCCCGGCCGCGGTGCTCCATCAGGATCCTCCCCGCCGGGCGCTCAGGGCCTGGAACGCGGGACTCAAGGCCAAGGCCGCGTACCTGGCGTTGAACGGCGATGATCCGGGGGCGGGCCTCGGTGACATCCACGTTGTCGGGGTCGACCTGGCGGACGAGGAGAGCCGGGGGTACACGAACCACCTGGCGTGGATGGCGTCGGACGGGCGACACCCGGCCATTCATGCCGACCGCCCCGAGGCACTCCGGCGGGCGATCGAACAGATCCTCTCCGAGGTCACGCTGCCCGCCGGCGAGGTGAAGCTCTCCGCGCCGCGCCTGGCGACTGTCAAGGAGCTGGTGGCCAGCTCTCCGAGCTCCTCCTTTCCCGGTAGTGATCCGACGCTCGCGCAAGACGCCCTCGTAGTGCCTGCGAATGGCAAGGAGCGCGTTCGGGAGGTGCTGCAGCGGCGACGTGCATACAGGGACAACATCCTGCTCTCGACGAGCGCCCGCCTCCATGCGCACCGAGGTCGGCTGCGAGCGTTCCCCACCTCCGCCAGCGAGGCGGGGAGCGGTGGACGGCTGGCCGGAACCCCGATCTGGGACGCCGGAGAGCGACTCGCCGACCGCGATCCGGATGACCGGGTGGTCCTCTTCAACCGTCCGGGCAGCCAGGAAATGCGGGCCTTCCGGATTGGCGAAGTAACGCCGCAGGACATTGGCGTCGGCGTGGGGTATCTGAGCGAGCTGGACGGTACCGGGGCCCGGAGCGCGGAGGATGCCGTCCGCATCGTCGTTCGGCTGGTCCGTGGTGAAGAGCTGGAGGTGCACCCCGAGACCGGGACGATCTACGGACCCGGGGGAGATCTTCATTTCACCGGCGGCCGCGGAACCTGGAAGTTGCGCGAGGGCCTGGCGTCGCCGGCCGTGGTCACCAACCCTCCTCGGCATCCGGAGCGGGTCTCCCGGGAACGGAAGAGCTACGAGCGTTTCTTCAACCGGTACGTCAATCGCCGGACCATGGTCTATCTCCCGACCAGCGGGGGCCTGATCCACGCTTTCGCCGGGGACAGCGGAGACGAGGTCTTCGCGTACATACCGGACGACCTTCTCGGCCCGTCCTCCGTTGCCGAGGAAACCCCGGAACGTTTCTTTCTCCGTGACCTCGCCGTGGCGGGAGTGCGCGGCGCCGCGGGGCTGCAGCGAGATCTCGTGAACCGCTTCGCGCTCGCCGGATCTCCGGTCGTCCGCGATGTTTTCCTGGAGCGGCCGCAGGAGTGGCGTACCGTGCTGGCCTTCGGCCGTTCCGCGGGCGGCCGTTTCGTGACCGCGCTGGATGTGTCCGAGGTGGGAGCGGGCTGGGCCGGAGAGCACCGGCCTCCGAGCCCCTCGGTGGGCGGCCCCGGCCTCCCCCGCCTGCTCTTCAACCGGGGCCACCGTCCTGGCGACCCCGGCGGCTCTCTGGACGAACTTGGCGCATCTCCCGAGCCGCTCCTGGCGGAAGTCCCGGCGAGCGGCGGAAGCGAATGGATGATGTTCCTGCCTGGCGGAACCGGGAGCCCGGCGAGCGACGCCGGGGAGTGGCTTCTGGCACTGTCGCCCGAAGACGGCGGGCTCCGCGCCCGCTACCCGCTCCCGTCCGTTCCCGCCCCGCGCATCGTGAAGAACGGCGCTCCGACTCCCGCGGCGCCCTGGCGGCCGGCGTGGGCGGTCGCGGGTGCCTCCGACCTCGTGACCCGGGTGTACCTCGCCGATCTTCACGGACAGATCCACCGCTTGCGGCTCACGGATCCGGCGGCGCGGGAGTGGGAGGTGGCCCACCGGCTCGGCGGCACGCATCCGGTTCTCGCCCCACCGGTGGTGTTTCCTTTTCCGGGGCGTACCGAGCCGCACCTGCTTGTGGTCACGGGGGGTGATCGCCGCGTACGGGACACGCCCGCGGCAGTCGTTCTGCTCCGGGATCTGGGAACCCACCTGGAGGAACTGTGGCGCCAACCGCTCGGGGAAGGGGAAGCCCCGATCGGAAAGCCGGCGGTCGTTATGGACGCCTCCGATGTCGCGGTGGTGCTCGCCACCCATTCGATCCAGACCCGGCAGGTTTCCTGCGACGTGACCACCTCCGGCGATGGAGTAGCCCGGCTGCGCGCTTTCAGCGGTCTGACGGGCGCGGCACTTGCCGGCGTCGTGGACGATTCCTCGGCGGTCGTATCTTTCGGCCCCGGACGCATTCAGGGAATCAGCCTCTCCGCCTCGGGCAACATGGCTTTCAGCGTCGGCAGCGCGGCGGGAGAGGCAATTGATGCCGTAATCGGAGATTTCAAGTTTCGCGTTCGTGAGGGTGCTCTTGAGGACGTGACGCTCTTCGTGGAGGGATTCCGGCGTTCTCCCTTCTGGATTCGCTAGGGAGACATCACGATGGCCCACCCTGCCGCCCCGAGCACAGCAGGACGAATGTCTTGCCGGAAGCGCCTTCCTCGATCAGCGGTCGCGCAGACCACCTCCGGGGGCCGTCCCCGGCCCGGGGGCGGCGAGAGCATCTCCGGATTCACGATCACCGAAGTCGTGATCGCCCTCGGTCTCACGCTGATGGTGGCCGGGAGTTTCGGCCTCTTGTTGCGGCAAGGCCGCCTGTCGCTGGAACTACAGCCGGAACTGGCCGCCATGCGTCAGGACGGCCGGGCGATTCTTGACCGGATTGCCGCGGATCTGGGGCGTGCCGGCGCCGGGCTGCCGGTGGAAATCCCGGTGTTTGCCGATCTTGATTCCGCCGGCGACCGGAATCCCGACGGACTGGACTTCCTGACGGCCCCGGAACGCCTGGCGGAGACGTCGTTCGAGCCGGTGGTTGCGTTCGACGGCGGGGAAGCGACCCTGGGCCATCCCGACTCTCGACTCGATCGTGGGCCTGTCCCCGCTGACGACGGATTTGTCATGGTCTTCAACGATGACGAGATGACGCCGCGCTGGGCGTTCGGACGAGTGACTTCGATTCGCGGCGGCCGGAGCGGGGGTTCGGGGCAACTGCTGGGGGCGCTGCGAGCGGCCGGCGCGCGGACTGGGACGGCTCCGCCGGAGGACGCGGCGGCGGCAGGCGCCGTGGTCAGGATCGTCCCGCTCGACGATGCCTGGCACCGGCATTTCCGCCCGAGCGTGGACGCCGATACGTTCGAGCCGGGGAGCGGGGGCGGGCTGTTGGAGCGCGGGCTGCAGAGCGTGCTGGGAGGGGCGATCGAAGCCGCGGTACCCGGTATCGGTCGAAGTGCGCTGTCGAGCCTGACCGATCAGGTGGTAAACGCCATGCTGGAGCGTCTGCTCGAGACGAGGGGCGGCTCGGTGGGGTCCGCCCCGGACGCCGAGGAAAGCGAGGGATATGGACTCTTCGGGCTCGGTCAGCCCGGGGTGGTTCCGATCCGCAGAATCCGCTATTGGGTGGAGGACGCGGCGCCGAGCGCCTCCGATGGACGGTCGGTGCTGATGCGGCGGGTTGACGAGGATCGGCCACAACCCGTTGGTTTCGTGGAAGACCTGCAGGTCCGCTACGTGATCGGGCAAAACGGCGACCGGTTCCTGGACGCACCGCCACGCTTTGTCGGAGACATGGCCTCGGCGGCCCGCCTCCGAGATCACATCGTGCGCGCGGTGGACGTGGCGGTACGCGTCCGTGCGGCCAGAAGTCGCAATGGGGCCGGCTTCTCCGGGGACGGGGCGTCGGCCGGGGACGGCGCCGGCGGTGTCCTGACCCGGACCTATCGCCGCCGGGTGGCTCTTCGGGTGGGCGCCGCGGGGGTGGAGCGCCGCGCCTGGGAGGAACTCATGCAGATGAACTCGTTACCGACCGAGATCCCGCGGATCGGCCCGTTGCGCTATCTCCCTCTGCCGTGGTGAGCGATCGGCCCCCAGGCCGCTCTCCCGCCGGGTACTTTCCGGACGGTTCGCCGCGATGTCCCGAATGGATCGCGACTGTCCCGAGCGCCAGGTGACGGTAGGAGACGCGAGTGAATCCGGCTCCGGCGAGGGTTCCGGCCAGGGCCCGGGCATCCGGAAAGCTGAGGATCGAGTCCCTCAGGTACCCATAGGGCTCCGTCCCGCACGCCGTCAGTCGCGCTAGCCCGGGCACTGCCAGGCGAAGCCAGGCCCCGTGACCGAACCGGACCAGGCGGCCTTCGGGCCGGGAGAATTCCAGGACGATCAGTTTGCCTCCGGGCGCCAGCACGCGGTGCATCTCTGCAAGTCCCGTCTCCAGGTCCGGCAGGTTCCGAATCCCGAAACCGACGATCGCGGCATCGAACACCCCACCCGGGAAGGGCAGGCGCAGGGCGTCGCCCGCGACCCCGGGGAAACGCCCGCCGCGACGCGCGGCCTTGGTTTCCGCAATCTCGAGCATGGCGGGCGTGAGGTCACAACCTACCGGGCGTAGCTCCCGCGGCAAGAGCAGGGCGAGATCGCCGGTCCCGCAACACAGATCGAGGATCCGGGAACCCGTCGGACAGTCCAGTTCCTTGAGAGCGGCGCGTCGCCAGCCCTGGTCGAGTCCCACGCTGAGGATCCGGTTCATCCGGTCGTAGCGGGGCGCAACGGCTTCGAACATCCGCCGAATGGCCCCCGGCGTCTGGCGCCGGATCGCGGGATCGTCGCTACCGCTGGTCATCATCGGCGCGCGGGGGCAGGGGCGACGAACCTCCGCAAAATCCCGGTGGGCCGGCCCCGGGCTGCACAAGCGGATCGGCCCGGACGCATGATTCAGTGTAGCGAGCCCGTCCGGAAGCAAGCCGCCCTCCGAGACCCGGCCATCCGCCGGGCGAGCGGGGACCCGGGACGGACCGGATGAGGCGATATCTCCGCTGCCGGAGTGGGGCGGACTCGACAAGGGACCGGCATTTCATCCGCAGGTGACTCGCGGGGAAGACGATAATGTTCGGGACCTTGTCCCCGCTCTCCTTTCTCCTGCTGATGATCGGGCCGCTCGGCATGCAGGAGATGCTCATCATTCTGGTGGTGGCGTTGATCGTGTTCGGCCCACGCAAGTTGCCGCAGATCGGGAAGACGCTCGGCAAGAGCATCGCGGAGTTTCGACGGACCAGCACCGAACTGCGGAGCACCCTGGAGCGGGAAGTCCAGATGGAGGAGTTTCGGGCGGCGCGGACCGAGGTTTCCGACCTGAAGAAAGAGGTGACGAGCCTGGGCGGCGGACTCGATCCGGCGGCGGGCTCCGAGCCGGAGGTGGCGAAGGCACCCCGGGGGGGAAACGCCGGCCCGGGCGCCTCCACGGAGGGGCCCGCCACGGGCGCTCCGGAATCTGCCGGGGCGAGCGGGACCGCGGAGAGTCCGGGGACGCCGGTTCCCGGCGCCGAGACACCCGCCGGGGAGACATCCTCCAGCACCAGCCCGCCGGACGGCGACGCCACTGGTGCGGCGCCGGAGTCCGCAGAGGACTCCGGGAAGTGACACAACGGGGTCGGTCCCACCGCTCTGCGACAGCCGGTGAGTGACGCTGACCGGACGGACGGCGCCGCAGGGCCGGCCGACCGGATGACCTTTCTCGAACACCTGGACGAACTGCGTCGTCGCCTGATCCGCGCGGCGATCGCGATTCTCGTCGCGTTCGTCGGATGTTTCTTCTTCTACGAGCAGATCTTCGATTTCCTGATGCAGCCGCTGCGGCAGGTTATCGAGCCGTTCGGGGGCGAGCTGATTGCGACGTCGCCGCCGGAGATCTTTGTCCTCGGGATCAAGATGAGCTTTCTGGTCGCGATCGTGGTTTCCACGCCCGCGTGGCTTGGCCAGGCCTGGGGCTTTATCGCTCCGGGTCTTTACCGCCACGAGCGCCACCTGGCGGTTCCGTTCATCCTGATCGGTTCCGTCTTCTTCGTGTCCGGGGCAGTTTTTTGCCACTACGTCCTCTTCCCGGTCGGCGTTGAGTTCCTTGGCACCTTCGGGGGCGGTGGAGAAGACATCGAGATCCGCTACCGGGTCTCCGAAGTGTTCAGCTTTTATGCCCGCCTGGTGCTGGTGACCGCGGTGATGTTCCAGATCCCGACGCTGGCGCTGCTGCTCTCCCGCATGGGGCTCATCACCCCGAGCTTCCTGGTGCGGTACTTCAAGTACTCCATTCTGCTGAGTTTCGTCTTCGCCGCACTCCTGACGCCGCCGGACCCTGCCACCCAGATCATTCTGGCGGGACCCATGATCGTCCTCTACACCCTGTCCATCGGAATTGCGTGGATCGGGAACCGCATGCGCGGCCGCCAACGAGAGGAGGAGTGACGCGGGTCTCGGGGTAGCTCAGGCTGGCGGCCAGCAGCCGTGGACGAAGTCACGCGGCATTGGAACGGCGATGCATCCCGGCCGAACCGGGGCGCTCCGCGCCCCTCATCGTTGCGTTTCGGTCGACATACACTCGGTATTCCTCCCTCACGCGCCGCCCCCACCGGGAGACCGGGTCGGCCGGGCGCCTCGCCACTCTCGGCGCTCACGGGGGTTTCACCACAGACTGCTAGGATCACGCCATGAGGCTCCGGGCGCGGGTCATCCCCCTGTTGATGCCGCTCCTGGTGGGAGCGGCCATCTCGGCCACCATCCTGGGTGTTCAGCCGGCCCGCGGGGTTCCGCCCGCGGACGGGCTGAAGACGCTGCTCCAGCGGCACTCGAATGTCATCCGGGAGATCGAGACGCGATACGTTCGGGAACTGGAGCCGGAAGCGCTCACCCGGGCGACCGTGTCGGGAATGCTCGCTCGGCTCGATCCCCATTCGAACCTCTTCGTCCCGCGCAACTACCGCCAGATGCGCGAGCGCCAGCAGGGCGGGTACGTTGGCCTCGGGATTCGGGTGCAGCATCGGGGCGGCCTCTTGACGGTCGTTTCGCCCTTTGAAGGGACACCCGCCTACCGATTGGGAATTCGCGCCGGCGACGTGATCTCCCGAATCGAGGGCGAGGATGCAACGCAGTATTCGATGGATGATGCGGTGAGCCTGCTCCGGGGTCCCCGGGGCACGCCGGTCAGCATCACCGTCACGAGGCCCGGGTACGACGCGCCACTCGACTTCACCGTGATCCGGGACCGCATTCCGCTGAAGAGCGTGCCCTACTACTTCGTGCTCGACGAGCCCACCGGCTCCGAAAAAACCGGGTACGTCCGGGTGTCGGACTTCAACGAGAACACGGAAAGCGAATTGCGGGACGCCATCGTGGAACTGCGCCTCGGAGGGGCGACCCGGCTCCTCGTGGACCTTCGCCACAACCCCGGCGGGCTTCTCAACCAGGCGGTGGCCGTCTCCAACGTCTTCTTGAAGCAGCACCAGGAAGTCGTTTCCATCCGCGGCCGGCATTCCGAGAACGACCAGGTCTTCTACGCCGAGAATCCCAGCCCCTACACCGACCTGCCGGTGATCGTTCTCGTGTCTCCCGAGAGCGCATCCGCATCGGAGATCGTGGCGGGCGCCATTCAGGACCACGATCGCGGGCTCATCCTTGGCGAGAACACCTACGGCAAGGGGCTCGTCCAATCGGTCTTCCAACTGAAGTACGGCTACGCGCTCGGGCTTACCTCCGCGGAGTACTTCACCCCTAGTGGCCGCCGTCTCCAGCGGGACTACGACTCGGGAGACTTCCTTGAGTACTTCCAGGGCCGCGGGGAGCGCGACTCGAATGACGAGGCCGGGACGATCGTGCTGACGGGCCTGGGCAGGGAGATCCAGGGTGGCGGGGGGGTTGCGCCGGACATCGCGGTGCCGACCCCGGAACTCCCCGACGTCCTGGTGGATATCGCGCAGCACGGCGCCTTCTTCCGGTTCGCGACCCGTTTCGTTCCGGCTGGCGGTCGGGGCGCGGTGGACGGTGCGGGGACGAGGCCGGATGAGCTGGAGGCGCGAGGCGACCTGATCCGCGCCGTCGATCAGGATTTCCGCGTCGACGAGACGACGATCGGTGAGTTCTTCGAGTTCCTGGTCGAGGAGCGGATTCCGCATGATCGCGAGGGCCTCACAGAACACCGCGGCGCGCTGGCTCTTCGGATCGAAGGCGAGGTGTTCAGTCTTCTGTGGGGGCCGGCCGCCTCACGACAGGCGACCATGGATCGCGATCCGCAGATCGTGGCGGCTCTCGAGGCCATGCCGCGGGCAGCCCTGCTGCTGAACGATCCCGAGGCGTACCTCGCCGGCGCCACCGGCGGGGAGGGTCGCTGAGTGAGCTGGCGCCGCCCGCTTTGCGCGGCGATTGTTGTTTCCCTTCTCGTCGGCTCGGCGACCCTGGGGTTCGCACAGTCGAGCGTTGAGGAGTTGGCGGCTCTCCTCGACAGCGCCGACGCGAGAACCCGCCGGGACGCGGCGCGAGATCTCGGCGAAGACGGGTCGGCCGAAGCGGTTGTTGCTCTGACGGAGGCGGTCGGCGACATCGATCGCAACGTTCGCCGCGTCGTGTTGGAAGGCTTGCTGTCGGTCCGGCGTCCCGACGCGGTTTCGGGACTGATCGGGTTCTTGTCGGATGAGGGTTCGGAAAACCGCCGGGACGCGATCGGTGGCCTGGTGGATATCCACGACCGGGAGGCGCCCCCGGGGCGCAGGGAACGGGCGATGGACTGGCTGCTCCGCCGAGAGCAGGACTTCGTACTGGATCCCCTCCGTCCGGTGGAACCTCGGGTCGTCCAGGCGCTCGCCCGGTCGCTCGAGGACGAAGACGATGACGTTCGGGAGCTTGCCGCGGAAGCGCTGGGCGCACTCCGCGCGTCTTCGGAGGTGGGACCGCTGGCGACCGCCGCAACGGAGGATCCCGACGGCGACGTCCGGCGGGAAGCGGTGCGGGCCCTCGGAACGATCGGAACCGACGATGCGGGAGCGAGGCTGCTCCCGATGCTCGAGGTTCGCGAACTTCGCGAGGCGGCGATCCGCGCCCTCGGGCGTTTCGCCTACAGCCCGGCGACGACCGCGTTGATCGGGATTTACGACGCCGATCCCGAGAGCGACGAGGCGCTCGCCGCGCTGGAGGCATTGGCCCGGATCGGCGCCGTCGAGGCGCGCGGCACCTTCTACCACGAGCTCAACAGCGACGATGCCCGAAGGCGTGAGTTCGCCGCGGAAGGCATTGGGAGGATCGGCGATCCAACGCTCCGTGACGGGATGATCAAGGACTTCCTGCGCGAGGAGAATCGGCGCGTTCAGCTCGCGTTCTGCTTCGCGCTGGTCCGGATGGGCTTGCCCCCATTCGTGGACCGGGTCATCCTTTCGCTCCCGGATTCGCGAGTCGGGGAGGTGGCGCGGCAGTACGCTCTGGAACTTGGCCGCGATCACCTTCAGGAAATGCTCCCTTATCTCGAAGATCCCGACCGACGAGTTCGTCTCGAACTCATTTCTCTCCTGGAGCAACTGGGGGACGACGGCGCCATCCCCTCGCTTCAGGCGATCACCCAGAATTCGGATTCGGAAGTGGCGGATCGCGCGCGGCTCGCCGTGAGACGCTTGTCTCCATCCGGAGAGGGACGCTAGACCGGTGGCGGTTCCAGCCTCTTCCCGGCGGGAGAAATCCCAAGCCGGCCCGGGATCGCGTCGAGCCCGGTTGAAGAACGGGCGGAAGGGTGAGACGATCCGAGCCGTGCGTAGCGGCTTTTTCCCCACCTTTGCGCCCGACCGCCGGGTCCGGCGTCCGTTCCTGATCGGACTCTTCGTGCTCACCGTAGGCGGTAGCGGGGCCCTGGCGCCCACCGCCGCAGCCGAGCGGCCTTCCCGGAAGTCCGTCTGGCCCGAGGTTCAACGCGACGGCAAGTCACTTGTCATTGGCCGCTTCGTGGGCAAATTCGAGAGCCCCGATTTCCGTTCGCGCCGAATCGTGCTGCGCCATCGGGATACCGGCCGTAACGAAACCCTTTCGGTGGACGACGGGCTTGGCCTGATCAACGAATTGGTTCCGCCGGGCGTCTATGACGTGGAGGCCATCGAGGCCGTCTATTTCCCGGACATCCGTCCCATGAATACCCGGCGCTTCCGCCCGATCCGCCAGCGCTTCACGGTCGCGCCCCGGGAACACGAGCGGGGGGAGACGCTGATTTCCGTCCCTGCCGACCGCCCGGTCTATATCGGCACGATACGCGCCGCCGCCGAGCGGCAGGGAATGGTGTACGAGGGGCAGAAACTCCGCGTTCTGGATGACTTCGACGTCGCGATGGAGCGCCTGGCGGTGGCCTATCCGGTGCTCGCCGCAAGTCTGAGCGAGCGAGCGGTCGTCCCGCAGCGACACTTCATGCTCCGTCCTACGGTTCCGGAACCGCCGCTGGAGATGATTGTCGGGATGGAGGATCCGATCCGGCAGGCGCGTCGCTACATCGAGGACGGGAAGTTCGAACAGGCGATCAACTGGCTCTCGACGTTCATGCCCGTGTCGGACGCGCAAAGGAACGATGTCCGACTGCTGATCGGCGAGTCGCACCTCGGGTCACGGAACCTGGACCTCGCCATCGAAGAACTCGGTGAGGTGTTGCTTCAGAATCCGACGAACCTGCGGGCCCTGCGACTTCTTGCCCGCTCCCACTCTCTGAATGGAGACCTTGAGGACACCGAGAGCCTCTATCAGGCCTTGCTCGACCTCCGTCCGCGCGACGCGGAAGCCCATCTGCAACTCGGCTATCTCTACGCCCTCCGGTCGGACGGCGCGGGTGCGGAAGCAGCGTTCGAGGTGGCTTTCGAGACGGATTTCGACTACCTCATGCACGACCTGGCGCCGTTCCTGATGGCGGTTCGCGAACGTTCCAACAATCCGGGCATCCTCTACGAGCCGCCGATCCTCCGCAGCACGCCGGTGCCGATGGGAGGCAGCGGTGGATCGCGTCGCTCCTCGGAGCGAGATGGAATCATGGTGCTCATCGATCACCGCGGCCGGGTCAAATCAGCGCACTTCGCACCCGAGAGTTCGAACCGGGTCCACCAGACCATGATGTCGCTGGTTCGTGGCCGTTACACGCCCGCCACGCTCAACGGAGTGGCCGTGCCCTCCATCATGGCTTTGGGCAACTTCGGGGCGGAGCGCTAAACCCGGACCGCTCTCCCGGGCCGCCGCGCCCGTTTGTTGCTCCAGCGGTTACCGCGGGCGGTCGAATTCGCCCAGGCGCGAAAGGCTGTTCCGCCGAACGGCGATTCGGGGATTCAGGGTGAGTCGGCCGGCAGCGCCAGGACCCGGTCCACTTCGGCCTCGAGGACTGCGAAGGGTTGGTCGGTGCTCGGCGCCGGATGAAGGAGACCGTTCCGGTCGATCAGGAAATTGGCCGGATAGCGCGCCGTCTCGGTGAAGATGCCGGGCATCACGCCGTTCTCGAGAGCACCGGGGAGCAACAACGGATAGTCCACCGACAGGACATCGTTGCGAAAGCCCTGCTGGATGGACTCCTCCTCCGTGGAAACACCGTAAACCACCAGCCCCTCAGCCGCCCGTTCATTGGCCAGGCGGTCCAGTTCCGGCATTTCGGCACGGCACGGGGGACACCAGGTGGCCCAGATGTTCACGAGCACGACCGATCCACGGTGATCCGACAGGCGGTGGACTCTGCCGTCGAGGTCCTCGGCCACAAACTCGGGCGCGGCCACTCCAGAAAGGGCCAAATTGGCAGCCTGCCGGGCGCGGCGAACGGCGCCGCCGACGGGAGCAATGACCAGTCCGAGCGAAAGGAAGGCCACGGACGCCCCCAGCCAGCCGGTCCAGCGAAGTCCTCCGCCCCGATAGCCGAGCCAAGCGCGGCGGAGCGCGAAAGCGGGAGGCGCCAGCATGGCGAGCGCCACCGCACCCAGACGGAACAGGTAGTCCTCGTCCGGGTTCGAACTCAATCGGGTGAGCCCCAGATACACGCCGGCGCCAAGAACCGCGGAGAGGAAAGGCGCGAGAATCCCGGACCACAGAGGGGAACGCAGCGGGCTGGTCATCGAGGCAGCCTAGCAGCCTGTGGACAAAGTCACGCGGCATCCGAACAGCGATGCATCCCGGCTGAACCGGGCCGCTGCGCGGACCCTCATCGTTGCGTTTCGATCGAAATACACTCGGTATTCCTCCCTCACGCGCCGCCCCCACCGGGAGAACTGGGTCAGCCGGACCCCCACCGGGAGAACTGGGCCTCACTGTTCTCGGTGCTCACGTCACTTTGTCCACAGGCTGCTACCCGGAGCGGGCGGGGTCTTTCTGGTAGCGGGACCGGATCCCGGGAATGAGATAGCGGGAAAAAAGTGTTTCCGCGTCGTACACGGGATCGAAACGGAAATCCCGTCGGGCGGCCGCATCGTCCACCGCGGCCGGCCAGCTCGCGACAATTCGGTCCCGGGCTTCGTCGCGTTCGAAAAAGACCGCCAATTCCGGAAAGTCCCGGGTGACGCGGGCGATGATCTCGGCGGCCGACAGGCTCGGGCCGCCCAGGTTGTAGGCGGTCCGGGTCAGCGCGCTCTTCTCGCACGACGCCAGACGAAGGATCCCCTCCACGGCGTCCGGCATTGCGCAAAAGGGCAGGCGGGCGCCGGGTTTGACAAAGCACCCGTACGGCTCTCCGCGGGCCGCCGCGTGGATGAGTTCGGGCGCCCAGTCGCTCGTGCCCCCCTGGGGCAGGGTGTCCGAGGAGATGAGCCCCGGAAGCCGCACCGCCCGGAAGTCCAGACCGCTGCTCCGGCGTTCCACGGTGGCGCCCAGCCGCTCGACGTAGAGCTTTTGGGCGCCATAGAGCGTCGCCGGGTCGAGCCAGTCGTCCTCACCGACGGGTCCCGCGGCGTCCTTCGCCTCTTGGGACGGGAGGCCGTACACCGCGATCGAACTCGGAAAGACGAAGCGGATCGGATCTCCAGGCGTCGCGAGGTCCGCGGCCATGGCGACGACACGGGCGGCGCCGTCCGCGTTGACCTGGTGGGCGAGCACCGGAACCGACTCCGCGCGGGTGGAGAGGATCGCGGCGAGGTGGAAAATCCTGGACGGCCGGTAGCGCTCCAGGAGCGTTTCCCAAAGCGCGGGATCGAGGATATTGCCCTCGAAATGCTCCCGGTGAATTTCGGGATCCGCCCCGGAAAGGGGTCGGAGGTCCACGGTAACCACCGGTTCGCTTCGACCTTCGACGAGGCGGTGCAGAAGAGCCTGTCCGATCTCGCCGGCGGCTCCGGTGATCAGAGTTGCCGAAATTCGTCCGGTGCTCACTTTGCGAAACCCGTGGCGGAAACGTGGTGGCCGAGTACGCGCAGCAGGAAGAACCGGATGTCGTGGATCTCCGGTTCCGACACCTGATGGGCCATCGGATACTCGTGGTACTCCACCGGCCAGCCCGCGCTTGCGAGGGTGCGCTGACTCATGGCGGCAAAATGGAGGGGGATCAGCGCATCGAAGGAACCATGGGCCTGGAAGATGGGCGTGGGCGGCTTCGGCGGAGGAGCGACTGAGTTGAACTCGGCGAGATAGGTGGAAAGGGCCAGGACTCCGGCAGCCCGAATCGGGGGCTCTCCCCCGGGGCCCGAACACGTCGCCGCCTGAAGAACCACCGCGCCGCCCTGCGAGAACCCCGCGAGCACCAGGCGTTCGGGGGGAATTCCCCGTGCCCGCTCGTGCTCCACCAGGGCCCGTACCCCGGCCACGGACTCGGCCAAGTGCTTTCGATTCACCCCCGCGTCACGCCGCACGGACTCGATGTCGAACCAGGCACGCATCTCGGCGCCCCCGTTAATGGTCACCGGACGAACGGGCGCTTCCGGGAAGAGGAAACGGATTCCGAGCGAATCCGGCAGACGGAACGCGGGAACGATCGGCTCGAAGTCGTGTCCGTCGGCGCCGAGCCCGTGAAGCCAGATGACGGTGGCTCGATGCTCCCCCGCAGGCGGCAGTTCGACGATGCTCCACGGTGGGGTGGCATCCGCGAGAGGGCCACTGGGGGGCCGTGTGGCTGGCTCGGGCACGCGGGTCAGAATTGCTCCTCCAGCACGTATTCGAGAACCTCCAGGTAGTGGGCGGCGTCGGCGGGAGAAAAGGCCAGCGGCGGTTTCAATTTGATGACGTTGGCGTCTGGGCCGTCGGTGCTGTTCAGGACTCGAAAATCGCGGAGGCGATTCACGAGGCGAGTCGCTTCGGCAGCGGCGGGCTCTCGAGTACCGGGATCCCGCACCAGTTCAAACCCGAGAAACAGTCCGCGCCCCCGGACCTGACCGAGAATAGGGTAGCGGTTCTGAAGGTGCTTTAGCCCCTTCAGGAGAGTGTCGCCGACCGCTCCGGCGTGCTCCGCGAGGCGTTCCTCACGGATGACGTCGAGGACCGCGAGGCCGGCAGCGCAGGAAACCGGATTCCCGCCGAAGGTGTTGAAGTACTCCATGCCGTTGTCGAAGGAAGCAGCGAGTTCGCGTGTGGTGACCACCGCCCCGAGAGGATGTCCGTTGCCGGCGGGTTTCCCGAGGGTCACGATGTCCGGCCACACCGCCGGCTTGCCGCGCTGGACGTCGAGGAACGCCCAGAAATCGGGGCCCACCCGCCCGAAACCGGTCTGCACTTCATCTGCCACGATGAGTCCTCCAGCGTTCCGGACGGCTTGGTAGAGCGCTCGCACATAGCCGGGAGGCGGCACGATCTGGCCACCGCAGCTCAGGATGGCTTCGCTGATGAGGGTGGCCGGTCCAAGTTCGCCCACCCGGGTTGCGGCATCGGTCGTCAGGGCAGCGGCGAAATCGGGGCCGCTGTCGCGAAAGCGACCGCGGAAACCATCCGGCATGGGCAGCCGATGCAACCAGGCAGGCCCCGGGCGTCCGCCCTTGCCATCGAGCTTGTATGGGCTGACCTCGATCAGCGAGGTCAGGTTGCCGTGATAACCGCCGTCGAAGACCAGGGTTTCCCGCCGCCCCAGGTGGGTGCGCGCGATACGGAGCGCCAGGTCGTTCGCCTCGCTTCCGGAGTTCGTGAGGAAGACCACCTCAAGGGGGGCGGGAAGGGTCGCCGCAAGACGCCCGGCATAGTCGGTGAGGTTTCGATAGAGATAGCGGGTGTTCGTGTTGAGAAGCTGCGCCTGTGCCCGGATCGCCTCGACCACCCGGGGATGGGCGTGTCCGACGTGACAGACGTTGTTGACCATGTCGAGGAAATCACGGCCCTCCTGGTCGTAGAGGCGGGCGCCGCGTCCGCGCACGACCTGTATGGGGGATTCATAGGACAGGCTGAGTGCTCCGGAGATGTGCCGCTTCCGGAGCTTCAGGAGACGGTCGGTTTCATCGGCCCCGAGATCCTTCACGGTCGCGGCGGCGGCATCGTCGTCAAGCCCCAGGAAGCCGGTGGGATCGGGGCTGAGCGCCGCGAGTACGGGAGCGTCGCGTCCGGTGCTCCGGCGGGGAGGAGATCCCCCGAAGTCGTCGGTAGTCACCTGAAAGCTCAGGCGTGCGGGCCGTTCGGGCGTGGTGAAGGCCATGAGCCGGCCGAAGACGGCTCCCCGGGACAGCTCGTCGCCCGGACGTAGCGACGACAGGCACGTCGCGTCGAGATGGCGGTAGACCGTCCAGAAGGACTCGCCGTTCCACCGGTGGCGAAGGCCGACCGAGGCGCCGCTTTCCTCATCGCCGCCGTTACTGCCGCTGGCCCACGCCACCCGGGCATCCAGCGGGGCCCGTACGGAGGTTCCGGCGGCGCGGAACACTTCGGCGTCCAACTGGCGGGTGGCCGGCTCAACGCCTGGCGGGCGGAACCGTGGACCGGAGGTTGCTTCGGCGCAGCGCGGCTCGAGATAGCGTCCGACTGCTGCCCCGCCGTCTTGGGTCGCCGCGGCAACGACCTTCTCGATGCTGTGCGTGACGCAGGCCGGATCCACCTTGGGACTGACGGGGGAAAGGTCCAGGATGCGGACCCGGCCGTCGAGCGAGATCGGCGGAATGGCGTTTGCCGCGGCCTGGCGAATGGCGGCGTGTCGGGTTTCCAGGTTGTGTCGGGGGGCGTGGCCGGCGGCCATTCGGAAACGCCCGCGGGTCAACTCGGGCGCTTCCGAGTCGAGGGCTGCGAGGAACCGCCAGATGCCGGCCTCGCTCGTCATGAGATACGCCTCCCGGTCCGCCCCCGGCACATGCTTCCGGCGGAGGGCGGCAACGCCGGCGCTCACCAAAGCCCTTAGCGCGACCGCGGTCCGGAAGGCGTCGGCCTCCTCCTCGTCCACCGGCCGTTCACGGGCAAAACCGGCGAGTACGGTGGCCGCGGCCCGGAGCGGCTCCACGGCGGCGGCTGCGACATAGACGGCTGCGGTGGCGGCTTCGATGATTGCCGGCGCCCGGAGTGCGTCGCCGAAATCGAGCAGTGCGAGATCGTCGGGGGACGCTGATTCCGGCTCCGCCTCGAGGAGGAGCACGTTGTCGTCATTGGCGTCGTTGTGAAGCGCGGTGTCGGGTAGTTCGAAGAGCCGCGGCATCCGGCTCCGGATCGAGTCGCCGACTCGGCGGTAGAGCTCGCCGGCCTCCCCTTCGGGCAACACCTCCACGGCCGCTTCCATCACGGCAACGGCGTGAGCCGGGTCCCAGGGGAGCTCCTGATGGTTCAGGCCGGGATGATCAAACCCGGCAAGCGCCCGCTGCAAGCGCCCCAGCAGGCGTCCGACGGACTCCAGCAGAACTGGCGGGCGGCGGCGGAATGCCGAGAGGGGCCGGCCACGGACAAAGGGCAGGAGGCGGACCAGGTGCTCACCGCCCCGGAAGGGGCAGGCGACGAGATGTTGCCCGCCGGCGGGCACGCTCTCCGAGAGATTCAGGCCGGGATCGCGGGCGCGGGCGTGCCGGGCCATGCGGAGCTGCATATCCACCCGGGATCGATCCTCGGCGCGGCTGCTGATCTTCAGGACGAACCGGGCGCCCTGACCGTCCTCCAGCAGAAAGTTGCGGTCGCGCTCCCCGGGAAGCGGGGTTGCGGTGGCTTTGATCCCCCACTGGGCCAGGGCCACCGCGGCTGCCTCCCCGGGTTCCACCCGCGGCCGGGTCGCCAGGGGATCGAGAGCGAACGGAAGCGGTTCCGCGGGCGGCATATCGGGGATCAGCGGAGCAGAAGCCGAAGCAGGCCGAGCCGGTTTCGATACGGGGGATACCGCACCGGGGGATCCAGCCAGGTTGCCGCGTTCAGGACTGCCCGCGAATGGGACAGCAGATCGAAGCCATGGACCCCGTGATAGTTGCCGTGGCCGCTCTTGCCGACGCCGCCGAAGGGCAGGGCGGGATTGGCGCACTGGACAACGGCGTCGTTCGTAACGAGGGCTCCCGAGCGCAGTGCCGAGGCGGCTCGCCGAACCGGCTCCCGCCGCCGGGAAAATACGTAGAGCGCTAGGGGATCCGGGTGCATGCCGATCTCTTCGAGTGCTTCGTCGAAATCGCGATAGGGAAGCAGCGGCAGAATGGGCCCGAAGATTTCCTCCCGCGCGGCCGGGTGCTCCGCGGGCCAGGGGCCCGTGATGGTGGGGCCGAAGTAGAGGCGCTCGAGGTCCCGGTCGCCGCCCTTCAGGAGCCGGAGTCCGGTCAACAGTCCTTCGAGGCGCTGGAAATGATCCCGGTGGACGATCCTGCCGTAATCGGGACTCCGGGCCGGTGCTCCCCCATAGAAGCGGTCCAGGTTTCGGCCCAGCATCTGGACGAACTCGTCGAAGCGTTCCTCGGGAACAAGCACGAAATCGGGTGCGACACAGGTCTGCCCGGCGTTGAGGAACTTCGCCCAGGCAAGTCGGCGCGCCGCGACTCGCAGGTTCGCGCTCCGGTCCAGGATCGCCGGACACTTGCCTCCCAACTCAAGAGTGACGGGTGTCAGACAACGTCCGGCCGCTTCCGCGACGAGGGCTCCCACCCGCCGGCTGCCAGTGAAGAGAACGTGGTCGAACCCCTGCGTGACGAGTTCCCGAGCGGTGTCGGGTCCCCCTTCGACGACCTGGACGAGTCCGGGCGGCAGCGCGGGGGGCACCAGTTCGGCCAGCTTGCGGGCGGTCGCCGGAGCGTGCTCGGACGGTTTGATGATCACCGCGTTCCCGGCCGCGATGGCGGCGACGGCCGGCGCCAGCGTCAACTGCAGGGGGTAGTTCCACGGGGCGATGACGAGGACCGCTCCGACCGGGGCCGGCTCAACGCGGCTGAGCGCCGGCATGACGGCCAGTGGGGTCCCCACTCGGCGCGAACGCATCCATCGCCGCAGGTGACGCCTGGCGTGACGAATCTCCGCGAGGACCAGGCCCGTCTGGGTGGCCCAGGTCTCAAACGCCGGTGCCCCGAGATCGTCGCGCAGCGCGTTTTCCCAGGTGCGCCGCTGGTCGCGGAGGAGCCCCGCGAGCGTTCCCAGCGCCTCGCTGCGAAACGCCCTGGACGCGGTTTTCCCCGACGCCACCAGGCGGCGCGCCCGCTCGCGGACCTCTGGCACGTCTTTGTTCACAGGCGGCGCGAGTATACGGAGCGGCGCCTTCCGGATCGCGACCCTGGGGCCCGAGGCCGCTAGCAGCCGCTGGATACACTTCGCGGACGCGAACGACCGACCGCGATGCGATTTCTCGAACCCACGCTGCCTTCGCCCGCGACCGCTCTGGATGGGCGGGCCGAAGCGATACCGATACCCGAGAAACACTTCGTTCTCAAGACTCCGCTGGCGCCGCCGTGGCCCGCGGGAATGGCGGAAGCCGTGTTCGGGATGGGTTGTTTCTGGGGTGCGGAACGGCTCTTCTGGACTGCCGCGGGCGTTTACACCACGGCCGTCGGGTATGCGGGCGGCCTGACCCCGAACCCCAGCTACCGCGAGGTCTGCACCGGCCGTACCGGGCACGCCGAGGTCGTTCGGGTGGTGTTCGATCCAGGCCGGACGTCGTACGAGAGGCTCCTTCAAGTCTTCTGGGAAAACCATGATCCGACGCAGGGGATGCGCCAGGGCAACGATGTCGGGACCCAGTACCGATCCGCGATCTACGCCATCGGGATGGAGCAGCGTCGCGCGGCGCTGCGGGCCAGGGATGCCTACCGGGAGCGTCTCGGAATGGCGGGATACGGAGACATCACCACGGAGATCCGGGAGGCGCCGGTCTTTTACTACGCCGAGGACTACCACCAGCAATACCTCGCGAAGAACCCGAGCGGCTACTGCGGCATCGGCGGTACCGGGGTTTCCTGCCCGACCGGCATCTCCGCCTGACTCTCCGGTGGCGGACAACGCTCCGAAGACAGCGGCCGAGAAAGCCGCGGCGCTCGCTCTGGACCGCGTGGAACGTCACATCTTCCTGTGTGCCGATGCGGACCAACCCAAGTGCTGCGACCCGCCCCGCGGCTGCGAGAGCTGGCTCTACCTCAAACGCCGCCTGGAGGAACTGGGGCTCGCCAACGGCCCGGCGGGAGGGCGGGTGGCGCGCAGCAAGGCGAACTGCCTCCGCGTCTGCGCCGAAGGCCCGATCGCCGTGGTGTACCCCGAGGGCGTCTGGTACTCGGGGATGACGCCGGAAGCCATCGAGGAGGTCATCCAGAGCCACCTGATCGGGGGAAGACCCGTCGAGAAATACCGCATCCCCAACAGTTGACGCTCCGGGGACGGGCGCCGGCTACGCCAGGTAGCGGCGGAGCAGACGTTCCGCTTCGCTGGTAGCGATTCCACGGCGGCGGGCGTAGTCCTCCAGTTGATCGCGGCCGACGGCGCCGATCGAGAAGTAACGTGATTCAGGGCTTGCGAAGTAGAAGCCGGCGACCGAGGCCGCCGGGAGGATCGCGAAGCTCTCGGTGAGCTGGACTCCAATCGCCTGCTCGGCATCGAGCAGACGGAATACCTCTTCCAGCATGCCGATATCCGGCGTCGCCGGATATCCCGGGGCGGGGCGGATTCCGCGGTAACGCCCGCGGATCAGATCCTGATGCGTCAGATCGTCCGCCTTCTCGTAGCCCAACTCGCAGCGAGCGCGCCGGTGGAGCCACTCGGCGAGCGCCTCGGCAAGTCGGTCCCCGAGTGAGCGCAGCAAGAGGGCTTCGTAGTCGTCGCCTGCTCTCTCGGCAGCCTCGACGAGTTCGGCCAACCCGTGGCCGGCAGTCACGGCGAACGCCCCCAGGACATCGGCTCCGGCGCCTGACGACGGCCCCTCGGCCGCCCGGTTCAGAAAATCGGACACCGCGAGGCGCGGCCCCGGGCGGTCTTCCTGTTGCCGGAGCGTTGGGAGCCGGGTCAGCGGCGGATCCTCAGGCCGTCCGGGGCGCCAGATGAGAATGTCGTCGCCCTCGCTCGCCGCGGGGAAAAACCCATAGACGGCCGTTGGCCTCAGGGCTCGCTGCTGGGCCAGTTCCTCCAGTTTGCGGAGGGCGTTGTCGAGGAGTTCCCGAGCCTGAGCGCCGGTGGGTTCTTGCTCAATCAGCGCGGGGAAGGCGCCGCGGAACTCCCAGGCATGGAAGAACGGGGTCCAGTCCACGTACGGAATCAAGTCCCGGATGGGGACGTTCGGGATCACGCGGCAACCCCAAAAAGGCGGCTCGATCCGCTCCGTTACGCCAAACCTGGGGGCGCGGCGACGGGCGGCGGCAAGCGCGAGGAGTTTCGGACGCCGGCGGTCCGTGCGATGTCGCTCACGCTCCTGGGCATCGCGGTTGTCCTCCAAAAAGGCGGCCGAGGCCGTCCCCAGGAGAGCCCGGACGACCCCCGAGGTACGCGAGGCATCGGCCACGTGAACAACCGGGCCCGAGCGGGCGGGGGCGATGCGGAGCGCGGTATGGCGGGATGAGGTCGTTGCACCGCCGATCAACAGCGGCAAGGAGACGCCGCGGCGCTCCATCTCCGCGGCGAAGCGCTCCATCTCGTCGAGAGACGGGGTGATGAGTCCGGAGAGGCCGATCAGGTCGGCGCCCCCTTCGGCGGCGGTGTCGAGAATCCGGTCGGCGGGCACCATGACGCCGAGGTCTTCCACCTGGTACCCGTTACAGGCCAGCACGATCCCCACGATGCTCTTCCCGATGTCGTGGACGTCGCCCTTCACGGTAGCCAGAACGATCTTCTCCCGAGGGCTGCCGGCCTCCTCCGACTCCATGTACGGCTCCAGGACCGCGACCGCCCTCTTCATCACCCGCGCGCTCTTGACGACCTGCGGAAGGAACATTCTTCCGTCCCCGAAGCGGTCGCCGACGACGCGCATTCCGTCCATGAGCGGGCCCTCGATGACTTCGAGGGCAGAGGCCATCTGGCGCCGCGCCTCGTCGGCGTCCCGTTCGACGAATTCGAGCACGCCGTTGACCACTGCGTGAGCGAGTCGCTCCCCGACGGGCCGGCGACGCCAGGAATCGTCGGTCAGGGAAGTTCTTCGCTCCGCGCGGGCGGCGCCAGCCACCTCGAGCAAGCGATCGGTCGCGTCGCCGCGCCGCGCGAGCACCACGTCTTCGACCCGCTCGCGCAGCGATGGCTCGATCTCGTCGTAAACGGGGAGCCGTCCGGCATTCACGATCCCCATGTCGAGTCCCGCGGCGATGGCGTGGTGCAAGAAGACGGCGTTCATGGCCTGTCGCACTCCCTCGTTGCCGCGAAACGCGAAGGAGAGATTCGAAATGCCTCCCGAGACGAGCGACCCGGGACACGCTGCCCGGATTCGCGGAATCGCCTCGAGGAACTCGACGGCGTAACGGTCGTGTTCGGGAATTCCCGTGGCCACGGCGAGGACGTTCGGGTCGAAGATGATGTCCTCGGGGAAAAAGCCGGCGGCTTCGGTCAGCAGGCGATAGGCGCGGGCACAGATGGCCGTCTTGCGGGCCGCATCCACCGCCTGGCCCTCCTCGTCGAAGGCCATCACGATGACCGCCGCCCCGAAGCGGCGAATCCGGCGGGCGGCGGCCACGAAAGCCTCCTCTCCGTCCTTCAAGGAAAGCGAGTTGACCACCCCCTTGCCGGGAAGACAGCGGAGGCCGGCCTCGATGACGTCGATCCGGGAGCTGTCCACGATGATCGGAAGCCGGGCGATGTCCGGCTCCATGGCGATGAGGTTCAGGAACCGGCTCATCACGTTCGCGGAATCGAGCAGCCCCTCGTCCATGTTGACGTCGAGCAGGTTGGCGCCGCCCTCCACCTGGTCGCGCGCCACCCCCACGGCGGCCTCGAAGCGCTCCTCCCGAATGAGCCGGGCGAAACGGCGGGAGCCGGTGACGTTGGTGCGCTCGCCCACGATCAGAAACGCCGATGCCGGCCGCACCAGCGGTTCGGTCCCGGCGAGTTGCAGCGCCCGAGAGGATTCGGGGACGCGGCGCGGCCGTGCTCCGGCCACCGAGCTACGAATCTGCCGGATGTGCTCCGGCGTTGTGCCGCAGCAGCCGCCAACGAAGTTGACGAGCCCGGCCGCTGCAAGTTCACCGAGGGCCGCCCCGGTGATCTCCGGAGCCTCGTCATAGCCGCCGAGATCGTTCGGAAGGCCGGCGTTCGGGACTGCCCCCACCGGCACCGGAGCGAGACGCGCGAGGGTCGCCACGATGGGGCGCATCGCTTCGGCGCCGATCGAGCAGTTCGCCCCCACCGCCGTCACCTCCGCGTGGGCGACGGACACCCAGAAGGCCTCGGAGTCCTGACCGGTGAGATTGCGCCCTCCCTGGTCCACGGAGGTAAAGGAAACGAGAAGGCCGGGGTCTCCCGGCGCCTCGGCAATGGCTTCCCGGGCGGCGTCGAGGGCCGCTTTGGCATTCAGGGTGTCGAAGCACGTTTCGACAAGGAGCAGGTCGGCGCCGCCCGCGAGGAGTCCCGCCGCCTGCTCGCGGTATGCCGAGCGCAACTCGTCCCAGGTCACGGCCCGGAAAGCTGGATCCGAGACGGTGGGTGAGACGCTCAGGGTCCGGTTGGTGGGCCCCATGGAGCCCAGGACGAAGCAGGGCCGACCGGCGGCGTCGGCGGCGCGGCGGGCCGCCTCCGCCCCCAGGCGGTTGAGCTCGAAGCTGCGATCTTCGAGCCCGTAGTCCAGCAGCGATATGGCGTTCGCGTTGAACGTATTGGTGGTGAGCGCTTCCGCGCCGGCATCCAGGTAGAGCTCATGCACCTTCTGGATCAGCTCTGGACGGGTCAGCGACAGCACGTCGTGAAGTCCCTGGAGCGGCTTCGTATGGCCGCGGAGCCGTTGGCCCCGAAAGCCGGCTTCGTCGAGGCGCTCCGCCTGCAGCATCGTTCCGATGGCGCCGTCGAACACGAGGACGCGCTCGGAAAGCGCCCTCAGGAAGCCCGGTCGGCCCAGCCGCGGTGCGGTCATAAAGCACCGGAAGTCTAGGAGTCCGCCCGGGGCGGCGTTCGGCTGCCGGTACCATGGACTCCACTTCAGTCCGCGAGACCCGCAAATGCCGCTTCATATCCAGGTCGTCCTCGGCGCGGTCGGCGGTGTGCTGGCCGGGATACTCCTCGGCGAGCAGGCCGCGGTCCTGCAGCCGATCGCGGATCTGTTCGTGCGTCTGCTGCGGATGATCATCGCACCGCTGATCTTCGTCACCCTGGCCCTCGCGTTGACCAGGACCGGGGGCAAAGGTACGGGCAGGATTGGCGTCCGGGCGATTGCCTACAACCTGAGCACGCTGGCGGTGGCGTTGGCGGTCGGTATCGGAATCGCCGTCTGGCTCGGTCCGGGACGGGGAGTGGACATCTCCGCCCTGGGTGGCGCCGAGGAATCCGCGGGGGTGGCTGCGGGGCAGGCGCGCTCCATCATGGACATCCTGGTGGGAATCGTGCCCACAAACGTCGTCGGCGCCTTCGCCGAAGCCGAGGTCCTTCAGGTTCTGTTCCTCGCGATCCTGTTCGGGGTAGCCGTAAACGCGCTCGGCAGCGAACGCGTCAGGCCGCTGATCGACGTGCTGCAGGCGGTCAACGACGTGCTGTACCGGGTCGTGCACTGGGTGGTCTTGCTGGCGCCCGCCGGGGTGTTCGCGATCCTGGCGGCCGTCGTGGGGCAATCCGGACTGAACATCCTGGGGACGCTCTTCTGGTATGTCCTGGTGTGTCTCATCGCGACGCTGGTGCACGTCGGCGGGGTTCATGCGCTGCTCCTCCGCGTTTGGGCTCGCCAGCCTCTGGGGACGCTGTTGCGCGCGTTGCGCGAACCGCTCCCCATCGCTTTCGCCTCGGTCTCGACTGCCGCGGCGCTTCCGGTCTCCATGGCCGCGGTCCCCCGCGAGACGGGAATCTCCGAGAAGGTCGCGGGGTTTGTGTTGCCGTTGGGCGCCGCGGCGGGACGAGACTCGAGCGGGATCTATCAGGTCGTCTCGGTCGTGGCCATCGCGCAATTGGTGGGCCGTACCCTCGACCCGGGCGAGTTGGTGCTCCTTTGGGTGACCGCCATCCTGAGTTCGCTGGCGGTTTCCGGTGTTCCCGCCGCCAGCTTCGTGAATCTCACGATCCTCCTCGGGGCGCTGGGGCTGCCGGTGACGCTCTCGGCGCTGGTGCTGGCCGTCGAGCGTCCGCTGGATCACCTGCGGACGAGCGGAAACCTGATCGGTCAGATCTCGAATGCGATTTTCACCGGAGCCACGACCGGGGAAATGGATTCACGAGAAGCGCAACCCGGCGAATGAGGGCCGCACGGCTGGGGGCCCTGTGCGGCCTGGCCCTCGTGGCGTGCGGCGGAGGCGAGACATCCTCCCCAAGCCCGCCAACCGCGCCGACGGCGCCGCCCGCATCGTTCAGCGTGCGCGGGGCCGTCACGCGAACCGTTCTTGGGGGGCCGGTCGCCGGCGCCACGCTCAGCGCCGGCGGAGCGACCGCCCGTTCGGGAGCGGATGGATCCTTCGGACTCGACCTGCCGGCGGGCGAACATCGGCTTACGGTGTCAGGGCCGGGAATCGTGGAACGCACCACGACCATCCGCGCTCCCCAGGATGCGGTTGCCCTTGATGTCGTTGTTGACGATTCGCCCTGGAACCTCGATTTCTACCGGGAGATCGCCCGCAACGGGGCTGGAGGCGGGGATCTCGAAACGCTGATCCCCTGGGATGGCGAGCCCACGTTCTACATCGATGCGCGCCCGGAACCCACCACCGGCGCCGAGATTCCGGCGGAGACGATCGACTTCGTGGAACAGGCCATCCGGATCACCGTCCCGCTGCTCAGTGGCGGCCGCTACCTGGGAGAGCGCGTCGAGGTGACTCATGAACCGCCGGCGGACATGACGCCCGGCACCGTCATTTTTCGCTGGAACGCCGAGGAGGTATCCGAATTCGCGGACAGTGCGGATGCCTTCGCCTATCGGGTCGGTGGCGGCGCAAACGTGGTGGTGTTCCGGCACATCCCGGAAACCTGGGCCGTCCATCATGAAATCGGCCATGTGATGGGGCTGTTCCATCCGCTTGGCGGCCTTCGCCCGTCTCACATGTGGTACTCCGGCGAACTCGAACCTCCGCACTTCACCGAGTGGGACATCTTCCACGCGCAGGTCCTGTATTCCCGGCCGGCGGGCAACGCGGATGTGGATGTGGACCCGCCGGGGTTCGTTACCCGGGGGACGAACGCGGCCGGGGTCTCGGGCAGCGGGCCGATCGCCTGCTTCTTCCCGAAGCCGGGTCCGCCGCGCCGCTGACCCGATTCAGCGCAGCAGTAGGTTTCGGGCGCGCCGGTCCGTTTCCGGCCTCTCGAGGGCGGCGAGAAGCCATTGGCCGAAGGCCGGCCCGTAGCGGTTCGCGAAGACGAACGGACTCAAGCGCCGCTCCTGTGGGGTCCCCCCGGGAAAGAGAGCGTTTCGGGCTCTCAGGAAACGCTGCCGGCGTTCCTCATCGCGGCGTTTTGCGGCACGCACGCTCTTCGCTTCGAGGTCGTTGACGATGGAAAGCACCTTGCCCCGGGCGCGGTGGGCCGCGGCGGTCAGGCTCCCGTCCACGGCGCTGATGGTCCGTTCCACTTCGCCGAACGAGGAGTCGAGCGCGGCCTTGGCCTCGGCGAACGCGGCAGCCGCCGCCGGATCGGCAGCGCGCCGGTTGAGGGCGGCTTCGTCGCCGGCGGAAAGCTCGTCGAAGGCGATGCCGTCCCCGTCCAGCACCCGGAGCTGCGACCGCGTGAGTATCGCGACCTGATGGCGGGGAATCACCAGCGGACGCGGAATCCGGTGGATGTCGTAGAGGTCGCCCATTTGTGCGTGGTAGGCGATTTCGGAAGGCCCGCCAACGTACATCGCCGTGGGGAGCAGGAAGTCCTGTACGAGGGGGCGCAGCAACACGGCAGCGCTGAGACGCTCGACACAACCTTCGAGCAGGGCATCCGGGGGCCTTCCGGAGGCGTCGGTCCGGACCCGCGTCCGGACTCCGCTCGCTCCCGTGCAGAAGACGCCGTAGCCCTCGGGAGCGGCCTGACCCGGAAACCCGATAGCTTCGATCTCGCGCGTTCGCAGAGCGATTTGCCGGCGGCCTTCGGCTTCGTGTTCGATGGCCGCCTCGTACACCGGAAAGGCGAGGTGCTTGAGTTCCGGCGCCGTCGGGTCCATCACCACCAGCCCGGTTCCTCGGGACAGATGCAGGAGGAGGCGCCCGAATGCCTCGGGAAGGGAGTGTCCCGGGGCGTAGCACTCCTGGACCACGGCGTGGAGTTCGGCCGAGTACTCGGTTTCGGGCAGGATTTCCCGCAACTGCCGGTGCAGGTCGAGAACGGAGTCATCGAGGATGCGTTGAAACGCCGGGAGGCCGAGGTGTTCGTCCCTGGGTTCGTAGCGGAGCGGATGTGGATCTCCGGATCGATCGAGGAACCAGGCATCCCGAATCTCCTCGAAATCATGATCGTCACCCTCGATCCAGAAGACGGCGACGGTTCGCTGTCCGCTCCGCGCTTCGAGTTCGCGCGCGGCGGCGACGGTGGACATCGCCTTGATGAGCGAATAGAGCGGGCCGCCGAAGAGTCCGGGCTGCTGGCCGGTAACCACGGCAAGGGTGTCGGAACCGGCCAGGCGCTGTGCCGCCGCCAGCGCCGCCGGGTCCGCTCCCCAGGTGCGGTTCGTCGCGGCGATCACCTCTGCGGCGCGGGTCCGGGTGGCGTCAGCCGCGCGGGCTCGTCCCGCGCGTTCCCAGGCTTCTTCCGCAAACGGATCGGGAAGAAGGGTCGCAAACCGCTGGGGGTTGCGGCTCCAGGCGTCGAAGAAGGTGCCGGCGCGGACCCGAAGCGTTCGCACGAACGGGACCTCGTCGCGGGAGGCGGCGGGGTCGGGGGGACGGCTCAGCGTCTCGGTGGCGTTCATGGTGTTACCGGCCCGATCCGGCGCCAGGGAAAAATCCGGAAGACCGCTTCGCCAATGACGTCGTCTCCGGATATGGCGCCCCAGTGGCGACTGTCGCTGCTGGCGCCGCGGTTGTCGCCGAGCACGAAGTAGTCACCGGGAGCGAGAACGACCGAGACTGTTCCCGGCCCGTCGAAGGTCGTGGGGCCACCGGCTCCGGCCGCATTCGCCACCGGGGTCACGACCTCCGACAGGGACATCCCCGTGTCGGATGCGGGCAGCACCTGCACGTCATTGCCGCGAAACTGGACCGTGTCTCCCGGCACGCCGATCACCCGTTTCACCATCACGGTGCCCTCGTCGGAGGGATCCCGGAAGAGCAGGACATCATCGCGAGCGATCGAGGTGACCCGGAGGCTCAGCTTGTTCACCACGACCCGCTCGCCCGAGCGGAGGGTTGGCGCCATGCTCGATCCCTGGATTCGGTACACCTGGGCACCGTAGGCCATGACGATCCAGGCGCCCGCGGCCGCGATTGCCGCCGTGCGCAGGAATCCGAGCACCGGCCGGAGCGGGCCGGGTTTTGGAAGTTGCTCCATCGGACTACATCCGTTCGGGAACCGGAATTCCGAGGAGTCCGAGACCCTGCCGGTGCTGGGCCACAAACGTCTCCACCGCATAGGTGCGAAGCAGGCGTGCCCCGGGATCCGGCTCCCCGGAGATGCGGTAGCGGTGGTAGAAGGCGTTGAAGCGTTGCGCACCCTCGTAGGCCCAGCGCGCCAGGACCTGGGGATCCTCCGCGGCGGCGGCCGCCGCCGCGGCCTCCCGGAGTTCGAGCGCGCCGCGCACCAGGGTCCAGAGGTCGGCTGCCTCCTCCGGGCTCCGTTTGGCGAGCAAGTCGTCGAAACCCTCCGGCGGCGCCGGGCAGGCCTCCGGAATGGAGCGTTCGAGCCGCGCGAGAATCTTGGCTCCCCGCACCGCGGCGTATTGCAGGTAGGGACCGGTAGCCCCCTCGAGGCTCAGGGCCTCCTCCAGATCGAAGACGATGAGCTGGTTCTTGGTCACCCGCACCATCAGGTAGCGAAGCGCTCCGACCGCGATCGCCAGGGCCACCGAGCGTTGCGCTCCCGACTCCAGGTCAGGATTCCGCGCCGCCACTTCCGCGCTCGTTCGCTCGATGAGCGCATCGAGGAAATCGTCGGCCTTGATTCCGATCCCCTTTCGGCCGGAGACCTCCACCGCGCCGTCCCCCACACCGCTTCCCAGACCGAGCGCCTCCACCGTTGCCGGAGTCAGCGCCACCATTTCGTACGACAGATGACGCGTTCGCGCCCGATCGGCCTCGGAGGTCAGGCGGGCGACCGCTTCCTGAACGACCTGCTGGGTGTACGACTGCCGGGCGTCGATCACGTGATGCACGAGCGCGGCAGCGCCGAAGCTCGGGGCGCTGGCGTCTTGCGGCCCGGCGGTGCTCATCCAGACGCGTCCTCCATCGGGATACCGGTAGAAGGAACGCCAGCGGAATTCGCGATCCAGTAGCCCCAGTTGCCACATCTGGTAGGCGATGTCCTTGCCGACGTAGGTCACGGTCCCGTTGGAGCGGACGATGACCTTTTCACCGTCCTGAGCCAGATCGGTGTCCATCACCCAGCAGCCCCGGTTCTTCCCGGACTCGCTCCGGCGGATAGCGCGCCCCTCGCGCAGCAGTTCGAAAGCACGGTCCCAGAAATGCAGGTGCAGAATCGACTTTTCGCAGGGCAGGAGGTCGTAACGGACCCCGATCCGCTCCATGGTCTCCAGATGCCGGTAGGCGACGGCGTCCGCCACGATGGCGCCGATCTCCGCCCATGGGTTCTCGCCGTGTTCGAGGCCATGCAGCGCCTCCTGGCGAGCCGCACGACCGTCGGGGTCTTCCTCGATCCAGCGAGATATCTCGGTGTAGAGATCCCAGCACAGATAGTCGAACCGCGGCTGCTGCACCAGGCGCCGCACCTCGTCGGCATCCACTTGCCGCAGCCGCAGGAAGCCGAGCACCACGTCCGCGACCTGCACACCGGTGTCGTCGATGTAGGTTTGCACCTCGATCCGGTGTCCCAAGAACCGAAGGATGCGGGCATAGGCGTCACCGAGGGCGGCGTTTCGGAGATGGCCGATGTGGGCCGCCTTGTTCGGATTGATGCTGGTGTGTTCGACGACGTGGATCCCTTCGGGAGCCTCGCCCCCGCTTTCGGCCAGCGCGTGTCGTATCCACAGCTCCCGGTTCAGGAAGACGTTGACGTAACCAGGGCCGGCCACCTCCACCCGCCGGACTTCAGGACGGTCGGCGAGCACCTCCGCGAGGGTCTTGGCGATCTCTCGCGGCGGCCGGCGTAGCTGCCGGGCCAGACCGAATGCGGCTGGGAAAGCGAGATCTCCCTGCTCGGGAGATGGGGGAGTTTCCGAGACCACGGCAAACCCCGGAGCCCCGGCATTCGCGGCGGTCTCGCGTATGACTTCCTCGAGCACTCGGAGCATCGGCGCGGAGTCTAGTGGCTGGGGGAGGGCCCGGCGTCTGGGGTGTCCAGACGGTTAACAGCCTGTGGCAAAACCCCCGCGGCGTTCGCCGGGCGATTCATCCCGCATGAACCGCGCCTCTGCGAGGCGCTCATCGTTGCGTTTCGGTCGAAATACACTCGGTATTCCTCCCTCACGCGCCTTGTCAGCCGGGCGCCTCACCCGTCTCGGCGCTCACGGGGGTTTCACCACAGGCTGTTAACGCCCGGTTTCCGGGTCGCTCGCCGGCTCGAAGGGCCCGTAATAGCCCCGCCGGGCTCGTATCTCCGCTTTGCCGCCGTCCGGTAGCGCCACCTCGACCTCGATGCGGCGATACCGCCCTTCGCGCCGGGTGTTCGACGAGACATAACCGATCGTGTATTGGCTGTAGAGCTCGTCCAGGATCCGGTCATAGAGTTCGTCGAGTTGTTCGAGCGAAGACGCGAGGGCGTAGGAACCACCGCTGTTCTCGGCGATCGCCCGCAGGAAGCGGGCGTTTTGGAACACCTGGTCGTGCCGGCTGCGATCTCCGAACTGAATCGAATGGATGGTGGTGTCGCTGAGCTTCACGAGGTCGAGCGCTTCGGAAAACATGAGGGTGGACCGGGAGTCGGCGCCGTCGCTGAATACCGCGAGCGTCTTCCGGCCGTCGTAGTCGTACACCCGGTCGAGAAACGTGGCCACCGCGTCATAGAGCGCGGTCCAGCCCTCGGCTTCGATGTCGTAGATGCGGTTCGAAATCGTGCGCTGGTCGTCGCTTGAAAACTCGGACAGCCAGATGTTCTCGTCGAAGCTGATGACGAAGAGGTTTTGGGTCCTCGGAATGTTGGTGAGGAACTTGATCGCCGCTTCGTGCAGCAGCGCAAGATCCTCCTCCATGCTGCCCGATGAATCGAGCAGCAGGCCGATGACCTGCTTCTGGGCGAGCTCCTCTTTCTGATCGGGCGGCAGATCGACCCAGGATTCCTCGAGCCCGGCGCCGAACACGAGGATCTCCTGCTCCACGCCGTCCTCGAGCACCCGGAAGTCCCCGGCGCCGAGTCCCGTAACGAACTCCCCGTCCTCCCGGGTGACCGCCACCGGCACCGAAACAAGATCGACTCCGGCCTCGAATCGGAAGATTTCCTGTTCCTGGGCCGGCGCCGCAAACGCGAACAGGAGTAACCCGGCCCCCAGCGTGGCCACCCGGTGGGTCATGCGCGGCATTGTCCCATCCGGATGGGAGAGCACGCGAGCGTCGTTCCACCCCAGGGGGGTCACCCCGAGCCCGGTAGGGAACGCCGCGCCCACGGCCCCTCAGATGAGCCCGGCCACGCTCCGGATGGCGAGGTCGAAGCGGTTGAAGGGCGGCATCACGTACACCCCGGCGGCGACGTCCCGCGCGGCGGCGACCATGTCGCGGGCCACCGCCACCCCGACTTCACGGGCGCGCTGCCGGTTCGGAGCGGCCGCGAGGCGACTGCGGACCGATCGCGGGACGCTCATTCCGGGAACCTCGTTGTGGAGGAACTCGGCGTTTCGGGAGCTGACCAGCGGCAAGACTCCGACGAGCACGGGAATCTCGAAGCCGCGGACATCGCCGAGGAATCGCTCCAGCAGATTCGTTTCATACACAGGCTGCGTAAGGCAGTACTGCGCGCCGGCCGCGACCTTCTTCTCGAACTTCCGCATTTCGGCCTCGGGGTCGGCCGCCGCCGGATTCGCGCCGACTCCGATGTAGAAGGGAAGCGGCGCGCCGAGGGGATTCCCCGCCAGGTCGAAACCGTGGTTCAGGCCGTCCAGGATGCGGACGAGTCCAACCGAGTCCACATCGAAAACCGCCGTCGCGTGGGGGTAGTCCCCGAGCTTCGGTGGATCGCCGGTGACCGCCAGCAGGTTGCGGATTCCCAGGGCGTGGGCGCCCAACAGGTCCGATTGGATACCGATCAGATTGCGGTCCCGGCACTGGTAGTGAAGGATCGTCTCCACGCCGCCCCTCCGCTCGACCAGCGCGGCGAACGCGATCGCGCTCATCCGGGCGGTGGCGCGCGGCCCGTCGGCAATGTTCACGAACCGGATCCCGGCCTCGGCCAGTTCCTCCACCTTGTCAAGGAATCTGCCGGGATCGGCGCCCCGTGGCGGATCCATTTCCACCGACACGGCGAAGCGGCCGTCAACCAGGCAGCCGGCCAGGCCGGAACGCTCGCGTGGCGCCACGACGGGGACGGCGGCGGGCTCCGCTTCCGGCGCGGCCGGGGGTCCTGTTCCGGCAGCCCTCACGCGGGCCGTCCGTCTCCCGGCCGACGCGGCCCGGACCACCCCGGCTACCGCGCCGATGTGCTCGACGCCGGTGCCGCAACACCCGCCGATCAGGGAGACGCCGAGCCGGAGATAGCGCTTCGCATAGTGAGCCACATAGTCCGGGGAGGATGGATACAGGAAGCGCCCCTCCACCCGCTCCGGAATCCCGGCGTTCGGCTGGGCGACCAGCGGGAGGCTGACGGCGTCCCGCATGCGTTCCAACGCGGTCAGAGTGGTGTCCGGGCCGATGCCGCAGTTGGAGCCGACCGCGTCGGCTCCGTCAGCGGCGAGCGCCTCGGCCGTCTGATCCGCCGACACCCCGTAGAGGGTCGTTGCGTGCTCGGAAAACGTCATGAGCACGATGACCCCCAGGTCGGGCGCCACCTCCCGCGCCGCGGACAGGGCCAACCGGGCCTCGGGAAGGCTGGTGAAGGTCTCGATGAGGAGCGCGTCCACTCCGCTCTCGGCCAGCGCCGCGATCTGCTCGCGAAACCCCGCGGCGAATTGCGGCGCCTTCTCCTCGTCCAGGGGACCGAGAACCTCTCCGCTCGGTCCCACCGATCCGAAGACGGCAACCCCCGGGGCGACAGCGCCGCGCGCGAGGGCGACTCCCGCCGCATTGATCCTGGCCACCTCGGAGGCGAGTCCATGCCGCCCCAGCTTCCAGCGGTTGGCGCCGAAGGTGTTGGTGCTCACCACTTCGGCGCCTGCCTCGACGTGGGCGGCGTGGATCGCCCGCACCCGGTCGGGATCGGACCGATTCAGGTCGTCGAAGGAGCGCCGCGCCGCGACGCCGCCGGTATAGAGCGCGGTGCCCAGCGCCCCGTCACCGACCCGGGACCGTTCCCTGAGAAATGCGGTCAGTTCGGCGCGGCGCATCTCGCGGCCGGGGTCCCGGTTCCTTCGGGTGGGGAGCCGGGCGGGTGGCTCAGTACCCGACTACCCAGCGGTGGTCCACGACGAAGCGGAAACCCGAAGCGAGCGGGCGGAGGCCGAGCTCGGCGATCAGCGCGCGGGAAAAGGCGCGCGCCAGAATCGCATGCACCTCTTCACCGGTCTTTTGGGCCTGCTCTTCGGCGGCGCTGGATGCCAGATCGGTGACCAGCATCGTGCCCTCCACGGTTTCGCCGCCCGAGGCGGCCTTCAGCGACCACGGCTGGTGCTTGTCGGTTTCGGAGCGTTCGGCGATTGCCGCGGCGGCCGCCCAACGGGCGCCGCGGCCTTCAAAGCTGACCTGCATGGGGACGGAATTGTATTAGCAATCTGTGGGGAAACCCACGCGAGCGCCGAGGCCGCGAGCGGGAGAACGGGGCCGCGTTGGTGGTGTCACCGGCTAGGGCAGGGCGGGTGGCTCGAAGATCTGCGGGCCGCTCCGGCAGTCGAGGGTCTCCAGGAACGCGACGAGATCGGTGATCTGCTCGTCACTGAGATCCCGGTCCACGAGTTCATCGGTGTCCAGGTAGGGATTGGCCAGCCCGCCGCTCGCCATCAGGCGCACCGCCTCCTCCAGAGTCGCCACGCTTCCGTCGTGGAAATAGGGAGCGCTCTTCGAGATGTCGCGGAGGGTAGGGGTCTTGAAGGCGCCCTGGCAGGGTTCATCTTCGGTGGTGCTGCAAAGAGCCTCTTCCGTCACCCGCCCGCGGCCCAGGTCCGGCTCATCGGCATCCATGCCGATCCCGACGTTGTGGTACTTCATGTCGGTGAACAGGACCCCGCTGTGGCAGGTCGCGCAGCCGGCGCCCGCGGTAAACAGTTCCGCCCCCCGCATCGCCGCCTCCGACATGGCCGACGCGTCGCCCCGCCGCCAGTCGTCATAAGCGGTGTCCCCGCAGTAAAACGCCTCCCGCTCGAAGGCGGAAATCGCCTGCACGACGGCGTCCGGAGTTGCAGGGCCGCCGAAGACCGCCTGAAACTGTTCCGCGTAACCGGGAATTGCGTTCAACTCGGTGACGACCGCATCGGCATCGGCGCCCATGTTCCCGCCCGTCCAGGCGGCGCGCGCCTGGGCCTCGAGCGATCCGCTCCGGCCGTCCCAATAGAACTGGGTGTGGTACGCGATGTTCCAGAGCGTGGGGCTGGATCGGGTCAGCACGCGGCCCAGCGCGCCCTCGGCGACCGGCTTTCCGTCGGTAAGGCCGTTTTCGACGAGGTGACAGCTGTAGCAGGACCGGGTTCCGTCCGCCGAGAGGCGGGTGTCGAAGTACAACTGCTTGCCGAGCGCCACTTTTTCCGGAGTTTGGGGATTGTCGGCGGGTACGACCGGCCTCTCGAAATCGGCGGGAGGTCCGGGGACGAACGCGGGCGGGGCCATCTCGCCGGCGGGCTCCTCGGCGGGCGGAGCGCAGGCGAGCGCGCCGGCGAACGCCAAGGGGAGGGTGAGAAATGAGAAAGCCCGCATCGCAGTACCCCGCTTCGGAAAACGTGGAGGAAAGAGGCGCCCAATGCTACCAGCCGAAGCCCGTCGGAAGGCTCCTCCCAAGCCGCGCCGAGGCTTGCTCCAAGAGTGCCAAAACGGCCGGCGTTGAGTCCCGTTTCCGTTCCCGCATTCAGCGGCAAGAGAGGAAAGGGGCGATCATCCCGGAGACGCGATAGGCTCCGGCAACGTGTCTCGTCGAGGGATTCTGGCCGCCGCCCTGCTTCTGGCTGCGGCAGGCGCGTCCTGGGGCGCCCTGGCGCTCCGCGCTCCGCTGGCGACGGTTCAGCCGACTCCCCGCCAGCTTCGCGAGATGATCGCGGACGCCGTCGGAGACGATTTGGGGGGGCCGCGTTTCGGAAAACCTCCGGTCCACGATTTCCATTTCACCCGGGCCGCCTACACGAGTTATGGCTGGCGGGGCTGGCACGTTGACTACCCGAAGGCGGATCGGCAGTTCCTGATCGGCCTCCGCCGGATCACCAATCTCGACTCCTACGAGTACGAGAACGCGGTTCTGCTCACGGATCCAAATCTTGGCAAGTACCCCTTCCTCTACACGGTGGAAGTCGGAGCCATGGCCATGACGGAAGCTGAGGTGGTGGCCCTGCGCCGCTACCTGCACCAGGGCGGCTTCCTGGTGGTGGACGACTTCTGGGGCACCTCCGAGTGGGTGAACTTCGCGCACGAGATGGGGCGGGTGCTGCCCGGCCGGCCGATCGAGGACATCCCGCTGGACCATCCGGTGTTCCGCTCTTTCTTCGAGATGGACGAGATCGTCCAGGTGCCCAACGTCGGGCAGGGGATCCGTGGCGGGCCGACCTGGGAGCGGGACGGTTACGAGCCCGTGGTGCGGGGGATCTTCGACGATGAGGGGCGGCTGATGGTCCTGGTGAACTGGAACACCGACCTCGGGGACGCCTGGGAGTGGGCCGAGAATCCCTATTACCCGCTGCACTTTTCGACCTACGCCTACGAAATGGGAGTCAACTTCATCATCTACGCGATGACGCACTGACTGCCGGCTCCCGGATCGTGTTTCTCTCCGTCTTCGAGTGGCTGCTGGGCAGTCCTCCAGTCGCGTTCGAGCGCGGGCAGGTGGAACTCCTCGTTCCCTGGGCTGTCTTCTGGATCGCCGCCGCGGCCGTCGCGGCGATCGTCTTCTCGCTGCTCGGGTATCGGCGCCTGGGGCGGAGGCTCGGCAGAACGGGCCGCGTCCTGCTCGGGGTGGCGCGCGCCGCCGCCATCGCGCTCGTTCTTCTCTGCCTGCTGCGCCCGCAACTGGTGCTGTCCCTGGTGGTTCCCCAGGAGAACGTCGTGGGTGTCCTTCTCGACGACTCGCGAAGCATGCGGATCGCCGACGCGGAAGAAGGCCGGGAGCGAAGAGACGTCCTGCTGGCCGCCTTTGCCGATGGGACGGAAGAGGAGCGGGACGAGGAAGCGCTGGGTTTCCGCCTGAGCGAGAAGTTCGTAACCCGACTGTTCCGGTTCTCCGATACGACCGAGCGGGTGCGGCGGGCATCGGAACTCGACTTCACGGGCGCCCGGACCGACCTGCTCGGGGGGCTCGGCCAGGCCGCCGAAGCACTCGCCTCATTGCCGGTGGCCGGAATCGTGTTGATGAGCGACGGGGCGGACACCGTGGCCGGGGGCGAAGACGCCGAACTCGATCGGACGCTGCTCGATTTGCGGACGCGCGGGATCCGGGTCTATCCGGTCCTGGTGGGACGTCCCGAATTCGAGGTTGACCTCGAGCTGGACACGCCCGATGTGCCGCCGCGAGTCCTGCGCGGCTCGCTCCTGGAGGTTCGTTTGCCACTCCGGGCTCGTGGACTCGCCGGGCGGACGGCGCGGGTGGAGGTGCTGGACGAGGGCCGCATCGTGGCCACCGAGAGCGTGCGTTTCGCGAGCGACTCGGTGGAGACGGCGGTGACGCTGCTGGCGCCCGCGGAAGAAGCCGGCGTGCGCCAACTCCGGTTTCGGGTGGCCCCCTTTCCGGGCGAAGTACTGACCCGCAACAACGAGCAGAGCGTCCTGGTTCGGGTGGACGACGAACCGCTCCGGTTGCTCTATTTCGAGGGACAGCCGCGCTGGGAACTGAAGTTCCTGCGGCGGGCCGTCGCCGGCGACCCGGAGTTGCAGGTTTCCTGCCTCATCCGCACCGCGGAGGGCAAGTACTACCGGGTGGACGTCGTCACCGCGGACGAGCTCGCCGGCGGCTTTCCCGACACCCGCGAAGAACTCTTCGGCTACGACGGCGTGATCCTCGGCAGCGTGGAAGCGAGCTTCTTCAGCCAGGATCAGCTCAACATGCTTCGCGATTTCGTGAGCCAGCGTGGTGGCGGCCTCCTGACGCTTGGAGGGACGGCGGCTTTCGGCGAGGGTGGCTACCGGGATACGCCCCTCGCCGAGGTCTTGCCCCTCACGCTGCCCGAAGCGGTTCCCGCTTCCGGCGCCGCCGGATCGCCGACACCGTCGGTTTTCCGTGAGCTGCGGATTCTCCCGACGCGGGCCGGCTCCCTCCACCCCGTTGTTCGACTGGACGCGGACCCGTTGGCCAACGAGGATCTCTACCGGAACCTGCCTCCGCTCTCCAGCGTCAATCGGGTGGCGGGAGCCAAACCCGGCGCGGCGGTGCTCCTCGAGGGTTTGGGTCCGGCCGAAGAGGCGGAGCCGGTGCTTCTGATCCAGAGATTTGGCCGGGGACGGGCGGCAAGCCTGACGGTCCAGGACCTTTGGGTGTGGCAGATGGACGCGACGATCCCGGTCGAGGACGAGACCCACGAGCTGCTGACGCGCCGCCTGCTCCGCTGGCTGGCGGCCGATTCCCCCCGGCAGTTGGAGGTCACGGCGGATCCGGCCAAATCACAGGTCGGGGAGCGCGTCACCCTGCGGGCGCGGGTGGAAGACGAACGGTTCCTGGCGGTGAACGACGCGCTGGTGGAGGCGGAGGTCACCGGACCGGACGGGGTCACCTCGGTGGTGCCGCTGCGCTGGACGGGGCAGGGGGACGGTGAGTACTCCGGCGTTTATGTCAGCGGTGAGAGCGGCACGCATCAGGTGGAGGTAAGCGCCGCCGGCGCCGGGCTCGCAGGGGATTCCGGAGCGCCCCGGTCCGAGACGTCCTTTGAGGCCGGCATCGTGGAGGACGAGTTTTTCGACGCGGAGGCGGATCCCGACCTGCTCCAGCGCATCGCGGAGGCTACGGGCGGCCGGGTCTTCGAAGCCGATGAGGCCGAACAGCTGGTTATGGACCTGAGCCTCGCGGAGTCGGGCACCACCGTCGTTGACCGCCGGGATCTGTGGAACGTTCCGGCGGTGTTCTTGCTGTTGTTCGGGCTGCTGGCCACCGAATGGGGTGTCCGCCACACCCGGGGGCTTCCGTGATCCGCCGGCCCCCGGGACGCGTTGGGGCACGCGGCTGCGGGGCGCTTCGGTGGTCTCTCCCCGGCATTTCCCGGCGCCTCGCTCCCGTTTTCGTTGGCGCGTTGTCCCTGAGCGGAAGCGTTACGGGGGCGGCGCCGCTTGCGGAGGGCGGGCGCGGCGCGGCGCCGGCGCTGCTGATCGTTGCGGGGGTCGGCGGCTCACCGGAACATCGGGAGCGCTTTTCCGGTTGGGCGCATGATCTTTGCGCCGCGGTGGCGGCCCTGCCGGTTCCGGCGCAAGTTCGGGTTCTGGTGGAACGCCCACCCGAGGGAGCGGACGACGAGGACCGCTGCGCCCCCGCCGGCCGGAGCACCGAGGAAGAGTTGTCCCGCCAGATCGCCGCTCTCGCAGGGACTGCTGACGGAGGTCTTGTGCTCATCCTGCTGGGACACGGAACCGGAGGGGGCAACCCGCGCTTCCAGCTCCCGGGGCCCGACCTTTCTCCGGAGCGCCTTCGGGAAATGCTGGAAGCCCTTGAGCCGCAACCGGTGACCATCGCCCATCTCGGGAGCGCGGCGGGAGCCTTCGTGGCCCCGCTTTCGGGAGCAGGGCGGGTGGTGCTCGCGGCGTCGCGCGCCCACGAGACGAACGAGACCCGTTTCGCCCGGCATTTCATCGCTTCTTTTGCCGGGGAGGATGCGGACCGGAACAAGGACGGGTCTTTGTCGGCGCTGGAAGCTTTCGAGTTTGCGCGGGTCGCAGTGGAGCGCGAATACGAGAGCGAGGGGCTGCTGCGGAGCGAGCACGCACTCCTCGACGACAACGGAGACGGTGTCGGAAGCCTTGAACCGGAGATGGCCGCGGGGTCGGACGGCGTTGTCGCCGGCCGGCGGCCGTTGCTGTTTCGAACCGCGGAGGCGGCAGGCGACCGCGGGGCGGATTCACCGGAATTGCGGGAACTCGTCTCGGAGCGGGACGAGCTGGTTGCCCGGGTGGATGCCCTCCGCGAGGCCAGGAGCGGTGTGGACGAGGAAACCTACCTGGCGGAACTCGAGCGGCTCCTGTTGCGGATTGCGGAGATCTCCGAGCGGATCGCGGCGCTGAGGGAGACACCCGAATGAGACGGCCGACGCGCGGCGTCGCGGGCCGGATGGGAAGGCTTGCCCTCAGCGCATCGTGTCTCGTCTGGCTGGCCGCCGGGGGCGCGGCCTCCCCAGGGGGTGGCGCGCCGGAGCAGGCTCGCGATGCGCCGGAAAGCGCCTGGCCTGGAGGGCCCGCGGCGGCGGCCGCGGCGCTTCGCTCCGGCAACTACGACGAAGCCGAAGCGGCCTACCGGGCTTCGCTCGCGGAGCCCGGCGCGCGCCTCGGCCTCGCCGAGACGCTTCGGCTGACGGGAAGATATCGGGAGGCGCTCGGGATGCTGGAAGCCGGGACGCCGTCGGAACCGCCTTCCGTGGCGACTCTCCTGGCCCGGGCGGAAATCCATCTGGAAATCGGCGAGGCCGCGGACGCGGAGGCGCTCCTCCGCCGCATCCTGGAGGATGAGGGATCCGGAGGCGGTGGGATCTCCGGAGGCGGAAAAATCGAGGTCCGGGCCGAGACCGCGCTCGCCCTGCTCGAACTCCGCCGGGGGGAGCAGAAGGCCGGGCTGGCCCGGCTCGACCGGGTCATCGACATCTACAACGGGTCACCGGGAGTCCCCTTCAGTGCCCGGGAGCTCGTCGCGGTCGGGCAGGCCGCCGCCGCCCTCGGATTCCAGAATTCGGGACTCTTCCGTGACGCTCTGCGGGTCTTCGACACCGCCGTGCGCCTGGACCCCGGAGATCCGCTCCCACTGCTGCTGGCCAGCGAACTTCTCCTTGACAAGTACAACACCGCCGAGGCGGTCGAGAGCATCGGCGCCGTCCTCCGGGACAACCCGAGGCACCCGTGGGCGCTCCTTCTGATGGCGCGGGTCCAGCAGCGCCAGGGTGGCTCCTTGTCCGCGGACGGCGTGCTGGCGGACCCGCTGGCCGAATCCCTGGAGGCCAACCCGAAGTTCCCACCGGCGCGGGCGCTGGAGGTCCACCGGCTCCTCGAGCAGGAACGCCGCTCCGAGGCGGAGAGCCGGGCGGTGGCGGCCGTCGAGGCGCTACCCGCGTCCCCGGACACCATCGCCGCGCTGGCCGCGGTCCGCTTCCTGGCGAACGACGACGCGGCGCTGGCCGCGCTGGAAGGGCGGTACCAGGAGGACTGGGCCGGAGATCCGCTGCTCGATCTCGCGCTGGCGTCGGCCGCCGAACGGCGGCGCTGGTACCGGGAGGCGGCCCGGCGAAGCCGGGCCGCCCTGGAGCGGCGACCGGATTCGGCAACCGCGTTTCGCCTGCTGGGGCTGAACCTGCTCCGCCTGGGGGAGATCGAGGCGGGGCGGAAGGCGCTGGAGGAAGCATTCGGTCGCGATCCGTTCGACGCCCTGGTCAAGAACACGCTCGACCTGCTCGACGAAATGCAGGGATTCGAGACGGTGGCGGCGCCGCCCTTCGAGTTCGTCCTGCCGGCCGGCGAGGCGGCGCTGCTCGGCCCTTACGTGGAAGAAATCTCCCGGGAGGCGGTGGAATCCTTCAGGAGCCGCTACGGATACGAGCCGCCGGAGAGGCTGCGGATCGAAATCTACGACCGGTCCGCCGACTTCTCCGTACGGACCGTTGGAGTTACCGGAATCGGCGCTCACGGGGTGTGTTTTGGGAACGTGATCGCGATGGAGTCCCCATCGGCGCGTGAGATCGGGTCCTACCACTGGGCCTCCACGCTGTGGCACGAGCTGGCGCACGCGGTGTCCATGGGACTTACCGACAACCGGGTTCCTCGCTGGTTTACGGAGGGCCTCAGCATGTTGGAGGAGCGCCGGCGTTTCGGTGACGGAGCCGGACTGGCGTTCTTCGCCGCCCTCCGGGACGGAAGGCTTCTCGACGTCCCGCACCTGAACGACGGCTTCGTCCGGCCGACCTGGCCGGGCCAGGTGGGGATTTCCTACTTCCACGCCTCCCTGGTGTTGGAACACATCGAGACGGAGTACGGGTTTCCCGCCATTTTGGAGATGCTCTCCGGGTACCGGGACGGCCTGGACACGGTGGAGGTCATCGAGCAGGTTCTGGGAACCACCCCGAAAGCGCTGGACGACGCGGTCGATGCCCTCATGGACACGCGTTTCGGCGCTACCGTCCGGGGGCTCGAGCGATCCGCGGCGCACGGCACACCACCTCCGGCTGTGCCCCTTCCCGAGGGAAAGCCCTCCATCGAGGCACTCGTCCTCGAGGCGGATGCGGCGCCGGAGGATTTCGTCCTCCAGCTCCGCGCCGGAATCGCGCTTCACGAGGCCGGGCGGAATGACGAAGCCACCGCGCGGTTCGAGGCCGCCGCGGAACTCGCTCCCGAATACGGTGGCCCCGATGCTCCGCACCGCTACCTTTCGGTGCTGTATGCCGAGGCGGAGGACCTCGAGGCGGCCCGAGGCTCGCTCCGGCGGCATCTAAGCCGGTTCCCGGCGGCTTACGAGGACTGGCTCCGGCTGGCGGCGATGTATTCGGGAGCAGAGGAGGCGCCAGAAGCGCACCGAGCCTTGCAATCCGCAATCGAGGCGTATCCGATGCTCCCCGAACCGCACGAACGGCTCGCGGAGGCGGCCGAGCGCCAGAGCCTGCCCGATCTTGAGGTTCGCGAGCGCCTCGCGGCCCTGGCGAGCGGCGCCCCGGACCGGGTCGGCGCGCTCTATTCGCTGGCTGCTGCGCACTTCCGTGCGGGAGAGCGCGAGATGGCCCGGCGCCGGGTCCTCGAGGCCCTGGAAATCGCCCCCACCTTCGACCCCGCCCTGCGGCTTTTGCTGAATCTAAGAAGATAACCGGCAATGTTCGTGTCGCCTCCCGGCCGTGGCCCAGGAAAACACCCTCTCCGGATCCGCCTCGTGGCGCTGCTTCCGATGGCGATGGGCGCCGGCCTTTTCGCCGCTGGCCTGTTCGCCGCCAGCCGGTTGGGCGAGCCCCCCGCGGATCCGCCCGGAAGGGACGCCGTCGAGCTCACCGCGACCTTCCGTCCGGACCCGAATGCGGTGGAATTTCCGCTCGACTACGAAAACTACCCCTACAGCGATCGTTTCACGTTCGCGCGGATCCGCTTCGAACCCCCGCAGTATCGGCGCGGTCGGTTCTACTGGGGGCTCGACCTGAAGTGGAACCACGACTACCCATGGGGAGAGCAGAACTTCACCCGGATCCTCGGCGAATACACCTCCCTCACCCTCAACGAGGGAGGTGGCGACATCTACTCGCTCAATGAGGCCGCGCTCTTCCGCCGCCCCTTCGCGTATCTGTGCGAGGTGGGGTTCTGGCATCCGAGCGATCAGGAGGCGGAGAACCTGCGCGCCTGGCTGCTCAAGGGTGGGTTCCTGGTGGTGGACGACTTCGTCCAGCCCCGCCAACTCGGCAATTTTCTGGACCAGATGGGGCGCGTCCTTCCCGACTACGACGCGGTGGAGCTCGACGTTTCGCACCCGGTCTTCGATTCCTTCTTCCACATCGAGACACTCGACTTCGAGCACGCCGTGCGTCCGGATCTCGTGCCCGTGTACTACGGATTCTTCGAGAACAACGATCCGAACCAGCGCCTCATGGTGATTGCCAACTACAACCACGACATCGGCGACTACTGGGAGTGGTCAGGCAATGCCTACTGGCCGGTGGCGCTCACCAACGAGGCGTTCAAGCTGGGTGTGAACTACGTGATTTACGGAATGATTCATTGATGGCTGATACGCCGAAACGGAGGATCTCTTGTCAGAACAGGACCTGAACCCAGGGGGCGGCGGAGCCGCGGTCATGGAGCCGCCGGCCGCCTCCGACGGCGAACTCGCCGAGCGTCTGCGCGAGGCCGCCGAGCGCACCACCGGCGAAATCCGGAAGCGGATCATCGGACAGGAAAAGGCGGTGGAGGAGGTGTTGATCAGCCTCCTCGTGGGTGGCAACAGCATCATCACCGGCGTTCCCGGGCTCGCCAAGACACTCATCGTCCAGACCCTCTCGGAGGTTCTGGCGCTGCGCTTTCAGCGGATCCAGTTCACCCCGGACCTGATGCCGTCGGACATCACCGGGACGGACATCATCCAGGAGAATCCGGAAACCGGAAAGCGCAACCTGGTCTTCGTTCCCGGCCCGGTTTTCGCGAACATCGTGCTGGCGGACGAAATCAACCGGACCCCACCGAAAACCCAATCGGCTCTCCTGGAGGCGATGCAGGAGCACCAGGTGACGGTGCAGGGCCGCACCTATCCCTTGCCTGAACCCTATTTCGTGTTCGCGACCCAGAACCCGATCGAACTGGAGGGCACCTATCCGCTTCCCGAGGCCCAGCTCGACCGTTTCCTCTTCAACATCATCATCGACTATCTGCCCGTCGATCAGGAGCGCGATGTGGTTCGCTCGACAACGTCCGACCACGCCGCGGACCTGGAGAACGTCCTCTCGGGTGAGGAACTGCTCGAGTTCCAGCGGCTGGTGCGCCGGGTTCCGGTCTCGGAACCCGTACTCGCCTACGCCGTGGAACTGGCGCGCCGCAGCCGCCCCGGCGAGCCCGGAGCTCCGGATTTCGTGAACGAACAGGTCCAGTACGGCGCCAGCGTCCGCGCGGCGCAGTTCTCGGTCCTCGGCGGGAAAGCGCGCGCGTTGATTCACGGCCGGCATCACGTGGCGATCGAAGACGTGCAGGCGCTGGCGCCTCCCATTTTCCGGCACCGGGTGTTGCCGAACTTCCACGCGCAGTCGGAAAAGGTGGACTCCGAAGCCATCGTCCGGCGGCTCATCGAGGAAGTGCCGGTTCCGTCCTCGCGGATGTAGCTCCCGAACTTGCCACGAACCATGCCGGCCGCCCGGACCCGGTTCATCGATCCGGCGGCGCTCGCGCGGATCCAGAACCTGTCGCTGGTCGCGAAGATGGTGGTCCAGGGATTCATCAGCGGCCTCCATCGCTCGACCTTTCTCGGCCGCTCCATCGACTTTGCGGAACATCGGCCCTACATGCCCGGCGATGACATTCGCCGCCTCGACTGGCGGCTCTTCGCGCGTTCGGATCGCTTCCACGTCAAGGAGTTCGAGGCCGACACGAACGCCAATTTCGTGGTTGCGGTGGATGTGTCGCGCTCGATGGATTTCGGCTGGCGGGGCATCCGGAAACTGGACTACGCGCGTTTCCTGGCGGGCAGCCTGACTGCGTTTTCGCGCGGCCAGCGCGACCGGGTGGGGCTCGCAATCTTCGACCACGAACTTCGGGAGTTCGTGCCCCCGTCGGCAAAGCACCTGGAGACGGTTCTCCAGCACCTCGCGCGGGCGGCGCCGTCCGCCGAGCCCGTGGGGCGGGGCAAGGACGCGGGCGCCTCCGGTCTCGAAGCGCCGCTTGCCCGGCTCGGTGCGGCGCTCGGCCGGCGGGGGCTGATCGCGGTGGTGTCCGATTTCTACGAGCCCCCCGACCGGGTCCTGGCGGCGTTCGACCGGCTTCGCGTGGCCGGGCACGACATCATGGCGTTTCACGTACTGGATCCGGCCGAGCTGGATCTCGATCTGGACGGGGCTGCCGGATTCGAGGAGTCCGGGACCCGGTTCCGCGATCTCGAGTCGGGAGCTGTCCTCGACCTTTCTCCGGCGCGCGCCCGCGAGCGGTATCGCAGCGCGATGTCGGAACACATTGGCGCGCTCAGAAAGGGGCTCGGCCGCCGCGACGTGGACTATGTGCTCACCGACACCAAGACCCCCCTTGATTTCGCGTTGTTCCGCTATCTGAGCCAACGCGAAGGTCGCCGCCGCCGTCGCTAACAGCCTCAAATGAGTTTTCTGGCGCCGCTCTTCCTGTTGGGCGGGCTCCTCGTGGCGATTCCGGTGATCCTCCACCTGACGCGCCGAAGACGCGAACCCGTCCAATTCCCCTCCTTCCTGCTGCTGCAGATGACGAGCGCGACCGCCCGTTTCAAGCGCCGCCGCTTCCGCAACATTCCGCTGCTGATCCTTCGCTGTCTCGCCCTGTTGCTGCTGGCCGCGGCATTCGCCGAACCGGTACTGCGGGGCGGCGCGTTCGCCGCCTCCGGCGAGGATCCGGTGGATCTGGCGGTCGTGGTGGACCGGTCGCTGAGCATGACGGTGGGAAACCGCATGGATTCCGCCCGGGAACTCGCCGCCGACGAGTTGAGCACGTTGGGGCGCGACGATCGCGCCGTGATGGTCGGCTTTGACGAGCGGGCGGAGGCGCTGACCGAACTGACCGGGGACGCCGGGATTCTCGGGCCTGCGGTGGCGGGGCTCACGGCCGGGGAAGGAGGCACGAGCTTCGTGTCGGCGCTGGGCCTCGCGGGTCGGCTGCTTCCCCGGACCACGGGACGGCGACGGGAAGTCGTGCTGATTTCGGATCTCCAACGGAGCGGCTTCGAGGAGGGCCGGCCGGAGCCGAGCCTGCCGTCCGGGGTCGGGTTCCGGGTGCGGGAAGTCGGCCAGGGGGCGCCGGCGAATGCCTGGGTGGCCGGAGTCGCGCTGGTGCCGGAAGGGCGGGATCAACTCGTGGTGACGGCCGAGCTCCGCTTCGCGCCGTCCCCGGGGCAGCCGGAGTGGAGCGGCGAGGCGGAACTCGTGCTCTCCGGCAGGACGGTGGACCGGCAGACTCTGAGCGTGACAGACGATCGATTGGCGACCGCCCGGTTCGCTCCGGTCTTGCGCCCTAGCGAACCGCTCGCCGCGGAGATACGGCTTCCCGGAGACGCGCTCGGCGGGGATGACCGCTTCCACTTCGTGGTGCATCCCGAGGCGGCGATTCAGGTCGCCGATCTCGGAGGTGATCCAGCCTCGGTGTACGTGCAGGAGGCGCTCGGTGTCGGCATCGCCCCCGGATTCCTCCTCGATCGGGGCCCGGCTCGCGGCGAGCGGGCGGTGCGGCAATCGCTTGCGGAGAATGAAGTGGCGCTGGTCCGCGATCCGGGACGGTTGGACGCCGGAGCGGTGCGCGCGGTCAGGGAGTTCGTGGAGGCGGGCGGCGGCCTGGTGATGGCGATGGGGCCCCGGCGCCTCTCGGGGGCCGCGGTTGCCGAGCTCGAGACATTGATACCGGCGCGGCCGGCAGGGTTCGTGGACCGCGATCCAGCCGGCCGATTCGGAGACCTGGCGGCCCGGCATCCCATCTTCGCACCGTTCGGGGGCGAAGGGCCGGCCGGGCTTGGAGGGCTTTCGTTCTTTCGCTACCGGGACCTTGGCGAGACCACTCCGGACGCCGAGGTGCTGGCGCGATTCGACGACGGGAAACCCGCCGTGGTCGCATCCGGCCGGGGCGAAGGCCGGGTCCTTCTCTTCGCGTCCTCACTCGATGCGGAATGGACCGATCTCCCGCGCCGCCCCGCCTTCGTTCCCTTCCTGCACCGGCTGGTCGAGGTCGCCGCCGGTTACGAGCGGATTCCGGTCGCCTACCGGGTGGGCGAAAGCGTGGACCCGCACGGCGCGTTCCGGTTGGGCCCGGCGCCGGACGCCGAAGCCGGCGAGGTGCTGGCGGATTCCCCTTCCGGGGAACGTACCGTCCTGAGGGGGAACGACGCTCTGCGACTGGAGGAGGCGGGCGTGTATCGGGCGCGGCGCCCCGGAGCGGCGGAGTTCCGGCAGATCGGAGTGAATTCGCCGGTGGCCGAATCGGACCTTCGCACCCTCGATCCGGCGGACGTGCGGATGGCCGCCGCGGCCCCGGCCGAACCGGAGACGGTCGCGGTGCAGGCCGCGACAACCCCCGAGGCGGGGGGCCAGGCGGTGGCATGGTTGCTGTTGTCCGGGCTCTTGCTGCTGCTGGCGAGCGAGGCGTGGGCCGCGAACCGGAGGGTGGCGCCGGTGCAGCCGGAATGAGGGTTGTCCCGACGGCGCCCATCGCGGTTGCCTATACTGCGTCCGCCCGCCTTCCATGACGCAACTCGGGTTGCATCCGTCGCAACAAACGTCCTACGACGAACTCCTCCGGGTCATCCGGCGGGTGCGCAGCCGTTGGCGCACAAGGCGTCTTCTGCTCGGCTTCGCGATGGTGGGTGCGGCGACGGTGCTCGTCGTCGGAGTTTCCTCCGCCGCGATCGACGCGCTGCGATACGCCCCGTGGGTCGTGCGGAGCCTCCAGGCGCTGACCCTGGTGGCTTTTGGCGCAGCGGTGTGGCGGTTTGCCATTCGACCGCTTCGTTCCCGGGTCAGCGACCAGCAGGTGGCCCTCTACGTCGAGGAACACGATCCCACGCTTCGGGAAGCGGTGATCAGCGGCGTCGAGCTCGGGCGCGAGGCTTCGGGCGGAGAGGCGCGCAGCAGCGGGATTTCGCCGGACCTCACCCGGTTGGTCGTGGAGGAGGCGATTCACCGCCTGGAGACCCTGAATCAGGGCCGCCTGATCGAGACATCCGCCCTCCGGCGGGCTGCAGGGGTCTTCGCCACCGTGGGCGGGGTGGCCGTCGTGGCGTCGCTGCTGGCTCCTCCCGCGCTCCTCAAGGGAGCTGCGCTGCTGCTGTCGCCCTGGGGCGACATCACCGGCGCCAACCCCTACCGGGTGCTGGTGGACCCCGGTGACGCGGCCGTCGCGCGCGACTCGGACCGCTGGATCGAGGCGCGTCTCGACGGGTTCACGGCGGAACGGGTGGATCTCCGGACCCGGGTCGAGGGCGGCGCCCAGTGGGAATCGATTCCGATGCTCCCCGATCCGGAAGATGGCGCCTTTCGCCACCTCCTGCTCGGGATCCCCGAAGCAACCGACTACTACGTGGACGCGGACGGGGTGCTGTCCCCGACGTTCCGGATCGAGGTCGAGGATGTCCCCTACGTGGCGCGGATCGCACTCCGCTACCGCTATCCCGACCACACCGGACTGAGTCCCCGCGAGGTCGAGGACGGCGGAGACATCGCCGGTGTCGCCGGCACGGTCATCGAACTGCAAGTCATTCCCACGGTCCCCGCGTCGGCCGGCGTCCTTCGCCTGGAGCCGGGAGCTGTCGAGATTCCGCTCGAGATTGCCGAGGCGCCCGGAGAGTCGCCATCGGGGGCGGGGGCGGAAGTGCTGACCGCCGCGTTGACGCTCGCCGAGTCGGGGTCCTATCGGGTGGCGCTCGCCGGTCCCGACGGCAACCTGCGAACCGCCTCGCGGGACTACCTGATCGAGGTCCTCGAGGACCTGCCGCCGCTCGTGCGCTTCCTGCGGCCCGGCCGGGACGCCCAGGCGAACCCGGTCGAAGAGGTGTTCACCGAGGTCCTGGCCGAGGATGATTACGCGGTCCGGGGGCTCGAAATACGGGTTTCCGTGAATGGCGGCGAAGAGACGCGCGAGGTGCTGGCGTCCGGCGGAGCGCGGGACGAGATCCAGTCGGGATACACGCTGTTCCTGGAGGAGCACGACCTGGTCCCGGGCGACCTGGTCTCCTACTACGCGGTGGCCCGGGACGGGGCCGGCGCCGAAGCCTCGACGGACATGTTCTTCATCGCGGTGCGGCCGTTCGACCGAACCTATCGGCAGGCTGATGCGATGCCTGGCGGAGGTGGCGCCGGCGCCGGGGATGGGCTCGACGGGACCCTGACGCTGCGCCAGAAGCAGGTCGTGGTCGCGACGTTCAAGATCCTTCGTGATCGCGACGGAATGCCGGCGAACGCCGTCACCGAGACCGTCGCCACCATCGGCCTCGCACAGGGGCGCCTCCGCGAACAGGTCGCCACCCTGACGCGGCGTCTCCAGAATCGCGGGATCGGCGCAAGCGCCGAATTCGGCGAGATCGTGGAGCACCTCGACGCGGGCCTGGTCGAAATGACCGCGGCCGAGGAACTGCTGGTCGCCGAGCGGCCGGACGACGCACTTCCCCGGGAACAAAAGGCGCTGACCCATTTGCAGCGCGCCGACGCGGTGTTCCGGGATGTCCAGGTCGCCTTCGGACAAGGCGGCGGCGGAGGCGGGGGTGGCGGGCCGCCGGCGCAGGCCGAGGACCTCGCGCATCTCTTCGAACTGGAGATGGACAAGCTGCGAAACCAGTACGAGACGGTGGAACAGCAGCGCCGCTCGTCCGCCGACAACGAGGTGGACGAGGTACTCCAGCGCCTCGCGGAGCTGGCCCGCCGCCAGGAGCAGGAGAACGAACGTCTGCGCCGCGGTGTCCGGCAATCGGGCGGGGGCGCCGGGTCGGCACAGAACCAGTTGGCGGCCGAAACCGAGGATGTGGCCCGACGGCTGGAGCGCCTGGCCCGCGAGCGCTCCCGGCCGGACCTCGCCGCCGTCTCCCGGCGACTCCGGGACGCAGCGCAGGAAATGCGGGCGGCCAGCGGGGGGAACGGCGGGGAAGGTCTCGAGAGCGGTCTTTCGGCCGCCAATGCGCTGCGCGGAGCGCGCCGCGATCTTGACGGACAGCGGCGCGAGCGGCTCGGACGCGACGTGGACAACGCTCTCGCCGAAGTGAAGCGCCTGCGGAGCGCGCAGGACCGGATTCGCTCCGCCGTGCAGGACCTCGAATCGGAGCGGAGCGCCGAGGCGATCGCGCAGATTTCGGGAGACAAGCAGGAACTCGCGGGACGTGTCCAGCGGCTGGAGCAGCAACTCGACGAGGTGAGCCGGGACTGGAGCCGGGACGAACCGGAGGCGTCGCGGGCGGTGGGTGAGGCCGCCGATGGCATCCGCGATCGCAAGCTGAAGGAAAAGATCCACTACTCCCGCGGGGTCGCGGCGGAGCGGTCCACGGACTATGCCGACCAGTTCGAAGCGATGATCGAAGGCGATCTGGAAGCGTTGGAGCAGGATCTCGCGGCGGCGCGGGACGCGGTGGAAGGTTCCGACCGCGCGGGCCGCAACGACGTGCTCGATCGGGCGGCAAACCTTGTCCGGGGGCTCGAGGGACTCAGGAACCGACTCGCGGATCGCGCCGAGCAATCCGGATCCGAGTCGGAGTCCGGATCCGAGTCGGCATCGGAATCCGCATCGGAATCCGAAGGCCAGGACACTTCCGGTTCCGGGCAAGAGAGTTCAGGAGAGGGGCAGGGCAGTGGCGGGCGCGCGGCCGACGGGCGTGAAGCCCGCCAGCTCCAGCGCGAACTCGACCGCCGGGTCCAGGATGCGGAAGCCCTCGGGCGGGAGTTGACCGGGATCGGCGCGAGCGGCAACCGGGGCGCCGAGCGTCTCGGGCAGGTGGCCTCCGCGCTCCGCGGCCTGAATCCCGAGCGTCTGACGGGAGATCCTCGGGGCATGGAGATTCTCGAAGCCGAAGTGCTCGACAGTCTCCGTCAGATCGAGTTCGAGCTCCGGCGGGCGCTCGGCGGGGGCGCCGGAGCGGATGTCCTCACCGGGTCCGACGACCGCGTGCCCGAGGAGTACCGGGAGATGGTGGAGGAGTACTTCCGGGCGCTCAGCCGCCGCCCGACCTAAGCGCCGGCGCCGGTCGGGCCCCTACCGCCGCGCGGTCGGGAACACCACCACACTCTCGTTCCCGTCGGAAGCCACCGAGGCGACGCCGAAGAGGTAGTTGTCGATCACCAGGTTTTCGAACACGTACTCCGTCACCTCCCCCACGAACCGCGAGTGCTCCCACTGCGGCGCGGTGGTGTCCCGCCAATAGACGCGGTACCCGGCGAGGTCCGCCGAGGACGCCGGATCCCACGACAGGACGGCGGAGGCTCGCACCGCGCCCGCGATCCCGACATTCGGGGGCGGGGCGGGGGCCCAGGCCAGCCCGGCGAGGCTGATCACGTTCACGCCGGTCAACTTCGCGGCGTACGCGAAGTTGACCCCCTCGATCACATCCCCGTATTCGATCCCGTCTTCCACCCGGAGATCCTGGTGCTGGCGCCGGTAGTTCTCGTGGGTTTCCATGATGCGGACGCCGGGAAACCCGGCGTCATTGAACGGGCGATGGTGGCCGCCGCGTCCGAACCGGTCGAGGCGGTAGATCAGCTTGGCCTCCAGGTTCGGGATGTAGAGGTCCGTCATCCGCGCCACGTAGCGCGCGAGTTGACGCGAGACTCCGTCCACTTCACCGCCGGTGACTCGTCTCCGCCGGCGCGCCTCTTCGGTTTCGGTCACCGGGGTGGGCTCCGAGAACACCCGGAAGACATCGTTGCGGATGACTCCGTCCACCCCTTCGATGTTCCCGATCATGTCGTTGTTCAGCACGGCCTCGATGTCCCAGCCTTCTTCGACCGCGACGCTCGCCATGTGCCGGCCGCCGTAGAGCCCCTGTTCTTCGCCGGAAAGGCCGGCCAGGATGATGGTGGCGGGGAACGAGCCGGCGTATCGGCTCAGCACCCGGGCCGCCTCGATCGCGCCCGCCATTCCGCTCGCGTTGTCGTTGGCGCCGGGTGAGTCGTCGGTGAAGTTGTTCGAGTCGGAGATTCGGCTGTCGATGTCGCCGGACATGATCACGTAGCGGTTCGGTTCGGTAGCGCCCCGAATGGTCGCGAGGACGTTGACCACCTCGGTGTCCACCGGGATGCGGCTCCCCTCCCGGCCCGGAACCACCGTCCGCTGATAGGAGACCTCGAGGCATCCCCCGCAGGCATCGGAGATCAGGGTGAATTCCGCGTGAATCCAGCGCCTTGCGGCACCGATGCCGCGGGTTTCGCTCTCGGTGTCGGAGAGGGTGTGACGGGTGCCGAAGTCCACCAGGGTGCGGATGTCGGATTCGATGCGTTCCGCGGAAACCTCCTTCAGGAGGTCGTACATGCGGGGATCCCGCCCCGGCGGTTCGCCAGGCTGGGCCATCCCCGCGACCGGCGCGGCGAGGAGGAGGAGGCAGCAGGCGACGGGACGGAGGCGCTCAAGCATGGCCGGGGTTTGTATCACCGCCGCCCGCGCGGGCCGGCGGGTTGGCCGCCCTCTCAACCGGAAGAAGTGTGGTCGTGGGAAATCTTCCAGCCGTCTCCGGTCCGTTCGAAGAGCAGGGTGAAAAGCCCGGTGGGGGCGTCGTTTCGCCGCTCGAGGTTGTAGCGCCCGAAGACAAAGACGAATTCGTCGGAGAGCACGCGGACGTCGAGGTCGGTGAACGTCAGCGTTCCCATGGCGGCGCGATCCGGATACGTCCGCCGGTACCGCTCGAGCACGTCCTCGGTCCCGTAACGAACGCTCCCTCCCGACACGAACCGCATCCGCGGGGACTCCAGGTAATCCGCGACGAAGGTAACCAGATCCCCCTCGTTCCAGGCGCCGGACTGCCGCTCCATCAGGGAGCGGACGTCGGCCTCGATGGCGGCCGCAGCTTCCGGCGTGACCGCTTCGCGCTCCTCTTCGGGCGCATCGGGAGCGGGAGCGGAGTCCGGCGGCGGCGCGCAGGCGCCGGAGAGCAGGATCGATATTCCGAGAGAGATCGCGTGTTTCCGCATCCGGCGCATGGTAGCGACCGGGCTGCGCGCTACGATCAACTGGCATCAGGAGGCGAGAGCGAATGGCGTTTTATGACAATCCCGGGGGCAACGGACCCTGGTCGGGACTCGGCGGGGAAGGCCCCGCCATGCCCGATCTGGAGAGCCTGTTGCGGCGCTTCGGCAAGAGTGCGCGGCAGACGGCCCTCCGGGTCGGCGCGGGGGTCTTGGTGGTGATCCTGTTCTTCATGTCGGTCTATCAGGTACAGCCGGAGGAGGTGGGAGTGGTCACCCGCTTTGGACGCTACGCGCGGGTGAGCGCTTCGGGGCTGCACTTCATCGTGCCGTTTCTCGAGTCGGTGACCAAGGTGCCGGTGGGGCGGCAGCTCAAGGAGGAGTTCGGCTTCCGGACCGTCGAAGCCGGGGTGCGGACCACCTACGACGACCGCCAGTTCCTCGAGGAGTCGCTCATGCTCACCGGCGATCTGAACGTCGCCGTCGTCGAATGGATCGTCCAGTTCAAGGTGCAGGATCCGAGGGCCTACCTCTTCAACGTGCGGGAGATCCGCTCCACCTTTCGCGACATGAGCGAGGCCGCCATGCGCGACGTGGTGGGGGATCACAGCGTGGATGAGGTCCTCACCGTCGGCCGCGAGCGGATGGCGGCGCTGGCCAAGGATCTCCTCCAGGATCTGAGCGACCGCTACGAGACCGGGATCAGCGTCCAGCAACTGGTCCTCCAGGACGTGAATCCTCCGGATGCGGTGAAGCCCTCCTTCAACGAGGTCAACGAGGCCATTCAGGAGAAGGAAAGGCTCACGAACGAAGCGCTGGCTGAATACAACCAGGCGATTCCGCGTGCCCGCGGTGACGCCGAACGGCTGATCCAGGAGGCCGAGGGGTACGCCGCCGAGCGGGTCAACCGGTCTCGCGGCGAGGCCTCACGCTTCGAGGCAATTTACGCGGAGTACCGCAACGCCCCCCGGGTGACCCGGTCGCGGATGTATCTCGAAACCCTTTCCGAGGTGATGCCGAAACTCGGGCAGAAGGTGATCCTGGACGAGAGCGGAGCGAACATCCTGCCGCTCCTCAATTTGAACGGGCAACGTCGCCAGCAGCCCAATCCCGGGGCGCCCCCTCCGAATCAGGATCCGGGACGGGAGGACTCGAGATGAAGCGCGCGGCGCCGGTCCTCGGGACCCTACTCGGCCTCGTCGCCTTCTTCTCGGCAACCTACACGATCAACGAGACGGAACAGGCCATCATCACCCAGTTCGGGGAGCCCGTGGGCGGCGCGGTGAACGAGCCGGGCCTCCACTTCAAGCTTCCCTTCATCCAGCGGGTGACCCGCTTCGACCAGCGTTGGCTGCCCTGGGATGGGGACGCCAACCAGATCACCACCCGGGACAAGAAGTTCATCTGGGTGGACACCTACGCGCGCTGGCGGATTTCCGACCCGCTGCTGTTCTTCCAGTCGGTTCGCGACGAGCTGGGAGCGCAGAGCCGCCTCGACGACATCATCGACGGAGAAACCCGCAATGCGGTGGCGACCTACGACCTCATCGAGATCGTGCGCATCACCAACCGCGAGTTCGAGATAACCGAGGATCTCATGTCCTTCGCCAACGAAGAAGTCGTCGGGGACATCGAGTTCGGCCGTAACGCCATCACTCGCAGCATCCTCGAAAAGGCATCGGACGTGACCCCCAACTTCGGAATCGAGCTGGTGGACGTGCGGATCAAGCGCGTCAACTACGTCGAGGAGGTCCGGGCCAAGGTGTACGAACGGATGATCTCGGAGCGCCAGCGGATTGCCGAGCGGAGCCGTTCCGAGGGCCAGGGGCGAGCGGCTGAAGTCCGTGGCCAACGCGAGCGGGAGCTGAAGACCATCGAATCCGAGGCCTTCCGTCAGGCCGAGGAAATTCGTGGCCGGGCCGACGCGGAAGCCTCGGCGATCTACGCCAGTGCCTACCAGCGGGACGCTGACTTCTACCGGTTCATGAAGTCGCTCGAGACCTACCGCACGGCGCTCGACGACGGGGTCACCCTGGTCATCGGCAGCGACAGCGAGTTCCTCGATTTCCTCCGTCGGTCCCGGTAGGACCGAGCCCCTTCTCCCGGGCCGCCGTGGCCCGGGAGGAGGCGGGTGGAATTCGTCCGGTGGCGCCCGCCGCATTGCCGCCTCGGCGGGGTTTCCGTCATCATTGCGAGCCGCACTCCTCTTTCCGCAAAGGTTGCATTCCAAAATGAAGACGAAATTCCGTTCCCGCCTCGCCTTCCGGTCGGCGCTGGTGTTGCTGGTAGCCGCCTTTACGGCGGCGCCCGTGTTCTCCCAGGACGCGCCGCCCACCATCGAAGAGAAGACCTCCGGGATGGAGCCGATTTCCGGGTTCGTGCCGCTCTTCTGGGACGAGCGCACGGGGCACCTGTTCGCCGAGTTCGCAGAAATGGACGAGGAGTTCCTCTATTCGGTTTCGGCGGCTTCCGGCCTGGGCAGCAACCCGATCGGGCTGGATCGGGGACAGATCAGCCGGCGCGCCATCCTCAAGCCGATTCGGGTCGGCCCGCGGGTGCTGCTCATGGAACCCAACTACCGCTTCCGTGCCGTCAGCGACAACCCCGACGAGGTGCGCGCGGTACAGGACGCCTTCGCCCCCTCGGTGCACTGGGGCTTCCAGGTGGTGGCGGAAACCGGAGAGCGGGTCCTCGTGGACATGACCGACTTCTTCCTGCGGGACGCCCACGGTTCCGCAGCGCGGATCCAGCGCGCCGGGCAGGGGACCTACCGGCTGGACCGGGACCGGAGTGTCTTCTACCTGCCGAACATCAAGGGCTTCCCCGACAACACCGAAGTGGAGACGATGCTGACGTTCACGAGCGACCAGCCCGGGCGGCTGGTAACCGGCGTCGCCGCCAGCGGGGACGCGGTGACCCTGCGGCACCACCATTCGCTCGTGCGGCTGCCGGGACCGGGTTTCGAGGTCCGGGTGGCCGACCCCCGCATCGGGGTGAACGGCCCCACCTACATGGACTACGCGACCCCGATCGACCAGCCCATGACGGTGCGGCTGACCGCCCGCCACCGGCTTGAGAAGGTTGATCCCACCGCGGAACGTTCGGAGGTCGTGGAACCGATCGTGTACTACCTCGACCGCGGCGTCCCCGAGCCGGTGCGCACCGCGCTCCTCGAGGGCGCCCGCTGGTGGGCCGAGGCCTTCGAGGCGGCCGGATTCATCGATGCCTATCGGGTCGAAGTGCTGCCGGAGGGAGCCGACGCCCAGGACATCCGCTACAACATGATCCACTGGACGCATCGCCGCACCCGCGGCTGGTCGTACGGGGGAGGGGTCCAGGATCCGCGAACCGGGGAGATCATCAAGGGCAACGTGAACCTGGGTAGCCTGCGGCTCCGCCAGGACCACCTCCACGGGGTGGGTCTGGTGGCGCCTTTCGACGGGGCCTCCGGCGCTCCTCCCGCCGGGCTGCCGCCGGATCCGGACGGACCCCACTCCTGCGGGCTCTCCGCCGCCCCGGGCTTTTCCTATCTGGCCCAGGTGGGCGAGGGCGCGTCGCCGGTGGACCTGGCACTCGCCCGGGTCGCCCAGCTTTCCGCCCACGAAGTCGGGCACACGCTCGGCTTTCCGCACAACTACATGAGTTCGACCTACGGCGGCCGGGCCAGCGTCATGGACTACCCGGCGCCGCTCGCGGTCCTCGAGGACGGCGTGGTGAAGCTGGATGACGCCTACGGGGTCGGGGTGGGCTCCTACGACATCCTGTCCGTTCGCTGGGCCTACGGACAGTTCTCGCCGGAGGAGACCGCCGCGGCGCTCGACGCCATCATGCAGGAAGGGCTGATGTCCGAGACGCGGTTCATGGCCCACACCGACAACTACATCGGCGCGGGCGCCCATCCGCTCGCCTCCGTCTGGGACAACGGCCAGGACCTGGTCCGGCACCTGGGACGCGAAATCGAGATCCGCCAGGCCGGGCTCGACGCGTTCGGGGAAAACGTCATCCGGCCGGGCGAGGCCATGTCACTGCTCGAGCCCGTGCTGGTTCCGCTCTACCTGCACCACCGCTTCCAGATGAAGGCGGCGCTGAACACCGTCGGCGGCCAGGAGTACTACTACGCGGTGCGGGGTGACGGACAGCGACCGGTCGCGTCCGTTCCGGGAAGCCGCCAGCGGGAGGCGCTCGACATCGTCCTCCAGACGCTCGAAACCGACTTCCTGGCGCTGCCGGAACGGATCATCGAGATGATCCCTCCGCCCGCCTACCGGGAAGCCGGTGGCGAGACCTTCGACGGCAACACCGGCCTGGTATTCGACCCGCTCGCGGCCGCGGACACCTCGGCTGACTACACGGTGGAGCTCCTGCTCCACCCGGAGCGGATGGCGCGGCTCGTGAACAATCACGCCCTGGATCCCGACCAACCCGGACTCGCGGAAGTGCTGGATCGACTGGTCGAAGAGACCTGGGGCGCCGCGGAGCCGGAGGGCAGCTACCGGCGGGCGGTGCAGGACGCCGCCGAGCGGAGCGTCCTGAACGGCATGATGCGCGAGGCGATGAACCCGGACAACCCGGCGCGGGTGCGGGCGGTCCTCGAGGATCGGCTCATGGCCCTCGGGGGAACGCTCGGTGACATGGACGGTAGAACGCCTCACGAGACGTTGGCCGCCGCCGACATCCACCGGTTCGCCAACCGCGACGAGAGCCTCGACCCGAACGCCAGCCGTCCGGAGCGGCCGCCGGGATCGCCCATCGGGGGCGCGAGCGCTTCCGGGACGCGGAGGGTTCCGGGTCGCTGACCCCGCGGAGCGGCGAGTTCGGCTTGACTCGCCGCTCCCGGTTTCTTGTCCGGATTCTGCATACTTCCGCGGTAGAGATCGACGCAGACTGGTTCTCCGCTCGGCGGGAATCCCACCAGCCTTGACGTCGCACGGGCACGGGAGCCCCCTATAGGATCGGCGACGTCCTGCGGGAGCTGAGATTCAGCTGCCGTTGTATCAACTCAGGTTGGCCAATCCGCCGGGAGTACTAACTGAGCCCCGGTGCTGCGAGCACCTACGGTGGACACGTACCCCGACGGATGGCCGTGATGGACGACCAGTGGAGAGTCGGTTCCAATCGAGAACCAGTATAGGGGCTGGACAGCATCGCGGCGCGGCGGACCTCCGACGGAGCGCAAGCTCGAAGGAAGACAGCGATGAAGCAGAAGCTGAGCTGGTTCGTGGGCATCGACTGGGGCGAGCAGAGCCACCAGGTGTGCCTGTGCGACAGGCGCGGGAAGGTGCGCGGGGAGCGCGCCTTCGCGCACAAGGGATCGGGGCTGGCGGCCCTGGTGAAGTGGCTTAGGAAGCAGACGGGTGTGCCGCCGGCGCGGGTGGCGGTCGCGATCGAGCGGCCGGATGGGGCGGTGGTGGCGACGCTGCTGGAGGCGGGGTTTGCGGTCTATGCGGTGAACCCGCGGCAGACGAGCCACCTGCGGAAGTTCATCTCCCACCCGGGGCACAAGAACGACCGGCGGGACGCCCGGATGTTGGCCACCACGCTGCAGGCGAGCCTGGCGGGGTTCCGGCTGCTGGTGCCGCTACCGGGGTTGGTGCTGCGGCTGCGGGAGCGGACCCGGACGGCGGACCGTCTGCTCCAGGAGCAGGTCCGGCAGTGCCTGCGGATCCGGAGTGCGCTGGTGGACTACTTCCCGCAACTGCTGGAGGTAGCCGGCGAGGCGAAGAACCTGGGGACTCCGTTCTTCCGGGAGTTGTGGGCTCGGGCTTCTACGCCGGCGAAAGCGCGGAAGGTGTGGTTGTCCACGTTGGAGAAGCTGGTTCGGCGGTATGGAGTGACCCGGATCAGCGCCGCGCGGATCCAGGCGTTGTTCCGGGAGCCGGCGTTGGTGATGGCGCCGGGGGCGACCGAGGCGTCGGTGGAGACGATCCGCACGGCGCTCGCGCAGTTGGAGGTCGTGCGAGCGGAACTCGTCCGGGCGGAGGGCCAGATGACCCAGCTGCTGGACGAGTTCTCGGAGACGGCGGAGGCCGGGGGTGGTTCGGATGCCACGGGCCTGGATCTGGTGAGCGCGTTGCGCTCACGCCCGGGCGCGGGGGACAAGGCGCTGGCCCGGTTGTTCGCCTGGGGCTTCGAAGCGCTCTCGGAGGGGAACTACCGCCGTCTGCGCGCCTACTGTGGAGTAGCCCCGATCGAGGACCAGTCCGGCAAGTCCGCACAGCTCCGGCAACGGCGCGCCGTTCCCAGTTCGCTGCAACACGCCACCTACATCCTGGCGCGGGGGGTCGTCCGCTGGGACGAGAAGGTGGCGGCCTACAACCGGAAGTTGAAGGCGGAAGGGAAGCACACGGCCCGGCGCCACCGGAGCATCGCGGATCAACAACTCCGGGTGCTGTGCGCGATGGCCCGGAACCGAACCCTCTTTGATCCCAACTTCTCCCAGAAGCGGAGGGCCGCCTAACGCTCTTGCGTTCTCGTGGAAAGTCCACCGGGAGAACTGGGCCGGCCTCCAGGCTGGCACAGCGGGCCGCAGGCCCGCGTCGGCGCAGACCCCACCCGTCGGCATGGTTCCCGTCTCGGCCCGTACCCCACTCGGCGCGGTGGCCCGGTTTTCTCTGTCGCCAAATGCACCGGTTCTGGATGTCGCTTGACGCAGGGCTGGTGGACTTCTCCCCGAGAGCGGAACCATCGTGACGCTGGAGAGTCCGTCCGGCCGCCCGCCTGCGGCGGGCTGTGCCGGCCTGGAGGCCGGCGTTCCCGTGCCGGCGCGACATCAAGGCTGGTGGGGTGGCCGCCGAGAGGGGAACCATCCTGACGCTGAAGGGTCCGTCCCGCCGCCCGCCTGGGGCGGGCTGTGCCGACCAGAGGTCGGCGTTCCCGTGCCTACGGGACATTAAGGCTGGTGGGGTGGCCGCGGAGAGGGGAACCATCGTGACGCTGAAGGGTCCGTCCCGCCGCCCGCCTGCGGCGGGCTGTGCCGGCCTGGAGGCCGGCGTTCCCGTGCCTGCGTGACATCAAGGCTGGTGGGGCGGCGGCCGAGAGGGGAACCGTCCTGACGCTGAAGGGTCCGTCCCGCCGCCCGCCTGCGGCGGGCTGTGCCGGCCTGGAGGCCGGCGTTCCCGTGCCTGGGCGACATCAAGGCTGGTGGGGTGGCGGCCGAGAGGGGAACTATCTGGCGTTGATCTCGGCGGCGGGAGTACGAGAAATCCGCGCTAGTGGTGGGTCGGAATCGGTAAGGCGAGGACCGACGCGCGGGCCCGGATCATCATGTGGACGGCGGGGTCCGGCCGGAAGAAGGAGCCGGCGTGGCCCTGGTCGTAGCCGAGCACCAGGAGATCCCGCGGACCGGTGAGCCGCGCGAGTTGGCGGGGCGGGTTGCCTTCCGCGCGGATGATGGGAACCCGGACCCGGTAGAGATCGGCCATCCGTTCGATGGCCTTCAGCACGGAGGCGACGTCGCCGCCGCTCTCGAGACCCCGGCCGATGAAGGAGGGGGGCGTCACCAGCACGGCGGCGAGCGGGATGCGGAACTGCCGGGCCAGTCCGATCGCGGTGTCCGCGGCGCGCAGGGTGGCCTCCACGTCGGTGACCGGGATCACGAGCCGTTCCCACGGAAAGCTGCCGCCCGGGATCAGGACCGGGCACGAAAAACGCGCCATGGTGGAGAGGAAACGCGCCGCGTTCAGGCCGATCCGGGCGGCGAAGGAGGCCTCTCCGTGGTCGATGAGGACGCAGCCGGCGTCCGGCCGGGCGGCGTCGAAGGGATCGTCGCCGGGTGGGATCCTGGTAACCCGGTCCGCGGGGACATCGAAGTCGTCGGGAGGCTCGACGCCCTCGGGGGCGACGATGCGCAACCGGCGCGCTCTCGAGGTGCGGAACAGGTACTCCGCTTCGCGCCAGGCGACCTCGGGGAGCGGCCGTTCGGCGAAGACCACGATGTGACTCCCGAACTGGAGCGGGAACAGGGACTTCCCCTCGCGGAGGAATTCGGCGGCGCCCGGAGCGACCTCGGGCTCCCCGGTGATCAGGAGGCGGTCTCCCGCCTCGATCACCGCGTCGCCGTCCGGCACCACGAAGCGCCCGCCCCGGTAGATGCCGGCGACAAGCCACTTGCGGGCGCCGAGGTCCCTGAGCTTCACGTTGACCGCGGGCGAGGTGGGCAACACCTGGATCTCCCGGATCTCGCCGTGACCGAGGCCCAGGGAGGCCTCCACCTGGTGGGAGCGTTCCACCCGGTTCCGGATCTGGCTCGCGATGACGCCGGGCCGGGCGATGCTTTCGGCTCCGGTGGCCCGCAGCCGCCCGGCCCGGTGGGATTCGCGCAGGGTGCCAATGGTGGCCGGACGGGGCGTCAGGTCGGCCGCCACCCGGCAGACCTCGATGTTGACGGTGTCCTGGTCGGTGGCGGCGATGACCCACTCGGCCCCGTCGCCGGCGGCGGCGGCGAGTGCCAGCGCACTCGTACCGTCGCGGAGCAGGGTCTCCACCGGCCGGCCGGCGGCATCCTCGCGGAGGCGGTCCAGTTTCTTCGGGTCCGTGTCGAGCACCACCACCCGCCGCTCGCCGGCAAGCTGGCGCGCCAGCTCCCGCCCGGTCTGCCCGGCGCCGACGATGACGACCCGAGGGAGGTCGTGGGGGGACGGCGCTTCACTCTCCGGAGAGAGGTCCGGAGAGCGTTCAGGCATGACGGAGAAGGGTCCGGACCGGGCGCGGCACGAGGCCCGAGGCGCGGCGCGTCAAGGCGCCGCGCCGGAACGGAATCTTCCGTCCGGCGCGCGGCGAACCAGTGAGCGGAAAACTACTGCGCTCTCAGGGTGCCCGTAATCGTGGACACCGCCTCGGTGTCCCAGGGCGGCACCATCACCCTGCTGATGGGCGCCTGGGGGTCCGTCGGGGTGTCCGGACCGGTCTCTTCGGTACCGCCGACGGCCATGTACGGTTCGCCATCAACGACTCCGGCGTCGTATATCTCGGCTCGGACCATAAGCGTCTCCATCCAGTTGCCGTCCGCATCGATGGCGCAGGTATTGAAGCCGATGAACCAGTCCGGGCTCGGCGAGAGTTTCTGGGCATAGCTGATGCACGGAAACTCGGAACTGAGGGTGATTTCCGAGGCTCCCAGCAACGCGACGATCTGATCGAAGCTCTCCGCGAGGACCACCCAGCCCATCTCCATGGCGTCGTCCGCCAGGTCGTGCGAATGGCCGTCCCAGGCTAGGTGTTCGAGACCCTCGGAGGCCATCCCGCCTTCTTCCCAGACCACGGTATCCAGGGGGTGGGCGATGAACGCGATTTCGTTCTCGGCCATCGCGCCCTCGGGGTACAACTCCGCGCCAAGGATCAGGAAAAGCGGATTCGTCGAATAGTGCGGGTCGTACATGATGTCGTAGGTGCGCATCTCGGCTTCCGGCTCCGGCTCGGGCTCCGGTGCGGGAGGCGGCGTAGGCGTGGGCGCCGGGGCGGGCGCGGGCGCGGGGGTGGTGCCGCCCGAATCGCCGCCGCAACTCGCCAAGAGGAAGGCACTGGCCAGCAGCACGGTTCCCACCCAGATGGTTCTTGTTTTCATCGCGGTTCCTCCTTTAGGTCCCGAAAATACCCGTTTCCCGTAACGATTCCATTACGGTCAAAATGAATGGTACCGCATCGCGGTTCGCTTGGGCCGGCGAAAACGCGCGGACCCTCTCCGCCACCGAACCTATTCCTGCTGACGCGTCGCGGTGAGCGGATAGGCGACGGCGGGCGCCGCGAGGTAGGGCGGGGCGTCGAGAACCGCTATGGGCTCCCGCGGGTCGGTGTCGGAGGACTTGACCATGAAGTCCTCACCTTCGGCGGTGCCCGCGTCGTAGGCGATCACGTCGGCCCCCATCTCGTCGAGCCAGCGCCCCTCTTCGTCCGTCGCGCAGGCGTTGCTGAGCCCGATAAACCAGTCCGAGCTGGGAGCGATCTGCTGGGCATAGGTGAGACAGGGTCGCTCGAGGTCCATCTCGATCGAAGGGTCCGGACTGAGGAATATCTGGAGAAACTCCCCCAGGTTCGCGGCAATTACTTTCATGCCGGCGGCTTCGGCCTCGGCGACGAACGCCGCCGACGCTCCCGTCTCGGCGAGCAGCTTCAGGGCATCGGAAGCAGTCTCCCCGACTGTCCATGGGGCGGCGTCCCGCGGGTGCGCGATCATGGCGAGCGGAAACGCGAAGTCCACGCCCTCGGGGAGGGAACCGGGAACCCGTGGCCCGAGCTGGGCAACCGGCTGGGCGAACGTGTAGGTCGCGGTTTCCGGCTCCGGGGGTGGCGGCGGATCGGGAGCAGGTGCAGGAGTCGGCGCGGGCGCCGGCGCCACCGGCGCGGGGCGGTCCTCACCACAGGCGGAGATCGAAAGGGCGGCAGCAGCCAGCAACAGAGCGGTCAGGGCGGGAAAGAGGGAACGAGAAGGAACCAGCTTGAGGCAAGCAGCAAGGCGCAACGAATTACTCCGGGGTGGGCCGGCAGGAACCGGGTTTGGCAAGCAGAGAGGCCGGTGGGGGGGACGCCGGCGCCGGGAAGTCTATATTTTGAAACCGGCTTTCAGTTTCACTCTTGCGAAACGGCGACCCCCGTGCCGGCACGAACCGGATCCACCCCCGGCTCGAACCGCGTTTCTTCCCCGGCCGAACCGCGGAGGATGCCGCTCGCGCGCCCAAAGTGCCCGCTCAACGCGGTCTCCCGCCGCACCAGCACTTCGTGCCCGCGCGCTTCGAGGCCGTGGGCGATGGCCCGGCAATCGGACGTCCGCTCATCGAGCGTGAGAGGTCCGAGGTCGGCGTGGAAGCCGGGGCCACCCACCGCGTCCTGAACCGACACGTCCCGATCCACCAGCCGGGCGACTCCCAGCGCGGCGGCGGAAATGAGGCGCCGCCCGCCGGGCGATCCCACCGCGGCCCAGGGGAACGCGCCGCGGGAGAGGATTGCGGGCGCCCCGGCGTGGAGCGCCCGGCGTCCGGGCGCCGGGGAGATCAGCCGCCCCGGACGCGGGTCGAACCACATCATTCCGTTGTTGAGCGGATAGCCGAGCCCGGGGGCCGCGAAGGCCGAGCCGAAACGGCCGCCGAGGGTCGCCGTGAGGGATACCGCCATCCCCCCGGAATCCATCGCGTTGACATGGGTCGTGCAGTCTCCCGTCGGGCCACCCGCAGGCGGCGACCGGAAGCGCTTCTCCGCCCCCGGGGGGAGCGGCCGGGCCAGGGTCTCGATCCGGGGGCCGTCGGGTGACATCCCGTCGCGCCGGGCCCGGAGATAGCCGGGATCGAGGAGATCGGCAGACGCTACGGGAGCGACGTCCGGGTCTCCCAGGTAGCTGAACCGATCCGCGAACGCCAGCCGCAGCGACTCCGCCACCAGGTGGAGGAAGGTGACTTCCGCCTCGGCTGCACCGCTGTCCGGATCCACGGGGGGAAAGGCGTCCAGGTGCAGGAGGGCGGCGGCGAGGGTGGGTCCTCCCGAATTCGCGGGCAGGGTGGCCACCGTGCAATCCCGAAACCGGAACCGCAAGGGTGCGACCTCGCGCACCGCCGCCGCTTCAAAGTCGCATTCGGAGAGGATGCCCCCGGCGTCGTTCACGGTCTCGAGGAGTCGGTGCGCGATCGGCCCCCGGTAAAACGGCTCGGGCCCCTCGCCCGCCAGCAGCCGCAAGGATCCGGCGAGGTCGGGATTCCGCAGCCGATCTTCCTCGCCCCCCGGAACGAAAGGAACGCCGTCCCCCCGCGTATACAGGGCGAACGCTGCCGGTGAGAGCCGAAGCCGCCGGTAGCCGGCGGCCGCGTGAACAGCAAACACCCAGTCGGGCAAAAACCCATCCTCGGCCAGCGCGACTGCCGGTTCCACCACCGCCTCGAACGAGAGGCGGCCGAAACGGCGGTGCAGTTCGAAGAGGACGGCCGGAGCGGTGGGAACGAGCACACTGAGCGCTCCGGTCTCGGCGCGGTCTCCCCTGGTCGGAGGAAACCCGTAGAGTCCGCCTCCGACTCCCGTCAGGGGCTCGAACATTTCCTCGTGAGCGCGCGCCGGGCAACGGGCACTGCCGTCGAGCGCCACCGTGGCGCCGCTCGCCGCGTCGTGGATCACGCCGTAGGCCGTTCCGCCGAGGCCGTTCATGGCCGGCTCGACCACCCCGGCGGCGAGCAACGCCGCGACCGCCGCGTCGGCGGCGTTTCCTCCCGCGGCGAGGATCTGGCCACCCGCACGGGCAGCGCCCGAAGTCATCGCGGTCACGGCGCCGCGGTTCCCGGACACCCGGGAACGGCCGGGCAGGGGAACCTGTTCGATGAGCGAGGTCGTCATCCGGCGTCAGTCGGCGAGCAGCGAGGGGTCCGCGTTCCCCCCACAGAGGGGAGTGAGGATGTCGCGGCGACGAAACCGCTCCGGATGCTCGAGGAGTGCGGCTACGCCCGCGGCGCCGGCGGGTTCCACCACCAGCCCGAGCGTCCGGTGCAGCAGACGCACGGCCTCCCGAAGGGCGGACTCGCTGACTTCCACCACCTCGTCCACCACCTGGCGCATGACCGGAACCGCCTCCGGGACCGGCACCCGCACGGCGATGCCGTCGGCGATGGTCGCCGGGGCAGTTCCGGCTGGAGACGGGTCTCCCGAGAGGAAGGCCCGCCGCATGACCGGCGCTTCCCGCGCGACCACGCCGACCACGGCCATCTCCGGGGCGGCGTGACGGATCCAGAGTCCCATGCCACCGATAAGGGCGCCGTTCCCGACCGGGATGACGACGGTGTCGGCGGAGACCCCGGCCTCCAGGCACTCGAGCGCGATGGTCCCGGCGCCCTCGGTGATTTCAGGTTCCCGGCCGTCTTCCACGAACTCAGCGCCGCTCTCCTCGGCGTAGGCAAGAGCCGCTTCCTTCGCCGCGTCGAAGTCGTCGCCGGCGAGGCGTACGTCGGCGCCGAGATCACGCATCGCCCGGACCTTGTCGGGATTGGCATGGAGCGACGAGAACACCGTGAGGGGAAGTCCCTGGCGGCGGGCGGCCCACGCCAGGCCCTGTCCGAAATTCCCGGCCGAGCCGGTGACCCACCCCGGGCTCCCCGCCGGAAGAGCGCGGAGACGCCGGACCGCTTCCGGCCCTCGCCGGGCGCCGAACCAGCAGGCGCCGCGGGCCTTGAAGCTGCGAATCGGGTTGACGCACTCCACTTTCACGCTGACGCGGCAGCCGGTGGCGGCGCCGAGGGGGTCCGATCGAAACATCGGCGTATCCCGGAACTCCCGGGGGATGGCGGCGCCGGCGGCTTCGATGCCTTGCGGCGTAGGTTCTGACGGCACGGCCGGGATGGTAAGGCGCGCGTCTGCCCGGCGGCGGTCGAATACACTTTCGGACCCGTTTGGACCGCCGCTCCCGCGCTGCCGGGAGGGGCGAAAACGAGCAGCGGGTGAGGAAAATCCGATGAAGAAGAAAGCCCAGTGGACCGGCCGCAATATCAGCCGCCGGCAGTTCGTCCAGGCCGGCGCCGCGGGCGCCGCCGCTCTCGGCGCGGCCGCCAGCGCGGCGCCGGCGGTGCAATCGTCGGGGCCGAGGCCGGTGGTAATCGCCTCGGGGAACGGGAACCGCTACAAGAACGGCGGTGACGAGGTCGTCGTCGAACGTGCGTTCCGGATGATGACCGGGGGAAAGGACATCCTCGAGAGCCTGATCGAGGGGGTGAAGATCACGGAACTCGATCCCGAGGATGCGAGCGTCGGCTACGGGGGCCGGCCGAACGCGGACGGCGTCGTCCAACTCGATTCATGCTGCATGCACGGACCGAATCGGCGTGCCGGCGCAGTCGCCGGAATCGAAGGGGTGCGGACTCCGGCATCCGTGGCCTACCAGGTTCTCCAGGTAACGGACCACCACCTGCTCGTGGGGAAGGGGGCCCAGGGATTCGCCCGCAACATGGGCTTCGAAATCGAGGACGACCTGAACACCCCGCGTTCCCGGGAAATGTGGCTCGAATGGAAGCGGCGGATTGATCCCGGACACTACCTCGATCCGAAGAAACGCGCCGAGGCCGGACACGCCGCCGGGCTCTCCATGGTCCGTGACGGACTCATGGACGAAGAGGAGTACTACGGCACCATCAACTGCGACGGGCTGAACGCGAACGGCGACCTCGCCGGAGTGACCACCACCAGCGGATTGGCGTGGAAGATCCCGGGGCGCGTCGGCGATTCGCCCATCCTGGGCGCCGGGCTCTACGTGGACAATGCGGTGGGCGCGGCGGGCTCCACGGGCCGGGGCGAGGCCAATCTCTACGGCCTCTGCTCCTTCCTGATCGTGGACGAGATGCGGCGCGGCGCCCACCCCAAGGACGCCGCGATGACCGCGCTCTCGCGCGTCAAGGACAACACGGTAGAGAAGCGGCTCCTGAACAGCCGGGGGCTGCCGAACTTCGGGCTGTCGTTCTACGTAGTCAACAAGGCCGGCGAACATGCCGGCGTCTCGATGTACACGAGCGCACGTTCGACCTACGCGGTCTGCGACGAGAACGGCCCGCAGTCGGTTTCCATGGAGCCTTTCCTCGAGGGCAGCGCGTCGGACTGAGACGCCTCGGGAGTCGGGAACCGCCGTATGCCGTGGAACGCCGAAGGCGTGCGGCCCCGCACTTCGTGCCGCGCCCTGTTGTGGTTGGCCCTCCTCGTCACGATTCCGGCCGGCGCCGCGTGGGGACAGGAGGAAACCGAAGAGAAGAAGAACCCCCGTCCACCCACGATTTTCGACTTCGGCCACCAGGTGGACGATCCCAGGACACTCCTGTCACCGAAACAGGACCTGGAGGACCGTTGGCGGCGTATCTGGCGTCAGACCGGTACGCGCTATCACCTCTATCCGACGCAAAAGGCGGGGCGGGACAACTGGCCGCCGCTCGGCATGTACGCGGGGGGCTGGAACTACAGCGTTTGGCGCGATCCGGTCACCGGCTGGCCGGAATTCTGAAGCCGCACCGGGACTCCTCAAGCAACGACGATGGACAACCCGTGCGGATCCTGAGTTTCACCGCCGGAGCGGGCGAGATGCTCTGTGGGAGCTGCATCCGGGACAACGCGCTGGCGCGGTCCCTTGCCGGCCGCGGACACGATGTCCACCTCGTTCCGTTGTACCAGCGCAGCCGCACCGACGAAACGAGCGTTTCGGAAACCCAGGTGCGCTTCGGCGGGCTCTCGGTGTTCCTGCAGCACGCGGCCCCGCTCTTCGGAGCGCTCCCCGGACTCGACCGGATTCTCGATTCACCGGCGCTGCTCGGCCTCGTCGAGCGGTTTTCCTCGTCCACCGACCCGACCAAACTCGGGCCGCTCACCGTCACCACGCTGGAAGGGGTCCAGGGACCGGCCCGGCGCGCGGTCGAGGCTCTCGCGGAGTCCGTCCGGGATGCCGGACCCGACGTGGTGGTGCTGCCCAACTCGCTGCTGCTCGGTCTCGCCGCTCCGCTTGCCGCGGCCACCGGAGCCCCGGTCGTCGTTACCTTCTCCGGAGAGGATCTGTTCCTGTCACGGCTGCCCTCCGGTGACCGCCAGCGGGCTCTCGACCTGATGCGGGACGCCGCGGGAGCCGCGGATCATTTCGTAGGCGTTACCGAGCATCACGCCCGCGGAATGGCGGACACGCTGGGCATCCCGGATGACCGGGTGTCCTTCGTGCGGTTGGGAGTGGATCCCGACGGATATCCGGCGGCGCCGAAGGACGGGCTGACCGTCGGCGCCGGCGATGAAGCGCGGCCGGTGACGATCGGCTTCTTCTCCCGGATCGCTCCGGAGAAGGGACTCGATCGGCTGGCCCGGGCCGTGCTCCAACTGGCCGCCCAACCGGAAGCGCCGCCGCTCCGGGTCCGGGCGGCCGGCTGGATGAGCCGCGGGAGCAAGGGGTATCTGGAGGGAGTACGCCGCCTGTTCGCCGCAAGCAAATCCGGCGTCTCCTTCGAGTACGTCGGCGAACTGGATCACGCCGGGAAGATCGCCTTCCTGCGAGGGGCCGACGTCATCGGCGTCCCCGCGACGTTCCCCGAACCGAAGGGGATCCCGGCGATCGAGGCAATGATGGCGGGCACCCCCGTCGTGGTCCCGCAGCAAGGGGCGTATCCGGCCTTGCTGGATCGGGCTGAAGGCGGCGTCCTCGCGAAGAGCAGCGAGCCCGCGGACTTCGCCGCGGCGCTCTCGCGGCTTGTGCTGCACCCGGAGCGGAGGAGAAGCGTTGGGGCACGCGGGTTCCAGCGCGTGAGGGAAGAGCACTCGGTCGACCGGATGGCCGAAGATGCCGAAGCGGCGTTCGCACGTGTGATCGCCGCCTGACACCGGTTCAGGAAACCAGACGATGGAAACGCAATCGCCAGACTCCGCAGCCGCCGTGGCGGCGCGCCATGACCTCGACGAGCACGTCCGGGACATCGTGCGCTGGCACTTCTCCAAGGACACGGGATGTTCCTTCTGGCTGGACTTCCGGAAGCGGCTGGACTTTGACCCGCTCACTGCGATTCAGGGTTTTGACGACTTGAGGCGGTTTCCGCCATTCGAGGACGAATGGCTCCGGGGAGGCCCGATGCGACGCTGGATCCCCGCGCCCTATCAGGATCGCCCGCTCTACGTCTTCGAAACCGGGGGAACCACCGGAATTCCGAAGAGCCGCACCTCCGTGGACGACTTCCGGATCGACTACGAACTGTTCAGCGCGGTCCTTTCCGAGGAGCACTTCCCCCCCGGGTCCAACTGGCTGATGCTGGGGCCATCGGGCCCGCGCCGGCTGCGGCTCGCGGTGGAACATCTGGCCCAGTTCCGGGGCGGGATCGCGTTCTGTGTGGATCTCGACCCCCGCTGGGTCATCAAGCTGATCAAGAAAGGCTGGACCGAACACCTGCTGGCGTACCAGGCGCACGTGATCGACCAGGCGCTCACCGTCCTCTCCGCCGGGCACGACATCCAGTGCCTCTTCACGACGCCGAAGTTGCTCGAAGCGCTCTGTCTGCGACTTGAGGACGAGGGGAGGACGCTTGCCGAAACAGGCATCCGGGGCATCTTTTCCGGGGGTACGGAGTTCACCCCGCAGTGGACGCGGTTCGCGATGGAGGAGTTGCTCGACGGTGTCTTCCTGCAACCCACCTACGGCAACACCCTGATGGGTCTCGCCCCGGCGCGTCCTCCGACTCCGGAGGACGGCTACCAGATCGCCTACTACCCGCCGCTGCCCCGCGCCGTCCTGGAAGTCGTGAATCCCGATACCGGCGAGGTGGTGGACTACGGGGCAACCGGCCGGGTGCGCCTCACGACGCTCACCCGGGAGTTCTTCGTCCCCGGTTTCCTGGAGCGCGACGAGGGCGAGCGGGAACCGCCCTGGGGCCCGTACGCGTGGGACGGGGTGAGCGGCGTCCGCCCCTTCGGCAAGCTTCCGGGCGGCACCACCGTAGGCGTTTACTAACCTCCGTTCGCGTGCCGCGGACGGTGCGTCCGCCGGCAGGAGCGAGCCTCCCGAGGAGGACACGATGATGACCTGGCGAACCTGGATCCGGAACGGCGGGCGCCGACTCCTCCTGGCGGTGGCCGTCACCGCCGCCGTCCCCGGCGCCGCGAGCGCCCAGTCCGAAACGGTGCTGATCCGCGGGCAGACGATCCACACGGTCACCGGCGGGACCCTTTCCGGGGGGGAGATCCTGATCCGGGACGGGGTGATCGAGGCGGTGGGGGCGTCGGTGGACGCCCCGGCGGACGCCCGCGTGTACGAAGCCGAGGTCGTCATCCCGGGCCTGATCGACGCCCACGCGCATCTCGCGCTGGACCGTTCCAGCCGTGCGCGGATCCCCGGCCCGGTAACCGCGGAGTGGAAGGCCGTGGAGCACCTCGATCTTGCGGATCCCATGATTCAGGTGGCGCTCTCGGGAGGCGTGACGTCCCTCGTCACGCGCTCGGGCAGCGGCATCATTTCCAGCGGGCAGGCGGTCGCTCTCAAGGCGAAGCGCGTTCCCGGCCCGGAGATGATCCTCAAGCCCTACGTGGACCTGAAGATGGCCGTACGCCCGCTGATCAACCTGCGGCCCGGCGAGACCCCGCAGACGGTCATGGGGTGGTACGCCACCGCCGACGAGTACTTCCGCCGCGCCGAAGCCTACGTGCGGGAGCAGGAAGCGCATGCCGCCGGGACCGGACCCGCTCCGGAGCGCGACGAGCGCCTGGAGGCGTTCGCGGCCGTGATCCGCGGGGAGGTCATGGTCCACGCGCACGCCCACTATCCGAGCGAGGTCATGATGGTGCTCCGGCTCGCGCGGAAGTACGGCTTCTTCGACCGCCTCGCCATCGCGCACGCCGAGGAGATCTTTCCGCTCACCGAGCTGCTCGCCGGAACCGAGATCGTGCCGGTCATCGGTCCGATGATGATCGTCCAGTACTGGGGCGACCCCGAGCCCCTGAATCTGCTGAAGGACCTCCTCGACGCGGGTGTGCACGCCAGCATCCAGACGGACATGTCGAACCAGCACTTCAAGGACTTCCGCGAGTACGGGGCGTTTCTGGCGCGTCACGGCCTCACCGACGACCAGGCGCTCGAGGTAATGACGATCAACGGAGCGCGCGCGATGATGCTCCAGGACCGGGTGGGGAGCATCGAGGTCGGGAAGGACGCGGACCTGGTGCTGCTCGACGGGCACTTTCTCGACCTGACCGCCGACCGGGTGGAGCGGGTGTTCGTGGACGGGCGCCTCGAATACGAGCGCGACCGGGTGCTCCAGGCCGAGCGGCCCCGGGCCGTAGGGCCGTTCACTCCGCTGACCGGAGCGATCACCGCGGACGACCGGACCTTCGCGATCACCGGCGCGCACGTGTTCACCGTGAGCGGCGGCGCGATCCCGGACGCCACCCTCGTGGTGGAGGACGGCCGGTTCACCCGGGTGGAGGCGGAGGCGGCTCCTCCCGCCGGGATGGCGGTCATGGACGTCGGGGGCAGGGTGGTCATGCCGGGAACGGTGATCGCGCGCGCTTTCCCGAACGACTGGATCGGCGACCTCAAGTGGCAGGTGCAAAACGACGAGATCACCGCACCGGTGGTGCCGGAGATGAACGCCCTCTATGCCGTGGACCCCTGGTTTCCCTCGTACCGAGTGAACACGACGATCGGGGTGACCGCGATCCACGTCACCCCGGGCACCCGCAATCTGGTGGGCGGGAACGGGGTCCTGGTAAAGACCCCCGGCCTCGACTTCGAAAAGATGGTGCGCCGCGAGCCGGCCAGCATGGTGTTCGCCCTCACCGCTTCGGCGCTCCGGGAATGGACCGATGAGGCCGGGGCGTCGCTGACGCTCGAGAGCGCGTCCGCGATGATCCGACGGACCCTGGACGCCGCCCGGAGCTACGCGGAGGCGGAAGGGTTCCGCGACTACGACGCGCGCCTCGAGGCGCTCGGGCCGCTACTCCGGCGAGAGGTGCCGGCGATGGTCCATGCGGACCGCGTGGTCGAGATCGAAGCGGCGCTGAGCCTCGCGGAGGACTACGGCCTGCGGCTCGTGATCACCGGCGGGGTCGAGGCGCACCGGTTGGCCGACCGGCTGGCGGCGGCGGGCGCGGGAGTCATTCTGGGCAACTCGGGAAGCTACGCCTCGGACATCCGGGGCGGTGGCGATGGCTGGAGCGTGGAGGGGCCGGCGATCCTGAACCGGGCGGGCGTGAAGGTGGCCTTTTACGGTCCGGGCGCCTCGCGGCGGGCTTCGCCCATCGGGCGGCTGGGGGGTGAGCCGATCCTCAACGCGGCGTGGGCGTTCCGCAACGGGGTCCCGGAGGTGGACGCGCTGAAGATGGCAACGCTCCATGCAGCCGAACTGGTGGACGCAGGCGACCGGATCGGAAGCATCGAGCCGGGCAAGGACGCGGACTTCGTCATTCTGGAAGGGCACCCGTTCGATTACCGGGTATTGCCGGGGTGGGTGTTCGTGGACGGGAGGTCGGAGGCCGGCAATCCGCCGTAGGAAACACTCCCTCCTGAACAGCCTCCTTGACTTTCAGGTGGTTTGTGGCATCTACTCCCGCCTTCTTGCGCGCACCGGCCTGGTGCGATCCAGGATCGTCGCTACCGCGACCGGTCTCCCGATCCCCTGCCGATGCGAGCTTCAAACCGAGCGCCCCCGCACTTTGAGCGGGGCGCCCAAAACAACAACTATTGTTGGCTGTTAGAGGAACGATTCATGGCTACCGGCACGGTAAAGTGGTTTAACGCGGCGAAGGGCTTCGGGTTCATCGAGCCCGAGGACCGTTCAAAGGACGTCTTCGTCCACATCTCGGAGGTGGAGAAAGCCGGGATGAATTCGCTTCGCGAAGGCCAGAAGGTCTCGTATGAACTTCAGGTTGGAAACAACGGCAAGACGTCCGCCGGAAATCTGTCCTCCGCCGACTAGATAGTCGGGGCTCCCCGTCTCCGGACGGGTGTCGCCCCAGCCCGGTCCTTCCAGACGAACGGACCACGAGCCGGCCGATGAGGCCGCATCACGTCTGTGGTCTGGAAACCTGCGCGCCGTGCGCTACCCGCGTAGGCTGGGCGCAAGGCGCTGGTTTCGCGCTTCCGCGCGATGCCGACCGGACGTCGGCGTTCCATGCCCAGGCGCCATACGGCCTCTGAGCGGCGTGGGGCGGCCTCGGAATCGGTTGGGGAATCAGTTCGTCGTGGGCTGGGTGCGGTACTTGTCGAACCAGGCCACGATGTTGGCGATTTTCGCCATCAACTGACTGGGGCGGCGGCTCATGTCGTGGGACGCGCCCGGCAACCGGACCACGGCGGTATCGATGCCGCGGAACTTGAGGGCGTGAAACAACTGGTATGACTCCGACAGGGGTGTCCGGAGATCCTCCGCGCCGGTGAGAATCAGCGTCGGCGTCTCCACGTTCCCGGCGAGGGAGAGCGGCGAGAACCTCCAGTAGGGCTCGGGATTCTCCCAGGGCAGGCCCTCGTAGCGGCTGAAGTAATAGCCGTACCAGTTGTCGGCGGTCAGGGTCTTGCTGATCCAGTTGACGACGGGCTTTTGCGACACCGCGGCACGGAAGCGATCGGTCTTGCCGACGATCCAGGCGGTCATGATGCCGCCGGCGCTGCCCCCGGTGACGAACAGGTTGTCTTCGTCCACGTAGCCCCGGGCGATCACGGCGTCCACCCCGGACATCAGGTCGTCGTAGTCGTTGCCGGGATAGTTGCGGTAGAGCAGGTCCCCGAACTCCTGGCCGTAGCTGGTGCTCCCGCGCGGATTGGCGTAGAGCACCACGTACCCGGCGGCCGCGAGCAGTTGCATTTCCGCCGAGAAGCGGTCGCCGTAGTTGGAAATCGGGCCGCCGTGGATTTCGAGGATCAACGGATATCTGCGACTCGGGTCGAAATCCGGCGGCTTGACGATCCAGCCGTGCACCGGCCGGCCGTCGAAAGAGGAGTCCCACCAGATCTCCTCGACCTCGCCCAGGGTCTTGCCGGCGAGCAGGTCTTCGTTGAGCCCGGTGATCTGGCGGATCGACTCCCCGTGCTGGCCGACGGCCAGCTCGCCCGGCATTCCCGGGCGGCTCTGGTTGAACGCGAAGGCGCCGGTTTCGGCAACCGAGAAGGAACCGCCGCCGTAGGGACGGCCGTACGAGGTTCCCCCGAGATCCTCCCCGAGGACTTCGACCTCGCCGTCAAGGGTGACGAACGCGACCTTCGAGTTTCCCTCGTCGTCGTACTGGAAGTAGATGCGGTGCCCGTCCGCGGCCCACACGGGGTTCGAGACGCTCCGGTCGAGGCCAGTGGTCACTACCCGCTGGCCGCTGCCGTCCAGGTTCATGACCTCGAGCCGGCTGACCTGGTAGGTCCGTACCTGGTCCTCATAGCCCACGAACGCGATCTGTTGCCCGTCGGGAGACACCGCGGGGCTGCGATCGGGCCCCTTCCGGTCGGTCAGCGCCCGGATTTCTCCCCCGGCCACGGGCGCGATGTAGAGCTCCGAGTTGCGGTAGTCGAGCACCCAGTCCGGACTGCGGTTCGAGGAGAAGACGAGATTCCCGCCGTCCGGTGTCCAGGCGGCCGGGCTGGAATGCTGGAAATCGCCGGAAGTGACCTGCACCGGCGTGCCGCCTTCGACGGGGAGAACGAAGATGTGCTGGTAGCCGAAGTCGAGGTACCCGACGCCGTCCTGCCGGTTCTTGAAGCGATCCTCCATGATCGGGGGATCGGCCCACTCCGCGCCCGGGGGCGGTTTGGGCGGCGGGGCAAGCTGGGGCGCCGCGTGAGGCACCAGCATGTTGAAGGCGAGCTGGCGCCCGTCCGGCGACCAGCGGATGCCGCGGGGTGATTCCAGAAGCTGGGTGAGGGTCGCCGTCTCGCCGCTGTCCATCCAGCGCAGCTGGATCTGTCCGCTCGCGGTATAGGCGATGCGAGTGCCGTCCGGGGACCAGCGCGGGGATGAGCCCGCCGCCAGACGCCGGTGATCGCTGCCGTCGGCGTTCACCAGCCACAACTCGGAGCGCCGCCGATCGCGCATGATGTCCATCGAAGTGCGGACGTACACGACCTGGCTGCCGTCCGGGGATATCTGCGGGTCGGCCGCGAATTCGAGCTGGAAGACGTCCATCGGCTCGAATGGCGTTTGGGCGCCGGCGGCGGCCGGCAAGGTCAACGCGGCGGCGAGGGCAAGGAGTTGCGTGATCCTGAACATGTCTTGACTCCCGGGCTGGGGTAGGGGGCTGAAGCGGCTAACCGGCGGCTAGCGGGGGCGAGGCAACGTAACAGAGACGCGCGGGATCAATTCCCGGATGACGTCCGGTACTTCTCGAACCAGGCGATCTGGTTCGCCACCTTGGCGATCAGCTCGCTCGGGCGGCGGCTCATGTTGTGGAAGGCCCCGGGGATGCGGACCACCGCCGTATCGATGCCGCGGAACTTCAGCGCGTGGAACAGTTGATACGACTCCGACAGCGGCGTCCGGAGATCCAGCGAACCCGTAAGCACCATAGTCGGGGTGCTCACGTTTCCCACCAGGGAGAGCGGCGAGAACTTCCAGTAGGGCTCCGGATCCTCCCAGGGCAGTCCCTCGTAGCGATTGCCGAAGTAGTTGAACCAGTTGTCGGCAGTCAGCGTCTTGCTGATCCAGTTGATGACGGGTTTTTCGGAAACGGCGGCGCGGAAGCGGTCGGTTTTCCCCACGATCCAGGCCGTCATGATGCCGCCGGCGCTTCCGCCGGTAACGAAGAGATTGTCTTCGTCCACGTAGCCGCGGGCGATCACCGCGTCCACTCCGGACATGAGGTCGTCAAAGTCGTTGCCGGGATAGTTGTGGTAGAGCAGGTCCCCGAATTCCTCCCCGTAGCTGGTGCTGCCCCGGGGGTTCGCGTAGAGGACGACGTAGCCGGCGGCGGCGAACAACTGCATCTCGGCTGAGAACCGATCGCCGTAGTGGGCGATCGGGCCGCCGTGAATCTCCAGAATGAAGGGATAGCGGCGGGACGGATCGAAACCCGGCGGCTTCACGATCCATCCCTGGACCGGGCGCCCGTCGGCAGACGAGTCCCACCAGATCTCCTCGACCTCGCCGAGCGTCCGCTGACGCAGCAAATCCTCGTTGAGCGAGGTGATCCGCCGCACCGATTCTCCGGGCGCACCGGCCGCAACCTCGCCCGGCTGATCGGGGCGCGTCTGGTTGAAGGCGAAGGCGCCGGTGTCGGCGACCGAGAAAGAGCCGCTGCCGTAGGGAAGCCCGTAGGCGGATCCGCCGCCGCTTTCCCCGAGAACGGCGACCTCGCCGTCGAGGGTCGTGAAGGCGACCTTCCGGTTTCCCTCGTCGTCGTAGTGGAAGTAGATGCGGTGCCCGTCCGCCGCCCACACCGGGTTCGAAACGCTCCGGTCGAGGCCGCTTGTGACCACCCGGCGCCCGCTCCCGTCCAGGTTCATCACTTCGAGGCGGCGGACCTGGTAGGTGCGGAGCCGGTCCTCGTTGCCCACGAACGCGACCTGCTGCCCGTCGGGGGACACGGCCGGGCTGTGGTCAGGGCCGTTCCGGCTGGTCAGCGCCCGGATCTCTCCGCCCCCGACCGGCGCGAGGTAGAGCTCCGAGTTGCGGTAGTCGCGCTCCCAATCAGGCTTGCGGTTCGATGAGAAGACGAGTTGAAGTCCGTCCGGGGTCCAGGCCGCGGGCCCGGAATGCTGGAAGTCGCCGGTGGTGACCTGGACTGGCGTGCCGCCTTCCACCGGGAGCACGAAGAGGTGGTCGTAACCGAAGTCGAGATAGCCCACCCCGTCCTGCTTGCTCTTGAAGCGGTCTTCCATGATGGGAGGATCGGCCCACGTGGCGCCGGGGGGCGGCTTGGGAGGGGCGACGAGTTGGGGCGGGGGGTACGGCACCAGCTTGTTGAAGGCGAGCCTCCGGCCGTCGGGTGACCAACGGATGTTTCGCGGCGGCTCGAGGACTTGCGTGAGGGTGGCGGTCTCGCCGGTGTCCATCCAGCGAAGCTCGATCTGGCCGTCCGCGACATACGCGACCCGCGTCCCGTCGGGGGACCAGCGCGGACCTGCGCCGGCGCTCAGGGGGCGGTGGCCGGTCCCGTCGGTGTTCACGATCCACAGCTCGGTGCGTTGGCGGTCCTTCATGATGTCCATGGAGGTGCGGACGTAAACGACCTGCGAACCATCCGGCGAGATCTGGGGATCCACCGCGAACTCGAGCTGGAATACGTCCATCGGCTGGAACGCGGTTTGGGCCCCCGCCGACGCGGGGACGGCCCAGGCAGCGGCGAGGGCAAGTGTGAGCGTGATCCTGGGCATGTGGCGGCTCCTGAATTGGGGGCTGGCGGGCGAGCTTCGGACGGTAGCAAACCCCCGTCCGGTGGATCATGTCGGAGAGGAACAGAGAACGGCTACCGGCACCCGCTAGACTCCGTCGCCCCGTGATCCGAGTTCCCGTCCTCCGTTGGGGAAAGCCCTACAACAGCCTCGAGACAACCACCGTTTCCCACTTCCTGACCGGGGAACCGATCGCCGAGGTCGATCAGGCCGCCGCCGGCATGGTCAAGCGCGATCTGCGGCGGGCGGACCGGGCGCGGGCGGCGCTCAAGGAAATCCCCATCCCGGAACTCCTCGACCGGATCAAGGTGGCCGCCCGGCTCTACATGGAAGCCGACCTGCCACTAGGGGACGGAGTGCAGACCCCCGAGGAGTTCGTCCACGCGCAGTCGGCCAGCACCGGCCTTCCGGAGTCCATGTGCCGCGCCAACATGGAAAAGAACCGCTTCGTTCTGGAGCGGATGGACCAGGTACTGGACGCGCTCACCCGCGGGCTCGATCTTGACATCCTCTCGGCGGGGCACGGGATCGAGGAGCGGGGGGTTCCGATCTCCTACCAGGCGCAGACGCCGGTGCTCGCCTGCGTTCTCCCGTCGAACTCCCCGGGAGTCCACACGCTCTGGCTCCCGGTGATTCCGCTCCAGATCGGTCTCGTCCTGAAGCCGGGTCCGGAGGAGCCCTGGACGCCGTATCGCATGGCCGAGGCGTTCTTCGCAGCCGGGATTCCGAGAGAAGCCATTGCCGTCTATCCGGGCGGCGCCGAAGTGGGAGCGGCGGTGGTCGAGAGTGCTCCGCGGACCCTCATCTTCGGGAGCCGCGCCACTGTCGAGCGGTATCGGAGCAACCCGTCGGTACGGGTCCACGGGCCCGGGTTTTCCAAGATCCTGCTCGGAGACGACCAAGTGGACCGCTGGGAGGAGCACCTCGACGTGCTCGTCGAGAGTGTCTTCCTGAACAGCGGCCGGAGCTGCATTTCCTGTTCGGGAATCTGGGCCTCCCGTCACACCGAGGAGATCGCCGCGGCGCTCGCCGAGCGACTCGCCCCGGTGGCGCCCCGGCCACCCGAAGATCCGGAGAGCGCGCTCGCCGCCTTCACGGTCCCGGGAATGGCGGAGGCGATCGACCGGGATATCGAGGAGCGGCTCGGCGGCGGCGGAGCGACCGATCTGACCGCTCCCCGGCGCGGCGCCCCGCGCCTTGCCCGGGAGGGACGGGCCTCCTGGCTCCGGCCCACCGTGCTCCACTGCGACAGCCCGGAGGCGGCGGCCGCCAACGTGGAATACATGTTCCCGTTCGTTTCCGTGGTCCGCTGCCCCCAGGAAAAGATGATCGGTGGCATCGGCGACACTCTGGTGGCGACCGCGATCACCGACGACGCCGCGTTCCGGGCGGACCTCCTGGAGACGACCTCGATCGACCGGCTGAACTTCGGACCGATCCCGACCACCCGGCTCAACTGGCTGCAGCCGCACGAGGGGAACATCCTGGACGTTCTCTACCGTGCCCGAGCCTTCCAGCGCGCCTGAACCAAGGTGACCGACGCGGCGGCGGCCCCGGCCGGACCCGCGGGTGATGGCCTCGAAGTAGCCGGACTGGTCAAGGACTATCCGGGGCCCCAGGGCTTCTTGCGGGTGCTCGACGGCGTCGCTTTCGAGCTCCGTCCCGGAGAAGCGGCATCCGTGATGGGCGCCTCCGGCTGCGGAAAGAGCACGCTCCTGTTTCTGCTCGGAGCGATCGAAGTGCCGTCCGAGGGAGTGGTTCGTCTCGACGGTACGGACCCGCACGACCTCTCGGCGGATGAACAGGCCCGGTTCCGTCGCGAGCGGGTGGGTTTCGTGTTCCAGGATCACTGCCTCCTCCCGCAGTGCACCGCGATCGAAAACGTGCTGGCCCCGACGCTGCCCGATCCGAGGCCAGGTGATGCCGAACGCGCCGCCCGTCTCCTCGACCGGGTAGGACTTTCCGGGCGCGCGGCCCATCTGCCAGCCGAACTCTCGGGAGGCGAAAAGCAGCGGGTGGCGATCGCCCGCGCCCTGGTGCGAACGCCCCGTCTTCTGCTCTGCGATGAACCCACGGGAAATCTCGATGGCGAATCCGCCGCCGGAGTGGCGGATCTCCTGCTCGAGGCGGGCGCCCTCGACGAGGGGCGGATCGTCGTCCTGGTAACCCACGATGCGGAACTCGGCGCACGCTTCCCCAAGCGCTACCGGATGCACCGGGGACGGCTGACCAGCCTCTGAGGAAGCCATGGCGACCGCCTTCGGGGCCGCCCGATTCAGGCGGCGCGGCCTCACGTACTACCGCCGCGAACACCTGCTGGTCGCTGCCGCCACCGCGATCGCGGTGGCGGTGCTGGTCGGCGCCCTGGTGGTCGGCGACTCGGTCCGGGGCAGCCTGAGAGCCGCGTTCACCGAGCGCCTCGGCGCCACCGATTACGCCGTCCTCCCGATCCACGCTTTCTCGGACGACCCGGACGCCGGACTGGGGGCGCGCCTGGCCGCCCGGGACGACTACCGGTCCCGGTTCGAACCGGCCGTCCCCGTCTTCCGGCTTGCCGGCACCGTGGTGGGCCCGGGCGGCGAGACGGCTCCGGTGACGGTGTTCGGAGTGGATGCCCGGTTCTTCCGTTTCCACGGCCTCGCGGATCGCGTGGAATCCGGAACCGCGCGGATCAGCACCGGTATCCGGCGGCTTGGATTCGTGCCCGGAGACGCGATCCTGATCTCGATCGGCGGACACGAAGACATCGCGGCGGCATCGCTGTTCGGGGAAAAGGAAGAGGCCGGCATCACCATCCGCCGGGAGGTCGCAGCCTGGCCAAATCCGGCCCCGGGCGTCGCTTCGGGGGATTTCGCGCTCTTTCCCGGGCAGGGGGCGCCCCGGGCGGTGTTCTTGCCGATCGACGACCTGCGGCGGGTGGTCGATGCGGACGGCGGAGGGCGAGGCGGGGAAGCGGCCGCGCCACGGGCGAACGCGCTTCTCATCCGCGCCGCGGGCGGGGGAGGAAGCGACCCGGAGGAACGGACAGCGGCGCTGACGGCCGCCCTCGCGGCGGTCTCTTCCCTGGATGACCGGGGCCTCTCCCTGTCGCCCGGAACAACGGGCATCGTCCTGGAAAGCCGCAGCCTGGTGCTCGCGGACCCGGTGGTGGAGGGGGCGTTCGCCGCGGCCGAGGCGCTGCGCCTCGATGCCGCTCCCGTCCTCACCTACCTGGCGACTTCCATCCGTGCCGCCGATCGGGAGACCCCGTATTCACTCATCAGCGGCATCCCGGCGCCGCTTCTCCCGGACGACGGTGAGCGGGAGGGCGGCCGGAACGTGATCCACCCGGGGCCGTGGTTGGCCGAGGACCTCGGCCTCCAGTCCGGAGACCCGATCGAACTCTCGTTCCTCGTCTGGGAGGAGCAAGGGCGGTTTCACACCGAGACGGCGTCGTTCGTCGCCGGGGCGCCGGTCGCCGGGGACGGCCTCTTTGGGGATCAGACGCTCGCGCCCGAGTTTCCCGGGGTCAGCGATTCGACCCGCATGGGCGACTGGGATCCGCCGTTTCCGGTGGATCTCGGCCGGATTCGGGAGCGCGACGAACGGTACTGGGAAGAGCACCGGACCCTCCCCAAGGCCTTCGTCCCGCTTCCGGTGGCGCGCCGGCTCTGGAGCATGCGCCAGGGAAGCGCCACTTCAGTCCGATTCACCCCCGAACGTCCCGGCGAGGACGAGGGAGAGCTTGCGGCCGCGCTATCTGCCGCTCTCTCGACCGCTCTGCCGCCAGAGGAGTTCGGCCTCGTGCCGCTCGCGGTGCGGGAGCAGGGGCTGGAGGCATCGCGGGGGGCCACCGACTTCGGGCTCTACTTCCTCTACTTCTCCTATTTTCTGCTGGTGTCCGCGTTCGTGCTGCTCGCCCTCCTCTACCGGTTGGGGGTGGAGCGGCGGCTGCGGGAGATCGGCCTGCTGCTCGCCTGCGGCTGGTCGCCGGCGCGCGTCTCGCGCAGCCTGCTGGGTGAAGTTGCCGGCGTGGCAACGGCCGGAGCGGTGGCGGGCGCGTTCCTCGGCCTCCTGTACGCCACCGGAATGATCGGCCTGCTGTCCGGCGTCTGGGACGGAGCGGTGGCCGGGACCCTCTCCCCGGATGCCGAAAGCGGGCGCACGGGCGGGGCACTCGGCGTGTCCCTGAGGTGGTCTTCCGTGCTGGCCGGCGGTTTCTCGGGAGTCCTGATGGCCATGGGGGCCGCCTGGTGGACTCTGAGGAAGCTCGTCCGCTGCTCCCCGCGGGGACTCCTCGCCGGGAACCCGGTGGACGACCTCGCGGGGTGGACCCAGGCGCCGCCGCCGCGGGCCTCGGGATCGGCGGCGCGCCGCTTCGGCCTGCTGACCGCGGTGGCGGGTGCGGCGCTTCTCGGACTGGGGCTGAGCGGAACGATCGCGGAAGCGGGCGCCTTCTTCGGGGCGGGTTCAGCCCTGCTGGCAACGGCCCTGCTGTTCGCCTGGGCGCGGCTGAAGAGCCTCGCCGATCCGGCGCGGCGCGCCGTTGCCGCAGCCGGGAACTCGGGTCTGCGTGGCCTCGCCTTCCGCGCCACCACCTTCCGGCCCGGCCGGAGCCTCGCGGCGATGATCCTGGTGGCGTTCGCGGCGTTCACCCTGGTCGCGGTCGAGGCGTTCCGGAAACGTCCCGATCCCGGGACCCTCCCGGCGGGAGCGGGCGGGTTCGTGTCCATGACCGAGACCGTCTTCGGTTCGCCCTGGGATCCCCGGGATCCGGAGGGCATCGAGGCGCTCTACCTGGAGCCGCCCGAAGCGTCGGGATTCCGCATCCAGCCACTGCGCCTCGCGGGCGACGAAGATGCCAGCTGCCTGAACCTCTACCGCCCCTCGCGGCCCCGCGTGATCGGGATTCCCAGAGCGCTCGCCGAGGAGAACCGGTTCCCGTTCGGCGCCCATCTCGGGGAGAGCCCCGAGGAAATCGAAAACCCCTGGCGTCTGCTCTGGCGAGACCGGGAGTCGGGCGAGGCGATTCCGGTCATCGGCGACCAGAACTCGATGACCTACGTGCTCAAGTGGCCCGTCGGCGAGGAACGCGTCTTCCCGATCGGGGACGCGGGCGCCCCGGTACGGCTTCGGCTCGTGGGCACGCTCTGGGACAGTCTGTTCCAGGGCGAGTTGCTGATGGCCGAGGAAGATCTGCTGGACGCGCTACCCGCTCCCGATGGCTACCGGCTGTTTCTGACCGAGCCCGTCGAGAGCAACGAAGAATCTGAAGGAATCGCTTGCCGCCGCGGAAGCGGATGCCGGCGGCATGCTGTCCGCCGCGCTCGCCGACTACGGGGCGATTTCGACCCCCACCCGGGTCCGGCTCGACGAGTTCCACCGCGTGGAGAACACCTATTTGTCCACCTTCCAGGCCCTCGGCGGCCTCGGGTTGCTGCTCGGCACCTTCGGCCTCGGCGCGGTGCTGCTCCGGAACGCGGACGAGCGACGCCAGGAGTGGGCGCTCCTCCGCGCCGCCGGCTACCGGCAGCGGGACTTCACCCGGCTCGGATTCTGGGAAAACGCCCTGCTCCTCAGCGCCGGGCTCGGCGCCGGAAGCATTGCCGCGCTCATCGCGATCCTCCCGGTGCTGGGGCAACGCGACGCCGGCGGCAGTCTCGGGCTATTGCTCCTGTTGCTCCTCGGGGTCCTGACCTTCGGCTTGGCCGCGGGGGCGTTCGCGGCCCGCCTGGCCGGGAACCGCCCGATTCTGGAGTCCCTCCGGGCCGGCTGATCGCGAACGGTTGCGGAGCCAGGGACCGCCCGCCCGTGTCTTCGCGCGACCTGGCCCGGATTTCTCATACTGCCGCCGCAGAGATCGATGCGAGGTGGTTCTCCTCTCGGCGGGAACCCGACCAGCCGGATAGCGTGTAGGCACGGGAACGCCGGCCTCCAGGCCGGCACAGCCCGCCGTAGGCGGGCGGCGGGACGGACCTGGTTGGCCGGGATGGCTCACTTTCTCGGACGGGAGCCCGTGAGCGCGAGCGGCGAGGAACCGCCCGCGGCGCTACGCGCCGCTGTGCCGGCCCCCACCGGGAGAACTGGCCTGGAGGTCGGTCCAGTTCTCCCGGTGGGGACTCCCGTGCCTACACGATCCGTCCGGTCGGGGTCCGCGCCTGACGGCGTTCCCGTGCCCTTGCGACACCAAGACACTGCCGGGGTCCAGGCCCGCCCGGGCCGAGAGTGGCGCCATGGCGACGCTGGACGTCGCGGATCAGACTTTGGGGTCCGGAGTAGCTCCATCGGCCGCGCCGTCCTGGAGCGCAAAGAGATGCGCGGTCGAGGCGGCGTGGCGGAATGGCCTCGCTTCGGCGTAGTCGGGGTCGGCGTACCACGCCTCCGCGGAAGCCCGGTCGGGAAACTCCAGAATGACCATCCGGCCGTCGAATTCGTCACCCTCCAGGGGAGTGACGGCGGCTCCGCGGGTCAGGAAGCGGCCTCCGTGTTTCTTCAGGGTGGCCGGCGTCCGGTCCGTGTACTTCCGGTACGTCTCCGCATCGTGAACGCTGATCATCGCGACAACGTAGGCAGGCATCGGGTTTCCTTTCTGAGGTTGCGTGGCTAGCGCCCGAAGATGTGCTTCGGGATGTATCCGGTGACCACCTGGGTCAGGTCCACCACCTCGCTGACACGGAAATCCACCGCGATGCTCGCGAGCGAGAGCGCCTTCGCCGGAGTGAGGCCCTTCGCTTCGCCCAGAAACTCCACGACCTCCCAGGTCGCCTGCCGGGCGGCCCGGTCCAGGTCGAGGTCGATCCCCATGACCATGTAGTAGTCATCGTCCTCGGCCCAGGGGGAGGAGGGCGCGCGGCCCTTGTGGACGTTGAACCGGAACACCCCGCTCAGGGACTGTTCGATCGCGGTGCCGCTCACTTCGCCGTCCCCCTGGGCGCCGTGGGGATCACCGGCGTAGAAGAGGGCGCCGGGATGAAAGACCGGGAGATACACCGTGGTCCCCGCCTTCAGGTCCTTCACGTCGAGATTGCCCCCGAAGGCTCCCGGCGGCCGCGAACCCTGGACTCCCGGCACCGTCACGCCCGGTTCTCCCACTACCGGGTCCGGCGCCACCGCGAGGATTCCCATGAAGGGCGCCAGCGGCACCTTGATGTCCTCCGCGAGGAAGGCCACCTCGCGGCCGTTCTCCCACCCCGTTCGGATCAGGTGGCGCGTCCCGGGCGGGATATCGAACGCCGGGTCGTCGGGACGGGCCCCCGGGTAGCTCTCGGAGAAGACCCCGCCGCGCGCGGAGGTGTTGTTGACACCCCACGGCGCCCGCGTCTCGACCGAAAGGATCTCGATCTCGAGCATGTCTCCGGGCTCCGCGCCCTCGACGTACACCGGGCCGGTGATGACGTGGCCGCTGCGGCCCTCCCGCGGACGGCTCTCCCGGGAGGCCCAGAAGTCGAGGACGTCCTGGTGGATTTCGTCGCGCGGCACCCCAAGCGCGGTGAGCCAGGCCACCGGCTCCTCATCCTGGACGGCGCCGTTATGCGTGAGCGTGTCCATCCGCACGGTCTCGCCGGGCCGGACCCGGAGCACCGGTTCCTTGTCGATCGGAAACCAGCCCCAGCTCAGGTTCCCGGGCGACGAGGGGACGAAATGGTCCGCCTCCAGCGGCGCGGGGGGGCCGCCCGCCGCCGGATCTCCATCCGTCGCGCTTCCATCCGTGGCCGCCTCCGGAGGGGCGCAGCCGGCGCCGGCCAGGAGTGCGCAAAACACCAGCGGCCGGCACAATCCCGGCCGGATTCCGTTCTCAGGTCGCATCGGGCGCCTCCGCTAACGGCCGGAGCCGCCGGTTGACCCGGTCCGCATCCCGCGGTTCGGGCCGGTGAAATCCGGCTGCACGTCGGAATCGGCGAGATCCCAGGCCAGTTGGTACACGAGCCGGACGATCCGTTCCATCTTCTCGTATTCGATCTTCTCGGGCCGGTCGTAGATCGTGTGGTAGTCGGGGTGGAGGCCGGTGTGGAAGAAGAGGGCGGGGACCCCGGTCTGGAGGAAGGGCCACTGGTCGCTGCGGCGGAGCAGGTTCGAGGCGTTGTTGTCGTACCGCATCTTGAGGTCGAGCTCGGATTCCCGGTTCGCGGAACGCACCATCTCGGTCAGGCTCCGGCTGTAGCTGTGGCCCAGGATGTTCACCGCGTTGGCGTTCGAGGCGGCCGTTTGCGGTTCGAGACCCCGGAAGCGCCGGCCACCGCCCCGGCGGACCTCTTCGTTGCGCCCGATCATGTCCATGTTCAGGACGGCCACCGTCTGCTCCAGCGGGTGCAGCGGGTTCAGCGTGTAGGCCCAGGCACCGAGCAGCCCACGCTCTTCCGAGTTCCACCCCGCCAGCAGGATGGAGCGCCGGGGCCGCTGACCGGCCCGGGCGGCGCGCCCAAGCGCTTCGGCGATCTCGATGAGGGCAACGGTGCCGGAACCATCGTCGTCGGCGCCGGGCCACACGAGATTCCCGTCCGCGCCGTCGTGGTCGTAGTGGGCGCAGATGATGATCCATTCGTCAGGGGCTTCGCTCCCGGGAAGGAGACCCACCACGTTGCGGTCGGGGGCGGTCGTGCGGTTCACCGCGGTGGCGAGCCGCACGCGGGCGTCAAGGGGCAACGGGGCGTTCATCCCGCCGTCGGCCATCACCCCGAGTTCGGCCAGCGTGTGTCCGCTGCCGGCGAGCAGCGTTTCCGCGACCCGCGGCGAGATCACCGCGGCCGGGATCTCGACCGACTCCACCCACTCGGCCAGGGTGATCCGGGGAACCCGCCGGGGCGGATCCGGCCAGGCGCCCCGCGCGCTCGCGGCAAAGTCGAACGCGCCCGGGTGCTGATGGACGTCCCGCACGAAGAGCACTCCCTCCGCGCCGGCGCGGGCCGCCGCCACCGCCTTGCGGAAGGGACGCGAGGGCTCGGAAGTAGTGAGGCCGTCGAAGAGGCTCGCCGGGTCCGCTTCGCCGGGTTCGTGGTCGAAGATCAGGGCGATGCGTCCGGACAGGTCGGCGCCCTCCCAGTCATCCCAGCCGAAGGGAGGCGCCCGGATGCCGAATCCAGCGAACGCGAGCGCGCCCTCGGCCACCGCCGACGGCGAGAAGCGCTGGGGATAGAAGCCCTCCCCGAGCTGGACCGCCTGGACCACCTCGCCCATGACTTCCAGCCGGTTCCCGTCCCCAAGAGCACTGTGCGCGAGCCGGTAGCCCTGGAAGTAGGAACCGCCCGGGGCCTCGAGCCCGGCGCGGGCGAAACGGCTCGCCACGAACTCGGCGGCGAGACGGTTCTCCGGCGTCTCGCTGAGGCGGCCCTGCATCCCGTCGGAAGCGAGGAAGAAGAGGTCGGCGCGCAGATCGGCGGCGGTGATCGACTCCACCTCCGGCGCCTGGGCGCCGCCCGGTTGGGCGGCGGCTCCGGCGGCGAACAGCAAGCTCGACGCGACCAGCGCGGCTGAGCGGGGATGGCTTCGCATCGTGATCCCTCCCGAGGGCGGCGAGTCTATCCGGGCGGGCCGAGACCTCAGCCGGACCACGCAATCGGACGGGGCAGGGGATTCCCCGCCTCTCGGGCGGATACGATTTCCCACCATGAGCCGTACCCGCCTTCTCCCTCTCCTTCTCGCCTCCGTAGTCGCGTGGCCGCTGGCCGCCGGGGCGCAGTCCGACGAACCGGCCCGGGGATTCCTGGCCGGCCAGTGGCAGCAGCAGCTCGAGCTGGAGGAACGCTTCCGTGCGATTCCGGACCCGGCCCGGCTCCGGGAGTACATGGAGTTCATGACCGAGGAACCGCATATCGCGGGACTTGGGCACGGCAGCAAGCGGGTCGCCGACTACGCCCTCGAGAAGTTCCTCTCCTTCGGACTCGACGCCGAGATCGAAGTGACCGAGGCGCTCATGCCGCTCCCGATCGACCGGCATGTCGAGGTCCTCGGGCCCGAGCCCTACACCCTGCGGCTCGCGGAACCGGGAGTTCCGGGGGACAAGGATTCCTCCGATCAGGGACGCCTGCCGACGTACAACGCCTACGCCGCCGACGGGGACGTGACCGGGGACGTGATCTACGTGAACTACGGCATTCCCGGGGACTACGAGAAACTGGCGGAACTTGGGATTTCCGTCGAGGGAAAGATCGTGCTGGCTCGCTACGGCCGGAGCTGGCGCGGCATCAAGGCCAAGCTGGCCCAGGACAACGGGGCGATCGGGGTGCTCATCTATTCGGATCCTGAAGAGGACGGCTACTACCAGGGTCTCACGTATCCCGACGGCCCCTACCGCCCCAAGTGGGGGGTGCAGCGCGGCTCCATCATGGACATGCCGGTCCATCCCGGCGATCCCCTGACCCCGGGCTGGGGCGCCACCGAGGATCGGGAGAAGCTGACCCGCGAAACGGCGCGCACCCTGGTGCGCATTCCGGTTCTCCCCATTTCCTGGGGTGATGCGTTGCCCATTCTGGAGCAGCTTCGCGGCACGCCGGCGCCGAACGACGACTGGAAGGGAGCCCTCCCCATCACGTACCACATCGGTCCGGGACCGGCCGAGGTCCGGATGCGCACCGCCTACGACTGGCAGGTGCGCCCCATCTACAACGTGATCGCCCGGATCGAAGGCTCCACCTATCCCGACGAGTGGATCGTGCACGGGAACCACCACGACGGCTGGTGCGCGGGAGCCACCGATCCGATCAGCGGCGCCGTACAGCTCATGGAGACGGCCCGCGGCTTCGGCGAACTGCTGCAGGCGGGGATCCGCCCGCGTCGGACAGTCGTCTTCGCGCTTTGGGACGCGGAAGAGTGGGGCCTGCTGGGCTCGACCGAGTGGGCCGAAACCCATCGCGACGATCTCGGAGAAAAGGGCGTCGTCTATATCAACTCCGACAGCACCGGCAAGGGTTGGCTCAGCATGGCGGGAAGCCACACCCTCCAGCGCTTCCTGAACGAGGTGGCGCGCGACATCGAGGATCCCGAGAGGGGGACGAGCGTCTTCGACGCGGCGCGGGAGCGTCGGCTCGAGACCGCCGCGAATCCCGACCTCCGCCAGGAGATCGAGCAGAGCGACGATCTCCGGCTGGCGGCGCTTGGGTCCGGTTCCGACTACACGGTCTTCATCGACCACCTGACCATGGCGTCGCTCAACCTCGGCTTCGGCGGCGACAGCCCGGGCGGCGTGTACCACTCGAACTACGACTCTTTCCATTGGTACCTGAACTACTCCGACAGTGATTTCGTCTTCGGACGCGCCCTCTCGCAGTTGATTGGCACCTCCATGCTGCGGCTTGCGAACGCGGCGATCCTTCCCTTCGGGTTCACGGATCTCGCCGACGCCATGCAGTCCTACGTGGAGGAGATTCGGGAGACCCACGCCGCGATGGAGTCGCCCGAGGAAATTGACTTCGACGCCATCGAGGGAGCGCTCGAGGCGCTTCGCGATGCAGGGCAGGGATACGAGGAGGCGCTCGCCGGACTCAGCGACGCCTCGGCCGAGGCGGTGCTCACAAACGCCCGGGTTTCGGAGCTGAACCAGCTCCTCTACACCTCGGAACGGCGTCTCGGGTACGACGAGGGGCTTCCGAACCGGGAGTGGTTCCGCCATCAGGTGTATGCGCCCGGCTTCTACACCGGCTACGGCGTGAAGACGATCCCGGGTGTCCGCGAAGGCATCGAAGAGGAAGAGTGGGAGGCCGCCCGGTTCTACGTGCGGGTGGTCAGCGAAGCTCTCTCATCGCTGACGGAACAGGTTCAGGCAGCCGAGCAGATCATCGCCTCGCTGCGTTAGGCGCGCGGCGCTTCCACCCGGTTCGACCCTCGAATTCGGCCTTCCGGCCCGTGCTGGAAGCACGCCCCTGAGCGTCGCGTCCCATGCGCAAATTCCTGGCGTTCGCCGCCGTCTATCTGATCTGGGGTTCCACCTACCTGGCCATCGGGGTCGGGGTGCGGGACATCCCGCCCTTCCTGATGGCCGGTGTCCGCTTCCTGATTGCGGGAGGGATCCTCTTCCTCTTCGCGAGGCGCGGCGAAGCTCCGCTTACCCGGCGCGAGTGGATGGAAGCGGGACTCGCCGGTCTCCTCTTCTTCACCTCGGCCCACGGGCTCGGGCACTGGGCCCAGGTGCGCATTCCCTCGGGCGTCGCCGCCGTGCTGGTGGCAACGGTGGTCTTCTGGATCACCGGCCTCGACGCGGCGTTCGTGACCCGGCGCCTCCCGAAAGCCCTTCCGGTGTTGTGCGTACTCGCCGGTTTTTCCGGGGTGGTGGTGCTGGTCGCACCCTGGCGGTCGGAGGCGCTGCTCGATCCGGCAGGGGTCCTCGCCATGCTGGCCGCCCCAATCGCGTGGGCGACCGCGAGCCTCTGGTCCCGCCGGCCCACGATGCCCCGCTGCCTCCCGCTTTCGGCCGGCGCCCAGATGCTCGTTGGGGGCGCGGCATTGCTGGCGGTCGGAACCGCCGCGGGAAACTGGCAGGCGCTTTCCCTGTCCGAGATTGGACTCCCGGCGCTCGGTGCGCTCTTCTACCTCGTCGTGTTCGGCTCGATCGTCGCCTTCGTCGCCTACACCTGGCTCCTATCGCACGTCGAGGCGGCCGTCGCCGCGACCTACGCATTCGTGAACCCGCTCATCGCCGTCGTGCTCGGCTGGCTGATTCTGAATGAAGACCTCTCCCCCCGGCTCTGGCTGGCGCTCGCGCTGATCGTGGTGCCGGTGGCGCTCCTGCAATGGCACGAGGCCCGGCTCCGGGCCGCCACCGCCGCCGGCGCAGCACACCCTGCCGAACCCGCACCACGCGGATTGCTGCATGCCGCGGACGCCGCCCGTCGTCCGAGGCGCGCAGGGTTCCGCTAGCGGGGATGTCTCAGCCTCACGACGTCAGGCAGGGAGCAGATCCCGACCAAGGAAACCGTCCCGACGCTGGGGGAGCCGTGCCGCCGCCCGCCTGCGGCGGGCTGTGCCGGCCTGGAGGCCGGCGTTCCCTTGCGTGTGCGACAGCAGTGCTGCTGGGGGTCCGTCCCGCCGCCCGCCTGCGGCGGGCTGTGCCGGCCTGGAGGCCGGCGTTCCCTTGCGTGTGCGACAGCAACGCTGCTGGGGGTCCGTCCCGCCGCCCGCCTGCGGCGGGCTGTGCCGGCCTGGAGGCCGGCGTTCCCTTGCGTGTGCGACAGCAATGCTGCTGAGGGGCCGTCCCGCCCCCCGCCTGCGGCGGGCTGTGCCGGCCTGGAGGCCGGCGTTCCCTGTCCCTTGTAACGCCGAGGCCGGTGGGGTTCCCCGACGAGAGGGGAACCATCCTGCGTCTATCTCTGCGGCGGAAGTATGAGAATCCCGGCTGGTGCGCGGCGCATCAGAAGAGGAAGTTGTGGTCGAAGTCGGGGATGCGGCCGGCCTCGATGAGGACGATCCAGTCCAGCAGATCGTCCTCCCCAGCTGCCCAGATGTTCAGGCAGAGGCGCAGATACTGGAGAACCGTCTCCGTCGCGCCACCCTCGAGGAGCGCCTTGGCGAGCGCCATGTCCGGTCCCCGGAACGTCCCGGTTGGAGCCCCCTCGGTTCGCGCCGCGGCCAGCAGATGTGCCCCCGCCACCTCCAGATCGCCCTCGGCGAGAGCGATTCGACCCAGTACCAGGTTCCCGACGTGGAGGTATTCCCCTTGGTTCCGTCTGTCGGAGCTCGCCGCGAGCATGGACTCGGCGTGCGCGCGGGCCTTGTCGAGATCGCCGGATGCGAAGGCCGCGACGGCGAGGTCGGGGATCAGGTCCGCCCCGGCGTCGGCATCTGACAATTCATGGGCGCGCTCGAAGTCGGCAAGCGCGCGGGCGGCGGTCGCGGCGGCGGTACCCTCGAAGGGATCGTGGGCCTCACGCCAGCGGCTACGGCCCAGTTGCCGCGCCCAATACGGATTCGAAGGCTCGAGCGCCTCGCCCCGCTCGAGTAGCCGAAGCTCCAGAGGCCGGTCGCCGGGACTCAGAAAGCGCGACGCATGGCGCAGCAGCACGGCGTTTTCCGGTTCCGCATCGATCAGGCGAAGCCACGCCTTCTTGCCCGCCGCGTAGCCCTCGGGGTCCCGGAAGGGGAGGATGCGCGCCGCGGCGGTTGCCAGGACGTCCGATTCGGGAGCGTGTTGGATGAACCAGAGAAGGTGCCGCGAGTGATCTTCCGAAGCGGATCGCTGGTGCGCTCGGTAGTAGCCGATGAGTTGCGCGCGAGCTACGAGATTCTGGGGACTCTCGGCGAGCTGTAGTTCCAGGGCAGCGGCCTGCCCGGCGGTGAGTTCCGCACCCCTGATCGCTTCTTCACGAAGGTCTTGAGCCGTTGCCGGCATCGCGAGCAGCACCAAGGTCACCAGCAGGTGACCGGCGCGCCGGCATCCGAATGGCCGGAGGATTTCCCCGGCGAAAGGGCGCCGGGGCGGCCGCGGTCTCGTGGGCACAGGGAAGATGGTCAGAAGCGGAGGTTGGTGAAGTCGGGTGTCCGTCCGGCCTCGATCAGCACGATCCACTCTTTCAGTCGGCCGCGGTCCATTGCCCAGAAACTTCCGCAGAGTTCCAAATAGCCCACCACCGTCCGGGTCTCTCCGCGCTCGAACAGCTTCTTGGCAAGCGCCATGTCCGGACCGAACGAATTCAACTGAGGCGATCCGGGCGTCTGCCCAGCCGCGATCAGTCGCGACCCCGCCTCGGCCAGATCGCCCTCGGAGAGAGCGACCCGCCCCAGAACCAGATTTCCGAAATGGATGCGGTTCCCCTTGTTCCAGTCGTCCGGGATCGCTTCGAGCATGGATTCGGCATGGACCCGAGCCTTGTCCATGTCCCCGGCGACGAACGCGGCCATCCCCAGATAGGGCAGCAGGCTGCCCCGTCCGGAGCCGCCCGAGAGTTCGTGGGCGCGTTCGAAGGCGGTGAGCGCGCGGGCCGCCTCGGCCGGGTCGTTCTCGCCGCGAGGGCTGCGAGCCTGGCGCCAATGAATATTGCCCAATTCCCGGGCCCATTCCGGATTCGAAGGTTCCAGCGACTCGGCTCGCTCCAGCAGCTCGGCCGTCAACTCGGTATCGCTCAAGGTGAAATAGCTGGCCGCATGGCGAAGAAAGACGGCATTCCTCGGTTGCTGCGCCATCAAACGAAGCCATGCTTCCTTCCCCTCGATGTACCCATCCGGGTCCATCGAGGGAAAAATGGATGCCTCGGGTCCCTCCAGCACTTCCGACTCCGGCAGGTTCTCGATGAACCAGAGGACGTGCACGCGATGACGGTCCGCTGTCGTCCGGAGACCCGGGCCGAAGTAGTAGCCGAGAAGTTGAGCCCGTGCACTCAGGTCCTGCGGGTCGGCCGCGAGCCGCTGCTCGAGGGCGGCAGCCTGCTCAAGCGTCAGTTCGGACCCCTTCAGAACGTCATCGCGCAGGTCCTCGGCAGAACTTGCTGATCCCAACAACAGCGGCGCCGAGACCGCGGCAACAAGAAACGTCCGGCGTAGGGACATGGCAGGCCTCCGGGGAAGAGTGAACCGTATCGAAATGCAAGCAAACCCGGGGCCGAACACAGTAGGTGGCGCGTTGGCCGCGCGCGTCGTCCGGACCCGCGGCACACAGCGGTTCTCGAAAGCCCCGCGTTGTTTTGACTGCGGGGTCCGATTGCGCGAACGTATGGCCTGAATCTCGCAACTACGACTCTCGATGATGACAAGACGCCGGATGGCGGCGTGGATGGTGCTCGCGGCCCTGACCGCCACTCCTGGTTTGGCCGAGACGCAGCCGCAGGAAGTCGGAGGACGCGTGGTCGATCGCGTGACCGGCGCACCGGTCAGCGGTGCGAGCGTGACCGCCGGTGACGAAACGGCCTTGACCGGCCCGGATGGGGCTTTCCGGCTAACCGCGGATCGTGCGCCGGTGATCGTGGTGGTCGCGGACGGCTACTTCGAGGCCACCGTGGTCGCGAGCGATTCCGGGGACACGCTGATCGAACTCCTGCCGCGGACTTTCGAAGAGGAGGCCGTCGAGGTGACCGCCGAGGCGCCGGTGCTCGACCGCCCGGCGGCGACCCGGGTGGCTCCCGAGGAGGTTCTCGAGACCGCGGGGACGGTGGACAACATCTTCCGGGCGCTGGCCACGCTCCCCGGGGTAACGCCCACCACCGACTTCGGCAGTTTTCTCTCGGTGCGTGGGGGGACGCCCGATCAGAACCTGACGCTCATGGATGGGGTGGAGATCCACAACCCGTACCGGCTCTTCGGCCTGGTGAGCGCCTTCAACCCGGAGACGATCACCGATTTCTCACTGGCCGCCGGCGGGTTCGGGGCCAAGTACGGCGACCGGCTCTCCTCGCTGCTGGTGGTCCGCAACCGCGCGGGGCGGCGCAGCTTCCAGGGGACCTCTTCGCTGAGCGTCACCGACGGCAACCTGGTGTTTGAAGGCCCCCTCCCGGGCGGCGGCTCCTGGCTCGCGACGGCGCGGCGAACCTACTACGACGTCGTGGTCGGACGGATCCTGGATCAGGACTTTCCGTCCTTCGCCGACTTTCAGATCAGGGCGGACTGGGAGTTCGGTCCCGGACACCGCCTGTCGTTCATGGGAATCCGCAGCGCGGAAGACACGGACTTCGCCTTCGAGGACGACGATGATGAAGGCGAGCGACGGGTGGATTTTCTGGGCGACGTCGCGAACGACCTCGGAGCCGTGCGCCTCGACGCCCTCCTTTCGGAACGGGTGACCGCGACGACCATCGTCTCCTGGTACCGGAATACGGAGTTGTTGGACTTCGAGGCGGACATCTACACCGAGAACCGGGTCGTGAACGTCGAGAACCCCGAACAGCGGGATCTGCTCACCACCATCGCCTTCGACCGGGAGCGGGCGGTGCGCGACCTGTCCCTGCGTCAGGAAATCGGCATCCAGTTCGGGGGCCGTCACTTCCTTGAAACCGGTTTCGAACTCCACGGTCTCGAATCCTCGCTGCGTCAGAACGTCCGCGGTCCCAGAAACGAATCGGAAGCGAATCCGACCAGCATCCAGGGCGGCTCGGCGCTTCCCGATCTTCTCGAATCGGAGCTTTCCGGGCTACGGGGCGGCGCCTGGATCCAGGACGCCTTCCGTGTCTCGGACCGTTTCACCGTGGAGCCCGGGGTCCGCCTGGAGTGGAGCACGCTGAACGGGCGGGCGACCGTTTCCCCGCGTTTCGCCGCGGCCTGGGACTTCGGGAAGGGGATCGAGGCCCGCGTCGCGGGCGGCGTCTACACCCAGAGTCCGGGCTGGGAGAAGTTGATCTCGTCGGACTACCTGCTCGACCTGAACGCAATCGGCGACCTCGCCTTCGAACGCGCGCACCACGCCGTGTTTGGACTCCAGAAGGCGTTTTCGGACTCGACCCGGCTGCGCGTCGAGGGCTACTGGAAGCGCTTCGACGATCTGCTGGTCGGACGGCTGGAGAACGACACCGAACGGCTCGAGCGCCTCGCCGAATACGACTTTCCGCGGGAGCTGGCTGCGAACCTGCCGGCCGCCGCCCGGATCACCATCAATCCCGTGAACGAGGGTGGGGGCGTTGCCCGCGGGATCGACGTCTATCTCGAACGGCTCAACCCGGCGGCGCGCGTGGCCGGCTGGGTTTCCTACGCTTACGGCAAGGCCGAGCGGGAGACCTACGGACTGCGTTATCCCTTCGAATACGACCGGCCCCACGCACTCAATCTGGTGGGCCGGCTCGGCATCAACGACCGCTGGAGTGTCGCGGCTACCGGCCGCATCGCCAGCGGTTTCCCCTACACGCCGGCGGTTGGGGTTCGGGTCGCGGCGACCCGGGACGCACGCGGCCGCCTGGTGCCCGAGACGGATGACGACGGGAACCTCGCCTATGCGGTGGATCTCGGCGGACTCGACAACCTGCACCGTGCGCGGCTCCCGCTCTATGCCCGGCTCGATCTGCGGCTGACCTATCGCCGCGGCGGACCCGGAGGGCGCTGGTCCGCCTACGCCGAGGTGATCAACGCGCTGAACCGCGACAACGGGGTGGATATCGACCAGCGGGTGATGGCCGACCCGGGCGCGGAGCGTCCGACCGTCGAGGAGATTCCGGCCTTCGGCTTTCCGTTCGTGCCGACCGTTGGCTTCCGCATCCGCTTCTGACGCGCAGACCACATCACGGGCGCCCGCACCGGGCCCCCGCCGTGCCCCTCGGGGTCAGTAGCCCACGAATTCGAGGGCGGGGGATCCGAGTCCCGCAATCAGCAGCAGGCTGACGGCTCCCACCACCAGGGCAGCAAAAAGTCCGAAGAGAAACGGACGGAGACCGATTTGCCGCAGGCCGGCAAGACTCGTCTGGAGCCCCACGGCCGCCATGGCCAGCAGCAGACAGGTTTCGGCGGCATGGCGGAAGAAGCCGACCAGCTGCCTCCAGACGTCCGGATCGAGGAAACCGAACGCCGCCTCCCCGTGATCGCCGATCGTGCGGAGGGCGGAGCACGCCGCGAATCCGATCACGAACAGGGGAATCATGCGCAGCCAGGCGCGGGCGCCCGGAGATTCGATCGACCGGGCGCCGCCGAAGAGAATCCCGGCCAGCGGGATCAGCGCGAGCATCGAGAGGTTCCGCACCAGTTTGGTGACGGTCGCGACGTCGAGCGCCACCGGAGCGCCGTACTGGGCCTGGTACATCGCGCCCGCTCCCGCGACCTGGGCGGTTTCGTGGATGGACGCCCCGAGGAAGAGCCCGGCAAGCTCGGGCTGGCCTCCAAACATCGCATTCGCGAGGATCGGGTATCCGAACATCGCGGCGATCCCGAAGACCGTGATGCAGGAAACGGCGTAGGTGACCTCGGCCTGCCGGGCCCGAATGAGCGGCGCGGTCGCCACGATCGCGGTGGCCCCGCAGATACTCGTTCCCGCCGCGATCAACCCGGCCAGGGTCCGCGAGAGTCCGAGACGTGGTCCCAACAGCCGGACCACGCTCACCCCGGCGGCGACGGCGACCACCACGAAGGGCAGGGCGACCAGGGTGAATTTGCCGGCGGCGAGCAGGCTCAGGCGGAAGCCGAGCAACACGATGCCGAGACGCAGGATCGTGGTCGAACAAAACCGCAGACCCGGGGCGCCCGCCCCCGCCCAACCGGACAGGTTGGCGACGACCATGCCGAGGAGGATCGCCAACATGATCGGGCTGATCGGAGTGCCCGAGAGTCCGAGCAGCGCCTGGGCGATCCACTGCGCGGAAAACGTGGCGACCGCCGAGACCAGCGCCGCCAGGGCCAAGCCGGTCCAGAAGGCGCGGGATCGCATCGTCTGCATGTGTTCCTTGCGGTCTCCCTGGCAGTTCCGCCCGCGCGCTCCGTCCCGCCACGGTATCCGGGGTGAAGCCTAAGGGCGCGGGCCGCCCGTACCGAATCCCGTGACGCCCACCCGGCGGGGGATGTAATGGTCGGGGTCCACCGTTCGGTGAAACACGATCCGGCCGTTACTCATGACGAACATGGGCTCGTGGGTGGCGTAGATGTCCTCGAGGGGGTTGCCGTCCACGGACACCAGGTCGGCTTCCAGCCCGACTTCAATCGCCCCGGTCCGGTCCCGGATCCCGTACACCTCGGCGGAGCGGATGGTGGCCGCCTGCAGCGCCTGCAGCGGGGTCATCCCCATCTCGACGAAGTGGGTCATTTCCCGGTAGATCCGAACGTTGGTGCGCGGGCCGTACTGGGTATCGGTGGCAGTGATGATGGTGACCCCGAGTTCGAGGGCGCGCTGGAACCCCTTTTCCAGGTAGTGGAGCAGGTGGCTGCCCCGCTGGTAACTCGCTGACGACTCGTAGTCGTCATGGGGTAGCAGGAAGCCGACGACCGAGGTGTAGGTGGGTACCCACGCGGTACCCATTTCCAGCATCAGCCGGAGCCCCTCCTCATCCACATAGGAGCCGTGCTCGATCGTGGCGCAGCCGGCGATGATGGCGTTTCTGACGACCTCCTTGCCGTGCGAGTGGCACGCCACCTTCACGCCGAGCGCGTCCGCTTCCTCCACGATGGCGGTGAGCTCTTCGACGCTGTAAACCAGCATCTTGGGGTCGGGGCCGTTCGGGCCCGAGGTCGTGCCGCCGGAGCGGGTCTTGATCCAGCGGGCGCCGCGGTCCACGTCCACCTGAACCACCTCGCGCACCGCTTCGGGGCCCTTGACCTCGCGGTGGAGGTACTTGTAGAGCCGGGGATCGGCGAGCGCGGACTGGCCGAGATTCGGCAGGACATACACCCCGGCCGCGAAGATCTCCGGCCCCGCGAGATACCCCTGCTCGACCATGTCGTTCATCCGCACATCGAGGAAGCTGCCCACCGCGGCGCTCTTCATGGTGGTGACACCGGATTCAAGGGCCCGGTAGAGGCCATCCAGCGTGCGCCCGTGCCAGTGGGCGTCGAAGAGGCCGGGCATCAGGTGCCGGCCGCCCATGTCGAGCAGATGGACGCCTTCGGGAGGTGCGTCGGTCCCGACGGATTCGATGAGTCCGTCGCGGACCACCACCACCGCGTCCTCCAGCACGGTGCCGTCCACCACGTTCACCACGTGGGTATTGACCAGCGCCACGTGGGCCCGGGGCAGAATCCCGTCCTCCCCCGGCAGGTAGGGGACGGTGGGCTGCGCCAGGACAGTACTGGCGGCCGTTGCGGCGACCGCGGCCAAAGCCGCGATCCGGAACAGTCTGTGAGTCATTCGGAATCCTCCGGAACCCGATGGTATGTTCGGAACGTCGTGAGCAGCGACGGCGAAGGAGAAGTGGCATGCACCGAAGAGCTTTTCTGGCTGCGACGGGCGGAGCGCTGACCGCGCTTCACGCGGATGCCGGGGAACGGATCGGCAAGGCGGTGGCGCGCCTCGGCGCCCGCACCGCCCAGGCAACGGCACAGGACGAGGACTTCTGGTTCCGGGTGCGCGAGGCGTTCACCATCGACCGCAATCACATCAACCTGAACTCGGGCAGCGTGAGCCCGGCCCCCGTCACTGTCCAGCGCGCGATGCAACAGTATTGGGACATCATGAACATGGGGCCCTCGCTCTACGTGGACGAACTGCTCGGGCCGCGGATCGAGGTGGCGCGGCGGAGGCTCGCGGAGACCTTCGGCTGCGGGACCGACGAGATCGCGTTCACCCGGAACGCCAGCGAGGCGATGGAAATCGTGCAGTTCGGACTTCCGCTCGCGGCCGGGGACGAGGTGCTCACCACCACCCAGGACTACCCGCGGATGCTCATGACCTTCCGCCAGCGAGAACGACGGGACGGAATCGTCCTCCGGACGGTGCCCTACCCGACGCCTCCCGAGGATCTATCCGAGCTGACGGGCATCCTCGAGCGGGCGATCACCCCGAAGACGAAGCTGCTCCTGATCTGCCACACGACTTTCACCACCGGACAGATCTTCCCGGTCGGGGAGATCTGCCGGATGGCGCGCCGTCACGGCATCGAGACCCTGGTGGACGGCGCTCACGGTTTCGCGCACTTTCCGTTCACCCGGGATGAGCTCGACTGCGACTACTACGGGACGAGCCTCCACAAGTGGCTTTTCGCACCCGTCGGCACGGGTTTCCTCTATGTCCGCAAGGAGAAGATCCCCAAGGTCTGGCCCCTCATGAGCGCCCCCACCAGCCAGGACGACGACATCCGGAAGTTCGAGCAGATCGGGACCAACCCGATCGCCGTCCGCGGCCCCATCACCGAGGCGGTGACCTTCCACGAGGGTCTCGGCGCCGAACGAAAGGCCGAGCGGCTGGTGTATCTGCGTCGCCGCTGGGCGGAGCGGGTCAAGGAACTTCCGGGGGTACAAGTGCTGAATCCGCCGGATATCAAGCAGGCCTGCGGCATCGGAGCGATGCGGATCGAGGGCGTGGACTCCGGCGCGTTGACCGACTTCCTCGAACGGAAGTACCGGATTCACGTGCGGCCCCGCTTCGTGCAGGGCGAGTTCGACTGCATCCGCGTCTCTCCGAGCGTCTTCAGCACGCTCGAGGAAATTGATCTCTTCGCTGCCGGGATCGAAGACGCAGCCCGGAACGGGGTATCGGCGTGAGTGCGGGGGACGGGGTTCGCCGCCGGGAGTTCCTCAAGGGTGCGATGGCGGCGCTTCCGGCGGCCGCGGCGTGCGGCGGGGCCGGGGAAAGCCCCGCACCCGAAACGCAGCCGTCATCCGGATCCGGCCCACCGTCGGGAGTGGCGCTTTGGGGCCAGGACCTCGGCCTCGGCGAGATGTACCGGGGGGACGGTGGTCAGACCGAAGTCGAGCTCTACGTCCAGAAGTGCGCCGATCACGGCGTCTCGCGGGTGTTCGCGCCGGGGGCGTCGGCGGAACTCGTGGAGGCCGGCGCCGCGGTGGGGGTGGAGGTGCATCCCTACAAGGCCGTCGCATCCGCCGGCGGGATCCGGATGTACCCCGCGTGGTCCTCGAACTTCATGGTGCCTCGTTTCGGCACCGGGGAGGGAAGGGAGATCCTGAATTCCCACCGGCCCATCTGGAGCCACCCGCAGCGGATCGAAAGTCTGAGTGACTTCGTTCGCGAGAATCCCGAGCATCGCCATCGAAACCGGGAGTTGACCGACGAACTGCAACCCTACGAAAGGGTGTTCCTGAGTCCGGGGCTTCCCGAGGGACGGGCGGAAGAAGCCGCGGTGTTCTCGGGACTCCTCTCCCGGAGCGGGGGACGCGGGATCCAGGCCGAGTTCGTCTCCATCAACGAGGACGAGAGCGGCGTCACCACCGACGGCTACGAGGATTCGATCGCCGGCGCCTTCCGCGAGGCCACCGGGCGCGATCCCTTCCAGCTACCGAACGACGATCCGGAGTGGGTGCAGTTCCGGGCCGACCGCTGGACCGACATGGTCCGGACGATCCGGGATGCGGTCAAGGCGGTCCGTTCCGATGCGGTCTTCACCATTACCGTCATCAATCGCGACGCCGGCGGCTACGTTCCCCGAATCCAGGATTGGCCGGCCTGGGTCGAACAGGGGCTCTGCGACGAGATGCACCTCTGGTTCCGCTCCACCACCGACATGCCGACCATCGAACGGCACTGCCGCCACTTCGTGGATACGGTGGCCGGCCGGGTCCCGACGATGGCCGAATTCTCGGCCTACCACCCGGGGAGCCTCCAGACGGCCGACGCCATGATGGAGGCGGCCCGCATCGCGCGCGGCGCCGGGATGGACGGGCTCGGGATCTACCGGAGCCACGCGGTGGAGCAGCTCGGGTTCTGGCCGCTCCTCGACCAGATGACGCGCCTCTAGCCCGGATTCGCATCCTTGCGAATCAATCCGCCACACAGTACCCACCCAAGCGGGGACGGCGTAACGCCCCTGTGCCTCCGCGCCGTGCGGCTGACTACCAACGTGGGGTTCAGGAGGCCGACCCAGTTCTTCCGGTGGCGTTCCCGTGCCGGTGCGCCACTAACTCCGCGGTCGTGGGTTACTCGGCCATCCGCACCAGCACCAGGGTGGCAAACGGCACTTCCTGGACGGCGGCCGGCAACTCGCGAATCAGGCCGATCGGCTCGTGCGGAGTCACGTCGGCATCGCGGGCGGTAAAGGTCGTCCCGCTGTCGGTCCCGGAGTCATACCCGACGAGATCCAACTCGAGCTGCGCCAACCAGCAGCCGTCCTCCTGCAGCGAGACCCCACTTACCCCGACGAACCAGTCCGGGCTGGGAGCAATCATCGAGACCAGCGTCACCAGCGGCCGCTCGGCCTCCGCTTCGAAGGTGAATGACACGGAACCCGGCGACCGAAAGGACGCCTCGGAACCTCGGATGCACGGACTGCTTCGCCCCTGGTCCGCTTCTGTCTGGATTTCCCGGCAGAGTGCCGACACGCTGCCGGTCTCCGCCATGCTCTCGATGCCCGGGGTCGCGGTCCCCCCGGACTCCCAGAACGAGACATCCACGGTGTGGGTGGCCCCGACCACCCGGGAGAAATGGGCTCCGGACGGGAAGGGCGGTCGGTTGCCGTGCGAGGCCGCGTTCCAGGTCGCTTGGAAAGTCACGCCGTACTCCGCCGCCGGCGGACATTCGGACTCCATGGGAGGCGTCGGCTCCGGAGCGGGCATCGGCGGTGGAGGGGCCGGGGGCTCGACCGGCGGGGGGGCGGGGGCAACGCTGGGCGACTCGCCGCCACAGGCGAACGTCAAGAATGCGGCCGCCACCCACGGCCCGAGCCGGAGTATCCGAAAGCGTGGCGCGAAGCTGCGGTTGGCGGTCACTCCGACACCGAGCCCAGCGCGAAGAGGGCGCCGTCCTGAGTGCCGAAGACGATCCGGCCGCCGGCGATGGCCGGCGAGCCCATGATCGCGGCCCCGGCGTGAAACTCGAACACCTTGTCCCCGGTCTCGATATCCAGCACGTAGAGCCGGCCGTCGGCGTTGCCGACATAGACCCGGTTCCCCGCCACCGCCGGCGAAGCGTCGAAGCGGGCGCGGGCCCGGAACGTCCAGCGGGCCTCGCCGCTTTCCCGGTCGAGGGCATGCACCAGCTTGTCCCGGCCCGCCGCGATCACCAGATCGCCGGCGATCGCGGCGGAGGCATAGAACGGGAAGTGCCGCTCCGGATGTTCGTAGCGCCACCGGAGTTGTCCCGCCCCGACATCCACCGCCAGCACCTCGTTGTTGAAGGTCCCGTAGTAGAGCGTCTCATCGGCAATCGCCGGAGACGCCGCGGTATAGGCCCCGGAATCGAAACGCAGCATCTCCGTGCCGTCCGCGATGCGCACGCCCCGGAGAATGGCGTCGCACCCCGTCACCCAGGCGAGCCCGCCGGCCCGGCCGGGGGTGGCGTGCACCGGTCCCTCGGTCTGGAGTTTCCAGCGCAGCTTGCCGGTCGTCCGCTCCACCGCGTAGAAGTGCTCGTCGTAACTGCCGACGAGGACCAGATCGTCCGCCACCACGGGCGATGACTTGATCTCGGCGCCGGTCGGAAAACGCCAGCGGGGTTCACCCGAGTCGAGATCGACCGCGTGGAGAACCCCCTGGAGGTCGCCGACGAACACCGCATCGCCGGCAACGGCGGGTGAGGACTCGCCGAAACGGTCCTCCTCGAACTCCCCCGCCTCGGCTTCGGCGGCGCCGGGGCGATACCGCCAGGCTTCCGCTCCGTCCGCGAGGCCCAGCTTCACCAGCACTCCCGGCAGCGACGTCGCATAGACGAAACCGTCGCTGATGGCGGGGGAAGACTCCACCGAAAAGCCGAGGGGCACGCTCCACTTCAGTTCGAGTTGATCGTCGAGCGGCTCAGCGGCAATTCCGGTGAGCCCCGCATCGCGGCGGAACTGCGGCCAGTCGGCGCCGTCCTGGCCGGCGGCGGCCCCGCTCGGCGAAAGCAGGAGCCCCGGCGGGAGGACGAGCGCGGCGAGGAGGAATCGGCGTCTCATCAGACAGCGGAACGATAGACGGCGAGCGCTCCCGCGGCATCGAAAGCCCGTGGATTGAAGCGTCCGGTCCACTCCCCGGCCGCTTCCTCGGCGAGTGCGGGGAGGTCGCTCGGAGCGACGCGCGTCGCGGTCAGATCGCGGGGCAGACCCGCTGCCGCGATCCAGCTTTCGAGGCGGCCGGCGAGGGTCTCCGCCGGATCGTCCCCCGGAGGGATCGAGGCCGCGGCGAGAAGATCCCGATAGGCCGCCCCGGTGGCGGGCCCGTTCCAGCGCACCACCCGGGGCAGGGTGATGGCCAGCGCACGTCCGTGCGCCACGTCGTAGCGCCGGGTGAGGGGGTTCGCCGAGGCGTGCGCGGCGCCCAGCATGGAGCGTTCGATCGCCGCGCCGGCAAGGAAAGCGCCGCGCTGCATGTCCTCCCAGACCGACGCGTCCGCCCGGCCCTCCACCACGAGGGGGAAGGCGGCGCTCAAGAGCGCGAAGGCCCGGTGGCTGAGTGCCGTGGATTCGTCGGTACGCCCGGACGTCACCGCCGTCTCGACCGCGTGGGCGAGGGCATCGAACCCCGTTGCGGCGATCACGTCGCGGGGAGCCGACGGGAGGAGCGCCGGATCCAGAATCACGGCCCGGAACATCGCCGAGGCGTCTCCGCACGCGAGCTTTTGGTGGTCCCGGTCCCGGGAAATGAGGGCGTACGACTGCGCCTCGCTCCCGGTGCCCGCCGTCGTCGGGACACCGGCGAGCGGGGGCAGCGGCTGAGGGCACTTCCCGTAGCCGCGGTAGGCCTCCATGCGTCCGCCTCCGGCAAGGACGAAACCGGCGCCCTTGGCGACATCGAGCGAGCTGCCTCCGCCCACGCCGACCAGGGAGTCGGCTTCCATCGCCCGGGCCGCCTCGGCGGCGCGCGCCACGTTCGCTTCCGTGGGGTTCTCGCCGAAGCCGCAAAAGACCTCCGCCCGGAGGCCGGCGCGCTCGAGGCTGGTAACCGCCCGGTCCGTAATTCCGGCCGCGACGATTCCGCGGTCCGAAGTCACCAGCGTGCGGCGGAACCCAAGGTCGGCGACGACCTCGCCCAGAAAATCGAGCGCGCCCGACCCGGAGCGCACGAGCGGCGACGGGCCACTCGGCAGACGCCAGGTGGCCGAAGGACCGTCCATCGGGAGTCAGCCCGGGGGATCAGCCCGCACTTTCCTTCAGCGGGCGCCCTCGGTGGTCGTGCCCTGCTCCTCGAGTGCGAAGAGTTGGTTCCGGCTCGCGATGTAGATGACGCCGTTCGCCGGTACCGCGCTGGAATACACCGAGCTGCCCATGTTCATCTCGGAGATCACTTCTTCGGTCCGGCCGGGACGGAGCACGACCACGTCGCCGTCCTCGTCGCCCAGGTAGAGCTTGCCATCCGCGATCACCGGTGACGCCCAGACCGCGGCAAAGGTGTCGTGGACCCAGAGGGGCTCCCCGGTTTCGATGTCGAGTGCGTGAAGGAAGCCGGAGAAATCGGGCAGGTAGAAGATGCCGTCCTTCAGCGCGCCGGTGGAAATGGAGCGCCGGATGGTGTCGTAGTGCCAGAGCCGCCCGGTCTCGGTGATGTCGCCCCGCTGCGTGGCGTCGATCGCGTAGAGGTGGCCGACGCCCTCCCCGTGCTCCGGATCCTGGCCGTTCGCGATGAAGAGCCGGTCACCAAGGATGACCGGAGTGGAGATGACGTTGTTCCGGGTGCGCGGCCAGACCGAGTCCTTCGGGTTCGTGTCGAACCACCAGAGGGTTTCTCCGGTCTCGGCGACGTATCCCCGGACCCAACCGTCGCCCTCGCCCATGATGACCTGGGTCACCCCGCCCACTTCGGCGACGCCCGCCGCCGACCACTGGCCGTGCAGGATGTTCTCCCCGACGTGGTTCTGCTCCCAGACCAGCTCTCCGGTCACCTTGTTCACCGCGATGATCGCGGGAGTGAGCGGCGAGGGAATGTTGGCGTGGGTCTCGTCGTGGCCGTTCGAAGTGTTCACGAACAGCAGGTCTCCGTAGGCGACCGGGCTGGCGTTCGACATGTTGTGGGGAAAGGAGCCGAGTTCCTCCATCATGTCGAGGCGCCAGATGATGTCTCCGTCGGTCGGCGACTGGAGCGCTTCGTCGGTGACCGGGCCGTCGTTGCCGTTCGCCATGCCGTGAACGTCCAGCGCGAGCAGTTCTCCCCGGTTCGTGACGTAGTAGACGCGATCGCCCTCCACGAGCGGCGAAGAGCAGACTCCCTGATAGGGCCAGTCGTTGACCCGTCCCGAGAGCAGCTTGTCGGAGACCATTTGCCACAGAAACTCACCCGTGGCCGCGTCGAACGCGACCAGGATCCCCTTGTCGCCCACGATCTCCTTGTCGTAGAGGGCTTCGTTGTTCGTACCCACGAACACCCGGCCGCCGGCCACGACCGGGTTGCCGTAGGTCTGCGAACCGAGTGCCGCGACCCAGCGGACGTTGTGGCCGCTGTCCACGTCCCATTCGGCCGGGAGCCGGGCGGTGGTGTCCGAGACCATATTCCGATCCGGGGTCCCTCCCCACATCGGCCAATCCTGCGCGCCGGCGCTTCCACCGGCCAGGAGCACCAGCAGGAGACCGTTCCGCGCCGCCGCGGGGATTCCCCGCCGGTAGCGCGGGCTCTTCTCGAGTCGGGACATGGAACGTCTCCCTCTTGTCAGGCTCTTATCGGGCTCGGGTGAAACTCTGAAGCCGCTGATTCGCGGCGCGCAACGCCGCGGGGTGGGGTGCTTTCACCACGGGCTGCTACTCGCCGGGTTCCACGACGATGTTGTCAAAGAAAACCTCGGCGGACACCGCGTCGGCAAAGATGCCCGGGGTGCCCTCGTGATGGGGCAGCTCCTCGCGCCATTCGAGGGTCCATTCGTCCGGTTCGCCCTCGCCCCGAGGCCAGACCTTGCCGCGGGCGACGACTTCCGCGTCGTCCTCCACAACCTGGAACTTCATCGAATACCAGGTGTCGGCTTCCCAGGCGAAGGGAATCTGGGTGGTCCGGCCAGGGGTCGCCTGCCAGGAATGGATCTCGAGCCGCTGGTGCGTGCCCATCAGCACGAACTGGTAGCGCTGGGCGACGAGCCCCGCATTTCCCATCTGGCGGCGGCGGGTGTTGGCCATCACATCCGCGGAGACCGTGTACCCGGAGAGCGTCGGCGGCCCCATGTAAACGCGCGCCCGGCGGAGGAACGGGTTGTCGGCCCGCTTGACCAGGACCCGCTGGCCGTCTTCCAGGGTCCTGGTCTCGTACTTTCCCGTGGAGTTGACCCACTGCGGGGGCACGCGCGAGTCCTCCGCGTCGAAATCCCAGCTCCAGGGCAGGGGTGGGACCACCCGGAAGCGGGCGGCTCCGCTGGCGTCGCCGGCGCTTACCGTCACCTTTCCGGCAGCGCCCGCCGCCTCGGCCGCTACCGCAAGCGTCAGGTCTTCAACCGTGCCGTCGAAACCCTCCACCGCCCAGGTCAGGTTGGCCGGCGCTTCGGTCGGGTTGCCCATGGCGTCGAAAGCGCGGACGGAGAGAGCGACTTCCGATCCGGGGGCCAGGATTTCTTCGGTGGGAGACAGGACGAGATGTGACGGAGCGGCCGCGGACATCTCCGGCGGCGTCGCGGGAGGCGCATCCGGAGCGGGGCGCCGCTCCCCGATCGCATAGAGGGCGCCGCTGGAAACGAAGTACACGACCCCGTCGCTGACCGCCGCCGACGCGATGATCTCTTCCGGAATCTCGTCGGTGCCGATTACGTCGTCGTCCAGGACCTCCACGCCGTCCCGGCTCGGACGGAGAATGAAGAAACGCCCGTTGGCCGTCCCCACGTAGAGCTTGCCGTCGGCAAGTACCGGAGAGGCGCGCTGGATCGTCCCCAGGTTGTGGGTCCAGAGCTCGGTCCCATCCGTCGCCGAAAACGCGGCCAGATTGGCGCTGTTGTCGATCTGATAGAGCAGATCCCCGTCGCCGACGCCGGAGGAAAAACCGCCCATGAATCCCGGCACCTGCCAGAGAGGAGCGTCGGCCCCGATTTCACCGGTGGAAGTGGCATCCAGCGCGGCGAGGAGCCCCATCACCGAAGAGTCGAGGTTTTCCTCGCCGTGACTGACCAGCGCAACATCGCCGAAGAGCACCGCACCGCTGTTCACGCCGCGCTTGCTCATCGGGAAGTTCCAGGCGGAAGCGCCGGTCGCCGGCTGGATCGCGTGGAAGGCGCCGTCGCCGCCGCCCACCAGCAGCAACCGGCGACCGTCCACGGTGCGCACCGATGCCGGCGCATAGGTGGTGTCGTAGGGGCGGCCGCCCGGTGCCGACAGCCACACCATCTGTCCGCTGCGCTTGTCGAACGCGAAGAATCGCTGACTGCCCCGCGCGTGCTCACCCCACGAGGAGGTGAGACCGCTGAGGATCACCAGGTCTTCCAGAATCAGGGGCGACGCGGTGCGGCCGCCGTGGGTGGTGACGAGTCCCAGCTCCTCGGGCAGGGAGCGCGACCAGCGGACGCTGCCGTCGGCAATATCGAAGGCCGTCAGTTCCCCGCCGAGAGTGAAGAAAAACACCGTGCCGGTTTCGGCATCGGCCGCGGGGGACGCCCAGCCGACCCGCCGCGGCGGCGCGTCGGAGTGGTAGATGTTCCGCCGGGCTTCCCAGAGGAGTTCCCCGGTTCCGGCGTCGAGCGCCACCAGCTGTTCCTGGCGGGTCTCCCGGTCCCCCACGCCGCGCTGCAGGAAGAGGCGATCTCCCAGAATCACCGGAGTCGATCGCCCCCCGTAGGGCGCCTTGAAGAGCAGGTTCCGGCCGTCGGGCGACCAGGACTCGGGGAGTCCGGTTTCGGCCGAACGCCCGTCGCGTCCGGGGCCGCGAATCTCGGGCCAGTCCGACGCGATTGCGGACGCAGCAAGAATAAAGACCGCAGTCCAGACGGCGAGCGCCGTCGCGCCGCGGCGAACGGTTCCGGAACCCATGGCGGGACGGGAGTCTAGCGGGGTGGCGGGAGGGCGCGAAGACTCCCCCTCGGCAGGGGAATGCCTCTCGGCGATGCAATCTCGGACGCCAGCGGACACAATACGCCGCACCGTGCGCAACGTATCCCGCGTGATTGCCCCGGGAGCGCTGCTGGCCGCTGGACTCCTGGCCGGCAGTTCACCCACCCTGGCGCTCGAGAGTCAGGGTCCCGCCGCCCCAGTGGCGCCGGAGCGGGCGTCGTCCGAACCTCCCGCTTCGGAGACCCGCGCGTCGTCCAACTGGCCGGCGTGGCGGGGGCCGACCGCGAACGGCGTCTCCACCGAGACCGGCCTGCCCGTCCGTTTCGATCCGGACACGAACGGGCTCTGGAAGACGGTAACCCCGGGCGAAGGGCATTCTTCGCCGGTCGTCTGGGACCAGCTTGTCTTCGTCTCGGCCTCCATCGCCGGAGATCCGGTCCCGGGACACAAGCCGCCGGTACACGTCCGCAACGGTGAGGTCTATCTGCACGCCGGGAGTACGGCCGGGGACCTCCATCACACCCTGCTGGCGCTGGCCTACGACGCGCGCACCGGAGAGGAAGTGTGGCGGCGGACAGTCCACGACGGGCCGGTCTACGACAACCGGTACCGGACCAACACCTACGCCTCGCTGACGGCGATCACCGATGGGGAGCGCGTGTACTTCTCCTTCGGCAATCAGGGCCTGTTCGCCTTCACCCTCGACGGGGAGCCCCTCTGGTCCACCGATCTCGGTGACTTCGGCGTCTGGGGACTTGGCCACGGCATCATGCCGGTGCTGCATGGCGAAACCTTGATCCTCGTCTGCGACAACGACGACGGCGAGGGATCGCGCATTTTCGGAGTGGACCGCCGTAGCGGGGAGATCGTCTGGAGCACCGAGCGGCGAGCCCGAAAGGGTTGGGCAACCCCGGCGCTGCTGCCGGTCGGGGGCATCACCCAACTCTTCGTGCCGGGGTACCACGCCCTCGCCGCCTACGACGCCGGCAACGGCGTCGAATTGTGGCGGACCGCGCCCTTCGAGGACTCGGCCCCGGTCCATACCCCGGTCCACCAACCTTTCGGAGACGGACGCCTCGTCTTCGTTTCGACCGGCTATCCCGGCAAGGAAATGCGGGCCCTCGAAGTGCTGCCGGGGGTCGAGCCCCGCGTTCGCTGGACCTACGAGCGGGGGACCGGATACCTCCCCTCGGCGCTCCTCTACCGCGGCATCCTCTTCTTCCTGTCGGACGGCGGCGTGATCACCGCGCTCGACCCGGAGGACGGCTCGCTCCATTTCCAGGCGCGCCCCACGCACCCCGGCCGCTACCACTCCTCGCCGATCGGATACGAGGGACACGTCCTGATCGGCAGCCTGGAGGGCGACCTGACCGTGTTCCGGGCCGCCGACGAGTTCGAGATCGTGGCGGAGAGCTCGCTCCCGGAGGCGATCTGGGCGTCACCGGCCATCGCCGGCGGAACGCTCTTCCTGCGGAGCGTGGATGCCCTCTACGCGTTTCGTTCGCCAGCCCCCGGCGAAACCACGCCGGCTCGGTGAGCTTGCCGGGTCGACGGATCGGCCGCGCGGCGGGGACCGTCGCGCTGGCGGCGCTCCTGACGGGGGACGCTGGGGCACAGCAAACGACGATCCCGGAGTGGCCTCAGTGGCGGGGCCCGGAGGGGCGCGCGCACGCGGAGTCCGCGGCCCCCCTCCGTTGGGGAACGGACGAGAACATCCGCTGGAAGGCCCCCGTCGAGGGCCGGGGGCATTCGTCGCCAATCGTCGTGGGCGATCTGATCTTCCTCACGTCGGCCACCTCCGGCGAGAAGGTGCCCGGGGCCGGGCCGATCATCCATTTCATGGGCAGTGAGGAGTTCCTGCATCCCGACAGCCTGGGCGCCGACCAGCGGCTGGACGTGCTGCTGCTCGCCCTGGACAGGAGGAGCGGAGCGTTGCGCTGGCGCCGGGAAGTGCGCGCCGGGGCGCTCCCCTACGACAACCGCCACCGGATCGGTTCCTACGCAAATCCCACCCCGGTTAGCGACGGGGAGCGGGTCGTTGCCTGGTTCGGGACGCAGGGTCTCTACGCGTTCACTCTCGAAGGGGACCTCATCTGGTCCCAGGACTTCGGGGGTGTCGGGACCATGGGGATGGGGGTCGCCACCTCTCCGGTGCTCGTCGCGGCGGCCGGACTCGTAGTGGTCCAGAGCGACGTGGAGGAGGGCGACGGATCCTTCATCGCGGCTCTGGACACTGCCACCGGCGCAATCCGGTGGCGGGCCGAACGGACCCAGCGGGTGGGCTGGGCAACGCCGACGGTCGTACGGTCCGCTGACGGCGCCTCACTCGTCGTGACGATGGGGACGGGAGACATCGTCGCCTACGGCGCGGAAACCGGAGAGGAACGCTGGCGCGCGGGAGGGCTCCGGGGCAACGCGGTACCGAGCCCGGTGGCCTCCGGCGACGGTCTGGTGTTCGCCGTGACGGGCTATCCGCGGAAGAACGTCCTGGCGCTGGACCTCCAGGATGGATCGCTGCGCTGGAGCTACCGCAAGGGGCAGGGCTACGTTCCGTCTCCGATCTTCCACCGGGGCGTGCTCTATCTGGTCAGCGATGGGGGCATCCTCACCGCGCTGGACGGCCGAAGCGGCGAGGTCATCTACGAGGGCGGCCGCATGCCGCTGCCCTCACGTTTCTTCTCGTCTCCCGTAGTGTCCGGCGAACGGATCTATCTGACCAGCGAGGACGGAGACACCCACGTGATTCGATCGGGTCCCCAATTCGAAATCCTGGCTACCAACAGCGTGGACGAGCCGGTCATGGCCTCCCCGGCCATCGTGGACGGCACGATCTACCTGCGGAGTGCGGAACACCTGTATGCCATAGCGGAGCCGGCGCACGCGACCGGGGCAAATCTCCGATAATCCGCCCGTGGCCCGGAGGGAACCGGGCACCGAAGGCCTTCGTATCCGAACGAGAGCCGGCGGCCGCGCGGGGTCGCCCGACATCCCCAAGCAGAGGAGTGCGCCGATGAAATCCCGAGTCCCCTATTCACCCCGTAACACGGTTCGCATTCCGGCGTTGGCCGGTGGAGTGGTCGCACTGCTGGCTGCGTGTGCACCCGAAGCGCCGCAGATCCCGAGTTACGACGCGCGGGCGTTCTATGACACGGAACAGGTCTTCGGAGCGTCCTTCTCGCCGGACGAGTCGCGCGTCCTGATGACCTCGGACCGGACGGGCGTCATGAACGTCTACGCGCAGCCGATTGCCGGAGGCGAACCCGAGGCGCTGACCAGCTCGGAGACGGACGCCAACATGGGAATGGCGTTCTTCCCGGATGACGACCGGGTCCTGTTCACCGCGGACCAGGGCGGCAACGAACTGAACCACCTCTACGTACTGGCCCCCGGCGGAACCCCCGAAGACATCACGCCGGGCGAAAACCTCAAGGCGGGCCTGGTCCGATTCACCACCGAGGGGGACCGATTCTTCGTCACCACAAACGAACGGGACCCGCAGGCCTTCGACGTCTACGAATATCGCGTCGACGACCTGAGCCGGCGCTTGGTGTTCGAGAACCCCGGCGGTTTCCAGCCGGGCCCGGTGAGCGGCGACGGCCGTTTCCTGGCGGTCTCCAAGGCGAAGAACAACGCGGACAGCGACGTCTATCTGGTCGACCTCGAGAACCCTGAGCAAGAGCCCCTCCACATCACCCCGCACGAAGGCGACGCATCGCACGGTCCGGTGACCTTCAACCCGGAGGTCAGCGAACTGCTCTACCGGACCGACGCCCACGGGGAGTTCGCCGAGGTCTGGGCATACGACCTGGCGAGCGGCGCACACCGGCGGGTGCTGGCGGCCGACTGGGATGTCTTCACCGTCTACTTCTCGAAGCGCGGGACCTACCGGGTGAGCGCGGTGAACGTGGATGCCTCCACCGAGGTCGCCGTGCTGGACACCCGGAGCGGCGAGACCGTGGAGTTCCCGGAAGTTCCCGGCGGGGATGTGACCGGCGTGGCTTTCTCGCCCAGCGAGACGAAGATGGCCTTCTACGTGAACAGCGACACTTCGCCCTCGAATCTCTACGTCTGGGATCTGGAGACCGGAGAGCACCGGCGGCTCACGAACACCCTGAACCCGGTGATCGTCGAAGAGAACCTGGTGGACGGCGAGGTCGTTCGCTACCCGAGTTTCGACGGGCTCGATATCCCGTCGGTTCTGTACCGCCCGCATCAGGCCACGCCGAACTCTCCGGTTCCGGCGCTCGTCTGGGTTCACGGCGGCCCGGGCGGCCAGAGCCGCAAGGGCTACCGGGCGCAGATCCAGCATCTCGTGAACAACGGCTACGCGGTCCTGGCGGTGAACAACCGCGGTTCCTCGGGGTACGGCAAGACGTTCTTCCACATGGACGACAAACGGCACGGGGACGTGGACCTGAAGGACTGCGTGGAGGCCCGGACCTATCTCGAATCGCTTGATTGGGTGGACAAGGAACGGGTCGGGATCATCGGCGGGAGTTACGGCGGCTACATGGTGGGAGCCGCGCTCGCCTTCGAGCCCGAGGTCTTCGACGTCGGCGTGAACATCTTCGGGGTGATGAACTGGGTGCGGACACTCTCCAGTATCCCGCCCTGGTGGGGCGCGGCGCGGGATTCGCTCTACGCGGAGCTCGGGGATCCGGAGACCGAGCTGGAACGCCTGACCGCCATTTCCCCGCTCTTCCACGCCGAGAACATCGTGCGGCCGCTCTTCGTGGTGCAAGGCGCCAACGACCCGCGGGTGCTCCAGATCGAGAGCGACGAGATCGTCGAAGCGGTGCGGGCGAATGGAGTGCCGGTCGAGTACGTGATCTTCCCGGACGAGGGACACGGTTTTCGGAATCGGGACAATCGCATCGAGAGCGCCGACCGCATCCTCGGATTTTTGGACACCTACCTGCGGGGAGACTGAAGCATGAAGCGTTGGATTGCTCTTTTGCTGGCCGCCGGAATCAGCGGTGCGTTGGGACACGCCGCGGCCGGGCACGCCACGGCCTCCGAATGGGACCGCTTCCGGGGACCGAACGGCACCGGAATCGGCCCGGACGGCGACCTCCCGGTGGTGTTCGGACCCGAGCACGGCCCCATATTCCGGGTGCCGCTCCCACCGGGGCATTCTTCCCCGATCCTCGCGGGCGGACGCGTCCACCTGACGGCCTACTCCGATACCGAGTTCTTCACCATCGCGCTCGATGCGGAGACGGGCGACGAGATATGGCGGGCCGCAACCCGTCGCGAGCGCGTCACCGAGGTGGACTCCAGGAACAACGCGGCGTCGCCGAGCGTCGCGGCCACCGATGACGGGGTGTACGCCTTCTTTCCGGATCTCGGCCTGATCGGCTACGACGGCGAGGGCAGGGAGGCGTGGCGGCAGCCGCTCGGACCGTTCGACAACTTCTACGGGATGGGCGCCTCGCCGATCCTCGCCGGGGACGCCGTCGTCCTGGTCCTCGATCAGAATCTGGACTCCGAGATCATCGCGTTCAACCGGAGCGACGGGGAGGTCCGCTGGCGGACGTCACGCCCGGAAGCCACCAGCGGCCATTCCACCCCGGTTCTTCGCGAGACCGCGCGGGGGACCGAGATCCTGGCGCCGGGAAGCTTCCTGCTCACCGCGTACGGCGTCGATGACGGGAAAGCCCGCTGGTGGGTGCGGGGACTGCCCTGGGAAATGAAGTCCACGCCCCTGCTGGAGGGAGATCTGGTCTATGTGAACGGCTACGGGGCGCCGCTGAACCAACCGGGAAACCAGATCACGCCGCCGAGCTTCGCCGAGACCCTCGAAGCCTCCGATCAAAACGGCGACGGGCTGATCGCGCGCGACGAAGCGGAGGGACACTCGGACTTCTGGTTCGGAGTCATCGATCTCAGCAGCAACGGCCTGCTCGAACCCAGTGAGTGGGCCTACTACGAAGCGGTGCTCTCGTCGCAGAACGGAATTCTCGCCATCCGCCCCGGAGCCCCCGGAGAGAACGGGGACCTCACGGAAGCAAACACGGTGTGGAGTTACCGGCGGAGTGTCCCGCAGCTTCCCTCACCGCTCCTCTACGGCGGCGTGCTCTACATGGTCAACGACGGGGGCATCGTCACCGCCCTGAACCCGCGGACCGGCGCGATGCTCTCCCAGGGGCGGCTGGCGGGCGCGGTGGATGCCTACTACGCCTCCCCGGTGGCCGCGGACGGCAAGATCTACTTCGTGAGCGAACTGGGCCTCGCAGCCGTGGTGCGCCCCCTCGACCCCGGCGAGACGTCGCCGGAGCTCAACGTGGTGCAGGTCAATCCGCTCGGCGAATCGGTGTACGCCACCCCCGCGATCGCCCCCTCGCGCCTCTACATCCGGACCGTCGAGGCGCTCTACGCCTTCGGCCCGGAGTAGGTTCGGAGCCATGGTCATTCCGGCGGGAGCCATGGTCAAACTCGTCGGAGCCATGGTCAATCCGGCCGGAGGCATGGTCAAAGCCCGAATTGCGCCAAGAAGCCATGGTCAATCGCGAAATTCCGGCCTTTTCGGCTCGAATTCGGCCATTTCTTCGGGTTTTCCGGAAATCGGTCCACACCGGTAAAACCCTGCGGTAACCGGCCGGAATCCGGCTATTTCCGTCGTTTCCACCGGACTCCGCGTCCGAATCCGGCTTTCGAAGAATCGGAATCCGGCCGCGCCGAATCCCGCTCGGAAGACCCGCTGGGGAGTCGTGAGCCATGGTCAAAACTCCCGTCCTGCAGGCGGGAGCCATGGTCAAACGGAGCCATGGTCATTCCGGCCCGAGCCATGGTCAAAGCGAGCGCCGCGCCGCCGGCCGGTACTTCCCGACCCGGCCGCCGGTGCCTACCGGGTCGCCGTGTAGGCGATGACCGGAGGGTTCTCCAGGAATTCGTCCCAGAAGCGGTTGCCGCGTTCGGCCGGATCGAGCGCGACGCCGAGCCAGCGGAAATCCCCGAACCCCGCCCGCTCGAACGCCCGGACGTACGTCTCCGGGCTCAGGAAGTAGTTGTGGAATTCGAACTGCGTGCCGTCGGGGTTCGTGAACCGGTAGTGGATCGGCGCGCCGGCGTACGGATCGGCCGGCCCGGTCCTCACGATCCCGTACCTGGAGAGCGAGACGGTTCCCCGCGGCAGGTTCAGCACGTTGTCGTTGAACCCGACGAGGCGCCCTCCGGGCCGGAGCGCCCGGTGAGCGACGCCCAGGAAGCGGAGCAGCTTCTCCTCGGCGCCGGCATAGTGGAGGAGATACATAGCGAGCACCAGGTCCACCGGTTCGCCGGGTTCGTAGTCCGCGGCGTCGCAGCAGACATAGCGGCAGCCCAGCGGGTCTTCCCGTTCCTGCGCCGTCGCCAGGCGGATCATTTCGGAAGAGATGTCCACTCCGGTCACCTCGGCGGCCCCCGACCTCCTGAGGAGACGGGAATAAAACCCCTCGCCGCAGGCAAGGTCCAGCACCGACTTGCCGCGGACATCCCCGAGCATCTCGAACAACGTGTAGCGCTCGATGTGCTTGCGGAAAGGAAGCTGTTTCGAGTCCTGATAGGCGCCTGCGATCGCGTCGTACTGAGCCATGGCAACCCGAGAATAACCACGCAGGGGATAATGGGACGCGCATCGCGGGTTCACCTGCAACCCGCTCCTGAACGCGGAGGATTCGATGTGAAGTCCCTTCCTTTCCTTGCTGCCACGCTCGCGCTCCTCGTCGCATCGTCCGCCGGGGCGCAGGAGGATCCCGGAGAGGCGCTCCGCGCCGCCGCCCGCGAGGGGGACACCGAACGGATCGGGGAACTGCTGGCCGCCGGCGCGGCGGTGGACGCTCCGAACCGCTACGGCGCGACGGCGCTCTTTTTCGCCGCCGACCGGGGGCACCTCGAGGTGGTCCGGCGCCTCGTCGAAGCCGGCGCCGCGCTCGATGTCTCCGACCGCTTCTACCAGATGACCGCTCTCAGCCGGGCCGCCGGGTCGGGACACCGCGAGGTGGTGCTGTTGTTGCTGGCGCGGGGCGCCGCCGGAGCGGGTCCGGTGCTGATTCAGGCGGCGCGCGTCGATGACCGGGAGTTGATGCGCGCGGTCCTCGATAACGGGAACTTCGACGCAGACGCCCTGTCCGCCGCCCGGGAGGCAGCCGCATCCGAGGAGATCACGGAGCTACTGCGGGGACGGACCGCCCGGGCGGCCGCCGTACCGGAACTCACCGAGGAAGCCCGGCGGCAGCTCGCCGGACGCTACTGGCACGAGACCGCGGAACGCGGCGTCCTGGTGGTTTCGGAAGAAGGGAACCTCCTTGCTCGCCACTTCGACCGGGATCCGGCGTCCGGGGAGGACCGGTTCGCGGATTCGGCGGTCACGCTCGTTCCGCGCGGCGGCCCGCGCTCCTTCGTAGCGCGGGGCGCGGAGGAGACGCGCTACGGATTCCCGGGACGGGGCGGAATGGTGGAGCGCCTGATCGTGGAACAGGGCGGCGAGACCGTCGCCTACCCGCCGGAGGGCGAGACGGAGGGCCGCGCCGCGGCTCGGGAGGCGGCGGAAGCCCCCGTGGAAACCGACCTCGCCGCCGGTGACCTGACGCCGATCCGGGCGCGGCCCTGGCCTCAGTTCCGGGGTCCGGGCGGCTCGGGAATCGCCGACGGGCAGGGCGTCCCGCTTCGCTGGAGCGTGGCGGAGGGTGACGGCATCGCCTGGGAAGTCCCGCTGCCCGGCCTCGGCGTGTCGAGCCCCATCGTGTGGGAAGACCGGGTGTACGTGGTCACCGCGGCCAGCCTCACCGAGGATTCCGAGTTCCGGATCGGGCTCTACGGGGACGTGGCCCCGGTCCAGAACGACAGCGAACACCGGTGGGACCTGCGAGCTTTCGATCTCACCACCGCGGAGCCGGTGTGGACCCGGGAGCTCCGCCGCGGCGTGCCGAAGACCCGCCGCCACACGAAGTCCAGCCAGGCCAACGCAACCCCGGTGACCGACGGGGAACGGATCGTCACCCTGGTCGGGAGCATGGGAGTGCTGATGTGTCATGACCTCGACGGCAACCTGCTCTGGGAGCGGGAGGTGGGCGTCCTCAACAGCGGCTGGTTCTATGACCCCGACTACCAGTGGGGGCACGCGTCGTCTCCGGTGATCCACGACGGCGCGGTCATCGTGCTCGCCGACGTCCACGGGGATGCGTTCCTGGGGGCTTTCGACCTCGAAGACGGGGAGCCCCGCTGGCGAACCACCCGGGACGAGGTCTCCACGTTCTCGACGCCGCTGGTTCACGAGGTGGACGGGGCAACCGAGGTCGTGGTGAACGGCACCGTGATCCGCGGGTACGACGCATCGACGGGCGCCGAGCGCTGGCGGCTCGGTCCCAACTCGGAGATCCCGATCGGCGTGCCCCTGCTGGGGGACGGTCTGCTCTTCGTCCAGGCCGGCTATCCACCGATCCGGCCCATCTACGCGATCCGGCCGGGTAGTGAGGGCGATCTGAGCCTTCCGGCCGGCGAGGATTCGAGCGAAGCCATCGCCTGGAGCAAGAACCGGGGCGGGGTGTACATCCCGTCGCCGCTCTTTTACCGGGGAGTCCTCTACCTGAACGCGAACAACGGCCGTCTCTCCGCCTACGACGGAGAAACCGGCGAGCGTCTCTACCGCGCCCGGATCGGCGGCGTGGGCGGCTCCTACGCGGCGTCCCCGATCGCCGCCGATGGCCGCCTCTACTTCACCACCGAAGAAGGCGAAACCTTCGTGGTCCGCGCGGGCCGGGAATACGAACTCCTCGCCAGGAACAGCGTGGACCGGATCGTGATGGCGTCCCCGGCGGCGAGCGGCGGCGTGCTCGTGATGCGCGCGATCGATCGCCTGTTCGGCATCACGCGCTAATCCCCACGCTTCTACAATGAACGCCACTACCGGAGGTTCCGCCGTGTCCCTGACTACTCTTCGTCTCATTCTGGTCCTGGTGATCGCCGGTCTGCTCCCGGCGGGCGCCTTTGCCGAAGACTGGCCCCACTGGCGGGGGCCGACCCACGACGGGGTCAGCGGCGAGACCGGACTCCCGGTCCAGTGGGACACCGAGAACGGGATCGTGTGGAAGACCCCGATGCCCGCCTGGAGCGGGGCGACCCCCATCATCTCGGGGGACACGATCTTCCTGAACGTTTCGATTCCCGCCGACGCCGCGGGAGTGCCGGCAAATCCGTCGGAGAGCAACCGGCGCCGGCGGGGTGCGGTGTCCGGCCGGGGCAACGTCGCCTACTCGGGTCACATCGAACTCTGGGCGCTCGATCGGAGCGACGGATCGGTGCGCTGGACGCGTCACCTGAGCGACCGGGATACCCGCGGACGGAAGCAGAACATGTCCTCGCCGTCTCCGGTCACCGACGGGAATCACGTCTTTGTTCTGACCGGGACCGGGATGCTCACGGCTTTCGACTTCGAGGGGAACGAACTCTGGTCGCGCAGCATTCAGGCGGACTACGGCGATTTCGGACTGAACTGGGGTTACGCGAGCAGCCCGCTCCTGTTCGGGGACGGGATCTACGTCCAGGTGCTGCACGGCATGAAGACGGACGATCCTTCCTACATCCTGCGGATCGACAAGGCCAGCGGCGAGACGGTCTGGCACGTCGAGCGTCCCACCGAGGCGATTCGCGAGTCCCCCGATTCGTACACCACCCCGTTCATGCACCAGGTGGGCGGACGCGATGAACTCGTCATCACCGGCGGCGACGTGGTGACCGGACACGATCCCGAGACCGGCCGCGAGCGGTGGCGTTCTGACGGCCTGAACCCGGAAAACAACGGCGCCTACCGGATCGTGGCGTCACCGGTCGTGAAGGACGGGATCATCTACGCCCCGACCCGGGTCAAGCCGCTGCTCGCGCTCCGGACCGGCGGGGAAGGGGACATCACGGACTCCCACCGCATCTGGTCCTTCGACCGGGGGCCCGACGTCCCGAGCCCGGTGACCGACGGGGAGCGCTTCTACGTGGTGACGGACAACGGCGTGATGTATGCGCTCGACGCCAAGACCGGCGAGGTTCTCCTGGGGCCGACCCGCCTGGCGTCCGGCACCTACAGCGCTTCTCCGGTGCTGGCCGAGGACCGCCTCTACATCATCAACGAGGACGGGGTGGCCAGCGTGGTCGGGCTGGAACAAGACTCTCTCGACATCCTCGCCACCAACGACATGGGCGCCTACACGCTCAGTTCGATGGCGATGTCGAACGGGCAGATCTTCCTGCGGACCGCGGAGGCCCTCTACTGCATCGGGGGGTAACCGCCGGTGGTGACCGCCCCCGCCGGTGATCGAGCCCCCAACACCCGGATTCGATCCACTCGGGTTCGACTGGCGCTCGCCGCCGCGCTGCTGCTCGGTTCCTGCAGTGGCGCCGCGGACACTCTGACGGCGCCGGCGCTCTCGCCCCGGGCGGCGCGGCTGACCGGCCTCTTGGTCGTCGCCCCGCAGACCTCGATCCGGGTCGGTCAGTCCGTGGGTCCGCTCGTGGCCCGCGGCACCTACGACGACGGCCCTTCGGCCACGGTCCGCGCGATCTGGACTTCGACCGACCGCGCGGTCCTGACGGTGGACGCCCAGGGCGTGGTGACCGGGGTCGGCGTCGGGACGGCCCGGGTGGCCGCGACGTTCGGGCCCTGGACCGCGGAGGTCTTTTTTCAGGTGACGCCGGCAAACCCCGGCAACTGAGCGATCAGCCGGATGGCAACCGGGCGCCGGCGGTCGAAGTGCCAGCCATATTGGCCCCTCCGGGGGTTGAGCGTCGTCGGCGGGAGACCAGGAGGAGGGCGGTGGCCGCGCCCAGGCCCAGCAGATTGGGCAGGGCCAGCAACTGCTCCGGGTCGGGAGGCCACAGCAGCAGCGCGGCAGCCCCCAGCGCGAGCGCCCGAAGCCCGAAACCCAACGGGCCGAAGAGCCATCCCACGATGCCGGCCGAGAGGAGCAGGACAACCCCGCTCCCGAGCACAAAAGCCACGACGGCGCCCGTCACTCCGCGGCCGCCGTCCAGAATGAGGAGCAGTTCGGGCCGGAAGACGAAGAAATAGGGCAGGGCAAATCCCGCCAGCGCGAACCGGAAGGCGCTGAGCGCGACCGGCAGGATCGGAGTGCCTGCAATTCCGGCGGTCGTGTACGCGGCGAGGGCCACCGGGGGAGTCACCATGGACATCATTCCGAAGTAGAAGATGAAGAAGTGGATCGAGAGCGGCGGAACCCCGAGCTGGCTGATCACCGGGCCGATCAGGATCGCCATCAGGAGGTAACAGACGGCTGAGGGCAGTCCCATTCCGAGGACTACGGACCCGACCATGATGAGGAGGAGGGCGGGGAGCAGGCCCTCACCGGCAACCGAGAGCACCGTTGCCGGAAAACGGGTGCCGAGCCCGGTCAGGGTGACCATCCCGAGGATGATCCCGACGGAGCCGGCGGCCGCCACCAGGGGCGCCGCGCCCTCGGCAATGCGGCCCAGCCCTTGCCAGAGCTTCTTGAGATCCGGACGGGTAGCGGGGTGCCAAACGGAGGTTGCTACGACGATTGCGAGGGCGATGCTGACCGCCCGGAACACCGTCCGGCCCGCCACCAGCGCGACGATGAGGGCCAGGAGGCCGACGCAGAAGACGATTCCCGCCTGAATCGGGACGGAAGCGCTCTCTTCGCGAGGTGGCGCCTCGCCATGGGCCCGGCCCAGATAGCGGCGCGCATAGAGATGGACCATGGCGATCAGCGCCGCGTAATAGAGGAGCGCCGGCAGGATGGCGGCCCGCACGACCTCCAGGTAACTGACCGGGGGGTCCACGAGCTCCAGCATCATGTAGGCGCCGGCGCCCATCACCGGCGGGACCAGCGCCGCACCGGAGCTGGCCGCCGCGGTAATCGCGGCGGCGGCCCGCGCGCTGAACCCCGTGCTCTCCATCAACGGGATGGTCAGCGTCCCGGTGGTGGCGGCGCCCGCCACCGCGCTCCCGGACAGCGAACCCATCATGGCGTTCGCGACCACCGACACCTTGGCCGCTCCGCCCACGGTCCCGGAGAACACCCGGCGCGCCGAAGTGGTGATGAAGCGGATCGCGCCCGTCTGCTGCAGCGCCGCGCCAAAGACGACGAACAGGAACACATAGGCGAACATCACCTTCATCGCGATCCCGAAAACACCCTGGCTCTGGAGGAAGCCCTGGGATGCGATGCGGGCGAGGGAATAGCCGCGATGGGGGAAAAGAAACTCCGGGAGATAGGGGCCGAGGACCGCGTGGAGCAGAAAAAGGCCGGTGAGAATGGGCAGGGCCGGACCGATCACCCGCCAGGTGGCGGCGAGCACGCCGGCGAGGCCCAGGAGGCCTACCGCGATGTCGAGCGAACTCTCGCCGCCGGCACGATCTCCGAGCATCGTGGCGGCGAAGCCGCTCCAGTAGAGGACGTAGGCGCAGCCGGCAACCGCCGCCGCCAAGCTCAAGAGATCAACCCCGCGTCGCCACCAAGGATCGCCCGGTTTCATCCGCAGGAGAAAGCAAAGCGGAAGCCCGAAGAGCGCGAACGCCGCCAACTGCGCTTGCGGGGTCAGCGCCGGCCGATTCACTTCGACCAGCACGAAGACCGTCAGCAGCAGCGTGAGGATCCCGATGGCGACGCTGCGAACGCTCGCCGACGCCCGCGGGGCCGATTCAGTCACCGCGGGCGGCCGTCCGGAGTCTGATCAGGGCTCGGGATTGGAGTCCGGCCAGATTCCCACTTCCCGATAGAACCGCACGGCGCCCGGATGAAAGGGTACGCCGGTGTTCCGGGGAGCGTTGTTCTCATTGATGGCCCGGCCGGCCGGGTGTTTTTCCACCACCGATGCGCGTCGTTCCCAGAGCGTGCGGGTCACCTGGTAGATGATTTCTTCGTCGGCATCCGCCCGGGTGATGACGTGCATCGACCCGACGTCGAGGCCCATGTAGTCCTCGTCCTGGCCGCGATAGGTCCCGGCGGGAACGACCGCTTCCCGATAGAACGGAAACTCCTCGGGAAGCCGGTCGCGCACCTCGGGGTCGAGGGGGACGAGCAGTGTGTCCATCCCCGCGGTTGCCTGCACGATCGAAGCGGTGGGAACCGCGCCGCCCAGAAAAGCCGCCGCCGCCGAGTCGTCGCTGAGCATGTCCACCGCTCCGGCCTGGGTGTTGTAGAGCGGAGTGAAATCCTCGTAGGTGACTCCGTGCGCCTCCACGATCGGCCTGATGAAGTGCTCGAAGCCGGCGCCCGCCACCCCGACCACGACACGTCTTCCGACGAGGTCCTGGATGCGGCTGATCTCGTGGCGGCGCGGAGCGACGAACGTCGCCACGTTCGGAGCCAGGGTCATGACGGCCTGGACGGGATACTCCCGACCCCAACCGTCTTCCCCGCGGGCCGCGAAGTAGCTCACCGCCGAGTTCGAAACCGCGAGATCGAGTTCCCCGGACGCCAGACGGCGAATGTTCTCGCCGGAGCCCTTGGTCGCCTCGGCGGTAACCCGGTGATCCGCCTCCCCGAGGACTTCCGCGAGCGCCCCGCCAACCACGAAGAACGCCCCGCCGGGCGGCGCGGTGCCGAGGCTCAGAAACGCCGGTGCGGGGCCTTCGCCTTCTCCACCACCACACCCCCCCAGGGCGAGCAGGGGCAGACAAAGGCACAGCAGAACACGGAATCCGCGGAGACCGCGAAGATGCACGCTCATCGAATCGACCGGAGCCCCGCGGCTACCGGGACAAAGCGGCCAGGGGGCCGGACAGCGCGTCGGCGAGATCATCGAGGGTGTCGAAACCCGATGCCCCCGGATCCCGCGGCGAAAAGGCGAACCCCGGCAGGATGCGATCCGTGCCGTCCTCGCCGGTCCGGAGATGGCGTTTTCCCGCCTCCCCGGAAGTCACCCGGGGGAGCCGTCCGCTCTCCCCGGCCAGGAATACGAGCGCCCTTTCTCCCACCGAGAACTGGGCCGAGTGGGTGGCAATCATCCGGGTGTCCCCCACGGTTCCCCCCGGAACCCGGAAACGAACCAGGTTGCGGGCCGTCCCCTTGAAGCTCCGCTCCGCGCGGAGGGTCACGGTGGTAAAGATTTCACGGCGGTCGGTGGTCCAGGCGGAGCGCATGTCCAGGACCTCGCCGGCGACGATGGTGTCGGAGTTCTCCACCAGCTCCGAGAGTCCCGGCCAGGCGTAGGGATTCCGGAAGCGCTCGGACTCGGGATCCTGGCCGCGCTGCGCCAGCGCCAGGGAGCCGGCCTGAACACCAACCGTTGCCAGAAGCGTGAGGGCCGAGATCGCGGCGACCCCGATCTTCAACCTGTAAGCGTTGCGCATGCTTCAAGCATACCCACACGCTCCGGCCACGCGCCAGCCAGCCGCGAGCACAGCGGTCAGATCGGCGGCAGCTCCTCGTGCCAGGCCGTGCGTTCCTGGTAGGCGTGGGCGACCTGGAGCAACCGGTCTTCCGAAAACGGCGGCCCATAGATCTGGAGGGCGAGGGGCCGCTTCGGGGCCTCAGCGGAAAACCCGCATCCCATGGTGAGCCCGGGATAGCCGGTCATGTTTCCGATGAAGGTGTTCCCCGGCCGCGTGGTCAGCTCGTCCGGATCGGTTCCGGCCCGGACATCGCTCCGCGCCGCCGCCTCCGATCGCAGGGGATCGGCCGGCGAAAAGGAACTCGGCACGATCATGACATCGCAGTTCCGAAAGACTCCGGCCATTTCTTCCTGCAGGATGCTTCGGACCCGGAGCGCCTTGATGTAGTCGGTGGCCCGGTAGAACTTGGCAACCTCCAACCGTTCGCGTACCAGCGGATCGAGATCCTCGGGCTGCTCCGCGAGGCGCTTCTCGTGAAACGTCGCCGCCTCCGCCATCGCGACGATCCAGCCGGCGCTTCCCGCGAGTTCGGCGTGCGGCACGTGCACCTCTACGGTTTCGGCGCCGTCCGCCGCCAGGAGCGCGATCGCCGCCCGAACCGCCTCCTGGACCTCCTCGGTCGCGTCCTCAAAAAACCCGGACGCCGGGACCCCGATACGGAGGCCGGCAACGTCGGGGGTGAGACTCCCCAGGTAGTCCGGAACCGCCACCTCGGCAGCGCTGGGGTCGCGTGGGTCGGGTCCCGCGATGGCGCCCAGCATCGCCGCCGCGTCCCAGGCGGTCCGGGTCATCGGGCCGGCATGGTCCAGCGTCCAGCTCAGGGTGGTGACGCCGAATCGGCTCACCCTCCCGTAGGTCTGTTTCAGGCCGACGATGCCGCACGCGGCTGCCGGACCGCGGATGGAGCCGCCGGTGTCGGTGCCGATGGAGAGCGGCACCAGGCGCGCCGCGACGGCGGCGCCCGAGCCGGACGAGGATCCGGAGGGGGTGTAGTCGGTGGCCCAGGGATTTCGGGCCGGGCCGAAACCCGAGAGCACGCCGCTCCCCATGGCGAACTCGAGCAGATTCAGCTTGCCGATCAGGATCGCACCCGCCTCGTTCAGGCGCGTGGTGATCGTGGACTCGTAGTCAGGGACCCAGTCCGCGGTGGCCTTCGAGCCGTTAGTGGTGAGGATGCCCGCGGTGGCCAGGATGTCCTTCGGCGCGTACGGGATCCCGTGCAGCGGCCCCCGCCGGTTGCCGGAGGCAATTTCGGCCTCCGCCTCCCGGGCCCGCTCGCGGGCGTGGTCCGCGGTCACGGTAATGAAGGAATTGAGGGCGGGGTCCGTGGCCTCGATATGGGCGAGGTACGCATCCACCACCTCCACCGGAGACAGGTCGCCACTCGATATCCGCTCGGAGAGCGCGCGGGCGCTGAGTTGGCAGAGGTCGGGGATCACGGTGAATCTCCGGGGTCCGAGGGGCCACGCGCCGAAAAAAGCACCGGCGGCTCCACGAGATCCGGGATTTCAAGTTCCCGCACCGCCTGGAAGAAGGCGTGGTTCATCCGCACCGCCGGGAGGATCGTGGACAACCGGTCGGCGGCGAGCGGATGGTCGGTCAGGCTGTTCGCGTACTCGAGCGCCGCCACCGTGGCGCCCGCTCCGGGCTCCGGGCCGCCCGTGCAACCGCTGAGCGCGAGAGGGGCCGTCGCGGCGGCACCAAGCAGTTTCCGGCGGCTCATGGGTTTCGGATCGCGCTTGGTCATGACGGACCTCCGTCGGCGGGTGCCGGATTCGCATTCTACCGGCGTCTTCGCAGGCGGTCCGAGGCCCCGCCACCCTGACGGGGGCGCTTCGGCCGAACAAGCACGCCGCCGCGGCGGGCCGGGGTATCCTTAGCCCCCGTGCTGCTTCGCGAAGCGGATCGCACGGCGGTCCGGAAACATTTCGAGGACCTTGCCGGCCCCGTCTCCGTCACCCTCTACTCCCGGAAGGACGGTCCGCCCGTGGCGCCCGGCCAGATGCCCTGCGCGACCTGCCCAACGACCGAGGCGCTGCTTCGGGAGGTGGAAGATCTCTCGGAGAGCCTCACCGTCGAGGTGCGTGACATCGACAAGTCCCCGGAGACGGCGCGGGCGGCGGGGATTTCCCGCCTGCCGGCGATCGAACTGGCCGGCGTCGCGAAGGGGAGGGTCCGCTTCCTCGGCCTTCCCGACGGCCATGAGTTCGGCTCGCTGATCACCGCGGCCACCTGGGTTTCCGGAGCGCCGCTGGCGCTCTCGGGAGAGGCCGCCGAGCAGCTTGCGGCCCTTCGCCGCCCCGTCCACATCAAGGTCTTCACCACTCCCACGTGACCGTGGTGCGCCCCGGCGGCCAGTCTGGCCGTCCAGTTCGCCGTCGTCAGTCCCGCGGTAACCACCGATATCGTGATGGTTCAGGAATTTCCCGATCTGGCCCGGGCCTACTCCGTGTCTTCGGTACCGCTCACCGTGGTCGAACCCATGGGAGAAGACGCCGGGTTGGCCGGGCAGGGGACTTCGGTACTGGGCGCGCGAGGTGAGGAAGCCTTCCTCTCCGCCGTCACCGAAGTAGCCGGGCGCGGGGATTCGAGTCAGGATTCCGCATCATGAGCAGCCACCGCCCCCGGCATCCCCTCGCCGACTGGCGCCTGGATCGGCGCCGGGCGCTTCGCGTCCTCTCCGGAGGGGCGGCGCTCGCCATGGGCGCGCCGGCTTTCGGGCGAGAGGAGACGCCGCCCTTTTCCGAGGATTCGCTCGCGACCCTCGACCGGCGGCTCCACGCGGTGCGCAGACGTTTCGGGTTGCGCCGCGCCATCGGCATTCACGTGGAAGACCTCGCGACCGGGCGAGCGCTCTTCGGCCACAACCCGGACCGGAACTACGTGCCCGCCTCCGGCATGAAGTTGCCCGTGATGGCCGCCTGTCTCCACTACCTGGGGCCGAGCTATCGCTTCCCCACGAATCTCCTGGTGGACACGCCGCCGACCGAAGCCGGGGTCATCGAGGGGCCTGTGTATGTCGTCGGATCCGGCGATCCGAGCCTGAATCGGCATGACATGGACTTCATCGCGGATTCCCTCGCGGCGTTCGGGATCACCGAAATCCGCGGCGATGTCGTTCTCGACGATTCCTTCTTCGAGGCCCAGGAGACCGATCAGGCGCTCGTGAGGCGCCGGCTGCGCTACAAGGAACCCATCCAGAGCGCCCTCGGGTACCACTGGAACCGGGTGGAAGTCGCGGGGGTGCCGGGCGAGGGCGATCGACCCGACGTCCGCGACGAGGGGTATGGCTACTACGCGGTCCAAAACCGGATGGTGCTCCGCAACTCCGGGCGGCCCTACATCCTGGCGCAGCGCCGTGGAACGCGCCGGATTCGGCTTCAGGGCCGGATTCTCCGCAACGGCAACGAACGCGTCGCCCGCTTCACCGCCACCGAGCCGGCTCTCTATTTCGGGTACGCCCTCAAGGGGAAACTCGTCGCGCGCGGAGTCTCGGTCGGGGGAGAACCGCGGCGGGGGAGGGTGCCGGACGCAGGCGGGAAGCTGCTGCTCTATCGCCACGAATCCGCACCGCTCACCCAGGTCATCGAGGCGCTCGGCAAGTACAGCAACAACTGGTCCGCCGAGCAGCTCCTCTTCGCCGTGGGCGCCCACCGCTGGGGCCCCCCGGGCACCCGCGAGAAGGGGGTACGGGCCCTCGAGGAGTATCTGGTCGGACTCGGCTTCCCGGCGGACAGCTTCTCGGTGGACGACGGCTCCGGGCTCTCGAGAGAGAACCACCTGAGCGCCCGTCTTCTCGTCGCAGTGGTCCGTGATCTCTACAACCAGCCGGAACTGCGAAGCGACTTCCTCTGTTCGCTGGCCGTTTCCGGAGTGGACGGCACGCTCGCGCGCCGGCTCTGGAGCGAGGACACGCTGGGCCGGGTGATCGCGAAGACGGGGTCGCTGAGCGGCGTCAGTTCGCTCTCCGGGGTGGCCTTCCCCATGTCCGCCGAAGACCGGGCGCTCGGTTTTTCGGTGATGACGAATGGGCTGCGGAATTCGTGGAACGGGGACGCCGTCGAGAATCTGATCGCCGCCGAACTCGTTCGTTGGGACGGCGTTACCACCTGACCGCAGCGCCGTGAGGGGCATTCCCGGACTCGACCCCCCGGAGTACGTCCACTGGAAGGAGGATCCCGAACTCCTCCGCGAGTTCGGCCGGGTGTCCCTGGACGACCCCGAGCGCGCGCGCATCGTTCAGGGGCTCGACGGGCCACTCCGGCTCCGCCTCTACGAAGGCCTGGTCCGAAACCGGTTTCACGACCTTCAGTTGAAGCGGTGGGTTCGGTCCGGGGCGCTATCCAAGGCCTGGCTCGGCCCGGGTGAAGAGGCGGTGACCGTCGGAGCCTGTCATGCCCTCGAGCCGGGTGACGTCGTCGGGCCGATGATTCGCAACATCGGCGCCTGTCACGAACGGGGGATGAGTCTCACCTCCATGTTCCGGGGAGCCCTCGGCACCGGAGACGGACCGGCGCGGGGCAGGGATCTCCACTACGGAAACCTCGCTCGCGGCATCGTGGCGCCGATCAGCATGGTCGGTTCGCTGGTGCCGGTATGCGCCGGGATGGCGCTCGCGTTCCGGCTCCGGGGGGAGCCGCGGGTGGCTCTGACGTGGGCCGGCGACGGCACGACCGGGACCGCCGCCTTCCACGAAGGCATGGCCTCGGCGGTGGCGCTCGAGGCGCCGCTCATCGTGGTGATCCAGAACAACCGGATCGCCCTCGGCACTCCGCTGGACGACCGAGCCGAGGCGCGCCTCGCCCAACTCGGGGGCGCACACGGGATTTCCACGTTGCCCGTGGACGGCAACAACGTGCTGGACGTCTTTGCGGCCACCTGGCTTGCCCGGCAGGAGGCCCTCGAGGAGTCTCGGCCCGTCTTCCTGGTCGCGAACACCTTCCGGATGGGCGGGCACGCCACCCATGACGAAGGCGAGAGCCGGAGAATCCTCCCCGCCGAACTCTTCGATCATCACGGGCGCCGGGATCCCGTTCGAACCTACCGCGCCTTCTTGCAGTTGGGTGGCGCCGGAGGCGCACCGGTCGCCGCGTCGGTCCTCGATGAGATCGAGGCGCGGGTCGGGGCGGAAATCGAAGACGCCGAACGCGAGGCGCTTGCCTCGCAACGAACCGCCCGGCCGGATCCCGCCGGGGCGGGGGAGGGGGTCTTCGCTACCTAGCGACCCTCGCGAAACTGTCGCCCAGTCGCCGGTGGCAAAACCCGGGCGGCCCGGTGCTCCCGGTGGGGGCCGCGGCCGCAGCTAGAGGCGAGTCTTCGCGGGGAAGTGGTTCAGCCCGAGGCGCGTGGCGGTTCGGTCGGTCTGGTCCACGATCGCGGCGGCATTGATGCCGATCGCGATCACGATCGCTTCACTGATCTCTTCCTTGCTGGCTCCGAGCTTGATGGCCTTCTTCACATGGCCGTCCATACAGCCCTCGCACTTGGCGATGAGCGAGCAGGCAAGGGCGATCAGCTCCTGGATCTTCGGGTCCAGGTGCTTGTTCTCCGAAAAGTAGGTCTCCTTGTAGAACTGGCCATAAATGGCCTTCATGCGCGGCTCGAGCATCGAATAGGACGCCGGGGCCGCACCGTTCTGCTTCGGGGCGGTCTCTTTCTGCCCCCCCTTCTCGGGCTCGTAGTCGATGCCCGGAATCCGAGCCTCGGGAGCCGCTACGTTGTCCGCCATGCCGGGTCTTGCCTCGTGCCCGCCGCTGTCGGCCAGGACTTCGTTTCGGGGGACGGCGGGTGGGACGGCCGCTTGTCTGGCGCCGCCCGCTCAGCGCGTCGAAAGAGGAGTAACCGGGGAAGGTTAGCATCAGGTAAACGATGCGGATCTTCCAATGTTCCGTGGCGCTGGCGTCACCGCTCGACGTCGTCTTCGCGTTCTTTGCGGACGCCAGGAACCTGGAGCTGCTGACTCCGCCCTGGCTCCGGTTCCGGGTCCTCAGCGAGGGAGAGATCGTGATGGGACGGGGTGCGCAGATCGACTACCGGCTGCGTCTCAGGGGTCTCCCGCTCCGCTGGCGGAGCGAAATCACCGCCTGGGAGCCACCGCACCGCTTTGTGGATGAGCAACGGGTCGGTCCCTACCGCACCTGGATTCATGAACATCGCTTCGAGATCCGGGAGGACGCGGGCAGGGGATCCGTCGTCCTCGCAAGCGACGAGGTCCACTACCAGGCGCCGGGCGGAGCGCTCGTGAACCGTTTCCTCGTGGAGCCCGACCTGAAGCGGATTTTCAGGTACCGGAGCGCCCGGCTGCGGGAGCGGTTCGGCACCCCCGGAGCGTGAAACGGAGGTCTGCGTCCGGGCCGGGGATCCGATGTCGGCGCGCCGACAATGCGCGTGAGACCCGGTGGGCCGGGTGAGCGAAGGGGCGGACGGCTGCGGCGCCGCGAGGAGGAAGGCACGCGGGCGGTACGCCGTTCCTGGGCGTTCTGCAGGCACACGGTCGCAACATTGACGGTTCCCCCTCGGGTTTCCGCTGTCGCGGGACGTAGGGGTGGAGAGCGATGCGCTGTCCGCGGGCCTGCGGCCCGCTGTGCCGATCTGGAGATCGGCGTTCCCGTGCCCCCGCGCCACGAGGCCGGTCGGAGGCGCCCACCGGGAGAACTGACCGGCGCTCCTACATCGCGTCTGCCTCTCGGGCCCGGGGTTCGGTTCGTCCCAATCATTCACGAAATCCGCTGACGCGACTCCGAGCCCGCGCGCTTATCGGATGCCGTGGTAGCGGCTTCGGATAAGCGCCGCGTCATTATCGGATGTCGCGGCGGGCTCTCGGGCGCGGAATCGTGGTCTGATCATTATCGAAGGCCGCTGACGCAACTTCGGGCCCGCGCGCGCTTATCGGATGCCGCGGCAGCGGCTTCGGATAAGCACCGCGTCATTATCGGATGTCGCGGCGGGCTCTTGGGCCGGATTTCGGTGTCTGATCATTATCGAAAGCCGCTGGCGCGACTTCCGATAATGATGCTTCCCTTGGCTTCGCGACTTCCGATAAGGATGAGTACGGTCGAGCTGCCACCGCGTGTTTTGAGGGAGGTGGAACGGGAGGGGCGGGGCCCGTGGTGGTGCTTTCAGGGAGCGCAAAGAGGGCGGCGAGGCGCACCGGATCTTCGGCAAGAGAGAGGCGGGCGCGACGGGCGTGCCGTGGACGCGATTGCGGTGTGTCCGGCACGCAGCTCGGGCAAGGCGCGACAGCGGGGGAGCCATCGGGGCGAGGTGAGGTCACCCAACAGGTGTCTCCGCAGCCCGGGCAGTCTTTCGGTAGAGTTGTCATCAGCCGATCGGAGGGATCGGTTAGCGGCTCGCCGGGTGTTTATCTTTTCCCGGCGGGTCCGCGCCTGACGGTATCACGCGAACGGGACTAGAATCCGGAGGTGTTGGGTCCGAAACCCTGATGGCATACACGCTCGATACCGCCGCCGCCACGGAACGGCTCATTGCCGCTGGTGCGGATCCTGCGGTGGCGCGCGCGATCGTGACCGAGGTCGCCAGCGCGGATGATGCGCACCGGGCGGATCTGGCCACGAAAGCCGATCTCCTCGTGCTGGAAGTCCGCCTGGTGAAGTGGGGGATCGGAATTGCGCTTGGCGGCGCCGGGGTTCTCTTCGCCCTGTTGCGCTTCACCGGCGGGTAGGCCTGCGCGCTCTTGACTTCGAGCGTTATCGGAACTTGAGTCCGGACTTGGCGTGCCCGGGCAGCGCGAATTCGGCCGCCAGTGGGCCTGGGCAGCTCCTCGAGAAGCCCGGACCCACGGCAGTGCCGGCGAGATCCGGCCGAATTCGGATGATTTGACATAACTCGGGCATAGGAGAGACGCGCTCCTCAGCCTCCGGAGCGCACTGGAGCCCGTTCGAAGGTGATTCGGAGGCTCCTGGGACGCCGGAATCCGGCCGGACCGGCGGGCAGGTCGTATTTGGCCATCAGACGGAGATCCGCTCGACGATGTTGCGGCTGACGGAGCGGCTGCGCCGGTCGTAGAGCTGGGTGGTGGAGGGGTCCGAATGGCCGGCGAGGTACTGGACGTCCTCCATGGGGACGCCCTGGTTGAGAAGGTCGGTGATGACCATGGCCCGGAAGCTGTGCACGGTGATGAAGCTCGGGAGGCCGGCAGCCCGGAGGCGGCGCTTGAGGATGGCGCGCAGGGTCCAGGGTTCGATGCCGGCGTCACTGAATCCCGTGGGCGAGCCCGGGGAGATGACGCGGAAGAAAGGTGTGTCCTGCGGCTGGTCGCGAATCCGGGCTGCGGCCAGGTAGGCGGCAAGCCAGGCGTCGAGGTCGATGCGGACGGGGATTTCGCGCTGCTTGCCGCGCTTTTCGCGCATGCACAGCGTTCGGTGGTCGCCGTAGTTCCGGAGGTCCTGGAGGCGCAGCGCGGCGACGGCGCCGGCCCGGGCGCCGGTGTAGATGAGGGTGCCGAGGATGGCGCGATCGCGCACGCCGGCCCTCGAGGAAGGGTCTATGGAGGCGAGGAGGCCACGGGTCTGCGTGACGGTGATCTCCGGCGTCTTGCCTTCGCGTGACTCGGAACGGGGAGGCCGGACGGACTGGAAGGGATTGATGACGACGGCGTGGCGGGTGACGAGGAGGTCGAAGAAGTGTCGGAGCGCGGAGAGGGCGAGTTTCTGGGTGGGGATGGAGCCGCCGTAGGCGTCGAGGAAGCGGGCGGCCTGTCCCGGCGTGGCGTTGACGAGGGCGATCTCCTGGGCGGCCAGCCAGTGGAGGAAGCGCCGGACGGGGACCGCGTACGCCTTGCGGGTGTGGGGGTTGCGTAGGCGGGCGCTGAAGAATTCGTCGGCGGCGAAGGTCGCCGCTGGGCCGGCTGCCTGGAGGACCTCCAGGTGGGCGGTCGTTGGCGCCGGTGCGAGGGCCGTGTTTTGGAGGGCCTCGGAGGAGGTGTGCGCTAGAGAGTTCCCGCGGGCGGTCATCCGGTGAGGCGCAGGGCCGCAAACAGTAGCCCGGCGATTGCCAGGGCGATGGTGATTCCCCACTTCAGGAGGCGTATTTCAAGATCGGCAATAGCGGCCTGAGCGGCTGTGTCGCTCCGGTCGATCCGGGCCACTAGATCGGTTCTCAGGTCGGCCAGGTCGGCCTTCGTGGCGAGGTTGGCGCGTTGCGCGTCGTCGGCGCGGCTGATCGTCGCGACGATCACTTCTGCCTGTTCGGCGGGCAGCCCAGCGGCGGTGAGGTCGCGGATGGCGGCGTGGGTGTCAATGGTGTAGGCCATCAGGAGTTCCTCGGGAAGAGCCCATTATAGAGGGTGCGATAATCCTTTTTATCCGAACCCAATGGGGCGTACCATCGAGGGATGAGCGGGTCGCGCGCCTCGGTGTTGGAGGGGTGGATGTGCGGATGCGCGGTGCGGGGGTGGGATACACCAGCGCCGGGCGACCGCGGGCTCCGGTGCGCGACGTGCGGCGAGTGGATTCCCTGGGAGTTGTTCGAGGAGGACGGCGGCACAACGTTCAACAGGATCGCTGGCGTGCAACGGCAGCATGACCCAGCGGGCTTCCGATCGTTCGCGGTCGGAATGGTCCTCGCGTTGGGCGAGTGGAGAAGGGCCGAGGCCGAAGGGCGGTTGCCGGCGCGACGGCAGCCGAGTCCGGAGGAATGGCGACAGGCAGAGTCTCTCGTGGATGAGGTCTTTGGCCCCGGAATTCCACGCCCGGATGGTCGGCTGAGCGAATCGGGGCCGTCGTGAGGATCGTTCCCTCCGGGGACGCCCCGGTGAGCGCTGCCGTGGGTCTGTGGTGAAATATGTCGCGTTGGAGGAGCGACCATGACCTCAGCAATCAACCATTTCCTGGCTACGTCCATCGGATGGCTCAACGCACTTGCGGCTGTGCTGCTCGTCGTGGTGTTCACCGGTGGCGCGTTTTTCGCGCTCGGTGGCATAGGGATCATCGTGGGCCCGCTGGTAGGGGCTGCGGTTGCAGTGATCCTGTGCGGCGCGCTGGCGGTGCTCATCAATATCCGCGACCTGCTGGCGGCATCGGCGGACAAGTCGGAATCGGAGTCGTAATCGTGGCCTGAGAAGGCCACCGGGGCACATTGTCAGCGGGCGGCGCCGCTGGTGGCGAGAACGCGGGCTGGGAACGGATTCGTCAGGGGCGCCGACGCCGCTTTATCCGAACCCCTCGGGCTCGCGGTCATGGTTATCCGAGGATCTGGGTGGCGCCGCGAACATGTGGAGCCAGTCGATCACCTGCGGTCGGCGGATCCCGGAGAAGTGGATCGCGCGGGCCAGTTCGAAGACGGACAGCCGTTCGCGAGACAGGAGTCTCGTGAGATCCCAAGACCGGATACAGCCGAGGACGTGGTAGAGGATGGAGCATTCGCGTTCCGTGGGGGTGGCCGATCGGAAGATGCGGGCGAGTTCGGAACCGCTGGGCCGGTTGGGGTATCCGGCTAGGTGGTCCGCGATGAGAGCGTCGAGCACGGGATGATCTTGGGGCGCCCCCCCTGGTGGCGGCGTGCGGGCTTCCGGATGCGTGAACCAGGACAGAGGCAGAGGGATCCGTGCGGCTCGGTATTCGGGAGGGCAGTCGAGGTTTGAGGTTCGTAGCGGTTTGTCTGGCCCGCCGATCAAGGAGCCGTGCTCGCCGAGCCCTGCGGCTCCTGGATCGCCGCCCCCCGCCAACCACGCCGCCACGACGCGACGTTCGTGGCGGGCGATGTGCTCCTCCCGGGTGAGAAGGCGGCCCGGATCGGCTGGTGGCGGGTTGAAATAGGCATGGCGGAGCCTTGCGATGTCGAGCACGGTCAGCGCTGCCAGTGGTAGGTTCGGCTGGGCTGCAAGATGGAGCGAACCATGGAGACGGCGTATGCCGCCGCGCCAGGGCGGGCGGGCGCAAGAAGTCGCTGTGGATGGGTTGTCATGAAGTCGCGAGGCAGGGACCGCAGTTCGGCGCGGATATCCGCCAACTGATCGGGGGAGAACGGTTGGAGGGCGCGCGGGAGCGCTTCTGGCTCGTAATGTTGGGCGACAGCAATGTCATAGAGGTCGCGCGGGACGAAGGTGTTGTTCCCAAGAATGCGGCCGCCAATCTTGCGCGCGAGGATCTCGGCGCTGGTTTCGAGAGAGATCTGGGTTCCGCGAACGGTGTCGTCGGAGCGTGGGTTGCCGGTGAAGCCGGGGGTGGTGGAGACGCTGATCTCCCCGCCGTCGGCCAAGATGATCCGAGCGAAGGCAGGGCCGGTGGTGAGTTCCCGTAGCCCGCCGGTGGCACGGTTGAGGTCACGGCTGAAGGGATCAACGTTGGCGTACAGGAGCGCATAAGGTTCGGATTTGATGAAGTAGTCGATATCTGTGCTGTGGCGATGGTGCCAGCGGGCGGCGAGCGCGGTGCCGCCGCCGAGGCAGAGATGGTGTTCGCCGCCGAGGTGTTGGCCGAGAGGCGGCCGGGTAAGTTCCAGGAGTTCGGCGGGGCCGGCCGGAAGCTTGAGGGCGGCCATGGCATCAACGAGCCGCGAGGACTCCGATCTGGACGCCGATCCCGATCCCGATGGCCAGCCCGAAGACGAACCGGAAGATCCAGCGGCGGTAGACGGTGCGCCGGTGGCGGCGGAGTTCTGAGCGGAGCTCAGCTGTGGCTTCGACGATCTCGCGCAGCACCCCGCGGAGGTCCTGGCTGTTCTCGAGGAGGAGCTGGCGCAGGTGGACGTCGCCAGGGCGGGCGGTCTCCGCGAGACTGTCCGGGAGGGAGAGATCGGAGGGGCTCATGGGTTCGGGCCCGGGGCGTCGGGCGCGGCCCAGCGCGAACGGCCGTGCTGGTATTTCTGGAGGGTCCCGATGGCCTCGCGCAAGGCCTCCGGCGGGAGCGCGGCAAGGGCATGGAGGCCGGCGCGGACGAGTTCGCTCTTGCTGGCCTGGGTGGAGGCGGCGAGACAGCGCGCCTGGAGGTCGGCGAGCAGCGCGTGGTCGCTGCGGGGGAAGGAGAAGGTGGCGCGGACCGCGGTTTGCGCGGGTGGCGGAGCGGCGGCAACCCGGTCCGCGGTGTCGAAGCGCTGCTCGACGGCGGCGCTCTCGGCCGCGAGGCTGCGGCCGAGGTTGCCGAGGGGATCTTCGGAGGTCATGGTGACGAGTCCTCCTCGAGGACGTTGAGGATTTCATGGGTGAGGCCGAAGATTTCGGCCTGGGCGAGCTGGGCCCGGGGCACGCCGGCGATGGTGAGGCCGCCCGCGGCGGCATGCCGGAAGGCTTCGCGGTCCCCGACCTGGGTGTTGAGGACGGGGATCCCGTATTCGGGCAGGAGGTCGCGGGTCTTGGCGGCGAGCCGCGTGCCCGCCTTGCGCTGGTTGACGACGATCCGGGCCTTGAGGCCGGGGCGCACCTGCACGACGCCGGCGATCACCTGGCGGATGGCGAGGCCGGCCCAGAGGTCGGGAGGCGACGGGATGACCGGGACGATGGCGATGTCGGCCACCAGGAGCGCGCTGCGCGAGATGGGCGACTCGGCCGAGGGAGGGCAGTCGACGACGATGAAGTCATGGTCCTGGAGTTGCGCCCGCAGTTCACCGCGGAGGCGGTCGGCGGCACCGCTGGTGGCGAGAACGCGGGCCGGGAACGGTTTGGACGCCGGCGCCGACTCGGCCCAGCGGGTCGCCGTTCGCTGGGGATCGGCGTCGGCGACCAGGACGGAGTGGCCGCGGCGGGCGAGTTCGCCCGCCAGGCACATCGTCAGAGTCGTCTTGCCAGGCCCCCCTTTCTGGTTCACGATGGCGATGATGCGCGCGGCCTGGCTCGGGAGAGTATGCACGGTAAATACCGGTATGAAAGCATACCGTATGCAACATACGGTATGCAAGGAGTCGTCGGCCGATGTAGGCATAGAATTGACTACATGGAAGATGGCCTGAGCGCGTCAACCAGAGATCGCCAGGACATAGCCCGGGCGGAGGGGATCATGGAGCGTCTCCGTCGGGATCTCGATGACTGGTATCGAGCCAGTCAGGGGCGTGTGGGATGGCGTGAGCAGCCGTTGGACGTGGAGGGGCTGCACCGTCAGGCGCGGGAACTCGCGAACGTCCTGGGACGGGTGCGTCGCCGTCATGCCAAGCGCCGGGAGGCGCGCGAGCGTCGCGGTAGCGTGCTGGAGGGTTAGCGGTGAAGGAATGGACGACCGGCGCAACAGGGATCCGGTACCGCGTCGGAGGCGGCGGCGCACAAGTGGCAATCCCGGAGGGGCAGGCGATGGTGGCCGAGGCGGACCGCCTGCTGTATCGTGGGGACGGCGTGACCTGGTCGATGGCCGGATCGGGTGGCGGTTGGGTGCGAGGATGGGTGAACCGGATCCAGCGACGGGCCGCCGGCCTGGCGGGCCGGATGAATCTCTACGAGGGACCCGGTGAGGTGGCGTTCGCCGCGGGCGGCGGGGCGGAGGTTCAGGCCGTGGACCTGGTGAGGGGAGACAGCCTTGTGGTGGCCGCGCCGGCTTTGCTGGCGACGTCGGCCGGCGTTCACGTGGACGTGGCGCTGGTGGAGAAGGTCCGGGACGAGGGAGAGCGGCGAACCGTGGTGATGTATAGGGTGACGGGTGAGGGGTTGGTGCTGCTCGCCGCGTTCGGACGTGCGGTGCGGATGGAGCTGGCGCAAGAGGAGGCGATCGAGGCGGCGGTATGGGGAGTCGCCTGGTATGGCGCGACGGGGGGCTACGAGTTGCGCGTGCTGGGTGGCCGCGGTGGCGGCCACGTGGCGCGGATCACGGGACCGGCGCGGCTGGTTCTGCAGACGGGGCGGCCGCCGGAGCGTTCGAATGGTTAGCGGAGGGGATGGCCGGCAGACCACAGGAGACGAGGACAGCCTAGGGTGAGCGGTTCTCCGGTGTTGGCGTCTTCGATCGTGCATACCGTATGTTGCATACGGTATGCTTTCATACCGGTATTTACGGTGCATACCGCTTTGGCGGCGGGCGAAGCGCCGGCGGCCGAGACGGTCAGGCGTGGGCCAGCGCCAGGCCGACTCCGGCAGCGAGGAGCCAGGCCGAGGCGGCGGCAGCGATTCCGAGCCGCAGGCGGCGCCGGGAAGGCGGCCGGCCCCGGAGGGTGGCGGCGCTGATCGCTGCCGCGGCGATGGGGAGCAGGGCCGGGAAGACGAGGCCAAGCGTGAGGCCTGCGAAGAGGGCGGCCAGGGCCATGGAGACGAGGACCGCGCACGGCGACGCGAGCGGCCCGCCCGGGCAGGGCAGCACGGAGAACTCCCAACCGGCGGCGATCAGGAGCGCGGCGCCGGCGAACGCCGCCGCGGCCGTGCCGGCGGCATAGACCGCCAGGAAGTGTGCGAAGGGCTCGGCGGTGCGAGCCTCACCGTGGTACCAGACGCGCGCACCCAGGAGCGCGGCGAACAGCCACGGCCAGGCGGCGGCGCTCGTAAGCATGGTTGCGAGGCGGGAGCCGGGGTTGCTCCAGGCTGCGACCAGCGCGGCCCAGGCGACCAGGACGCAGGCGACCGAGACCGCGAGCAGGTAGACGGCGGGGCGGGTCAAGGTCCGGACGGCGCGCCCGCTGCGGCGTCCTCGATGATCCAGCTGTTGTCCTCGACCTGCCACCCGCGGACGTAGATCCCGTTCTCGACGACGCGGCGGCCGCGGATGCGGGCGGTGTGGAGGACGAGGGCGATGCCGTCCACGACGCTGCGGCAGACGACTTCCCAGGGAAGGGCGTCCCGGGCCGCCATGGCGCAGCTCGCGAGCCGGGAGAGGGCGGAGACGGCCGTGTTGGCGTGGATGGTGGTGAGGCTGCCGCCGTGGCCGGTGTTCAGGGCCTGCAGGAGGTCGGCGGCCTCGGCGCCGCGGATCTCGCCGACCACGATGTGGTCGGGCCGATGCCGGAGCGAGTGCTTCACGAGGCTCCGGACGGTGACGGGCCGGGTGTGCGTGTCCGTGGTGTCCGCCTCGCGGGCCTCGAAGCGCACGGTGTTCGGCTGCTCGATGCGCAGCTCCAGGGTGTCCTCGATCGAGACGATGCGCTCGTCCGGAGGAAGCAGCCCGATGAGGGCGTTGACGACCGTCGTCTTGCCGGTGCCGGTGCCGCCGGAAACGAGGATGTTCCGCCTGGCGGCGAGGGTGTTCCTGGCGGCCTCGAAGAGCGCAGGAGGCAGCGAACCGGCCGTGACGAGGTCCTCCGCGGTGAAGGCGCGCTTGCCGAAGCGGCGGATGGTGATGGCGACGTGGGGCGACGCCGGCGGGACGCAGATGGCGACGCGGGAGCCGTCCTCGAGACGCGCATCGATGGTCGGCGAAACCGTGGGATCCAGGCCGAGCGGGCGGGCGATGTGGATGGCCGCCCGCTCGAGAGTGTCCCTGTCGAGCTTCGGGGCGTCGGCGGGGCGGAGCCCCTGCCCTGCCCGCTCGACCCAGACGTTGTGCGGGCCGTTGATCATGAGCTCCGAGACGGCCATGTCGGCGAAGATGTCCTCCAGGCCGGGGAGGAACGGGCTGAGCCGGTCGATCCCGGTGCTCATATCTGGCCGGCGGCGCGGGCGCGCCAGTAGGGGCGGTCGCGCGGGAGGTAGTGGGGCTTGAGATAGACCCGGGTGGCGGGAAGCGCCTGGGCGCCGTCGTAGGCGAGCACGACGGCCTGGCAGTTCTCGAGGAGCGTGAACTGGCGGGCGTGGAACATCGGCTCGCGCTGTTCGCGGTAGGACTTCGAGGTCCCCAGCGTGCCCTTCGCGCCGCCGGCGCGGGCGGTGATGAGGGAGAAGCCGGGCTTGGCGGACTCGGTGAAGGAGTAAGAGGGGGAGAGCCGCAGGATCTTGCCGCACATGTTGGAAGCGAGTTCGGCGCTGCTGTCGTCGCTGAGGGAGAGGAATATCTTGGTCCGGAGCGTCTGCAGGAGGGTGCGCCAGGCGTCCTGTCCGGGAAGCACCGATTTGAGGGAGCTGATGGACTGGGTGGCGACGATGGGGATGACGCGGCACTGGCGGGTGAGCGCGAAGGCTTTCTCGTCGCCGGAGGGGTCGTCCTCGCCGACGGAGGCGAAGGACTGGTATTCGTCGCAGAGGAAAACCGCGGGCCGGACGTAGCGGTTGGGGTGCAGCTTCATGGCGGCGGGCCGCTTGAGGAGGCCCTGGAGCCAGGCGTTCTTGAGCATGACGCCGATGGTGCGGGCGAGGGCGGGGTTGGCCCCGGCCGGCATGTTGAGCGCCACGACCTTGCCGTCCTCGGCGAGCTCCTCGACCGGCGGGAGCGGTTGCAGGAGTGCGGCGCCGGTGGATGGCGGGGTTCCGGGCGGCGGCGGCGGCAGGTCCGCGGGCGGCGGGGTGCGCGGCCGGGGCCGGTCCGGACAGAAGACGCGGGCGACCTCTGGGAGGTCGAACATGGAGAGGAAGACGGAGACGCCCTCGACGATGGAGGTGCGGAGCTTGGGGTCGAGCTGGAGCCAGTCGTGCTCGTACCAGCGCTGGATGGCGTCGATGCGGAGGGCGTGCTCGGAGCGCGGGCGCTCGGGCGGGTTGTCGACCGTGAACGGCACGCCCAGCGCCGTGAGCGTGTCCTCGAGTTCCTGGTCGGCAGGAGTGCGGGCGTGACCGTCGCCGCTCTTGGTCCAGGTGCGCCCCTCGCGGAGCTGCGGGTGAGTGACGAAGTCGTCGTTCCTGACCAGCACGTCGTTGACGGGGGGCGGGTCGCTGAAGGAGCGCGCCCGCGCGAGCTTCCTGCCGATGAGTTCGGTGTCGATCGCGCAGTGATAGAGATCCCGGAAGGTGCACCAGCGCTCGGGGAGGGCGCGGTGCAGCTCGATGAGCCAGCGGATGAGGTTGGTGTATGCCTGCTGCCAGAAGGGCTCCTTGGACTTGCCGAAGAGCTGGTTGAGGAGGGTGGCGACGGTGTAGGCGAGGGAGTAGCTGTCCATGTCGGACGCGAGGGGGTTCCACTGCCAGCGTCCGCCGATGCCGAGTTCGAGGTAGTCGTCGGGCCGGCCGGCGTGCTCCAGGACGGCGCGGATGTCGTGGCAGAAGTCGCCCTTGACTTCGAGGACGAGTCCGGCCGCGCGGCGGGCGGGATCGTCGGCCTGCCAGGAGAGGAGCTGGTCGGCGAAGGGGCGCATGCAGGCGGAGGTCTTGCCGGTGCCGACGGCCCCGAAGATGGCGATGCCGGTGAAGAGGCCGCGTTCGGGCAGCGTGAGCCACTCCGGCCGGGTGGTCTCCTTGGCCTCGGTGGGGTGGTGGAGTTCCCCGACCACGAGAGAGGGGGCGGGGTCCTGGGGGCCATTGGGCCAGGGGGGCAGGACGCCGCGCCCGGGGAGGCGGCGGTTTGCCGGGGAATCGAGCCAGAGGCGCCGAATGCTGGTGGCGATGAGGAGCCCCCCGCCGGCGACGACGGCGGGAGCCACGAGAAACCACCCGCGGATGACGTTGTAGAAGACGGGGTCCTCGAGGGCGATGAGGTCGAGGAGGGGCACCTCGCCGGGCGCGGGGAAAGAGCGGGAGAGGATGGACCAGGCGAGCGCCGCGAGTCCGAGGACGATGGCGACGACGGTGCGCCAGGAGAGGAGCCGGCCCAGCGATGCCTCGGAGTTGCGTAGGCGCAAAACCGCCCACGAGAAGATCCGTCCCAGCGCGCGACGGAGGTCCGGTGCGAGCCAGAATGCGAGCAGGGCGAGGGAGAAGGCCCCGAGGGCGGGGCCGGCGTAGAACCAGGCCCGGAGGAGCTGGTAACCGAAGGGATCCTTGAGCGCGACGAGGTCGAGGAGCGGGACGGCGCCCTCGGCCGGGAACCCGCCCTGGCGGACGATGACGAGGAGCGCCAGGATCGCGGCGGCCGCCGGAAAGAGGAAGCGCGGCGAGGAGAGCGTCATGGGAGCGGCCCGCTCGGGCATGCGTAAGCGACGAGGAGCACGGCCCCCGCCAGGACAAGCACCTTGGCGACGAGATGTCGCAGGGTGCTCATCGCCTTCCCGCAGGGATCAGTGCGTCACGAGTGACGGCTGGGAGCGACCCGAACACGGGAAGAAGGGGTGAGAAATGCAACCCGATTCCGTGCCGCATTTCCTGGGGAAATGGGGGGGTCGCTCCCTACTCCGCCTGCCCGCTGAAATGCGGGCAGGCGGAGCGGTCCCATAGGGACCGAACCACACCGGGGAGAACGAGAATCGGACGAGCCGGGGTGAGAAATGTGAAACGGGAAAAAGCGAGAAATGCGGGTTATGTGCATTTCTCGCGGGGAGATCGCCGCGAGACGAGGAGGTTCACTCATCCGCGGGAGCGTCCGCGGCGGCGTTGAGTTCGGCGAGCGCGCGGTGCGTGTCGTGCGCGAGCAGGGCCAGGTGCGGCAGGTCGTTGATGCCGAAGCTGGGGCGGCTGCGCCAGCCGTCCTCGGTCTTGTAGAGGCGCGAGAAGGTGGCCGAGTGGAACGTGTTCCCGTCGGCCTCGTTCCGCCAGATGGCGGCGCGGCAGGTGCCGACCCGGAGTTCGTCGACGGGAGGAGCGTTGTTCGTGCTGGTGGTCATGGAAGCCTCCTTGGGGGCGTCAGGGGTCATGGGCGGAAGTTGAGCCGTTCGACCAGGTCGATGCCGTGCGCCACGTAGAACAGGAAGGCTTTTTCGACCTGGGGGTCGGTGGGCGGCGCGCACGACGGGATGGCACAGAACTGCTGCAGCCTCATCTCGATATCTGAGCCGCCCCCGTCAAGGAACCAGACGGTGAAGCCGCGGCGGGATCCGCGTGTCGGCCTGACTGTTTCCAGGAGAGGACCGCTCCACGGCATTGCCGAATAGGTTTCGATCCATTGCTTCGCCCGGCGCCACGCGGTGGCGCATTCCCCGATCAGCTCACCCGGACCGGCTTCTCGATCTTCCTCCTCGTTCAGGCAGGTGACAGCGTTCGTGACATCGGCCTGCCGCAGGGCGGCTTCGATCTTGTCGTGATCGGAGTGGCCGATGAGGGGGAGTGGGGCCACGGCATTGTTGAACGCATCGCAGGCGCCGAAGGCCAGGAGGGAACACAGGACGAGACGGAGTAACGGAGCTGGTCGGGGACGAAGGGGGCACATGGCTGTGGTCGGTTACGGGAGGGTGATGGAGTCGGGCGCGAGGCGTTCGGCGACGTGTGTGGAGGAGCCGTCGATCGCGGGGCCGGGTGGGGCGGCGGCGTTGTTGCGGCGCTGGATCCGGTCGAGAGCGTTGGCGGCGTCAACGACGCCGCCCCACGTATCGAGGATCCGCCAGTTGCGGGTCTCGCGGGCGCGCTGGACGTCGTCCATGAGTTCCTGCTCTGCGGCAGACAGTTCCAGCGCGGCGGGCGGAGGGCCGCACCACCTGGCGAGCTTCCTGCCGATCGATCGGGCCTGGCCGGGGGTGCGGGTGACGGCGACGACGCGGACGGTGCGGCCGTCGCGGCGGAGGGCGTTCCAGAGGGACTGATGGCCCTCGCCCCAGTAGTCGAGTTGGTTGATGTCCGCGCTGCTGGCCACGGTGTAGACGAAGGTGGCGGAGCGGTCGTCGGCGGCGATCGGGAGCTTGACGGCGAAGTAGCGGATGGTGGGTGCGACAGCACCCTTGAAGGTGCGCTGCGGGAGATCGGCGAGCGGAACACCGAGTCCCGTGAAGTGGGCGACCTTCTCCTGCTCCGTGGGGAGCCATGGCAGCTGTGGGTGCTCGATGACGTAGTCGAGGGAGAGGAGGCGGCGGAAGAGGAGGCCGGGGGATCCGCGGCGGCGGTGGCGGACGTGCTCGATGCCGAGAGCGCGGTAGATGGGCCGCGCGGTCACGTGGCAGAGATGTTCGCTCGCGCCGCCCTGGTCGGGCGCAAGAGGGTGTTGATGCCCAGCTTGGGCACCGAGGAGCCGGTCGACGAAACGGTGGGCCGATTTGGTGGTGCATCCGCGGTACGCCATGTATTGCGAGCGCAGGAAAACGCCGCTGTGGAGGCAGGCGAGGGCGAGCCAGGCGGCGTCCCGCCCAGTCCAGCCGAGAGGCTTCAGGGCGGCCTCACGGCCGGCCAGGTGAAGGATGACGGGGTGGGGTCTGGCGGTCACGGATCGTTTCCGCCTCCCAGGAGGCTGCGGTCGAGGTCCGCGCGGGGCAGGGCGTCGGAGTAGATGGCGCGGTCGCCGTCGAGGGGCGACCGGCGGCAGCGGTAGAGAACGGTACGGGGCGTCTGGCGGGCGGCGTGCCAGCCGGTGTCGGACTGGAGCTTGCCGCCGAGTTCGCGGACCGCGCAGTCGGCGAACACGCTGCGCAGGGTGCGGTCGGCGCGGGTGAGGAAGAGGGTGTCGCCGGGGAAGGCGACGTGGTTGACGTACAGCGAGCCGCCCGGCGCCAGGCGGGAGCGGACGAGGCGGTAGAACTCGACGGTGAGGAGGTGCCGGGGAATGGAGCGCCAGTTCGAGAAGGCATCGGCCACGATGGCGTCCCACTCTGCGGGGTCGTCCCGGAGGAAGGCGCGCGCATCGCGGGCGTGGAAGGTTCCGGCGGCGCCGTCCGGGACCTGGAGGAAGCGGGCGGCGATGCGCTGCTGGGCCGGGTCGACGTCGATGAAGACCGGCTTGATGGGACAGGGGGCGCCCTGTCCGAGGGTCATGCCGGCGGCGCCGAGGACGAGGACGCGCGTTTCGCGGGCCTCGCAGAGGGTGGTTTCGAGGAGTTCGACGTAGGCCCAACCCGTGCCGTGCCGATCGTGGCCCGAGGCGCGCTGGTTATTGACTTCGAGCGCCGACCGGCCCTCGGGGAGGGGGGTGATCCGGTAGTCGGCGTAGGCGTTGCGCTCGACGTAGGTCGTCGCTTCGAGGTAGAGGTCGAACGAAAGGAGGGCGGCGACTGCAGCGGTGGCGAGCGCGTATCCGGTGGCGACGCGGCGGGATGCGAGGGCGGCGGCGGCGAGGAGGCCTGCGCAGAGGATGAGGGCGGAGGCGGCGGTGCCGAGAAAGCGCAGGAGGAGGAAGGTGGTCGCCAGGGCTCCGGCGACGTTGCCGACGGTGGACAGGGCGAAGACGCGGCCGGCGGTGGCAGAGCGCTCGGCGGGAGGCGCACAGGCGTGGGCCAGGAGGACGGATTCGGCGAGAAGCCAGCCGATGGGGGCGATGCCGACAACGGCGTAGAAGCCGGCCTGGGCGAGCGGGGGGAGGGGCAGGCCGAAGGCGAGGAGGATGGCGGGCTCGGAGAGCCAGAAGGCGGCCAGGACCGCCGCGAGCGATAGCCGGAACGCGAGCCGCGGGCGAGGGTCGCCATCCTCGGCGAGGCGGCCGCCGCGGCGGTAGCCGCCGGCAAGGGCGGCCAGGTAGGCGGCGAGGAGCACGGTGGTGACGTCGACCGAAGTGCCCGCCCAGGGGGCGATCCGCCGCAGTGCGAGGATCTCCGTTCCGAGCGAGGCGTAGCCTTCCGCGAACAGCACGACGCTGAGGGCGAAGGGGCGCAGCGCAGGGGGGCGCGTCATGGCCGGAGCGGGGAGTGCGGGAGACCGTATGCATCGTGCGTACGCATACGGTATGTATCGTGCGTATGCATACCGTGCATACGGGATGCACCACCGGAAGGGACTCCTTCGAACGTCGGGGGCCAGCTTGTGTGGCGGGCGTCCGCGGGTGGCGCGCCGCAGTCTCGTGCGAAGACGTTGGGGTAGGAGACGAGCCACAGGAGCAGCGCGAGGAGCAGCACGAGCAGGAACATGTGGAGGGGGATCTGGTTGTCGAGGCGGTCCCGGCCGCAATGGCGGCAGTACGTCATTCGAAAGCGGCGGCGCGATCGGCCTGCAGGTAGGTGATGACGAGTCCCATGGGGTTGGAGGGGAGGAGTTCGGGCGGGACCTGGTCGAGGAAGGTGAACTGGAGGCTGATGGTCCAGCGTTCGCGCGTGGTTGCCTGGCCGCGCTCGAGGGTTACGAGGTCGAAGTCGGCGGTTGCCGCGTGGGGCGGCTCCGGGTTCGGGTTGATCCGGAGCACGACGCCCTGGACCTGGAGTTCGGCGGCCGTGATGCCGGCAGCCATTTGGGCGACGGCGTCGCTGTCGGCGCGGAAGGCGGCGTTCGCCAGGTCGCTGCTCAGGAAGTTCAGGGACCGGGCCCAGGACGTCTCGACCGTGGCCCGGCGGCGCGAGTAGAAGTCGGAGAGCCACTGGTTGAGGAAGTACTTGGTGGTGGGGTCGAGGGGGTCGGCCTGGGCTTCGACGGCCTCGTAGGCGAGGGCCTCGGCGCGGCCGACCTCGTCCACGCGGATGACGATGGGCTTGGGCAGCTCCACGGCGGAGAGGCGCACGACGGCGACGAGGAGCAGTACGGCGAATCCGCCGAGGGCCAGGAGCCAGAGGCGGAGGAAGCGGTTGCTGGCGACCTGCTCGGCCCAGATCTCGGCGAACTCTCTGCCGGGGTCCGGCTTCTTGCTCCGTCCCATGGGCCGGTTCTCCCTACTTGCCCTTGCCGGCGATGGCGGCGATCTTCCCGGCGCCGCCGGTGGCGACCATGATGCCCGTGGTGGCCATGCCGGCGACGTTCATGCCGCCGCCGCCGGCGCCGCTGACGAGGGAGCTGGCGATCTCTCCGACCTTGGTGGAGGACAGGACCGCGGCGACGGCGAGAGGGACGATCCCGATGAACCAGGCGGCGGACCAGCCGAGGCTCGAGAAGTCGATGGTCGCGTTGATGAAGGTGTTGACGTAGGCCAGCGCGATGGAGGACCAGACGTAGAGCATGGCGCCGGCGACGGCGCTGTAGAGGCTGTAGACGAAGAGGGAGCGGAGCCAGCCCCAGAAGAGGAAGGAGAGGGGCTGGAAGATGAAGAATGGGACGAAGACGGGCCCGACGTAGATCAGGATGTTGATGACGACGAGGGCGTAGAGGACCTGGGCGTAGGCGAAGCAGAAGACGAGGATGAGGAGCACGCAGAAGAGCGGCAGGACGACGGCGGTGACGGAGAGGGTGTAGAGCGTGCCGCCGCCGCCGGTGATCAGGCTCCAGAGGGTCTGGGCGTCCCAGATGGCGGTGAGGTGGTTGCTGATGTTCTCGATGAGGTTCGTGAATGCCTGGAACATCTGGGCGGGCACGGACTCGACGAAGGTCTGGCTGATGAAGTTGCCGCCCGCCGGGATGATCATGGGGAACGCCATGCCGACGCCGGGGATCGGGGTCGAGTAGGTCTGCAGGATCCAGAGGGGGATGATGATGTTGAGGACCATCCGGAAGAGGTCCCAGGAGTTCCAGCCGCCTCCGCCGAAAGCGATGCGGAGGCCGGTCCAGGAGATGAGGATCACGGCGAGGCCGCGCCAGAGGGCCATGCCGGTGGCCTGGAGGGGCGAGCCGCCGGCCGCCGTGAAGATGTCGCTGAGGATCGTGTTCAGGAGCCCCATGTGGTCGGTGAGTTGTTCGACCGGGATGGTGGTGGGCAGGGCCGGGTTCGGCAGCTGTGCCGGCGGTGGCTGCCCCAGGACGAGGCTCGGGGCGAGCAGAAGCAGCCCGGCCAGGAGCATGCGTCGAACGGTCACCGGTGGTGAAGGCATGGAGCTCAGCCGGCTGGCGATTGCTTCGCGTGCGGACGGCATGCGCCTTCGGCATGCAACTCGTGCATACCGTGCACATGCATACCGTTCATACGGCGGGGGACGGCCCGATCGTCACCGGGCTCCGTAGCTGGTGGGCAGGAGCAGGCCCCGGCCCATCGCGGACGCGTTGGCCTGGAGCCAGGTGGTGGTGGCTTCGGTCTGGGTCCGGGCGGTTGTGTGTGCGCCGGCCCAGTCCGTCAGCGCCTCGCGCCGGCCGCGTTCGGCCTCGTGGCTGTCCTGGACTTGGCGGATTGCCTGGAGGGCGAGCAGCTGGTTGGTCGCGACCTGGAGTTCGGCCTGGGTGAGCTGCGCGGCGAGGACGGCCTGCTGCAGGGCGGTGCCGGAGAGGTTCGTCTGGCTCCGGAGGGTGGCGATGGAGGTCTGGGTGTCCGCGAGCTGCGCCGCGAGCTCCCGGGCGGCATCCAGGGCCGCGTAGTCGGCGGCGAGCCGCCGTTCGGCGGTGTCGCGGTTCGCGCGCCAGTCCCTGACGGCTCTTTGCCGCGTGGCGGGGTCGTTCGGGAAGAGCGCCCGGATATCGGCCACTCGGACATCGTCGACCGCGCCGAGCGCGTCGCGCCAGACCGTCGTGAGGTCGGCGCCCTGCGGGTCGGTGAGTTCGAGGAACTCCCGGGCGAGCAGGCGCGTGTCGGCATCGCGGAAGGCGGTGGTCCAGGCCGGGGGCGCGATGTGCTTGAGGAGTTCCGCCGGTTCGGAGGAGAGCTGCTCGAACGACTGGGGCAACGCGGCGCTTGCCAAGGTCCCGAGCGCCTCCTGTCGGGCCCGGTTGATCTCCTCGCTGATCTTCTGGCTATTGAGCGTCCGGACGCCGTTCACCGCGGCGACGACGGCGGCCATGTCGAGTGAGCCACTCAGGGCGTTGACGGCGGAGACCACAGCGGAAAAACTGGAGGCCTTCAGGTCGGGGGCCGGAACGAGGAGGAGGGCGGGGACGAGGAGGAGAACGAGGCTCCAGCGGAGGGCGGTGCGGATCATGGGAGGCTCCTGCGGTTGGACGGGAAGAGGGCGTCGCTGGTGAACCAGATCCGGAGCCGGTGGCCGGCCCGGATCGTGACGGTGGGGAGGCGGTTGAGGAAACGGCGCATGACCTGGAGTCCGCTTTCGGACGTGCCCTGGGCGACGCCGCTGCGGTAGCCGGCGAGTCCGCCGGCGTAGGGGTTGCCGCCGAGGGCGGCGAAGCCGCTCATGAGGCCGACGGCGCCGGCGGCGAGGAAGGTCGAGAAGTAGTGCCGGTCGACCTGGTCCTTGAGGGCGCCCTCGCCGAGCTGGTTGAGTCCCTGGAACTGCAGGGCCACGTGCGTTCCGTCGGGCAGGATGACGCGGTGGAAGCCGACGGCGAGCCGCTCCTGGTCCTGCCCGCGGACGGGCTGCGCGGTGCCGATGAAGCGGCTGCCGCGGGGGATCAGGATGCGCTGCCGGTCCGTGCTGTAGAAGGGCACGGCGACGGTGGCGAGGACGGGCGAGGGGAAGTCCCCGCTGAGCTGGGTGACGAGCACGGCCTCGACGAGGGAGCCCTCGTAGATGCGTTCCCAGCCGGGCGGGTCGCGGGGGAGGGAGAAGCGGGGAGGGTTGTCGTAGTCGGGGAGGTTGTTGGAATCGGGCAGCGGGACATCGAGGGTCCCTGGAGCGGGTGTGTATCCCGATGGATCGGCGCGCGGGAGGGCCTCCGGCCCGGGGAGGGCGCCGCCCATCGCGTCTGTGGGCGCCGAAGGCGCGGCGGGCGCCGGCGTGTGGAGGCCGGGGACGGCTCCGGAGTCATCCGGGGGCGCGGCGTCCGCGCCGCGGTGGCTCTGCGCGACCGGCGAGGTCCGGAGCGACCGCAGTTGGCGCTCCATCTCTTCGAGGCGGATCGCCTGCCGCAGTTGGTGTTCCTCGGGGGTGAGCGCCTCCCCGGTGTCGGGGTCCACCGGAGGCGGACGGCCGGGGTCCGGATCTCCGGAGGCCGCCATTCCGGCGGCCTGCAGGCGGAGCTGCTGGTCGGCTTCGCGCTGCTCGGCCTGGGCGCGGAGGCGCGCCTGCAGTTCCTGTTCGCGGATCCGCCGCGGCAGCGCGTCGCCGGCGGCGGGGTTGATGATTGGCTCGTCCGCGCCGGCGGCGCTGTCAGCGTCCTGCTCCGGGTCGTCGGAGCTCAGGGAGACGCTGAGGATGAGGGCGAGGAGGAGGACGGTGATGAGGAGCACGCCGACCTTCCCGACGATGTTGGCGGGGAGCGCCCCGGCGGGCTTGGACACGAGCCGTTTCCAGGTGGACATGAGGGTTGTCAGCCCGGCAGGGGCGCGAAGAGAGCCTCGGGAGAAGCCCGGAGCACCGGCTGCTCGGGGAAATGGCCCGGGAACGGCCCGAAAACGGCCTCTCTCGCCGTTTTCGGGGTCCGCGCGGGCCGGACATCGTCCGGACGGCCGCGCCGTCCTGAGGCGCGGTTTGGGGCTGACGACGCGGCGGCGCGCGCGGCGCGCGCGAGAATCGGGTCCGAAGGCTGGCGTTCTCCGGGCGGTCCGGCGGACCGGCCGTCTCCGCGAGGGGGCATCCCCGAGCGGCGGGGGGAGCGGAACGCGATGTTCACGGCAGCGGGTCCGGGGGCGTGAAGCGCCAGCGGGCGCGTTCGTCGCCTAGCTGGAGCCAGCCTTCGCCGATGATGCGCCGGACGACGTAGAGGCCGGTCTCGGTGAGGTCGTAGGGCACCAGCGAGGGCTCGCCGTCCTTGCGCTCGTAGAGCGCGGCGGACTCCGGGGCGCGGCTCCGGAGGTAGGTGAACTGGCCGTCGTGCCACATCGCCTCGACCAGGAAGGGCCACTCGCGGGCCTTCCGGTCGAGGGTGTAGGGGAACTCGATCCGGAGCGGGTAGGCCGCCCGGTAGGCGTCGATCTCCTCGGCGGCGGCCTCCCGGGCCGCGTGCACCTGCTCGTCGGCCGCGGTCCGGATGGCCTGGAGTTCGGCGCGGGCCTGGGTGGCCATGGCCTGGTAGGACTGGACCCGGGAGCGGGCGACGAAGGCCGGCTGGTGCGCGCCGCGCGCGCTCGGGGCCGGCAGGCCCGTGGAGTCGTCGATGGGCGCGGAGCTGTCGAAACGGACCACGAGATGGGGCTCCTCGGCGCCGGACTCGGCGACGAGGAACGAGTAGATCCGGCCGGACTCGCAGACAAGGGCGATGTTCGTCGCGGCGTCGTCGGCGATGGGCTTCAGGAACGCGACGTTGGCGCTGCCGGACAGGTGCCAGTACTCGGCGTCGCCCACCACGAAGTCGAGGATGGTCTCGTGCGCCGGGAGGGTGATGACGGTGGTGTGGCGGACGCGCGTCCGGAGCTGCCAGACGGTGTCCTCGGGCGTGTCGTCGAGCCGGAGGATGTGCCCGTCCTGGGGCGCGGCGAGTGGCGCGAGCCCCTGGCAGAGCAGGAAGACGAGCAGGAAGAGGAGAAGGCGGGGCGGGACCTGGGGGAAGCCGGGGATCATGCGGGGCGCTCCATCTGGCGGGCGAGGGCGGCGAGGCCGCCGGTGAGGCCGTGCGCCGCGACCGCTTCGGCGCGCCGCTCGGCGTCGGTGGGGGAGGACGTGTAGAGCCAGTAGCTCTCGGGGTCCACGTGGAGCCGGAGCACGCCGGCGGCCTGCGAGCGCCGCAGGTAGAGCTCCTGCTTGGGGACGAGCTGGCGGATGGTGGCCATCTCCGTCTCGTTGAGGCGGAAGATCTCGCCGACCTGGTCGGGCAGGTCGGGGTTGGCCAGGAACAGTTTCGTCGGCATGGACTCGAGGAGCCCCTTGGCCGCCGGGGTGGCGGTCACGTCGATCGCCGACTGGGTGGCGAGGACGAGGGCGGCGTTGCGCTTGCGCCAGGTCTTCGCGGCCTCCGCGAGGTAGGCGAGGATGGCGGGGTCCTTGAGGTACCGCCAGGCCTCGTCGACGACCATCAGCTTGACGCGGGCGGCCTCGGCCGGGTTGTCGAGGGCGAGGCGCATGCGCTCGAGGAGGTAGAAGAGCGCGGCCTCGCAGAGATCCTCGTGCTCGGCGGCGCCCGCGAGGTCGATGACCTGCCAGTCCTGGAGCTGGAGTTCGTCGGCGCCGGGGTTGTCGAAATAGGCGGCCCAGGCCCCGTTGCCGTGCCAGCGGCTCATCGCGGGCCACATCGCTTTCGGAAGCGAGGAGACGAAGGCGGAGAGCGAGCGCTGGGACTCCGGGAAGGCGTAGAGGTCCTCGACGCGGCTCCGGAGCTCCGACGGATCCCGTCCGCTGAGCTGGTAGCCGCCGATCTTGAGCAGGCGGGTGATCCAGCCGGTGAGGAACTGGAAGGTGCGCTCACCGGGCGGCAGGGAGAAGGGCTTGAGGGCGAGCGCGCCGTCGGCGCGCTCGGGCGCGAGCTGCAGGTAGCCGCCGCCCAGGAACTGGGTGAGCCACCGGTAGCTGCCGCCGAGGTCCAGGATGAGGACCCGCGGCTGGTACTGGAGGGCCTGGACGAGCAGGAAGTTGAGCGTGAAGCTCTTGCCCGCGCCGGTGGCCCCGAGGATGAGCGTGTGGCCGACGTCGGCCCCCGCGAAGAGGTCGTAGTGGTACGAGGTCTTCCAGGGCGTCTCGAAGGTGGCGAGCGCCGGCCGGGAGAGGTGCTTGCTGGTCCGGTGGCCGCGCGGAGGCCCGAAGAGCGGGGCGAGGCAGGCCGCGACGCCGGCGCTCGCGAAGACGGAGCGGATCTGGCGCTTCCGCGGCATCGCGGGCATGCGGGCGAACCAGCTGGCGAGCTGCCCGTAGCCCTCGCGGATGAGCTTCGCGTCGCACCCGGCGAAGATCCGGCGCAGTTCGGCGTCCAGCCGCTCGGTCTCCGCCAGCGGGCCGTGCAGCGCGACGGTCAGCGACACGTCGCCGTAGCCGACGCCGTCGGCCTCCAGTTCGACCAGGGCGCCCCCGAGACGGTCCGCCTCGGCGTCGGCGGCCGCATCGACCATGGCGGAGGCCGTGCCTTCGGTGTCCTGCATGTGCGCCGACATCGAGTAGCGCTTCGAGAAGTAGTGGCGCTGCGCGCTCCGGATCTTCCGCCGGGCGGCCTCGAGGGCGTAGGGACGCCACTCGAGCGAGAGCGTGAACCGCGCCTCCATGCGGGCGAGTTCGTAGAGGAGGTTGGCGCGGGCGGTCGCCGGCGGCGAGAGCAGCGAGTAGAGGATGACGGGCTCGCCGTCCAGCCGGAGGTGCCGGCGCTCGGCCTCGAGTTCGGAGAGCGGCAGCCGCCAGTTCAGGGCGCTGGGGGCGGCGTTGCCCTGCCACTCCAGGCCGGGGCGGTTGACGAGTTCGCTGAGGAAGGGGGTGGCCTCCGCCGCCGGCAGCAGCCGGAGCGGCGTGACCTCGTTGGTGAGCGCGGCCGAGGCCTCGACGAGCTGGCGGAAGCGGGTGGCGGCCTGGCGCACCTCGGCGAGCAGGTAGACGGACTCGTGGGGGTTGCGGCGGGCGCGGAGCCAGTTGCGCGCCGACTCGACGAGCCAGTGGCCGCCCCGGGGGCCGGTGCGGCCCGCCGGCTCGAGCCGGGGGTTGTGGCTCCAGACGACGAACGTCCGGAGGTCGTGGATCCGGGAGAGGAGGAAGTCGCGCCGGTTGCTCTGGGACAGGGCGGCGACGCCGTCAAGGCCGTTGACCTCCGGCAGGACGCCGGGCCGCCGGAGCAGGTAGAAGTAGAGGCGGGTATCGGTATCGAGGGAGGAGAGCAGGCGCTGCCAGCGGTTGAGGATCCGGTCGAGCTGCTCGGGGGTGCGGCCGTCCAGGACGGCGGGCTCCAGTTCGGCGGCCGCCAGGAGCTCGCCGGCGCGGGTGATGCAGAAGGGGTGCTCCTTCAGCCAGCCCCAGTAGGGCAGCTCGTCGGCGAGCGCGCCCGCCGCGGCGAAGTCCTGCTGCTCGGCCTTGAGGTTCATTACTCGAGGAGGTCGAGGTGCCAACGGGCCGGCTTGCCGGCGTCGTAGCGGGTGTGCGTCTCGGCGCTCGCCTTGACGATGGAGAGCATGTTGGGGTCCTCGCGCCAGGCGAGCAGACCGAGGCCGTAGAGGACGAGGAAGATCACGCCGCCGGTGAGGAGCGAGTTGATGGCGTTCCACATCGCCATGCCCAGGGTGCCGGCGAGCAGGAACCACCGCCTCTCGACGCCCATGATGGTGAGCGGCCGGCTCAGGGCGGGGTGGCCGTGCCAGGCGCGCCTGCCGGTCACGGCTCAGCGCCGACCGTATGCACGGTCAATACCGGATGTCGTCATACGATGCATACGAGCACTAGTCCCTGTTGGCGGTGGGCGCTCTAGGTGAACCAGTCCAGGAAGTTGCCCGCGGCCATCGTCATGCCGAGGCCGAAGATGATCCCGGCGATCGCCTTCTTGGAGCCGCCCTCCCCGAAGGCGAACATCAGCCCGCCGATCACGATCGCGATGAGCGACAGGCCGCGCGCGATCGGGCCGGTGAAGGCGGTCTGGATGACGTTGACCGCGTTTTCCCAGGGGCTGGTGCCCGCCTTCCCGGCAAACGCCGTGCCCGGGACGAGCATGGCGGCAGCCGCCAGGGTCAGGAAAACGAAGAGACGTGAGGGGATGCGCTTCATGGCAGGGACCTCCTGGTCTGGACTATTCGGTGAAGTCGCCCTGCTCCTGTTCGGCAAGGCGGCGGGAAAGCTCGGGATCGCCGTCGCCGCGGCGCACCGAGCGCTCCGCGAGGTCGACCTTCCGGCCGATGTCGTAGAGGCCCAGGCTCCGCAGGATCCCCGCGGCGGCGACGACGGCGGCGAGGAACGCGCTCCCCGCGTAGGCGGTGACCGGCCACCAGTACTCGGTGACGATGACCCGCCGGTAGGGGGCCAGATAATCAAAGTGCGACGCCGCGAAGAAGACGACGGCGGCCGTGAGGGCGACGCCGACGCCGAGGCTGATCTTCCAGGGATGCACGTCAGATCTCCATGAGTTCCGGCGGCCGCGGGTCGCGCCCGCTGCCCCCCCGCTGTGGTCTTGCCGCCTCCCGGAACGCCTTCGCGACCTTCGCGATCATCCGCCCGGCCTTGCCGTTCGCGCCGTGGAGCGCGAACCCGGCGGCGGCCTTGGCCGCGACCGCGCCCGCGTTGTAGTGCTAGGTGGTGACCTCGATGTTCACCCGCCCGAACGTGTCGCGGCCGCCGGCATCGGCGGCGGCGTATTCGAGCTGCGCGTCCGGGAAGGACACCGCCCCCTCCGGAGTGTGGGGGAGTCCGAGTTCGGCGGCCGCGCGACGCCGTTCCTGGTCCGCGGCCTCGCGCCCCGCCCGGGCGCGGGCCCGTTCGCTCCGCCGCACCACGGCGCTCCGCAGCTCGGCGTCGAGCCGGACGCGGACCGCCGTGACGCCCTTCGCGGCGAGTTCCTCCCGGGCGGCCAGGACCGCGCGGTAGACGGCGACGTCGTGCGCGAGGTTCTTGCGGCGTTCGATCCCGCTCCAGAAGCGCTGGTCCTCGGCGTAGCCGCGGTCGGCCGCGGCGTCCCCGGCCTCCCTCGCGCCTTTCGGGGTGGCGGCCAACACGGTGAAGGAGCCACCGTTGGGGCCGTCGGCCTGGTGCTCCGTCACGAGGCCCTCGCGCTTGAGCCGGTTGATGCCGGCGCGCGCGGCGAAGGGGTGGCCGTCGAAGTGCACGTCCGCGATGTCCCGGTAGGCCACGGCGCGGTGCGCGCTGATGTCCGCGAGCGCGCCTTTCTCGCGCCGGACGCGGCCGCGGGACCCGCCCTCCCGGGTCCCCTGTTCCCGGCGGTGGCCCGAGCGCCGCAGTTCGCGGTCGCGGAGGACTTCCGGCCGGTCGGGGCGGCGGGGTTCGGGACGACGGCTCATCGACGGGGATCAGCGCCCGGGCGTCATCGCCGGCGCCTGGCGCTGGGCCACGGGGGGCGGAGGAGTCTGGGGAGCACGCTCGGGCGTCGCCCCATCGCGCGCGGCGCGCGCCTCGCGGGCGATGTCCCGTAGCTCGCCGCGGGCTGGCTTGATGAGGTTCCGCGCGATGCGGTGCCCCTCGGAGGCCGCCCGGTGCATCTCCCGCGGGTCCTCCCTAAGCGCCTTGAGCCAGGCCTGTTTGTGTTCGTCGCCGTGGTCGGGTTGATAACCGATCCCCAGGCGGTCGCCAGCGGTCATGGTGGCGATCTCGACGCGGAGTTTTTCGCGGATGTGCCCGTCGCCGTCGAGACCCTCGCTGTGGGTCTGCTTGAAGGTCTCGCGGGCCATCCGGCTCTCATGTCCGGAGGCGTGCGCCATGTTCCGGAGCGCGGTGCTGTAGTAGTGCTCCGGGCTCCGGAACTGCTTCCGCTCGGGCAGGACCACCTGGTCGTGGTCCTTGCTGTAGTAGTTCTGGTCGCCGGGGGAGTGCTTGATCTCGACGGCGGAGGCGGCGATCACGGCGTCGGCGCCGCGGTGCGCCTGCCAGTCCGGACGCCGCGGCCGCCGGTCGAGCTTCAGGCCGCGCACCTGCTCCACGTTGTAGACGATGGAGGTGCGCCAGAGCGGCTTCTGCCCGTTGCGGTCGTCGCGGAAGAGGATCCGTTCGCCCGGGCCCTTCGGCGGCTGGCCGCCCGCCTTCTTGATCTGGGCGTTCGTGATCCAGCGGTTGTCGGTGAACCCGCGGTCCTGGCCGCGGCTGGCCAGGTAGAGCGCGTTGCCGCCGGTATAGGCGCGGCCGGTGACGGCGTTCCGGGGCAGGACGGGCTCACCGGCCTTCGCTGCGCGCTGCCAGGGCGCGGTGCCGGCCTCCATCTGCCGGATGGCGGTCTCGGCGAACTTCCCGTAGTAGCGGCTGGGCGAGTCGATCGCGGGCTTCGGGGAGGGAGAGGTTTTGGCTTCAGCCATGTTGGTTGCTCCTGGTTCAGGGGTTCGGGACAGCGAGTCGTAGAGCGCCGCCGCGGTGGTCCGGAACGGCGTGTTCGCTGTTCATCGTCCGGGCGTCAGGGCCGGCTGTTGGCGCGCGGGCGTGGGAGGCGTGATGCCGGGCACGCGCATCTCAGTTGCATCCGGAGGCGTGGGGCTGTCGCGCCCGACCTGCTGGATACGTTCCCTGGCGGGCTCCAGCAGATAACGGGAGATCCGTTCCGCTTCGGCAGCCGCGCGGTAGATCTCGCGAGGTTCGTCGGAAAGAGCCTTGATCCAGCTCTTGACGTACGCGGCGCTGTTGCCGTGGCCGCCACGGGGCAGGTGGCCGACGCCGATCCGCTCGCCGGCCATCATGGCGCTGATCTCGGCGCGGAGTTCCTCGCGGGCGTAGGCGGGGCTGCCGAAACCGGCCTGTACGCCGTTGTAGAAGGTCTTCCGGTCCATGCGGGTCTGATGGCCGGACGCATGGGACAGTTCGTGAAGGGCGGTTGCGTAGTAGGCCTCCGCGCTGGGGAACTGGCCGCGCGCCGGCAGGACGATCTGGTCGGCCTGCGGGCTGTAGTAGGCGCGGTCGCCCGCGACGTGCCTGATCGGGACCTTGGCCGTTTCGATGACGGCTTCGGCGGCTTGATGCGCCTGCCAAGCCGCGACCGCCGCTTGCCGTGGGGGAAGGTCCAGATCACGGGTCTGTTCGACGTTGAACACGGTGTAGACGCGTTGCAAAGGGAATCGTTGTTCGGGGCGTTCATAGACCGGCCGGCCCTCCCCATCGACCAGGTGGCGTCCGGCTTGGTCCTTCTTCGGAACGAGTTTCTGGGTCCGGAAGAAGACAATGTGTTCGCCTCGTTCGCCCTTGCGGACGTGGCCTCCGGCTTCCCTGATCTGGCGGTATGTCGCCCAGCGGTTGTCGGTGAACCCGCGCTCCGGACCGCGAAGGGAGAGACGGAGAGCGTTGCCTCCGGTGTAGGCATTGCCGGTGATGGCGTTCCGGGGTAGCGCCTGCTCGCCAGGCTTCCAGGGACGCTGCCAGGGTGCAGTGCCCGCCTCGATCTGCTTGACGATCGCGGCGGCGAATTGCTCGTGATATTCGGTGATGCGGTCCCGCCCGCGGGGAGTGTTGGCTTTGGCAGCGGCCATGTTGGTTTCTCGCCGGGCGCGGGGGGGGCGTCAGTCCCGGTCTTCGTCGGCCAAATCCAGGAGCTCAGCTGGAAGTTCGCCGAACTCGATGGGGTCGCCGTTCTCGTCGGCGCCGGGGACCCCGAAGGCCGCGATGACCTCGCGTGGGGCGGCGATGGGCAGCCCACGGTCGAACACGCGAGCGAACTCCTCCTCGGTGTCGACGCTGAGGGCGGGCTTGCCCTCGACGATGATTTCTCGGATTGCCATAGGTGCTCCTTCCGCGGTTAGCGGGATGGCTGCGCCCGCGCCTGCGGGCGCTGGATGTCGAGGAATGCCTTGCGGGTGGTCCGCTCGGCGTAGTAGTGGGGGTCGTGCTTTTCGCCGGCGCGGCGCTTCTCGAGCGCGGCGATGACCCTCTCCTGGGGGACTCCCTTGCGGAGCTGGTCCTTCGCATAGGCCCAGTCCCGGGCGGACTGGCTGGTGTCCCGGCCCTCAATCTGACGGCCGGGGGCGGGAGAGCGGTTTGGGGAAAGCTCCACCCTGGGTAGATGCGCGAACGCATGGGGGTGTGTCGCGCGGCCGGCGTGGTCGGTCCAGCGCACGGGCGCATCGTCCCGCTCCGGCTTCTTGTTGCGGAAGCCCGGGAGCCGCATCACGCGCGCAACGTCGGCCACCGAGGAGTCCCCGCCGTATTCGGCCGCCAGGCGGCGCATGGTGTCCTCCGCCTCCGGAGCCGTCCAGGCGTCCGGATCCGCGTGCCAGATCACCTGGTAGTTGTGGCGCGAACTCCGGACCACAGCCGCAGGCGGGGGCAGGGAACCGGCATGCACGTCGGCGAGGACGCGGTGGAGGGACTTGGGGCCGTTGCGGTCCAGGTCGAGCTGAAGGCGGCGCACCTTCGCCACGTCCTGCTTCTCGCGGCGGCGCCGCTGTGGGTTGACGGGGTTCATCGACACGAAGATGTCGTAGCCCTGGGCGTTCAGGGCACGAAGCCACGCCTGGAACTTCGGCGCAGTGACGGCTCGCACCTGTCGGATTCGCTGTTCCGGGTGGCGCTCTGCGACCCGGTCGATCGCGACTAAGGCGAGATGTTCAGTGTCAGCGGGATAGAGCGTCCGGATATACGCCGTGGCCTGGTCCGGATCTTGCGGTGTGTGTGTGTGTGTGTGTGTGTGGTCACGGGTTTTGGGTTCGGAACCGGTTATCTATCACACTCCGGGTGGTGATGGCGAATTCGGACACCTGCTCTGGCGACAGTCCGGGTGTTACTGAGCCGGTCGGCTGAGCTTTTCGCGTTCGTAGTTGACCCGCCGCGCTAGCGGCGGGAGAGGAAGGGGCCGCGAAGCGGAGCCCGACCGGAGGCGCGCGACGAAGTCGCGCTCGATGGCACCATCAGGCGGGTGAGGTTAGGGCGGGAGGCCGGATTTTCAAGTCCGGCCGACAGGCCCTTTTTTTCTCCTCCCCCCCTCCGAAGGGTCGGGGTAGGGGAAGGAGCGAACGGAAGTCATTGGTTTTGCGCGTAAATTCGGGCAAGAACGTGACCGGAGTACACGTCCAGCGTGACCGGAGTACACGTCCAGCGTGACCGGAGTACACGTCCAGCGTGACCGGAGTACACGTCCAAGCGTGACCGGAGTACACGTCGCCTAAGCGGGGACGGATTTGCGACGTTTCAGTCGTCGCTGTCGTTGACGTGTGTCGTTGGCGGGAGGATCCGGCCAGGCGTGATACGGCCGACAGCGCCGGCCTCGTGGAGCGTGGAAAGAATGCGTCGGATTCGCTCAAGACGCTTGCGTCTCCCAGGGGCCGAAACGGTGTCGCCCGACGGGTAGAAGAGAGCCATGAGATCCGCGGGGGTGAGCGGGTGATAGCGCTCCGGATCGTCGGCATGCCGCCAGTGGACGATCTTCTTGTTGCGGCGGATCGGATAGAGGGTCTTGCCGGGTTTGTGCCATTGGTAGGCGAGCCCGATCAGGCCGCGATAGGCGAGTGCGGACCGCGCGCCCCAGTAGCGGAGGCGAGGCATGTCCACGGCGGGGCCGTTCTCGGATCCGGGCGGGTAGAGGACGCGCACGTGGAAACGCGAGTCGAGGCCGGCGCCGATGGCAGGGGGCAAGGCCTCGAGCGAGATGACGCGGCGGTCCGTTGGATCGCCGGTTGCCGGGTCGAGCCAGCGGACCCTTGCGGCGTCCGAGTCGTAAAAACGGAGGGCTTCGCGAAGCGCGGGCCAATCCCGCCCCACGCGCCAATTGGCGGCTCCGTTCTGCCGGAGCCAGTTGACGAGATCCCGGACCGTGAACTCAAGCAGCGCCCCATCCCGGTGGTCCCGCCGGTCGAGCGGCACGGCCGCGAGAAACTCCGTCCCGAGCCGCAGGTTGATCGGGGCGGCGGAATGCCCGCCGCCGCCTGCGAAGGTAGGCCCGCCTGCACGGTCGAAGGCGGCAAGCCAGGCGGGGATCTGCACCGTGGGCGCGCGCGGGTCAGAGAATCCCGGCAGTGTCGGCGCAGGATCGCTCGGCGCGCTGAGCGAAGCCGGCAGGGATTGCTGTTGGGAATGCACGCCAGCGGCGGGCATCATCAGGGTGCCCGCCGGCAGGATGGGGTCTTTCCGGACGGTCGGGAGGACGGGAAAAGCGGCCTGGACGACTTCGTCCAGCACGGATCTGCTGCGCTGGGGATCAGCCCAGATGTTGCTCATCTGTTCGAGCAGGAAGCGCCAGGCTTCGCCATGCTCGAGAACCTTCTGGTGCCAGACGTGCTTCCGGGAGAAGTCCTCCAGAATCGGAAGGCTGGCGAGCTGCTGCGCGAGATTCCGGAGCCGCGTGGCCGGCTGCCCGTACGGGTCGACGGCGTTGTTCCAGCGCTTCAGGCGGTGGGGGTTGAGCGCCTCCTGGAACACGCGGCGCGAATACTGGGTTGCGATCGAGAGGAGGAGTTTCCGGCGCTGCCGGAAAGCCTCTCGGTCGGAGGGAGTAGCGTTCGGGGCAGCCCGGTCCGCGAGTATGGCGTCGAGCGCCTGCGGCTCGCCCGGGCGGCGACGCGCCGGATCTTCACCGGAAGTCGCTTTCGCGACTTCCGATAATGATGCTTATGTAAAGTAGTGGGTGTTTTGGGCCGCCGAACGGCGCGCTCTGCTCCTCACCCTTCCTCCCCAAACGCCGCGACGTCGCGGTGGAACACGAACAACGCGTCCACGTCCTCCGAGGGCGACTCGAAGTTGTAGGTCCTGCCGCCGCGCACCTTCAGCCGCAGGTTGTTGTCCAGATAGTCGATTTCAAACCGTTCCGCCTGCCCGAACGGCAACTGGAACGCATCCTTGTGGTCCGTCCGGTAGTCAAACCCGTCCGCTGTCGCGACCAGCACCCCCTCACACGATCCGAACCGGTGCTTGTGCACCACCGGCACCCGCACGTCCAGCGTCGCCACCGAGTCGCCGAAGTCCACGCGCACGGGCACCGCCCGCCGGCCGACTTCCACTCGCCGGGAAACGACGTCGTGGCCTTCGACGGAAACCGTCAGGTTGTATCGCCCGGGCTGGAGATCCGCGATGGTGACCGGCGTGTTCCCCTTGAAGTTCCGATCCAGAAAGACATTCGCCCCCGCCACATCGCTCTCCACGACGATCGAACCCAGCATTTCGGTGAGCGTTGCGGCCAGCGATCGAGTTCGCCCACCGCGGATGGTGACGCTGACCTCCAGCGGGTGGAAGCCTTCTTTTTCGATGCGAACCGGAAACTCCCCGACGTCCAAATCCTCCCAGGTGCCCGGTACGGTGCCCAGCATCCGGCCGTTCAGGAGCACGCTCGCGCCATTCGTGCCTTCAATCTGCAGGGTGCCGGTGGTCGGCGCCGGCGGCGGAGGAGGTGGTGGCGCCCGGTCCGGCTCAGGCGCCTCGACGGGTGGCGCCTCCTCGACGGGAGCCGGCTCCTCGGGAGGGGCCGCCGGCTCCTCGTTTCCACCACAACCGGCGAGGAGTGCCAAGCCGATAAGAGGTGTCAGCCTCCAGGACAGGGCGCGCGTCCACTCAGCACGACGAGTCATCCACCGCGTCTCCTATCTCGCGATACGCCCGGTCGTAGTAGAGCAACGGTGGCGCGTCAGCGCGTTCTACCCTGCCCTCGATCACCCTGCCGATGAAGAGCGTGTGGTCACCCTCCCGGTGAGCACCAACCGTGCGGCACTCGAGCCATCCGATGCTCCCCGAGAGCTGCGGCGGCTTCCCCGCGCCTCCGGCCTCGACGGCACCAGCAAACGCTCCGGCGAACTGGGTCGCGGAATCGAGCCCGGGCTTCGCGAAGTGCCCAGAAACCCCAGCCTGATCGGAAGCGAGGAGATGCACCCGAAATCCGGCGGCGGCGATCCCGGCGTGCGCCTGCGCGGAATTCATGATCGAAACCAGCACCAGCGGCGGCTCAAGGCTCACTGAAGTGAACGAACTGACGGTGATGCCCCGCGGGCCCTCGGGACCCGTGGTGGTTACCACGGTCACCAATTGCGGCGCGCAGCGCATCAGCGCCCGGATTGCCGAAGCGGCGTCGCTCATGCGGCGCTGGTGTTGTCGAGCTCCTCGAAATCGGCCGTGTAGCGGATGTCCACCCCGCCCTTCAGGGTATTGGCCAACGGGCAGCCACGCTCATGGAAGCGCAGCGCCCGTTCCGCCTCGGCGCGCTTGCCCGAAGGTACGGCAACCCGGTACCGAATCCGGATGGCGCGCAGCGCCATCACGCCGTCTTCGTCCACGATGTCGCCTTCAACGTCTGCCGAAAGCCGATTCGGCTGGCTGGGAATTCCGCGTACTTCGAGCGCCCGCCCGAAAGTCCCCACCATTCAACCGCCGGTGGCGGCGACGACGTAGTCGAGGGTCGCGGGCAGCTCCTCGGCCGGGGTGACTCCGTAGAACGCGGCGATTCCGCTATGGACTCCGAAACGCACCGGCTGGTCGAAGTCTTCCAGAAAAGCCTGCCGGACCGGGCCGGCTTGCTTGACGACCCGCGCGTGACAGGTATGGACGACCTTGCTCATCGTGACACGTTGAAGATGTCGGAACGAAGCATCTTCACCGGGGCCCCCGCCTTTGCAGTCGGCAGGGACAGCTCGAGGGTCGTGCTGGTGGGGGCGCTGCAGGCGTTGTCCGTGCAGAGCTGGTAGCGGACCAGCACTTCGGCGTTCGCCGCCCGTCCTCGCTCGAGGACGGAGGTCACCGGAATCCGGATGGCTACCGTGCCCTCGTAGAGGTCATATTCGCCGAGGCCGGAAAGATCGCGCCGGATGGGCGTCGGATAGTCAGGCTCACCGGCTTCGAAAGCACCGCCCTCAACGAGTTCCACGACCGTTGCCGTCGGGAATGCCTCCTCGGGCCCGTAGAGGTGATACCCCTCGTCGAGTTCCGCAACCACCGCGACTGCGAGTTGGTCGCCGGGGCGCACGGGAGACTGGGAGGCCACCAGTTCGAACTTCGCCGCGTTGTCCCAGTCGGGAATCATGGGCGCCTGGGCAGCCGGGGCGGCCGCGAGGGCGCCGGACACGCCCAGGAGGAGAGCAAACAGCGGGAGAGGGTGTTTCATGAGGCGAAACTCCTTTGGGAAAGGACGGAACATCAGGATCCTCCGAGACGGGAGATCTCGGCAAGGATCTCGTCCGGAGGTGTTCGGTCGCGGTAGTTCACCCACACGTTGACGAACCGGACCACGCCGTCACCGTCCACGATGATCGTCGCGGGATGGGGAATCCCTTCGCGGTCCGTCCCGGCGTGATCCGGGTTGGGGATGCCGTAGTCAGCGATGACCGAACCGCCTTCAACGAGGATCGGGAAGGTCCAGTCATTCTTCGAAAGCCACATCAGAGTGTCGCCTGGCCCGTACTTGGAGATTCCGAGGACGGTGACGCTCTGCGTTTCGAACTGATCCAAAGACTGTTGCAACTCGCCGAGTTGCGCAATGCAGAATGGTCACCAGCCTCCACTGCGGAAGAACTCGAGGACGACCGGCCCGCCTTTGACGAGATCGGAAAGCCGATAGCTGGCGCCGTGGGCGTCCTTGAGCTCGAAATCGGGAGCTGGGTCGCCGACCTTCACGGTCGCAGTGTCGGCATCCTGCGCGACTCCGCTGGCGGCCCCGAGGCCGACGGTCAAACCGGCGATCAGTAGTGCAGAGGTGGTACTTCGAACCATGCGGGCCATTCTAGCCCCGGCGCGGGCGAACCGAGAGGGGGCGCGCAGGAAGGAAATGTCGCGCTCTCGGAGTGCCGAAGAAACGGCCCCGCCTCGCGGAAATCAGAACCCGTACCGGGGAATTCCGGAATCCCCGGGCTCCCCAGCGACCTTCCGGTGTTTAGCTCCTGCCTGGCTAACTTGTTGATTCTGCTTCGCTTGGCTCCGATGTCGGCGCGCCGACATCCTCTTCTTTCGCTTCGAGCTGTTGGAGGAGAGTCCGCAGCGCCTCCACGACCTCTGCCTCTTCCACCTCGCTGCGGCGGAACGTCAGTTGGAGCCGGAACGGTCCACCCCGCGGCGAATATCGAAACACGAAGGGCCGCGGCCGTTCTCCCTTGCGCTTCCGGCGTTTGGGGGTTGGCTCTTCAAGCCCCTGAGCGAGGCGCTGGACACAGGCCAGCATCGCCTCCGCGTCCGGTTCCCGCGCCACCCGCAAGAGCTGCCGGCGGGACACGATCCCGGATGCCTGGCAGACCTCCCGAATTTCCTCCGGAATATGGAGCAGCGCAAGCGTTTCGGTGATCGACGTGCGTCCCTTGCCGACCCGGCGCGCCAGGGAGTCGTGGGTGTGTCCGTGTTCCCTGATGAGGCCCTCGTAGGCGACCGCCTCTTCAAAGGCCGAGAGATCGTCCCGTAGCAGGTTCTCCACCAGCGCCAACTCGAGAGCATCCCCTTCCCCGGCCTCGCGCTCGACGCAGGGCACTTCGCGCAGGCCTGCCAGCACGGCGGCGCGATACCGGCGTTCGCCGGCGATGATCTGGAAATCCTTGGGTCCCAGTCGCCGGACCAGGATGGGCTGCAGGATTCCCTGGTCCCGAATCGAGGTGGCGAGCGGTTCCAGAGTCCCGATGCGCTGACGGGGCTGATGGGGGTTCGGGTGAATCTGGGCCGTCGGGATCATGCGCTGGCGAGCCCCCGGCTCATCGGGGGTCAGACCCGCCACGTAGTGGCTGTCGCGCGGCTTGAGACTGAGTTTTTCAGGAAGACCGGTTCGCTTGGACACGGGCAAGCACCTCCTGAGACAGGCGCCGATAGTCCTCGGCGCCTCGGGAGTTGGGTGCGAAACTGAAGATCGATTCCTTGTACGCGGGACTCTCCTCGAGTCGTACGTTCCTGCTGATCAGGGTCCGAAATACGGCCTTCCCGAAGTGCCGGCGAATTTTCCGAATCGCATCGCGGGCAATCTTCGTGCGTTGGTCAGCCATGGTGATGACAACCCCGAGGAGGGACAGGTCGGGATTGGGACGGCGACGCACCTGCTCGAGCGTATCGAGAAGATCGTCGGCCCCTTCCAGAGCGTAGTACGTCGGCGGCAGGGGCAACAGTACATAGTCACTCGCGACCATCGCATTCACCGTAATCAGACCCAGGGTCGGCGGCGTGTCGATCACGACGAAGTCGAACTGCTCCCGAACGTGTTGAATGCGGTCGCGCAGTCGATAGTGGGCGTCGATGTCGCCGAGCAGTTGTCGCTCCAGCTTGGCCAGCGAGATGCGCGCTTCGGCGACGGACAGTCTTTCCACGCTGGTGGGGCTGATGATGTCCGCGAAGCGGACCTCGCCGGTCAGCGCCTCCAGCATCGAACGCCGGGACGGATCGGGCTCGATGACACTCACCGAGGCGTTGGCTTGCGGATCTACGTCAACCAGGAGGGTCCGGTGTCCGGCGCCTGCAAACGCTGCCGCCAGGTTGACCGCGGTGGTGGTCTTGGCCACCCCTCCCTTCTGGTTCGCTACGGTGATGGTGGCGCGCATACCCGGAGCTCAGTGCGTGTCGCCGAGATCATCCTCGTCCAGAGCCTCGAGCCAGTCGCCGAGCGCTTCGCTGTCTTCCGGCGGTTCGACATCTTCGGCCATGAGCTCCTCGGCGCGCTTCGCCCCCCGTTCAATGACGCGGGAATGGACGAAGATGGGCGCTCTCGTTCTCAGGGCCAGCGCGATGGCGTCGCTCGGCCGGGCATCGACCGCGAGCCGCTGGCGTTTTCGCTCCAGGTGGACGTGCGCATAAAAGGTGTTGTCCTGGACATCGTGGATCACCACTTTGGTAACCCTTGCATCCAGCTCCCGCAGCAGTTCCCGAATCAGGTCGTGCGTGAACGGCCGGGGCGGCTCATAGTTCTCGATCTGCAGGCCGATGGCGCGGACTTCCATGGGCCCAACCCAAATGGGCACTTCACGATCGCCCGACTCCTCCTTGAGCATCACCACCGCCGCACTGGTCCGCGGCACCATCAGGATCGCCTTGATACTTACCTCAATCTCCACGGTCAGCTCCTTCTGCGTCCCTTCATCCGGATGGCCTCGGCTCGCCGGCCCCGGCTCCCGCCTGAACCACCGGAAGAGGGATCCCCGACGACCAGGATTCCGGTCCCGCCACTGGAACCGGCGCCTCGCCGGCAGCGTGGCGTAGCTTCGGCGCCTCCACCAGCTCACCGAGCAAACTGTTCGGGCCGAATCCCGTGACCACGACTTCGGCAAAGCTTCCGGCGGCTTCCGCCGGACCCTGAAAGTTCACGATCCGATTGTCAGGGCCCCGTCCGGCGAGTTGGCCCCCCTTGCGGCTCGGCCCTTCAATCAGAACTTCCATCCGGCGGCCGACCAGATCGCGGTGCAGGGCGAGCTGGATGTCCCGTTGCCGACTCTGCAGCTCGATCAGCCGTCGCGTCTTCTCCGCGTCCGGAACATCATCAAGAAGCCGCTTCGACGCCAGAGTGTGGGGACGTTCCGAATACTTGAAGGAATAGACGGAGGAAAAACGCACTTCGTCGAGAAGGGTCAGAGTGTCTTCGAACTCTCGCCGGGTTTCACCGCAAAACCCCACGATCAGGTCGGTGGACAGAGCCAGATCCGGCGCCTTCTCCCGGGCCCGCCCGACGAGTTCCAGAAAGTCATCACGGGTGTAACCGCGACGCATTCGTTCCAGCACGCTGGTGGACCCGGACTGCGCGGGCAGATGCATGTGCGGCATCAGGGGTCCCCCGGCCGCGAAACGATCCATGAGAGCCGTACTGAAGTCTTTCGGGTGAGGGCTCGTGAAGCGGATCCGGCGGATGCCGGCGACTGCACCCACCGCATCGGTGAGTTCGGCAAATCCCCGGCCATCTTCGGGATTCCGATAGGAATTGACGTTCTGGCCGAGGAGCTGAATCTCCCGGAACCCCGACGCGGCCAGAGATTCCGCTTCGCGCACGATCCGGGACACGCTTCGGCACCGCTCGCGGCCGCGGGTGAACGGCACCACGCAGAAGGAGCAGAAGTTGTCACAGCCCTCCATGATGGTGATGTAGGCCTTCACTCCGGGAATTCGATCGATCTGTTCCGGCGGGATGTCGAGGTTGTCCGGGTGCCGTCCGATCTCGACGACGTGCGACTCGCCGTCGAGCAACCGGCGCACCACGTCCGGAAGACACACCAGGCTCTGGGTGCCGAGGACGAAATCCACCGCCGGCGCCCGGCCGAAGATGGCGCCCCCTTCCTGCTGGGCAACGCAGCCCGCGACCCCGATGAGCCGGGGGCGCTCCTGGCCCCGGCCGACCAGTTGCTCGACCCGGGCAAACACCTTCTCCTGCGCTTTTTCCCGAACGGAACAGGTATTGAGAACAACGATGTCCGCGGGCCGGGCGTCTGCGGACCGGGCGTCCGTGGTCTGGGCGTCCGCTGGACGGCAGCCGAGCGATCCGAGCGCGGCCGCCATCTTCTCGGAATCGTGCACGTTCATCTGGCAGCCCCACGTCTCGATCCGGAACCGCAGGGAAGCCGGCTCCCCACGCCTCCCCGAAGGATCCAACATCGGTTCGGACGTCCGCCGAGGCACGAAATCCGCTGCGCTGACGGTCATTCAGCGATCCGCCACCCCTGCCGGAGCCCCCGGACCGCCGCTGCCGGGGGCTTGCGCGTCCGCACCGGCGAGCAGTTGGGATGCGTGCTGTCGGGCGCTTTCGGTGATCTCGGGTCCAGCGAGCATGCGGGCGATTTCCTCGATGCGGGAACCCTCTCCAAGGCGACGAACCCGAACCGCATTGCCGGATTCTAGTTTCTCGACCGTCAGGTGGACTCGCCCGAGGGCGGCAACCTGAGGCAGGTGGGTCACGGAGACGACCTGCCGGGAAGTCGCGAGGCGGCGGAGGCGGCGGCCCACGGCATCTGCGATCCGGCCGGAGGTTCCGGTGTCCGCCTCGTCGAAGATCAGGGTTGCGGCGCCTCCCTCTCCCGCTCCGGCCGCCTTGAGCGCCAGGAAGAACCGGGAGGACTCCCCCCCCGATGCGATCTCGCCGATCGGACCCGGCGCCATCTCGGAACTCGCGCTGAACAGGAACTCGACGCGGTCGAGGCCGTGTTCCGTGAAATGCCCGGTTCCGGGCTCCTCTTCCGCCTGAAACCGCCCCCGCACTGGTTCCAGCGCAATCGAGAAGCGAGCTCGCGGAATACCGAGTCCGGCGAGTTCGGCCTGCACCCGCTCGCCGAGTGCGCTCGCCGCGTTTTCCCGAGCGGCGTGGAGCGCCCCTGCCCTCTCCAGATAGCGCGAGGCGCCGGTCTCCGCGGCAGCCACCGCCCGGCGGCGCTCCTGGGCCTGGTCGGTGAGTTCGGCAAGAGCCTCCCGTATCTCCGCCGCCCGCGCGAGGAGTTCGTCCGCGCCACCCGTTCCTCGTGCGTAGCGCCGTTCCAGTCCGCGCAGTTCCCCGAGACGATCTTCGATTTCCGCGAGTCGCGCCGGCGCCGCCCGGACCCGGTCCCGCCGATCGCGCACTGCCGCCGCCAGATCCTCGACCTCCACGAGCAGGTCCGGGCGGCCCTCCAGCAGACGGGCTGTCTGGGGGTCGGAAGCCGCCGCGTCGTCGAGGGCGCGGAGTGCCACCGCCAGTTGGGAGCCGGCCGCCGCCTCGGACCCGTAAAGCGCCTGAAATGCACTTTCGAGCCGACCGGCGAGGTGTTCCGCATCACCGAGCGCGCGGCGCTCCGCAACGAGCGCCGCCATCTCGCCCGGCTCGGGCTGCACCCGTTCGATCTCTTCGAGCGTTCGCTGCATCTCGGCGCGCTCCGCGGCGGCCAACCGGAGGCGCTCCTCGAGCGCGTCCCGGTCCGCTTCGGCCGCACGCAGTTCACGAAAAGCCGCAGCGACCTCGTGCCGCAGACCGGCGTGCCCCCCGACGGCGTCCACCGTCTCCCGCGCCGCCCCGGGCTGGAGCAGAGCCAGATACTCCCCCTGGCTGTACACCTCGGCGAGGTGCAGCCCCACCACGCGCAGCACCGCTACCGGAACCGCGGCCCCGTTCAGGGACACCCGGTTCGAGATCGAGCGCCGTCCCGCGCCCAGACGCAGTTCCCGCCGGATCACGAGTTCGTCGTCTTCGGTCGATATCCCGACCTCCTCACCCAACGCCTTGAGTCGTGCCCCGGTCGGAGATCCCGTTTCCGGGACGGCGAAGCCCGCCTCCACGACGGCCCGGTCCGCGGCCGGGCCCACGAGCTGCGAACGGCCGCGCGCACCGAGAACCAGTCCGAGCGCCTCGAGCAGCATGCTCTTTCCGACCCCCGTCTCGCCGGTCACCACGTTCAGCCCCTCTCCGAACTCAAGGGAAACATCCTTGAGAAGGGCGACGTTTCGCGCCCGCAGCCAATGAAGCATCGGGATCCGGAGCGCCGGGAATTGCGCGTTAGCAGCCTGTGGACAAAGTGACGTGAGCACCGAGAACGGGGAGGCCCAGTTCTCCCGGTGGGGCCAGTTCTCCCGGTGGGGGCCCGGCTGACCCCGTTCTCCCGGTGAGGGGCCGGTTCAGCCGGGATCCATCGCCGTTCGAGCCCCCACCGGGAGAACTGGGCCGCGTGACTTTAGCCACAGGCTGCCAGGCCGCTGACGGACGGGTTTCGGTCCCGGAGCCGGGCCAGACTCGGACACCGCCGGGTGCTGGCGCAGAAACGGACCCGAACCCCAACAGGTAGTGGGTGGGCATGGGTTAGGCTACTATATGTTGGGTATCCTGGTTACCCGCATCCTCTACGTGTTCGCCCGGTTCACGGCTTCGTGCAGCGCTGTTTTTGGGGCCGGGGTTTCGGTGCTGTTGCCCGCGACCGCGTGGGCGGGACAGGCGCCACCCGAGCAGCAGGCCGTCGAGGAAACCGTCACCGCGGTGGACATCGGCCGCTCCGGCGGACTGTTCGAGGGCGGCGGGATCCTCGGGCTCGTGGTGGAGGCCGGACCGGTTTCCTGGTTCGTCCTCGCAACACTCCTGTTCTTCAGCCTGTTCTCCTGGGCAATCATCCTGAACAAGACCCGGCGACTGCGGCGGGCGGAACGGAATTCGGCGGCGTTCCTGAAACACTTCCGCTCTGCCACGCGATTCGCGGATGTCGTGACCTGGGCTCGGAAGCACCCGGACAGTCCGCTCGCCAGGCTCTTCAAAGCCGGCTACCAGGAGGTGCGGTATCAGTCCCGGCTGGATCAGGAAGACGAGGAGTCGATGCGGCTGAGGGTGTCCAACATGGAAGCCGTGGCGCGATCGCTCCTCCGCGCCTCCTCGACCGAAACCGCAGCCCTCGAACAACGGATGATTTTCCTCGCGACTACCGGCGGCGCGACACCGTTCATCGGCCTGTTCGGAACCGTCTGGGGGATCATGAACGCGTTTCAGGACATCGCGCTGACCCAGGCGGCCAACATCAGCGTCGTCGCCCCCGGCGTGTCGGAAGCACTGATTGCGACCGCTGCAGGCTTGGCGGCGGCGATTCCGGCAGTGATCGCCTACAACGCTTTTCTGGCCCAGATCCGCCGGATCACCAACACCATGGACGATTTTTCGCTGGAGTACGTGGCCATGCTGGAACGGCACCTGGCCCGCTGACAGCATGGCCATGGGGACCGCCGGAGGTTCCGCCGGAGGTTCAGGTCCGGGTTCGGGCTCCGCGCTGGCCCAACTCGGCGCCAAGCGGAGGGCGACCGCCGGAACCGCACTGTCCGAGATCAACGTAACCCCCTTTGTGGACGTGGTACTCGTCTTGCTGATCATTTTCATGGTGACCGCCCCGCTCCTCGTCCGCTCGCTCGAGGTGAACCTGCCCACGGCGCGCATGCGGTCGGCGGAGGCAACCGAGCGCGTCATTGTCACCGTCGATGCCGAGGGACGCACCTTCGTCGGAGAGCGCGCCGTGAATCCACTTCTCCTCGAGGAGCGGCTTCGTGAAATCGTCGATCTGGAAGGGGCTCGCGAAGGCTATCTGCAGGGGGATGTCTCGCTAGAATACGGACAGGTCATCGAGGTAATCGACACGATGAAACGAGCGGGTTTTGACCGCGTTGGTCTCGTGTACGCCTACCCCGGCGAACAGCGCCAGAGGTAGTAGCCCGTGCCGGATCCACCCCGGAACCCACCCGTCCGGCGACCGACCGTCGCGTCCCCCCCGTCAACTCCCCCGTCCACAAGGTCGCCAACGAGGTCGTCACCGAGATCCGCATCGCGGGGTTCCGAAGACACGTTCCGGCGGAACCTCATGTGGTCGGCGACCGCGCACGTTGTTTTTCTCGGAGGCGCCGCGGTAGGTCTTGACCTCGACCGGAGACCTGATCTCCTGCCTCCTTCCGCGGCCTTCATCGAACTCGGCATGTCCGGGCCGAACCCGACGCCCAACCTGGGCAGCGTGGCGGCGGCGCCCCCTGCCCCGGCGCCCGAGCCCGAACCCGAGCCCGAGCCGGAACCGCCGGCTCCCGAACCTCCGGAACCTGAGCCCGCCGCTCCCGAGCCACCGCCGTCCCGCCCGGAGGTAGTGCGCCCCACCGTCGAAAACCGGGACCGCATGCCGGTACCGGACGCCCGGGAGCGCCGCCGGTCCGCCCGCCCCGAGCGCCCGGAATCCGGCCTTCGGGGCCGGGATGCGGCGTGGGCGGACTCCGCGCGGCTCGAAACCCGCCGTCCCGTCGACACCAAATCCCGCCCGACCCGGCGCTCCGTCACTTCGAGTGCAGCCAACCGGGAAGCTGCCGGGAACACCGGAATCGGTCTCGGAGGGACGCCCGGAGGCACCCAGTTCGACCAGGATTTCGAATACGCGTTTTACCAGCGCCAGATGATCGCCCGGATCCAGGCGAACTGGCAGCAGATCCCCGTTCGGGGACGGGCCACCGTCGTAATCCGGTTCACCATTTTCCGCGACGGCGGTATCAGCGATGCGGAGGTCGAGACTTCGAGCGGTCAGTCGCTGCTCGACCGCGCCGCGCTCAGGGCGGTCGTCCTCGCCGAACCGCTTCCGCGGCTCCCTGACAGTTATCCTCGGGATCGCGTCGGGGTCCACCTGCTCTTCACCTATTCGCAGGAAGCGAACGGCAGTCCGGACGGGCCGCCGGCCGAGGCTCCATGAGACACCCCCTACCCCGTCTTGGCCTCGCGTTCGCCGGTGCGGCGCTGGCCACCGGAGTCGCGGCGGCTTTCGTGCCGGTTTCCGTTTCGGTTGGCGCCGCCACCCCGGCCGGGGTCACGAACGCTTCGCCGGAGGCCGCAAGCGTCAGCGCCTCCTCCCGCAACCGAGTCCCGGCAAGCACGCTGAACTCCTCCCAGGACGCCGGCGACTGGTATCTGGACATCACGCGCCCGGGAGCTCCGGTCAGGATGGCCATCCCGGATTTCAAGGCGGATTTCAACCCGATGCTGTCGGAGTCCGAACCGGGCGTCGGTGGCGAATCTCCGGCCGGAGACCCCCAACCGCTCGCCGACGAAACGGCCGCGGCGGTGTCGGTAGCCAGCGCGGTGCTGTGGGATGACATCGAGTACGCCGGCGTGTACCGGATGCTTCCGAAGCGCTTTTATCGGATCGCCCAGGCCGGCTCCGCCGACCAGGCGCTTGATTACTACCAGTGGGAGTCGATCGGAGCCGACATCCTGATCGACGGAAATCTCTGGATCGAGGGCGATCTGCTGGTCGCCGAAGTCCGGATGCACGCGGTCCGGGCGCAGGAAAACGTCTTCGGCCGCCGCTACACGGCAGCTCGCGGCGCCGCCCGGCTGCTGGCTCACCGGATCGCGGATGACATCCTGGAACACGCGGGCAACTATCAGGGAGTAGCCCGGACCCGGATCGCCTTCTCCACCACCCGTGCACAGCCGCGCAGCAAGGAAATCTTCCTGATGGATTACGACGGGCACGGCCAGCGGCCGGTGACCGCCAACGGCTCCTTGAACATCACCCCGAGTTGGTCGCCGGATGGGAGAGCCCTGAGCTACATCTCCTATCGCGAAGGCGCCCCCGCGCTCTATCTCGCGTTTCTCTATCAGGGCCGCGGAGAGAGACTCGTAGGGGACTTCCAATCCTTCACCCCTTCCTGGTCCCCGGACGGAAGGTGGATCGCGTTCACCTCGAATCGCGACGGCCAATCCGAAATCTATCTGGCCGCGGTGGACGGCAGCGAACTGCGAAGACTCACCGACCACCGCGCCATCGACGTCGCCCCTACCTGGTCTCCGAACGGACGCACAATCGCCTTCACTTCCGACCGGACGGGAGCCCCGCAGATCTACACCATGGATCGGGACGGCCTGAATCTGCGGCGCATTTCCTTCGAGGGCTCGTATAACGACTCCCCTGCCTGGTCTCCGTCGCGGCAGTACAGCGAAATCGCCTACGCCTCCCGGATCGAGCGCCGTCCCTTCGACATTGTCGTTCATGATTTCGAGACGCGGCAGACGCGCCAGCTCACCACCGGACGCGGCAGCAACGAGAGTCCATCCTGGGCGCCCAACGGCCTGCACCTTGCGTTCACATCCAATCGTTCCGGCAGCGACCAGGTCTTCACCATGCACCGGGACGGTTCCAATCCGAAGCAACTCACCCGCGAGGGAAACAACACCACTCCGCGCTGGGGCAACCCCCCTCAAAACCCGCAATCGAGGCCGCGCTGATGAGACTCATACTGACCCGCCGGGCACTGGTAGCCACCGTTTCGGTGGCTCTCCTTTTCGCGCTGTTGTTCGGGGGGGCTGCCTGTTCTTCGGTTTCGCGCGGCCCGGCGACGGGGAGTGAGCCGGTGGCCGCTCCGATGACCGCTGCTGCCGAAGCGACGGAGTCGACGATGGCCGCCGAGCCGGAATCCTCGGATTCCGGTGGGTTGACCGAGGACGAAATCCTCGCCATCCCGCCCGAGGTGGGGAGCGAAACCGATCTTCTGGACATCGGTTCAAAGAGCCTGGAAGATCTGAATGCCGAGGGGCACCTCCAAGACGTGCAGTTCGAGTACGACAGCGCCCAGCTCAGCCCCAGGATCCGGGCCACCCTGGAAGAAAACGCCGACTGGCTGGCCCGCTACCCCACCGTCAGGATCCTGGTCGAGGGACACTGCGACGAACGGGGAACGATGGAATACAACCTCGCTCTCGGGGAGGAACGCGCCCGGGCCGTCCGGGACTACCTGCAGGAGCTCGGCGTCGGTTCCGGCCGGATGCGGATCATCAGTTACGGCAAGGAATTTCCTCTCGACCCGGCTCACAACGAAGCTGCCTGGCGCCGGAATCGGCGCGCCCATCTGGAGATCGTCGCCAAGTGAATCCTCCCCCCACCGCATCCCGCTCCGGATTCCTCGTCGCCGGGGCGCTCCTGCTATCCCTCTCGGCCCCCGCCGTTTGTCTCGCTGGGGAAGCACTCGCCGGCGCTCAGCGGGACCAAAACCGCATCGTGTCCGAGATCCGGCAGATTCAGGTGCAACTGGCCACCCTGGTGGAGGCGCAGACTGCCCTGTTGCAGACCGTGGAACGTCTCCTCGAAGACCGGGAGGAACAACTGACCGCGGACCGTCGCAGCCGCGCCGAAACCATGAACGCCCTGGATCGGATGGAGCGCAACGTCGCGACTCTGAGCGAAGCGTTCCGAAGTAGCAACGACCGCCTTTCCGCCCTCATGGTGGAAGTGGAGGCGGTGCGGGATGCGCAGCGCCGAGCCGCCCTCACGGGGACTTCTCCGGCGACCGCCGCCGAGGAAACTTCGAACGACGGTGAGGGAAACGAAGCGCCGGAGACCGGAAACGACGCGGCGACCGCTGCCGACGAGACCTCCGGGGAAGAAGGCGCGGACACCGGAGGCAGCACGGAAGAAGGAGCAACCCTCCTGGATGCGCCGAGTGTTTCCCAGATCTACTACGAGGCCGAGGCCGATTACCACCAGGGACGCTACGACCTCGCGTACGCGAGCTTCGAGCGGGTTGCGGATCAAGGGGGAGCACTGGCGGACAACGCCCGTTTCTTCATGGGGGAATGCCGCCTGGCCGAAGAGCGTCTCGACGACGCACTGGATCAATTTGAAATCGTGATCCGGGACTTCCCGGACAGCAGCAAGCATGGCGAGGCCTGGTACAGGAAAGGCCTCATTCTCGGGCGGATGGGGCATGACTCCGATGCGCGCGAAATCTTTGAGGACATCTTGGATGTTTTCGCCGGTACCACGGCGGCGCGTCTGGCGAAAAGGGAGCTGGACGCCATGCCCCCGCGGGATCCCGGCCGTTGAGAGCCGGCCGCGCCACGCGGCCGGAAGGAGTAGTTGTGATGCGAGATCTGAACAAGGTTGTTCTGCGCGGAGTGGTTTCCGACGCTCCCCGAACCCGCGTCTTTGACGACGGACGCAAGCTCGTGAGCCTGAACGTCAAGACCGTGACCATCGAAAACGACGAGAAGGGTGCGATGCGGGAACGGCCTGCCTGGCACCGGGTCGAAGTCCGCGGCGAGCGGAATTCCGAAACCGCCGAGAGAATGGCTCCCGACAGCCCCGTGTACGTGGAAGGACGCCTGCGAACCCGCAAGTACCAACGAGACGGTGAGGACGTGTACGTCACCGAGATTCGCGCCGAAATCGTGCGCGAAACCGAAAACCCGGACCCTCACATCAACCGTTCGATCGTCCTGGGAAATCTGGGGAGGACACCGGAACTCAAGCGATTCGATTCCTTCATGGTCATGAACCTGGCCGTGGCCACGAGCGAAACGTGGTCCCGCCGGGACGGGGAGACCGGAGAAGAGACCGAATGGCACCAGGTCGCGGTGTTCGGAGAAGCCGCCCAGCGCCTCGATGGACAGCTCGAGAAGGGGCAGCGAGTCCTGGTGGACGGGCTCCTGCAGAGCCGGAAGTACAACGACCGGAGCGGCCGGGAACGCCGAGTCACGGAAACCCGGGCTCATTCGGTGCTGGGGAGCGGCAGCTCACGTCCCGGCAGATCCGACGGCGGAAACCCAGCTTCAACGGGGGGATTCGATGCGAACTCCGGGCGACGCAAGGCTGAGCGGCAACCCGACGCCTGGGGATCGAGCGGAGTGAATACCAGCGACGACGACGGAGACGACGTCCCGTTCTGACCGCGAGCGGCCGCGGGGCGGGGCGCGGAAAATAAAAAAGACCGCACCAGCACTCTGGATCGAGGTCTGCGCCCCGCATCCGGACCGCGGGACTGCTTTGCCTGATTCCGTAAAGGCGATCGGCGAGGCGCCGCTGGCGCTCTCCCGGCTGCCGTGCCGAGCGGCAGGTCGGCGCAGTCCTGCTGGTAGGGCTTTTCTTGCCCATCCCGGTCCGTGACCCTCCACCATCCTTCACTCTGGCATACCAGACAAATGTCTGTTATGCTGCGTACATGCCCAAAACGCCACCGGGACAGACCCGGAATCGGATCTTCGGCTTTGTCCGTGATCGTCTGCTGCAGGGGGACTCCCCTTCCCTTCGCGAAGTGCAGCGGCATTTCGGCTTTCGAGCCGTGGAGACCGTGCGGGCCCACCTCACCGCTCTCGTGGAAGAAGGGCGCCTGGCCAAGGAGTCGGGCCGCTCCCGCGGCTACCGATTGCCCTCTCCGGCGTCAGGCTGGTCTTCCAACCGCCCGCAGCCAGTCCCCCTGCTGGGAGAGGTCGCCGCCGGAGGTTTCGAAGAAGCCATTGAGAACCCGGAGGGGAATCTCCCGGTAGAAATCCCCGATTCCCGGGATCTTTCGGACTACTTCGCACTCCGGGTGCGGGGGGAAAGCATGTCCGGCGCCGGCATCCTGCCCGGCGACACCGTCATCGTCGAACGCCGGACCACTCCCGTTTCCGGCCAGATCGTGGTGGCGCTTCTCGAAGAAGAAGCCACGGTGAAGCGACTTCACCTGGGACGGGACGGGATGGAGTTGCGGCCGGAAAACCCCGATTTCCAAACACTCCGTCCACCTCCCGGATCCTGCCGAATCCTGGGAAGAGTCGTGGAATTGCGACGCCAAATTCGCTGAACACCCCCTCAATACCGAATCCCCCAATTCTGAATTCCAGCCAAGAGAAAACCGTGATGCAACAAACCCTTGCTCCCGTCTTGCCCAAGGCTTTGCCCGGACTCCTCCCCGAGGTTTTGCCCGAACTCCAACCCGAGCGGCAGGGATCCCCTTCCCGATTGCATCCCCAACTCTCGTCCCAGCCCCGCACGACAAAGTCTCCCGACTCCGAAAAACCTCCTCACGGAATTGCAACGCCTCCAGTCCCCCGCTCTGCCCCTGATACGAGACTCGCAAGGTGGGAGCTTGCCCGGCTTGCCGGCAGCCTGGTGGAGATATCCGGAACGGCTGATTCTGGAGTCTTGTCTTCAGCGCTCGCGCTCGTTGCCGAAGCCCAGCACCATCAAGCCAAACACGAAAAAACCAGACCTCACAAAAACCGCAGCCGGCATCCTGCTCCGAATTCCGCTTTCCACCCGGCTCCTGCCCTGGTGGCCTGGATCGCAACGACCCGCAGCCTCTTCTTCCCTCCAGACGCGGTGGAATCCGGGATCGCTCTGGATCGACTGGTCCTGCTCCGCCTGGAAACGCCGGTGGCGCAGATCCGCGCCGCCACCCGGATTGTCCACTCGGGAGCTTTCGGATTGGTGATCGTGGACCTCGCCGATTCGCTCCCGCCAGAAAAATCCCACGTGACTCCCGGGCAGCGTCAAGGCCCGAAAGTCCGGAGCCTGATTTCCCCGCCGGACACTTTCCCGGCAATCCCTCCTCTGTCACGGCTTGCCGGACTCGCGCACAAATACCGAACCGCCATCGTCCTGTTGACCGACAAACCGCCCGCCGCTCCTTCGCTTGATCCCCGGGTGGGGAAACGCTTCGACGCGAGCCGCCGGGACAACGACGTCGTCGTCACCGTTCTCAAAGACAAGGGCAACAGGATTTCACCCTCCTCCGGATTCCCGCCGGCCCACGGCGGAGACCGCCTTCTTCCCGGATTCCGTTTCGAAAGGAAATGCCGTGAGCCGGCTGGCATGTGTTGACGTTCCGGCGCTACCACTCCAGATCCTGCTGCGGCGACATCCCGAATGGCGATCGGAACCGGTGGCGGTGGTTACCGAAGACAAGGTGCAGGCGCGGGTTTGCTGGGCGAACCGGAAGGCGATCACTCTCGGGGTGCGTCCGGGAATGCAACAGACTGCTGCCGTCGCCTGCTGCCCCGCGCTTCGGGCCAGCCATATCCGTGCTTCGGAAGTAGAGCGAGAAGCTCGCTCTCTGGCTGAGCGGCTCCAGCATTGGAGTCCTCAGATCGAATCGGCTTCATCCCCTTCGGCTTCACTCACTGCCCCTCAACTGTCCGAATTCGGCGCTGCCGGAGTCTTCTGGCTTCGGGCATCCGCCTGGCGGGATTGTTCGGGCCACTTTCGGATTGGGCTGACACACTCCGCAAGGATCTCGGGAAAGAGGGTTTTCACGCCTCGGTCGCGGTGGGCTTCTCCCGGTTCGGCACCTTTGCGGCGGCGCGGGCCATGTACGGGCTGCAAATCTTCGAAAGCCCCGCCGAAGAAAAAACCGCTGCCCTGAGGGCGCCGCTCGTCCGCTTCGGCCTACCGGAGAAAACCCTCGCCGGACTGGAAAAACTCGGCATCTCTTCCCTGCGGGATCTGCTGCGGTTGTCCGGGAAAGGACTCGCGAACCGCTTCGGGAAAGAAGTCCTCGCACTCCATCGTCTCGCATCCGGGGAGCACTCTCCGGCTTCCAGCATTTTTTCTCCACAAACGCCGGTGGAACTCCGGATCTCCTTCGAGCCACCCGAGACCGATATCGAACGGCTCATCTTCCACGCGAAGCGCCTCCTCGACCAGATCCTTGCCGAACTCGGGAAACAGGGCCTTGCGATCACCGAACTCGCCTACGAAGTGGAGTGCGAAGACGCTCCACCGGTTTCCGGATCGGTCCGTCCCGCCCTTCCCACCGAAGACGGCGTGAAGCTTCTTTCCCTGCTCCGCCTGCGGCTCGGGGCCGCTTCGCCCGGGAACCGAACACCCGGAAAGCAGACACCCGTCGGGCCAGGAGTGCTCCAGGGTTCGGCAGATCAACCGGGAAGAAGAATTCTCGGCCTCGTTCTCCGGGCTCTCGGTGGCATCTACGTCTCCGAACAGCCCGGCCTGTATCAAGCCTCTGGAGGGACTCTTCCCACGAGTCCGAAAAAAGCGGCGGAAGCGCTTGCCCAGATCCGGGCCGAATTCGGTGAGGACTCTCTGGTCCGCCTGGAAACCCGGGACGCGCACCTTCCCCGGGGACGCTATCGATGCCGGCCGATCTCTCCCGAAGAGGCCGTCCTCCGGAATCCGGGCAAAAGCTCCCCGAAGGGTTTTTTCGAGACCCGGACGCCACGCCTGATTCGCCGCATCTACGACCAGCCGCTCATTCTTCCCCATCGGGGTTCGGGCGAACCCGATGGCTGGTTGCTCCGGGGGATCGAACACGGACCCGTTCAGGGGTTTACCGGTCCCTTTCGAATCTCCGGAGGCTGGTGGCGCCTGCTTTCGGGACGCCCCATCTCCCGCGACTACTTCTTTGTCCGCCTGAAACGCGGCGATGTCTGCTGGGTTTTCTATGACCGCGAGCGACGCTCGTGGTTTCTCGAGGGCCGCGTCGAATAACGGATCTCCAGCAGCCTGTAGCCATCAATCCGGAATTTGTACTTTCCGCTTTTCTGCAAGAGCAACGCTTCCTTCCTGGAAGGAGCAAGTCACCCCGAGGAATTGGTCGAAGAGGCCCACGCCCTCGGCCTCCCCGGCTTTGCACTCACGGACCGGAACGGCCTCTACGGAGCCGTCAAGGCCCATGTGGCGGCCCGGGAGCGCGGGGTCCGGTTGGTACTCGGCGCCGAAACGTCGGTGGCCGCTACCGGAGACGAGCAGGGCCGGCAAAGCGAACCGGGAAGCATCCTCCTGCTTGCCCGGAACCGGGATGGCTATCGGAACCTGTGCCGGCTTCTGACCCGGGGGCTGTTGCGAGGTCCCGGCGTCACCCCTGAAAAAGATTCGCTAGAAGCACCGCCGCGTTCCAAAACGGGCGGTCGGCCATCCCGCAAGGGAACCGCCGGAGTTTCCTGGACCGAGATCGCTTCGCATGCCGAGGGGCTCCACGCGCTCTGGGGAGGCGGCCTTGGTGCCCTCAAACAGGAAGCTCCTCCCGACCAGCCGGCGAATCTGCTCCGGGAAGCTTTCGGGGAAAACCTTCATGTCCTCGTTACCCGGCACCGCGCGGACAGTGACGTTCCGGAAGAGGCCCTACTTCGCAAGCGGGCAGAGCGGTACCGGATCCCGATCGCCGCCGCCACCGAGGTCCTCTACCACCGCCCGGGCCGCCGGGAATTACAGGATGTGCTCACCGCCATCCGTCACGGCGTGCCGCTTCGGGAAGCCGGGCGGCGTCTGCTCCCGAACGCCGAGCACTACCTGCTGTCCCCTGCCCTGTTCGCGGACCTCTTTGCCGACGACCCGGTTGCGGTTGACCGAACCCTGGAAATCGCCGAGCGGTGCCAGTTTTCACTCGACGAACTCCGCTACCGCTATCCCGCCGAAGACCTCGAGGGAATGCAGTCTTCCACCCGGCTTCGGGAACTGGCGTTCGAAGGCGCCGCCGAGCGGTATCCCGGCGGCATCCCGCAGGCCGTCAGACAGCAACTGGACAAGGAACTGGCCCTGATCCATGAACTCGACTACGGCGGATATTTCCTCACCATGGTCGAGATCGTCCGTTTCTGCCGCGAGCGGGAAATTCTCTGTCAGGGACGAGGTTCCGCCGCAAACTCCGCGGTTTGCTACTGCCTCGGGATCACCGCGGTGGATCCGGTACGGATGGGACTGCTGTTCGAACGGTTCCTTTCCCGGGAACGCGCCGAACCCCCTGACATCGACCTCGACATCATGCATTCGCGCCGGGAAGAGGTCATCCAGTTCCTGTACCGCAGATACGGCGAGGGACGCGCTGCCATGGTGGCCAATACCGTCTGCTACCGGACCCGGTCCGCGATCCGGGACGTGGGCAAGGCGCTCGGGTTTTCCGAGCGCTCCGTGGATCGGCTGGCCCGCGCCTTTTCCCACTACGAACCACTTTCAAGGGACCGGCTGGCCGCCGCCGGCTGGAGTTCGGAGGGGCCGGCAGCCCGGCACTTCCTCCGGCTCGCGAACGAAATTCAGGGGTTTCCCCGGCACCTCTCGATCCATCCCGGCGGGTTCCTCCTCGGCGAAGAACCGGTTTCCCACATCGTGCCGGTCGAAAACGCCGCGATGGAGGGGAGAACGGTGATTCAGTGGAACAAGGACGACATCGAAGAGCTCGGTCTGTTCAAGGTGGACCTGCTGGGACTCGGAGCCCTCACCCAGCTGGATCTCGCTTTCCGACTGCTCAAGGACTCCCGAGGTCTCGATCTGTCCATGGACGCCATCCCGGCTGACGATCCGGAGACCTTCGCCATGATCCGGAAGGCCGCAACCGTGGGGGTTTTCCAGATCGAAAGCCGGGCTCAGATGGCCATGTTGCCACGGCTTCAGCCCCGGAACTACTACGACCTGGTGATCGAAGTGAGTATCGTCCGCCCCGGGCCCATCGCCGGCGGCATGGTGCATCCCTACCTTCGCCGCCGGCGGGGTGAAGAAACCGTGGAATATCCGCACCCTTCCCTCCGGCCCGTTCTGGCAAAGACCCTTGGAGTGCCGCTGTTTCAGGAGCAGGTAATGCGGCTCGCGGTGGTCGCCGCCGACTACACCGCCGGCGAAGCCGATCAGCTCCGCCGCGACATGGCCGCCTGGCGGCGCACGGGCCGAATGGAGCGGCATCGGAGTCGCCTGCTTTCCCGCATGTGCGCCAAGGGGATCGCTCCCGAGTTCGCAAAACGGGTGTTCGAGCAGATCCAGGGATTCGGGGAATACGGCTTTCCCGAAAGCCACGCCGCCAGCTTCGCCCTCATCAGCTATGCCGGCGCTTTTCTGCTCCGTCACTATCCCGCGGAGTTCGCGTGTGCGCTGCTGAATGCGCAGCCGATGGGTTTTTACTCTCCGGCGACGATCATCGAGGACGCCAAGCGGCGGGGAGTGCGCTTTCTCCCGGTGGACGTGACCACGAGCCTCTGGGATTGCTCTTTGGTTGCCGGTTCCGTCCCTTCGAACAAGCTCGCCAGACCCGATGTCCGCCTGGGACTGCGCTACGTGAAGGGACTCGGGTCCGTCGATGGAGAGAAGATCGTGGCGGCTCGCCGGGAATCACCCTTTGCTTGTGTCGCCACGCTGGCGCGTCGTGCCGCACTTGGGAAAAAGACGATGGTGGCGCTCGCCGAGGCGGATGCACTCCGGAACCTGGGGCCGAAAAGCCGCCGCGACGCCGTCTGGCAGACACTCGCCCTGGCGCCGAAAAGCCTGACACCGGAAGATCCGCCCCTCCTGCAGGAAACCGTTCCCCGCTTCGCACCGCTGGACCGCTTCGAGTCGATTGCGTGGGACCATCGGACCACGGGCAGCAGCACCCGGGGCCATCCCCTGTTGCCGCTTCGCAGCCAACTGGCCGCCGCGGGACTCCCTACCGCCCGCGAGGTAACGGAGTTTCGAAACGGAAGCCGTGCGCGTTACGCGGGGATCGTGATCTGCCGGCAGCGGCCGGGGACCGCTTCCGGAGTGGTGTTCATGACCCTCGAGGACGAAACCGGGTTCGTGAACCTCATCCTCTGGCCGGACATCTTTGAAACGCACCGGCACCTGGCCCAGACCCTGTCGTTCCTCGGGGCCGCCGGCCGGGTTCAGGCTGAACAGGGCTCCACGCACATCGTGGTGGAGCGACTCTTCCGGCCGAAGATTTCAAAGACTCCGGTGCCGCCGGAAGTTCCGAGCCGGGACTTCCATTGATCGGACGCCCCGGCAGCCTGTGGCCGAACGTACGCGGCCCTCGGCGCTCCCGCGAGTCCACCACCGGCTGCTACTCGTCTCCATCCCCCCCCTCGCGGACGGCCCGCAGCACTCGGGCCCGGACTCGGCGGGAAGTCGTCAGCCGGACACTCTGCTGGGCGATTTCTTCGGCTCTTCGGGTGTCCTGAACCGCGATCAGCCGTTTCATCTCCGGGATCGCGTTGGGGCTCATCGAAAAGGTCCGCACCCCGAACCCCAGCAGCAGGGGAAGCATGAGCGGCTCGGCCGCGACCTCCCCGCAAATCGCGAGCGGCAACCCGCTCCGCCGGGAGACCCGGGTCACGAAGCGGATGGTGCGCAGCAGCGCCGGATGGAGCGGATCGCTGTAGTGCGCGACCCGTTCATTTGCCCGGTCCGCGCCGAACAGGTACTGCATCAGGTCATTCGTCCCGATGCTGAGGAAATCGACCTCCGGCCCCAGCAAGTCCACGGTCGCCGCCGCCGAGGGGACTTCCAGCATGGCGCCGACCGGCACCTCGCGAAAAGGAACATCCCGGTGGCGAAGCGCCCGAACCGCCGCCCGGACATGGGTCCGGGCAGCCCGAAACTCCTCGAGTCCGCCCACCATGGGGAACATCAACTGGACTTTGCCGTGGACGGCGGCCCGCAGCACCGCCCGGATCTGGGTTTCGAAGATCCCGGATGCCATCACCAGCAAACGCGTGCCGCGCAGGCCCAGGGCCGGATTCAATTCGGGCGCCCGGCCGATGTCCGTTGCGGTGAGATCAAACGCCCGAATCACCAGCGGGTGCGGATCGAGAGTCTGAGCCAGATCCCGGTAGATGCGGAATTGCTCCTCCTCGGAAGGGATCTCCTGGACCGCAATCCGCTCGGTACGGAAAAGCCCTACCCCTTCGGCGCCGTGCCGGCGAACAAGGTCGATCTCTCCGGGCTCGTCCATGTTGGCCATCAACACCACCCGCTCGCCGTTGGCGGTGCGGGCTTGCGACGCCGTCGCCGCCAGCAGGCGACGACGACGTTCCCGTTCTCGTTCCCGCTTCTTCCGATACTCGGCAACGGTTTCCCGAGCGGGATTCACCACCACGATCCCTTCGGAACCATCCACCACCACGGGCAGGTCGGTGTGGATGTGATCGAGCAGGCCGGGGATCCCGGTGACGCAGGGGACATCGTGCGTCCGCGCCAGAATCGCCGTGTGGTACGTGGGTCCGCCCGCCTCCATGATGACCCCCAAGATCTTGCCCCAGTCGAGTTCCGCGGTGTCCGACGGGCGAAGATCATCGGCCGCCACTACGTGCCGGCGTTCCCAGCGCTCGAGGCTCGGCCGGGCGGCACCGCCCAGATTCTGAAGCAGCCGCCCGCCGACATCCGCGATGTCTCCCTTACGCTGACGCAGGTACTCGTCGGCGAGCCCGTCAAAGACCGCCTCGAGTTCGCGGAGAACCGTGCGGACCGCCCATTCTGCGTTCACCCGCTCCGCCCGGATGACCTCCTGCACCCGCTCGACGAGCAGAGGGTCAGCGAGCATCAGCCGCTGCGCTTCGAACAGATAGGCCCGGTCCTGTCCCAGGGCCCGTCGGGTGGATTCCCGAATCTCCCGTAGCTGTTCCTCAGCCCGGGCGCGGGCGTTTTGGAAACGCCGGATCTCGCGCCCGATCTCCCGCTGGCTGATTTCCACCCGGAACACCGGAACGGCGCGCCGCTCGAAGATGATCGTCGGCGCCACGCAGATCCCCGGCGCGGCGGGCTCCCCGCGCAGGACGGTCTCACCCGGGCCGGCCCGAACGGAGTCGCTCCGGGGGAAGGGCACCATCATCGCGCTGCACCCGGAGCGGCCCCGTCGACCCCCGGCTCCGGAGGATCTCCGATCCCCTCATGGACCAGCCGCGTCAGCGCTTCCAGCGCGGCCGCCGCCTCCGGACCGGAAGTGTGGATCCGCAGGCGGCTCCCCCTGGCGGCGGCGAGGAACAACAGGCCCAGAATGCTCTTGCCGTCGATGGTGGTCTCGCCGCGGGTCACGGTCACGACCGCGTCATAGCGCGCCGCCGTCTTGACGAAACGGGCTGCCGCCCGTGCGTGCATCCCCAGCTGGTTCGTGACCAGGACGACCCGCTCCGGCACCGTTTCCGACCAGACCCCGCCGGGTCAGTCCTGCTCCGGGCTGGCGTCATCCTCCGGCACGGCCGCGGCCCCTTCCTCCGGCTGTTGGTCGATCGCGGCGGCGCCCACACCCCCGCCGAGCAGTTCGGAGGCGAGATAGATGTTCTCCTTCCCCTGGTACAGCGCCGCCCGCGCTGCCTCGGCCGGACCAACCTGGTCCTCCTCCCGAATCGAAATGAGCCGGATGAGCATGGGGAGATTCACCCCCGTTACGACTTCGATCCGGCCCTCCTTGAGCAGGCTGAGAGCCAGATTGGAGGGGGTTCCGCCAAACATGTCCGTCAGGATCACCGAACCCTCATCTCCGGCAACTCGCTCCACGGCCGTCACGATGGCCCGTTGGGCGTCGTCCGGGGCGTCGTGCCAGCCGATCGAAACGCTGGTGGCGTTCGGGATGTCCTCTCCGGTGATCATCTCCGCGGCAGCTACCAGCTCCCGCGCCAACTGCCCGTGGGTGACGACGACAATACCGATCATCGGCAGGCAGTATTCGGGAGCGGCCCCCGCGGGTCAACTCCCGGCGGATCCCCAACCGGAAGCACGCGCCGGCGGGCGGTTGCGATAGCGGGCGCGTCGTTCGTTGGAAGACGGGATGCGCAGCGATTTGCGGTACTTGGCCACCGTCCGGCGGGCGATCATGATCCCCTCCCGGTCCAGGAGTTGAACAATCTGTTCGTCGGCCAGCGGATGTTGCGGATCCTCGCGCTCGACCATCCGCTGGACCCGCGCGCGTACCGCCTCCGAGGACACCTGACGCCCGTCGCGCAGCGACAGGGCGCTGTGGAAGAACCGCCGGAACGGAATGACGCCGCGCGGAGTCTCCAGGTACTTGTTGCTCACGACGCGGGAGACGGTGGACTCGGCGCGCCCGATGTCCTGTGCGACGTCATTCAGCACCAGCGGCCGGATATGAGCAATCCCCTGATTCAGGAAATCGGTCTGCTTGCGCACGATGTCCTCGGCGACGAGTCGCACCGTCTCCTGGCGCTGCTGGACAGACCGCTGAAAGCCTTTCGCGCGAGCCCAGGCCTCCCGCGCGAAGGCCTGGTCCGCCGGGGTGTGCCGGTCGGGAGTCTTCAGCACGGCGCGGTAGGCGGAACTGGTCCGGAGTCTCGGAATCCCGTCGCTCATCTCGACTCGCCACTCTCCGTTGAACACATAGGCCCGGGCGTCCGGCACCACGACTTGCTCGGGACCCCGAGAGAACTGGCGGCCCGGACGAAAGTCCAGCTCCCCGATCCGGCGAAGCCAGCGCATCACCAGGCCAATCTCGGCGCCCATCGCTCGGGCAAGATCCCGGAAGCGCTCCCCGATGACCAGATCGAGATGCTCGCGCACGATCGTGCCCAGCGGGCCCTCAGCCTTCCCGGCACTCTCGAGTTGAACCAGCAGGCACTCGGCGAGATTCAGGCAGCCGACGCCCGTCGGGTCGAAACGAAGGATTCGCTTGCGCACCGACTCGACTTCCTCTGCCGTCACGCCAACCGTGCCGGCAATCTCCTCGACGGAACCATCGAGGTAGCCGCGGTCGTCGAGGTTTCCGATGATCTGGAGTCCAATGGTGCGTTCAAGTTCGGTTTCAACCGATGGACCGAGCTGCTCGATCAGGTGCTGCGCCAGGGTGCGTCCGGCCGCCAGGGTCCTCTCCAGGGCCGGGGGCTCTTCGCCGAGAGCCAACCCGCCGGTGTTGTCGTGATTCTCGCGGTAGAAATCCTCCGCCTCGATCTCCGTCATCGGGTCGGGATCGTCCTCCGGCGAGCTCTCGTCGGTTTCGGCCCCGTCCGCCGCCTCGGCCTCCTCGCTGGTTTCCGCGTCGTCTTCCTCTTCGTCCGTCACCTCTTCGAGTGCCGGATTCTGGAGCAGCTCCTGCTGCACCCGGACTCTCAGTTCGGTAAGCGGCAATACCAGCATCTCGATGGTCTGCCGCACCTGGGGCGTGAGCGTCAGTCGGGCCTGCTGACGCACTCCGACCCGGAGTTCCGTTCTGGGGCCGGACCGACCGCTCACTGCCACTCCCAGTCCTCGCCGAGATAGGCCCGGCGCACCGCGGGACTACGGACCAACGCGGCGGGCGTCCCCTCGAAAAGGATGCGGCCCTCCTCGATAATGTAGGCCCGGTCCGTCACCCGGAGCGTTTCACGGACGCTGTGATCGGTGACGAGCACCCCCAGTCCCCGGTCGCGCAGCCGGCCGACAATTCGCTGCAGCTCGGATACCGCGATCGGGTCGATGGCGGCGAACGGCTCATCCAGGAGCAGGAACTGAGGAGCCGGGGCGAGCGCCCGGGCGATTTCCGCCCGCCGGCGTTCGCCACCGGAAAGGGAGTGGCCGAGGTTCCTCCGGCGATCGCTGAGGCCGAACTCCTCCAGAAGTGAGTCAGCGCGCTTGCGCCGCTCCTTCCGCCCCAGCCGGGGCACTTGTTCCAGGATGGCCAGCACGTTCTCCTCGACCGTAAGCCCCCGGAAGATGGACGGTTCCTGCGGCAGGTACCCAATCCCGGAACGCGCCCGGCGGTGCATCGCCAGCCCGGTGAGATCCTGATCATCCAGGGACACCTGGCCGTGGTCCGGCTGGATCAACCCGACGATCATGCGAAACGTAGTCGTCTTCCCGGCTCCGTTGGGGCCGAGGAGGCCGACGACCTCCCCGCTCCCCACCTGAACCGAAACCTCGTCCACCACCCGGCGGTGTCCGTAGCTCTTGATGAGGTCCTGACAGGCGAGCAGGTGGCGGGGCGGCGAGTCCGCCTCTGCTTTCCCGACTGGCGCGCCGGCATCTGCCGGGGTCGGGGAAGGCCCCTCAGCCGCTTCGGCGGCAGAGGCGCTGGCGGCCGGCGCGCCGCTCGCGGAGAGACTCACGCTAGCGACGGGAGGGGATCTCTCCCCTGGTAACCCGACCTCGAGTGAAGGCCCGCCGGGAACGGGTGGGGTGGATCTCGGTTCGATCCGCGCCCAGGGCCAACTCCAGCAGTCCTCCCTCCGAGGTCCTGCCGTCCACTTCCAGGACCGCCGGAGAACCCCGGGCCAACAAGATGTCGGCGGCGGGTTCGTAGCGGATGCGGAACCCCCGTACAAGGCTGCTCCCGCGTTCAAATCGCGCGCCCTGAAACCCGACCACCGCCCCGAGCGAACCCTCCGGGGTCATTTCCGCTTCGATACGCCCGGCGAAGAGCTTGCTGTGTTCTCCCGACGATTCCTCGCGCTCGAGTTCAGGACTTCCCGTATAGGCAATCCGTCCTCCCTCCGCCTCGTAATGGAACCGCTCCGACCGCGCCGCAAAAACGAAGGGGGAGGCGGCGGAATCACCCTCTACCGGGTCACTTCCGCCTGGGGGGATGTCAAGTTCCAGCGAGGTGGCGACGTCACCGGACGCCTCCAGCGTTCGGCCTTCCGCGTCCACCTTGATTTCGTCCGCAAGGAGCCGGTTCTTGCCGAACAGGAGTCGTACGCCTCCCCGGAAGTCCCCCAGGCCACTCCCGGTTTCGAGGAGCGCGGTGTCCGCGGTGAGCACCACACCGTCAAATTGTCCCGGCAGCCAGTCGAGCCGTGCAGGAAGAAACCGGGCCGTCAATCCCTCCCGCGCCTCGATGCGGCTCGGTTCCGCAACAACCAGTCGCAAATCGCCCCCTTCGAGTTCGAGGAGCGACGAATCCACGACGCGCGGGTCTCCTTCCAGAACCAGGATGTCGGAACCGTCCCAGCGCGCGGTTTCGGCGGTAGCCGACGCCCGGCCGTAACGCGCCTCGACCCCGCCCTCAAACGCCGCCTCCCGGATCAGGCCCTGGGGCCCGAGATCAACCTCAAGCGCCGAAGAATCCACCGAAATCAACTGCCGCTGCTCCGGACCGGCCGGAAGGCGGGAGGTCACCTCGCCGGTCATGGTGAGCCATTCGGGATCTCCCCCGGGGTCGAGAGTCAGGGTCCCCTCGTCTGCCCGGAGCTCCGTTCCCGCTCCCCGGCGAAACGAGAGGTTCTCCTTCACCAGCACCCGGCGCGGCGTGCGTCCCTCCTCCAGGGTGATCTCCAGTTCGTCACCCCGAAGAACCAACTCGTCGCCGGACGCTCCCGGCGCCGCTTCGTCGGGAGACTTGCGGAACGTGAGCGCCGTTCCGAACCCGGCCTCGATGGAACGCATCCGGCGCCGTTCCCGGTCGCGATGGGCGGTCACCGATTCCTGGGAGAAGAGTTGGAGCCGATCCGACTCGATCTCGACGTCGCCGAAGAGCGTCGTGTCCGCCGTCTGTCCGTCGAAGCGCACCCGCTCGGCAACGACCGCAAGCCCCCCCTCCGTCACCGGAGCCGCGACCACGCCCTGTAGCGAGACGTCCCCGGCGAGTGTTTCGAACTGCATGGACGCGGCAATTCCGATGAAGTCACTGCTCTGGAACTGCACCGGATCACGGGACCAGAGTCGGTCCGGCGAGCGCCGGAAATGCAGGTGTGGCCCGGAGAGTTCGAGCCCTTCGACGCTCAGCAGCGCGTTACCGATGAATTCGACCGCCTCGGTCCGGGGATCGAGGAGCAACTCGTCGGCGGCGACCACCGCGTCCCCGTCCGCGTACACCCCGACCAGGCGCACCTCGACGTTCCGAAACCGCTGCTGGCCGTCACTGCGGCCGAGCGCCTCCTCCGCCCTTCCGTGGAGGACAAGCCGACCCTGTTCGTCGTAGCGGGTGAACTCGACCTCGGTCGAAACCACCTCTTCCCGCTCAACGGGCACCTCATCGGCGGAACCGAACCACTCCGCCGCCCGCCGTTCGAAGCCCTGCTGGAGGCGCAGCACCACAAACACCGCAAACCCGAGGAAGGCCAGCACCGTCAGGGCCGGCCCGATCCATCGCGACCAAACCGCCGCCCGACGGCGGCGCGCGCCCTTCCCGGCGCGGGGCAGTGTCGGCACGCGAGTCAGCCCGTGCCCGCCGACTGGTAGCCGGCGGCGCCGCTTTCCCCGGCTCCCCTCTCCCCCGGGGGCGGCGCGTCCCCGGATCGCTGGACCGGCGCCTCCTCGAGTCCAATGTTCCCCATGCTCCGAAACTTCTGGTAGCGCGCCTGCCGGAGTTCGGCTTGGGGAACTTCGCCGAGGACGCGTAGCGCGGACCGCAACCGCTCGCCGAGGATCGCCGCTGCCGCGTCGTGGTCCGCGTGCGCTCCTCCCGGAGGTTCCGGAACGATCTCGTCGATCAGGCCGTTCTTCAGGTGCTCGGGAGCGGTGATGCGCATGCGGGCCGCGGCTTCCTCGGTCGCCGCGAAGGCGCGCTCCGGATCCTTCCAGAGGATGGCGGCACACCCTTCCGGCGAAATCACGGAGTAGATCGCGTTCTCCATCATCAGGATGCGATCACCCACCGCGATCCCCAGGGCTCCGCCGCTACCGCCCTCGCCGATGATCGCCACCACCACCGGAACTTCGAGTCGCGCCATTTCGCGCAGATTCAGGGCGATCGCCTCGGCCTGTCCACGCTCTTCGGCCTCGATGCCGGGAAAGGCCCCCGGCGTATCCACGAGCGCGATGATCGGCCGACCGAACTTCTCCGCCATTTTCATGAGCCGGAGCGCCTTCCGGTACCCCTCGGGCCGCGGCATGCCGTAGTTGCGATGAATCCGTTCCGCGGTATCGCGCCCCTTCTGTTGCCCGATCACCATCACCGGCTGCCCCGAAAGCCATGCCGGGCCTCCCACGACGGCCGGATCGTCCGCATAGCGCCGGTCGCCGTGAACCTCCGTGAAGTCCGTAAATATCCGCTTCAGATAGTCGAGCGTGTAGGGACGTTCGGGATGGCGCGCCACCCGCACCCGCTGCCACGGCGTCAGACCCGCATAGATGCGCTGACGCCGCCGCAACAGTTCGCGCTCAAGTCCGGCAATTTCCGCCGAATGACTGTCGGGATACCCGGTAAGTGCTTCGATTCGCTGAACAATCGCCTGGATGTCGGCTTCGAAGTCGAGAAACTCGCGCTGCACGATGGGAAGTCTAGCGAGGCCCGATCAGGCAAATCCCGTACCACAAGCGATGCATCTTCGGCGTAAGACGCCCACGAGGCGCCGGTTCGCTGTTGGCGGCCGGTGGTGAAACCCAGCGTGCACCCATTCGCGGCGCGCCAGTTCTCCCGGTCGGAGGTCGCAGGATCAACCCGTGGGGGGCGCCCGGAACCACGGATTCGGTGTCCGCGATCTCCTGGGGCTCATGCGGGGTGCTTTCACCACGGGCTCCTAACGGCCCGTGGCAAAAACCGGAGGGCGCCCATTCGCGGCGCGCAGCGCCACGGGGGTGGGGTGTGGGGAGGGGTTTCCCCTCCCCGCGAAAGACGATGCTGCGAATCGCATAGCGATTGCAGCATCAACCCGTGGGGAAAGCGCCCCGCGCGCACGGAAACCACGGATTCGGTGTCCGCGATCTCCTGGAGCTCATGCGGGGGGCTTTCCCCACGGGCTGCTATCGCGCGAAGTCGGGAGGGAGCCTGCCGTCGAGGCGAAGGGTGTCCGGCCCCAGCAGATCCCAGGCGTCCCGCGCCAGGTCGCGACAGGGTCGGACCGCAGTCGCCGTCTCGAGGAGGACTTCGATTCCGCGTGCCCGCACCCTTAGCAGCAGGGGTCTTCCGCCCGGGTATTTCGCGAGCAGTTCCTCAAGGACGCTCCCCAGTCGTTCGGGTTCGCGAACCAGGAGTTCCACCCGGCGGGCCAACCGGTAGGGCGCCTCGTCGGCGAGCAGGAGTTCGTGCGCGTGCAGTTCGGCCTGTTGCCGGGAGCGCCGGCCCTTGTCGCCGGATCGCGCTGACTCACGCCGGAAGACTCCCCTGACCAGCGCCACGGGCTCGCTCTCGAGCGGCGGGCAGGTGCTCCACATCTCCGGGAACGCCACCACGGGGATCGACCCCGTTTCGTCCTCGACGATGAATCTGCCCATCGCGCGGCCGGCTCTCGTGGCTCGCTTCCGAAGCTCCCGAACGAGTCCCACAACCCCCACCTCCGCCTTGTCCCCGGTCGCCAGCACCGCCTTCACCGGGCCGGTGACCACGTTCTTGAGCGCCGCGCGGTATTCCGTTGCCGGATGCCCTTCCCAGAAGAAGCCGAGCGCGTCCTGTTCGCGCCGCAACCGCTCCGCATCGGTCCAGGCTTCGGCATCGGGGAAGACATCCACGGGAGCCTCGTGGGCGGCGCCGAACAGGGACTGTACGCCGGCGCTCTGGCGGCCGCGCGCCCGATTCGCCGCCTCCAGGGCGCCCGGGATGGCTGGCAGGATCCGCCACCGGGGAACCCGGAGAAAATCGAGCGCGCCCGCGCAACAGAGCGCTTCGACGGCCCCCCGGTTGAGCGTCTTCGGTTCGACGCTTTCCAGGAAATGGGCGAGCGACTCGAAATCCCCGCATTCGCGTCTCGCCCGTTCAATCTCCCGCGCGGCACGGGTGCCGACCTGTTTGACCGCTTCCAGGCCGTAGCGGACTGCCTTGCCCTCCACGAGCGCTTCGGCGCCACTTCGTCGTACATCGGGGGGGAGCACGGGTATTCCGACGGCCTGGGCGCTCTTGCGGATCCGGGCAATGCGCTCGTCCTTGTCACCGGAACGGTGTCCGGCAGTGAGCAGCGACGCCAGGAAATGGAGCGGGAAGTGGGTCTTCAGCCAGCCGGCAACGTAGGCAACCACCGCGTAACCCACGGCGTGCGATCGGTTGAACCCGTACCCGGCGAACTTTGCTATCTGTTGGAACGTCTCCTCGGCGACCCGACGATCGAGCCCGCCGGCTACCGCGCCTTCCACGAAGCGCCCTTCCTCGCTGCGCATCACCTCCGGATCCTTCTTGCCCATCGCCTTCCGCAGGATGTCCGCCTGGCCAAGCGAATACCCTGCCAGGTTCTGGGCGGCCAACATGACCTGCTCCTGGTACACGATGAGCCCGCGCGTCTCGGGGAACAGGGCGCGCACGCGGTGGTCCAACTTGTCGGACAAACCGCCCTTTTTCTTGGCGGCCACGAAGTCCGCCGCCATTCCGCTCTCCAGCGGACCGGGGCGGTAGAGCGCGTTGAGCGCCGCCAGATCATCGAGATTCTCCGGTTTGTAGCTGGAGAGGAGTTCGCGCATCCCGCGGCTTTCGAACTGGAAGATCCCGTCCGTCTCCGCCCGTGAAAACAGAGCGAACGTGTCGGGATCGGGCGGCACCTTCTCGAAGTGGCCGTCCTGGATGAGATCAAGCGCCGAAACCTCCTCCGGGCTCGGAGCGGTATCGGCATCATCCGCAATCCGCCGGGCGCAGTCGTCGATCTGGGTGAGGTTGCGGAGCCCCAGGAAGTCCATCTTGAAGAGCCCGATCGCCTCGCAGTCCTTCATGTCCCACTGCGTGCGGCGGCGGACGGCTGCCGACGCGGGATCCCCGGTGGTGCGGGCGGAACCGGACTTCTTGACCGCCACATCGCGGTAGAGCGGCAGAATGTCTTCGAGCGGCTCGGGCGAGATGACGACCCCGGCGGCGTGCGTGCCGACGTTGCGAGGCAGCCCCTCGAGTCGTTCGGCGAGTTCAAAGAGCCGCTGGAACTGCGGATCTGCCCGCGCTTCCCGGAGTGCCGGAACCCTGTCGAAAGCATCGCTGAGGCTCGTCAAGTCCGGGATCAGCTTGGCCAGCCGGTCCACCTCCGGCGGGGGCAGCTCCAACATGCGGCCGACATCCCGGACCACCAGTTTGGCCTTCATGCTCCCCAAGGTCATGATCTGGGCCACCCGGTCGTTCCCATAGCGTTCGGTGACGTATTCCAGGACTTCTTCGCGCCGGAACTCGCAGAAATCCACGTCGATGTCCGGAGGGCTCACCCGGTCCGGATTCAGGAAACGCTCGAACAGGAGGCCGTGGGCGAGAGGGTCGATGTCGGTGATGCCGAGTGCGTAGGCGACGAGGCTTCCCGCCGCCGACCCCCTGCCCGGCCCCACGGGTATCCGACGCTCCCGCGAGAAGCGCACGAAGTCCTCAACGATCAGAAAATAGGCGGAATAGCCGGTTTTCTGGATGACATCGAGTTCCATCCGAAGCCGGTCTTCGTAGTCTGGCCGGGGAGGGCGCTTGCCGTGGACCTCCGCGGATTCGAGTCGCCACGCCAGCCCTCGCGCCACGGATTCCTCCAGGGTGCCGGCCAGGGTCTTCCCCTCCGGCACCTCGAAATGCGGAAGCAGGCTGCGCTCCTTTTCGACGAAATCAAAGTCCTCGACCTGCTCGGCGATCTCGACAGTGTTGCGGTAGGCGTCGGGACATCCCTCGAATACCGTTTCCATCTGTTCCGAGGTCTTGAAGAAGAACTGGTCCGAATGGAACTTCAAGCGTCGCGGGTCGCTCGCCGCACGGTTGACGCTGATACAAAGACGCAGGTCGTGGGCCTCGGCGTCCTCGGGCGACGCATAGTGCGAGTCGTTCGTGCCGACCAGGGGAATGCCGGTCCGGCGCGAGACCTCGATCACTCCGTCGCGGATGCGCTGTTCCAATTCGGAGAGCCGCTCGCCTTCGGGCGCCGCGCCCCCCGGCGGGGTGTGGTCCATGAGTTCGAGGTAGTAGTTCCCTTTCCCGAAGACCTCCTGGTACCGCCCCGCCCACTCGACGGGGTCTCCCCCCGTCGTCACCTCGCGGGGCACGATTCCCTTGGGACATGCCGAAAGAGCGATCAGCCCCTCGTGATGTTTCTCGAGGAGAGCGAAATCCATGCGCGGCTTGAAATAGAAGCCCTCCGAGTGGGCGATCGAGCTGAGGCGCATCAGGTTCTGAAACCCGATCCGATTCTTGGCTAGCAGGACCAGATGCTGATTCTCCGAATCCGGGTTCTGTTCGCGCCGGTCACCCGGTGCGACGTACGCCTCGCACCCCAGAATGGGCTTCACGCCTACCTCTCGGGCCGCCGCGTGGAACTTCAGCGCCCCGAACAGGTTTCCGTGGTCGGTGATGGCCACCGCGGGCATCCCGTCCTGCTCGGCCATCCGGGTAACCTCCGAAAGGCGGCTCATCCCGTCCAGCAGCGAGTACTCGGTGTGGGTGTGGAGATGTACGAACGGGCGCCGCCCATTCCGGCCCCTCGGGGCAGCGTCGCTCAAGCGAGCCTCACTCCCACTCGATGGTGCCGGGCGGTTTCGAAGTGATGTCCAGCACCACCCGGTTGACTCCCCGCACCTCGCCGGTAATCCGGTTGGATACCCGGACCAGAAGTTCGTGGGGCAGCGCCGCCCAGTCGGCCGTCATCCCGTCCCGACTCTCAACCGCCCGGATGACCGCCACCCGCTCGTAGGTCCGGGCGTCTCCCATGACTCCCACCGTGCGCAGGGGCAAAAGCACCACAAACGCCTGCCAGACCCGGTCGTAACAACCCGCCGCCCGGATCTCCTCCTCGAGGATCGCGTCCGCCTCGCGCAGGACCTCGAGTCCGGATCGTTCGACAGACCCCAACATCCGCACCGCCAGGCCCGGGCCGGGGAAGGGATGGCGGTCCACGAGTCCGTCCGGTGCCCCCAACTGCCGTCCCAACACGCGCACCTCGTCCTTGAAGAGTTCGCGAAGGGGTTCGATCAGTCGAAGCCGCATCCGCTTCGGCAACCCGCCCACATTGTGGTGGCTCTTGATGACCGCCGAGGGGCCCTTTACCGAGACGCTCTCGATAACGTCGGGATAGAGCGTCCCCTGGGCCAGGAAGTGCACATCCGGAATCTCCCGGGATGCCTCCTCGAAGACCCGGATGAACTCGCGCCCGATGATCTTCCGTTTCCGTTCCGGGCTGCGCACTCCCTTGAGGCGGGTGAGGAAGCGGTCCGCGGCGTCCACGACCTGGAGCGGAATCCCGAGGCCCTTCTCGAAGTCCGCTCGAACCCTCTCGGCCTCTCCCTTCCGCAGCACTCCGTTATCCACGAAGATACAGTGGAGACGGTCCCCGATCGCCCGGTGGACGAGCATGGCGGTGACGGTCGAATCCACCCCGCCCGACGCCCCGCAGACCACCTGTCCCTCCCCGACCTGGCTCCGAATGGCGGCCACCGTGCGCTCCGCGTGGGACCTCGGGGACCAACCCCCGCGCGCGCCGCACACCTGGAAGGCGAAATTCCGCAAGATCTCGGTCCCGTGCTCCGTGTGCACCACCTCGGGATGGAACTGCACGCCGTAGAGCCGGCGGTTCGCATTCTCGAACGCTGCGATCCGCGCCTGACCGGTCCCCCCGGTGCGCCGGAATCCTTCCGGTAGCGCGTGAACCAGATCTCCATGACTGGCCCACGCCCGAAACCGCTCGGGCACACCGTCAAAGAGGCGTCCACTCCCGTCGTGGCTGAACTCCGCCGGACCATAGGAGCGGCGGGGCGCCGGCCGCACGTCGCCGCCGCTCTCCCGCGCCAGGAGTTGCATTCCGTAACAGACGCCGAGCACTGGTACCGGCGCCTCGAAAACGCCGTGCGGAGCGGCCGGGGCACCCTCCCCGTACACGCTCTCCGGTCCCCCGGAAAGCACCACTCCCACGGGCTTTCGCTCCCAGATCTCCTGCTCGGGGGCGGTGCACGGGAGAATTTCGCAGTACACCCCCAGTTCACGGAGCCGCCGGGCGATCAGCTGGGTGTATTGCGAGCCGAAATCGAGGACGAGAAGCGACTCAGCGGGGGCCATCACAACAAATCCGCTCCCGCCGCCGCTCCTCGCGCCGCCGGAATTCGGCGGTGCGCCGCAGGCCGCCCGACTCGCCGGCCCGCGGCCGGCGATGCCATCCCGAGGGTTGGCCCCGTCCTTCCCCCGGAGACTTCCTCGGAGCGCGCCATCCGCGTGAATTGTAAGCGCGGGGATTCACTCAGCCCCCCGTCTTGCCGAGAGAAATCCTGTCCCCGCCGGCAAGGAGAAGCCTGCCGGTGGACTCCCGGTGGCCGCCCCTCTCAGGAAGAGGCGCCCGTCCGGGGGCCGAAGACGGCCAGCCGGCCGTCCCGGAGACCGAGGAACAGTCGGCGGTCTCGCCAACCGTCCTCCCGGGCGCCATCCCCCAGGCGGCGCACCACCCCGAGAACTTCGGATTCCAGGTCGCGAGGCCGACCGATCCGCTGTCCCGTCTCCCCGTTCACCTCCACGAGCAATCCGTCCTGGGTGACGACGAGGATGGCGCCCGCCATCCGCAGTGGCGAAGCCGCGGGCCGGCCCGGAAGCGCGGCCCGCCAACGCTCCCCGCCCCGCCTCGCGTCGAAGCAGTAAAGGCTGTTCGCCTTGGTCGCGGCGTAAAGGCGCCCACGACTCAGGAGCGGTGGATGATGGAACCCCTCCGCAAGCCTCCACCGCCACCGCTGCCGCCCGGTCTCCAGATCGACCGCGGTGAGATCACCGCCCTCATCTCCCACGATCGCGAGCCGATCGTCCGCAGACACGAGCCCCGGTCCGGTCACCGGGCCGGCGCCCTCGACCTGCCAGCGGATGGCGCCCGATGGAGACACGGCGACGGCGCCGCCGCTTCCCAGCGAGACCAGAAGCACCGATGAAGCGTCTGCCGCGGACTCCGCCGCTCCGGCCGCCACCACTACGCGGCTGGGTTCTCCCGCCGGCAGCGGGACCTCCAGGACCGGGTCTCCTGCCGGGATGCGGTAGCCGCGGAGTGTCCCGCCGGAAACCCAGTAGAGCGTCGTCCCGGCCAGCGCGGCGGGCACGGGACCTCCCCCCGCCCCGCCGAGGTCCCCATCGGGTGGCAAACCGGTCGCAAAACCACCGACCCGCACCCCATCGAGGACCCGGCGAAGCGTTACCTCGCCATGCCTGTCGAGGAGCGCCACGGTTTCCGCGTCCTCAGCGATCCCGACGAAGGCGGCACCGGCCCCCGGCAGGCCCCAGCGGGTTTTCTCCGCGTCCGGTTCGTAGGCGATCACCGCGCCGCCAGCCGTCTGGACGAGGAATCCGTCGTCCCCAAAGACCATCGCGCTGATGACACTTCCCGGAACGGGCGCCGGGGCGCTCAGCATGCGGCCCGGGAGAATTCCAGCCGGCGCCGCGGCGATCCCCGGCGCGCGGCGCGCCGGGGCCTCTGCCTCGTCCTCCGCGTCCTCCCCTTCCGCCCCCTCGCCTCCGGCCTCCGTCTCCCCGGCGCCCTCTTCGTCCGAAGCCTCGGCCGGTACTTCTTCCCCGGTCGCGGAGGCCTCCTCATCCGCCGCCGGGGCTTCCTCCACATCCTCCTCTCCCTCGGGCGGTTGCGCGGGTGGTTCGGGGGGTTGCTCGGGCGGCTGCCCGGGCGGTTGCTCGGGGGGTTGGGAGCGGCTCAGGGCCGCCCACCGTTCAGGCGGCGGTGGTGCCTCGGCGCGCGTGACTCCCGGGATCAAGAGCAAGAGGCCATACAAGAGCCCCAGAGCCAAGCCGGGAAGGCGCCCCGCCGGGGCGTTTCCACAGGGACTGTCGCGCACCTTGGCTAAACGTTCACGTGGCCCCTGTCCTGCATTGCTGGCAGCGAAGCGCCAACCCGAGGGGGCCGGACCAACCTTTACCCTAGCAGCCTGTGAACAAAGTGGAGCGGCATTCGAGCGGCGATCCATCGCGGCTGAAACGCTCCGCGCTGCTGCGCTCGTCGTTGCGCTTCGGTCGCAATACCTCGGGTATTCCTCCCTCGCCCGCCGCCCCCACCGGGAGAACTGGGTCAGCCGCGCGCCTCCCCGCTCTCGATGCTCACCCCACCTTGTCCACACGCTGCCCGCAGCCTGTGAACTGAAAGATGAGGATCGCTCGGCTGCCGTCTGTCCTGATGGTCGCGGGGGCATTCGGAGTCTTCGCCACCGCGCTGGTGGATGCCGCGAGCCGGTTCAGCGTCCTGCCCGATGCGCTTCATGCTGGCGTGGCCGCCGGATCGGCGCTCTTGCTGCTCTTCGTCGTCGTCCGCCGGGACGCTTTGAGGGATGGCCGCGGGCGACTCGCGTTGGTACTTGCCGGGGCGGCGTTCGCGGCGCTTTGCTGTCGGCTCCCGCTCAACCGAACCATCACCGCCGGTCCGGAATCCGCCGCCCGCGCGGCCGATCGAGTGGACACCTTCCTCGGGAATCTCACGCGCGAGGTGGGGGACGCCGCCTACCTCGTCGCTCGCACGCCGGCGGTACCTGCCGCCCTCGAAGGCTCCGACGCCGGCGACACCGAAGCGCGGGCGTTTCGCGCGCTTGCCGAGTGGCCCCACCCGGGAACCGCGATCGGTGCTGGCGGCGCCACTCTCTACGACCGCCAATTGAGGCCTTTGGCCTGGTCCGGAGGAAACCCGGATTTCGAAGCGGCCCTCGGCGAGGCCTTTCCGGACGGCGTCCGCGAGGAACAGTGTCCGGATCCGGCGTTTCCATTGTTTCTGTACAGCGAAGGCGGCCGGCGCGGTTACCTGGCGGCCGCCGAATGCACCCGGAACCTGCTTGGAATCGTGACGGTGGAAGTCCCGCTCCGGGAGGCATCTCCGCCTTCCTCGGGCACCGCACCGCTCTCTGCGTTGGAATTCGCCGCCGGCCGGGGACTCGAAACCCAGTTCGTGGATGTTTCCGCGGATCTGCAGACGCTGGCCCAGCTCTTCGAGCGGCGCGGGGACCGCTTCGTGGACGGCGCTCCCGACGCGCAGCGCTACTACTTCGCTCTGAGGGCCTACGACGGGCAGTTGCTCGGCGCCGCCAGCACCGCCGTGGCTCCTGCCGCCGCCCGCCGGGCGGAACGAGAGGCAGAGGCGGCGCTTTCCGCAACGCTGATCCTTCTGTTGGTCAGCCTCATCCTTCTCCCGAGCCTTTGGCGCTCGGGAGACCTGGGAGCGCTGGCAGCCATCTGGACGCTGAGATTCAGCCTTTCCGCGTTGCTGGGCACCCTCCCTTCGGGGCCCGGCACCGCGCTCCCCGAGGCCTTGTTGGGCACCTCCCTCGTGCCAGTCCTTGCCGACTCGCCGCTCATGGCGGTGGTGACGGCAGCGGCGATCTTTCTCTCGGCGCGGATCGTCACCGCCCGGCTCCGGCCGGGTTCCGCGGGAAGGACGGCTCTCGGCAGCCAGGCGTTGCTCCGCGGGCTGGGAGCCGGCGGGGCGGCAGTGGCCGCTGCCGCCCTCGTCGGGAGCGCCGGATTCTCCGGCGGTGCACCTCTCACCCCCACCTGGGCTCTCCACACCCGCTGGCCGGAGGTGCTCGGCTGGACGGCGCTGCTGCTTGCCCTCGCTGGACTCTTGATGCTCATGCAGAGCCTGCTGCGGCCCGAAATCCCGGCCGTGGTGGCCGCGGCTGCGGTGGTCGCCGGGTCCGTCGTGTTTGCGCCCGGAGTGTCTCCTCTGTTCGCGGTGCTTCCCCTGCTGGCAGGTTCCCTTCTGGCTTTTTGGCGCCGCGGGCGGCTGTCCCTGAGGCACCTCAGGCAACCGCTGATTTCGCACGAACCCGGCTTCTCGTTCGTGGTGGCCTTCTTGCTGTTCGCCGTCCCGTCGGTGGTTCTGTATCCGGCGATGGTCTGGAATGAAGACAACGTCCGCCGGCGTTACGTGTCGGACGCCGCTCCCGTGCAGACCCTGCGGCATCGCTTCGCGGTATGCCACGCGCTGGAAGAGGCGACGCGCACGCTCGACGGGGAAGCTCCCGCCCTCGGCCGCCTTCGCCCGGACACCGCGTATCGGCTCTGGCTGGCGACCGGACTGCCACGGTTGACGGTCGCCAGCGCGCTTGAGGTGCGAGGAGCGGGCGGGCAGCGCTCCCGGTTCGGGGTTGGCCTTCCCCGCCGGCCCGATCCTCCCTCCTCCGCGCCCTCCCCGACTCGTTGGAGTCCAATTCCCGGGTGTCAGGTGGCATCGGGGATCGAAGCCGTCCTGGAAACGGAACGGCGTTTTCCTTCGGGGTTGAGTGTCACCCTGCGGGTTGCCGACCGCGCTTCGGAGATTCCTTTTCTGCCCCGCGCCGCCGGGATCGCGGACCATTTCCTCCTGCGCGGCGATGCCGCACCCGCGGTGTTTCGGGGGAGAGACCTCCGCCTGAGCCACCGCCAGACCCTTCCGGGGCAAGGCGCCGATGGACGCGACGAATTCGGCGTCGTGGTGCACGGCGAGCCCTTCGTCGTCTCTTGGCGCCGCACCGGAATTGCGGACCACGCGGCCGCTCTCCTGGGCTGGGGTTTTCTGGCGGCGCTGATGGCTCTCCTGGTGGCTGTCGGCGCCCGCGCCCGTCTGCTCTTTCCGCGTCGGGGCGGCCGCCTCCGGAGGCGCAGCTTTCAGATGCAGCTGACCGAGACGCTCGCGGCGGCGGTGCTTATCGCCATTCTCGGGGTCGCGGTCTTCGCGCAAGAGCGCCTCGGAGTGCTGCTCCGTACCGCCAGCGACCGGGAAGCGATCTCGCGCTCGTTTTCCGTCCGGCGCGTGGCCCAGGAGCTCGCGGCCCTCGATCCGCTCATTCCGCGTGACGAGCTCGGCTTCCGGCTTGCACAGGCCGCCGACCAGCTCGACACCGACGCGGCCCTCTATAACGGCGGCGAACTGGTCGCCGTCAGCCGCCCCGAACTCGCGCAGACCGGACTTCTGCCGCCACGCCCACCACCCGCCGCGATTCTTCCCTCCGCCTCTTCCGATCCGTTTCTCAGTATCCAGGAAGCCGGCTCGCTCCGATATCGGATCGTCTGGATTCACCTGGACACTCCGGCGCGGCTCCACGGCCCGCTACTCCTCGCAGTCCCGCTCCCCGCCGACGAAGCCGCGCGCCTCGAGAGTGTGCGGGCCATTCAGCGAACCCTCATCCTCGGAAGCGGGTCCCTGGCGCTGGTCTTTGCCATCGTGCTCCCCGGATTGCTCGCGCGCCGGCTGGCCGCGCCCGTCCGGGGCCTGGCCCGCGCTACCGGGCGGATTGCCGACGGGGATCTTCAGGCCCGGGTTCCGGTGCACGGCACACTCACGGAATTGCGGCTGCTCTCCGCCAGCGTGGAGCGTCTCGTCCGGCGCATCCCGGACGTTCGCCGGCAAATGCGGGAGGAAGCCGCCGCGGATCTCGCGAGGCGCGTCGCCCATGACATCAAGAACGCCCTCGCTCCCATCGGGCTGGCGGCCGACTACATCCGGCGCGTGCTACGGGAGCCACGCGGCCAGGATCCGCAGCAGGCGGTGGACGAGGGCGTCTCGGAAATCCTCGATCAGGTGGAGCGCCTTCGACGCATTTCTTCGGAGTTCTCCGCTCTTGGCGCCCCGCTTCGGCTGGCGGCGACCGACGTGACCAAGTTGGTCGGCGCCACTGTCGCTCCGTACCTGAGGCCCCATTCGCGGCCACGCGTCGTCTTCCATGGCCTACCGACTCCGCTCGCTCGCGTCGATCCGGAGATCGTCTCGCGAATCGTGGAAAACCTCATGCAGAACGCGCTCGAGGCCATCCACGATTCTCCCGACCTCGCGCCCGAGGACGCCGAGGTCCGGGTCCGGGTGTTGCCCGAGCGGCGAGATCGCTGGATCCGGATCGAGGTGGAGGACAACGGACCCGGCGTGCCGAAGGACCTTCGTGAGCGGATCTTCGACGCCGCGTTCTCGACCCGAACGCGCGGGTCCGGACTTGGGCTCGCCAATGCCCGCCGGTTCACCGAGGCCCACGGCGGAAAGGTCAGCGCGCGCCAGAGGGCGGACAGCCGCTCCGGGCTGCTGCTTACCGTGGAGTTGCCGGTGAAAGGCCCGCGGGAGCCGGATCCGCCGTGATGAGGAACGCCCCCGCGAAGGTCCGCTGGGTCGCCGCGATCCTCGCCGGATCGCTCCTGACCTCGGCCCTCTGTGCTCCCGCGCCACCCCCTCCGGACGACCTCGAGGAGATCCTGGGCCGTTTCCGGCGAGCGTTCGAGGAGGCGGACGCCCATCACCTGGAGAGTCTCTATCCCGCGGGCTGGGCCCTCGTGGCCTTTGCCGGGGAAACCCGCCGCAGCGCGTCCGGCGACGAGCTGAGGCGGGGCCTGGAGCGCTTGTTCCGGAACCGGACTCCGATCAGCTACGAGGAGCGGCCCCGTTCCATTCGCCGCTCGGCGGACGGTGGCTATGTCCTGTTCGTTCCGCAGTGGACCAGCATGGCGACCGGAACCGACCGGTACGTCGTCGAGGCATTCCGGATCGGCCTGGAGCAGGTGCCGACCCAGCCGCCCCAAACTCCCCCAAACCGCTGGGAGATCCGCGAGTTCACCGCCTGGACCCGTTGAATCGCGCCGCCGGCAGGGAGTGCCCGGGAGAGCCGCCGAACGCTTCGGGCCGGCTACGGACCGCGATTCTCGCCGTTGCTCCGGCCCGGTGCGACGGGGGGGCCGGCCGATGCCGGATCCGGTTCCCGAGGGCCGGCCGGGGCCGAGCGAACGAACCGGGCCCCCAATCCGCGAACGCCCCGAATCAGCGGGGAAGCGGCGTATCCGAATGCGAGAATCAGGAACATCGCCACCGGTTCCGCGATTGTCGCCACGATGAAGACCGCCAACACCACCAGCGTCCGGTGGGACTGGGGTTTCCGCCCCGTCTGACTCTTGAAGCTCGGGTAGCGCACCGGGCTGTTCATCAGGAGCGCGAGCCCGAGCGTTCCGAAGAGGCAGGCGGCCGCCGCCAGCGGGCTCTCGGGGGGAGCCGGATGCCAATACGTCACGGCGCCCACTACGGCGGCCGCCGAGGGCGAGGACATCCCGGTGTAATAGCGGGGATCGACATCGAGCCGCCCCACGTTGAACCGGGCAAGGCGCACGGCGGCGCAGATGGTGAACAAAGCAGCAACCAGCCATCCGGTCTGCGGCCAGCGGTGAAGGACCCACGCGTAGGTGAGGACCGCGGGCGCCACCCCGAACGAGACGACATCCGCCAGCGAATCCAGCTCGCGGCCGAATTCGCTCGTGGCTCCGGCGAACCGCGCCACCCGGCCGTCCACCAGATCGGCGAGGATGGCGAATCCGATGATGAGCCCGGCGCTGCCGAACTCCCCGCGAAAGCTCTGGACGATCGAGAAAAACCCCAAGAAGATGTTGGCGACCGTAAAGACTGCCGGCAGCAGGAAGACCCCGCGTCGCGTCCGGAGGCGCTGGCGCTTCATTCCCACTTCCCGATAACCGTCAGGCCACCCCGAACACGATCCCCCGGCCGGACGGTGAGCGCGACGCCGGGCGGTAGCAACAGATCGGTCCTCGACCCGAATCGAATCAACCCGAAGCGGTCGCCTCGCGCGAGGCGGTCGCCGGCCTGAACGCGGCAAACGATCCGGCGCGCCACGACTCCCGCGATCTGACGCACCCGCACGGCGCCCCAGTCCGTCGCCATTTCCAATTCGCTTCGCTCATTCCGTTCGGCCGCGTCTTTGCGGAAAGCCGCCCGGAACGCTCCCTGACGATAACGCACGGCCGTCACCCCGCCAGAGACCGGGGCCCGATTGATGTGCACATCGAAAATCGACAGAAAAATGCTGACCCGCTGGGTTCCCGGCTCCCCCTCCTCCGCCGGACCCACCGCGGTCACCCGGCCGTCCGCCGGTGCGAGGAGGGCATTGCGGTCGCCCGGAGGGCGCCGATCCGGATCCCGAAAGAAGAAGGCGCAAAAACCCGCCGCCAACAACAGTGCCCAGCCGATCCAGCCGGTCGCTTCGCTGGCGCTCGCTTGCGCGGCGGCCAGCGCGCCGATCCCGGCCATCAGGGGAACCGCCACGAAGCCCCGGCCCTCCGGGGCGATCGGAAGCCTCATCCGGCTATCGGCAGGCTGGCACTCGGAAGGGTGGGCTCAAGTGCGCCGGACCCTCACACAGAAGCCGCGAGCTCGGCGATACGGTCCTTGAGAGCCAGCTTGCGCTTCTTCATCACCGCCGCTTCGTGCTGCTGGACAGGTGAGAGATGCCCGAATCTGGCGAGTTCTTGTAGTTGCTCGTCGAGAGCGCGATGTCGCCGGATCAGTTCATCGAGATCGGGGGACTCGGTGGATGTGGCTGCCGGGTCGGCGCCGGCCACCACTACGGTGTCGATTTCGGTCTGGTCTTCTTGTTTCATGAATGCCTCCAGGATTCCAAGGAACGTCGGCGTCTGGAACCGCTTCGGAACAACACAGCTAATGGGTGGCTATAGCGTAACGGAACGGCTCGCCTTCCCTCCGTGAATGTCGGGATCACGAAGGTATAGCGGTTCGAGCGTGGACTCCCCCGCGTTTGCGGCTTCGAGTCCCAGCCGGAGCGCGGACGGCGCCAGCGGCCACCGGCTTTCGGCGATCTCCAGACCCGGAGCGCCGCCGGCGATGCGGTCGCGGTAGCGCCCGACCCCCGGTCCACAGATACGGCGGACGCCCCATTCCTCCGCCCACCGACCGGCGTCTTCGGGCAGGAGCAGACGAGGCCCCGAGACCCCGCACCCGACGCCCTCGCCTTCATAGACCGCGGCGAAGAGCTCACCCCGCAGCGCGTCCACGAGCACCAGGCGACGATGAGACCCGCGCCCTTCGAAGTTGGCGTCGGCGAGAGCTGCGGCATCCAGGCTGGAGACCCCAACCGCGGGAACGCCCGCCGCCAGGGCAAACCCCTGCGCGGTGGCCAGACCGATCCGAAGCCCGGTGAACGAGCCCGGCCCCCGCGTGGCAACCAGCAGGACAACCTGGACACTCGCGAGGTTCGCCTCTCCCAGAACCCCGCGGATGGCCGGGAGCAACCTGCGGGCGTGCCGGTTCGACGGCTCAAACGTTCGCACCACCTCCCCGGTCACGCCGGAATCGGCGTCCGTCCAACCGAGGGCAACGCTGCCGAGCGCCCCGGTGGTGTCGAGCGCCAGGATCGGGCCGGAGATTCGTTCGCGGCGCGCGCCCTCCGCCTTCGACTCTCGCAAGACGCCTCGAATCCTACTTGCGGTTGGGTCGAGAGCCGCGCCCTTTGTTGCGGTCCGGCGGCGAGCATCTCCCCGTCCACTTCACGCGGCGCGGTGACAAACGCCTGCGGCCGCCAGGGGCTCCCCCTTCCCGAACGCTCTCCTCCGAGAGACAATCGGGGCGTGACCACCGCTCCGCGGCTCTTTCCGGAGATTCAGCCGGCGACCGCCGAGCCCGCCAACCGCCCGCTCCGTCCCCGAGCCAAGGGGCGCGCCCTCTCGCCGGCGATGCAGCAATACCTGGAGCTGAAGCGGGAGGCCGGGGACGCCATGCTGTTCTTTCGGATGGGGGACTTCTACGAGGTCTTCTTCGAAGACGCCAAGCGGGCCGGCGAACTCCTGGATATTGCGGTCACCTCACGGCAAAACGACGCCGACGGGAAGGCGATTCCGATGGCGGGGGTTCCCTACCATGCTGCCGAGGGTTACATCGCACGCCTCGTCCGCGCCGGCCTTCGGGTCGCGGTATGCGAACAGGTGGAACCTCCCGGTCTCTCGCGCGGGCCCGTTCGGCGCGAAATCGTCCGGGTCGCGACCCCCTCGACCTATCTGGACCCCGCGTATCTGGCCGGCGCCGAGGCCGCGTACCTCATGGTCGTCGCCGAAGCGGGAACCCGCAGCCAACCACTCCTCGGCGCGGCGTGGGTGGATCTCTCCACCGGAGACTTCGCGGCCGCCGAATTTGCCTCCGAAAACCGCCTGCGAGCCTGCGCCGAGGCGATGGCCGGGTTCCGCCCGCGGGAACTGCTCGTCGCCGAGGGGGCGCCGCCGAAGGACCTGCTGCCGGCTCTCGGGGAGCTGCCGCTGCTTACCCAGCGCCCCGAACTCTGGTTCCAGCCTGAACACGCCCACGACACTCTGCGCCGCCACTTCGGGACGCACTCGCTCGAATCCTACGGAGTCGAAGGGATGCCGGCGGCCATCTGCGCCGCCGGGGCCGCGATCAGCTATCTGACCGAAACCCAGCGGGGCCAGCTTCATCACATCGGCAGCCTCAGGCGCCTCGACACCTCGGGACGCATGCAGATCGACCACCTCACCCAGCGAAACCTGGAACTGTTCCGTTCCCTGGCGGTGGACCTCGGAGCTCCGCCGGGCGCCACGCTCGTCGAGACCCTTGACCGAACCGCGACCGCGATGGGAGCGCGCCGGTTACGGCGGCGCCTCGCGCACCCGCTGCTCGATACGGATCAGATCCGGGAGCGCCACCTCGAGGTCGAGGAGCTCGTTCGGAACCGGAACCTCCGCCAGGATGTCCGCGGGGGGCTGGCGGGCTGTCCCGACCTGGAGCGCCTGGCTTCCCGGGTGGCCCTCCGCATCGCCGGCCCCCGGGAATACCTGAAGCTGGCGGATGGACTGCGCGCCGCTGCCGCGCTCCGCCTTGTACTTCAGGCCGCCGACACCGAGCAGGTGCGAGAGATCGGGGGCCGCATCCGCGAACTGCCCTCCGTACTCGCGCGCATCGAAGAGACCGTATCTCCGGAAGCGCCGCTCCTGGCGCGCGAGGGAGGTGTCATCCGGGAGGGATTCTCACCGCAACTCGACGAGCTCCGACAGCTTCGCTTCCACGGCCGCGAGCGCATCCGCAACATGGAGACCAGCGAAAAGCACCGCACCGGAATCACGTCGCTCCGCATCCGTCACAACCAGGTCTTCGGGTACATGATCGAGGTGCCGAAGGCCCAGGCGGGCCGCGTTCCCGAGGACTACGTCCGCCGCCAGACCCTTGTGGGCGCCGAGCGCTACGTCACGGAGGAACTGAAGGAGTTCGAGGAGCGGGTAGCGCGTGCGGACGACGAGATCCGGGCGCTCGAGACCGACCTGTTCGCGACCCTCGAGTCAGATGTCGGGGCAGCGGCCCGCGAGGTTCTGGAGACCGCCGGAGCGCTCGCCGAAGCGGACATCGCCGCGGGTCTCGCGCAAACGGCGATTGCGCATCGCTACGTCAAGCCCGAGATGCACGACGGATTCGAACTGGAGGTGCGCGGCGGAAGGCATCCGGTCGTCGAGGCCCTCTCCGGCGACGAGTTCGTACCCAACGACCTGACTCTGGCCGACGACCGTTTCCTGATGATCCTCACCGGTCCCAACATGGGGGGGAAATCCACCTTCCTGCGACAGACCGCCCTGCATGCGGTGATGGCCCAGATGGGCTCGTTCGTCCCGGCGGAGTTCGCCCGCCTGCCCGTCGTGGACCGCGTCTTCGCGCGGGTCGGGGCATCCGACGATCTCTCGCGCGGGCGGTCCACCTTCCTCACCGAAATGGAAGAGACCGCCCACATCCTCCACCACGCAACCGCCCGGAGCCTGGTACTGCTCGACGAAGTGGGTCGTGGCACCGCGACCTACGACGGCCTCTCGCTGGCCTGGGCCATTGTCGAGTACATCGCCCGCGCCCCGGGTCTCCGGATGAAAACGCTCTTCGCGACGCACTACCACGAGTTGACCGCGCTGGCGAGCGCCGAGGAAGGGGTGGTCAACTTTCACGTCGAGGCGCGGGAACATCAGAGCGAGATCGTGTTCTTGCACCGCGTGGCGCCCGGCGGGACGAACCGGAGCTATGGCATTCAGGTGGCCCGCCTCGCCGGGATCCCGCGCCCCGTGGTCCATCGGGCTCACGAGGTGCTCGCGGGGCTCGCCGGAGGGCTCGACGGCCGGGGCGCCCGCCTCCCGGCTCCGGAACCGGGAGGACCGTACTCCCTGCTCGAACCGGCGGAGAGCCAGGTGGCCGAGGTGCTCAGAAGCTGCGACCCGGACAGTCTCAGTCCCCGGGAGGCGCACGATCTCCTCTATCGCCTGCGGCGCCAACTCGATCCCGCCCAGCCGGGCGCCGGCGGGCGGTCCGGCGCCGATCCGACCGAGGAAGGGTCATCCTGATTCCCGCCATGCCACCGGCCTCATCGCGGGTGCCCCGGACCCGGAGCCGCAGCCGTACACTCCCGGATCCCCTGCAGATGAGCTGGCGCTGTCGGATGACTCCCATCGTCCTGGCGGCGGGAGCGGTCCTCGGGTCCGGGTGCGGGGACACGCGTCCGCGGCCCATGGCGCTCGCCACCGGGACCACGGCGGGCGTTTATTACCCGCTTGGCGGTGCGCTGGCGAGCCGTTGGACGCGCGATCTGCCGGGGGTGGTGGTAAAAGCGGAGGTCAGCGCCGGCTCGGTGACCAATCTCATCCAGGTGGCCAAGGGCGAGAGCGACATCGGCTTCGGGCAGGCCGACGCGGTCGCCGACGCCTTCCGGGGGACCGGCCGCTTCCCAACCCCCTTGCCCCTCGCCGTCCTGGGCCGCGTCTATCCCAACATCGTGCACCTGTTGAGCGTCGAGGGCCGCGGCGTGCGCTCGGTGAGCGACCTGCGCGGCAAGCGCGTGTCCCTCGGCCCCCCCGGGTCCGGAAACGAAGTGACCGCCCGAAACGTGCTGCGCGCGGTCGGGATCGCCGAAGAGGAGTTCCGCGTCCGCCAGATGAACTACAACCAGAGCATCAACGGACTCAAGGACGGCACCGTAGATGCGGTGTTCCTGGCGGCCGGACTGGGTGTGTCGTCGGTGATCGAGTTGGGCCTGACGCGCGAGTTGATCCTCGTGCCGTTCACAGCGGACGAAATTGCGGCGGTGGAGGCGGCGAACGCCGCGTATCAGGGGATCGAGGTCCCGCCCGGGGTCTATCGCGGGGTGGACGCCCCCGTTATCACTCCGTCGCTGTGGAACATGCTCTTCGTCCATCGCGACCTGCCCGCGGATATCGCGAGGCGCCTCGCCGCCTCACTCCTCGCCGGGCGCGAGGAATTCCGTTCGGTCACCCGAAACGCCGATTTCATCCAGGTTGACAGCCTCGGGGAGGTCGGAGATCTGCCGCTCCATCCCGGGGCGCGAGCGTTCTACGAGGAAGAGCGGTCGGTTCAGACCCCCGGGGGGCTCCCCTGAACGCCCCTGCCGATCCCGCCGGGTCCGTGTCGATCCCGGAGGAGCCACGGACGGCGCTGTCGCTGCCGGTGCTGCTGGCCGGCGCTTCACTTTCGCTCTTCCAGCTCTGGCAGGCCGTCTTCGGCACCCTCGGAGCGACCTGGTTACGCCCGATCCATCTCACCTGGATTCTGGCTCTCGGATTCCTCGCCGTCACCGGCCGTTCGCGCCGGACGCGTACCGCCGACCTCGTCCTGGTGGTGCTTTCCATCGCCGCCGGCTTCTGGGTAATCCGCTTCGACCGTCAGGGCATCGACCACATTCTCAATGGCCTCGATCCGGTCGATCTGGCGGCGGGAGTGACTCTGATCGCGCTGCTTCTCGAGGCCACGCGCCGGCGGGTCGGCGCCGTGATGACTTCGGTGGTTGTCGTTTTCCTGGCCTACAACGCATTCGGAGCATCTCTCCCCGGCATCCTGGCGCACCGCGGTTTCGAACTGGAGCGGATCGTTCGCTTCGAGGTCTTTACCGGGGCCGGACTCTTCGGGCTGCCCATCGGCGTGGCCAGCAGCACGGTCTTCGTCTTTGTGCTCTTCGGAGCGCTGCTGGAGTGCACCGGCGGAGGCCGTTTCTTCATCAATCTCGCCTTCGCCGCCGCCGGCCGCTCCCGCGGCGGGCCCGCCAAGGCCGCGGTCGTTGCCTCCGCGGCGCTTGGCTCGGTCTCCGGCTCGGCGATCGCCAACACCGTGACGACCGGGGCGCTGACGATCCCGATGATGAAGCGTCTTGGCTTTTCGCGTGAGGAAGCAGGCGGCATCGAGGCGGCGGCGTCCACCGGGGGGCAATTGATGCCGCCGATCATGGGGGCGGGCGCCTTCCTGATGGCGGAGCTCACGAACACCCCCTATCCGCGAATCGTGCTCGTATCCCTGCTCCCGGCGGTTCTGTTCTTCGCCGGAACGCTCTTTTTCGTCCACGGCCTCGCCGTCCGGCGCGGCATCGAGGCGATGCCCTCGCGCCCCCGAATCCTCGCGACCCTCGCCGAGGGAGCCCACTTCCTCGCCGCTGTCGCCGTGGTGGTGGCGCTGCTCCTCATGAACTATTCGCCGCCGCTGGTGGGAGCCGCCGGCTGTTTGGCGGTCGTCCTCGCCGGCGCCCTGCGGCGGCGCACGCGGGTAGGACCGAAGCAATTGTTCGAGGGACTCGCGCGGGGCGCCGTGACCGCGGTGCCGGTGTCGCTCGCCTGCGCCGCGGCCGGCATCGTCGTGGGAGTCATCGGCCAGACCGGTGTCGGGCTGCAGTTCGCGGAGTTGCTGCTCGGCGCCTCCCAGGGAGCGCTTCTCCCGGCTCTCGGCCTGTCCGCGCTGGTCGCGCTGGTCCTCGGCATGGGTCTCCCGGTGACCGCCGCCTACATCGTCGTCGCGGTGGTGGCGGCGCCCGCCCTCACCGGATTGGGAGTACCCCTGCTCACGGCGCATCTCATTCTCTTCTGGCTGTCTCAGACCTCCAATGTCACGCCGCCGATCGCGCTCGCCGCCTTTGCCGGCGCCGGAGTCGCTGGCGGCCGCCCGATGTCCACGGCCTTTCAGGCGGTGCGGCTCGCAGCCGGTCTCTTCCTGGTGCCGCTGCTCATGGCGTACACCCCACTCCTCCCGGCCGCCGGGGATCCGCTTGGGGCGGCACAGGGGCTCGCCTTCCTCGGCGGCCTCGCCGCCATGGCCGCCGCCGCGCTGGCGCTCTACGGATACGGCCTTCGCGCCGTGTCGCGGCCGGAGCGTCTGATTCTCGGCGCCGGCGCCTTACTCCTTCTGTTCCCGGATCCCCTGCTGCGCGTGATCGGAGCGGCGCTCGCCGGACTCGGTTTCATTCCACAGGTGCGCGGCCGGAACCGCTAACCCGGCTGTTGCCCCCGGAGGAGCCGGCGCACGCCAGCTAGAGCCGCCGCACCCGCCAGAGGTACTGAAGCGACGTGACGACGGTGAGGGTCACCATCGTCGCGAGCAACAGGGGCGTGACCACGCTATCCATCTCGAGCAGGTTCGCGACCAGAAACCACAGGATCCCTACGACATTCACCACGGTTGCGGCCTTCCCCAGCCGGCTGGGGGCGAAGTTCCGCCGTTCCACCGCCAGGTTGTAGGCCCCCGCGACGAACACAATCGTGGCGTCCCGAGACAGGACCAGGATGGCCACCCAAGCCGGGATGCGCACCGAAACCGCCTCGATGGGAGCGGCGAGCGTGACCACCGCCGAAACAATCAGAACCTTGTCGGCGAGCGGGTCCAGAAGCGCCCCGAGGTCGCTGTTCTCCCCGAGCCGTCGAGCAAGCGCCCCGTCCATCATGTCGGTGAGTCCGGCCAGGACTAGAGCACCGAGAGCCCACCCGAAGCGTCCGTAGAGGATGCAGACGACCACCACCGGCGCCAGCAGCAGCCGAAGTACGGTGAGTTGATTGGCGAGCGTCATCTGCTGGGCGCCGGGAGGGCCATCCGGGCTAGGGAAATATCCCGAGTTCCTCGTAGGAGAGACGGATCTTTTCGAGGGCCACGACGTAGGCGGCCGTCCTGAGCGATCTGCACTCCGGGAAGCGGGCCCGGGCGTCCCGAATCTCATCGTAGGCGCGCGTCATCTTTTCTTCCAGCCCGCTCACCACAAGTTCCTTCTCGTCGGACTGGGTCACCAGGTTCTGTCGCATCTCCATGCTGAGGCGCCGGCCCGAGAGCGTTTCCGCCGCATTCAGCAGAGCGTTGGTGTTGGCGATTTCGAGCCGCTTCTCGAGCAGGCCGAAACGCATGTGGGAGAGGTTGCGCGCCCACTCGAAGTAGGACACCACGACACCGCCGGCGTTCAGATAGACGTCCGGGATCACGGGGATGCCGCGTTCGAGGAGAACTCGATCTCCCTCCGGAGTGGTCGGTCCGTTCGCCGCTTCGGCAACGAGTTTCGCCCGCACCAGCGGCGCGGTGTCGGCATGGATGACGTTCTCCACCGCCGCCGGAATGAGCACGTCACATTCGACGTTCAGGATCGCCTCCGGCGGGAGCTCTTCCCCGGCATCGGGAAACCCCTTGATGGTGCCGTGTTCACGCCGCCACTCGAACAGGTCGGTCGCGGAAATCCCCTTCCCCGCGCGCGCCACGATGGTCACGTCCCACTCGCCGATGGCGACCACCTTCGCGCCTCGACGGATCAGGATGTCGGCGGTGTGGAAGCCTACGTTTCCGAAACCCTGGATGGCGATCCGCTTGCCGGGAAGGCCGCGCGTCAACCCCGTCCCCGGAAAATCCTCGACAAAGTCAAGTCCCCGCGCGAGGCCCAGCACGACGCCGCGCCCGGTTGCGTCCTCCCGGCCGCGGATGCCGCCCTGGGTCACGGGTTTGCCGGTCACGGAAGCGAAATTGTCGATTCCGCCCGGATGCATCGCGTCGTAGGTGTCCGCGATCCAGGCCATCTCTCGCGCGCCGGTCCCCAGATCGGGCGCCGGCACGTTCACCCCGGGGCCGATGAAGTTCTTCCGGATCAACTCCGCGGTGTAGCGCCGGGTAATGCGTTCCACCTGCTCCGCGCTGTAGCGGCGTGGGTCGAAGGCGATCCCGCCCTTCGAACCGCCGAACGGCACGTTGACAATCGCGCACTTGTACGTCATCAGCGCCGAGAGCGCGCTGATCTCCTGCTGGCTGACCAGCGGGCTGTAGCGCAGCCCCCCCTTCAGCGGGTGCCGGTGGTGACTGTGCTCGGCCCGCCACCCCGAAAAGACCTCCACCCGGTTTCCGAACTTGACCGGAAAGCGGGTGTAGTAGATCGAATCCGTGACGCAGATCTGCTGAAGGAGGCCTTCCGGCAACTGAAGAGCGCGTGCCGCTTCGTGGACCAGTCCCTGAACGCTCTGTTCCAGGTTCAGATCCCGGACGGAAACGTTTGCCGTCATCAACCGGGATCGTAGAGCAGTTGGCCGGAAAACCCGGCCCCCTTGGCAGCGGGTGGCATAACCCACGCGGCGCTCACGGGGGTTTCACCACAGACTGCTGACCGGGAGCCGCAGGAATTGTTCGAGCGCCGCCTCGCAGCGATCCGGCCTCCGGATGCAGGGACGCCCATGCGTAGCGCCCTCCACGACGACCATCCGGCTGGCCGGGTCACCGTTCGCCTGAAATACCGCGGTTTGCACCTCGAGGGGCGCGCGCCGGTCCGCATCTCCGGCGATCACCAGGATCGGGACGGATGCTTGGCCGAGACGTACGGAGAGTTGCTCCACATCCATTTCCCGAGGGTCGAAATCCGCGGCGAGACCAAGTCCGAGGAGGGTCAGGTCTCCGGCGGGGAACGGTGGGAGGCCGAGCAGGAGATCCGCGTAGCGGTCCACCACCTCGGGAACGTTCCTGAAGGTGCTGTCGAGCACCACCCCCGAGATGTCGTTCGCAAGCGCCGCTCCCGCTCGGGCCGACGCCGCCCCTCCCATCGAGACCCCGAGCAGATACAAGCGATTGTCCGGGTATTCGCGCCGGAGGAATCGGGCTCCCGCCACGACGTCCAGGGACTCGAAGAAGCCGAGGGTTGTCCGATCGCCGCCACTCTCGCCGTGGTGTCTGAGATCCAGTGTCAGTGCGTGACACCCGCGACGCGCCAGGAAGGCGGCGCGCTTCAGGACTTCGCGGCGAGACCGGAAGAGGCCGTGCGCCAGCACCACCGAACACCCGGCCGCATCCGCTGCCGGGATCAGCCATGCCGAAAGCCGGACCCGGTCCTCGCTCTCGAGAAGGACGGTTCGGTAGGAAGCCCCGTAGTCGGCGGGGTTCGCGCGATCGGCTCGGTCCTGGGGCCGGGTCCCGGCGAAACTCGCTAGAAGCACCCCGACGGCCGTGGGCACGGAGAGTGCGACGAGCAGCATCGCTCCCGCGAGCCAGATCAGCACCCGGAACCAGCGGCGCCTCCGGGCGGTAGCGGTCATCCGGGGATGGACCCGGCGCCGCTCACCGGCTCCGGTTCGGGAATCCGCAACACCAGCACCGCCGCGAGTCCGCCGAGCGCAGCCATCAACCAGCAGACCGTGGCGAAGCCATACGAATAGAGGAATCCTCCGACAGCGACCGCCGTGGCGATTCCCAGTTGCGAGAACACGTTACAAAACCCGAGGAATCCCGCGCGCCGCGTGTGCGGGACGAGTTCGCTGCGGAGCGCGGTGAAGGCGGCTATGCGGGCGACCGCGAGGCATCCGAAGAGGAGAAGCGCCACGACCAGCGACGTCGGAGAAAGCAGGGGCAGCGCCGGCGTCAGGGCCGCGACCAAGACAGAGACCACCAACGTGAAACGGCGCTTGCCGACCCGATCCGAAAGCGGCCCGGCCAGAACCTGCGCCGCCATGATGGCAACGCCGAGTCCGCCGTAGAGCAACCCCACCTGCTCCAGCGAGAAGCCCCGCACTTGCTGTAGCCACCCGGAGGCGTAGGCGGCGACCCCGACCAGACTCCCGGACATGCAAAACGCCGCAAACGCCGCCGTCCGGTGGACCCGGCTCCGAAAGTACTCGAGGTGACCGGCAAGACTCTGCCCGAGGGATTCCACGGCGCGCGCGCTCGCTCTCGGTTCCGGGAGCGCCGCCAGCATCAGCAGGGCCGCGACCGCGAAGACGCCGATGGCTGCGTAAACGACCGGGTGGCCGAAGCGCCCGGCGGCGAAGGCGGCCCCGACCTGCCCCAGTACCGCCGCTCCCATCGCGCCACCCATCAGAAACGCCATGACCCTTCCCCGGCGCCGGTACGGCACCACGTCGGCGATCCAGGCTACCGCCAGAGCCGCGATCGTCCCACCGGCAAAACCCGCGGCGATCCGCGCCAGGACGAACCAGCCGTAGTCTGGCGTCACCGAGATCGCTCCCGCGGATCCCAGCATCAGGGCCGCGGCGAGCAACAGGAAAGGCCGGCGCCCGCGCGAATCCGACAGCGGGCCCACGACCAGGGCGGCCAGCGACGCCGCAAAGGAATACGCCGAGATGGCTAGTCCCACGTCGGCAACCCCGACGCCGAGCCCGGTGGCGAGGGCGGCGATCAGCGGCGTGATCACCTGCTGATCGAGGAGCCCCAGGGCGATGACCGTACCCAGCACCGCACCGGGCCAGACGAACGACGGAGTCTCCGGACGAGGGGTCAACCGGCAAAGGCTACCTTCCGCAAACCGCCGGCGCATCGCGGCGTGAATCCGCCGTCTTGCCCTCCCCAAAACCGCCAGCCACCCCCCAACCGGAGCAACTCCCGGCGGGCCAGTTTTCCAACCGACTCCCAAAGCCTCTATATTCTCGCGCCCCACCCCGATGTCCGTCCTGGAGCGATTCGCCTCTCCCCTCCGCAGTCGAGACGCGGCGGTCCGCCTCAAGGCGGTACAGAAACATCCCGCGGACGACACGGGAACGCTGGCGGAGGTCGCCCGCTCCGATCCCGATGCGCGCGTCCGCAAGGAGGCTGTCCGCCGGCTGGAGGCCCCGCGCGTGCTGCTCGAGTTGACGGACACCGCCGGTGACGAGGCCGCGCGGCACCTCGCGCGATCGCGCGGCGAAGCGCTACTCGTCAAGATCGCTGCCGACGATCGGGATCTCGGGGAATCACAACGGGCTCTCGGACTTCTCTCTCCGGCGCGGGCGGTGGCCGAGGTCGCCTGCCGGGCGCGCTTCGAAACCCTTCGCACCGAGGCGCTCGGCCGCCTGATCGCGATCCCGGCCGATGATCCGGAACGCGATCTGGCTCTCGCGACGGTGGCGGGAAGAGCCGCCGAGCCCGCCCTTCGGATCCAGGCTCTGGACGCCATAGCCACTCCCGCCGGCCTCCTCCAGGTGGCGGTTTCCGCCGAAGATCGCGAGAGCGCCCTCGCCGCGGTCCGGAGGCTCGAGGACTCCGAATTGCTCCTTGCCGCGGCGGCGGGCGGCACTTCGAAGAGCGTCCGGCGGCTCGCGCGCCGCCGGGCGGAAGAGCGCCTGCCCGCGGACCACCCGGAACGTGTGAAGGCGCGCGAGAAGACTCTCGCCGGCCTGCTCGAGCGCCTGTCCGAGGCCGACCCGGCCGGTGCGGCCCTGAGCGCGTCGCTGCTCGCGGAGGCCGACGCAACGGTCGCTTCCGGGCCGGTGCCGGCTGCACTTGTCGCTCGGCTCGAGGAACTACGGGAGAACCTCCAGGGCGGGGGTCTCCGGAGCGAACGCGCCCTCCGGCTGTTGGTGCCCGACGAGCCGGCGACTCCCACGGTGCCGGAACCGGCTACCGGCGAGGCGGCCGAACCGGTTCCCGAACTTCCCGCGGCCGTCGAGGAGATCCTCAGCCGCCTGGAAGAGCCCACCGGAAGTCTGAGCCTCGCCGAGGTGGAAGATTCCGAACGCGAGTGTCGGCAGTTGCTGGAGGGCCTGGCGCACGCCGCACCGGCTCGCGCTCGCCTGCGCGCGGCCGCGGAGGCCGCCCGGGAGGGAGCGCTCCAGCGGAAGAAGGCCCGGATCAGGGCGTTCCAACTGGCCGAGTTGGCGGACCACGCAGCTTCGCTCACCAAATCGCTCGGCGAACGCCCGTCCGGGCCGGAGATCGCGACCGCGCGGCGCGAATTGACGCGTCTGACGCGGCGCTTCGAACGCCTGGAACCGGCCGAATCGCCGGATGTCGAGCGATTTCGTGCCGCCGCCCGGCAGGCGGAAGAGATTTTGAACAGCGCCGAGACCTCGCGAAAGGACCAGACCCAGAAGTCCGAGGAACGGGTTGCCGCGCTGGAAGAACGACTCGCGAGACTCGAGTCGTCCGAGTCGTTTCCGGTCGAAGAGGGCGAGACAGCGCTTCGAGACCTGGGCCGGCTGCGGAGCAATCCGTCCGTATGGCGTCAGGCGGGGCCAGAGCGGCAGAGCCGTCTCCAGCGCCTGCAAGCGTCCCTCATGCCGCGTCTGCGCGAAGCCCGCGAGGTCCGGGAATGGCGCCAGTGGTCGAATCTCGAGGAACAGGCCTCCCTCATCCGCCGGGCTCGCGAACTCACCGAAGAGAGCGACGATCGGCGCGTTGACCGGGAACTCACCGTACTCGAACGTGCCTGGCACAAGGCGCGCCACACGGGACGGGAGCGCGGACAGGAGCTTTGGGAAGAGTGGGCCACGGTTCGCGGCGCTCTCCTCGAACGGGTGGCTCCGCTGCGAGAGGCCGCCGAACGTGAACTCACCGAGAAGCTGGAAAAGCTCCGGGGACTCGTCGAGAGGGCGGAAGAAATAGCGAACAGCGAAGACCCGCGCCGGGCTGCCGAGATCCGTTCCCTCATGCCGGAATGGCGCGAGCGCGCCCGCGGTATGGGAAAACGTTCGGAACGTCTCTGGAAGCGCTTTCGCAGCGCAAACGATCGATATTTCACCGACCTCAAGGCCCTGCGGAAGAAACAGCACGAAGAATTCGCGGCGAACATCCCGGCCCGGGAACAGCTGATCGAGCGCGCAAAGGAACTGCTTGAGCAAACCGATGCCGACGCCGTCCGGAACGCCGTGCGCGACCTGATGCGCGAATGGAAGGAGTCGCCGCCCGTGCCCCGCAAGGAAGGCGACCGCCTCTGGGAAGCCTTCCGGAGCGCCTGCGATGAGGCGCGCGATCGCCTCCGGGCGCCGGGCCGGAACGAAAAACCGCCCGTCGGCGACCCGCCACCTGCCCCCCCCGCCAGCGAGGCCGATGCCGATTTCCGGAACCGCCTCGAAGAACTGGCCGGACGGCCTGCCGAAGACCGCGGCGACGCCTCGATTGCCCTTTGGGACGACTATCGCCGGCTCAGCCGCTCCGGGGAGCGACTCGAACGTCCGACGCAAGACGCACTTTTCACCTTGCTCCGGGAAACGCTCCAAAGCGCTCCCGAGGCCTTTGCCGACACCCGACTGGACCAGCAACAGGTCGTCGAACGCCTCGTTGGATTGCTGGAAGAAATCGAGTCCCTGGCGGCGCCGCGCGCCTCCGTGCCGTCGGACGCCGGAGTCGAAAGTATCGCGGAACACCTCCGGCGGACGCTGCAAGCGGGACGGGCCGCCGACCGCGGCGCCGTCCTCCGAGAGGACGCTCGGACCGCTACCGGGATCCTGGAGCGCGCCCGCGCCGCGGGCCCGGCGCTCTCCGCTCCGGCGGTGGATGCGCTAAAACGCATCGAAGGGCTCGCCCGCAAGGTCATCGCCCGCGCACCCTCGCTGGATGATGCGGAAGGTCAGCGGCGGCAGCGACGTTCCCGACCCCGCGGCCGGCGTCCGCCCCGCGCCTGACGGCTGCTGGGGGAGCTACCTCCCCGCTTTCAGCCGTAGCGCGTTTCCAACGACGGTGAGGGAAGAGAGCGCCATGGCCCCGGCCGCGGCTTCCGGAGGCAGGAGCATTCCGGTGGAGGGATAGAGGAGTCCGGCGGCCAGGGGCACGGCGGCGAGGTTATAGACGAACGCCCAGAAGAGGTTCTGCCGAATGATGCGCAGGGCGCGCCGGGAGAGCCGGAGTGCTTCGCTCACGAGACGCAGATCCGGGCGCATCAGGGTTACCGCCGCGGCCTCCCGGGCGATTTCTGTTCCTTCGGCCAGGGCGACCCCCACATCGGCTCGCGCCAGCGCGGGCGCGTCGTTGATCCCGTCCCCCACCATCGCCACCGGTCCGTAACGCTCCCGCAGGAGATCGATCGCGCTCAGCTTTTCCTCGGGCAAGAGCCCGCCGCGGACATCCCGGACGCCGATCTCCGCGCCGGTTGCCGCCACCGCCTCGGGTTCGTCGCCCGATACCAACCAAACGGCCAATCCGTCGTCGTCGAGCCTGGTTACCAGTTCCGCGGCCTCGGAGCGCGGTCGATCCCGGAACCCGATGCTCCCGACGAACTCGATTTCCTCTGCCGACTGCCGCAGAACGCGCAGCCGGCCCGACGCTCCGGCCCCCACCGGCGCCGCCGGGACGCTCAGGCCGCGCTCCCGCACCAGCCGATCGCTCCCCACCCACACCGTGACCCCGCCGGCAAAGTTCGCGACCACCCCGCGGCCGGGGAGCGCCTCGAAGCGCTCGGGGGTCTGAAGCGCCAGTCCATCTCCGAGTGCTTGGGCCACCAGCGCCTTGCCCAGCGGATGCTCGGATCCCTGCTCCGCCGACGCTGCGAGTCCGAGGAGATCGGCGCCGCTCCAACCCGGAACGGGTTCCACCGCAACGACCACCGGTTCACCGGTCGTCACCGTCCCTGTCTTGTCGAGCCCCACTGCCCGCACCGAAGCCAGCGCCTCCAGTGCCCCCCCGGAACGAAACAGGATCCCTCGCCGGGCCCCCTGTCCCGTCGCGACCAGGACCGCGATGGGGGCCGCCAGCCCCACCGCACAGGGACAGGCCACCACCAGCACCGCCACCCCGCGAGCCAGGGCGAAGTCCGGACTTCCCCCGGCGAACAGCCAGGCGCCGACGGTGAGAATCGCGACGACCATGACGATGGGGACGAACACCCCCGCGACCCGGTCGGCGGTCCGTTGCAGAGGGATTTTTTCGGTTTGGGCCTTCCGGACCGCGGCGGCGATCCGGGAGAGCGTGCTCTCGAACGCCCGGCGCGTCACTTCGACCTCGACGGCGCCGGTGAGATTCATGGCCCCGGCAACCACCGGATCGGGGACCGCGCGCTCAACCGGCACGCTTTCCCCGGTCACCAACGACTCGTCCATGGCGGCGCCGCCATGGACGATGCGCCCGTCAAGGGGCACGCGCTCCCCGGGCCGGACCCGGATCCGCTCACCCGCCTGTACTTCAGCCACGGGCGCCATCCGCTCTTCACCGCCGCGCACCACCCTCGCGAGATCCGGCGCGAACGCGAGTAGTTCGGCCAGCGCATCGGCCGCCCGCCCCCGGGCTCGATGCTCCAGCCAACGCCCCAGCTGGACAAACGCCACGATGATCGCGGCGGTATCGAAGAACAGTGGCCCGTCGGCGGCGCCAACCAGCGTGACCACGGAAGAGCCGTAAGCAGCGCCGGCGCCGAGGCCGATCAGGCTGTCCATCCCGAAGGCCCGGTACCGAAAGGCTTTGCCGAGCGCCACCAGGAAGTTGCGGCCGAGCAGCACGCACACCGGGGTCGCGAGCAAGAACTGGGTCCAACGGCCCAGCGTGGAGCCTCCGAAAACACTCATCGCGACGCTCATGGCCGCCGCCGCGAGCGCCAGGGCCAGGAAGACCGGCAAGAACCCGCTCCAACGCGTCTCCTCCGTGCCCTCCTCCGCCTGCCGGGGCCGCGCGGCTTCGGCCTCGACGGTTTCGAGCTGGTAGGGACCGGCCGCCGCCACGGCCCCCGCGATGTCCTCGGCCAGCGTCGCGCTGGGGATCTCGTTTCCGGTGAGCCTCACCGACAGATCCCCGGTCAACAGGCTCACCTCCGCACTCTGGACTTCGGGGAGGCCGACCACCGCCTTTTCTACGCTCGCCACACAGCCGGCGCAGTGCATTCCGGCGACACGCGCTTCAAACCTGGTTTCCCCGGCGGACGTCGGCGGCGCGGTTGAACGGGAATCCATGACGAGACCCGGAGTATAGGAACGGACCGCTCAGAAGCTCCGTCTTCCCGGCGCCTGCCCGCGACACGGATTGGCGGCCCGGGCGGCGCCGGGAGGCTCGGCTTCCGACGGGCCCCGCCGTCGCCCGGAAACCGCGCGCTCCCGGCTACAATCGCCAGCCGTTTGCCCGTCCGTCCGATCCTGCGTTACGGGGCCTCCCCCCTGAGCACTCCGTCCGATCCCATCGAGGATTTTGAGCACAGCTGGAAAGAGCTGGTGGACGACATGGTGGCAACCATGTACGCCGCCCCTGGCGTGGGGCTCGCGGCGCCCCAGATCGGCGTGGGCGTGCGGCTCATGGTGATCGACATCACGGTCGGCGAGAAGGACGGGGAATTGATTGTGATGGCCAATCCCGAAATCCTCGAGTCACGGGGAAGCCAATCCGAGGAGGAAGGGTGTCTTTCGGTTCCCGGATACTCGGGCGTGACCCGGCGCCCGCAGTGGGTGCGCGTCCGCGGACAGCGTCTCGACGGCTCCTTCTACGAGATGGAAGGTGAAGGCTTGCTGGCGCGAGCGTTCGCTCACGAAGTGGACCATCTCAATGGCCGCCTCTTTCTGGATCGGCTCGGCCTTCTGAAGCGGGACCTCATCATCCGCAAACTGCGTCGCCGGATGCGCCGCGGCGACTGGTAGCGCCCGGCAGCTCGGCAAGGCGGGGACGGAGGAACGGAGGTGGAGCGCCTCCGCACCGTCTTTCTCGGGACTTCCGTATTTGCGGAACCGGCGCTTCGCGCCCTGCACACCCGCCACCAGGTGGCAGCGGCGATCACCCAGCCGGATCGCCCGGCAGGCAGAAATCACCAGCCGCGCCTCAGCCGAATCAAGCGCCTGGCGCTCACCTTGGGGATCCCGGTACTGCAGCCGGGGCGCATTCGGCGCCGGAACGCCTGGGAACCGCTCCGGGAACTCGCGCCCGATGTCCTGGTCGTAGCTGACTATGGGCAGATTCTTCCGGCCGGGCTCCTCGCGGTGCCGCGGCTCGGATCGGTCAATGTCCACGCCTCGCTGCTTCCCGAACTGCGGGGCGCCGCACCCGCCATCTGGGCCGTGGCCCGCGGTCTTCGCCGGACTGGAGTCACAACGATGCTCATGGACGCCGGACTGGATACCGGCCCGGTCCTGCTCCAACGGGATACGGAGGTTGGGGCGACCGAAACCGGGGGTGAACTCCTCGCCCGGCTCGCTCCGATGGGCGCCGACCTGCTGCTCGCCACCCTCGCCGGACTCGCCGCCGGGCAGATCACGCCGCGCCCTCAAGACGACGAGGACGCCACGTTCGCTCCGCGCGTCCAAAAGGCCGACGCCGCACTGGACTGGAACGAGAAAGCTCCGTCACTGGTCAATCACGTCCGCGCTTTCTCTCCGGCGCCGGTGGCCTTCACCGCGTTTCCCGGCGATCCGCACACTCCCCCGGGCTCCTTGTTCCGTATACATCGGGCGACCGCCGAGAGCGCCCCCGTTCCGGGCGCGCGGCCGCCGGGTTCGTTCTGGGTTTCGGGCCCGAAACGCGCCCCCCGCCTGGCGATCGCCTGCGGCGAGGGAACCACCCTCTGGCCGCTCGAGGTGCAGGCCGCCGGCCGGCGACGCCTGCCCATCGCCGACTTCCTCCGCGGCAATCCGTTCGCCCCGGACGGCGGCCGGTTCCCGGAAGCGGCGGAAGCCGTCCGCCTGGCGCAAGGCAGCTGACCGGTGAGGACCTGGCTCCGGCGTGCCGCCCTGGCGCTGCTTGCCATGGTGGCGTTGCTCGCCCTCGGCTACGGCGTGCTCCTCCTCGTTGCGAACTCCCGTCCGGCGGGCACGACGCATTCCTTCTTCAGCACGCCAGCGCTCAATCTCGCCCACCGCGGAGGTGGCCGGCTGGCGCCGGAAGCCACCCTGGCGGCATTCGACGCCGCGGTGGCCGCCGGCGCCGACGTCCTCGAAATGGACGTCCGGCGCACCCTGGACGGCGCGCTGGTCGTGATCCATGACTCCACCGTGGACCGGACTACCGACGGGAGCGGTCCGGTGGCCTCCTTCCGCCTCGATGAGCTCCGCGCCCTGAATGCCGGATCCAACTTCCGGGCTGCGGACGGAACTTTCCCCTACCGCCGCGAGACCCTCGTGGTGCCGACTTTCGAGGAAGTCCAAAACGCCCATCCCGACCTCCGTTTCGTCGTCGAGATGAAAACCCCCGACACTGCCGGGCCACTGTGCGAAGCCATCGCGGCAGCGGGCCGCGAGGCGCTCACCTTGGTCGCCGCTTTCGACCGCGACTCACTGGAGCACTTCCGCAGCGTGTGCCCGGATGTCGCGACCGGGGGTTCGTTCGGCGAGGTCGTGACTTTTGTGGCCCTTGCCCTCGGGGGACTGAGCGGCCTCTACGACCCGCCGTTCGACGCGCTGCTGGTCAGCGAAATCAGTGGCCCCCTGCGGGTGGTGACGCCCCGCTTCCTCCGCGCAACCCGCCGGGCGGGCCTTCCGGTGATCGTCTGGACCGTGAACCGGCGCGCGGACATGGAGCGTCTCTTGGCCCTGGGAGTCGACGGAGTCCTGACCGATGACCCGGCAACTCTCGCGGCGGTGATCGCCGCGCCGCGCTGACATGTCAGGACCGCGGCGGAAGGCGTCCGGCGCGCCGCGAACCGGCAAGCCCACCGGCGCGGCACAACCCGCTTCGCCGGCTCGGCGCGCCGCCTTCTCGGTCCTTTTGCGCCTCGAACCGACGAAAGACCGCCTGCCTCCCCGCCCCGACGCCCTCATCGCCCGCCTCGAGGACGCCGAAGGAAAGCCTCCGAGCGACCGTGACCGGGCGCTCGCGCGCGAACTCATCTTCGGGGTGCTGCGCTGGCGGCGCGGCCTCGATTACGCGCTCGACACGTACTCGAGGCGCCCCATCCACAAACTTGATCTCCCGGTCCGTACCGCCCTCCGGCTAGGGCTCTACCAGCTTCGGTTTCTGGACCGGGTGCCAGCCAGCGCCGCGGTCCACGAATCGGTATCGCTCGCCGCCGCCCACGCACGGCCAGGGGCCGCAGGCCTGGTCAACGCGGTGCTCCGGGCCTATCTGCGGGCGGATCACCCGTGGCCCCATCGTGGCGGTGACCGAAATCTGTACCTCCGCGCCGGTCTCTCGCATCCGGACTGGCTCGTCGAGCGCTACCAGCGCCAGCTCGGGTACGACCGCGCCAGACGACGACTCGAAGCGAACAATCGGCCTCCCGTGGTCTTCTTGCGGGTGAGCCGGGGCAGCGATCTTGACGAAACGCGGCGACGGCTGGAGGAAGACGGCATCGCGACCGAGCGCTTTCCCCTCGCGCCGCGCTGCCTCAAGGTAACGGGCGGGAATCCCCAGAACTCGCCGCTCTACCGGGAAGGCCGGTTTCATATTCAGGATGCGGGATCGCAACTCGTTGCCTGGCTGCTTCCCCTCAATGGAGCTCGCCGGTGTCTCGATGCCTGCGCTGCTCCCGGAGGCAAGGCGACCATCCTGGCCGAACGAATCGCGCCGCGGCGCCTGGTCGCCGCCGATGTGCGCCCCGCTCGCGTGACCTTGCTCGGGACGACGGCCGAGCGGCTCTCCGCAGACAATCTTCTCCGCTTGGCGGCCGACGCGTCCCGGCCCCCGTTCCCGGCGGGAACGTTCGACCGCGTGTTGCTCGACGTTCCCTGCAGCGGCCTCGGAACCATCCCGAGGAACCCCGACATCAAGTGGACCGCCTCGCGCGAACGTCTGCGGAATCTCGCGGACAGCGCCGGCCGGATCGCCCGGTCGGCCATCAACCTGCTTCGCCCCGGCGGAATGCTCCTCTACTCCACCTGCTCGCTGGAGCCGGAAGAAACGACCGGCGCGGTCCACGGCCTGCTCGCGGAGACCGCCGGCCTCCGGCAGATATCCCTGGCCGACCGGCTGCCGGAAGCTCTGGTTCCCCTCGTGGACGACGATGGCGCCCTTTCGGTGGCGCCCGAAGATCATGGAACCGATGGCTATTTCGCCGCGCTCCTGGAGCGGCCGGGTGACTGAATCGTCCCGGACGATCCGCGCGCCGCGGTCCGCGCCGGCGAACGTCTTGAACAGCGTCGGGCACTAAACTTGCCGGCGGGAATATCAGCCCGTGGGCAACTTTCGGATCCGTTGGCGACGTGGTGCGCGTCCGTCCACGTCCCGGCTCTCGCGTGGCCTGTATTACGTGATGATGGGGGCCCTGCTCGGCGCCACGTTTGCCTTTGCGGCGGCGGCCACCTTCCTGATCGCGTCGGCGGCGGCGGACCCCGCTGTCCCGGACCTCACCGGCCTCGAGGTCCCGACCGCGGAGACCTTGCTCGGCGGTGTCGGGCTTCGTCTTGCCGAGGGGGAGGCGCGTTTCGATGACCAGGTTCCCGAGGGAAGGATCGTCTTTCAGGAGCCACCGCCCGGTGCCTCCTTCAAGCGCGGGCGTTCGGTCCAGGTGTTCCGCAGCCTGGGCCCGACCCGCCGGGTGGTGCCGCGGCTCGAAGGGAGCACGCTCACGGAGGCGCGCCGGCAACTCGAGGCCGCTGAACTCACCGTGGGCCGCGTCGCGGAGGTCGAAAGCGACACCTATCTCGCGGGGCGGGTAATTGCTCAATCCCCCGTGGCGTACTCTGAAACAGTTCCCAGCACTGCGGTCTCGGTCCTCCTTTCGTCCGGTTCGGAGCCCGAGTCCTTCGTGATGCCCGACTTCATCGGCCGCCGCTACGGAGACATCGCCGATGACCTGAGCCGGGGGGCCGTCCGGGTGCGCGATGTCCGCAGCGTGCCCTACCGCGGTGTCCCGGCCGGAATCGTCGTGGACCAGGTGCCCACGGCGGGCGCGAAGGTCAGTCGAAACGACCGGATCGTGCTCACCCTCAGTCGGTAGAGTTGCCAAGCCGGATGCGGATCACCCCTTCCCTGCTTGCCGCCGACTTCACTCGCCTGGCGGACGAGATCCGGACGGTGGAAGAAGCCGGGGCACACGGGCTGCATCTGGACGTCATGGATGGACACTACGTCCCGAATCTGACGTTCGGGCCTCTCGTGGTGGCTGCGGTCCGACGCTGTACCGACCTGCCGCTCGATGCCCACCTGATGATCGATAACGCCCCGGACCACATCCGGGCCTACGCGGAAGCCGGCGCCGACGCCATCGCGGTGCACCCCGAAGCCGTGCCCCACCTCCACAAGACAATCTCCGATCTGCGCGCTCTCGAAGTCCGGCCGGGGTTGGCCATCAACCCACTCACCCCCCTGGCATCGCTGGAGGAAGCCCTCGCCGCCGTGGACTACGCGATCGTGATGTCCGTCAATCCCGGTTGGGGAGGCCAGCGTTTCATCGAGGGAAGCATGGAGCGCATCCGCCAGGTGCGCAAGCTTGCCGAGGGACGGCAGCGACCCCTCGAAATCGTGGTGGACGGCGGCATCAATGCCGCCCGGGTCGCGGCCGCGCGCGAGGCCGGAGCGGACGTGGTGGTGGCGGGATCGGCGGTCTTCGGAGCGGCCGATCCGGCGGCAGCCGTTCGGGAGATACTGGCAGCGTGACAGGACCTCCCGCCGGCGAGGGGGTCTCGGCGCGGACCCGGGCGCGGACGGCCGCCGCCGGCGGCGAACTCGCGCCCAAACCCTCGATCGTCGGTCCTTGACGCCTCCAGACGACCTGCTGGCCTCACCGGCCGGCGCGACCCGGGTCCCGATCCGGGTTCGCTACGCCGAGACCGACCAGATGGGGGTGGGCTATCACGGGGCGTACCTTCCGTGGTTGGAGGTGGCGCGCACCGGCTGGCTCCGGAGACACGCCATGCCGTATCGGGAACTGGAGGCGAGCGGTTTCCATTTTCCGGTGATCGAAGTTCGGTGCCGCTACCTGCGGGCCGTGCACTACGACGACGACCTGATCGTCGAAGCTGCGGCGGTCCCCTACCGGCGTTCCGGCATCGGCTTTCGCTATCGAATCCTGCGCCCTTCCGACGGAACGCTCGTGGCGACCGCCGAAACCCGCCACGCCACGGTAGGATCGGACGGAAGGGCGCGCCGCCTGCCCGAACCGGTGCGGCGGGCGCTGCTCGCGACAGTCACTGCGTGAAGCGATCCTGGTCAAACGCTAGCATTTCGTCCGCGGCGGTATCCGCCGCCTGTCCGCATGGATTCTGACTCCCCAAGGCCCACTCCCCTGCCCCTTCGCACCCCTGTCCTCGCGGCCGCCATCGTCCTGCTTGGCCTCGCGTGCAGTTCCCGCCAGCTGGCGGAGGTGCCCACCGGGGCGCAGGCCGATCGGCGGCTCCTTGCCCTTGGCCAGCAAAGTCTCGAGGACCGGGATTGGAACACCGCCCGCACCTGGTTCCGTCAGTTGCTCGACAGCTACCCCCGGAGCCAGTTCGCCGGCGACGCCAGGCTGGGCATCGCGGACACCTACAACAACCAGCGCGGCGCTCAAAACGCCCTGCTCGCCGCCACCGAGTACCGGGACTACCTGACGTTCTTCCCGAATCACCCAAGGGCCGATTACGCTCAGTTTCAGATCGCCTACGGGCACTTCCAGCGCCGTCGCAGCGCCGACCGGGATCAGGAAGACACCCAGCTCGCGGCGGACGAATTCCAAAAGCTGCTCGAGCTGTATCCCAACTCCCGCTATGCCGAAGAGGCACGGGGCCATCTCGCGGAGTGCCAGAACGATCTCGCCACCTCGGTCCTCCTGAAGGCGGAGTTCTATCAGGATCACCGCAACTGGTGCCGGGGCGCCATTCCCCGGCTCGAGGACATCCTCACCGACTTTCCGGAGTTCGACCGGGTGGCCGAAGTACGCCACCGACTGGCGCAGGCGCTCACCCAGTGCGGCCGCGAGAAAGAGGCCCTGGTCCACTACCAGAAGATCGTGGAAGAGCACGCGGAGAGCCCCTACACCGACGGTGCCCGCGAGCGGATCCGCGAAATCCTCGCCCGAACCTCCTGACCCCGTCCGGGCGGCGAGCGGCGCCGGCGAGGCGTTCGGCGCTCTGAAAGTGCCGGCCGCTCCCGGGCCGACGGCTCGGCGCCGCCAGTAGGGGAAATCCCGGTTAGAAACCGCTCCCGGGAGGGATGGCGCTCTGAATCTCGGCGAAGCAATCGCCGCGATGGACCAGGATCCTGATGGCGGAATCCCGCTCGGGTCCGGCGTCCGGGGAAGCCGCCCTCGGCGCCGGTCGCGCCGCTACGACGATGTCACCGGCAACCAGGCCCGGTAGCAGCGTCTCCCGCCCCCGTTCGAGATCTCCCGGCCGCACCGCCACCCCGACGATCCGCCATCCCCGGATCTCCGAACGGCGGAAACGCTCGTCCACCAGCCCCGCGAGCGTCAGCTCATTTCCCCGGGCATCCCGGGTTGGCTGGAAACCCAGGATGTCCACCTGCCGGTGGCGCTTTTCGCCGTAGAGAAATCCGCGACGCCCATCGAAACCGGCCGCCGCATCCGCTCCCACAAACACGTCCGGTACGGCGTGGACCAGGCGGCGCGCCGCGATTGGCGCACCGGCGGCGGCTTCAGCCAGAGAGCGCGACGCTTCGCGCCCCGGCGAAGTAGGAGAAGCCGGACCACGCGGTGAGCCCGGCCGCAACCCAGAGTCCCAGGGTCCCGAAGGGCGCCAGGGCCGGATAGAACGCCTCTGCCAGGACCAGGAGCGCCGCGTACACCTGGGCGTGCATCTTGATTTTGCCCAACAGGTTTACCGGGACGCTGGCGCCGCGCTGCAACGCCACCATGCGCAGCGCCGTAACCGCGAACTCGCGTCCCACGATCACGATGGCCACCCACGCCGGGCAGAGTTCCCGGGCCACGAGGCAGATGAAGATCGTGGAAATGAAGAACTTGTCCGCAATCGGGTCCAGCAGAGTCCCCAGTGCCGTGATCTGGTTGCGGCGGCGGGCAATATGCCCGTCGAGGAGGTCCGTCAGCGCCCCACCGGCAACCAGGCCGGCGCTCACCAGTTGCCAACCGGGGAAGGAGGCCAGAAGCGACACCGCCACAAAGGGAGTGACGAGAATTCGCAGTAACGTGAGACGGTTCGCCACGCTCATTTCGGGCTCACGTTCGAGGGAGTTCTCCGCGCCCGCAGCACGGTTACGGGATGCTATCAGGAGCCGGCCCGCCGTGGCCCGACTTCCAGGAGCCGCGTCGCTGCGCCACGGTGGGAGTATCCTGTCGGGTCATTCGATGAAGGCGGTCATCCTGATCGGGGGGAAAGCGCTGCGGCTGCGCCCCCTTACGTTCCGCCGGCCCAAGGCGATCGTTCCCCTGCTGACGCGGCCCTTTCTCGCGACGCAGTTCGAATTGCTCCGACAAGCCGGTATCACCGATGTCATTCTCTGCCTCGCCTGGCTTCCCCGCCGGATCGAGGCGACCTTCGGTGACGGTACCGCGTTCGGGGTTTCGCTGCGGTACTCGGTCGAGCCGAAGCCACTCGGCACGGGAGGCGCCATCGGCCACGTGCGATCGCTCCTGTCCGAACCCTTCGTTTGCCTCAACGGCGACTCGCTGACCGACCTCGACGTCGCCGCGCTCATCCGCACTCACGAGGCCGCGCGGAGCACCCTGACGCTGGCGCTCAGCCCGGTGACGGATGCCTCGGAGTACGGAGTGGTCCGCACCGACGAGGCTGCGGAAGGGGAGCCGCGGCCGGTCGTCGCGTTCACCGAGAAGCCGGACACGCGCGAGCCCGGCGATATCAGCATCGGAGCCTACGTCATGGATCCGAGCATTCTCGATTTCATTCCCGACACCGGCGCCTGCTCCCTGGAACACGAGGTCTTTCCCGCGGTCGTCGCTTCCGGCCGGCGGGTGGCCGCTCACCGGCATTCGGGATACTTCACGGATATCGGCGTCATTTCGCGGTATCGGCAGGCGCACCGCGACGCTCTGGACGGCAAGATTCGAGTTCCCGGAGTCGGGCGACCCAACCCGGGGGGAGTCATCGTGGACGAGACGGCCTCCGTTCATCCTGACGCCCGCCTGATCGGTCCGGCACTGGTGGGCCCGGGAGCCCAGGTGCGGGCGGGCGCCGAGATCGGTCCCTATGCGGTGCTCGGGCGCCACGTCCGCGTCGAGGCGAACGCGCGGGTGGAGGATTCGATCCTCTGGGCTCACTCCCGCATCAGCGAGGAGGCCAGCGTTTCGGGAGCGATTCTGGGCGTCAGCGGTTTCGTAGGCCCCGCAGCACGCGTGTGCCGAGCCATTCTCGGCGACAAGAGCACGGTCGCCGCGCACAGTGCCTTGCCATGGCGCGAGAACTGAGTCCGGCGGAGGCCGGCCTCTTCAAGGCCTACGATGTCCGGGGCCCGGCGCCGGATCCACTTTCGCCGGCTCTGGCGTGGCGCGTTGGCCGGGCTTTCGCCAGTTGGCTGAACGGGGGAAGAATCGGCCTGGCCCGCGACGCGCGGCGTACGAGCCCGGCGCTCGCCGCCGCCTTCGCTGCCGGTCTCAAGGCGCCGGATGTCGAAATCTTCGACTACGGGATGTTGCCGACCGACGCCATGTGGTTTGCCGTCCGCCGTGATCGGCTCGACGGTGGCGCGGTGATCACCGCCTCCCACAATCCACCCGGCGACAACGGCATCAAGCTGGTGGAAAGCGATGCGGCCCCCGTCTTCGAAGAGAACGGGTTGCCCGAGGTGCGCCGGCTGGTCCAGGAAACGGCCGACCCGCCGGTTGCGATAGCGCCTCCGCCCGATCGGACGTCTCCCCGAGACATCGCCGCCGACTACCGGGCGTTCTTGGAGGACATCGTCGATTTCGGGTCGTTGCCGGCCCTGCGCGTGGTGCTTGACGCCGGCAACGGAATGGGTGGCGTGATGGCGGCCGAGGTGTTTTCGAGGGTCCCGGGAGAGTTCCTCGCGGTGCAGTTCGGCCCGGACGGCGCCTTTCCGAACCGGGGCGCGAACCCCCTCGACCCCCGGAACCGACAGCCCCTCGTGCGCCGGGTTGTCGAAGAGGGCGCCGACTTCGGGGTCCTTTGGGACGGGGATGCGGACCGGTGTGTCTTCGTGGACGATCGGGGGTTGCACATTCCCGGCGATTTCGCCACCGCCCTGCTCGCGCCGGCCGAGATCGCCAAGGAGCCGGGAACGAAAATCGTCTTCGACCTGCGTTCCTCGAGGGCGGTGCCGGACGAGGTACGTCGGGCCGGGGGAGTGCCCAGCGCCGGCCGGGTGGGACACGCCTATCTGAAACGACGCATGCGGCAGGAGGACGCCAGATTCGGAGGTGAGTTGAGCGGCCACTATTTCTTTCGGGCCGCGGGCTACGCTGACAACGCCCTGTTGCCGATTCTCCTCATGATCGAGAGGATCCGGGACTCGGGCCGCTCCCTCTCGGAACTGGCGGGTGATCTGCGGCGCAGGTACTTCACGGTGGACGAGGAGAGCCGGACGATCCCGGACCCAAGGGTGGCTTTCGACATGGTGCGCGAGGCCTTTCCGGGCGGGACCGTGAACACGCTGGACGGGCTTACGATGGAGTTCCGGGACTGGCGGTTCACCCTCCGGCCGTCCAACACCGAGCCCGCGATGCGGCTGACCCTCGAGGCCTATCGCGCGGGACTCGCCGAGAAACGGCGCGACGAACTTCTCGCGCTGCTGGAAAGCGCCCGGGAACGCGTCGAAAGCAGCTCCGGCCGGCCGGAGTGACGGCCTGCGCCGGAAACCGCGTGAGCGCGCGGGGCCGGCGCGGGGCCCGGCGGACGATCCACCGGAGGGAGGAGCCCTCACCGGGAGGAGGAGGAGCGGGGCCGGGCGCCTCCCGGGCCGAAAAACGGAGCGCTGATCGCGCGGGAGGCGCGCGATTCCACCAGCCTTGATCGCGGTCCGGACGCCATTCGAGCTTCGCTGCGGGGGAACGCTGGCGCCGAGTAGAATCTGCGCCCCCTGGGCGGGCGTATCTCAGTTGGCAGAGTACGAGCTTCCCAAGCTCGGTGTCGCGGGTTCGAGCCCCGTCGCCCGCTCCGCTCCCCTTTCCCCCAAAAAACCCTGCCCATGGCCATCTTTCGTCGCACCAATGAAGAAAACGAGGCATTCATGACCGAAGCGCCTCCTAGCCCCGACCGGGGTGCCCGCTCGACCTGGATCGGGCAGGACACGCTCGTGGAGGGCAAGATCACCACCCGAGAAGACATCTGTATCCAGGGACACCTCAAGGGCGCAGTGGAGAGCACGGCCTCGGTCCTGATACCCGAAGGCGGCGAGGTGGAGGCGGACATTGTGGCTCGCAACGTGACCATCCACGGGCAGGTGGTGGGAGATGTGGAAGCGGTCGAAAAGGCGGAGATCGGCCCCTCGGGAGTTCTCACCGGCGGCATCCTCGCCGGAACAGTGGTCGTGCACGCCGGGGCCACCTTTGAGGGAACCGTGCGGAGCCGCGCCAAATCGGATCCCGAACCGGCGCCCGATGCTTCATGAGAATCGGCACGGTCCGGGAAATCAAGGACAGCGAGAACCGCGTCGGATTGGTTCCGGGCGGCGTCGACACTCTGGTGGCCGCCGGTCACGAGGTGCTCGTCGAGTCCGGCGCCGGCGGCGGGAGCCTGATCTCCGACGAGGAGTTCACGGCGGCGGGAGCCCGGATCGTGGATACCCGCGAGGAGGTCTTCGGCACCTGTGATCTCCTGATCAAGGTCAAGGAGGTCCAGCCCGAAGAGGTGGAGCTGTTGCGCGACGGGCAGATTCTGTACACCTATCTCCATCTGGCGCCCCTCCCGGAGCTGACCGAAGGGCTCCTGTCGCGCGGGGTTACCGCCATCGCCTACGAGACCATCACCGCTCCCGATGGCACGTTGCCGCTCCTGACTCCGATGAGCGAGGTAGCCGGCCGGATGGCGATTCAGGAAGGCGCCCACCACCTGCACCGTTCCTGCGGCGGCTCGGGCATCCTCCTCGGCGGTGTTCCCGGGGTGCCCCGGGGCCGGGCGGTCATCGTGGGCGGAGGGGTCGTGGGACTGAACGCCGCGAAACTCGCAGTGGGAATTGGCGCCGAGGTCACCATCCTCGAAAAGAGCGCCGCGCGCATGCGATACCTGGACGATGTGTTCGGAAGCCGGGTCACGACGCTGAAGTCGAGCGCCGTCACCCTGGCCGCTTCGATCGCCGAGGCGGACCTGGTGGTCGGGGCGGTCCTCGTTCCCGGTGCCGCCGCCCCCCGCATCGTCTCCCGCGAGATGATCGCCGGAATGCGCGAGGGCGGGGTGATCGTGGACGTCGCCGTCGATCAGGGAGGGTGCTGCGAAACAACCCGGCCCACAACCCACTCGAAACCCACCTACGTCGTGGACGGGGTGGTCCACTACTGTGTGGCGAACATGCCCGGCGCCATGCCGCGAACCTCCACCTACGCGCTCACCAACGTCACCCTCGAGTACGCGCTCACGATCGCCAACCACGGATTTGAGGAAGCGGTGCGGCGGGACAGTTGTCTGCGGCCCGGCGTGAACACCTATGCCGGCCGTCTCACCTGTCGCCCCGTCGCCGAATCGCAGAACCGGGACTACCAGCCACTGGAAGAACTGATCGCCTGACGGCCGGCGCTGGATCCAACCGAGCAGGCGCCGCGCATGCCGGTATTCACGAATGACGGACACCCGGGAGCAGGAGGACGGCGGATTGCGCCGGTTTGCGGACTGGGAGGCTCCCGCCGACGGGGAGATCAACATGCGCCGCGACCGGGTCTTACTGGACGAGGCCGCCCGGGGCGCTCCCCCGACGCTGCGGCTGTATCGCTGGTCCCGGCCGACCCTGACGCTCGGACACGGACAGACCCCGGAGAGCGCAACGGACGCGGACGCACTCGCCGCTCTCGGAATTCCCTGGGTTCGCCGGCCAACCGGGGGTCGGGCCCTCCTGCATCTGCCGGATGAGCTCACCTACGCCTTCGCAGCGCCGCGGGGCTTTGCTTCCGGCGTCCGGCGCGCCTACTTTGAGGTGATGGCGTCCATCCACGCCGCGCTCGCCGCCTTTGTGCGGCTCGACCCCTTGCCGGCTGGCCCCCTCCCCCGGGACACGGCCGCTCCGCGGCTTCCCTGCCACGCGGTGGCAACCGGACACGAGATCACCGCCGGAGGCCGAAAACTCGTGGCGGGGGCGCAGCGCTGGCGCCGGGGCGCTTTCCTCCAGCACGGCTCTATTCCCTGGACGGTGAACCGTGTCCTCACGAACTCGCTGGCGGGGCTACCCGCCGACTTCCCGGTCGGGGCGGTCGGACTTTCGGAACTCACCGCGACCCGCCAGCAGAGCACGCCTCCGCGTGTCGAAGACGTCGCCACCGCCCTGGAAGCGTCGTTTTGCCGGGACTTCGGGAAACCTCGTGCTAGTCTGATTTCCCCGTTTCCAACGCACCGCAGGAGCGCCTGATGAACGATCCGTCACAAGGAGAACCACCCGAGCCACTCCAGGAAAACCCGGGCGCGAACGGCGCCGTTGCCGGGGAGTCGACAGATTCGGCCGGGGCTCTCGAGCCGGAGGGGCAGGCCGAAGTCGAAGCGTTGCGCGGAAAGGTCGCCGCCCTGAGCCAGGAAGTAGCGGACGCGAAGGATCTCGCCCGGCGGGCGCAGGCCGACATCGCCAATGTGCGGCGGCGTTCGCGGAACGAACGCGCCGAGTTCCGCTCCCGCGCCACCGAAGAAGTGTGCTCCGCCCTGTTGCCCGTACTCGACGACCTGCATCGCGCCGTCGTCGAGACGGGCAGGGCGACGGACCGCTGGTCAGGCGACGAAAGCGGCGAATCGGCCGAGAGTGTGGTCCAGGGCCTCCTCGAAGGGGTTCGGCTGGTGCTTCGCCGTTTCCAGGACACGCTGAAACGCCAGGGACTTGTCGAGATCGAGGCGGACGGTGCTCCGTTCGATCCGCGGCTCCACGCGGCAGTGCAGGAGGCGCCAGCGGGGCCGGGACAACGGGAGGGCGATGTGATTCAGGTGCTCCAGCGGGGATACCTTCTGGATGGCCGGGTCACGCGCCCCGCCGCCGTGGTGGTCGCCTCGGCCGCCGTGGAGTCACCCGACGCGTCCGGGGAGGCTGACGGGGACAACGGCGAAGGCAGTGGCGGATCGACAGCGGAGCCGGGCGGGCCGGGATCCGGCGCGGAACCGCCAACCGCCTGAAGAGCTTCATGCCAGCCACCGAGCAGCGGGACTACTACGAAGTCCTCGGAGTGGGCCGCGACGCGAGTCCGGAAGAGATCAAGAAGGCGTACCGGAAGCTCGCCATCCGCTATCACCCCGACCGCAACCCCGACAACAAGTCCGCCGAGGAACAGTTCAAGAAGGCATCGGAAGCCTACGGTGTGCTCGCCGATCCGGAGAAGCGATCCCGCTACGACCGTTTCGGGCATGCCGGGGTCGGCGGGGTCGGCCAGCCCATGAACAGCGAGGTCTTCGCAGACTTTCAGGATCTGTTTCGCGGCAGCGTGTTCGACCTGTTCGGGGAGATGTTTGGCGGCGGGCCTTCGGGCGGTCCCGCCCGCGGGCGGGACATCCAGTACGAGGTGAGCATCGATTTCGGCGACCCCAAGGAAGAGAGCCGCAAGCGAATCCTCGTTTCCCGGTCGGAGCCGTGCGATGCCTGCCGGGGCAGCGGTATCGAGGCGGGCAAACAGCCGATTCTCTGCGGGAGATGCGCCGGCCGCGGACAGGAGACCTTCTCGCGCGGATTCATGGTCATGAGCCGCACGTGTTCGGGCTGCGGCGGCAGCGGGAAGATCGTTCGTGATCCTTGTCACGAATGCGGCGGCAACGGACGAACGCCGCGGGAGCGCGAGATCACCGTTCGGCTGCCGGCGGGGATTGCCGACGGGAATCAGCTCCGCATCCCGGGCGAGGGTGAACCGGGCACCCGGGGCGGCCCTCCTGGAGATCTCTACGTGCGGGTCCACGTCCGGGCGGCCCGCGGTCTCCGCCGGGAAGATGACGATGTCTTCAGCGAAGCGGCGATCAGCTTCCCCCAGGCGGTGCTGGGCACGGAGATCCCGATTGCCACCATCTGGGGCGAAGAAACGTTGCGCATCCCGCCCGGCACCCAGCCGCACAGCGTCCTCCGCCTGCGGAACCGGGGGTTTCCGGCGCTCCGCGGCCGGGGCCGCGGAAGCCACCTGGTGCGCGTGTTGGTCGAGGTGCCCAAGAAACTGAACAGCCGGGCGCGGGCCGCAGTGGACGCCTTGGCGGACGAAATCGGGGCCGCGGCGGCCTCCTCCGGCGCGGGCCAGGGCCAGCGGTCGGAATCCGGCTCTGCAGGTCAGCCGGAAGCGGCGGGAGACGACGCGGAGGGGTCGCGCTCGTCCTTCTTTGATCGCATATTCTCCTGACGGCAACGGTCATTCCCCGGCTTCCATCCCCCGTCCCGCAGCGAAACGCGGCTGGTTCACCCGGCACGCCGCCGCAGGGCGCGGTGGCGGAAACGACCTACCCGCTCGACCTGGAGGGGGCAGCGCTCCTCGACGGCTGGGAAGGCGCCGTAACCGGCGAAAACGATTTCCTGGGTGCGGCGGAAACTCCGGACGGGAACGACGGGATTCGGCTCTGGTTCCGCTCGGATGCCGCCCGGCGGCGAGTGTTCGCCGAGTTCGCCCGCCTCGCCCGTTCCGCGGCGGCCGGAGCCGAAAGCGCCACGCGGGATCGAGGCAGCCTGCCGGGCGGAATCAGGTTCCGGAACGGGTCTCCCGAACCGCCGTGCGATTGGACGGCGCCCTACCGGGCGTTTTTTCGTGGGGTTCAGGCCGGAGGCTTTTTTGTCCACCCGCCGCACGTCCGGGCGCCGCCCGGGCTTCGCTCCCTCCTGACCACCCCGGGGCCCGCCTTCGGCACCGGCACCCATCCCACCACCCGGATGCTCCTTGAGTCCCTCGCCGACCTTCTCGGGTCTCGACGGTCCCGGACCCGGGTTCTCGACGTCGGGACCGGGTCGGGAATCCTCGCCGTCGCGGCAGCGCTTCTCGGTGCGCGACCCGTCGTCGGGCTCGACGTCGATCCCGTCGCGATTCGCTGCGCATTGGAAACGGCGGGCGCCAACCAGGCCGCCGACCGGATTGCCTTTCGCGAGGGGGACTACCGGGATCCGGAATTCGCGGGCGCACTCGATACGGCGTGCCCCGCCGGGTTCGACGTGATTCTCGCCAATCTGTCCGCGGAGCTGCTCGCGGATTTTCCGGCGTTCGCCGGAGCCCGGCTACGGCCGGGCGGTCGAGTGCTCGTGTCGGGTTTTCTGCGTGAGGAGGCGGCGCGGATCCTGGGCGCCTTCCCCCGAGCGTGGGCGCGGACGGCGGAGATCCGGCTGGAACTCCCGGCCCGCGCGGAGTCCGAGGTCTGGGCCGCCGCCGCTCTCGAGCGCCGGCCTCCACGCTGACCATGGGGACTCCTCGCCGTTTTTTTCGCTCCCGAGGCGGGCAGCCGCTTCGACCTGCGGCTCGACGCTGCCGAATCGCACCGCCTGGTCCGTGTTCTTCGCCTGTCGGCCGGCGCCGCCATCGAGGTATTCGACGGAAGCGGCAGCGCATTCGCAGCGCGTTTTCTGGGTGTGGACGACGACGGGCGCTGCCTCGTGGAGCGGGGAACGCCGCTCGCCGCCCGGGAGTCCGGAACCCGGCTCACCGTGGGCGTCGCCGTCCCCAAGGGGGATGGTCTGACGGCCATCGTCCGGCAACTTGCCGAGATCGGAGTGATCTCGATCGTGCCGTTGACCACCGAGCATTCGGAGGGGCGCTCCACGCCGGCCCGCCTCCTCCGCTGGCGGGCCGCCGCCCTGTCGGGAACCCGGCAATCCGGGCGGGCCGCGGTGCCGGAGGTCACGCCGCCGGCAGACTTCGGGGCCTGGGTGCGGGGCGGCCTGCCCGCGGATCGCTGGATCGCCTCGCCGGCGCGCTCGGCGGAGCCTGCTCGTTCCGCCCTCGGTTCGCCTCCGGGGGGCGAGCGGGTGCTTGCGATCGGACCCGAGGGCGGTTTTTCCGGCGCCGAACTCGACGATGCGTATCGCTGCGGCTTCCGGCGCCTCGACCTCGGGGAACGAATCCTGCGGACCGGAACCGCCGCGCTGGTTGCGGCCGCAACGCTGCTTCGCTCTCCCGACTGACAACTTGACAGCCGGTGGTGAAACCCGCGCGAGCGCAGTGACCGGTGAGGCCCAGTTCTCCCGGTGGGGCCAGTTCTCCCGGTGGGGGGGGCGAAGCGAAGTGCCCCGTCCTCCCGGTGGGGGCCAGCCGGGATGGATCGCCGGTCGAGCCCCCACCGGGAGACCCGGGCCGCGGGGGTTTTGCCACTGGCTGTTGAGCCGGATTCCGTTCGACGGGCGCGGCGCCGGCCAGCCTGGATCTCTCCTGCTCACGCCCCAGGCTGCCGCGCAGATCACGCCAACCTGTTGCTCGCGGTGAGCACGAGAGATCCGGGTTAGCATCGAGGTTCCATGTTCCTGCTCGGGCAGCGGATCGGAAACTACGAGATCCAAAAGAGTGTCGGCCGCGGCACGTTCGGGGCCGTGTATCTCGTCCGGGATGTTTTTCTGGACCAACTCCGGGCCGTCAAGGTTCCACACGATCAGAGCGCGACAGGCCGCCAGGCGATACTCAAGGAATCGCGCCTGCTCGCCGCCCTCGAGCATCCGAACATCGTGCGGCTGCTCGCCTGCGGCGAGCACGAGGACACTCTCTTCGTCGTCATGGAGTGGGTGGAGGGGGCGTCGCTCGCGCGCCGCCTGGACGAGGAGGGGACGCTTTCGCCGACGGTCTCGATGCGGATCGCCCGCCACGTGCTGGCCGGACTCGCCCATGCTCACGACCGCAAGGTGCTTCACGGCGACATCAGCGCCGACAACATCCTGCTCGCCGGCCAAATGGCCAAGATCACGGACTTCGGGATGGCTCGCACCGTCCATGTCGCGGAGCACGGCGCCCGCCAGATCGGCAATCCCTACTACCTCGCCCCCGAGCAGTTCCGGGCCGAAGCGGTCTTCGCCTCCGACGTCTATGGAGTCGGCGTGGTGCTGTTTCAGATGCTCACGGGAGTTCTTCCGTACCAGGATCCCGATCCGAACAGGCAGCGGGCTCTGGTCGAGGCCGGCGGCAACGAACATCCCAGAAAACACAACCCGGCCGTCTCGCCGGACCTTGACGCGGTGGTGGCGAAAGCGCTCGCGCCGCGCGTTTCGGAGCGCTACGCCAGCGCGGAAAGCGTCCTCAGCGACGTCCGGGAACTCGCGTCGTTCGGCCCCCTTCCCGAAGAGCGAAATGCGATTCTTGACCGGATCCGCAAGGCTGGACACCGGCCAGGAAACTGCTGGAACTGCGGCCGCGCCCGACATCCGGACGCCGCTCACTGCGCCCATTGCGGAGCCTGAATTCGGGTCGGTGCGAGGCCCGCCCGAGGGGCCGAAAACGACCCGCCTTCGCGTTACTCTCCCCTCCATGCCCCGAGCCGCCAGCCAGTCCGCGCGTGGCCCCACCACGCCGTGGGGCGTTGCGATCTCCCTGCTCGCGCGGCGGGATCTGAGCGAGGGGGAAGTGCGGACCCGGTTGCTCGCGCGGGACTTCGCCGAAACGGACGTGGAAGAGACGATCTCCCGGCTCCGGAAACGCCGCTATCTGGACGACCGTGGCTTGGCCGCAGCGGTCGCGCGCACCCAGGCGCGGACGAAACACCAGGGCCCGCTCAAGGTCCGGGCCCACCTGCGGCGCCGCCAGATCCCGGAGGATCTCGCCGTCGAGGCCACCCGAGCAGAATTCCCGGAGGGTGTTGAAGGCGAGCGCGCCGTCATCGCGCTCCGGCGGTTGGAACCCTCCGCCGCCGGGCTCCCGGGGCGTCGGGAGCGCGATGCAGCACGGGATCCCGCCAACCGGAAAGCGGCCGGCCGCCTTTTCCGGCGTCTGGTGGCCCGGGGATACTCGTGGGAAGCGGCCCGCCACGCGGTGCTGTCCGGCGGCGGAGCTCTCGAAGAAGAGAACGACCGGGGTCCGGAGTCGTGACCTCCCCACCGGCCCGCGGCGCCGAGCTGCGCCGCGCATTCCTCGACTTCTTCGCCACGCGGGACCACCGGGTGGTCAAGAGTTCATCGCTCGTGCCGCGCGACGATCCCACGCTGTTGTTCGCGAACGCTGGCATGAACCAGTTCAAGGACTACTTCCTGGGACGCGAGACGCCGGCTGGGCCCCGCGCTGTCAGCGTCCAGAAATGCGTCCGCGCCGGAGGCAAACACAACGACTTGGAGAACGTCGGCTTCACGCCCCGCCACCACACGTTCTTCGAGATGCTGGGCAACTTCTCCTTCGGCGACTACTTCAAGGAAGAGGCCATCGCTCTCGCCTGGGAATTCCTGACCCGGGACCTCGGGATCGATCCAGCCCGGCTTTCCGCGTCGGTCTTCGCCGGGGACGAGACCACGCCCGCGGACGATGAGGCGATGAAGATCTGGAGGGCGTACCTGCCGGAGGAGCGGATCGCGTCGCTTCCCGCCTCCGAGAACTTCTGGTCCATGGGCGACACCGGTCCGTGCGGACCATGCTCCGAAATCCACTACGACCAGGGCCCCGATTTCAGCGGCGACGACCGGCATCTCGAGATCTGGAACCTCGTGTTCATGCAGTTCAACCGCGACGACGCGGGAACGCTCACCGCCCTCCCCGCTCCGTCGGTGGACACCGGGATGGGGCTCGAACGCCTCGCGGCGGTCTTGCAGGCGGTCCCCTCGAACTACGACACGGATCTCTTCGCTCCCCTGATCCAGGCCGTCGAGGATCGGGCGGCGTCCGACGCGGATTCCGCCACGGTGCACACGGCGGCGCGGGTGATCGCCGACCACGCGCGCGCCACCGCGTTCCTGATTGCGGACGGAGTTCTGCCGGCGAACGACGGCCGGGGCTACGTGCTTCGCAAGATCCTCCGCCGGGCGCTGCGGTTCGGACGTAAAGCGGGCTTGCCGGAGCCCTGCCTGCCCGAGATCACCGACCTGGCGATTTCCGGCATGGAAGGCGCCTGGCCGGAATTGGGATCGTCCCGGGACCTGATCCTGCGGGTCGCCGCGTTCGAAGAGGACCGCTTTTCGGGGACGCTCTCCACGGCGATGGGGCAGCTCGACCGGGTCCTCACCCGGGACTCCGTGCGCCAGACTGCCGAAGTCCCCGGTGACGACGCCTTCCGCCTGTACGACACCTTCGGCCTTCCTCTCGACCTCGTCGAGGAAGTCGCTCGGGAACACGGATTGTCGGTGGATCACGACGCCTTCGAGGCCCGAATGCGGGAGCAGCGCGAACGCGCCCGGGCGTCCTGGAAGGGAAAGCCCGCGGCTCAGTCAACCGCCTACCGCGAGCTGGCGAGCGGGGGGGCAACCCGCTTTCTGGGGTACGACGGCACCGAGGCGGATGGCTGCCGGGTGCTTGCGACGCTCACTTCCGAAGAGGGCGTGGAACCGGTTCCCGTCCCGGCGCTTTCCGAAGGGGACGCCGGAGAACTTATCCTCGACCGGACTCCGTTCTACCCCGAGGGAGGCGGCCAGGTCGGGGACCGGGGGCTCCTGCGCTCCGAGGGCGGCATCGCGGAGGTCTTTGACTCCCAGAGCCGCGACGGCATCGTCGTGCACCGGGTTCGGATTCGAGAGGGAGACATCGGAGCGGGGGAACCGGTCGAAGCCTTCGTGGACCGGACGCGCCGCCACGGTGCGGCGGAGCATCACACGATCACCCACCTGCTCCATGCCGCGTTGCGGGACACCCTCGGCCCTCACGTGAAACAGGCGGGCTCTCTCGTTGCTCCGGACCGGCTGCGCTTTGACTTCACCCACTTCGCCGCGCTCACCTCCGCCGAACTCGAAACCGTCGAAGGACGGGTGAACGAACAGATCCGGGCGAACCGCGAAGTGCTCGCCGAGGTGATGCCCCTCGACACGGCCCTCGCACGCGGCGCCCTGGCCTTTTTCGGCGACAAGTACGGAACCGAAGTGCGGGTCATCGAAGTACCCGAGTTCAGCATCGAGCTTTGCGGCGGCACCCACCTCGGTGCTACGGGTCAGGCCGGGGTGTTCGTCATCGTCTCCGAGGAGTCCGTATCAGCGGGAGTACGCCGGATCGAGGCCTTGACGGGTCGGCCAGCCGTCGAGCACGTGACCCGAAGCCGGCGCCTGCTCGGCGACATCGGACGGGCGGCCCGCACTCGCCCCGAGGAGGTGGCCGGCAAGGTCGAAAAGATGCGCGTCGATCTCAAACGGATGCAGCGCGAGGTCGAACGCCTGCAGGACCGTCTGGCCATTGGCTCCCGGACGGCGGTCCGCGGAGCCGGTTCCGGCGCCGACGCCGGGACCGAAACCATTGCCGGCGTCACGGTATGGATGCCGCCCCCCTTCGACGGGGTCTCGAAGAACGAGCACCGCCGGCTGATGGATGGGTTTCGCGAACGGCACGACGGGAGCCCCTGGGTTGGGGTCTCAGCCGCGGTTCGCGACGGGCGCGCCGCCGTGATCCTGGCGGTTTCTCCGGACGTCGCCGCGCGCCTGCCGGCCGACCGGCTTCTGCGGGAGGCCGCACCTCTCATCGGCGGGCGAGGCGGCGGTCGAGCCGATCGCGCCGAGGGGGGAGGCCCGGATGCCGGAGGGCTGCCCGCCTTCAACGAGCACATCCGACAGGCCATCCGGCACACCTTCGCCACCTGACGGAAGTCACGGAGCCGCCTCCCGGCGATTCGGCGTCAGAAGATCCGGCGGCGCGGGGCCTTCGTTGTCTCTGCGGGCGTTGTCTCTTCGGGGGTTTCCTCGATCCCCAACCGGTTTCGCATGAACCAGACCACTCCATAGACGAGTGGCGTGTCCACGAGGGCGACGAACCACTTGAACACCACTCCGTTGGCAATCAGGATCGGGAGACGCTCGACGGTGATCTCCTCGGCCCCCAGCGCCGCGAGAACGCAGTTCACCAGGACGGTGTCCACGAGCTGGGAAGTGAACGTCGAGGCGTTGTTGCGGAGCCAGAGGTGGCGTCCGCCGGTTCGGCGTTTCCAGTAGTGGAACAGGCGAACATCCAGGTACTGGGCTCCCAGATAGGCGCACATCGAGGCCGTGACCGCGACCGACTGAATGCCGAACACCAGGTCGAACGTCGTGTCATCCACCGCGCTCCAGTCCGCGGCCGGCACCGCACCCGAAACGGCCACCAGCACCACCACGAAGATGCTCGCGAAAAACCCCGCGGTCACCAATTGGCTCACCCGGCGGCGGCCGTAGAACTCGGACAGGACATCGGTGCAGATGAAGGTGACCGGATAGGCCAGGATCCCGACCGAAAGCTCCATCTGCGGTTTCAGCCCGAGCAGTCCAAGAGCCGGAATTTCCCAGACGAAGAACTTGCGGAAAATCAGATTGCAGGCGATCAGCGCCGCGATGAACACCGCGGCGAGGGTCAAAAACGCCTGCTCCCGGACGCGCGGGTTCTCCACCAGTCGTTAACCGTCTGATCCGGACGCCGGCGCCACCCGCAGCAGCCCGCCATAGGTGTCAACCCGCCGGTCCCGAAAGAACTGGAGCAATTCCCGCAGTTCCCGGTTCTTCCGGAAGTCGAGGTCCGCAAAGACGACCTCCGATTCCCTGCCCGCCCGCGCCAGCACCTCACCGAATGGGTCGCACACGAAGCTCCCCCCGTAGTAGGTCATGGGACCCTCGACCCCGACACGGTTGGGTGCCCCGATGAACACTCCGTTCGCGATGGCGTGGCCGCGCATGACGGTCCGCCAGGCCTCTTCCGACGAGTACTCCGGACGATCCGGCTCGCTGCCTATGGCGGTCGGGAAGAGCAACAGATCGGCGCCCCCGAGAGCGAGCAGCCGGGCGGTCTCCGGAAACCACGAATCCCAGCAGACTCCCACCCCGATCCGGCCGTACGCAGTCTCCCAGACGGGATAACCGCCGTCTCCCGGAGTGAAGTAGTACTTCTCGTGGTACCCCGGTCCGTCTGGAATGTGGTTCTTGCGGTAGGCCCCGAGTTGCTTTCCGTCGGCGTCGTACAGCACCGCGGTGTTGAAGAGCACGCCGGGCGCGGCCTCTTCGAAGACTGGCGCCACCAGCACGACACCAGCCTCCGCCGCCAGCCGGCCCAGTTCCTGAACCCTCGGCGAGGGTTGCCGCTCGGCGTGCCGCCACGCCTCCACCGCTACCTGGCGCGGAAAGTACGGCAGGTCGTACAGCTCCGGCAGGCAAACGACCTGCGCTCCGCCGGCCGCCGCCGCGCGTACGGCGGCCATCGCTCCCTGGTGCGCGGCATCGCGGTCGGGTTCGATCGCCCGCTGGATCAGGGCCAGACGGAGCTGGCCGGCCGGTTTGCGATGGGGAGGCATCCGCTAATTCTGCCGCGACCGGCGCCCGTGCGGCGACCGCAGCCCACGATCTGACACGACAGGCTCCGTTCAGCCAGCCAGCAGACCGAGAAACACGAAACCCAGGAAGGCCGCGGCGGCGCCGAGGAGCGCGTACGGCAGCTGGGTGCTGACGTGTTCCATGATGGAGCAGCCGGCGCTTCTGGCCGCGAGCACCGTGGCGTCACCGTAAAAGCAGGCGTGGGAGCCGAACGCGCCCGCGGACACCAGAGCCCCCAGGGTAAGCGGCAGCGGCGCTCCCAGTTCGGCAGCAAGCCCTACGACGACCGGCATGCTGACGGTGTACGCCCCCCAGAACGATCCGGTGGCGAACGCGACTCCGGACAGGGTCACGAAAACCAGCGCCGGGAGCATCCAGGCGCTGGCCACCGGCTGCACGCTGCCGATCACGAACTCGGTCAGCCCCAGGGCGGCGTTGACGTCACGCAGTACGAAGGAAACGAGGACGATCCCGAGCGGATAGACCATCTTTTCCATCCCGAGAAAGGCGCCGTCGGCGACGGGCCCCAGACCACTCGACGGCCGCACCGCCGCGGCCAGCAGCAGCGCCACGCCGAGGGCGGCCACTACCCCGAGGAGCGCGTCGCCGCCAAGAGCCAGAGTCGCCGCCGGCAGGGTCAGGATCGGCAGGAGGAACGCGGGCGCCCGGAGCCCCGGCCGCGCCGGCGGATCCGCGGTCGCCGGTTCCAGACTCTCGTCGAGTGCGGCCGCCGCCGGAGCCGTTCCGGCACGGAGCGCCCGCTCGGCCCGCGCCATCGGTCCCAGATCGCGGACCGCCCCCAGGATGACCGCCAGCACCAACAGGATGGCGAACCACGGATACAGGAGATAGGGGAGCAGCTCGATATAGAGGCCGATGCCGCCGCCCGCGTCCGCGAGCCCGTTCTGCTCGAACAGGCCGGAGATGAAGACCGTCCAGGTCGAGGCGGGAACCAGCACGCAGATCGGCGCCGCCGTGCTGTCCACCACGTAGGCGAGGCGGGCCCGCGAGATGCCGATCCGGTCCGCGGCTCCCCGAAACGCCGCACCTACGGCCAGGGCGTTCAGGTAGTCGTCCACGAACGTGACGATTCCCAGTCCGAAAGCGCCCAGCAGGACCCCCCGGCGGGTGCGCAGCCGGCGGGAGAGCGCCTCTCCGAAGGCTCTCGAGCCTCCGACCCGGGCGAGGATCCCGATGAGCGCTCCGAAGAGCATGACGACCAGGACTACCCAGACGCTTGTTGGTTCGGCCATCACCGACTGGGCGTTTCGGAGAAAAGCCGCCAGAAAACCTCCCCCGGACAACATCAGGTGACCCAGCAGGGAGCCGAAGATCAGCGCCTCAAGAGGCCGGCGACTCCAGACGGCGAGTCCCAGGACGGCGAGGCTGGGGATCAGGCTGAGGACGCCCCAACCGCCGACGTCGCTCACCGGCGTGGAGTTCCAGGGCGGATGGGCGAGGAACTCACGGCCGCCGGCCGGACGCCTGCGCCGTGCACACCGCTCTCCTCACTCAGTCAGGTGCAGCGCCCGGTTCGCGAACCGTCCGGCGTGGTTCCTGCTGGAGGATGCAGTGGATCCCGCCGCCCCCGAGATTCACCGCCATCGCGTCCAGCGGAAGCACTTCGCGGCCGGGAAACACCTCGCGCAGGATCGCGAGCGCCCGCTCGTCCTTGGCGCGGAGGCTCTCGGGAAGGCCCGGCTTCCAGTACTTCTGGGCCAGAACGAGACCGTTGGTCACCTGGAAATTGAGATAGCTCGCGGCCGCGATGACGCGGATCTCGTCGTCGGGCCCGATCCGGGATCCATCTTCGTATTCGAGGGGCTGGATGTAGTCGAAGACCCCGTCTCCCTTGCTCATGGTTTCGAACAGGGAATCAGGCACGGGCACCCGCACGATGCGGAACGGATTCCCCTCCTGATCGGTAGCGGCCTGCAATCGCCGCAAGCTCTCCTCCAGACGCTCGTGGCTGATCGCGGCGATCGGGTCCGTTCGGCGTTCTTCCTCGGTGATCTCGGCGAGGAGAATGGTCTGGGGATCCGCGAAGCGGGCGAACTCGTCCACGTGTCCCCCGGTGGTAATCACCGTGTACACGTCTCCCGGCAGCCTCCCGCGGAACGTCAGTTCGTCCTCCGCCATCCCTTCGGCCAGCCAGAGAATCTTGGAAACCCCCAGGATCCGCCGAAACTCCTCGTCCATGGCTTCCAGCGTCCATCCGGGGTTTCGCTGAAGCTCCACCGCCTCCACCGCGATCATCACTCCCTTGCCGTTGAACTCGCGGGAGCCGCCCTCGCTGATGAGAGTGGACTTTTCCACCTCCAGGTCGAGAATTCCCGCGATGTGCCGGTCAACCGCTTCCTCCAGTCGGGAGTTCGCGCTGTCGGGCGGTTCGTAACCCCACATGTTGAAGCCGAAGTCGGCAATCCGGAGTCCGCCCCGATCGCCGCGCAGAAAAATGGGACCCATGTCCCGCATCCAGACATCACCGTGCGGCACTTCGTGAATCGTCACGTGACCGTCCGGAATCCCCTCCCGAGCGAAGCGTTCGCGAATGGCCCTCGCTTCCGCGCCGTCCTGAGCCAGCAGTTCGATCGCGACCCTTCCCTCGGCGGCCCGAACGATCTCGATCAACAACGGCTCCGTCGGTAGTCCACGCTTGTTCTCGTACGTCGGCCACGCCATCCACAGCGCCCGGTGCGGTTCGAACTCCGCGGGAAAGACAAACGACTCCGTGGAGGAGGCCGCTTCCGGGCTCCGGGTCTGTTCCACCGCGCAGGAAGCGAGCGCGACGAGGAAGAGAACCGCCAGCCGGCTCCCCCTTCTCATGCCGCCCGAACACCGCACGGCCCCGACTATACTCGGCGCTTCCCGGGATTCGCTGCCGGCGGCAACGACCCGTGGGTGACCATGTGCGGCAGGCCAAATGAGCGGCCCGACTGAGCAGCCCCGATGAGCACCGACGAATTCGCGCAACTTGCCGCGCTGGCCCGGCTCGCGCCTCCAGACGGCGAGGCCCGGACGAGAACCTTCGCGGCGGCCCGGAAGGTGCTCGGGACGTACACGCTACAGGTTGTCGAGACCGCAAGAACCGGCGAGGGACGTTCGCCGCAGGATTCTTCGAGTGAGGAGTCGCCGTGCCCGCTCCGCGCGGACGAACCGCGAAACGGCTTCCCGGAAGAGACCGCCCTCGAACTCGCCCCGGAGCGCGGCGAACGTCTTGTCCAGGTTCCCCAAGTGCTCGGGGGCGGGGCCGCGTGATAGAGGCCCGCGGAGGTCCGCCCGGGGCGGCGCTTCCATCCGGAGAGTCCGTCGTCGCCGCCACCCGGGCCGCTCTTCACCGCGCCGAGGAAATCAACCGCCGGATCCACGCGTTCCTGCACCTTGACCACGACGGCGCGCTGGCCACGGCCGGCGAACTCGACCGCGAACCGGCAACCGCTCGGGGACCTCTGTTCGGGCTGCGAGTCGCCGTGAAGGACAACATCGCCGTCCGGGGCCTGCCTTCGACTTCTGGATCTGGCGTGCTCAGCGGCTATCGGGCGCCGTACGACGCCACGGTCGTGGCACGCCTGCGGCGCGCCGGCGCCGTGATTCTGGGCACCGCGAATCTCGACGAGTTCGCCATGGGGTCGTCCACTACCAGCGGATTCCGCGGGCCGACGCGCAATCCCGTGGACCCCGAGCGAATCGTCGGCGGTTCCTCGGGAGGACCCGCCGCAGCAGCAGCCTCCGGCGCGGTGCCGGTAGCGCTCGGCACCGATACCGGTGGATCGGTACGCCAGCCCGCGGGTCACTGCGGCATCTACGGCATCCGTCCCACCTACGGCCGGGTGTCCCGTTTCGGCGTGACCGCCTACGCGTCTTCATTCGATCAGGTCGGCTGCCTGGCGCCCCGCCTGACCGATCTGGGACGAGTTCTTTCGGTCGTCTCGGGCCCCGATCCCGGCGACGCAACCAGCGCCGCGCGCGAGGTGCCCGACTTCGCCGCCGCCGTCACCCGCCCCGCCCTCCCCACCACCGTTGTCGCGTGCAGCGACGAGGACATCGCCATCCTCGATCCCCCTTCCCGGGATGCGTTTCGCCACGCGGTCCGACGGTTCGAGGACGCCGGCTGCACCGTCCGCCGCATGCGGTTGCCCGAAGCCGTGACCACCATTTCCGCCTACTACGTGCTGGCTTGCGCCGAGGCCAGCTCGAATCTCGCGCGGTTCGACGGAATGCGCTACGGCCGGCGTATCGAGGGGGACGGCACGCTGGCGGCGGCCTATCGCGAAAGCCGCACCGCCGGATTCGGAGATGAAGTGCGGCTACGGATCCTGCTCGGAACCACCGTGCTGTCACAGGGTTACCGGGAGGCGATCTACGCGGCGGCAACCACGGCTCGCCGGCAGATCCGCACCCGGCTCCTCGACGCGTTTGGCCAGGGAGATCTGCTCCTGCTCCCGATCAGCACCGCAGCTCCCCGGCGACTGGCTGACCCGGTCGCGGTCGGCGCCGACTATGACGGCGATCGGTTCACGGTTCTGGCGTCGCTGGCCGGATTGCCCGCCCTTGCGGTGCCGGCCGGAGTGCGAAGCGGATTGCCCTTTGGAATCGAACTGATGGCTCCGCCGTGGTGCGAAGAATCCCTGTTCGCGGCGGCGGCCGCGTTCGCCGCTATCCCGAGTTCGGGGGCCGGCCCGCCCAGGAGTCCCAACCCCGAGGCGGCAGGACTTCGCTGAGTCCCTCGCGGCGAGCCAATCGGACGCCGTCGCCGGCCTCGGTGACGCGCCCCACCAGAGTCACCGGAATGCCGGCCGCGCGGGCGGCGGTCAGCACCCGCCCCTCCGGACCCGCAACGAGCAGCTCATAGTCCTCGCCTCCGAAGAGCGCCGCCTCGAGACCCGCTGGCCCCGTTCCGGCGCGGGGCAGCCGCGACGCGTAAACGAGCGCCCCCACGCCGCTGGCGGCGGTGAGGCGATGTAGATCGAGCGCCAACCCGTCCGAGATGTCCATCGCCGCTCTCGCCGCACCGGCGAGGGCGAGGCCCGCAGCCACCCGCGGAGCGGGATCGAGGTGCCGGGCCACCAGTTTTTCTTCTTCGGGACCGAACGGCGCCGATCCGCCCTCCGCCCGACGCCGGAGGAGGGCCAGGCCGAGCGACGCACCGCCGAGCTCTCCGGTCACGAACAGACCGTCGCCCGGCACCGCTCCGGACCTCTCAAGGAGAGGAGCCCCCGCGTCGCGCGCACCCGCGACCGTGACGTGAAGCCCGAGCCTTTCTCCGGCCGTGATGTTCCCCCCCACCAGCGGTGCCCCCAACTCCGCCGCCCGCTCGGCAGCCGCTTCGGAAATCGCCGCCGCCGCCGTTTCCTGACGGGGCGGAGCCACCAGGGAGATCAGCGTCCCCACCGGGCGGCCGCCCATCGCGGCGATGTCACTCACCGCCGCCGCGATCGCGCGGCGTCCGACCGCCCGCAGCGGATGAAGTCGGCGGTCGAAGTGCACGCCCTCTTCCGAGGCATCCGTCGTCAGGAGAAGCGTCCCACCCGCAGGCCAGCCAAAGGCCGCCGCATCGTCCCCCGGCCCCAGGGTCAGACGCGGCGCGTTCCCCCCGGCGGACGGATTCGCCGGAAGGCTCTCCAGAATCCGTCTGAGAAGTCGATCCTCGCCGGAAAGCGCCTCCGGCAAGCCGCGGTGCTCCGTGGGCGGGTCCGGGGCCCCTCCTCCCCCCGGAGAAAACGCGGGACGCGCGACTTTATCCACCGGCTGCTCGCAACGAGAGGGACGATCACCCGCCCCGTGTTCCCGGTGGCAGTCCGCCGGGCGATTGTTCCCACCGGCCGTCCGGTCCCCGGGCTGTCGAAGTCAGTCCGGCGACGGGGCCGCCTGCTCCATTCGTCCCACGAGATCGGCGAGTCGGCTCCTCACGGCCGCCACCGCGGTTTCGACCGCGTCCGACTGAGACTCGCTCGCAGCTCGCTGGCGCAGCAGTTCATCACCCACATTGAGCGCCGCAAGGATCGCGACCTCTTCTTTCTCCAGGTGCGGCCCCGCTTTCTGGATGTCCCCGATGCGCTCGTTCACGAGCCGGGCGACCGCCTCGAGGTCCGCTCCATCTTCGTCGGAGCGCAACCGGTAGTTGCGGCCAGCCACCGTGACCTCGACGACCGCACTCATCGGGCCCCATCCTCCGCGGCCGAATCTCCGGACCCGGCCACCGTACGGAGGGCGTCCCGGATCACCTCGCGTTCCTCACGAAGAACCGCGGTGGCCCGCTCCGCCCGTTCCCTGGCTTCCCGCTCCCGCTGGGCCTCGCGAACACGGGCCTCGGTCTGCTCCGCCAGCCGTGCCGAAACCGTGTCGAACGCCGACTCCGCTCGCTCGATATCCGCCATCAGCCCCCGAACGGCGGCTTCAGCATCGGACATGGACGGCCTCGGGCTCGGTACGAGGCCTCTATTCGGCGTTCGCTCCGGCCTGGAGAGCTTCCCGAGCCCGGTCCACCAGACAGTCGAAGGCGCCTGGATCGTGCACCGCCAACTCAGCCATCTGTTTCCGGTTCACACCCACCTGGGCCAGCGAAAGTCCGTGCGCAAACTGCGCGTACGGAAGCCCCCGCTCGCGCGACGCCGCACTGATCCGGGTAATCCAGAGGCGCCGGAAGTCACGCTTCCGGGTGCGCCGGTCGCGGTAGGCGTACGAAAGCGCGCGATCCAGCGCCTGCATGGCGTGCCGGTACAGCTTGCCGCGCATCCCGCGGTAGCCGCGGGTCAGTTTCAGGACCCGCCGGCGGCGGTCCCGCCGATGAGTTCCACGTTTTACTCGGGACATCCTGTCTTCTCCAGTTCTTGACTCGCAGTAGTGAGATGAGTCCCGCTATCAACCGATGATCCGGGCAATCATCTTCGCTTCGCCCTCGAACACCCAGGCGCCACTGCGCAGGCGGCGACGGCGCTTCGCGGACTTCTTGGTGAGGATGTGGCTGTGGTAGGCGCACCGGCGGCGTACACGGCCGCTGGCGCTCTTGCGAAACCGCTTGGCGGCCCCGCGATGGGTCTTCATCTTGAATTTCATGGGTGGGCTCTCAATAACCTTCTGGTAGCTCAGGTCGCCGCCTGGCGTTGGGCGCGGCGGACGCGGGGGGCGGGCGTTTCGTCGTCCGCTCCAATTTTGCCGGCCCGTTCGATCCGCAACGCTTCGAGGAGGCGGCGGGTCGGCGCGAGGATCATGCTCATCTGGTTTCCGACGATGCTCGATCGGGATTCGACGGTCGCGATCTCGGAAAGCTGCTGGGTGACCTCGTCGAGGATGCGATCGCCCAGTTCGCGTCGGCTCCGCTCCCGCGCCCGCTTGAACCAGATCGTCGCCTTGACCTTGTGACCTTCATGGAGAAAACGCTCAATCTGCTTCATCTTCGTCGCGCGGTCGTGCTCTCCGATAATGATGCGGAACTTGACCTCCTTGACCTGGTTCTGTTTCTGGTGTTTCTTGGAGTCTTGGGATTTCTTGCTCTGCTGATACACGAACCGGCCGTAGTTCATGATCTTGCAGACCGGAGGGACCCGGTTCGGCACGATCTCGACGAGATCGAGTCCCCGGTCGGCAGCCAGACGCCGGGCGTCCATCAGGGCGAGGTCGCCAAGTTTCTCACCGTCTTCACCGATGACCAAGACGATGGGAGCTCGAATTCGGTCGTTTACCCTGAGAGAACTATCGATGGATCACCTCCGCACCGCAGGCGGGTCGGCGGATTATCGCCACTTCGGGCCCGGTTCGCCAGCGACACCCCGGAAAATCGCGCCGCTCACGGACTGAGCGACCGATTCCGGGTGAGTTCTCCGAGGCGGTCGGCGAGTGCCGCACCGGTAAGGATCTCCTGGCCGCGCTTGCCCCGCGTGCGGACCGCGAGGGTGCCGTCCTCCACCTCGCGATCGCCCAGCACCACCATGAACGGAACCCGGGCCACTTCCGCTTCCCGGATCTTGTAGCCCATCTTCTCGCGACGGTCGTCCACCGAGATGCGGAATCCCCGCCCCCGGAGTTCGGCGGCAACCTCCGCTGCTGCGGCCTGGTGCCGGTCGGCAATGGGAATCACGACCGCCTGGACCGGCGCGATCCAGACCGGGAGTGCTCCCGCGGTGTGCTCCAGCAGTAGCGCGAAAAACCGCTCTACGGAACCAAGGATCGCCCGATGAATCACGACCGGGCGTTCCCGCCCCCCGTCTTCCGTCGCGTAGTGGAGATCGAAGGCCGGAGCCTGGGAGAAATCCACCTGGATCGTCGCGCACTGGTGGCTGCGGCGGAGCGCGTCGCGGACGTGAAAATCGATCTTGGGGCCATAAAAGGCGCCGTCTCCCGGGTTGAGGGACCATGCCTCGCCGGATTCGGAGAGCGCTTCCATAAGGGCGGCTTCCGCCTTCTCCCAGCTCTCATCGGTTCCCACCGATTTCTCGGGACGGGTCGACAGTTCGATCTGGATGTCATCGAAGCCGAATTCGCCGTACACCTCCCGCACCAGGTCCACGAGTTCCAGGACCTCGGCCTTCACCTGATCCAGCCGGCAGTAGAGGTGCGCATCGTCCTGCGTGAAAGCCCGCACCCGGGTCAGGCCGGACAGAACCCCCGAGGGCTCAAACCGGTGGCAGTGACCGAACTCCGAGAGTCGTAGCGGCAAATCGCGATAGGAACGGATATCCGAGCGGTACACGAGCGCCGCGCCCGGACAGTTCATGGGTTTGACACCGAACCGGTTCTCGTCCGATTCGATGAAGAACATGTTCTCCCGGTAGTGGTCGAGGTGGCCGCTCCGGGCCCAGACCGCTTCGTTCAGGATGAGCGGAGTCCGGATCTCCTGGTAGGCGCGACGCTCCAGCTTTTCCCGCATGGAGTCGAGCAACCGGTTCACAACCCCCATTCCGGCGGGTAGCCAGAATACCTGCCCGGGAGCTTCGGGGAGGATCAGGAAAAGGCGCTGATCGCGGCCGATGCGGCGATGGTCCCGGCGTTTCGCCTCCTCGAGCCGGGCGAGATGTGCCGCCATTTCCTTTCGATCGGTGAAGCTGGTGGCATAAATCCGCTGCATTGGAGTCCCGTTCGCGTCTCCCTTCCAGTAGGCATTGGAACTCGACAACACCTTCACCGCGCGGATCACGCCCGTGTGGGGCACATGGGGCCCTTCACAGAAGTCGAAGAAATCTCCGACGCGGTAGCAGGACACTCGTGCGCCACCTTTTTCCCGCACCAACTCCACCTTGCAGACTTCACCCTGCTCTTCGAAGATGCGGATCGCCTCTTCCTTGTCGAGCATCTTCCGCTCGAATGGAAGCCGCTCCTTCACCAGTTCCCGCATTCGCGTTTCGATGCGGTCGAGGTCTTCCCGGGAAAAGGGCTCTTCGACGACAAAGTCATAGAAGAAGCCGTCCTCGATCGGCGGGCCGATTCCGTAGCGCGCTTCGGGAAACAGATCCTTCACGGCCGCGGCCAGCAAATGCGCCGAACTGTGGCGAAACACATGGAGCCCGTCGGCATCCCCGGGCGTGAGAAACCGGACCTCGCCATCGGCCTCGGGACGATGGGAGAGATCCACCTCCCGGCCATCCAGGAGGGCAGCGATCGCGCCGGCCGGGGCCACTCCGAAAAGCGGAGTCACCGGCCGGAAGTTGCACTTCGCCACCTTCGGCGAGGCGGATTCGGATGGAAGAAGAAGGCACGCTGTCTTTTTATCCCGGTGCGGCCCGCCGCACAAGACCCGGCCAGCCGCCGCCCGGTAGCGATTCCCCGAACTTCGGAGCACGCCCGCGACGAAGCCAAACCGCAATGCGCTCGGCAGGAGTCCCGGCGAAGGCCGGACAAGGAGGAATGGTAGGCGCGGGCGGATTTGAACCGCCGACTTCTACCGTGTCAAGGTAGCGCTCTCCCCCTGAGCTACGCGCCTGCCCGGGAGGGCGGCATTGTATCGCGGCTCCGGCGCCCTCCCGAGGGACGCGGCCCGCGCCAAAACACCCCGCTTCGCATCGACTTTTCCACATCGGGCCGCCGGATGGGACGGATACCGGGAAGTTTGCGTCTAGGAACGGGAGAGGTCCTCCCGAGCTTGATCGAGCACGCACCCCGGACGACGAATCCCGGAGAGACCGGACCGGACCGCCGGGTCCAAGAAGGACTCCGCGATGGCGAGGGCGCAAAGCCCTCAAACACAACGACGTCGCTTCGCCGAGAGCCCCGAGCCGTCCGCAATCCGATTCCCGGCCTGCTGGCGCTGCTCCGTCGTCAGGGTCGCATCCCGGCATCGGCAGCGAGACTCGCCGCCGTCGTTGCGCGGCTCCCTCCGGCCCGGCACGAGGAGGCTCTGGTCGCGGAAGGTCTCTGCTCGGAAGAAGAAATCGCGCAGGCTGCCGCGCAGGATTCCGGTCTCTCCTTCCGCGTCATCAATCCGCTGGAGCTCAGCCCCGAGGTGGTGACCGGTGCGCTCCCGGCGCCGTTCGCGCGCCGGCACACGATCTGCGCCCTCGCCAGGGAAGAAAACACCTTGACGGTGGCCGTCGCCAACCCGTTCGACCGCGGCGCCATCACGGACCTCGAACGGTACCTCGGAGTCCGCGTGAAGGTGGTCGTGGCCACCCGATCCGACATCGAAGGAATCAACGGGAGCCTTTACAACCTGCGCGCGTCGCTGCGCGCCGCGGAAACCGAGCTGACCGACGACAACGGTGGAGATCCCAACCTACTGTCGGCAAACCAGGAGTTCGTCTCCGGGTCCGAGGCCGCGGGGGATCTGGAGCCAACCACCCGGCCGGTGGTGGCAGCGCTGGACAGCATTCTCCACCAGGCTTTCGAACAGCGCGTTTCCGATATCCACCTCGAACCCAAACGGGATTGCGCCGTCGTGCGTTTCCGGGTGGATGGTGTCCTCCGGACGATGCACACCTTTCCCCGCATCGTGTTCCAGGCCGTCGTCAGCCGTCTCAAGATGCTGAGTGGGCTCGACATCGCGGAAAAACGGCGGCCCCAGGACGGCCGCATCAAACGCGTCGAATCCGACAAGGAGATCGAGCTGCGTGTTTCGACCCTGCCGACCGTCTTCGGGGAAAAGGCGGTGCTCCGCGTGTTCGACCCGGCGACCCTGGTTTCGACTCTCGAACAACTGCGATTGGCCGAAGACGAGGAAAGACGGCTTCGGGAAATGCTCAACCGCCGGGAAGGCCTCGTCCTCGTTACCGGCCCCACCGGAAGCGGCAAGACGACCACTCTGTATTCGGTGCTTCGTCACGTCGCGACCCCCGAAGTGAACGTGGTCACGATCGAAGATCCGGTAGAGCTGGTATTTCCGCCACTCAGTCAGGTGCAGGTGAACCCCCGCATCCGTTTTTCGTTCGCCGCGGCCATCCGCAGCGTGCTCCGGCAGGATCCGGACATCCTCATGGTGGGGGAAATCCGGGATGCAGAGACTGCCGAGATGGCGGCCCAGGCTGCGCTCACGGGACATCTGGTGTTGTCCACCCTGCACACCAACGATGCCCCCGGCGCGGTCACCCGGCTCGCCGACCTCGGCGTGCCGCCTTTCCTGATCGGCGCCACCCTGGTCGGCGTGGTGGCGCAGCGGCTGGTCCGCACCATCTGTGGCGCCTGCGCCCGCTGGAACGTGGTCTCCGCGCGGGAGGCCAGAACCCTGGCCGCGCCCTCGATCCAGGGACGTCGGATCCGCCAGCGCGCGGGCTGTGCGCGGTGTCGCGACACCGGATACCTGGGCCGTCGCGCGGTGTTCGAAATCCTGCCCATCGACGCCGAGGCCACCGGAGAAATTCTGGGTGGCGGCAACGCGAACGACCTGGCCCGCTCCGCCCGCCGGCGGGGCGTGCGCAGTCTTCGCCAGGCCGCGCTCCGGCTCCTGCTCGACGGGGAGACGACGATCGCCGAGGTGATCCGGGTGACCGGCGCCGGCCACGATCCGGGAAGCGGCCCCGAAACCACCCCTGAGCCGCCGGCTCCGGCGCCGGAAATCGGCCTCGCGGACCCTCCGTCAGAGGCCGAGCGCCCGGCTGATCAGCAAAAACAGCGCCGGGACCGCGTAGAACACCACGATCACGTAGCCGATGGCCGCCGCTCGATTCCGCACGGCGATTTCCGCCAATCGGCGCGCGAGTGCGAGCGGGATCTGGCGGATCCGGGGAACCGGATAGATCAGCATGATGCCCACGAGGTTGAACAGAAGGTGCACCACCGCCAGTTGGAAACCCCAATGGGCGTTGGCTCCGGACACCGCGAGCGCGGCGAGGAAGGCCGTGACGGTCGTTCCACGTTCGCGCCCAAGGTGACGGGAAACGCGTCGTCGAGCAGCAGGAGCCCTGCCCCGGCGAGGGGAACCAGCATCGAGGTGGTTACCGAACTGGACTGGACCAGAATCGTGACGATCGCTCCCACACCCATCGCCGCGAGGACATGGCTGCCGAGGACCCGATGAATGGCGGCCTCGCCGCGGCCCGCCGAAAGGCTCTTCAGGGTGCGGACCAGGAGCCCGAGGGCCACCACCAGCAGTACTACCGAGAGGATGGCGAGGACCGCTGCCGCCGCCTGGTCGGAAGGAGTCACGAGACCCGCGAACCACGTGATCGGAATCGGAACCAGCTCAATCACGTCCTTGAGCGGACTCTCGTAGTCGATGCCGGACCCGAGCACCCCCCGGAAGAGGCCGGACACCAGGCCGGAGAGGCGGGCCAGAAAGCCGGTCGCCATTTCGAGCGGCAGGAGGATGCCCACCGCGATCAGGTTGAACAAATCGTGACAGGTGGCCACCTCGAAGGCGCGCCGCAGTTCCTGACCGTGCCTCAGGTGCCCGAGAGCGGCGATCGAGTTGGTGACCGTCGTACCGACGTTGGCGCCCATGACCATCGGGATGGCGCTCTCGAACGGCAGGGGAGAATCGGGCGCTGCCACCAGACCGACGATGAGCGCACTCGTGACGGAGGAACTCTGCACCAGCGTGGTGCCGAGGATTCCGATGAGCAGGCCTACGAAGGGATTCGCCGAAGCCCGGAAAAAGCTGTCGAGAAGCCCGGAACCGAGACCCTTGAACCCCTCGCCGAGGCCGTCAATCGCCCCCAGGAAGAGGAGGAAGAGAAGAATCAGCCCGACGATCCGGGAGACCTGACCGGATAGCCTGGCGCCGGTTTCGGTGTCCGACATCCCTGCCCCGGCCCGGTCCTAGCGCGGGTCCGAGCCCGGAGTTCCCCCCCGGCGGGGAGCATCGGCTTTGCGCATCAAACTCAAGGACTGAACGGATATTCCGGAGCCGCGGCAACCAGCTGCAGCGGACCGTGGCGGCGGAAGCCTAACGGAACTTGTTGAATATGCGGTGAACGATCGACTACCCGATGGTTACTCACGCACGGCAAGCCCGCGGCCGTCCGAAGGGCAGCGCGCCGCCTCTCGTGGTCCGCTTATTCGGGCGCCTCGACGACAACGAACGTCCGCTGCCATTCCCCGGGACTCACCGCCCGCGCGATCCAGATGGGGAAGGTATCTCCGGCCTGGATCCCGGAGAGGGCATCGCGCAGATCGCCGACATTCCGGATCGGCTGGCCGGCCACATCGGTAATGACGTGCCCGGCTTCGATTCCGGCCTCGGCCGCGATTCCGCCCGGGGTCACGCGCCGCACCACGACGCCCCCAAAGTCAGCGCGCAACCGATCGGCCAGCTCGCCTTCGAGCGTTTCCCCCACGATCCCCAGGCGCCCCGCATTCTCCGGCGGTGGCGGAGGGGGCAGTGGGCCGGCGGCGGCGAGCGGCGCGGCTTCCTCGAAGTCGCGCTGACCCAGAATCACCTGCACCGATTGCCGGACGCCCTTTCTCAGGATCTCGACCGTCGAGCGTTCGTCTGGCCGGGCGTCGGCCACCGCAAACTGCAGATCCGTGCTGTTCTCGATAGGCCGGCCATTGAACCGCACGATGACATCGCCGTACTTGAGGCCCGCAATCGCCGCCGGGGAATCCTCGCCGGAATAATCGACGATGATCGCGCCCCGAACGCTCTCGTCCAGATCGAACGCCTTCGCGGTCGCGGCATCCAGGGGCCTCACCGCCACCCCAAGCCACCCGCGGGTCACCTCACCCTCAGAGGCCAGTTCGTCATACACCCGCTCCACCAGGTTCGACGGAATGGCGAAACCGAGGCCGATATTTCCCGGGGTCCCGGCTATCTGAATCATGGTGTTCACCCCCACCAGGCTGCCGTCGAGGCTCACCAGGGGCCCGCCGGAGTTCCCCGGATTGATGGCGGCGTCGGTCTGGATGAAGTTCTGGTAGTCGCCGCCCAGCACGCGGCCCTTGGCGCTCACGATTCCCGCCGTCACCGAGTGGCTGTTTCCCAGCGGGTTCCCGATGGCGACCACCCACTCCCCGACCCGCACTTCCTCGGAGTCTCCGAGGGCGAGATAGGGAAACACCTCGCCTTCGGCCTGGAGCGCGAGCACCGCGAGGTCCGTCGGCGAGTCCTGACCCACGATGACGGCCTCGAGGACTCGGTCGTCGGCGAGCGTGGCCCGGATCCGGGAGGCGCCGTCCACGACGTGATTGTTGGTAATCAACAGACCACTCGGATCCACGATGGCTCCCGAACCCCTCCCCTGGCGCGGCCCGCGCGGTTGCGGTACGGGCGGAGTTGGGAAGAACTGCTCGAGTCTCTCCGCATCCGGCGGCGATTCGTGTTCCACGAGCAGACTCACCACTGCCGGCGTCGCGACTCTGGCCACTTCGGCGAAGGCATCGGAGAGCGTCCCCGCCGCCGCCGTTCGGGAGGCGTCCGGCACCACGTCGGGCGCCGGAATGTCGGCGAGCCGCTGGTGCCCCGGCCGCTGCCGCGCCCCCTCCTGATCCGCAGCCTCATCGTGTCCGGAGGTAGCAGCCGCCGCCAGGGTGGCGAACTCGGCGCCCTCCGGCAGGCACCCGGGAGCGGCAACCAGCACTCCTAGGGCGAGTGCGACCGGCGCGAATCGAAACATGGACTGGAGCCTCCGTCTTTGGAAACGTTGGGAAACGAATATAACGCGGCCGGGCGGATCGAGTTCCTCACCGCCCCGGAACCACAAACCAGTGGCGCCACCCGCCGCTCCCCGGTTGGCACACTCATTGCGAAATCCGATTCGACGCCACCGGCGCCCACGAAAGGAGTTCGCAATGACCCGCACCCGACACTTGCTGACAACCCTCCTCGCAACGGCGTGCTTCGCGACCGCCGCAGCGGCAGAAGACGACCGGCAGCCTCCGCGCGGGAGCCCCTATCCTGACGCCCGTTCGAAAAGCGCCCAGGAAACGCGTTACGCGTTTTCCGCCTACGGCGGTTTCCGCATCTTTGACATCACGAGCGAACTCTTCGCCGCCAACGAGTTCGACTTCGGAATCACCGAAGACGATTTTCGGACCGGCGGCTACGGTTTCGAGTTCGATGTCGCCGTCCTGCCGCAGGTGGACATTTCCCTCGGGTTCAACGCCGCCAGCTCCAGGACCTACGGGTCCTACCTCGACCTCGTTTACGAGGATGGCGGCGAGATCGAACACCGGGCGGATTTGACCATGACCGAGTTGAGTCTCGGCGTACGACTGCGGCTGATCGGTGGCGCGGCGCGGGTGCGGCCCTACCTGTTGGCCGGCGTCAGCGGCGCCTACTACCGGTACCGCGAAATCGGCGACTTCGTGGACTTCGAAACCGCGGACATCTACTACGACGAGTTCGCGGAGACATCCTTCCTTCCTGGTTTTTTCGCCGGCGCCGGCATCGACTACGCGCTCGTGCAACTTCCCGACCGCGGCCGTGTCGAGTTGTTCGGCGAGTTTCGCTACGCCCGCTCCCAAGGAGAACACACCGAAGGGTTCGCGGGTTTCGGCGACCTCCAGCTGGACGGTTCGGGCGGCCTGTTCGGGTTCCGGGTCCGCTGGTGAATGGCCTCCCCCTGAGATCCGTCCCTCCGCTGCCACTGGCACAGGCATTGCGCAACTCGTCGCGAACCCTGTCGCCGGCCCCTCCGGCATTTCCCGAAAGGACCCCACGATGATCCGGACCGGCCCAATCCTCGTCACCCTGCTCCTCGCGGCAGGTTTCGCTCCGACAACGGTGGCCGAAGAGCGGGCGCAGCCCCCCCGGGGCGCCCGGGACCGGGATCGTCCCCAATCGAGTCGCGCCCGGCCGCGCTACGGCTTCTCGGCCTATGGCGGATTCCGCACCCTGCAGATCGAGAGTCAGCTCTTCGACAGCAACGAGGTGGACTTCGGCATCACCGACAAGGACTTCGCATCCGGCCGTTTCGGGTTCGAACTGGACTACGCGCTGCTGCCCATGGTCGAGATTCTCGTCGGCTTCGACACCGGTAGTGGGGAAACCGACGGAAACTATCTGGACCTGGTGTACGAGGATGGCTCCGAGATCGAGCACTCGGCGTCGCTGGACATGACCGAGTACCTGCTCGGCGTTCGCATCCGGCCACGACCGGAACAGCGCCTGAGTCCCTACGTGGTGGCCGGTCTTTCCCTCGCTGGCTACCGCTATTCGGAGACCGGGGAATTTGTGGACTTCGAGACCTCGGACATCTTCTATGACGAGTTCGAGGAACGCCTCTCCCTGCCCGGGTTTTTTGTCGGCGCCGGTCTCGATTTCGCGATCGCCCAACTGCCCTTCGGACGCCGGATCGACCTCTTTGGCGAATTTCGGTATGCGCGGGGTGGAGGAGAGCACGAGGACGGCTTCGCCGGTTTCGGCGATCTCACCGCAGGACGCACCGGCGGGCTCTTTGGAGTCCGGATGCGCTTCTGACAGCCCGTAGTGGAAGCACCCCGCGCGAGCCCCAGGAGATCGCCTGCAGCGGCTCCGTGGTCTGCGTGCGTGCGGGGCGCCTTGCCCCCGGGTTGATGCTGCGATCGATAGCGCGGCGCCCTGGCCGGCCCGCGCCGGTCAGCCGGATGGCGGCGAGGCTTGCCGCGCCTCCGCGAGGATTTGCAGCAGAGCCGGGTGCAGCCGACCGTTCGAAACGGCGATGGTCGGGTCCCCGTTCGAGAACGGCCCGCCGTCGAAATCGGTGACCTGACCTCCCGCCTCGCGGACGATGACTTCACCGGCCGCGGTGTCCCAGGCCCGGAGTGTTTCCTCCCAGAACGCGTCGATCCGCCCCGCGGCAACCGAACACAGATCCAGCGCCGCCGAGCCGGCGCGTCGGACCGCTCGGGCCCGCCGCATGATCCGGACGAACAGCTCCAGCGCCCGGTCCATGGCTTCTTGGGAATACGGGAACCCCGTCGCGAGCAGGGCGCTTTCGATGGCGGCCGTCCGCGAAACCCGAATCGGAGCACCGTTCAGGTGCGCGCCGGCGTTCTTTTCCGCGGTGAAGAATTCCTCCCGCACGGGGTCGAGGACCGCGCCGGCGACGACGTCTCCGCCTTCCTCGTAGGCGATCGAGACCGCAAAGACCGGAAACCCGTGGGCAAAGTTCGTGGTTCCGTCGAGTGGATCCACGATGAAGCGGCACCCCGTCTTCGATCCTCCGACCATGCCGCGCTCTTCCGCAAGAATCGGCACCGACGGCTGCAAGCGCTGCAGGCACTCGACGATCGCGGTTTCCGCGGCATGATCGACGGCGGTCACCAGGTCGATCGGTCCCTTCAGGTCCACCCCGAAACCGCGCTCCGCCCGGGCCCGATGCGCTTCGCGGATCACCGCGGCGCCCGCGTGGGCCGCCTCGACGCAGGCCCGGCCGGGCGCCGTCTTCAGCGAAGCCGTCGTCACCGCGACCTGGGCACCTGACGCTGGACGAGCACCACGCGCGTACCGCCGCGTTCGGTGCGGGTCCAGGTCACGCCGTCCATGAACTGTCGCATGAAGAAGATGCCGCGCCCGCTGTCCTTGAGCAGGTTGTCTTCGAGGAGTGGATCCGGAACCTGGGCGGTGTCGAACCCCTCTCCCTCGTCCTCTATCGCAACCTCGACCGCGGGCCCTCCATCGCTACCGTCGCGGGATTCGATCTCGATCCGCAGCCGCTTCCGGGGATCCATCCGGTTCCCGTGCCGCATACCGTTCGTAACCGCCTCCCGGACCGCCGCCCCCATCCAATGCGTGGCGTCCGCCTCGTAACCACACTGGGCGCAGTGGCGTTCGAAGACACCCAGTACTACCTCGACCCATTCGATTCGCGTCTCGACATCCAGCCGAACCGTTACGGGGTGGTCTTCGGGAGTCACGCGGACTCCATGGTTGGCTCGGGAGCCGGGTCGGCCAGGAGTTCGGGCGCGGCCCCGGTCCCGGAGTTGGCACCCGCGTCCGCCGTAGCCTGGCGCCGGAGCGAGTTCGAACTGTGGCTCCGGGAGGGCCGGTGCGTCCTCGATCTCCACCGGGCCGGCGACCACGGTCCGGATCTGAGGCAGGACAGCCGACCGGCGAAGCGCCGACGCCACCGACGGCGCGGCGCGGATCAGCAACCCGGACGCGAACTGGGCCGATTTTTTCTGGGCCCGGACCAGCACCTCCTGGCAAACCGCACCAAGCGACCGCACCCGGCCGGATCCCCGGCAGGCAGGGCAGGATGCCAGGAGGGCGGACTCCAGCGAGGCACGCTCCCGCTTCCGGGTGACGATCACCAGTCCGGCCCGCGATTCCGGCGGAGCTACCCGCGTGAAGGCGGGGTCCCGGCGTAACTCGGCCTGCAGCGAGCGGAACACCCGATCCCGATTTCGTCCCTCCTTCATGTCGATGAAGTCGATCACGATGATCCCGCCGAGCCCGCGCAACCGCAGTTGCCGTGCGGTCTCCACCGCTGCCTCGAGGTTGGTGATGGTGTTCGTCTCGTCCCGCTCGCCGGTATCGCCGCTGAAACTACCGGTGTTCACGTCCACGGCGACCAGCGCTTCCGTCTGGTCGATGATGATGGAGCCGCCGGAGGGGAGACGCACCCGCCGCCGGGTTGCCTGCTCGAAGGCAACCTCGACGCCGTACTCCTCGAAGATCGGGTAGTTGCGGGAGTAGAGCCGGACCTTGTGTTCCATTCCCGGGAGGAACTGGCGAATGAAGTTCACCATCCGGCCGTACAGGGTTTCGCTGTCCACCCGAATCACGCTGAATCCGGACGACAACACGTCCCGGATGTAGCGGAACACCATGGACACATCGGCGCGCAGGCAGACTGGAGGCCCGGAAAGGCTCTCCTTGCGAATCTGCGCCCAATCGGCCTCCAGACGGGTTATGTCGGCCGCGAGGTTGTCTTCGTCGCGCTGCTCCGCCGTTGAGCGCGCCACCCATTCCCCTTTCAGAGTGCTCCGGCGCTCGACCAGGGCCCCAATGCGGAGTTGTTCGCGGGGTCCCGCGGTGGCGCGCGAAGTGATCACCCCGGTGGGTGCAAAGGGTCGGAAATCGAAGAAACGCCCCTGCAGGTTGAGGTCGCAACTGACCTTGTAACCCTTGGGCCCCAGAGGCTCCCGGACCACCTGCACCAATACGGACTGCCCGGCGCGCAGCACGTTCTCGAGTCGCGGTACCGAATCCCCGGATCCGCTTCCGGACGCCGCGGTGTCCTTGCCGGTATCCGCCACCCGGCCTTCGCCGCGCCAGGCCTCGAGCACCCCTTTGGGAATCTGGTCGATCTGCAGGAAGGCGTTCCGGTGGAGCCCGATGTCCAGGAAGGCCGCCTGGGTACTCGGCACCACCCGCTGCACCCGCCCCCGGTAGATTCCGTGCAACACGCTCTGGTCGGAGCGGTGTTCGACGCCGAGTTCCACCACCACCCCCTCCTCGAGGAGGGCCATCCGGGTCTCTCCCGGAAGGCTGGTGACGATCAGTTCTCGATACACAAATACAGGATGGGACGGCGTGAGGTTCGCCGAAACCGTAGCACGGCAACGCCCGGACCGGCCGGTCGCCGGGCCGTCAGGTGAGGAAGTTTCGGCGGCGCACCGAAGCGGCCAATCCGATGGCCGCCGCCGCTATCAGCAGCGAATTGCCCCCGTAGCTCATAAAGGGCAACGGGAACCCCTTGATGGGCACAATCCCCGCCACCATGGCGATGTTGTAAAGCGCCTGGAGGTGGAGCATGAGGAAAAACCCGCCCACCAGCAGGGCTCCCGCCGGATCCTTGTTCTCGACCGCTTCCACGGCAATCTGAAGAAGCCGAATGCCGAGGATCAGATAGAGGCCGAGGACGACGACGACCCCCAGAAACCCGAATTCCTCAGCAAGCACGGCGAACACGAAGTCGGTGTGCGGAGCGGGAAGGAACTGGAGACCCGTTTGCGAGCCCTGGAGCCAACCGGCGCCGAAGAGGCCTCCGGACCCGACCGCGATGGAGGCTTGCAGCGTCTGATACCCGGCGCCCAACGGATCGCTCTCCGGATTCAGGAAAGACAGGACCCGGAGCCGCTGGTAGTCGCGCAGGCCGAACACCCAGATCAGCGGCAGCGCCATCGCGGCGAATCCGCTCCCGGCCAGGAGCCAGCGTCGGGACATGGACACGCCGCTGAAGAAACCCATCCCCACGCCGATTCCGACCAGAATCGCCGCGCTTCCCAGATCCGGTTGAGCCGCCACCGCCAGGACGAGAGCAGCGGCTGCCGCGACCCAGCCGACCGTCGCACGGCGGCTGAGCGGCTCATGTCCGGAGCGCGCCACCAGATGCGCCAGCAAGAGCACGAGGGAGATCTTCGCGAGTTCGCCGGGCTGGACGGTCAGCGCCCCCACCTCCAGCCAGCGACGGGTTCCCGCGCGGAGCGCCCCCGAAGTGGTGGCGATCGCACTCAGCGCGAGCGCCAGGAGAAAAAGCGCCGGGGAGAGCCGGGCGATCCGGCGATGATCCATGTGGTAAGCGGCGACTCCGACGATCAGGGCCAGGCCCAGTCGGATGAGATGCGCACTGAGGGTCGCCCCCGAACCGACGCCTCGGAGGGCGCTTTCCAGCACCAGGACCGCTATCAGCGCGAGAAGCCCGACACAGACGAGGAGCACGCGATCCGCGCCTCCGCGCGCCCTCAGCTCCATGACGCCCTTCCCTTGCCCGCCGGGCCCCGACCCCCGCGCCGGCGCCGCGGAACCACATGCCGAAGTTCGCGTCGAAGACTCACCGGTCCCCTCCGGCGCCGCCGGCCACCCGCGTATCCGGGGTGTCCTCGAAGAAAGTCCGCAGAATCTCTCCCCCGATCGGAGCCGCCGCAGCCCCTCCAGCGCCGCCGTGCTCGACGATCACCGCCACCGCGATCTCCGGCTCGTCGAACGGTGCGAAGCCCACGAACCAGGCGTGGGTCCGCAACTCGTAGGGACGATCCTCGTTGTTGGCGGCCACCAAATCGGCGCTCGCCACCTGCGCGGTCCCGGTCTTGCCGGCAACCGCAGCGGTGGGAATCCTGGCTCGCCAGGCGGTTCCCGACAGCACCGCGTCCCGCATGCCGTCGCGGATTACCTCGAAGTGCTCGGGCCGGACACCCCCCACCTCTCCGGGGGAAGCGTCCCCGACGAATCGCGGGGTCGGAATCCTCCCGGACGAAGCGACCGCCGCGACCAGCCGCGCCATCTGCATCGGCGTCACCGAAACCGCTCCCTGGCCGACCGAAACGGATGCCGTCTCGCTGGCGTACCAGCGCTCCCCGGTGACCCGCCGTTTCCATTCACGGGTCGGAACGAGGCCGCTGGCCTCATTCCTGAGGTCCACTCCAGTGGCCTCCCCGAGCCCGAAGGCCCGGGCATAGGACGCGATCACGTCCACATCGAGCGCTTCTGACAGCCGATAGAAGAACACGTTGCACGATTTGGAAATCGCCTCGCGAAGCGTCAACGCGCCGTGACCTTGCGCTCGGTGGCACCGGAAGGTTCGGCCGGCCACCCGGGCTCTGCCGTTGCAGGTGAGTCGGGTCTCCGGCCCCACCACCCCTTCGCCAAGTCCCGCCGCGGCGGTGACCAATTTGAAGGACGACCCAGGGGGATATCGGCCCTGCACCGCCCGGTTCAGGAGCGGTGTCGCGGGGCTGGCGAGCATTTCGCGGAATTTCACCGCGTCGCCACGAAACTCCTCGGGATTCTCCGCCGGATAGCTACCCAAACCCAGCACCGCGCCGGTCCGCACGTCGAGCGCCACAAACGCGCCGCGCTGATCCGCGAAAGCCCGGTGGGCCGTTTCCTGCAGGGCCCCAATGACATTGAGTTGCAGCGTTTCGCCGCGTACCGGCTCCGTCCTGCGAAGCCCGCCGGAAACCAGAACGCGCTGGCGACTGTCAACCACCCGGTCCAGATATCCGTCAGAACCCAGCAGGATGTGGTTGTAGAAGCGTTCGATGCCGTCCTGGCCCACCAGATCACCCGAAGCCGACGTCACGAACTCCTCCAGCAGGAGCTGGGCCGCGGTGACCTCTCCCACGTACCCGAGCAGGTGGGCGGTTGCCTGACCGAGGGGGTAATCGCGCGCCGGTACGAACTCCACCCGAACGCCCGGCAATTCGCGCCGCCGGGCTTCGAAGAACGCCGCTTCCGAGAACGGGATGCCGGAGCGCACGACCGCCGGACCACGGGCGGCTCGCGCCTCGAGATCGGCACGGTTTTCGTCGTCGATCGCCAGGAGGCCGATGTCTTCGAGCTGACGGAGTCCCGATTCGTCGGCCAGCAGGGTGAACGAAGGCTCGCTTCTGGCGAGCACTTCTCCTCGTTGATCCACGACCAACCCGCGAGGAGCACGGCGACGCTCGGTCTGGAGGTAGTTGTCCCGCGCCAGGCCGCTGAACTCATCACCGCGAACGATCTGAAGTTGCCAGAAGCGGACCGTCAACAAGATGACAATTGCCCACAGCGGATAACGAGCGATGGACAGCCGCCGGCGGATGCGGGAGAGATGCTCGGTGTAAATCACGGGGAAACTCGCCCGCGCTCCGGTGGGAACTTCGTCATGGCGCCTCGTAACCCGTGGCCTTCGGGCGCAGGAAACGGACCACGAGAAGGCCGTAGGTCACGGTGATGGGAATTCCGAACGCTGGCGCCCCCAGTTCCCGGAAAGGAATCGTGGTGAATCCCGCGACTTCGCCCAACGCCCAGAGAATCAGCAAATCGGCGACGGCGGCAAACAGCAGCAGGACCGGCACACCCAGGGTCGTGTCCAGCGGAGGACGCTGGTGGGCGCGGGCTGCTGCAAAGACAACGAGCGTCTTGGAAAAACCGTTCATTCCCAGGAGGCCGCCCGAAAAGGAGTCCTGCAGGAGCCCCGTAACCAACCCTACTCCGATCGCCGGCCCGGGGCCGGCGAGGAGCGCCACCGCGGCGGCGGTCGCGAGCAGCAGGTCCGGCGTCACCCCGTCGAACCCGAGTTGCGGCAGGACCGCCGTCTGAAGCAGAAAAGCCGCGATCAGGGCGCCCGAGGCTCGCAGATAGCTCATCGCCCGTGATCAGCGTTCCATCACCCAGCTGATTTCGCTTCGCGGCTCGAGGATGAACAACCGCTCAAGAGCGTCGAAATTCACGGCCGGTTCGACGGCGATCTCGAGGAGCAATCCGGCTCCCTGGTCAACCCGGGACACCCGTCCCACCAGCAGGCCTTTCGGAAACATGCCGTCGAGTCCGCTGGAAATCACGTCTTCTCCGACCCCGACCGGCTGGCCTACCGGGACAAAATGCAGGCGGTACCCGTCTGTTGCATCGTCGCCGTCGGCGGCACGAACCACCCCACGGGTGCGGCTCGATGAGGTGATCGCCGCGACGGCCGCCGTGGAGGCCGAAAGCAACTCCACCTGACTGATCGCGGGCCCGACAGTCACCACGCGCCCGATCAGTCCGGTTGCCGCCATCACCGGGGAATCCCTCTCAACGCCGTGCCGGCTTCCCCGGTTCACCGTAACCGTCCGATCCAGCGGTGAGGCGCTCACCCCAACCACCTCCGCCGAAACCGGTTCCCCGAGTCCCATCGCCTCGGCATCCAGACTCGTGAATCCGCGGGCGCGTTCCAGCATCCCGCGCTGCACCGTCAGTTCCCATTCCAGCCGCGCCACCCGATCCTGGAGCAAATCGCGGGCGAGCCGCATCTCCTGCGCCTCGCGGACCGTGGCAGCCCACGACGAAACCGCCCTCGCCGAATCGACGACGAGGCTCTGGCCACCCCCGAAAACCGCAGCCAGCCCCTCGCGAATCGGCACGCCGATGCCGCTGCGCACCTGGAAGGTAAGCCCCAGGAAGTTCGCGGCCAACACGATCCCCAGAATGACTCCGTGGCCGCGTTTTCCGGGCATCGCCTAGGTCTCCTCCTGCTAGGGCTGCTTTCCTGCCTGCATAGGGCCCCTTACCCCCCGTGCCTTGAAACCTGCTGGAGCAGATCCATGCGCTCCAGCATCACGCCGGCGCCGTTCACCACGCAGTCGAGAGGGTGCTCGGCAACCTTGACCGCCAGGTTCGTTTCGTCGGCCAGGAGTTCCGGGAGTCCTTCAAGCAGCGCTCCCCCGCCGGTCAGGAGGATGCCATTCTCCACCAGGTCCGCCGAGAGCTCCGGTTCGACTTTTTCGAGCACATTCGCTACCGCAGCGAGCAACTGGTGGAGCGGTCCGCTCAAACCCTCGCGGATGTCCTGGTCGGTCACGGTCAGCGTGGCCGGCGAGAGCCGCGACAGGTCCCGTCCGCGGATTTCCATGCTCCGCGCCTGCATCCCCGGCCGGGCGCTGCCGAGCGCCATCTTGATCCGTTCCCCCGTGCGCTCACCAACCAGGAGCCCGTGGGCCCGGCGCAGGTGCTCGATGATCCCCTGGGTGAACATGTCGCCGGCCGCGCGGACCGAGGTGCCGGCCGCGATGCCGGACAGCGAAATGACCGCGATATCCGTCGTCCCTCCGCCGATGTCCACCACGCAGCATCCGATGGGAGTCGTCACGTCGAGTCCGGCGCCGATAGCGGCCGCGATCGGCTGCTGCACCAGGAAGACCTCGCTGGCCCTTGCACGGAGCACGCTGTCGCGCACCGCGCGGCGCTCCACCGGGGTGATCCGCAGGGGAACGCCCACGACCATGCGAGGCGCCGCCCAACGCCGCCGGCCCAGTGCCTTCTGGACGAAGTGGCTGATCATCCGCTCGGCGGCTTCGAAATCGGCGATCACTCCGTCCTGCATGGGCCGGATGGCCTTGATGTGGTCCGGAGTCTTCCCGACCATGTCGTACGCCTCGGCCCCGACCGCCTCTACCCGCTTGGTGACCGTGTTCATGGCCACCACCGAGGGCTCGCGCAGAATGATCCCGGAATCCTGGGTGTAGATAAGGGTGTTGGCGGTCCCGAGGTCCACCGCGAGATCAACGGAAAAGAGACTGAGTAAGTATTTGAGCATCAGGCGGAGCTGGAAAACGGGGCGGGTTACTGGAAACCGGGCGTCCCAAGAAGGGGATGCGGCGCACGCGCCGCCATCCTAGAGATTACCAGCCAAGCGGTCACCGCGACAGTCTCAATTCAGGCATCGCCACCCGAGAGTTTGCCGACGGCCATCCGACAGCGGTACCATGGCCGGTTGCCATGATCCTCGAGTACTTTCGCAATCGCCGGTCGGTCGGTTGGTTCGTCGGCGCCGGCCTGCTCGCGCTGGTCATTCTGGCGTTCGTCGCCCTCTATTTCCCCGATTTCATGGGGGATCCCGCGACCGCGGCGATGCGCCGGGGCGTGGCCTGGGTGGACGGCGATGCCATCCCCGCGTCCAACTTCCTGGACCGCTACCGGAACGTCGCCCGTGTGTACCAGGAGCAGAGCGGCGGGGACTTTTCTCCCGCACTGGCGCGGCAGCTTGGCATTCCGGAGCAGGTGGTGGGCGAACTGGTGCGCAGCCGGGTTCTCGTCCTGGAAGCCGAACGTCTCGGGCTGCAGGTCACGAACGCCGAGGTCGGAACAAGCATCGCCACATCTCCCACATTCCAGGAGAACGGGGTGTTCATTGGCCGCGACGCCTACCTCGGCATGTTACGCGCCGCCCGGCTGAACCCGAGAGATTTCGAGGATTCCATCCGCTCCGATCTGTTGACGCAGAAACTGCAACTCCTGATCACGGAATCGCCGCACGTGTCCGATCTCGAACTTCGTGAGGAATATCGGCGCCGCAACGAAAACGCCTCGCTCGACATCTGGTTCGTGACCACCGACAGCCGGCGCGGGGAAGTACAGGTCTCCGAAGCGGAGGCGAGGGAGCGCTATGACGCCGCTCCGGAGGCGTTCGAAGTTCCCGAACAGCGGCGTATCCGTTACTTGACGCTTTCCGAACAGACCCTCGCCGAGGAAATCACGGTTCGGCAGCGCGAGATCCAGCGCTACTACAACCGCAACCTCTTCCAGTATCAGTCCGGCGAGCAGGCGGAGGCCAGCCACATCCTGCTGCAGGCCGAATCCGAGAACGACGAAGAGGCCACCCGCACGCTGGCCGCGCGTCTCGCCGAGCGCGCCCGGGAGGGCGAGGACTTCGCGGAACTCGCGCGTACCTACTCCGCCGACGAGGCGACCCGGGAGGCGGGCGGGGCTCTTGGTGTCTTCGGGCCGGAAGAGATGGTGCCGGAGTTTTCCGAGGCGGTCTTCAGCATGATGCCCGGTGAGATCAGCGATCCGGTCCGCACCGACTACGGGTATCACGTCGTCCGGCTCGATAGCCGCCAGGTGGCCGAGACCCGGGAGTTGAGCGAGGTGGAAGGAGAAATCGAAAGCCGGCTCCGGCAGGAGAAAGCCGCTTCCCTCCTGACCGAGCGGGTCCTCGAACTCGAGGAGCGCGCCGACGGCGCCGATTCACTCGATCAACTCGCGAGCGACTATCCGCTGCTGATTCCTCAGGAGTCGGATTTTCTTTCCCCGGGTGCCTCCGTGGCCGGTTCCGGCTCGGAGGGACTGTCAACGCTCGCTTTCGACCTCGACATCGGCGGCGTGGGCGGCCCGGTCCGGCTGCCGACGGGGTACGCCTTCATCGAGGTGATCGAGGAGCGGCCGCCGCACGTCCCCGAATTCGACGAGATCCGGGAGCAGGTGATTGCCGAACTCGAGGAAGAACAGGCCCAATCACTTGCCGAGGCAGCCGGCCGGGAACTTCGGGACCGCATCGCGGACGGCCAGACCGCAGACACCGATCCCACCCCGCTCGAGCGCTGGTTCCGCGGCAGTCCGCTGGGCGTTGCCGGGATGATCCCGGGGGCGGAGGAAACGGTCTTCGGAGCCGAGGTCGGAGCCGTCGTCGGTCCTCTGGAGACGAGCCGGGGGTATGCCGTGGTCCGCATCAACGCCCGGGAAGGGTTCTCGGAGGCCGCCTTCGAAGAGCAGCAGGAACCCTTCCGGGCGCAAATGGCCGAAGAGAAGAAGCAACGCATCTGGGCCGCTTTCGTGAGCGCGGCCGGCGAGCGCTACGAAATCCGTATCGACCGCCAGGCTCTCAACGACCTGATCGGGTGAGCGTCGCAACACCCCAGGCGCCGACAGGTCCCTCCGCAAGACGTCACCAGCCGGTGGTGAAAACCGCTACCTCTTCTCCCCTTCGAGGCGCTTATGCAACTTGATCTCAAGGAACGATCCGGCGTATCACTGCTCCAGTTGAACGGCCGGCTGGTCGATGGCCACGGCGACCGCGAACTGCGAGAAGCGGTGGATGTCCTCGTCGATTCCGGACGCACCCGCATCGTGGTGGATCTCAGCGGGGTCAGCGCCATCGACAGCGCCGGCCTCGGAGAACTCGTGGCCTCCGCCCGGCGGGTGGCTCGCGCGGGCGGCGCCCTGAAGGCGCTCCATCCGCGCGAGCGGGTCGCCCACGTGATGAACGTCGCGCGGGTCCTGCCTCTGTTCGAAGTGTTCGAGACCGAAGACCAGGCCGTGTCCAGCTTCGGGACGGACGGCTGAGGGCTTCCCCGATCACCCTGAGGACGGGTGCTGACGGGATGACGAGGTCCGCCGCGGCAATACACCGGCGCGGGCACGTCCGGCAGGGCCCGCACCGGTGCCGGGCGGCCGGGACTTCGGGAACCCGCCGTTGATCTCCGTCGAGGAAACGCTCCGCCGAATCCTCGCGCGGACTCCGCGCCTGCCGGCGGAAACCGTCGGTCTCGACGCCGCTCGGGGACGAGTGCTGCTGGAGGACGTGTTTGCGGATCGCGATCTACCCCCCTTCGACCGCTCGGCCGTTGACGGCTATGCCGTTCGGGCCGCCTGTCTGGTGGGCGGCGGCCGGTTGCGAGTCGTCGATCAGGTTCCCGCCGGGAAGATGCCGCGGGTTCGGGTGGGGCCCGGGGAAGCGGCAGCGGTCATGACGGGCGCGCCGCTCCCGGAGGGAGCCGATGCCGCGATCATGGTGGAGGACACGGTTCGGGACGGCGAGTTCGTCCGTTGGCCGGCGCCGGGCCGGGCGCCCCGCGAGGTGCAGGCCGGGGGCTACGTGACCACCCGGGGCGCCGAGGTGCGCGCCGGCGCCCGGCTGCTTCCCGCGGGAGGCACAATGTCACCGGCAGCCGTGGGCCTTCTCGCCACCGTCGGCAAAGTCCGGGTGGCGGTCGGCCGGCGCCCCCGGGTGGCGGTAGTTTCGACCGGGGACGAACTGCGGCACCCGCGGACCCGGAGACCGCGGCCGGCGCAGATCCGCGACGCCAACAGCCACATGATCGCGGCGCGTTGCCGCGCCATGGGGTTGCCGGTGCGGCGGCTGGGTTTCGCGGCCGATGACCCGCAGCGCCTCGCCACCACGATCACTTCGGGACTCGCCTCCGACGTGCTCCTGATCTCCGGTGGAGTGTCCATGGGCCGCTACGACTACGTCGAGCCGGTCCTCGAGGCGGCGGGAGTGCGGCTGCTGGTCACCGCCGTCGCGATCCGTCCCGGCAAGCCTTTCGTGTTCGGGATCGCCGAGGGCTCCCCGCCCGTCCTGGTGTTCGGGCTGCCCGGGAATCCCGTTTCGGCCTTGACCACCTTCGAGGTGTTTGCCCGCCCGGCGCTCGAAGCGATGCAGGGGGCTTCCGACCCACGGCCGCCACAGCCCCGCGTGCGCCTGCTGGCGCCGGTTACCCAGCACGGTCCGCGGCGCGCCTTCCTGCCCGCACGCGCCGCCGTCTCCGCTGAGGGCGCCCTGACGGCGGAGCCGATCCGCTCTCAGGGGTCGGCCGACATCGCGGCGGTGGCGCTCGCGAACGCGCTGGTGGTCGTTCCCGAGAACAGCGGAACCATCCCCGCCGGCGAGGAGGTCCGGGTGCTGCCGCTCCCGGGATTTCCGGACCCCGCACCCGGATGGCATGATCCCCGCCGATGAGTTCCGGCAGCTCTGAGCTTCCGGCGCCACCCGGGCGCCCCCTCAGTCACGTGGATTCCGCCGGGAGTGCGCGGATGGTGGACGTGGGAACCAAACCCGTGACGCCGCGCGAGGCCGCCGCCGAAGCCTTCGTGACCGTCTCGCCCGAGGCGCTTGACCTCGCTCGACGAGGGAACGCTCCCAAAGGCAGCGTCCTGGACACCGCCCGCCTCGCTGGCATTCAGGCGGCCAAGGCGTGCGCCAGTCTTATCCCGCTCTGTCATCCCCTGCCCCTCGACCATGCCGATGTCTCGGCAACGTTCGAGGAGACCGGGATTCGAATCGTCTCCCGAGTGCGCTGCCGCGCCTCTACGGGAGCGGAAATGGAAGCGCTGACCGCGGCCTCGGTGGCGGCACTGACCGTTTACGACATGCTGAAGGCCGCGGACCGGGCGATGGTGATCGGTTCCGTCCGTCTTCTCGAAAAGCGCGGCGGGGCGAGCGGCGTCTGGAGGGCGGACGGTGCCTGAGCCGCGTGGCCGGCCAGCGCACCCGGACGCCGGCGCCCGTGGCCTGGAGGCGGACCGAACTGCCCTGCGGACCACGCTCGCCGAGTGCGGATCGGCCGTCGTCGCCCTGAGCGGCGGCGTGGACAGTGCGACGTTGGCGGTCCTCTCCCACCTCGCTCTCGGGGAACGCAGTCTCGCGGTGACCGGAGTCAGCGCAAGCCTCTCCAGGCACCAGAAATCGCTGGTGGAGAGTGTTCTCGAAGCGCACCCCATGCCGCATGAGTGGTTCGTGACCGACGAATTGGCTTCTGCGGAATATCGGCGGAACACGACGGACCGGTGCTTTCACTGCAAGAACGAGCTCTACTCCGTCCTCAGGAAGTTCGCCGACCGGCGCGGCTTCACAGCGGTTCTGGACGGCACGAATGCCGACGATGCCGGCGATCACCGGCCCGGCCGCCGGGCGGCCACCCTCCATGGCGTTCGCTCGCCCTGGCTCGAAGCCGGAATCGGCAAGCAGGGGATCCGCGCCCTGGCTCGCGACCTGCGGCTGCCGGTCGCGGACGAACCCGCCTCCGCCTGCCTCGCCTCGCGAGTCCCCCGGGCGATTCAGATCGACGCCGGGGTCCTGGGAAGGGTCGAGGCTGGCGAAGAGGCGCTCCGCGAACTCGGTTTCTCGGCATTCCGGGTTCGCCATCACGGCGACCTGGCGCGGATCGAGTTGCCCGCGGCCCAGATCCCGCGCGCCCTGAGCCCGGAACTGGGCAACCGCCTCGCGGACCGCCTGCAGCGCATCGGATATAGCCAGGTAGCGGTGGATCTCCGCGGCTACCAACCCGCCGGGCTCGCCGCACCGTTCGAACCCGACCGCGACCTCGCCTTCCTGCCTGCCGGAGCACGGGGCTGACGAACGGATCCGTTGTTCGAAATCCGCGTTCTGGCCGATCCCGACGAAGACGACGGCTCGGGTCGGACGGTCGAGGTCCGCCTGATCGCCCGTCCGCGCCCGGACGAGGATCCCCTGGAGGACTCCCGGCTCTTCGCGGCCGGTGACCGGGAACGCATCGTGGCCTTCGTCGCGGAGTTGCTGGAACGCCACGCGGGCATGCTCCCGGCTCCCCCCCTCGAGTGCTGTCGCCGCTGTGAACGGCCGCTCGACCCCGTGGCGGAAGCGGAGAGCCGCCGCCCGTTCATTTGCAGGCGCTGCCAGCAGGCAGCCTCCCGCCCGGCGGAACTCTCGGGTGGCGGCGCGGCGGACCAGGGGCTCGAAGTGCGGTTTCTCGGGACCGGCGACGCCTTCGGCTCCGGGGGAAGGCGGCAGGCGGCCATCTTCGTCCGGGCGGTCGGCAGCCGGTGCGGGCTCCTCTTCGATGCGGGGCCCGGCTGTCAGGCGGCCCTGCGGGCCGAGGGGCTCTCAACCGATGATCTCGGGGCCGTCATCCTCAGCCACTTCCACGGCGATCACTACGGTGGGATGCCTTTCCTGGAACTCGACGCCCGGCGCCGTGAACGCACCGAGCCGCTCCGGGTGCTGGCCCCCCCCGGGGCTCGGGAACACCTCGCGGCACTCCGCGACTGTCTCTACCGCAGTCTCCCCGTCCGGTTTGCGGAAGAGATTGAAGAGATGCTCCCCGGCGAGGTCGTCGGCCTGCCGGCAGCCGTGGGCGGCGGCTCCGCCACCGCCTTCGCCGCCCGGCACCAGCCGGAAGCCTGGGCTTTTTCCTGGAAGCTCGACCTCGGCGGCCGGACCGTGGTCTATTCCGGGGACACCGCCTTCAACGAATCGTTGATTGCCGAGTCGGCGGAAGCCGATTTGCTGATCCATGAGTGCACATCGCTGGAGCCGCTTGCCGGCCACACCTCACATCGCGAACTCGCAGCGGCGGCAAGCAGGATCACCGCTCGCCGGGTCTTGCTCGTGCACTCCGGCGATGACGTTCTAGACGCCTCAGAGGTCGCCTTCGAACGCGCCCACGACGGACTGCGCGTCATGGTCTGACACAGATTCCGCAACCTCGCGACCACCGCGGGCACCGAGAACCAACCGCCGTCCCAAGATGGCGCTGCAAGCGCGCCATACCCCAAGCGCTCTATGGCGCCCGGCTCAATCGTCCTGCTTCCCGGAGTCGGCGTCCTCCGAACCGCTGTCCGGGTTCGTCGCGCTCGTCACACTCTTCATGGAGTTCCGGAAGTTCCTGATCCCCGCCCCGAGGCCCTTCCCGAGCTGCGGCAGCCGCGAACCGCCGAAGATGAGGATGACGATCCCCAAGATGATGAGGAGTTCGGTCGCGCCGAAGGGGCCGACCAGAAGAATCGGAACCCACAGAAAGGAAGTCATGGGGCGATTCTATCCGGTCGGAAACGGGAGCGCCTCCGCCTTGCCGCGCTCGAAGACGAGTGCGGCCACCGCAATGTCCTCGGCGGCGATGCCCTGGGACTCGAAGAGCGCGGAACCGGCTCGGGAACTCCCCTTCCCGGCCGCCACCACCGCGCCGATCGTCTCCAGGTCATCCCAGCACAGTTCCCCCGCGGCGACGAGCGGCGCGAGATCGCCACACTCGATGCGCGCCTGCTCGAGGTCGTCCACCACGATGCGGCGGGCCCACCGGACCGCGGCGCGGTCGATCTCGCGGCGTTTCAGCGAATTGCCTCCGGCGGCGGCGACAAAGGTTTCCGGCCCCAGCCACTCGCCCCGGACGACCGGCTCCGCGGCGCTCGTGATCGCCACCACGATCGGCTTGCCGCGCACCGCTTCTTCCGCGCTCCCGGCGGGGATCACCTCCAACCCCAAACGGGCCGACATCCTTGCCGCGAAGCGCGTCCGCCGCTCGGGATCCCGGCAGTACGCCTCCACGCGCGTGAGCGGGCGCACCAGCGAAAGCGCCTCAACCTGCGTTTCGGCCTGGTAACCACATCCGAGAATCCCCGCGGCGGCGGCGTCCGGAGGGGCGAGGTAATCGGCCGCCACTCCGGTAGCGGCGCCGGTCCGGATCTGTCCGAGCGCGTCGGCTTCCATCACCGCGGCCAGGGATCCCGTCGCCCCCTCAAAGAGCAGGAGCACGAACCGCATCCCGTCGCGGCCCGTCAGATAGGTCTTGAGTCCGAGGAAACCGAGCGCCGCGCTGGACGCGCTCATGGTGTGCAGCATCCGCCCGGGAACCCGGACCCGCTGCCGGGGCCGATTTTCGGCACTCCCTTTCCCGAGTTCCCGGAACACCTGCTCAACCGCCACGACCGCGTCCCGCATGGGGAGCAGCTCCCGCACGAGTGATTCGGGGAAGTAGTGGATCACCGCGACAAAGGGTACGCCGAGTCGAACGGGCTGATCACGCCGCCTTCCTTTCCTACAATGAACGGCATGGACGTGCTCACCGCGCACCAGATGCGTGAGGCGGACCGCCACACCATCGAAGAAGCGGGCATCCCCGCGCGCGTCCTGATGGAAAACGCCGGTCGCGCGGTCGCCGAGGTCGTCGCCGCCAAGGCCGCTGCCAGCGGGAGGCGCATCCTCATCCTGTGCGGACCCGGCGGCAACGGGGGTGACGGCCTCGTAGCGCTGCGAGCGCTCGCGGCGCGCGGCCTCCGAGCCACCGCCGTGTTGCTGGCCGATCCCGAGCGGCTTCGCGGAGAGACCAAAGCGAACTACGACACCGCGACGCAGCTCGCACTCCATGTCGTCCCGTGTCCCGATGAGGCCACCTGGGAATGGGCTCTTCGCCAGGCCGGCCCGGAAGGGCTCGCCGGCCCCCGCCCCGGAGTCATCGTGGACGCCATTCTGGGGACGGGCAGTACCGGTCCGCTCCGCGGGCTCGCAGCCCGGGTGGTCGCCGACCTGGACCATGTCGGGCGGTTCCGGGACGCGCTCCGGGTCGCCGTCGATGTGCCGAGCGGCCTCTCGGCAGACACGGGAGCGGCCCCCGATCTCTGCTTCCGTGCCGACCTCACGGTGGCCTTGGCGTCGCCCAAGATCTGCCACTTCGTTTTCCCGGCAAGCGCCGCTTGCGGGGAGATCCGGGTCGTGGAGATAGGCATCCCGCGCGTCTGGCTCAACGCCGGCACCAACGGCGTCCGGACCAACGACGAGCGCCGCGTCGTTCCTTTTTTCCCCGCCCGGGCGCTCGGTGTTCACAAGGGACAGCTGGGCCGGCTGCTGTTGATCGCGGGTTCCCGCCGGATGCCGGGAGCCGCCGCGCTGGCGGCGCAGGGCGCCCTCTCGGCGGGAGTCGGTCTGCTGACCGTCGCCGGACCTGACGACGGGTTGACCGAGTTGCCGCCCGAGGCGATGCGGTTGCCGCTTCCGGCGACCGGCGAGGGAGAGATCTCACTCGACGGGGTGCCGGAAATCTCGGCCTTCGCGGCGGATGCGATCGCGCTCGGGCCGGGACTCGGCAGCCGCGAAGAAACGAAGGAAGCGTTGCGCCGCATCGTCTTCACCACTTCGTGCCCCCTGGTACTCGATGCCGACGGACTGAATGTGTGGGCCGGCCGAGCCTCGCACCTGGCCCGGCGGCCGAAGCTCGCACTGACGCCGCATCCCGGCGAAGCCGCACGGCTCCTCAACCTGACCAGCGCGGACGTCCAGAACGAACGGCTGCAGACAGCGCGGCGGCTGGCGCGGGAAACCGGGGCCGCGGTGGCCCTGAAGGGGCCTGGAACGCTGATCGCGGACCCGCGGGGCGCCGTCTTCGTGAATCGCTCCGGCGGACCCGAACTCGCCGGCGGCGGGTCCGGCGATGTCCTCACCGGAGTGGTCGGAGCGCTGCTCGCCCGCCGGTTGGGTCCGCTGGAGGCGCTCTCCGCCGGCGTCTTCCTGCACGGCATGGCGGGCAGCGACGCGCGGAAACAGAGCGGGGAGGACGCCGTCACCGCCTCCGGAGTAGCCGCCCGGCTTGGGAACGCGATCCATCGCCTGCGCACGGGGATGTCGGCGTGAGCGCCGTTCTGGAGACGCCGGCGAACGGCCGCGCCGTCGCCAGCCGGACCCCGGAGGACACCCTGGAGGCGGGGGCTCGCCTCGCGGCGCGTGAGCCCGGCTGCCGCGCCTTCTACCTGGAGGGAGATCTGGGCGCGGGGAAGACGGTCTTCGCCAAAGGACTCGCGCAGCACTACGGCGTCGATCCCAATCAGGTCACGAGTCCGACCTTTGCTCTCGTGGCGCGCTACGGCCAGGGAAGACGGCCGGTATACCACCTGGATCTCTACCGGATCGAACACCCGGAGGAACTCGCGGAGCTGGGGATCGAGGAGATGGAGGAGGAAGACGCGGTGGTGATCGTGGAGTGGCCGGAACGGCTCGCCCACTATCGCCGGCCGGACGCCATTCGCGTACGCCTTCGGCTCGAGCGGAACGGGGCCCGGCGCATCGAGATCACGACGGAGGACGAGCCCTCATGAACGCCCGGCGGCGACTCCTCGGCTGGGACACACCGCGCTCCGGGAAGCGCCGCCGCGTGACTCCCGTCCGGGCGGCGGCCCTGTTCGCGGCCCTGCTGGCGGCCCTGGCGGCGGCCGCGTGCCCGGACCCGGGCCCGCCCCCCGCTACCGAGCGGTCGAGCCTCGTTTTGGTCACTATCTCCTCGCTCCGCGCCGACCACCTCGGAATCTACGGCTATCCACGCAACATCAGTCCGAACCTCGATCTGTTCGGGGCGGCGGGGGCCGTGTTCCTCGAGGCCCTCACTCCCTGGCCCGAGACCGGCCGGGGAGCGGCCGCCCTGCTCACGGGGGTAGATCCGAGCCGGAGCAGCCGCGGGGACCCGGCGCGGCTTTTCAGCGAGGCCACGCTCGCGGCCACGCTGCGCGCTGACGGCTACCGGACGGTGGGCGCCGTCAGTCATCCGGCCCTCGCTGCCGAACTCGGTTTCGGACACGGCTTCGACGACTTCCGGGAGTACTGGGGAGACGGCGCGGCGCCGGCCACTGATGCAGTCCGCGAATTCGGGATCGGGGTGCTCGCCGATGAGACCGGAGAGCGCCCGGTATTTCTCTGGCTCCATTTTTCGGCGCCTTCGACGCCGCACGATCCGCCGGCTCAGGACCTCGAAGCCGTGCGGACGGATGCCATGACCCCGGCCGGCCCCGGCTTTCGCAGCGGGCCCGAGCCGACCGCCGCGGTCACCGGCGGAGCGGGCTACGGCGCAATGGCCAACGCCTATGACGCGTCCATCCGGTCGGTGGACCGCGCCGTCGGCGCACTGCTTGCGAACATCGTCTCCGGCCCACTCGCCGGAAAGGCCCTGATCGTGGTGGCCGGCCTCCACGGCGAGTCCCTGGGCGAACATGGTCCGCCATTTCAAACCCCTCGCCCCCTGTTCCAGGAGACGCTCCAGGTGCCGCTGCTCCTTGGTTGGCCCGGAGACGACGGAGCGCGCTTTCCGGCCGAAACCCGCTTCGGTTCGCCAGTGGGGATCGGCGACATCGGCCCGACGGCGCTCGAGTTGATCGGGGTTCCGCCGCCCGCCGCCGCCCCGACCGGCGCCGTGGGGAAATCGCTCGTCCCGGCGCTGCTGGGAGACGAGCCCCGGCCCCATCGCCGTCTCTACGCCCAGTCGGCAGGTGGGCTCTTCGGCGTCTTCAATGGGCGGCTACGGATGTTGCGGATACCGGTGCCCGGGCAGGAGGCGCCCCTGTTCGCGCTCTTCAACCTGGCCCGGGACCCCAACGAAGCCGAAAACGTCTATGCGCAGGCGCGCTTCTCGATGGAACCACTGAAGGCCCAACTGGAAACCCGGCGGATCCAGACCGTCGCCTGGCAGCAGGAGAACGAACGGGGTGAGCCCGCTCCCGAGCTTTCGCCGGACCTTGCCGCCGCGCTCGAAGCGCGCGGCTACCGCTGACCCGCAGAGCGGTCCGGAAGGGGGGCGCGCGGCTCTTCCGACCCTTCGTCGTTGGTTCGTGCAGAGGTGAGCCCCCCTTCCGAACCGCCCGGCGCTCCGCGCCGCAAATCGAAACTCCCTCGCGCGCTGACGCGCCCTTCGGCGAGTTCCGATTTGTCGTTAGCTTCTTGTGAAAGGGGGGAACCCCCTTTCACACTTTCCCCCGAAATCGCGGGCAGCGAACGGAGTTCGCTGCCACTTTTCTTTGGGCCCGTTACGGCGGCACCATCTTTCGCAGGCAGGGCGCGTGGCTCTTCCGACCTTCGTCGCCTGTTCGTTCCGAGGGGAGCCCCCCTTCCGGACCGCCCGGCGCTCCGCCCCCCCACCGGGAGAACTGGGCCGCGTCGGTTGCACCACAGGCTGTTACGGGCGGTACGCCGACATGGAGTCGGAGCGCCGGTCTCTGACCGGCATCGCTCCCCCCAGGGGAGCGAAACCGCACATCGCTGCTCAGCCGCACGGCGCAAAGGCAAACGGGCGTTACGTCGTCCCCGCCGGGCCGTGCACTGTGCGGCTGATGAAATGTGGGAGTTTCGCGGCCTCCGGCCGCGATGCCGGCCAGAGGCCGGCGCTCCGACCTTATGTCGTCGTCAACGCCCAGGGATGACGGAACACCCGCGTGCCTTCCTCCCTGCAGCACCACGGCCCATGAAGACCGGTGCTTCCCTGCTAGACCCCCGCCGCTTCCAGTTCCGCCAGCACGCGCTCCGGCCGGAGCGGCAGCCTTCGCATCCGCACCCCGGTCGCGTCGTGGACCGCGTTCGCGATGGCCGCCGGAACCGGCTTGTGCGACGGTTCGCCCGCTCCGTAGGGGCGGAGGTCCGGGCGGTCGGGGTTCGGGTCGCCGTTCACCACCACGATATCGATGCGCTCGGGCGCGTCCCGGTGCGTGAGCGTGGGGTGCGTGCGCCAGTCCACGCTGGTGACCTTCTCGCCGTCGAAGCGGACCTCCTCATAGAGCGTCCGGCTGATCCCGTGCAGGAGGTTCCCCTGGATGGTGTTCTCCAGGCCGTCGGGGTTGATCACCAGGCCGCAGTCGTGCGCGCAAACCATCCGCGGGACCCGCACCCGCCCGGTCTCGCGGTCAATCTCGACCTCGGCGATCACCGCGATCGTGGTGCGGGCCCGATAGGTGTACGCGATGCCCCGCCCGGTGAGAAGGCGTCCGGCGCCGACGGTCCCGGGTGACGGCCGGGCGTCCCATCCGTAGGCCTTGGCCGCCGCTTCGACCACCGCGATCGAGCGGGCCCGGCGGAAAACCTCGTCGTCCTCGGTGGCGCCCCGCAGGAGGCGCAGCCGGAAATCGACCGGGTCCGTGTCCGCGGCCGCAGCCAGCTCGTCGATGAACGACTCCCCGGCGAACGTCGTCTGCGGGCCGTTGGGGTCGCGCAGGTTGCCCGTGCGGAGCGGGGTCTCGAAGGCCAGCGGAAGGCGGACCGCCCGCGTCTCCTCACGCCGGTTCGGGACGTGGTACATGTCGTCCGGCCCGCGGGCGCCCCCGGGGGACGGCCGCTCGGGCCGGAGCCCCATCAGTTGCGCGATGAGCACGGTCCGGGCCTGGTTGTATCCGACGTGCGCGTAGTTGGCGATCCGGCCCTGATAGTCCAGCGCGATCAGGTTGCCGTCGGCGTCGAGCCCTCCCCGGAGGTCCATTGCGAAAGCGGGACCCTTGGTGTCCCACGCGGTCTCCTCGTGCCGCATCCACTGCACCCGAACGGGGCGGCCCAGTTCCTTCGCCAGGTAGGCGGCCTCGAAGCCCGCGTCGTCCGCTGCCGTGCGCCCGTAGAGCTGCGGCCCCTCCATCCAGATCACCCGCACCTGCTCCGGCGGCATGCCCAGGAACTCCGCGATCCCGGTCCGGTGGCTGTACGGCTTCATGTCGTTGGTGTAGATCGTCATCTGGCCGTCCGCAGGGTCGGCCAGGGCGTGGGCGGGCCCGATCGCCGTGTGTCCCTGGAAGGGGACGTCGTAGGCGGCCTCGACAACGGTCGCGGCGCTCGCCAGGGCCCCGTCGGGATCTCCCTCAACCTCCGCCGCCCCGCGTCCGCCCGCGTCCGGCTCCGGCTCCGTGCTCCGCAGGTAGTCGAAGAGGTCGTCGGACGCCGGGAAGGGCGCCGCGGCGGGCTTTTCCCAGGTGACGGAAAGACGCCTTGCCGCGTCGATCGCCTGCTCTTCGCGCTCGCACACGACCGCGACGTAGTTGCCCTTGCTCACCACCCGGATGAGGCCGGGCACCTCGCTTACCGATGACTCGTCGATCCCCGTCAGCGTCGCGCCGGCAAAGGGCGGGCGCACGTTGCGGGCGTGGACCATCCCCGGGAGGCTGACGTCAACGGCCCACTCGAACGATCCATCGACCTTGGCGGGGATGTCGTAGCGCGGAATCGACTGGCCGACGAGTTTCAGGTCCTGCACCGGCTTGATGCTCGCGACGCCGGTGGTCTCGTTGATGCCCGCGCCCGTCAGCGCGACATCGAAGCGGCGCCCGCCGACCAGCTCGCCGTAGGTCACCCTCCGCGAGGGATCCCCGTGCAGCGAGACCACGCCTTCGCTCACCCGGAGTTCCTCCACCGGCACGCCGAACCGCTCCGACGCCATTTCCAGCAGCACCCGCCGGGCCTCCGCCGCGATCCGGCGCCCGACCATCGCGTCGCGTTCGATCGCGTCCGAGCCGCCCGAGCCGCCCTGGTCCACGGTCAGGTCGGTGCGTCCCATGACCACCGTGGCCTGGTCGAAGGCGAGGTCGAGCTCGTCGCACATCATCTGCCGGGTGGCGGTCCCGGTCCCCTGCCCGCCATCGGTCTTGCCGACGTAGAAGGTCGCGCTGCCGTCCTCGTGGACGACCAGCCAGGAGTCGAGCTGGAGGAAGTCGGGATCGGGATAGGCACCGGACTCCGCCAGCTGGGAGCCGAAAGCCTGGCGGGCCGCCCCGGCGGCGCCCACCGCGCTCAGGCCGAACACGAAGAGTCCCGAGGTCTTGAGGAAATCGCGCCGGGAAGCGGTCCCGCCCCAGCGCCGGAGCGCGCGGTCGATCGAGTTCGCGGCCTGCCGGTCGGGGGCCGCGGGCCCGCTGGCCACGGGGCCACCGGGTTCGCCGGCCGGATCCGGCCCTCTTCGGGGGTCGCGCCCGGCCTTCATCGGTCCGCCTCCGTCTGGGTCATTGCCGCCGCGGCGCGCTTCACCGCGGACTGGATCCGGAAGTAGGTCATGCAACGGCACAGAATCGCGTTCATGCCCTCCCGGATCTCGGCGTCGGTCGGATTCGGGGTGGCCTCGAGCAGCGCCGCGGCAGCGAGGATCTGACCGTTCTGGCAGAACCCGCACTGCGGCACCTGCTCGTCGATCCAGGCTTGCTGGACGGGGTGCAGTTCCCCATTCTCGGGAAGCCCCTCCAGGGTCGTGATCTCGCCGCTCGTTCGCGAAACCGGCAGGATGCACGAGCGGATCGGGCGGCCGTCCATCAGCACCGTGCACGTCCCGCACTGGGCAAGGCCGCACCCGAAGCGCGGGCCCCGCAGACCGAGATCGTTCCGCAGCACGTACAGCAGCGGCGCCTGTGGATCGACGTCGAGCGTATGGGTCTCGCCGTTGACCCTGAGCGTGGTCTCTGTCATCGCCGTGTTCTCCCTCCGCGCGAAAGATCCTCGGTGCGGCAGCCGGCCGGCACCCGGTTCGATTCTACGGCCTACCCTGTCGATCCCGTGGGCCGCGCGAAGGTCGGTGCCCCCGGTCGCCTAGCGAAGACTCCCGACTCGTTCGAACGTCATCGCGTTCCCGCTCGGGAAGAACAGGGTCAGGCGGTTCCCCTCGACCGCCACCTCGCAGGGTTCCCGGTGATTCCGGTCGGCTTCCTCCGCCGAACGGAACGCCATCGCCAGCGGTGCGGCGGGGAGCGGCCCGGCCGCTTCACCCGCCGAGAGATGAAACTGGTGGGTGAGAACCAGCGACTTGCCGTCGCGGGACCACGCGCCACCCTCGGCGGACCCACGGAGGGCCTCCCCGTCCTCGCCGGTCACGAAGAAGTTGACGAACCACTCGCCGCTGCGGCCGTCGGCTTCGCTGGCGAGGAAAACGATTCTCCCGTCCACCGGAAGCTCCTCGCCTGCCGCCAGTTGGTAGCCGCGCGGGCGCCAGGGTCCGACAATCGGATCCACCGCCGCCACGGCCGACTGCCCGGCAGAATCGGGGGCGGACGGCGCCTCCACCGTCCCGTCCGCGCCGAGCCCGGCCAGGCTGGAGGCGAGCAACAGGGAACCGGCAAGGACCGCAAGAGAAGAAGGACGATTCGACCGCATAGGCGAGGAAGGCTATCCGCTTCCCGGGCTCGAGTCCCGGGGAGCGCGCCGGCGCGGCGGGCAGCGCCGCCCGCCCCGCGGCGCCGGCTGAGTCCGCCCCTCCCAACGGGTAATCTTCCGGTGCCATGAGCGCCATGGGGATAGGGATTCCACGCTGCCTCCTCGCCGCCGGCCTGTTTGTCACTTTGGCCTCGCTGCCGGCCTGCAGTCTCGTCTCCAACGTGGCGGTGAACTCCATTGCGGCACTGCTGGCCGAGGGCGAGGCGGTCTTCCGTTCGGATGACGACCTCGATCTGGTCAAGGCGCCGCTCGCGAACAACATCTGGCTCATGGAGACGATGCTGGTGACGAACCCGGAGCATCGCGACGTGCTCCTGAGCGCCACCAAGGGATTCCTGCTGTTCACGTACGGATTCGTCGAACCCGACCTCTTCGAGCTCGATTTCACCCAGTTCGAGGAGAAACAGGCGGTCCGGCGGCGGGCGGCCCGGCTCTACCGGCGCGCCGTCGCCTACGGCATGCGGGGAATGGCAGTGAACCATCCAGGAATCGAGGAGCGCCTCCGGCGCAATCCGGAAGCGGCGGCCGCCGAACTCGAACTGGAAGACGCCGCGCTGGCGCTTTGGACCGGCACCGCCCTCGGCGCGTGGATCGCGATGGACACGGACAACCCGGAGGCCACCGCGGACCTCGGCCTGATGGGCGCCCTGCTCCACCGTTCGCGCGAGCTCGACGACACCGTTGACGACGGGGTGGTGTACGACTACCTCAGCCTCTACGAGGTGTCCCGGATCGGGGGCTCCATCGAAAAGGCGCGGGAGTACTACGAGCACGCCCTCGATATCGGACCGGAGCGCTGGCCGGTACTCTGGACCAGCTGGGCCGAATCCGGGTCCGTCGCGAGTGGAGATCGGGAGGAATTCGAAACCCTGCTGCGGCAGGCGCTCGACTTCGACCTCGACGACGAGCCCGGTTCGCGCCTCGTCAACCAGGTGGCCCAGGTGCGGGCGGCCTGGTTCCTGGAAAACGTCGCGGAGTACTTCCTCGACGACATGCAGAATCCGTAGGGGAATTCCGATATGCGCAACCTCAGGAAATGGCTCACCACGGGGCGCCGCGCGGCTTTCGCCGGCTCCTGCCTCGCCCTCCTGCTGCCGGCGGCCGCCGCCGAAGCTCGGGTCAACCTCCGCCTCGCGACCGTCGCGCCGCGGGGATCGGCGTATCACCTGATCCTCGACAAGATGGCCGCCGAAATCGGCCGCGAGACCGGTGGCGAGGTCCGGATCCGGATCATCGCCGGAGGCGCCGCCGGCGACGAGACCGCGATGATCAGCAAGATGCGGATCGGTCAGGTCCAGATGGCCGCGGTCTCCAACGTCGGGCTCGCGGAACTGGATCCGAGCGCCTGGACGCTCTCGATTCCCATGGTATTCCGCGACTACCGGGAATGGGACCACGTCCGGGAGGCCATGAACCCGACCATCGCGGAAACGCTTCGCGGGCACGGGTTCCAGGTGATCGCCTGGGCCGACATCGGCTGGCTCCACTTCTTCGCCAGCGACCCCGTCCATACCCTGGAAGACCTGCAGCAACTGAAGTTGGCGGGCGCTTCCAACGACCAGACCGTCCTCGATCTCCTGCGCTGGTCAGGCTTCGATCCCGTCCAGATCAACTCGGTCGAACTCGTGAGCGGCTTCCAGACCGGACTCATCGAGGCGGTTCCGCTGCCCATCGTCCTTGCGGAGGGATCCCAGATCTACCGCTCGGCCAAATTCATGAACGACCTGCCCTGGGCGCCGATGCAGGGCGCCATCATCGTGCACGAGCAGGGCTGGGAAAGGCTCGACGCGTCCCAGCAGGAAGTGGTGCTCCGCAAGAGCAACGAGGCGGCGGTCTCGTTCCGCGCAACCAACCGCGAGCAGGAGCAGAAGTCGCTCGAGGCGATGAAGTCGCGGGGCCTCGAGGTGATCGAGGCGTCCTCCGAGTTCGAGACTGCCTGGATGGAGACCGCGGAAAAGCTCTTTCCCCTGGTCCGGGAGCAGCTTGTTTCGCCTCCGGTGTTCGACCGCATGATCCAGTTGCGCGATGAGTACCGGGCCACCAATGAGTAGATCCCGCCCGGGGTCGGCCCGCTGAACCCAGCCGGAGAAACATGAGTCCCGACGGGGCGGCCACCGTTCCCGACAGCGGCGCGAACGCGCCGGAAGCCGCGCCCGCGCCCCCGCGGAGTCGCCTCGCCGTTTTCGAGGACGCGATATCCGTCGGCGCCCTCGTCCTCATGGCGGCGATCCCGATCGTCGAGGCGCTCATCCGGCCGGTCTATCCGACGGGCATCCCGGGCTCCTCGATGTGGGTGCAGCACCTCACTCTCTGGGTCGCCTTCCTGGGGGCGGCGGTGGCGTCCCGGCGGGGCGAGCTGCTCTCGCTGAGCGCCGGCCCGAGCATGGTGTCGGATGTCTGGAAACCGCGCCTTCTGTCGCTTTCCGGGGCGGTCGGGGTCGTGGTGTCGGTGGCACTCGCGTATGCCAGCGTGGTGCTGGTCCGGGCCGAGTGGGAAGGCGGCCGGGAGCTGGCGCTCGGCGTTCCGGTGTGGATCGCCGCGGCGGTCATGCCGGTCGGCTTCGTGCTCATCGGCTGGCGGCTCTGGCGCCGGATCCCGACCCGCTGGGGCCGGTGGGCGGCGGTCCTCGGGCTCGCCATTCCCCTGCTGCTCCACGAGGGGTTCACCGGGTGGGATCTCACCGAGAGCGGCATCGAATGGCCCCTGCTGGCCCTCGTCCTGATTGCCACCGCGTTCGGGGCGCCGATCTTCGTGGCGCTCGGCGGCGCCGCCGCGGTGCTGCTGTGGGGCAACTGGGATCCAGTCTCGGCGATTCCTGCCGAGGCCTACAGCATGGTCACGAAACCCATGCTCCCGACCATCCCGCTCTTTACCCTCGCGGGCTACATCCTCGCGGAGGGCGGCGCCCCGAAACGCCTCGTGGTGCTCTTCCGCGGAGTCTTCGGCTGGATGCCGGGCGGGGTCGCGGTGGTCGCGATCGTGATGTCGGCGTTCTTCACCTGTTTCACCGGGGGCAGCGGCGTCACCATCCTGGCAATGGGCGGGCTCATGTTCCCCCTGCTGCTCGCGGACGGCCACCGCCCCAAGTTCGCGACCGGACTGCTCACCGCGGCGGGCTCTCTCGGCCTCCTCATTCCGCCCTCGGTAGCGGTCATCCTCTACGCAATCGTCGCCGAAGTGGACATTCCGCGGCTTTTCGTGGCCGGACTGATCCCTTCGGCCCTCCAGATCGTGCTGGTTGCCGGGTTCACCATCCTGGTGACCCGGCGCTTCGCGGGAAACACGTCGCCCTTCCGGATCCGCGAGGCGGCGCAGGCGCTGTGGACCGCGAAATGGGAGGCGTCCATCCCGGTCGTGGTCATCGGCGTGATGCTCGGGGGATTCGCGACGCTCGTGGAGGCGGCCGCCATCACCGTCCTCTACGCCCTGTTCATCGAGTTCGTGGTCCACCGCGAGGGGAAGTCGTTCTCCGATCTCGTTCGCACCGGGGCCAATGCGGTGACCCTGATCGGCGGCGTACTGCTCATCCTGGGCGCCGCCCTCGGGCTCACGAACTACCTGATCTTCGCCGACATCCCGGGGACGGCGATCGATTGGGTGCAGTCGTTCGTGGACTCCCCCCTCTTCTTCCTGCTGCTGCTGAACATCTTCTTGCTGATCGTCGGCTGTCTCATGGACATCTATTCGGCCATCGTGGTCGTCGTACCGCTGGTCGCGCCCCTCGGACTCGCGTTTGGCATCGACCCGCTCCATCTCGGGGTCATTTTCCTGACGAACCTCGAACTCGGGTACCTCACGCCGCCGGTGGGCATGAACCTCTTCCTCGCCTCGTACCGCTTCAAGCGCCCCCTTGGTGAGGTGTACCGCGCCTCCGTCCCGTTCCTGCTGATCCGGGCGGGAGCGGTGCTGCTCGTAACCTACGTGCCCTATCTGACGCTCGCCCTCCCCGGGCTAGTCTTCGACTAGCACCCCGGCGAACCGCCGGAAAGCGGGCCATGGACTTCGAAGTCGCCGACCGGAACCGGAAACGCCGGACCCGCCGCCTGTTGCTCGTCGGCGGTGGAATCGCGGCACTCGCCGTGGGGTTGCTCCTGGTCGGGAACCTCGCGCCCGGCGTGCCCGAAGTGAGCCGCTCGGTCGTCTGGACCGGCATCGTCGAGCGGGGGGAAATGGTGCGCCAGGTACGGGGCCCCGGCAGCCTGCAGGTGCCGCCGGAGCAGATCCGCTGGCTCGCCGCCGAGACCCGCGGGCGAGTGGAAGAACGGCGGGTTCTTCCGGGAACCCCGGTCGAAGCCGACACCGTGCTGCTCGTGCTCTCCAATCCCGAACTCGAACAGCAGACCCGCGAAGCCGCGCTCCAGCTCCGTGCGCAGGAAGCCGAACTCCGGCGGCTGCTGGATCAGACGCACTCCGACCTGCTGGAGCAGCAGAACGCGGCCGGACAGCTCGCCTCGTCCTCGGCGCAGGCCCGGCGCCGCGCCGACGCCGACCGGAAGCTCTTCGAAGCGGGGCTGGTCGGAGAACTGATCCGGCGGCGGAGCGAGGTGAGCGCCGAAGAGCTCGAAACGCGCCACACGCTCGAGGAGGAGCGCCTCTCCATCCTCTCGGACTCCAGCAAGGCGCAACGCACCTCAAAGGAGGCGACCGTGGCGCGCTACCGGGCCGTATTGGCGCTTCGCCAGCGCCAGCTGACCGCCCTCACGGTACGGGCGGGGCGGACGGGAATCCTCCTGGCACTTCCGGTCGAAGTCGGCGAGGAAGTGACGCCCGGCCAAAATCTCGCGCGGGTGGCCGATCCCCAGGAACTGAAGGCGGTGCTGCGGATCGCCGAGACGCAGGCCCGCGACGTGGAGCCCGGTCAGGCGGCGCTCGTGGACACGCGGAACGGAGTCATCGCGGGCGTCGTTTCCCGGGTGGACCCCGGGGTGCGGGACGGGACGGTGGCGGTCGACATCCGCCTCTCCGGCACACCGCCCCGCGGGGCGCGTCCGGACCTTTCGGTGGACGGCACCATCGAACTCGATCGCATTCCGGACACCCTGCACGTCGGACGGCCCGCCTACGGCCAGCCGGGGAGCAACGTCGGGCTGTTCCGGCTCGCCTCCGACGGCCAGACCGCGGTTCGGGTTCCGGTCGAACTCGGGCGGGGTTCGGTCAACCGCATCGAAGTGCTCGGCGGTCTTGTCGAGGGCGACGAGATCATCCTGTCAGACACCTCGGCCTGGGACACCTGGGACGCCGTCCGCCTGCGGTGAGGCGCCTCATCGCTCCCGCGGCGGTCAGGGCCGGCTGAGCGAGAGCACGATCCGCTCGGCAACCCAATCCGCAAGCGCCGCCGCTTCCCGTCCCTCGGGAACCGGGCGGCCGAGCGGAAACCGCTCGGCGAAGACATGCGGCGGATCGGAATCGCGCACCAGCAGAACGTCCAGACGGATTCCGCCACCGCTCTCCCCCTCCTCCTCCGCGGGAGCGTTCCAGGAGGAACCGGGCCCCAGCGCCCCGCCCGGACCCGATTCCAGGCTGCCCACGAGCACGTAGTCCGCACCGAGCCGGGCGGCGATGCCGACCAGGCCTTCCTCGCGCTCCGCTGGGCCGAATGCGGGACGCAGCCGGCGCGCCGAGAGCTCGAAGATGCGGTCGGGCTCGGCCTCCAGGCGGGTGCGCACCGATTCCGTCAACTGCCGCGCGAGGGCAGTGAACTCGCCCTCGCCGGTGCCGTTGTCGAAGTCCGGTACCAGCAGGACCGGACGGGCTACCGGGTCCGGCCGGCGGATCGCGGCCGGCTTGCCGCGGACGGCCAGCAGGCCGAGCCCCGTCCCGAGAACCACGATCCCCGCGACCACGAAGAATCCCCTGGGGACCTGTCTGCTCACCTTGCCCGCGGACGCTAGCGCAGCGATCATTAGCACCGACTCCGCCATGAACGCTGCCTCGCCAAGGAACGCCGTCGCCCTCGTGAAGCAGGTTCCCGACCGGAACTCCGCCTTTCGCCCCGCCGGCGACTGGATCGACGAATCCAGTCTCGGGTACGGCATCAACGACTACGACCGCTACGCGGTGGAAGCTGTCCTCGAACTGAAGGAAGCGGGACACGCCTCGGAAACGATCGCGGTGACCGCGGGGCCGGCGGACGCGGGTCAGGTGCTCAGGAGTTGCCTGGCGATGGGGGTGGACCGCGGAGTCCACCTGATTACCGGACGCGACCGCCTCGCCGACCCCTTCTTCGTGGCGAGAGCGCTCTCCGAGGCGGTCGGCAAGCTGGACGCCGGAGTCGTCATCGCCGGACTGCTCGCCGAGGACAGCGGACACGGCCAGGTCGGGGGACTCGTCGCCGGATTGACGGGATATTCCTTCGCTTCGGCCGCCACCGGGCTGCAATTCGGAGACGGCGTCCTCGAAGTGCACCGGGAACTGGAAGGCGGCCGCGTGGCGGTCGTCGAGCTCACGCTCCCGGCGGTGGTCGCCGTGCAGACCGGAATCAACACTCCCCGCTACGCCAGCCTGCGCGGCATCATGGCCTCCCGCCGGAAACCCGTCGAGCGCGTGGAACTGTCCGACGCCACCGGTTCCCCGGCGCTGCGGCGCCTCGCTCTGCGAAAACCGGAACGGGGCGTCAGCGCCGAGATTCTCCGGGGCTCGTCCACGGAGGTAGCCGAGGCGCTCGTGGGGCGGATGCGTTCCGGCGCCGGGATCGCCATTCCGGGAGACGCCCGGTGAGTCGCCGTACCCTCGTCTTTTGTGATCCGGCGGCGCCCGCCGGGATCACCCTCGAGCTCCTGCACGCCGCCACCGACCTTTCCGGGTCGGCGGAACGGGTGAGTGTCGTGGTTCCGGTGGGCGACGCCAGCCAGGGGCAGGAGTTGGCCGCCGCCATTCCGGCCGGTGAACTCCTGCTCGTCGAAGGGCCGGCCCTCCAGTCTCCGACCGCGGACGGTTATGCGGCCGCCGTCCTGCACGCCCGGGAGGCGAGCGGCGCGGAGGCCGTCCTGCTGCCTCACAACCCGGCCGGCTGGGACGTGGCGCCGTTGGTGGCCGCCCGGCTCGGGACCGCGGCCGCCACCGCCGCGTCGGCGCTTTCCTGGAGCGACGGCGGCCTGGTGGCCCAACGGTCGGCGTTCCTGGGCAAATTCGTGCAGGACGTGGTGGCGCCCAGCCTTCCGGCGGTGGCAACCGTCGAGCCCGGCGCCTTCGCTGCACTGGAGGCCGGACCCGCGGCCTCCGTCCGCATCCTGCCCTCGCCGGTACACCCGGAGAACCTCCGTTCGCGTCTCGTTGAGATCCGGGACTCGGGCGGCGGCGGCGTGGACCTGACCGCCGCGGACGTGGTGGTGGCGGCCGGGCGGGGCCTCGGGGGCCCCGAGAACCTCGGAATCGTGCGGGAGCTGGCGGCCGCTCTCGGGGGCGTGGTCGGGGCCTCGCGGGCAGTCACGGACGCCGGCTGGCTCCCCCACGAGTTGCAGATCGGCTCGAGCGGGGCCACCGTCTCGCCGAAGCTCTACGTCGCCTGCGCGATCTCCGGGGCCATCCAGCACCTGGTGGGCATGCGCGGCTCCCGCTTCGTGGTGGCCATCAACAAGGATCCCGACGCCCCGATTTTCGGGGCCGCCGACGTGGGAATCGTCGGCGATGCGCTGGAGATCATTCCGGCCGTCACCGAGGCGGTCCGGGGCAGCGGCTAGCGACGCCGCCTCCCGTCTCCACCGATAGATTCGCTTCCTCTCGCGCCACGGCGCCGGCGGGGTGACGACACTCACGTCGTTGATCCGGGAAGGGTTGGTGTCGTCAGGCGCCCGTGTCCGGCGCTGCCGGACGGGTGCGCGCCCCCGGTGAACTTCTCGCCCGCCGGTTTCGTATCAGGACACCGACGAAGGGCGCGCGCGCCGCTCGCGGTCAGCAGCCGCGCCTTTCGCCGCCGGGCTGCGCCGGACATTGCCGGCCGCGCCCCCTCCGAAGATGCGCAGCGCTTTCCGCTCCCTCCTGGCGAGCCGCGGCTACGCGCTCCTCGCGGTCTCGGTGGTCGCGCTCGGAGTCGGAGCCAACACCGCGGTCTTCACCGTGGTCCACGGCGCCCTGTTCGCGCCGCTCCCCTACCGCGCCCCGAGCGAGCTGGTGCGGGTGGCGACCCAGTTCCCCACCATGGGGTTCGACCGGTTCTGGATCTCCGCCCCGGAATACCTCGAATACCGGGAGTGGAGCGCGGCGTTCGCCGAGTCCGGAGTCTTCAACACCGGCACGTCCTCGGTGCAAGCCGGCGGAGCGCCGTTCCGCGCCGAGCTCGCTTCGGTCTCCGCGAGCCTCTTCCGCACCCTGGGGATCTCCGCCGCCCGCGGGAGGGTCTTTGGCGACGCCGAGGACCGCCCCGGCGCCGAACCCGTCGTCCTCCTCTCGGACGGGGTCTGGCGGCGATCCTTCGGCGCCGATCCGGACATCCTCGGCGCCCGGATCACGGTCGATGGGTTCCGGCGAACGGTCACGGGGGTCTTGCCGCCGGGAGTGGATCTGCTCGATCGCCGGATCGAGTTCTGGGTCCCGCTGGCCCTCGACCTCGCCGACCTCCCCGGACGCGGCAGCCACAACTACATCATGGTCGCCCGGCTCGCGGACGGGGTGGGGCTCGACGCGGCCCGCGCCGAGCTGCCCGTGCTCCTCGAACGCTGGCGGTCGGAATCCCAGGACACCCACGCGCCCGACCCCGAGTTCCACCCGGTCATCCTGCTGGACCTGCACGAGGAGGTCGCCGGCGCACACCGGGACCGGTTGCTCGCGCTTTTCGCGCTCGCCGGGCTGCTGCTGCTCGCCGCCTGCGCCAACCTCGCGAACCTCATGCTGGGACGCGCCGAGGCGCGGCGCGGGGACTTCGCGCTGCGCGCCGCGCTCGGCGCCAGCCGCGCCGGGGCCGTGCGGCCTTTCCTCGCCGAAGGGGTGATCCTCGCCGGGATTGGCGGCGCCGCCGGCGTCCTGCTGGCGCGCGCCGGGATCGGAGCGCTGCTCGCCGCCTACCCGAGCGCGATCCCGCGGATCGCGGAAATTGGCATCTCCGCCCCGGTGCTGGCCTTTGCCCTCGCTTCCATCGCGATCACCGGCGCGGCCTTCGGGCTCGCGCCCGCCACCCATCTCGCCACTCCCCGGCGGCAGACCCACCTGCTGCGGAGCCTCTCCGCCGGTGGGGTGCGGACCACGCCCCGCCGGCGCCTGCTCCGGCAGGGCCTGGTCGCCGTCGAGGTCGGCCTGTCCGTGGTGCTGCTCGTCACCTGCCTGCTGCTCGTGCGCAGCCTCGGCGCCATCCGTCAGGTCGATCCCGGATTCGCGCCGGAAAACCTCGCCACGTTCCAGACCTTCCTCCCCGATACCGACTACCCGGAAGCCGCGGATCAACTCGCCTTCCTCGAGCGGCTGCGCGCCCGGCTGACCTCCGTGCCCGGCGTCAGCTCGGTCACCTACATGAGCGGGCTGCCGCCGCGGCGGCGGCTCAACGCCAACGATACGGAGATCGAAGGGATGCCGGAAGGCGAGGGGTTTCCGGTCCAGAACATGGATTACTGGCAGTTCGCGGGGCCCGGCTACTTCGAGACCATGGGTATCCCGCTGCTGTCGGGCCGGGGGTTCACTCCCTCCGACGACGGCGGCGCCACCCCGGTAGCGGTCGTGAATCGGACCGCCGCGGAGCTCTTCTGGCCCGGACAGGATCCGGTCGGCCGGCGGCTCCGGCCGCCCGCTCCCGAGGTTCCGTGGTTCACGGTCGTGGGGGTGGCGAAGGACGTCAAACAGGGCGGCCTCGAGGCGGAGACCGGCACCGAGGTCTATTTCCACTATCCGCAGACGGCGGCCGCGGTGGGTTTCGCTCCCCGCACAGTGAATCTGGTCGCCCGCACGCCGCTGCCGCCCGAGACCCTGGCGCCGGCGATCCGGGAGGCCACCCACGCGCTGGATCCGGCGCTCCCGGTCGACGGCTTCCGGAGCATGGAGGCCGTGCTATCCGAGGCGGTCGCCGGACCGCGTTTCCTCGCCCTGCTGCTGATCGTGTTCGCCGCACTCGCGATCGCGCTCGCCGCCACCGGGGCGGGAAGCGTGGTCGCGGCACTCGCCGCCGAGCGCACGTCCGAGCTGGGAGTGCGCATGGCGCTCGGCGCCACCCGCAGAGACCTGATGCGCCTGGTGCTCGGCCAGGGGATGCGGCTCGCGGGGCTCGGACTCGCGGTCGGCGCGGCCGTCGCGGTGGCGGCGAGCCGGCTGCTCCAGAGCCTGCTCTTCGGGGTGAGCGCCACCGACGCCGGGTCCTTTTTGGCGGCCCTCGGGATCGTGCTTGCCGCCGCGGCGCTCGCCTGCGCGCTCCCCGCCCATCGCGCCGCCGGCCTCGCGCCGAGCGCCGCGCTACGCGGCGAATAGGCCCGCCGGGCCCGGTTCAGCCGGCCGGCTACACCATGGCGTCCGGTCGGACCCACGCGTCGAACTGCTCGGCGGTGAGGAGGCCGAGGGCCAGCGCCGCTTCCTTGAGCGACGTTCCGTCGGCGTAGGCCTTCTTGGCGATCTTCGCCGCGTTGTCGTAGCCGATGTGCGGGTTCAGCGCGGTGACGAGCATGAGCGAACGCTGCAGGTTGTCGCGCAGCCGCTCCGCATTCGCCTCGATGCCCACCACGCAGCGCTCCCGGAAAGAGTCGCACCCGTCGGCGATCAGCCGGGCGCTGCCCAGGAAGTTGTGGGCGATCAGCGGCTTCATCACGTTCAACTCGAAGTTGCCCCCCGCCCCGCCGACGCCGATCGCCACGTCGTTGCCGAGGACCTGCGCCGTGGCCATCAGGAGCGCCTCGGACTGGGTCGGATTCACTTTGCCGGGCATGATCGAACTCCCGGGTTCGTTGGCGGGAATCCGGATCTCCCCGATCCCCGACCGGGGGCCGGAAGCCAGCCAGCGAATGTCGTTCGCGATCTTGTGCAGCGAGACCGCCACCGTCTTGAGGGCGCCGTGGCCCGCGACCAGAGCATCCTTCGAGGCCAGTGCCTCGAATTTATTGGGCGCGGTGACGAAATCGCAACCCGTGAGCCGGGTGAGCCAGGTAGCCGCCCGCACTCCCATTTCGGGATGGGCGTTCAGTCCGGTGCCCACCGCGGTGCCACCGAGCGCCAGTTCCCTCAGATGCGGCAGAGACCCCTCGATCCGCGCCGCGCCGTGGCCGAGTTGGGCGGCGTAGCCCGAAAATTCCTGGCCGAGGGTGAGTGGAGTGGCGTCCTGGAGATGCGTCCGTCCGATCTTCACGACCGAGCTGAAGGCTTCCGCACGCTCGGCGAGCGCCGCCCCGAGCGCGCGGACCGCGGGCAGCACCCTCTCTTCGACGGCAAGCACCGCGGCGACGTGCATCGCGGTGGGAAACACGTCGTTCGACGACTGACCGCGGTTCACGTCGTCGTTCGGATGGATCAACCGGCCTTCGCCCCGTGAACCGCCGAGGAGTTCGCTGGCGCGGTTCGCGAGCACCTCGTTCATGTTCATGTTGGACTGGGTGCCGCTTCCGGTCTGCCAGACGAGCAGCGGGAACTCGTCGGGATGCTCTCCAGCGAGCACCTCGTCCGCCGCGGCGGCGATGGCGTCCGCCTTCTCCTCGGCCAGCCGGCCGAGGTCCCGGTTCACGAGCGCGGCCGCCTTCTTGACGAGCGCGAGCGCGGACACGATCTCGCGGGGCATCCGCTCGCCGGAAATCCGGAAGTTCTGCCGGGAACGCTCGGTCTGCGCTCCGTAGAGCCGCTCCGCGGGAACGGAGACATCCCCGAGGGTGTCCCTTTCGATTCTGGTGTTCGACTCAGTCAACGATGCCTCCTGCCGCGGCCCGGCCGCGGCGCGCCGGAATCGTACCGTGGGGAACCGGAGCCCGGACATCGCCCCTCCCGGCCAGTTCTCCGGGTGGGGGCCGGCGCGGCGCTCCGTTAGCGACAGGTGCTGCCCTCCCGCCGGTTCCGTTATCGACAGGTGCTGCCCGCCGCCCAATCCGTTATCGACAGGTGCTGCCCTCCACCGAATCCGTTATCGACAGGTGCTGGCCACCGCCGAATCCGTTATCGACAGGTGGCGCCCACCACCGACTCCGTTATCGACAGGTGCTGCCCGCCGCCGAATCCGTTATCGACAGGTGCTGCCCACCGCCGAATCCGTTATCGACAGGTGCTGCCCTCCCGCCGGTTCCGTTATCGACAGGTGCTGGCCACCGCCGACTCCGTTATCGACAGGTGCTGCCCACCGCCGAATCCGTTATCGACAGGTGCTGCCCTCCCGCCGGTTCCGTTATCGACAGGTGCTGGCCACCGCCGAATCCGTTATCGACAGGTGCTGTCCACCGCCGGTGCCGTTATCGACAGGTGCTGCCCGCCGCCGAATCCGTTATCGACAGGTGCTGGCCACCGCCGGTGCCGTTATCGACAGGTGCTGCCCGCCGCCCAATCCGTTATCGACAGGTGCTGTCCACCGCCGGTGCCGTTATCGACAGGTGCTGGCCGCCGCCGAATCCGTTATCGACAGGTGCTGCCCGCCGCCGATTCCGTTATCGACAGGCGCTGCCCACCACCGACTCCGTTATCGACAGGTGCTTCCCACCGCCGATTCCGTTATCGGCAGGTGCTGCCCTCCCGCCGGTTCCATTATCGACAGGTGCTGGCCACCGCCGGTGCCGTTATCGACAGGTGCTGCCCCCCGGGCGGTCCCGCTGGCCGGCTCCGCTGTTTCCTGGGTCTCCCGATTCAGCGGCAGGAGCCGAGGTGGCGGGAGAAGAACTCCTCCACCCGGCGGTAGAGCGCGATGCGGTTCTCCGGGTCGCGGAAGCCGTGGCCCTCCGGATAGGTGTGGGCCTCGTAGTCGATCCCGTGTTTCTCGAAGGCGGCCACCGCGAGCTCGAAGTTGAGAAAGGGCGCGCGCACGTCGCGCTCGCCGTGCTGGATCAGGACCGGCGCGGTGATGTTCCCGATACGGGCGAGCGTTTCGGTCTTGTCGTAGATCTCGGGACGTTCCTCCGGGAGTCCGCCGTGGCCGTCCACCGTAAAGACCCGTCCGAGCCGGTCCTGGTGCTCGAAGGTCTGCCGCTCGGAGTAGATCCCGGCCATCGGCGCCGCGGCGTCGAACTTGCCGGGGGTGCGGGTGATCGCCGCCATGCTCTGCATCCCGCCGTAGCTGTAGCCGTAGATGCCGACCTCGCCGCTCACGTAGGGTTGCGCTCGCAGCCAGTCGGCGGCCGATCCGGGGTCGAGTGCCTGTCCGTTCAGCCAGTCCTCGTCCCCCAGATCCTGAAACTCCCGCCCGAACCCGGAGCCGCCGCGGTAGTTCACCGCCAGCACCACGAAGCCCCGGGACGCGAGGTACTGCTCGGTCAGATTCGGCCCCTTGAGGTAGGAGTTGGTGCCCCCGCCGTGGACCTGGACGAGTGCCGGGCAAACGGCCCCCTCTTCCGCCGCCGCCGGAAGGTAGAGAAAGCCCTGAACGTAGTGGCCGTCGAAGCTGCGGTAGGAGATCTCGCGCGGCGCGCGCACGCCGTCAAAGACGGGGGCGAGCGCGGTGAGCCGCCGGGCCGGGCCGCCTGCCGCCGAAACCGCGTAGAGCTCGCCCCCCCCGGTCGCGGACGACCGGACGAACGCGAAGCCCTCCGCCCCGGCGGTCGCGGTGACGCTTGAGAACACCCCTCCCAGGTTCGTCACCCGGGTGGCGGCGCCGCCGATCGCGGCGACCGACCACAGGTGATGCTCGCCGCGCTCCTGGTGGGTGAAAAAGAGGCGCGAACCGTCCGCCGACCAGAAAGGGCGGAAGCGGTAGGCGGTGGCGAACGACGACATGGGCACCGGCTCTTCGGGTCCGCCCGCCGGATCAAGCAGGTAGAGATCGGCGATGTCCAGGTACCAGTACTGGTCCTTTTCCACTCCCAGCACCGCGATCCGGCTCCCGTCCGGGGACCACGCCGGGGCCGTGGAGATGGCGCGCAGTGAATTCGTGAGTTGGGTCTCCTCTCCCGTTGCCACCTCGGCCAGCCAGACGTCGTCCTGCCAATAGTCCGCCTTGTTCGCCACGTAGGCGACGGTCCCGCCGTCCGGCGACCAGGAAACGCCGAAACGCACCTCGTCGGCAGTCATCGCGCCCCGGGTGAGCTGGCGAGGCTCGCCACCCATAGCGGGCACGAGCCAGACGTCCTGGCTGCCGCTCGCACGCGCCATGACGGCGATCGTTTCCCCGTCCGGGGACCAGGCGGGAGCGCGGACTCCGTCCACACCGTCGGTGAGCTGCGCCGCATCCGGATCTCCGACCGGCGTCCGGAAGAGGTTGCCCTCGCGCAGGAAGGCGATCTGCCGACTGTCGGGAGACCAGGCCGGCGAACCTCCGGAGACCCAGTAGCGGAGCACCGGCGGCTCTTCCGTCAAGTCGAGGAGGTGCATGCCCCGACCGTCGGCGGTCTGGGCGACCGCCGCCACCCAGCGGCCGTCCGGAGAAATGGCCGCGGAGAAGACGCCGCCGCGGGCATCGCGGTAGATGTTCTCGAGCGTGAGGGGAACGGAATCGACCTCCCCGGACCCGGAGGAATCCGGAGAACCGCAACCGGCGAACACCAACGACGCCAGGAACGTCCCGAGCAGGAGTTGCGGCCCGAACCCCGAAACGGGGGAACCTGAAGAGCGCATCGGCCTATTGTCTCCGGGGACGCGGTGCCTCGGGGGCCGTTCCGGCTCCCGGGCCGGTACCATTGGCCCCTTCGACGGGGAGAAAGAAGGCCACCCATGAGAACTACCGCCCTGCCTTGCCGAATCGTCCTGGCGGCGGCCCTTTCTCTGGTCGCCGGAATGGCCGCTGCCCAGACCAGCGCCGAACAGAGCTACTTCGTGTACGTCGCCGCCGAGTCCGACGACACCGTGGATCTGGTCCGGTTCGGCCCGGACGGCGGCGAACTCCTCCGCCGGATTCCGGTCGGAATCCTCCCGAACGAGATCGAGGGCCCGCACGGGGTCCGGGTCTCGCCCGACGGCCGGCACTGGTACGTCTCCATCGCGCACGGCATGCCCTACGGCACCGTCCACAAGTTCGAGACCGGGACCGACCTCGAGGTGGCGGACACCACCGCCGGGCTCTTTCCCGCCACCATGGACATCAGCCCCGCGACCGGATTCCTCTTCGTCGTCAACTTCAACCTCCACGGCGACCACGTGCCGTCGAACGTCTCGGTGATCGACACCGTTTCCATGACCGAGATCGCCCAGATCAAACAGGGAGTGATGCCGCACGGATCGCGGCTGGGGACGGAGGGAATGCTGGCCTATTCGGTCGCCATGATGAGCGCGGAGCTGTTCGAGATCGACACCATGACCTTCCAGGCCAGCCGGCGGATGCGGCTCACCGGGGAGAACGAGACCACCGGGGCGGTTCTGGAGAACGACCCGCATGCGGGACACGCGATGGGTGGCGGCCCGGCCGCCAGCCCCACCTGGGTCCAGCCCGCCCCGGACGGCAAGCACGCCTACGTCGCGCTCCAGGGACTGAATCAGGTTCTTGAAGTGGATCTCGAGGCCTGGGAGCCGCGTCGCCGCTTCCATACCCAAAGGGGCCCCTACAACATCGACGTCTCCGCGGATGGGAAGCACCTGGTCGTCACCGAAAAGACGAATCATTCGGTCGGCTTCTGGGATCTCGAGGCCGGGACGGAGCGTGCCTCGATCGCGGCCTCGGCGCGCATCACCCACGGCGTGGTCATCACCCCCGACAGTCGATTCGCCATCGTGACCGTCGAGGAAATCGGCGGTGAGCCCGGCCGGGTCGAGTTCTACAACCTGGACTCACTGGACCGGGAAGCGGTGGTCGAAGTCGGGAAACAGGCCTCCGGCATCGCCTTTTGGAAAACCGAGTAGCGACGGCTCGATTGCCGGGTCCGAAACCGCCCGGGCACCAGGGGTTCCGGGCGAAGCTCCTCCGCCTCCTGGCCGCGGCGACGCTCGCGGCCGGATGTCAGCCTGCCCCGCCGGAGTCCCCTGCCCCCTCCGGCACCGCCAATCCCGACTGGCCGGATCGCCACGCCGAGTACGACACCGCCATCGCTGACGTGCCGGAATACCGGGCGATCCAGACCCGGCTGGCCTCCGGCTGGAATACCTGGGACAGCCGCAGCGTCCTGCGCTACGTCCTTCTTCCCGACGGGCTCGCCGTCAACCTTGGCCTCAAGCGGCACGCTTTCCTCGAAGAGAGCCACCTCGCCGAAGCACTCATCGGAAAACGCGAGGAGGGCGCTGAACTGGTGCGTCCGGGCATCCGCGCCGTGGACGGGTCCTACCAGCGCCTCGAGATCACCTGGCGCGGCTTCACCGCCACGGTCGAAGCGGGGCATGACGAAGACGGCGCCCTGGCAGTCCTCGTGACTCCGGAGCCGGAGCCCGGCGCTCCTTTCGAGCTGGTGGTGAGCGCGGGGATAGCCTGGAACCGACCCGGCGCCGTGGAATCGGCAAGGGGCGGCCTCTTGGCCCGGCTCCCGGAAGGCGAGCAGCTCGTCCGGGTGACCGGGACGGTGGAAGCCGACCCCTACGCGGGCGGTCTCCTGCCGCACCGGGTGGTGCGCCTCACCGAACCCGCCGGCGTCTACGCGGGAACTCCGGACGCGCAAGCGAAATCCGTAACCGACATCCGGCGCATCCTCGACGCCCGCCGCGCCGAACTCGAGGCCCGCGCGGCCGAGTACGGCGAACTCGCGGAAGCCTGGCTCGCGGTCACCTCCGGATTCGCCTGGAACACCATCTACGAACCCCGCCACGAACGGGTTGTCCCGACCGTGGGCCGGCTCTGGAACCAGGAATACGGTGGCGTGGCGCTCTTTGGCTGGGACAACTTCTTCCTCGGCTACCTCGCAGCGCTCGAGAGCCGCGACCTCGCGCTCGCCGGAATCGTGGAGCATCTCCGCGGCCATACCGCCGAAGGGTTCCTTCCGAATGACAACCGCGGCAACGGCAGCAAGTCCTGGGACCGCTCCCAGCCACCGGTGGGCGGGATCATGGTGCGGGAGGTCTACCGCCGCCATCCCGAACGCTGGTTCCTCGAAGCCGCCTTCGATCCGCTGCTCGCCTGGAACCGCTGGTGGCCCGAGGCCCGCGGCAACGGCGGCCTCCTTTCCTACGGTTCCCACGAGGCGTCAAACCCCTTCGCCGAGCCCGTGACGCGGACGAAGACCGCCGCCGGCTACGAGTCCGGAATGGATGACTCCCCGATGTACGAGGACGTGCCCTTCAACCGGGAACTGAACGTCCTGGAACTCCAGGACGTGGGGCTCACCAGCCTCTACATCGCCGACTCCCGGGCGCTCGCCGAACTGGCGCGGCTCCTCGGGCGCGAAGCGGCAGCGGAGGAACTCGAAACCCGTGCGAACGCCTTCGGGGACGCTCTCGACGGCCTTTGGGTCGAAGACCGCGGCTACTACCTCAACTACCGCACCGACCTCGACCGGCCCTCGGAGCGCCGCTCCCCCACCCTCTTCTACCCGCTTCTCGCGGGCGTGGCCTCCGAGGCGCGCGCCGACCGGCTCATTCGGGAGCACCTGCGGAATCCCGGCGAGTTCTGGGGCGAGTTCGTATTGCCGTCCACCACCCGCGACGACCCCTCGTTCCCGCGCCAGCGCTACTGGAAGGGCGCCATCTGGCCGCCGCTCAACTTCCTCACCTACCTGGGCCTCCGGCGAGCGGGCGACCACGCCACCGCGGGCGAGCTTTCGGCCCGTTCTCTCGATATGTTTCTCCGGGAATGGCGCCGGAAGGGCTACGTGAGCGAAAACCTCTCCTCGATCACCGGAACCGGGGACGACGAGCGCCTCTCGAGCGATCCCTTCCACTCCTGGGGCGCGCTCTTCGGGATCATGGCGTTCATCGAGTCCGGCCATCTCGCCCCGCCGGAGGATCCGCTCCCGCTGACTCCATGATGCGCGGTTCCCGGGTCCTCCTGTCGCCAACCCTGGCGGGCGCTCTCGCGCTCGGACTTGCCGCGGGCGCCGGCGCGCAGCCCCCGGAGACCCCACCCTGGCAGGACCCCGCGGTCTTCCAGATCGGGCGGGAACCGCCCCGCGCCTCCTTCACGCCCTACCCGAACCCGGAAGCGGCCGCTACCGGGCGTCCCGCGGACTCGCCGCGCCGGATCTCGCTGAACGGCGACTGGAAGTTCCACTTCGTCCCCCGCCCCGCCGACCGGCCGGAGGACTTCTTCGAACCCGGCTACGACGACTCCGCCTGGGACGAGATCCCGGTGCCCTCGAACTGGGAACTGCTCGGCTACGGCTATCCCGTCTATCGGGACGAGTCCTACTCCTTCCCCGCGAATCCGCCCTTCGTCCCCGAGGACGACAACCCCGTGGGTTCCTATCGCCGGAGCTTCGAGATCCCCTCCCGCTGGGACGGGAACGAAGTCTTCCTCCGTTTCGACGGCGTCTATTCGGCCTTCTACGTCTGGGTGAACGGCGCTTTCGTGGGCTACAGCGAAGGGAGCCGCACTCCCGCCGAGTTCCGGCTCACCGAGACGATCCGGGAGGGGCGGAACACCCTGGCGGTGCAGGTGATCCGCTGGAGCGACGGCAGCTATCTCGAAAGCCAGGACTTCTGGCGCATCAGCGGCATCGACCGCGAGGTCTCGCTCCTGGCGCGGCCCGCGACCTTCGTCCGCGATTTCTCCGCCGGCGCCGATCTCGTCACCGGCTACCGCGACGGCATCCTCGACTTCAGCGTGAACGTCGTGAACCGCGGGCTCGGGGAAGCGGGAGCCCACGAAGTCGGCTACGAGCTGTTCGATCCCGACGGGAACTCCGTCTGGGGAAATCCGGAAGTGCTGCGCCTCGACGTCCCTCCCGGCGGGGAGGCCTCCATGGGGGCGACGGCGACGATTCGCGATGTCCGCGCGTGGTCGGCCGAGACCCCGGACCTCTACCGGCTGGTCATCTCGCTGGCCGGCCCGGGCGGACGGATGGCCGAAGCGACGGCGGTCCGGATCGGATTCCGCCGCGTCGAAACGGCCGACGGCGAACTGCTGCTGAACGGCCGTCCGATCGTCCTGAGGGGAGTGAACCGGCACGAGCACGACCCCGAGCGCGGGCACGTGGTGGACGAGGCGTCCATGATCGAAGACCTCCGCCTGATGAAGCGCCTGAACATCAACGCGGTCCGGACCGCGCACTATCCGAACCTGCCCCGCTTCTACGAGTTGACCGACGAATACGGGTTCTACGTGGTGGACGAACCGAACATCGAGTCGCACGGGATGGGCTACTTGCCCGAGGTAACCCTCGCGGGACGCCCCGAGTGGCGGGATGCGCACCTCGACCGCACGGAGCGGATGGTCCTGCGGGACCGGAACCACCCGTCGGTGATCATCTGGTCGCTCGGCAACGAGGCCGGTGACGGGGAGAACTTCGACGCCACCTCGGAGTGGATCCGGGAGAACGATCCCTGGCGGCCGATCCTCTACGAGCCGGCGGGCGAGCGGGACATCGTGGACATCGTGGCTCCGATGTACGTCCGGCCCTACTGGCTGGAGCACTACGCCGCCTCCCGCTCGGCGAAGCCCTTTCTGCTCGTCGAGTACGCCCACGCCATGGGAAACAGCGTCGGAAACCTGGCCGACTACTGGCAGGTGATCGACAGCGATCCCAAGCTCGTCGGCGGGTTCATCTGGGACTGGGTGGACCAGGCCATCCTCCGCGAGGACGAATCCGGACGTCCCTATTGGGCCTACGGTGGCGACATCGGGCCGCCCGGGATTCCGACGGACGGCAACTTCCTGGTGAACGGCCTGGTCTCGGCGGACCGCCAGCTCCACCCCCACGCGTTCGAGGTGAAAAAGGTCTATCAGCCGATCCGAATCCGCGCCCTGCACGCCCGGTCGGGGCTGATCGAGGTCGAGAACCGCCGCGCCTTCACCGATCTCTCGGACCTCGCCGGAAGCTGGGAGCTGACCGCGGATGGGGCACTGCTCGCCGAGGGGACCATGCCGCCGCTCGCGATCCCGCCCGGCGCTTCCGAAATCGTCTCCTTCGACATCCCCGAAACCGGGATCGAGCCCCTGATGGAACGGCTCCTCACCGTTCGGTTCCGCACTCGCGAGGACGCCCCGCTCGTCCCGGCCGGCCACGAGGTGGCCTGGGAGCAGTTCTTCGTGGACGTGGTACGTCCCGAAGACATCGAGGTGGAAGAAGAAGAAGAAGAAGAGCAGGAGGACGACGAGCTCGCGGAAGGGGACCCGGAAGTCCTGCAAGAAGAGCAGGAGGAAGAGGATCCGGGCCCGGAACCGCCTCCGATGGAGCCGGTCCGGGTCCGTGATTCCGAGGACTCGGTCACGGTGAGCGGCCGGGGCTTCAGCGTCGAATTCAGCCGCGACCTCGGCACCCTGCGTTCGTTCCGGGCGGGCTCTCGGGAACTCGTGCGTTCCGGGCCGGCGCCCAACTTCTGGCGAGCGCCTACCGACAACGACTACGGGAACGGGTTTCCCGCTCGATCGGGCATCTGGAAAGCCGCGGGGAGTCCGCCGGAGCGCGTTCTCGAGGACGTTCAGGTGCGCGAGGCGGCCGACGGGCGGAGCGCCGAAATCGAGAGCCGGTTCTCACTCCGCTCGGTCAATGCGTTCTACACCCTGCTCCACGAAGTTTTCGGGGACGGCACGGTGGCGATCTCCGCGCGGCTTTCCGGAGTGAACGAGGATTTGCCCGAGATGCCCCGGTTCGGGACCCTCCTCACGTTGCCGGATTCGCTCGGGCAGGTCGAGTGGTACGGACGCGGCCCCCACGAAAACTACTGGGACCGGCGGACCGGCGCCGCGGTCGGCCGGTATTCGGCGGCGGTTTCCGACCTCGCCCACCCGTACGTCCGCCCCCAGGAAACAGGCACCCGTACCGATGTGCGCTGGGCGGCGCTCACCGACGGGAGTGGCGCCGGCCTCCTGGTGATGGGGCTGCCTCACCTGTCGTTTTCGGCGCTTCCCTATCGGATCTCCGATCTCGACGGCGGCGAGACCAAGAGTCGGACGCATTGGGCCGAACTGTCCGAGCGCGAGGAAATCACCCTGGCCCTCGATTTTCGTCAGACCGGAGTCGGCGGCGACGACTCCTGGGGCGCGGTGCCGCACCGGGAATACACGCTCTGGCCCCAGAACCTGGAGTACCGGTTCCTGATGCGCCCGATCGGCCCCGACGACGATCCCGGAGTGCTCGCCCGGCTCGTTTTGCCCGACGAAGCCGCGGAGGCCGCGGTCTATTCCCGGTCGCTCGATCTCCACGACTTCGCCGAGCGGAACCTGGCGGCGCACCTCGCCCGCGGGGTGCCTCCCCGGGTGGATCCGCCCCAGTCATCCCCCTATTCGGCGGCGGGCGATGCGGGGCTGACCGACGGGGTCCGGGGGTCGGTGGACCGCCGGGGCGGCCACTGGCAGGGCTATCGGTCGGACGAAGTCACTGTCCGGCTGGACCTCGGGCCGGCGCAGCGGGTGTGGTCCGTCAAGCTGTCCTTCCTCCAGCACCCGGGCTCCGGCGTGTACTTCCCGCGCCGCGTCGAGGTCGCAACGAGTCTCGACGGAGAGTCCTGGTCGGACCCGGTGATTGGGGACGTCCAGAATCCGGACGGCACGGGGGAAGATCTCCCCGGCGGCGGGCGGGAGCGGGTCATCGTCGCGCTCGCCGGCGAAGAAACGCGCTTCGTCCAGGTCCGGATCGCCGGCCTGGGCGAGGTCCCCGCCCCCTGGCCCACCGGCCCCGACGGCGCCCGCCGGGAGGGCGAGATCGCCTGGATCTACGTGGACGAGATCATCGTCCGGTAGTGTCCGTACCGGCGCCGCCGCCCGCGAGGGCCGCGGAACCGCGTGCCGCCGATGTCTGCCGCTCCGCAAGAACTCGGATACCCCGTGGTCCGAACCTTGCGTCGCGACGAAGCAGCGAAGGAGATTCTGATGCTTGAGCGGATGACCCACTGGACCATCCGGTCCGAGCCGAACCGACGGCGTGTCGCACCGCCACACCACCTGACCTCTCCCCCTGCTCCGTCTGCTCTTCCAACAGAGCAACTGCTTCCAGGTCGTGGACCGGGCGGCCGGGCTGCGGGCGATTGACACCGAACAGCAGCTCGCCCGCGAGGGGATGTTGCAGGAAGGAAGCGGTTTCACCGCCGGACAGTTGGTCGCGGCCGATTACTCGCTGACTCCGCATCTCGTGTTCGCGGAGGACGAAGCCGGGGGTTTCCGCTGGGGAGGAGCACTCATCGGCGCTGCGATTCTCGGCCCCTTGGGTCTCCTCGCCGGAGGCGTCGATGTCGAGAACTCCGAAGCGCAGGTCGTGATGTTCCTTACCGACAACCGCTCCGGGATTCAGGTTGCCGCCGCCGAGGGCAGCGCCACGGTCTCCGATTGGGGATTCCTGGGATTCGGTAGCGGTGATGATGGGTTGAGCGGCGCGATGGGTTGGGCGAATACGAACACCGGGAAAGTCGTCGCGGCCGCCCTGGTGGACGGCCTGAACAAGATCGTGCAGATCGTTCGGGAACAGACACCGTAGGACCAGGAGCAGTCCCCCCTCTCCGCCAAGCTCCGTCGCCGCTCACCGGCGCGGTTCCGTTGCCCGGGGCCCTCGCTGAGCAGCCCATTGTCGCCCGGGTCGCTCCGTCCCCACCCAGGCGTTACCGGGTGCGGTGGAAGAATGCTCCGGTGAGTCTTCATTCGGTCCGGCGCCACCTCCGGGTTGAGGTTGATGCCTACGACGAGGCCATCCGGCAGTTCATTCCGGGCTACGAGGCGATGCTTGATGCGGCGGCCGCCGAGATCGCGCGGGTGCGGCCGGGACTGGTCCTCGACCTGGGCGGCGGCACCGGCGCACTCTCCGAAGCCATCCTCCGCGCCGCGCCGCACGCCGCCGTCGAACTGGTCGACGTAGACGGCGCCATGCTCGCCAGGGCGCGGGAACGCCTCGTCGGTTTCGGTAGCCGAGCGCGGTTCCGCGAGGCGTCCTTCGGCGATCCGCTACCGGACGCCGACGCGGTCGCCGCGTCGCTCGCACTCCATCATGTCCCCACGATGAAGGAGAAGCGGGGGCTCTTCGCACGGGTTCACGACTGCCTCCGCCCCGGCGGCGTCTTCGTGAACGCCGACGCCACCCTGCCGGCGGAACCCGAATCCCGCGACGCCACCTGGCGGGCCTGGGCCGCTCACCTCGTCTCGTGCGGGATTCCGGAAAAGCGCGCCTACCGGCACTTCACCGAATGGCAGGAAGAGGACACCTACTTTCCGCCGGAAGAGGAAGCCGCGGCGATGTCCGCCGCCGGATTCGACGTGACGGCCGTCTGGAGTAACGGACCCATGGTGGTCGCGGTGGGGAAGCGCCCCGTTCCCGGCTAACCCCCGAGCACCACCCGCGCCACCACCTCCATCCCGGACCCGACATCTTCGCTGACCCGGTGCTGCAACCGATCCTCTTGCGGAGCCGCGTTCACCGCTGCACCGTTCGTCGTGGCCATCCCGGCCGGAACGCCCGAAACGACCTCCCGGGAGGGCTCGTCAACCGGGGTGATTCCCACCGCACCGCGAAACCGGTCCCTTCCGGGTGGCCGCTGTCGCGGCGCCCGCGGAACGCCAAGAGCACCAACACAGAACTTATCGATTCGGTTATCACACTGTAATCAAGAATATACAAGTAGTCATTGAAATATCACCGTTCGTTCCGACAATCTATTCCATGTGAAGGATTCGCACCGCACAGTGTCCCCGAGTGTCGCGCTTCGGACCGCACTTAGGGAAATATCGAACGCGGATGTGATTGGCGATGGATTCTGAACCCTGTTGCTTTGCGCCGCTTGGCGGCGATTCGTTCAAACCAGCTCCGGTAGCAGCCGGCGAGCTTTCCCGGTGCGGGCATCGGCCCTCACCGTGCCCGCTCACCGGCTGCCTGATGTACATGGTCCCTGCGAGTTCAGCATGTTGATGCTGCTCGGCAGCGGATCGGACGCCGCCCCGGATCCTCGCGTCCATTCTGCGCTGGCCTCATCCGACGCGGATGAACGCTCGTGGCTATTGACCGGCCGCGTGACGCCTCCGGTCCGTCCACCCCATTATTTTCGCCGTGCGAAGCTGGTCGAAGCGTTCGAGCAGGGGCGGGTCGCCGTGGTGACGGCGCCGGCGGGCTTCGGCAAGACGTCGCTGCTGGCGGATGTCTGCCGCCGCCACCGTGGCGAGGGGCTGCTGGGCGCCTGGCTCACCCTGGCCGACGACGACACTCCGGAAGTCCTGGCTGCCTATCTCCTATACGCATTCGAACGCGCCGGCCTCGATGTGACCACGCCCACGTCCGCGCGGGACCCGGGGGCGTCATTGCCGCCCGAGCGCGCCGTAATGGCGTTGGCACGGGCAATCGAGTGGCATGCGAGTCCGTGCCTGTTGGTCCTCGACGAAGTAGAGCGGCTGCCCGCCGGCCGCACGCTCGAGTTGGTCAATGCGCTGCTGCGCCGCCAGCCGGACAACTTGCGCATCGCCGTCGGGACGCGCCGCAATCCCGGGTTGGATCTGGAGGCCGCCGTGCTGAACGGACGCGCGATCCGAATCCGCGCCGAGGATCTCCGCTTTTCCGCCCCCGAGATAGCCCGTTTCTTCGGCCTGGAGCTCTCCCCAACCGACTTGCGACGGCTCGCGGAGCGGACCGAGGGTTGGCCGGTCGCGCTCCAGCTCTACCGAAACCTTCTTACCGGGGAGCGGCCCTCCGTGAGCGTGGGCGACCTCCGGGGGGACCGGGGCGTAGCGGCCAACTTCCTCGGCGCGCGGCTGCTGCGCGACCTGTCGCGCCTGGACCATGAATTCGTGCTCGACGTGGCGCTCTTCGACTGGTTTGACCCCCTGCTGGTGGACGAGGTCCTGGGCGCAACCGACTCGCGCCTCCGGCTCGAAAGCCTTCCGGAGCTGGACGGCCTCGTACTGCCCGTCGAAGGCGGATCCGGCGTCATGCGATTTCACCCGCTGCTGCGAGACTACTGCGCGGCGCGGCGCTTCCGGGAAGAGCCCTCGCGTTTCCGCACTCTCCATGGTGAGATCGCCAAAGCGCTGGCGCGGCGCGGCCACCCTCTCAAGGCGGTGCGGCACGCCCGCGCCGCGGGCGACGATCCACTCGTCGGCGAGATCCTCGAGCGGGCGGGCGGTGTGCGGCTGTTCGTGGTGGAGGGAGTACTCCGGCTGGGGGCCATCGACCGGTACCTGACGCCAACGGTGCTGGCGGGCCATCCACGCCTGGGGCTACTGCGGTGCATCACGCTCGCGCGGGCCGGGCAGATTGCCGAAGCGAGCGCGCTGTTCGAGGAACTCCGCGCCCGGACCCAGGGCTTCGCGCGCGACCGGGCCGGCGGGGATTCGCGTCGGCTCCACGCCGAATCCGTGGTCGTGGAGTCACAACTCGCCGTATTCGGCTGCCGGCCGTTGGGCGCCGCCGCGTTTCGAGATTTGACCGGCCGAATGGTCGCCGTCTGCAATGACGAGCAGAACGATTCGGCGGTCCGCGGCGCCAGCCACGCTCTCCTGAGCGCCGTCAACCACCAGCGCGCCCGATTCCGGACCAGCAGCCGTCACACCCGCTCGGCGGCCGCGCACTTCGAGCGCTCCGACGCCCGGCACGGCGTCGCGCTCGCCGAGCTTCACGCCGGCATCGCCGCCATGGCACGGGGGAAAGTCCGCGAGGCCGCGAATTCCTACGCCCGGGGCCGCCGCGCGCTGAAGCGACGCTTCCCCGGCGACATCGCCAGCGTCCTGTTCGCCGACGCGCTGATCGCGGAATTGAATCTCGAGCGAAACCGGATGCACGGGATTCACCGGCTCGCTCCTCCCCCTTCGGCGCTGCGCGAGAGCGGCGCCTGGCTCGACGTGTACGCCGCAGGGTACGGCGTGGCAACGGAGACAACCCTCGCGCAGCAGGGAGCGACGACAACGCTGGACCTGTTACAGGAAGCAAGCGTACATGCGCGCGGCACCGGGCTCGTGAGCCTGCGGCGCTACCTTGCGGCGCTTCGCGTTTCGGTACTGGCCGCTGCAGGCGACACCGAAGGCGCCGAGCGGGCGTGGCGCGACGAGGAGCTGCCGGAGACGACGCCGGAAATGCTCGACCTGTCCGGGCAAACGTGGCGCGAGATGGAGGCGGTGGCGTTGTCCCGGATTCGGTGGCTCACCGCGCGCGGTGCGCTGGAGGAGGCCGGCGCGCTGGCGGGCGACCTGCGCACGGCCGCGGCCCGGCATGGCCTCACGCGGACCCTGATGCGAAGCCTTGCCTCGGCGATGGCCGTCGAACACGCGTTGGACAATGCCGAACGCGCCGTCGGGCACCTGAGCGAGTTCCTCGCGCGGCTTCTCAAGACGGACTATCCGCGACCGCTCATCCGGGAACCGGCCGTCGCCACCCCCCTCCTGGAACGACTGCTCGCCGCGGAAAGCGCCCCGGAAACGAGAGGCACGGCCGAGGCGTTGCTCGCGCACCTGACGAAAGACACACCGGAACTGTCCGCCGGACCCGCGTTCACCGCGCGGGAGCTCGAGGTGCTGCAACTGCTCGCCCGCGGCGGCCGCGACCGCGAGATCGCGTCCAGCCTGGGCCTCAGCGCCGACGGAGTCCGGTATCACCTGAGGAACATCTACCGGAAGACACAGGCAAAGGGCCGCAACGAGGCGGTGCAGCGGGCTCGGTCGCTGGGTGTCGTTTCGTGACCGCTCTCCCCTCGGGGGGAATGATTCCGCCGTGGCTGCTCGCGGCGAAGGTGACCGCTCCCGACCGCGCTCCCGGGTTCTTCCGGCGTCCGGCGATCACCGGTCGTATCGAGCCATTCGACGACGGACTCCTGATCCTGAAGGCGCCGGCCGGGTTCGGCAAGACGACGCTGCTCGCGGATCTCTATCACACAGCGCGGGAGACGGGGATGCTCGCCGCCTGGATCACGCTGGACGAGGCGGACACGCCACCGGTACTCGCGGAGTACCTCCTCTACGCTTTCGAACGGGCGGGTCTGGACGTCGCTCTCCTTCACAGCCTTCGCAACACCGGAACCCGTGCGCCGCAACTCCGGCAGCGGATCGCTACGTTGATGCAGGCCATCGAGCGGCGTGGGGCGCCGTGCTTGCTGGTGCTGGACGAGACGGAACAACTCTCGGACCCCGCGACGGTCGCGACGGTCGAGTCCGTTCTACAGTACCGGGCCGGCAACCTGCGCATCGCCGTCGCCCTCCGGGAGAATCCGGGGATCGACGTGTCCACGGCGATTCTCGGCGGTCGCGGGATCGGCCTCACCGAGGCCGAACTGCGATTCTCGACCGGCGAGATCGCTGCGTTCTTCGGCAACGCCTTGTCGCGGCGTGAACTCGCCGCGGTCGCCCGGCGCACCGAGGGGTGGCCCGCCGCGGTGCAGATCTACCGGAACCAGAGGGACCCGGGCAAAGGGGCCGGCGCAACCCCGGCTCTCGACGGCGCCCTGGCCGTGGCCGACTACTGCAAGGCGCGGCTGTTTCGCGGGGTGTCGGAGCCAGACCGCCAGTTCACTCTGGATCTGGCCCTCTTCGACTGGATTGATCCGCCGCTGGTTGACGAGGTGCTGGAGGCGACGGATTCCCGACGGCGGATCGACACCCTCCCCGCGCTGTCGGGTTTCCTCGCGACGCACGACACCGGGGACGTTCGCCGCCTGCACCCGCTCATCCGGGAGTACTGCGGCGCTGAGCGATTCCGGACCGACCCCGATCGTTTTCGGGATCTGCACCGCAAGATCGGCTTGGCGTTGGAGGCTCGCGGCCGACTCGAAAGGGCGATGCGTCACGCGGACCAAGCGGGCGACAGGCGGCTGGCCGCGGAGATGCTGGAGCGCGCCGGCGGACTCCGCCTGTTGCTCCAGAGCGGGATGCTGCGGCTCGAGGCAGCCGATCGCTGGCTCACCCCCGACACGCTCGCCGCGTATCCCCGATTGGGGGTCGCCCGGTGCGTTCTGCGCATTCGGCAGGCCCGACTCGAAGAAGCGCGCGCGCTCTACGAGGAGGTGCGGCGCCGGACCGGGGATTTCGCCCACGACCGGGACGGCGGCGACGACCGGGCGCTACGCGCCGACGCCTTCATCCTGCAGGTGTTGCTCGCCGGTTACGGCTGCCTGTCACTCGGAAGCGAAACGGTGCAGGAACTACTCGCCCGCGGCCCCAAACTCGCTCACGATTCCGCGCTGCCACCGGACCTCCTCGGGTTCCTGCACGAGTTACTCGCCCTCGGTCATTTTCAGGCGGCGCGGTTCGACGCCAGCCGGGCGCTCGGCGCCCGGGCGGCGGAACTCTTCGCACAAAGCGCTTCGCCTTACGGCGCGATGATCATGGACTTCTTTTTCGGGATGCTCGCCATGGCGGAGGGGCGCTCCCAGGAAGCGGCGGAGCTCTACGCGAGCGGCCAGCGGCGGGCCGAGGAGCTCTTTCCCCGGGATCCGGGGCCGGCGCTGATCGGGGACGTCCTGTCGGCCGAACTCGCGCTTGAGCGCAACGACATCGCGGGAGTCGAGGAGTCCGCGAATGGTCTTGCGGCGCGGCTCCGCGGAACCGCCGTGTGGTTCGACATCCAGGCGGCAGCCTGCGGCCTGGCAACCGAACTCACCTTCGTTCGCCATGGCCCGGACGCGGCGCTGGCGTTCCTGGACGAATCGCGCACCCAGGCCGAGGCAATCGGTCTTCCCAGTGTCACGCGCTACCTGGCCGCCTTGCGCGTCACCGTGCTGGTGTACAACCGAGAGAACGACCGGGCGGCGAGGGCGTGGGACGTGGCCGGATTGCCCGTGGAAACCGGGGACGTGCTGGACCTCGACCGCCAGAGCTGGCGGGAGATGGAGGCACTCGCGGTGGCGCGGGTCCGGTTGCTCATGGCGCACCGCGCCCTGGAAGACGCGAGGCAATTGGTGGACGAGCTCTGCCGGGTCGCCGAGGAGCGCGGCCTGATGCGCACCTTGTTGCAGGGGCTCGCGCTGGCCATGGTCGTGGAGCACCGCGCCCGCGCTCGCGATGCCGCGGAGGCGCGGCTGGTTCGCTATCTCCGCATCGCGCGCGAGGTGGACTACGTCCGGCCGCTGTTCCGTGATCGCGCCATCAGCGCCGCCGTTCTGCGCCGCCTGTCGGAGACCCATCCCGACCTCGACACGCGGGCGTCCGCAGAAGCGGTGGCGCTCCGGCTCGGAGGCACGAAGCCCGCCGTACCCGTTGGGCCGTCCTCGCCGGTCGCGCCGTCCCTGACCGCGCGCGAGCGAGCCGTTCTCGAAGGTGTCGCCCGCGGAGATCGCGACAAGGAGATCGCTGCTGCCCTCGGCCTGACCCGGGACGGCGTCCGCTACCACCTCACCCGTGTATATCGGAAGCTACAGGCCGTCAGTCGGGGTGTAGCGATCCGCCGGGCGCGGGAACTCGGCATCCTGCAGTAGCGCGCCGCCGCGATCCCGGATCCGGCGCGAGGCCCGACCGCAGCGCGACGGACTGCTCGCCGGTGCGCCACGCCTACCGGAATCGGTAGGACGCCAGCCGGCGAACACTACCAATGGGAGCGTGAAATCGCTTCCTGCCCGTCCGGAGCGCGCTGCACGGATAGCCAAGACCATACAAACAGGTCGCTTGTATGCGCGTCCAGAGCCCGGCTACCGAATTCGGCAGGGCGGGTTCGAGGCGGGACCCGGCTTTCCGGCTACGCGTTCTTCCCGCGCTTCCACCGTTGAAGCGCCCCGTTTTCGCCCCCATTCTCCCCGGCCATGCGATTCCGACGCCCGGCCCCCGATGCCGTCCCGCGCCCGGCGAGGCTCCGGCTCGATACCTCCCGGCGCTGGATACGGCGCGCGACCCGTGCCGCGGGGGCCGGGTTCGCCGCCGCCACGATCGCGCTTGCCACGACCGCTACCACCGCGGCGGGAGCGAACGCCCCGCCGGTGCTCAACGCCCCGGGCAACCAGGTCTACGAGCAGGGAGAGACGATCATCCCGGTCTCCATCGGCATTTCCGATCCCGACCACGACACGACGGTGGTGACGGTGACGAACCTGCCCCCGGGGCTTTCGTTCCGGACCGGACAGGTGCAGGGAACGGTCGCGGCCGGCGCCGCGGCGCAGGACTACCTCGTAACGATCAAGGCGGACGACCGGGTGAACGCGCCGGTAACCGCGGCCTTCACCATCACGGTGACCGCGCGGGAGCAAACTCCCCCGACGGTGACCATCAGCGGTCCGACGCAACCCCAGCGAGGCGCGTTCCGGGTGAGGATCGCCTTTTCAGAGGCCGTGACGGGGTTCGAGCAGGCGGATGTGACGGTAGGCAATGGATTCGCCAGGAAGTTCACCGGTTCGGGAGCCAACTACACAGCCGAGATCAGGATCACGCCGGGGTTCTCGGGAACGGTGACGGTGGACGTGGCCGCGAATGTGGCTGAGGATGCCGACGGCGACGGCAACAGGGCGGCATCCCGGTACTCGGTCGAGGGGGACCAGACTCGCCCGACGGTGACCCTCAGCGGCCCAACGGCACCCCAGCAAGGCGCGTTCAACGTGGCAATCGCCTTCTCCGAGCCGGTGACGGGGTTCGAGAGGTCGGACGTGGCGGTGGGCAACGGCAGCGTGACGGCCTTCACCGGTTCCGGGGCCGCCTATACAGCCACGATCACGGGGGCGGCCACCGGAACCGTGATGGTCGATGTGGCCGCGCACGTGGCTACGGATGCAACGGGCAACCCCAACATGCCCGCGAGAAGGTACTCGGTGCAGGCCCAGTGGAACCAGTTGAACGCGCCGCCGGTGATCACGCGTCCCAACGATCAGACGTACGAGCAGGGCGAGGCGATCTCTCCGTTCGGGATCACGGTCACGGACGCCGACGGCGATCCGGTGACGATCACCGTGACGGGTCTCCCCTCGGGGCTGTCGTACGCGAGCGACCAACTGCAGGGAACGGTGGCGGCGGATGCCGCGGCGCAGGCCTACACCGTGACGATCTCGGCGCAGGACGGCGTGAACGCGGCGGTGACGCAGACATTCACGATCTCGGTGACGGAGACGGCCCCGGCGAACTCCCCGGCCAACGCACCGCCGGTGATTGCCGTTCCGGGGAGCAAGACCTACGTGCGAGGCGAAGCCATCACCGCCTTCGGTATCGCGGTGACGGATGCGGAAGGCGACGCCTTGACGGTGACACTGACCGGCCTGCCCTCCGGGCTGTCCTACGCCAACGGGCAGGTTCAGGGAACCGTGGCCGCCGACGCGACGATCCGGGCCTACACCGTGACGATCCAGGCGGAGGACGGGGTGAACGCGGCCGTGACCGGGACGTTCACGATCTCGGTCACGGAGACGGCCCCGGCGAACTCCCCGGCCAACGCACCGCCGGTGATTGCCGCCCCCGGCCAGAAGACGTACGCGCGAGGCGAAGCCATCACCGCCTTCGGTATCGCGGTGACGGATGCGGAAGGCGACGCCTTGACGGTCACGGTAACCGGTCTGCCCTCCGGGTTGTCCTACGCGAACGGCCAGGTGCAAGGGACAGTGGCGGCAAGCGCAGTGGTGGGCGACCACGGTGCGACCATCCAGGCGGATGACGGAGTAAACGAGGCCGTGACGGCGACATTCACGATCACGGTTACGGAAGCAGCCCCGGCGAACTCCCCGGCCAACGCCCCGCCGGTGATTACCGACCCCGGCCAGAAGACGTACGAGCGGGGCGAAGCCATCACCGCCTTCAGCATCGCGGTGACGGATGCGGCAGGCGACGCCGTGACGGTGACGCTGACCGGTCTGCCCTCCGGGCTGTCCTACGCGAACGGCCAGGTGCAAGGGACAGTGGCGGCAAGCGCGGTGGTGGGCGACCACACTGCGACCATCCAGGCGGATGACGGAGTGAACGGGGCCGTGACAGAGACATTCACGGTCTCGGTCACGGCGTCGGGCGCGGCCAACTCCCCGGGCAACGCCCCGCCGGTGATTACCGACCCCGGCCGAAAGACGTACGGGCGGGGCGAAGCCATCACCGCCTTCAGTATCGCGGTGACGGATGCGGAAGGCGACGCCGTGACGGTTACCGTAACCGGCCTGCCCTCCGGGCTGTCCTACGCGAACGGGCAAGTGCAGGGAACGGTGGCCGACGACGCGGTGGCCGGGGACCACACCGTGACGATCCAGGCGGATGACGGAGGCGACGCGCCCGCGATCGAGACGTTCACGATCACGGTGACGCCGACGGCCGCGGCGGGTGAGTCGAACTCCCCGCCGGTGATCACGGGACCAGGGAACAAGACGTACGAACGGGGAGAAGCGATCACCGCATTCGGGATCACCGTGTCGGATGCCGACGGCGACACGGTGACGGTGACGGTGACGGGCCTGCCGTCGGGTCTGACGTACACGAACGGCCAGGTGCAGGGCACGGTGGCCGACGGCGCGGCCGCCGGAGACCACACCGTGACGATCCTGGCGGATGACGGAGGCGACGAGGGCGCGGCCGAGACCTTCACGATCACGGTGAGGGCGCGCCGGGCGAAGAGGACCTCCACCAGCTTCTCCGACTACTGGGACATGAAGTCCGATTCCCTTGTACCAGGGAACGCTTTCCACGTGGAGGAAGGGGACACGCTCGTGGTCACCTTCACCTGGAAGGGGCAGGGCGCGCAATTTGCGGCGTGGTCTACCCACGGAGGCCTTTCAGGGGGCCCCACCTACGACGTCGCCACCAGCGGTACAGATTACGAAGCCGTCATCCCCGCCCGGCTCGTTGCTGTCCTCGGGAATGGCGGCTCGATCACCATCCGCCACCGCATTTGGGAGGACGGCCTGGTCGAGCGCAACGAAGTGTTCCAGCTGGGGTTCCGATTCGCGGCCGGCGGCGTGTCGATAGCCGCCGCGTTCCCGGTCACAATCCTGAACGACGACCGGGCAACGATCGCGGTGTCTGATGCAACGCGCTCGGAGGGTGGGGACCTGGAGTTCACGGCGACGCTGAACACGTTCCTGAAGGGCGGCATCAAGGTCACGCCGACTTTCACGGACGTGACCGCTGTCGCTGGCACCGACTACGCCCGAAACACCACGCCGATCACCTTCGCGGGCCGTGCGAACGAGAAGAAGACGTTTACAGTCAGCACGACGCAGGACGTGGTCGCGGAGCAGGACGAGACCTTCAGGGCGGGGCTCGACGTCGACTGGACCTCGACAAACTTCCAGAGCCAGAACAGCTATACCGGCAACGGGGACGTGATCGCGATCACCGCCGGGACCGGCACGATCGAGGACGACGAGCCGAAACTGACAGTGGACGACGCATATGCAAGAGAAGGCGACCCGATCACCTTCACGGTGACGCTGGACAACGCTGTGTCGGGCGGTCTGACGGTGACGCCGAGCTTCACCGACGTGACGGCGACGAAGGGCACCGACTACACGGAGAACACCGCGGCGCTGACCTTCGCTGGCACGGCGGGCGAGACGAAGTCGTTCACGGTAGCGACGACCGAGGACACCGACGCCGAGGGGACCGAGACCTTCACCGTCAGCCTCGCCGTCTCGGGGACGCAGTCGCTGGTGGCGGCGACCGACACGGCAGGGGGGAGCATCGTAGACGGCGAGGCGGTTCTGCCAGCCGTGACGATCGAAGACGTGAGCGCAGAAGAGGGCGACTCGATGACCTTCACCGTGACGCTGGACAAGGCGGTGTCGGGAGGGCTGACGGTGACGCCGAGCTTCGGCAACGGCATGACGCCGGGCTTTGCCGTGAAGGGCACCGACTACACGGAGAACACCGCGCCGCTCAGCTTCACCGGCACGGCGGGCGAGACGAAGACCTTCACGGTAGCGACGATCGAGGACGCCGACGTCGAGGTGCATGAGATCTTCCACGTCAACCTGAGAGTCTCGGGGACACACGTGCCAGTGAGGGCTACCGATTTCGCGGCTGGCACGATCCTCGACGACGACAGCGCGGCATTGACGATCGACGACGCGTCGGCCGTCGAAGGCGCGTCGATGACCTTCACGGTGACGCTGAACAAGGAGGTGACGGGGGGGGTGACGGCGGGCGTGAACGTCACCGACGGCACGGCGACGTGGAGCAAGGACTATCACCGGGGCGCCGATAAGGTCATCTTCACCGGCACGGCAGGCGAGACGCAGACCTTCACGGTGTCGACCATGGACGACAACGAGAGCGAGGCGGCCGAGACGTTCACCGTGAGCCTGAACGTGCCTGACGGGACACTCGTGCGGGCAACCGATACGGCGACGGGCACGATCCTGGACAACGACAGGCCGGTGCTGACGATCGACGACGCCTCAGCCGCCGAGGGCGACTCGATGACGTTCACGGTGACGCTGGACAAAGCAGTGTCGGGCGGGCTGACGGTGACGCCGGGCTTCACCGACATGACGGCCACGAAGGGCACCGACTACACGGAGAACACCGTGGCGCTCAACTTCACGGGCACCGCGAACGAGACGCAGACCATTACGGTGATGACGACCGAGGACGGCACAACCGAACCTGACGAGACGTTCACCGTGGGCCTGAGTGTCTCGGGGACGCAGGTGCCGGTGACGGCGACCGACACGGCGACGGGGACGATCATGGACGACGACGGTGCGCTGCCAGCGGTGACGGTGGCCGACGTGAGCGCCGCCGAGGGCGACTCGATGACGTTCACGGTGACCCTGGACAAGGCGGTGTCGGGCGGTCTGACGGTGACGCCGAGCTTCACCGACAGCTCCGCGACAGAGGGAACCGACTACACCGAGAACACGACCGCGCTCACCTTCGCTGGCACGGCGGGCGAGACGCAGACCCTCACCGTAGCGACGACCCAGGACAGCGACGCGGAGGTGGAGGAGACGTTCTACCTCGACCTGACCGTCTCGGGGACCCAGAGGACGGTGAAGGCGACAGACTGGGCGCTTGGCACGATCAACGACGACGACAGCTCAAGACTGACGGTTGCCGACGCATCGGCCAGCGAAGGCAACTCGATGACCTTCACAGTGACCCTCGACAAGGCGGTGTCCGGCGGGCTGACGGTGACGCCTGCCTTCACCGACGTGACCGCGACGGAGGGCACCGACTACACCGAGAACACCGACGCGCTCACCTTCACCGGCACCGCTGGCGAGGAGCAGACCTTCTCGGTGGCGACGCACAAGGACGAAGACAGCGAGGACGACGAGACGTTCACCGTGAGCCTGACCGTCTCGGGAACATCGGCGACGGTGGCGTCGGACACGGCGACCGGAACCGTCACCCGCGACGACCAGATGGGTCACAGCCCGGCGGTGGTGACGGTGGCAGACGCCTCGGCCGACGAAGGTGACTCGATGACGTTCACCGTGACACTGGACAAGGCCGTGGCGGACGCGGGCTGACGGTGACGCCGAGCTTCACGGACGACACCGCGGCCGAGGGCACGGACTACACCGAGAACACGGCGGCCCTCACCTTTGCCGGCACCACGGGCGAGACGCAGACCTTCACCGTGGCGACCACCGAGGACACCGATACCGAGGCGGACGAAACGTTCACGGTGGGCCTGGCGGTCTCCGGGACCACGACGACGGTGACGGCGACCGATACCGCAACGGGGACGATCCTCGACGACGACGCGCCGGCAGTGACGATCGCCGACGCCTCAGCCAGCGAGGGCGACTCGATGACCTTCGCGGTGAGCCTGAACCAGCCGGTGACCGGAGGGCTGACGGTGACGCCGAGCTTCACGGACGTCACGGCCACCGAGGGCACGGACTACACCGAGAACACGGCGGCGCTCACCTTCACCGGCACCAGGGGCGAGACGCAGACCTTCACCGTGGCGACCACCGAGGACACCGGGAGAGACGAGGTGACGGCGACGAAACGTTCACGGTGGATCGCCTGGCGGTCTCCGGGACCACGACGACCGTGACGGCGACCGATACGGCGGCGCGGCACCGGGCACGATCTCGGACGACGACGGAGCCCGGGGCACGCTGACGATCGGCGACGCCAGCGCGTTCGAAGGTGACGAAATCGCGTTCGCAGTGACCCTGGACCGTCCCATTCCCGGTGGATTCACGGTAACGCCGGAGCTCAGCGACGCGACGGCAAGGTCAGGGGAGGACTATCGCGCCGATACGCCAACCGTTCAGTTCACCGGCAACGCGGGTGAGACGCGAACGCTCCGCGTACCCACGCTTGAGGACACCGTCAAGGAGGAAGACGAGACGTTCACCGTCCGGCTCCTTCCCTCGGAACCGCAGGCCGTGGCGACCCGGACCGCGATCGGGACGATCCTCGACGACGACGGGCTCCGAGGAACGTTGACCGTCGGAGACGCCCGCGCACTCGAAGGCGACGAGCTCACGTTCGTCATCACCCTGGACCGTCGCATCCCGGGGGGTCTCACTGTCACGCCCCAGCTCTCCGACGGGACGGCTACCTCGGGCACGGATTACCGGGCGGAGAGCTCTCCGGTCCGGTTCGCCGGGGACCCCGGCGAGACGCACTCGTTCACAGTGCCGTCCATCGAGGACAGCGAGGAGGAGGGCGACGAAACCTTCACGGTCGCGCTCGCGATCGCGAGAACTTCGGCGGCGGTGACAGCCGCTACCGCGACGGGGACGATTGTTGATGACGACCTGTCACCCATCCACCTGCGGGCGGCTCCGGCTCGCGTCGCGGAAGCCGGCGGAGCAACCAGTGTTCGGGTGACCGCGAGCCGCGCGACCGTGCGGACGGCGACGACAGTGAGCGTGACCGTGGGGGCGGCGGACGATCCGGCGGTCGCGGGAACGGACTACCGGGCATCGCCCGCCTCGTTCACGGTGACGATCCCGGCGGGTTCGCGGGAGGGGTCGGCGGTCGTGCGGATCGAGCCCGTGGACGACTCGCTGATCGAGCCCGACGAACCGTTGTCCGTGACCGGCGTCGCCGGGTCGCGACAGGTCACGCCGGCGACGGTGACGCTGGTGGACGACGACGCGTCGAGTGCCCACCTCGTTGTCAGGATGGAGCCCAACGTGGTGCCCGAGAACGCGGGGCCGACGCTCGTGACCGTGGTCGCCGAAGTCGTCGGCGCCACCGCGGGGATGGCGCTGCCGGTGACCATGGTCGTGGGGGGCAGCGACGACACTGCGGAACGCCGCGGTCGACTACGAGCCCGTCGAGGCCTTCGGAGTGACGATTCCGGTCGGATCGTCGGAAGGAAGCGCGACATTCCTGTTGTCCCCAATTGAGGATGAATTGCTCGAGGGGAATGAACAGCTCACCGTTACGGGCAGCACGCTTCGGCTGGAACGAGCGTCCGACCAGGGAACGATCCGGGACGAGCAGTTGGGCGAAGCGCGGGCCGAGGGGACCGGACGAACGCTGTTCCTGCTCGCGCGCGCCATCGGCTCCGAATCCCTCGCCGCAATCGAGGAACGCTTCGCGGGGAGGCGGGCAGGACGTGAGACGCGGTCGGGAACGGCGCCGGTGCTCGATCAGAGCACGGGCGGGCGGCCGGATTGGTCGGCCAGGATGCGTATGCGCGGCGGACCGTCCCCGGGAGCGGACCCGTACGGCTTGAACGACTCCGCTGCGGGCCTTGAGAGACCCGAGCCGCACCCCTTCGGTGGGTTGGGATGGATTGACGGAAGCACCTTCGTGGCCCCGCTGGGCGGCGGGGAGGCGCAGGCCGGAGGCGCGGGGGGAGAGGCCGGCGCCGCAGAGGACCACGACGACGCGGGATGGGTCATCTGGGGACGGGCCGCGTCCACCCGGACGGCGGTGCAGGCGACGCCGGTTACCCAGGCGCGGGGAGACCTCTTCACCATGCACCTGGGCGCCGACACCCGACTGGGCAAGGAAATGCTCCTGGGATTGGCCCTGTCGCACAGTCGGGGCAAGCTGGGCTACACACTCGGGGAAACCCCGGATTCCGCACCGGCGGCAGTCGAGGGTGGGCTGGCCAGCGTCCAGCCGTACGCGCACTGGACGCCGCGGTCCGGCCTGGAGGTGTGGGGCCTTGGTGGTCTGGGTCGCGGCAGCCTGCAGGTCTCGGACGCGTTCGGCCAGGCGGACACGGGGGTCGGCATGCGGATGGCCGCCGGCGGCGTGCGGCAGGAGGTCGGCGTGGAGAGCGGACTGGCGGTCAAGGCCGACGTGTTCCACGTGGCCCTGCAGTCGGAGGCCCAGCTGGACCTGCCGGCGGCGCGGGCGACGGCAGTCCGCGCGCGGATGCTGGTCGAATGGCAGGCCGAGTGGGCGGCTACGGCGTCCACGCTCCTGCGCCCCCGCCTGGAGATCGGCGGCCGTTGGGACGGCGGCACCGATGTCGGCGGGATGGGCTCGGAAGTGGGCGGCGGCGTTTCCGTGGTGAACATTCGGCAGAAGCTGGAACTCGCCGTGTCCGGACGGTACCTGGTGGCGCACCAGGAGGAGGGTTTCGACGAATGGGGGGCGAGCGTGACCCTGCGCGGGGGGCCGGGCGTGGAGGGCCGGGGACCGTGGGTCTCGCTCGAGCCGGAGTGGGGCGCGGCGGCCAGCCAGGTGCAGTCGCTCGTGGGACCACAGCCGGACCCGGCATTCCGGAACGCCGCGGCGGCCGGCCGGATCGCGGGGGTGCAGCCGGATCGTTCGCGGCTGGCAGCCGGCTACGCGCTGCCTGAAATGGGCGCCGATTTCCGGCTGGAAGGCATGCGGGAGACCCTCGGGCAGGAAGCCGATCCGAAGTACGGCGTCCGCCTCTCGGCTTCGTTCAGCTGGTGACCGGCCCGGCTCCGACGATGAACACGCTCATACCCGCCGCCCGCCGGAGAGGCAACGGGGCCAACCACAGCTCGTCCCGCTCGGCGTTTTTCGCATCGCCTCATTGGATACCGGGAGATCGAAAATGAACCGCGGCTGGAGCTGCCTTCCACTGTGCGGCTGCGGTTCAAGAAAGGCGGCCCGCCACCGGTTCCGCTCGAGCGCCAGGAAACTCGGCAAGCGGTCTTTGTGGGCGCCGTGCGTTCCGACGACATCGAGGCGGATGCAGAAGAGGAACCGGAGTCTCCCCGCGAGGGCAAAGAGGAAGTCCCGGACGAGGAACGCGACGGGAAGGATCACCCGCGCAGTCACCGCCTGAATCCATCCGGACGGGATCAGCGTTCGCCGAGACACCGGGCTCACCCGCGACCGGCGGCAGGCAGACGAAGGACACGACCCGACATGGATGCGCTAGTCCCAATCCACATCGTCCGATCCATGGGAAGCCGGAGTCCCGGCCGGTATGTTGGGCCGCATGGGACGGCATTCCGTCCGGCGCCACCTGCCGGCCGAGGCGACGCCGACGACGAGGTCACCGGCGCTTCATCCCGGGCTGCTCGCTAACCCCCGAGCAGCGTCCGCGCCAGGACCCCCATGCCGAACCCGAAGTAGTTCCCGATCGCGTAGCCGGCGAGCGCCACCGCGATCCCGGGCAGCAGCTTGTCGGCGTAACCCCGGGCCGAGGCGATCGCCACCGCGGAGGCGGCGCCCCCGATGTTCGCCTGGGACGCCACCGAGAGGGTCCCGGCGTCCATACGCAAGAGCCGTCCGGCCCCAAAGATGACGAGCCCGTGGACCCCCACCGCGATCGCCGCGAAGAGGAAGAGCGTCGGCCCCGCGGCGAACATCTCGGAGATGAGCGAGCGCGCCCCGTTCGCGGCGAGAAACAGGTAGAGCAGCGCGTTCCCGAGCACCGGCGCCCCCCGCAGCGTTCGCACCGGGCCGGTGTGGCCGAGGACCAGCGTGATGGTCGTCAGCCAGAGGACCGACGGGATTCCCGGCACCACTCCCGCAATCAACTGCGCCGTCACCATGGTCCCGAGGGTGATCGCCCCGAGACCGAAGAAGTCCATCATCCGCAGGCTCTCACCGCTTTCGTTGAGCTGCTGTTCGAGAGTCAGGGGCCCCTTGCCGCTCGGAACGGGATCGAGGCTGCGGCCGCCTCGCAGGAGGGCCGGAATCGCGATACAGGCGGCGAGCCAGATGCTGGTCACGATCACATCGGCGGCGAGCGCCGCCGACATGAGGTTGGGATCGGTTTCGAACGCGGCCGCGAGCGCGTAGAAGTTCGCGCTCCCCCCGATGTAGGTGCCGGTGAACTGGCCGGTGAGCTTCCAGGCCTCCGCACCCAATGCGCCAGCCAGGAGCAGCGTCCCGAGGAACGTGCCGAGCATGGTGCCGAGCGCCCCGAGCCCGAAGGCGGCGAGCATCGCCTTTCCGGCGCCCAGGACCGCCCGGAGGTCCACGTTCAGCAGCACCAGCACGATCGCGGCGTTGATCCAGATGTTCGAGATCTGCTCATAACTCTCCGCCTCCCCCACCAGGAGTCCGGTATTGGAGAGCACCATTCCGAACAGGAGGCACAAGAGCCCGGCGCTCAGCGACCGGAAGAAGCGGTAGTTGCGCTCCAGCCAGACGGCGAGGAATACCGACGCGGCGAGCGCCAGAAAAATTCCGAAGGGATCCTGGATCAAGTGTCACCCTCGGGGCGCAGGCTCGTCCCCTTGCAACGTGTCACCGTCACCGCAGTGCGCGCGACACCCGGTTTCCTCCGCCTCCCGCGGACGGTGCCGGCCTGGAGGCCGGCGGTCCCTCCCGGCTCCTCATCCCCCGAGGAGCGTCCGCGCGAGGGTTCCCATCCCGAACCCGAGGTAGTTCCCGAACGCGTAGCCGCCGAGCGCCACCACAATCCCGGGAAGCAGCTTGTCCCCGTAGCCCCGCGCCGTAGCGATCGCCACCGCCGAGGCGGCGCCCCCGATGTTGGCCTGCGACGCCACCACCAGCGTCCCCGCATCGAACTTGAGCAGCCGGCCGATGCCGAAGATCACGAGCCCGTGGATCCCCACCGTGATCAGTGCGTAGAAGAAGAGTGACGGCCCGTAGGCCAGCATCTCGGACACCAGTGATTGCGCCCCGTTCCCGGCCAGGAACAGGTAGAGCAGCGAGTTGCCGAGGACCGGCGCGCCCCGGAGCTTCCGGACGGCCGGGGTGTGGCCGAGAACGAGGGCGATGGTGGTCAGCCACAGCACCGCCGGAATGACCGGCACCGCCGCGGCCAGCAGCGGAGCCGCCATCATCGCGCCCAGGGTGATCGCGGCGAGCCCGAAGAAGTCCATCATCCGGAGGCTCTCACCACTTTCCTTGAGCCGCTGCTCCAGCGTCATCGGAGCATCGCCCTTCCGAACCGGGTTGAGCCCCTGCCCACCGTAGAGCAGCGCCGGGACCACGAGGCAGGTGCCGAGCCAACAGGCGGTGACGATCACGTCCGCGGCCACCGCTCCCGACATGATGTTCGGATCGGTCCCGAAGGCGCTGGCGAGCGCATAGAAGTTCGCCCCGCCGCCGATGTAGGTTCCGGTGAACTGCCCGGTGAGCTTCCAGGTCTCGGGGCCGATGGCGCCGGCGAGCAGGAACGTGGCGATCGCGGTCCCCATCATGGTGCCGGCCGCGCCGAGCCCGAAGGCCCCCAGCATGGGCCTGCCCGCGTCCAGAAGGGTGCGAAGGTCCACGTTGAGGAGCACCAGCACGATCGCCGCGTTCACCCAGATGTTGCCGAGCTGGTAGTAGGCGTCGGCGTCCCCCGGAAGAAGCCCCGAATTCGACAGGATCATCCCGAAGACGAGGCACATCAGCCCGGCGCTCATGGCGCGGAAGAAGCGGTAGCGCCCCTCGAGCCACACGGCCAGGAAGACGGCGCCGGCCAGCGCCAGGAAGATGCCGAAGGGATCCTGGATCACGAGCGGGGCCTCTTCGGGCTCAGCGGATGGCGTCCACCCATGCGCGCACCGGGTTGACGAGTGTCCCGATCCCTTCGGCCCAACAGGCGGCGCTGTCCCCGGGTTTCATGAAAATGGGTGGAATCCGGGCGTAGCCCACCCCGTCGGGGGTTCCCGTGGCGATCACGTCCCCCGGCCGCAGAATCAGGTTGTGCGAGGCAAACTGGATGAGCTCGGGGATCTTGTGTTCCATGATGCCGGTATTGGCGTCCTGCATGATCTCGCCGGAGAGGGTGAAGCGGATGTCGAGGTCGTGCGGGTCCGCTACGAACTCGGCGGGCGTGATGAAGGGGCCGAGGGGGGCGAAGGTCTCGGTGGACTTCCACACCAGCCAGTCGGATCCGTAGCGATCGTCACCGCGACCCTCGCGGTCGCCCACGTCGTTCATCATGGTGAATCCGAAGATGTGGGCGCCGGCGTCCCCGGCGTCCACGTCACTCGCCGGCCGGCCGATCACCACCGCGAGTTCGCACTCCCAGTCCACCATCTCCCGTTCGGGTTTCATCAGGATCGGCTCACCGTGGCCGATGGCGATGCTGCCCGGCTTCATGAAGAGGTACGGATTCTGGCGTCGATCGCCGGGCTCCCGCTCCCAGAAGTGGTCCATGGAGACCTGTTGGTCGTCGAGCGCCGAGGCGTCCGACATCTCGGCCGCGGCCCCGGTGGTCATCTCCACCCCGTGCGCCGGGTAGTTCAGGGCGGTCGCCAGGATGAGTCCCGGGCGTACCGGAGGAAAGACATGGAGACCCTCGAGTTCGTGGATCCAGACCGGCCGCTCGTCGGCGGAGCGTTCGAGCATCGGAACCACCTGCTCCGCGATGGCGTGGACGCGCTCGCGCATGCCGAGATGCCAGCGGCCGGCGAGTTCCTTCATGTCCTCGGGCATCGGCAGGCGCACCCACATCCGGTTGTGCCGCTCAAGGGAGGCGTTGGCGCTACCCAGATCCACGGCGTACGCGTCGCGCAGCACGATGCCGAGGAAGGACTCCCCGCGCGCTTCGAAGGTCCCGAGTCGGAAGAGTTCGGCCGCGTTGGCCGAAGGAGGCACCCAGAGCAGCAGCGCGGCGCCGAGCAGCGCGGCAGGAGTGCTTCTCATGACGGCGCCGGAGTATGGCAGAGGCCGACCGCAGGGGTTCGCTCGCTGGACTCAGGGCCGGAGATCGAGCACCGGGTCCTTTTCGCCGGTCATTTCCCAGCGCGCCAGGGTGATCGGGATCACTCCCGCGGCGTAGAAACGGTCGAAGAAGTCCTTCACGGTGAAGTCGTCACCCTCCAGTACGGCCACTTCGGCGAGCAGCTCCTCGATCTGGATCTTCCCCACTACGTAGCTTGTCCCGTAGCCAGGCTGGCGCAGGTAGAGGCTCTGCTCGCCGCGCACCAGCGCGCCCTCGGTAAGCCAGCCGCGCGGTGTCCACTTCATCGCGAAGGCCACGGCCTCCTCCATCTCGAAGTCACCGCTATGGAGACGGAGGCCGCTGAGGGCGCGGGCGGCGCGTTGGGCGAGCATGATCCAGGTCAGCTCCCGCGATCGCGGCGAACCGTCGAGCAGACCGAGGTGCATGAACATCTCCTCGACGCCGGTGGCGAGTCCCTCCGAGCGGATCGCGTAGATGTTGGACAGCGACGGCACCGCGCGGACGGGGCTCAGGTGGGGAGCGTCCCGCATCGCCGCCAGCTCGATCCAGTGGTGCATGTGCGGCCGGAAGGCGTCCGGGTCACGGTAGCTCACCTCGTTGAAGAAGTTCCGGAGGTCATCCGGGTTTTCGAGCGGCTGGAAGGCGCCGTTGACCGCCCTCAGCGCCGGATCCATGAAGTCCTCGATGCTCTGGATCTCCTCCCGCTCCAGGAACTCCATGTAGCGGTCCACGGACTCGTTGAGCCGCCGGTCGAACTCCTCGGGAGAAGCGATCCGCTCCAGCTCCGGAAGGTGCCGGTTGCGGTTCTCCTCGAGGCGCATCGAGGAGTGGGAACGGGCCAGCTCCCGCTCGATGAGGGTCACGATCTCCTCCCAGGACCAGGGCAGCAGATGCACGTGCTGCATGAGCCAGGTGTAGTTGTCCGCCCCCACACCCGAGGGGCCCGTCTTCTGGTCCGCCTCGGCCTCGAGGAACTCCCGGAAATCCACGCTGGCGGCGTGGGCGGCCTCCACCGCCGCGTCGAGTTCGGCGCTCGTCCCCGCGACCCGCTCACCGAAGGCGGCGAGGGCGGCGGCCTGGTTCCGGAAGTAGCGAAATCCACCAAGCCACAGATCCCGGGCGTTCGACGCGGCGAGGTTCTCCCGGGCCTGCGCCAGGACGCCGGGGACGGTCCCGATCCGCTGCGCCAGTTCCGCGGCGTCCGCGTCGGAGAGTGGGTATTCGTAGGTCCAGAGATCGATGAACCCGTGCATCACCGGCCCTTCGTGCGCCGGGACATCGCTCTGGGCCGCGAAGATCTGTACGTAAAACCCCGGATCCCGGGCCCAGGGCCTCCGCACTCGGTGGTCGAAGTCGAGCCCGTTCATCTCGCCGCGCAGCAGGTGCCAGTCCACCTGCTCGGCGATGGACCAGCTCCCGGGAGCGAGCGCGTCGAGCCGGGCGCGCCAGGCGGGTAGCTCCGCGTGCTGGCGACCCATCGCCGCCGCGCTGTAGTCCGGGACGCCGTCCCGAAACTCGGGACGCTCGAATTCCCGCCACTCCTCGAAGAGAGCCACGAGGTCGGCGTGGGCGCCCGGCTCGCCGGCCGGCGCCGGCGGCGGCTCGGCGCCGCAGCCGGCGAGCAATCCACCGAGAATCACAAGCAATGACAGCGGCCACCGCTCGCGCTCGGGCGGCGACGCCCATGGGGACGCGAAAGGTGCATTCATGGAGGGCCTCCTGAAGGCCGCCATCGTACGCGCCCCGGCGCGGCCCGTCGAAGGCCGCCGGCTGCTAGACGAGGGACCGCAGCAGGTGCAGGAAGCGTTCGATGTCGTCCCGGCGGTGGTAATGGCCGAGCGAGGCGCGCACGACGCCGTCTTCCGGGTTCACCCCGAGCGCTTCGAGCGTCGCCCTGGATCCGAGATCTCCGGTACTCACCTGAACTCCGCCGTCCCGGATCGCGGCGCCCAGCTCCTCTGCGCTCGTGCCTTCGGCGGTGAACGTGAACGTCGGAATCCGGTAGGCCGCGCGCCGGGGATCGTCTTCTCCCAGGAGCGAGATCCCCTTGACACGCGACAGGCCCCGGAGCATGAGACGGCTGAGGATGCGTTCCTCCTGGCGGATGCTCTGCATTCCCTTACGCATGGGTTCGCGGCGACCGAAGCGTTCCGAGGGGGGCGCCACGGGAGCGGCCTCGACGCTCCCGAGCCGCTCGGCGTAGGACACGGCGCGGGCGAGGCCCGCCAGCGTATTCGGCGAAACGGCTCCATTCCGGGAGGCATCGGCGCCGGCAAGGCGGCGTGCCCAGAGCATCGCGCCGCGGGCGCCGAACAGTTCTTCCCCATTCGCGATGACGGCGCCGCACCGGAGATTCCGGATGTCGAGCGACCCGTGCGGGACGAAGTGACTCGCTTCGGTGACGAGCAACGCCCCCGTCCCCGCCAGTAGTTGGGCGACCGGGATGACCTCGTTGAGTGATCCCGTGACGGGACACGCCTTGGTGAGCAGCACGAGCCGCGTTCGATCGTCGAGCACGGCCTCGAGGTCGCGAAGCAGGACCCGGCCTTGCCGGCGCGGCCGCCAGTCCGATACCGCGACCCCCGCCGGGAGCGCGCTTCGCCACACCGCCCGGCGGTCGTCCGGCTCGGACTGGGAGAGCACCACCCGGTCGCCGGCCCGGAGTCCGAGAGAACGAACGAGTCGGCGCACCAGCGCCTCGTAGTCCTCACCGACCGCGATCTGTTCCTCTGCCCAGTCCACGTTCGAATTCCAGAACCACGCCAGGTCCGCGCGCAGATTCGCCTCCGCCGACGCATCGGCTCCCACCGGCCGGGGCAACAAGGTGCGGGGGACGCCCACCGCGTCGAAATCAAGCCGTCCCGCCTCCGGCGGGACGAACGATTGGGCAATGTCGATATCGGAAAGATGCATGGAAAAGTGGCCTCCGGGGCCGGGAACGGCCGCCACCCCCGTTTAGGATACGCGCCAGAATCGGACAACGGGAGGTTGGATGCCGCAGTTCCCTCAGTTCCCGGGTAACGAACCCGTCTTCTGGGTACGCACCGGAAGCCGGGGGATCGTCTCCGTCACCGGGGCGGACCGGATCGCATTCCTCACCCGCATCATGTCCGGAGCCCTGCCGGCCGCCCCCGGCGCCGCTCGGACCGCGCTTCTCGGCCCGAAGGGGAACGTGATCGCGGCCGCCATCGCCACGGCGACCAGCAAGACGGTATTCCTCGAGTGCGAACGGAGCCGGGAGCACGCACTCGCCGCCGCGCTCGACCGTTACCGGATTGCAGACGATGTGGAAATCTCGCTCCCGGAACGTGACGGCTTCGAGATTCTGGTAACCGATGCCGCTCCCACCCCGGAAGAGCCCGACCTCGCGCCGCCGGGGTGGGTTCTGGAAACCGGCGCCGGTTTCATGCGCCGGGACTTCCGCCCCTGGTCGGCGACCACGATCCTTCATCTTGGCGTTCAGGCTCGTGGCCAGGTCTCGTTCCAGGAATTGATGCTCGACGACGGCGCGGCGGTCGAATCGTCGCCGGCCGAACAGGAGTACCTCCGGATTCTCGCGGGCGAACCCCGCTGGGGCGCCGAACTGGACGAGCGTTCCCTGCCCCTCCAGAGCGGACTCACCGCCCACGCCCGCCTCGGCAAGGGTTGCTATATCGGGCAGGAGTACGTGGCGCGCCAGGCCCACCGCGGCCGGATCCCGCGGTTACTGCGTCGCCTCGATTTCGAGGAGGGGACGCCGGAGGCCGGTAGCGAGATCGTGTTCACAGGGGTCACGGCCGGCCGGATCAGCAGCGAGGCGAAGCGGCCCGCCGGCTGGGGTGGTCCGGCCGCGGTCGCGCTCGCCACGCTTTCCGCCGACATTGCCCCCGGCGCCACCGTCGAGGTCCATCCCGGACTCAGCGCCCGCGTCGCGGACATCTGAGCCCCCCGGCGCGGCCGGCATCGCAACCCCAGGCCGCAAAACTTCCAGACCTATTCGTCTTCACCTCCCGGACCCAATCCGTGACGGCGAAGACGCCGCGAGCGTAGGAGCGCCGGCCTCCGGCCGGCATCGCGGCCCCAGGCCGCGAACTCCCAAACCTATTCGTCCTCACGTCCGGGACCCAATCCGTGGCGGCAAAGTCGCCGCGAGCGTAGGAGCGCCGGCCTCCGGCCGGCATCGCGGCCCCAGGCCGCGAAACTCCCAGACTCAATCGTCCCCGACGGCGCCAACCAAAACGGGGACGGCGCACCGCCGTACAAGCCCGAAAGTGGCGCAGCGCCACCCTGCCGGGCCGCGGCGCCATCCCGACGGATCCCGTTGGGGAGGTTTCGCCCGCTGCGCGGGCGGCGCCAGCCTGGAGGCTGGCCCATTTCTCCCGGTGAGGGTTCCTGGCCGCGAAACGCACCTACCGCCCCTCCGGCCGAATCCGTTATCGACCGGAGCCGCCATCCCCGATCCCCGATATCGACCGGAGCTCCCGCCGGCCGCCCGCCGGGAGGGCGGCGTTTGACGCGGCCCACTCGGTGCACCACAATGGTGCATCATGGTGCAATCCGGTGACGGTGGCCCTCGCGGCGCATCGGTCGCGGTCCGTCGCGTCTCGGTCTCGTTCGACCGCGGGGACTACGACGAACTCGTCCGGATCGCCGCCGAAAAGCGCGTCTCCCTCGCCTGGGTGGTCCGGGACGCGGTAGCCGCCTACATCTTCCGGCGCGGGCCGCTGTTCCGGCAGCCGCCCCACAGTCGGCGCGGGCGGAGGGATCCGGAATGACCGTCTCCCGTCTCCGTCCCCCTCGGGGTGTCACCTTCTGGCGCACTGACGTCCGAGAATGCGCCCCATGACCGTCACCACTCTCGTCCTCGCCCTGCTCGCGGCGGGCCTGGTCGCCGCCACCTTCTATTTCGTCGGAGTCCGGACGGGTGAGCGGCTCGGCCGCGACCAGACCCGCTCCGACCTCGACCAGATCGCCCGCGCCGCGGCGGCCGAGAGCAACGAGCAGGCCCGGGCTGCCTACGAACACGTCACCGGCCAGGCCGTGGAACGTCTCCAGGCCGCGACCCGGACCGACCGGGAACTCGGCCAGGCGAAGTTCGCCGAGACCGCCGCTCCCCTGCAGGAGTCGCTCGCCAAGGTGGAAACACTCACCCGCGAGCTGGAGAAGAAACGGGCGAACGATCACGGCGCGCTCCAGGAACTGACCCGCAGCCTTTCCGCGCAGGTCGAAACCGTGCGCGACAGCAGCCGCTCGCTCCTCGACGCGCTGAAGGGCGACCGTCAGGCCCGCGGCCGCTGGGGCGAAATCCAGCTCGAAAACCTCATCGAGTCGGTGGGGCTCAATCCGCACTGCGACTTCGAGACCCAGACCGGCCGGAATGGTTCCCGTCCGGACCTGCTGCTGAATCTGCCGAACGGGGCGTTCCTGCCAGTGGATTCCAAGGTTCCCCTTGACGACTACCTCACGGCCACCGACGTGCGTTCCCCGGAACTTCAGGACGCCGCCTACGCGAAGCACGCCCAGCGCGTCAAGGCGCACGCCGACGCGCTCTCCCGGCGGAACTATCCGGACAAGGTCGGCGATGGCCCACCGTTCACGGTGATGTTCCTGCCCATCGAATCCCTGCTCTCGGAGGCGATCCGCCAGGAGCCCGATCTCCTGCAGTTCGCAGCCGATCGGAGGGTGGTCCTCGCCACCCCGCACACGCTCCTCGGGCTGCTCTGGAGCGTCGCCGCCATGTGGCGGAACGAGACCAGCACCCGAAACGCCGAAGAGATGCGGAAGGCAGGCCTCGCACTCGAAAAGCGCCTCGAGATCTTTCTCGGCCACTTCGCGGACGTCGGAACCCAGCTCGCCAAAACGAACGCGGTGTACAACGCCGCCGCCGGGTCGGCCGAATCGCGCCTGACTCCGCACCTTCGCCGACTCCGCGAGTTGGGCGGCCAGGCCGAAGAGACCCCCGGCGACAAGCTCCCGAAGCCCGTCGAGGTGGCGCCCCGCCGCCTCTTCGCGGACGACGTGGACATGGTCGCCGCTCGCGAACTCATGTAGCGGCGGCCCGGGCAGCCGCCCGCCGGCCGCGCCCCAGACCGGCCACCAGACCGGCCACCGGGCCGGCCCGCGCGGCCGAGCGCCACCGGGCCAGCCGCGGAAGCCGGTCCGGTGGCGCGCCGCTCCGGATCCGGCAATGGATCGGAAGCGCGGCGCCCTTTTCGGGGTGACGACTTCTGGCGCAGGCGGCGGTCATCCTCTTGCCCATGACGATCCTCGCGCTCCTCCTGGCCCTCCTGGCGTCCGTCGTGGTTCCCGGCGGCTTCTACCTGGCGAGCCTCACGCCCGCAGGTGGGTCGCCGGGCGACGCGGCTTCCCCCCCGTCCCCACACACACGACCTTGGCCGTTCTGACACCATAGCCCCATGAGACGCATCGGACTCGCCCTCGCGCTCCTCCTGCTCGCGCCGTCCATCTCACTCGCCACCTGGTCGGTGATCGCGGTGGACCGGAACTCCGGCCAGGTGATCATCGCGTCGGCCACCTGCGTCCGGCAGTCGCGGTTCCCTCCCCGGCCGGCGCGCGACCTGATGGACATCCAGGCGGTCGTCGTGCCGGGCGTCGGGGTTGCCGCCTGCCAGGCCGGGGTGGACAACACCCGTGCGAACCAGAAGCTGGTATACGAGGAGATCCGCAAGGGCACCGACCCCGAGCGGATCATCGAACTTCTCCGGGAGCAGGAAAACCAGAAGGACGAGCCGCAAATGGAGCGCCGGCAATTCGGCATCCTCGACCTCGAGGGCCGCAGCGCGGGTTTCAACGGTCAGCGGAACAGCGCCGCCTCGCTCTACGTTTCGGGACAGGTGGGGGACGACATCTTCGTTCAGGTGCAGGGCAACATCCTGTTCGACGACGACGTCGCGGAGGATGCCGTTCTCGCCTTCATGCGGGCCAAGGGGACGCTCGCCGACCGGGTGATGGCGGCCATGGAAGGCGCCGACCGGGCCGGTGGCGACAAGCGCTGCACCTGCGAGGAGGAACCAAGACCCGCGGCGCCCTGCGACGGCAAGACCTCGCACGTGGCCTACATCGCCGTCGCCAACCGGGACGACGCGCTGGGCCAGTCGCATAACGACGGCGACTACTACGCATACCTGAGCGCGACTGACGAAGACATCCAGCCGCACGAAAACGCCAATCCGGTGATCACCCTCCGGCTCCGCTATGACACCTGGAAGGATGCCGGGAGCAAACGGACGGGAATGCCCCCCTCGATGATCCCCGAATGAGATCGTTTCCGGTCACGGCTCTCGCCGCTGTCGCCATTCTCGCCGCCGGGCCCGCGCCCGTTGTGGCGCAGCCGGACGAAGGGGACAACGCGCCCAATTGGCCCCGCTTTCGGGGACCCGACGCCAACCCGGTGGGCGCCCACCCCGACCTCCCGACGACCTGGTCCACCACCGACAACGTCGAATGGGCAGTCGCCGTCCCGGGCGTCGGCTGGTCCTCCCCCGTCGTTTGGGGGAACCGGGTCTTCCTGACCGCCGCCACCAGTCCGGGTGCAATGAAGGGACCGTCGCTCGGGACCGATTTCAGCAACAACTACATCGCCGAACTGCGCGCCCAGGGTTTGCCCCCCGAAGAGGTCAATCGGCGGCTCTACGCCCGCGATCGCGAGTTGCCGGAGGAAGTCGTCATCAGGCTCCATCTCTTCTGTCTGGACCTCACCTCCGGGGAAATGCTCTGGGAGCGGGAGCTCTATCGGGGCCGGCCACTCGGGGGCCGGCACCGAAAGAACAGCTACGCCTCCGAGACGCCGGTCACCGACGGGACGAACGTTTACGTTTACTTCACCCACCACGGCCTGTTCGCCTTCGACATGGAAGGCAATCCGGTTTGGGAGACCCCCCTGGCGTCATTTCCCACGGTGCGCGATTTCGGGACGGGCGCCTCTCCAGCCCTTCACGGAGACCACCTCTACGTCCTCAACGACAACGAGGAATCCGGCTTTCTCGCCGCGTTCGACAAGCGAAGCGGCAAGGAGAGCTGGCGCACGCACCGGGAGATCACCGAACGCCGGAAGACCGGCTGGTCCACTCCCTTCGTTTGGGACAACGAGCTGCGCAGCGAGATCGTGACCGTCGGACCCGGAATCGTGATCAGCTACGACCTCGCCGGAAATCCGCTCTGGCGGATGGGGCGGACGGCGGGATCTCCGATCCAGAGTCCGTTCTCCTGGGGGGACCGGCTCTTCCTCGCCGCCGGAGCCTCGGGCGGGCAATACCGGCCCCTGGCTGCGATCGCCCCGGGCGGCTCCGGAGACATCACGCCGCCCCAGGGCAGCAACCGGAGCGATCATGTGCTCTGGTACGACCGCCTCGCCGGGGGCACCTACCTCCCCACTCCCGTGATCTACGACGGCGCGCTCTACGTGTTGTATTCGCGCGGCATCTTCGCCCGCTATGACGTCGATACCGGTGAGCGGGTCTATCGGTCGCGGATCGCGCAGGGGGCCGCCGCCTTCACCGCCTCGCCCTGGGCCTACGGGGGCTACGTCTTCGCTCTGGGAGAAGAGGGTGACACCTTCGTGATCGAGGCCGGCGACGAGTACCGGCTGGCGGGAGTCAACGATCTGGGCGACTGGACCCTCGCCTCCCCCGCGATCGTCGGAGATCGGTTGCTGATCCGCACCCGGACCCGCCTGTATTCCATCCGCGCCGGCGAAGCGACGATGGAGCCCTGACGCCGCTGGCAGCCCGTGGTGAAACCCGCGTGGGTTTTGCGACAGGCTGCTGACGGCGCCGCGCACCTCTTGAGGTGCACCGGAACCGCCGTCCTCAGCCTGGCGGTGATTGCCGGGTGCCAGGGTGCGGAGCACCCGAGCCCGACACCGCCAACCATCCGCCTGGCGTGGCCGCTCGGGGGCGTCTTCGCCCGGGACTGGGTGGTCAACAACTACGTGGACCTTCAACCCGGGCCGGGAACCCGCGACTACCAAGGCGGCGCCAGGACATACGACCGTCACCAGGGAACCGATATCGACGTTCCCAACTTCCGCTGGATGGACCGGGGATTCCCGGTCCTGGCCGCCGCGGGGGGCGTTGTCACCGCGACGCACGATGGCGAGTTCGACCGGAACACGGGCTGCGGATTCCTGGATGTGCTGTCCCGTCCCAACCTCGTTGAGGTGACGCACCAGGACGGATCGCGAACCCGCTATCTCCACCTGCGCCGCGGATCGGTGAAGCGCGTCGTCGGTGAGCGGGTCAGCGCGGGCGACGAGATCGGGACGGTCGGGAGTTCCGGATGTTCTACCGCACCGCATCTCCACTTCGAGGTCCGCGGCCCCGCGGGACAGATCGTCGATCCCTTCCACGCGTCGCTGTGGACGAATTCTCCACCCTACCGAGTGCCCCTCACCCTCATGGACTATGTCGTGAAGGACGGCCGAGTCGCCGGAGAATCGGAGTTGAAGGATCCGGCCGCGAACGCAAGCAAGGTTTCACGCGATCGCCCCCTCGGCATCGGCCTGTTCCTGGCGGGAGGAGCGCCCCGCGATGTCGTCGAGGTCCGGCTGGAAGGCGCGGCCCTTCCGAGCCTCCTGGCGGTGCTCAGGGACGGGCCGGCCCACAGGTACTGGTTCTGGAATGTTCCCGCGGCCGAACACCGCGGGATCCGGGGCATCGCGATTCACGCGAACGGCTCATTGCTCGCACGCCACCCACTGCACGCGGACCGCACGCCAGAACCCTGAAGTGCGCCTCTGGTCCCTCCATCCCCGCAGTCTGGACCCCCCAACTCCGGCGATTTCGCGAACTCCCGACCCGGACGCGGTGGTCGCCGCCTGTCTCCACGCAGTTGCGGACGAAGCCGACCGGCGGAACTGCTCCTTCGATCGGCGGCGGATCGGCAGCCCCCACCGGCCGACCGCTCCTCTCCTCGTGACCACCGGACAACTGCGTTTCGAAGCGGACCACCTCGCGAAGAAGCTCGGGGCGCGTCGGTCCGCACCCGCCGAACGCGCAGACGACCCCGTTCCGATCGTGCCCGATCCCGTGTTTCGCGTCGTGCCGGGAGGAGTCGCCCCCTGGGAACGGCCCCGCACGTCCTCGCGCTCCCGGCAGCCGGTGGCGGAACCCGCGCGGGTTCACCACGGGCTCTCCCCGGGCGGTCCCATCCCGTGATCCTCTGCCTCTTCAGCCCCCTCACGAGGACTCCCAACCGCAATATTCTGTTGTGTCAGTTCCTTGGGTCCAAGCGATCCCCACTGGTCGCCCGGTGTCCTCGCCACGGTGGGGGACCCAGGCGACCGCCGCCACCGGCCGAAGTCCTTTTCCGGGTCAGCGGTGGCGCGTCCGTCCCGCCTCCTGGGCAAACCAAACCGCCGCCTTCTTGAGGATGTCCACCTCCTCTTCCAGTTGCTGAATCATCTGCTTCGCTTCCCGTAGTTCGCGCCGCTCGCCGTCGCTCCAGTCTTCAGGCGCACCATCCTCCGATTCGGACGCCGCCACCCAGTTCCGAATGGCCTGCGCGCTGGGGTCGAACTCGCGCGACAACTCTTCGGGCGTCCGGCCGCTCCTTACCAGATCGATCATCTGTCGCCGAAACTCTTCCGTATAGCGGCGGGGCTTGTTGGTCATGTTTGTCTCCTGAATCCGGTGGCTCGGCACCGGCGGGTTGGAATTTGCGACACCCGCTGCGCCGCCGCCGGACTCGGCCGATGGCGGCGTATATCGCCAGCACACGGTCCCCCTTCGCCCGGCGAGGCGCGGTTCACCCGCTCCCGGCTACGAGACCTCGATACGTTGGAGCTGCCAGCCCTTCTCTGGGTCATCGCGGACATCCGGACCGGCACCGTCCCCGGGGTAGGCGAAATCTCATAGCGGAAGGCGCAAGCTTACCCCGATTTGGTAGCCAGTCGGTTCGCTTGGGTGCAAGACCCAGCCGATTTGGTCCACACATTCATGGCAACCTACGTTTGGGTGCCTGTTCGTCGCGCCGGTTCGTCCGGGGATCGTTCCGGAAACCCCGTCCCTCGCGTCGATTGACCCACCAGCGCGCCCGTGTAGGTCCGCAAGGACTCGCCCCCGGCCGGGCCGGGGGGCGCTTTCATCGAGAACGCGATCCGCTGGGCGGGGCACGTTGCCGCACACCGCGCGCCAGGGCGAATGCCCCTTTGGTCATGGCCGTCCGTGGCGAAGCACCACTAAAGTTGTGTTGTGGATTTGTGTTACAAATGAAGCATTTACTTGTGTACACTATTGGGGAGTCGCGCGCTGAGTCGGGCGATGTCGACGGTTGGAGGGGCCGAGAGGATCGTTCCGTCTAATCAAGGGCCCCGTGCCGGCCCAAACCGCGGGAAAGGCCTTGACCAACATGCAGCGGCGCGCGATTTTCGACACGCACAGCGGTGAAACGAGCGACGTCGTCAGTGCCCGGACGGCCCGGAACGTTCAACCGGGACTGTGGGCACCGGCCGTCAGCAGGGCAGCGGGATGACGGTCACCGTTTCCGCGCACGCGCCGCGACCCGTCCCGAGCGGCGAAGCTCCGCTGTCCGCGGTGGATCACGAAGTGATCTACCGGTTCATTGACATGCACCGGGGACAGCACCGCATTGCGACGATGGCCCGGATCCTCGGAGTCTCCAGGAGCGGCTACTACGCCTGGAAGACAAGACCGCTGAGTTCGCGGGCACGCGCCGACGAAGTGCTCAAGAAGGAGATCAGCAGCGTGCATGCGTACCACCACGGCGCCTACGGGGCCCCCCGCATCCACGAAGTACTGGGGCGCCGGGGTTGGAGGGTAAGTCGCAAGCGCGTCGCCCGGCTAATGCGCGAACTGGGCATTGGCGGTCAGGGGGGAGCACCGCGCCGCCAAGTTACGAATCGGGGGCAAACCAACTAGTCGGCACGAGTCGCCCAAGGTCCGCCCCTCCTTCGCGACTCCTCCAGTAGTTCGGGGGCGCCCACCCCGGGGCGGGCGCACTCACTCGAAGGTCGCCGACTGGTAGCCGGCCGCCGCGACGTTTCAGGCAGGCCGCAACTGCCGTCCGATCCGTGTCCACAGCCAGGGGACGCGCCGGACCGAGAGGTCGAGCAGGTACGCGATCAGCCCCAGCAGCGCGAGAATCGGCCACAGGGCCCGCGACCGCACCACGCGATCGCCACCCGCCGCGAGAACTTGAGAAGGGGTGGGCGCCATCACACCACCGGTCTCCGCGGCGAGCGCCGCAAGAGCCGCGTCGTCGGCCGGGAGAAAGCGGTATTCGTCGGGATAGCTCAGATGGATCGCGCGCTCGAGGTCGGCCCCTTCGGCAAGATCATCCGGCAGGGATTCCCGGACGATACGGAACCGGGCGGTGTCCCCGGGACGGAGATCGAGGGGCACCTCGGTCTCGAACCGGCCGGGACCGGTCTGCCGGATGGTGGTGCGCCCCACCAGGCCCGCATACGAAATCTCGAGTTCCGGAACTACATCCTCCGGATAGCTTCCGTCCTCCCGAATCAGCGAAAGACTCACGTCGGCCGCGTTCCCCCGGCGCGACACCTCAAAATCGAGGTCAGCGCCTCGACCGCGACGCATGGCATCGCGGACGACCTGGGTCCAGAACTTGCCGTAACCGTCCCATTCGACCCAGTCGGCGGCCCAACGGTTCTTGCAGTCTGAGGTGAACATCGCCGCCCGGCCGAGGCCATACTGCCAGCGGGCGAGCAGAGGCTCTTCGTCGGGCCCCTCGAGGAGCACCTCGGCGGTGTCCTTCGCCATCGTCGCCACAAAGCCCTTGAGTTCCGGCGCGGCTTCAAAATCGAGACCATCGAGCACCCGGGCTAGCTGCCGCACCACGGGACGGAACGGCTCTTCCACCAGCGTGGCGTCGAGGGCGATCTGGGTCTCCTCAACGAAGATCTGCTGCACCCGGGCCGCGTCCCGGATGAAGTAACTGCGCCCGTCACCCCACTCCGCGATGTCCGAGAGCAACTCGCGGTCGGCCTCTTCGCCGACCGCAACCGTCGAGATCGTGATCTCGTCCTCCATCATGCGGGTGACCAACTCCTCGTAGTCGTCGGGATAGGTCTTGCCGTCAGAAAGCAGGATCACGTGCTTGACCTTGGACGGACTCTCCGTGAGTTGTTCGTAGGCGCGGTCGAGCGCCGGATAGATGTTCGTCTGCGCGCTCGCCTGAATCCGGCTGATCCCCTCCTTGATCCACTCCCGGTCCGCCACCAGCTGCAGCGGAATCGTGGTGTAGGGATTCCAGTCGAAGGTCACGACACCGAAACGGTGGGTGTCCTCCAGGAGATCGAGCGCCGCCTTGGTGGCCTCCTTGGCCAACGCGATCTTCCTGCCGTACATGCTGTAGGACTTGTCCAGCACGATCACGAGCGACAGGTCCTTCCACTTTTCCTCGATCTGGAAATCCACCGGCAAGGCCTGTTCGAGGATCGACTCCGAGTACCCGTCTTCGCCGTAGCTGGACTCTCCGGCCGCAAAGACCAGTCCCCCGCCCTCGTCCCGGACGTAGCTGGCCACCTGCTCCATGACCGGCTCGGGAAGACGGTCCGGGGCCACGTCGCTCAGGACGACGGCGTCCCAGGTGTTCAGGTCGAGACGGGGAAGCGCGGACGCCGGGGCCATGTTCACCGTAACCCCCTCCGATTCCAGCGCGCTCCTCAGGTAGCGCGCGCTCTCGGGCTGTCCCTCGACATAGAGAACGTGCGCCTCGTCCTGCACCGGCACTTCCACCGCGCGGCGATCGTTGACTTCGAGGCGGTCTCCGGCCACCCGGATCTCGGCTTCCAGGACGGTCATGCCCGGGTTCTCGACCCGCACCGGAACGGGAACCGTCGAGGCGCCGGACGGCAACTCCACTTCGATGGCTGCCAGTGTCTCCCCGTCGGCAAGCACCCGGATCTCCGCCGGGCCGCCGGCCGCGGAGAACACTTCCACTTCGACTCCGGTCATTTCGCCGGCGCGCACGGCGGGCGGCAGGTGGATCGCATTCACGAAACCGCCACCGTCACTCCTCACTGCCGACGGCGCCGGGAAAACCCGCACCCCGGCTTCCTTGAGAAACGCGAGCGCGGCCGCGGTGTCGCCTTCCGTCTCGCGTCCGTCGCTGAAGAGCACTACCCGCTTGAGCCGATCCGGCGGCAGGCGCGCCGCCGCGTGCCGAAGCGCCGCTTCGATGTTCGTCCGGCCCTGATCCAGCGCGTCCGGCGGCGGCAGGCCCGCGGACGCCCCGCTGTCAAAGACCTGTACTTCCAGCAGCGCGTCGGCATTCGGCACCGACACCGCACGGTCAGCAAAAGCGACGAAGTGAGCGTCGTCCCCGCCGAGCGCCCGGCTCGCCTCGCGAGCCCAGGCGACCGCCTCCTGCAATGACCCGGAGGCAACGCTCCGGGAAACATCCACCACGAAAGCCACCGCCACCTCCCGGGAGCCCGCCTGAATCACCGGGCGACAAAGGGCGAACAACAGGAACGTCGCGGCCAACAGGCGAAGGATCAGCGAGGCGCGCAACCGCAGCTTGGGCCAGCGGAGGTCGGACCGTAGCGCTACCAGCACCACGACCGCGAGGAGCGGCAGCAGCAGGAGCGGCCAGAGGGCTTCGAAGGTCATGAAATCGCGGCGCGGAAACCGGAATCCTATGCGCCGACAAGAAAACGTGCGGGGGAATGCGCACGGTGCGCCGCCCCCGGCAGAGCCCGTCGTGGCGCGTCCGTGGCATCGATTCGGGCGTTTCGGCTAATTTCGACGACCCGGGCCGCCGGAAACTCGACGGCCGAAGGAGTCCCGCATGCCCCGTTCGCCGCTCACGCTCCGCCGCTTACGCCGCGTCGCCCTACGGGTGGTCGTCCCGTCCGGGGTAGCCATCGGCCTCGCCGCCGGTGGGATATCCGTCGCCGGCGCCCAGGAAACCGTCTCCATCGCCATCCAACCGGCCTCCCTCGTTCTCGAGGTGGGCGAGACGGCACAGCTCTCGGCAACCGTGATGGACGCCGCCGGCAATCCCGTTCCGGATGCGCAGGTGGTGTTCTTCTCCGGAAACCGTCGCGCCCTCACCGTGACCCCGGGAGGGCACGTTGCCGCCAACCAGCCGGGCGAGCACCAGGTCACTGCCCTGCTGCCCGACCAGGCGTTCGACGGGAACTGGGATTACTACAGTTCGCGCGACCCGGGCGTCCGCGCCTCCATCGGGGTGAGCGTGGCCGTTCCCGGGTTGGCGGAGATCTTCTTCGAGAACGCGCCGCCGCGGGTCTGGGAAGGCACCCAGGTGCGGTTCCGCCTCGCGGGCCGCGATGCGGCGGGGCAGACCCGTCGCGGAATCGCGGCGGGGTACGCCACGAGCGACAACGACGTCGCCGTCGTGGACGAACTCGGGATGGTCTCCTTCCTCACGACCGGGTCGGTCCAGGTTGCCGCCATGCACGGCGAAATGACGATCTACCACGAAGTTGAAGTTCTCACCAACCCGACCGCCCGGGTGGTGCTCGAAGCGCCCGACCGCACCGCGGTGCGTACCGGGGACGTGCTGCAGTTTCGGGCGGCGATCCTCGATCCGTCGGGGGCCGAGACCCAGGGACCGGGCATCCGGTTCGCGGTGGAGTCGCGGCCGGACCCGTTCCGGCCGGAGTCCCTGGGGGCCGGCGCACCGGCGCAGGTCACTCCCGACGGGAGATTTGTCGCCGAGCAGCCGGGGCTCTACACCGTGGTCGCGATGAGCGGAGACCGGCTGGCGCGCCAGACCGTGCAGGTGAGCCCCCGCAACGTACAGCGGGAGGTCGAGTTCCTCGGCCACGCCCGGGTCTCCGACCGGGTAACGGGAGATCTCTGGGTCTGGGAGGGCGTGGACGGCCGCGACTACGCGGTCCACGGCACCTGGAACGCCGAGGGCCACGCCTATTTCTACGACGTGACCGACCCGCGGAACATGGAACTCATCGACACCGTGCAGGTGGACGCACGCACGGTGAACGATGTCAAGGTCTCCGAAGACGGGACCCTTTGCGTGATCAGCCGCGAGGGGGCGTCGAACCGGCGGAACGGGATCGTGATGATCGACTGCACGAATCCGCGCGACGTCGAGATCCTGAGTTCCTTCGACCAGGGGCTGACGGGCGGCGTGCACAACGTCTTCCTCGACAACAATCACGTGTACGCGGTGAACAACGGCCGGCGGTGGGACGTGGTGAACGTGGAGGACCCCCGGAATCCCTTCCGTGTCTCACGCTTCGAGACGGACACCCCCGGACGGTCCGTGCACGACGTCTGGATCCGGGACGGGATCGCCTACCAGGCGGGGCGCAGCGACGGCCTCATCATGGTGGACGTGGGGGGAGGCGGCCTCGGCGGCAGCCCCAACACACCCGTTGAAATGGGACGTTTTCCGCAGATCACCGGCTGGAACCACGCGGTGTGGCCCTTCCGGAGCCCCTCGACCGGCAAGCTCTACGTGATCGGGGGCGACGAGGCGTTCTACCTGAATCCGCGCCGTCCGGACGCCGGCGGCATCCTCTGGGAAGAAGAGATTCCTTCGCGCGCCAAGGGCTGGCTGCACTTCGTGGACTTCACGGACCCGGACAACCCCGAGGAGGTCGCGCGATTTGAACTCGCCGACTCGGGACCCCATAACCTCTGGATCGACTGGGAAGAGGAGATCATGTACGTGGGCTACTACGACGCCGGGCTCCGAGTGGTGGACGTCTCGGGAGATCTGCTCGGCGACCTCTACCGGCAGGGGCGGCAGATCGCCCGCTTCTTCCCCGAGGACAACGAGGGCTTCCTCGCCAACGCGGCGTTCACCTGGGGGCCGCAGCCGCACAAGGGGACCATCTTCCTCGCCGACTTCAACAGCGGCCTCTGGGCCGTCCGGCTCAAGGAGTCGGAGGCGGATGCGGGCGGTAACTGACAGCCCGTGGTGAAGACATCCCGCACCGGCCTCCGGACGTCGCGCACGCCGGATCTGCGGGTTCGTGCGGGTGCGGGGCGTCTTCCCCGCGGGCAGGCGGCGCAGATCGCTCCGCGATGCACTCCCCCATGTCGCGCGGGGAGGGGATACTCCTCCCCACACCCCACCCTGCGGCGCTGCGCGCCGCGATTCGCCGCGCACCAGGTGTCGCCACGCAAGGCCAGGCCCGATACCCATGGATGAAACCGCGCGCGGACCCCGGGGCTTCCTCTACCGCCGGCTCCAGACCCTCCGGTTCTTTCTGGCGTCGTTCCGCTTCATCTTCTTCTTCCTCACCAAGGGCCGGGAGGTCCGGCGCCGCTACGCCGAGGCCGAGCGCTGTGGAGAGAAGCTCTGGCTGGATCACGGCCCCTTCCGCGAGACCAACTGAAATGACGGCTCCCAAGTGGAAGCTCCGGGACGTTCCTCCCGCCGAGTATGCCTTCGGATACCGGGCTCCGCCGCGCTCGGGGAACGAGATCAACGGCCACGGGGAACGCGCGCCGCGCCCCGCCACCCAGGTGTTCCACAACGCCGATTCGACGAAGCCGCTCGACTGGCAGGGGCTCGACGATTTCTTCATGTGCGTGAACCCGTGGCAGGTTGTGAAACACCGCCTGGTCAACAAGTTCGAGCTGCGGAAGGAACGGGGGCCGGTCGCCCCGCAGGTGATGGACGAGGGCCCCGACAAGAACGCCGCGTTCGTGAAGGCCGCCGCTCGCGAGGCGGGGGCGAGCCTCGTCGGGATCGCCGAAATCCAGGAAACGGACGTGTTCGAGGGACGGCGGGCGCCGTACCGCTACGCGATCTGCCTGGGGCTCCCCATGCGCCGGGAGGAGATGGCCTACGCGGCGCGTCCCCGGGGAGCCGCCGAGGTAATGCGGGCCTACCGCCGGATCGGACGCATCGCCATGAGCCTGGGGAAGACGATCCGGCGCCGGGGATTCCCCGCCAAGGCCTATGGAGACCCGAACGCCACCGACATCCTCCACATCCCGCTGGCCATCCGCGCGGGACTCGGCCAGCTCGGCAAGCACGGCTCCATGATCAGCCGCGAACACGGCTCCAACTTCCGGCTCGCCGCGGTGTTGACGGACATGCCGCTCGTGCTGGACGCGCCGCAGGACATCGGGGTGGACGATGTCTGCACGCACTGCCGCCGCTGCGTGATCGACTGCCCGCCCGACGCGATCCACGAGGAAAAGCAGTGGGTGCGCGGGGAGCAGCGCTGGTACGTGGACTTCGACAAGTGCGTCCCCTACTTCACCAAGACCTTCGGCTGCGCCATCTGCATTCAGGTCTGCCCCTGGTCGGAACCCGGACAGGGCGCAAAGCTCAGCGAAATGATGCTGGCGAAGCGCGAACGGAAACGGCCCCAATCACCCACTACCGAGGACACGACATGACGCGGAACAGGTTTCAGAAACATTCCCTCGCCGGGCGGCGACTCCTGCCGGTGACGCTGCTGGCCGCCGCTTCCGCCGCGGTCCTCTCCGCGTGCGCCGCTCCGCCACCCGAACCCGGCCTCCGCTTCGCAGTGGCGCGCTTTCAGCACGAGACCTGCACCTTCTGTCCCGGCGGCGACACCGAGGTCGAGGACTGGCTCCGTGTCAGCGAGCCCGTTTCGGGCGAAGAATTGCTCGGTGCCGGCGGCTACGTGGGCGGCTTCGTCCAGCGCGCCCGCGAGTTCGGCGACGTGGAACTCGTGCCCCTGAGTTCGCCGGTGGGCGTGTTCGGCGGCTCGTCCCGTAGTTGGAACACCAAGGAGACCTTCGACCACTTCCTGGACGCGATGGTCGCCGAGTTGGAGGCGCTACCGCCGGTGGACGGGGTGTATCTAGCGCTCCACGGGGCCATGGCCGTCCGGGACGTCCCGCGTCCCGAGGCCGAAATCGCCCGCCGCTTCCGGGAACTCGTCGGCCCCGACGTTCCCATCGCCGGCACCTTCGACCTGCACGGTAACGAGGACGCCGAATTCCTCGAGCACGCGAACTTCGCCTTCGTGACCAAGCGCTTCCCCCACTACGACTCCTACATCCAGGGCGAGCGCGCGGCGCGCGCCCTGCGGATTACCGCCCGCGGCGAGTACGCACCCACCACCGCAACCCGCAAGCCCGGGGTCATCACCGCCACCGTGCTGCAGTGGACCGGCCAGTCCCCCGCGATGGACATCATGGAGCGGGCGCGACGCTGGGAGGCGCGCGAGGAGGACGCCTACGTGAGCGTCTTCTACGGCTATCCCTGGTCGGACGTTCCCGACGTGGGCGCCACCGTCCATGTGATGACCAATGGCGACCAGGAACTCGCGGACCGGATCGCCGACGACATGGACGACTTCATCTGGCGCGTCCGGGAGGATTTCGCGCTTGGCAGTTATCCCGCCCCGGAGGAGGCGGCGCGGATTGTCGCGGCGGCGATCGCCGAAGGTGAGACGCCCGTAGCGGTGGGCGACCACAGCGACCGGCCCGGCGACGCGACGCACATCCTGAATGCGTTCACAGCGGCGGGGATCGGCAAGACCCTGTACGGCACGATCTCTTCGCCCGCCACGTTGGACGCTCTCGCGGCCGAGGACGTCCAGCCGGGCGATCCGTTCGACTACGAAATCGGGGGCTTCACCCCGTCCGGCGGCTCACCCCGGAGGATCACCGGCACGCTCGAGTACTTCGACGAAGGCTTCGGTTACGAACGGATCGCCATCGTCTCCTTCGGTGACGGCAATGTCGCCTTCCTCGTTCCCGCCTACGAGCAGGTGCTCTATCCGGAGGCGTTCCGCATCGGGCCGATCAACCCCGAGGACTACGAGGTCTTCGTGGTGAAGTCGCGGGTGCACTTCCGGCGCGGGTTCGACGAGACCGGCTATGCCCGCACCATCCAGATCGTGGAAGCGCCCGAACCGTTCGTGGGGACCACCTTTCTGGACGCGCTGCCCTACGAGAACGTGGACCTGAGTGAGTTCTTCCCCTACGGGACGCCCCCGAAGCGGCGCTGACGCGACGCCGCGGAGGTGGGTAGCGCTCGGACCTACGGAAGCACCAGCGGCCCGAGGAACCCGCCCCAGACCCCCAGACCCGTCCCGATCCCGACCCCGGTCGCCGTCACGGCGATCCACCGGTGCTGCCGCGGGAAGTACTTCCAGAGGAAGATGCCGGCCCACACCAGGGAAACGACGCCGGGCAGAGCCCACAGGGCCAGCGGGATTCCCGTGATCCGCTCCAGCCAGCATTCATCACATCCGGCCTGAATCCTGAGTCCGAAGACCGGAAGCACCAAAACCCCGAGCGCGGCCGTGATCCGCAGGTTCGAGAGGTAGCCCATCGCCACCAGCAGCGGGTGGGCCTTCCACCTCGCGCACAGGTAGCAGCACGCGAAAACCACCACGTAGGTGGCCACGAGTCCCATCGCGAGGGAGAGCGCCACGCCCCAGACGGGAGCGATCTCGGCGGCGCCGGCCAGGTCCCCCTCCCTCACCGCACGGAGGAAGTCACTCATGCCGGCAAACCCCGCCGAGCCGTAGTGAAGGGCGGCCCCCGGCAGGCCCAACGACCAGAGGACCAGAAAATGACCGAACTCGTGAAAGAGGGCCGCGGGTGGCGTGGAAACCGCTGCGCAGAACCACCAGCGCAGCGCAACCCAGGTGCGCGAAGGAGGGGTCGTCGCGGCTCCCGGAGCGCTCCCGCTGTCGGTTGCCATGGGACTCCTCAGCCCACCGGGAATCCCGGCGGCGGCCTACTCCGGCTCGTTCAGCCGGTTGTACTGCCGGAGGATGTCACGGAGCCGGTCGTGCGGTAACCCGTAGATCTTGCGGCCGTTCACGCCGACCATGTCCCGTCCTGCAACCACAGCGTTGATGATCGCTTCCTCGGTAGCCTGCACCACCCCCTCGAAGAGGGGATTGATGTTGTTGTTGGCGAGGTTCTCGAGTGGAGCGACGCCGCTCCCGTTGTGCGCGGCCTCCTCGTTCGCGGTCGAGAAGGCGATGAAGATGTCCCCCGAGCCGTTCGAGGAGATGCTGCCCACCCGCCCGAGGGCGAGCGAAGTCCGGCGGATGAACCGGTTGAGCTGGTGCGGCAGCAGCGGGGCGTCGGTCGCCGCCACGATGATGATCGAGCCGTCGCGCCCGTAAGCGACGTCTTCGTCCTGGCCCGGCGGGGCGTCGAAGGGGCCCCGCTCCGGCGTCAGCTCCGGGATCTCGCGGCCCACCGGAACGCCGGCGACCGTCATGAGATTCCGGCTCCCGAAGTTGGACTGGACGAGGACCCCAACCACGTAGTCGTTTCCGCCGGCTTCCACGATCCGTGAGGACGTGCCGATCCCGGCCTTGAAGCCGAAAGTGCGCATCCCGGTGCCGCCTCCCACCGAGCCTTCCGCCACCGGGCCCGCGCGCGCCGAGTCGAGCGCGGCGAAGACGTGTTCCTCGCGCACATGGAAGCCGTTGATGTCGTTCAGGAAGCCGTCCCAGGTCTCGGCGACAACCGGCAGGCTCCAGTCGGGCGCGTCGAGGTTCTGCTGCGCCCAGGCGATCGTGGCCTCGTGGACGGCGCCCACGCTGTGGGTGTTCGTGATCATCACCGCGCCCTCGAGGATGCCCCGGTCGCGAAGCCAGGTGGTGCCGGTCATTTCGCCGTTCCCGTTGAGCGTGAACCAGGCGGCGAAGACCCTGCCCCGACTGGCCCGGCCCCGGGGCAACACCGCGGTAACCCCGGTCCGTACGGGTCCCTCGCCGACCACGAGTTCCCCCTCGCCGCGGATGATCGTGTGGTGACCCACTTCGATCCCGGCGACGTCGGTAATGGCGTTCAGGGCCCCCGGCGTACCTTCGAAGGGCACTCCCAGATCCCGGGCCCGGGGGCCGTCCTGGCCGGCAGCCGGCGCCCCCAGCGCGAACAGAGTCGGCAGAACCAGGGCTGCGGCAGCGCGGGTCCACCGCGAGGCGTGTGTCCGGGTATTCATGAGAGGCCCTCCTGGAATCAGGGGATCGTCTCAAACAACGAGCGCGGGGCGCCGGGAGCCCGGGGCGGACGAAACAGGTCCAGGCGGAACGGAGGATGCTTGCGGTCGAGCCCGAACCGCCGGGAGGCCACCCGGAACCGGTTGGCGAGCAACTCGGCGTAGGGCCCCTTCCCCCGCATGCGGTCTCCGAACTTCGCCTCGTTGAGCGCTCCCCCGCGGGTGTCGCGGATGAGGCTCTCGACGTGGGCGGCGCGCGTTGGAACGTGGGTCTCCAGCCACTCCGAAAAGAGTTCCTTCAACTCGTGAGGCAGCCGCACCAGGATGAACCCGGCGGAACTCGCTCCCGCTTCCGCGGCGGCCTCGAGGATGGCCTCGAGTTCCGAGTCATTGAGCCCCGGGATCATCGGGGATGCCAGGACACCCACTGGAATCCCCGCCTCCTTGAGTGCAGCGATCGTGGAGACCCGGCGCGCCGGCGCCGCTGCCCGCGGTTCCATGGCCCTCGCGAGATCGCGGCGGAGCGTGGTCACCGAGACCATCACCTGCGCAAGACCCTCCTCCGCCATCGGAACGATGACGTCGAGGTCGCGCAGGATCAGCGCCGATTTCGTGACGATGCCGGTCGGATGGCGCGCCTCGCGGAGCACCTCGAGAATCTGCCGGGTGATGCCCAGATCCCGCTCGACCGGCTGGTAGGGATCCGTATTCGAGCCGAGCGCCAGCGGACCCACGGAGTAACCCGACTTGCGGAGTTCCCGGCGCAGCAGGTTCGCGGCCTCCGGCTTCGCCACGATCTTCGTCTCGAAATCGAGGCCGGGGGAATACCCCAGGTACGCATGACTCGGCCGGGCGAAGCAGTAGATGCAGCCGTGTTCGCAGCCGCGATACGGGTTGATCGAACGGTCGAAGGGGATGTCTGGCGAGTCGTTCCGGGCGATGATGCTCTTCGTCCGGTCGATGATGACCTCGGTCGGCACACGTTCCGGCGGCGGATCGCGCGCATCCCAGCCGTCGTCGAACGCCTCCTCGCGGAGCGCCTCGAACCGGCCGGCGGGGTTGGATACCGCTCCCCGGCCGCGGAGGGGTCTCCCCCCGCCTCCGGGGTCCACCGTCGCGCTATTCCGGCTGGAGGGCGTCGAGCGCGCCCGCGAGGGCGGCCTCGATCTCCGCGGCGTCACCTGAGGTGCGGACCAGTTGTCCCCCGCTGATCTCGGCCAGGTAGATCAATGCCCAGAAGGGATCCACACTTCTCAAACCCCGCATATCGCGGCCCGCATCCTGCAGATGACGGCCCTCGAACGTGATCTGGTTCGCCAGATCGTCGGCGCTGATGCTCCCGTAGGTCCCACCGACCCGGCCGGAGCGGGTCAGGTTCGGGGGAGCGGTTACCGCGAGCAACGTCGGCGGGACCCCCGCGGCCGCAAAGAGCGGCCACGAGTCGCGAGCCCAACTGGCGCCGTCCACGCCATCCGTGAAGACGACCAGCACCGGGCGTCCGGGCCGGTCCGCGAGGAGACCGAGTGCCAGGGTGAGCGCGTTGTTGAACGCCGCCGGACCGCCGCTGCGCAACTCCGCGGCCGCGGCCGCGGCATCGGCGCACGTTCCGTCCCAGCCGGCGTGGAGTTCCACCGAGCGGGTGAACCCGAGAAGCGCACAACGATCCTCGTCATCGAGCGTGGAGAAGAGAGACTGGACCCCGGCGACCGCGGCGCGTAGCCGCGCTCCCGAAACGCTGGAACTCAGGTCGAACACCGCGACCACCGAAAGCGGTTCCCGCCCGGTCCAGACCGGCCGGGGCAGGTCCTCGCGCCGACGCCGCAAGAGGTCAAGACCCGCACCTCCGACTCCCGGAGCCGAGGGGGCCTCGGGATGGGCCTGAATCCGAACGGCGGCGGCCGACTCCCGCGCACGGGCCTCGCCGGAGGATTCGGCGGCGGCGCCAGAGGGAAGGAGAGCCGGGAAGGCAATCGCCAGAACCATCGCCGCGGGCACTCTCATCGTTCGCTTGCTCCCTCGGCGGGGTCTCGCACCTCGTCCTTCATCGCCTGAAACATCCCCGGGTACTCGAGAGCCTGACCGAGCCAGTAGCGCCATTCGGGTTCCCATCCCGTCGGCGCCCGGGCAAGGAGCGCCCCGGCGGCTTCGGCCGCGCCTTCGGTGTCACCCTGGCTGAGGCGCGCCGCCACGAGGCCGGAGACCGCCGCCGGCGAGCGGCGCGAGCGCCGGACGGCTTCGGCGAAGGCGGTCTCGGCGGCGGCGAAGTCTCCGGCCCCGAGCGCGATCTCTCCACGAATGAGCTGCAGCGCCAGTCGAGGTCCCGACCGGAGGCGGGCGTCGCCGAGCTGGTCGAGAACGAAGACGGCGTCCTCCGGCCGCCCGAGATCGAGAAGTACGGCGGCGAAGCGGATCCGGAGATCAGGATCGTCCGGAGACTCCTCCAGAAGTTTCTGGAGCATGACTCCAGCCCGCGACAGGTACGTCGGCTCCTCGCGTTGTCTTCCGAACATCCAAAGCGCCGCGGCGAACGCCCGCTCGACGTCTCGGTCATCCGGCATGTCCTCCATGGCGTTCTCGAAGGCTGCGACCCCGGGGCCGACCGAAAGCTGCACCTGGTAGGAAAAGCAAAGCGCCAGCCACCAGCGGCGGATCCAGTCGCCGCGGTCCTCCGGGTCCGGAATCGCCTTGAGCAGACTCCGTGCGAGCTGCAGATGGGTCTCGGAGTGCCCGTGGCCGGCCGCTTCCGTGTGGAGGAGCGCCGCGGTCTTCAACTCCCGGGCGTCGGGCTCGGAGGCAATGAGGGCGCCGACCACCCGCTCCACGGAATCCGGATCGAACCCGGCCAGCACGCGGCCGGAAGTGATGAACAGGCCGCCACGCACCTCGTTCAGCAGTTCCTGGTAGCCGGCCGCGTCCATCCGGCCCTGGGCCGGCGCCAGACCGGCGGTGCAAAGCACCACCGCAATGGCACTCGCCCAGGCAGTCGCCGACATTCGCCGCATCGAAGTCTTCCGAGGGATCAATGTAGCAGGATACGTGCCAGGCAAGGGCTTTTTCCGGCCTCCTGGATTCGTCAGGAGCGCGGAGGTGGGAGAAGGCGTTACCGTTCCGCCGCCGCAACCCGGATCGGAAATCCAAAGGAGTTCCGCTTGTCTGAACCTCCCCTTCCCTCTCGCTCGCCCCGCGATCCGGTCGTGACCGGGATGGGCCTCCTGTCTCAGGTCGGCACCGGGACCACCGAGCACCGCGAGATTCTGAAATCCGGAACCCAGGTTCCGTGTTCGGTGTACGAACCCGGCGTCGAGTGTCAGACCGGGTGCCAGTTGGTCGGCGCCTACCGGGCCCCCCTCGATCCGGACGACCTCGGTCTCGACCGGTCGGAGGCGCGCTTCATGGGCCGGATGTCGCTGCTCGCGGTCCGCGCCGCGCGGCTCGCCCTCGATCAGTCGGGGCTCCCGACGCGTGAACTCGCGGTAGTGGTCGGGACCGGCACCGGCGAAATCGAGACGCACCGCGAAGTCGTGCGCCGGGTTGCCCGCGGGGGACGCGTACGGGTACTTCCGACCACGATCCCGCGCATCATGGCCTCAACCGTCTCAGCCAACCTGGCCACGGTGCTGAAGACCCGGGGGCCGTCCCTCTCGGCTACGGCGGCTTGCGCCGGGGGCGGCTACAACCTGGCGATCGCCGCCTCCTGGATCCGTGATGGCGTCGTGGACTACGCGCTTGCGGGCGGCGTGGAAGCGGAGGACGTTCACTTCCATCTCGGTTTCGACTCGATGCGCGCCTACACCCGCGTGGACAACCACCGGCCCGAAAAGGCTTCGCGCCCCTACGCCGCCGATCGCGCTGGTTTCATCTTCGGAGAGGGCGCCGGCATCCTGGCCCTCGAGTCCCGGGAATCCGCCGAACGGCGCGGAGCGGAGATTCTCGGATCCATCGCCGGCTTCGGCATGTCCTCCGACGGGAGCGGAGAGATGGTGGCTCCGGCCAGCGAAGGGGCCGAACTCGCGATCCAGCGGGCGCTCCGGCACAGCGGCGTGCCGCGGGAGGCGATCGGCTACATCAACACCCATGGCACTTCGACTCCCCTCGGGGATGTCTCCGAAGTCCGCGCGATTCGTCGCGTCTTCGACGACGCCCTCATCCCGTATGGCTCGACCAAGGGGTACACCGGCCACACCGTGTCCGCGGCCGGCGCGCTCGAAGCCGCCTTCACCTTCCTCATGCTTCGCGAGGGGTGGCTTTCGCCCTCCGTAAACGCCGAACCCCTCGATCCTGAACTCGAGGACTATCCTCCGGTCGTGGGACCGACGACCACCGACGCCGAGTGGGCCCTCTCCAACTCGTTCGGTTTCGGCGGCACGAACATCTCCCTCGTGCTCCGCCGCGAACGCTGAACCGTCCCCGAGGCCACGTCACGAAAGCGAGAAAACCCATGCACGTCGATCTCGAATGGAACGGGGTAACCGGTTACCACATCACCACTCCGTCCGGAGCCGCGTTCACCCTCGACAGCGACGCAGCGGACGGCCCCTCCCCCATGGAATCCTTGCTGGGGGCGGTCGCGGGCTGTATGGCGATCGACATCGTCCACATCCTGAAACGCATGCGCCGGGCTCCCGAACGCCTCTCGGCCCGCGTCTCCGGCGAGCGCGCCGGCGATCACCCGAAGCGCTTCGTCAGCATCCGGCTGGAGTTCACCGCCTCGGGAGGCGCCGTGGTTCAGGACCGTCTGGAGCAGTCCGTCGAACTCTCGTTCGCCAAGTACTGCAGCGTCCTCCACAGCCTGGCGCCCGACACCGAAACAAGCTGGTCTGCCCGGGTGTCATAGCGGAAACGGCATGAGGCTGCCGGCCCGGCCGGCCCGGCTCATCAGAGTTCCATCGGAGAACGGCCGCCGAAGGGATCTACCAACCGGAGCACCTGGCTCCGAATCTTCGAACTGGCTCCCGCGAGGTTCTCATACCTCCGCCGCAGCGATCGGTGCAGGATGGTTCCCCTCTCGGCGGGAACCCCACCAGCCTTGATGTCGGACAGGCACGGGAGCCCCCGCCGGGAGAACTGGGCCGGCCTCCAGGCCGGCACAGCCCGCCGCAGGCGGGCGGCGGGACGGACCTGGCTGGCCGGGATAGCTCCCTCTCTCGGAGAGGACCCCGTGAGCGCGAGCGGCGAGGAACCGCCCGCGGCGCTACACGCCGCTGTGCCGGCCCCCACCGGGAGAACTGGCCTGGAGGTCGGCCCAGTTCTCCAGGCGGGGGCTCCCGTGCCTACACGCTGTCCGTGCGGTCAGGGTCCGCGCCTGACGCGTTGCTCCCCACATCATCAACAGGTTGGCGTGATCCGCGCGGCACCTTGGGCCATGAGTATGAGAAATCCGGGTTCGGGGTCGGCGAGGTGAGAGGCAGCGGGAGGGAAGCGCTTGGTCGGAGGGATTTCACCGTCTTGGATTGGACGGTCAGCGAGCTGCACACCCCGATAGTGCGGACTCACGAGCACTGGTTTCGCGCTCCCACGCGACTCGGCCAGCGGGCGGCCCCGCCCCTCGGTTCGCGGCGCGCTCCCGGCCGGTTCGTTCAGGGCCGCGCCGTATAGCCCTCTCGCGCCCGCACCCGGACGCGCCGCTGCTTCACCCGAACCTCGATCGGGACGAATCCCCGCCTCCCGGGCTCGGGGCTGAAGGCGAGCACGTAGCGCACCCGCAGATCCCGGAGAACCTCCTGGAACGCCGCTTCGAGATCCGCGTCCGAGCGGATGGTCACGGACCTTCCGCCGGTGGCTCCGACCAGGTCCTCGAGCAGTTCGATCCCATCCCGATCCGTGCGGAGGATCCGCGATGGACGGGGCGCGGGAGCGATGATCGAATAGAGCAGGACTTCGGAAGCCTGGACGGCGCTCCGGATGTGCCGCTCCCGCGCCCAGCTCAGGTTGTCCAGTGCATCGGTGAAGAGCAGCAGCACCGGACGGCCGCTGCCCCAGTGGAGGGCCGCCAGGGACAGGATGACTCCGTCCCAAAGCGCCGTAGCTCCACCGCCGCCGGTCTGTAACAGGCCGTCGCCAACGTCCGCGCCGCAGGAGCCGAACTCCCGGACCCAGCGAGCCCGGTTGGAGAACGCCACTACCCCGCAGTCGTCGCGGTCGGTCAGCGCCCCGGCGAACTGACGCGCTCCGGCGGCCAGCCGACGGCGCCGCTCCCCGGCGGTGCTCCCGCTCACATCCATGGCGAACAGCACGGCGAGCGGTACCGAGCCCGGATCGAGCAGCCGGAACTCCCTTGGCTCGCCGGCGACGAGCAGTTCGAAGTCCTCCGGTCCGAGACCCCGCACCGGGCCGTCCCGGCTCACGGAGACATCCACCAGGACGGCGCGGCTCTCCACCCGGAACTGGGCCGCCGCACCTCCGGCGCCTCCCAGCAGCAGGATCCCGACGATTACCGCGGGTAACGGCGGAAGCGCTCGCAGCAAGATTCGCTGTCCCCGAGCCCGGTGTCCGTGGATCAGGTGGCGACCAGCCGGCGCAGCCAATCGAGGGACGGCTCGCTCGCCTCCGCCCAGGTGGTCAGGAAATCGATCCAGACCCGGTCTCCCTCGCGGAGCCCAAGTTGTTCCGTCGCGAGCTCCGCCGCCTCGTCCCAGCGTCCCCGGGTCTCAAGCGCCGCCACCAGCGCGGCTACTACGGCTGACGAGGTCGGGGCCAGGTCCACCGCCGCGCGGAGTCCCGCGATCGCCGGATCGAGTCGGCCCTCGGCAATCCGCGCTTCGCCGAGCAACAGCAGCCGCGGCACCCGGAGCAGCTCCGAATTCGGCTTCTCGCTGACCTCCCGCAGACGGTCGGCGGCGCGGCCGATCCGTCCCTGGCCCAGGGCAACGAGCGCCAGGCGGAGATTCAGATCGTCCGGATCTCCCAGCGCGCGCGCGACCGTTCTGGGGGACTGCAAGGCAACCGCCCGGCTCACCAGCCGCTCGGAGGCCGCCTCCCGAAACAGCTCCCGGGCATCCCGCCAGAGTTCCTTCTCCCGCACGTAGCGGGCGCGGACCGACCAGACGACGGCGAGTTGCCAGGTGAGTGCGGGATCCCGCCGCGGATCGGCTGCTTCCAGAACGCGGCTGGCGGAGAGCAAGTCCATCCGCGCAAGTCGCTGGCGGGCGGCTGCAAGAACGATCTCCCGCCAGAGGAGCTTGCGAACGTCGGAGGCGCCTTCCTCCCCCCAGCCGGCGATCGCCTCCTCGACAAGGTGGTCAGGAAGCCCCTGAACCCACTGCCGCGGGAGACTTTCGACCGGTTCCCGGAAAGCCCAACTGGCGTGGTTCCAGCCGAACTGCGCCACCGTCTCGGCGTGCATGAGCGCGGCGGCCAATCGCTCCTGGAACCCCTCGAGCTGGTTGGCGGGCGGGAGATGGTCGAAAAAATCCTGCTGCACCCGCCTCGTCTCCGCCTGGACCCGGGTCCCGACCTGGCGGGCCGTCTCCACGTAGCGACCGGCGCGGTACTGGGACACGAGTTGCCGGTAGGCCTCGCGAGTCAGCGGCTCGTTTGCGCCACCGCCGGACTGTTCCCGCCGCAGGAAAGCCCGCCGACTCATCCGGCGCGCCCGATTCCTCATGCGTTTCAACGGGCCCCGGCGGAGCCCGTCCGAAAGATACCAGCGCGCCCGATCGGCTAACCCCGGACGGCGCCCGACCACGCGGATCAGAAAACGCACACAATTACCGGATGCCGCATCCCTCTCGCCGCGCGTTTCTGCTCCGCGCGGTTCCCGCTGCCACCCTCTGGCCCGCCACCGTCCTCTCAGGCGCCTCCCGCGCTTTGGAAGACCGCGTCGAGAGCGAACGCATCGCGAGCCGCATGGAAGCCATCGCCCGGATCGGCGCGACGCCCGGGGGCGGCGGCTCCCGCACCGCGGGGAGCGACGCCGATCTCGCTACCAGGGACCGCTTTGCCGGTTGGCTGCGGGAGGCGGGGCTTGCGGTACGCACCGATCTCGCGGGAAACCTCATCGGACGCCTGCCCGGAACCGATCCGTCACTACCTCCGCTCCTCACCGGGTCGCACCTCGATTCCGTTCCGGACGGCGGAAACTTCGACGGGGTGGTGGGCTCGATCGGAGCCCTCGAAGCCGCAACCGTCATCGCGGCCTCCGGTGAGCCGCTCCGTCATCCGCTCGAGGTAGCGGTGTTCTTCAACGAAGAGAACGGAAAGACCGGCAGCCGCGCCCTCGCCGGGGAAGTCACGAAGGAAGAAATGGACCTTCCGGTGTACGGCGGATTCACCCTGGGCGAGGCGCTCGCCCGGGTAGGTGGATCGCCGGAGCGGATCACGGAGGCGGCGCTCGCCCCCGGCCACTACGCCGGCTTCCTGGAGTTGCACATCGAACAGGGTCCCACGCTCGCCTCCGAGGGGATCGAAATCGGGGTGGTCCAGGGCATCGTGGGGATCCGCCGCTTCCGCGTGCGGGTTTCCGGATTCGCCAACCACGCCGGCACCACCGCGATGGGGATCCGTCGCGACGCCCTCGTCACCGCCGGCCGCTTCCTGGTCGCAGTCCACGAAGAGACCCAGGCCTGGCCGGGACGCCAGGTGGCGACGGTGGGACGGATCGAGGCGCACCCTGGTGCTCCGAACGTCATTCCCGGAGAGGTCGAACTGAGTCTCGAGATCCGGGATCTCGGAATGGAGACGATCGAGGCTCTCTATCAGCGCTTCCAGGAAATGGGCGACGAGTTGGCGCGCCGCAACCAGACGGACATCACCTTCGAGCCCTACTACCTGAGCCGCGCCGCCCCCTGCGACCCGGCCTTCATGGACACCGTGGAAGGCGCTGCCGAGAGTCTTGGTTTTTCGAACCTGCGGCTGCCGTCCGGCGCCGGGCACGACGCCCAGTCCATCGCCGTACTCGCCCCCATAGGGATGATCTTCGTGCCGAGCCGCGACGGCATCAGCCATTCGCCCCGCGAGTTCACGAGCCTCGCGGACATCACGAGCGGCACCCGGGTCCTCGTCGAGTCGCTCCGCCGCCTCGACCGGTCCCTCGCGTAGGAACCGGAACGGGGCCCTCAGCGCTCCTCTACCGGAATGACGCTCTCACCGTCGGCGTAGCCCACGATCCCGGCGGCAACGACTCGCCGAAAGCCCTCCGGAGAGAGGGCCGTCTCGTCGTCGAGTTCCAGATAAAAGCCCTCCGGAAGGGCGGCGAGCTGGGAAAAGGAATGACCGGGCCCGCTCCTGAGCGCGGCGCCGGGCTGCACCACCACCGCGACCAGGGGCGCCGTGATCCGGAGTCGGAGCAGCGTCCCCGACACGGCCGCCGCCGCCAGCACCGACAGGAGCCCGGCCAGCACCAGCCGCCGCCGTCCGCGCCGGAGCATCAGCAGCGTCCAGCAGATTCCCGCGAGCAGTGCGGAGCCGCTGAGTATCCCCGCGAAGCGTTCCGGAGGACTGCGGCGCAGCCAGGGGCCAAAGCCCTGCATCGAACGGAGCAACTCCATCGAGAACGCATCGGGGGCGCCCGTTGCCGCCGCGTCGGTCAAACGCCGGTCGAGCAGCTCCCGCGCGAGCGCCAGGTTCTGGCGGGCATCCTCGTCGCCCGGACGGAGCGCAAGCGACCTCTCCCAGTGCAGCATCGCATGACCGAGCCGGCCGGCACGGTACTCGGCGTTCCCGAGGTTGTAGTGGAGCGCCGCACGGTCCATTTCCCCGTCCGCCTCCTCGAGTAGCCGGCGATAGGCGGCGGCCGCGGATTCGTAGTCGCCCTCGTCGTAGCTTCTCGCCGCGGCCTGCGCTTCAGGATTCTCCTGGGCCGGCGCCGACCGACCCAGGCCTGATCCGGCGAGCAACACCACCGAAGCCAGAAGAAGCCGGCGCGTCATTCCGTGCCTCCCTGCCGCGCCAGTTGTTCCTCGAGCTGGCGAATCAGCTCCGCCGCCTCTTCGGCATCGGAGTGCGCCTCGCCGCCCGTCCCGGGGGCGGCGAAACGCGCGCCTTCCGTCCGAGAGAGCAGCGCCCGGAAGCGGCGCGCCGCGCCGGGCTCGGCGCCCGCCTCCTCGAGCCGGCGGGCCGCACTCTCCGGGGTGAGGCCGTGGCGGGACTCTCCCAGCCGCGCCGCCGCGTACTCCGTAAGCGCCTCGCTCACCCGGGCGGCGGAGTCCGGCCCGTCTCGGGAGATTGCCGCGAGCCGCCGCCGGGCGCCGCGGGCCGCCCCCCGCCGCCGGTATTCCGCCGGATTCGCCTCCCGCCAGGCACGGCGTCGCCGAGCGGCGAAGAGTCCCAGGTTCCATAGGGCCGGAAGAGCAAGACTCAGGACGAAGAGACTCCCGGGGCTCCACGGTCCCGGCAGACGCCCCGGTCCCTCCCCGACGGGCTTCAGATACCGGATGTCCTGTCCCAGCCGCTCCACCGCTGCCGGCCCATCGGCCCCGGGGGCGATCGCGGCGCCCCCCTCGATCTGGATCTGTATGGGCTCGGTTTCGAGGCGCTCGTAAACGCCCGTTCGCGGATTGAAGACGTCGAGGGTGACGGCGGCGAGGTTCCGGACTCCGCCGGCCTCGGGAACCATCGGAAACTCCCATATCTGCCGGCCGCCGAACGACAAGCCCCCAGCCTCGTCGCGGAGGCCGCTTTCGGCGCTTATGTCCGGATCGAAGAAACGGAAGGCGCGTCGTGACTCGGGAGTGCCGGGCAGGTCCGGAGCCCCCGCCACGCGCAGATTGCCGCGGCCTTCGAGTTGGACGCGCAACACGAGCGGCTCCCCGGCTACCGCCGCCCGATCACCGAGCGGCGCGTCGTCTCGTCTGATGTCCGCGCTCAGCCGGTAGTCCCCCACCGCGCCGGTGAATCCGGGAGGGCGTCCCGCCTCCGGCAGTGGCGCCGCCCGGATCGTCACCGCGGGGGCCTCTCGAGTCACCACCACCTGTTCCCGTCCAAAGAACGACCGCCGCTCGCCCTGTACCCCGATGTCGAAACGAGGCCCCGCGAGTTCGCGCTCTCCGGCGCCGGTCGGAAAGACCGCGCGCATCAGCAGCGGATAGGTGTCGTAGGCAACGCCGTTCAGGGTCCGGCGTTCGCGGCGCGGCCCCGGGAGGGCGCGGCGGGCGCGAATCTCGGCTGCGTCCAGGCCGCGCTCCAACCAGGGGACATCGGGGAGTTCCACATCCTCGGTCCAAAAACCCTCCGGCTGCGCCAGCTCGACGGGGGCCGCGACAAACACCGGGAGCCGGGACCAGAGGCGGTAGAGAACGAGCACCTGCTCGCCGGTGTGAACCGGGGCCTCCGCCGCTTCCACGCGGACGAAGATGTCCTCTTCCCGAACCTCCGGAACCCCCTGCCCCCGGCGCTGCCGACGGTCGAACGGATCCCCGAATCCGAACGGCGAGGAAAAGGGCGACGGGAAGGGGGACGCAAACGGGTCGGACGGGGGGGAGCCGAGGCTCCCTGGTTCGACCCGGACCCGAATCGGGGGCGCGGGGGAATAGCCGGGAACCGGGATCCGCGGAATCGTGAGTTCCCCGGTTTCCAGGGGCCTCAGTCGATAGACCCACTCGATCGCGCGGGTCATCTGCATGTTCACGATCTGCGTCTTCGAGACCCGCTGGCTGCCGAGTACCTCGAACCCGGCGAGATCGGAGAGCGTGGGTTCCCCGCCCCGATCCTCCGGCACGGAAACCGTCAGGGTGAGCGTGTCTTCGATCCCGATGTGGTCGGCGTCGACGCGCGCCTCGGCGGCTTCCTGGGCGTGGGCCGGCAGCGCGGAAAGGACCGCAAGAACAGCGGCCGGCAGCAGCCCTTTCCCGAGCAGCCGGTGGAGACCCGGGGCAGGAAGCACCCTGCACGCGGCAAGACCCTCAGGTTGGATGCTCGCGGCCATGGGTACGGTGGGTGCTTGCTTCATGGGCTGCTAATGCCGGCCCCTTCGGAGCGCCCGGGCCCGGCGCCTTTCCAGTTGCTCCTCCTGGAAGGCCCGCTCCACGTCGGCGAGAGCCGCAAGGATTCGCTCCGCCTGCTCGGGGCTGATCTCGGGGACTTCTCCCGGCGCACCCTCCGACGCTTCCGATGGCGGGCTTTCATCCCGGGAGGCGTCTCGGTCCGGATCGTTGTCCGGCGGCCGCTCCGGGCGTTCCCCCTGCTCCCCGGAAGGGGGCTCCGGGCTGGATTCCGGCGACTCCTCGGAAGCTGGATCCTGCTGGTCCGGCCCATCCCCTGGTTGCTGATCCTGCTGCCCCTGCTCTTGCTGCTCGTCCGGTTCCTCGCCGTCCCGTTCCTCGTTGTCCTGGCCCTCTCCATCCTGCGGCTGTTGTTGTTGTGCTTCTTCTTGCTCCTCGGCGCGCCGGAGCGCGCGTTCCAGATTCTGGCGGGCCTCGACGTCCTCCGGGTCTTCCGCGATCGCTTCCGCGTAGGCGACCGCCGCCTCGCGAAACGCCCCGGCGCGGAAGAGGCTGTTGCCCAGATTGAACAGGGCGTCCCGCCGGACCCCTTCCGCGAGATCGCTATCGAGCGCCGTCTGGTAACCCCGGAGCGCCTCCGCGAGCGGACCGTCCTCGGCCGAGGCCGGGCCTTCCTGCGCCTCTCCCATCCGGTAGTGGACACCGGCGATATTCAGATCGTTCTCCGGCGCATCGGGAACCTCGCCCTCCGCCCGCGAAAAGGCGCGCAGCGCCTCCTCCAGGCGGCCCGCTTCGAAGTGTTCCGCCCCCTCGCGGGTGTTTCGCTCCCCGCCACCGAAGAGCTGTGCGGCCATCAGCAAGACGAAAGCGGCGCGCATCACGAGACGCCTCCCGGACTCGCCGGGCGCCGGCGCGCCGGAGCGACGAGGGCGGCCCCCGCGATGGCAAAGACCGCCAGCCCGGCCGGGATCCAGAACCGCTCGCGGTAGCGCCGGGATATCTGCGCCCCGAGTTCGCCGCCCTCGATCCCGGCGATCCGCGCCGTCAGTCCTTCGATCTCCCGGTCGTCGGGAGACACCTCGAAGAAGACGCCACCGGTGAGCGCCGCCAATTCGGAAAGCGTCGCCCGGTCCAGCCGGCTCACGATCGGGGAACCGGCGCCGTCCCGCATCAGGGTCGGGCCGGCCTCGGAGTCCGCCGGGATGGTGCCCCCACCCGGCGTCCCCACGCCCACCGGCAAAACGACGATGCCGTGCTCGTTTGCCATTCGCGCCAGTTCGGCGATTCCGGTGACCCGCAGGTCGTCCTGCTGTCCGTCGGTGAGCAGCACCACCACCCGGTGGCGACTCTCCTGCCGTTCGAAGGCGCGCGCCGCCTCCTCGATCATCGCCGCGAGGTTCGTACCGGGGCTTTCCACGGCCCCGGTAGCGATTCCGGAAAGCAGGGTCCGAACGGCGCCGAGGTCATGGGTGAGTGGGCACTGGGTGAATGCCGTCCCCGAAAACGCCACGATTCCCACCCGGTTCCCGACCATCCGTTCGAGCAACTCTCCGGCGATATAGCGGGCGCGCTCCATCCGCGAGGGCGCCACGTCCCGGGCGTCCATGCTGAAGGAGGTGTCCATCGCCAACACGATGTCCACCCCGACGAGGGTCACTTCCTGCTCCTGTCTTCCCCACTGCGGACGCGCGGCCGCGACGGCGAGCAGGAGGATGGCCCCTAGCAGCAACCAGTCGCGGAAACGGCGCCGCGTCCGGTTTTCGCCTTCGACCAGCGCCGGCGTGCGGGTCCCGAATCGGCCGAGTGCCGCCCGCGCCCGGCGCGCCGACCAGAAGACGAGCCCTACCCCCAGGGGAAAGAGCGCCAGCAGGAGGAGCGCCGACGGCGTACCGAAACGCATCTCAGCCCCGCTCTCCGCGCGCTCCGCGAAACCGCGCGCTGCCGGTGCGATTCATGGCGCCCTCCGCAGCACGGTGGCGCCGAGCGCGATCCCGGAAAAGAGGACCATCGCCGCCCACCCGGCCAGCGCGGGGCCGTCGTCCGACCAACTGGTCCAGGTGGGCGCCTGGATTTCGGTCGTCTCGAGGGCGTCGATCTCGTCATAGACCGCCCGCAGCCCCTCGCTGTCCCGGGCCCGAAAGTAGCGGCCGCCGGTCGCGTCCGCGACCTGGGTGAGCATCTCCTCGTCAATTCCCGGCGCCGTCCGGACGTCGAGCGAGCCGTCGGGCCGCCGCATGACCATCCGTCCTCCCTGCTGGCTCCCCGCGCCCACGGTGTACACCCGGATTCCCCGCGTCCTGGCCAATCCGGCGGCCGTCAGCGGATGGATCTCTCCGGCGTTCGAAACCCCGTCGGTGAGCAGCACGATCACGCGGCTTTCCGCCTCGGAGCCGGCCAGCCGGTTCACCGAGGCGGCGATGGCGTTGCCGATCGCCGTTCCGTCGGGAATGTCGCCGATATCCACCTCCCGCAGGCGATCCGTGAGGACGCCGTGATCGAGGGTGAGCGGGCTGAGGGTCACCGCATTCCGGGCGAACGCCACCGCCCCCAGCCGGTCGTCCGTCCGGCGATCGATGAAATCCTCGAGCACTTCCTTGGCCGCGGTGAGACGGTCGGCCGGAGCAAAGTCCTCGGCCCGCATACTCGAAGAAATGTCGAGGGCGAGCACGATGTCCACACCCAGGCTGGTCCCGGTTTCCTCGGTGATCCCCGTCTGCGGACGCGCGAGCGCGACCGCGGCGAGGACCAGCGCGGTGAGCACGAGAGCCCCGGGAAGGAACGCGAGCCGCGAACGGAACGATCGCGGCAAGTCCCGCAGTCCGGCCGCGTCCGGGAAGCGGACCGCCGGCGCCACCAGTCGCCGCGCCCGCACCACGAGGATGGGCGCCAGCGCGAGCAGCAGCAGGGCCGCCGGCCAGAGGAAACGCATCAGCGGGCCTCCACCCGGTCGCCGGGTTCCGGGCCGCCGCCCGCGGGCAGTGCGGGAGTTCCGGCACCGACGTCCCCCGTCCTGGCTTCGGAAGTCAGGGCCGGCCGGGTCCGGTCGAGGAAGATCCCTGCCTGCCGGAACCGCGACCGGGCCGCATCCGGGCGGAAGGCAAGCTCGCTGAATTTGGCGAGATCGGCCTCCCCCAGAATGGCCGCCAGCAGCGACAGGGCCTCCCGGTGGTCCGGTGCGGCGCCGCGTCGCAGGTCCCGCAGGATCTCTCCGGTGGTCCGTTCGCTCCACGGCGTCTCGAACCGCCGCCCCGCGTAGCGCTTCATGATCTCGGCAAGCCGCTCGTAGTAACCGACCACGTCCCCCGCTTCGAGGAGTCCCGCCCGGCCCAGCCGGGCAAGGGCCGCCTCGGCTTCCGCTGCCGGGGGCGGAAGCGGAACCACCGGCGCCTCCCCCGGCCTCCGGCGCCTCCAGAACCAGGCGGCGGCCAGCAGGATCGCGAGTCCCAGCGCGAGGAGGCCGATCGCTCCCCAGCGCGGGGGCAATTTCAACTCGAAGGGCCCCCGGATGTCATGGATGTCGCCCCCCGCCTCCTCCGCGCCAGGAGGCAGCGACGACACGACGCGCACCGGCGCGGGCGGCGTTTCGATCAGCGAAAGCCCGCCGTCCGCCGTCCGGAACCCGACCCGAACGCCCGGGATTTCATGGTCTCCCGGGAGCACGAACGCGCCCAGCCGGACCCGGAACCGGCTTTCTCCCGGGCGGTCCTCATCTGCCTCCAGCGGAACCACGCCCAGGGTCCGGAAGTCGCCGAGGGCTTCGTCCACGACCGGGGCAGCCTCCGCCCCGGCGGGGTGCTCGACGACGATCTCCAGTTCGAAGAGCGCGCCCACCTCCACCGGCTCCGAGACCACCTCGGCGCGGGCGGCGGCGGTCGGCGGCTGACCAGCCGCTCCGCCGGCGGCAGCGGCCGCGACTGCGAAGAGCGGCAGAATCGCCCGGGCCACCGGTGTCATCGCCGCCGCTTCTCGCGCATGCGGAAGAACTTTCGCAAGGGATCGTCGTAGGGTTCCCCCGCCGTCACCTCCACCATGTCCACCCCCGTCTCACGGAGAGCGCGGGACGCCGCCGCGTGGGTCCGGAAGGCGCGCTGGCGAAAGGCGTCGCGGACCCGGCGGTCCGAGGTGTCAAGCCGGACAGGAGTTCCGGACTCCGCATCCTCGAGTTCGACGAGCCCGATGTCCGGAATCTCGTGCTCTCTCGGGTCCGTGACCCGCACGGCGATGAGATCATGCCGGCGCGCGGCCACCCGGAGCGGGCGCAGCCACCGCTCGGGAGGATCTCCGACGAAATCGCTCAGCAGGAAGACCGTCGCGCGACGGCGCACCGCGCGGTTCAACAGGTCGAGAGCTCCCGCGATGTCGGTGCCGGCCCCCTCGGGTTCGAAGTAGAGCAGGTCGCGGAGTACCCGGAGGCCGTGCCGCCGGCCCTTCCGCGCCGGAAGCCGGGTCTCGGCGCGGTCGGTGAAGAGCAGCGCTCCCACCCGGTCGCCGGAGCGAATCGCCGAAAAGGCGAGGGCCGCGGCTGCCTCGGCCGCCGTTGACCGCTTGAAGTCGCGGCGGCTGCCGAACGCGAACGAGCGCGAAACATCCAACAGGAACAACACGGTCTGCTCACGCTCTTCAACGAACTTCTTGACGTGAAGGTCGCCGGTGCGCGAGGTGACGTTCCAGTCCACGGAGCGGATGTCGTCACCCGGGGCGTACTCGCGGACCTCGGAGAACTCCATCCCCTGTCCCTTGAAAGTGCTCAGATACGCCCCCGCCAACGCCTCGGTGACGAGTTTGCGGGTCCGGATCTCGATGTGGCGCACCCGGGCGAGCAGCTCCGCGGTGGAGACTCCCGACGACGGGGCCTCCGGCGCCGCGCCGGCCCCCCCGCCCGGCGACAACAACGAAGCGAACAGGCCCGTCCGGGATCTGCCGCGCCGATCGGCGACGGACGCTCGGTTCCGGACCACGACGACCTCAGGCGGACCGGGGGTCAGGGAACCTCCACGGCGTCGAGCACCCGCCGCACGATCTCGTCGCCGTCCACTTCTTCCGCCTCCGCCTCGTAGGAGAGGATGAGCCGGTGGCGCATCACGTCGGGCGCCAGGTGTTTCACGTCTTCGGGAGCGGTGAAGTCGCGGTCCTCCAGGAAGGCCCGGGCGCGCGCCGCCCGGTAGAGATCGAGACTCGCGCGCGGCGAGGCGCCGTGTTCCACGAGTCCGGCTATGTCCACCCCGAAGGCGGCGGGATCGCGGGTCGCCCGGACCAGCGCGAGGATGTAGTCGCGGATTCGATCGTCCACGTACACCGCCTCGACCGCGCCCCGGGCGACGGCGATCTCCTGGGGGCCGATGATCGGCTCGACGCGAGGAACGTCGAAGTTGGCCATCCGCTTCAGGATGGCCCGCTCGTCCTCAAGCTCGGGGAATCCCATCCGCAGCTTCATCATGAAGCGGTCCACCTGCGCCTCGGGAAGCGGATAGGTTCCCTCCTGCTCGATGGGGTTTTGGGTGGCGAGCACCACGAACGGCTCCTCGAGCTTCCAGGTCTCGTCGCCAATGGTGACCTGGCGTTCCTGCATCGCTTCGAGCAGGGCGCTCTGCACCTTGGCGGGGGCCCGGTTGATCTCGTCGGCGAGCAGAAAGTTCGTGAACACCGGCCCCTTCCGGGGCACGAAACTCCGGTCCCGCTGGTCGTAGATGAGCGTCCCGACAAGGTCCGCGGGCAGGAGGTCGGGAGTGAACTGAACCCGGGAAAACTCGGCCCGAACGCTCTCCGCGACGCTCTTGGCGAGCAGAGTCTTCGCGATTCCCGGGACGCCCTCGATGAGGAGATGCCCCCGGGTCAGGAGCCCGATCAGGACGCGCTCCACCACCTCCCGCTGTCCGACCACCACGCGGCCGAGTTCCGCGGTCAGCCGGTCGGCGAACGAGGAACGGACGTCACGGACCTCTGCGGACGGCTGGCTCGTTAGGGCATCTGGCATACGGACGGAAAACTCCCGGAACTCGTTGATCGTTCCCCGGAATTCTAGGCCGGTACCAGAACGATCGCCCAGAGCCCGGGTTCCGCGGAGCGCACCACCCCCAACGGCCGGTCCTCTCGTCGGGCGCCTCCCCGCTCTCGGCGCTCACCGGGATTCAGCACCGGGCGCTACCCCGCGCGGACGGCGCGCCGTTTCGCCCCCCCTCCGCGTTACGTTCGCACCCCTGTTCCGCGACGGCTAAAATCACCGCTTCCGGGTGTGATTCGCGCCCGAAGACGGAGGAATTCATGTCCAAAAAACTCCGCGTCTCCGGACGCCTCATTCTGGCCGTCGCCGCCCTCGCCCTGATCGCGGCGCCCGCATTTGCCGAGGAGGAGTCCGACCTCGGCACCGTGCACTTCCCGAACTCCGGTTCGGAAGCCGCGCAGGCCGCCTTCCAGCGGGGTGTCGCCGCGCTGCACAGCTTCTGGTACGAGGAAGCTGGGGAAGCGTTCAAGAACGCGCAGGAGATCGATCCTGACTTTGCCCTCGCCTACTGGGGCGAGGCGATCAGCCACAACCACCCGCTGTGGTCCGAGCAGGACATCAGCGCCGCCCGCGACGTGCTGAAGCGCTTCGGCGCGACCCGCGCCGAGCGCCGGGCCAAGACCCCGACCGAGCGCGAGCGGCTCTACCTCGACACCGTGGAAGTCCTCTACGGCCCCGGTGACAAGTACGAGCGGGACGAGCTCTACCACCAGGCGATGCGTCGCCTCGCGGAAGCCCATCCGGAAGACAACGAAGCCAAGGCGTTTTACGCCCTGTCCTACCTCGGCCTCGTCCGCCGCGGCGAGCCGGGCTTCCACCGCCAGATGAAGGCCGGAGCCATCGTTAGCGACCTCTTCCAGCGCGAGCCCAACCATCCGGGCGCCGCCCACTACGTGATCCACTCCTTCGACGATCCGGAGCACGCTCCGCTCGCCCTCGAGGCCGCGAACCGCTACGCCGAGATCGCCCCCGAGGCGCACCACGCGCAGCACATGCCCTCCCACATCTTCGTGCAGCACGGCATGTGGAACCGGGTTTCCAAGTCGAACGAGGTGGCCTACAACGCCTCCGCCAAGTGGGTCGAGGCGAAGAACCTCTCGATCACCAAGCGCGACTACCACAGCCTCGAGTGGAAGGCTTACTCGGACCTCCAGCGCGGCGCGTACGGCGCAGTCCTGAACGGGATCGCCATCGTGGATGACGCCGTCGCCGAGACCGACGACAATCGGCTGCGGCGAATCTCCGCCTCCATGGTGGCCCGCCACGCGATCGAGACCGGCCGCTACGACGCCATCTCCCTCCCGAAGGGAGACGTGGACACGAGTCGCTACAACTCGACCGCCAACCTGCTGCTCGCAGCGGGCATGAAGGCGTTCGCCGGGCAGGACGCCGCTGGCGCCAACGAAGCGGCCAAGCAGCTTCGGGCGCTCGCCGACAAGCGCGCCGAGGCGGGTGAGACCTATCAGGCCGACTCCGTCCGCATCATGCAGCACGAGGTCGAGGCGCTCGCCGCTCAGCTTGAAGGTGACACCGAAGGCGCTCTGAAGCACGCTGCGATGGCGACCGACATCGAGGAGACCCAGGATCCGCCGTCCGGCCCGACCTATCCGATGAAGCCGTCCCACGAGCTGCGCGGCGAACTGCTACTTGCCGCCGGCAAGGCGGAAAAAGCGCGCGCCCAGTTCGAAATGAGCCTGACCCGGACTCCGAACCGGACGGCCTCGCTGCTCGGCTTGGCCCGCGCCGCTACCGCCCTCGGTGACGAGGACGCGGCGAACCGCGCCTACGCGACCCTCCAGACCTTCCTGACCGAAGCCGACAGCGACGTCGCCTTCCTCGACGAGGTTCGGAGCCACGCGATGGCGACCACGGATATGCAGCAGCAGTAACTCCCGGCAACTTCACCCCACGGGGGCGGCGCATCCGCGCCGCCCCCGTTCCGTGTACGGCCTCCCGGCGCGCCATTGGCGCCCGAAGGAAGCTCGATCAGATCAGCCGCCACCGCCCCTCCCACTGTTTGACGGGGGTCCGAGACGGCCCGCCCCGATCAGCTATCCACTCGTCTGGCCACGAAACCGGACAAGGAGGTTCGTATCCAGCGCGATCAAGATTCGGAGGCTCCCTCAGCGATGCCGACAAGGAACCGGATCAAGTGCGGAGTGCGACCCCCACTTTGGCGTAGCGAAACGTCTTCCATGCTGGTTTCGCGCTCCCGCGCGGCCCTCGCCGGGAGAACTCGGCCGGCCAGAGGCCGGCGGTCCCTTGCTTCCGGCCCTTACGGATCCTCGTCGAGGCCGGCGGCCGGTGTGCGGACCAGGTCCACAATCGCTCCGGGATGCGAGACGCGGATCGCCGCGCCTTCCGCCAGGAGTACCGGCTCCCGGAAGGCGAACTTCTCGGACCAATCGGAATCGAAGCGGCGGATCCGCAGCAGCGGAGTCACCGCCCCGTCGCTTCCCACGGCCTCCACCGCGAATCCGTCCGGGCCCGGGTCGAGTCCTTCGGGGGGCAGCACGGACAGCAGCATGGCCGGGCCCACCGGGGTCACTCCCGGCTCGACGGCAAGCATCTCGACGGTGCGGTCGCGATCCGGCAGCGGCGGAAAGACGACGACTTCGGGCTCGTCGTCGAACGCCAGCCCCTCGGTGTCGAAGTCCTTGCGGTAGGTCAGTTGGAGGAAGAGCCCGGTGTTCGCCGGGAGGGGGTCGAAGACTCCCTCCGGCCGCATCCGGGGCCCCTGCCCCACCACCCAGGTGAAGATCGGGGCGCCGCTCGCGCAGTCGGCGCCGGCGAAGAGAACCGCCCGCCGCAGGATCGAGACAGCCTCGCCTGGTATCAGGGCAAACCCGGCCGCCGCCGCGCCCACTCCTTCACCCCGAACGAGCGGCTGGCAGACCGCTGCCTCGGACTCCATCTCGCCGATCGTGATCGGTTCCGAAACCGACAGCCGGGACGCTGGCAACTCGGCATCCGCGGCCGGCATGCCCGGATCCTCCGCCGGCGCCGGGCCTTCGGGCGCGAGGCCGATGGCCCAGTCCACCAGCAGGTTCGTTTCCCGCTCGTCGAGCGTCCGGGAGTGCGCCAGATCGCCGGTGCCGTCGTCCGGCAGCCAGGGAGGCATGCGCCGCTCCAGAACCTGGCGGGCGATGGAGTTCGCCCAGGGAAGCGCCTCCAGATAGCGCATCAGGTTGACCGGCGCGGGACCGGTTCCCGAGTGGCAGGCGGCGCAGTGCTCCGCGATCAGCGGCCGGATGTCGCCCCAATAGGTGTAACGGGAAAGTTCCGGCTCGTGGGCGTTCGCCTGATCGAACCACCCGGGAGTGGCAACGAGCGTGGCAGCGAGCACCGCGACCAGCCCCGTGAGGATGGCGGCGTGGCGTTTCGTCATCACCTGCTTCTCCCTCACTCCGGCGCCGTTGCCGGAAGACCCCGCATCCCCTCGGCAAAGATCTCGTAAGCCTCCCCGACCCGAATCCGGTCGCCCTGATCTCCGTAGAGGTCGAGCAGCCACGCCCCTCGCACGATCCGCTTGAGCGCCACCCAGGGACGGTCCACCGCCCGCTCACCGTAAGCCAGCGCCAGCTCTTTCGCCTCCAGCGCCGGAATGAAGAGATCCGCCCACCGGCCCTGGTCGATCAGCCGCTGGACGCGTCGATCACGAGCCCGGATGGCTTCCAGAATCTCCTGCGGCGTGTCCGGCACGCGCAGTTCGGGCAATTCTGTCGGAGACGCCTCCGCGGCGAGCGCGGCCCGCTCCTCATCGGACAGGAAGATGAAATCGAAGCGATCCTCCTCGTCGCGCTCGGGGAACCGCACGAAGGCGGTGAAAGCCGCCCGCTCTCCAGCCCTGGCCGCCACAACCGTTCCGAGCGCGTCGCCGGCGGTCGAGAGCGCCACTGGATCACCGACCGGCGCCCCGCGGTCGTCCGCTGGAACCACCCGCGCCGCAAACGGCTCCGGTTCGATCGGGCGGGTGAAGGAGTCGTAGAAGTAGAGCCGGAAGGCCCCGCCCTCCAGGGCTCCCTCCAGGTGGTGCACCCCGTTCGGCGCCATGAACAAGACGCCTCCGTGACGCGGATTGTGGTCGCCGTGGGCGGATACCCGGGTCGTTCGTTGCCGGGGGGCGTCGTCCTCGCAGACCCCGGGCTCGACGAAGACGCGGTCGGGCGCCGCAGGGCAGAACCAGACCACCTCCCGCGTCGCGGGAACGAGGGGTTCCCCGGTGTCGGGGCAGATTCCGGGCTGCTCCTCCACCACGCCGTCCTCTTCCGCGAGGCACACGTAGCGGGTCACCAGGGTTCGCCGGACCAGCGCCATCCCGCAGAGCGGACAGCGGCCCTCCTCATGCGCCTGGTGATCCCGATGCATGGGGCAGAGCCAGACGCGGTACGCGTCTTCGGGGGTGGTGGCGTCCTGGGCGGCCCGCGGGGGGAAAGCAGACGCCGGAGCGGAGAGTGGGAGGGACAGAGCCAAGGCGGCCAGCAGGCCGTTCCGGATGCTCATGGCCGGAAAATTAGCAGGACCGGGTGGGGACCACCCGCATTCCCAGCAGCGCTTCCTACCCGGTGGATTCGTCCCGGCGGGTGAGGTTCACGACAATGCCATCGGTAGCGCGCACCAGGTCGGCCGGGGTGATGAGGATCTCCTCGCCCCAGACGCCGGCGCCCACCCCGAGGACCGGCTCTTCCATCAAGGCCGTGTCGAGGAAAGTCCGCGCGCCGTCCCGCTGCCAGGAAAACGGCGGAATCGAGCCGATCCGGTAGCCAGTGAACTCGATGACCGCCTCCGGGCTCGCCAGCCGGATGTTGCGGTTGCCCATGGCCTTCTTCAGCTTGCCGGAAATGACGTTCTTGTCGCCGCCCACCGCGATGAGCGCCCGCTCCCCCGTCCCCGATTCGAAAATCAGGGTCTTCACCATCTGGCTCTCGCGATAGCCGAGGGCATGAGCCACCGAGGCCGCCCCTTTCGGTGTGGAAGCCGGGAAGGTCTGGCGCTCCCACGGTATGCCGCGTTCCTCGAGGTGCTCGTGGGAGGGCAGGACTCGATCGCTCATGAAGACCTCCGGGCCATCTGCCCGCCGACCGCCTTACCGAGCCACCGCACGACGAACCGCGGCAGCAGCCGGGGTACCAGCGGAACCAGGCGGGGCAGGAAACCGGGATTGATCACCACCTTCCCCCGCAGCGCGCCCCGGTAGCCCGCCGCGGCGACCTTCCCCGGATCGGCGAGCGCCAGGCGGCGAAGCCCCGAGAAGCTCTCGATTCCCGCCGTTCCCAGGAAGGGGGTGTCCACCGGGCCAGGACAAAGAACGCTGACGGATACCCCCGTCCCGTCAAGCTCACCCGCCAACCCCTCGGTAAGGTGCAGCACGAAAGCCTTGGTGGAGGCGTAAGTGGTGAAACCGAGGCCCGGAACGTAGCCGGCGCCGGAGCCCACGTTCAGTATCCGTCCGCTGCCGCGTTCCAGCATCGCGGGCAGATAGAGATGACACAGGTCGGCGAGCGCCGCCAGATTCAGCCCGATCATCGCCCGTTGCACTCGGAGCGGAACTTCGGCAAAGCGCCGGCTCATTCCGAATCCCGCGTTGTTGATGAGGAAGTCCACCTCCAGACCGCGCTCGCGGGTCACGCCGTGGAGAGCTTCCGCCGCGCCGGGTTCGGCGAGATCCATCGGCAGCGTCACGACACGCACGCCGTAGGCGGCGCGGACTTCTCCGGCAGCCTGTTCGAGGCGCGCGGCGCTGCGGGCCACCAGGATCAGGTCGCGGCCGTCCGCGGCGCACAGCGATGCCAGTTCACGACCGATCCCGATCGAACCTCCGGTCACCAGCGCCCACACGGAAGTACTCATGGCGTAGGCTATTCAGAATACCCCCCCGGGTCTCGGTCCGGGCGTCGTTTATCCATGGCCCGTAACCACCGTCCCAGCGCGATCATCCCGCGCGAACTCTCGCAGGTCGCCTTCAACGGCCGGGTGCTCCAGGAAGCCCGGGACGAAACCGTCCCCCTCGTCGAACGGCTTCGTTTCCTCGGCATCTTCTCGAGCAACCAGGACGAGTACTACCGGGTCCGGGTGGCCGCGCTCCAGCGCATCCAGAAAATCAGCCCGAGCCGCCGGGGATTCCTCGACTGGGATCCCTCGGTCCTGCTCGCCGACATCCAGCGCCAGATCCTCCGCGACCAGGCCATCTTCCTGAGGACCTACGACGCACTGCTGTGCGAACTGGAGCAACGCGGCATCCGCATCGTCACGGGGCTCGATCTAAGCCCCGCCCAGGGCGAGTACATCCATGACTACTTCGTGCGCAAGGTCCGCCCGCACCTGACCCCGATCATGCTGGAACGGAGCGGGCAAACGCTCAATCTGGACGAGCGCGACATCTACCTCGGCGTTCGGGTGCTGCGCTCCGGCCAGCGACGGCCGATGTACGCGATCGTGGACATCCCGACCCGGTCCGTCGGGCGTTTTGTCCGGTTGCCTTCAACGGCCGGCCGGATCGACGTGATCCTTTTGGAGGACGTGATCCGCTATCGGCTGCCGGAGATTTTCTCGATCTTCCAGGTGGAGGCGGCGGAGGGCTACGTCGTCAAGATCACCCGGGACTCCGGCCTCGATCTCGAAGGCAGCCCGAAGGACAGCTACCTGCGCCGGGTGGAAAAAAGCGTCCGGCGGCGGCTCACCGCCTCGCTCGTTCGTTTCGTGTTCGACCAGGACATGCCGAGCGATCTTCTGGATGCGCTCTGCCGTAGCCTCCAGATCGAGGATCGGAGCGTGCTGGTTCCGGGAGGGCGCCACCACAACTTCAAGGATTTCATCCGCTTCCCCCGGCTGAAGAGCGGGCTGCGCTACAAACCCTGGCCCACCCTCGGCCTTCCCGCCATCGATCGGGAACGATCGATCATGCGCGCGATGCGGCGCCGCGACATTCTGATCCAGACGCCCTACCAGCGCTTCTCCTATCTGATCGACCTTCTCCGGGAGGCGGCGATCGACCCCAAGGTCAACCGCATCTCGGTGACCATGTACCGGGTCGCCAACAACTCCGGAGTGGTAAACGCCCTCATCAACGCCGCGCGAAACGGGAAGAAGGTCACCGCGGTCGTGGAACTCACCGCGCGTTTCGACGAAACCACGAACATCGAGTTCACGGACGTGCTCACCCGCGAGGGCGTCCGGGTCGTCTTCGGCCCCGAGGACCTCAAGATCCACGCCAAGATGGGATTGATCGAGCGGCGGGAGCGCGGCAACCGCACCCTCTACGGCTTCCTCGGTACCGGCAACCTGAACGAGGACACGGGGAACCTCTACGCCGACCACTTCCTCCTGACGACGCACGAAGGGATCTGCCGGGACGTGGCCCGCCTTTTCCGGGTCATTCGCCGGCCGTACGAGGCTCTGGAAATGGATCACCTGGTCGTTGCTCCGTGGACCCTGCGGACGACGGTGGACCATCTCATCCACCAGGAAATCGCCCGCGCCGGCCGAGGGGAACCGGCATCCATCGAAGCGAAGCTGAATCACCTGACCCACCCCGAGGTCGTCGCCCTGCTGGAGGAAGCCGCGGAGGCCGGGGTCAGGATCCGGCTCATCGTGCGGGGAACGTTCTCCATCCCTACCGACAACCTGCCGGCGAACGCGGATTTCAAGGCCATCTCCATCCTGGACCGCTATCTCGAGCACTCCCGCATCCTCGTCTTCGGGAATGGCGGCGATCCGCTCTACTACTGCACCTCCGCCGACTGGATGCCGCGCAACTTCGACCGCCGTGTCGAGGTTGCCTTCCCCGTTTACGACGAGCACATCAAGCAACAGTTGCGCCACTACCTCGACCTGCAGTGGGCCGACAACTGCAAGGCCAGGAAGCACGACTCGGCCGGCCGCAACAAACGGGTTCCCCGAGGGACGCCGCGGCGAGCCGCCCAGGAATCCACCTACCGGTGGCTTGCGGAGCAGGCGGAACTTGAACGCGCGGAATTCGAAAAGAAGAAAAAAGAGGCAAAGACAAGAACGCGCTCCACGGCCGGGAAACAACCCGCCGTCGAGAGCGCCCCCGTTCAGTCCGAGGCGTTGCTGACCAGCAGCGCGACCAGCGCCTCGCCGGCGTCCAGCCGGGCGTAGGCCTCCCCCGCTTTCGCGAGCGGAAGCCGGTGGGTCACGAGTGTCTCGAGGGGGACGCTTCCCAGAAGTTCCCAGGCAAGATCGCGCCGGCGTCCGATGTTCCAGGACGGCCCCAGCGGCGGCAGATGACTGACCTGACTCGAAACGATGCGAATCCGCCCCCGATGGAACCACCCACCCAGATCGAGAGGCGTGGCGCCGCCGGCCAACCAGGAGCCCGCAATCACCCGTCCCTCCCGGGCCGCAGCCTGGATGGCCAGGTCGAGGCCGGACCGGCTGCCGGACACCTCAAAGACGAGTTCCGCCCCCCCGCGAAAGGCGCTTTGCAACGCGGCGCTCGCGTCTTCCGGACAAACCGCTTCCCGCGCTCCAAATCTCAGGGACAGCCGGCGCCGCTCCGATCTCGGTTCGACGGCAATCAGCCCCGCGAGCGGATACCGGCTGAGCAGCGCGGTCAGCGCCAGCCCCAGCGCGCCCTGGCCCACCACCGCCACCCGCTCCCCGATCCGGGGCGCACCATCGAGCAGCAGATTGACCGCGGTCTCCAGGTACGGGAAGAGAGCCGCACGCTCATCGGACACGCCATCCGGAATCCGGAGCAGGTCCGTCGCAGGAGCGCAAAACACGCTCTGATGGGGCACGAACCCGAAAACCCGGGCGCCGGGAGCCGGCGCAGCGGGCGGGCAAGCACTTCCCACGGCCTCCACTCGTCCCGCCGAGGCGTAGCCGTAAGGAAACGGAAATTCAAAAGATCCGCCCCGGTGCGCTCCCAGGGTTTCATCCCGCCGAAGCGCCGGGTCGAGATCGCCGCGATAGGCCGCAAGCTCCGAGCCCGTGCTGATGGCGGAAACCGAAGTCCGCACCCGGACTTCCCCGGGCGCCGGTTCCGGGGCCGGGTCCCGGCGGACAGCGGCTCGTCGCGGCCCCTCAAACCAGACGGAAAGGCGCTCGGCGTTGGCAGCCGACCCGGACACCGGAATCAGTTTCCGCGCCCCGCCGGCCGAACCCGCCGGGAAACCCCGAACCGCGGGCGCCCCGCGAACACGAGATCGTCATCGAGACGAGCCCAGGCGAGACCCGCCAGATCCACCGGCGCCGGAACCCGGGCAAGCGCCGGCTCGCCGCCCACCAGGCGCGGAGCGACGGTAATCACGACCCAATCCGCGAGGCGGTCGGCAAACATCGAGGTGAGCACCTGACCGCCGCCTTCCACCAGCAGACGCCGCACCCCGCGCCGATGCAGCGCGCGCATCACGGATCGAAGCGGAACCCGCCCCTCCGAAGGTCGAAACCGGAGCACCGTGACGCCCTGCTCGCGAAGCTGCCTGGCCCGACCGGTCGCCGCCGCGAAAGTAGTAGCGACGACCGGCGGCGGGGCCGACGCCCGGCGCTCCCGGAGCAGTCTGGCGGTGAGCGGGAGGCGAAGCCGTCCGTCGAGGATGACCGGGACGGGGCTTTCCCCGGCGGCAAGCCGTACGTTGAGTTGCGGATCGTCCGCCAACACCGTGCCGATTCCCACCAGGATCGCGTCGTGGGCGGCCCGCAACCGATGCGTGAGTTCAAGCGAACGGGAGCCGCTCAGCCGAAGCGGCTCGCCTGGCCGCGCGGCGATCGAGCCGTCAAGACTCTGCGCGTAGCTGACCGTCACCCCAGGCCGCCGCCGTGTTGGCGCCGCCGGCGAGGTCGCCTGGGCAACCAGTTCTTCAAACCCCACCGCGGGTGCTCCCGTCGGCGCGGCAGGTCGGATCACGGGGACGGAGCGGCTTGGCCTTCCGCGGGTTCCGCGGTGCGGAATCCCACATCGTCCAGCAGGATGCTTCCAGCGACCGCCGGGTCGAACCGGAACCGGATGCCGGTCACCGGCGGGGGTCCCACCGGCAGTTCCTGAGGAGCGGGCGCGGCTCCCGGCACGGCGGGCGTTGGCGGCAGCAGGTGGTCGCCCCGAATGGCGACCGTTTGCGGGATCTCCTCGACGATGTGGCGATACCGCTCGCGATTCATACGGCGGGACTTCAGGAACTGCACTTCGAAGGGAGGCTCCGGCGACAGGGCGTCCACGATTTCGACCGCCGGCCCCTCCGCATCCTCGGGAAACAGCAGTTGCACCGTCATCGCGATCGGCGGCTGGGCAGGCGCAGGATCCGCGTCGTCCTCGGGCGAATCCGGATGCCAGACGACAGACAGCACGAGGTCGTCCTCGCTGGTGAGCGCGACCGGTTCCGCGAAGCGGATCACGTAGGACGGGTCTTCCAAATCCTCTGCCCTTGAAATCTTGAGGCGCACGGCCGAAGTAGCCTGTTTGGATCCGTCCCGGAACAGGACTTCCTCCTCGTTCCAGCCGGCGAAACCCCGCGCTGCGATCGTTGCACCCCCGGCGGTGGCGGTGGCGAGATGGAGGTCCTCCTCGAATCCCGCGACGATTTGGGTTCGGGAATCCGAGTACTGACTCTGGTAGCGGGTCTCGGGAAGAAACGCCGCGCCCCGGCGATAGTCGCGCAACAGCGGAACGAACTGTGCTTCCCCGAGAAGCGTGGCGCGCAGGAATGCGGCCACGTACACCTGGGCGACGCGCTGTTGGTCAGCCGGGGAAAGGAGTGGCGCCCGATTGAGCCAGAACATCCCCCAAAGGCCCGAATCCATGCCCCAGGTGGTGTTGAACTGACCGTGGTTCCCGCGGTGGGCTACCAACCCGGCCTTCATCCGGAACCCGAGAGCCCCCGGGGAGCGCTCGGACGCTCCATCCAGGTTGGTGCGATGGAACTGGCGAAGCCCGTGGAAGCTGGGCTCGTCGGTGTCATAGGAGCCCTGGAGCGCGAGGAAGTGAACGTCCTCGAGCATGATGCGCCGCGAGTAACGCCGGTCGATCTGGGCGATGGCCACCACGGCCTCGATCCCGAATCCATAGTCGAACCGGTAGTTCGCGTTGTCGGGAAAGGAGGGCAAATCGTTGAACGCGGCCGCGATGGCCGCGGCCTCCCCGCCTCGGGAATGTCCGAGCAGCGCCACCCGGTCGAGATCCAGACGGTTGTAGAGCGGAGAGCGCGGATCCCGATTCCACGTGCGGAACAACCTGAGGTGTTCCAGTAGCAGGATCCCGCGGGCGGGCATCTCGCGCCCCCCGAAATCACCCGACCAGGTGCCATTCAGGAAGTTCGCATCGACCGAAACCATCGCAATCCCGTGGCTCGCGAGGAGATCCGCCAGGTAGTCGTAGCCGGCGTCGGAAAAATCCTCCATCCGGTGGTTGCCGTGGACGATGAGCGCCACCGGTCGGCGATCCCCCGGCTCCGTGTCGGGCAAGTGCAGGCGACCGTTCCGGGGAGCATCCTCCAGCCCGAATTCCCACCACCATTCGCGGTGGGTCGCGCGAAAACCGCGCCATTCCGGCAGTGCCAGACTCAGGTCCACGGAAGGCGACCGGATGTCCACGGCTTCCCCGTACTCGGGCCGGTGCGGGTCACGACCGCTGCCGTAGGTCAGGAATCGAACCCGGTAGGGACCGCGAGCGGCCGGGTCTTCCGCGAGGGCCGGCGGCGGATCCGGCTGGGGCTGTGGCTGCCGGACATAGGGGTCCTGACCCGGCGCGAAGAACCACGATCCCCCCGCAACGACGACGGCCGCTCCCGTCAGTGTGAGGACCAGACCACCCCGCCGGTACGCCGGCCCGTGCGGACGAAACACCATGGCGAGGCCGGATCCGACGAGGAACGGTCCGCCGAGGACGACTACCAGGAGTCCCGGGAGGAGCGCTCCGGGCCAACCGAAGATCGTGTTGCGGAGCAACCAGAGGCTTGCTCCCACGGCCGCCAACAACAGGAAGGCGTCGGTGGACAACCACCGGACGAGGCCTTCGGCGACGCGACTCAGGGCGACGAAGATCACCAGCGACACGACTCCGGCCACCAGTCCGGCAAGTACCGCCAGCACCCAGTTCGGAATGGCCCCGAAGGAAACCGCCGCCATCGCATGGAGGACGATCACCGCGCAGGCGCTCGCGGCCGCGCCGGCGACGAGATAGCGCCGGACTACCGGATCGGAGTCAGCCCTTCGCATGTTGACGGCTCCCTCGGACGCCCTCAGTCGCTAGTCGCTGCCCCCGCGGAGGTAGTCGTCGGTTCCATCCAGCCAGTCCTGTCGGGGCGGAGTGAAGATGTCCACGTCGAGGGTGTCTTCGAGCGCGATCGCCTTGTGCGGCACCCACGACGGCAGCACCAGAACCTCTCCGGCTCTCACGTCAATTGGTTCCGAATCCTCGTCCTCGATCCAGAACCGGAGCGCCCCGCTGATCACATAGGTGATCTGCTCGTTGTCGTGGGAGTGCATCGGAACCACCGCGCCCTTGTCCAGATAGACGTGGGTGAGCATGGCGCGTTCCGCGGTGATCATCCGGCGGCCGATCCGGGCGCTCAGGCGCTCCTTCTCCATGGCATCCCAGCGAATGTGACGGACTTGTTCTCTTGCTGTCACGCGACGTTCCTTTCCCGCCACCTCAGAGGCGGGCTCCGATGATACCGGCCCGGAGCCCCGAAGGCTGCGGGGAACCCGGGCGCGATCCGTTCGCGCCACGCCATTTCTCCCGGGTGGGGGGCGCAGCGTCAACCCGTGGGGTGGCCCAGTTCCCTGTCGCCAAGTGGCCCAGTTTCAGATGTCGCTTGACAGCAGGAGCGCCGGCCTCTGGCCGGCATCGCGGCCGCAGGATTGGGTCCGGGCCGTAAGGGGGGACCGGGTTTGGGAGTTTCGCCATCGTCAGGAGCGCCGGCCTCTGGCCGGCATCGCGGCCGCAGGGCGCGAAACTCCCAGACCCGATCGCTCTTGATGGCGCCGCGGCCCAGCAGGGTGGCGCTGCGCGCCTGCCGCGCTCGTACGGCGACGCGCTGTCCCCGCTTGGGTTGGTGCCGTCGAGGCTGACCAAAGTCTGGGAGTTTCGCCTCGCTGTGCTCGGCGATGCCGGCCAGAGGCCGGCGCTCCTACTCCTTGATGGCCCCGACCTGAACGGGACGGCGCATCACTGGGGGGGCTTTCCCCACGGGCTGCTAACAGCCTGCCGTGAAAACCAGAGCCTACCCATTCGCGGCGCGCAGCGCCGCGGGGGTGGGGTGTGGGGAGGGGATTCCCCTCCCCACGAAAGACGAGGCTGCGAATCGCAACGCGATCGCAGCATCAACCCGTGGGGAAAGCGCCCCGCACCCACACAAACTACGGACCCGGGGTGCGCGATCCCCAGGGCCCGTGCGGGGAGCTTTCCCTACGGGCTGCTAAACCCAGTAGCCGGCCTGGAGCCCCAGGACGATCCCCGTGGCTCCAACCACCGCCGGGAATGCCACGAGTCCGAGAACGGCCCGCCAGCCGAGACCGAGCGCGCCCGGAAGGAACACCACGGCGGCCTGTACGGCGAACGTCCCGTACAGCGCGCCGTAGGCCACATCGGGCTGGGCACAGAAGGGACAATCGGGCGGCCCCGGCGTCTGGATGTTGCAAAACGCCGCGCCACCGTTCCAGAGCGAAACGCAGCCGCAGTCGTAGATGAGATGGCAGACGTTCAGAAAAAAGGTGGCCGCCACCGCGACCAGCGGGGCCAGTACGAGAATCCGTACCGCCAACTTGCGGAAACTCATTGGCTCTCTCACTCCCGCGCCCCTTGCGAGGGGCCGCGCTCCCGAGGAGTCTAAGGGCGGCCCGGACACGGGCTCGACTTTCCTGTCCCTCGCCCTTCGCCACCCATAGAATTCGGGATGAACATGGACCGGAGAAGGCGACAGGTTGGCGTCTGGTTGCTGCTCCCGGCCCTGCTGGTAGTGGCGGTGGTCGCCGCGGCGCCCATCGGATTGCTGTTTCGGGTAGCGCTCTACCCGCCCGGCCCGGTCGCGCCCCTGAGCGGCGGCCCGGAGCTGGAATCCTTCGCCGGGCTGCTGAGCGCCCCCTATCCGTCGGTGGCGCTGCGCACGCTTCGGCTGTCGCTGCTGACGACCGCCCTCGTCACGGTGCTCGGTTTTCCGGTGGCCCTGTTCCTGTCACGCTCAAGGGGCCTGTCCCGCCGGATTCAAACGCTGCTGATTGTCTCCCCGCTCTTGATGTCAGTGGTGGTCCGGGCGTACGGATGGATGTTGATCCTCGGGCGGCAGGGTTTCGTTGGAGAGACGCTCGCGGCGCTCTCGCTGCCACGCGCCGGTCTCCTCCATACCGAGGCCGCCGTCTTGCTCGCGCTGACCGAGTCGTTTCTTCCATTCATGATCCTGGCGCTCGCCGCCAGCCTCGACCGGATCGACCCCGATCTACTGGCGGCGGCCCGCGGCCTGGGGGCTTCGTCGGCGCGCACCTTCCTTGCCGTGGTGGTGCCTCTCGCCCTGCCCGGGTTTCTGGCCGGCGCGAGCTTCGTCATGGTCGGCAGCCTCTCCGCCTACGCGATACCCGCTCTGCTCGGTGGATCGGCCTCCCGCACCCTGGTGATGGAGATCTACGAGCTGGTCACCATCAGCTTCGATTGGCCGACGGCAGCGGCCGCCTCGCTTGCCCTCCTCCTGTTCGCGTCGGCACTCCTCGGTGGAGCGGCGCTGCTCAGCCGCCGCCGGTCGGCGCGGGCGTTCGGGATCTGACCGGTTCACCAGACGTGATGCGACTGGCACTCGGCGCGACGGCGGCGGTCGCCTACGCGGTGCTGCTGCTCGCTCCGCTCGCCGTGATCGTCTATTCGGTGAGCCCGGGAGCGGCGCTCGAGATTCCGCCGTCCGGGATCAGCTTTCGCTGGTACGCGGGCCTGGCGGACCAGCCGCGCCTCATTTCCGGGCTCTTCACCAGTTTGGCGCTGGGAGCGATCGCCACCGGTGCGGCCCTCATGACCGGCATTCCCGCCGCCCTCGCGCTCACCCGCGGTTCGCTCCCGGGCCGCGAGGCCTTCCTCGCCGTCTTGCTCTCACCACTCAGCCTCCCCGGCCTCGTTCTGGGCCTCGGCGTGCTGACCAGCGCCGCCGTGCTGGCGAACACCACCGGGATACAGACCGCCGGGACACTCTTTCCACTGGTCGCCGCCCACCTGCTCATCACCATTCCCTGGGTGGTTCGCAGCGTGGCCGCTTCGCTGGAATCCGCCGACCCCGCGCTCGAGGACCAGGCGCGCAGCCTGGGCGCCGGCCCATTCGCCACCCTCTTCCTAGTGACCCTTCCCAGCGCTCGCGCGGGTATCGTTGCCGGCGCGGTGTCCGCCTTCGTGATCTCTTTCGGGAACTTCGCCCTTTCGTTGCTCCTCGCCAGCGGCCGGACGGTCACCCTTCCGGTAGCCATTTACGAAACCGTGGACCGTTACCAGGATCCCACCGTCGCCGCCATCAGCACCGTCACCATCGCCGCGGCGGTGGGGGCGGCGCTCCTGACCGACCGGATCTCCGGACCGCTCAAGACCCGCGATTCGTCCTCCCGAGGCGGCCGGCCGCAGAGCTCCGGAGGGCTCGAACGCGGGCGATGAGCCGCGACCGGCGTTTTCTTCCTCGTGCCGCACGGCTTCCGGCAGCGCTCCTGCTGGCAGGCGGGTTCGCCCTCGGCTGTGGCGGCCGGGCGGCCGAGGATCTGGTCATCGCGGTTCCGCCGGGCCGTATTGCCGACCTCGAGGCGCATTTCGCCGGTCCCTTCGAGGCCGCGACCGGCGCCAACCTGATCCCGGTAGGGCTCCGCTCCGCCGATCAGGCGGCTCGGGTACGGGTCGAGAGCGGCAATCCCTCGCTGGACGTTCTCTGGATAGACGCCGGCGAAGCGGCGCTCCTCGCCCGCGAAGGACTCGTCGAAACCGCCTTCGGGTCGGGAGCCGGCGCGTCGGATGGCTTACGGATTCCGAACGTCGCGTGGGTGGAACCGGACGCCTGGTTCACTCAGGGCGCCCTTCCCGCGACCTTTTCCTCGGCGATTGGGTTCCTCTACAACACCGCGGAGCTGCCCGTTCCACCGGCATCCTGGACGGCTCTCGAGGATCCGGCACTCGAGCGCCGCCTGGCCCTGTTCGGATTCGGGAGCACCCTCGGACCGCTCACCGTGGCCGCGCTGGCGCGCATCCACACCGGCGACGAGACGGACGAGGATGCCGGTTTCGGGCGGCTCGCACGCCTCCGGAACAACGTCCTTCTCTACGGGACCAGCGGACCTGCGAACAACCAGTTGGTGGCGCAGGGAGAGGCGTGGCTCACTCTGGGTTTGCCGTCCCAGGCCCAGCATCTGGCTCGCGAGGGCGCCCCGGTCGGGTGGTCAGCCCCCGCCGAAGGCGCCATCGCCCTGCCACAAGGGATCCAGATCGTACGTGGCACCCGGCGTCCGGAGCTGGCCCGGGCCTTCGCCGACTACATGTTTTCCCTCGACGCCCAGCAGGTCGCGGCACAACAGCTCCAGCTGGTCCCTTCACGCGGCGATGCGGAGATTCCTGCGGACCTGCCGCCGCCCGACGCCCTCATGCGGCTCGACATGGTGACTCTGGGTGATCTGCGTCCATCGTGGGCTACCCGCTTCCGTCGCGAGATGATTCCCTGATGATGACCCCCGAAACCCCGCCCGTTTCCCCGGAAGACGTGGATGCCCTCACCGACTGTCTCATGCCTCATCCCGCGGCGCTGGGATCCCGGGCCGCCGGTTTTCGGAGTTGGGTGGCCGGACTGGCCGAACGCTGGGTAGCGGCCGGAATCACGGGACCGTCCCGGGCAACCCCGGACGGATGGGAGGGACCGCCGGACCCGGCCGCGGTGGACCCCGAAGCCGTGAACCTGGTGCGGGCGACCCATCTGGACGACATTCGCGAGGCGGCGGAATGGGCTGGCAGCGCACGTTTCCTGAGCACCGAGCGGCGGGCCGCCATGACTCTCCTCACCGACGTGCTGGCCATCGGCGCCGCGCCGCCCCTGCCCGCGTTCCTTTCCGGTATTGACGCGAGCGGCCTTCTGGACGCCTTCGCCGACACCTCGGCTCCCAGCGCGACGCTCTGGAGGCCGGTGGACGGCCGCGGGTCCACCAACATCTGGTCCGCGATTTTGTGGAACCGCTTCGTGGGAGATCCCCAGGAACTCCACGCCGGACCGGAGTGCATCGCCGCCGCGGTCGCGGTGGCCGAGGTGCGCGGCCTCACCGTGGGAGACCTCCTCGACGCGATCGTGGTCGGCTGCGGCATCGGGAATTGGCACCGGGATGCCGTGGGTGCCGAGATGGAAGCGGCGGGCGTTCACTCCCCCGGCGCGCTCGCCCCGGTGGCCACCGCCGCTGCCGTCGGGCGTCTCGAGGGCGTGGGCGCTCGGAACCTTGCGCAAACCATGCGGCGGGCCGGCGCGTTGACTCCCATGCATCCCTACCGGGCATTTGCCGATGGAACGTCCGCGAAGCTCCTTTTCGGCGCCTTCGGTCAGGTGCTCGGCGCCGCCGCCGCGCTGAGTATCAAGAACCCGATCGGGCTTCTTCCCGCTCCTTCTCTTGCCCGCCGGTCCCGAAAACCGGACATGCCTCCTTTCGACGCGCGGCAGGCGACCAGGGCGATCCATGGAGTTGGCCTCAAGAAGTATCCCGGGTCGCGGGCTGTTCAGTCCGCGCTCGCGGCAATCGAAAAGCTGCCGCGGATCGAGCCGCAGGCTATCGAATCCGTGACGGTCGAGACCTACCCGTTCTCCGCGACAGTGTCCGGCTGGGCCCGTCCGGATACGGGACCGATCGCCATGCACAGCCACATACCCACTGCGGTCGCGCTTCTCATCGAGGCTCGCGCCCAAAGGCATCCCTTCGACGCGGGCCGTTACCCACCGTTCCGCGAACCGGGGACGATCGGACTCGCGGAACGGGTGATCGTGCGCTCCCACGAATTCGGCGAGGCCGGAGCCCCGTCGAGCCGGCGCATCCGGTGGGCCAAGGTCACGATCCGGCCCAAGGCGGGTCCGAATCTGACCGCCTCCTCCGGACCTCCCTTCGCACCGCCGCCGCGGGGAGCCGTCCGTGACCGCTTTGCCAACCTCACGCGAGGCACAGTGGTGCGGGATCCCCACCAACTCCCCTACTCGGCACCGGTACGGAGTCTCTTTGTCGAGCAGTCGGAGGAAATGCCCGAGAGCCCAACGCCACCGGTGCTTCCGTCCGTAACTCCCGACGAATCCGACGAGGCGACGGAAAAATCCACGCCGGGCACGAAGTCCGTCTTCGGCTCATCGTGAATCCGCGCGACGCCGGGCTGGCCCTCGAAGGGCTCGGGAAACGCTTCGGCGACACGGTATCGGTGTCGGACGTGACGTTACGCGTGGGACGGGGGGAACTCATGGCCCTCTTGGGATCCAGCGGAGCCGGCAAGTCCACCATCCTTCGCTGTATCGCCGGACACCTGGAGCCGGACGCGGGAGAGGTCTGGATCGGCGGCGAGGAGATGGACCGGACGCCGCCCGAGAACCGGAACGTGGGAATGGTGTTTCAAAGCTATGCCCTGTTCCCCCACCTGACCCTGCGCCGCAACGTCGCCTTCGGGCCGGAGCGCCGCGGAGCGTCGCGAAACGAGGCGACCGCCGTCGCCGACGAGATGCTGGAACGGGTGGGCCTCCTCGAACTCGGGGACCGCCACCCCCGCCAGATCTCGGGAGGAGAGCAGCAACGAGTGGCCGTCGCCCGGGCGCTCGCGATCCGTCCCGAGGTGCTCCTCCTGGACGAGCCGCTCTCCAGCCTCGATCAAACCTTGCGCCGGGAATTGCGTTCCTTGTTGCGGACGCTGCAGCGATCCTTCGAAGCGACCACCCTCTGGGTCACCCACGACCAGGAAGAGGCCCTCACGGTCGCCGATCGGGTCGCCGTGCTGAACGGGGGGCGGCTTCAGCAGGTCGGAACTCCGCTCGAACTCCACACCCGGCCCGCCAACACCTTCGTCGCCAGCTTCGTCGGAAAGATGAACCTGTTGCCGGCCGTGGCGGAAACCGGCCGTCCCGACGCCTTCCGGCTGCCGGACGGGCCCGTGCTGCAGGCGGAACCGGGCAGCGTGCCCGATGTTCTTGCCGGGGATTCCGGCGGCGGGGAGGATGGGTTCCTGCTGGCCATGCGGCCCGAGGTGGTCCAGATCGGCCACCCACCGCCGGCGCCCGGCTTCAACCGGATCGGCGCCAGGGTGCTGCGGATCGCTTTTCTCGGCGACCGTCTGGAAATCGAACTCGAACTCGACGGCGGGCACCGGCTGCTCGCGCGAGGCAACACCCTGTTCGAGAGTCTGGCTCGGGAAGGAGATCAGGTTCGGATCTTCTGGCCGGTCGCCGACACCCGGCTCCTGATTCCCTGACCTGCGGGGAGCGCCAACCTGCGGGAGGGGCAGCAATCGGGGGTCACGCTCGCGAATCTCACCCTGGGTCCACCCAGCCGAAACTCCGCTCCACGGCCTTGTCCCAGGCCGAGAGCCGCTCGGCCCGCTCGGCGCCGGACATCGTCGGCTCGAAGCGGGCATCCTCTTCGAGAGCTCCCGCCAGTTCCGCTTCGGATTCCCAAAAGCCCACGGCGAGTCCGGCCGCGACCGCCGCGCCGAGCGCGGTGGTTTCGATGCACCGAGGCCGCACTACCGGAATGCCCAGGACATCGGACTGGAAGGACAGCAGGAGACCGCTCACCGTCATGCCGCCGTCCACCCGGAGTTCCTCGGGCGCGTGGCCGGCGTCGGCGCGCATCGCCGCAATGACCTCGTGGACCTGGAATGCGGAGGCCTCGATCGCGGCCCGCGCCAGGTGCCGCCGGTCGGTGTGGCGCGTCAGACCACAGATGACACCCCGGGCGTCAGACCGCCACCAGGGGGCGAAGAGGCCGGAGAACGCAGGCACGATGACGGCGCCTCCCGAGTCCTCCACCTGAAGCGCCAACGCCTCCACCTCGGCCGCGGTCTCCGCGAATCCCAACTGATCCCGGAGCCATTGGACGAGCGAACCGGCGACCGCGACCGAACCCTCGAGGGCGTAGTCCACCCGGTCCGCATCGCTGTAGGCAACGGTGGTCAGCAGGCCGGCCTTCGACGCCACGGCTTTCGTTCCGGTGTGCATCAACAAGAAGGCGCCGGTCCCGTAGGTGCACTTGGCCTCACCGGGACGGAGCCGCAACTGGCCGAGAAGAGCCGCCTGCTGGTCTCCGATCACGCCGGTGATCGGAACCTCCGCGCCGAACGGGCCGCCGGCAGCGGTACGGCCCCAGGCCTCCGGATGGGACGAGGGAGCAATCTCCGGCAGCATGGAGGCGGGAACGGCCAGCGCATCGAGCAACTCGCCGCTCCATCCGAGACTCGCCAGGTCCATCATCAGGGTCCGGCTGGCGTTGGTGGGGTCGGTGCGGTGAACGGCGCCCCCCGTGAGTTTCCAGACGAGCCAGGACTCCACCGTACCGAACACGGCGCGGCCCGCGACCGCCCGATCCCGGAGACCCTCCTGGTTTTCGAGCAGCCAGCGCAGCTTCGGGCCCGAGAAATAGGTGGCGGCGGGGAGGCCGGTCAACTCCCGGAGACGCTCCGCCCCGACGGCCGCCTCGAGGTCCGCCGCCAGTGCGGCGGTCCGGGTGTCCTGCCAGACGATCGCCGGGGCGAGCGGCTCTCCGGTCGCCGGATCCCAGACCACGGTGGTTTCCCGTTGGTTCGTGATCCCCACGGCCGCCACGTCTTTCGCTTCGAACCCCCCGTTCCGGAGCGCGCCGACCACCACCTCCGCGGTCCGGTCCCAGATCTCGACCGCATCGTGCTCGACCCAGCCGGGGCGCGGAGTGAGCTGGCGGTGCTCCTGCTGCGCCGACCCGGCGACCGAACCGTCACGGCCGAACAACAGGCAACGGCTGCTGGTGGTCCCCTGGTCGATCGCCGCCACCACCCGGGGCCGCGAGCGTGCGGCGCCCGTCACCGGGAGTTGAGCCGCAACGCCTGCCCGGGCCGCGCTCCCGTTACCTCACCGTCCTGGAGGACGAAGACTCCGGAAACCAGCACGTGTTGCACTCCCGTCGAGTAGTGGTGCGGATCTCCGAATTCACCGTGTTCTTCCACCGCCGCCGGATCGAGGACGGCTAGATCCGCAATGGCCCCTTCCTCGACGATTCCGCGGCCCTCGAGACTCAGCCGCTGGGCGGGGAACGAGGCCATCTTCCGGATCGCTTCCTCAAGGGAAAGGAGTCCGGCCTCACGGACGTACAGGCTCAAGACCCGGGAAAACGTGCCGTAGTTGCGCGGGTGGGGTACGCCTTCTCCAGGGGCCACCACGCCGCCGTCGGAGGAGATCATCGTCCGCGGGTGACTCATGATCCGGCGCACGTCATCCTCGTGCATGGCGTGGAAGACACCGCCGAAACCGCCCTTTTCCTGCAGTTCGAGAGCCAGGGTCGCTCCGTTTTCGACGTTCGACTCGAGCCCTCGCTCCCGGAGGATGTCGCCCATGCTCTTTCCCTCGAGCGAGGGATCCCACTCACAGCGGGAGATCTGCACGTTGTCGGGGCTCCCGCCCCCCCGGTCCACTTCGAGGTTGTTCCTGATCGCCTGGCGGATCTCCTCGCGCGTTTGGGGATCCTGGAGCCGCTCGAGCAGGGCCTCGTTGCCACCGGCAAGGCTCCAGCCGGGGAACAGGATGGTCAATCCGGTGGACGACGCCGTGTAGGGGTACTGGTCGATCGTCACGTCCACCCCGCGCGCGACCGCTTCGTCCACCAGCCGCAGGCTCTCGGTGCTCTGGCCCCACATGGGAGCACCCACCACTTTGTGGTGGGTGAGCTGGGTGGGCAGTCCGCCCTCTTCACCGATCCGGATCGTCTCGCGTACCGAATCCATCAGCGTGAGTCCCTCCTCCCGCATGTGGCTCACGTGGATCCCGCCGTAGCCCGCTGCGACCTTCGCGAGTTCGATGACTTCCTCGGTTTCCGCGAACGTCCCCGGCGGGTATTTCAGCCCGGTCGAGAGCCCGTAGGCGCCCTCCTGCATCGCGCGATCCACCAGCGCCCGCATTGCATCGAGCTCGGCCTCGGTGGGCGCCCGGTCTTCAAGGCCCATGACCTCCCTGCGGATCGTCCCGTGCCCAACCATGAGCCCCATGTTGATCGCCGACCCCTCGGCCTCGAATTCCGCGAGCCACTCGCCGATCGGGAGCGGCGACCCCCCGTCGGGCCCGCCCATCGCGGTCGTGACCCCTTGCCGGAGGTAGTTCTCGGCGAGCGGATGGCGGAGCACCCCGCGGACCGCATGGCTGTGGAGGTCCACGAACCCGGGCACCACCGAGAGCCCCGAAACATCCACCCGGGCCTCGGCACGAGCGCCGGAGAGGTCGCCGATCGCCGCCACCCGGTCGCCCCGGATCCCGACATCGGCTACCTGCGCGGCGCCGCCGAGCCCGTCATGCACTTCGCCGCCGGCGAGCACTACGTCGTAGGGCTCTCCGCAGCCGGCGGCCAGCGCCGCCGCCAGCAAGCACGCAAGTCGCATTGACCGTTTTGCCATGGGTGTTCCTCCGCACGCCGCTCCCGTCCGGAGACCTGGCTCCCGGGAACGGGCAGCCGCCGAGTCTATCGGTATGCTGCGCCCACCGCTCCCGCGTCGTCCGCGGGAATCGTCAAGGAGAATTCGCATGCGCCGGACCCGTAACCTCGTCATTCCCGTCCTCTTGGCCGCCCTCCTCCTGCCGGCGGCGGCAGCCGGCCAATCGGCCCCCACCGTGCTTCCGATGCGGGAGCGGGCGGCGCTCGTGGACCGCTGGCTCGAGGTCCGGTTCGAGACCGTGCTGCCGGAGATCATGCGGCGCGACGGGGTGGACATGTGGATCGTCGCCGCTCGGGAATACAACGAGGATCCGGTGATCCGGACGATGCTGCCCTACACCTGGCTCGCGGCCCGGCGCCGCACGGTGCTCTTGTTCTTCGATCGGGGACCGGGCGAAGGCGTCGAGCGGCTCGCGGTGGCCCGCTACGACATCGGCGGCATCCCGGGGGCCTGGGATCCCGAGACCGAACCCGACCAGTGGGCCCGGGTGGCCGAACTGGTCCGGGAGCGAAACCCCGGGGCAATCGCGGTCAACCGTTCGTCGGACTTCGGGCTCGCGGACGGGATCACCGCCACCGAATACGAGGCCCTCGCGGAAGCGCTGGGATCCGACCTGGCGGGACGGCTGACGAGCGCCGAGACGCTCGCCATCGCCTGGCTCGAAACCCGGACTCCGGAGGAGATGGCCGTCTATCCGGCGGTCGTGCGGCTCGCGCGCTCGATCCTCTCCGAGGGTCTTTCGGAAAAGGCGATTCAGCCGGGGGTGACCACGACGCAGGACCTTTCGTGGTGGTACCGGGAGCGGATTCGCGAGCTGAAGCTCCAGACCTGGTTCCAGCCCGGGGTCTCGGTGCAGCGCCGCGAGGGCGCGATGTTCGGCGGCGACTCGGGCGAGCAGGGCGACTTTTCTTCGCGGCCCCCACCGGACGTCATCATGCCCGGCGATCTGCTCCACGTGGATTTCGGGATCACCTATCTCCGGTTGAACACGGACACCCAGATGCACGCCTACGTGCTGCGCCACGGCGAGACCGAAGCCCCCGCGGGGCTTAGCGAAGCGCTCTCCACCGGGAATCGGCTGCAGGACATCCTGACCGACGAGTTCGTGACCGGCCGCACCGGGAATGAAATCCTCGCGGCGGCGCTGGCCCAGGCGAAGAGCGAGGGCATCACCGCGTCGATCTACACCCATCCCATCGGTTTCCACGGCCACGCCGCGGGGCCCACCATCGGCCTCTGGGATCGCCAGGAAGGCGTGCCCGGCAAGGGGGACTACCCGCTCTTCCCGATGACCGCCCACTCCATCGAACTGAACGCCCGCGTGGGGGTGCCGGAATGGGACGGCCAGGAAGTCCGGATCGCCCTCGAGGAGGACGCCATCTTCGACGGTGAGGCGACCACGTACATCGACCCCCGGATGGAACGGCTGCTGCTGATCCCGCGCCCGCGCTAGGAGACCCGCCTTCAGGGAAGGCGATGGAGCCCGGTCGCGCCGGCGCGAGCGCCTCAGGCGCCGAGCAGCAACGTGCTGACCAGTGTGGTCAGAGTTCCCAGCAGCGTCGCGAGCAGCAGCAGCAGGAAGCCCCAGATCCGGCGCAGTTCCTTCTCCACCGAGTCGATCCGCGCCGACAGCTGCACTGTAGCCGTCTGTAAGTTGGCATTCTGTTCCGCCGCGGTGGTCTGAATCAGCGCCGTAAGCTGCTGAACGACTGTCTGCCCGGCCATGGACTCGATCTCCCGAACCGCAGTATAGACCTGTCCAGCGTCTCGATTTCCCGCCGCGAGCAAGCGGAACAGTGCGCCCGATTCAGGTGGCGCATCCGATTTTCCTTCGGCGTTTTCACTGCGTACTTCAGGCATGGAAGCCTCCCTGGCGCCGCGTGCGCGGCGCCGGCTGGCGCGCCCAGGTTCAGACGCGAATGGGGTCCTACCTGTCATAGACGTAAACCGTCGCCAAAATTTCTCACCGTCCCGGTTTCCCCGTCGCAGGGCGGTCCCGTGACATCCTTGGGCCGCCATGACCGCCGTCCTCCTCGGCACCCTCTTCGTCGCGGTCTCGATCGGCGTCCTCCGTCTCCACCCGTTCCTCGCGCTGACGCTTGGCGCGATCCTGGCGGGGTCGCTCGGTCCCTCGGCCAACTCGGCCCCGGAACGCGTTTACGCCGCTCTCGAAGCGACCGGGAGCGCGTTCGGGGATCTCGTCGGAGCCATCGGAATCGCCATCGCCCTCGCGGCGGTCATCGGCGACTGCCTGTTGCGGAGCGGAGCCGCCGACCGGATTGCCGGATCGCTGCTGGGCCTGTTCGGTGAGCGCCGCGCCGTCTGGGCGCTCGCGGCAGCGGCCTACGTGCTGTCCATTCCGGTGTTCTTCGACACCGTGTTCTTCCTGCTCATCCCCCTGGCCCGGGCACTCGCCCGCCGGGCTCCGGGCCGCTACCCCATGTTCGTGATGGCGATCTGCGCCGGCGCCATCGCGACCCACTCGCTCGTCCCGCCGACGCCGGGCCCGCTCGGAATGGCGGACAATTTGCAGCTCGACATCGGAACCGCGATCGGCTTTGGCCTGCTGCTCGGGATCCTGCCGGTGATCGCCGCGCTCCTTGCCGCGCCGCGGTTTGTCCGGGGCATGAACGTGGAGCCGGACAGCGCCGAAGCTTCCGATTCGGGTGGAACGGAGCCCGAGGGCCCCCGTCCGGGCCTCCTCGCCTCGGTGTTCCCGATCGCGCTGCCGGTCGTCCTGATGGGCGCGGCATCGGCGGCCGCGGCCGGCGCCGGAGGCGCGATTCCGGGCGCCGCCTGGCTGGCGGTCCTCGGCCACCGGAACGCGGCGCTCTTCCTGGCAGCGTTCGCCGCCGCGCTCGTGCTCTGGAAGGCTCAGCGGCTCCCGCTCCGGAAGCTCCTCGGATCGTTCGGCGGAGCGATCGGCGAAGCCGGCCCCATCATCCTGATCACCGCCGCCGGCGGGGCCTTCGGGCGAGCCCTCGCCGGCGCCGGCGTCACCGAAGACCTCGCCCGGGTGTCAGCCGCCGCGGACGGGACCGTCCTCCTGCTGCTCGCCGCCGGCATTGCCTCGCTCCTCAAGCTCGCGCAGGGGTCCGGCACCGTCGCCATCCTCACCGGGTCGGCCATCGTCGCTTCGCTGGTGTCCGACCCGGGCGCGCTGCCCTTCCATCCGGCCTACCTGTTCGCCGCCGTGGGGTTCGGATCCATGGCGGCATCCTGGATGAACGACAGCGGATTCTGGGTGGTGGGCCGGATGTCCGGGTTCCGCGAGGGCGAGACCTTCCGCACCTGGACGGCGGTCGCCGCCACAGTCGGCATCCTCGGGGTGATCCAGGTGCTGGTGCTGGCCACCCTCTTCCCACTCGTCTGACGCTCGCGTTTCGCTACCATGATCCACCGTGACCAATTCCAAGGCTGGGCCGGACCCCCTGCGACCCCTCGCGGTGGAACCTCGGGATGGGTTTCGCATCTGGCTCCGCTACGCCGACGGCGCCGAGGGAGAGGTGGATCTCTCGGACCTCGCGGGAAAGGGCGTTTTCGCAGCCTGGCTGGACAGGGATTTCTTCCACGACGTGCGGATCGCGGATGGGGGAGAAATCGCCTGGCGGGATGACATCGATCTCTGTCGTCACGCGCTCTATCTCCGACTCACCGGGAAGACTCCGGAGCAGGTGTTCCCCGGATTGAGCAATAGGGCAAGTGCCTGAGGTAAGCCGCTTCTACGGGATCGTCGTACAGATCTTCTATTCGGACCACGCACCGCCCCATTTCCACGCGAAATATGCTGGGCAGGAAGTCCTGGTGTCCATCCGGGACATCACGTTGCTGGAAGGTCAATTCCCGCCCCGAGCGCTTGCCATGGTGATGGAGTGGGCAGCCATGCACCGGGCCGAACCACTGGATGCATGGAACCGGGCACAACAACACCGGTCGCCCGGGAAAATCGCGCCGCTGAACTGATGCGGGTGGATCATCCCCTCGGTCCCCGGCTGGTTGGCCGGATGTCCGGGTTCAGCGAGGGAGAGACCTTCCGCACCTGGACGGCGGTCGCCGCCACGGTCGGCGTCCTCGGGGTGATCCAGGTGCTGGCGCTGGCCACCCTCTTCCCACTCGTTTGATCCTTCCCGAGAGAACTGCCCCATGAGCGACAAGAGAAAACGCAACCTCCAGGCGCCCGCCCGCAGCCGGCGGGAGTTCGTCAAGTCCGTCGCTGCCGGATCGACGCTGGCGGCGGGTCTTCCGTCAGCGCTTGCGGGCGAACGCCGGACACTGAGCCGGCGCGGACTTCGCCGGCGGTCCGGGGAGTCCCCTGCCGCCCAGGCCGCACCCTCCGACCGCATCGGTCTCGCCGTGATCGGCGCCGGCGGAATGGGCATGGCGGATGTGGACACGGCGCTCCGCATCCCCGGGGTCGAACTCGTCGCCGCGTGCGACATCTTCGATGGGCGCCTCGATTCCGCCCGCGAGCGGCACGGCGACATCTTCACCACCCGCGACTACCGGGAGGTGCTCGCGCGCGACGATGTGGACGCGGTCATCGTAGGGACCCCCGACCACTGGCACCAGAAGATCTCGGTGGACGCTCTGCGAGCGGGGAAAGCCGCCTACTGCGAAAAGCCGATGGTCCACGATATTGCCGAGGGCCACGGCCTGATCCAGGCCCAGGAGGAATCGGGCAGCGTTTTCCAGGTGGGCAGCCAGGGCATGAGCTCCCTCGGTAACGAGAAGGCGAAGGAGCTGTACGAAGCAGGCGCGATCGGCGAGCTCAACTACGCGGAGGGCTTTTGGGCGCGCAACGATCCGATCGGCGCCTGGCAGTATCCGATCCCGGTGGGCGCGTCCGAAGAGACCGTCGATTGGAAGCGCTTCCTCGGCGCGGCCCCGCAGCTTCCGTACGACCCGCTGCGCGTTTTCCGCTGGCGCAACTACCGCGACTACGGCACCGGGGTCGCTGGCGACCTCTTCGTCCATCTTTTTTCGAGCCTGCACTTCGTCGTGAGTTCGCGGGGTCCGACACGCATCCAGGCGGCGGGCGGGCTCCGCTACTGGAAGGACGGCCGCGAGGTGCCGGACGTGCTCCTCGGCATGTTCGACTATCCCGAGACCGATACCCACCCGGGGTTCAACCTGTCGCTGCGCGTCAATTTCGTGGATGGCACCTCCGGCAGCACCTTCTTGCGACTCGTCGGGAGCGAGGGGGCGATGGACGTGACCTGGAACGACGTGGCGCTTCGCAAGAACGTCGCGGTGAACCCGATGGACGCCTTCTCGCGGGAAAAGATGGCCGAGGCCGCGAGGGCCGAGGAAGGACTTCCCGCCCGCGTTCGCATGCAACCGCCCGTCGAGATCCGTTATGAGGTCGAGCCCGGCTACCGCGGCGCGCTCGTGGACCACTTCTCGAACTTCTTCGCGGCAGTCCGTGGTGGACCGCCGGTGTTGGAGGACGCCGCTTTTGGCCTGCGCGCCGCCGCTCCGGCACTCGCCTGCAACCTCAGCTATTTTCAGGACCGGATCGTCCACTGGGACCCCGAAGGGATGAGGCTCGTCTGATGAATCGAATAAACAGAGCGCACCCCGTGCTGGCCGCGATCGTGTTTGCCACCGCCTGTGGCGGCGGGGCTCCGCCCGGCGGGAGCGCCGCTTCCGGGACAACCACCCCGGCCGCGGAGGAGGCCGCTCCCCCCAACACCCTCACCGAAGCCGAACGCGCCGCGGGTTGGCGCCTCCTCTTCGACGGCGAGACGGCGAACGGATGGCGCGGCTACAACCGCGAGGAGTTCCCCGACACCGGCTGGGGGGTGATGGACGGCATGCTGGTCGTGGGCGCCACCGCCGTCGATCCGGACGTCCCGGTAGGCGGGGACATCGTCACCACCGAATCCTTCGCGGACTTCGACCTCCGGTTCGAGTTCCGGCTCTCCGAGGTGGCCAACAGCGGCGTCCTCTACCGGGTGATCGAGGAGGAGGACGCCGAGATCTGGTTCAACGCGCCGGAGTACCAGGTGCTGGACGACGACGCCTACATCGAGATGGGCACGATGGACATGCACACCCATCTCACCGGCGACAACTACGACCTGCACGCGACCGGCGAGAAGACTCTCCACGGGCCGGGCGAGTGGAACGAGGGCCGCATCCGCGTCCTCAACAACCAGGTGGAGCACTGGTTGAACGGCAAGAAGACGGTGGAGTACGAACTCGGCTCGGAGGAATGGGAGGAGCTGGTGGCGGCCAGCAAGTTCGCACCCTATCCCCGGTACGGCCGCGCCGCGTCGGGCCCCATCGGCCTCCAGGATCACGGCAGAAACGTCTGGTACCGCAACATCAAGATCCTGCCGCTCGCACCGGTCTCCCTGTTCAACGGTGACAACCTCGACGGCTGGCAGGTGCACGGCACCGAGCAGTGGTACGTCGAGAACGGGGAACTGGTGTGCGAAAGCGGCCCCGATGCGGAGTACGGCTACCTGAAGACCGCAAGGACGTTTCGCGACTTCGACCTGACGCTGGACTTCAAGCAGGAGGCCGACGGCAACAGCGGGGTGTTCTTCCGCGCCGGCGTCGAGGGGACGATCGTCAGCGGCTGGCAAGCCGAAGTCGCGCCACCCGGATTGTTCACGGGCGGCATCTACGAGTCCTATGGCCGCGGCTGGCTGGTGCAACCCGATCCGGCGCTGGACGGGGCGCTCCGCATGGGCGAGTGGAACACCTTGCGCGTCCGGGCGGTGGGCGACCGGGTGACCACCTGGCTGAACGGCACCCGCATGGTGGATTTCCGAGACGAGCAGATCGGCGCGGGAGAGGGGGCGATCGCCCTCCAGATCCACGACGGCGGCGGGATAAAGGTGCGCTGGCGGAACATCCGGGTGGTGGATATCAGCGAGTGAGCTACCCGGCCGGGCCCCAGCGAAGTGCGGCCAGTCCCCGCTTTCTCGCGGTAAGGAGCGCCGGCCTCCGGCCGGCATCGCGGCCGTAGGCCGCGAAACTCCCCGACTCGATCATCCCCGATGGCGCCAACCCAAACGAGGACGGCTCCTCCGCGGCGGGGACTTCGCCGTCACGGATTGGGTCCGGGCGGTGGGGAAGATCAGGTTTGGGAGTTTCGCTCCGCTGCGCGGAGCGATGCCGGCCGGAGGCCGGCGTTCCGGCCCTGACGCCGCACTACTGCAGGAACTCCCGTAGCCGCGCGCGGGCCAGCGTGAAGCGCTCGAGGATGCGGGGTACCGGAGTGTCCCCGTAGCGCTCGCGAACCTCGGCCTCGGAGAGGTCGAGGGCGCGGAGGAGATCGCGCGCCGCGGCATCGGCGGCCACCGGGTCGTAGCTGCCCACCTCCCCAACCCAGACGGGGGAGGTCTGTGCGAAGACCGAACCGTTCATGCCGGGCCAGCTCTCCTCGCCGCCGTGGGCCCGGGCCGCGACCCACCCCCCGGCGGGTAGCGGCAGCGTCCCGCTCAGCTCGCGGACGCCGGGCTCGGCGAGGCCGGCCACGGTTTCCACCACCTCCCCATTCACGATCAGATCCACCTGCCCCACCGGTCCAGTATGAGCGAGCGTCAGGGTCCAGGCAGCCTCTCCGGCCGCTGTCACCGCGCCGCCCGGACGCTCACCCCCCAGCCGGAAGTCCAGAAGCGGCCCGGTGGTCACGAAGCTCTTCCCCGCCTTGAGAGCCTCCAGATACGGCCCGATCCGGAAGGGTCCCGGCACGTGGACATAGATCCGTGTCGTGCCGACCGCCATCGTCCGGTGGTAGTCGAGCATGACGTCGGTCCCGGCGGAGGCCGCAAGCGGTACCCCGAGGTTCAGGAACCGGTGCCAGAGGTCGGCGGTGCCGAACTCGTTCGTCCACAGGCACGCCACCTCCAGGGTGTCGAGATCGCCGAGGAGTGCGTCCGGAATCACGCTGATCGGAATGGCGCCCAATCCGGCCTCGCTGCCAAAGGGATCCGGGTGCGACACCGGGTGCATGTAGGCGCTCACCCCTCCCTGGCTTCTTGAATGAGCCAGGGCCTCGAGGTTCGGGCGATCGTCGGCTTCGTAGACGGGATAGCCCGGGCCCCAGAACCAGGGCCAGAACGTGCTCTCGATGCCGATCAGGCCCAGGTGCCCCAGAAAATGGGACCGGATCTCCTGACCGAACAGGACCGCCGGCACGTCGTCCACGCGCCGGTCCGCGAAGAACTCGGTGTCGTTCCGGCGGTGGTGGAGGTTCGCCATCAGGGGGGTGCCGAGGTCCATGTCCTCGCCCGCGAGCAGCAGTTCCAGGTCGTCTGGCGAAAGCCGGGTCACGCCGCCGTAGTTGAGGTGGAAGTGGTGATCGGCCGAGCGATACCCCGCCGCCCGGGCATCCCAGAGGGGTTCGAACACCAGCTCGGCCTCGGCGGTTTGCCCCGGAGTGACCGGGACCGAAGCGGACGCCGGCATGCTTCCGAAACCATGGGTCGCGGTGATTCGCACTTCACCCGGCCCGGCCACCGGCATCTCGACCTCCACGACTCCGGGCGTGTAGGAATAGATCCGGCCGTGCCTCCCGTCGAAGCGCGGGAAGACTCCGGGGACCACCGCCGGATGCCCACCCGGGTCAACGACCTCGAGGCGCGCTGCGACCGGCGACGAATCCCCCGCTTTCCGCGTGGTGATCCGGACCCGCGCCAGCGGCATTCCGAAGTCCCAGCCGCGAATGGGGATGTCCTCCACCGGGCCGCCCCGGGTGCTGATCTTCCGGAGCCGGAACCGTTCCGAATCGTCGGCTTCCGTATAGATGACGTGCCCGCCGTCGGCGGTGAACGCCGGCGTCAGCGGAAGTCCGCGAGCCGCCACCAACTCTATCGGGTCCCCCTTCGCCGGATCCAGCAGCATCAGCCGGTAGCCGTCGCCTCCGTCGCCCGCCGGCCAGTTCAGCGCCAGGAATGCATCCTCCCGAGCGCCCCCGGGCCGAGCCTGCGACGCGATGGATTCGGCCCGCAGCGACCGTTCGGAGCCGTCGGCGGCCCGCACGATGACCGCGTCCGAGGAGGACCGGCCCTTCGACAGGTAGGCGAGCGATCCGTCCGGCAGCGGCTGCGGCCGCACCTCCAGGCCGCGCCCGTCGGTGACGCGCGCGGGTTCGCCGGTTTCGAGCGTCAGCCGCCAGATGTCGAGGTCGCCCTCGGTGGCGGCGCTGAAATAGAGCGTCTCTCCGTCCGGCGCCCACGCCGGGTCGAGCACGATCGAATCGTCCTCGAAGAGCAGCATCTCCTCCCCGGTCGCGATGTCGAGTGACCAGATGGTGAGCCGCTCGCTGTCATCGCGGAGGAAGGCGAGCCTGCCGCCGTCCGGATGCCACGCGGGGCGGCTATCGACGTGTTGGCCGCTGGTCACCCGGCGGGCCACCCCGGTTTCCGGATCCAGCAGCCAGATCCAGCCGCGGGCGGCGATGGCGATGGTGGTTCCGTCCGGAGAGGGCGCCGGATCCGTCGGCCCCGCCGCCAGCATCGGCAGCTCGAATCCCTCCACGTAAACGTGGTGGGAATACTCCTCGAGCTTCGGGTAGCGGTTCGTCCACTGCGCGGAGACGGCCCCCGGGATGAGAGCAAGGAGGGCGGAAAACGCAATCAGTCGCATCGAATCACCTTGGGGGGCTGGGTTAACAGCCTGTGGCAAAACCCCCGCGGCGTTCAAGCGGCGATGCATCCCGTCTGAACCGCGCCGCTGTGCGGCGCTCATCGTTGCGTTTCGGTCGAAATACACCCGGTATTCCTCCCTCACGCGCCTTGTCAGCCGGGCGCCTCGCCGGCTCTCGGCGCTCACGCGGGTTTCACCACAGGCTGTTAGGCGGCCCGTGAAGGCCGCTTCTGGTGGGCTACCGGAACGTCGGTCACGAACATGAAACCCGGCGCGTGGGAAATCATCAGGTCCGGACGGGCATTTCGGCAGGCGACCTGCGACGTCACCCCACAGGCCCAAAAGACCGGCGTCTCTCCCGCAAGGAGACCGCCCTCTTCTCCCCAGTCGGGACGGGCCAGATCACCGATCCCGAGAGCCGCCGGATCGCCGACGTGAATCGGCGCGCCGTGCGCGAGCGGCTGTTCGGCACTGATCCGGATCGCCTCGTCCACCCGGGACTCCGGAATCGGGCGCATGGTGACCACCAGACGGCCGCGGAACGGCCCCGCCGGTTCGCATTCCCGGTCCGTGAGGTACATGGGCACCACCCGTCCCTCGTCCTGATGCCGCAGCCGGATACCGGCTTCCACGAGGCCCGCCTCGAAGCCGAAGCTGCAACCGAGCAAGAACGCGTGGAGATCCGCCTCCCAGACCTCGCGAACGTCGCCGGTGTCGAAGGCCGGCTCCCCGCCCCTGCTGACCCGGTACCGGGGCAGGTCGGTCCTGAGATCGGCGCCGGGCGCCAGCGAGCGCAGCACGGGACTGGCGCTGGAAAGCAGCAGCGGGCACGGGCGCGGGTTCCGCTCACAGAACAAGCGGAAGTCCTCGGCGAGGGAACGCGGCAACACCATGAGGTTCGCCTGCGCATAGCCGGGACAGGCTCCCGAGGTCGTCTCGCGGAAGTTTCCGGTCCGGCACGCGGCGCGCAGGGCGGCCGGATTCATCACGCGTACGTCGGGGCCGAAAACGCTGCGGCACCCGAAAACAGGGGACAACTCCTGTGCATGACATCAACCTCCCGCACCAACTCTATCGGGACTCTCCACCCGCAAAACTAAGCGGCGCGCCTTGGTCCCGGGCCTGTTATACTGCCCCCTTCGGGCGACCCCGCGATCTCCGCGCGTTCCGGCGACATACGGACCGGAACTCGCCGGGAAGCGACGCGCCCGAAATTTTTTTACTCTGGAATCAAAAGTCACCCGCAGTCTCACCCCGATCCGACCTCTGTCCTCAGCATCTTGTCCCGTTCGGCAGGCACGACGTTCGCACGCGCCGGAGAAATCAGGCGCCGCTGGTTTGTGGTGGACGCGGAAGATCAGGCCCTCGGCCGCCTCGCCAGCCGGGTGGCGCGCGTGCTGATCGGCAAGCACAAGCCATCCTGGACCCCGTTTCTCGACTGCGGCGACCATGTGATCGTGCTCAACGCCGCTCGGGTCCGGCTCACCGGCCGCAAGGAAGAACAGAAGATGTACCACCGGACGAGTGGACGACCCGGCGGCCTCAAGTCGAGAACCGCCGCTCAGGTCCGCAGCGCGCACCCTGAGCGCCTGGTCGAGAGCGCGGTGCGGGGAATGCTGCCCAAAGGCAGCCTCGGGCGTTCGCAGTTCACCAAGCTGAAGGTGTACTCCGGCGGCGACCACCCGCACTCGGCTCAACAGCCGGAACCCCTTCCGGCCCAACTCGGCCCGTCATCCTGATGTCAGAACCCCTCGCCTACGGGACCGGCAAGCGGAAGTGCTCCATCGCGCGGGTGTACCTGCGGAGCGGTTCCGGCCAGATCCTCGTGAATCAACGTCCCCTCTCGGAGTATTTCCCGAGAGACACGTACCAGAACTGGGTCACCCAGCCGCTGCTCGCCACCGACCAGGGCTCGGCGGTGGACGTGGACGCCCGGGTCAAGGGCGGAGGACTCTCCGGCCAGGCAGCGGCGGTTCGCCTCGGGATTGCCCGAGCGTTGAGTGACAACGATGGGCGGCTTCGGCCGGAACTGAAGCGTCGCGGCTTCCTGACCAGGGATGCGAGACGCAAGGAGCGCAAGAAGTACGGGCAGCCGGGAGCCCGGAAGCGCTTCCAGTATTCCAAGCGCTGACGATGGCTCACCTGGTGCTCCCCGGCCTCTGCTGGCGGGCTGTTGCCTGTCGCTAGTCCAATGCCCACGACCGTAACGATGCGGGACCTGCTTGAGGCAGGCCTTCATTTCGGCCATGAGACCAAGTGGTGGAACCCGCGGATGCGGCCGTACATCTACGGCTCCCGCAGCGGGATCCACATCGTGGATCTCAACCAGACCCTGCCCCTCTTCCGCGACGCTCTCAACTTCATTTCGAAGCTCGGAGCCGAGGGCAAGACCATCCTGTTTGTCGGCACCAAGCGCCAGGCGCAGGAGGTCGTTGCCTCGGAAGCTGCCCGGGTGGAGGCGTTCTATGTGAACCACCGGTGGCTCGGTGGACTTCTCACCAACTTCCAGACCATCCGCAAGAGCATCGCCAAGTTCCAGGAACTTCGGGAGATCACCGAGAACGCCGATCAAGGCGGCTTCTCGAACAAGGCATGGTCCCGCCTCGACAAACGCCGGCGGCGCATGGAAAAGACGCTGAGCGGCATCGAGAAGATGGACCGGCTGCCGGACGCCGTCTGCATCGTGGATCCCAAGAACGAGATGATCGCCGTCCAGGAGGCGAGGAAGCTCGGAATCCCGATCGTTGCGATTGTGGACACCGATTGTGACCCCGACCTCATCGACTACGTGATTCCGGGCAACGACGACGCCCTGCGGGCGATTCGCCTGTTCACCCAGCGCATCGCGAACGCGTTCGAGGATGGCCGGCAGCTTCGCGGCCTGGCCTCCTTCGGAGCCGATTCCGATGGAACCGCAGCCGTCGAGGCGGCGGGCGCTCCGGCGGGTGCCGTCGAAAACGCTCCGGATGGAGCGAGGCCGGCTCCCGCCAGTGCCGGGACCAGCGCTCCGGCCACGCCCACGGAAGCCTCCGGCGGACGCGAGGCCGATGGCGCCGCGCCGGAAGCGGCCGAGCCCGTGGGCGCCGTCGCCAGTTCCGATTCCGAGAAACCGGCGCCAGCCCCCACGGGCTGACCGGACCTTCTCGAACCCCAACGCCGCCGGCCGGTACCGCCGGCCTCAACAGGAGATTGCGTAATGCCCGCTTTCAGCGCCCAGGACGTCAAGAAGCTCCGGGACCAGACCGGAGCCGGTTTCGCCGACTGCAAGAAGGCGCTGACGGACGCGGACGGCGATTTCGACAAGGCAATCCGGTTGCTGCGGGAGAAGGGCGCGGCGGCTGCGGAGCGGCGTGCCGGCCGGGCGACCAGCGAGGGACTGATCCACGCGTACATCCACGACCACCGGATCGGGGTGATGGTCGAGTTGTCGTGCGAGACCGATTTCGTTGCCCGGAACCAGACATTTCGGGACCTCGCGAACGACGTGGCGATCCACATTGCCTGCGCCTACCCGGCCCTCGCACGGTGGGTTCGGCGCGAGGACGTGCCCGAAGCCGTCATTGCCGATGAGACCGAACTCATCCACGCGCAGTTGGCGCAGGATCCGAAGAACGCCAACAAGCCGCCCGCGGTGGTGGAGCGCATCGTCGCCGGGAAGCTGGACCGGTTCCTTTCCGAGCGGGTGCTGCTCGAGCAACTCTACGCCCTCGACGACTCCAAGAAGACCCGCGTTCAGGACCGGGTCCTGGAAGCCGCGCAGGCCATCAAGGAGAACATCCAGGTTCGGCGATTCGTCCGCTTCGAACGCGGCGAACAGATTTAGCGGTTTACACCGCGTTCGTCCGGGTACCATGGCGCCACTCGGACAGGCTGGAGACGCGCGCTGGTCGCGCGGACCCGGGCGGCCGACCCTTGAGATCCCATGACGGGCGTCAGATGACCGGACCAAAACGGGTTCTGCTCAAGCTGTCGGGCCAGACGCTCAAGGGCGAAGAGCATGCCGGCATCTCCCGGGGAGAAGTCGAGCGGATGGCGCGGCTGATCGCGGCGGTGCACGAAGACGGCATCGAAGCGGCGTGTGTGATCGGCGGTGGCAACATCTTTCGCGGCCTCGGCGCCGAGACCCGGGGCATGGACCGGGTCACCGCGGATTCCATGGGCATGCTCGCCACCCTGATCAACGCGTTGGCGATCCAGGAAGCGCTCGAAAAACTCGGCCGCCACACGCGGCTGATGTCCGCGATCACCGTCCGTCAGGTCGCCGAACCCTTCATTCGTCGCCGGGCGCTCCGGCATTTGGAGAAGGGCCGCATCGTTCTCTTCGCGGCGGGCACCGGGAATCCCTATTTCTCGACCGACACCGCCGCGGCGCTCCGCGCCAACGAGGTTCGGGCGGACGTGCTCATCAAGGCCACCCGGGTGCGGGGGGTGTTCACTTCAGACCCGGAAAAGGACCCTGCGGCGCGTCCGATCCGCCGCCTGACCTATCTCGCGGCAATCCGCCAGGAACTCCGCTTCATGGATACGACTGCGATTTCCCTCTGCATGGAGAACGACCTCCCGATCGTGGTGTGTCACCAGGACGACATTCTCGAAGCGGCGCGAGGCGCCGACGTCGGCACCCGGGTCGAGAAGGTGAACGGCAAGGACAACGAGTAAGAGGAGCGGACGACGATGCCCCACCCCATTCTGGATGAACTGAACCGTCGTATGGACAAGACGGTCGAGGTGTTCGAACACGAACTCGCCTCGGTGCGAACCGGCCGGGCATCGATCGCCCTGCTCGATTCGGTCCGGGTGGACTACTACGGACAGCTCATGCCGCTGAACCAGGTCGCCACCCTGAAGACCCCGGACGCGAGCACCATCACCGTCCAGCCGTGGGAGCGCAATCTGCTTCCCGCGGTGGACCGGGCGATCCGGGCCGCCGACCTCGACCTGAATCCGGCTTCCGACGGAACCATGCTCCGGATTCCGATTCCGCCGCTCAGCCAGGAGCGGCGCAAACAGCTCGCCAAGAGCATCAGCCGGATGGCGGAGGAACACAAGAACGCGCTCCGGCAGGTGCGGCGCGACGCCAACCAGCGCGCCAAGAAGCTGGTCAAGAACAAGGAGCTTTCGGAGGATCTTGAGCACGACCTCGAGGCCGAGGTGCAAAAGGCGACCGATGCCCACGTGAAGCGCCTCGCGGACATCGCCTCCCGCAAGGAAGCAAGCATCCTCTCCGTCTGAAGTGGCTACCCCGTACTCGTTTCTGACCCACCTCGAGTGCTCGAAGACCGGGCATCACCACGACGCGTTCGCGCCCCAGAACCTCTCGAACGAGCGGCACCCGCTGCTCGCCATCTACGACCTGGAAGCCGCCGCGGCGACGTTCACCCCGGAAGCCATCAAGGACCGGCCGTTCGACCTGTGGCGCTATCACGAAGTGCTTCCCATCCAGAAGGAACGTCACTGCGTGAAGCTCGGCGAGGGGGGAACCCCGCTGCACCCGGCCCCTACGCTGGGCGCGGAACTGGGGATTCGCGAACTCTTCATCAAGGACGAGGGGATGAATCCCACCGGGAGCTTCAAGGACCGGGGGCTCTGTCTCGCGGTCTCGGCGGCGTACCAGTTCGGGGCGCCCGGGATTGCCCTGCCCTCCGCCGGGAACGCCGGCGGGGCCGCCGCCGCCTACGCGGCCCGCGCCGGGATGCAGTGCGTGGTCGCGGTCCCGCGCGACTGCCCCGAGGTGAACCGGATCGAAGCCTCCGTGTACGGGGCCGAGGTCCACTCGATTGACGGGCTGATCTCGGACGCCGGCCGGATGATCGCGGAGCTGGCGCCGGGACGCGGACTCTTCGAGGTCGCCACCCTGAAGGAGCCCTACCGCATCGAGGGCAAGAAGACGATGGGCTACGAGGTGTTCGAGCAGCTCGGACGCCTGCCGGACGTGATCCTTTACCCCACGGGGGGCGGCACCGGCCTGATCGGGATGTGGAAGGCGTTCGACGAGATGGAGCGTCTCGGGTGGATCGGCTCCGAACGGCCCCGGATGGTCTCGGTGCAGGCGGAGGGGTGCGCCCCCATCCCGAAGGCGTTCGAGGAAGGTACGGAAGCCTCGGAAATGTGGCAGGACGCCCACACCGTGGCCTCCGGGCTCCGGGTCCCCAAGGCTCTCGGGGACTTCCTGATCCTCGCCGCGGTCCGGGAGAGCGGCGGCTCGGCCCTCGCGGTCAGCGACGAGGACCTCATGCGGGACGCCCGCCGGATCGCCGCCGCCGAGGGCATCTTCGCCGCTCCCGAGGGGGGCGCCTGCCTGACCGCGCTGCGCCGCCTCCGCGAGACGGGCGATGTGTCCGAGGACGACACCGTGGTGCTCTTCAACACCGGCACCGGCGCCAAGTACGTGGAGGCCTTCCTCGGCCCCGGCGCCGCCGCACAGCACGCGGAGCTATAGACAGGAGCGTCAGCCAGGAGCGTCAGCCAGGAGCGCCGGCCAGGAGCGTCGGCCAGGAGCGCCGGCCTCCGGCCGGCATCGCTCCGCGTAGCGGAGCGAAACTCCCAAACCTGTTCCCCCCCACGTCCCTGACCCAGTCTGTGACAGTGAAGACCGTCCGCGCAGCGGAGCGAAACTCCCATCGTCAACCCTCCCGGACGGCGCCGCGGCCCAGCAGGGTAGCGCCACTCCCACGCTCGTACGGCGACGCGCCGTCCTCGTTCGGGTTGGCGCTGTCGGGGCTGATTGGGTCTCGGAGTTACGCCCGCTACGCGGGCGAAGCCAGCCTGGAGGCTGGCGCTCCGTAGCGCAGGACCACTCCCCCGGGACCTCCGAAACCTGCAAGACTCCCGGCTCCGCCACGGATCCCCATGCTTGAAATCAGAAACCTCGTCAAGGTCTATCCCGGCCCGGTCGCGGCGCTCCAGGGCGTTTCGCTCGAGGCGTCCCACGGAATGCTGGGGCTCCTCGGACCGAACGGCGCCGGGAAGACCACCCTCATGCGCATCGTTGCCGGCCTGCTGGAGCCCACTTCCGGAGCCGTGTTCCTCGACGGCGAGGATGTCAGCGGAGATCCCCGGCGGATCCGCCGTCAACTCGGCTACCTCCCCCAGTCATTCGGCTTCTATCCCCATCTCACGGGCGCGGCGATGCTCCGTTTCCTCCTGGTGCTCAAGGGCGTCAAGGCGCCGCGGGGGGTGAAGCGCCTGGCCGCGGAACTCCTCGAGCGCGTGAACCTGGAGGGCGCCGCCAAGCGGAAGGTCGGGACCTGGTCGGGCGGCATGAAGCAGCGTCTCGGCATCGCGCAGGCGTTGGCGGGAGATCCCCGCATCGTCGTCGTTGACGAACCCACCGCCGGGCTCGATCCCGAGGAGCGAATGCGGTTCTATCGACTCCTCGCCGAACTCGCCGAAGACCGGTTGGTGCTGCTGTCCACCCACATAGTCGAGGACATTTCGGTCCTTTGTCCGAGAGTGGCGTTGCTGAACCGCGGGCGGATCGTGGCCGACACCACCCCCGGAGACGCGCGGGCCCGCCTCGAAGGGACGATCTTCGAGGGCGCCGTGGAAAAGGACCGGATGGCCGACCTCGCAGATCGGTTCGAGGTCACGCAAGCCGTCCTCATCGAAGGACGGAACCGCGTACGGGTGCACGCTGCGGACGGACCCCCGCCCGACGGCTTCGAGCCGGTCGCTCCGAGTCTCGAGGACGCCTACCTGCTCCTCACCCGGGGCGGCGGGTCCGGAAACGGCGTGCAGGCGCCCCCGCCTCCGGACCGCGCCGACTCGTGACCTCTTTGAGAAGGTGGGCCGCCGTCGCCCACCGGGAGCTGTCCTCCGCGCTTCGCCGTCCTTCGTACTGGTTCCTCTTCGGGGTTCTGGTGTTGGCCGCCTGGGGGTTTGCCCAGGGCAATGTGTCCATCTCCAGCGGGGACGCGACCGCGGGGGGCGAGCGATCGCACGTCACCTCCGTGTTCGCCCAGAGCATGTTCCAGTCGGTCCTGATCATGCTGATGGGCGCCTGGTTCCTGGCCATCGGGGCGGGACTCGTGTTGATTCGGGACGCGGAGCACCGCGTGGGCGAGTTGCTCCACGCGACCCGGCTGACCGCCCGGGAATACGTGTGGGGCAGCTTCGCCGGGGCGATTACGGCTTTTCTGGTCATCTGGAGCCTCTACCTGGCGGTGTCCGCGGGCTTCAACCACGTCGTGGCCGCCGGGGCGGACGCCCGCCAGATCGGGCCGTTCATTCCCGGCAACTACCTGACTCCGGCCCTGCTGCTCGGCCTGCCTCAGATCATCTTCTTCGCGGGCGTCCCGCTCTTCCTCGGCGCCTGGACCCGTCGCCCCATCGTGGTCTTCGCCTTTCCGGTCGCGGTGCTGCTCGTCGTCATGGGATTCGTGATCTCGTGGTCGCCGGGCTGGCTCGATCCGGCGATCAACCGGGCCCTCATGTTCGCGGACCCCACGGGTTTCCGCTGGCTGAACGAGACGTTCCTGAAGCTGGACCGGGGCGTCGCCTTCTACAACGCGGCTCCCCTGCCCCCGGACGCCGGATTCCTGCTCAGCCGTATCGCGCTGGCAGGTGTCGGGCTCCTCGCCGTGGAAGCCGCGGCGCGCAACACCGCTCGCCGGCTTGCCGGGGGGGACACGGATTCGGTGGTCATCGGATTCCGGCGGAGCGGCAAGAAGCAGTCGCCGCCAGCGAACGTCGGGCCTCCCACAAGTACCGGCGACCGAACCCTCGGCTCACTCGGCATGCGGACGGCGCCCCCCGGATTCCTCACCGCGGCCAGCGCCATCGGTCGCGCCGAGGTCCGGGAACTGTTCGTTCGGCCGGGCCTGTATCTCTTCCTTCCCCTGATCGTCTGGCAGTCGGTCAGCCAGAGTCTGTTTGACCTCGGTCCCTTCGATTCGCCCCTGCTCGTGACCCCGGGATCGATGGCTTCGGGGCAGTTCAACACCCTGAGCCTGCTCCTCTGCATCCTGCTGCTCTTCTATACGGTCGAGTCCCTGGTGAAGGAGCGGGCTCGCGGATTCGCCGAGATCTACCGGACCACGCCCGTTGGGACCGGCGCCATGCTCCTCGGCAAGACGGCGGGAACGGCCGTGGTCGCGGGCCTGGCAGTCGGCATCAGCCTGTTGGCCTCCTGGGCGGTCATCACCGTACGGCAGTTCCTGGGCGCGCCGGTCGGCTTCGACCTCTGGCCGTTCGTGGCCGTCTGGGGCGGCGTCATGGCGCCGACATTCCTCTTCTGGACGGCGCTCGTGACCGCCGCGTTCGCGCTCTTCAAGAACCGCTACTCGGTGTACGGACTCGGGCTGGCGATTCTCATCTACACCGTATACCGGATGAACGCGGGCGATCCGCTCTCCTGGGTCACCAACTGGATCGCCTGGAACTCCGTTTCCCGGTGGAGCGACATGGGCGCCTTCTCGCTGTACGGGCAGGCCCTGCTGCTGAACCGCCTTCTCTACCTGAGCCTCATCCCCCTGCTCCTGGCCCTGGCGATCCGGTGGTTCGCGCGCCAGGAGTTCGACGCCGTCCGGATTCTGCATCGCCTGCGGCCGAAGGCGTTGTTGCGAAGCGGGGTCCGCCTGCTTCCGTTCGCGGCGACGCCCCTGATTCTGGCTTCGGTGCTCTTCTTCGGCGGCCGGGCCGGCGACGAGGGACCCGATGCCGAAGAAGCCATGAAGGACTACTGGCGGCGGAACGTGGCGACCTGGACCGATTTCCGGATGCCGTCGGTTTCGCACGTGGATCTGGACGTGGAACTCGAGCCCGGGCAGCGTTCCGCTTCGGTGTCCGGCGCTTACACCTTCGTCAACCACCGGGACCATGCCTATCGGCAGATTCCGATCACCGCGGGCCCCTGGGATCCGATCGAGTGGACCCTCGATGGAGAGTCCTACGAGCCGGAAGACCGTGCCGGGCTCTTCATCTTCACTCCCGGGAAGCCGCTCCCACCCGGGGGTTCGCTCACCGTCGGCTTCGGCTACGACCTCCGCTATCCCCGGGGCCTGAGCGCGAAGGTCGAAGGCCGGGGGCAGTTCATCCTGAACTCGGGGGTCGTCCTCACCGCCTTCGCACCGACGTTCGCCCCCGTTCCCGGATACCTGTCGGGGATCGGGGTGGACGAGGACAATCGCCACGACCAGCGGGAATACCCCGGCGACTTCTTCGAGGGCGCGACCGAACCGGCCCTCGGGTGGGGAGGGACACCGATGACCACCCGGGTCCGCATCACCGTGCCCGAGGCATACACGGCGAACAGCGTCGGGGTCCTCACGAGCGAGGAGATTCGGGAGGGCCGCCGCACCGTGGTGTGGGAATCCGACGAGCCGGTGCGCCTCTTCAACATCGTCGCCGGCCGCTACGCGGTCAAGGAGGGCCGCGGCACCGCCATCTACTACCACCCGGAGCACGGTTACAACATCGAGGAGATGTCCGCCGCGCTCGACGCCGCCCGGGAGCACTTCTCAGAGTGGTTCTACCCGTTCCCCTGGGAACTTCTGAAGCTCTCCGAGTTCCCGGGGTTCGCCGGCTACGCCCAGGGCTTCCCCACCAACATCACCTTCAGCGAAGGCATCGGCTTCCTCACCAGGAGCGATCCCCGCTCCCTCGCCGCCTTCGCCATCGTGGCGCACGAGGCGGCGCACCAGTGGTGGGGAAACATCCTCACTCCCGGCCGCGGACCAGGCGGCAACATGCTGTCCGAGGGGATGTCCCACTACGCGACGATCCTGCTCCACGAGGAAGAACTTGGAGAGCGCCACCGCATCGAGTTTGCGAAGCGGATCGAGGACAGCTACGGCGACGATCGTTTCGTGGACAGCGAACGGCCCCTGGTCGAGACGGACGGTTCGCGGCGTGGTGACGGCACCGTCATCTACGACAAGGGCGGGTGGGTCATGTGGATGCTCCAGCAGGAGATGGGCCGGGAAAACCTCCTGGTGGGGCTCCGCGCTTTTCTCGAGGCCTACCGCGCCAATGCGGACTTCCCCGTCATCCAGGACATGCTCGCCGTGCTCCGCGAGTTCGCCCCGGCCCCCGAGGCGTTCGACGCCTTCACCGAACAGTGGTTCCACGACGTGGTGATTCCGGAGTATCGGCTCGCGGACGTGACCAGGGAGCAGGCCGGGAGCGGCTGGGTCGTGCGCGGCGCCATCGAGAACCTGGGCACGGGGCACATGACCGTCGAAGTGGCCGCCACCGCCGGGGAGCGCTGGTCCGACGAGGGGGATGACGCGACCCGCACGGTCGTCCGGAGGGGCTACCGCGACGCCCGGACGTCGGTCGAACTGGACGCCGGAGAATCGGCCGACTTCGAGATCGCCGTGGGTTTCGATCCGGACCGGGTGGTCGTGGACCCGGATGCCCTGGTGCTTCAACTCCGCCGGCAGGCGGCGGTCTTCGAGTTTTCGGAGTAGGCGGAATCGCGACGAACCAAGTGCCGGGCAAGCCTCCAGCGACGATCGCCGAGTACATCCGCGCCGCCCCGGCCGAGGCGCAGCCGCACCTGAACCGGCTCTACGCGATCCTGAAGAGCGTCGCCCCGAACGCCCAGGAGGCGATCAAGTGGGGAAATCCATTCTTCGTGGAGCCGCGCTTCCTGTTCGCCTTTTCCGCGCACAAACGACACGTCAGCTTTGCCCCGGACGAGGCGCTCGAAGTCTTTCGCGAGGAACTGAAGGGGCACCAGACGACCAAGTACTTGCTGAAGATTCCCTTCACGGAGCCCCTGCCGGAAGATCTGATCCGCCGGATGGCGGCGCACCGCGTGCGCGTGGTGAGTGGCCGCGACGACAGCGGCTTCTGGTAGCCCGCCGCCGGAATCGGAGCGCCGTCCTCCGGGCAAGGAGAGCGTCGACGAAATCCACTTGTTGGTATAACATGTTGGGTTAGGACCGATCATGCCCAACACCAGCGTTCACTTTCCCGAGTCGCTCCTCGAAAGCTTGGATCGCATCGCCAGGGAGCAGAGCAAGAGCCGCAACCGCCTGATCGTGGAGTCCTGCCGGCGCACCGTGGAGGAACGGACGCAGTGGCCGGAGGACTTCTTCTCGAACGATCACCTGACCGCCGAAGATCGCAAACTGCTTCAGGACGGCCGCGAGGACTTCAACCGGGCCATCCGAGCAGCCCGCCAAAGCCGAACGGGCCCTCCGTTCTGATGCTGGTTCTGGATACGAGCGCCGTCTCGGCCGTCATGCACGGTGATTCGGGCGCCCTGCATCGTCTGCGCGATGAAGACCCGTCCGGCGTTTACCTCTGTACCCCGGTTGCAGCGGAAATCCGATTCGGTTTGTCGCGCCTCGAGACCGGTTCGCGCCGAAGGCAGCTTCTCGAGAAAGAGTTCCGCCGCCTTCGCGCCGCCTTGCGCTGGACGGACTGGACAGAACCGGCAACCCTGGCGTTCGGCCACTGGAAGGCCGTGCTCCAGGAGCGCGGAACGCCGATCGAAGACATGGATCTGGCCATCGCGTCCGTCGCCGTCGGTCTCTCCGCTCGCCTCGCCACTCTGAACGCCCGGCACTTCTCCCGCGTTGACGACCTTCAGGTGGACGACTGGACTGCCGGAGAGAGCGACTGAAACACCCCATCCCAGCGACGCGACTACAGATCGGCCCAGTCTTGTCGGGTCGCCAACGGGCCAGTTTCATCTGTCGCTTGACACGCAAGTAGCGGTACACGTTCTGCGGGCCTGCGGCCCGCGGGTACCGACCGGAGGTCCACTGCGGATGTTTCGTAAGTCGTTGATTATTGGGTAAGAATATGCGCGATCCCAAAAAGCAGAACATGACATCAGGCGGCACATCCTCATTAGGCCGGAACGCTCGGGCCGACGAGGGTAGCGGGTAAGCGTTCAAGCGTTCGGTCGAGCCGGTATGAGGCATCGCCGGAATCTACGAGCAGCTGGTGCAGACGGGCCGCGGGCGGTTCGACTCCAGTCTCGTGATGGGCCATGGCCGCCACCAGAACCAGTGTCGAAGCCCGGTACCAGTCCCGCATACCGGCAGGATCGAACGGTTACGGTAGCGGGCTCGCCATCGGGTCGAACAGCCTGGCGGCAGCCAAACCTCGAAGCCGAAGTCGCGGATTGTGGGCTGGCTGGTCCGCTGCAGGAACCCGGTCGGTACTCATCCCCCACAGTGAACGGCCAGGTCGGCGAGTTGCTGATAGAGCGCGGTCAGCCCGGCCACGCGCGGATCCGTGTGCTCCACTAGCTGAAAACCCTCGACCCAGCGGGTGTGGGTCCCGTCGCCCGCGTACAGCCGGAATGCGAAGGTGGGCAGCCCCTGCTCGGCACCCTCGGGAACAGCAATGGTCTCCTCCCCCTCGATGGCGTCGAGCCCGAGGGAGGAGATCGCCTCTCGGAGGGCGGCAAACTCGGCTTCTTCGAGGGTGAGGTCGCACGGCGCGCCATTCACGAAACCCGTAAGTGTCCCATCATCGGTGAGCGTGAAGACCGGCGTGGGCGCGAAGTCCGGCAGCTTGATCAGGATCTCCAAGAGGAGCCTCGCCTCCATCTCCTCTGGTGCCGGTGCCGGTTCCGGTGCCGATGGCGGCACCGGCGGGTCCGGGACCGGCACCACGGTCGGCGGCGACTCGTCCGCGCAGGAGGCCAGCAGCAGCGTCGTGACCACCAGAAGCATCCTCATTCCCGTCCTCATTCCCGTCGACTCCCATCAGACGCCACACGACCAAACGAAGAGTCCGGGTCACGTATCTCGACGGTGATGCCGGAGGTCCGCATGGCGCGACCAATCATCCCGGGTGAGGGCCTCGCTGTGCAGCGATTGCCTTCCCCCCAGGGTAAGCAACGGGCGCCATATCCGCTCCGCCCGTGCTGCGCCGACCGCAACTTGTCCCTCCCAGGGGCGCACTCCAAACCAAGGATGACCGGAAGGAGCCTCTCCAAAGAGACAGAAGCGACATCGGGCATAGCCTTCCCGGCACTCGATCCCCCGTCCACGTCACCCCGTGTCACCATCAAAGCCGGAATCGTAATGTATTCGACGCGAAGCTAGCAGCGGCTGGAATCTCGCCCGGCTTCGAGCCCACCGGGCGGCGGAGTCCGCGACCGCCGGCCGCACCTGGCGGCGCCGCGGGCGGGAACGTGTCGCACCGTGGTCCGCCTCCCGGGAGTGATTTGCCCTCCCCGGGGTCATGGTCGGGGCCGCTTTCCCATGAGCATAAGTCAGACCCCCCTTATGCTCGTACTTCCGCTCACGCTTCGAGCCCGCCGCGTGACACGGAACCCGTTGGCCCCGTTGCGTTTCGGTCGCATGCTCCGAATCCACTCCCCGCATTCCGGGCGGGGAGCGGGGTTGGTAGCGACCCCCCTCCGAACGTCGGATCTACAGCCGGTGAATCCCTGCGGGGGCGGCCTGCCGGCGACGGCGCCGGCCGCCGCGTGGTCCTCGAAGCCGACGCCGGCATCGAGCCACCGCTCACCGAGGCCGCTCACGGCGTTGTGGCCCGGCTCCGGGGCCATCTGGAGCCGGAGGGCCTCCGCCTCGCCTGAAGGTGGCCTGCTCCGCCCGTGCGATCTGGGCGGGGACCACAACGGTGCGCCGCTGCGCCAGGCGCGCACCGGTGCGGGGGTCCGGGGGCGGCGCCCCCGGTCCGCCAGCTGCTCCGGCAGCGGCGCGAGAGGCCGGGGGTTCGAAGGGGGGCGCAGCATCCCCTCGCCAGAGCACAGTGTTTACACACTGTGTAGGCTGGCCTAACTGCCTTAGGAGGTGGCCAGTCCCCAGTGTACGCACACTGGGTCGGCTGGCTTCCCGGCCGTAGTGGCCGCTGGTGACGGTCGTCAGCAGGGCACACGGAGGCGCTGTTGTGGTCATCCGGCGAGCCTCGGTTCCGCGCCTTCGGTCCCGGCCAGGAACGCGGCCCATTGTTCCATGAGCGCCCGCCGCCGCTCGAACAGGTCCGTCCGCCGGTAAGCCGCCTCGATGGCGTTCGTGTTCACGTGCGCCAGCGCCAGCTCGCACACCTCCCGCGGGGCGTCGGAACACTCCGCCGCCCAGTCCCGGAAGCTCGAGCGGAACCCGTGAGGCACCGCTGCGATCCCGAGCTCGCGCACCAGCTTCACGATTGCCAGGCCGGAGAGCGGCCGGCCACGAGCCGAGGGGAACACCACCCCGGAGCCGTCCGCGAGCGCCTGAGCCTCCTGCAGGACCGCCCGCGCCCCGCTGGACAGCGGGACCCGGTGCTCGCGGCCCGTCTTCATCCGCTCGGGGGGAATGCGCCATACCCGTCCCGCAAGGTCCATCTCCTGCCACCGCGCGCCGCGCACCTCCCCGCTCCGGCACGCCGTCAACACCAGGAACTCAAAGGCCAGCACGGTCGAGGGATGGCCCCTCGACGCGCGCACCCGCTCCCTCGCCTCGGCGACCTCCGCATACGGGAGCGCCGCGAGGTGCTGGGGGCGGACGCCGTTCTTGGGGAGCGCCGCCCCGATCGCCGCTCCCGCCGGGTTGTCTGCCCGGTAGCCCTGCGCGATCGCCCAGAGCATCACCACCGAGATCCGCTGCCGTACCCGCCGCGCCGTCACGCGCTTCTCATTCCAGATCGGCACCAGGACTGCCATCACGTCCGACGTGGTGATCCGGTCCACCCGCAGCCGGCCGAGCCTTGGCATCGCGTAGTCCCGCAGCGTCCCGCGCCAGTCCTTCTCGGACCTGCTGCCGGCCTTCCAGCCGGCCGCATGGACGGCAATGACCTTCTCGACGGCTTCGGCGAAGGTAGGGGCCTTCCGCTGGCGGCCGGTGACCAACTCGCCGCGCTGCCGCGCCAGGAGGTTGAGGACGCACTTCTGACGCGCCTCGGCGAGGGTGACGTGGGGCCAGGTTCCGAGTCCGAGGTTGCGGGGCCGTCCGTCGACGCTGAGGCGCTGTCCCCAGGTCTTGGCGAGGTGTCCGCGTGCGGTTCGCTTGACGCGGAGGGAGAGTCCGCCGGAGCCGCGGCCGTCGCCGTAGTTTCCGGGTTCCTTTATGGTCTCGACAAAGCGCGCGGAGAGTCGGTAGGGGCGTTCGGTCATGGATCAGGGTTCCAGTGGGCAGTAGCTGAGCAGCATGAACTGGCCGGGAACGGGGGAGTTTGCGGGGTTCCGGCGGGGAACAGTATAGCACTGTAACCCTATGACACAACGGGTGATTAGAGGAATCTCATGGCACTCTGCGGAACCCTATGGAACCGGTGGAATGCCGACCGGAGGTCGGCGTTCCCTTACCGGCTTTGCTGTCCGGGGGCGCCGCCCCCGTTAGGGGCCCAACCTACTGCTGCTCGTCCGTGGTCGCCTCCTCCGGCAACTCTCCGAGGCGCACCGCCCAAAGCCCTGAGTTCCGGTCCGAGAAGAAGATCACGCCCTTGTGGGGCTGGGCGCCCCAAACCTGCGGGGCGTTGGGCAGGAATCCCTCGGGGTCGAGCGGCAGGAAGCGCGCAATCTCCCTGCCCTGCCGGTAGAGATTCCCGAGCAGCTCGCCCGAGACGTCCACCACGCGGAGGCCGCCGTTATAGAACGCCACGTACATCACGTCGTCCTCGATCCAGATGTTGTGGCTACCGGCTTCCGGAACCTCATAACGCCCCACCAACCGCGGCGGCGACTCGAAGTTTTCGTCCCATTCCAGGATGTGGATCCAGCCCCGCCAGCGCGTCGGTTCGTCGTCGTAGCCCGGCGTCCCGGTCCCGATCTCGGAAAGCGGGCTGTAGCGACCGCTCCGGGCGGCCTCGTCGCCGGCGAAGATGTAGAACTTGCCGGTCGAGACGCTCCGGTACGGATAGACCGCGTGGTTCCATCCGGTCGGGAACGGGAACTGCCCCACAAGCTTCGGGCTCTGCGGCGTACCACCCTTGCCGGCGCCGCCCACGTCGATCACCGCCACTCCGTCGCTCCAATTGGCCGAATAGGCGATGCCCTCCACCACCCAGACGTCATGGATCGAACGCGCCGGGTTGTCGAGGGCAAAACTCCCTACCCGGTGCGGGACCGACGGGTCCTCGATGTTGACGATGTCGAACCGCCGGCCACCGGAAAGGGCGTACACGTGCCCCTCGTGAATGAAGGTGTTGTGGACGCCGCCCGTGAGCTGATCGTCGTACTCGGCGAGTTTGCGCACCCCCGTACCCGGGTCGGAAACGTCCAGGATGACCAGCCCGTTACGCCGGTTGGAAGCGCCCTCGCGCGAGATCACCGCCGTCGCCCCGTCCTCGGAGATCTTCACGTCGTTCACCGTCCGGGCGTCCACGTGCACCACGTCCACGATCTCGAGATTCTCGGGGTCCGTCACGTCCCAGATATAGGCGTGGCCGGCCGCGCTATGAGTGCCGGTCATCGCGTAGTCGCGTCCGTTCGGCGCCTCCCAGACCCAAAGATCCGAAGTCGCGCGGTCCTTCACCCGGCCGTGGCCGACCAGCTCGATGGGCCGGCGGACGCCGCGCTCGGCCACCCGGACGACAGTGGACGCCGAGACTCCCCCAGTGCGGGCAACGACCGTATAGACCCCCGGAAGATCCGCCACGAACCGCCCGTCCTGGGTGATGAGGCCCGACGAGGGACCCCCGCTTCCCATCGCGTCGGTGATGGCCGAAACGCTGAATCCAACCGGGACATCGTCCAGGACCTGGCCGTCCAGATCTGTCATGGTCACGTCAAGATGTGTCACGTCGCCGGTGCGGGCGGTGCTCCGGTCCGGCGTGAGCTTCATGTCCACGACGGGATTTGGCGCCACCTCCAGCGCCATCTCCGCGGACGCCGCTCCGGCGGTGGCGGTAACGGTGACCGGGCCCGCCCCACCGAGTGCCAGCACTCCCCGGGTACGGGTCCGTTCAACGGTCGCCGGCCGGCCGACGGGCAGCGCCACCGACTCGTCCGAAGAGGTCCAGCCCACCTCGAGGCCTTCCACGAGCGTTCCCGTGTCGTCGAGTGGCTCCGCGCGAACGGTGACCTCCGTACCGGCGTAGAGCGGCCCCTCCGCGGTCACCTCGAGCGAAGCCACCGGGCGCGGCAGGATGGTCAGCGGGATGCGCTGTTCGACGTAGCCTCCGGCCTCGGAATCCCGGGCCGACGGATCGGCGCCGGACCCCACCACCCGGACCATGACCGCATATTCCCCGGGGCGCCGCGTCGAGATCTCGCCTTCCCGTGACACCTTGAAGATATTGAAACCCCAGGTCCGCATCTCGAGGTTCCAGAACTGGCCGTAGAGCGGCAGGTAGAGAAGTTCGGCCTCCATTTCGTTGCCGTCCGCATCCAGCACGGTGGCCTCGATCTGTGCGGTCTCGCCGGCAGTCAGGGTGATCTCCTCGGGTGAGACCGTGAGCGAAGCGGGTGTCGGCCCGCCTTCGTCCTGCGCGAACAGAGCCGCCGGAACGAGGAGGAGCGCCGCCGGCAGGACCGCCGCGGCAGAGAAGTTCAGAAATCGCATTACCAGGCCACTCCGTAGTCCTCGCCGTGCTGGCTCGAGCCGCCCCAGAAAGTGCCGTGCTCGCGGTCGAACCAGATGGCGTTGATGGGCCCCGAGGTGCGCGGCGCGAAGCGCAGCGAATACCCCATCCCGATCAGCTCGTCGCGGATCCATTCGGGGACCTTGCTGTTCAGCAGCATGGAGCCCGGCTCCGACTCGTGGGCGCCGAAGGAGCTCCGCGGCTGGTAGCTGTTGAAGTTGGCGGCCTCGGCGGCTTCTTGCACGTTCATGCCGAACTCGACGACGTTCAGGAAGAACTGCAACAGGTTCTGGTCCTGGCTGTCGCCGCCCTGGACGGCAAAGGACAGGAACGGCTCCCCGTCCTTGACCGCGAGGCTGGGCGTCAGGGTGGCGCGCGGCCGCTTTCCGGGCTCGAGGACGTTGTAGGGGTTCATCGCCGGGTCGAGGACGAAGCTCTGCATGCGCTGGCTCAGACCGATGCCGGTCTCACCAGCGAGCACCGCGGGTAGCCAACCCCCGCTCGGGGTCACCGAAACCACCCAGCCAGCCGCATCGGCCGCCTGGATGGAGGTCGTGCCGGCCAGGAATCCATCGAGGAACTCCTGTCGCTCCTCCTCGGTGGTGGGAGTGCCCGAAGTCCCACCGAAGCGGTCGAGGTATTCAGCGAACGGGTTCTCGCCACCCTGGAAGGGGTACGGATCACCCGGCCCGATCGTGGGGTCGTTCCGGTCGTTCCGGATCAGTTCGGCGCGGTGCCGCGCATACTCCTTGGAGAGCAGCCCCTGGATCGGCTCCTCGGGCGGGAAGTAGGGATCCCCGTAGTAGAAGTCGCGGTCCGCGAACGACAGGCTGATCGCCTGGTAGAGGGTGTGGATGTAGCGCGTGCTGTTGTAGCCCATGCCCTTCAGGTCGAAGGGCTCGAGGATGTTGAGCGCCTGCAGCAGCACCGGGCTCTGCACCCAGTGGGTCAGCTTGTAAACCTCGATGCCCTTGAAGTTGGTGGACACCGGCTCCTCGATGTGGACCTTCCAGTTGGCGAGGTCGTCGGTCGTGATCAGGCCGCCCTGCTCCTGAACGCCGCGGGCGAACTCCTCCGCGATGTCGCCCTTGTAGAAGCGGTCGTAGGCAGCGTAGATCGCCTCCTTCCGGCTCTGGCCGCCGGCCAGCGCCTCCGCCTCGGCGTCCACCAGCTTGCGGAGCGTCGCGGCCAGCTCGGGCTGGCGGAAGTCCTCGCCCGGCAGCGGGCCGCCGGCGCCGAAGTCGCGGGTCGAGGAATCCTCGCGGTCCCAGTAGTTGCCGGTCTCGTCCTGCGGACCGGAGGAGGCGGAGCGCTCGTCGCGGTGGGGCAGCAGGGTCCGCCGCGAGTACGGCCACTCGGCGATCCGGTCGGCGCCGCGCTGGATGGCGCGGGCGGTGGACGCCTCGATGGGATAGCCGTCCGCCATCTGGATGGCGGGCGCGAGCACCTGGGCGAGCGACATCGTTCCGTACTCGGCGAGCATGGTCAGCAGCCCGCCCGGGGTTCCCGGAGTGACCGCGGCGAGCGGGCCGACCGCCGGCGGGTACTCCATCCCCTGCCCCCGGAAGTACTCCGGGGTGGCGCCGGTGGGCGCGACACCCAGGGCGTTGATCCCGATCACCTTCTTCTGCTCGGGATGCCAGATCAGCGCCTGGGTCTCGCCGCCCCAGCTCAGGGCGTCGAACATGGTCGCGGTGGCGCCCAGCATGGCGCAGGCCGCGTCCACGGCGTTGCCGCCCTGACCAAAGATCATGGCCCCGGCGGTCGCGCCGAGCGGCTTCCCGGTGATCGCCATCCAGTGCTTCCCGTGGAGCACGGGCTTTTGGGTCTGGGCGGCGGCGGTGGCGGCAAGGGCGGCCACCAGGAACAGCGAGACGGGCAGCGCCCGGAACGAAGGAAATACGCGCTTCATGACGGGGATTGTGCGGCTCCCGGCCCAGCGAGGCAACGGCGATCAGCCGCGTGAAGTCAGGAATCCTTCGAACCGGATGCCGGTTTGGCGGAACACCCGGCGCTCGCTTGCCAGGATGGCGCCGCACCCCAGCGGCGTAGCGCAGCGTCCCTCGTGCGGCGGGGAAGCGTCGCGCCGTCCCCGTCTGGGTTGGCGCCACCCGGGATGATTGAGTCTGGGAGTTTCGCGGCCAGGAGCGCCGGCCTCCCGGCCGGCATCGCCGAGCGAAGCGAGGCGAAACTCCCGTCGCTCGCTTGCCAGGATGGCGCCGCCGTCCAGCGGCGTGGCGCACCGTCGCTCGGGTGGTGGTAGAGCGTCGCGCCGTCCCCGTTTAGGTTGGCGCCACCCGCGAGGATTAAGTCTGGGAGTTTCGCGGCCTACGGCCGCGATGCCGGCCGGAGGCCGGCGCTCCCCTCCTAGGGCTGCGCGTCGGTGGTCATCTCGTCGCCGACCGCGAAGCGCTCGAACCAGCTGCGCAACAGGAGCTGAACCCTCAGGAAGTTCGTCGGGGGGAGGCTGCGGCTATGCCAGCCGTCGGTCAGCCGTACCATCGCCGTCGGGATCTTCCGCATCTTGAGCGCCCGGTAGTACTGCTCGGTCTGCTCCATCGGGGTACGGAGGTCTTTCTCCCCGGTCATGAGCATGGTCGGGGTGGTGACGTTGCCGACGTACATCAGCGTCGATCGCCGCAGGTGTTCCTCGGGATCGTCCCACGGCATTTTCTCGAAGTTCCGGTACCAGCTCGCGCCGTCGGTGGTGCCCACGAAGCTCAGCCAGTTGGTGACCGGCGCCTTGGCAACCGCCGCAGTGAAACGGTCCGTGTTCCCCACGATCCAGGAGGTGAGCACGCCCCCGCCGCTGCCGCCGTAAACGAACAGGTTGCGGTCGTCGATGTAACCCCGGGAGATGACCTCGTCCACACCCGCCATCAGGTCGTCGAGATCCTTCCCCGGATACGCGTTCTTGATCTCGTTACCGAAGGAACTGCCATAGCCGCTGCTGCCGCGCGGGTTCGTGTAGAGCACCACGTAGCCGTTCGCGGCGTGGTCCTGGTTCTTGAAGTCGAATCCGCTGTTGTACATGGCGTGCGGTCCGCCGTGGATCCGCAGGATCAGCGGGTACTTGCCGGCTGGATCGAAGTCCGGCGGCTTCACGATCCAGCCGTGGATGTCGAGGTCGTCCGGAGACTCGTACCAGATCTCCTCGACCTCTCCGAGACTCACCTCGGCCAGCACCGAGGCGTTCGTGACGTGGAGGGTCGTCAGCTCGTCGGGCGAATCCACCGAGAACGCGACCAGGTTCCCGGGCGTGTGGTACGAGCTCACGACACCCACCGCGGTGCCGTCCGCGCTTACCGTCGAGACCGAAAGCATGTGGTTCCCGGAGCTGACCGGCCGGACCTCTCCCTCGAGCGGAGCGAGATAGAGGTTGTTCGTGCCGCGTACCTGGGCGCCGAAATAGATGCCGCTCCCATCGGCAGCCCACCCCACGATGCCCGGTCGCCGGCCCATCTCGGTGGCGATCACCCTCGGGCTGCCGCCGTCGGCGTCCATCACGTAAAGCCCCTCCTCCCGGTAGGTGTCCGTGGTCTGGTCCATTCCGGTGTAGGCGATCAGGCTGCCGTCCGGCGAGGGAACGGCTCCCGAGTCCGGGCCGCTGCGGGTCGTGAGCGCGGTGATCCGGCCGCTGGCCACCTCCACCCGGTAAATCTCCGACTCCCGCCAGGCATGTTCGGCGTCCGCGGAACGCAGCGAGGTGAAGACGATCGACGAACCGTCGCCCAGATAGCGCGGACCGTCGTGATGGAAGTCACCGCTCGTGAGCTGACGTGGCGTGCCGCCGTCGGCGCTCACCACGAAGATGTGCCGGTAGCCGGCCGGGTGGTACCCCTGCCCGTCGCGCCGGTAGTTGAGACGGGTGACGATCCGGGGGGGCTTCGTCCACTCAGCTCCCGCGGGCGGTTTCGGCAGGTCGATGGCCCACATCGGGTCCGGGCCCGGATCCACGACAGCCCGAAACGCGATGGAGCCGCTGCCGGGCGCCCAGACGATCTGTGACGGGGGGCTGTCGAGCCGCGTCACCTGGCTCTCCGCTCCCTCGGCGTCCATCCAGCGAACGAAGATCTGGCGGTCGCGCAGGAAGGCGATCCGGGTGCCATCTGGCGACCAGCGCGGCGTACCGCCCTCGGTGAGAAAGCGGTTCCGCGAACCGTCGGCGCCGATCTGCCAGAGCTCCGTCTTCCAGCGGTCCTTCATGGCGTCCACGAAACGCCGCTCGTACACCACACTCTTGCCGTCGGGCGAGATCTGCGGGTTGCGGACTGACTCCCAGGAGAGATAGTCGCCGAGTTCGAGCGGCCGCATCCCGTCCTGGGCCACCGCGCCGGCCCCGAAGAGGAGCAGGATCGCCGCGAGCATCCCGCCAACAGGCAAAGTCTTCATTCCGTGGATCCGCATTCGGACACCTCCGCTGGAGCGACGCCGCACCGTAGGGCGTCACCGGGCGAGTTTACGGGACACAGCCGGTCGGTGTCGGGCCACCATTGCCCCACCCGGGCTGGCTCTGGAAGCCGGCTGTCTTAGTATCGAAGGCGTGCGGCGATTGCGGGGAGTCGTGTCTCCAGACCGGAGGTCGTCCCTGGGGCGCGCGGGAGAAGCAACCATGGTGAACCGGAAAACCAAAACAGGTTCGATCCTGAGAGCACCCACTCGGTGGCTGCCGACGCTGCTCTTCGCGCTCGCCGCGGGGTTCGGCTGCTCGCAACAGGCGGTCGAGACGGCGCCGGAGGCCGTCTATCCGGACGCGTCATGGGCACGCATCGCAGATCCCGCCTCCGCCGGGTTCTCGGCCGAGGCGCTGGACGCGATCCACCCGTACGTGGACGGGATCAACACCACCGCGGTGATGGCCGTGGTCGGGGGGCGCGTCCTCTTCGAGCACGGACCCGTGGATTCGATCAGCTACCTGGCCTCGGTCCGGAAGAGCATCCTCGCCATGCTGTACGGCCGCTACGTGGAGGACGGGACGATCGATCTCGAACGCACGCTCGACGATCTGGGCATGGACGATGTCCAGGGCCTCCTCCCGATCGAGAAACGGGCGCGGGTGCTGGATCTCGTCACCGCGCGCTCCGGGGTCTATCACCCGGCCTCGAACGCGGGGGACAACCTCGCGGACGCCCCGCCCCGCGGCTCGCAGGAGCCCGGCACCTACTACCTGTACAGCAATTGGGACTTCAACGCGGCGGGTGCGGTGTTCGAACAGCTTACGGGGCAGAACATCTACGACGCGCTCGAAACCGACCTCGCACTCCCCCTCGGATTCGAGGACTGGCACCGCTGGATCCACCGCAAGTCGGGAGACGCGACGCGCTCCCACAACCTCGCCTACCACATGAACCTCTCGGCCCGTGACATGGCCCGGATCGGCTACCTGATGCTGCGGGGCGGCGTCTGGCGCGGGGAGCGGGTACTGCCGCCGGGATGGGCCGAACGGATCTCGAGCGTGGTCACGCCGTCGGAGGAGATGAATCCCCAGAGCCGGCGAGGCGGCGAGTTCGGCTACGGGTACATGTGGTGGGTGTGGGACGGCCCGGCGGTGCCGGAGGGGTTCCAGGGCGCCTATACCGGACGCGGAGCCTGGGGCCAGTTCATCACGGTCATCCCGTCGCTCGACATGGTCGTCGCCCACAAGACGGTGCCGGAAGTCGCCACGCCGTGGGACGACTACCTGGGGATCCTCACCCGCCTCGCCGCCGCCCACTGCGGCGCCGACTGCTGACGGGCTTGACGCAAGCGGGCCGCACTGTGACGGCGGACGCGACCCCGTCGGAGTACGGCCCGATCCTCGGAACCCTCGAATCCGAGGCGATCGAAATCCTCCGCGAGGGAGTGGCGACCGCAGAGCGACCGGTGATGCTGTATTCGATCGGCAAGGACTCGTCGGTCCTGCTCCACCTCGCCCGCAAGGCCTTCTGGCCGGCGCCCGTCCCCGTCCCCCTCCTCCATATCGACACGACCTGGAAGTTCCGGGAAATGATCGCCTTCCGGGACCGGCTCGCGGCAGAGCCGGACATCGACCTGCGGGTCCATACCCACGAAGAGGGACTCCGGGCCGGCGTCAACCCCTTCGACCACGGGTCCGCGCACTACACGGACGTGATGAAGACCCAGGCGCTGCGCCAGGCGCTCGACGCCGGCCGCCACGACGTGATCTTCGGGGGCGCCCGGCGCGACGAGGAGCGGTCCCGCGCCAAGGAGCGCGTCTTCTCGCTGCGGAACCGGGCCCACCAGTGGGAACCGCGGACGCAACGCCCCGAGATCTGGAACCTCTACAACACCCGGGTCCGGCCGGGCGAGTCGCTTCGGGTCTCGCCGCTCTCCAACTGGACCGAGGGGGACGTCTGGCGCTACATCGCCGCGGAGGGGATCCCCGTCGTCCCGCTCTATTTCGCGAAGGAGCGCCCGGTCGTCGAACGTGACGGCGGGCTCATCCTGGTGGACGACGACCGGCTGCGCCTTCGGCCCGGCGAAACACCGGACGTGCGGCGCGTCCGCTTCCGGACACTCGGCTGCTATCCGCTGACCGCCGCAGTCGAAAGCGACGCCGACACCGTGGAGAAGATTCTTCTCGAGACGCTCGCCGCGGAGCGGTCGGAACGCCAGGGACGCTTGATTGACCACGACGGCGAAGCGTCGATGGAACGCAAGAAGCGGGAGGGCTACTTTTGATGCCGCCCCCGTTGCGCCTCGTAATCTGCGGCAGCGTGGACGACGGCAAGAGCACCCTGATCGGCAGGCTGCTCCACGAGCGCCAGGCGGTTTTTGCAGACCAGATGCAAGCGGTGGAGCAGGCCTCACGTCGCTACGGCACCCAGGGCGACAACACCGATCTGGCGCTCCTCATGGACGGCCTGCAGGCCGAACGCGAGCAGGGAATCACCATCGACGTCGCCTACCGTCGCTTCGAAACGGCCCGGCGCCAGTTCTTCGTTGCCGACGGACCCGGTCACGAGCAGTACACCCGCAACATGGCGACTGCCGCATCCGTCGCTGATCTCGCGATCGTTCTGGTGGATGCGGAGAAGGGGGTCCTGCCGCAGACCGCCCGGCACAGCCGGATCGCCGCCATGTTCGGCATTCGGCAGGTGGTTCTCGCCGTCAACAAGCTGGACCTGATCGGCTGGGAGGAGTCCCGGTTCGACGCCATCGTCAGCGCCTACGAGGAAGTCATCGCCAACACCGGAATCGCTGAGATACGGGCGATTCCGATATCGGCGCTCGGCGGCGAAAACCTGATGCGGCGGGGGGCGCACTCGCCGTGGTATTCGGGCCCCACCCTCCTCGAGCACCTGGAGACGGTGGACGTCGAACGGTTCGCCGGAGCGGAGCCGTTTCGGATGCCGGTGCAGTACGTGAACCGGCCGAATTCGGAGTTTCGCGGGTATTGCGGCCGGATCGCCGCCGGCGCGGTCGCGGCCGGCGACCAGGTGCGGATTGCGCCTTCCGGAGTCCGGAGCGAGGTCGAGCGGATCGTCGTCTGGCAGGGTGACCGCGAGCGGGCGGCGCGCGGCGACTCGGTGACGCTGACCCTGAAGGATGATGTGGACATCGGGCGCGGCGACCTCATCGCGGCCGCGGACCATCCGGTCGAAGCGGCGGACCAATTCCAGGCTCAACTGCTCTGGATGGGAGACGACCCCCTCGTCGCGGGCCGCGCCTACCGGCTGAAGCTGCACACGAAGGAGGTTGGCGCCACCGTAACCAGGATCAAGCATCGGCTGGACGTGCTGGACGGGCGCACCCGGCCGGCGGCCACCCTCGGCCTGAACGACATCGGTTGCCTCAATCTGGCAACCGACCGTCCGGTCCCCTTCGCACCCTACGACCAGAACGCCCGCCTCGGCGGCTTCGTTCTTCTGGACCGGCAGACCCAAGCGACGGTTGGAGCCGGCATGATCCGTTTCGCCCTCATGCGGGCGGCCAATCTCCGCTGGCAGGATTTCGAGATCACGAAGGAACTCCGGGCTCGAACGAAATTGCAGCGTCCCCGCTGCCTGTGGTTGACCGGGCTCTCCGGGTCCGGAAAGTCCACGATCGCAAACCTCGTCGAAAAACGCCTCGCTTCCGAGGGCCGGCACACCTATGTGCTCGACGGGGACAACGTCCGCCACGGACTGAACCAGGATCTCGGTTTCACCGAAGCGGACCGGGTGGAGAACATCCGGAGGGTCGCCGAGGTGGCCCGCCTCATGGTGGATGCCGGCCTGATCGTGATCGTCGCTTTCATCAGTCCCTTCCGCTCGGAACGAGAGCGGGCCCGAGCCCTGTTCGGAGCGGGTGAATTCCGGGAGATCTTCGTAGATGCTCCGCTCTCCGTCTGCGAGGCGAGGGACCGGAAGGGCCTCTACGCCCGCGCCCGCCGGGGCGAGGTGAAGAACTTCACCGGGATCAGCAGCCCCTACGAACCCCCCGAACACCCGGACCTGCAGCTGGATACCGGCACCGAATCACCGGAGCGCTGCGTGGAACGGATCCTGGACTCGCTCGCGTAGGCCGGAAGCGCCGTACATCAGGTCACCGGGTTCCGGCGCTGGAAGCGGGAACTTTGGTACTCCCCCCCTGCCAACACCTCCCGAAGCGCTTCAACGGCGTCCCAGACGTCCCGGTAGCGGACATAGAGCGGGGCAAAGCCGAACCGGAGGAGGTCGGGTTCGCGGAAGTCCCCGACGATCCCCCGGGCGATAAGGGCCTGCATGACCGGATAGCCCTCCGGGTGTCGGAGGGAGACCTGGCTTCCCCGCTCGGCCGCGTTTGGCGGGCTCACCGCCTCGACACCGAACTCCCGGAGCCGCTCGTCGGCGAGACGCAAGAGGAGATCTCCGAGCGCCGCGCTCTTTTCCCGGAGCGCGACCATCTCGACTCCGTCGAACGTCCGCAGTCCCTCTTCCAGCGTGATCATCGACACGATTCCCGGGGTCCCGGTGAGAAAGCGCCGCATTCCGGCCGCCGGCCGGTAACGTGTCTCGAACTCGAAGGGGCTGCGGTGACCCATCCAGCCGGAAAGGGGCGTCTCCAATCCCTGCTGGAGTTCGCGCGCCACGTAGAGAAAACCGGGGGCGCCGGGGCCGCCGTTCAGGTACTTGTAGCCGCAGCCCACCGCGTATTCGACCCCGTCCTCGTTCAGCTCGAGGGGGAAAGCTCCGGCGCTGTGGCTCAGGTCCCAAACGATGGGAACGCCGGCCGCCCGGGCGGCCGCGGTCAGGCGGCGGAGGTCGTGCTTCTTGCCCGTCCGGAAGTCCACCTGGGTCAGCGTGGCGACGGCCACCTCGGGCCCGAGCGCCGCCTCGAAATTCTGCGGGGCGACCAGCCGGAGTTCCGCTCCGCGCTCCCCTAGCAACCCGACAAGCCCCTCGGCCATGTAGAGATCGGTCGGGAAGTTGGTCTCCTCGGCCAGCACCACCCGCCGCGGACCGGGCCGGACAAGGAGCGCCCCGAGCAGTTTGAAGAGGTTCAGCGAGACCGAGTCGGCGGCGATCACCTCGTCCTCGCCGGCGCCGAGCAGCGGGGCGAGGCGCGCGCCGACCCGCTCGGGGAGCCGGAACCACCCGTGGCGGTTCCAGGAGGCGATGAGATCGCCTCCCCATTCCTCGGCAATGAAGGCCGCGACCCGGGCTCGCATGGTTCGCGACGGAGGTCCCAGGGAGTTGCCGTCGAGGTAAACCACGCCCTCCGGGAGTTGAAAGCGTTCCCGAAACGAGCCGAGCCGGTCGGTCCGGTCCCGCTCCACGAAGTCCTCGCGGACGAGCGGCCTGCCGGCCGGCGGGTTCGAATCCATGCGGGGATTATTCCGCCGGGAGGATCGTTCCCGACTACATTCACATCCCTTGGACCATTCCCGGTGACCTCTCCGCTCTCCCGTTTCGATCCCGCCGTCGCCGGCTGGTTCCGGGAGCGGTTCGAGGCGCCCACCGAGCCGCAGGCCCGGGGCTGGCCCGCGATCGCCCGGGGTGAGGACGTGCTGATAACGGCGCCGACCGGGTCGGGGAAGACGCTCGCCGCCTTTCTCTTCGCGGTGGACCGACTCACCCGCGAGGCGCGAAAGGGGCTTTTGTCCGACGAAACGCGCGTCATCTACGTCTCGCCGCTGAAGGCGCTGAGCGCCGACATCCGCCGAAACCTCGATGTTCCGCTCGCCGAAATCGCCGCCCGGGCCGAAACCGGCGGCGAACCCCTCCCCCCGGTCCGCGCCGAGCTCCGCACCGGCGACACCCCCGCCGCCGAACGGGCCCGGATGACCCGGAAACCACCCCACATCCTGGTCACTACGCCGGAATCGCTCTACCTCCTGCTCACCGCCGCTCGCGGCCGCGCCCTGCTCCAAACCGCCGACACCGTGATCGTTGACGAGATCCACGCGCTCGCCCGCGACAAGCGGGGGACGCACCTCGCGCTCTCGCTCGAACGCCTGGACCGCCTCGCCGGGCGCCGCCTCCAGCGCATCGGCCTCTCGGCGACGGTCCGGCCGGTGGCCGAGGTCGCCCGGTTCCTCAGCCCGCGGCTGCCGGAAGGGCCGACGGTGGTTCCGGTCGGACACCGGCGGGAAATGGACCTGGCGGTGGAGGTTCCGGACACCGAGCTCGGGGCGGTCGCCACCCACGAGGTCATGGAGGACATCCGCGACCGCATCGCCGCGCTCATCGAAGCGCACGACACCACTCTGGTCTTCGTCAACACCCGGCGGATGGCGGAACGGCTGACCCACGTGCTGAGCGAACGCCTGCCCGAAGACGCGGTGCTCGCCCACCACGGGAGTCTCGCCAGGGAGGTTCGGCTCGAGGCCGAGCGCCGGCTCCACTCGGGTGCGGTGCGGGCCATCGTGGCGACCGCCTCGCTCGAACTCGGAATCGACATCGGCTCGGTGAACCTCGTGTGCCAGCTCGGCTCGCCCCGCTCCATCGCGGTCGCCCTCCAGCGGGTGGGCCGCTCCGGTCACTGGCTCGGCGCGATCCCGAAGGGACGCTTTTTCCCCGCGACCCGCGACGAGCTGGTCGAGTGCGCGGCGGTGCTGGCGGCGGTGGAGGCCGGCGACCTCGACCGGATCCGCATCCCCGACGCTCCGCTCGACATCCTCGCCCAGCAACTCGTGGCCGAGGCGGGCGCGGCGCCCGAAGACCGGCACGACCTCGACGGGTTGTTCGCCTTCGTGCGCGGCGCCTACCCCTACCGCAACCTCGAACGCACGGCCTTCGACGAGGTGATCGGCATGCTCGCTGAAGGCGTCGCCACCGAGCGCGGACGGCGCGGCGCGTACCTGCACCGGGACTCGGTTTCCGGCACCGTGCGCGCTCGGCGGAACGCCCGGCTGGCAGCGCTCCAGAACGGCGGCGCGATTCCGGAAACGGCCCAGTACCAGGTGGTCGCCGAACCCGACGACCGCGTCGTCGGTCAGCTCGACGAGGATTTCGCCATCGAAAGCTACGCGGGCGACGTGTTCTTGTTGGGGACCACCTCGTGGCGCATCCGTCGGATCGCCCAGGGGCAGGTCCGGGTGGAGGACGCCCAGGGCGCCGCGCCCACCATCCCCTTCTGGCGTGGCGAGGCGCCCGGGCGGACCGCCGAACTGAGCGCCCGGGTCGCGGGACTGCGCACCCGGGTGGACGAACTCCCACCGGCGGAGGCGCGAACGGAACTCGCAAACACATCCGGTCTTGGTTCCGCCGGCGCCGACCAGGTCGTCCGCTACCTGGCTGCCGGGCGGGCCGCGCTCGGCGCGATGCCGAGTCAGCGGACGGTGGTCGCCGAGCGGTTCTTCGATGACTCGGGCGGCATGCAACTCGTCATCCACGCCCCTTTCGGGAGCCGGATCAACCGGGCCTGGGGCCTCGCGCTCCGAAAGCGCTTCTGCCGCTCCTTCAACCTGGAACTGCAGGCGGCGGCCACCGACGACGGCATCGTGATTTCGCTCACCGATCTCCACTCCTTCCCGCTGGAGTCGGTCTTCTCGTTCCTGAAGCCGGAGACCCTGGAACCGGTGCTGACCCAGGCGGTGCTCGGCGTGCCGCTCTTCGGCGCCCGCTGGCGCTGGACCGCTTCGCGGGCGCTCGCCGTCCCCCGCCGCCGGCACGGCCAGCGGGTGCCGCCGCCGATCCAGCGGATGCTCACCGATGACCTGCTGGCCGCGGTCTTTCCCGACCAGGCCGCCTGCGCGGAGAACCTGGCCGGGGAGGTCCGGGTCCCGAAGCATCCCCTGGTGGACGAGGCGCTCGCCGATTCGCTGCACGACGCGATGGACGTGGGCGGCCTCCGCCGGCTCCTCGAAGACATCCGGGAAGGCCGCGTGCGCACCGTGGCGGTGGACACCCCCGAGGCGTCGCCCTTCGCCGCCGAGATCCTGAACGCCAACCCGTTCGCCTTCCTCGACCCGGCGCCGCTCGAGGAGCGCCGTTCCCGGGCCGTGCGCATGCGCCGCTCGCTCCCGCCCGAACTCGATTCCGAGGCGGTCCTCGACCCGGAGGCCATCGAGCAGGCCCGCGCGGAAGCGGCGCCGCTGGTCCGGGACGCCGACGAACTCCACGACGCGCTGCTCACTCTGGGCGCCGCGCGGGAGACACCGGAATGGGCGACCTGGTTCTCCGAACTCGAGGCCGGCCGCCGCGCCGCCTCGTTCCCGGCAGGCGGGACTCGGCTCTGGGTGGCCATCGAGAGGGCGGATCTCGCCCGGGCGGTCTGGCCGGAGGCTTCCCTGCCCGCGGCCGAAGGGGGGGAGCCTTCCGGGATCCCGGACACCCGCGCCGGCGCGGCCGCGGCGGTGCTGCGCGGCGTGATGGACTGCTCGGGGCCTCTCACCGCGGAGGCCCTCGCCGAGCGGCTCCTGATCCCCGAGCGCACGGTCACCGCGGCCCTCCAACTCCTCGAGGCCGAAGGGCTGCTGCTGCAGGGGCGTTTCGCGGGCGCGCCGGCGGGAACCGGATCCGTGGAGTGGTGCCACCGGCGGGTGCTGGCGCGCATCCACCGCCTCACCCTGGCGCGCCTTCGCCGTGAGTCGGCCCCGGTGAGCGCCGCCGCCTTCCTCGAATTCCTGGCCGGGTGGCAGCACGCGACGGCCGAGACCCGCCTCCACGGACCGCGCGGGGTCCGGGAGGTGGTCGCCCAGCTCCAGGGGCTCGAAGCGCCGGCGGCGGCGTGGGAATCCCAGCTCCTGCCGCTCAGGGTCGCCGGCTACCGCCGCGACTGGCTGGACGAGAACTGTTTTTCGGGCGAGGTCGTCTGGGGCCGGACCTCGGTTCCGGAAACATCCGCGAACGGGAATCCCACAACCCGCCTCCCCACCCGGCCCACCCGGGCGGCCCCCATCGGACTGCTGCTGCGGAGCGACCTCCACCGCTGGCTGCCGGCGCGCCCCGAGGACCGCTCCGGCCTCTCTGCGGCGGCGGCCAAGGTCCTCGAACTCCTCGAACGCGGCGGAGCGCAGTTCTTCACCGAACTGCGGGAACGCGCCGGACTCCTGCCCGCGGCGGTCGAGGACGCGCTCTGGGAGCTGACTGCCGGCGGCTGGGTGACCGCGGACGGCTTTGACAACCTGCGGGCGCTGATGGACCCGCGGCGGCGCACCGCCTACGGGCGCTACCGGCGGCGGAAGGCGCGCTACTCAGCGGGCCGCTGGGCGGTGCTGGCGCCGCCCGCCCGCGAGGGGGGAAAACCCTCGGATCACGAAGCAGTTGCACGCCAACTCCTCCGGCGCTGGGGGGTGGTGTTCCGTGACCTGCTGAAGCGGGAGCGAATCGCTTCGCGCTGGCGCGACCTCCAACTCGTCCTGCGCCGGCTCGAGATGCGCGGAGAGGTGTTAGGAGGCCAGTTCGTCTCCACGTTCCCCGGCGAGCAGTTCGCCCTCGAGGAAGCCGTCGCTCCGCTGCGCCGCGCGGGCAAGAGCGGGAGCGAGCCGGCGCCGGGACTGACCATCGGCGCCGCCGACCCGCTGAACCTGTCCGGAATCCTGATCCCCGGCGCCCGGATTCCCATCACTTCCTCCGACAATCTCGTTCTTGAAAACGGCGTGGTGACGCCGGCGGGAAAGGCCCCGATTCGGGCCGAGGCCGAACGGCGCTCGACCGGAAGCTCCGGAACCCGGGCGGCGCCGCCGAACTGAGGTGCCGTGAAGCTGCCTCCCGTGGATCAGGCCCGGGGGGCCTTCCGGCAACGTTTCGGCCGCTCGCCCGAGGGAGTCGCCTTCGCACCGGGCCGGGTGAACCTCATCGGGGAGCACGTGGACTACTGCGGGCTACCGGTGCTGCCGGCGGCGCTCGGCCGCGGGGTCGCGCTCGCCTTCGCACCGCGGATGGACGCCCGGATCCGCTGTCTGAGCACCGCGTCCGAATACGGCGAAGTTGATTTCCCGCTGGAGTCCGATCCCCCTCGCCAGGGCTTCGGCCGCTACCTCAGCGCCGCGGCGGACGGCCTCACCGCCGGCGGCTGGACCGCCGCACACGCTGGATTCGACGGCGTGCTGGCGTCCGACCTGCCAGCCGCAGCGGGACTCTCCTCCTCGTCGGCGCTGGTGATCGCCGGCGCGTTCGCGCTGCTCGCCGTCCGCGGCCGTCTCGCTGCCGGGGAAACACTGTCGCGCGAGGAAGCGATGCGCCTGGCGCTCGACCTCGCGGAAGCGGAGCACGGCGTCGCCATCCAGGGCGGCGCGATGGACCAGTCCATCTGCCTGGGCGGCGTCCCCGGACACGCGCTCCACATCGCCTTCGATCCGCCGCAATGGACTTCGGTTTCCGTGGACCCGGACCGTTTCCGCCTGCTGGTCGCCTACAGCGGCGAGCGGGCCGACAAGGGCGCGGCGGCGGGGCGTATCTTCGACGAACGGGTCCGGCAGGCGCGCGAGGCGCTCCTGGCCGCCCGGGAGTTCTTCCCGGATGCGGCGGGTTGTCCGGCGCTCGTCGCGAATCACTCCCCGGAGGAGTTGGCGGCCGCGGCGGACCGGCTGCCCCCGCCGCTCGACGGCCGGTTCCGCCACGTCACCAGCGAGGCGCATCGAACGACCGCCGCGATCCGTTGCCTTCAAACGGGTGACGCCGCGGCTCTCGGAGCCCTGCTCGACGCGTCTCACCAGAGCCTCCGGCGCGACTACGGAGTGAGCACGCCAGATCTCGACGCCCTGGTGGAAGGGGCGCGGGCGGGCGGCGCACTCGGAGCCCGGCTCACCGGCGCCGGACTCGGGGGGTCCACGGTGATCCTCGCGCCGCCCGGCCGGGAGGAGACCATCCGGCAGCACCTCACCGAGCGCTACTACCGCCCGCGCGGCATCTCTGCCCCCGGGGACACCCACCTGGTGGACGGCACGCCCTCCGGGCCGGCCGCCCTGCTCCCGGCCTGAGCGATCAGGCGGCCGAGCCGCGCCGTGCCAGCGTCCCGGTCAGGTCGCTCGCCAGGCTGTAGAGGACCGGAACCAGAAACAGCGTGACGAGCGTGGCGAAGGCCACCCCAAAAGCCAGCGACACCGCCATCGGGATCAACAGGGCCGCCTGGTAGCTCCGTTCGGCGAGCAACGGAGTCACGCCCGCACAGGTGGTCACCGAAGTGAGGATGATGGCCCGGAAGCGCGCCGGTCCCGAGGCGAACGCCGCTTCGCGCGCCGAAAGCCCCCGAGCCCGGTCCCGGTTGCTGAAATCGAGCATCACGAGAGCGTCGTTGACCACGATCCCGATCAGCGGCGCCATTCCGAAGAAGCTCATCATGTCGAGATTGATGCCCATGATGAAGTGCCCGAACACGGCACCGGCGAGCCCGAACGGGATCGCCGCCAGGATGACGAACGGCTGGGTCCACGACCCCAGCGGAATCGCAAGCAGCACGAAAATGAGAATCACCGCCAACAACCCGCTGCGTCCGAGGGCTGCCTGGCTTTCCTCGGCCTCCGCCGCCAACCCCGCCACCGCGAATTCGTATCCCGGAAAGCGCTCGCGAAGCTCGGGCAACACGTCGTTCCGGACTCGCGCGATGACGGCGTCCGGAGTCGCCACCCGTCCGTCCACACTGGCGAGGACCGTAACCGCCCGCAACGAGTCCACCCGGCGAATGACGGATTGTCCACTCGTCCGGGAGACCTCGGCGATCTCGCCGAGGGAGGTCACCCGGCCGTCCGGCCGGCGGACGGGCAGTTCGGCTATTCCCAGGACTCCCCCGGACTCGGCGCGTGGATAGCGGAGCACCACCCGCACCTCGTCGCGGCCGCGATGCAACCGCGCGACGTCCTCACCGTGAAAGGCCTGCCGGACCTGGCGGCCCGCGGTCCCGGCATCGATTCCGGTTCCGGCTCCACCGGGCCGAACCCGAGCCACCAACCCCGGGGCCTCACCCTCGAAGTCGTCGAGAACGAGCGTCACCCCGGGTTGTTCGCCGAGCCGGGCCTGGAGCGCTTCCGACGCCTCCACCAGCCCCTCGAAATCAGGGCCGCGGATCCGGAAGGAAACATCCGCCGCCTGGCCGAAGGCGTCGCTGATCACGGACACCTCGGCGTCCACCGGCGCCGACCGCAGCCGTTCCCTGACCCGGTCCGCAACACCGCGGGTCGGTATTCCCGCGCGGTCCTCCTGGGGGCTGAGACGCCAGACGACCTGGCCGATCGCCGGGCCCACCGCACCGGACTGCCCACCGAAGGACTCGCCGACCCCGATCGGAAAACGCTGGCCCACCAGCACCACCCGGTGACGCTGCACATCCACTCCGGACTCCTGCCGAATGTCCTCGCGCACCCGGTCAACCACCGCGTCCAGCGAAGCAACGACGTTGCGGGTGGTGTCCGACGTCGCCTCCGCCGGCAGCGTCACCTGCAGATTGACGATGTTGTTGTCCATGGGTGAGCTCGTCACGACCTGCACCCAACCGCCCGCCGTCAGTCCGAAGGCGAGGAATATCGCGAAGACGCCCAGCATCAGGGTCGCCAGCCGGTTGCCGAGGGCCCAACCGAGCGCCGGGCGGTAGATCGTGTCCACGGTCCAGTCGAATCCCGACTGGATTGCGCCGCGGATCCGGGCCAGCCGGCGGCTCGGTCGCACGGCCACGCCACCGTGCGCCAGGTGGTGCGGGAGGATCAGGGCCGCTTCGATGAGGGAAAACGCCAGGATCGGAAGCACCATGCGCGGTACGTCGCCGATGAGTTCGCCAAAGACACCCGGGATTCCGAGGAGCGGGGCAACGGCGGCCATCGTGGTCAGCACCCCGAACGCCGCCGGGAAGAAGACGCGCCGGGTGCCGCGGATCGCCGCCTCTTCCGGGCTCACTCCGCCCCTCCCCACCCGCCGCTGGATGTCCTCGCCGACCACGATCGCATCGTCCACCACGATGCCGAGGGCCATGATGAACCCGAACATGCTCATCAGGTTCACCGTGACCCCGAGCCAGGGCATCAACAGGAAGGCGCCAAAGAAGGTGAACGGAAGTCCAGCGGCGGTCCAGACCGCCAGGCGGGTCGAGAGAGTGAAGAAGAGGACGACAAAGATGAGCCCCAGGCCGGCGATCCCGTTCCGGATCATGAGGTCGAGCCGGTCCTGGAAGTCGTCGGACGCGAAGTACCAGGGCGTCGCCCGGATGCCTTCCGGAAGCGGGATCTCCCGGATGGCCTCGCGAGCCCTCTCGGTGGTCTCCGCCAGGCGGCCACTGTCCCTCAGACCCACGGTCAGAAAGACCGCCGGCTCCCCGTTCATCGAGGCTTCCCGATCCGATTCATCCAGGCCGTCGGTCACTGTCGCCACCTGACCCAGGCGGACGCTTCCGCCCCCCGGGACGGCGATGAGCGGGATCCTCCCGAAGTCTTCGGCGGTCACCGCCGCGCCTTCGGTCCTCAGCCGCAGTTCGTGAGCCCCGCTGCGGGCCGTGCCGGCGGGAATCTCCGCCGAGCCCGCGCGCACCGCGGCCGCCACCTGATCGAACGTCAGCCCGAAACGGGTCAGGTTCGCCTCAGGGATCTCGATCCTGAGTTCCCGATCCCACCCGGTCAGGCGCTCCACACTGGAGACCCCGCGGACTCCGGCAACGGCGTCCTGGACCCGGCGGGCCGCCTCGTGGAGATCCCGGGCGCCCGCCATGCCGTGCACGGCGATCCGGAATATCTCCTGGTACTCGGCGATTTCGGACACCACGGGGTCCTCGACATCGCTCGGCAGGATGGTGAGCGATCCCACCCGCTCCCGCACCGTGTCCCCGATCGGGCGGATATCCGCCCCGGCTTCCAGGACGAGCGTCAGCGCCGCCACATCGTCCATGGCGAGGCCCGTCGTTTCGCGCACGCCCTCGATGCCCCGCAGTCCCTCTTCGAGCGGGACCAGGACCCGAGACTCCACCACGTCTGCCTCGGCTCCCGGCAGCACTACCCGCACCACGATGGCGGGGGAAGAGGTCTCCGGCAGGAGTTGCTGCGGGACCCCGCCAAGCGCGATGTACCCGGCCAGACAGACGCCGAAGAAGATCAGGTTCGCGGCGACCCGGTTCCGCACGAACCAGGCGATGACGCCGGTGGAGCCACCGTCACCGACCCGAATCACGGCAGCCAGAGGAACGTTTCCTCAGCGGTCCGGCCCGGGGACCTCGGTAGCGGCGGATCCGGCCGGTGCCGTTGTTTCCAGCACCGTTACCCGCATCCCGTCGGCAGCCAGCGAAGGCGGAGAAACCACGAACCGCTCTCCATCCCCGAGGCCGGACCGCACCAGCAGCGCGGCATCTCCCGAAGGCCAGAGGACTTCCACTTCCCGGATTCGGACCCGATCCTCGTCATCCACCACCAGCACGGTTCCGTCAGCGCGGAAGGCGCTCCGCGGCACGACCGCGATGCCCGGGAACTCCTTTCCCTGGATCTGCGCCTGCACGAACATGCCGGCGATGAGGGGCGGCCGGCCATCGGCAGTCTCCTGGTAGGGATGGGGAACTTCGATCACCGCCGGAAAGAACCGGGTCGCCGGGTCCACCTCCCCCTCCATCCGAGTGAGCCGTCCCTCCCAGGTCCAACGCACCACCGCGGTCGGCGGACCGAGCATCGCGGTCACCCGGACCGCAGGTCCCTGCTCGACCCGGCCCCGAAACGGCAGATCCACGAGCGCCAGCGCCGCGTCCGGCAGAGCGACGCGCACCTCGGATACATCCAGGGAAAGCAGTTCCGCCATTTGCATTCCCGGCGTAACCCACTCCCCGACTTCGGCGTCGCGGGACGAAACCAGGCCGGCATGCGGGGCCCGGACCTCGGTGCTCGCCAGGTCCTCTTCGGCGCGGTCCACAGCGGACCGCGCCGCCGCCACGGCCTCCGCCGCCGCCGCCAACTGCGGCACCCGCAGCGCGAGCGGATCGGGCTCAGGTTCGGTCTGGTCCCATTCAGCGCGGGCCAGGCCGGCCGAAGCCTCCTCCCGGAGCACCCGAAGCTCGGCTTCGGCGAGGCGGCTCCGCGCCGCGGCCAGCGCCTCCTCGTAGGCTCCGGGGCGGATGCGGAAGAGGGGAGCACCCTCGGCAACCCGGGCTCCGACATCCAGCCCGTCCGCCGCCCAGGTCACCTCCCCGGTGGCCCGCGCGGCGACGGTGGTTCGTCTGGCCGATCTGGCCGTACCGTCGGCGGTGACCACCACCCGCTGCATTCCCAGGCGCACGGTCGCCACTTCAACCTCGGGCAACCGGGTCTCGATCTCCTGGGCCTCCGGTTTCGGGCCGAGAGCCACCAGGAGGGCAACGACAGCGACCGATACCAGCAGGATCGGAAGAAACAGAAGACGCCGCATCACAAGCTGGACACCTCCCGCCAGGCGGTCAAGTCGCCGGACGCCAAGCATCCCCACATCACGGAGGCACAGTGTACGGCGAAGCGAGCCGCCCCATGCACAGCCGGTGCACTCGCACGCGCCCGGGGAGCGCGGCCGCGACCCCGGACCACCTACACTTCGCCGCGAACACCCATGTCGTCCATACGTTGTAGCCGGAGATAGTCCGTTGCGTTTGTGGGCGCTGTCGGATCTCCACGTCTCCCATCCGGCAAACCGGGACGCGCTGGAGGATTTTCCTTCCCACCCCGACGACTGGCTGATCCTGCCAGGAGACGTCACGGACGGTGCACAACGGTTCGACTGGCTCCTCCGGCAGTTGACCCCGAAGTTTCGCCGGGTCGTCTGGACACCGGGGAACCACGAGTTGTGGACGGTCCCGGGCGAGAATTCGGAGCTGCGCGGGGTCGCGCTCTACGAACGACTGGTCGCCATCGCCCGCAGTCACGGCGTCCTGACCCCGGAGGATCCCTATCCGGTCGTCGAGCACCGGGACGGGAACGTCCTGATCGCACCCCTGTTCCTGCTCTACGACTACAGCTTCCGGCCGCGGCACGTTGCCCGTGATCAGGTCATTCGCTGGGCTCGCGAAACCCGGGCGGTCTGTTCCGACGAGTACCTGCTGCATCCCGACCCATTCCCCGATCGGGACTCCTGGTGCGCGGCGCGCTGCACCGCCGCCGCCTCCCGGCTCGCGTCCGCTCCCGCGGAAATCCCCAAGGTCCTGATCAATCATTTCCCGCTGGAGGAGGAACACGCAGTGCTCCCCCGGGTACCCCGTTTCACACCGTGGTGCGGAACCCGCAGGACGAGCGGCTGGCACCGGCGCTTTGGCGCCTGCGCGGTGGTGTATGGCCACCTGCACATCCGGGGGACTCGCTGGTTGGACGGCGTTCCCTTCCAGGAGGTTTCGCTCGGCTACCCGCGGCAATGGGACCGCGTTCGCGGGGTCGGCGCCTACCTGCGGGAGGTGCAACTGGCGCCGGTGGGCGCCGGCCCCCGATGACAAGCCGGCACGACCCGTGGTGGAGCCCGTGGCGCGAGTCCGCAGACACGCTCATCCTCCACGTGAACCTCCGGCCCGACGAGGAGCGGGAGAAGCGGGCGCTCGATCTGCTCGATGAAAGCGAACGGCATCGGTGGGACCGTTTCGTGGTGCAACGCGCCAAGCGTCAGTTCTCCCTCTGCCGCGCGGCGCTTCGGATCCACCTGTGCGAACGGTTGGGCTGCCAGAACCACGAACTCTCGTTCGGCTATCTGGAACACGGCAAGCCGTTCGCCCAGGTGAACGGGGCTCCCTCGCCGGTCAGCTTCAACGTGAGCCATAGCGGCAGCCACGGCCTCATCGCGTTCGCCGAGCACGATGGTCTCGGCATCGACCTGGAGGAGCGCGCCCCGGGCCGGAACTTCGACGGCATCGGGAGCAGCGTTTACGGCCCGGCGGAACAGCGGGCGCTCACCGCGGCTGAAGGCCGGGAGAAGGCCGACCTCTTCTACCGCCTCTGGAGCCTCAAGGAAGCCCTGATTAAGGCGCTCGGCACGGGCTTCTCGCTGAACCCGTCCCGGTTCGAGGTTCCGCGGTCCATACTCGAAGGCGGGCGCGCGTCCATGTTCCGCTTCCCGGACCGATCACCCAACCCCTTCTGGCTGGAAGATCTGGGAGAGGCCCGATTCGCGGCCGCGATCGCCTACCGCCTGCCTTCAGGGCACACCGGCTCCAACCTCCGCGTCAGCGCGAGCTGAAGCCACTCCGGTCGAGAAACTCCACCGTCAGCCGGGCGCATTCCTCGGGCCGCTCGAGCTGGGCCAGGTGGGTCGTCCCCTCCACGACCCGAAAGTCCACCGACGCCACTCCGCTCAGATCGCACGGCGGGACAAAGTAGTGCGGGAGATTCGGGTCGGCTCCGACCACGAGGACCGGCAGCGGCAGCGAGTCCGGGGCTACCAGGCGTGCGAAATCGGGTGTCGAAGTCAGGATTCTCGCCTCGTAGTCGGGTGGGCACCGGAGTTCCCAGCCTCCGCCGGGTGCGCTGCGGAGCGTCGTCTGCGCCATCAGCCGTAGTGCCATCGGGCCAAGGCGCGCCATCGCCGGCTGGGCGGCCATGAGGTCGATGAACTCTTCCCGGCTCCGGAACCGAAACCCACGGATCCGGGTTCGCGCCGCCGCCCGCCGGCAGGCCAGGCTCAGGGCCCGCAGGGCGCCCGTCCCGTGCGAGAGCGGCGGTTCAAAGAGAACGAGGGTCGCATACGAGGCGCCGAGGGAAGGCGACAGGAGGGCCGCCAGACACGAAAGCGAGTGGAACACGCCGGCCCGGGGCCGCATCCCGAAGGCCTGGTCCACGGCCCTTCCGACGGCCTCGACGTCGCGGCAGAGGGTCGGGATGGTGTGCCTCGCGATGGCTGCCCGCGGGCCCTCGCCGTGATTCCGGAGGTCGAACAGGACGAGATCGAACTCGTCCAGCAGCAGCGACCAGTAGGGGTGGTAGAGATCGATGGCAAGTCCGTTGCCATGGCTCAGCAGCAGCCGGGGACCGTTCGGATTGCCATACCGCCGCACCGGCATCGTGATCCCGCCATCCAGCCGGGCCTCGATGGTGGACGCCGGAGGCGGCAGCGCCGGGGATGCAAGGGTCTCCATGGGAGGTTCGACCGCTACCCCGGCCGCCCCGGGGCATGGTGGTGCCGCGCCCCGGTCCGCTCAGGGAGTCAGTTCCCTTCGGCCTCCGGCAGCGCCAGCGCCACGTAGGACTCCGGCACCCGGCCCTGCTGGCCGGTCTGCACCACGATGTACTGCTTTCCCTCGTGCATGTAGGTCATCATCCCGTACATCCCGGGCGCCGGCAGCTCCACCGAACCGACCCGTTCGCCAGTCCGCTTGTTGTGAGCATGCACCACCGGCTTGCCCCGCATGCCCTCGGTCGTCAGCAGTAGATCGCCGCTCACCATGAGGATGGAGCGGCCCTGGCCGCCGACCGTGGAGAGATCCTTCCCCTCGAGCGCGGGATGGTTCTTGATCCGGTCGTTGGGCTCGCCGACGGGAATCCACCAGAGGTGTTCGCCGGTGTTCATGTCGATTGCGGTCACCCGGCTATAGGGCGGCTTGTAGATGGGCAGCCCCTCCGGACCCGCGATCCCGATCGCCCGGTAGTTGACCCAGTCCGCGACCATCTCACCGATGGTGGTGCACTTGCCGCTCGGCGAGGTGCACTCGTGCTCCGGCCGGTCGGCGTCCACCCCTGGCTGCACGATACGTCCCGAGCAGGCCGGGCCGGAGGACTGGTAGAGGATCCCGGTCGCGGGGTCGAGCGCGGCCGGGTGGGTGATGTTGACCGCGGAGTGGACGCCGCAGGCGATCCACCCCTTGTTCTCGTCGTATCCCTTGGGAATCGGAGGCATGTAGGGGCCGCCGACCGTGTACTGGGAGACGATCTCGATGGCCTTTTGCCGCAGTTCCGGGGTGTAGTCGATCAGGTTGTCCTCGCTGAGGTCGAGCATCTCGACCGGTGCGGGCTTCGTCGGGACCGGCTGGGTCGGAGACAGCTTTTCGCCCGGCACGATGGACTGCGGAACCGGCTGCTCTTCAATGGGCCACACCGGCTCGCCCGTCTCCCGGTTGAATGCGAAGGTGTAACCCTGCTTGGTGGTCTGGATCGCCATCGGCACCTTCTCGCCGTTCACCTCCACATCCACCAGGATCGGGACGTTCGGGAGATCGTGGTTCCAGATCGGGTGGTGGGTGGTCTGGAAGTGCCAGACCCGCTCCCCGGTCTGCGCGTTGAGCGCGATCACACTGGTCCCGAACAGGTTGTCCCCGGGCCGGAACCCGCCGTAGAAGTCGATGGTCGGCGCGTTGGTGGGGATGTACACGATGTCCCGCTCGAGGTCGGCCGACAGCGGAGCCCACGAGGAGACGTCCCCGGTCCACTTCCAGGCGTCGTTCTCCCAGGTGCTGGCGGCGAAGTCGTCCTCCGAGCGCGGGGTGACGTTGAACTTCCACTTGAAGTCGCCGGTGCGGGCGTCGAACGCGAGGATGTCGCCGGGAACGTTCTCGATGCGGGTCTGGTGGTATCCCTGCGCGTGGGAGTTCCCCACCACGATGGTCCCGTTCACCACGATCGGGGGCGAGGAATTCGTGATGTACCCGACGGTGGGGGCCAAACCCTCGTAGGGGTCGTAGTTGTAGCCGAAGTGGGCGAGGAGGTCCACGACGCCGGTCTTCGGGAATCCCGGGATGTCCACCGGGGCGCCGAAGCCTTCGATGTGTTCCCCGGTCTCGCCGTCGAACGCGTGCAGGAAGAACCCTGGCGAGACCACGTAAATGACGACCTTCCCGTCGATCTCGGCGTAGGCGACGCCCTTGCCGTAGCTCGAGCGCATCGACTCCTCCCAGCGCCGCGTGGTGGGTTCGGTGTAGGTCCACAGGGTCTCACCGCTCACCGGGTCCATCGAAACCACCGCCCGCCGGTAGCCCACCACGGTGTAGAGCTTGCCGTTGATGTAGCTCGGGGTGGACTTCGAGAGAAAGCTCGGCTTCGGCCCGAAGTTGTCGCCCCGCCACATCCAGGCGACCTCCAGGTCGCTGAAATTGTCCGCGTTGATGTCGTTGAGCGGCGAGGAGCGGGTTCCCCAGGCGTCTCCACTCTGGTAACGCCATTCCCCCTCGGGCATATCGCGGTTTTGCGCCACGAGGGGCACCGCCAGCAGCAGCGCGACGGCCAGGATGCCGGCGATCCGCGCGGGGCGTTTCCGGGGCGCGCAAACAGGGCTCAATCGGGTCATCTGGATCCTCCCGAGGTTGTGAGAACGGTGAATCGTAAGGCTTTCACCAACGCGCCGAAAGTCTGGAAGTTCCCCTCGGCTACCGCAGGACGTCCAGCAGATTCGAATGGTCATCGGTCCAGAGGAACCGGCTGCCGGGTTCGGCAGCCTCCCCGGTCCAGGGTTCCGCCCGCCCGAGCAGACTCGGATCGGTGATGAGATCGGCGTTCAGACTCAGCACGACCCAGGTCGCGGTGTAACGGAACGCTTCCGGTTCGGGATCGCTCACGGTCAGCAGCGACAGCAGGTCCAGGCGAAGACCCTGAGCGCGGATCACCGGGGCGAGATCCACGTGACGGTTCGAAATGTGGACCGCGATCGTGCCCCCGGGAGCCAGTCGGCTCCGGTAGAGGTCGAACGCCTCGGCGGTGAGCAGATGGACCGGGATGGCGTCCCCCGCAAAGGCGTCGAGCACGATCACGTCGAACTCCGGTTCCCCGGCCTCATCTTCCCGCGCCAGACTCAGCCGGCCGTCGCCGAGTTCCACCTCCACCTCCGCCAGCGTATCGGTGAGGAAGGTGAAGAACCCGTGCGCCGCGTCCACCACCTGCGGATCGATCTCGTAAAAGCGGAACAGATCCCCGCGCCGCCCGTGGACCGCGATGGAACCGGTCCCGAGGCCGACGACCGCCACCCGGAGCGGCCGCACCAGCCGCCGGTGCGGATGCCGGTTCAGGACCGCCTCGATGCCGGTGCCCTCGTAGTAATAGAGAGTCGGTTCGCGGCGGCGGCCGGGAGCGAACCACTGGGAACCGTGGGCGATCCCGCCGTGCCACATGTCGCGCCGCCACTCCGGGGTGCCCGGATAGGCCTCCATCACCCGAACCACGCCGAAGAAGTTCCGGGTCGCGGTCAGCGGACGCCGGTGCTCGAGCGCGCTGATCGCGATGGCGATCCCGAGCGTCGCCGCGGGAACCGCCTTCCACGCGAAAGCCCCCCGCCCCTTCACGGTGGGCCGGCCGACGACAAAGCCGACCACTACGGCGAGCACCAGCGCGAGCGGGTACTCCCAGACGTTCGGGAACAACAACGGACTGGCAACCGAGGCGAAGAGTCCGCCGAGAGCTCCCCCGGCGGTCATGGACAGATAAAAGCCGGTGAGCCGGGACGGCTCCGGCTTCCGGCGGGCGATTTCGCCGTGGATGACCCAGCAGCCGGTGAACAGGAACGCGAGCGCGGCGGCCGCGTGCGCGAGCAGGGCGCTGTCCAGGCCGTAGGTGATGTCCTGGAACCACACGTAAAAGCACGCCGCCACCGAGATGAGCAGGAGCGGCACGAGGAACCGCCGGGGATAGGGGTCTCCGCCCCGGAAGGCGAGGATGAACGTCAGCAGGTAGAGGGCGAGGGGCGCGATCCAGAGGAACGGAACCGCCGCGACGTCCCGGGTCAGATGCGTCGTAACCGCAACCAGCGCCAGGGAGCCGGCAGCCGCGAGCAGGCACGGTGAGACCTGGAAGCGCGCGGGGCCGACCCGGTCGGGCGCCGCCGCACCTTGTCCCCGCGCGGAGAGCAGGCCCGCGAGGATCGTGACGGTAGCCAGGATGAGGAACCCGCCGGACCACAACCTCGCCTGTCCGACCAGGCCCAGAAGAGGCTCGAGCAGCAGCGGATAGAGGAGGAGACCAATGAGGGATCCGGCGTTCGAGAGCGCATAGAGCCGGTAAACATCCGGCGGCGCCTGACCGGTTGCTTCCCTACCGACCCCCCGAGCCACCCACGCGGACACCAGCGGGGTGGTCGCGGCGAGCGCGAAGAAACCCGGTCCCAGCGTCACCAGCAGAGTGAGGAGAATCCAGCCCGCGGGAGCTTCTCCACCCTCCGGAGCCCAGCCCGCCGCGGGGAGGGGCGGCAGACAGAGCAGGGCGGCGACGGCCAGCACGACGGCGTGCACCGCGGCCTGAAGCCGGGGCGTCAGTCGGGTCACCAGCAGGTGCGCATACAGGTACCCGCCCAGCAGCACCGTCTGAAAGAAGAAGAGCGCGACCGCCCACACCATCGGCGCCCCGCCGTACCAGGGGAGGAGGCTCCGCGCCGAAAGCGGCTGGACCAGGAAGAGCAGCAGCGCGCCCAGAAAGACGGCGGCGCCGGAGAGCCAGATTCTGCCCATGGGAAGGGTCAACAGCCTGTGGTGAAGCGCACGCGAGCACCGAGGCACCCACCGGGAGAACCAAGCCACGTGACTTTGTCCACAGGCTGCTTAAAATACGGGCTGTTATGAAGAAGCGTCGATCGCCCCGCTCCTCCGGAGCTTCTCGTCCCGGCAACCCTCCGGCCTCCCCGCCAACCATCAAACCGGCTGTGGCGCAGAAGGGATGGGGCGCTGCCCCGATCCTCGCGATCGGCCTGCTGGTGGCCGGCGCCGCGGTGTTTTTCGTCGCCACCTTCGAGGACTCCACGGTGGAGAGCAGCCTGCAGCCGGCCTCGGACCTGTCCGCTTCCGCCTACAACCTCGGAAACCAGGCCGCGAAACCCTTTCCCTACTACGACTCGGTGGAGGAGGCGCGCCCCTTCCCGGTGACGCTCCCGCCGAACACGTACACGAACGAGACGCTGCAGACGACCTACCAGATCGCCAAGGAGATTCCCGAAGTACTGGTTCAGTTGCCGTGCCTTTGCGGGTGCCACGGCGCCTCCGAGGATCACGGGAGCCTCCTCGACTGCTACGTGGACAACCACGCGGCCACTTGAAGCACCTGTCTCCAGGAGGTCCTCCTGGCTGAGCAGATGCACGAAGACGGAGCGAGTGCCGACGAAATCCGCGAGGCGATCTACGAACACGAGTTCACGGAAATCCCGCTGAGGTAGCGCGAACCGCCGGGAGGCACGGCGTTTCGGCCCCGCTTTCGGCTAGCAGCCGGCGGACAAGGTCACGCGGCGCAGTTCTCGGTGGTCACGCCCCTTGGCCACCGGCTGCTAGCGCTCCCGCCAGTAGAGCGGATTCGGCCGGTACCGGGGGTACGCCCAGGGCAGTTCGTCCATGAGATCGTCCGCGCCGGGAACGGACGCCGCGTCGCCGGCGGGCGCACCCGCCGAGTTTCCCGAAGGAGCACGCGGGCCGTGCTCTTCCTCAAGGTAGTCGAGCACCTTCTCCTGAACATCGGACTCGAGCGGCGGCATTCCCATACCGATCATCATGTCGAGAACCTCTTCCCACTGCTCGCGGTCGAGGCGTGCGGACCGGATGTAACTGTCGTCGTGACAGAAAAAACAGTTCTCTTCAACGAGTGCCCGGCCTTCGTCCTGCTGGCCGAAGGCGCGCGGAGTGCTGCGGTCGTCCGGTTCGGCGAAGGCGAGGAGCGGCAGTGCCGCGAACACGACAGCGAGCAGCGGACGTTTCATTTCACGAAACCGTGACCGCAATGCGATGCATCGCGTTGTTCAGGTAACCGCGCGGGTTCCAGCCCGGCACGACCATCGGTTGCTGGCGTCCCCGGTGGTCCGTCGCTCGCGCCCAGACCTCGTAGTGTCCTGGAATGTCAAACGCTACGGAACCCTCAAAACGCTGCCAGGCGAACGGGTTCTCGGGTTCCTCCAGCCGGCATTCGAGCCACGTCGCCCCGAAATCGACGCTCAGGTGCATCGCGTTCACCGGGCCGTCGCCGGCCCAGGCCCAGCCGCGCAGAGCGAGCGAACTCGCGACCGCGTGGCGGACGCCGGTCTGGGGCCGGGTGATGATGGATTTCACCGGCATGGGGCCGATGATTTCCATGTCCTCCTCCGGCACGTCGGTCCCGGGGGCCACCGGATACCGGGGTACGCGGTAGGAAAAGCCCGTCATTTTCGGACCATCGTGCACTTGATCGCGAACCCAGAGCCGCCGTAGCCACTTGCCGCTCGCTGACGCGGGGTAGCCCGGCGCCACGACTCGCAGCGGGAAGCCGTGGTGGGGCGGCAACGGTTCGCCGTTCATTTCCCACGCGAGCAGGGTGGAGTCGTCCATTGCCTTGGACAGCGGAACCCCTCGGGAGATCGGAACGTCTTCGGGATTTCCGCTCAGATGCGGATCCTCGCCGTAGTACGCGACAAAGACAGCGGTGTCGAGCACTCCGGCGGCAGCAAGCACGTCCCGGAGACGAACCCCGGTGTAGCGCGCACAGCCCACGGCGCCGAGCCACCACTGATTGCCCGCCGCTCCCGGCTCGAAGGCCGCCCGCCCGTTTCCCGCGCATTCGAGGACGAGGGACCGGGTCACGTTCTCGAAGCGCGACTTGAGATCGTCGAGCGACAGGTCCAGCACTTTTCCGACCTCGCCGTCGATCGTGAGCGACCAGCCTTCGAGATTGCCGGACCGCGCCCGCTCCGGCAGCGCGCCGTTGTTGCGGACGAAGTGCTTGTCGTTGGGCGTGTTGCGCGGGTCGAGATCGGCCACCAGGGTCTCGGCATTGACCGGACGCTCGCTCAGAATGCGGAGGCCACTCTTCCCGAAGACCGTGCCGCCACCCTGGGCGGCCGCCCGCTCGAGGGCGAGGGCGCTCGCGCCGGCGGCTCCCGGAACCGACCCGAGGAACCGCCGTCTCGACAGGAGATGGAGAGGTTTCATGGGCCGGGGATGCTAACCGACGCCCGGGCCTTCCCGGAGGAATCCCGCCGGTATCCCTCCGGGTCGGAGACGATCGCCTTCTGCCTGCGTGCGCTACACTGGTTTCCGGTTCGTTTCGCGAGGCGCGCGGGACGTCCCGACCAGTTCCGATTTCGGTCGGAGCCGGCCCTGCAGTCGGGTGGCTTCCATAACGCAGATCGCTCTGGTCCTTTTGCTTGTTTCGCCGTAAGGCCTTGACGGCCCGGCGCAGACGACGCCGCAAGCCGGGAAGCTGACACAGCCTCGCTTCCCGCCGACCTTTCGGGGCGGACCTTGGTTCGCCCCGAACCTCCTCTCGGACCGTTGAACAACGCCATTTCCCATGCCCACACCGCCGAACGGCTACGCCGTCACGGACTCCAAGCCGGCGGGAGAGGTGTACCTGGAAAGCGCGCGCTTCGAATTCACACGGCTGCGCCGCCTCGCTGAGGCGGCCATTCGGCAGGTTCCGGAAGGCGCCGCGCTGCATCGGCGGTCGTCCGAGGAAGCCAACTCCATCGGAATCCTGATCCGCCACCTGGCCGGCAACATTCGGTCTCGCTGGACGGATTTTCTGACCACGGACGGGGAAAAGCCGGATCGCAATCGCGACTCGGAGTTCGAGCCCTGCGACCACCTGAGCAGGGAGGACCTGCTCTCCGAATGGGACGGCGCGTTCGCGCTCATCGACGAGGTGCTGTCCGGGCTCCGGCCTTCAGACCTTGGACGAACCGTCTTCGTCCGCGGCGAGGCGTTCCTCGCCCAGGAAGCTATCCAGAGGCAGGTCATCCACCTTGCCTACCACGTTGGCCAGATCGTCCTGCTGGCTCGCGCAGCTACTCCGGAATGGATTTCGCTTTCCATTCCGCGCGGAGCAAGCCCCGACTTCCGGAGGCAGTACAAGAAATGAGATTCCCGGCCCCCGACACTCCCCCACCGATCCGTCCGGCGCGCCCTGCGGCGCTCGTCGTTTTGGGCCTCCTCGCGGGCGGCTGCGCCGGTACCAACCGGCCGGCGGCCACGCCGCCGGACCTCGCCGAGGTCGGTGAGGCGTCCTGGTACGGAATCGAAGAGCGCGGCCGTCCCACTGCCAGCGGCGAACCCATGGATCCCGCGGCGCTCACCGCCGCGCATCGGACCCTGCCGTTCGGCACCATCGTGGAAGTGATGAACGTCGAAACGGGCGCCACCGTCCACGTTCGCATCAACGACCGCGGCCCCTTCGTAGGGTCGCGTGTAATCGACCTGTCCCACGAGGCCGCGCGCCGCCTCGGTATGCTGAGGATGGGCGTCGCGGAGGTGCGGCTGAGTATTCAGAGCGTTCCGCCGCGGACGCCGTTCACCGTACAGGTTGCCGCTTTCGGCCGGCGCCAGGCCGCGGAGGATTTCTCCAGGAAACTCCGCGCCGACGGGTATTCGGGAGTTGAGATTACCCGCGGGGAGGGCGTTCACCGGGTCCGGGTCGGCCGCTTCCTGAAGCGCTCGGATGCTGAACTGACGGCGCGGGCGCTGAAGGGCAATGGGTACGAGGCCCTGGTGGTTCAGGTCCAGCTCTGATCGAGTTCCAGGTCGAATCCCGAATCGTCGTCTCGCCCGTCGTTTTCCACCTCCGCGCCGGGAAAACGGTCATCCCGCCGGCGCGATGAGTACCTCGATTTCCTCCTCGGCGACCGTGCCATCCCCCGTTTCCAGGCGGGCCCGCACCAGCCAGCGGAAGCGACCCTCGAAGGACCGATAGGAAAAGCGGGCGTCTTCCGGCACGGGAACCTGCGACGCGCGCTCCCAGCGTTCCGCCACCGCGAGCGACTGCTCGCCGGAGAGTTCGTGATCGACGGACAGCACTTTCCGACTGCTCCCGTCCGCGTCCCGCTGCTCGGCGGTCAGGGTGATCACGAGCGCCTTGATCTCGACCGGCCGCCTTGTCACGATGCGGACCGCGCAGTGGATCGCGCCCCCGGGCACGGCCGACTCGCTGAGGCCGAGATCACACACCGAAAAGGGATGCCGCCCGAGAAACCACCCGGTCGCCCCCAAGGAGCGAATGACGAACAAAGCCACCAGCACCGTGCCGAGGAGCCACGGCAACGTCCAGCCGTAGAAGTTCGCCAGGTGGACAACGAAGAGCGCGCCCAGGACGGTGCCCGAGAGCGAAAGCAGCGTGCGCCGCTTGTCACGGGCGATGAGCGAGGTCCAGACCAGCATTGCCGGCCGTCAACCCCCGGAGAGAACCCGAATCCGCCGGCGGCGGCGCGGAGGATGAACGGTGAACCGGATTCTAGGCCCCGCATTCTCGTCGTGGGTCACCTGACCGAAGATCTGACCCCTCAGGGACCCCGGCTCGGCGGCGCCGCCGCCTTTGCCGGGTTGCTGGCTCACCGCTTCGGCGCCCTGGTCACGATCCTGACCGCAGCCGACGCCGCCTTCCCGTATCGCGCACCGTTCGCCGGCATCCCGCTCCGCCGGCTGCCCTCCCGGGAGCGGACCCGCTTCCAGAACCGTTACCTGCCGGACGGCTCGCGCCGGCAGACGATCCTGACCCGGGCGGCAACCATCCCGGAAGAGGCCATCCGCCGCTCGGTTCAGGAACTTCCTCCGGGATCGGCGGTGTTCTACTGCCCGGTGGCAGATGAGCTCGGAGGGTCGGGTTCCCTGCCCCGGCCGCGCGGCGCCGGCGTTTTCGCGGGCGCCGCGCCCCAGGGCCTGCTCCGGCACTGGGACTCCGCGGGCCGGGTTTCGATTCGCTGGTCGTCGAGAGTTCCCGAGCGACTCGCCGGTCTCGACCTCGTATCGCTCTCGGAGGCCGAGTTCCCTGAGGGAGCTCGCCTCACCGCCCCCTGCGTGGCGGTGACCCGGGGCCGCCGGGGGGCAACCCTTCATCGGCCGGGTCTTCCGCCTCTCGAGATCCCGGTTGTGCCCGGGAGCGAGGCCGATCCCACCGGGGCGGGTGACGTATTCGCCGCCGCCCTGCTGGTCGGGCTCTGGCGCGAAGTGCCGGTCGAACGGGCCACTCAACTGGCCGCCGCGGCGGCGGCCATCACGGTCGAGTCCTTCGGTACCGACGGCATCCCTACGCTTGCCGAAGCGAGCGTCCGGCTCAGCGCGTCAGCATCGGGATCGCGTCCGGACTCACCCGGGCGCCGGTGACCCGCCAGGCCCAGATGCCGCGACGCTCGAAGAGAATGTCGGCCCATAGCGGGTTCTCTTCAGGAGAATCGCGTTCGACTCCCAGCCGGACGGCGAAATCGCTCCACCCCTCGTAGCCGGCACTCACGGACACCCCGCCGGCCTCGTCGGATGCGGGCTCGGCATCTCCACCGAGATCGAGGAAGGCGGACCACCCCTGCGCGGCCGCGGGCCCTTCCCGAAGCGCCCGGTCCACGCCTTCCGGCGACGCGAACTGGTCGATCATCGCCTCGCCGACCGCCACCGCCAGTTGCGAGCCGAGATCGGGCGCGGGTTCGGGGGTAGCGGCTCCGCCGTCCTCCGCAGGGGTGCTCTGCCGGCTCTGCGCCCGCCGGGACGCTCCGACCGTGCGGCGGAGTTCGCCCTTCAGATTCTCACGCACTGCCTCGAAATCCACGAAGTCGTGGAGGGTTTCCGCGTCGCCGGCCGCCACCGCCTTGCGGATCTGCCAAGCCGCGAAGTACGGCCCGAGATAGATGCTGGCGCCGACGCCCAGAAAGACCGCCCAGCCGATCAGCAGATAAAGACGCCAGCGGCTCACTTGGGCAATACTAACGGCCGGGAACGTCCGGGGTTCCCGGGCAACCGCCGCGCACCGGAACTTCGGCAAAACAGTGGGAAAACTCGTCGCTCCTCCGGTCGAATCGATCGAATCCACCATCCACTTCCCGCTCTGCGGGGAATACTTCGGGGGACCCACCGAGGCGCACCTGGACCGCGCCATTACGCCGGACGAATGGGCGACCTTCGACCGTGACGGTTATCTCGTCATTCCAAGGGCCCTCGGCGAGAGCGCACTGATCCGCCTCCTCGAGTCGGTGGACCGCCTCGATGAACGCGAGCGGAGGAGACTGCGGCTGGCCCCGGGCGACATGATGTCCCGTTTCTCGGTCATCCGCTTCGATCCGGCCTTCCTCGAACTCGTCGCCTGGGCCCACACCTTTCCCAAGGTCTGGGACATCCTCGGCTGGAACATCCAGCTCTACATCTCGCACCTCGTGGTGTACCCGCCGGAAACCTGGGGCGGTGAGCAGTGCCGGGCGCCCGTGTGGCATCAGGACAGCGGGCGCCCGGTCCTCGAGCTGGAGCGTCCCGCTCCCCGGTTGTCGGTCAAGGTCGCCTACTGGCTCACCGACACCCACGGACCGGACCGCGGGGCCATGGAGGTCATCCCGGGGAGCCACCGGCTCGACGCCCCGCCGCCCCAGAGCGAAGACCCCGCCTGGGACGGCAAGCGTTTGCTCGAAGCCTCTCCCGGGGATGCCGTGGTCTTCGATCGCCGGATCTGGCATCGCCACGGCAAGAACACTTCCGATGTCGTTCGCAAGGCGCTCTTCTTCGGATACAGCTATCGCTGGCTCCGCCCGCTCGACTATTCGGCGATGCCGGCCGATCTGCTCGAGCGGTGCGATCCGGTAGTCCGGCAGCTCCTGGGAGACGGACGGACAGAGGTCGGGTGGTACCAGCCGCAGCCCGAGGACGTTCCCCTGCGCTCGTGGCTCGCCGCCCGGGTGGGGGAAGCCGGGCTCTGGCGGCCACCCTCCTCACAGCCGCAGCAGGAGCTGGAGTCTCCCGAATGATCCAGCGAACCCTGGGCGCCGCTGCTCTCGGCTCGGCGCTGGTCCTCGCGACGGTCAGCCTCCCATCGGAATCGCCGGCGCAGCCAGCCGCAACACCCGGATCGATCGGCGAGCTGCGCGAGCGGGCCCGCGAGATCCTCGCCGGGGTTCAGGAACGCGAGGTCCCGCTCGTCGAGGCCCGCCGGCAGGTCGAAGAGTTGTTGCGCGACCTGAAGGCCGTGGGCGAGGCGGAAGGCTGGGCCCCGGCGAACCGGCGGCTCGAAATGACCATCGCCCGTCCCGAAGACCTCCGGCCGACACTCACGGAAAACTGTCCGCTGTTCTTCGAGGAGGAGCTGATCCGGTTGTGCCCGCTCGATCAGTCGCGTTCCGAGATCTGGGGCAACCAGGTGCTGGTCTGCGAGTTCGCCTGCGCGCCGGAATCGAATCCGGCCCGGTGACGGTGGGTAGCGGACGCTCTCGCCGGGCGCTGAGGCCGCTCTATCGGCCGGACGACGCGCCGAACAGCGAAGAACGCGCCGGGCTTCCCGGCGAATCGCCGTTCACGCGCGGCATCCGCTCCGGCGGATATCGCGACCGACTCTGGACCATGCGCCAGTACGCGGGGTACGCAACCGCGGCGGAGTCCAACCGCCGCTACCGGTACCTGCTCGAAAGCGGACAGACGGGCCTGTCGGTGGCCTTCGATCTACCGACCCAGATCGGCTACGACTCCGATCACCCGTTGGCAGCGGGTGAGGTAGGCCGGGTCGGGGTCGCCATCGATTCGCTCGATGACATGGAAACGCTCTTCCGGGACATCGCCCTCGACGGCGTTTCGACCTCGATGACCATCAACGCGACGGCTCCCATTCTGGTCGCGCTCTACGTGGCGGCTGCCCGGCGCCAGGGCGTTCCGCTCCCCAAGGTCGCCGGAACGGTGCAAAACGACATCCTCAAGGAGTACGCCGCTCGCGGCACCTGGATCTATCCGCCCGAACCCTCCATGCGGCTCGCCACCGACCTGATCGAGTGGTGCCGGCGCGAACTGCCGCGCTTCCAGCCGGTAAGCGTGAGCGGGTACCACATGCGGGAGGCCGGGTGTACCGCCGCCCAGGAGGTGGGATTCACGCTGGCCAACGGGCTCGCCTACGTCGAATGGACCGTGGAACGGGGACTGTCGGCCGACGAGGTGGCGACGCGCGTTTCGTTCTTCTTCAATGCCCACCGGGACTTTCTGGAAGAGATCGCCAAATTCCGCGCCGCCCGCCGACTCTGGGCGAGGCTGTTGCGCGAACGGTTCGGCTCTCAGAGCCCGCGGGCCCAGATGCTCCGGTTTCACGCTCAGACCGCCGGGTCCACCCTCACCCCCCTCGAGCCGCAGGTGAACGTGGTCCGAACGACGCTGGAGGCGCTCGCCGCGGTGTTGGGCGGAACGCAGTCACTCCACACGAACGCGCTCGACGAGGCGCTCGGCCTCCCGACCGAGGAAACCGCCGAACTGGCGCTCCGCACGCAGCAGGTGATCGCCTTCGAAAGCGGGGTGGCGGCCACCGTCGATCCGCTCGGGGGCTCCTGGGCGATCGAGGCGCTCACCGACCAGATCGAGGCAGAGGCGCTCGACTGGATCGAACAGGTGGATCGCCTGGGCGGCGCGGTCGCGGCCATCGACGCCGGTTTCGTCCAGGCGCGCATCCAGGAGGCGGCCTACGCCTACCAGCAGGATGTGGAAGCCGGCGACGAGATCGTCGTCGGGGTGAACCGCTTCCGGCGCGAGGGGGAAAGAAGCAGGGTCGAACCCTTCGAGCTGGATGCCCGGACCGAAGCCTCGCAGGTGGCGCGCGTCCGGGCGGTGCGAGCCCGGCGGGACGGAGCGGCGGTGGACGCCGCACTTCGGGACATCGGCAGCGTGGCGTCGCGCGGCGGCAATCTGATGCCCGCCATCCTGGACGCCGTTTCCGCGCTGGCCACCGTCGGGGAGATCAGCGACGCACTGAGGGCGGTCTTCGGCGAGCACCGGGGACGCTGATCCCGGTGCCCGACCCGCCGGTGGATCCCCTGCCGGCCGTCGTTGCCGCCCACCGGTATTCCGATTTCCGGCAACGGCTCCGCGACAGCGGTTGTACGCGGTGCGGGCTGTCGGCCGACAGGACCCACATCGTGGTGGACCGCGGAAGTCCGGATGCCGCCATCCTGGCGGTGGGGGAGGCGCCCGGGGCGTCGGAGGACGCTCGGGGCATGGCGTTTTGCGGCCGCGCCGGCAAGATGCTCGACGAGTTGTTCCGAAAGGCGGGCCTCGCGACCGACGAGCACCTGCTCATCGTGAACGTGGTGAAGTGCCGCCCGCCCGGCAACCGGGCGCCGCGGGTGGAGGAGGCAGCGAGCTGCCGGCCGTTTCTGGAACGCCAGCTCGAATTGTCGCCGGCCCGGATCGTCGCGCTCATGGGAGCAACCGCGCTGAAACACTTCTCCCCGGAACGCGCGCGGGGGCCGCTCTCCGCCCGGGTGGGCCGGTTTTTCTCCCTGCCGGCGTGGCCTGACCGTGACTTCGTGACCCTCTACCACCCGGCAGCCATTCTGTACAACCGCTCACTCGAACCGCTGGCGCAGCGGCACATCCAGGCGGTTGCGGCGCGGGCCGGGCTCCCCTGACCGGAATACCCCGACGCCGCCGGCCCGCGACCGCTGCCGCCCTACGGCGGAAAAAGAGTCGGGTCGCCACGGAGTTCCCGAATCACTTCCCAACTCCAGCTCAGCCGGGTCTCCGCCGGCAACCCGCCGGTTTGGCGGTGGTAGCGACGCAGGAACCGCTCGGTCGCCGCGTTGACGTAGCCCCCGCCCTTCACTGCCCCGTACTCGGCAACGTATTTCTCCATCAGGGAGCCAATCAGGGCGTCCCGGCGGTCCTTGGCGATCACGCTCGCCGCCGCGACCGCCACGTGGTGCGATTCCCCGTCGTCCACCGCCTCCAGGTGCGGATAGCGCGGGCGAAGCGCTTCGAAAAGGCGCCTTCCATCCGCCACCACCCGATGCACGGTTCCCGCTTCGCGCACGATTTCATCGGCGGCGCGGCGTTCCAGGACGTTCAGGTCCCCGGCGGCGGCGTAGCGATCCACCTCGGCGGCATCGAGCACCCGGACCACAATGTTCTCCGCCAGGCGCTCGATGTGGGCGGTCAGCGCCCGGCGGTGCGTGCGGGCGGCGTCGCCGGCGCCGAACCGCTTGGAGTCCCGCACCCCCAGCCGGGTCAAGGCGCCAGCCTTCAGGGGATCCACAACGACGCCGGCCACCACCAGCGGTCCAAGCACCGCGCCGCGTCCCGCCTCGTCGAGGCCGAGGACCTGGCGACCCCGCAAAGCGGGTCCCGGCTCACGCGACATCGGCTGCGGCCCGGGCAATCCACCGGCCGGCGGCGGCAGGCGCGGAGACCGGCTCGCCGAAATAAAGTTCCGTTCGTAACATGAATAATCAGCGCATCAGAAGTAAGCAGGGCATGGGCCGCTACAACGTCGTAATCATCGGGGCGGGGACCGCAGGTCTCGTGACCGCTGCCGGCACCGCCGGGCTCGGGGGACGGGTCGCACTGGTGGAAGCCGCCAAGATGGGTGGCGATTGTCTCAACTACGGGTGCGTCCCTTCCAAGGCGCTCGTCTCGACCTCGAAACTGATCCAGGGCATCCGCAACGCCGAAGCCCACGGCCTCGATGCCATGGAACCCCGTTTCCGCTTCGAGCGGGTCTTCGAACACATGCGCGAACGCCGCGCCCGGATCGCTCCCAACGACTCGGTGGAAAGGTTCACCGGACTAGGGGTGGATGTCTTCGAGGCGCGCGCCAAGTTTGTCAGCCCGCACGAAGTCGAACTCGACGACGGAACACGTCTCGAGGGAGCCCACTTCGTGATCGCTACCGGCACGAAGCCCTTCGTGCCGCCCATTCCGGGCCTTGACGGCGTCCCCTTCCTCACCAACGAAACCTTCTTCGACGAGCAGGAGCAGGCACCCGAATCACTGATCGTCCTGGGTGGCGGCCCCATCGGCTGCGAGATGGGCCAGGTGATGAACCGACTCGGGGTGCGGGTCACCATCCTCACCGACGTCCGCCGCCTCCTGCCCCGGGATGACCACGAGGCCTCGGCAGTCGTACACGACGCCTTCGCCGACGAAGGCATCGAGATCGTCACCGGCTGCCGGGTCACGTCCTTCCGGCAGGAGGCAAGCGGCGGGATCACCGCGGAGATGGACGGCGACTGCGGGTTCCGGACCGTCACCGCATCCCGGGTGCTGGTCGCCACCGGGCGATCCCCCAACGTGCAGGGTCTCGGCCTCGAGGCTGCCGGAGTCCGCTTCGACGCCCGCGCCGGAGTTCCGGTGGACGCCGGCCTGCGAACGAACGTCGCCCACATCTACGCCTGCGGCGATGTCGCCGGGCCCTACCGCTTCACCCATACCGCCGACTACCAGGCGCGCCTGGCGGTGCGGAACATCCTGCTGCCGCCTCCCCTCCCCCGGGCGAAGGCCGACTACCGGTACGTCCCGTGGGTGACCTACGTGGACCCGGAAGTCGCCCACTTCGGGCTCCGGGAAGAGGACGCCGCTGCGCAGGGGATTGCGGTGGACGTCCACCGGCACCACAACGACGACCTCGACCGGGCGATCACCGAGTCCGCCACGCGCGGGTTCGTGAAGGTCGTAACCCGGAAGGGCAAGGACACCATTCTCGGCGCCACCGTCTGCGGGCCGCGCGGGGGTGAGATCCTTCACGAGATCATGGTGGCGGCCAAACACGGTGTCGGCCTCGCGGCGCTCTCTTCGACGATCCACGGTTACCCGACCTGGGCACAGGCGGCCCAGCGGGTCGCCGATGCCTACCAGCGCACCCGGCTCACCCCGCGGGCGAAAGCGATCTTCGAGTGGCTCTACCGGAGGCGGCGATGAGCAGGAACCTCAAGTTGGGCGCGATCCTCGTCCTGATCGTCGCCCTGGTGGTCGTCTTCCCGATCGGCGACTGGATCCAGGCGGGCGCCGAATGGGCCCAGGAACAGGGAACGCTGGGTCTGGTGGCCTTTGCGGCCCTCTACGCGGTCGCCACCGTGTTCGCCGTCCCCGGATCGGCGCTCACCCTGATCGCGGGAGGCGCCTTCGGGGTGGCTTCCGGGACGATCGCGGTCTGGTTCGGAGCGACGGCGGGACTCGCGCTCGCCTTCCTGGCCGCCCGGCGATTGGCCCGGGACCGGGTGGCTCGCTGGCTCTCGGCCAAACCTTCGTTCGCCGCGGTGGACCGGGCGGTCGCCGCCGAAGGCTGGAAGATCGTCTTCCTCACCCGGCTCACTCCGGTCTTCCCGTTTACCGTCCTGAACTACGCCTACGGCCTGACGGGCGTGAGCTTCGGCGGCTACCTGCTGGCCTCGGCGACGGGGATCCTCCCCGGAACCCTGCTCTACATCTACCTCGGGAGCAGCGTCGCCCGGACCGTCGCCGGCGAATCGGACCCGCTCGAGACCCTGTTGCGGGTCGTCGGGCTGGCGGCCTTCGTGCTCGTGACGATCCTCATCACCCGCGTCGCCCGCCGGGCGCTCCGCGAAGCCGGTGTCGAATCCGAAGGTTCCTGAACGGATGCGGCTCCCGAACCGGCTTCTGGTCGGCGTCGCGGCGCTCCTGCTCATCAACTCCGGCTACCTGATCGCGGCCCGGGGGGCGACCCTCTTCCACGCCGCCCAGATCCTCCTGCATCCGGTCCTCGGGATCGCCGCTCTGAAGCTCATCCTGTGGGGCTGGAAGACGATCGCCCCGGCGCTCCGGAGCGATCCACTGCGCCGCTGGTTCTGGATCTCGGGGGGGCTGCTCGCGGTCAGCGGTCTCGGACTGTTCGTCTTCGGCGCCCTGCCCGAGACCCGGCCCCTGCTCTACCTCCACCTCGCCAGCGCCGCCGGGTTCGCGGGGCTGCTCGCCCGGCGGCGGGTACTGCTCGCTCCGCTCCTGCTGGCCGTTGCCGTTCCGGCGGGAGGGTTTCTTCGACCACTGCTGCCCGATCCCGGACCCGTGCTGAACGCCGGCCTGCCCCCGGCAACCATGACCGGCGAGGCCATGGGAGGCGCCGAAGGGCCGTTTTTTCCCTTCCTCAGCCGAAACGGAGCACGGTGGCCTCATTCCCGAGGAGTTCTTCCTCGAGAGCGGCAAGTGCGCCCGCTGCCACGCCGACATCACCCACCAGTGGAGCGAGTCGGCGCACCGCTTCGCGTCGTTCAACAACCCCTGGTACCGGCGCTCCATCGAATACATGCAGGACGTGGTGGGGGTGACCCCCTCCAAGTGGTGCGCCGGCTGCCACGACCACGCGGTCCTCTTCAGCGGTCAGATGGACCGCCCGGTCGCCGAGATCGTGGACCGTCCCTCGGCGAGCGCCGGACTTGGCTGCGTCTCCTGTCACGCCATCACCCGCGTAAAGGACACCATGGGGAACGCCGGCTTCGTCATCGAGTACCCCGAGATGCACGACCTGGCAGCTTCCGACGACCCGCTGGTCCGTTCGCTCCACGACCTGGTGATCCACCTCGACCCCCAACCCCACATCCAGGCGTTCCTGAAACCGCTCCACACCGGCGACAGCTCGGCGTTTTGTTCGACCTGCCACAAGGTCCACCTCGACCAGCCGGTGAACGACTACCGCTGGCTTCGCGGCTTCAACAGCTACGACAACTGGCAGGCGAGCGGGGTCTCGGGAGAGGGCGCGCGGTCGTTCTACTACCCCGATTCTCCGAAGACCTGCGCCGACTGCCACATGCCGCCGGTCGCCGGCGAGGATCCGGCGGCCCGGAACGGCCTGCTCCGTTCCCACCGTTTCGCAACCGCAAACACCGCGCTTCCCACCCACTTCGGCCTCGACGAGCAGCTCCAGGCGGTTCGCGACTTCCTGCGCGCCGGTCAGGTGACGGTGGACATCTTCGGCCTGGTGCGCGACGACGCGGGGGAAGCGGCGGGCGCGGGGAGCCTCTCGGGCGGCGCGGATCCCCTGGTTCTCGCGTCCACCTTCGCGGTCGGCGAGGAAGCGGCGGCGCCAACCGGGCGCTATGCCCCTTCGGGGCCCCTTGGCGCGCTAAGCGCCCCGCTGGACGAAGCGCTGCCCGCCCTGGTCCCCGGGGAAACGGTGCGGGTGGACGTCGTGGTGCGCACCAGGAACGTGGGGCACTTCTTTCCGAGCGGCACGATCGATGCCCAGGAGGTCTGGCTCGAGTTCCGCGCCGAAGACGCCGCCGGAAGACCCTTCTTCTGGAGCGGGTTCACCGGCGAAGCGGGCGAGGCCACGAACGCCCCGGTGGATCGCTCCGCTCACTTCTTCCGCTCGCTGCTCCTCGACGCCCAAGGCAATCCCATCAACAAGCGAAACGCCTGGTCGGCGCGCAGCGTGCTCTACGTCTCTCCCATTCCTCCCGGCGCGGCGCACACCGTGCGCTACCGGCTCCGGGTTCCGGAAGACGTCGAGGGGCCGGTCACCCTCAACGCGCGGTTGAACTACCGAAAGTTCGACTGGTGGCACACCCAGTGGACCTTCCGGGGCGAACTCGACGAGAGCGGCGCAGTGGCCTCCGGGTACGACAATCGGGAGGTTCGGTTCGACGAGGCCATCCCGGCGCCGGACATCCCGATCGTCGAGATGGCCACCGATTCGCTGCGACTTCCGGTCGCCGCCGAGGCGAGTCCCACTGCCGAACCGGCCGGCGGCGATCTGCCCCGGGCGCTCCGCTTCAACGACTACGGGATCGGCTTGCTGCTCCAGGGCGATCTCCGGGGTGCCGAGGCGGCGTTCTCGACGGTCGCCGGGCTCGCCCCCGAATACGCGGACGCTCCGGTGAACCTCGCCCGGGTTCGTCTTCAGGAGGGTGATCCCGAGGGCGCCCAGGAGGCGGCGGAACGGGCGCTGGCGCTCGCTCCCGGCCTCCCTCGGGCACTCTTCTTCCGGGCGATGGCGCTGAAGGCGCTCGGGCGCTACGACGAGGCGCTGTCCGACCTCCGCGCCGTGCAAGAAACCTATCCCCGGGACCGCGTGGTCAACAACCAGGTCGGGCGGCTGCTCTTCCTCAAGCGGGAATACGCCGAAGCGGTCGCGGTGCTCGAGAAGACGCTTTCCATCGATCCCGAGGACCTCGAGGCCCACTACAACCTGATGCTCGCCTCCCAGGGGCTCCGCGATCCGGAGCGCGCCGCCCGGCACCGGGAGCTCTACATGCGCTTCAAGGCAGATGAAGCCTCCCAGTTCGTGACCGGGGAGTACCGCCGGACGCATCCGGAAGACAACAACGAGCGGCTGCCCATCCATGAGCACCAGGACGGTCTGGGTTCGCAGGAACCGCGGCACGAATAGCCGCGCGGCAGTTCGGGGGGCGCCGGCCCCCGGGTGGCAGGTTGGCTCCCGGGCCCCGGAGGCAGTTCGCCGTGACGCCAGCCGGACAGCGCGGCATCCGGAGAATGGGCGCTCCGATCTCTCCGGCGGAAGGATGAGAAATCCCGGCTAGGATTTGTCGTCATGCCCGTCGAGATTGGCCGAGCCGAAGATCCCGACGAGTACCTGAACGCTGTCGAAGACACGATGAACGAGTGGGAATCGAAGGAAGACGAGATCGCCTGGCGTGATTCCTGATGCGCGGGAAGTAGGACGAGTGCCGCGACGGGACTCGCCGTTCAGGCGGGTGGCCGCCCCGGGATCGGGAGCAGTCCGGCGCGCCGGGACGCTCCTCGCCGCCTTCGCCCTGGCCGGAACCGGAGCCGCGCAGGAGGCGCGCTTCGTGGACGTCACCGAGGCCGCGGGGATCCACTTCGTGCACGAGAACGGCGCCTTCGGCGAGAAGTACCTTCCGGAGACGATGGGCAGCGGGGTCGCCTTCTTCGACGCCGACGGCGACGGGGATCAGGATCTGCTCTTCGTCAACAGCCGGCGCTGGCCGGGTCAGCGGACCGAACCCGAACCCACCTCCGCTCTCTACCGAAACCGGGGAGACGGCACCTTCGAGGACGCGACCGCCGGCTCGGGGCTGGACACTCCCGCCTACGGCATCGGCGTGGCGACCGCCGACTACGACGCCGACGGGGATCAGGATCTCTACCTGACGGTTCTCGGGCCGAACCGCCTGCTCGAGAACACCGGCGGCGGCGTGTTCCGGGAGGCGCCCCACGCGGCTTCGGTAGCCGATCCGGGGTTTTCGAGCGGCGCGACCTGGTTCGACGCCGACGGCGACGGAGATCTGGATCTGTTCGTGCTGAACTACGTGGAGTGGTCCGTCGAAGAGGACATCTACTGCGCGCTCGACGGGGTGAACAAGAGCTACTGCACGCCCGAGTCCTATAACGGCGCGAGCGCCATCCTCTACCGGAACGACGGGCCCGGCGGATTCACCGACGTGACCGCGGAAGCGGGGCTCTTCAACCCCCGCGGCAAGGGACTGGGAGCGGCGGTTCTCGACTTCGACGGCGACGGGCTGTTCGACCTCGCGGTGGCGAACGACACGCAACCCAACTACCTCTACCGGAATCTCGGGGAGGGGCGCTTCGAGGATACCGGGGTGCTGGCCGGAATCGCCTTCGCGGAGAATGGCGCCGCCCGGGGCGCCATGGGGATCGACGCCTCCGACTACGACGGCGACGGCCTGCCGGATCTCGTCATCGGGAACTTCTCGAACGAGATGGTCTCGCTCTACCACAACGAGGGGGTTGGCTTCTTCATCGATCAGGCTCCGGTGTCCGAGATCGGCCGGAACAGTCTCCTCACCCTCGCGTTCGGGGCCTTCTTCTTCGACTACGACCTCGACGGCCGCCAGGACATCTTCCTGACGAACGGCCACGTCGAAACCGACATCGCGGCCGTCCAGCAGCGCGTCAACTACCGCCAGCCGCCGCACCTCTTCCGCAACCGGGGCGACGGCGGATTTGATGAGGTGACGGCGTCGTCGCCGGATCTGGCCCGCGCGATGGTGGGCCGCGGAGCCGCCTTCGGCGACATCGACGGTGACGGCGACCCGGACCTCGTGGTGAGCCAGAACGGGGCTCCGGCGCAGCTCTTCCGCAACGACGGGGGTGAGAGAAACGACTGGATCGGTTTCCGCCTCCGGGGACACAATTCGAACCGTGACGGAATCGGTGCGAAGATCACCGTTGTCATCGAAAACGCCGGCATGACCCGCACCGAAACCCGCGTCGTCAAAAGCGCCACCGGATACGCATCGCAGAATCAGCTTGAAGTGATCCTCGGTCTCGGCTCCGGCGGCCGCGCCGTATCGGCCGAGGTGGTGTGGCCCTCCGGAGCCCGGAGCTCGATCGAGGCGCCCGCGGCGCGGCAGGTGCTGCTCGTGGAGGAGCCCTCGTCGTGAGATTCACTCTGATTTCCGCCGGCGCGGGGCTCGCGGCGGCGCTTGGGCTCTTCGCCTCCGGCGCCGGCTCGCTTCCGGCCGCCGCAAGCGCGGTGCAGACCCAACCACCGTCGCTCCCCCCGCTCGCCGAACAGCCCGCCATGATGGTGGGTTCCGCCGATTGCCTCACCTGTCACGAGCAGGCCCATGACGACTGGACATCTTCGCGCCACTCCAAGATGGTGCAGCCGGCGGTTCCGGGTCAGGTGCTGGGCGATTTCTCCCAGGAGCGGCTCACCCTCAGGGGCGAGGACTACCGGATCCGGCGGGTCGGATCGAATTACTACATCACCGAATCGTTCTTTACCGGCGAGCCAGTCGAGCATCAGGTGGACTACACGCTCGGAAACCGGCGCATCCAGCACTACCTGACCACCCTCGAAGACGGCCGGGTCATCGTGCTGCCGCCAACCTGGGACGTGCTGCGGCGCGAGTGGTTCCACAACCTGGAGATCGCCGCCCCGGATCAGGCGGAGGGAATCGTCCCGGTCCAGCTCTGGAACAAGAACTGCTTCGGCTGCCACGTCAGCGACCAGATGAAAGGCTTCCGTCCTGGTGAGAACCGTTACGACACCACCTGGCTGGATTTCGGCACCACCTGCGAGCGGTGCCACGGCCCCGGCAGCCGGCATGTGGACAAGTACATGAACCTCGACGCCTACGGTGACGATCCCGCAAGCCACATCGTGCAGCAGACCCGGCTGGACCACCAGACGAACTCCATGGTCTGCGGCCAGTGCCACTCGTTCCGGGACCAGATGGCCTTCGGATTCGCGGCCGGCGACAACTACTTCGACTACTTCTTCCCGATTCTCGAGTACACCCAGGAGCCTTCCGAGGATCCCACCTGGTATCCGGACGGGAAAACCCGGCGGTTCTCGACCAACACGCTGGGCATCTGGCAGAGCGAGTGTTTCGTGGTCGGCGGCGCTACCTGCACCGGCTGCCACATCGATCCGCACCGGCCCGACATCGAGAAGAACGAGCAGCTCCTGCCGACGAACAACGGCCTCTGCACCGGCTGCCACGAGGCGATCGGGAACGACCTGACCGCGCACACCTTCCATCCGGCCGAGAGCGAGGGCAGTTCCTGCGTCGAGTGCCACATGCCGCGAAGCGTCACCAGCATTCGGGCGAAGATGCGCGACCACAGCATCTCGGTTCCGTCGCCCTCGAACACCGCAAGGTTCGGGATCCCAAACGCCTGCAACGAGTGTCATACAGCGGAGACTCCGGAGTGGGCCGTGGCCCGCATGGACGAATGGTGGGGCGAGACCCCGCGCCGGCGGAAGATCGAGCGGCGGGCCGAGGCCTACACCGGGGCGCGCGAACTGAGCCGGGAGGCGCTCGATCTCCTGCTCGCGATCTCCGCGGACGAGGCCGAGGGACCGATCAACCGGGCGAACGCCGCCGGGCATCTGGGCCGCTACCTGGCCGATCCCCAGACCCGGGAACCCGCGACCGCCGCCCTCCTCGCCGCTTCCGGCGACTCCCATCCGCTGGTGCGGGCGGTCGCTTCCCTGAAACTCGGCGAGACCGGGAACGCGGATTCGGCCGAAATTCGGGACACCCTCGTCGCCCGCGTTCAGGACGAGCGGCGGTCGGTGCGAATGAACGCCGCGATCTCGCTCCTCAACCTCGGGATCCGCACCCTTCCGGGGGAAGCCGAGAACAGTTTCGAACTCGCCAAGCGGCTGCACGCCATCCGGGGCAATTTCTTCGCCGACGACGCTCCCCAGCAACTCAACCTGGGACGTCTCCACGTGCTCGACGGGAACCCCGCGGCTGCCGGACAGGCGTTCGAACAAAGCTACAACCTCGATCCCGAACAGCCCGGAATCCGCTTCTTCATGGCGGTCACCCGTCTCTCTCAGCAGCGCTTTCCGGAGGCCCGCGAACTGCTCCGCTCCGTGCCCGCCGAAGATCCCTTCGCCCAGGAAGCGGCGAATCTCCTCCGTCAGCTGGAACCCTGAGAGCCGGGAGAAGGTGCGCTCCCCGATGAGCCGCACCGCCGCACTGCTTGCGGCATTCATGGGTCGGGTGGCGGGAACCGGTCTGGCTGAGCCCGCCTCCGGTCAGGAACGCCGCTTCCATTTCGGGATCGGCGTCCCGGTGGAAACTCCCGGAGTCACCTACGAGAAGGCCGTGGACAACACCGACCCGGGCACCCTCGTCCCGGCCCGCGCCGCGGCCAGGTATTCGAGGAAGAAGGTTCCGCAAGCGGTTCGCTCGCCGGGTTCGCGCTACTGGCCGGTTACCGGTGGCCACTGGGCGGCGAGAGCGTGTTCCTGAGCGCCGAACTGGATGCCGTGTTCCATCGCGGCGCCCTGGAGGCCGAACTCCCGGGGCGGCGGGCCGAGTCTGTCCCTGATGCTCGTGTTCGGGCGGTAGCTCAACGCCGGGTTCGCCCGCTTCTCGGACCAGCGTCGCGGTCCGCGGCGCTATCGGTCCCGATCAGGAGCCACGGCGCGAACCTCCGGCAGCAGGTGGCCACGGAGCACGAGGCCGTACGAGGGGCCATGGAACGCGTACCGGCTCCGGTCCGCCTGGAGACTCAGCGCCCAGCGCGCGCCGACCCTCATCCGACTGCCGAAGCGGAAGCTTCGGGTGCCGGACGGCGAATAGACGAATCCGCTGAAAGGAATCACCATGGCGCCCCCTCTCAGGGTCTCGAAGCCGTAACCGATCTCCGCCTCATGGCGGCCCTGGAGCATCCCCGGGAAGTGGTTCACGGCGCTGGTGTCGGACCACAGGTGCTGGACGGTGCTTGCCGCGGCGCCGTGTACCGAGTGCAACCGGACCGCCAGTCCCAGGTAGTCGGGCCCCGGGTCGAGCCGCAGGGATCCGCCGAGGCCCCACTCGCGATAGCGCTCATCCTCGTGGGACACGAGGGAACGGCCGGTCATCTCCATGGACAACCCGCGGTCCCGGTTGCGATACCGGAGGCCCGACGCGACTTCGAGGCCCTGTCCCGATTCGGCGTCGCCGGCGTCCTGGCGGAAGCCCGCCTCGACCAGCGGGCTGAGTTCCCCGCCCCCGATGGACGCGAGCTGAAACGAACCCTCCAGCAAGAGCCGGGTTCGCTGGGCTTCGGCGACGGAAGCCCGGCGGACATGCGTGGCATCGGACTCCAGCTCCACCCAGAAGATGTCGGACTTCACCGCCAGCCCGATTCCCGATCCGGAAAGAAGCGGCAGGTCGCCGCGGCCGCCGAACGCCCACATTCTCATGTGGAGATCGGCGTCCTGTTCGCCGCCCGAGATCCGGAGCGTGCCCGCACCGATTCCGCCGAGCCCCCACACCCGGAGCCACTCGGCGAGCGAGACGTGCACGTACGGATGAGCACTGCCGAGGATGCTCCAGATCTTCCCCATCCGTTCCGACTGGACCGCGGTCCCGCCCACGTGGTAGTCGCCGGTTCCAACGCTGCCGGCGAGCGCCAGGCCGCCAGTCAACCGGCCGCTCTGGACGTCGAATCCGGCGGTGACGCTTGACACCTCGCCGCTGAGCCCCACGCCCGGATCGAGGCCGTCGAACTCCGTGTAGGAACCCCGGCCCCAGGCCGTCCAGCGTCCCCCGAATCCCCCTCCCGACGGGCCCTCCTGACTCTGGACGACGAACGACGATCCGGAGAGGATCCGTCCCGCATCGAACCCGAGGGATGTCGCCTCCCGGCGATCGGGCGACGCCTCCGTCCCATGGGGCATCCACCGGCGGTAGCGCTCCACGCCGCCGAAGCCGAGGCTCGAGCGCATGGGACCGGATCCCAGAACGAAGTGGGAGCCCGGACCATCCGGGTTCGCGAAGCGGTCGCCGACGGCGTCCACGACCTGACTCGCCACTGTGCGGCCAAAGCGGGAGACCCAGGCGTCGGCCACGATCGCGTTGTCGTCGTCGTCCACGATCACGGCCGTGGCCTCGACTGCCGGGGAACCGGGTTCCCGCGGATTCGTCAGGCGGAGGTGGAAGTCTTCGTCCGCCTCGTCCAGGACGTCGTTCACGATCGCGACCGGGAGGGTGTCGCGGGTCTCGCCGGGCTCGAAGGTCAGGGTGCCGGTCAGTCCATCGAAGTCCTCGCCGGCGGTCGCCGTCCCATCCACCGTCCGGTAGTCCCAGGTGACCCGCTTGCCGGAAATGGTGTCAAGCGTCACCACGAATTCCATGCCGCCGGACCGCTCGGCCACCGTAACGTCCGGCACCCCCGGTTGCGGTTCCGCATCGTCGTCCTCGATGGTCCCAACGGCGAGCAGATCCCCCGCCACCGCGTAGCGGAGCCGGCTCAGCACCATTTCGACGGTCTCGTGCCCTTCGTCGAGCGCGTCGTCGAGGACCGTCACCCAGATCCGCTCTCCGTCGCTTCCCGGCGGGATCGTGAGCGTTCCGGAAGTGGGCCGGTAGTCGGTGTCCGCGATGGCCGAGACGGCCCGAGTCGCATAGTTCACGCTGACCGTCCGCCCGCTATCCGAGGCGAGGAAGACGAGGAAGCCGATGCGTCCGTCACCCTCCGGGGCGCTCACGTCCTCGATGAACAGTTGTGTTTCGCCGTCATCGTCCTCGATGGTCCCGACCGCTTCGGTGGAGGCGAGTCCGGCTCCCGAAGGCCGGTCGAAGCGGACGAGAAAGGTCTCGTCGTGCTCGTCGAGGAGATCGTTCAGAATCGGGACTTCGAACTCCCCCGACGCGGCGCCCGCGGGGATCGTGAGGGTACCGCTGGCCGCCGTGTAGTCGGCCCCCGCGGTGGCGGTGCGGTCGGCGGTGGTCCAGCGCACGCTCACCGGACCGGTGCTGGTCCCGGAGAGGTCGACCGTGAACACCATGTTCCCGGTGTTTTCCGGGGCACGGGCGTTCCGCGGCTGCATTTCCAGGCCGCCGCTCCCCGCGGCCCGGGTCTGGGTCCCGGTGCCGCCGCCGGTGCCGCCGCCGGTGACACTGCCGCTGCCGGTGCCGGTGCCGCCGCTGCTGTCGTTGTCCTCGATGACGAGGAACACCGACGTCACCATTGTGGCGCCCGCCGTTCCGGCAACTTCAACGCTCTCATCGCGCTCAACAACCTCGTCGTCCACCGGCACGAGGGTGAACGAGCTCTGCGCGCTGGTTTGAGTGGTCGGAATCGTGAGTCTGAACCCCGAAACCGGGTCGAAATCGGTTCCCTCCTGGGCGGTCCCCGAGACCACCCTGACATCAACGTCGGTGTTTGACGTTCGTGTCGGACCATTCCAGGCAGCGGTCACCGCAACGGAAATGCCGACAGAACCGACCCCCTCGGAGACCCGTCCGGGACTGACGCTCAGCTCGATGAACGGCGCGTCGTTGTCGGTGATCGTCACCTCCAGGAAGTCGGACACGCCGTCGTATCCCCCGCCGCTCGCATCATGATTCAGGCGCACGACCGGATCCTGGTTGGAGTCGTCGTCGTCCACCGCCGTCACCCTCACGGTCTGCGACTGATTCCAGTTGTTTCCCGTGAACGTCAGGGCGGATCGGTCAACCCGGACATCGGTACCCGAATGACCCGAGATCCTCACCCTCACGTTCCCGGTTGGCCGTTCGTCGAGCTCCACGGTATAGGTCTTCCCGGAAGTGTCGTCCTCGACCACGTCCAACGATTTGGTGGAAAGGGTGATGCCGGGGTTGTGAACCGTGCGAGTCGCACCTCCGTCACCCTCGTCGTCCACGACGCGGACGGTCACCCGGGCGATGCCGTGCAGGCGGGGCGGGCAATTGCTGCTCTCATCCCAAACCTCGTGGGTGAAGGTCACGAACTCGTCGTCGCTGTCATCGTCCTGAATGGCCGTGATGTTGATCCCGCGCCACGGGGTCGGTTCCGCCGTGTCGCTGTTGTCGCTGGGAAATTCCCAGCCGGTGGACGGCGTCCAGCGAAGACCCACTTCTTCCTGCTGTTCTCGGTCGTTGCGCACTTGTCCGTTCGCGTGGACCCGAACCCACCATCCGACCTGACTGCTGGGATCGATCACGGGTTGCTGGCTGAGCCTCAGGTAGTAGGTAACGGCGTCTCCTTCGTTGATCTCGATCCGCACCGTACTGGTGGCGGGCGCATCCCCGTTCCGCGAGACCTCCACCGTCCCGCCCCAGTCGAAGATCGGGGAGTCCTCCTGGGCATGGGCCAGAGGGGCCAGCATCCCGAACGGCAGGATCCCTACTCCGAACGCGAGGGACTTCAACACCGTCCGGCGCTTACCTGTCAACCAGTCCAACGTCCCCCGCAGGGTTCCGGATCGCAGCCGATGGCGACCCGCAGCGCGGCGCCGACCTTGCCGAATTCCTCCTCCTTGAGACGACCTGCGGCTTCGCCCAGCCGGAAGCGCGAGACGGTCATCACCGCGTCCAGGTTCGCCGCCGCCTGATTTCGGACCGAGGTGCTGCGCCCAGGCGCCGGCTGGCAGGTGCGGCTTACGCCCCAAGGGGTCGTAGTTCCGGGGCGGCGGGCCTTCGTTCAGCGCGGCGGGCCACCGAAGGCACGGTGGGGCCAAGGAGGTCTGCTGCGGACCGGCGGCTCCGCCGAGGGCGGCGGAAGCGGGTCGTTACAAGTGTCACATTACACACTTTACACCCGTGTGACGCTCGCGTGCAATGCCTTGCGGAAGCCGCCGCCGGACAAGCCGCGGCCCGAACCGCGCGGGGGATCACCCCCCGAAAGGACTCCCACCCGCGGATTGACGCCGGCCGGGTGGGTGGCTGCCCGGCCGGCGGAGCGGCGCTATCCGATCGCGGCCTGGAGGTGCATGTTGCCGAAGTGGATCGTGAGCACCGGCTTCCCGGCGAAGTCTCCGCTTCCGGCGGTGATGTCGATCAGCATGTGGTCGGCGGTCCCCATCTGGTCGGAATAGCGGGAATCCAGCTTCATGACCTTGCCCATGTCGGGCATCTCGCCCCGGGGGATCCGGCCCTCATGGAGCGCCATCGACCAGGAACCGTCGTCGCCCATGACAACCCCGATGGTGTATTCGCCGGCGGCGATCGTCATATCGCCCGCCATGACATCGGCTGAGATATTCAGGCGCGGGCCCCGGGGGCTGACGAAAGTGCCCGCCGCGATGGCCTCGACGTGGTCCATGTTGGCGTCGGTGGAGTTGTAGGAGACGGAAACCTCCGTCTCACCGATGGTGGTGGACACCGTCTTGTTGAAATGGGGATGCGCGAACGCCAGCGCCGAAACGGCGAGGGCGGCAAGCGTCAAGGTGGCAATGCGGGTCATGAGTCTTTCTCCGATTGGAAGGAACAGGCCGTCCGCCGGCCGTGATTGCGTTCGCGGAAATCTTAGGCCACGCCGCTGAGGACGGCCGGAGAATGATCCCGGCGCCACGCGCGCGCCACCTCGAGTACCCGGTCGATGTCGGTCTCGTCGTTGTGAATGAAACAGGAAAAGCGCAAGACCGCGCGGCGCACGGACATCACCACGTCGGCGGCCTTCAGCCGGGCCCAGAGATCGGCAAGCGCCGGATCCTTCACCGTCCTTTCTCCCTGACGGCCAAGTTCCCCGACGGTCACGATGTGGGAAAGCCACGGGCCCGGCGCACCGCCGGTCAGCGGCAGATCCAGATCGGCGAGTCCGTTTGCGAGGCGCCGCGCCAACCCCAGGCTCCGTTCCTCGATCGCCGCCGCCCCGAACGATTCCAACATCTCCAGGGCGCGGTCCGCGGCGACCGCGCCCAGGTAGTTGTAGTTGCCGAGATCGAAGCGGCGCGCTCCCGGCGCGTAGGGGATGTCGGCATCGGGAAGCGCCGTCTCGGAGGCATTGAAGAGCACCCCGTGACGGCCGAGCGCGGCGGGTTTGAGCGCCTCGGCGACGCCCCGGCGGCAGTAGAGGAAGCCGGTCCCGTAGAACGCGGAAAGCGACTTCTGGGTGGCTACCGCCAGGACATCAGCACCCATCCGGTCCACATCGGTGCGGAGCACGCCCACGGACTGCGCCGCGTCCACCACCAGATGGGCCCCGTGCAGATCCCGCGCCTCCTTCAGCGGAGCGAGATCGGCCACGTAGCCGGGTGAGTAGGACACCGCGGCGGCCGCGATCACCCGGGTACGAGGCCCCACCGCCTCCGCCATCCGCACCGACGGCAGCCGCCCGCCGTCCGCCGGCACCGCCTTCAGTCGGACACCTTGCCGGAGCGCCAGGTTGCGCCAGGGCAGCACGTTCGCCGGATGTTCGAGATCGGGGCAATAGACCACCTCGTCCCCACGGCGCCAATCGATGGCCCCGAGGAAGAGGTTCATCCCATCGGTCACGTTCCGGGTCCAGGCCACCTCGTCCGGATGCGCTCCGATCCAGTGGGCGAAACGGGCACGCCCCCGCTCCACCGTATCGAAGAGCCCATCCTTGTCGGGTCCCCCCTCCATGGCGCCGTCCAGATACCAGTCGCAGACCTCGCGTACCGGGCGGGCGAGCAGGCTGCGCACCGCGACGTTCAGATAGGGGCGCCGGGGCGCACCCGGATAGAGGGCGCGCGCGGACCGGATGGATGCGGCTTCAGGATGCGGCATCGGCGGATTCCTCCTTCTCCCTTCGGGCCACGACCATCGTCCCCACGAGGTCACCCATGATGTTGGCGGTCGTCGTGGGCATATCCACCAACCGATAGACACCCGCCACCAGGACGCCGATCTCCACCGGCAGGCCAAAGGCGCGAAGCAGCAGGAACTGGTTGACGAGCCCGCCGTTCGGAACGCCCGGGGCGGCAGCCGAGAACAGGGAACCCAAGGCGATCACCATCAGCAGTTGCCCCACCCCGAACGACACTCCCTGGGCCTGGGCGGTGAACAGGACGATTCCCGCGAGCAGTACGGCGCTCCCGTCCTTGTTGAACTGGGCGCCGAGCGGCAGGGTGAGGGCATAGGTCGGACGTGGCAATCCCATCTTTTCGGCGGCGTTCAGCGAGGCGCCGAGGCTCGCGAGACTGCTGCAGGTGGAGGCGGTGGTCGTCCACACGGTCGCCGTCCGCCGGACGAACGACAGCGGGGAGGTCGCCGCCAGAAAGCGGACAGCAACGAAATACAGGACGAAGATCGCAAGATCCGCGATCCAGACCGCCGCAATATATACACCCAACGGACCAAAAATAGAACTCCCGTATTCGCCCACGCTCGCCGCGGCCAGCGCCGCCACCCCAACGGGTCCGAACCAGAGAACCCCCGCCACCAATTGGCGGAGGAGTGCGGTTCCCGAAGCGAAGAAGCGCGCGATGTCGGCGCGCCGTTCCCCGTCGAGGCCCCAGGCCGCGAAGCCCACCATCAGGCCGAGCACCACCACGGCCGTAACCCGGCCGTCCACGAAAACCCCGAGGGCGTTGTCGGGCACCAGCGTGAAGAGAAAATCCTGGAACCCGGGAGTCGCGGCGGATCCTTCACCGCCGCCCCCGGCCGCCTGGGCGAGACCGGCTCCGGGTCGCATGAGCCCCATCACGGCAAGCGCAACCAACTGAGCCGCCACCGTGGTGATCAGGAAAAAGGCGCCGATCCGGAGCAGGACGCGGCTCACCCCTCCCGAGGCTCCCGATGAGGCCAGCGCCGAGATGAGGTTGAAGAAAACCAGCGGGACGGCGACGAGTGTCAGCAGGCGGATGAAGATGTCACCGAGAAACGCCAGACGGGTGGCGCTCTCCCCGAAGATCACTCCCAAGGCGACGCCAAGCCCCATGCCGATCAGCATCAGGTTCCCGAGCGAGGGAAGACGGCGGGCGTTGGTCACCAGGCTGCACCGCACGGTATCAGTGGAAACGGCGGATTCCGCAGGGAATCTCGCAGCCCTCCCGTATGATCGTTTCCACGAAAGCCACCATCCCAAGGAGTCCGTCCATGAGTCTTCGCGCCCTTCGCATTTTCCTGCTGCTGGCCGCCGGCTGCCTGTGCGCCGCCGTCGCGCCGGCCCAGGACGAAACCCGCGAGGCTTCCGGGCTCCAGGCGCCCGTCGAGGTTCTCACCGACCGGTGGGGGCTCGACCACATCTACGCCGACAGCGAAGAGGACCTGTTTTTCGTCCAGGGTTACCGCGCCGCCGAAAACCGTCTGTTCCAGTTCGAGATGTGGAGGCGTCAGGCCACCGGGACGGTGGCGGAGATCCTTGGCCCCTCCGAACTCCAACGCGACATCGGCACCCGCCTCCACATGTTCCGGAAGGACATGGGCGAGGAGATGCGCTGGTACCACCCGCGCGGCGACACGATCATTCCGGCCTTCGTCCGCGGCATCAACGCCGCGGTGGAGCGTGCCCGCCAGAATCCGGACTCCCTGCCGCTCGAGTTTCGCCTGCTCGGAATCCTGCCCGAACCCTGGACCGAAGAAGTGGTGATCTCGCGCCACCAGGGACTTCTCTCCAACGTAACCCAGGAGTTGAACTACGGGATGGCGGTCGCGGCTATCGGCGCCGAGGCGCTCATGGACATCGACTGGTTCCGCCCCGGCGTGCCCCAGCTCGAACTCGATCCGGCGATTGACGAATCGCTCCTGAAGCCCGAGATCCTCGACATCTACCGCGCTTTCCGGGGCCCGGTCATCTTCAAGCCGGAGCAGATCGCCGCCGAGTACCGCAACCGGGACGCCGAGCGGCTCGCACTCCTTCAGGAAATCCCTTCCGAACTGCACCTGGTGGACCTTGGCGAACAGATCGGATCGAACAACTGGGTGGCGCACGGGGAGCGCACCTGGACCGGGCTGCCCCTCATCGTGAACGACCCGCACCGCACCATCGTCGCCCCATCGCTGCGCTACTTCGTGCATCTGAAGGCGCCGGGCTGGGACGTCATCGGCGGCGGTGAGCCGGTCCTTCCGGGCCTTTCCATCGGGCATAACGAGAGAGGCGGCTGGGGTCTCACCGTTTTCGGGCAGGACAACGAGGACCTCATGGTGTACGACACGAATCCGGACAACCCGAATCAGTACCGCTACCTCGGCGGATGGGAGGCGATGACCGTCCGCACCGAAACCATCGCGGTCAAGGGAGCGGCCGACCACGAGGCGACTCTCAAGTACACCCGCCACGGCCCGGTGGTGTATGAGGACACCGAGAACGACAAGGCTTATGCCCTGCGCGCCGCCTGGCTCGAAATCGGGAACTCCCCCTACCTCGCCAGCTTGCGGATGGACCAGGCCCTGACCTGGGAGGAATTCGTCGAGGCCTGCAACTACAGCGGGATTCCCGCGGAGAACATGATCTGGGGCGATGTGGACGGGAACATCGGCTATCAGGCGGTGGGGGTCTCCCCGATCCGGAACGCCAACTGGAGCGGCCTCGTCCCGGTGCCCGGGGACGGCCGCTACGAGTGGCAGGGATACCTGCCGATCAAGGCCCTGCCCTCGGTCAAGAACCCGGAGAAGGGCTTTTGGGGCACCGCGAACAACCTGATGGCGCCCGCGGTGGCCTCCCACTATCCCCATCCCGAAGCGCTCCATTTCACCTGGGGCGACGAGATGCGGGGCCTGCGGGTGGACGAGCTGATGCGAAACGGCCAGCGGCACACCGTTCAGGACATGATGGCTTACCAGCACGACGAGTTGAGCGTGGTCGCCCGGAACCTGGTGCCGCTGCTCATGCTGGCCGAACCGCCCGACAGCGCCGCGAAGGCCGCCCTCGCCGACTGGGATTTCGTGATGGACAAGCAGTCGGTGGCGGCGACCATCTATCTGCACTTCGAACGGCGGGTCTCCGAGGCGATGCGCGAACTCCTGATCCCCGAAGCCGCCCGAGGCCTGGTCCGGGGGGTGAACAAGAAACGGATGTTCGACCATCTGATGGCGCCCGACGGCCGTTTCGGAGACGACCCGATCGGCGCCCGCGACGAGCTCCTGGTGAAGGCCTTCGCCGACGGGGTCCAGGACGTCACCGAACGGCTCGGCGCCGACATGGCGAACTGGCACTACGGGCAGACCGCCATGAAGCACGTTCACATCACGAACTACATGGCCCAGGCGGTGAACGAAGAGACCCGGCAACTGCTGGAGGTCGGGCCCTACCCGCGGGGCGGCTACGAATCCACGGTCAACAACACCGGCGGCGGCGACAACCAGCGCTCCGGCGGCAGCTTCCGCGTGATTCTGGACCCATCGAACTGGGACAACTCGATCGCGACCAGCGCTCCGGGCCAATCGGGCGATCCGATGAGCCCGCACTACCGCGATCTCTTCGAGCTCTGGGTGCGCCACCAGTACTTCCCGCTGGCCTACACCCGGGCGAGGGTGGAGTCGGTCACGGAACACCGCCTGGTGCTGAATCCGTAGTCTCGGAAGCCTGTTGGCACTCCGGGCGGGGCGACGATGAGGCGATCAGGCCGGAGAATTTCGGCGTGCCATGCACGGCGATGCCGGCCTGGAGGTCGGCGCTCCTTCGCATGACGAACAGCGGCGACGCATCTCCCGGGCCGCCGCGCGCCGCCCGGCGCCCCGTCGCCTACGAGAAGTTCGGGCGGCGCTGGACGGATCCCTGGGCCTGGATCCGGGACCGCGACAACCCCGAGGTTCTCCGCCACCTCGAGGCCGAGAACGCGTGGACCGAGCGGTGTCTCGCACCCTGGTCCGGAATCCGGGACGCCGTGCTCGGCGAAATGAAGTCCCGCATCGTCCCGGACACCGCCTCTCCCCCGGTGCGGCACGGGCCGTACCTCTACTTCTCGCGGTACCGAAGGGGCGAGGAGTACCCGGTGTTCTGCCGCCGTTCGGCCCCGGCGGCGGGTCGTCCGGCGGGGAAGGAGCATCTCCTCCTCGACTCGAATGCGCTTGCCCGCGAGGCGCACGGGGAGGCGGCGGATGGCTATTTCTCGATCGGCGCCCTCGAAATCTGCCCGGAGCACCGGATCCTCGCCTTCGCGACGGACACCGTGGGGCGCCGCATTCACGAGTTCCGTTTCCTCGACACCCGGACGGGGAAGGTGCTGGAAGACCGGGTCCCGGGAGCCGCGCCGAACCTCGTCTGGACGCGGGCCGGAGACGCGGTGGTGTACACCCGTCTCGATCCGGAGACGCTCCGCTGGAACCGCGTGATGCTCCACCGGCTCGGGGAGGCGCCCGGACGGGACCGGCTCCTCTACGAGGAGACCGACGATTCCTTCTGGGTAGCAGCCCACGAGAGCCGCTCGCGGGAGTTCGTGCTGCTCCACAGCGAGCAGACCGACCATGCGGAAGCCTGGGCCATCTCGAGTCGCGAGCCGGAAGCCGCGCCGCGCCGACTTCTTCCGAGAGGACGGCCGCACGAATTCGAAATGGATCATTTCCGGGGCCGTTTCGTAATCCGCACAAACCGGGGCGCGCCCGACTTCCGTTTGGTGACCGCCCCGGAGGAATCTCCCGCGACCGAGTCGGCCTGGGAAGATCTCGTCCCCGCGCGGGAAGGCGTCCAGCTCGAGGGTTTCGAACTCTTCGATACCCATCTGGCCCTGTTTGAACGCGAGCAGGGTCGCCAGGAGCTTCGCCTGATGGATTGGGAGACCGGCGCGACCCGGCAGGTGCCGCTGCCGGGACCGGCCCGGGCGCTCGACGAGGAAACCAACCCGGAAACCGGCGCCGGGGAAGTTCGGGTGGTGGTGAGCACGCCGAAGACTCCGCCCACCACCCTCGCCGTCTCGCTGGCGACCGGCCGCCGACGGACCCTCAAGCGAGAGAGAGTGCCCGGCTTTCGTTCCGCCGACTACCGGGTGCGCCGTCTCTCGGCCCGGGCGCGCGACGGCGTGCGGATCCCGATCTCGCTGGTCCATCACCGCGACCATCCGCCGGGAAACGCATCGCCCCTGCTGCTCTACGGATACGGCGCCTACGGGATCTCGATGGATCCCGTGTTCTCCCGGGCCCGACCGAGCCTCCTCGACCGCGGCTTTTGCTTTGCCATCGCACACATCCGGGGCGGCCAGGAACTGGGGCGCGCCTGGTACGAGGCCGGCAGGCAGGACAACAAGACGAACACGTTTCACGATTTCGCGGACTGCGCCCGCCACCTGCGGGCGCGCGGGATGTGCGACCCGGGTCGGATCTACGCCATGGGCGGCAGCGCCGGAGGCCTCCTGATGGGCGCGGTCCTCAACGACGAACCGGCGCTCTTCGCCGGGATCGTGGCGATGGTCCCCTTCGTGGATGTCCTGAACACGATGCTCGACGCCGACATCCCGCTCACCACCGCCGAGTACGACGAGTGGGGCGATCCCAATCAAGAGGAGTTCTTCCAACTCCTCGCGAAATACGCGCCGTACGAGAACGTCCCGAAGGCCGCCCTGCCCCACGTCCTCGTGACCAGCGGCCTCCACGATTCCCAGGTCCAGTTCTGGGAGCCCACCAAGTGGGTGCAGCGTCTGCGGGAGCGGAACACCGATCCGGCAGCGCAGATCCTGCTCCGTACCAACCTGGACGCCGGCCACGGAGGCCGGTCGGGCCGTTACCGCGGTCTCGACGAGATCGCCGAGATCTACGCGTTCCTGATCGGGTTGAGCGGAGCGTGAACGGCGCTTCCGGACACGAATTGCGCGGCCTGCGAATGGATCAGACCGTCATCTTCTTCCAGCCGCCCCGTCGGAAGACCAGTGTGCTGACCACCGCCGACAGGGAATAGGCAAGCGCCACCGCCCAGAACACGCCGTCCACCCCGAGGGCGGTGCGGGACAGCATCCATGCAACCGGGATCTCGAAGATCCAGAAACAGAGGACATCGATCCAGGTCGGCGTGCGGGTATCCCCCGCCCCGTTGAAAGCCTGTCGGGTAACCATCCCCAACGCGTAGAAGACGTAGCCGTAGCTCACCGTCCGGAGCGCGGTCGCGGCGATCTGCAGGACCTCCGGATCGTCTGTGAAGATCCGGGCGATCTCGGGCGCGAAGACCACGAAGATGCCCGTCACGAGGCCCATGAACGCCATGTTCCAGCCGCTCGTGATCCACACCGCGCGCTCGGCGCGATCCGGCTTGCCGGCCCCGAGGTTTTGGCCCACCAGCGTCGAGGCGGCGTTCGAGAGCCCCCAGCAGGGAAGGATGACGAAGAGCGCGACCCGGATGGCGATGACCCAGCCGGCGACCGCAACGGTGCCGAAACTCGCGATGATGCGGATCAGCAGGATCCAGGGCAGCATGTCGGCCAGCATCTGCGCGATCCCGCCCACCGACACCCGGCAGAGGTTCTTGAGCACTCCCCACTGGGTCCGGATGTCTTCGCGGCGAATCCGGAGCCGCGCTCCGCGGGTGAGGATCCAGAACTGGTAGAGGACGCCCGTTCCGCGGCCGATCGTGGTGGCGACGGCTGCCCCGGGGAGCCCGAGTTCCGGGAACGGCCCCAGCCCGAAGATCAGACAGGGATCGAGGACGATGTTGATCCCGTTGGAGAGCCAGAGCGCCCGCATCGCGGCCTGGGCGTCGCCCGCCCCGCGCAGGATCGCGTTGTTCAAAAACAGCAGGATGATGGTGGCCATCCCCGCAAACATGATCCGGGCGTGGGGGGTGCCGACGGCGATCGTCCCCGCATCCGCCCCCATGAGGTCCAACACCCGGGGAGCAAAGATCAGCCCCACGACCCCGAGCGCCAGCGAGACCACGAGCCCGAGCCCGATCGCCTGCACCCCGGCGCCCGCCGCTCCCCGCCGGTCCCCCTCCCCGTAGCGGCGCGACACCACCGCCGTTACCGCGAACGAAAACCCGATTGCGACGGAGTACACCAGGCCGAGCGCGGTCTCGGTGATCCCCGCCGACGCGAGCGCCGCCGGCCCCAGCCGAGCGATGAAGAAAGCGTCCACCACTGCGAAGATCGACTCCCCGACCATCTCGAGCGCCATCGGCACCGCCAGCACGAACACAACCGGGGTGAGCGGCCCGGAGGTCAGGTCGCGGTCGGAACCCCGGAGCGCTTCGACGAGCAGCGCGAACAGGCGCCGCGTCCTTGAGCCCAGGGGCATGAACGTCGTGGCGTCGCGCGGTCAGCGGCCGCCGTCCGTACAGCCGGTCCTGGCGCAGGCGGGGTGCATGTGGCGGGCGCCGATCAGTCCGGCGGGATCAGCGCCACGATGCGTACCGGGGCGCCGGTGCCGGCCTCGATCTTCATCGGGAGGGCGATGAGCAGGAAGCCGGACGGCGGAAGTTCGGACAGATCGCCGACGTTTTCCAGGTTGGGAATTCCGGCGGCGCCGCCGACCTGATGCACGATGAAGTCGGTGGACGGTCCGTAGTCCACGCTCGCCGTATCGATCCCTACGAGGCCCACCTCGCGGTCGGCCAGGAGACGCATGGCGTCCTCTGCCAGCCCCGGAAAGTGGAGGTTGTCGGCGCTACCGGCTTCGTCGTCGCCCAAGTACGAGAGCGCATCCGGCCAGCGGCTCGCCCAGCCGGTGCGGAAGAGCACGGCCGTCCCGGGAGGGATCTCGCCGTGTTCCGCCTCCCAGTTCCGGACGTCGTCGGCGCTCGCCCGGTAGTCGGGATCGGCTTCCGCCTGCCCGCTCACATCCACGACCACACCCGGGGCGATGAGGCGACTCAGCGGAATCTGCCCCACCAGATCGGCGCCTTCGTAGAAGTGGTAGGGAGCATCCAGATGCGTCCCCCCGTGTTCGGCGGTGGCGAACTCCTTCATCGCGTAGAAAAAACCCGCCGGCGTCATGCCCTCGGCCAGAGTGTCGAGTTGAAATCCCCTGGTGTCGGTCGGCCAGTAGAGGGTGTTCTCGCCATACCCGTGACTGAGATCCACCATCTTCCATCCCGCGACGGCCTCGGGACTGAGTTCGGGACCCGGCGGCGGCGCTGCCTCCGGCGGAGCCCCGCAGGAAGCGGCGCCCAGCGCGGCGACCACGCTGGCGACGACGAAGAATCGGGCTACCATCAAGAAAACCTGCCTGTGCAGGAATGTTACCGAGCGAGATGTCCCGAATCCTGGCGGCGTCCCTCCCCGTGGTGGCCGCGGGTGCTCTCCTCGCGCCGGGAAGCGGGGACGCGCTGCTGGCGGCCTCGGTGGTGAGCGCGGCCATCATCGCAGCGTGGAGCGTCGGCTCCGCCGACTCGCCAGGATCCCGGCGGGCGAACCCGGGGAAGCGCGCCGGCCAGATCGCCAGCGCCGGATTCGCCCTTTCGCTCGCCGCGGGTGCGCTGGTCGCCGCGGGGGTCGCGGACGCGCCCGGCCTCTTCGGTCTGCCGCGGTCACTCTGGGGACTGCTGCTGGGCGTCTGGCTCGTGCCGCTGGTCGTAACCAGCTTCGGTTTCGCCGTCGCTTTCCGGCCCCCCGACCCGGCAGCGCTGGAACGGCTCCGCGCGGGATCGCCACCAGGCCATTGATCCCGGCGCTCCTGCTCCTGCTGACCCTGCTCATAGGGTTGGCATCACTGCGAAAGACCCGGGATTCGTCGGACTTTTTCGTGGCCGGACGCCGGTTGGGGAGCTTCCGCGCCGGGGTTGCGGTGGCGGCTTCCGCGTTCAGCGGCTTCGTGTTCCTGGGAGGGCCCGGACTCACCGCGCAAATCGGTTTCGGTTCGCTGTTCATAGTGGTCCCCGCCGGGTTTACCGCCGCTCTGCTGTGCCGCACCACCGGCCGCCGACTCGCGCTGATCGCCGAAGCGAGCGGAGCCCAGACGCTGCCGGAGTCCATCGCCTTCCGCTTCGGGGCCAAAGCGCCGGCGGCGCTGGCCGCGGTCGCGATTCTGATCGGCAGCGTCATCTATCTCGGTGTCCAGCTCTCGGCGCTCGCCCGCGCCGCCCGCTTCGCCTTCCCCGAGGTCGGGCTCGGGGTCTGCCTCGTTCTCGGGCTGGGCGTCGTCCTCGCCTACTCGCTTGCGGGAGGAATGGTGGCCTCGGTCAACACGGACGTGCTGCAGGGGGGCGTGATGGTGGCGGCGGCCGTGGCGGCGTTCTGGTGGGTCATGACCCAGGTCGGGGGGCCCGCGGGCGCCGCCGCAAGCCTGAGCGCCAGCGGTCCCGGGACCGCCGGATTTCTCGAACCGCTGGGCGTACTGGAGCCGGCGACGGGGTTCGGTTTCCTGCTGCTCTTTTCGATCGGAACCCTCGGGCAACCCCATATGCTCCACAAGTTCCTGATGCTGAAGAGCCCGGAGGCGCTCCGCTACCTGCCGGCGGTGATCGGCGGCGCCCAGAGCCTCAGCATCCTCGTCTGGATCGGCCTCGGAACCGGCGCCATCGTCCTCGCTGGCGGCGTCCCGGGAACGGCCCCGGCCCACCCGGACGATGCCGCCCTCACGGTCCTCGGTCTGCCGCAGACGCCGGACCTCCTCGCCGGGGTGGTCGCCGCGGCGGTGCTCGCCGCCATCATGTCCACGAGCGACGCGTTCTTGAACCTCGGAGCGGCGGCGCTTTGCCGAGACCTCCCGCGCGCTTTCGGGCGGCGCCCGCTTTCCGGCCTGGCCGCCGCCCGCCTCGCGGGTCTCCTCGTGGGACTCGCGGCGCTCGGGGTCGCCGCCTGGCACCTCGCCGGAGGCGGCCTGATCGCGCTGCTCGGGACCCTCGGGTTCGGCGCGTTCGCCGCCGGGCTTGCCCCCACGCTACTGCTCGGCCTTTCCTGGTCTCGCGTCACGGGGCTGGCCGCGATCCTGGCCATGGCCGCCGGGCTCGGATCCTTGCTGGCTCTCGAGATGCTCGCGCCGGAACTCGCCGTTCCGCCGGCGGTGCTGGCGATGGCCGCCGGCTTCGCTGTCCTGGTAGGGGTCAGTCTCCTCTCCCGCCCGGAGCCCGCGCCCGAGTCCGTGCGGCTCGCGATGACGCTGTGACCGACCGACCGGCCTCGGGCTTGCGCATCGCGCTGATTACCGGCGGTTCGACCCCGGAACGGGACGTTGCGCTCGCGGGAGCCGGAGAAGTCCTGCGCGCCCTGCGCGTCGCGGGACACGAGGTGACGGCGGTGGACACCGTCCACGGGGAACTGGGGCCCGAGCAGGAAGGGCAGTTCCTCGCGCTCCGGGTCGGCCGCCGGCCCCCATCGGATCAGGATCTGACCGCGGCGCGCCAGCGCGAGGACGTGCCGGCTTTGCTCCGGCTGAAGGCGGTCGGCAACGCCGACCTGGCCTTCCTGGTTCTCCACGGACTCGACGGCGAAGGCGGGCTGCTCCAGGCAGTCCTCGAACTCGGCGGATTGCCCTACACCGGAAGCGGGGTGCTGGCGAGCGCGCTCGCCATGGAGAAGGCGGCCGCGAAGCGCGTCCTGCAGGGAGCGGGAATCCCCACCCCGCGGTTCGAGATGTTCGAGCTCCAGGCGCCGGACGACCGGCGGAGCGAGATCATCTCCCTCGGTTTTCCGGTAGTGGTCAAGCCGTCGCGGGTGGGATCCTCGGTCGGGCTGCGGACCGCCAGCGACTTCGAGGACACCCGTGCGGCTATCGCGGAAGCGCGTCGGCACGATCATTGCGTTCTGGTCGAGGAAATGCTCCCAGGTCGCGAATTCACCGTGGGCGTCGTCGGGGAACCGGACGGGGTCGGCCTCGAACCGCTCGGCGTCGGGGAGATCGTCACCGGCTCGGGAATGTTCGACTACCACGCGAAATACACGCCGGGAATCGCCGAGGAGATTTTCCCGGCGGACATTCCGGAGCCGCTCGCGCAAAGACTGCGGGAGTTGACAGTCGAGACCCACCGGGCGCTCGGCCTGCGCGACTTCTCGCGGGTGGATTTCCGCCTCGACGAGCACGGCGAACCCCTGGTTCTGGAAGCGAACACCCTGCCGGGCATGACCACCAGGAGCCTGCTGCCCCAGTCCGCAGCCGTCATGGGAATCAGCTTTCCGGCGCTCTGCGACCGGATCGCCCGTCTGGCCGCACGGCGGAGAAGCTGAACGATGACCTTCAAGAGGCCGCTGCGGATTTGGGCGCTGATGAGCGCCTTCGGATGGGTGGCCGTCTCCTGCTCACAGGCGGTATTGGTGCGGCCGGCGCCCTCCTACGAGGCATTCGCGTTCGAGGCGCCCCTGCCCGCCGCCGCCGCGGTCTTCGTGGATGCCGACCAGCTCTACCGGCAGGTCCGCATGGCGCCCGACCTGGACGACGGGGACTCTTTGTGCGACGAAGTCAGCTATCCGGTGGACGCCCGCGAAGCGCTGGCGGTGTCGGTCATCGGCACCCTGGAGCGGCTGGTGCAGGATGTGGCGCGGACCACGGTCCCGCTTGACCGGCAGGCGATGGAGGCGCGCGGTTTGGACGCCGTGATCGTCGTTCGCGCGGATACCTTCAATGTGGGTCTCACGAGCGGCGCGTTCCTGAGTTTCGAGGCCGGCGCCGACCTCACTCTGTCGGTATCGGCTTTCACGGGCGACGGCCTGGTGGTGCGGGAAGTGGTCTTCGGCAACGCCGTCCAGAACGAGAGCGGAATCTCCTGCAGCAACGGCGCCGAGGCACTCGGGGCGGCCGTCGAAATCGCGATCGAGAACACGATGACCGAGCTTGGCGAGTTGATCGCCAACTCCCCCGAGTTGCGCCTCTCCCTCGGCGATCCCGGCAGCCGGTAGGCGACTCGCGCCGCACCGACGCGGTGCGTCTGCCCGAGGCGCCGGCCGGCGCTCGGGCGGCCTCTTCAACCGGCCGGTGTTTGGGAGACAATCCGGGTCCGAGAATCGGACCTGCCGAAACCCCTACCCGGCGATCCGCAGTCAGACCATGTTTCCCAAATTCCGGCGAGTTGCGCTCGCAGCAGGTTCGCTGGCGCTCAGCGCCTCCTGCTCCCACTCGATCGTGGTGCGACCCGCACCTTCGTACGACGTCCTGGCCTTCGACGCACCTCTGCCGGCCGCGGCCGCCGTCTATGTGAACGCCGCCGGGCTCCGGAGGGTCATCCGGATCGCTCCCGACGAAGCCGGCGGCTACGGCTGGTGCGGCGACTCGCAATACCCCGTGGACGGGGAGGAAGCGCTCGGGGAATCCGTCATCACCACCCTCGCGCAGGTCATGCGCGAGGTGCGCCCCACGGCGACTCCGATCGACCGGGAGGCCATGGAGGCCGGTGGTTTCGACTCCGTGATCGTGGTTCGGGTGGACGAATTCGATGGGGCAGTCACCGGCGATCCCGTGGCTGACTTCGAAGCGACAGCCCAACTGACGCTCTCGGTGTCCGCGTTTACGCGCGACGGGTTGATCCTGCGGGAGATCGTTTACGGGAGCGGGGTGCGGAACGCGAGCGGGATCACCTGCAACGGCGGAGCGGAAGCGCTCGGACTCGCTGTCGAAGCGGCCATCGAGAGCGTGATGACCGAACTCGGAGAAATCATCGCGAATTCTCCCGAGCTGCGGGACTCGCTGGGCGCTTGAGAAGCGGGTATACGCACGGAACATGAGTTCAACTCCGGCGGGCAAGCGAACCCTCCCGGCGGCGCTGCTCGGGCTCGTCGCGGCCTGCGCGGGGTCACCCGAAGGGGGGCCGGCGGATCTGCCGGCGGATCTTGTGGTCCGCGGAGGCGCGATCTACACCGCGAGCGCCGAGAGGCCGGTGGTCGAGGCGTTTGCGGTGCGCGACGGCCGGTTCGTCTTCGTGGGGGAGGCCCGGGAAGCGGAGCGCTGGCTCGGGGCGACCACGGAGGTGATCGCACTGGAGGGACGTGCGGCAATTCCGGGCCTGATCGACGGCCACCTGCACCTGGAATCGGGCCTCTCGCTGATTCGCGGGGTGGATCTCACCGGAATTGCGGACCGCGGCGAATGGACCCGCCGCATCGCCGCCCGGGCGGCGGAACTCGGACCCGGGGCGTGGATCGTGGGGGGACGCTGGGACCACACCCTTTCCGGAGGAGAGTTTCCGACGACGGAGGACCTCGACCCGGTGAGTCCGGAGAACCCGGTAGCGCTCTCCGACATCGACGGACACACCACCTGGGTCAACAGCCTCGCGCTGGAGATTGCGGGCCTCGACGCGGCGACTCCCGATCCGCCCGGCGGACGGATCCTCCGCTATGCCTCGGGAGAGCCCACCGGGATCCTGCTGGAGACGGCGGGGGCCCTGGTGCGGAGCCACGTTCCCCCGCTCAGCGCCGACGAGGAGCGGGACGCCATGCGGGCGACGTTTGCGACCGCCGCCAGGCTTGGACTCACCGGAGTCCACACCATGGGCGGACTGGACCGGATTCCGGAATACGTGGAATTCGCCGCTGCCGGCGAGCTGCCGCTCAGGGTCTGGTACGGCGCGCTGGGAGCCGCGGACCGCGTTCGGGACCTCGCCCGGGCGCGCGACGAGGCGGCAAACGCCCTGGCCCCGATCACCACCGAGCGGGGCCCGACCTTCGCGGTGGGCTACGCGAAGCTGATGGCGGACGGGGTGCTCTCCGCCCGCACCGCCGCTCTCCTCGCCCCCTATGCCGATGCTCCCGAAGACTCCGGCTTCATGGTGACCGAGTCCGAGGATCTCGCTGCCCAGGTTGCGGATATCCACGCGGCGGGTTTTCCGGTGGCAATCCACGCGATCGGGGACCGCGCGGTCCGGCTCTCACTCGACGCGTTCGAGTCGGCTGCGCGACGGGCGACCCGCCCGGCACTCGCGGACCGCATCGAACACATCGAGGTGCTGGATCCCCGGGACGCTCCCCGGTTCGAGGAACTCGGGGTCCTCGCCTCCTTCAACCCGCACCACTGCATCACCGGGATCGGCGTTTACAACACCGACCGCCTCGGCGAGGATCGGGCCGCCTGGTCTTTCGCCTGGGGAGCAGCGCGGGACGCGGGAGCCACCCTCGTCTTCGGCAGCGACTGGGCCACCGCCCCCCTCGATCCCCTGCGTCAACTGTACGCGGCGACCGTGCGCGAAAAACCCGGCGGCGGCCCGCCGGGCGGCTGGCATCCGCACCAGCGAGTCTCCTGGCGCGAGGCGATTGCGGCGTACACGCTGACGCCGGCCGCCGCTTCCGGGTGGGACGATGAAATCGGCTCGATCCAGGTCGGCAAGTGGGCTGATTTCGTGATCCTGAGCGGTCCCGTCCCGGATCCGCCGGACCACTCGATTCTCGATCTTCGGGTCCAGTCCACCTGGCTCGGAGGTTCCCGCACCTACCAGGCGGAAGCGGGCCGCTGAGGAGTCCCGCCCCCGCCGCACGATCGGGCGGCGGACGGGAGCCTTTCACCCGATAGGCTTGCTTCGATGAAAGGCGGCGTCCCCCAACCGATCGTCTCCGCCGCGTGGCTCCGCGAGCAGATCGCGGCGGGCAACCCCCGACTCGTCGTGGTGGATGTGCGCTGCGACCTGATGGACCCGGCCTGGGGACGGGCTCGCTACCTGGAGGGGCATCTTCCCGGGGCGGTGTTCGCTGACACCGACCAGCACCTTTCCGCCCCCAAGACCGGCGCCAATGGGCGTCACCCGCTGCCCACCGTCGAGCGGATGGCGGAAATCTTCGGACGCCTCGGCATCGGGTCGGACAGCGTCGTTGTCGCCTACGACCACGCGTCGGGCATGTTCGCCGCGCGACTCTGGTGGATGCTGCGATATCTCGGGCACATCCAGGCTGGAGTTCTGGATGGTGGAATTGGCGCTTGGGAGGAGGCCGGGGGCGCCCTCTACCCGGGCGAGGAGACCCGCCCGGGACGGCGCTTCGCGCCCGCGCCCGTACGGAACATGGCCGTCGGCGCGGCCGACGTCGCGGCAGGTCTCGAGGACCGCTCCCATCTCCTGGTGGACGCCCGCGAGGCGATCCGCTGGCGGGGGGAGCAGGAGCCGATCGATCCGGTCGCCGGCCGCATACCGGGTGCGAGGAACCATCTCTGGAAGGAGAATCTCGGCCCGGATGGCCGTTTCCGCACGCCCGCGGATCTGCGAAGAAGCCTCGGCGGCCTGACCGCGGACCGGGAGGGTCGTCCCATCGTTTGCTATTGCGGCTCCGGCCTGACCGCGGCGCACAACGCGCTTGCCCTGGAACTCGCCGGCATCGACAACGTGGCGGTGTACTCCGGTTCCTGGTCCGAGTGGTGCGCCGATCCCGACCGACCGGTAGAACGCGGAACGCCGTAGCAGCCCGCGCGGATCCTTGGCCCCGCCCGGGCGACTCGACGGCTAGCAGCCGGTGGTGAGACCCCGGTGAGCACCGAGACCGCTAGTGAAGCGTGGGGACCTGAATTCGAGCTTCCGCTGTCTCGATTGGGGTCGGACGCGGAATCCCGTCAGGCCACTCGGCGGGCTCCGGCCAGTTCTCCGAAAGAAAGCGAAACGCACGCTCTGCCCTGCGGGTCGTGATCGTCTTGCCGCGGCAAAGACGGGCCACCGTCTCGCCGCTCCCGGTGGCGTAGCGCGACACCGTGGAGACGCTGCGACCCGTGTATTCAGCGAAGAGCCCACAAAGCTTGACCAGTTGTCGTGCCGTGTCATCCATGGCACGAAATCATGCCACAAAGGGCACGTCCGCTTCAAGTCGATTCGGTTAGGATGTTACGTCTGACATTCACCGCACCGCTTGCAGCGGTGTCCACCAGAAAGGGGGAGGCGGCAGCGGCCGCAGCCCGACAATCGACCGTAATTTGATGTAATGTGACGGATGTGACACTTAACGGAATAGAGAGATTAAGAAGCGCTTTTCGTGAGATGGTGGAGGCAGAGGGCCTTCGTCCCCTGGCCTCGCGGACGGGAATTCCCGTGGGTCAGATCCGGAGTCTGATCGACGGGCGGGCGGTCCGGGTGACGACCCTGGAACGGATGACCACGGTGCTCGGGGTACGGCTCACGATCGGACCAGGTACCGGCGGCGACCTGTCGCTGGCGCCCGCCCAGCACCACGACTTCCCTGCTGCCGATCCGGCGGCCGGGATTCCGCCGCCAGCCGCGAACGCGGGGCCGATGGAAGAGACGAAACCAATGGCGGACCAATTCCGCGACGGAGTCGGAGTCGTCAGGGACCTGGCGGAACGGGTCGCGGGGGCAGCGCACTCGCTGTTCCATCTGGTCTCGGGCTGGGATCCGGTGATGGACCGGGGGGCGCTCGCCCTGATTCCGTTCGCACCCGGCGGTCGGGCGGTCACGGGTGGAGCCGAGACGGTCGGCCGGGAGTCGAGCGTGACCGTCGGGATCTCCCGGGATGCCCTGCCCGGCTGGAGCGATCCGGGGCGCCTGGTGTGTCTCCGGACCACCGACGACTCCATGGATCCCAAGCTGTGCCGCGGAGATCTCGTCGCGGTTGACCCGGAGCGCTCGACCCCGGAAGACGGGCAGCTCTTCGCCCTGGCAACCGGAGGCGAAGTCACCGTCCGGCGTCTCAGATACCGGGATCGCTGGATCCTCGTCTCCGACAATCCGGCGTTTGAGGACCGGCCGCTCGTCGAAGACGACCAGATCCTCGGTCAGGTCGCCTGGCACGGCCCGCACGATCGGGACCTTCCCAGCGAGAACTGACTCTCCCGCGGGCGCCCGTCAGCCGCGTTCCCGGCCCCGGATCAGCCTCAGCATCAGGCGGTTCCACGGCGTTTGGACGTCGTGCTTCGCGCCCCGGGCAACGATGATCCCGTTCATCGCGTCCACCTCGGTGCGAACTCCGCGCTCGAGGTCCTGAAGCATGCTGGTCTTGTTGTCCGCGGTCCGGGCCACGATCCGCTCGATGGTTTTCCAAACCTTCGCTTCGGAAGTGGAGAACCCTTCCGCGAGCGCGACCGCGACCGCCTCGCGAACCAGGTGCCGGAGCAGTTGTTCGCTTCCCGGATCGCGCAGAAGCTGCCCCGTGCGGAGGCCGAGAAGGGCGCTGACCGGATTCAGCGCTGCGTTCAGGATGGTCTTTTCCCAAAGCGGGGTTCGGATGTCGGGGACGCGCTGCACGGCGAAACCGGCCTTCGCCAGGCAGGCGGCGAGGGTGTCCGCGGCTTCTTCGCGCGACGCCTCGAAAAGGGCTCACGATCACTTCGCCAAGCCCGGCGTGGAACACCCGCCCCGATTCGAGAAGGGTCGCCCCGTTGTTGGAAACGGCGCCGATTACCGGGTAGTCCCCGGCCGCCAGCGCTTCCTCGTTGCCGAGGCCGTTTTGCAAGGAGACCCGGACCGGCCCGGTCCCGAGCGGGGCGAGGGCGAGCGCGGCGGCGGCGGTCGCGTGCGCCTTTACGGTAACCAGCACGAAATCGGGTCGAAAACCGGCCAGTTCGGCCGCGACGGGAGCGGCGGGCGGGGAGATGGCTCCCTCCGTGGCCCCCTCGACCCGGATGCCGTCCCGGAGGATCTGGGCCAGCCGTTGTCCCCGGGCGACCACTGCCACCGGGTGCCGGTCGGCAAGCCGCACCGCGAAGACGCTGCCGGTCGCTCCGGCGCCAAAAATCAAAAAACGCAACGGTTCGTGAGAGAGTAGCCGCCGCCGCACCCCGCGGTGCGAATTGAGGAGAAGCCGATGCGAAGCGACGAAATCAAGCGCGGTCCGAGCCGCGCTCCAGCCCGCGCCATGTGGAAGGCCGTCGGGCTCACCGACGAGGCGATTTCCCGGCCGCTGATCGGCATCGCCAACACCTGGACCGAGATCACTCCGTGCAACTCCCATCTTCGGGAGCTGGCGGAACAGGTCAAGATCGGGGTCCGCGAGGCCGGAGGAACTCCGCTCGAGTTCAACACCATCGTGGTCACCGACGGGATCGCCATGGGGTCATCGGGAATGCGGGCCTCACTCGTTTCCCGCGAGGTAGTGGCGGACTCCATCGAGCTGGTGGCGCGAGGTCACCTGCTCGACGGCGTCGTGGCGATTTCCGGCTGTGACAAGACCATCCCCGGAACGGTCATGGCGCTCGCCCGGCTGAATCTGCCCTCGCTGATGCTCTACGGCGGCTCCATCGCAGCGGGCCGCTATCGCGGGCAGGACGTGACGATTCAGGACGTGTTCGAGGCGGTGGGCGCCCACGCCGCCGGCACGATGAGCGACGAGGACCTCAGAGAACTCGAGGGCGTCGCCTGCCCCGGCGCCGGCGCCTGCGGCGGCCAGTTCACCGCCAACACGATGTCGGTGGCCACCGCCTTCCTCGGGATTTCCCCCATGGTGGGCAACGAGATTCCGGCCACCGATCCAAGGAAGCCGGGGGCCGCCCGCCGAGCGGGCAAGCGGGTGATGGAGCTACTCCGTGAAGGACGAACCGCTCGCGAGTTTCTCTCCTCGGAAGCGCTTCAAAACGCCTACGCATCGGTCTCCGCGACCGCCGGGTCCACGAACGCGGTGCTCCATCTGCTCGCCATCGCGCACGAAGCGGGAAGCGAACTCACGCTCGCGGACCTGGACGCGATCGGGGCTCGAACGCCGGTCCTCACCGACCTGAAACCGGGCGGCCGCTTCACCGCACCCGACATGGAAACCGCCGGCGGCATGCGCCTGCTGGCGAGCCGGCTCCGTGAACTGGGTCTGCTCACCGACACCCCCACGGTCTCCGGCCGGTCGCTGTTCGAACTCGCCGGCGCCGCGACGGAACGTCCCGGACAGGAAGTCATCCGCCCGGCGGACCGCCCGGTCAAGGCACGGGGAGGACTCGCCATCCTGACGGGAAGCCTGGCGCCCGAGGGCTCGGTCCTGAAGCTGGCCGGACACGCGAAGACCCGGCACGAAGGCCCCGCGCGCGTCTTCGATTCGGAGGAAGCCGCCTTCGCCGCGGTCCAGGAAGGACGCATCCAGCCCGGCGACGTGATCGTCATCCGCTACGAAGGCCCTCGCGGAGGACCCGGAATGCGCGAGATGCTCGGCGTCACCGCGGCGGTGATCGGACGGGGACTCGGGGACAGCGTCGCACTCATCACCGACGGCCGCTTCAGCGGCGCCACCCATGGGTTCATGATCGGTCACGTGGCCCCCGAAGCCGCGGCGGGAGGCCCCATGGGCCTGGTGCGCGACGGGGACCGGATCACCATCGACCTGGATTCCAGAACCCTCGACGTGGAGATGCCGGACGCCGCATCCCGGACGGCGACGCCCCCCGAATCCGCGTTCGCGGTCGGCGCGCTCGCCAAGTACGCCCGCACCGTCTCCTCGGCGAGCCGCGGCGCGGTCACGACCGCGGCCTGAGGGCGCGGCCGGCCAGGAGCGCCGGCCTCCGGCCGGCATCGCCGAGCGTAGCGAGGCGAAACTCCCAAGCCTGATCTGCCAGGATGGCGCCGCAGCCCAGCGGCGTGGCGCAGCGTCGCTCGTGCGGCCATAGAGCGCTACGCCGTCCCCGTTTGGGTCCGCGCCAACGGCGATGATCAAGTCTGGGAGTTTCGCGGCCTGCGGCCGCGATGCCGGCCGGAGGCCGGCGCTCCTAGCCCATAGAATCGGCGGGTTCTTGCCCGTTTGGAGGTAGTGCGCGTGCGATTTCGTCTGTTGCCGTCGTTGTTTGCCGGTGGGATCCTGATCCTGCTCTCCGTAGCCGGGACGTTCGGCCAGAGCGAGGAGGAGGCGGAGGAGAAGAAAGAAGAGACGTTGCCGCTGGCCGCCAGCGACACCCTGTCCTTCACGGTGACCGAGGGGACCTGGATGTCCCTCGACGTCTCTCCCGACGGACAGACGATCGTCTTCGAGCTCCTCGGGGACCTCTACACGCTGCCGATCGGCGGCGGCGAGGCCACCCGGATCATCGGAGGGCTGTCCTTCGAGAGCCAGCCGGTCTTTTCTCCGGACGGCGCCGAGATCGCTTTCCTCAGCGACCGGAGCGGCGTCGAGAACCTCTGGATCGCGAACGCTGACGGGAGCGACCCCCGCGCGGTGACCAAGGACGGCCCGACCCGCGACCGGCCGCAACTGATGGTTTCCCCGAGTTGGACCGCGGACGGCGACTACCTCCTCGTCTCGAAGTCCCGGCCTCCGGAGCGCACCGCCGCCGTCTTCCTGATCCACCGGGATGGCGGGAGCGGCGTCCGCCTCGGCGAGAAACCTCCCGAGCCCACCCCCGGAGTCTCCGGAGCCCAGCCCCCGAACCGGCTCGGCGCCGTCGCCTCGCCGGACGGCCGCTACGTCTATGTCTCCGAGCGCCGCGGCACCTTCAACTACAACGCGCAGTTTCCGATCTGGCAGGTGGTCCGCTTCGACCGCGAGACCGGTGAGGAAACCACGATCACGAGTGCGCCCGGCAGCGCGATGCGCCCGCTCCTCACCCCCGACGGGGGCCACCTCGTGTACGCCACCCGGCACCGCACCCAGACCGCCCTCCGGGTCCGCGATCTGGCCACCGGCGCGGAACGCTGGCTGGTGAACGGCGTCACCCGCGACGACCAGGAATCCCGCGCCAGTCGGGACACGATGCCCGGCTACGCCTTCACCCCCGACGGCTCGGCCCTAATCGCCACGGTGGACGGGGGTTTCCGGCGCATCGATTTCGAGACCGGCGCCATGACCGCGATCCCCTTCGAGGCGCAAGTGGAAGCCGAGATCGCGCCCCGCCTCCACTTCCCGCGCCGGGTGGACGACGGACCGACGGTCACCGCCCGGATCATCCGCTGGCCGCGGCTCGCGCCGGACGGGAGCGCGGTGGTGTTCTCGGCGTTCAGCCGGCTCTATCGCATGGACCTCCCCGGCGGGACCCCCGCCCGGCTCACCGACTCCGATGAGGACGAGTTCATGCCCGCCTGGTCACCCGATGGGAGCACCGTCGCCTATGTCACCTGGTCGAGCACGGGAGGGCACCTGAAGACGGTGCCGGCGGCCGGCGGCTCCGGCAGCGCCATCACCTCCGACCCCGCCTTCTACGCCGAGCCCGCCTGGAATCCCGCCGGGGACGCCGTCGTGATCCGCCGGGCTCCCGTCAAGGAGCACCTCTATTCCTTTCTCCGCGCAAGCTGGGGAAAGACCGATCTCTATGCGGATGAGGACGAAATCGGCGGCATGCGTGCGGCCGAACTGAGCGAACTGCTGCTCGTCCCGGCGGCGGGCGGCGACGTCACCGTGATCGGCCCCGCCGAGGGGGGCCGCTTCCCCCACTTCACGAACGACCCGGATCGCGTCTATCTCACCGGCGCCGGCGCGGGCCTCTACTCGCTCGAGCTCGACGGCAGCGACCGGCGCACCCACCTCAAGGTGACCGGGCGCGGCGCGGGCGCCAACCCGCCGCCGGCCGGACACATCATGCTCTCGCCCGACGGCGACCGGGCATTCTTCGAGCTGCAGAACCGCCACTACCTGGTCGAGATCCCGAGCTTCGGGAAGCAGACTCTGGAGGTCAAGGTGGGCGGCGGCGAAACGCCGGTCCCGGTCCGCGAAGTCGCGCCCGAAGGCGGTGACCACCTCGCGTGGTCGCCTTCCGGCGACGCGGTCGTGTGGTCGCTCGGCAACCGCATCTACCGTCAGGACGCCGCCGCCATCGGGGGAGAGGATGACCTCACCCCGGACACCTTCGACGCGGTGGTGACCGAGCCCCGCGCCCGCCCGAGCGGGCAGATCCTGCTGAAGGACGCCGCCCGGGTCCTCACCATGGACGGGGAGGAGATCATTGAGGGCGGAGATGTCCTGGTCGAGGACAACCGGATTGCCGCGGTGGGGGCCGAACTCGAAGCTCCCGAGGGGGCCCGGGTCTTCGACGTGTCCGGCAAGACGGTGATGCCGGGCTACGTGGACGCCCACGCCCACATGTGGGCGCCCCGTGGCGTCCACCAGCGCCAAGTCTTCCAGCATCTCGCGAACCTCGCCTACGGGGTCACCACCACCCGCGATCCGCAGACCTCCACCGCCGATGTCTTCGCCTACCGCGACCTCCAGGAAATCGGGCGGATCCTGGCGCCGCGGATCTACGCCACCGGCCCCGGGATCTTCTCCCGATCGGGGGTGTACGACGCGGACGCCGCCGACGACTTCCTGAAGCGCTACGCGGAGTCCTACGACGCGATCACCATCAAGCAGTACGTGGTTGGCGACCGCATCGTTCGCCAGTGGGTCGCGATGGCTTCGATGAAGCATCAGCTCATTCCCACCACCGAGGGCGCGCTCGACCTGAAGCTGGACCTGACCCAGATGGCCGACGGCTTCTCGGGGAACGAGCACAGTCTCCCCATCGTCCCCATCTACGACGACGTGGCCCAGTACGTGGCGCGCACCCAGACCTACTACACGCCGACCATCCTGGTCGCCTACGGGGGCCCCTGGAGCGAGAACTACTACTTCCAGAACACCGACGTGGTGGGCGACGAGAAGCTGGCCCGGTTCATCCCCGCCGCCATCCTCGACAACATGGTCCGTCGCCGCGGCCAGTGGTTCCTCCCCGAGGAGTACGTCCACTCGGGGATCTCCGAGGGCTGCATGAAGGTGATGCGCGCGGGCGGCCGCTGCGCGCTCGGCAGCCACGGCCAGCTCCAGGGACTCGGCGCCCACTGGGAGATCTGGGCGCTCCAGTCGGGCGGGCTGACCGAGCACGAAACGCTCATCGCCGCCACCTATTTCGGAGCGGAGGCGATCGGCTTCGCCGAGGACCTGGGAACGCTCGAGGCCGGCAAGCTGGCCGACATCCAGATCCTCGACGCCGATCCTCTCGCGGACATCCGCAACACGAACTCGGTCCGTTTCGTGATGCGGAACGGCGAACTGTTCGACGCGAACACCATGGCCCAGCTCTGGCCGGTGGAGCAGCCGGCGCCGGATCGGTTCTGGGTGGGTGACAACCCGCCCTCGCCGTCGAGCGGATCGGGGACGGGGCGCTGAGGGCTTTCAGCCCATCGTCCTTCGCGCGCCGATGAGCTGCGCGCGCCCCGTCCCCGATCCGCCCGGCGCTTCGCGCCGGAAATCGAAACTCCCTGGTGCGCTCGCCGCGCACTGCGGCGAGTTCCGATTTGGCGTCTTCGTCTTGTGAAAGGGGGGGTGCCCCCCCTTTCACACTTTCCCCCCGGTGTCGAGCGGTTCGGGGACGGGGCGCTGAGGGCTTTCAACCCATCGTCCTGCGCGCTCCGATGAGCTGCGCGCGCCCCGTCCCCGATCCGCCCGGCACTTCGTGCCGGAAATCGAAACTCCCTTGTGCGCTCGACGCGCACTGCGGCGAGTTCCGATTTGGCGTCTTCGTCTTGTGAAAGGGGGGTGCCCCCCTTTCATCCATAGTGAATGGCTCCTGCATGTTCCCAGAAGGGCATACACGAGCCTATAGTGCAAGAACACCAAGGGATTAGGGCCTGATACCGATTCCCGTGCTGCCCGCTTCCGTCCTGCCGAAGCGCTACACTTCTCGCCGATTGCGAGGGCCAATAGGGGGGCCTCGTCACCTCGGAGGCGGCAATATGGCGAACATGACCGCAGCAAGGGCAAAGGCCCTCAAAGAACCCGGGCGCTACGGCGCGGGCGGCGGCCTCTACCTGCGGATTCGGGCCACCAAAGTGTGGGTCCAACGCTTGACCGTCAACGGCGTCCGCCGCGACATCACCATCGGACCCTTCGACTTGGTGCCGCTCGCCGAGGCCCGCATGGTCGCCCTCCAGAACCGCCGCGCCCTGTGGGAGGGGAAGGACCCCATCGCCGAGCGCCGCCGCGGCACCGTCCCGACGTTTTCCGAAGCGGCGGAGCGGACGCTGGCGGAGCGGAGGGCGAACTGGCGGGGCGACGGGTACGCGCGGGCGTGGGAGCGGACGCTGGCGCGGTATGTCTTCCCCGCGCTCGGAGCGATGCGTGTGGACGCGATTCGCGGGGATGACGTGCTCCGGGTGCTCTTCCAGGACGACCTGTGGAACCGGAAGCCGACCACCGCCCAGCGGGTGCGCCAGCAGATCCGTACCGTGCTGGGCTGGGCGCAGGCGCGGGAGTTCGTCGAGCGGAACGTGGCGGGCGAGGCGATCGAGGGCGCGCTCCCGAAACGGCGGCGCCGTCCGAGGAGCCATCGCGCCCTGCCGCACGCCGAGGTGCGCGAGCTGCTGGCGAAGGTCGAGGGGTCGCGGTCGCGGGCGGCGGTCCGCCTCTGCCTCCGGTTCCTGATCCTGACGGCGGCGCGCAGTGGCGAGGCGCGGGGCGCGCGCTGGTCGGAGATCGATGTGGACAACCGCACCTGGACGCTTCCCGGCGAGCGCATGAAGGCCGGGAAGGAGCACCGCGTTCCCCTGAGTCCGCAGGCGGTGGCGGTCCTGGAGCGCGCCCGCCGGTTGCGGAGCCGGAAGGGGTGCGAGCTGGTGTTCCCCGGACGTTCGGGGGATCGGGAGTTGAAGGACATGGCGCTGACGAACGCGCTGTGGGCGGCGGGGGTGGGCGAGCGTGCGACGGTTCACGGGTTCCGCTCGACGTTCAGCGACTGGAGCGCCGAGCAGGGGAACGCGCCGATGCTGGCGGAGGCGGCGCTGGCCCATACGGTCCAGGGCGTCGAAGGCGCTTATCGGCGGACCGATCTGTTCGACGAGCGAAGGCCGGTGATGGACGCTTGGGGGGAGTACGTCGGGGGGTAAGTCCGACTCGGAGGCTACGGGGACCACCGGCTACCAGTGTCCACAGCCGCGCTCGCGGTGCTCCGCGAGCCGAGAGCGTTCGCCACCGGCTCGGAGCCGGCATTCCCCCTCGGCGCGGACCGGCCCGCTGTTTGACGGGGCGATCTCGAGGCCGGTTCGTCAACTCGGGATCGGTGAGGTGCCGCGTCGAGCCGCCAGCTTCTCGGTGAGGAGCATCGGCGCGGTCGAGGTCCCAGGATGGTCCCCATCCCTGAGGCTGGCTAACGTGCTTATGCACGAGGGCCAGCATACCCATTGTGTACACAATGGGACTGGCGAGGGAGGCTGCGCCCCCCTTCGAACCCCCGGCCCTTCGCGCCGCTACGGGAGCACCGGGCGGACGGGGCGCCGCCCCCGGACCCCCGCACCGGTTGCGCTCCTGGCGGAGCGGCTGGTTGCTGACCGCCTCGCGCAGGCGGACCAAGCGCCCTCTGATCACCCCGGTGGACCGCGACCCGGCGAACCCGTTCGGGGTCCACCACATGCGCTGTCTTTCCTGCACGGGGGTCCTCGAAGTACGACCGGCTGCGAGTCAGATGCGCGGTCCCCGGAGTACGGGGTCGCGGCGGAGACGGTCGAGCGCCTGCTGTTGCAATTGCCGCGCCCGCTCCGTGCTGACGTGGAGGCTCCGTCCGACTTCGGCAAGGCTGGATTCTTGGCCGTCCGCAAGGCCGAATCGCATCTCCAGGAGGTGTCGGAGGCGCTCCGGCAAGTGAGAGAGGGCGACGCGCAGACGCCGCCACTGCTCGGTACCGGCCGCGGTCTCGCACGGATCCGGGGACCCGGGATCCGGAAGCGACAGAACCCACGGGAGGCCGTTCGTAGCGGGGGACGTGTCGAGCGACTCGATGTCGGATACCAGAACGATCGTGGAGCGCAGTTGCTCGACGCTGACTCCCAGCTCTCGAGCTGCGTGTTCGGTCGTGTGGGGCGGGCGTCTATCCCCCGTGCAACACGCGTTGCCAGACCGTTGTTCCTCGTGTGCCTCCACCTCGCAGGCGTGCCGCCGGAGCTCAAGGCGGCGTAAGGGAATACGAATCGTCCTCGACTGTTGGGAGAGCGCCCGGCAGATCGTCTGGCGAATCCACCCAGCGGCGTAGGCGCAGAAACTCCGGCCCGGCTTCGGTTCGAACCGACGGGCCGCGTGCAGGAGTCCGAGGTTGCCCTCCTGGATGAGGTCGCCGAGTGGCAGTCCGAGGTTCCGGTAGCTCTTCGCGATGGTGACGACGAGGCCCAGGTTGCTCTCGACCATCCGCTCACGGCCGAACTCGCCGTTGAACTGTTTGCGGGGGGCGGCGTAAATGCCATCCGGATCGGTTGCCCCGTCCGGTCGCGGGGCGCGTCGGCACCGCCGGGGCTCACTCCCGCGGAACCGGCGATGCCGGCGCCCGTCCTGGACGTAGAGCGCTATCAAATCCAGATCGGCTTGCCCGTGCGCCTCCGCGTCCGTTTCGCTCGGTGCGCGTGCTTCGCACGAGAGGCGCTCTTCTCCGGGTTCCTCCGCGTCATACGCGAGGTCTGGGTGTTCCCACTCAGAGTTCGGAGTCGCCATGACAGCCTCTTCGTGGAGCGTCCGGCCGGAACGCCTTCCCTGGATCAGACAAGGATGTTTTGTGCCCGAATGAACTCAGCTCGGCTGCTTCGAGACAGAGGTGGTCTCGGCGCGGAGGGCCGGGCTGACGGCCAACCCGTAGCCGATGGAGTTCCACAGGGAAATCGCGAGCCAAAAGCCAACGTCGTGGAGAATCCCGAGCGGTTCACCCAACAGAACGCCCCAGTAGTTGTGGACGACGATGGCAAAAGCGCCGGCCAAACCAACGGCGAGAACGGCTCCGATGCCGGCGCTCACGAGGACGGGAGGCTCTGGCCGTGTCTTCAGCCACCCGCCGATCGACGACCAAACCAGGGTGCCGACCAGAGTGCCCGCAAACATCGTAGTCGCCGCAACAACGGCGTCGGGAAGGACTCCACGGATTTCCGAAGCGCCTTCGAAGAGCACGAAGGCGAAGACGCCGGCAGCCATCCCGCCGCTAAACGCTGCAACCTTCCGTTGTGACCCTAGATATTGCACTGGGAGATCTCCTCGTCCCGAATCCGGCGGCACTCGTCCTTCCGTTCCTGGTGCCGGGCGTGCACTTCCAGGAGGCATTGTTCGATGCGGCGCGGAAGGATGCGCCGCTTGCAGCGCGCGGCCTCCGCAAGGGAGTCCGCCTGCGCCTGATCTTCGCAGGCGTCGGCCCTCTCGATTGCCTCATCAATGCAGCAGGTGGCACCGGCAGAGACGACCACAGCGTGCATGAAGGCAAAGGTGAAAACGATGAGGACGCCGAGACCTCTCGAAGCAGGAGGCGTCGTCGCGCGACGACGATGAGGCAAACGGACTAGATGTTGCATTCTCTCATCTCTCGATCTCGAATCTGGCGGCACTCCGCCTTCCGCTCGTTTAGCCTGTCGAGCGCTCTCTGCCGACACGCGTTGTCAGTGATTCCGCACCGCTGAGCTGCAACGATGGCATCGTATTCCGCCTTGTCGATGCAGTAGTCGTACCTCTCCAGCACGCGGTCAAGGCAGCAGGTCGCGCCGGCGAGCCCGATGACCGCGTGCATGATGACGAAGGCGATGGCGAGGAGGAGTCGGGAACCGGGGTTCATCTGTCTTGCCTTCGCCGTAGATCCTCCAAACACGGGACTTGGCACTTCAGCGCTCCAGGATGTCCGTCAGCAGCACCCGCAGGTGCTTAGCGTCCCGACTCCGGCTCTCCTCCATTTCGAGGCGCCACCGCTTGAGCTGTTCCTCGGAGGCGCCGGCACCGCGAAACGCGGCGAGCACGCGCGCGTCCGAGTCCTCCTCGATTCGACGAGCCTGCCCAACGTGAAGAGCGACATGCTCCTTGAGGCCGAGTGCGGAATGGCCGGCCACGGACTGGCCGGCCGGTCCGACGAGTTCCAGCGGTGCGTGGCTCGGTGCCGGAACCGGAGCAGTAGGAGCGTCCCCCGCGGGGCCGGCCGCCGGAGGGATCACCGGAGTGTCACAGGCCAGCGCGATTGCGACCGCGGCCAGGGGAATCACGGCCAGGTGGATGGGTCGTAGTCTCATGCCAATTACGTTCAACACGCCGGAGCACATCTTTCAAGGGGCAAATGTCGGCTTCCTTGACTTGGCGGAGGGAAGGAGAGCGAAACGCGGAGCGCAGACGGTCGGATAGCAAGCTCCGATCGCCCCGGGCTCGCGCGATTCGCGGCAATTTGGGCCGCCTATGTCCCGCGGCAGCGCCGTAATGCCCGCTGGCCGCGGAAGGGGCCACGTCGCCGCCCACGACCCCGTTGGCCCGCTCCTCGACGTTGGGGACCCGGAGGGCCTCCGCCGGGCCGGAGGCGGCCTGTGCCGCCCGCGGGAGGCGGTCAGCAACCGCAGCGGTGCGCCGCTCCGCCGGGAGCGCACCGGTGCGGGGGTCCGGGGGCAGTGCTCCCGTCCGCTCGGTGCTCCCGCAGCGGCGCGATTGGCCGGGGGTTCGAAGGGGGGCGCAGCATCCCCTCGCCAGAGCCCAGTGTTTCACACTGGGTAGGCTGGCCTAGCATCAAGTGGCCAGCCGGCTGTGGCGCTCTCATCGGCCGTAGTGGCCTTGGTGAGAACCGTCGCCAAGGCGCACGAAGGGCGCTGCTGTGGTCATGCTCGCTACCGCGAACGAGGGTGCCCGTGCCGCTCCAGCATACGCCCAACCGCGAAGCAGGGGGGAATACAAGGTAGTAGCTCAGTTTGAACTTGACACGCGGACCGACGCTGTGAAAGCTCCAGAGGGTACCTCGACCGAGGAGGCCCGAATCTATGCGTTTCCGTTTCACAATCACGCTTGCCCTCTTGGGGGGGGGGGCTGGTCGCCGGGACGGCGCTTGCGTCGCCAGTTCTTGACATCCGCGCGTCACTGGAGGCACACATTGCGGCCCCAGGCGTGCGCGCCCTGCCCCATTCGGCGGGCGCTCAGGATGATGACCTGCTACGCCGCCGGTGCCTCAGACAGGCGGAAGCGGCACTCCGGGAGTGCCAGGACACCGACGGGCAGGACTGCACCCGAATCTACGAAACGCAGGTGGATGTGTGCTTGGCCACTTATCCGCAGGAAGAGGGCTGGGTGACGGTCTACAAGTGGTATCTCTTGGGCTCCGCCGGGGTCTTAGTGATGTGGCTGCTTTTGTCCTGAGGCGCAGGCCAATGACCTGACGGAGTCGCTCGCCAAGCCACGCGGCGGAGTCGCGGCTCCCCACCTGCCGTTGGCAGCCAAGGAACCGTAGTTTCAAACTGATATACGCAGTGGCAGTGATTTGTCACTGACTTGGCCGACAATTGCCAGCATGAACAAACTGGCAACGGCGAAGTGGGCGCAGATCCTCGGCATGCTCGTAGAGGGCATGTCGATGCGGGCGGTCACCCGGAGCCCTTCGGAGTGCATCGGCACCCGGAAACGGATCATGCGGGGGAACCCGGCCCCGGAGAAGATCAGCACGTCATACGTGGAGCGGAGCAACCTGTCGGTCCGGATGGGAGTCCGCCGCCTCCCCCGGCTCACCAACGCATTCTCGAAGCGGCTCCTTCACCATGCCGCCGCCCTGTCGCTCTAATTCCTGCACTACAACTTCTGCCGGGTCCACAAAACGCTCCGCTTCACGCCAACGATGGCGACAGGGATCGACACCACCGTCCGGGATATGGAGTGGGTCGCCGGGCTGATTGACGCTCGCGCTCCGAAGCCGAACCGCCCGGCGAAATACCGGACCCGCAATTCAAGGTGAGACACCATCCGCCGGGGCGCTCCCGCCGGGCTGATACGGAGTGGTGCTATCGCTCTCTGCTGGCCGCTCCCCTAACCCTCCTGCATAAAACGCAGCGCAGCGGTGAGCGCCCGGTGCCTGTCCTGCGCGAGCAGAGACACGCGAGTTGGCGAACGTGCTGAGGAAGGTGCGCCGGGGTCACGCGAGTTGGCGCGAGGCGCGTGAGCGCCGCGGCAGCGTGCTGGTGGGGTAGGGGACTCAGGTCCACAACCTCCACCGGCTACCGGTACCGCGCGTTCCACCAATCCGGGTGCGGCATCGTCATCCCATTCCTGTTCTCGGCCCACTCGAAGAAGTCCCGGTTGTCCACTCTGTGGGTGAGCACTCGCCGGAACGCTTGCACCAGGCTAGCTCCCGCGCCGCCGGTCTCGAGGTAGTGCAGCACGTCGTCGCTGTTGTCGAAGGACACTCCGCGGTGGTTGACGAACGCAATGAAGTCGCGGGCAAAGGGTTCGAAATCCGCGCACGAGTGGAGGTAGGTGGCCTGCGGCCACCGCTTCTTCACCATGTCGTTGCGCGAATACTCGAAGGCGAGGCGGTTGAGGTCGATGCGGGCCGCGAGCACGGTGCGCAGCTCTTCCGATTCTCTGAACAACCGGTGGTACTGCAACTCGGCATTCGTCTCCTGGAACTTTTCCCGGGTCCATTCGTCGAAGCTGTAGTTGCCTTGAGGCATATCGGACGCGACGTAGTACTGCGCGAACCGGCAGAAGTTCGTCAGATCCTCGTATCCCGACTTGTTGCACGGGCCGCCCATGTCGATCACCCCCAGCGGCCGTCCGAGTTCCTGCGTCCAGTGCGCCAACATGTCGGCCGCGTCGTCGTACGTCAATCGGAATTCGAAGAGACGTCCGCCGGCGGCGCCGTGCCCGTGGTAGTTCAGATGGTGCTCTGAGTCGGGGTACCGTGACACGAGATAGTTCGCGATCCTCTTGAACGTTTCGCGGAGGAAGCGGCTGACCTCGGGAGAGGAGTTCTCGTGCGGCGGCGGAAGCGGCATCCCGGGGAAGGCCAGGACCCGGAAGCTCTCACGGTAGGCCGTGTATTCCTCCGGCGTGATGTCTTCGTCGAGACCTCGGTGGGGGTTGAACGAGGCGGGGAATTCGTAGACGTGGACCGCACGGATCTCCTCCCAGAGAACGGCCTCGACGTACTTGAGGTTCGGGCTCTCTTTCAGGGGAACGCCCACGTCCCACGCCCCGTCGCCTTCCGCCACGAACGGAGTCCAGTCTTCGTTCACCATGACCGCCCGCAGCATGAGGTGATGCCGGTCGTGTTCCTGGAGGGGTGTCTGAACCTCGTGGGTCAGCACGACCCGGTCCTCGTGCCGTATTTCCACGGTGGACGCGCCGGGCTCGACCGCGCGCCAGTCCCAATAGCCGTTTCCACGCTTCCGTAAAGGGAGGACCGCAGAATTCGTCGAGACCGCCGCCAAATCGCCAGGATCCTCGTAGGGGCTCCCGTCGAGGAAAACGGCGAACGTGCCCTCGTGCCCCCAGTCCACGTCTTCCGGAACGGGGGGCGAGGGTTCGAAAGTAAACGCTCCCGCTGGCGTTTGCGGTTCTGGGGGCGGCGGGGTCGCGGGGGAGGGCGTCGCCATGGGTTCGTCCCCCCGGCATCCGGAGCCGAGGCTGCTGGCGACGAAGAGCATGATCGCGAGGGCGATCCGCCAACGCTCCCTGCCCGGCGCTGGCCGTTCGATTTCGCATCGGTGGAGGGATCCGCGCGCCAGGCCTCGGCGGCCTGGGCGACGGTAACAGCGATTGGCTTGGAGGAGGCCGGGCGCGGTGAGACGATCGATGGTGTAAGTCATGCGAGTGCCTCCGGAGATCGAGTTCCATCCTAATGGCTGGCGGATCCGGAAGGAGCACAGTTCTCCCGCGCAGGCTCAAAACTCCCCGTAAGACCCCATCCGCGCGGGGGGCCGCGGCGGGGGCCGGCGCAGCGGATCGGTCTCCGTAAACACAATGGAGTCAATGGGTTACGAGTGCGACCGGCGCGGACCCCCTTTCACACTTTCCCCCCGGTCACGCCGGCAGCGAACAAAGTTCGCTGCCATTTTTTTCGCCCTCGTGGCGATAAACCCGCCACCCAGACGGGGATGCCGCAACGCCCCCGTGCCCGCCTGCGGCACCGCAGCTCTCCTCCCCCACCGCGCGCAGGAAAAGGAGCGCCGGCCTCCGGCCGGCATCGCGGCCGCAGGCCGCGAAACTCACGTAGTAGTCCGCCGCACCGCAGCCCTTCCCCCCCAACGGCGCGCGGGCAAGGGAACGCCGACCTCCAGGTCGGCACAGCCCGCCGCAGGCGGGCGGCAGTGAGTACCCCCCTTCAGCCCCAAGGCGCGCGACAACGGAACGCCGGCCAGTTCTCCGGGCCTCCGGCCGCGAAACTCACGCAGTTCATCCGCCGCACAGCACCCAGCCAAACGGGGACAGCGCAACGCCCGGTGCCCTGGCGCCACCAAGGCTGCTGGGATCCACGCCGAGAGGGGAGCCATCCTGGCGCTGAGGGTCCGTCCCGTCGCCCGCCTTCGGCGGGCTGTGCCGGTGTGGACACCGGCGTTCCCTTGCGGTCCCGGCCGTCTGCGCAAGGGTGAGAGACAGCCCAGCGCCGCCGGCTCATTGGATGCAGACAGCGGAGCGCCGGCCGGTTCTCCGGGCGCGGGTTCACGAGCCGCGCGAAGGGTCCTCCCAGGGATTCCGGACCTCGATCCCGAGGCCCGCGAAGTCACGGACGTTCCGGGTCGCGAGCGGGAGCGACTCGGCGCGAGCAGTCCCCGCTACGAGCGCGTCCGCTAACCGGAGAACGCGTCCCGCGCGTGCGGCTTCGGCGCGAATGCGGGCCGCCTCCCGAGCGCGCACCGGGTCCAGCTCGAGGACCCGGCCCCGAAAGGAATCCGCCAATTCCCCGACGAACCGCGTCAGTTGGTCACGCTTCCGGCCGGGCGGCAACCGGAGCGCGCCGTATTCGAGTTCATGAACAACCACGACCGGCAGCAGGGCGCCCCGCGCCGCGCGGAGAAACGCCATGACCCCGGGATGAGGGACCGGCCGGAACAGTTCGGAAACCACGTTGGTGTCCAACAGGATCCGCATCTCGGCCGCCGACGTCACTCTTCGAACTCCAGATCGGCGAAGGGAATCTCCCGGCCTCCATCGTCGCGGCTCGGCAGCTCGATCTCGCAACCGCGAGGAGCGTTTTCCACCAGCCACTCCCCGAAACCGGGGGTGGGCCCCGCGCGGGCGAGCCATTCATGGAGGGGCACGACCACATGGGGCCGCTGCTTCCCGATCTGCTGCGGACCCACCTCGCTGGCGCGACGCAGCACTTCCGACAGGCGCGACTTCGCCTCGGCGACGGTCCAGACCGCTTCCAGAGCGTCGAAATCGTACGAATGGGGTTTGTTGCCGGGCTCGCGCCGACGGTCGGTCATAAAGACTAGTCTAGTCCATACGCCCGCCGAGGCGCTTGCGGAGCGGCGACGAGCATCGTTCTCCGGCGGCGTAGCGCGGGCCGGAGACATGCCCGCTACCTCGCTCCTGCTCCGCCCGTTAGGCTTGCGCGCCACCGAGAATCTGGAGAGCGCCATGCATGTTCCCGAACCCTGCCACTTCCGCAACTGGCTCCGGCAGACGCGCCGCAGCCTCCCGGCCGCCTTCCTGGTCCCTGCCCTCGCCGCCTGCGGCGGCGGCTACGACTACCCGGATACGCGCAAAGACGACCTTTCGGAGGAACTTCACGGCGTGACCGTCGAGGACCCGTACCGCTGGCTGGAGGACGACCAGGCGACCGAGGTACTGGAATGGGTGGATGCCCAGAACGAGGTCACCTTCGAACACCTCCGGTCGCTGCCGGAGCGCGAGGCGATCCGGACGCGCCTCCTCGAACTCCAGGACCACGCCCGCCAGAGCGCCCCGTTCCGTTTCGGTGAGCAGTGGTTCGTCCGCGCGAACGACGGGCTCCAGAATCAGGACGTCCTCTATCGGATCGAATCGCCGGGCGAGGACCCGACCGGCTGGGAGGTGCTCCTCGATCCGAACGAGCTCTCCGAGGACGGCACCACGAGCGTGGGCATGACGGCGTTCACCGAGGACGGCGCGCTGCTGGCCTACGGGCTCGCGGAAGCGGGCTCCGACTGGCGGGAGTTCCACGTGATGGAGGTCGGGAGCGGCGAGAAGCTCGACGACCACCTGCGCTGGATCAAGTACTCGGAGGCTGCCTGGACCCATGACAACGGGGGCTTCTTCTACAGCCGCTACCCCGAGCCGGACCCCGACGCCGTGCAGGGCGGCATCAACCAGAACATGACCGTCTGGTACCACGCGCTCGGCACCGCCCAGGATGCCGACACGCTGATCTACGCAAGCCCCGAGTTTCCGGACCGCCTGGCGGGCGCGCACGTTTCCGACGATGGCCGCTACGCGGTGTTCTCGATCAGCGAGGGCGTTAACCAGCGGAACGGCATCCACATCCTGGACCTGGGGCGGGCCGAAAGCCCCAGCTTCGACGGAGAGATCGTCCCCGTTCTGGACGAATTCGATGCTTACTACGGCTTCCTCGGAAACGACGGACCGCGCTTTTATTTCCTGACCGACAACGACGCACCGCGCTACCGCGTGGTCGCCATCAACATCCAGCGACCGGATCCCGCGAACTGGCTGGAGGTCGTGCCCGAGAGCGAGGACACCCTTCTCACCGCGCGCATGGTCGGAGACCGTTTCATCCTGGGCTATCTCGACGACGCCAAGAGCCGCCTCGCCGTCCACACCATGGACGGCGCCTTCGAACGAGAGGTGCCACTACCCGGGATCGGCTCGGTCGGACAACTGAGCGGGACCCGTAAGGACGACGTCCTCCACTTCACCTTCGCCTCGTTCCTCTTCCCGCCGTCGGTTTACCGCTACGACCTCACCTCCGGGGAGACGGAGCCGCACTGGACGCCGGAGGTTCCGTTCGATTTCGACCAGTACGAGACGAACCAGGTGTTCTTCGCGTCCTTGGACGGCACCCAGATCCCCATGTTCCTGACACACCGGAAGGACATGATGCGGGACGGCGATAACCCCACCCTGCTCTACGGCTATGGCGGGTTCAACATCAGCCTGCCCCCGAGCTTCAATCCGTCGAATCTCGTGTTCCTCGAACGCGGCGGGGTCTACGTACAGGTCAACCTGCGGGGCGGCGGCGAGTACGGCGAGAGCTGGCACCGGGCGGGGATGCTGGAGAACAAGCAAAACGTCTTCGACGACTTCATCGCCGCCGCGGAGTTCCTGATCCACGATTCGGTCACCCAGCCGGCCCGGCTCGCCATCGCCGGCGGCTCGAACGGCGGGCTGCTCGTCGGAGCGGTGCTGAACCAGCGGCCCGAGCTCTTCGGGGCGGCGCTCCCCGCGGTCGGGGTAATGGACATGCTCCGGTTCCACAAATTCACGATCGGGTGGGCCTGGACCTCGGATTACGGCAGCCCCGACGACCCGGAGATGTTCGGGGTGCTGCGGGCCTACTCGCCGTACCACAACGTCGCGCCGAGCGAGGACTTCCCGCCGACGCTCGTGACCACCGCGGACCACGACGACCGGGTGGCGCCGGGGCACTCCTTCAAGTACGCGGCGCGCATCCAGGACGTCCACGGGGACGGTCCGAATCCCGTCTTCATCCGCATTCAGAAGAGCGCCGGGCACGGCGGCGGGATGCCGGTGTCCATGAGGGTGGAGCTCGAGGCCGACCGCTGGGCCTTCCTCCTCCACCACCTCGGCGTGGGCTAGCAGCAATGATCCTGCGCCTCCAGCACATCGGCACCGCCCACCGGAGCCACGCTTCGGCCGCGGAACGCCTCCGCCAGGTGGGGCTCGAACCATCCGAACTCCGTACCGACCAGGGGCGCGGGTTCCAGCTCGACTCCCGCAAGCTCCTCGGCAACGAGTGCTGGCTGCACGTGGTCCACAACTGGAACCCCGAAGCGCGGGTGTGCCGTTACCTCCGCACGGTTGGCGAGGGACTCGAACACATCGCCATCGAGACTGACGACATCGAGGGCGCAGTGGCCCGGGTGAAGGAAACCGCCCCCATCTTCGAAGATCGGATCTTCCACGCCGCGGACGGCTTCGAAGCGTTCGTCTATCCCGGCGACGCCTGCGGCTTCACCGTGGAACTGATCCAGCCGCACGCCTCAAGCTGGAACTGGCCCGCCCCACCGCCGGAGCGCGTCAGTCCCACCCTCTCCGTCACCCGGCTGGCGGAGGTGGTCGCGGGGGCCGCGGATCCCGAGGCGGCGGGACGGCGGTTCGAAGAACTCTTCGGTGTCGGGTTCGAAAACGGCGGCGCCAGCGTCGCCGTCCCCTTCGGGAACGGCTGCGCGCTTCGCTTCCGGCGCGGCGCTCCGGGACTCGGCGCGCTGGTGCTCGAGACCACCGATCCCGCAGGCGACCTCCGGGCGCTCGAGGCCGGCGGGACGCCGGTTGCAGCCGGAAAACGGCCCGGAGAGCTCCGGATTCCGGCCTCGGTGGCCGGTTTCGAAATCGTGCTTCGTGGGTCGAACCACGCCTGAGCCAGAATCAGAGTCTTTTCGACTCAGATTTATGTAGTAAACAGCGGCTAAAAAGAACTTGACAATTACGTCGTCCGCGCATATTCTTCCCGCTGTCCGGCGCTCTTGAAGGCGCCGCCGGCCAGCCAACCGGCTGACCGGCGAGAAACGGCCCGAGGCCCTGAAGCCCGGTCGACCGGACACATCGCAACCCCAGTCATGGATGCCGCGTGGCGTCCATCCAGAACGAGGAGATACGTTCCGATGAAGTTCAAGCCTCTGAGGGAGAACGTCCTGCTTCGCCGTCTCGAGGCGGCCGAAGAGAAGATCGGCTCCATCATCGTCCCTGACACCGCCAAGGAAAAACCGATGACCGCCGAAGTGATCGCGGTGGGCGCCGGCAAGGTGCTGAAGGATGGCGAACGCCAGGCTCCCGAAGTGAAGCCCGGCCAGCACGTCCTGATCGGCAAGTACTCCGGCTCCGAAGTCAAGCTCGACAACGACGACTTCATCATCGTCCGCGAGGACGAGATCCTGGGCATCGTCGAGTAGACGGCCCCCACTGCAGAAGGAGAAACAGAAGCAATGGCCAAGAACATCGTTTACAACGAGGAAGCCCGGCAGGCCGTGATGCGCGGCGTCAACAAGCTCGCCGCCGCGGTCCGGGTCACCCTCGGCCCCAGGGGACGCAATGTCGTCCTCGAGAAGAAGTTCGGATCCCCCGTCGTCACCAAGGACGGCGTGACCGTCGCCAAGGAAGTGGATCTCGAGGATCCGGTGGAGAACCTCGGCGCCAAGATGGTCCGGGAAGTTGCCTCCAAGACTTCCGACGTCGCCGGTGACGGCACCACCACCGCGACGGTGCTCGCCCAGTCCATCTTCCGCGAGGGCCTCCGGAACGTCACCGCCGGCTCCAACCCGATGGAACTGAAGCGCGGCATCGACAAGGCCGTGAGCGTCGTGGTCGAGAAGATCCAGAGCGAATCCAAGGGCGTCAGCGGCGGCATGATCGCCCAGGTCGGCACCATCTCCGCCAACGGCGACCGCGAGATCGGCCAGATCATCGCGAGCGCGATGGAGAAGGTCGGCAAGGACGGCGTGATCCAGGTCGAAGAGAGCCGGACGCTCGACACCGAACTCGACATCGTCGAGGGAATGCAGTTCGACCGGGGCTATCTCTCCCCGTACTTCGTGACCGACTCCGACCGGATGGAGGTCGTCCTCGAGGACTGCCTCGTGCTGGTCCACGAGAAGAAGATCTCGAGCATGAAGGACATGCTTCCGGTGCTCGAAAAGGTCGCCCAGGCGAGCAAGCCGGTGGTGGTCATTGCCGAGGATGTCGAGGGCGAGGCCCTCGCCACCCTGGTGGTCAACAAGCTCCGCGGCACCCTGAAGGCGGCCGCCGTGAAGGCGCCGGGCTTCGGTGATCGGCGGAAGGCGATGATGGAAGACATCGCCATCCTGACCGGCGGAAAGGCCATCTTCGAGGATCTCGGCATCAAGCTCGAGAACATCGAGATGGGCGATCTCGGCCGGGCCAAGAAGATCATCATCTCCAAGGAAGACACCACCATCGTCGAAGGCGCCGGAACCCAGGACGCCATCGCGGGACGGATCCAGCAGATCCGCGCCCAGATCGAGGACACCACCTCGGACTACGACCGCGAGAAGCTCCAGGAGCGGCTTGCGAAGCTGGTTGGCGGAGTCGCCCTCATCAAGGTCGGTGCTGCCACCGAGACCGAGATGAAGGAGAAGAAGGCCCGCGTCGAGGACGCCATGCACGCGACCAAGGCGGCCGCCGAAGAGGGCATCGTCCCCGGCGGCGGGATCGCTCTGATCCGCGCCAGCGCGGCTCTCGACGACCTCGGCACGAGCGAGGACCTCAGCCACGACGAGCAGGTGGGCGTGCGGATCATCGCCCGCGCCATCGAGGAGCCGCTGCGCTGGATCGCCCAGAACGCCGGCCACGAGGGCTCGATCGTCGTGAACAAGGTCAAGGAGACCGAAGGGGCCTGCGGCTTCAACGCGGCGACGGACGAGTACACCGACCTCATCGAGGCCGGTGTCATCGACCCGACCAAGGTGGTCCGCTACGGACTGCAGAACGCGGCTTCCATCGCGGGTCTGCTGCTCACCACCGAGGCGCTCGTCTCCGAGATCCCGGAGAAGGACGACAAGGCCGCCGCCGGGGGTCCCCCCGGCATGGGCGGCGGCATGGGCGGCATGGACTACTAGTCCAGGCTCCCTCTCACCCCTGGGCGTCGGCGCTCGCGCGCCGGCGCCCTTTTTTCGTGTGGGAGGGTTGCTATGACCACGCGGTTTCCGCTTACGCCGAGAGGCTGCGTGGCGCAGAGACCTGGAGCGCCGACCTCTAGCCAGTTCTTCCGGTGGGGGCCGGCATCGCGGCCGCAGGCCGCGTAACTCCCAGATCTGATCACCCCCGACGACGGCGACCCAAACGAGGATGGCGCGACGGTTTTACGTCTGCACGAGCGATGCTGCGCCGCGCCGCTGGGCTGCGGCACCATCCTGAACGATCAGGACAGGGAGTTTCGCCTCGCTCTGCTCGGCGATGCCAGCCTGGAGGCTGGCGCTCCTACTGCTCTTCGAGACGACGCGGACGGCCACTCCCGCCGCCTCCCTGGGAACCCGATCAGAAGTAGTGCTTGAGCACCAGCGCGACTTCCCGGTATCCGAGGCCGCCGAGGCCGATGTCCACCCCGAACGGAGTCACCCCGTCGGCCTGGACCGGCGCGTGGCTGCGGATCAGGTCGTACTCCGTGGTGGTGGTGAGTTCCCCGAATCGGCCCCAGCGAACCTTGATCCCTATCAACGCCTCGCCCAGATTCATATCGACCCCGACGATGAACTGGTATCCCGGGACCCAGCCGTCCATCTCGGCATTGAGCAGGCTGGCGGTTCCCGCGGCCGCGCGCTTGGCTTCCTCCGGCCAGTCGGGAACGAACTCGATGGCGAGGTAGTCCGGCTCCGGTTTGCGGACCCAGCTCGCTGCGTAGTGGGCCTCGACCTGCGCCAACCCGAACCCGAACCCCGCGTAGGGAGTCCACCGCGTCCGGTTCTCGTAGTCGTAGTAGAGGTTCAGGAAGATCTCTTCGGACTTGACGTCGGAGAGCGTCTCCTCCGGGGCCACCGCCCATTCGCCGTTCTTGCCGGTCACGGCTTCATCGCCGCCGGCCAGGTTGATCGGACGGGTGTCCCGTCCGTGACCACGTAACCGGAAATCCAGCTCGGCGCGAAACGCGCCGATCGTGACGCCGACGGTCGAGCCATAGCCGAATCCGGTCCCCACGTCGAAAGAGTTCGTGAGTGAGGCGGTCGCTTCGCGGGCTCTGCAGGCGGCATCGTTCGGCGGCGTCAGTCCCGGGGGATAGAGGAGCGTGTCGCACCGCGTCGGGTGGTTCAGGAACGTCTGGGAGGATGTCGCCATCTGTGCCCGGGGACCACCCTCTTCGAACCCGATGTAGAGGCGTTGGGCCCCCGCGTCAGCGGCGGCGGCGAGCAGTGCCGCGCCCACCAGGATGCTGGCGGCGGCAGGCCGGCCCAAGAGGAATTGCAACGCCGGGCTGGTTGTTTGGTCCATGGAACCTCTCAGCCTCCAATACGCGGCGGGAGCCAGCCCTATTACAGCGGCGCGTAGCGCCGCGGGCGGTTCCTCGCCGCTCGCGCTCACGGGGTCCCCTCAGAGAGGGAGCCATGGTGACGCTGGGGAGTCCGGCCCGCCGCCCCGCTTTGCGGGGCTGTGCCGGCCTGGAGGCCGGCGTTCCCGTGCCCGTGCGCCGCTGGGGCTGCTGGGCGGGGCGGCTCGACCGACCTACCTGGCCCGGTACGCGATCACGTTGTGGGCGGGCAGCGTGAGGCGGCTCTCGATAACGCCACCGGCGCCTTGGATGCGGTCGGCAAGCTCCGGAACTGTCATCAACTCCCGATACCCGGTGTTCAGTTCGTCCGCGAAGGCGCGGTAGAAGAGGCGCACCGCGAGCCGGTCGCGGGGACAACTGCAGATCTGGAGTCCGCCGGGGTTCAGGAACCGCCGGAAGTGCGCGATGAGCCTCGCCTTGCCCGGGTCGTCGAAATGCTCGATCAGGCCCCAGTCGATCCCGATGTCGAATCGTCCGTCGGGGACGACGTCGAAGAAGTTCCGCCGCAGGTAGATCCACCGGTCGAGATCGCGCTCCACGACGATCTCGCGCGCTCCCGATCCGCGCGGCGCCCGGACGCGCACCCGCCGTGGCGCCCGCTGGAATCGTTCGTACGCCGCCGGGTCTTCATCGATCAGCACGACCTCGCCTCCCGCGCCGAAAAGCGCCTGGAGGATCGCGGCCTCCCAGCCCGCCTCGGCGCCGAAGAACACGATGCTCGGGTCGCGCGGAACACGAAGTAGGGAGAGGGCCCTCAGCTTCCCGGCAAAGTCATGGACCGCATCCCGCCGCTGCTGGGCGCACGCCAGCGCGAGGCGCAGGAGGCGCATCCCCGCCGGGCCGCGGTAGCCCCGGTTGATCTCCCGCCAGGGCGTCATCAGGAACCGTTCGAAGTTGGCGTTGAAGAGCGCCCAGTCCATCGCTCCCGAGCGCTCGGGGTCCCGCACCCGCACCGGATCGAAGCCGCGCGCCAACGGCAGGGTCACATGCATGAAGGTTCACTCCGCAAGGAATATGCTCACCATGTCCATGCTGTCCCCGCGCCGGAAAACCCTAACGGCCTCCGGCATCCTCGCGCTCGGGCTGACGGGGGCGGCGCTCGGGGCGGGCGGTTGCGGCGCCGCCCCGGCCCCTTCTCCGGCCGAAATCGGCCAACAGATCGCCGACGCGATCCAAGGCGTCGATGCCGCCGGATTCACGAACCTCGGGTTGAGCGCCTGGATCGGCCCGGGGAGCGGAGACGCACTCTACGAGGCCTCCGCGGATGTCCCCCGCCCCGCCGCCAGTGCGATCAAGACCTCCTACCTCGTGGAGTTCTTCTCCGACCGGGCGGAGCGCCTCGATGAGGCCGTCCCCGGGGCCGCCGAAGTCGTCGGCAACCCGGAGCACCCGGCCATTGTCCACTTCGACCCGGAGGTCCAGGCCGAGATCCGGGAGCACCTGGAAACCGCCACCGCGAGAACCGTCGGCCGCCACATGATCCGGGGCACCGGAGTTTCGAACCCGGTGTACAACGCGGCCGCGAACCTGGTCACCGCGTTCCTCGGCGGACCGCCCGAGCTGACTGCCCGGGTCCACGCCCGCCATCCGGACTTTGGCGGGATCGAGTCCCGGCGCTACATGCTCGCGGCGCGCGACGTGACCGGCGACAACGAGGCCACCGCGGCCTCGCTGGCGGCCGTGCTTTCCGCCGTCGCGCGGGGCGACGTCCCGGGCCTTTCTCCCGAAGCCCACGAGGCGATGCGCGACATCCTGTTCCTGGAGGAAACGGAGGAAGGCCGGCACTTCTACAAGGGCGGCTCGCTCAACTCGAATCCCATCACCCGAGTGCTGTCCGGCTACTGGCAAAACCCCGGGGAACCTCCGGGCCGCGAGCTCGTTTATGCCTTCATGGCCCAGATTCCGGGACCCGGAAGCGTCGCTCCCGGCGATCTCGAAGCCGGCGATGCCGGCCGGCGGCTTCAGGACTACCTCGATGCGCTGCGGGCGGCCGCCCTCCCCGTCGCCCGCGCATGGATGAACGACGAGGACGCGTCCCGGTGAAGCAGCTCACCCTCCTCGCCGTCCTGTTGTTGACCGCCCCTGCCGCGCACGGTGAGGACTGGCCCCAGTGGCGCGGCCCGAACAGGGACGGCATCTCCGAGGAGACCGGACTTCTCCAGAGCTGGCCCGAGGGCGGCCCCCGTCTGGTTTTCCGCGCCGAGGGCCTCGGCGCCGGGTATTCGACAGTCTCGGTCGCGGGCGGGCGCGTTCACACGCTGGGAATGCTCTCGGGCCGCGAGTGGGTGATCACGCTCGATGCGGAAACCGGAGCCCAACTCTGGGCGACCCCGCACGGCGAGGGGTACCGGGACGGCCGCGGCGACGGCCCGCGGGGCGTCCCGACCGTGGTCGGGGGCCGGGTGTTCGCCCTGGGCGCGCAGGGCCAGCTCACCGCGCTCGACGCCGCGAACGGGCAGATCCTCTGGACCGTCAACCTGCTGCAGCAGTTCGGGGGCCGGAACATCAGTTGGGGGATCAGCGAATCGCCCCTCGTGCAGGACGGCCGGGTGCTGGTGTCGCCGGGCGGCCGGAGAGTCGGCTTCGCCGCGCTGGACGCCGAGACCGGCGAACTCGTCTGGGGCGTCGAGGGCGACGAAGCCGGATACGCCTCCCCGCTGCCGCTGGACCTCCCGGGAGCCCCGCATATCGTCTTCTTCAGTGGCGAGCGCGCCGCGGGCATCCGGGCGGAAGACGGCGAGCTGCTGTGGAGCTACCGCCGCGCCTCGAACCGGACCGCGAACATCGCCACCCCGATCCTGGTATCGAACCGCGGGAGCACGGCGGAAGTGTTCCTGTCGTCGGACTACGGGACCGGAGGCGCCCTTGTCGAACTGCGCACGGACGGCGCCGGCGGGGTGACCGCGGAGGAGAAGTACTTCACCCGGAACATGCGCGCCCACCACGCGACGCCGATCCTGCACGAGGGCGTGCTCTACGGGTTTTCCGGGTCCATCTTCAGCGCGCTCGACATCGAAACCGGGGCGTTGTTCTGGCGCGACCGCTCGATCCGCAAGGGCTCGCTCACCTTCGCGGACAATCGGATCTACGTGTTCAGCGAGCGCGGAGACGTCGCCCTCGTGGAACCCTCGCGCGCCGGCTACCAGGAACGCGGCCGCTTCGAACTCCGCCGGCGGGACCGTTCCGGGGAAAACACCTGGAGCCATCCGGTGGTCGCGAACGGCTTCCTCTACCTCCGCGACCAGGACGTGCTGCTCGCCTACGACGTGCGGGACAGACCGCAGGCGGCGCAAGCAGCACGGAGCGTCACCGCAAGCCCCTAAGAAAAGAGGCCGAAGCGGTACAGTAGCCATCCATGGCTGCTGGCAATCACTCCCCCGCATCCACACCTGACCCGGCCCCCACGGCTCCCGGAAGGGGACTGCTGGAGCGGGCCATCGCAGTCCTGAGCTTCCGGCCCGGCAGTTTCCGGTCGATCGCAGCCGCTCCCAGCACCTCGCAGAGCCTGATCGTGGCCCTGATCGGGTTTGCGCTCGCGGGAAGCGTCGGCACCTTGGCGCTGATGCTCACCCTGGTCTACCCGATCGCCCTGCTGCTGGAGCTGGTGCTGAGCGGTTACATCTCCAGGTTTGTGGCCTCGATGGTGCTCGGCGAGGCGCGCGCCCAGAGTCTGCCGCCCTACCCGGACTGGGTTAGGGCCCACATGTTCACCGCCGCGCCCCTGGTGCTGGGGGTCGTGCCGCTCCTGGGCTTTGTCGCGATCCCCTACCAGTGGGTCCTCAAGGTTTTTTCGTTCAAGGACATGTCCGGTTGCTCAACCGGCGAGGGCGTGGTGATCCTGCTGGTCACATTCGTGCTGCCCTTCCTCGCCGGGATCATCGCTTCCGCCGTCTTCGGGGTCGGACTCCTGGGGCTTGTGGGAATCGGCGCACTCGCTTCGTAACGCGGGCCTGCCGGCGACGCCTGCAGTCAGGCGCGCAGCGGGGATTCGGACCGCAATGACGGCTTGTCCTTGCCTCGGCGCCCCCGCCGGGAGGGGAACCATCCTGACGCCGGAGGTTCCATCCCGCCGCCCCCTCCCCGGCGGGCGGCACCGGATCGGACGCATCTTCACACCGACTTCTCCACAAGGTGCTCCGCAAGTGAGAAGAAACCGACCGAAAACTCGTCTATAGGGGAGAGGAGGCACCCGGCCTCTTTCCCGTTTTCGCCTCCACGAAGGGACTCCCCATGACGCAATCCACACCGGACTCGCCCACCCCCGAAACCACGAGCGCCCCGCCCCCGGCGGCGACCGACATCCCGCCTCCTGCGCCGGATGCCGGCAAGGCGAATCCGCCCGTCCCGAGCGCGCTCTTCCGCGCGCTCGTGGACGCCGGCGCGGACGCGGAGCTCGCCTATACTGCGGATCGCCAAGCTGGCACCATGATCGAGAGCATCCTCGCCGCGCAGTTGCAGCCGCTCGCAGCCCGGATGGACCGCCTATTCGACGCGCAGGAACGCCGGTTCGACGCGCAGTTGCAGCCGCTCGCAGCCCGGATGGACCACCTATTCGACGAGCAGAATCGCCGGTTCGACGAGCAGGACCGCCGGTTCGACGAGCAGGCACGAAAGCTCGCCGAACACGATCGGAAGCTGGATGTGCTCGCCGCGCAGATGCGTCTGCTGCTGGGCGGTTTCGGCCTCCTGATCACGGCCCTCATCGCGGTCTTCGGCATCCTGTTCGCCCGCTGAACGCATCCCCGCTTCCGGTTGTGCCGGTTCGGAGGCCGGCGCTCCCTTTGAAAGCCGGGCTGAATCTACCGAGCGCGGGCGGCCACCCACTCCTCCATCCGTTCGTAGAGCGTCGGGAGCACGACCAGGGTCAGCAGCGTCGAGGTGACGATGCCCCCGATCACCACGGTGGCCAGCGGCCGCTGCACCTCGGCCCCCGCGCCCTGTGACAGCGCCATCGGCAGGAAACCGATCGAGGCCACGGTGGCCGTCATCAGCACCGGCTTCAGCCGCGATCCCGCGCCGCCTACGATCGCTTCCCGGAGCCCGAGCCCCTCGTCCTCCCGGAGCGCCCGGATCGCGGCGAGCATCACGATCCCGTTGAGCGTCGCGATTCCGAAGAGGGCGATCAGGCCCACCGAGGCGGACAGGTTGAGCGTCAGTCCCCGGATCCAGAGGGCCGCGATCCCGCCCACCGCGGCGAACGGCACGTTCAGGAGGATCAGCAGCGCCCAGCGGACCCGGCGGAAGGTGACGAACAGCAGCCCGAAAATGATCGCGATGGAAAGCGGCACCACCAGCGCGAGCCGCGACGTGGCCCGCTGCTGGTTCTCGAACTGGCCGCCCCAGGTCAGGTAGTACCCGGAGGGCACCGCCACCGCCTCCTCGATCCGGTCCTCCGCCTCGGCCACAAAACTGCCCACGTCGCGGCCCCGGACATTCGTCTGGACCACCAGGCGGCGCTCGCCGTTTTCGTGGTTGATCGCCTCCGGAGTGGGCGCGGCGGCAATTTCCGCGATCCGGCCCAGCGGGATCCGCTCACCCCCGGGGGCGACGATGGGCAGCGACGCCAGCGCGGCGGCGTCGGCGCGGCTCTCGGGCGGGAAGCGCACCACCACCGGAAAGCGCCGGGCGCCGTCGAGCATTTCAGTGACCACACTCCCGGCGACGGCGGTCTCGACGAACTCCTGCACGTCACCCACGTGGAGCCCGTAGCGGGCGAGGGCTTCCCGGTCGAGGCGGACTTCGAGCTGCGCGGCTCCGGACAGGACCTCCACCTGGGCGTCGGCGGCGCCGGGGACGGCCTCGATCACCCGCAGCACCTCCACCCCCAACCGTTCGAGGACCGCGGCGTCGGGCCCGAAGATCTTCACCGCGACGTCCGCCTTGATCCCGGAGACGACCTCGTCGAGGCGCATGGCCATCGGCTGGGTGAAGTTCACCGAAAGCCCGGGGATCTCCGCAAGCGACGCCGCCATCGCGTCGATCAGCGCCTCCTTCGAACGCCCGCTCGCCCACTCCTCGTCCGGATGGAGCAGCACGTACACGTCGCCCTGGTAGATGCCCATGGCCTCGGTGGCCAAGTCCGGCCGGCCCATCTTGGTGACGATCTCCGACACCTCGTCGAACTCGGCGAGCAGCTTCCGTTCCACGCGCGTCGAGATCTCCACGGATTCCTCGAGCGACACCGAGGGCAGCTTCCGGGTCTCGATCAGGATCGAACCCTCGTCCAGCCGCGGCATGAACTCCGTGCCGAGGAACGGAATGGACCCGACCGCCGTCAGGATGATGACCGTCGCGATGCCGACCGTCGCCGCCTTCCGGGACATGGCGACCCGCAACACGCCGAGATACCACTCGCGGAGCCGTACGAACCAGGATGCCTCGCGGTGGACGCCGCCGAACTTCAGCAGGAAGGACGAGACCACCGGGACACCGGTGAGCGAGAGGAGGAGCGACCCAAAGAGCGCCGAGCAGACCGTGATGGCCATCGGCCGGAACATCTTCCCCTCGAGACCTTCGAGGGTGAGGATCGGCAGATAGACCGCAATGATGATCAGCACCCCGAAGAGCACCGGCCGGGCAACTTCCACCGCGGCGCCGCGGATGAGGGCGACGCGCCCCCCGGGTTCCCCGCCGTCCCCCCCACCGGCCGCCCGGCGCCGCACGAAGCTCTCCATCATCACCACCGCGCCGTCCACGATGAGCCCGAAATCAATGGCGCCGAGCGACATCAGGTTCGCCGAAATGCCGAACAGCCGCATGCCCGTGAAACCGACCAGCATCGAGAGCGGAATGACCGCGGCCACGATGAGCGCCGCCCGGACATCGCGCAGGAATAGGAAGAGGACCACGATGACCAGCAGGCAGCCCTCGATGAGGTTCCGGCGCACAGTGGCCGAGGTGCGGTCGATGACCTCGCTCTGGTCGTAGAACGGCTCGATGTCCATCCCCGGCGGCAATCCGGTCAGGATCTCGGACATCCGCGCCTTGACCAGGTCGGATACCTCAAGCGCGTTCTCGCCCTTGAGCATGACCACCATGCCGCTCGTGACCTCGCCCTCGCCGCCCGCGGTGACGGCGCCGTTCCGCTGCATCGCCCCCGTTCCGATCTCGGCGATGTCGGAGAGGAGCACCGGCACCCCGTCGTCGGCGCGCACCACCACCCGTTCGAGATCCCCGGGTCCGGTGAACAGGCCGATCCCCCGCACGGTGTAGCGCTCGTCGCGCGCTTCGATGAACCCGCCGCTGAACGCCCGGTTGCTGTCCCCGATGGCGTGGAAGACCTCCCGCAGGGTGAGGTCAAATTCCTCGAGCGCCTCCGGCCGGACGACCACCTCGATCTGCCGGGTGAGGCCGCCCCACGAGTTCACCTCGCTCACCCCCGGGACCGAGCGGAGCCGGGTGCGCACCTCCCAGTCGTGGATCGTCTTGTTCGCCATCGGGTCGTCGCCGGTGACGACGTACTGGTAGATCTCGCCGAACGCGGTAGCGGGGGGACCCAGGGTGGGTTCGAGCCCGGCGGGCAGCTGCCCACGGACCTCGGTCAGCCGCTCGGTCACGAGCTGCCGCGCGAGGTACATCGGCACCGCGTCGTCGAAGACGACGGTGACCAGCGAGAGCCCGAACTTGGAGACCGACCGTACCTCTTCGGCGTCCGGCACTCCCATGAGGGCCGTCTCGATGGGATAGGAGACCTGCTGCTCGACCTCCGGGGCGCCCAGGCTCGGGGCTTCGGTGATGACGACCACCTGGTTGTTCGTCAGGTCGGGGAACGCCTCCACGGGGAGGTTCCAAAGCGCCGCCGTCCCGATGAGCGCGAGTGCGGCCACGAACACCAAGACCAGGGCGCGCCGGCCCGTGGCGGCGGCGACGAAGCGCTCGACCAGCAAACGGCTACTCCTCTTCGGGGAGGCCGATCAGGGCCGACTTGAGCAGGAAGGCCCCCTCGGTGGCGACCACTTCGCCCGCCGCCAGGCCCTCGATGATCTCGACGTCACCGTCGAAGGAGGCGCCGGTGACCACCGGGCGCCGCCGGAACTCCCCGGGGCCGGCCTCGACGAAGACCACCGACTCGCCGGCGAGTTCCTGCACGGCGTCCGCCGGCGCCACCAGCAGGCTCCGCGGGGTGCCGGAAGCGACCGTCAGTCTCGCGAACATCTCGGGTTTGAGACGGCCGTCCCGGTTGTCCGCCTCGGCCCGGATCGTCACCCGGCGGGTGTCCGGATTGATCACGTCGCCGATGGTGGTGAGCGTGGCGGAGAAGACCTCATCCGGCCACGCTTCCACCCGGAACTCGACGGGCTCCGGCGCCGAAAGGCGATGGAGGTCGGTTTCCGGGACCTCGGCGGTGATCCAGACGCTCGACAGGTCCGAAACCACTACCAGCGGCGTCCCCAGGGTAACCGCCTCGCCCGGCGAGGCGCGCCGCTCGATGACGGCGCCGCCGAACGGCGCGCGCACGGGGACGTGCTCGTTTTCGCGCGGGTCGGCGTCCGGGCTGGGGGTGAGGCCGTAGTGCAGGAGATCCTGCTCGGTCCGCCCGACATCGGCTTGGGCGGCAGCGAGTTCTTCCTCGGCCGCGCCCAGATCGGCGCGAGCCCGTTCGAGTTCCTGCTCCGCGAGCGCCTTGTCGGCCACCAGCCGCTCGGCGCGCGCCGTGGCGGTCCGCGCGTAGCTCAATCCGGCCTCGGCGTGCTGTCGGCGGGCCGCCGCCGTGAAGTACTCGGCCCAGACGTCGTGGATCTGATGGCTGAGAATGAGCGCCAGCACCGCGCCGGCCTCGACCCGGTCTCCCGGTTGGACCAGCACTTCGGCGACCACGCCGTCCACGATGGCACCCGGACGAGCGGTGCGCCGCTCGTCGAGGTTCACCACCCCGAGGGCTTCGAGCGCATCCGTCCGGGTCACCTCCCGCACCGTGGCGGTCGTGATCCCCGCCGCCTCACGCCCCGCCGCGGTCATGGTGACGACGCCGGTAGCGGAATCGGCAGTGGCCGGCGACGAAGATGGGGCTTCGGGGGCGTCGCCGCAGGCGAGCCCGAGCAGAAGGAGCGGGAGCAAAGGGGCGCGGGTCATGGCAGCGCTGGTCATGGCAGGGGCGCCTCCCCGAGCGCCAGCCGGGCCGCGACGGCGGCGGCAAGCGCTTCGATCCGGATGTCGTTCGCGAGGAGCCGGGCGCCGGCGAAGGCGCGCTCGGCATCCACCACCCGGAGGGGGTCGGCCGTGCCGAGGTCGAATGCGGACCTCATTGCGGTGCGCGCGATGGTAGCGGGGTCAACGAGTTGGGCGTCCGCCCCGCTCGCCGCCTCGGCCAGCCGCCGGGCGGTTCGGAGGGCGGCCGTCGCGTCCGCCTCCGCGCGCCGGGTGACGAAGTCCCGTTCGAGTTCCGCGGCGCGGACCTCTCCGCGGGCGAGTGCCGTGGCCACCTGGTTGCGGTCAAAGAACGGGAGGCCCACTCCGATTACCAGGACGCCGGTGTTCTGGTCGAGAGTGCGCTTCAGTCCGCCGCGCACCGTCAGGTCCGGGACCCGGAGGGAGTTCTGGAGGTTGAGCCCGCGTTCGGCGGTCTCGACCCGCGTCGCGGCGGAACGGACGTCGGGCCGGGCGGCCGCCACCTCCGCGGCGAGCGCCTGCGCCTCACCGGCCGGCAGCGGCACCGGGCCGGGCCGGACGAGCGCCACCGCCGTGGCTCCCTCCGGCAGGCCGGCTAGCGCCTGGAGATCGAGAAACGCCCGATCGGTCGCCGCCTCGGCCCGAGTCAGAGCGATGGCGACAGCGGTGGCTTCGGCGGCAAGCCGGGCGCGATCAGCGTCCGGCGCGAACCCCTCGGCCACCCGGCGTTCGAGGACGCGGACCAGTTCGTCGAGCGCGTCACGCTGTTCCGCCAGGATCGCCGCCTGATCGCGGAGGCGGACGGTTTCGAGGAAACGCCCGGCCAGTTCTCCTTCTATCGCCCGCATGGCGGCGAAGGCATCGGCCCGGGCCGCCTCCGCGCCGGCCAGCGCCGCTCCTTTCCGCGCGCCCCGCTTGCCGCCGAGTTCGAGCCGCTGGGTGACGGTAACGAAGCTGTCGTAGGGAAGGCCCGGCGATGGAGCGCCCCAGTTCTCGCTCTGGAACTCGAGAGCCGGGTCGGTCCAGCGCCCGGCCACTCCCGCGGCGGCGACTGCCGCCTGCTCGCGAGACCGCGCCGCCGCGATCCGGGGTGACTGGCCCCGTCCGGCCGCCAGCACTTCGGCCAGCGTGATGGGCTCCGGCGCCGGACCTTCCTGGGCGACTGCCGGAGCCGCGCCCAGGAGCCAGGCGGCCAGGAGAACGGTGCTGCGCATGTCGGCCTCCTCGTATCGGGGCGGGAGCCTACCCGCAGCCTTGGTCCGGCGGGCACCTTGAGGTCCCGGGTCCGACCGGGCAGACTTCAACCGCCCATGCCCAACGGCGGATCCGACTGCTGCGGAACCTGCTGGTTCAATCGGGCCAACCGCGGCAGGGCCGGCAGCGTCAATCACGACCACTCGGTCCCATCGCATTGCGAGATCCGCGACCTGCCAATCGAGGATCCCTTCTACACCTACTGCGCGAACCATCCCTATCGCCGCCCGGATCGGGATCCCGTCCCCATCGGGCCGATCCTGCGCCCGGGGCCCGTCACCGCCGAAACCCCGGAAATCGAACCCATCGTCCTCGACACCGGCACGGAGTGGTCCGCCCGGGTCGTCTGGAGGCGCTCTCCGGATACCGAAGAGATCCGGGAACACCTGCTGGCGCTGCTGATCGACCTCGGACGGGAGTCCGCAAAGGACACTTACATCGCGACTCCCGACCTGGCGGCTGCCGTCATCTGGCAACTCGGCGAGTTTCGCGAGGACCGCGCCGTGCCGGCGCTGCTGTGCATCCTCGAACACGAGGACTATCCCCTGGCCGGGCAGGCCCTCGCCAGGATCCGGGGCGGTTGAGCGCTCGCGGCGGGCGCCGGGAGGACGGGAAAGCTGGACGACGCGCTCAGGTCGCGGCCGTTCAGTGATGCTCGCGCAGGCAGTAAAGGATTTCCTGCATCACCCGGCAGTCCACCTCGTTGTACTCCTCGATCTCCAGCATCAACCCGGTGTCTGCCAGGCGGACCCCCTTGCGCTGCGCCTCCTCGTCCGAGCGCCAGGCGCCGACCATCGCCCCCTGTCCATCCACCTTCGAGTCACCCCACGAGGTCTCGATGAGTCCGCGCTCGTGGAGGGCGTTGGCGACCGCCTTGAGTCCCAGGCCGTGCGCGCCGCAGACGAAGACCGGCTGGGCCTTGAAGACCCTCTTGTGGAGGTCGAAAAAATCGAGATCGAGCCACCCTTCGTCCGGGTGACGTGCTCTCGCTGAGTCATACCATCCGCGTTCCGCATCGCTCCAGTGGAAGACCGGGGGGTCTTGGACGCCGAAACGACGACCCAGCTCGTCCATATGGTCGAGCCAGGCCTCGACGATCCGCGCCTCGCCGTCGGCGTCGAGCCGCTCTGCGACAAAGCACCGGAACTGCCAGGCGCCGTCCTCGACGTGGCCGCAGCCGATCATGAAGATCATCGCCTGACCGCCCGCCTGCGGGAAGGCGCCGAAGTCGTCGTTCAGATCGTTCACCGTCTCGAAGTCACAGAAGAACTCGAGCGGCGGGCTCTCGCGCCACCGCTCCTCCTCGACGGTGACCCTCTCCGGCAACAGGGCCGGTCGCGACAGGGCAGGCCCCGGCGGGTCTGCGTGGATCGGTTCCCGACGCTCGCGGCCGATGGAACTGATGGCATCGCTCCACGGCGCCGACGGCTTCCCCCGAGGCTCAAGTTCGGGCACCGACGGCTCGGGCAGCGGGCTCCAGCCCCCTCCCTCGCGGCGCAGCCTGCGGATCCAGTCGGCGGCCTCGGTCGTTCTCTCACGGAGAACGTCGCCCATGGAAACCGGGCCGAGCCGCTCCACGGCAACGCCACTCCGCATCTCGAACTTCTGCTTCTTGCGGGTGTACGTGTGTTCGTAGCCGCGCCCGATCAAGAAGGCCCGGGGCGGCGCGTAGCCCTGGAGGCGACCGAGCGCCGCGTTATAGACGAAGAGCTGTCCCTTGTAGGCGGGCGTCGAAGAGCCCTGGTTGAGCACGCTCTTGCGACCCTTCCCCAAGTGGAGCTTCGCAAACTTGGCATCCAGGACGAGGTAGTGCCACGGCCGATCCAGCTCCGGGGCCGGCCGCTCTCCCTCCCCCGGCTCCAAGTGATCGGGAAACAGCCGGTCGAACACATCGGAGCGGACCAGGAAATCGGGCGCTCCGTAGGTGCGGTCTTCCGGGTTCCAGAGGACCCCCTGGTGGACGATCTCGCGCCCATCCGCCAACGCGGCGACGGTCTTCTTCGCCGAGTCGAGGTCCTGGCTGTCGAGCCCGGAAGCCCCGATTCGGACGAGATCGCTGCGGCCGGCAAGCCAGGCGGCCACCGCGTCTTCGAACGCGACGCCCCGGTCTCGGACGAAGCGGAAGAAGTCCAGCCGCTCGTCGTACCCGGGACGGGCGCTGTCGCGCTGGAATCCATTGGCCTCGCCGTAGAGCTCCAACCAATCCCCGAGGGTGTTCTTCAGCAGATACCCGCGAAGCTTCGTGGCGGATACCCACGCGCCCCAATCCCCGCGCGTCCGCGGCGTCACGTCGTTGCCGGCGTCGTCGTGCGTCAGGTTGGAGAACTTCACTTCGTCACCTTACAGGAGATGACAGCACCCGGAGGGACCACCACGTCACCCGCGGTCGCCGGACAATGGCCGGTGCGAAATGACCATGGCTTCCGGCCGGATTGACCATGGCTCGGGGTCGTCTGCCGGGTTTTTGACCGGAGTTCCCGATCGCCCATTCCGGCTCCTTCGCGATACCGGTTCCGGAACCGGAATCCGGGGAATACCGGCCGGAAATGCCGAATCCGGGCCGGAAATAGCCGGTATTTCGAGGCTGTGGGCCGGTTTCGGCCGGAAACCGAAAAATCCACGAATTCGGTCTCCGGAAGCCCGAATTCCGCCTTTGACCATGGCTTTCGGGGCAAATTCGAGGTTTGACCATGGCTCGGACGCCGTTTGACCATGGTTCCGGCATTTGACCATGGCTCCGACCTTTGACCATGGCTCCCGCGTTTGACCAAGGCTCTCCGAAAAGGTCGCCGGGCCGCGACGCTGATCGTTCAGGCGCCGGCGCCGTACGCCTGGTCCGGGTGACTCCGGTTGCCGGGATAGCGGAGCCGGAGCTGGCCGGATTTCAGCAGCGGCCGGAGGTGGCGCTTTTGCAGGTTGCTCGCGTCCATCCCGAGCCAGTCCGCGAGATCGCCCACCGTCGTCCATTCTCGATCCGCGCAGATGTCCAGGATGAGCTGGCGGAGCGGTTTCGAGCGCTTTCGCTTTCCGAGGGCGCGGATGCGGTCCCGGAAGACCTCGGGGAGTTCGCCGCCCAGATCGGCCTTGTCGGGTTCGTCGCTCTCCGGAACGACCGCGGACGGCGGGAGGATGGCGGGTGCGCGCCGCGGCAACCGGTGGCGGGGGCGAACTTCGATTTTCGGCTTCGGCTCGGAGACACGCCGCGCCCGGCGCCCCGGTTCACCGTCGTCACCTACCAACGAAACGAGGCCCTCCCCGAGGTCCTCCACCCCCTCGGCCACATCCCCGGAGCGCGTCCCGATCCGGACCGCGTCCTTCCCGAAACGCCGCATTCCCTCGCCGATGCGACGGAGCCTCACGCCCCCGGCGTCACGGCGGTCCCTGCCCCAGGCACTGACTTTGCCGCCGATCTCTCCCGCCGCCTGCCCGACCTTGACGGCGCCCTCGGACACGCGGACCGCGGTGTTCCCCGCCTTCTCGATGCCGCGGGCGATGGGGCCGGCGTTCTGGTCGAGCCATTTCCAAGTGGCCTGAAGGCCGCGTCCGATCGCGCGCACCCAGAGCCAGACGCCCCGGAAGAAGGGGTGGCGGAAGAAGCGCCGGACGGCGCCCATCCCGGGCGGGTCGCCGGGCCGGCGCGCGGGGGCCTGCGGCGCATTCCCTGGCGCTGGGGTTTTTTCTTCGTGGTGCAGGGTCAAGAACAGGCGCCCGGTCTCGGGGACTGTATTCGTAAGTCAAGGTCGCTGCTAGGAGTTTTCGCTGCGCTGTACGCGACCACGCCGGCCTCGGGGGCTGGCCCGGCGTTCGCGGTGGGGGCTCCCGTGCCAGTGCGCCACCACGGCTGGCGTGGTGCACGCCGAGAGGGGAGCCATCCCGGTCACCGGGAGTCCGTCCCGCCGCCCCGCTTCGCGGGGCTGCGCCGGTCTGGAGGACGGCGTTGCTATACGCGCGTCTCCGCCTCGGGAACCTCCAACAGGCGCTCGCTTCGCCAGACGCGCACGATCGAAACGCCGTCCGGCTCACGGCGATAGACGATGCGGAAGGGCGGCCGGATGAGTTCGCGCAGTGAATCCTCGCTGAACTCCGGGACGATTCGTCCGGCATCCGGCATCTCGCCGAGTAGCTGGATGCTCTTCAGAATCCGCCTGAGGGTCCGCCCACCGGCTTCGGGGGCGCCCTGTTCCGCATACCAGCGTCTCAGTTCTTCCAGATCCCGGACCGCCGATTCCGCCAGCCGAATGGCCCTCCTCGGCATGGAGTCAATCGAGACCGAGCCGCGTCACAGCTTCGGCAAACGACAGGTCACGTCCGGCCTCGAGGTCGGCAAGACCGATCACGACCGCCCGCATGAACTCCCGTTCCTCCGCGGCGGCGTCGAAGTCTGCGACGGACTGGACAACGGCTACGCCGCGACCCCGGCGGGTCAGGAGAACCGGCCGTCCGGCATCTGTCGCGTGACGAACCACCCGGGCGGGGTTGGTCTTGAGATCGGTGAGCGGAATCACGTCTTCGGAGAATCTGGTGGTCATATTCGTCCTCACAGGTCTGGCAACAGGTCTGTAAACCGCACCTATTCATGGCGATTGTAACTCCTCCGGAGGCCAGCCGCATGCCACCACGACTGCCGTGGCGTACGCCGAGAGGGCAAACATCTTGGCGCTGAGGGTCTCTCCCGCCGCCCGCCTGCGGCGGGCTGTGCCGGCCTGGAGGCCGGCGTTCCCGTGCGGTCCACGAGCTTCGGGCTCAACGGCGAAACGCGGTTCCGCCGTCAGTCGGTGGGGAGTTCGTCCGCGAGGGCGGCGTTCGCGAGGCGGCTGATCCAGCGGATGAGGTAGAAGGTGGCGCCGAGACCGATGATGGTGAGCGCCGCGGACCAGGAGAAGCTCTCGGTCGCCAGCGTCGCGCCGGCCTTCGCCGCCGCGCCGAGATGGGCAAAGAAGGACGCTCCGACCGGGACCGCGAGGAAGGAACCCACCGCGTAGTTGCGGAAACGCACGGGGGTCGCGGCCCAGCCGAAGTTCTGGAACGCGAACGGGAACAGCGGCGACAGCCGGGTGAGGCACACCGTGCGGATACCGGCGCTGCCGAGCGCGGCGAGAATCCGGCTCGCGGACCGGAACCCCGCGAGCCACCCCACGAGCCAGCGGCGCAGAAACAGCCTGCCGACGCCGAAGGCGGCGAGGGAACCGAAGAAGGTGCCGAGCGTCGCATAGACCATCCCCGGCCCCAGGCCGAACAGAAATCCCGCGGCGAGGCAGAAGAGCGTGTTCGGCACCGCGAAGGCCACCGCCGCCGCGTGGAGCGCGATCAACGCCAGGGGGCTCGTCGGAAGCCACTCCGGCGGTACGAACGGCTCCTCCCCCGCCCCGCCGAAGAGCAGCGGCAACAAGAGGACGTTCAGGACGAAGAGGGTCCACAGTGCCGGTTGCCAGAAACGGCGAACCAGCCTTCGAACCCCCTTCCTCCCGGAAGCGGGATCGGGCGTCAAAAGCGCTTCGAGGCGTCGCGGGGCCAACGCTCCACGACGACCTTCGTCTGGGTATAGAACTCGATCGCGTGCGCCCCCTGGGCGTGCAGGTCTCCGAAGAAGCTGCCGCGCCAGCCGCTGAAGGGGAAAAACGCCATCGGGGCGGCGACTCCCACGTTGATCCCCACGTTGCCGGTCAGCACCTCGTGGCGGAAGCGGCGCGCCGCGCGGCCGTCGTTCGTGAAGAGGCAGGCCATGTTCCCAAACTCGCCGCTGTTGACGAAGGCGACCGCGTCCTCGACGGAATCGACGTGGATGATCCCGAGCACCGGTCCGAAGATCTCGGTGCGGGCAATCTCTCCCTCGGCGGGAAGTCCGTCCAGCACCGTGGGACGCACGAAGAACCCGTCCTCGTGGCCGGCAATCCGCGCCCCCCGGCCGTCCACCACCGCGGTAGCGGCCTCCCGGTCCACCGCCTGGCCGATCAGCCCCTCGATCCGGGCCCGGCTCTCACCCCGGATCACCGGTCCCATGTCCACCGCTTCGTCGAGCCCGGAACCCACCACCCGGCTCTCGGCGGCGGCGCTCACCAGATCGCGGAACGGCCGGTGGGCGCCGCCCACGGTGATCGCCAGCGAGGCCGCGAGACAGCGCTGGCCGGCACACCCGAAGGCGCTCTCCGCGACCGTCGAAACCGCGGCCTCGACATCGGCATCCTCGAGGACCACCACCGGATTCTTCGCACCGCCCTGGCACTGCACCCGCTTCCCGTTCTTCGCCGCCTGCGCATAGACGATCCGCGCCACCGGGGATGAGCCCACGAAGCTGACGGCGGCGACGTCCGGATGGTCGAGCAGCGCCGAAACCGCCTCCTGCCCGCCATGGGTCACCTGCAGCACGCCGGGCGGGAACCCTGCCTCCTCCATCAGCGCGACCACCCGCTGCATGGTCAGCGGCGTCTTCTCCGACGGCTTCATCACCACCGTGTTCCCGCAGGCCAGCGCGTAGGGGAGGAACCAGAACGGGATCATCGCCGGGAAGTTGAAGGGCGCGATCACCGCCACCACCCCCACCGGCTGGCGGATCATCAACTCGTCGATCCCGCGGGCGATGTCCTCGAGCACCCGGCCCTGCATCAAAGAGGGAATCCCGCACGCCACCTCCACGTTCTCGATCGCGCGGCGCAGCTCGCCGCGCGACTCGGCGAGCGTCTTTCCGCTTTCGGTGGTGACGCAGCGGGAGAGCTCCTCGAAATCGCGCTCGAGGAGGGATTTGAGCCGGAAGAGCGGCTGGACCCGGTCGGTGGGCGGCGTCTCGCGCCAATCGCGCAGCGCCTCCCTCGCGCTCTCCACCGCCCGGCCCACATCCTCCGGTCCGGAGAGCGGGATCCGGGACAGGATTTCTCCGGTCGCGGGGTTGAGAACCGGCAGACTTTCGGAGACCGGCGGCACCACGTAGCTGCCGCCGATGAAGTTGGGAAGAATCGCGTTTTCGGCCATGTTCTTTCCCGCGTAGGATACGCGCGGCCCATGCGACGTTCTCCGATGAAATCCCCGGGAGGAGGCCGGCTCGCGTTGCCGTTTCTGCCCGGTTTCCTGCTGCTCGTTCCCCTCGCATCGGGAGGCGCCGCGCCGCCGAACGACGGGGCGGTTCAGGCGCTTGCCGAGGGCATGGAGGGGCCGGTGGTCGACGGGCTGGTCACCGACGAACAGTGGGCCACCGTCGAACCCTTCACCGACTTCATCCAGCAGGAGCCGGACAACGGCTCGCCCGCCTCCGAGCGGACCGAAGTACGCCTGCTGCTCTCCGAAACCACGCTCTACGTGGGGATCGTGGCGTTCGACAGCGAACCCGGCCAGGTGCTCGTCTCGGAGAGCCGGCGCGACGGGGACCTGAACGAGTCCGACTCCGTCCAGATCGTGCTCGACACCTTCAACGACAACCAAAACGCCTTCCTCTTCGGGACGAACCCGGAAGGGATCGAGTACGACGGCCAGATCGCCGGCGAGGGCGCCACCGGCGGCTACAACCCCCGCCCCGGCCAGCGCGGCTCCCAGCGCGGGGGCATCACCGGCTTCAACGCCAACTGGGACGGCGACTGGACGGTGCGCTCCCAGCGCAGCGAGCGCGGCTGGGAGACCGAGTTCGCGATTCCCCTGCGGACGCTCCGCTACGAGGCCGGACCGGACCGGACCTGGGGCATCAACGTGATGCGGAACATCCGCCGCAAGAACGAACAGTCCTTCCTGGCTCCGATCCCCCGCGGTTACAACATCTACCGCGTCTCCCTGGCGCGCAAGGTGTCCGGGCTGGTCCTGCCCTCGCGCCGCGACATCAAGGTCACCCCCTTCGCGCTCGGCGAGGCGAGTCGCAACCCGCTCGCGGTCCGCTCCGAGAACCGCGAAACCGAGGGGCTCGACATCGGCCTCGACGTGAAGTGGGGCGTCACTCCGAACCTCACCGTGGACCTGACCGCGAACACCGACTTCGCGCAGGTGGAAGCCGACGACCAGCAGATCAACCTGACGCGGTTCCCGCTCTTCTTCCCCGAGAAACGGCCTTTCTTCCTGGAGAACGCATCCACCTTCCAGTTCGGAGCGCCCCAGGAGGTGGACCTCTTCTTCAGCCGCCGCATCGGGCTCAACGCGGGCCAGCCGGTGGGAATCGTCGGCGGCGCCCGGCTCTCCGGAAAGATGGGGTCCACGAACATCGGCCTCATGAACATGCAGACCGACGCGGCGTTCGACAACGAGACCGGCGCCCTCTCCCTCGCGGCCAACAACTACAGCGTCGCGCGCATCCAGCGCGAGGTCGGCAGGTCCAACTTCGGCGGCATCTTCGTGAACCGCCAGGCCACCGGCGAATGGGCCGAGGACGGGGATACCAACCGCGCCTTCGGCGCCGACGCCGCGATCCAGATCGGAGAGCACGCCCGCTTCTTCACCTTTCTGGCCAAGACGGCCTCAGTGGGTTCGGATCCGGAAGCAAGCGCCTCCGACACCCTGGCGGGCCGGGCGTTCCTGAACTACGCCGACCAGCTCCACCAAGGCCACGTCGGCTTCACCCAGGTGGGCGAGGACTTCAACCCCGAGGTCGGTTTCGTGCCCCGGCGGGGATTCCGGAAGTACCAGTGGCGCTACTACCTCGACTGGCAGCCCTCCCACCTTGCCGGCCTGTCCTGGGTGCGCCGCTTCTCCCCGCACGTGACCTGGAACGCGTACTACGGTTTTGACGGAGAAGTTCAGTCCGGACGCGGGCACTGGCATCCGATCGAGTTTCAACCGAACGGGGGCGGCCGCTTCGGGCTGTTCATCGACCGGCACCGCGACCGGCCGCTTGACGACTTCACCGTGTTCTCGGGGGTGGACGGGCACCGCGTGGTGATCCCGCCCGGCCTCTACAACTGGACGCAGGTGAGCGTGAACTACCTCGGAAACGCCAGCGCCCGCTTGTATCCCACGTTCTACCTGAGGAACGGCGGCTTCTACGACGGGGATTACCTGGGCCTCAGCTCCAGTCTGAACGGACGGATCGGCGCGACCTTCCAGGCGAGCATCGGCTGGAACCGTGACGTGGTGGACCTCCCCGGCGGCACGTTCACCACCGACCTGATTCCGATCCGGGTCAACTACTCGTTCACCCCGCTGCGCCGTCTCGAAGCGCTCATCCAGTACAACAGCCAGACCGCGTCGGTGTCGTCGAACATCCGGCTGGTGATGCTGGACCGGAGCGGAACCGGTCTCTTCCTCGTTTACAACGACCTGCGAAACACGGCCACCCTCGACCGGTTCGACGACGAGACCGGGTTCCTGGTGCCCACGGTGATGGGCCGTTCGCTGATCATCAAGTACACGCGTCTCTTCGACTTCTGACCGGCCGCGGCAATGCCGCGGTCAGTCCCGTCCATTCCCATCAAGGCCGGCGCAGCGAGCGCCGGCCGGGGCGCGTCAGTTCGCGAGGACGGGAATCTTGTCGAGGATCTCGGCGTTCTCGGGGAAACGGCCGGTGTCGTACTTGGAATAGACCAACTCGCCGTCCACCTTCACGTCGAAGATGCCCTTGCCGCCTTCGATGAGTTCGGGTTCGATGCCCCGTTCCTCCCGGATTGCCGCCGCCAGACTGGAGGCGTTAGGGAGGTAGTTTCAAACGACGCAGTACGTGATCGAGATCTTCATGAGAGGCCTCTGGAACTCCGCGGGAAATGTGCCGGAAGACAACATCCGACAGGGTGGCGGGGACGCGATGATGGCGGGGCCGACGGGACTCGAACCCGCGACCTCCGGCGTGACAGGCCGGCGTTCTGGACCAACTGAACTACGACCCCATCTCTCGCAAGAAGCGCGGATACTAGCAGCCTGTGGTGAAACGCACGTGAGCACCGAGGCGGGGGAGGCGCCCGGCTGACAAGGCGCGTGAGGGAGGAATACCGGATGTATTGCGACCGAAGCGCAACGATGAGCGCCTCGTAGAGGCGCGGTTCAGCCGGGATGCATCGCCCGTCGAATGCCGCGTGGGTTTTGCCACAGGCTGCTACCAGCGTAATTCCCGCCGTAACCCCATCGTTTCTGCTTTCCCGTATCCCGTTCGCTTGGGGCCCGCGGGATGTGATACGCTCACGGGTCGCGCGCCATGCGGTTGACCAAGAGCCAGATCCAATTCCTGGGGTACCGGATTACCGACGACCTGCAGGTTGCCGGCTACATTGATCCGGAAGATCCGAACGCGCTGATGGACGCGATCGTGGATCTGATCACCGAGGATCTGCGCCAGGAAGATGACCTCAACGAAAAGGTCCGCCAGCTTCTCGACGGTTACGGCGAGGAGATTCGCACGGGCGGCGTCGAATACCGGGAAATGTTCAAACTGGTCAAGAAACGGCTCGCCCGCGAAGAGGGGATCATCCTCTAGGAATGGCGCGGCCGTTCTCTCTCCCTCGAAAGATCCAGCCATGCGCCTGACCAACGGGAAGATCAACCACCTCGCGAACCAGATCATGGATCTGCTGCGCGCCGACGAGACGGTGGAGTTCTACGCCGAGGACAGCGAGATCCGCCGCATGATCATGCGAATCATCAACTCCGAACTCGAGGACGATGAGCGCATCGATCAGATCGTGCGCCGGAAGATCGACTCGCAGAGCCGGACGGTCCAGCAGGGCACCGAGACCTGGGACATCCTCTATCGCCGTTACTACGACGAGGAGATGGTCAAGAGCCGGCGGGTGATCCCAGGCCAAGAGCGCGTAGTCGAGTAAACGGCGCGCCGGCTCTCGGGCCAGGAGCGCGTTCGCAGCCGGCGCTCCTGCGCACCACTCTCGTTTGGGCCGCCGGGCCGAGGAGGAGGAGCGCCAGCCTCCGGCTAGCATCGCCGAGCGAAGTGAGGCGGAACTCCCGGACTCGGTCAGCCTCGACCGCGCCAACCCCAACGGGGACGGCGCGACGCTCATACCTGCGTGAGCGACGCCAGTCTGAATCCTGGGCCGGCCCGGGCGCGCCGAGATGGTTGGAGGAGGTCCGGCCCGAGGCGGATTACCGGTCTCATCCCCAATAGAAACCAAGATCCCCAATAGTCGTTGGGGTCGGGTGGGGTTTTCGTTAGACTTCGGCACCGGAGGATCCAGATGTGAGCTCGGGGACTGCGGAACAGTCTTCACCGCATCGGCTGGAGCGCACCGGTTTCGGCGCGTTGTTGGCGGCGATCCTGCTTCAGGCGGCGTGTGGAAGCCAAGGTGGGACCGCACCCGGCGCGACGACTCCCGGCGCTGCCTCCCCGCCACCGGCGCCGTCCATTACCTCTTTGGAACTGACGAGCGCCGAGGAGTTCCCGATCTTTCCCGGGGAGACGGCGGAGCTTCGGGTCACGGCGGTACGATCCGACAACTCGCGCGTTCCGGTGGACAGCGCGCTACCGGTGTGGACTTCCTCCATTGTGAGCGTGGCGACCGTATCGGCGGGAGTGGTGACCGCCGTCGAACCGGGGAACGCGGAAATCCGCGCTTTGTACGAGGGGGTGTCCGCAGAGGTTCCGGTCCCGGTACGGATTCCGCCGACCGCCCGGGGCAAAGTCCGGGTCATCTACGCGGCGCCGGCGGACCGCCCCTTCCGGGCCGACTACAGCGCCGGAATTTCCCGAACCATCGCGCACGCGCGGACCTGGTTTCGCCGCCAACTCGGGGGACTCACCTTCGAACTCCACGACACCACCCCCGAGTTTTGCCAGCTCCCGGAAGACTTCGACCACTACAGTCAGGGCGATTCGTGGAACAGGATCATCGAGGGCTTACAGGATTGCGCCGAGGTTCGTCACCTCACGCCGAGTATTTCGTGGTACGTGTTCGCTGATGTTGGGGAACTTTGCGGACAGGACCACGAACTGGGAGCGGCCGTCGGCGGCCTGGCCATCGTCCCCAGGCACGATCTGGAGTTGTTGGTGGGCTCTCAACGCATCGAGACCTGTGCCGGACGGCGGAGGCGGTCGCGCTTGAGCGTCGCCGGAGGCTTCGGGCATGAGCTCGGCCATACCTTTGGTCTGCCCCATCCACCGGGATGTGACGAAAGGCGGCCGCACTGCGACAGGGATGCCCTCATGAGTTTCGGCGTTTACGAGTACCCGGACACGTATCTGCGGCCGGACGAGAAGGAAGTCCTGATGCGATCCCGGTTCTTCAGGAGAACCGGGCCGCGCGGCGCCAGCCCCCAGGAGTTTGCAATCCAGGGGGTGGTCCGAGACGCAACCGGCGCCCCGCTGCAAGGTATCCGGGTGTCGGTGATGTCGGATCACTACTGGGACTGGTCAGAAACCCGCTTCGACGGAGGTTTCTCGATCGGAGTTCCTGACCGGCGGGCCGGCCCGTTCCTGGTCTCGGTGCATGCCGGCGACACGGCCGACTGCAACTGGCTCGGGTACCACGGTCCGGGCGGTCTGCATTCATCGCGCCGGGATGCCACCCTGGTGGAGGTGGCAGACGGCGCGCCCGAATCTCTTGAAATAGAGCTCCCTCTTTCACCGAGCGAACTGTGCAACCTCGACCGGACGGTGAGCGGAATCGTGCTGGACCACAGCGGCCGACCTGTCGAGGGAGCCCGGGTCTACTTTGATCGCTTCGGATTTCGCACAGGCCAGGATGGGACCTGGAAACATCGCCTTTTCGAGGGGTGGTGGGCGCACCACATGTTTCAGCCACTAAGACTCTTTCTGCCGGAGTGTGACGACCTGTTCTTTTTCTCCCAGGACGGATTCAGCAGCCAGGTGTACTGGTCCGAGGAACTGGAGCGGCGCTTCGAAGTCGGACCGCTGGGTGTCACGGACATCCGGATACGGCTTCGAGCCAGCCCGGCACAGGTCTGTCGCGAAAGCTGAAGTCGGCGATCGCCGGCGTCCAGTCCGGTCAGCGCACTCCCCGCTCCGGAGGCTCGGAATCGCGCGGTGCTGCAGGGAAGATCAGCGACGGGAGTTTCGCTCCGCGGTGCGGAGCGATGCCGGCCGGAGGCCGGCGCTCCTGGCGCCGGCCGCGGGGTTGGGTCGTCAGTTGACGCTGACTTCGATCTGGCGCGGCTGCGCCTTCTCGAGCTTCGGCAGAACGACCTTGAGAACGCCGTCCCTGGACTCCGCCCGGATACCGGAGCTGTCCACCGTCTCCGGAAGATCGAAGGAACGATGGAACCTACCGATCACGCGCTCGCGCCGAAGCCAGGCTCCGGAGTCCTTCGCGTCGGCGGCCTCCGGACCGGTCTCGCGGACTTCCTCCCGCTGGCCCTCGAGGATCAGGCGGCCGTCGTGGTAGCGGACCGAAATATCGTCCCGGGCGATCCCCGGCAGTTCCGCTTCGACCACCACCTCGGTGTCCGATTCGCGCACGTCCACCGGCGGGCTCCACAGCGTCGCGCCGTTCGTCCTGCCACCGGCGGTCTCGCCAAGGCGGCCCTCGCCAAAGCGGGCCGGAAGATCGAAGAAGGGGTCGGCGAACACACGCCGCAGCGAAGGGTTGAAGAGAGTCAGATGGGTCATTTGGTTTTCTCCTTTGGTGAATGGCTGGGAGCCGGTCGGGCCGCTCCCCGCGCCCGTCAGACGAGTTCTTCGGCTGACAGGAGGAATATAGCCGGAGGAGAAGAAAATATCAAGTGTGAACACTCCTATTATATGAGTGTAAATAACGCAGATTGAATCAATACCCGGAATTCGTTGACCGTCCGGGCGGCTGTCCCTATCATCCCGGCCATCACGGGGTTGGGAGTTCCACCAGGGAACACCGGGGCGATTCGAGACCGTCGCCGGGAACCTGACCCAAGGGGAATATCGTGCGCATCGGCATCAACGGATTCGGCAGGATCGGCAGGAACATCTTCCGCGCGGTCCAGGACGACCCGGACATCGAGATCGTTGCCGTCAACGACCTGACGGATCCGGCCACTCTCGCGCACCTGCTGAAACACGACTCGGTCTCCGGCGCGCTGCCCGGAACCGTGCGCACGGAGGGCAACGAGATCGTCGTGACCTCACCGGCAGGCAGCGAGACGCGGATCGTGGTGCTCAGCAAACGCGATCCGGCCTCCCTGCCCTGGGGACGCTTGGGCGCGGAGATCGTCGTCGAATCCACCGGCATCTTCACCGCACGCGAGCACGCCTCGAAGCACCTCGCGGCCGGCGCCCGGAAGGTCATCATCTCCGCTCCCGCCAAGGGTGAGGATCTGACGGTCGTCATGGGTGTGAACGAGGACCGCTACGACCCGGACTCCCACCACATCCTCTCGAACGCGTCCTGCACCACGAACTGCCTCGCCCCGGTGGTCAAGGTCCTTCACGAGACGTTCGGACTCAAGAAGGGCGTTATGACCACGGTCCACTCCTATACGAACGACCAGCGCCTGCTCGATCTCCCGCATTCGGACCTGAGGCGGGCCCGCGCCGCCGGCGTGAACATGATTCCGACCTCGACCGGCGCGGCCAAGGCGGTCACCAAGGTCCTTCCCGAACTCGAGGGGCGGCTCGACGGGATCGCGGTGCGGGTCCCGACGCCGAATGTGTCCCTGACCGACCTGACCGCGTTTCTGGAGCGGCCGGCGGACGCCGCCGAGGTGAACGCCGCCCTCAGCGAGGCGGCCGCGGGCCCGCTGCGGGGGGTGCTTCAGGTCTCCGACGAACCCCTGGTTTCCATTGACTTCCAGGGGAACCCGCACTCTTCCATCGTGGACGCGCCGTTCACCAAGGTGGTGGACGGCGACGCCGTCAAGATCCTCGCCTGGTATGACAACGAGTGGGGTTTCTCCTGCCGGGTGCGGGACCTGATCCACCACATCGCGTCACATTAGGCGGCTTCGCCTCAGCGGGGGCTCCACTCCAGGTTGACCCGCGCCACCCGGCCCAGCGGCCGGAAGCCGCCGCTCTGGTAGGCGGCGTCGTCCAGCGCGTCCTGCACGAGCGCCCGGACCCTCAGCTCGCGCGCGACCTCGAACGAAAGCGCCACATCGAGACGGCGCATCCCGGAAAACCGGAACACCCGGGAGGCGAAGGTGTCCCGGTCGAAGAGCGGCGCGTAGATCTCGGAGGAGAGCAGCAGGTCGGCGCTCCAGCGGAGCTTTTCCGAGAAGGCGCCGGACAGGAGAGCGCCTCCCTGGTGCCGCGGGACCAGCCAGTCGGATTCGAGTTCGCCGGGAGCGTTCGCCGGCGGATCGGCGTCCGTGTAGGTGTAGTGCAGGTGCGCCCGGGTGCGGCCCGGGAGGGTCAGCCGGTACGCGGCCTCGAAACCCTTCGCGTTGCCGCCCTCGGTGTTTTCGTAGCCGGCAAAGCGGCCGAAGGGATCCGAGGCAAAGTCGAGCGTCCCGAAGGCGATGATCCGGCTCCGCGCCGACCAGAAGAAGGCTCCCCGGGCTTCCTGGCCGCCGTCCGCGGAGACGGCCGAGAATCCGCCGTCCAGGGTGGTGGTGAACTCGGGAGCCAGCCGGGGGTCGCCGAACACCGAGTACCCGAAGCTCGAATACCAGGTCCCGAACCGCTCGTAGAGCGACGGAGCGCGGAAACCGCGCCCGGCGGAGGCGCGCAGACGGACTCCCGGGGTCAGCGCGACCGATCCCGATGTCTCCCCGGTGATGGCTCCGGCCTCGGGCGGAGGAGCCGTGTCTCTCCAGGGGCTTCCTTCGACGGGGGTCAGTTCGGGCGCCCGGGTGGTGAAACGCTGGGCCCGGAGCGCGCCCCGCCAGCGAGCCCGGCCGTCCGTGGTTCCCGACTCCGCCTGCACGAAGCCGGCGACGCTGGTCTGGCGGAGCCGGGTCTCGAACCCGGGATCGGTCGTCGCCGCCCGCTCCGCTTCGAACTCGCCGCCCGCGAGCAGGCGAGTCCGCCCCCCCGTGACCTCGACGCGGGCCGCCCCGCTCCGGACCCAGCCCTCGTAGGTCAGACTCGAGAGAGACGGCGGGTCGAACGGATTGACGCCCGCCGGTCCGTCCTCGTTCTCGCGGCGGGTCCGGAGGTCGTGCAACCGCACTGTCCACGTCAGGTAGGGCCCGGCCGCGCCGGTAGCCGACAGCAAGGTGGAGAGGAACCGCGTTTCCTGGGTGTTGTCCGGGTCGTTGATGGACGGCATGAAGGTTCCCCCGCCAAGGTCCAGTTGGTCGAGGGAGGTTCCGGTTTCGAAGCCGCTGATGGCCGCGTGGGGCACCGCTTCAGCGTCCGCAACGCCGGGGACCACCGGGCCCAGCGGAAAAGGACTCTCGTTCAGGCCCACGGTCGCCAGCGAAAACAGCGACCGCGCCGTCACCCGCATGGATTCGGTCGGCCGAAATCCGGCCCGCGCCACCGCGGTGTGGTTCGTGAAGGGATCGTCGCCGTCCGCTCCCTCGCTGACCGCCAGCCGGCTGAAACCGCCCGAGACCCCGCCGCGCGAACCTCCGCTCCCCCATTCACCACTGGCCGCGGAGTGACCCCGCTCGCCAAGCCCCGCCGCGAGTCGAATCAGGTCGGGCGCGGTTTCCGATCGCGTGACGATGTGCAACACACCGCCCATGCCGTTCGAACCGTAGATCGTCGAACCGCCGCCGCGCCGGATCTCCACCCGGTCCACTCCGAGCAGCGAGAGCGAGGGCAGCAGCGAGGTGGCATCCGACTGCGGCGCCGCCGCATCGCGAAGCGGCACGCCGTCCACCGCAACGACGGTCGCCGCCGAGGGGAGGCCGCGAAACCGCAGTCCCAGCTGGTGCCCCTGGCTGCCGGTCTGGTGCACGAGTACTCCCGGCACCCCGCGCAGCCCCTCGAGCAGGAACCATTCATCGCGTTCCCGGAGCGATTCACCGGAGCGAACGTCCACGAAGGTTCCCGACTCGTCCTCCCGCCGCGCCCCGAGCGCCGCGGACACCACCACGGACTCCCGGACCGCCGCGAAACGGAGCGACAGTTCCAGCGCCTCGGAGGTTCCGTCGCGCAGCGTGACTTCCACGGGAGAGGCGGACAGGTCGGCCGAATGCGCGGAGACGAGGTAGCGGCCGTCCCGGAGCCCCGCGATCATGACCCGCCCGTCGTCTCCGGCGAGTCCCGAGACCCGGCTCCCGCCGGCAAGCGCCTCGGCGACGACCAGCGCCCCCGGCGCCGGCTGCCCGTCCTGGTCTATGACCGCGACCTGGATCCCTTCACCGCCGAACGCGACGGAGGCGAGCGTGAGTAAGGCGGCGATTGCCAAAGATCGCCCAATCGGACGAAGATGAGTGAGAAAACGCATGGGCCGGCCCTCCTGGAGGTTCGGGAAGCGCTCCTCGGGGGCCGACAACGGTGCTGGACGCCGCCGGCCGCAACTCGCCCCGAACTCGGGAGTCGATTTGGCGGCGGGTGAGTCTCAAGAACCAGTCCCTTCCCAGCGAAGAGGTTTTTCGAGGTTCGGGCTCCGGGCAGGTCTCCTGACTTACGGACGGACGCTTCGAGCCTGGTGGCGGGAGGCGTCCACCCTTCCCACCTTCCCCCCGGCGGTTGCCGGGAGTGGCCGCGGTCCGTCGTAAACGTTGGGACCGCCCGGGTCGGGCATTCCGATCACAGTGGCGTGGGCCGTCCGGGAATGGCACCCGGTTCCCTCTTCGTCCGACCGGGCGGCGAACCGCCCAACCGAAAACCTGAAGCCGCGCGTTGGAAGCCGGCGACCATATCAGCCTGTGCCCTGCCGGAAGGTATGTTTTGCGCGGCCGTGCTCCCGCCCCCCCGAAAACTCTCGCTGACCGACCTGGATCTGCGTGGCCGCCAGCTCCTCCTGCGGGCCGACCTGAACGCGCCGCTGGCCGGCGGGAGGGTAGCGGACGACAGCCGTCTCCGGGCGTCCCTGCCCGCCCTGCAGGCGGCCCGCCACCGGGGCGCGTCGGTGGTCGTGACCTCACACCTCGGCCGGCCCCGCGGAAAACCCGACCCCGCCTTCAGTCTCCGGCCGGTCGCCGCCCGGCTTCGGGAACTGTTGGAGGCGCCGGTGCGCTTTCAGGCGACGCCGGTGGGTTACGGAGAACCGCCGCCCCGCCTCGTGCCCGGTGAAGTCCTCCTCCTCGAGAATCTCCGCTTCCACCCGGGCGAAACCGGGAACGCACCCGAATTCGCGGCGGCGCTCGCCGCCTGCGGGGACGAGTACGTGAACGACGCGTTCGGGGCCGCCCATCGCGCCCACGCCTCGGTGGACACCTGCGCGCGGCGCTTCCCGCGCGCCGCCGCGGGCCCCCTCATGGAAGCGGAGCTCGGCGCGCTCGGTCTGGCCCTCGACTCTCCCCCCCGCCCCTTCGTGGCGATCCTCGGCGGCGCCAAGGTTTCCGACAAGCTCCCGGTCATCCTCTCACTGCTTCGCGAGGCCGACCGCGTCCTGATCGGGGGGGCGATGGCGTACACCTTCCTGGCCGCCCAGGGACTTCCGACCGGCCGCTCGCTCGTGGAACCCGACCGGACCGCCGAGGCCGAAAGGCTGCTCCGCGAGCATACCGACCGCCTGGTGCTCCCCACCGATCACCTGACGGCGCCGTCCCCGGACCGAAGTCCCGTTCGCGAGGGCCCGATCGGTGAGGTCCAGGCCGACTGGATGGGGCTCGATATCGGTCCTGTCTCGCGCACCACCTTCGCCGCCGCGATCGCCGGGGCGGCGACCATCGTCTGGAACGGACCCATGGGGCTCTTCGAGAACCCGCGCTTCGCGGAGGGGACGAAAGCGGTGGCGGTGGCGGTCGCCGAGGCCACCCGCAAGGGCGCGACGAGTATCGTGGGCGGCGGAGATTCGCTGGCCGCGGTACGGCGCGCCGGAGTCGCGGACCGCATCAGCCACCTTTCGACCGGCGGGGGCGCTTCGCTCGCCTTTCTCGCCGGGCGACCGCTTCCGGGGGTGGAGGCCCTCACCAATGCCTGAACCATCGCCGGGCCGACGACCGCTGGTCATCGGCAACTGGAAAATGCACAAGACCGCGGCCGAGGGCGTCGCGCTCGCCGGCGCGGTAGCCGCCGGTCTCCGACCGAAGCGGGCAGAGGTCGCGGTGGCGCCGCCCTTCACGGCGCTGGCCCCCGTCGCCGAAATCATCCGGAACACCCCGGTGCGGCTCGCCGCGCAGGACGTCTTCCACGAGCGTGAGGGCGCGTTCACCGGAGCGGTTTCGGCGCCGATGCTGGCGGCCGCCGGCACTTCGCGGGTGCTCGTCGGCCATTCGGAACGCCGCCACGTCTTCAGCGACCGCGACGAGGACGTTCGCAAGAAGACGCTCGCCGTGCTCGAGGCCGGGATGCATCCGGTGGTCTGCGTTGGGGAAACGCTCGAACAGCGGGACGCCGGTCAGGCGGAAAACCGGGTCCGCTCCCAGCTCGAAGCGGTGGTCGCGGGTCTCGCGGACACCCAGCTCGCCGCGCTCGCCGTCGCCTACGAACCCGTCTGGGCCATCGGCACGGGACGGACCGCAACCCCCGAAATGGCGGAGGCCATGCACCGGGTGCTGCGCGCCGGGCTGGCCGCGCTGGCGGGATCCGCGGCGGCCGAACGGACGCCGATCCTTTACGGAGGGTCCGTGAAGGGCGATAATGCCAGCGCCATCCTCGCCGGGGCCAATGTGGATGGTCTCCTGGTCGGTGGAGCCAGCCTCCGCGCCGACTCGTTCCTGAGCATCTGCCACGCTGCCGGTTGACGCCGGCTGACCGGCGGACGAGGCGTCAGGGCCGTCGCGCCTCCCGGAAACTTCTCCCGATCAGCGCCTTGCCCCGAACCGGAATTCCAACGCCATGACCATTCTCCTCACTATCGTCCACATCCTCATCTGCCTGTTCCTCATCCTCGTGGTGCTGACCCAGCAGGGCAAGGGCCAGGATCTCGCCAGCGCCTTCGGCGGCGCGGGCAGCCAGGCAGCCTTCGGGGCGCGGGGCACCGCGACCCTGCTGACCAAGGTGACGGCGGTGGTCGCCGGCACCTTCATGGTCACCTCGCTGCTCCTCGGGTACGTGCAGGACGATCCGGAGTCCCAGACGGTGGTGACCGCACCGGGCGTCGCGATCCCGGTTCCGGACGCTGCGACTCCGGCGGCGGACGAGATGGCGCCGGCCGACTCCGAAGCCGCGGAAGAGCCCGAGAATCCCGACGGTTCCGAATCCGGCGAAGGAACCGGCGAGCCCGAACCCGAGGGGCCGGCGGGCTTCTGATTCCGACGGGGCCCGTCCCGGAGCCGGCCCCTATAATTCCGCGTCCGGCAGTTGCAGATCTGCCGGTCCTCACCGCTGCCGAAGTGGTGGAATGGTAGACACGTGCGCTTGAGGGGCGTATGGGAGTTATCCCGTGGGGGTTCGAGTCCCCCCTTCGGCACCAGGTCGGGCGGCGTGGAGACGGGGCGCACGCGGAGCGCGAGAAAGACGGAGTCGAAGGCGCGATGTGAGTGCGCCCCGTCTCCACGCCGCTCGGCGCTGCGCGCCGAGAACCGGAACTTCCTCGCGCGCTCCCGCGCGCTTCGGCAAGTCCCGGTTCCTGGTTTCTTCTTGTGAAAGGGGGAGCGCCCCCTTTCACACTTTCCCCCCGGAACTCGTAAGCACCGAACCAGAGGTTCGGTCCCATCTTGTTTTGTGTGCATTCGCAGCGCGTTTCGCTGCTCAGCCGCACACCTCACGCCGGCACGGGAGTCCCCACCAGGAGAACTGAGCCGGCCTCTCGGCCGGGACCGCAAGGGAACGCCGATCTCCAGATCGGCACAGCCCCGCCGGAGGCGGGGCGGCGGGACGGACCCTCCCAAGCACAGACGGCGGGCGACCGCAACGGAGCCCCACCGGGAAAACTGGGCCGGCCTCTCGGCCGGGACCGCAAGGGAACGCCGATCTCCAGATCGGCACAGCCCCGCCGGAGGCGGGGCGGCGGGACGGACCCTCCCAAGCACAGACGGCGGGCGACCGCAACGGAGTCCCCACCAGGAGAACTGAGCCGGCCTCTCCCGGGACGCAAGGGAACGCCGATCTCCAGATCGGCACAGCCCCGCCGGAGGCGGGGCGGCGGGACGGACCCTCCCAAGCACAGACGGCGGGCGACCGCAACGGAGTCCCCACCAGGAGAACTGAGCCGGCCTCTCGGCCGGGACCGCAAGGGAACGTCGATCTCCAGATCGGCACAGCCCCGCCGGAGGCGGGGCGACGGGACGGACCCTCCCAAGCACAGACGGCGGGCGACCGCAACGGAGCCCCCACCGGGAAAACTGGGCCGGCCTTCAAACCAGTACAGCCCGACGGAACGGACGCCGGCCGCGCTCGTTACAACGTCTGCGGGATGGTTCGGGGTGAGGGGCCCAATGCGCGCGATCCTGCTTGCCGGCCTGCTGGCCGCCGCGACCTTGGGAATGGGATGGGGGTGCTCTTCCTCCCCGGCGCGGCATCCTCCCCGTCCCGGCGATCCGAGTTCTCCGGAGGCCGCCTGCCGCGTCGGCTATACGACCAGCACCTACCTGTTCCGGTTGATGCTGGATCAGTGTGGCGAAGAGCGGGTGAACATCGTCGCCATCGGCGACTCCTGGTTTTCCTTCGCCGACGGGAACCTGCTGGTCTCCCTACGGCTGGCAATGGATCGTTCGCGGGCGCGGCCCGTCACCAACCTCCTGAACCTGGCCCGGCCGGGCAATGATGCGAACACGGCGGTGTCCGGCGTGATCAAGAGGGACTTCGCGGATGTGTTGCGATATCGGGACTACGAGATCCGCTTTCTCCTGATCTCCGGGGGCGGAAATGACGTCCTGGGCCGCAACGACCTGGACCGGCTCCTGCGGAACGCGCTGCCGACGGCGAACCCGTCCGCGCCCGCGACCTACTTCGACCAGCCGACCCTTGACCGGAAGCTGGAAGGCATCAGGGTGGCCTACGAGGAGATCCTGGACATGCGGGAGACCTGGGCGCCGGAGGCGATCGTGGTCACCCACACGTACGCGCGAGTCAAGCCGAGCGGCAGGCCCGCCAGCCTGGAGATTGCCTCCTTCGATGTGGAAGTGGACGGTCCCTGGATCGCCCCGTTTCTGGAAGAAAAGGGGATCGTGGACGAGCGGATTCAGCAGGACGTGATGGATTAGCTGCTGGAACAGGTCAACGGGACCATTCGAAACACCCTGTCGTCCCACCGCGGCGGACGTGCTCCCATCGTCATCGTGGACACGCGCAACGTCAGTCCACCGCTCGAGCCCGGCAACACGGAGCACTGGCAGGACGAGATCCACCCAACGCCGATGGGCTTCGACATCCTCGGACAACAAGTCATCCGCTGCATGCAGCTCGTTTCCCCATATTTCCTGAGGGATTTCCGGCCGCACCACGGGGATCCGCGGTTGTGCCTCGAGATCCGGCCGGATGCCCTCCCGGCCCCGCGCGGGTAGTCGAGCGATCTCGAGGAGCGCCGGCCAAGAGCGCCGCTCGCAGCAGGTGGTGCGGGGTGCCGTCGGCGTCCTCGACCCGGTCGAGCGTCAATCCGCCGAACCCGAGTTCAGTAACCCACTCCCGGACCTCCGGACTCCCGGCGTCCACCGGCGCGTCTTCGCCCGCTTCCCGATGGAACCGGGTGTGCTGGTGATCCTCGGGAAAATCCTCATCCACCAGCACCAGTCGGCCTCCGGGAGCGAGCACCCGGCGCACCTCGGCGAGGCCCCGCCGCGGATCCTCCCAGTGATGGAAGGCGTTGATCGAGATCACCAGGGTCGCCCAACCGTCCGGGACCGGTAGCCGCTCCGCGGCGCCGCGGCGCACCCTGACCGCGCCGCGCCGCCCGAGCGCGCGCAGCGCCGTGGCCGCCCGGAAGGGCCAGGCCGGATCCACCCCGACGACCTGCACTCCCGGCGTGCTGGCGGCGGCGAGCGCCACCGATTCGCCCGGCCCGCAGCCGATGTCCACCACCCGGTCTCCGGAGCGGACCTCGGCCCGCTCGATCACCATCCGGTTCCTGGGCTCCCGGTAGTGCCGGATCACGTAGCCGATCGCGGCCGTGGTCCGAAACCCCTTCCACCAGGGGCGTTTCGCACCATGGCCGTGGTGATGGCGGTGGTGCGGCACGACAGAAAACCGTACCAGCGACGGTGAATTTGGTCGCGGGCGCCGAGCCTGCGTCGTTTATTCCGGGCTGTCGAGAACCCCGTGGCGGGCGACCCGCCAGACCTTGGCTTCGTCCGCGGTCGTCACCCGCTCCACGGCGCTCTCCTTGTGCTCGTAGTCGGCGTCGAACTCGAACACGACGTAGTCGCCCGGAGGGGCGCCCGGTAGCGTGATCGTGGGTGTCGCGCTCCGGAAGGCGCGAGAACGCACGGTTCCGAGCAGTGAACGCGCCTCCTGGTACGCCGCCACGAACTCGTCCCGCGTCACGTTCTCCTTGAGAAGGCTCGATGCCATGTCATATGCCTCCGCGTAGTTCCCGGCGTCGATCAGCGAGAGCCACTCATCGACCGTCACCCGCGCGCCGGCGGTGTCCGACTGCATGCCGCCTTCCGGTTCCGGGGGATCGAGAACCCAGTGGCCGGCGACCCGGCTGACCCCGGCTTCCCGCGCGGTCGTAACGCGCTCCACGGCATTCTCCTTCCGCTCATAGTCGGCGTCGAACTCGAACACGACGTAGTCGCCGCGAGCGGCGCCCGGCAGCGTAGTGGCGGGCATTGCGCTCCGGAAGACGCGAGAACGCACGGTTCCGAGCACCGAACGTGCCTCCTGGTACGTGCTCACAAACTCGTCCCGCGTCACGTTCTCCTTGAGAATGTCCGATGCCGTGTCATACGCCTCCGCGTAGTTCCCGGCATCGATCAGCGAAAACCACGCATCGACCGCCTCCCGCGCGACGGCTGTGGTGTCCGGTGGCGTGTCGACAGACGGCCCGGTATCGGTTGTCGGCGCCACCGGGTTCTCGCCGCCGTCACCACACGCCGCGAGTCCGAAGACCGCAACGGCCATCAGCATCGTTCGCGAGTGCGGCACGATCACAACCGTAGCAGCTGGGTACCGGTGAGCGCCCCGCAACGCTCCGGTATCTTTGCCCCATGACCCAGACCGCCGCCTCCGCCACCGGGCTCGTGTACCGCGAGTCGTTCCTGCGCCACAACATCCGCCGCGGCCACCCCGAGTCGCCGACCCGACTCGTGAAGATCCGGGAGGCGCTCGAGGCCGCCGGGCTCTTCCCCACCCTGGTCCCGGTCGAGAACTGGCCGGATGCCCTGCCCTACCTGATGGGTCACCACACCCGCGAGCACGTGGACCGGATCCGGCGCATCCCCACCACCGGCGAGATCGCCGAACTCGCCGTGGCCGGGGCGCTGGGCGCCGTGCGGGAGGTCTCCGCGGGCCGGCTCCGGAACGCTTTTTGCGCCATCCGCCCTCCCGGACACCACGCGAACAACAGCGGGGCCGAAGAGGGCTTTTGCTTCTACTCGAACGCCGCGGTCGCCGCCCGTTACGCCCAGCAGGCCTGCGGCCACCAGAAGGTGCTGATCGTGGACTGGGACTACCACCACGGAAACGCCACCCAGAACGCCTTCTACGAGGATCCCTCCGTCCTCTTCTTCTCGACCCACAACTGGTACGACTATCCGGGCACCGGAGATCCGTCGCTCGGCGGCGCCCGCGACGGCAGTGGAACCAATCTGAACGTGCACCTCGGGCCCGGCGCCACCGACCGGGACATGCTCTCGGCCTGGGACCGGACGCTCCTTCCCGCCGTCGAGACGTTCCGTCCCGACTTCGTGATCATCTCCGCCGGCTTCGACAGCCGGAAGGAGGATCTGCTCGGCTCTTTCGAGTGCACCGACGACGTCTTCTCGCGCATGACCCAGACCCTCATGGACGTCGCCGACCACTACTGCGGCGGCCGGGTGGTGTCGCTGCTCGAAGGCGGCTACAACGTGGACGGACAGGCGCGCGCCGCCGCCGCGCACGTGAGCACCCTCACCGCCTGACCGCGCCCCATCCGCGCTCGCCCGGGCGCCCCGTCAGCGGAAATAGAGCGAGTGATCGACGGGGAAGATCTCCGCCGCCGGCCGCGCGATGGCCGAAGTCAGGCCCGAACTCCGCCGCGTGCGCCCCGCCGCATCCTGAAAGCCCGGGCCGGAGACCCGCTCGTCACAGGCGAGGCACGGATTCAGGTTCCCATGTTCGTCCGTGTTCGGCGCGCTCATCCGGTTCGTAAGCAGGTTCCAGAAGCCGTAGTACTCGATGCAGGGCGCCGCGCAATGGCGCCTGGTGTGGAGCGCGTTGTCGGCCCAGGTCTCGGCGCAGCGCTCCCCGAAGCCGATCTCTTCTATGAAACAGGCCTTCACGCTGCCGGCGGTCAGCCTCCGGGCGCAGTCCCGGGCCGGAGACGTCAGGTCCGGTTGCGCCAGGTACACCGCCAGATCGCCGAGGGAGGAACAGGTGCCGCAGTGGCGGCGATGGGTGACCACGTAGCCGGCCGCAACAGCGCTCTCGCGGTCAGGGAAGGTCTCGAGTCGGTAGTCCACCCGCTCTGGGTTGACGAACCGGACCCCGCATACCTCGGTCTTCCCGGGCAGAGAGGAGAACCGGCGCGGTACCGACTCTCCCCGGTCGAAGGCGGACCCGCCGTCATCGAGGCCCAACCGCCGGTAGATCTCCTCGCCGTTCAGCAGGTTCGTCTGCCGCAGGCGCTCGACCAGGACGCCGATCCCCGGAGGGTGGGCCGGAAGCGCACGCTGGTCTGCGGGCGTCCCGGGATCCGGATCCACCGTCGGCCCGGCCAGCCACAGCCCCAGCAGCGCCGCTCCGCCAAGCCCGAGCGCCGCGATCCCGGTCCGCTTCGACACGCTTGCAATTACCCTTCAACTTGAAATCATGCCCGACGCGGCCACCGCGGCGCGCCGGCCCGCGTCCCGGTAACGACGTCCCGCCGAAGGAGACCTCCGCATGCTCCAGAGTCCGCTCACCCGCTTCGCCCCCACAGGCGGCCTGCTCGCCGCCGGCCTGCTCACCGCCGGCCTGCTCGCCGCCCCGACAGCGGCCGCCCAGGAATCCCCGGCCGTCACCGAGAGCCTCCTCTCCGGCCTGAAACTCCGTGGCATCGGCCCCGCGGCCCGTTCGGGGCGAGTGGCCGACGTGACGATCGACCCCAACGACCGGGCGACCTGGTACGTCGCGGTCGCTTCCGGAAATGCCTTCAAGACTACGAATCGGGGCACCACCTGGGAGCCCATCTTCGAGAACTACCCGGTGTACTCGACGTCCACCATCGTGATCGATCCGGAGAACTCGAACGTGCTGTGGCTCGGCAGCGGCGAGAACAACGGCCAGCGCTCGGCGGGCTACGGCAACGGGGTGTACCGGAGCCGCGACGCCGGGGCCTCCTTCCAGCACCTCGGACTCGACGAGTCGGAGCACATCGGCAAGATCGTGATCGACCCGCGCGACGGCGACACCGTCTATGTCGCCTCGCAGGGGCCGCTCTGGCGAGCCGGCGGGGATCGCGGGCTCTACAAGACGACCGACGGCGGCGCCACCTGGGACCGGGTGCTCCACATCTCGGAGGACACCGGCATCAGCGACGTGCTCCTCGACCCGCGGAACCCGGACATCGTGTACGCCGCGTCCTGGCAGCGGCGGCGGCACACGGGACTCCTGGTGGCGGGCGGTCCCGAGGGCGGCATCCACAAATCGGAGGACGGCGGGGCCACCTGGCGGAAGCTCTCGAAGGGCCTCCCCTCCCCCGACCGGCACGACATCGGCCGGATCGGGCTGGCGCTCGCGCCCCAGGACCCGGACGTCGTTTACGCCCTGATCGCCGCCTCCGACGACGCGAGCGGCTTCTACCGCTCCACGGACCGCGGCGAGAGCTGGGAAAAGCGCAGCGACTACATCTGCGTGGATCCGCAGTACTACATGGAGATCTTCCCGGACCCGCACCGTCCGGGACGGATCTACTCGATGGACGTCTGGGTCCAGATCACCGACGACGACGGGAAGACCTGGCGCGATCTCAACAGCCGCTGGAAGCACGTGGACAACCACGACCTGGAGTTCGATCCCGGCGACCCGGATTACCTGATGGTGAGTTCCGACGGCGGCATCTACGAGAGCTGGGATCTCGGGGAGCGCTGGAAGTTCCATGCGAACCAGTCGCTCACCCAGTTCTACCGGGTGGGAATCGACAACGACTTCCCCTTCTACAACGTCTATGGCGGCACCCAGGACAACGCCACCCTCGGCGGTCCCTCGCGGACGATCAACATCCACGGCATCCGCAACAGCGACTGGCTGGACGTCATCGGCGGCGACGGCTTCCAGGCGCGGGTGGACCCCGACGATCCCAACATCATCTACGCCCAGTACCAGTACGCCGGGATCGCCCGCTTCGACAAGCGCACCGGCGAACGGATGGAGATCCAGCCGCAGCCCGAGCCGGACGATCCGCCGCTCAAGTGGAACTGGGACGCCCCGCTCATCATCTCGCCGCATGACGGCCAGCGCCTCTACTTCGGCGCCAACCGGCTCTATCGGAGCGACGACCGGGCGAACACCTGGGTCCCGATCAGCGAGGACCTCACGCGCGGGATCAACCGCGCCGAACGGACCGTCATGGGCCGCACCTGGAGCACGGACGCGGTCTGGCGGAACGTCTTCACCTCCACCTACGGGAACATGGTGGCGCTCGACGAGTCCCCGCTGGTGGAGGGATTGCTCTACACCGGCATGGACGACGGCCGCGTGCAGATCAGCGGCGACGGAGGACTCGAATGGCGCGCTGTGGACGCCGTCCCCGGGGTGCCTCCGCGCACCTACGTGGCGGACCTCCACGCTTCCCGTCACCGGGAAAACACGGTGTACGCCGTCTTCAACAACCACAAGGAAGGCGACTTCAAGCCCTACGTGATGCGGAGCGACGACCGGGGCGTCACCTGGGAGGACATCACCGGCGACCTGCCGGAGGACCAGCTCGCCTGGACGGTGGTCGAGGATCCGGGACAGGAGGGTCTGCTCTTCCTCGGTACGGAGTTCGGCCTCTTCGTGACGCTCGACGGCGGGGATCGGTGGGTCCGGCTGAAAGGCGGCCTGCCGACCATCGCGATCCGGGATCTGGAGATCCAGGCGCGGGAGAACGACCTCGTCGCCGCCTCCTTCGGCCGCGGCTTCTTCATTCTCGACGACTACACGCCCCTCCGGCGCCTCTCGGTGGACGCACTGGCAGCCGAAGGCACGGTGTTTCCGGTCAAGGACCCGTGGATGTACGTGGAGGCGAACCCGCTCGGCGGCGGCGAGAAGTCGCAGCGCGGCGACGCCTTCTACACCGCGCCGAACCCGCCGTTCGGGGCGGTGGTGACCTACCACCTGAGGGAGAGCGTCCGGAGCCTCCGCGAAGCGCGCCGCGAGCGCGAACGCGCCCTGGCCGCCGCCGGGGAGGCACTCCTCTACCCCGCCTGGGACGAGCTGCGCGCCGAAGACCGGGCCGAGGATCCGGCGGTCTTCGTGGTCATCCGGGACTCCGGCGGCGAGGTCGTGCGCCGCATCCCGGCGCCCGGAACCGCCGGAATCCACCGGGTGGCGTGGGATCTGCGGTATCCGGACCCCGAGCGGGGCCCCATCGGCCCCTGGTCGCAGCGCGCCGGGCCACTCGCGATGCCGGCGACCTACACCGCGGAACTCGTCCGGCGCGACGAAAACGGCGCGACCCGTCTCGGCGAGCCGCAGGCCTTCACCCCCAAGGTGCTCGCGGCAGCCGGCGTACCGCCGGTGGACGTGGAGGCCCGCCACGCCTTCCAGCGCGAGGTGGCGGATCTCCAGCGCCGGGTCTTCGGGGCGGTGTCGGCGCTCCGCGCGTCCATCGAGCGGGTGGAAGCGCTGGCCGAGGCGATCGACGAGTCCGGCGCCGAGGGCGACCTGCGCTCCCAGGCGTCGGCCATCCGAACCGGACTGCTGGAGCTGCGGGTCCGGTTCCTGGGCGATGACACGGTACGGTCCCGCCGGGAGGCGGTCCTTCCGGGGATCCGCGACCGCATCCAGCGGGTGGTGGGCGCCTTCTGGTCCACCGCGGACCCGACCACGACCCACCGCCGCCAGGTAGAGATCGTCCAGGAACAGTTCGGCCCGGCGAACGCCGCACTGGTGGACCTGGTCGAAGTACAGCTCGCGGGTCTCGAGGCCCAGGCCGACGCGGCAGGAGTTCCGTGGACGCCGGGCCGACGCATCCCACAGTAGGGGAGCAATCGGAAGCCCGCGAAAGGCGAGTGGTCGGCCGCGATTGAGCGGGCGATGGACGCCTTCAACCGCCTGGCCGCGCGCTAACGAAGGAGACGCACCGGCAGCGATTCCGTTCAGTCAGCCCGCAGCGGATTGCGCATCCGGATTCCCGGAAATCGGGCGAAGTCACGGTCCGCCGTCCAGAGTTCGCTCACTCCGTGCTCGTGAGCGAGCGCGGCAATGTGGGCGTCGTGGACCAGGTTCCCGGTCGCGCGCCCACCATGCACCATGGAACGGAGATGCCGCGTGTGCGCCGTTCCCTCGCCCAACAGAACCAGCGAGGGCGAAGCGAGAAGCGATTCGACATCCGCGAGTGCCTTTTCCAGGTCGGTTGGGGGATCGAAGACGCGGTGGTGGGTAACCACTCGAAGGAATTCGTACACGCAGGGCCACGGCAGCGCCCAGGGCTCGTCACCGTTGGCGAGCCGGCTCAGAAGCCGGTGCGCGCGGGCGTGGTCCGGGAGTTCCTTGCGGTACGCATAGATCAACAGGTTGGTGTCCAGCGCGATCAATCCCGTCCCTCCATCAGGTCGAAGAGAGCGTCACGATCGTCCAGCCGGACGCCCGGCCGCAACCGGCCGTGTTCGGGCCGCCACCGGAGGCGGTAGCCGGATCTCCGAGTGCCTCCCTCCAGATGGGAGCGAAGCGCCCGCTCCACCACCGCGCGCAGAGTCGTGCCCTCGCTAGCCGCGCGTTGCTTGGCGCTGCGAAGGAGTTCGTCGTTCAGGTCCATGGTAGTCCGCATTGCATAAGAGCATATCAAATGATGCATAAATATGCCAATCCATGATCCCCTCACCGAGACTTCGCAGCCAGCGGTACCCTAGAACCCGGTAACCGGATTCGACCTCCGGACACCCGGAGGCCCCCCATGAACCGATCCCTTCGAACGACTCCCGTTCTCGTCGCGGCCGTCCTAATCGCGGCTGTCGCGACTCCCCAGGACGCCGAGACCCCGGCCATCACCGAGGACACCCTCTCCGGTCTGAAGCTGCGCGGCATCGGGCCCGCGTCACGGTCCGGCCGGATCGCCGACGTGACGATCGACCCGAACGACAAATCCACTTGGTACATGGCGGTCGCGTCCGGGAACGCCTTCAAGACCACGAACCGCGGCACCACCTGGGAGCCGATCTTCGACAACTACCCGGTCTATTCGACCTCAACGGTGGTCGTGGATCCCACGAATTCGAACGTCGTCTGGCTCGGGACGGGCGAGAACAACGGCCAGCGATCGGTGCCCTGGGGGAACGGCGTCTGGCGGAGCCGCGATGCGGGCGGCTCGTTCGAGCACCTGGGGCTCGACGAGTCGGAGCACATCGGGAAGATCGTGCTGGATCCCCGGGACACCGACACCGTGTACGTCGCCGCGCAGGGCCCGCTCTGGCGGTCCGGCGGTGACCGGGGCCTCTACAAGACCACCGACGGCGGGGAAAGCTGGGAGCGCGTCCTCTACATCTCGGAAGACACCGGGGTCAGCGACGTCGTCATCGACCCGAGGCATCCCGACACCGTCTATGCATCGGCCTGGCAGCGGCGGCGGCACACGGGCGTCCAGATCGCGGGCGGCCCCGAGGGAGGCATCCACAAGTCCGAGGACGGCGGCGCCACCTGGCGGCAGCTCACCAAGGGGCTTCCCTCGGCGAGCCGCCACGACATCGGCCGCATCGGGCTCGGAATCTCGCCGCACAACCCCGACGTGGTCTACGCGCAGGTCGCGGCCACCGACGGTCAGCGCGGGTTCTACGCCTCGACCGACCGCGGCGAGAGCTGGGAAAAGCGAAGCGAATACTTCCCGACGGACCCGCAGTACTACATGGAGTTCTTCCCGGATCCGCACCGCCCGGGCCGGCTCTACTCCATGGACACCTTCTCGCGCGTTTCCGACGACGACGGCAGGACCTGGCGGCGGATCGAGATGGAGTGGATCCACGTGGACCACCACGACCTCGAGTTCGACCCCGACGACCCGGACTACCTGATGATCAGCACCGACGGCGGTCTCTACGAGAGCTGGGACCTCGGCAAGAACTGGAAGTACCACGCCAACCAGGCGATCACCCAGTTCTACCGCGTCGGCATCGACAACGCCTTCCCGTTCTACCGGGTCTATGGCGGGACCCAGGACAACGCCACCATGGCGGGTCCCTCGCGCACCGTCAACGTGCACGGCATCATGAACAGCGACTGGGTGGACGTGCTGGGCGGCGACGGTTTCCAGGCCCGGGTGGATCCCGAGGACCCCAACATCGTCTATGCGCAGTACCAGTACGCCGGGATCGTCCGCTTCGATCATCGGACCGGGGAACGGACAGAAATCCAGCCGCAGCCGGAACCCGACGACCCGCCGCTGAAGTGGAACTGGGACTCGCCGCTGATCATTTCCCCGCACGACAACAAGCGGCTCTACTTCGGCGCCAACCGGCTCTACCGGAGCAACGACGGGGCGAACACCTGGACTCCGGTGAGTGACGACCTCACCCGCGGGATCGACCGCAACCAGCGTCTGGTCATGGGCCGGACCTGGAGCGTGGACGCCATCTGGCGCAACCGCGCCACCTCGACCTACGGCAACATGGTGGCGCTCGACGAATCACGCTTCGCCGAGGGCCTGCTCTACACCGGGATGGACGACGGGCGCATCCAGATTACCGGCGACGGCGGACTCGAGTGGCGGACCGTGGACGTGGTCCCCGGCGTGCCCGAATTCACCTACGTGGCGGACCTCCACACCTCGCGCCACCGCGAGAACACCGTGTTCGCGGTCTTCAACAACCACAAGCAGGGGGACTTCAAGCCCTACGTGGTCCGAAGCGACGACCGGGGCGTGACCTGGCAGGACATCACCGGCGACCTTCCCGAGGACCAGCTCGCCTGGACCATCGTGGAGGACCACGAGCGGCAGGGGCTGCTCTTCCTCGGCACCGAGTTCGGCCTCTACGTCAGCCTCGACGACGGCGAACACTGGGTCCGGCTCAAGGGCGGCCTGCCGACCATCGCGATCCGGGACCTCGAGGTGCAGGAGCGCGAGAACGACCTCGTCCTGGCGTCGTTCGGGAGGAGCTTTTTCATCCTCGACGACTACACCCCGCTGCGGCACCTCTCGGCCGAGATGCTGGCCGCGGAAGGCGCGGTGTTCCCGGTGAAGGACCCCTGGATGTACATCGAGGCGAACCCGCTCGGCGGCCGGGGGAAATCCCAGCGCGGGGCCGCTTTCTACACCGCGCCGAACCCACCGTTCGGAGCGGTGGTGACCTACCATCTGAAGGAGAGCGTTCTGAGCCTGAGGGACCAGCGGCGGGAGCGCGAGCGAGCCCAGGCGGCCGCCGGCGAACCGCTCCCCTACCCTGGCTGGGACGAACTGCGGGCGGAGGACCGCACCGAGGATCCCGCGGTCTTCGTGTTGATCCGGAATGCGGAGGGCGAGGTGGTCCGCCGCCTCGAGGCGCCGAAGACCAAGGGAATCCACCGGGTGGCCTGGGACCTCCGGTATCCCGACGCGGCCGGCGGAGGGCGCGGGGGCCCGCTCGCGATGCCGGCGACCTACACCGCGGAACTGGTGCGGCGGGACGAGAACGGGACCACCCGGCTCGGCGAGCCGCAGTCCTTCACCCCGAAAGTGCTGGCCCGGGCGGGCGTCCCCGAGGGAGACGCCGAGGCGCGCCACGCCTTCCAACGGGAGGTCGCGTCGCTCCAGCGGCAGGTATTCGGCGCGGTGTCGGCGCTCCAGGCGTCCATCGAGCGGGTGGAAGCGCTGGCCGAGGCGATCGATGAATCCGGAGCGAGCGACGAGCTGCGGTCCCAGGCGTCGGCGATCCGGGCCGGGCTTCTCGACCTCAGGGTCCGCTTCCTCGCCGATGACACCGTCCGCGCCCGCAGCGAAGCCACCCTCCCCGGCATCCGCCAGCGCATCCAGCGAGTGGTCGGGGCGTTCTGGTCCATGGCCGACCCGACGAACACTCACCGGCGTCAAGCCGAAATCGTGCGGGAGGAGTTCGCGACCGCCAACGCGGAACTGGTCAACCTCGTGGAGGTCCAACTCGCCGGCCTCGAGGCCGAAGCGGACGCCGCGGGTGTCCCCTGGACCCCGGGACGCAGGATCCCGCGCTGAACGAAGCGCACCGAATCGCAAGCCGGGCGGGGACGAACCGGATGGAAGAGATCGACCGCCGGGCGCTCGGTGAGGCGATGTGCCCGCCCGCTACCGCGCGCCTCGTCGGCTATTGCGCGTCATGCAGAACAAGGCCCGGAACACGATCGAAATCCCTCCGGTTTCGGGTCGCCAGCACCATCGAACGAGTCATGGCGGTCGCGCCGATCAGCGTGTCCGGAAGGCGGAGTCCGGTCTCCCGGCGAATCCGCCCCGCACGCTCGGCGATCTCTCGATCCACGGTTAGTTCACCCAGCGGAGCCAGCAAGGGCTCGCCGGGTGGGTCGGCAGCCTCGTTCGGGCGTGCTCAGCGAGCGGGCGGTTGATATCAGACGGCTCCGGACAGCACCAGGAACACGTAGCCCTTCGCCTGCCGGAGTTGGTTGCCGGAAATGACCAGCTTGATGTGGTGAATGCCGCGTAGCAGCACGTAGCGGCCGGACTTCGCAAAGAGGGTTGTCGGTTTCGAAACCCAGTCGGCCAGCGCTGTCAGCTTCTCCGAGACTACGAGATCCTCATGGCTCAGGGCTTTCAGGAACGGTTCCCAATCGGTGAGGCCGTCGAGCCAATAGCGTGAACTCTTGGTGTATCGCTGCTTGACGATGAGCGTCAGGCCGAGTGTCGGACCGACGCCCTCTTCCTGCAAGTCAATGTTCACCCCGGTTCGGACCACGTTCGCGCGTTCCTCGAAGCGCTGAATCACCGCTTCGACGGCCGCGAGCTGGCCTGGCCAGCCCGTGCTTTCGAGGTACGACCCTACTTCCCGCTGCGATTGGAAGCCCATGACCGCCAAGCGGATCGCCCGTGAGCGGGACGGGAATACGCCGAACGAGTCCATGCGAGTGTCTTCCGGCTGCGCCAGGTAAACGCGTTCGACGTTCGCCCGTTCGGCGTCACGCAGCTCCCAGCCGACGCCGGAGACGAGCGCGCCAACCACGGTAACGGCGTCGTGTCCCTGACCGCGGGCGCCCATTATGGGTCGTTCGCCGGGCCGCAGGAATATTCCTGGAAGCGAGCCCTGACCGTCCCGAGCGGAGCCGATGTCATGTTCCAGCATCAGCTTGCGGCCCACGATCGCACGCAGGGGGGAGTCTTCCGCATCCATCCGGCGGAACAATCGCCCGATCACTCTTGCGGTCTCATCGGCAGGATCGGTCCGTTCGCGCTCCCGGAAAAACGCCGCCGTCCTGGTTCCGCTCGCGAGGGAGACGCCGAGATCCGCTCTTGGCTCCGGCGCATGCAGCGGCAGCTCGAAGCCGAACGGCAAGGCGCCCATCGTGATCGGAAGTTCCCGGGCGCGCTCGAGCACGAGGCCCCATTCCGGATCGCCGATAAGAACCGGCGAGATCCTGTTTCGGAAATGCCCGAGCAGTTCGCACATGGTGCCGCCTTCCTCGGCGAGACGATCCTCGGTGAGGGTGACTGCCTGGTCAAGTTTCATGTTGCGTCCTCACGCGATCACGGGTGCGGGATTCAGATCGGCTTCGGCGAGAGGGTGGTTGCGATGGCCCATCCTGACGGGCACGTCGTAGAGACGGCCGGGGGCGAATCGTGCCCAGAAGTGCCGCATTCCGGGCACGATGACCCGCGCCACGGGCATACCGATGTCGGGCCGGGTCTGATCCAGCACCAGCAACTCCATGCCCTTCGCTTCGACGAGCGCACGGCAGTTCTCCACATCGTCGCGCGTGTCTGCCGTTTCGATCGCCGCATACCGCGAAGCCTTGCACTGCGGTGCGTCAGCCGGCGCCAGCCAGGAACAATCGGCGAGACGAGCGGTTTTCCACCACCAAAGCGCCAGTGGGTCATCAATCGCGGGCCGGCCGTCTCTGCTCCCCGGCCGTGGCAGCCAGGTAAGGCATTGGTTCAGTTCGCACATCGCCCGCAGCGCCGCGATGCGCGGGTCGGCGTGGGCGCCGGCGCCGTAGATGATGTCCTCGGTCTGGCCCTCCGGCCTGCGCGAGAGCGCGACGAAGGTGGGAATGCCTATATCGGAGGTGACGTCGAGCATCCACACGTCCCGCTCGTAGCGGGCGTAGTGCTCTGGGGCCGATGCGAGGTAATCGTCGTCGAAGGTGGCGAGATCGACCGCCGGGGCCCGCAGCCGGTTGTACCACCAGATTGCGAACGCATCGCGCTCTACCAGTTCATAAAAGCCCTGCAGGACGGCTTCTTCCAGGGTATTGCCGGCAGCGCAGCCGTTCGAATCGGCGATCAGGTCCGCAGGGCCGCGCCGTTCGGCGGGCATGCTGTAGAGCATGGACGTCGGCAGATAGCGATGCCGCTGCTGCGTCAGCGACCACGCCGGTGTCCAGTCGATTTCGGCGTCGGGATCGAGACGCTGCGGGACGATGTTGTACGGATGACCCTTCGCGTTGATGCTTGCGGCATTGTCGAACTGATGGTCGCTGAACAATTGCGCGTCGTTGGGATGGATGGCCTCGCCGCCCGCGAACTCCCTGAACCGCCTCCGCAGGCGGATCTCATCTCCACTGCACGCGCCCGAATGGCGTTCGACCGCTTCGCAGAGCGCGCTGACCCTGGATTGCTCCCGAGTGGCGCCCTTGCCGGCGCTCTTGCTCCGGAGGCTGCGCCGGAGCGAACTCAGGGTTCGGCTTCTCACGCCGAGATTGCTGCCGGCCCAATAGACGTGCAGCCACGAATCGTTCTCATCGGTGGTGCGCGACAGCCAGGTCACGACCCCACTGATCGGGCTCACCAGGTGGCGGTATTTCGCCAGCGTGACTTCCGGCGACACGGTGCGTGCGCCGCCGCTGTTGCGGTGAGCCTTGGGACTCGCTTTGAGAGACAGCGGCACCGGAAGCCGGTCCGGCCGATGGAGCGCTTCGTCGCCACAGGCCGGGCACTGCGGCCGGCGCACTACGGGGTGTTGCGAACTCGTGAAGGTGCCGACGTTCATGGCAATCGCGTGTTCGTGAATCGGGGCCGCGTCCTCCAGCACGAGCCACTTGACGATTTCGGCCGCGATCAGCCGGTAGAGCGCCTCCAGAACCGCGGGCTGGGCCGCGAACGGCTTGAAGGCCGCCTGGTCGCCGGCAATGTTGCGCAGAAAACCGTGGACCTCCTGATGGCTTCCCAGCCGGTACGCCAGACAGTCCCAGCAGGGTCCTTGTTCGCCCGCGTGAAAGACGGGGCCGAACAGCGCCTCCATGCCACGCGGCCGCACCAGCGTCCACGCCGCTTTCGCCTCGAGCTGGCGCCGATTCACTGCTGCAAGGTGCGTCTCGAGGTAGTCCTCGCAAACGATGACGGTGAGCGTGGGATCGGTAGTCCCCACGACGGCGCCGCCCTCCTCGAGATGCCGAATGAACTGGCTCTCGTCACCGTTGACCGCGATGCGCGATTCCGCCAGCCGCCTTTCGACCCAGCGCGGGGATGCGCCGAGCGACGACCAATAGGCGGCCCGGCGGCGGTCCATGCCGTGATCGGCAGAAACGACATAACCCTTGGCCGAAAGCGACCCAAGGGCCGAGAAGACCTCGGAGGCGGCATGGACGCCCTCCACGGCGGCGACGATCGCATCCAGCGGGTGCTGACCATCGAGGAGCGGTAGCAGGTTGCAATACAGCTTGCCGTGCAGCAGGGTGTTGAAGGTTTCGGAAACCAGCAGCGTCTGCTGGTCGCCAATCTGGTGAAACCGGAGGTGCGGTGCGAGAGCAGGAAGCTTGACCAGTCCCCGGTCCGCGGAGGTTCTTCGCGGCAGGATTCCGGGCCGGGAATTCGTGTCCGTATGCCTTGCCAGCGGGGACTTCCGCGCCGAATCAGCCGGCATTCTCAGGCGGTCAGGACTCCGACAAGGCGCTCCAGAGCTTCCACACAAAACGCGGAGGTCACGGCTTCGGAGCCGTGTCCGATCTGCCCGACGGCGCCCCATTTCAGCGTCTGGTCGCCGAACGCCAGAAACTCCGGCCAACTGCCGTCCTCGCGTTGTGAACTCAGGAGCCGCTCCACCTGGCGTTTCACGCCAATGCTCTTGAGGCTTCCGACGCCATCGAGCGCCGACACTGCCTGGGCGGTCTGAAGGATGTTGCCGAATTCCCCGTTCTCGTCGCGCAACGCCAGAATGCGGTCCGCGAGTATCGGCCGTAGTCGAGCCAGAGCAGGCCGCGCGCGAACCATGGCGCGGACGGTCGCATAGTAGATCGCGACCGTGTCGGGATACCACTTGGATGAGCCCTCGACCTTGCCTTCGGTGATCAGAGCCTCCAGCCACCTTTGGGCGTCCCTGGTTTCGGGGCAGGCGCCAAGATAGGCGATGACATTCGCATTGACTACGGGATCCGCTTCTATCCGGAACGGCGAAACGACATCGGGTTCGTCCTCGGCCAGGACCCAGGTCAGGAAACGGCCCCGCTCATCGCGATTCGCCAGCAGTGCCGGAATGTTCCTCCCCAAGAGGATCCAGGGATGCGTCCCCAAGACCTGTGAGCAGAGGGTGGTGCTGTCGAGATCCTGGGGAAGGTGGCGGTAATACCGCCACAAACCGGGATACTCGATGGTGTTCGTAAGGTGCGCCCTGGTAGCGTCGCACATGGCCCTGGCCCGCGCTTCGTGGCAACTCTCCAGAGCCAGTACGCAAAGAGCCGAAATGAACGGCGGCCTTTCGAAGTGCCGTGGAATGTTGGGGTCGGCGACGTTGAACCGGATGCAGTGCCAAGCGCCATTTTCGTCGAGGGTGGATTCCAGAAACGCGAGACCGCGGCGGATGCTCTTCCGAGCCGATCGGGCGAGGGTTGCGGAAGTGGCGCCGCTCTTCCCGGCGCGCGGGCGCTCGGGGGTCGGCGGTCGAAGGGGCGGTGCGGGGTCGTAGAGCGTCTTCTTGAGAAACGCGAGTGATGCGGCGCCGGTCCGCGCCTCCTTTCGTTCGGACTGGCTGAGTGTGGCACGCGGCGGAAGCACCAGGTGGGTCGTGGAATAGGTCTCTTCGTGCACGTGAATCTGGTGGCCTTCGGCCAGCTTCACGCCGAGTTCCTCTTCGATCGTGGCTTTGGGTTTCGCGAGCAGGCGTTCGCGAAAGTCGTTGTCCTCGCCGGCTCGCGATACGAGGGAGTCGGCGACGGCATTGAGTCCCTTCCTTGATGTCACGCGATCTGCCTCCTGATCAATTCCTTGAACACGCCGTCGGTTTCCATGAGTTCGCTGAAGGATCCGCTCTGTACCACTTTGCCGGCCTGCAGGACATAGATGCGGTCCGCCTGTTCCAGCGTGGACAGGCGGTGGGCGATGACGAGGCGGGTGGAGGTCAGGGCGGCGAGGTTCTTCATTACCCTGGCCTGGTTTTCGTTGTCCAGCCAGTTGGTTGCCTCATCGAACAGCATGATCCGCGGACTGCCGATCACCGAGCGGGCGATCGTCACCCGCTGACTTTCGCCGCCCGACAGGACAGCCCCGCTGGTCCCCACCATGGTCATCAGGCCCATGGGCATTCCCTTGATTTCGCTTTCGACCTCGGCGGTGCGGACGGCCGTCCAGACCTCCTTGCTCGTCACTCCGTCGTGGTGGCTGACCAGGTTGTCCCACAGATCCAGGGGATGAAGCCGGACGGACTGCGGCACCGCGCCGACCTGCCGGCGCACCTGCTTCAGGTTCAAGTGCCTCAGGTCGCGCCCGTCGTAGTACACGGCGCCGGCACTCGGCCGGTCGACTCCGAGTGCGAGCCGGAACAGGGTGCTCTTGCCAGCGCCGGACTCCCCGGCGATCGCCACGAATTCGCCAGGACGGGCGCGAAGGGTGACATCGTCCAGAATCAAAGGGCCGTCGGGGTCGTAACGGAAGGAAACACGGTCGAAGAGAAGCTCGCCGCCCAGCGAGTCGACCGGTTCTCCTTCGAGTTCGGTCTCGGGAACCGCGGCGAGCAGGGGGCGCATCTGATCGAACGCCGGGACCATGGAGGCAACGGCGCCGAAGGACTCGCCGAGCCGGGCGACTGCGGACTGGAAGGCGATGAAGACGGTGTAAACGACGAGAAAATCGCCAACCGGAACGTTCCGGTCGCCCACTGCCACGGCCAGGAGCAGTACCCCACCGGCAAGAAAGGGAAGTGCGGCGCCGAAGGCCCGCGAGTGCCCCTCGAGTGCGCCCAGTTCGAGTTCCGCGCGTTTCTGCTCGCGATAGTCCCGCGCCCAGATGGCGAAAGCCGATCCTTCGGCGTTTTCCACCCGCAGCTTGGTGATTCCGCCCACGATCTGGAACAGCCGGCCGGCTACGCGACGGGCCGCGCCGATCATCTGCCCATGAGGGGATACCTGGCGTAAACCGAGCGCCACGGTGATCAGGACCGAAGCCAGGCTGAAGATCAGGGCGACGGTCCCAAGGCCGGTGTCATAGAAGAAGATGACGGCCAACACCGGAAGCAGGAAAACGACCGACAGCAGGCTGTCGGCGACGACTCCCTGCAAGCCGTCGCGAAGACTCTGGAACGTCATTCCCGACATGGCCAGATCGCCGGCCGGACGGCGGCGGAGAACGCTGGGCGGAAGCCGCATGAGGCGGTCCCAGAAGGCGGCTTCGACCCGCGACGCCGAGCGTCCCTCGAGCCGCATCATCGCGGTGCTCTGCAGCAGGTGCAACAGTGCGCCGAGCAGGCCGAACGCGGCCACCGTCACGGCCACGGCATAAAGCGCTGAGGTGCTTCCGCCGTCCGTCAGGTGGTGGGCAACGAATCCGAGCGCGAGGGCCGGCACCAGCTTGACCAGGCCGCCCGGAAGCCCGGCAACCACCAGCCGCGCCAGGTCCGGGCCCGATCCATGGAGGGCCGTTCCGAGGAGCTCTGCCGGTTTCACGCTGCCGGGCGGCAAGGGCCGATAGAACATCCAGGCTTCCTCGCCCAGCGTGCGGGCGCGATCCGGCGTGATCCGGACACCGCGCTTGCTGACCGGGTCCACCTCCCGGTAGCGCCCGAAGATTCCCGGCAGGAGCGCTACGGGCCGGCCGTCCTCCGCGCGGAATGCCAGCAGCGCGTTGCTGTCGCCGTGCCACCAGTCGCCCTCGGCCTTGAACCGCACCCGCCGGGCGCGTACGCCGGACGCATCGAGCACGTCAACCAGGCCGACTCGAGCATCAGATGCACCCGAACGCGCCGGAATCCTGAAATCGATTCCTTCACGGCGGCCGATGATCCGGAGGGCGTCCGCCAGAGCCGCGTCATCGACTCTCGCACCTCGATCGGTCGGAAGGTCGTAGATATTGAAGAGCCGCTGCCGCGCCGCCTTTGCGGCCCGGCGGCGGCTGGTGGTCCGTGCGCGTTCGAGATTGGCATCGTCAACCGTGGCGAGTCGGCGGTTGTGGCGCTCGAGGGCGAACGCGGCCGTGTGGAAGGAGGCGAGCGCCCGCGGCAGCATGCCGCGTTCCGCCAGGGTCTTTGTTGATTCGCCGGAAAGGGTGACCTTGTCGAACAGGCTGAGCCAGCTCGTTCGCGTCAGCGGTACCGGAGTCCGACTGGCGCCGCTCGTCCCGGCGAGTTCCGCCGGGTCCACGATCCCCATGAACAGGCTTGCGCCGCGCGGCGGTTCGGATACCCAGACCACCCCGCGCCGCACGGACAGCGTACAAGGGGCCAGGGTCTGGGTGACACCGGGTTCGGCCAGGGCGGTTGCACGCGGAAGGCGGCTTGCAAAACGCGAAAGCGTGTCCGTTATGGCGGTCAACCAGGTATCCGTCTGTTCCCCCAGTTCCGACGGATCGACCTCTGACAGCAATGACGCCGACAGGCGCTTCAGAATGGTGCCGGGCAATCCCTTGGCAATCAGGCTGAGCGTCGCGCCTTCGTCGCTCTCCCGTTCGTCCGGTGCGACACCCGGAAGCAGACAGCCCGATTCGCGCCGCAACAGGTGCTGCGGCGCCGCTCGTTCCACCCGGTCCTTGAGTTCGACCAGAAACAGATTGACCGAACCCCGATCAATGAACCAGACAGTGTCTGGGTCATCGAGTTCCACCGGCAGGTTGCCGGCGCAGGGCACAGACGTCCCGGAGCGGGCCGCGAGTTCGGCCAACGATGTGTATCGCGGTCTCGTGTCGTGCATCAGCCTGACCTGATCAGCTTGTAATACGACCCATCCCGGTCCGCCATCAGTTCGTCGTGCGTGCCGCGTTGCGCTTCCGCGCCCTTGTTGAGCACGATGATCTCGTCGCAGTCCCGCACGGTGCTGAGCCGGTGCGCCACGATCAGGCAAGTGACGCCGCGTCGCCGCAAGGCGTCGTCCACGTATTCCTCGGTTGCTGCATCGAGGGCGCTCGTTGCCTCGTCCAGAACGAGCACTGTCGGATGGCCCACGAGCGCGCGGGCGATTTCGAGTCTTTGGCGCTGGCCGCCGCTGAAGTTCGCCCCGCCTTCTTCGACGATGGTCGAGTACCCGTCCGGTCTCACCAGGATTTCGTCATGGATCCATGCATCCCGGGTGGCGGCGAAGATGGCTTCATCCGGAATCGCCGGGTTCCAAAGGGTGATGTTGTCGCGTAGAGATGCGGAAAACAGCACGACATCCTGATCCACCATGGAGATGGACTGCTGGAGAACTTCCTCGGGTATCTCGTCCCGCAAGTGGCCGTCGAACAGGATCTCGCCCGACCAGGGCTGATAGACACCGGAAACGAGCCGAGCCAGCGTCGACTTGCCAGAACCGCTGGGACCGACCACGGCAACCCGCTGGCCGGGCTTGAGTACCAGGTTGAAGTTCTCGATCAGCGGCGCCCGACTCTTGTTGAACCCGAAGGTGATGTTCCGCAGTTCGAGGCGGCCGGTAAGCTGGAGCCGGCCGTTGAATGTGGGGATGGATTCTGATTCCGGGCTCCGCCGGCTGAAAACGGGATCTTCGGTGGCGGCGGATATGTCGTCCAGGCGTTGCAGATCCGTTTCGAGCGCCTGGCGTTTGTCGGCGAACTCCAGGAAACGGTCCACCGGCGCCAGGAACATTTCCGCGAGGACGAAGAACGCCACCAGCGTTCCCAGGGTCATTTCGCCATTCAGGACCAGGCTCCCTCCGATACCCAGGACCGCCGCACTGCGGACTGCGGCGATGAGGCCCGGAAGCGCGGAACTAATGGAGCCCAGTTCGGAATAGAGCTGACGCGCATGGAGTTCGCGCGCCTGCTGGCCGCTCCAGCGCGAAAAGAACCGGTCATCCGATCCCGTCATGCGCAGGTTTTCCGCATGACTCAACATCTGCATGCCGACGCCGATCAGCAGCCCCTGTTCGCGCCGCATCGCCCGGCTGCGAACGGCCTGGGGTCCGTTGACCAGGTGGGCCACCGCTCCGTGGAGAACCGCCAGGAGCACCACGACCAGGGCAAGCAGGGCATCGTAGGCCACCATGGCGACGAGCAACACCACGCTCATCGCCATGTCGATGATGAGCACGAGGAACTGGTCGGTCAGGTTCTTCGCGATCCTGTCGATAGACGAGACCCGATCGGTCAGGTCGCCCACCAGCCGGTGCGCGAAGAACTCGACCGGCAACCGCAGCAGGCGTGTCACGCCCCGGTTGTATCCGGTCACCGAGATCCGGACTGCGAGCCGTTTCAGGAATCGGTGCTTGAGCAACGACAGTATGTAGACCAGGACGCCGCCGCCCAACAGGGCCACCACCACACCGATCCACGGCCCATGGTTCTCCAGGACGTCGTCCACGAAAACACCGATCGTCGCCGGCACGATGAGCGCCAGCAAGGTCAACATGAGCGCGCAGGCGGTTACTCCGGCAAGCACGCTCCATGATCCGGCGAGCAACGAGCCCAACTCCGCGAAGAGGCTGCGCTGTTCGCCTCCCGTGCTGAAGTCGGCGCCACGTTTGAATCGCAGGGCGATTCCACTGAAGCCCTCGCAAAACTCCTCGACGGAAAGCTTGCGTCGCCCCGTGGAGGGGTCGTTGAGGTAGTAACTGGTGCCATCGAATCCTTCGAGGACCACGAAATGGCTGAATTGCCAGAACAGAATCAGCGGTAGTTCCAGGTGTCTCAGTTGATCGGCGCGTACGCTGAGTCCTTTGCACTCGAGACCGTAGTGTCTGGAGGCGCGCCGGATGCTGGCGGCACTACTCCCGTCCCGACTCACCTCGCATCTTTCGCGCAGTTCGGTGAGTGGCACAAAGCGCCCGAAGTAGGCCAGGATGCTGCCGAGGCATGCGGCGCCACATTCCGACGCGTGCATCTGCAACACAATGGGCGTGGTGATCCTTCGCTTCGAGGACTCCGATGCGGCCCTGCCGCGAGTCCTTCCGGAAGCGCGTGGCGCCATCCTAGGATCGCCCCATCCGCAAGAGTTGGACGGGAGACTGCCTGCCCAGTTCGATGACAATCCGGCACTCCCGATCCGTCAGGGAAGCAAGGTCAACGCTTTCTTCGAGCGCGATGTCGACGCGATACACCGCGACTGCGGATCCGAACGCCGCCAGTCCCTCGGAAAGGGGTACGGCGGAAATCGCCGTCACCTTTCCGTCCAGCGTATCTGCCCCATCTTCGGTGGTCAGCACCAGGACCGCCGGCATCCCGGACCTGATCTGCGGCGCGAGGTCGCGCTCGACCTGGACAAGCGCCTGGACGGACGTGCTGCCCTCGGTCAGGATTCCGCCAGGGTCGGCCAGTACTCCGTTCACCGCCCGGCGGTGGGCCACGTCACCAAATAAGAGCCACCCGGTGAGGGCGAACAACAAAAGACCAATCGCGGCGACGAGCAGCCGCTCCCGGGGTGTCGAAATCGTCAACAACCGGTCGAGTTGTTCGCGTTCTTCCTTTGCCTCCGCAACAGTGTTGTGAAATGAGCCAAATGGATTGTTGAACACGACCGTGCATTGCCTCCGTTGAAGTGTTCCAGGACCGGCACTAACGCCCAAGGCCCTCGGACATCTGGGCGTAACTGGTGAGCGGGACCGCGCACATCCGACTCAAGTCTGCCTGTTCGACGACGGGCTGGTTCAGTAGTTCGATCATTGCGTCGAACTTGTGGAGTGCGCCGCAACCAGTCACGTCGGGGTCCGCTGCCTTGCGGTATTGCGGCCATGCGGCGTCGCGGGCGTGGCGCCAGAACGCGCTGTCGTACCCGGAGCCACAGGAATAGTGCCAACCGACGAACAGGCCGTAGCAGAGCATGTTGCTGACAAGAAACCGATTGACGACAAGCGCATCTTGCTCAAGGTTCTCTACCGGGCGGTTGAGACGAATCTGGAGCACCATCCCGATTTGAAACTGGGCGGATACGATTGCCGTTGCTTCGAGCGGCTCCATGAACGCCGCTGCGTTGCCTATCCGGGCTACCGCGCCATCGTACATCTTGCGGTGGACAAAATTGGGAAACGAAATGACGGCGCGCTGCTCGAACTCCGTTACGCCGTCGGTCTGGAGGAACGCGTCGAAATCCGACTCGACGTCAGCGAGGCCGGATACCTCGCGGTTGAAGATGTACCCGTAGGACGTGTGTACGGTAAGAGGAATAACGAAGATCCAACCGTGTGGACGCGCAACCGCACGGGTATAGGTGTGCTCCAGAACGGGCACATCCTGCTCGGCGTTGACAACTGCCGGACCGCGGCGGATAACGGCGGTATCGGTGGGGATGAAAGGAATGTGGATGTGCCGGTCGGGATCGAGTTCCCCAGGAAACCCGCGGGCATCGAAGACCAGGTCGTAACGTTCAGGCGCCCGATCCTCGAATTCCACGTGCGCCCCGCCGTCAACGCTGGAGATGTTGAGCACTTTCGCGTCGATGTGGCGTGCGCGCGTGTTTTCCTGCAGCAGCTCCGACATGACGTCGGCGGATAGATGGTAGGCGTAGGACACCTGTTGCGGGGTGAAGTGGTGGATGAAATCCCGACCGCGCCGACCCCATCCCTCGAATGCAACACCGTACTTGCGAGTACCTTTCAGACGTATCTGGACGGTCTCCTGGGGCAGATCCGTCAATTGCTGCAGATGCTGAACGAGGCTCGGCCAACTGCCTTCACCCACTCCGATGACCGGGATGCGCGAGTCATAGATGTGGTGTAGCTCGTGGTCTTTGTCGGGGTGGAGACGCGTTACGGTTGCGGCCGCCAAAGACCCTGCGGTTCCTCGCCCGACGACCGCGATCTTCCGGAGAGATTCGCTGCCTGCTTGTACCACCCTATGTGACTTCCACAGATACCGGCCGATTATCCCTACTCCCAGGCTGGAACCCGCTCTTCCCGCGGGTCGCGGCGGCCGGGGGAGCCAGGCAACGCCCAGTCCGTCTGCCTCTCCATCCCTCCGCTTCCGATAGCGAATGCTGTATATCGAGCACCAGAACCTAGGTTTACCTGACTGAGGAACAGCGCCGGCGGATTGACACCCTGACGGAGGCGGAGGGAATCACCTTGGCCGAGGTCGTCCGCGGAGCGCTTGACGACTACTTCAAGCGGCAGTCCGCCGACGTGGAGGCGGCGCTTTCCGCGACCTTCGGAGCGGCGCCGGATGCATCGGTGCCCGGTCGGGAGGAGTGCGATCGTGGCGGACGTGCTGGTGGACACCGACGTCTTCCTCGATCACCTGCGCGGAGCCCGGCCACTGCGGACGGAGGGCCGCCGGTTGCACTACTCCGTCATCACTCGCCCTGAGCTGTTCTCTGGAACTCGCGGGGTTCCGGAGGCTGAGGCCTTACCCAGCACTCGGACAGAAGAAGTCCGCAAGAACAGCGACCCTAAGACCCCCGGTCAGAAGCCGGGGTCATTCCAAGCGCTGTGAGTGCGGTTCGGATCGCTCCGCATCTTCCCCGGCCAGTCGCCAGCTACCGAGGTTTACCAGCAGCAGCAAAGGCCAGCCGAAATCGCTTCGAGTTGCTCCTCAGTGATGTTCGGGTCCGGCGGCAACGCGAGATGCACCGTCTGCATGTCGCTCTCGTGGACCTTGATGGTCATCGAATCGGGAATCGAAATGCCCAATTCCCCACTAATCGCGGCCTTTGGGTCAGCGAGCAGTTGACGCCTGAAGTTCGCGTCCACCGCAGATTTCCCAACGACATGCTGCAACATCTCATTGCCGTTTCTCATGGCAATTCCTCCTTGGTGATGGCTGGCTACCCGGCCAGCAATGCCACAGGACTGTAACGTGGACATTGGGCAGGGTCAAGTCATTGGGGTCCGAGATGTTGCGGTGTTGCGGTGTTTTGGTGTTGCGGTACTGGGGATTGGACCTTCCCCGGCTCCGGGCGAGCGGTGGCGCGCCTCGGAAATCGCGCGATGGCCGCTATTCGCCGGCGGCGCGCCGGGCGGCGATAGCTTCGAGCGACTTCGCGATGTCCCCGGCGCCGAGGTAGCGCCGGCCTCGTTCAGCAGACCCAGGATCTGGCGGCGGAGCGCCGCGATCCGGGCGGTGTTCTCGGCGCCGTAGCGCTCCAGCCCGGAATCCACCGCCTCGGTCCAGCGGGCCACCGTTTCCGCCGGCATGTAGCGGATTTCCGGACAATCGGCAAGTTGCCTGGTAGGCACTCTGCCGCTATCGCATGCGCATCCTGTGGCCCCTCATCCCACCGCGCGTTGGCCTGGGGCCGCGTGCCGACGTGCAGGCCGGCGCCCTCCTTGCTCTGCTGGCCTCGTTCCAAGTTGCGACATCCCCCCGTTCGCCCCAGGCGTTCCAGACCGGAGGTCCTGCGCCACGCCACCCGGCTACCCCGGCCGGGTGCCGGAAAGGAAGTGGTAGGTGAAGAGACCCTCCTTCAGACCCCGGTCGTAGGCGACGGTCGCCTCCATGAACTCCCGGGACGCCTGGTTCGGCAGACTATCGGGGTCGATCACGAGTGTGAGCATCAGCCAGTTCTTCCGGAGGGTGTCCGTGTGCCGCGCCACCTCGGTGGAGAGGTCGCGGCCCGTCACCGCTGCGAACCCCGCTTCCTCGAGAGTTGCGAGCACTTCCCGCCACGGCTCCAGGGGGGGCATACGCCAGCCGCGCCGCGCAATGGCGTGAATCGCTTCCTGGGATTCGGAGACCGGCGCACCGCTCCGGAGTCCTTCGAGGGCCTGCCATTTTCCCCCCGGCTTCAGCACCCGGTAGATGCCCTGGAGGTAGGCGAGCTTGTCCGGCGCATAGCAGAAGGACTCATGGTTCAACACCGCATCGAACGTCCCGTCCAAGAACGGCAGATCCATGAAGTCGCCGGAGCGGAAATCGACCAGGTGGCCGACCCCGCGCTCCTCGGCGTGTTTCGTGGCCACTTCGATGTGGGGCTCGCAGATGGTCAGTCCGGTGACGTGGACGCCGTGCGCCTCCGCGAGCGTGATTGCCGTCCCGCCGACCCCGCAGCCGGCATCCAGCACCCGCCGCCCCGGGCAGAGGTCGCATCCGTCCACGAGCGTGCGGTTGGCGCGGACCAGCGCCTCGCGATCGTTCGTCGTCTCCGGTCCCCAAAGGCCGAAGTGGGTCGCCAGCAGGTCTCCGCCGAAGTCCTCCATCTGTTTTGTCAACGCGGCATAGTGCTCGGAAACCGAGCTGCCCCATTCCGGATTGCGCTGCGGCGGGCGTGGGTCGCGGTCCATCACCCCAGCGACCTCAGCGACGAATCCGGGTTGTCAGCGAACGGCAGGTCGTTCCCGCGGAAGACCCGTTTCGGATCGAACTCGCGCTTCCACTGCCGCCCCCGTTCGAAGTTCTCGCCATAGTGCTCCTTCCATTCGGCGCGTCCGTAGCCCACCCGGCCGGACAGATAGCTCTTTCCTCCGAGTTCGACGAGAGCCCGATCGACCTCCCGCAGCCTTTCCACCAACCCGGTTGCCTCCTCGTAGGTTCGCGCCACGCAGAGGACCGAGTACGAGGTCATCCGTTCCACGTCCGGACGCATGAAGAGTGGGGCGTCGTCCCTCTTCATTCTGATCGGGTACATCCCGATCCAGTTCCAGGGAGATGGCGGCACCCACTCCGGATCCAGCCACGGCTGGGCAATCAGCTTGGGAAGGGTCTCCCAGGGCAGGAACCAGTCGCGCCACGGGTGGTAGTTGGTCCGGCTGAACCCCCACTTCGGATACATCCCGGCGCGTCCCACCTCGTCGGTGTCTCTGGCCCAGATGATCTTGTCGTGCCCCAACCCGTCGAGGGCCTTCCCATCGTACTGCTCCCCGTCGTACTCGGAGCCCACGGTCAGGATGATCTCCCGTTCCCGGACCCGGGTTTGCGCCCGCACGTGATGAAACCGGTCCTCGGCGACCAGCCGCCGGAAGTCGCTCTCGAAGCGTCCGAAATCACGGTAGAGAAGCTCGTGCAGACGGATCCGCTTGCCGGCCCGGCGCAGCCGGATCCAGGCTTCGGTGATCACTCCAAACTGCCCCTGGCCACCCCGGACGGCATCGAACAGATCCGCGTTGTCGGTGCGTGAGCACCGCAGCCGTTCGCCGGTTCCGGTCACCACCTCGAGCTGCTCGACCTGGCCGGCCTGCACTCCGTGGCGGTGCGAGGTGGTCCCGAATCCCCCCGCGGCCAACGTTCCTCCCACGGTGGCCTCGGCGATGTCCACCAGTACCCGGGGCAGCCGCCCGGTTCCTTCCAGCGCGTCCACGACATCGTCCCACAGTGCGCCGCCCTGGGCTCGGATCAGCTCCTTCCCCAGCGGTTCGACGCGTTTGAGCCCGGTCGCGTCGAGGACCAGACCTCCCTCCGTGAGGCTCCCGCCACTTTGGGAATGGCCCGCTCCCCGAACGGCCACCGGGACTCCGTCCCGCCCGGCCCGGCGGACGACGCTCGCTACTTCCGCCGCGCTTTCCGGGGTCGCCACCGCCGCCGGCATCCGCCGGATGATTCCCCCGAAGTCGGACGCCCGCGCCTCCCGTTCCTTCGCATTCACGCTCAGGCCGGGGAAGCCATCCGGTTCCAACATCCTCGATCCGGAGGCCAGGCGACGATGCGGGCCGGACCTATTCTCCGGCGGCGCGCCGGGCGGCTATGGCTTCAAGTGCGTCAGCGATGTCCGCGGCGGTCAGGTAGCGGCCGCCGGCGATCACCGCCGCGATTTCACGGGTGGCTCCGATGTTGTCGAGCGGATTCGATTCGAGGAGAACCAGGTCGGCCCGGTTCCCCGCCGCGATCACCCCGAAGTCCGCGGCGATGCGGCCGCCGCGGGCGAGGTGTTCGGCGACGACCCGGGTGCCGGACTCCAGCACCTCGTACGGGGTCATTCCGGCCTCGACGTAGGACAGCGCCTCGCGGTGGATCGAGAAACCGGGAACGCTGAAGATCTGCGGCGAGTCGGTGCCGAGCAGGATGAGCGCGTCCGCCTCGTTCAGCGCCGCCAGAATCTCGCGGCGGAGCGCCGCGATCCGCTCCGTGTTTTCCGCGCCGTAGCGTTCAAGGCCAGCATCCACCGCCTCGGTCCAGCGTGACACGGTCTCCGACGGCATATACCGGATCTCCGGGCGCTCGGTCCTGAGATCGGAGGACGGCCGGGTGGGGAGGATGCCCGATTCCCAGAGAACGATGGTGGGCACCACTCCCGCTCCGCTTGCGCGAAACGCATCGATCACCCCGGGCAACCGGTCCCGGTCCACGAGTTCCGAGAGCCCGGCGATCCCGCGCAGCGCCTCCATTTCTCCCCGGTCTTCCTCCGGAATCAGCGCCTCCACGAAGTTGTCGAGGTGATCCACGGTGTCCTGCCCGGCTTCAAGGGCGGCAAGGAGACCGACCTCGTCCGCGACGTGCCCCGCAAACGGAATCCCGAGCTCCCGCGCCGTCGCCGCCAGCGCCGCGTAGGTCTCGGGCGCGAACCCCTCGTGCACCTTGAGCAGATCGAAGCCGGCGTCCGCGTACTCCCGGACCAGACGCACGGCCTCGTCCCCTGTCTCGATGCGTCCGCTCATCGAGGGACTGCCCACGATGAGGCGGGGCCCGATCAACTCTCCCGCCGCGATCCGGTCGCGAAGCGCGAGCTGGGTTGCATGTCCCTGCATGCCGCGCACGGTGGTGACGCCGTTTGCGACGTAGAGCATCAGCACGTCCTCGATGAGCACGGAAGGGCTGTTCGCGCCGGGCAGGTGGCCGTGCATTTCGGCGAGCCCGGGGATCAGAAACCGTCCCTCCCCGGAAATGGCCACCGTCTCCGCTCCCAGGGTCACCTCGGCCGCGGGCAACACCGCGGCGATGCGGCCGTCCTCGACGATCACGGTGTGGTCGGGCAGAACGCGGTCACTGTCCATCGGAAGCACGGTGGCCGAGACGATGGCGAGGTCCGCACCGGGTACCGTCGGCTCGGGAGCGCAGGCCAGGCTCCCAAACAGCAGCAGCACCGCGCCCGGAAGGCGCCGGAACCTGGAATGAGGTCTGTCTTGCATCATTGGCGCCTCTCCCGGGGAAGATCCGCGGGGATTATGTGGGCGGGGCGGGTGGGAAACTAGGCGGACACCAGACACCCCATGGCACTCAAGATCGAGATCTGGGGCCCGCCGCTCGGACCGCTGACCGGCGGGAACCTCTACGACCGAATCCTGGCCGAGACCCTCCGGGGCCAGGGCCACGAGGTGAGGGTGCGTGAGTTCGCCGGGGACGGGCAGGAGGCCCGAAAGGATGGAAGCTGGGCCGACGTGGTCCTGCAGGACGAACTCCTGCACCGGGAGTTTCTTCACCGAAACACCGCCTGGAGGGGCCGCCGGCCGCGGATCATCGCGCTCGTCCACCACCCGATGAGTTCCGAGCCCGAGCGGGGCGAGGCGGAGCGCCGCCGGCTTCGGAAGGAGGAGCGCGCCTATCTGCGGACGGTGGACGCGGTGCTCGCCCCGAGCCGGGCCAGCGCCACGGCGGCGCGGCGGCTCGCCGGCAGACCGGTACCGTTCGCCGTCGCGCCGCCGGGACGGGACCGGCTGGCGGGGGCGGAACTGCCTCCCCTGCCCGGCCCCGACGAGGTTCGCGCCCGGGCCGTCGGACCGCTCCGCGCCGCTTTCGTCGGGAACCTGATTCCCCGGAAGCGCCTTCTCGAACTCCTCGAGGCGGTCGCCGCCGTTCCCGAATGGACACTGGCGGTCGCCGGCCGGGAGGACATCGACCGGGAATACGCCACCCGCGCGCACCACCGGGCCAGCGCTTCCGATCTCCGGGGTCGGGTAACGTTCCACGGGGCGCTCGGCCCGGACCGTTTGGCGACGCTGCTTCGGGCAAGCTGCCTGCTCGCGGTGCCCTCGACCCACGAGGGGTTCGGCATCGTCTATCTCGAGGGTTTTGCGTTTGGGTTGCCCGCTCTCGCCGCCGCCTCCGGGGGCGCGACGGAAATCGTGTCTGACGGAGAGACCGGCTGGCTGATCCGGGCGTCGGATTTCATCCGCGCCACCGAGCGGATCGCCGACTGCCTGCGACTCCTCGCCGCCGATCGCGACCAACTGACCACCATGGCGCTCCGGGCCGCAGACCGTCACCGCCGCCATCCCACCTGGCGGGAGAGCGCAACCGCGGCGGACCGGCTCCTCACGTTGCCGTAGTCCTCCCCCGTCGCCGAGCCGCGAATCGGGCCACCTTTGGCGGACAGGGGCCCCAAGACATCACTCAAGCGGAAGTCAAACTCTTTGACAGTGATTACAGCTCATGCTACAAATCGCACAACTGAATGAGCTGTCCGTTGCAGGGCACAAGAAACAAGGAGGAAACCATGAATCCCGAAACGATCATGCAGAGTGCTGAGGACATGCGCCGGCGTCTCACCGAGAAGGCCGTGCAGGATCCCGAGTTCCGCGCGAGTCTCGTATCCGATCCGAAGGGCGTCCTTCAGGCCGAGTACGGCATCCAGTTGCCGGACGAGGTCAGCATCGAGGTACACGAATCCGACGACAACACCGTCCATTGGGCGCTGCCGTCTTCGGCGACACTGAGCGAGAAGCAGCTCGACCAGATCGCCGCCGGCCTCTGCTGCTGCGGAATCTGAAGCAACCGGCCCCCAGGGCCGCTTCCGTCCTCGCGTCCGCAGACCGCTGACCTGAGTTCGGAGCGCCAGCGCGGCCCCTTGCGCCGCGTTCCGGCGGGCGCTCTGTAAGCACGGAGCGTCCGCTTTGGCGTTTCCCCCGCGTCGCCTTATTCAGACAGGCTGCTGGCCGGGGGCGACCCCGCCCGCCGGCTGGGCGTAGCGAATCAGCCAGAAGACGTACGCCTTGACCTGCTCGACCCGCTCCGGGGTCAGCGCCACCTTGATGTGGTGGATACCTCGGATCAGCACGTACATACCGGCCTTGCCGAACAGCGGTTCCAGACCACACGACGTTTCCTCGAGCGCCGACAGCTTCTCCGGAATGCCCAGGCCGTCCTGCCCGAGCCCGTCCAGCAGGGCCTTCCAGGGTTCGATGTCCTTCACCCACTCACCCTGACTGGGGAAAAAACTCAACCCGAGCGTTCGTCCCAGGCCGTCCGCCCGGACGTCCAGATGCACGCCCAGAGTGCCGAACGCCTCGCGCCGCTCCATGCGACTCGCGACCGAAGCGACCAGATCCCGATTGCCAGCCCAGTCCGCACGTTCCAGGAACGCGAGGAGTTGGGAGGCGTTCGAGAACCCCGTTACGGCAAGGCGAACCGCCCGCGTGCGTGAAAGGAAGGCCCCGGCGCCCCGAATCGCGGCCTCCGGCGCCATCGCGGCGTACACCCGTTCGGCTTCGCGCCGTTCCGTCTCGTCGGGCTCCCAACCCAGCGCCGCGACCAGGGCGTCCATCACGACGCCGAGGTCTCGGCGCGCCGCTTCGGAACCGCCGCCGGCCAGGACGCCCTCCGCCGGATACAGGAAGACACCCGGGGCCGGCGCCACCTCCCCTGGCGTCCGGGGCACGTCGTACTCGAGCAGCATCTTCCTGCCGATGATCCGCCGGAGCGCGGAGTCCGCCGGCCTCGTTCCGTCGAGCAGCCGGGCGATGGCCCGCGTGATCGGATCGGCGCCCGCGCGCCGCGCCTCGGCCGTGTAGTACTCCTCGGAAAGGCTGTCGCCGAGGAGCGACAGGCCGAGATCCGCCACTGGCCGGGGTTCGAGAAGCGGCAACTCGAACCCGAACGGAAAGGCGGCCAGCGTGACGGGGAGGCCCCGCACCCGTTCCCACGCCCGCCGCCACTCGGCCTCGCCGATCAGCAGCGGCGACAGCCGCCGCCCGAACGGCGCCAGCAGCGCTTCAAGGGAGGCAGCCTCGCGCGGCAACACCCTCTCGGTCGGGGGCCAGTCCTCCAGGAAACTCATGAATTCGACCCCAACAGCCTAGGCAATCACGGGGGCCGGGTTGAGTTCGGATTCGGAGAGCGGGCTCGGGAGCCGCCCCATCGCGACCGGCACATCGAACAGCCGGCCGGGCGCGAAACGTTCCCAGAAGTGCCGCATTCCCGGCACGATCACCCTTGCCACCGGCATTCCGATGTCGGGGCGGGTCTGGTCGAGGACCAGGAACTCCATCCCGCGGGTCTCCACCAGCGCCCGGCAGCGCTCGACGTCTTCGCGCACGTCCGTCGTGTCCGGGACGGGATAGTCGTCCCTGCCGCAGAGAGACGATTCCGGCGCCGGCGCCAGGTAGGGGTTTTCTTCCACCGTGGCCTCCTCCCACCAGCGAAGCGACATCGGATCCATGAGGTCGCGCCCAGCGCCGCCCCCCTCCACCGCCTGGATCCAGCTCAGGCACTGGTTCAACTCACACACCGCGCGGAGCACCGCCACCTGCGGATCGGGATGCGCCCCCGCACCGTAGAGGATGGTTTCCGCGTCCCCGCCGGTGCGCCGCGAAACCGCGACGAAGACCGGAATTCCCAGGTCGCTCGTAACGTCAAGCACCCACATTTCGCGTCCCCGCCGCCGGTAATAGTCGGGCGCGGAAACCAGGTACTCGTCGTCGAAGCTCCCCAGGTCCACGCCGGGCGCCGGGAGCCGGTTGTACCACCAGATCGCGAAGGCGTCGCGTTCGACCAGCTCCAGGAACCCCTGCAGGATGGCCTCCTCCAGGGTGTTCCCGGCGGCGCAGCCATTGGAATCGGCGACGGGTTCCCAAGCCTCGCGTTCCTCGGACGGCAGGCCGTACAACATGGACGTCGGCAGGTACCGGTGGCGGCTCTGGGTGAGCGACCACACCGGCGACCAGCTCGCTTCCCGCTCCGGATCGAAGCGGGGCGGGATCACGTTGTAGGGATGGCCCTGGGCGTTGATCCGATCTCGCTCGTCCAACTGCCGGTCGCTGAAGAGTTGGACGTCGTTCGGGTGGATCGCCTCGCCGCCGCCCGCCCGTTCGAAGTCGCGGTAACACTTCCGGACCCGGATCTCGTCCCCGTGGAACGCGCCCGAATACCGTTCGAGCGCTTCACAAAGCGCGCTCGCCTCGGACTGCGCGCGCGTCTCGCCCTTGCCCGCGCTCTTGCTGCGCAGGCTGCGGGTCAGCGAACTCAGCGTTTTCGTGCGGAGGGCCTGATTGCTGCCGGCCCAGTACACGTGAAGCCACGGGTCCGCTTCCTCCGACGTGCGTTTGACCCAGGTCACGACCCCGCTGACCGGGCTCACCAGGTGACGGTAGCGGGCGAGGGTCGCCTCCGGGGCGACACCGCGCACCCCGCCGCTGTTGCGAATCCGCTTCGGGCTGGAAGCGAGCCGGACCGGGACGGCCGGCCGGTCGGTGCGATAGAGCGCCTCATCGCCGCAGGCAGCGCACTGGGGCCGGCGCCTGACCGGGTGACGCTCATTCTTCAAATGGGTGAGGTCCAGAGAAAACGCGTACTCGTGGAGCGGCGCCAGCTCCCCGAACACCAGCCACTTGGCTATTTCCGCCGCGGCGAAGCCCAGGACCGAATCCCGGACTCCGGGTTCCGCTGCGGCCGGGTGGAAGACGGAGTCCGCGTTGCGATTGCGCAGGAAATTGTGGACTTCCTGGTGCCCGCGCAGGCGGTGGGCGAGACAGCGCCAACAGGGTCCCTGATCCGCCGGCCGGAAAATCGGCCCGAACAGCGGAGACATTCCGCGGGGGCGGAGCAGCATCCACGGAGTTCCCGACTCGAGCTGCCGCCGATTGAGGTCGGCGTGCTGCTCATCAAGATAGTCGGCGCAGACGACCACCGTAAGAACAACGCCGGCGGTGCCTGACGGGACGCCCATCCGCTCCAGGCGCCTCGCGAGTCCGCCTTCGTCACCGTGCACCCGGACCCCGGCGGCGCCGAGTCGCTGCTCCGCCCACCGGGGGGAGGCTCCCAGTGAGGACCAGTAGGCGGCGCGCTCCCGGGCCATGGCGTGTTCGCCCGAAACCACGTATCCCCTGGAGGCAAGCGCGACGAGCGCCTCGAAGACGTCGGAAGCCGCATGGACGCCGGCGAGCGCGGCGGCCAGTTCCTCACGCGAGCGGCGTCCGTCGAGCAACGGCAGGAGGTCGGCGTAGAGGGCGCCCCCGAGCAAGGTGTTGAAGGTTTCGGAAACCAGCAGCAGCTGTCCGCCCCCAACGGGACGGAACTCCAGGTGGGGCGCCAGCGCCGGCCTGTCCACGACGCCGGCGTCGGCAGCGGTGATCCTCTTCAGGATGCCGCGGCCCGGATTCGCCCGTGGGGCACCCTCCCGGTCCCAGTCCGACATCCGAACGGCCTCCGGGTTGCGGTCAGCCGTCTTCCGGCTTCTTCGCACAGTAGCGCCGAAGCTCGAAGAAGCCCTTGGACCACACTTCGTGAAGCAGGCGCATGCGCTGGATCAGCCGGCCCAGCTCCGGGGTGTTCACGCCGGACAGCCAGTACAGCGAGAGTTGCCGGTGCCGGTGCCCGATGAGCCGGATGTTCTCCGCATCCTTGCCGCCAAACCCCTCGAACTCGACCAGTTCGAAGCCGGCCCCGGCCAGCAGGCGGGTGTAGGTGGACTGGCGCTCAAGCGGAGACACCATCCACGGCTCGCAGAGCGGCAGGATGTGCTGCTCGTACTCCTCGCCGCTCAAATCGTCGCGAGCCATCCAGTCCATGGCCGCGATCCGGCCTCCCGGGGAGAGGATCCGGAACACCTCGCGAAGAAACGTTCCCCGGTCGCCGTAGTGGCAGGCGCTTTCGATATTCACTACGGCATCAATGGAGCCGTCGTCGAACGGAAGGTGTTCCGAGCAGTCGGCGTATCCAAAGCGCACCCGGTCTTCCACGCCGGCATCCGCCGCCTTGCGGTTGGCGATCTCGAGTTGCTTCCGGTTCACGTTGACACCGGTAACGGCGCAGCCGTGTTTGTTCGCCAGGTAGATCGCGGTGCCCCCGACTCCACAGCCGGCGTCCACGACATGGTGGTCGGCTCCGATCCCGGCGGGGGCGGCAATCACATCCACCATCCGTTCCACCGCCCGCTGCAAACCGGCGGACTCGGCCAGCCGGTTCAGGTCCTCGGGAACGTCCTCCGGCTCGAAGAGCCCGAGATGAATGTGGTCGGGATTCCAGCTCGCGGCGTAACCCGCGGTGAGTTCGTCGTAGTGGAGCTCGACGAGGCGTGAGTGTTCCGAGAGCGCCAACTACCGGACTCCTCGTTTCCGGGCGGGGCGGCTGCGCGGCAACGGGTCCGACCACTCCGGGGCGCGCACGATTACGCGTGGCGATCCGTAGCAGCCGCCGCCCGGCTCCGTGACGCTTCACCAAGAGGGAAGGGTCCCGGCGCGGTCATGCCCTCGATCCCCCCGATGTCAGCCGCCACTCGCGCCGCCGTTTCACCAATGTGCCCGGTCAGCGCTTCGAAGTCCTTCGCCCCGCCGGCTTCCGCGACGACGGACCTGACCTCGGGCCTGACCTCGGGACGGGCCGATTCGGCCCCGAAGCCCTCGTCCGCGACCAGACGCAGGATGCCGCGCAGGTTGCGCAACTGCGTCGCCGCTTCGGCCAGGCGCCCCGCGGCGGCCTCCGCGATCAGCCCGCGGGCGCCCGCGGCTTCGAAGACGGCCCCCGCGTCGAGGGACAGGACCTCCGGCATTTTCCCGGCGCACTTCAGTTGCAGGAAGCGGGCGGCGCGCTCGACGTCGTGAAGACCGCCCGGCATGGCGTCGAGGGACGCCAGACCCGGTTCCGCCGCGCCATATGCGGCATGCGCCAACTGTGACATCAGGGTGTTGCGCGCGGGGCTGCGGGCCGCGATGTCCCGCCGCGCCGCTTCAAACCGCGCCGCAAGATCCGACCCGTCCGACTGGAAGACGCAGCGAGCGCGTATCAGTTCCAGGAGTTCGCCTTCCGGGCCGACATCCCGGTGGTAATCGAGGAAATCGGCGAACGACCTCACGGAGTGCGGCGTGGCTCCACGCGGAACCGGGGCGATCAGCAGGTTGTCGCGGGAGAGGCTGCGCAGCACTTTCCGGAAGCGGCGGCAGAGAGAGTCGTAGTACTCCGGAGGCCCGCCCTCGTACAGGAAAAGGAGGTCCAGTTCCGAGCCCAGGATCCTCTCCCGGCCGGCCACGTCTCCGAACGCGACCACACAGATCCCGCTCCCGGGATCCGGAGAACTACTTTCCGCAAAGTCCTCGCAGACGGCGGACAACACGGCCGAGATCGACGCTTCGGCCACCCGGGAGGCCACCGCCCCCGCCTCGCTCGGGGTCAGGTTGCCGCGCATGGTGTGCACGCCGACCTGGAACGCCTTCGTGTTCGACCACTCGCGCGCCAGTCCCACCGCTTCCCCGGCGTTCTGAGCGGGGGTTTCCGCGATCTGTTCCTTCATCTCCTCCGCACCGAGTTCGCGCGTCCAGTAGAGGCGCACGAGTCCGCGGCGGGCGATCCTTTCGAATTCGGGATCAGGCCCGAACCCGCCCGGCAGGTCCAGATCGGTGAACTCCCTGGTGTCGAGGCTGTCCAGCAACTCCGGCGTCCGGTTTATCCAGGCGGCGAGCGGGGGCGAACCGCCGAGGATTTCCTGGATGGCGTCGAAGGCTGCCGGGCGGGCGGCGAACGCGTCGCTGTCGTACGCGCGCCAGTCCTTGACCTCGGGGTAGAAGTAGGCCCGCTGCTGATCCAGCAGGGGATCCATGAGCTTGAACCAGCGGCTCGGGAAGAGCGCCAGGTTGTTCATCTGCGAGTACCGGGCCGGTAGTTGCGGCGACTCTTCTCCGCCGTAGTGCTGCAGCACCGGGTAGCGCCGGTTGGACGCCGCATGGTGGTCGGCGTGCCGCTGCATGTTGTAGTAGAGCCAGTTGGTGAACTTGTAGTCAGCGCTCCAGGCGTGCCGCGGGAGGACGCGCTCGAAGCGGCCGCTCGGCATCCGGATGCGCCTCAATCCGTAGTGCTGGACGTAGTTGCTGACCTTCATCGAGAAGACCACGCTGAAGCACAAGACCGCGTAGATGAGAACGGCCCACGGCCCACCCAGAACGAAAACCAGCGCATACCAGGCGCCGGTTTCCAGCACGTAGAGCCAGAAGGGATTGGAGTAGTGCCAGACCGGCAATCGGCTGCGCGCCAGTCGCTTTTTCTCGAAACGCCAGGCCCCGGTCAGGTTACTCGCGATCTCCCGGGGCAGATACCGCCAAAAGCTCGTGCCCTTGGGGGCCGACCCGGGGTCCGCCGGAGTGCAGACCAGCGGATGATGGATGTAAACGTGCTCCGTCGCGTAGTGCGGATAGGACGCGGACGCCAGCACGAATTCCCCGAGCCGACGCTCCCACGTGGCGCGCCGGTGGACCAATTCGTGACCGACCACGAAAACCGTCTGGCCCACAAGGACCAGCACGAACGCCATCACCCCAATTTCCCATCCGGCGAGATGTCCGGACACCAGCATCTGCCAGAGTGAGAAGACGAAGGTCAGCGGCCAGATCATGGCCCACAGCCAGGCGGACAGCTTGTACACGAACAGGCGGCTCTCCGGAGTCCGGTCCGGGTCCATGTTCCGCTCCTGCTTGCCGAGCACCTGGTCGAACTGGTCGGCGATCGTGAGAAACAGGAAGGGACCCGCGAGCCACCAGCCGCCGTTCATCCCGGCAGCGATTACCAGCGGAAACACCAGCAGGGGCGCGAAATAGGGGAAGGCGTTCCCGAGGGAGGGTTCCACCCAGGCTGCACCGGCAGCCGCAACGGTGTTCGAACCTCCCGACGCCATCGTTACCTCCTTAAGGTCGCCTGATTCGGATCAGTCTGATCGTAGCACTTCGCCGGCCGCCGAACTTTCACGCCAACTGCCGGCGAACCAGGTCCTGGAACGGCCCCTCGGTTGCCACGAGGACCGCATAGGACCCCTCCTGAACGACCTTCCCGGCGCGCATCACGTAGATGCGGTCCGCTTCGCGGAGGGTGGACAGCCGGTGGGCGATGACGATCCGCGTCGAGGTGAGACGCGCGAGGTTGTCCATGACCGTCGCCTGCGAGTCGTTGTCGAGCCAGTTGGTTGCTTCGTCGAGAAGGAGGATTCGCGGATTGCCGATCAGCGCGTGCGCGATCGTGATGCGCTGGCTTTCGCCGCCGGAGGTGACGCTCCCGCCGGCCCCGACGGGGGTCAGCATCCCCATGGGCATCGCCGCGATCTCGCGGTCCACCGCCGCGATCCGGGCGGCCCGCCAGGCATCCTCGGCGGTGGCTTCTTCGTGGTCTCCCGCGATGTTGTCCCAAAGGTCCTGCGGATGGAGTTGGACCTGCTGGGGAACGGTGCCGAGCTTCCGGCGCACCTGCTTGACGTTGAGATGCCGGAGATCGCGTCCGTCGTAGTACACCGCTCCCGACGACGGCTGGTCCAGGCCGAGCGCCAGGCGAAAGAGCGTGCTCTTGCCGGCGCCGGACTCGCCGGCGATCGCCACGAACTCGCCGGCGCGAGCGCGAATGGATACATCGTCCAGAATCGCCGGGCCGTCCTCGTCGTAACGGAAACTCACGTGGTCGAACGCGATCTCGCCGCCCAGAACTTCTACGGCTTCCCCACCCGCGCTCATCTCCGGGGGCTCGGCCAGGAACGGCTCGACACGCTGGAGCGCCGGCAAGATGCCGGCAAGCGCGCTGAATGATGTCCCGAGACGCACTACCGACATCTGGAACAGCAGGAGCAGGGTGTAAACGACGAGAAAATCTCCCACCGCGATCGGCCCGCGGTCCGGGAGAGTCGCGCCGAGCAGGAGGAGCGCCGCCGCGAGCAGCGGCAGCGCGGCGCAGAACGCCTTCAGATGGGCCTCGAGGGAGCCGAGTTCCAGTTCGGCCTTCTTCTGGTCCCGGTAGTCGCGAGCCCACATCGCGAACGCCGACCCCTCGGCGCCGTCCACCCGCAGCTTCGAGATGCCTCCCACCAGTTGGAACAAACGGCCGGCCAGCCGGCCGATCGCATCCGTCACCCGGCGCTGGGGCGACATCTGGCCGAGGCCGAGGGCCACCGTAGCCCCGAGCGAGACGAGGGCAAAGACAGCCGCCAGGCCGCCCAGCACCGCGTCATAAACGACAATGAGGAGGAGCGCCGGGGCCAGGAACACCAGCGACAGGACAGCGCCCCCGACCACCCCCTGGACGGCGTCGCGGAGAAGCTGGAACGTTGTCCCGCGCATCGCGAGATCCCCGGCCGAGTAGCGATGCAGGACGCTCGGGGGCAGGCGCAGCAACCGGTCCCAGAAGGCGGCTTCGATCCGTGAGGCCGCGCGGCCCTCCAGACGCATCAAGGCCATTCCCCGAAGGACATAGAGGAGGGACCCGACCAGGCCGACTGCCGCGAGCGCCGCGGTGGCGAGATACAACAAGCCGACCTCGCCCGCCGGAATCACCGCATCCGCGATGAACCCGAGGACCACCGCCGGCAGCAGCATGACCAGCCCGCCGAGGAGCCCGGCGAACAGGAAGCGCAGGAAATCGGCCCTCAGCCCGCTCCGGGCGAGGCGGAACAGATCCTTGAGGCCCACGCTGTCCGAAGTCAGGGGCTGATAGAAGAGCCAGGCCCGGTCGCGGAGCGATTGCGCGGTCTCCGCGGTGACCCGGATGGTGCGCCCGGAGACGGGGTCCACCTGGCGATACGGGCCGTAGACGCCCGGCAACAACACGACGGGCCTCCCGTCCTCCTTGCGAAAGGCCAGCAGCGCGCCGCTGTCACCGAACCACCATCGGTCTTCGGAAGCGAGCCGTATACGCCGGCTGCGGACGCCCGATGCATCAAGGACCTGACCCAGGAGCGTGGCGGGGTCCCCTTCCTCCCGCTCCACGGGGAACCGGAACGGGATTCCCGTTTGCCGGCCGATGACCCGGAGCGCCTCGAAAAGTTCCGTCGCCTGGGCTTCCTGGCCCTTTTCGGATTCCGGGCGGTACAGATCGAAGAGTTCGCGCCGGGCGCGCTCCTCGTCGATGCGGCGGTTCGTTGCCCGCACGCGCTCCAGATTGGCCTGGTCCACAACCGCCAGGCTGCGGTTGAGCCGTTCCACCGCGAAGGCCACGGCCTGGAAGCGCGCCAGTGCGGGCCACAGCAGCCCCTCGCTGGCGAGCGCCCAGGAGGAGCGGCCGGTGACCTCCACCGCGTCCAGCAGCGTGAGCCAGCTGTCGGGCGTTAGTGGGATCGCGGTGGGTGTTTCTCCGGTTTCCCGACCCGCGGCGGGATCGACCAGGCTCAGGAAAAGCGTCGCGCCCGGCGGCGGCGCGGAGACCCACACGGGCCCCCGCCGGCTCGACAAGGTGCCGCTCTGCGCCGGCGCGGTCCGTCCGGGTTCGACGAGGACGTCCGGACGCGGCCGCCCGATGACGTCGCGGGACAGCATGGCCGAAATCTCCTGGAGCCAGGCGTCGGCCTGCTCCGCCAGTTCCGCGGGGCGGACGGACGACAGGCTGGCGACCGGAAGACGTCGCACCAGCGTTCCCTGCACGCCCTTCGCAACCAGCGCGAGGGTCGTTTCGCCGGCGTCGGACAAAACCCCGGGAAGCAACCGGCCGGCGTCCGCCCGCAGCAGGTGCTGCGGCGCCGACTGCTCCTCGCCGTCCTTCCTTTCGACCAGGAACACGTCCACGGCGCCGCTCTCGATGAACCAGGCGGATTCGGGATCGGCCATGTCGAGCGGCAGGTTGCCCGCAGAGGCGATCTCCACCCCGAACTCCCCCGCCACTTCGGCGAGCGGGCGTCGCTTCGGCTTCACGGTCAAAACCCCTGCCGCTACCCGGCGCGGACGAGCCTGGCGTAGGCCCCTTGCTCGTCCGCCATCAGATCGTCATGGGTGCCCCGCTGCAGTTCCACACCCTTCTCCAGCACGATGATCTCGTCGCAATCGCGCACCGTGCTCAGTCGGTGAGCCACGATCAGGCAACTGATTCCCCGGCGCCTCAGCGCGTCATCCACGTACTCCTCGGTGGCGGCGTCAAGAGCGCTCGTCGCTTCGTCCAGAATGAGGATCGTCGGGTTGCCGACCAACGCGCGGGCGATTTCCAGGCGCTGCCGCTGGCCACCACTGAAATTGCCGCCGTTTTCGTCAACGGCGGTCCCGTAGCCGAGCGGCCGGCTGAGGATCTCGTCGTGGATGAAAGCGTCCCGGGCCGCGGCCACCACGTCGTCATCAGGAACGGCGGCGCTCCAGAGCGTGAGGTTTTCGCGCACGGTCGCGGAGAAGAGCACGACTTCCTGGTCCACCATCGAAAGGGACCGGGACAGCACCCCTTCGGGAATCTCGTGGCGGGGACGGCCATCGAAGAGGATCTCGCCGGACCAGGGCTGGTAAATGCCCGCGACCAGGCGCGACACCGTGGACTTGCCGGACCCGCTGTGTCCAACCACGGCAACGCGCTGTCCCGGCTTGATGACCAGGTTGAGGTCCTTGATCAGCGGCGGCCGGCCCTGGGTGTAGCCGAACGTCACTCCGCGCAGTTCCACCTCGCCGGCCAGCCGGAGCCGCCCGTTGAGGGTGGCGATGCCCCCGGACTCCTCGCCCCGCCGGGTCAGGACCGGGTCTTCCGGGGCTTCGGCGATGTCGTCCAACCGGCGCATGTCCGTCTCCAGCGCCTGACGCTCGTGAGCGAGCTCGATGAAGCGCCCGACCGGATCGAGGAAAAGAGCCGCGAGGAGATAGAACGCCACCAATGCTCCGAGCGTCATCTCGCCGGCCATGACCCGGGTGGCGCCCACGGTCAGTACCGCGGCGTTACTCAGGACCAGGAACAGGCCCGGAAGGGCGGCGCCGAGATGACTGATCTCGGCAAACCGCTGTCGGGCCACCAGTTCCCGGGCCTGATGACCGCTCCAGCGGGCGAACGCGCTGTCCTCCGCCGCGGTCATCCGCAGGGTGTCCATCTGATTCAGCATCAGCGTGCCGACCCCGAGCAACAGCCCCTGCTCCCGGCGCATCGAGTGACTCTCGTCGGTCCGCAGCCGGGTAATCAGATGCACGATCGCCCCGTTGAGCACCCCGAGGCCGAACACGATGAGCGCCAGCACGGGATCGAAAACGAGCATCAGAACGAGCGCCGCCCCGCTCATCGCGATTTCGATCAGCACGCCGACCAGGTGGTCCGATACGCCTCGGGCGATCTTGTCGATGGAGAAAATGCGGGCCGTCAGATCGCCGACCAGGCGGTGAGCGAAGAACTGCACGGGCAGCCGCAGCAGCCGGGAGACCAGGCGATTGCCGGCGACGACGGAAACACGGACGGCGAGCCGCCGCAGCCAACGCTCCTTCAGCCAGGTCAGTCCGTAAACCAGGGCGGCAGCTCCCGCCAGCGCTCCGGCCAGAATGGCGCCCCACGGCTCCTGCTGTCCGAGCACCCGGTCCACGAAGACGCCCAGGGCGACCGGCGCCACGAGAGCCAGCACGGCCAGAATCAGCCCGCTGGCAACGGCATAGCCCAGGCCGCTTCCCGCGCCGCGCAACCACGCCGGGAGGCGGTCGCGGAGACCGAGCCGGCCTCCCCCGGGCCGGAAATCGGGGCCGGGCTTGAACTGCAGGACGATCCCCGAAAATCCCTCCTTGAACTCTCGGATGGTCAGTTTCCGCCGGCCGGTGGCCGGGTCGTTGAGGAAAAAATGGCCGGAGTCAAACCCCTCGAGGATCAGGAAGTGATTGAACTCCCAAAAGAGGATCAGGGGCAGCCGCAGCTTCCTGAGTTGCGCCGTGCTGACCTGCAGACCGGTGCACTCGAGGCCATAGTGCCGGGCGGCCCGGGAGATGCCCCCGGCCGTTGAACCGTCCCGACTGACCCCGCATCGCTGCCGCAACTCGATGAAAGGCACCCAGCGCCCGAAATGGCCGAGCACGCTGCCGAGGCAGGCGGCGCCACACTCCGTCGCGTGCATCTGCAGCAGCAGCGGCGTGGTGACCCGCTGCCGGTCGCGGGAACCGGAGTTCTCGCTGCCTCTCTTCGCTCGGGCGTTCGGCGGAGACGCGGACATCGGGGGTCGGTGGCGGACTTTGGACTACGCCAACTGGCGGCGCACCAAGTCTCCCGCTGGAGGGCCGCCGCCGTGGAGAAAGCGCCCCGCATTTGGAAACCCGTCGAGCGCGCTCGTTCGGGCGGCAAACAGAATGCGGGGCGCCTTCTCCACGGGATGAGATCAGTAGCGTCCGAGACCCAGGACCGCGACGGGAGGCTCGCGGCCCAGCAGGATACGGACGCGGCATGGCGTCCCGTCCGGGACGGAGAGATCCGCAGCGTCCTCCAGGTCCACGTCCACCCGATACCGGGACTCGGAGACCGCGGGCGGGAACTCCGCCAGCCACTCCGGCAGCGGTCCGGGAGTCACCGAAGCCACCTCTCCATCCCACACCCGTGTCGTCCCGTCGGGCATTTCGATGTCAACCGAGGCGCGCATTCCGGACCGAATGCGTTCCGCGGTCTGCGAAGCGACGCGCAGGACCGCCCGCAGGGGTCCATCTTCCGCGGCGCGAAGCTGCGCAACGGCAACTCCCACCGGCAGGTAGTCGCCCGCCGCGGACCGGAGCGCCATCACGTCGCCGCCCATTTGGGCGACGATGACCGCTCTCGCGGAACGCCGAGCCTCCATCTCGAGGAGCGCCGTGCTGGCCGTATCGAGGACGGAGCGGACCCCGGCGCCGCCTCCCGCGCGTTGGATTTCGGTCTGGAGCAACTCGACCCGTTCACGCAGCGCCTCGGTTTCACGGTCCAGCTCCGGTGTCGTCTGGCGGGCAATGGGGTCTCCGGCCTCGACCCGGGCCCCCGGATCCACCAACACCTCCACCAAGTGGCCTGGTTCGGTCGCCATCACCTCGTGGCGATCTCCGGGCTCGATCAAAACCCCGTCCAGCGTCAGACCGAGGGTGATGTTCCCGAAGAACCCCCAGACCGCGAGCCCCACCAGGACCAGGCCGATTCCCGCAAGCAGCAGGCGCTCGTGCGGCGCCGTGACCCGAAGGAGGTGGTCGAGTTGCTGGCGCTGGTCTTTGCTGGCGAGGGCCTTCTCGATAAAACCTTTCCTGAACACCGACTGAGAGTTCCCGGCCTTGCCGAGAGCGGTCGGCAGAATACCAGAGCGAATTCAGTTCCTTACGCCCTGGCGCCAGCCGGAACGCGCCGCCCGGGGAACATCAGCCAGGCGAAGAAGACAGCCGCGAGAGCTTCCGAACCCGTAGCCAGGCCCGCCAGTTTCGCCGCCACGAGCGCGGCGGTGAGCACCGCGGCGACCGCGCTCGCGGGAGCCCGAAGACGCTGGAGCGCGGAGACGAACTGCTGCGATTTCGGGCGCTCGGGATCGAGCCGCCGCGAGGCGATGAGGTAGTCGCGACCGAAGCCGATCAGGAAGGGGATTCCGAGGGCCGCCGTCGCGGGCGGCGCCCACTCGGGCTCGATGAAGGGCGCGAGACAGACCGCGACCAGGCCCATCTGGAAGCCGGCGAGGCGGCGCCGAAACGGGCTCGGGGGCAGCTTGCCCATCCGGCGGCCGAACCGTTCCTCCACAAACAAGGCGGCGCCGAACAGGTACCGCCCAAACCCGGCGAGGAGGTACCAGGCGGGCAATGTTCCGGTGGCGAACACCGCGATGCCACTCGCCGCCGCCAGGCCCAGGGCGTCGGCCTCAGCGTCGAGCCGGGCTCCGAACGCGCTTTCAGAACCGGTGCGGCGGGCGACGGCCCCATCGGCATAGTCGCAAAGAGCCGCCACGGCATAGAGGAGGCACGGGAGCCACCCGGCGAGCAACAGCCGGGCTTCGAGGGAGTTCGTCGCCGCAAATCCGGTCCCCGCGAGGACCGCCAGTACTGCGAGACGGAGGAGAGTCAGCCGGTTCGCCGGCCCCAGGGGACTTGGGGGGGATTCCCGGGCCGCGTAGCGCACCACGGCGAAAAAGGCAGCGAGCCCGACCAACCCTCCGGCGAGCGGGAGGCCGGTAAGCAGGACCGCAAGACCGAACACCGCTCCCCCGGCGAGGGCCGAGAACCGTCCCAGTTCGCGTCCGCTGGCGTTGGCGGAGGGAGACCTCGAGTCGTTCAGGTCAGGAACCGAAGGCGCAATCAACAGCCTGTGGAAGAAGTCACGCGTAGTCCAGCCCGGTGTTCACTACCGGCCGTAAGCCGTCACCCGCCGGCCACCGCTCGCGATTCGTCCGTCCCAAGCGCATTCGCATACCCCCAAGTAGCGCTGTCCAGACAACCGCTCCTACCTTACACCGCCCGCGAGGCGCCGTGCCGAAGCCGACACGGCCGGAAGCAGCGGAGCCCCGTTTCGGACATACTCTGGCGAGCTAGCGCTGTTGCAAGGGGAGGTGACCGCGTCATGAAGTTGACTGTCTTGGCTCTGGGGTTCTCGTTGGCGTCCGGGGTCGCCGCCGCACAGGACGGCGGGATATTGGGCACGGTAACCGACTTCGGCGGCGGAGCGCTGCCCGGGGTCACCGTCGAAGTTTCGGGCTCGGCGCTCGCCAGCCCGCAGGTGGCGGTGACCGACCGCCGCGGGGAGTTCGCGTTCGCCGAGCTGGCCCCCGGCGACTACGTCGTCACCTTCAGCCTGGCCGGATTCGAGCAACTCGAGCGAGAGGTGGAGCTGACCGCGGGCGACACGCTCACGGTGGACGCGGAACTCCAGTTGGGAGGACTCTTCGAGGAAGTGACCGTGTCGGTCACGGGGACCGCCATCGAGGCGCCCGCGATCAACATGCCGCACGCGGTGACCGTGGTCAGCCGCGAGACGCTGGAGCAACAGGGCAGCACCCAGCTCGTTGATCTCTTCCGCAGCCTGACGGTCAGCCACGGCGTGGTCGGCGAACGGAACAGTTGGTACAACTCGAACCAGCCGGCGACCCTCACCGAGAATGTCGCCAACGTCAACTTGCGCGGGCTGGGCGCCTCGCGGACGCTCGTGCTCATCAACGGCCGGCGCCAGGTGCCGGTCCCGGCGCGCCTGATCGGCGGGCGCTTCGTGGATGTGAACACGATCCCCTCGATCGCCGTCGGCCGGCTGGAGGTGCTGAAAGAGGGCGCCTCGGCGACCTATGGCTCGGACGCGGTCGGCGGCGTCGCCAACTTCGTCACCCGCAGCGACTTCCGGGGCTTCGAGATCAACGTTGGGCACGACTACTACGACGGCGGGGGCGACACCTCCGTCGCCGGGATCTGGGGCCTCGACATCGGTTCCTCGAGCGCCGTCTTCTCCATGGAGCGCGTCGGCCGCCAGGAGCTGCAGATGTCGGAGCGGCCCTGGACGCTCGACCGCCTCAGCGAGTACCCCCCGGGGACCCGCGGGGGCTGGTCGAGCCTGGGCAACCCCGGGACCTTCGCGGTGGGCGCGCCGGCGCCGTGGACCGCCGATGTCTTCGATCCCCGCTGCACCGATTTCGGCGGTATCGACGAAGGCTGGACCTGCCGGTTCCGCTACGCCCCGTACGACAACCTGATTGACGAGCAACAACAGACCCGCGCGTTCGCCGAGATCAACGGTCCCCTGGGCGAAGGGATCGAGTACCACATCGAGGGACTGTGGGCCGACGCCGTCATCCCGAACTGGTACACGACTCCGTCGTATCCACCGTTCCCGCTAACCAGCACGACGGTCATGGAGGTCGGGGCCGACCATCCGGGCCGCCAGGCGTTTTGCGGCGTTTACGGCGGGGACCCGAAGGCCGACCCGAACGGCGCCTGCCTGGACGGCTCCCCCTGGTACCTCAACGGCCGCCCGTACGGGAACTCGGGGCCCGGGCGCCGGCTGCGCCGCGAGTCGCGCACCCAGCGCGTGGCGGGTTCGCTGCACGGCGAGTTCATGGCGGGCGAACGGGACCTCCACTGGGACGCCGGCGTCAGCTATTCGCGGGCGCAGGGCAACCTGAACCTGCCGGCGGTCTATACGGACCGGATGTTCCGCGCCTTCCGCGGCTTCGGCGGCCCCAACTGCGGGGTCGGGGTGCAGGCGGACCACACGTCACCGGCGGGCATGGTGCTCGGGCCGCTGAACGGCGCGGTGGCGGGTCAGGGTCCCTGCATGTACTACAACCCGTTCAGCAACGCCGTCCAGTTCTCCGACCAGCCGGGATCGGCGCTCCAGAACACCGCCAACCCGGACTACATCGCCGAACTGGCCAACTCCGAGGACCTGCGGACGTGGCTCAACGAGGAAGTGGACCTGTTCAGCACCTCGGACATGTTCGTGGCCGATCTCACGTTCAGCGGCAATGTCGTCGAGGATGTGGCCGACTTCGCCATCGGCTACCAGTACCGCCGCATGGAGGCCAATGGCAACCCGAATGACCCCGGGGATGTCACCGTCAACCCCTGTCAGGTGGCGGGCGACACGACCTGCGCGCCGGGGCGGCGGTTCGGCCCCTACCTGTTCACGAACGTCCACCGCCCCTACGACGCGAGCCAGCAGGTGCAGCGGCTGTTCGGTGAGCTGGCCCTCAAGATCGGGTCCCGTATCGACACTCAGATGGCCGCCAACTACGAGTTCTACAACGTTGCCGGCCGCCGGGTGGACAGCTTCGATCCGAAGTTCGGCTGGCGCCTGCAGGCGGCCGAGAACGAGGACTTTTCTCTCTCCTTCCGTGGCTCGGCGCAGACCACCTTCCGGACTCCCTCGCTGGACGACCTGAACACCAGTCCGCTGACGACCCTCGAGTGGATCTCGGAGACCGGCGCCTACCAGGCCGTGGACCGCTTCGGGCGCACCGACCTGCTCCCGGAGCGGGCGTTCACCTACAACGCCGGCGTCGTCCTGTTCCTCGCCGGGGGCGTGGAAGCAACGGTGGACTACTGGACCTATGACTTCGACAACGTGATCGGGTCCATGCCCTACGACTCGATCTCGAGCCTGTACGCCAACGGCGATGACGCGACCCGGAACGCGGTGGCGCCGTTCATCATCTGTCCCGGCGGCCGGGCCTCGGAACTGGCGATGGCGGACCGCTGCGACGCGCAGAACCTCCAGCGCATCCAGATCGACCTGGTGAACTGGCCGGGACTCACCACCTCGGGGATCGACACCCACCTGGCGGCTCGCACCGACGCCGGGTCGGGGCAGCTCTCGCTTAGTTGGGATTCCACCTACACCCTCCGCTACGACACGAAGGAACTGCTGCTCGAGGGCACCGATCTGGTGCTCCGGGAGGAAGAGGAGGCCGCCGGTTTCCTGAACTTCGCGCACCCGATCGCGGTGCCGCTTCCCCGCTGGAAGAGCCGCTGGTCGGCGTCTTACGCCTGGGACGCATTCCGGGCGGCGAGCTACGTGAACTACATCTCTTCCTACGAGGATCAGGGGGACGATGAGATCGTGCCTCTGATCGAGCCGTTCCTCACCTGGGACCTGAGCCTCCTGTGGCGCGGTCCTGCCGGGGTAAACCTCACGGTCTACGGCATGAACCTGACCGGGCGGGTTCCCCCGTGGGTCAACATCGAACAGGCGTTCGACGGCTTCACCCACGACGCGAAGGGACGCCGGATCAAGGCGGCGCTGAGCTGGCGGTTCGGGAGCTGAGCGGCGGCTGGCGGCCTGGCTGCTAACAGCCGGCGGCGGCGGAACCGGCCGCCGAACTCGTCAGCGCCGCCAGCGCGGCCGGGAGCCGAACGCCCGGGGTGCATTCGACGGCCTCGAGCGTCGGGCTGGCGGTGAGGGCGTCGTTCCCGACGGCGGCGGCCTGGAGTTTCAGGTGGGCGAACAGCGGCCGGGTGGGAACGAGGCGACCGCCCTGAAGGGCGGCGGGCATCAGCTTGAGGCCGACCGTGCCCCGCACGTTGCCGCCGATGGTCAGGATGCGTTCCCGCTCCGGCTCCAGCCGGACGACGATGTCGCAGTGCATGCGGGCGCCGACGCCGAGGTGCCGCCGCCGCTGGGCAATGGACGTGTAGGCGTTCCGCCGGCTGCTGCACAGCAGGTCGCCCGGCTCCACCGCGTTGTCCCCCACATCGTGGGCAATGAAGGCTGCCGGTGAGGAATCCGCGTCACGGGCGCGAATGGCCTGATCGACGTAGGAATGGTGCGCGATCGAGCGCTGAAACTGATCCGGGCTACCGAGGCCGCCCTCGCACATCACCCAGGAGATGAACGCGGCGGACCAGGGATCGCGCCAGCGGGAGGTCAGGCCGCCCGGCCCGTTCCACCTGCCGTTCTGGCGGTCGATCATCCACGACCCGCGCGGCGTCGCCGCCCAGTACCCGGCGATGGTCGGCGCGATGCGCGCGCCCTCCGCCGCATTGGCGGGCCGCCACCACCAGCGCCGCGTTCCCGGAGTCCGGGGAGCGCGGGGGACCGTCTGGTCGACGACGTAGAACCCGAAAAAACCCCATTCCTGGACCGCGATGTCCACGATGCGCCGCCGGGTTTCCCCGGTCGGCAGGTCGCGGCAGGCGCTGGACCCGACGCGCATGCGTCCCGGCGAACCCTCGACCAGCGCCGACGGCGGCGCGACGTCGAACTGTTCCGCGGGGAGGCGGTCCAGCGGTGTTGTCTGGGCAACCCCGTCGGCGGTTGGCGCGAGCGTCGTCAGCGCGCCCAGCAGGGTGACGAAGACCGACTTCATCCAGGTTCCCTCCAATTCAGATCGCGCCACCCAGGGGCTTGGCGGCACAAATTATCAGGGTGGCGCGTCCCAGGCAGTCCGGTCAGGGAAGAACTCCGCCAGATTGCGGGGGAAATCGCTCATGCGCCACGCGGTGCCCGCCTCCGGAATCAGGGTGCGGGTGAAGCCGAGGGTCTCGAAGGGCGCCAGGAGCGAGGGGTCCTGGGAGAAGAGGTGGATGGGGGTCGCCCAGGTGTCGCTGTCGTGGAGGGACAGTTTCGGCGGCTGGTGGTCCCCGATGACGGCCACCAGCGCTCGGCGCGGGGCGAACTCCCGGAGGAAGCCACCCAGGATCCGGAACTGGTACTCCAGGCTGGTCACGTACCGATCGGAAAGTTCCGCAAGGTCCCGGTAGTCGTCGTGGGCCACGGAGCGGAGGGGGCCCTCATACGCGGTCCCGGCATCGAATCGACTCCAGGGAGTGACGTAGGGGGGCACCGGCCAGTAGGGAATGTGGCTCATGATCAGCGAGACCTTCGCGAACAGCGGCCGGGTCGCGTTTGCGATCTCCCGCCCGTGGAGCGCGTAGAGGGTGAACTGGTCCGGCACTTCCCACCAGCCCATCGCCGGGCCGCGGTAGCCGATACCCTGGCGGTCGTAGATTCGGTCGAAGCCGTACCAGTCGCCCTCGGGCCACGCTCCCTGGATGCCCGGCTCGAACGCCACCGTCCGGTACCCCGCCTCGTTGAAGAGACGCACCAGGCTGATCCGCTCGGATGCGAGCAGCGCCCGGTAGCGCGCCTCACGCTCGATCCAAACCCCGGAGAGCAGCGACGCGTGGGCGCGCCAGGACCCACCCCCGAAGGTGGGGCTCTGGATCTCGGCCGAGCGGTAGTCGAACCCCCCGGCCTCGGCATCCCCGGCCCATTGCGCGGCGGCGGCCTCGAGACGCGGCCGCCGGTCGGAATCCTCGAAGGCCGCCACCCCGTAGGACTCCACGAAGATCACGTAGAGGTCCGCACCGCCGAGATCGGGAACGCCAGGAAGCGGCGGCGTCGTGAGCGCGGCGGGAGGGTCCGCGAGCGGCGCGACCGCGAGGTCCCAGGCGGAACGGAAAGCGGACCCGCCCGGCGGGGATAGCGGCGGGAGCAGAAAGAGGACGGCCGCGGCGCCCGCGGTCGCGAGGCGGCCGCGTCTTCCCAGGCGGACGCCAGCGCCAGCCAGGACTCCGAGGGACCAGGCGAAAAAGGCGGCCATCCCGCCGAGCACCACTCCGCCGGCGGGAATGACAACGCCGAGGGTCAGAGCCGGATGCACCGTTCCGAGCATCTCGGTCACGTTCCCCAGATGCGGAAGGTCTCCCGCCGGGTCCAGTGGTCGGCCAAGGAGTTCGGTGGCGATGAGACCGGCGATCCGGGCGGACGCGGCGAGCAGCAGGCCCACCCCCAACACGGCTCGCAGCCACCGGGGCCAGTGCAGCAGGCGGTCCGGCAACAGGGAGGCGAACCCCACGAGCAGGAGGAGGTCCGGAGCGATGGCGATTCCCGGGCGCAGCCACGGCGCCCCGGAGGTGACGGCAACCGTGAGCAGCAGGTTCAGGCCGACGAGCGCCAGCAGGACCCGCGGCCAGCCACCTTTGTTCGTTTCCGTAGCCGTGCGGTCGTTCACGAGAAATTCGGGAGGGGCCGCTCCAGGCCGAAATGCCCCATGCGGAAATGGCGGTCCAGTGCCTCGAGGCCGAGCAGGAGATGGGCGCCGACATACAAGAACGCGTCCCCCGGAATGCGGCCGGTGGCGGCGTTCGAAACCAGGAACGGCGAAAACGCGCGAAGCCCGGTGTCGTCCTGCCGCCGGACGCTCATCTCGGTCAGGGTCCCCCAGATTTCGATCCCGGGACGCTTCTGCCGCGCCGGCTCGCCCGTACGGCCGTAGTACGCGAGCCGGAGACCGGGCATCCGCTCCCGGCAGAAGCCGAGGATCCGGGCGGCAACCTCCGGTGCGCCCTCGAGCGCGGTGGACGCGATCGCCGCGGCGTTCGAGGTCTGGACGATGTCGTTCGGCGAATACAGAAGCGTTCGCCGATCGTCAAAGAGGGTGGCCATCTCCGGCTGGAACACGTCATAGACGAGTCCGGCCGGGCTGCGCGCCGCCCGGAGGACCTCGTAGCTCCGCGCCGCCAGGTCCGCCAGATCCTGCCGACCGGTATCCCGGGCCACCTCCGCCAGGTAGTCCGGGGCGTAGTCCACGAGGAAGGAGTTCGTCGCGAAGTCCCGGCTCCCGAAGTTGAAGTAATTCCGGATGAGCAAGAGGCCCGCGGCCTCGCTCGCGTGCCGCGCATAGCCATCCAGGATCGCGAGCGCCAACTCCCGGTCCCGGGGGTCCCCGAACACCCGCGCTCCCTCCCAGAGCCCCTGGGAGACCCGGAGCGCTTCGGTGGTCCCGGAAGCGTCGGGGGCGTCTTGATCGTCCACCGGCGCCGGCGTCCGGCGCCACAGCACGAAACCCCGGGTGTACGGATCGTCGGGATCGTCCACGATGAGGCGGCGGACCGCGAAGTCCCGCAGCGCCCGGTACATCTCCCGGTCTTCGAGCCGGGCGGCGACCCGCAGGAGTTCTCCAACATCCACGGCGTAGGCGAAGCCGTTCGCCCGCGCGAAGTCGCCCGCCAGCACCCTGCCCCGCACCTCGCCGTGGAGCGCGATCAGCGCTTCCCGCGTCGCCGCCGCACCCGGCCAGGGGGCGCTCCGACAGGAGCCGCCCACGAGGATCGCGACGAGTCCCACCATCACCGGGACCCGGTTCCGCCGCATCCGTCCGAGGATAGCCGGAAGGCGGACCGGCAGTCCGACTCCCAATCCGAGGAGCGCTGGCCTCCGGCCGGCATCGTTCCCCGCAGGGGAGCGAAACTCCGGTCGTCAATCTTCCTCACGTTCCCGCCACCGATCACGTCGGCGAAGGCACACGGGCGCTGCGCCGCCCCCGTTTGGGTGGGTGCTGTGCGGCGGATGCAATTCGTGCGTCTCGCGGCCTCCGGCCGCGATGCCGGTCTGGAGACCGGCGCTCCTGGCCTCGCTCCCCGGTCCGCGAGCCAGCCCCTACAATGGGCAATTCCCCGGTTCTCCGTTTGGGAAGGAGGCTGTGAAGTGCGTACTTCTGCCCTTGTTCTGAGTCTTGTCGTTCTTTTGGGAGCCGCCGGTCCGGCGGTGGCGCAGCCGGAATCGCTGGCCGCGCTCTACGAGTTGGGCGGGGCCGTCTCCGACCCGAACGGCGACGGCGTCGCCGACCGGCTGAACGCCCGGGTCGTGCTGTCTGGCTCGCCCTCGGCAGCGGAGGTCGCGATCGCCGCTGATCTGGCTGCCCGGCTCGGATTCGAAACCATGGCCCTCAACCTTCCGATGCCCACCGACGCGGAAATGGAGATCGCCGTGGGTGACGAAGCGCTGTCCCGACTCGGGATGAGCGGGATGGGTGACCTCGCCGCCGGGTGGGGGGCCGTGGAGCTGCACACCGCCGGAGACTCGGTGATCGTCGCGGTCCGCGGCGGTGACGATGCCGGCCTCGCGGCCGCGGCCGCATGGCTCGCTTCGCGGGCGCCCCACGTCTTCCGCACTGACGGCGAATCCCTCTCGGATGTCGAAGCGGCCGTGTTGAGCGCTGCCGGAGACGCGGCCATGGACGCCCACACGATACGGGTCGAGGTGGAGGCCGGCGCCCACGCGCTCGCCGCCGCTGAAGTGCGGGTGGGCGCGGCCGACGGCGCCGCCGCCGGCGCCATCGCTTCCGCGGTGGAATCCGCCGGGGACGAGCTCCGCTTCGACAGTCTGGCGACCCTCCGGGTAGTGGCCGCCCATTCCGGCGGGGAATCGGCCGCTTCGGTCAGCCACGACCCGCCCGCCCCGGATGCGGGCCCCGTCCCCGGGCGGCCGGGGTCCGGCTCCAAGAACGATCTGGGACTCGCCGTGCTCTACGAGCCGAGCGGGCTGCTCGGCGATTCCAACGGGGACCGCATCCCGGATCGGCTCGATTCGCGGCTGGCGGTGACCGCCGAGGATCCCGGCGGGACCGTCGCGCTCGCGGCGCGCCTGGGACTCGAGTCCTCGGGAATGGACTTCCCGGTGGCGACCGCGGCCGGCGACGTGGACGAACCGGGTGGGCAGCCGACCCTGGTGGTCGTCGGCACCGCCGGTGAGAATCCGCTGCTCGCGGATCTCGCGGTTCCCGATCTGGGGGCCGGCGAGGGCTTCGTCGGCGTGGTTCCGGAGGCGTTCGGCAAGAAGCACGCGCTGGCAATCACCGGCGGCGACCAGGCGGGACTCTCGCGGGCGCTCTACCAGACCGCGGTGGGCCTGCCCCACCTCGACGCCGCGAATCGCCGGAAGGACCATCCGACGGTGGACGGGGTTGAGTTCGCGGCCTGGAAGTTTCTCTCCCAGCGAAGCCCCGGGGGCCAGGCGGCGGCCGCGCTTTACAAGCTGGAACGGATCGCCGCCGAGGTCTCCCACCTGGGCATCGGAAGCTCGAAGATCCTGGTGTCGGTGAAGGACCCGGCCCCGGGGCTCGACGACTTCGTCGCCGCGGCGGCGGAGCGGCTCGGACTCGGCGAAGCGAGCGTCGAACTGGACGACCGGAACGTGGACAACGCGGCGGTCATCCACGAAGAGGAGTTCGCGGTGCCGTCCGAGGTCGAGGAGTTCCGGGGGCTCGTGCAGGAGCGGTTGCTGCCGGCGGTCGGCCGGGGTGACCGGGTCCGGGTCATGGTCCACCTGAGCGAACCCGCCGCCGTGCGCCACTCGCTCCGGGATGAATTGGTGACCGACCTCCGGGGCCGCGGCGCCACGGTGTCGGACGGCGACGTGGTGGTGCTGTCGGCCTACCGGCAGGGCTACAGCTGGATCGAGGAAGTGGTGCTGCCGCGGCTGCTGGCGCTCCGCGAAGGCGGGACGCCGACGGCGCGTGTCCGGCTGCTCTTCCGGGAGCACCGCCCACCGGAGGATTGGCCCCAGCAGGCCATGCACACCCCGCTGCGCTGGCAACACGCCATGTTCCCCGCCGACGAAATCATGGCCGAGGCGCTGTTGCTCGACCTGGGCGACGTGGGATACGAGCTGCGCGCCGAGCAGGACGCGCCCGCCTACCAGGTGGTGGCGGAGGACGCGAACGGAGAAGTTCTCCTCAACGAGACGTTCGAGCCGCGGCTGGTCTCCCGGCCCTTCATGGACCGGTATCCGGATTACGAGTGGATCCAGGTGACCACCGGCGGCATCACCGCGCAGGTGGACGGCGCAACGGTGGTGGACGAGCGGATCCGGATGGACGCCGAGGCGTTTTGGGACCACTACCAGTCGGACACCCTGGCGAGGGTTTACGACTACATCATGGAACTCCACGAGGGGAAGCCGCGGGGGCCGGCGGACGCGCCCTACTTCGGCCAGTTGAAGGTCGTGCTGTCGCTTTCGGAGCCGGAGCGTCGGCTCGGAGTCGAACAGGAGATCGAGTCCACCCACGACGCCCTCCACGAGGACATCTATTTCGTCACCCACAGCTTCCTGCGGCACATCGGGCGCAACTCGCTGGGGACCGAACTCACCTACGGCGGACGGGTCATCCCCGAGATGCGCGGGAAGACGGACGGGACGCCGGGGACCGCGCACATCCTCTTCACCGGGTTCAAGACGAGTCGTCCGGCGATCGTCGTGGACTACACGACGACGGACGGGACGATGGGAACCGTGCGGCGGAACATCCCCAAGGTAGAGGTGGGCCGGCCGCGCGCGATGACGGCGCGGGTGAGCGCCGGGAATTCCGGGCTGGATGCTCTTCGGCTGCGCGTCAAGGTGGACACCGACGCGGATGAGCGCGACTACTACGTGGAGCGGCACGGCGAGGACGCCGCCGACGAACGGATCATGTCCGCCGCGCAGACGACCCGGGTGGTGGAACTGCTCGGCGAACTGCGGGCGGCCGGTCTCTATTCCGACGAACTCGCGTTCGCCGGTCTCGGGGAGCTGGAAGTCGCCGCGTCCTGGACGTGGGACTACGAGGCGGACACCGAGCGGACGGTCACGCTGGCGGCGAACGGCGCGCCACCCCCCTTCCCCGACATCATGACCTTCCGGGGCGAGACCGGCAGCGACGACCAGCTCGTCCAGTGGGACTCCCCGATCTCGCCGCCGGAGGCCTACGGGATGCTGGCGCGGATGTCCGAGTTCCCCGAAGCCACGGTTTACAAGATCGGCGAGAGCTACCTGGGCCAGTCCACCTGGGCGATGGATCTGATGCCGCCTATGGAGGCAACGCACTGGTCGCAGCGGAAGGCGAGCCTGCTGAAGCCGACGATCGTCTATAGCGCCCGGCAGCACGCGAACGAGGTTTCCTCCACGTCGCACGTGCTGCGGCTCGCCGAGATGATCCTGACCGACGAAGAGCACGGGAAGAAGCTGGACACGGTGAACGTGATCGTCCATCCGATCCAGAATCCGGACGGCGCCCAGCTCGCCTGGGACATGCACCAGTACAACCCCGAGCACATCCTCCATGCGGGATATTGGGGGTCGCTCGGCATCGACTCCACGACCGACAGCGACGAACCGATGCCGATCTATCCGGAGGCCGAGGTGCGCCCGCGGATCTGGCGGATGTGGCTACCCGACATCTTCCTGAACCCGCACGGCTACCCCGCGCACCAGCTCGTGCAGCTCTTCAGCGAGTTCAGCGGCCTCGTCCGGGCCGGGCGCCGCACCGAGCGCAACTGGGGCTTCAACAAGGGCTGGTTCATGCCCGGCTTCGACGTGGTGGACGACCCCGAGTTCCCGCGCCACAAGGCGGCGGCGCTCAAAATCCGCGGCTACATCACGAACGCGATCCAGGCGACCGGACCGGTGGCGGCGATGAACCAGCGCAACTACGACCGCTACCGCCGCTACGGGATGCAATTCGAACCCGAGGTCTTCCGGATGGACCTCCACAACGGAGTCAACATCGGGATGCCCATCAAGGGCCGCCTCGCGAGCGCCGCCGGACGTGGCGGCCGCGGCTACGACCCCAAGATCACCATCTGGGCGGCGGGCACCGAGGCCCCGGACGAGCCGGCCCGCGGCGACTGGATGAAGATCGTGGCGTCAGCGGGACTCGCCTGGGACACCGCGGTCCTGCAGTACCTGCTGGACGGAGACCACAAGGTCAACCGGAACACCAGCGAGTTCTTCGGCGGCGTCTCGATCCGGCTGGATCGGCCGCGCCCGCCGGAGGACCCGGAGGAGGAAGAAGAAACCGAAGAAGGTCAGTAGCCTGACCCGGCTTCGCCCGCCCACGCGGGCGAAGCCAAGAGCTGCTGCGGGACCGGCTGGCACAGCCCGCCGCAGCCGGGCGGCGGGACGTATCGCCGCTAGCGCGGAAGCGCGGGCGACCGCAAGGGAGCCCCCTATAGGATCGGCGACGTCCTGCGGGAGCTGAGATTCAGCTGCCGTTGTATCAACTCAGGTTGGCCAATCCGCCGGGAGTACTAACTGAGCCCCGGTGCTGCGAGCACCTACGGTGGACACGTACCCCGACGGATGGCCGTGATGGACGACCAGTGGAGAGTCGGTTCCAATCGAGAACCAGTATAGGGGCTGGACAGCATCGCGGCGCGGCGGACCTCCGACGGAGCGCAAGCTCGAAGGAAGACAGCGATGAAGCAGAAGCTGAGCTGGTTCGTGGGCATCGACTGGGGCGAGCAGAGCCACCAGGTGTGCCTGTGCGACAGGCGCGGGAAGGTGCGCGGGGAGCGCGCCTTCGCGCACAAGGGATCGGGGCTGGCGGCCCTGGTGAAGTGGCTTAGGAAGCAGACGGGTGTGCCGCCGGCGCGGGTGGCGGTCGCGATCGAGCGGCCGGATGGGGCGGTGGTGGCGACGCTGCTGGAGGCGGGGTTTGCGGTCTATGCGGTGAACCCGCGGCAGACGAGCCACCTGCGGAAGTTCATCTCCCACCCGGGGCACAAGAACGACCGGCGGGACGCCCGGATGTTGGCCACCACGCTGCAGGCGAGCCTGGCGGGGTTCCGGCTGCTGGTGCCGCTACCGGGGTTGGTGCTGCGGCTGCGGGAGCGGACCCGGACGGCGGACCGTCTGCTCCAGGAGCAGGTCCGGCAGTGCCTGCGGATCCGGAGTGCGCTGGTGGACTACTTCCCGCAACTGCTGGAGGTAGCCGGCGAGGCGAAGAACCTGGGGACTCCGTTCTTCCGGGAGTTGTGGGCTCGGGCTTCTACGCCGGCGAAAGCGCGGAAGGTGTGGTTGTCCACGTTGGAGAAGCTGGTTCGGCGGTATGGAGTGACCCGGATCAGCGCCGCGCGGATCCAGGCGTTGTTCCGGGAGCCGGCGTTGGTGATGGCGCCGGGGGCGACCGAGGCGTCGGTGGAGACGATCCGCACGGCGCTCGCGCAGTTGGAGGTCGTGCGAGCGGAACTCGTCCGGGCGGAGGGCCAGATGACCCAGCTGCTGGACGAGTTCTCGGAGACGGCGGAGGCCGGGGGTGGTTCGGATGCCACGGGCCTGGATCTGGTGAGCGCGTTGCGCTCACGCCCGGGCGCGGGGGACAAGGCGCTGGCCCGGTTGTTCGCCTGGGGCTTCGAAGCGCTCTCGGAGGGGAACTACCGCCGTCTGCGCGCCTACTGTGGAGTAGCCCCGATCGAGGACCAGTCCGGCAAGTCCGCACAGCTCCGGCAACGGCGCGCCGTTCCCAGTTCGCTGCAACACGCCACCTACATCCTGGCGCGGGGGGTCGTCCGCTGGGACGAGAAGGTGGCGGCCTACAACCGGAAGTTGAAGGCGGAAGGGAAGCACACGGCCCGGCGCCACCGGAGCATCGCGGATCAACAACTCCGGGTGCTGTGCGCGATGGCCCGGAACCGAACCCTCTTTGATCCCAACTTCTCCCAGAAGCGGAGGGCCGCCTAACGCTCTTGCGTTCTCGTGGAAAGTCCACCGGGAGAACTGGGCCGGACTCCAGGCCTGCACAGCCCCCGCCCGAGGCGTGCGACGGCGCTATTTCCTGGGCCCTGAGCAACGATGGATGCAACATCGCGATGGGGCCGGGGCCGACGTCCAGACTATCCCCCGAGATACATGTTGTCGTTGTGCCAACGGAGGAAATCCTCCCCTGGTCGATACTTGGGATCGTCAGGAACTGCGATGCCTCGGCCGTGGTGCGGGTAGTAACTGCGACCGTTCTCGTAGTCGTCACGCAGTCGGTCACTTACCTCAAGTCTTAGCTCAGGCGTAACGGTCAGATACCCCTTGTCGAATAGGCGGTGGAGGTCCGCGCGCAACAGCAGTCCGTTCGAGATCTCGTGCGGGCCGGCATCAGCATACGGCCTGATGTGCGCCGCTTCGAGGGCAGGCAGGGAGTGCTCTTCGGTGACAGCACAGGCACCGCCGTACGCGTCCGCGACCGCGATACGGAAGGTCCCCTGACCCAGCCGCGGCGTCACAAGCTGCCCCTTGCCATAGCGCACGAGAGCCTCGCCGGAAGCTTCCGCCGGCCAATATCCCATGTCACCGAGTTCCGTGACATGTCCCATGCACGCCATCCAGATGCGCCGTCCCTCGTCCCGCGAAAGGTCGTACCGCTTGCTCGTCAGGTTGTTGGCAGACCAGTCCGCAGGCTGCGGGATCCAGAACTCGCGCGGAAAGAAGACTGCATTGCTCAGCACGATGCAGCCGATCCCGCCGGTGTCGCTGGAACTCCTTCGGGCTCGGATTTTCTGCAACCGGGCCTTCATGGCTCCGTAGGAAGGCGCTCCGTTCCCTTCCCCGAAGCACTCCCACGCCAGCCACTCCGGAAGTGGCACGTATCGGTTGACTTGGCCGAAACCGCACACCGCGTTGTGCGGGTGCTTGAGCTTGAAGAAAAAGGGAGTGCCCGCTGCGCCCCGAAACCCGGCCCGCGCGGAAGGACGCCAGAAGTTGACCTCGCTCCAGAAGCCCCGCCGCGACAGATGCTCATACCAGCCGTCGTCGGTAACCGCGACATATCCCTGCATGGTCAAGATTCGCTGTTCGGCACCTCGGAGGTGCGCAAATCAGCGTAACCAAGCGTACGTTACGCGGTTCCGATCGCTTGTTTTCGCGCTCTGGAGGTCCCTGGGTGGCTCCCGGCATCAGGACACGCCAAACAACCCGACCAACGCAAGCGGCTTGGAGCCCCCACTGGGAGAAACGCCCGAGTGCCCGTCTTCTGCACACCCCGCCGGGCGCGACGATCCGATATCGGACTCCGCGTCCCTCGAAAGAAACGGGCGCTATGCCGTTCGCGGCCTCTGGCCGCGGTGTCCACCCGGAGGCAAGTTCTCCCGGTGGGGGCCAGCGTCCCAAGGCGTTTCGGCGTTCTCGCTCGGTCAGAGATGCACTACCTAGGCCTGACCGCATCTTCACGGCACTGGGCCGGCTTCCGGCCAGCCCGAATCTCAGCGGGAGAACAGGAGGGTGAACACCAAGCCCAGAACGGTCACCAGGGCACCGAGCGCACCCCACATCAGCCGCATTTCCGTCTTCAGCCCGTCCATCCGGACGGCGAGGACATCGAGTTTCGCGCCGTGGTGGGTCAGTGTCTCGCCCTGCTCGGCAATCAGGTTCTTGAGTTCCCTCAGCTCGCCGCGAACCTGCGCTGCCAGTTGGTTGAAATCCGTCAACTGCCCCTCGATCCGAGCCGTCACATTCTCACCGGCCATCGATCGTGCCTCTTCCAATGCAGTATAGGCGACCTCCGCGTCACAGCCTGCCTTGAGCAACGCCCGGAACAAGGCCCCCTTCTTCGATAGCCCGACGGATTTGTCAGGAGGGTCTACGGGGTTCGGGTCAGCTGGTATGGCAAGCCTCTCCTGCTCGTCGTGCGCCTCGCGGGTTGCAGCCTTCGGCGTGTTCTCTGAGATCTCCGGCATCGTTCTTCCTCCGTGGACGACGGCATACGCGGAAGTGCGGTGCCACCTAGAAAACAAAGACGGGGTCCGGGAGCATTTCTTCCTGATTCCGCGGCCGTTGTGGAAAAGTCGGTGCGAAGTCTGCCCGCAAATCCGCGTGGGATCACGAGCCTAACCCACCGATCTATCGTGGCTTTATCATTCCGGTGTGAAGGACTCGGCTCCATCGGCCGGGGTCGTGCTGCGGGTCTGGGTGAGCCCTCGCTCCTCTCCCGAACGGATCGGACGGCTGGCAGACGGGCGGGTTCGCGCCTACGTGTCGCCGCCTCCGGAGCGGGGAAGGGCAAACGCCCGATTCATCGCGCTGCTTGCGAACGTTTTGCGGGTGCCGCGGGATTCCATCGAGATCTTGTCCGGAACCTCGCACCCCAAGAAGCTGATTCGGGTGGCGGGCTGTAGCGAGGCCGATGTCGCTGAGCGACTTCCGCAATTGCGGCCCGGGCACTACGCCCCTGGCGAGAGTGTGCGGAGGCGGATCCGGAGCCGGACGGCGAAGAAGCGAGCGCGGGGCGCGGGGACCGGCACGGGCACGTAACGAGGTTCGGCCGCGTGCGTACGCGACCCGCGGGGGTGCCGGTGCATCCGATCACTGTTTGTTCGTATGTTCGTGAGGGCTGGAGGCAGAGAGCGGAACCATCGTGGCGCTGGGGGGTCCATCCCGCCGCCCGCCTCCGGCGGGCTGTGCCGATCTGGAGATCGGCGTTCCCGTGCCTTTGCACCACGGGGGCTGGTGGGGTTCCCGCCGAGAGGGGCACCATCCTGGGGTTGGGGGGTCCGTCCCGCCGCCCGCCTCCGGCGGGCTGTGCCGATCTGGAGTGGAGTTGCCCCGGGAAAACGGACCACTCATAGTGCCAGTGGCACAAAGGAGGTCTGAGATGGGCAGTCCTGGCCGCCGATATACGGCGGAGTATCGAAAGCGGGTGGTTGCGCTGGTTCGCTCGGGACGTAGCGCCGAGGAAGTCGCGGAGGAGTATGAGGCGAGTCCGCGAGCGATCCGGCGTTGGGTGATGGACGCGGATGCGGCGGAGGGCCGCGGGGGCGACGGCTGGACGAAAGAGGAGCGGGAGGAGTTGAAGCGGCTGGAACGTGAGAACCGGCGGCTGCAGCGGGAGAACGCCTTCCTAAAAAAAGCGGCGGCCTGGTTCGCGCGGGAGACATCGTCGGGAGGTACCGACTGATGGATGCGAGCCAGGCCGTGATGAGCGTGCGGGAGATGGGGCGCCTGCTGGGAGTGTCCCGCAGTGGGTACTACGCCTGGCGTGGCCGCGGGGCCAGTGCACGGGTTCAGGCGGACGAGCGCCTGAAGGTGGAGATCGCGGCGGCCCATGCGGCGAGTCGCGGCACCTACGGGGCGCCGCGGATCCGGGCGGAGTTGGCAGCGCGGGGGAACCAGACGAGCCGGAAGCGGGTTGCGCGGCTGATGCGGGCGTTGGGGATCTGTGGGGTAAGCCGCCGGCGCCGCGTCCGCACCACGATCCGGGACGGCGAGGCGCGGCCGGCGCCGGATCTGGTGGACCGGAACTTCGAGGCCACGGCTCTGGACCAGCTCTGGGTGGCCGACATCACCTACATCCCGACGCTGACGCGAATGTTGCACCTGGCGGTGGTTGTGGACGCCTGCAGCCGGCGGGTGGTGGGCTGGGCAATGGCGCTGCATGCGCGGGCCACCCTGGTCCTGAAAGCCTTGGACATGGCGCTCGAGCAGCGGCGGCCCCAGGGAGTGATCCACCACTCGGACCAGGGGTGCCAATACACCTCGGTGGCGTTCGGGCGCCGCTGCCGGGCCACCGGGGTCCGGCCTTCCATGGGTTCGGTGGGGGACTGCTACGACAACGCGATGGCGGAGTCCTTCTTCGCCACCCTCGAGTGCGAGGTGCTCGACCGGACCCAGTTCCCCAACCCCAAAGCTGCCGGCGAAGCGGTCTTCGAGTTCATCGAGGCTTGGTACAACCCTTACCGGCGGCACTCCGCCCTCGGCTACCTGTCGCCCGTAGACTTCGAACAACAACTCCGGGGGCCGCTATGAACCGGCGCTCCCACTGGTCCGAGAAACTGGGGCAAGCTCAGAGATCGGCGTTCCCGTGCCTTTGCACCGCGGGGGCTGGTGGGGTTCCCGCCGAGAGGGGCACCATCCTGGGGTTGGGGGGTCCGTCCCGCCGCCCGCCTGCGGCGGGCTGTGCCGGCCCCCACCCGGAGAACTGGCCTGGAGATCGGCGTTCCCGTGCCGGGGTGACGTGGGGGCTGGGGGGAGGCCGTCTCTTTAGGGGAGGTGTTCGCGGGTGAGGTTGCGGGGGCCGGAGTCGGTGACCACGACGTTGTCCTCGATGCGGACGCCGCCGTAGGGCGCGAGGATGTCCACCGCTTCCCAGTTGATGGCGCTCCGCCTCCGTTCACCGCCGTTCCGCCACCGGTCGAGCAGCATTTCGATGAAATAGACCCCGGGCTCCACCGTCAGGACGTGGCCCGGTTCCAGAGTGCGGGTGCTGCGGAGCATGGGGTGCGCTTTCGGCGGCGGCGCCCGGCGGCCGTCCGGGTCGGCCAGATGGCCCCCCACGTCGTGCACCTGGATTCCCAGGAAGTGCCCGAGCCCATGGGGAAAGAAAACGCGGCTGAGGCCGCTAGCGACTGCGTCCTCGGGCGACAGATGGATGACGTTCTCGTCCTTCAGCACCCCCGACAGGGCGAGGTGCGCCTCGTGGTGCAGTTCCGACCACGGATGACCGGCCCGCACCTCTTCGCATAGCGCCTGCTGGGCGCCCTCCATCGCGGTGATCAGCGAGCGGAAGCGCCCGTCCGCCGCAGCGCCGGCATAGGTTCTCGTGATGTCCGAGGCGTACCCGCGAACCCGGGCGCCCGCGTCGATGAGCAGGCTCTTTCCGTTCCGGACATCGGGGCGCTTGCCCTCGTAGTGGAGAACGGCGCCCTTTTCGTTCAGGCCGACGATGGTGGGGTACGGAAGATCGGCCTCGAGACCGCCAACCGCGGCGAGGAAGGCCCGGTGGACCTCGACTTCGCTGCCCCCCGCCCGGAAGGCGGCTTCCGCCGCCAGATGGCCTTCGGCGCCCACCCGGTTTGCTTCCAGGATGCACTCCACCTCGTAGCCGGTCTTGATGGCCCGGCGCCAATCGAGCCGGGTGAGGAGCGCCGGCGGGTTGTGGGCCAACCCGAGCGTTTCCGGGACCCCGGCGCTCTCGGCGACCGCGGCCGCGCGCCCCTTCGGAAGCCGTTTGGCGATTTCGGCGATCTGGCGCTTGCGGCTCCCGCATTCGGCGATCTTGAAACCTCCCGCCCAGAAAGCGTCGCCGATCCGCTGGGGCTCGTACCAGAAGTCAGCGGGCGAATACGTGGCCAGAAACGGCTTCTTCCCCGGGCGGAGCAGGAGCAGGTGGTCCGGTCCCTCCAGCGGGCAGAAGTGGAGAAAGTGAGCGTTCGCCCGGTAGGGGGCGGGCTGGTCGTCGCGGAAGTAGAAGTACTGCCCGCCGGAAACCAGGACCAGAGCCGAGTAGCCGGTCTTTTGGAGATCCTCGGCGATGCCCTCCAGCCGCTGTTCAAGATGGTCGCTAAAGGAACCAGCGAGCTCGTCAGTCATGGTGCGCGGAGGATACGCGCCCGGGGGCCGCCAAATCATCAATGGTCATGCCATGATTCGCCTCATGGCGCATCAAGGCCGCGCGGCCGGCCCGCTGCTTTGGCCTCTCCTCCTGTTGCTCGCCGCCTGCGGGGGATCCGGGGGGAGCCCGGCGTCAGCCGCCGAACCGGTTCCGGCGCCCGAACCGGCGCCTCCACGCGAACCCCCTCCCCCGCCGGAACCCACTCCCCCCGAAGTGTTCGGGTACCGGGTGGTCGAGGAGTTCCCGCACGACCCGCGGGCGTTCACCCAGGGCCTTTTCTTCCACGACGGATTCCTCTACGAGAGCACGGGTCTCCGGGGCGAATCCACGCTCCGGCGCGTGGATCTCGAATCCGGCGAGGTGCTGGAAGAGCGGGAACTGCTGCCCCAGTTCTTCGCCGAGGGGGCGGCGCTCGCGGGCGACTTCATCTTCCAACTGACGTGGGAGTCCGGCATCGGATTCGTGTACACGCGGGAGTTCCGCCTGGTTCGCGAGTTCCGCTACTCAGGGGAGGGTTGGGGACTCACCTTCGACGGCGAGCATCTGGTGATGAGCGACGGGAGCGACGAGCTGCGCTTTCTGGACCCGAGCACCCTGCGCCAGGTGCGGACCCTCAAGGTGACTGCCGAGGGCGAGCCACTCCCGCAACTGAACGAGCTTGAATGGATCGAGGGGGAGATCTGGGCCAACATCTGGACCGAGGACCGGATCGCCCGAATCCGTCCGGACACCGGCGAGGTGACCGCCTTCGTGGACCTGACGGACATCCTTCCGGCCTTCTGGCGGCTGCGATATCCGGAAATGGACGTGCTGAACGGCATCGCCTGGGACCCCGAGACCGACCGGATCTTCGTCACCGGCAAGAAGTGGCCGAAGCTCTTCGAGATCGAGCTGGTGGAGCGGTGATCCCCCGAATGGGTCTTCGAAAGCGGCACCGGATCGGCTTCTGGATCGGCTTCGCAGTCCTTTTGCTGAGCATCTGGCCGCTCTACCCCTGGATCGCGGGTATCCGGCCCCTCGTCTTCGGGATGCCGTTTTCCATGTTCTGGCTGGTGCTGATGATCGCGACGGTTTTCTTCACCTTCCTCGCGATCTTCACCAAGGACCGCGAGGACGACGAATCGCTGGACCGGGAGTACCAGGAATAGGCCGCAACCATGGACGCCTGGGTCATCGTCTTCCTGACGACCATCGCCTACCTGCTCATCACCCTGGCGATCGGCGTGTTCTCCGGCCGGAACATGTCCAACACCCCCGAGGGGTATGTGGCCGGCGACCGCAGCCTCGGGTTCCTCGTCCTCTACTTCATCATGGGGGCGTCCATCTACAGCGCCTTTGCGTTCCTGGGGGCGCCGGGCTGGGCCTACTCCCGCGGAGCGGCCGCGTTCTACATCGTTTCCTACGGGACGGTGGGGCTGCTGCCCTGGTACTTCCTCGGGCCGCGCATCGCGATGCTCGGCCGCCGGTTCGGGTTCGTCACCCAGGCGGAGTTCTTCGCGCACCGGTTCGAGAGTCCCAAGGCGATCCCGGCCATCATGGCGATCATGAGCGCCGCGGCGCTCATCCCCTATCTGGTCATCCAGATGAAGGGAGCGGGTTACGTCTTCTCGGTGGTCACCGAGGGACGGATGCCGGAGTGGGCGGGCGCCGCGCTCGCCTACGGGGTGGTGCTCATCTACGTGGCCCGGAGCGGGGTCATGGGGGTGGGCTGGACCAACACCTTCCAGGGAATCCTGATGCTCGGCCTGGCGTGGGGACTCGGCATCTACCTCCCGTGGAAGCTTCACGGCGGTATCGGACCCATGTTCGAGGAGTTGGCCGCCACCGCGCCCGAACTGCTGGTCGCACCGGGACTCGACGCGGCCGGCGAACCATGGAGTTTCGGGGCCTACTCGAGCGCCGTACTCATCTCGGTGCTCGGTTTTTCGGTGTGGCCGCACTACTTCATGAAGATCTACGCGGCCAAGAGCGTCCGCACCCTGAAGCGGATGGTGGTCTTCTACCCGACCTTCCAGATCTTCCTGATTCCGGTGCTCTTCATCGGCTTCGCCGGCGTGATGACCTATCCCGGCGTGGCGCCGGCCGACACCATCCTGCCCACGATCCTCATGGACCTGGATCTCTCCGCCCTTACGGTGGGCCTCTTCTGCGCCGGGGCGCTCGCGGCCTCCATGAGTTCGGGAGACGCGATCCTGCACGCCGGGGCTTCGGTGCTGGTCAAGGATCTGGAAATGCCGCTCCGCGGCGTCCGCCGGGCGCCCGCCGCCGAGACCCGGCTCATCCGCTGGACCGCCCTCGGTATGGGCTCGTTCGCCTACTACCTCGCGGTGGGATCGGAGGCGTCGCTCGTCAGCCTCCTCCTCATGTCCTACGGGGCGATCGCCCAGTTCTTCCCGCTGATGATCGCCGCCATGTTCTGGCGGCGGGCCAGCCGCGAGGGCGCCATCTACGGCCTGCTCGCGGGATGTGCGGTGACCCTGGCGCTGAACGTGTGGCCCGAGTTCCAGTTCCTGGGGATCCACCCCGGGATCTACGGCGCGGTGGCGAACGTGGCGGTGATGGTCGTGGTTTCGCTCCGGACCGCGCCGCCGCCCGCGGAGCGCATCGAGCCGTACCTGATGCGAGCCGCGGACTGAGCCGGCCGGCGGTCGGATAGCGGACGGCGCCGGGTGGTGAAACCCTGGCGCCGGGATCTCCGCCGCCTCCTCGCGATCTTCCACAGTCCGAAGCGGACCTTCGCCGAAATCGGCGAAACACCGAGCGTCGCGGTGGCCGTCCTCCCGATGCTCCTCATCTTTTCGGTTGCTTCGGCCGCCGATGTCATCGCTACCGGGAGTTCGGACCCCGGGAGCGGGGAAACGTGGGCCCTCCTGCTGCTGCCGCTGGTGGCGGTCGGATGGCCGTTTGTGGCGTCCGCGCTCTATCTATTCGTGTTCGATCTCTTCGGCGCCGAAGTCCGATACCGGGTGATCCTCTCGGTGACCCTGCACGCGATGTGGGCGTTTCTGGCGCTCGGCACGCTCGTGGAACTGGCGGGCTGGCTCGTCGCGGGCGGGGCCTCGTTCGGAGTCAGGGAGTTTCTGATTTCCTCCGCCGGAGTGGAAGAGCGCCTCGCCCAGGATCTGGCCCGGGTGCTCAACCCGCTGGAGATCGGGAGGCTGGTGTTGACCGCGCTGGGCTTCGCCATCGCCCAGCGGATCGCGCGCTGGATGTCCTTCGCCGTCGTCTTCGCGGGTTGGTTGGGCTTCCACGCGCTGCCCCTGCTCCAATTCCTGCTCTTTTGAGCGCCCCGTGGGACCGCCGGCCCTTTCGGCATCCCCGTATTGAGACAATCGCCAGGCCAATGCACTCGCCAGCTCGCGGCTTGCTCCGCAGGACACTCCTTCCCCTGTTGCTCGCGGCCTTCGTCTTCCGGGCGGAGACGGTGCCCGGCCAAGCCGTCACCACCTCCGACCTCGAGACCGCCGCCGGGAACACCTCCGAGTGGCTCATGTACGGCCGCGATTACCACGCCCACCGCTACGTGGAGCTGGACCAGATCACGCCCGACAACGTGGACCGGCTCGATCCGGTTTGGGTCTTCGCCACCGGCGGCGCGAACCGGGGCCTCGAGGCCACCCCGCTGCTCCACGACGGGGTGATCTACCTGTCGGCCGACGAATCCCGCGTTTTCGCGGTCGACGCGCGCACCGGGGGAAAGCTGTGGAGCTACGACCCGGAGATCGGGGTGGAGGTGGAGCGCGTCTTCTGCTGCGGTTCCATCAACCGCGGGGTGGCGCTCTTCGGCGACCTGGTTTATGTCGGCACCATGGACGCCCGCCTGGTGGCGCTCGACAAAAACACCGGCGAGGTGTCCTGGGAGGTCGAAGTCGCGGACTGGGAGCACGGCTACAGCATCACCGGCGCGCCGCTGGTCGTGAACGGACTGGTCCTCACCGGGATGGCCGGCGGGGAATACGGGGTCCGGGGCTTCGTGAAGGCCTACGACGCCGCGACCGGGGAACACCGCTGGACGACCTACACGATCCCCGGCCCCGGCGAGCCGGGGAACGAGACCTGGCCGGGGGACACCTGGAAGAACGGCGGCGGCCCCACCTGGACCACCGGAGTCTTCGACCCGGAACTGAACCTCGTTTACTGGAACACCGGGAATGCCGCGCCCTGGAATTGCCACGTCCGGAAGGGCGACAACCAGTGGACCGCCGCCACCATCGCCATCGACCCGGGCGACGGCAGTATCCGCTGGGGCTTTCAGTACACGCCCTGGGACTGCTGGGACTACGACGCGGTCAGCACCCCCGTCCTCGCCGACGTGACGCTCCCCGGTCACGGCCCCGTGAAGGCGCTCTTCCACCACGACAAGAACGGCTTCTTCTACGCGCTCGACCGCACGGACGGCCGTTTCCTCTACGGCGAGGCCATCGTCCCGGGCATCAATTGGGCCTTCGGCCTCGACCCCGAAACAGGACGACCGGACGTCAACCCGGACATGGTGGCCGAGTCCGGCGGCCCCGAAGTGGGGCCCATCATCCCGAGCCTCGAGGGCGCCATCGACTGGCAGCCGCTGGCCTACAACCCCGAGCGCCAGGCGCTCTACTTCATGTCGAACCAGTGGGCGATGGGCTACCGGTTCTGGGCAGAGGACGAATTCGAACCGCCGACCCTGGGTGAGTGGTACCTGGGGGCCGACTACCAGCAGTACCTGACGAGCGACAACCCCGGCAACTTCGTCGGTTTCGACGTGGTCAACGGGGAGGTGCTGTGGCGGGTGGTGAGTCCCGCGCCCTTCTGGGCGGGCGCGGTGGCGACCTCCAGCGGGCTCGTGTTCACCGGCGACATGCGCGGCTATTTCATGGCGATCGACGCGGACGACGGCGAGGTCCTCTGGCAGTTCCAGACCGGCTCCGGAATCATCGGGAGCCCCATCACCTACGAGCTTGACGGCGTCCAGTACGTCGCGGTCCCCTCCGGCGGGATCGGCGGCGACATGACCTTCTACTACACCGAGCCGAAGGCCGGGAACCTCTGGGTCTTCGCCCTCGACGGCGCCCGCCCGGTGCGCGAACAGGCGGGCACGAACCTCGTCACCCTGCCGGGCGGCCTGCCGCGGGTGGGCGAACCGGGAGCGACGCTCGGGGGCCGCGTGTTGCCGGGATATGGATTCCCGGCCACGGAAGGCGCACGGCCGCTACCGGCCGCAACTCCCACGGCTCCGGTGGAGGCGCCGTCCGGCGAGGCCGCCAACCCCCTCCTGGGAGAGGAAGGGGCGATCGAGGCCGGCCTCGGCATCTACCGGTCCAGCTGCGTGGGATGCCACCTGGCCGGGGCGGGTGCGGGGGAGAACGTGTTCCGGAGCCGGCTGACCCACCGCCGGTTCTTCGAGGTCGTGGCGGAGGGCGTCGAGGAGAACAACATGCCCCCCTTCGGGGAATTGCTATCCGCGGAGGAGATCTGGCAGGTCCACGCCTACCTGATGTCGCGAGACCGGCCCTGAGGCGGTTTTGTCCGCTTGCTCGGCAAGCTGGATACCCGGGACTCCGCCTGCCGTGCCGTGTATGGTCGGGGCATGCCGCACACCACGGTGGAAATTGACGACGAGGCCTGCGCTACCGTCATGCGCCGCTATCGGCTGAGTTCGAAGCGGGAAGCGGTAAACCTGGCGCTGCGCCTGCTTGCCGCCGAACCTATGCGCCCCGACGAGCCCCGGCGTCTTCGCGGTGCGGACTGGGTCGGCGATCTGGACGAGATGCGCCGTCGTCGTGTGACGTGCTCCTGATCGACTCCTCCGCGTGGGTCGAGTGCCTGGGTGACACCGGATCGAGCGAGTGCGAGCATAGAAGTCGAGACATTGGGGCGGCTCTTCCGGCGACACGCCCGCGGTCGCTCCTGCCGTCCAATTCCGGATGACGGATTCCACCGGCTTCTCAACCTTCGCCGCGCCGCATCTGGTGGCGTTGGCGCTGACAGTGGCCCTGCCCCTCGGACTCGCCGGGCTCGCCCGGCGGCTCGGCGGCGGAGCCCCGAACGTCATCGCCCGGCTCCTCGCCGGGATGCTGCTCGCGAACGAGTTCACCTACTGGGCGATCCGGATCAGCCAGATCGGCCTCGACGGCTGGATCCGGAATCACATGCCCCTGCACGTCTGCGGAGTGGCGGTGTTGCTGACCACCTGGACTCTGCTCTACCGCAGTGAGAAGACGTTCCAAATCGTCTATTTCTGGGGCCTTGCCGGCGCCGCGAATGCCGTACTCACGCCGGGTGGCCTCGCGGTGGACTTTCCTCAGTACCGCTTCTTCCAGTACTTCATCGCCCATTCGGGCATCGTGACGGGGGTGCTCTTCGCCACCTGGGGACTCGGGATGCGGCCGACGCTGCGGGGGATGTTCCGCGCTTTCGCCTACCTGGCCGTCTTCGCGGGGTTGGTCGCCATCGTCAATCTGTTGCTGGGCTCGAACTTCATGTGGCTTTCCGGACCGCCTCCCGGCACCGTGTCTCCGTTCTTCGCAGCTCCCTGGCCCTGGTACCTCCCGATCCTGGCGGCGGTCGGCCTCGCGATGTTCTTCGTGGTGCTGTCGCCGTTCCTGGTGACGGAGTGGTGGGGGCGAAGAGCTGGTCGAACCTGACCCGGCGCGCTTGATCAGGCGGCGGCGATGCCGGTCCGGGAGGGATCTTCGCCCTGAGGAGGGGCTCCCGGAGGACATCGGCCAGCGCGTAGGCGAAGCAGTCTCCGAAGTTGAGGACGGCGTGTTTTCCCTTGCCGAAGCGTCGCCACGCCTCCCGCGCCACCTCCAGGTGCTCAACGGTCAACGGCTCCAACCGGATGCCCGTCTTCTCGGTGATGCGGCCGAATCTGCCTGGCAGGGTCAGTCGGTCCGCAGGGCGTTCATCGGCGTGATGCGCATTGCGCGGCTGGAAGCGATCCAACTCGCCCCGGTCGCAGCGAGGGTCAGGAGGGCGGCGCCCAATACATAGACGACGGGATTGGCAGGGGTCACGCCGAAAAGGAAGCCTCGCAGTGCTGCCCCGGCGCCAAGACTCCCAATCAATCCGACGGACAAACCGACAACGACGAGTTTGAGCGTTCCCCCAACCATCATCCTGCGCACCTTCGTTGGGGTCGCTCCGAGCGCCATCCGGACACCTACTTCTTTGGTGCGCTTTGCGATCAGATACGAGACCACGCCATAGAGACCAACGAGAACGAGAACCAGCGCGGCACCGGCCGCAAGGGTCACCAGCACGAGAAGCAGACCGTTCCGGCCCATGGATCGGTCCAGCACGCTGCTCATGGTCTCGGCCTCCTCCAGGGCGATTCCGGTGTCCAGGTCGGCAAAGATGCGACGCACCTCGGGAACCGCGGCGACCGGATCTGCCGACCGCATGCGCACCACAATATTCATGGCCGTGTCGAACCAGCCGCTTTCGCCGGGGATGTGCGCCAGGGGGTAGTAGACGTGAATGGCCGGTGTCTCGGTCACCGACGACCCGAAGACATCGCCGACGACTCCAACCACCGTGTACCAAGGCTCCCTCCGACCATGTGGCGCGAGGCGCTTCCCAAGGGGGTCTTCGCCCGGCCAGAACCGGTCAGCGAATCCCCGGCTCACCACAGCACTGCCACGGGAGGGATCGTCGAGATCCGTCGTCTCCAGCGTCCTCCCGCGGAGGAGGGGAATCCCCATCGCTCGGAAATACCCCGGTGTGACGATGTCCTGGGCCGCACACGACGTGAGTTCCGAAGAGCCAAGCCGTGCTGTCACGGCCCTGTCGGCGAAGGCCTGCACTACGCAGCCGCCGGTAGCAAAGGGCACGCTGGAAACGGCGCCGACGACAGCGACACCGGGTAGCGCTTCGATTCGCGATTCCGCCTCCCGTAGGAGTCGCCACCAACTGGAGTGGTCCTGAGAGCGGCCACTCGGATGGGCAGTGACCTTCACGACTCCATCCGGATTAATTCCGGGGTCCGCGACGGCCAGATTGCGGAAGCTCGCCAGCAGGAAACCCGCGGCAACCAGCAAGATCAGGGCAAGCCCCACCTGGCCGGCTACCAACCCCGAACGCGTGCGCTGTCGCTGGAAGGAGGTCGTCGCACCCCGACCCGCGTCCGCCAGCGGGGCACGCAGATCGCGAGTAGACCAGACTGCCAATGCCGCGAGCGCGGCCGCGAGTACGAACGACACCGCCACGGCAAACGCGACCGCAGCGTAGTCGACCGCCACTTCATCAACGCGGGGCAGGAGCACCGGAGTTGCAGCGACCAGATACCTACACAGGGACCAGGCGACCGCGAGGCCGAGCAAGCCGCTGGCACCCGCAAGTAACGCGCTCTGCGCCGCAAAGTAACGGCCGGTCATGGCCTGATCCGCGCCGACGGCGACGCGGACGCCCAAATCGCTCCGCTGGGTTTCGACGCGAGCGAGCATCAAGCAGGCGATATCCGCCCACGCGACCAGCAGGAGCAGCGCAGCCGCCCCCAGCAAGATGGGCAACAACACCGCGGTGTCTCCCACCAAGTGGGTCTTCAAGTCCCGCAGCCGGCTGCGAAAGCCAAACCGCTCCATGAAGTCACCCACGAACTGGGCACCGTACGCCTCGGGATAGGCATCGGGCAGGGTTGCCGTCAGGCTGTCCACCTCAGCTTGCGCAGGACCAAGCGTTGCACCTCGCGCGAGTCTGGCGATGACGACCGTAGTGTGATCGTTGTAGTGCGTCCCACCGGGGTCGAGAATGTTCGGAAGCCAAACATCCGTGTCGTCCGCGAGTCTGTGCCCCATCGGATCAACAACCCCAATGATCGGCACGGCCACCTCTGTTCCGCCGACAACACCCGGTCCAATCCGTATTGCCTTACCAACCACATCCGGGTCGCCGCCGAAGTAGCGGCGCCAGAAGCCTCGCGACAAGACGGCGACCAGCGGCGCGCCGGGGTCGTCGTCGGCTTCCAGGAGACTTCGCCCGAGCGCAGCGCGCGCACCGAACATCCTGTGGATACCGGCGGTTGCGAACGCCACGCGCACTCGGGTGGCCGCTCGCGAGTTCCGGGGCCCGACGCTGGCAGCCTGGTGCCGAAGCGCCCCGATGTCGTCAAACGCTTCGGCGTGCTCGCGAAAATGGAGGTATTGAGCGTTTGATGCACCCCACTCCGCCTCTACCCCGGAACCCGGCACCTCGCTCCGAACAATGACCAGGCGACCGGCATCAGGGAAAGCCAAGGGATCGATGAGAACCCGCTTGACCGTGGCATACAGGGCGACGGTGGCACCGATGCCGAGACCGAGCACGAGCACGGCGACAGCAGTGAAACCCGGACTGCGTGCGAGGCCGCGGGTAGCCTGACGACAGTCGATCAACCAGCGGTGGAGCATCGTCCTTTACCCGCGGCCGGCTCGGTATCCGCTGAGGTCCGTCATGAAACGAGACGCCACCGATGCGGCAGACGATTCACGGCTCGCTAGCGTCGATCGGCCTCCCGGGCGGCGCGAAACTCGCTCGTTTCGCTCCACTCGGGCCATGCGTCCGAATCGGCGAGGCGGCGACCCATCCGGTAGAGGAACTCGAGGTCGTCCACCATCCCGGAGAGGTCGTACCAGTCCTCCACCTCGTCGCCCGGCTTGTGGTACGCCTCGGCCACGTAGGCGGCCCGGACCTCCATGCCGTAGCCCGCGGGCTTGCCGATGAAGTCCACACCGCCGTCCGGGTAGAAAGCGGGGATGCCCACCTTGGCGAACTCGAAGTGGTCGGAGCGGTAGTAGTACCCCTTGTCCGGCTCGGGGTCGGGGGTCAGCTCCCGGCCGAGCTCCGCCGCCACCGCGGCGGCGACGTCATCGAGCTCGGACTGCCCGAGGCCGACGACCGTGATATCGGTGGTGCGACCCCAGACGTTCATCCCGTCCATATTGAGCGCCGCCACCGTGTCCGCCGCCGGATAGAGCGGGTTTTCGGCGTAGTGGCGGGAGCCGAGCAGCCCCTGCTCTTCGGCGGTGACCGCCAGGAACACGATGCTGCGACGCGGCGCCCCGTCGGCGGCGAAGGCCTCGGCCAGCGCCAGCAGGCCGGTCGTGCCGGTGGCGTTATCGAAGGCGCCGTTGAAGATGTTGTCGCCCTCCATTCCGAGCGCGGTGCCGAGGTGATCCCAGTGGGCGGTGTAGATGACGGTTTCACCGGGCGAGTCCGTACCCGGCAGGCGCGCTACGACGTTGTTGGAGTCAATCTCGCGGTGCGAGGTCTCGAGGGTGAAGCTCGCCGTGACGCCGAGCGGCATTGGACTGAAATCGGGAGAAACGGCCGTCTCTCTGGCCGCCTCGAAGTCCGTTCCCGCGGCCTCGAACAGGGAGATCGCCTGCTCCCGGGAGATCCAGCCCTCCACCTCGAGCCGATCCGTGTTGCCGCCGGGGGTGCGCAGGCCGAACTGTTCCCCGGTCCAGGAGCCGCTCACCACCTCCCAGGGATAGCCGGCAGGGCCTGTTTCGTGGACGATGAGCGCCCCGAGCGCCCCCATCGCGGCGGCCTTTTCGAACTTGTAGGTCCAGCGGCCGTAGTAGGTCATCGCGTCGCCGCCGAAGTGGTGCTCTCCGGGCGGATCGTTCACGAGCACCACCAGGATCTTGCCCGCGAGGTCGGCGTCTCCGAAGTCATCCCAGCCATATTCCGGCGCCTGGACGCCGTAGCCGACAAAGAGCAGTTCTCCGGAGGCGTTCACCTCCGGCACCACGCGATTCGTCCAGGCCACGAAGTCCACCGCCGGTTCCCAGTCGCCTCCCGGATCGGAGGAGGCCTGCATGGTGATGGCGGTGGAACCCATCAGCGGCACCGCCTGGACCCAGGTGCCGTCCGGGTTGCCGGGTTGGAGTCCCAGTTCCTCAAACGCCCCCGTGAGGTAGGCAACGGTCTTCTCCTCTCCGGGCGAGGCGGGCGCCCGGCCGCCGAACTCGTCGGACGCGAGGGTGGAGATGTGGGAGAGGAGGCGACCCTCATCGAAACGCGGGCCGGATTCGCCACAGCCGGCGAGCGGCAGGGCGGCAATGAGGACGGCGGACACCACCGGGAACAGGGCACGAAGCATGGAGCGGCTCTCCTTGGGAAGGGAACAAAGTCTGCCAGAATCCCGTCTTTGTACGAGATTCGCGCGGCTGCGCGGATCATCAACGGTCCGGGGGTTCCTCCGGAAACAGGAGCCTCTCGATGCCGACTTCCTATTCCTCCACCTGGGCGCTGGTTCGCACCCCGGTCCTGATCACGCTCGCGGTCACGGCGCTGCGCCTGCTGGGCGCCCTCGGCGGCCTGCCCGATTTCCTGGTGAACCGCGAGGCCGGCGGAATGGGCGCCATCATCGGGATCGTCTGGCTGTCCCCGATCTTCGCGTTCTGGTTCGGCCGCCAACACGCCCGTTCCGGAAACACCGGAATCGGAGCGGCGCTCAAGACGAACTTCGTCTATGGACTCGGGGCCCGGATCCCGGTCATCCTCATCATGCTCCTCGCCACCCTCGGCGACTGGGGCACCCACTACGACGCCTATCCGCCGGAGATGGAGGCGACGATGGGTCCGGTGGCCCAGTGGTTCTGGGGCGGCCTGCTCGCGCAGGTCGGCTTCTGGCTCGTCATCTGGACCACCATCCTCGGCGGCCTCATCACCTGGCTGACCGCGAAGTTCAGCGCCCGGAGCGCTTGAGCCGATGACCTCAACAGCCGCCGATCTCCGATTTCCGATCGGCAAGTTCGCCGACCCGGGCGCGATTACCGAGCACCACGTCCGTGCCTGGGCTGGCGACGTCGCCGCGCTGCCAGGGGACCTGCGCCAGACGGTGACGCCGCTCAACGACGAGCAGCTGAACACGCCGTACCGCCCCGGCGGCTGGACCATCCGCCAGGTGGTCCATCACCTGCCCGACAGCCACCTGAATTGCTTGCTGCGCTTCCGTTGGGCCCTGACCGAGAATCGTCCGGTCATCAAGCCCTACGACGAAGCGGCCGTGGCGGCTCTACCGGACTACCGGTCGGCGCCGATCGGCCATTCGCTCGACCTGCTCGACAGCCTGCACGCACGGTGGGTAGACATCATTCGGAGCCTGAGCTGGGACCAGTTGCAACGGACGTTCGTGAACCCGGAGTCCGGCGAGGACACGCTGGCCCGGACCGTCGGGATCTACGCGTGGCACGGCCGGCACCATCTCGCCCACATCGAGAAACGGATCGAGCGTGAGAACTGGGCCTGACCCGCTGGCCCCGGCGGTCCTTCAGTAGGCCACCGCCAGCCGGAAACGCGCGCCGGCGCGAACGGCGGCCGACAGGACGGTTTCCAGCTCGGTGAGTTCCGTGACCAGGGTGTCCTCCCCGGGAAAGCCCTCCGGGGCACCGGACACCGTGCCGAGGAGCGTCTGCACGAGCCGGAGCCCGACGCGGGAGTCAAACCACCCCGCCGGAGTAACCGCATCCACGTCCGTATCGAAATTGAGATCCGCGGCGAGGATCTCGGACTCCTCGGGGCTCATGCTGACGAACTCGTCGAGCGGCTGGAGTCCGGCCTCTTCGGCGACCTCCGACAGTTCCCAACGGGCCTGATTCAGTGCGTAGCCCTCGAAGTCCTCGGGGGTCACGCCCTCGACCTGGCGATCGAGGGCGACCGAAATGCCTACGCCCAAGAGATGGAATCGTCAGTCGGTGGGCGCGGAGCCGGGCAGGTAGCGCTGCTCTCCCGCTTCAATCCGAATGGAGAGGCGGTTTTGCGGCGGCGGGGTCGGACAGGTAGTGAACCTGTTGAAACCGCAGGGTGGGTTCTCGGCGCGGTTGAAGTCCAGGACCGCCCAGCCGTCCTGCGCCGGGGGCGTCTCCAGGAAGCGCGCCGAGGGATAGGTCTCGTTGCCGCTCGTGCCGTCGGAAATGATGAAGAACAGGTCGCCGTTCGACCGGTTGAACGCCTGCAGCCGGATCTCCTCACCGTCCAGCTCGAAGACCGCTTCGCCGTCGGATTCGTAGTTCTCGACATCCCCCCGAATGTTGATCGCCTCCACGTGACGGCGCTCGGGATAGCGCTCGAACGCGGCGGCCACCCGGAACTTCGGATCGAGTGGGAACCACCGGCGCCCGGTGAAGTTCACGCGCAGGGAGTTGTCCAGATCGCGCATCCGGAGCGCCCGGCGCTCCCCGCTCGAGTGCAGCCAGAAGCTCACGCGGTCGTCCAGGACGACCGCTCCCGCTTCTCCCCTTTCCAGCACGCCTTCGGTGAAGGGCTCGCCGGCGACCAGGGCGTTGACGCCGTCGGCGACCTTGGCCATGGCTTTGCCGTCCGCCGTCCAGGATACGGTGACCGCCGCCTCGGGAAACCGGTCGGGAAGGCGCAGGTCGGCGTCCTCGCCGCTCCCCACGAGATGGTCGCCGACGGTGAGGAAATGGAGTCCGGCGACGGTGAGCCAACTGCCGTCCGAAGTCAGCTCCTCCTCGACGGTCACGCGGTGAGTTTCCTCACCCGTCCTCCAGGCCGATTCGTCGAACGGCGGAGACCCGCCGCCGCTACAGCCCATCCCGGCGAAGGCGAGAGCAGTAAGGAACAGGCCGGGCCGGAGGTGAGTGCGCATGGAGGGATTGTAAGTTCGAGCGCCCCGGCGCCGGCAAGGACGGAAGGCGCTAAGGGGCGGATCGGGCCGCGAGCGTCAGGCCGGCCTTGATGAACCCGTCGAGATCCCCGCTCATCACGCGCTCCACGTCCCCTACCTGGTGGTTCGTCCGATGGTCCTTCACCATCCGGTACGGCTGGAACACGTAGGACCGGATCTGGTTCCCCCAGGTGTTGTCCCCCAGGCTTTCCTTCTGGGCTTCTTCCTGGGCCTTCCGCTCCCGCACCGCTCGGTCGTAAAGACGCGCGCGCAGCACCTTCATCGCGCTATCCCGGTTCCGGTGCTGGGAACGTTCGTTCTGGCAGGAAACGACGATCCCGGTGGGCAGGTGGGTGATGCGGACCGCCGAATCGGTGACGTTCACGTGCTGGCCACCCTTGCCGCTGGCCCGGAAGGTGTCGATCCGGAGATCGTTCTCGTCCACGTCGATCTCGATCTTGTCGTCGAGATCGGGGAAGGCGGCCACCGAGGCGAAGGACGTGTGGCGCCGGTGCTGCGTGTCGAACGGCGACATCCGCACCAATCGGTGGATTCCCGACTCCACCCGGAGCCGGCCGTAGGCGTGGTCGCCCCGGACCTCGAAGGTCGCTCCCTTGATACCGGCTTCCTCCCCCGGCTGCCGGTCGAGAAGTTGGATCTCGAATCCCCGGCCCCTGGCCCAGCGGATGTACATGCCGAGCAGCATTTCCGCCCAATCCTGGGCGTCGGTCCCCCCGGCCCCCGGGTTGATGGTCACGATGGCGTCCTCGGTGTCGTGTTCGCCCGCGAACAACCGCTGGAGTTCGAACTCGTTGAGCTGGCGTTCGAGACGGTCGAGGTGTTCCCGGAAATCGTCCGCGACGTCTTCGCCCTCGCGCACCCACTCGGCGAGCGTCTCGACTTCGTCCACGGCCCGAGCGAACGCGGCGCTCCGCTCCAACTCCGCGAGCACCCGCGCCCGGCGCCGCGAAAGCGCCTCGCCGTCGCCCGACGCCGACCAAACGGCAGGATCGCTCAGGCGACCGTCGAGATCCCCAAGCTCGTCCGTCAGAGCGTCCGGGTCAAAGAAACCCCCGGACCACCGCGGCGCGACTGCAAAGGGTCTCGTAGCGGTCGAGCAGTTCCTGACTCATGGGTGGTTCTCCGGGGGGCGCCGCTGAATTCTAGCGGGGGGACGCCGGCCGGACAGCGGTGAACCCCGGGTGGCCGAGCGCTACCGGCGCCGGTTCACCCGGGTTCTCCCCAGGTGTTCAGCGGCTCGTGACCAGCGTCGCGAACTGCTCGCTCTCCAGCCGGGCCGCAAGCGCCCGGGCCGCCTCGCGGCTCTCGAAGTGCCCGACCCGGACGCGGAAGATCCCGGCCGGAGTGCCCTCGATGTACCCCTCGATCTCGCTAGCCGCAAGTGCCTGCAACATCCGCTCGGCGGAGGCCCGGTCGCGGAAGGCGGCGACCTGAATAGTGAACTTTCCACCGCTGGCCGGTGCCGGCCGGTCACCGGCTTCGGACGGAGCCGGGCGCGCGGCGCGACGCTCGCGGGCGTTCGCGAGGGTGCGGGACGCTAGCTGGTCGGGGCTGGTGGACGCCGCGCGAGACGCGGGCCGGGGAGCCGGGGCTGGCGAGACCGGAGCCGACGCGATTGGGGCCGACGCGATTGGGGCCCGGGTTGGAGGCGTCGCGGAAGCGTCCGGTCGAACCGGCGAACGCTCCGCGGTCCGGGCCGCGGGCGTCGGCTCGGACCGGATGGGCAAACGGAGCGCGTCTTCCGCCGGCGCCTCGGATGCGGCGGCGGAAGTTGCGGCCGCCGGGCGGGCCGGCGTCGGAACCGGGTTCACCTGGCGGGCCACCACCAGGTCTTGAGCGCCGGGCGCCATCCCGCGTCCGATGACAATCCCGCCGACGAAAACGCCCACCACGATCACGATGAGCAGGCCGAACATGAGCACGAGCTGGCGCGTGGTGAATTGAACGTCGTAGTGATCGCTGTCGTGGTGGCCGTGCATGAAACCCTCCGGGGGAATGGGACGCCAGGGCGCTCCTGAAGCAGCGCCTCCCCACACCCTTAGTGCTGACCCTAGCAGAAGTTACCCCGAATTTCTAAAGCGATGCTTTAGCAACCAGTGGCAAAACCCGCGTGGGGTTTCACCACAGGCTGTCAACAGCCTGTGGTGAAACGCACGTGAGCACCGAGACGAGTGAGGCCCAGTTCTCCCGGTGGGGCCAGTTCTCCCGGTGGGGGCCCGGCTGACAAGGCGCGTGAGGGAGGAATACCGAGCGTATTTCGACCGAAACGCAACGATGAGCGCCTCGCAGAGGCGCGGCCAGTTCTCCCGGTGGGGGCCAGCCGGGATGCATCGCTCGTCGTATGCCGCGTGGGTTTTGCCACAGGCTGTTGAGTCCGGGAGGGCAACCGGACGGAGCGGCCGCGGGCCGGAGGAGTCAGTCTTCCTTGACGTCCGTCCGCTTGCTCACCTCGAGGAAGGGTTTCACCAGGTCGAGCGGGAGCGGGAAGATGATCGTCGAGTTCTTCTCGGTAGCGATTTCGGTCAGGGTCTGGAGATATCGGAGCTGGGCTCCCAGCGGGTGTGTTCCGACCACTTCGGCTGCTCTGGCGAGCTGCGCGGAGGCCTGGAATTCGCCTTCCGCGTGGATGACCTTGGCGCGCTTTTCGCGTTCGGCCTCCGCCTGCCGCGCCAGCGCCCGGGTCATCTCGCTTGGGAGGTCCACGTGCTTGACCTCCACCGAGGCCACCTTGATACCCCAGGGATCGGTCTGCTGGTCGAGAATCCCCTGCAACGTGACGTTGAGCTGGTCGCGCTGGGAGAGCAGATCATCCAGTTCCACCTGGCCGAGAACGCTGCGGAGCGTGGTCTGGGCGAGCTGGGAGGTCGCGTAGAGGAAGTCCTCCACCTCGACGACCGCCTTGGTCGGGTTCACCACGCGGAAGAACACCACGGCATTCACCTTCACCGAAACGTTGTCGCGGGTGATGATGTCCTGCGGCGGAACGTCGAAGGCGACGAGCCGGAGGCTCATCCGCACCATCCGATCGATGGGTGAGAAGACGAGCACCAGGCCCGGCCCCCGGGGCGTGGGCAGCAGTTTGCCGAATCGGAAAATCACGCCGCGCTCGTACTCGTTCAGGACCTTGATCCAGTTGAGGACAAAGATCACCGCGAAGGCGATGGCAACGAGGGCTCCCAGGGGAAGTCCGAAGGTCATGAATCAACTCCTTGTGTGGCAGACCCGGGCGCGTCTGCCGACGCTGGGCCGACGCGAAGGGTAAGCCCTTCCACCGCCAGCACCCGGACGCGCTCACCGGTATTCACCGGATCGCTGGCGACGGCGTCCCAGAACTCGCCGTGAACGAACACCTTGCCTTCGCCGCCCGACGGGATGTCACTGCGGACGGTGGCCACCAGGCCGATCATCCCCTCCTGGCCGGTCACCGGGGGACGGCGCTGGGCGCGCACCACCAGTTGGCCGAGGAAAAACACCAGGACCACGAATACCAGGACGGACGGAACAACGAGGCCCCAGGTCAACGTCAACGCCGGAGTGGGCAGGGATTGCTCCTCAAAGAAGAAAAGTAGTCCAATCACCAGCGCAACCGTTCCCGAGAGCCCCATTATGCCGAACGAGGGGGTGAGCGCCTCCGCAGTCAGCAGACCAATGCCGGCGAGCAGCAGCAGCACCCCCAGGAGGCTGACGGGGAGGAAGTTGAGGCCGAAAGCGGCCAACAGCAGCGCGATGCCTCCGAGAATGCCCGGAATGAGCAGCCCCGGATTCGAGAACTCCAGGTAGAGCCCGAGCAGCCCGATCATCCCGAGGAGCACCGCCAGGTTCGGATTGGCGATCACTGAAAGAGCCCGGTCGCGGAAACTCATTTCGGTCTGGACGACGAGCGCGTCGGCGGTGTCGAGCGTCACCTCGGTTCCGTCGATCCGGGTCACCGTCCGGCCGTGAATCGCAGCCAGGAACTCGCCGGCATCGTCGGCCATGAGGTCGATCAGACCGGCCTCGAGCGCCTCCGTCGCGGTCCAGCTACGCGCTTCGGTCACCCCCTGTTCCGCGAGGGCGACGTCGCGCCCGCGGCGCTCGGCGATCGATCGGAGGTATGCCGCAGCATCGGACTCGACCTTCCGGCTCAGGGTCTCCGGCATCTCGCCGCCGGTGCCCGCGATCGGGGTGGCGGCGCCCATGTTGGTCCCGGGCGCCATACCCGAGATGTCGGCGGCCAGAGTGATCAGATATCCCGCGGAAGCGGCCCGGGAACCCGAGGGACCCACATAGACGGCCACCGGCACCGCGCTGTTCAGGATCCCCTCGATGATCTCCCGCATCGCGGTGTCGAGGCCGCCCGGGGTATCGAGCCGCAACAGGACGAGTCCGGCGCCAGCCTCTTCCGCCGCCGCAATGGTGGTGAGCACCCGCCGCGCCGAAACCGAGTGAATGATGTCCACCACATCGACCTGATGGACCTCCGCAGCCGCCGCGGGAATCGACGGCGCGGCAGCGATTCCGAGGGCCAGCCCGACGATGGAAAGGGTGGGGATCCGCGCGTTCGACACTCTCAGGAGGGTTTCCGATCGTGAATTGTGCGGAGTTCGCGGATCTCGAACTCGCGCTCGCCAACGGGTGTGTGAACGCTCACTTCGTCTCCCACCCGGGCACCCATGAGCGCCCTGCCGATCGGGGAGCCGGTGGAAACCTTGCCCACCGTGGCGTCCGCTTCCTCGCTCACCACGAGTTCGTAGCGGGACTCCCCGTCGGTGTCCAGGTCCACCACCACCACTTCGCTGCCGAGCGAAACCCGGTCCGCCGGGATGTTGTCCATGCTCACCATGGACAGATCCGCAAGTCGCCCCTTGAGTTGTGCGAGGCGGACGGCCACGTAGGTCTGCCGGTCCTTCGCGGCTTCGTACTCCGCGTTCTCGGAAAGGTCGCCGTGCTCGCGAGCCTCCTTGATCTGTTTGGGAAGCCGCAGATGCAGTTCTTCCTCGAGTTCACGCACCTCGGCCTCAAGACGGGCGCGGAAGGAGAGAGTCACGGATTGCTGAAGCCTTTCTGGAATGAGAACCGAAGGAAATCAGAATAGCACCGCCGCAGCCCGGTTCGGGCGGCGCCCCTCCGGGAAGAGGCGGTAGCCGGGAGACCACCGCCCTTGCAGCGCCGAGGACGAGCGGGCATGATCCGCACTCCGAATCCAATGGTGCAACCCCGGGAGGTTCTCCATGAAACACATCACCAGCCGCCAACGAACCGGGCGGCTGTCCACCAAACTGTCCGGCGCCGCGGCTCTCGGGCTCGCCGCCGCGCTGGCCAGCTTCGCCGGAACCCCTGACGCCATGGCGCAAGATGTCTCGCTCAGGGTCGGCGACAAGGCGCCCATGTTCCCGAATGCCCTGCCTTCGACCGCGGGCGAATCGGCGGGCGCGACAAAGCTCGACCTGCAAGCCGCGCTCGGCAAGAAGAACATCGTGCTCGCCTTCTACGTTGCCGACTGGACGGGTGGTTGAACGCTTCAGTTTTCGTCCTACAAGGACGACATCCAGAAGTTTCTGGATGCGGAAACCCAGGTCTTCGGGATCAGCGTCGATACCCCGTACTCGCAGTGGAATTGGCTCCAGAGCGTCGGCAAGGACTCCGGCATGATGGTGGAGGCGGCCACGCCGGGCGACCTGCCGGGTCTCGTTCTCCTCTCGGACCGCCAGTCGGAAGTGGTTGGCGCCTACGGCGTGAAGCCCCTCGAGATCAACGGGGCGCGCTACGCATCGCGCGCGACCTTCGTCATTGATCGCGACGGGATCCTTCAGTACGTCAACTACGACTACCAGATCCGTGAGGACTACGAACCGTTGATGGAAGTTCTGGCCGGACTGGAATAGTCACTTCCTCGAAACCGTCCCGCCCGCCGTCCGTGTCGTCCGCATCGTCGGCCCTCGTGATCGCCATGCGGCACGGTCGGGCGAACGCCATCGATCCGGCGCTGGTCGCCGAGTTGGGGGCGGGCCTCGATGAAGCCGAGCGGAGCGGCCGGCCGCTGGTCCTTACCGGAACCGATCGTTTCTTCTCGGCGGGCCTCGATCTCCAGGGATTGCCGGAGGATCGGCAGGAGATGGGCGCCTTCGTGGACGCCTTCGACGCGTTCGTGCGGCGGCTCTTCTGGTTCCCCTTCCCCACCGTTGCGGCGGTAAACGGGCACGCGGTCGCGGGAGGCGCCATCCTGGCGGCTGCCTGCGATGTCCGGATCGGGGCCGTCGGCAACTACCGGATCGGGGTTTCGGAGGTGCAGCTTGGGGTCATCTTTCCGGCGGCCGCCTTCGAAGTGCTCTCGGCGGCCATACCACCGGCGCGGACGGCGGAAGTTCTCTTGCGGGGGCGCCTCACCGGCCCCGAGGACGCGGTCTCGAATGGCTTCCTCCATGAACTTGCGGCTCCGGAAAGGCTGACCGCAACGGCCGTGGAGCGCGCCGAGGAAATCGGAGCCCTGCCCCGGGAGGCCTACGTCCACACCAAGCGGGCGCTGCGGGCCGAATTCGCAGAGCGGGCGAGGGATCAGAGCGCCGCAAAGCGCGAGCGGTTCCTGGACACCTGGTTCTCCGAAGAATCGAAAGCCCGGCGCGCCGCCATCCTGCGGGGTACGAAAAAGAAGCGCGGAACCGGCTGACCAGGAGCGCCAGCCTCCAGGCTGGCATCGCCGAGTTTCGCCTCGCGGTACGCGGCGATGCCGGCCGGAGGCCGGCGTTCCCTAGTTCGTGCTGTGCGCGTCGATCGCGGCGCGAATGGCCTTCACGGTGACCTCCGAGCGGTAGCGGAAGAGCTGGCGCCCCAACGACTTGGTTTGATCCAGAGGATCCACGTCCACGCCGTTGATAGAGAAGAGACCGGCCTGACGACGCTCGGACGTGCGGATCGAATTCTGATCCACCGCCGCCATCATCGAGGTGATCGCGTAGTCGTCGTGAATTCCCTCGGGCGTCTGTTCCACGCCGCGCTCGGCGAGCCATGACTGGAGCGCCTGGTAGTCGTAGTACTCGGGGATGTAGTGGACGCCCGGGCTGCCCGTCCACTCGGCAGTGAGTTCTTCGGCAACCGCCTTCATGCCGGCCTGGTTGCCGCCACTGTCCCCAATGAAAATGACGTGTTGGAAGCCGCTGGCCTTGAGGCTGCGGGCAACGTCCCGGAGCACGGCCCGGAAGGTCTCCTGGCTGAGACCGACGGTTCCCGGATAGCGCATGTGACCGGTGGGGGGATCGAAGTCGCCCTCCGGCACCAGTTTCAGAATCGGGGCCACGAGTGCGTTCCCAAGGTCCCTGGCGATCGCTTCCGTGACACCGCGCAGCAGCACGTTGTGCTTGCCGGTGACCAGATAGGGTCCGTTCTGCTCGACGCCACCGCTCGCGACGATGGCGGTGTGCTTGCCGTCCGCGATCAGATCGCGCACTTCCATCCAGGTGAGATCCTCGATGAAGACGCTGTCCCGGATCGGGATCGGACGCGGTTTGTCGGGCTCCGGACTCTGGGCGAATCCCAGAATCGGCATCGTCACGGAAAGGGCAATTACGGCGAGACCGGTGCGCATGATCAGAAATCTCCTTCGAATGTTCCGAGGCCCGCGTTCCGGCGAGCCCGGACCGCTGACCATATCGCGGTCGCGTGACGGGGCTGTGCCGGCCACGAGGCCGGCCCCGTCCTCCGGGTGGGAGCTCCGGTGCCTGTGCGACGTGCGGCTGAGGAGTTGGCTGTCCCACCGGGCAAGAAAGAAATGGCAGCGAACTCGGTTCGCTGCCCACCTGACCAGGGGGAATGCGTGAAAGGGCCCCCCCCCTTTCACAAGAGGAAAACCACTCCGACTCGGAACTCGCCGCCGGGCGCCAACCAGAGCCGCGGGCTGCGGAGATCTGTCCGGCGCCCCCACGCGCCCAAGGGAGTTTCGAGTCCGGCGCAAAACGCCGGGCGGTTTGGAAGGGGGCGCCCCTTGCAACGCATCAACGTTCGAAGGGTGCCGAGCCGCATGCCCCCTTCCGGACCGCCTAGTGCGAAGCGATCGCGGCGCGGATGGCCTTCACGGTCACTTCCGAGCGGTAGCGGAAGAGGCGCATTCCCCAGGCGCGGGTCTGGTCCAGCGGGTCGAGGTCCACGCCGTTGATCCGGAAGAGGCCGGCCTGCCGGCGCTCCGCGGTCCGGATGGAGTCCGGGTCCACGGCGGCCATCATCGCGGCCATCGCGAATTCGTCGTGCAGGCCCTCCGGCTCCTCCTTGATCCCGTTATCGGAGAGCCAGGTCCGCAGGCCCCTGACGTCGTAGAACTCGGGAATGAAGTGGACGCCGGGAGACCCGTTCCACTCGGCGTGCATTTCCTCCGCCACCGCCGTCATCCCGGCCTGGTTTCCACCGCTGTCGCCGAGGAAGATGATGTGCTGGAAGCCGCTCGCCCTGAGACTGCGGGCAACGTCCCGCAACACGGCTCGGAATGTCTCATCGCTGAGCCCGACGGTGCCGGGATAACGCATCATCCCGGTGGGAGGATCGAAGTCGCCTTCGGGCACCAGCTTGAGAATCGGGGCTACCAGCGCGTTCCCGAGATCCCTGGCGATTGCTTCGGTGGTGCCGCGCAGCAGCACGTTGTGCTTGCCGGTGACCAGATACGGGCCGTTCTGCTCGATGCCACCACTCGCGACAATGGCGGTGTCCTTGCCGTTCGCGATCAGGTCGCGCACCTCCATCCAGGTGAGATCCTCGATGAAGACACTGTCCCGGATCGGGATCGGACGCGGTTTGTCGGGCTCCGGACTCTGCGCGGCTCCCAGAACCGGCAGGGCCAGGGAAAGAACGATGGTAGTGAGAAGCGTGCGCATGACGTGAAACTCCTTCGCGTATCGGAAAGGCTACTAGCAGCCTGTGGGCAAAGTCACGCGGCATTCCCGAGCTACGAGGTCTGGAAGTCGGCTAGCGCCAACCCCCGTCCCTCGTGCTCAAGGGGTCTCCGCCGGGCTCTCGCCCGGCTCCGGAAACGAACGGCGATGCATCCCGGCTGAAACGGGCCGCTACGCGACCCTCATCGTTGCGTTTCGGTCGAAATACACTCGGTATTCCTCCCTCACGCGCCGCCCCCACCGGGAGAACTGGGTCAGCCAGGCGCCTCCCCCCCACCGGGAGAACTGGCGTTCTCGGTGCTCACGTCACTTTGTCCACAGGCTACTAGACGCGCAACCCTGGGGCGATTGCGTGGTGGCGATAGTCCTCGCCCGGCATCTCGACAACGCGACAGGCTTCGTGCAGCAGGGAAACGCCGCGTACCGTGATCTGGTCCGCGAGGGTCGTCTGCTTGGCCGCCTGCAGGGGAAACGCCGTCGTGCAGACGAGGATGGCCTCACCCTGGATGCAGCGGTTCAGAATGTAGAGAAACCGCTCCTGCACCCGGGCGTCCCACCCGGTGTCGGCCCCCAACTGATCGAGCACCACGATCTCGGCGCGGGCCAGCGCATCCAACCGGCGCTCGTCAACCAGGAGCTGGTCGTTCCACACCCGCTGCACCTCTCTCAGGAGCCGCGGGACGTACTCGAACCGCGCCCGCACCGCGATCTTCCGGTCATAGAGGATGTGGCGGAGAGCCGCGACCGCCAGGTGCGTCTTGCCGACCCCGGCCGGGCCGCTGATCAGGAGTCCCGCCTTGACCACGGGAAAGGCATCGGCCCATTTGAATACGATCTGTTTGACCCGCTTCGGCCCACCCTCGAGGTCGTCGAAGGCGTCGAAACGCATGCGTTCGGCGTGGTCCGGCGCCACCCCGATTTCCTGGAGACGGGCGGGGCCCGGAACCACGTCCCGGCACCGGCAGGCGACGACCGCCGCAGAACCGTCCGCACGGGGAGCGGCCTTCCACCCGGTATCGCCGCAATCGGGACAGGTCGGGGCCGCTTGCAAGAGGGTTCTTTCAGGGCGCGGAACGGCCGGCGGAATCGAACCTCACCGGCCGCATCATTGTTTCGGCCCGTATCCTACGAATTTCGGGAACCGGGCGGGGAAGCAGCGGTGGTGGTTCCGGCGTCCGAGTTGGTCGCGGCGGGAACGATGTCCCTTCGCGGCAACCGCACCAGGGCGTTCTTGGCGCGCTCGCTCAGTGCGTTTTCTTCCCGCGACAGCTCCCGATGGATGAACTCGGTGAACTGGGTGATCTCTTTCTGCATGCGCTGCATCTTGGCCCGCATGTTCAAGATGATGTCCACGCCGGCGAGATTCACTCCGAGTTCCCGAAGATTGAGGATGGTCTGGAGCTGTTCAAGATCCTCATCGGTGTAAACGCGCGTGTTTCCCTCGGTACGCGAAGGCGCCAGCAACCCCTCGCGCTCATAGAGGCGCAGAGTCTGCGGATGAATCCCGAACAGCTCGGCCACCGCGCTGATCATGTAAACGCCCTTGCGACGCTCGGCGCTCATGGGGACTCCTCGGTGTCTGTCCCGGTAGCTCGGTGAGAACGGCTCGGAAATGCCATGAGATTGCCGGGACAGACTGCTAGGAACGAAGCTTCTCACGGAGCGCCTCGCGAGGCGACTCCGGGTAGCGCTGCTCCAGTTCCCTGACGAGATCCCGGGAACGATCATCCCGGATCTCGGGAATGTGGATGCGGACCTCGAGGAAGAGGTCTCCGCGGCCGTCACCGCGAGTCGAAGGAACACCGCGCCCGGCGAGGCGCAGTCGGGTTCCAGGCTGGACTCCGGGCGGTAGCCTCACCGCGACGTTGCCGGAAAGCGTGGGCACCTCGACGCGTCCGCCGAGCGAGGCCTCGGCAAGCGTCAGCGGTAGCGGGCAGACGAGGTTGTCGCCGCGGCGTTCAAGAACCGGATGGGGGGTCACCTCGACGTGCAACCGGAGATCTCCCGGTGCTTCGCCCGGCAGCCGCTCGTGTCCTTGCCCCGCCACGACGACGGTCGCTCCGTCCGCCACCCCGGCCGGCAGGCGCGCGACCACCCGAACCGAGCGGATCCGATGACCCTGTCCGGCGCAGGAGGAGCAGGCGGTGTGAAACAGCAGCCCTTGCCCACCGCAGCGGCGGCACGGACGGGCAAACACCATGTGCCCGTAGCGCCGGAGGCGCCGGCCGGCGCCGCTACAGGCGCTGCACTCGAGCCCCTGCGGGCTGGCTTCGCCAACCGGCCGCTCGCCCCGGCCCCCGCATGGCCCACACGTCTCGCGCCGGTTGATGCGGTGCCGGATCTGCTTCCCCTCCAGCGATTCGACAAAGGAAATCCGCACGCGGGCGTGAATATCGGGATCGTCCTCGGCGGGTTCGGACCCGGTTCCCTCGGAGGCGCCGAAAATCTCGTGGAGCGCCCACTCTTCCTTCGCCGGCTCCTCGCCGAAATCGAAACCGGCGAAACCATAGTGAACCCGCTGGACCCGGGCGGGCGTCGGCTCGGCGCCCCCTCGGCGGTCGTACTCCGCCCGGCGCTCGGGATCGCCGAGAACTTCGAACGCGCGCTGGATCGCCTGGAATCGCTCTTCGACAACGCGGTCGTTGGGATTCAGATCCGGATGCAGGCGCCGCGCAAGACGCCGGTACGCCTGCCGGATGCGCAGGACATCCGCATCCCGCCCAACCCCCAGGACCGCGTAGTAGTCGGCAGGAGCGGGCATGGGCGCCGGTTGGCTGGCGGCGTTGGCGATCAGTTCTCGCCGACTACCTCCGCATCAATGATGTCATCGGCGGCGCCGTTGCTCTTGCGCTTCGCTCCGCCCGGCGGCGGCGGCGGCGGAGGCGGTGCACCCGCCGGATCCTGCGCGCCCTCACCGGCGTCGGAGCCCTTCTTGTACATGACTTCCGCCAGCCGGTGGCTTGCCTTCTCGACCTCGGAACGGGCCGCCCGGACCCGTTCCATGTCGCCGTCGGCAAGCGCGGCGCGGACCGTCGCCAGCGCCTTTTCGATCTCTTCGGCGTCCGAACTCTCGATCTTGTCGCGGTTCTCGCTCAGCATCTTCTCGACCTGATGGGCAAGCGAATCGGTCTCGTTTCGGAATTCGACCTCTTCACGACGCTTCTGGTCGGCCTCCTCGTTGGAGGACGCTTCCGTCTTCATGGTTTCGATCTCGTCCTTCGAGAGACCGCTCGAGGCCGTGATCGTGATGGCCTGTTCCCGGCCGGTGGCACGGTCCTTCGCCGACACGTTCACGATGCCGTTCGCATCGATGTCGAACGCCACCTCGATTTGGGGAACCCCGCGGGGCGCCGGCGGAATACCGACGAGGTTGAACTTCCCGAGGGTGCGGTTGTCGGCAGCCATGGAGCGCTCGCCCTGGAGCACGTGCACCTCGACCTGGGTCTGGTTGTCGGTTGCCGTCGAAAAAACATCGCTCGCGCGATGCGGGATCGTGGTGTTGCGCTTGATGAGCGAGGTGAAGACACCTCCGAGCGTCTCGATCCCGAGGGACAGCGGTGTTACGTCCAGCAGGAGGAGATCCTTGACATCGCCGCCTAGCACCCCCGCCTGGATCGCGGCCCCGAGAGCAACCACCTCGTCCGGGTTCACTCCCTGGTGAGGATCGGCGCCGAAGATCTCCTTGGCGAGTTCCTGAACCCGCGGGATCCGGGTGGAGCCCCCCACCAGCACCACCTCGTCAATCGAACCGTTCGCCAGTCCGGCATCCTCGAGAGCCTGCTCGCACGGCTTCCGGGTCCGTTCGAGGAGATCCCCGATCAGCGACTCGAGCCGGGCTCGCGACAGGGTGAGCGCCAGATGCTTCGGCCCCGAAGCATCCGCGGTAATGAAGGGAAGATTGACCTCGGTCTCGAGCGTGGTCGAGAGTTCGATCTTCGCCTTTTCGGCGGCGTCCTTGAGCCGCTGCAGCGCCATCCGGTCGGCGCTGAGGTCAATGCCGTCTGACTTCTTGAACTCGGCGACGATCCAGTCCATCACCCGCTTGTCGAGGTCGTCCCCGCCGAGGTACGTGTCTCCGTTGGTGGAGCGGACCTCGACCACCCCCTCGCCGACCTCGAGAATGGAAATGTCGAAGGTTCCGCCGCCGAAGTCGTACACCGCGATCTTTTCGCTCTTCTGCTTGTCGAGCCCGTAGGCGAGCGCAGCCGCGGTGGGCTCGTTGACGATGCGCACGACTTCCAGCCCGGCGATCTCGCCGGCGTCCTTGGTGGCCTGGCGCTGCGCGTCGTTGAAGTAGGCCGGAACCGTGATCACCGCACGCTCGACGGTCTCGCCGAGGTAGGCCTCGGCCGAGGCCTTCATCTTCTGCAGCACCATCGCGGAAATCTGCGGCGCCGTGTACTTCTTTTCGCCCAGCAGAGCCTCGATGCCGCCGTCGTCCTTCCGGAGCACCTGATAGGGCGCGGATCCCCGTTCGTCGGTGGCCTCGTCGAAACGGCGGCCCATGAACCGCTTGATGGAAAACACGGTGTTGGCCGCGTTGGTGATCGCCTGCCGCTTCGCAACCTCGCCCACCAGGCGTTCGCCCGACTTCGAGACGCCCACCACCGAAGCGGTGGTGCGGCCGCCCTCGGCGTTCGGGATGATGGCCGGCTGTCCGCCCTCCATCACGGCGACAACCGAATTGGTCGTCCCCAGATCAATTCCGATGATCTTGCTCATGGGCTTGCTGAAACTCCTGCTGATTGGAATCCGGAGCCGGGCAAATCCCGGCCTTAGTTAGGCCGAAGTATAAGATATGAGTGGAGTCTTGTCAAGGCGTACGAAGTCCGCAGGCTCCGCCGGTGGCGGTCTCCGATGCTGCCGAACCGGGGCGATCCGCGCGGCTCTCGGGTCCCGGTGACGGCCCACTCCGCCCCGGCGCCGTCAGGCGTTCGGGGGCGGGACCGGCGGCGGCGGCGCGCTACTGCAGCAGTGCCCGGATCGCCGGTTCGAGCGTCTCCCGCTCCTGGAAGTTCACGAAATGGCGCGTGATCGTTCCATCGCGTCCCGCGAGGAACAGCGTCGGGAAGATGTTCACGTTGCCGAGTTCGGCGCGATCCTCTTCGGTCAGGTGAAGGTTCTCGAAGGTCACCCCTCCCTTCTCCTGATGAGCCTGGCGGTCGGCGTCGGTGTAAGGCAGCTTGAGCACCCGGTCGGCGTTGAGGCCGACGATGGTGAGTCCCTCGTCCGCGAGATCCTGGTGGAGCGCCTGCAGCACCGGGGCGATCTGAACGCAGGGAGGACAGTTGGTGAACCACACGTAAACGAGCGTCGCATCGTTCATGAGGCCGGCAACCGTGGACTCACCGCCACCAAAGCTCTCGCCGGCGACCTCCGGGAGCATCCGGCCTTCCCAGCCCGTGAGACTCCGGCTCACCGCCTCGGCGAAACGGTCGTCGGCGCGGATCATGGCCTCGTCGATGGACACCAGGTTTCCGTCCCCGTCGCGGACCAGGAACTTCGGGACCCGCGGGTCGGACTCCATGATCCGCAACACGATGTCGGCGGCCTCTTCGCCGTAGAGCGAGAACTGCCCCGAAATCTCGGAGAGGGTCGGCAACCGGTCTTCACGGCCTTCGAACTCGGCGATGAACAGCGGCATCCGGAAGAAGACGTCGTTGAGCCGTCCGAGAGCTTGCTGTTCGTCGGGGGCCTGGAAGCGCTCCACGAGCGCCGAGAGAAGCAGGCGTTCCCCCGGCTGCAGCGTATCTCGCACGTGCTCGAGGATCCGGCGCTCCGCGTCGGATCCCTGCGCCGCGGCAGTGGCCGGAACGGTCAGGAAAAAAGCGAGAACAAGGCCGAGATAACGCATCGGCGGATTGTAGTTTTTTGCTCGACAACCGGGTTCCGGATGCCCCGTTGGGGGCTAACCGCCGGTGGTGAAACCCCCGTGAGCGCCGAGAGGGGCGAGGCCCAGTTCTCCCGGTGGGGGGGCGGTTCAGGCGGGATGCATCGCCGCTCGAACGCCGCCGGGGTTTTGCCACAGGCGGTTAAACTCGGAAGGGTGTTCGGAGCGTCGAGACCTTCCGCCGCGGAGCCGGCGCAGCGCGCCTCCCGATGGGTGGCCGGGTTGGCGGCCGGCGTGTCGCTTGCCGCCGGGTGCGCCTCCCGGCCCCCGCCGGAGATCCCGGTGGTTCCCCTGGACAGCTGGATGTACGTCGAGGACCAGGCGCCGGCTCCCGGGCCGGGCCTCTCCGAAGGTGCGGCCCTCGACCTCGGGCAGAGCTGGGAACGGATCGTGGCCGGCCGGCTTGGAGAAGCGGACCTGCAACTCGCGCCGCTCCGCATCGCGGCGCCGGACGACCCGGGAGTCCTCTCGGCGGCCGGTTTTTTCGCTCTCCGCAGCGGGGATCTCACCGGGGCGGAGGAACTCTTCGATCGGGCCCTCGCGGCTGCGCCCAACGATGTCCTCGCTTCGCTTGGCGCCGTCCTCCTGGTTCTCGACAGCGAGGATCAGGAACTGCTCTTCACGAAACTGCGGCGGCTGTCGGAACTCGACCCGGGCGCTTTGGTGGTCTCCGAGCGGCTGCCCGGATTGGCGCTCGAGGTAGCGGAGAACCGCCTCGCGCGCGCCCGGCAACTCGCGCGCTCCGAGGACGAGGGCTCGTCGGTCGCCGAGGCGTATCGCGCGGCGCTGGAAGCGATGCCGGACTCGGCAGACCTGTTCCTCGAGGCCGCTGAGGCGGCAGCGGCTGCCGGGGACCGCCAGAGCGCACGCGAGTGGTTCGAAGCCGTCGCCTCGAACCCGTCGGCGAGCCGGCGCCAGGCCCTGAACGCGGGGTTGGCCGCCGCCGAACTGCTCGCCGACGAGCGCCGTTTCGCCGACAGTCTCACCCTTCTCGACGGGATTCTCGCGGATCCGGCGGTGGGCGGTTTCAGCGATCTGCAAGGGCGCGCCGAAAGACTGGGGCGGCGCCTCGAGGTGGCGAGGCTTTCGGAGCTATACACAAGGATTCGGGAAGCGGAGCGCGTCACCCGTGAACAGCTCGCCGCGCTCCTGGCGGCCGAAATCGGAGAACCCGACGGCCAGGATTCCCTTTCCGCGGACCCGGTGATCGCCATCGATCTCGAACGGAGCTGGGCGGCCAGCCTGATCCAGACGGCCGTCGGCGCCGGTTACCTCCGCCTGTATCCCGATCACACCTTCAAGCCACGCGGTCTCGTGACCCGCGCCGAACTCGCGGTGTCGTTGGCGGCGGTGTTCGGGAGGTTCGACCCCGACGCCCGGCGGAATGCCCTGGACGACTCTTCCGGGCTGGAGCTCAACGATGTGCCACCCGACCACCGCTACCGCGAGGCGGTCGCCATAGCGGTGGAACTCGGGCTGCTCGGGGTTTCGGACGAAGGCGCGTTCCGGCCGCTGGCCTTCGCGTCCGGCGCCCAAGCGGTGCGCGCCGTGCACACGCTTCGCGATTTCCTCGGCCGTTCCTGAACCCGGCCGCGTCAGCCGCGGCCGGAGACGTAGTGCCGGCCCGCCTTCATGAGCCGAACGAAGGCATCCTCATCGTCGTCATGGATCACCGCGGCAAGACGCGAGACCGCGGCCGCGAGATTGTGGATCGCCCCCGGTCCGTGGGGATTGCACTGCTGAATCTCGTAGTAGAGATGGGGGTTCTCCCGGGCCACCGCCGCCGCCACCTGTAGCTGGCGGTCGAACGTCACGCTCGACATGCGAGCGAGCCGGGGCGCCTGCTCGCCGCTTTCGGCGAGCGCGGTCAGGAAAGCCAGGTTCAGCGCGTGGGAGAGGCCGAGGACATAGGCGATCAACGGGTCGTGCTCGACCAGGGGCATCCGCAGGATCTCGGCCATGCTGCCACCGAAGACCCCGGCCGCTTCCTCCGCCGCCCCGGAATCACCCACATCCATGACCAGCACGTGGCAGCCGTGGAGGACGTACGTGTCGGGACCGAACATGGGATGCACGGAGGCAACCCGGCAGCCGCTCCGCGCGAGCGCCTGAAGACCGGGCACCACCGGCGCCTTGACGGACGCGATATCGAAGACAAGCCCCTGCCTCCCCTCCGAGGCGATGCCTTGCAGCATCTCGGCGCTGGCCTGCAGCGGCGCCGCCACCACCGTCAGGGCGAACTCGTCCGGTGTCTCCCGCCAGTCCGCGGCTACCGGAACCCCGCTCGGGCCGCCGGCGGGGTCGGCCACCTGGACCGCGTATCCCTGCGCCGTCAGGAACCGGCAGAACCACCGCCCCATACGCCCTCCGCCACCGATGACGAGCGCGGGCCGGCCCGCCCCCTGCCCCTCGGCCCGCAACCGGATGTCTTCCTGGCGGGCCAGCGCAGAGTGCATCAGGAGGCCCACCAGATCGGCGGCCAGGTCTTCCGGAATACCCCGCTCGGCCGCGTGAGCACGAGCCCGCCGCACCACCTGGGCTTCCTGTTCCGGATCGTGGATCGCCCGGCCAGCCGCCTGTTTCAGGCGTCCGATCGCTGACGTGATGGCGTCCCGGCGCGCCCAGGCGTCGAGAATCTCCCGATCTACGGCTTCGAGGGCGGCGCGCAGGGCGTCAATGTCCATGGCCCGAATGGTAGGCCCCGCCGGCCGGCCGGCCCGCCGCCAGGCCGGATGCCCGAGAGTCGCCACCGATACACTGCTTTCGGCAACCGGGGCGGCTTCGGATCCGCCGTCCGGCCGCCTTCCCCCCAGGGTGGATCAAGGAGGCAGTGAGCATGGATTCAGGGACGGCTGCTCCCGACCATCACATCCGCTACGAGCCGGACGACCGGCCGCCGCTCCCGATCACCATGGGGCTCGGGCTGCAATACGCGATGATCTCGGTCGCGAGCGTGGTGCTGGCGCCGACCATCATGATCGGCATCGCCGGCGGCAGCGACGCCTACCTGTCGTGGGCGGTCTGCAGCGCCCTCCTGATCAGCGGAATCACCACGGCGATCCAGGCGCGGCGGGTCGGGCGCATCGGAGCGGGGTACATCCTGGTCATGGGCACCTCGACGGCTTTCCTGGCCATCTGCATTTCCGCGCTCGAGCGGGGCGGTCCCGGGCTGCTCGCGAGCCTGATCATCGTCGCGGCGCTCTTCCAGTTCGCGGTAGCGGCCAAGATGTCGCTCCTGCGGCGCATCTTCACGCCCACCGTCGCCGGAACCGTGCTGATGCTCATCCCGGTGGACGTAGCGCCGGTGATCATCCGCAAGTTGACCGATGTGCCGGAAGGCACTTCGGCGGCAGCGGCTCCGATCATCGCCGCGGTAACCCTGCTGGTTACCGTCGTCATTGCGCTCCGTGCCACCGGCAGTTTGCGGGTGTGGGCCCCGGCTCTCGGCATCGTCGGGGGATGTGTGGTGGCGGGTCTGGGGTTCGGCATCTATGACACCTCGGCGATCGCGGCGGCTTCCTGGGTGGGGCTTCCCGCGTTCGGGTTTCCCGGGCTTGGTTTCAGCTTCGGGCCGGCCTTCTGGGCGCTGCTGCCGGCCTTTGTCCTGGTGACGCTCGTCGGAGCCATGGACACTCTCGGAGACGCGATCGCCATCCAGCGGGTGTCGTGGAGGAAGCCCCGCGCCATTGACTTCCGATCCATCCAGGGAGCGTTGAACGCCGACGGGGTCGGCAACCTGCTGGCCGGGATGGCCGGCACGGTGCCGAACACCACCTACGGCAACAGCATCGCGGTCGCCGAACTGACGGGCATCGCCGCTCGCAGGGTGGGAATCTGGGTCGGCGTGGTCTTTGCGCTACTCGCCGTGCTGCCCAAGTTCGTGGCCGCGATTGTTGCGATCCCCGGGCCGACGGTCGGCGGGTACTACCTGGTGCTCGTCGCCCTGCTCTTCATCTTCGGCGTAAAGATCGTCATCCAGGACGGCCTCGACTACCGGCGGAGCATCATCGTCGGGCTGGCGTTCTGGATCGGAGTGGGCTTCAAGTTCGGCTGGATTTTCCCGGACTATTTCCAAGGATCCTGGAGTGATCTCCTGGGGAACGGCATGACCGTGGGGGGTTTCATGGTCATCTTCCTGAACCTGGTCGCAGAGTTCGGGCGGAAGCGCCGCCTGCGGCTCAGCACCGCGCTCAACGAGGATGCCTTCGAGAAGGTGGACAGCCTGCTGGCGCGGCTGGCCGCCGACCGGGGCTGGAACGAAACGATGGTGCGGCAGGTACGGGCGGTGGGCGAGGAGACGCTCCATGTGCTGCTCCGGGACGCCGGGCGGGCCGACGGGGAGCGGCGCCTACTGCTCATCGCCGAAGGGGACGGAAGTCGTGCGGAACTCGAGTTCATCGCGGCGATGGAGGAAGCGAATCTCGAGGACCGTATGGCAATGCTCACCGAAGGAGCGGCGGGCACCCCCAGCGAGGAGGAGTTGCCGCTGCGGCTCCTGCGGCATTACGCCTCGTCGGTCCGGCACCAGCAGTACCACGACACCGATGTGGTGGCCGTCCACGTAGACGCCTCGCCGGCCCGGCGGCCTGCTGCGGACTAAGATTTCCCGCCTCCCGTGACGGTCCCTTGCTACTCCCTTCCCGCTCCGATTTCCGCGCGCTCTCGAAACGGGCGAACCTGATTCCCGTTCGGCGGGAGATCCTCGCCGACTGCGATACCCCGGTATCGACCTTTCTCCGGGTAGGGAATCGGGGGCCGGCATTCCTGATGGAGTCGATAGAGGGCGGCGAGAGCGTCGCCCGGTATTCCTTTCTGGGATCGAGGCCACGACTCATCGTCGAGAGTCGCGGGACCGAAGTCAGGCGCCGTGATCTGCGCGATGGCCGGACCGAAACTCTCGACAGCAACGATCCCCTGTCGGCGCTGCGGGACATGCTCAAGGAAGTGAGCCCGGCCAACGTCGAGGGGCTTCCCCCGTTTCACGGCGGCTTCGTCGGCTATCTCGCCTACGACGCGGTACGGCGCTTCGAGAACCTCCCGGACACCGTCGAGGACTCGCTCCGCATTCCCGATGCGGCGTTTCTGTTGGCCGACAGCGTGCTGGTCTTCGACCGCGCCCGCAACGTCATCCAGGTGGTGGTGAACGCCAGCGTCCCCGATGAGAGCCTCGCCGACCAGGCCTACGACGCCGCCGCGGCCCAGATCGAAGCAACCGTCGGCGAAATCCGGGCGCCGCTTCCCTATCGACTGGGCCTCCCGGGGGGCGCCCCCGGGCCGGCGCCCGAACCGGTTTCCAACACCAGCCGCGAGCGGTATCTGGAAATGGTGCGACGGGCCAAGGACTACGTGGCCGCCGGCGACATCATCCAGGTCGTTCCCTCGCAGCGCTTCGAGACACCGCTCACGGTCCACCCCTTCGACTTTTACCGGGCGCTCCGGGTGGTGAACCCCTCGCCCTACATGTACTACCTGGACTTTGACGGGCTGGTGGTTGCGGGCGCCTCGCCGGAAATGATGACCCGCACCGAGGACGGCACGATCGAAACCCGGCCGATCGCCGGAACCCGCCCACGCGGGAGCACTCCCGAAGAAGACGCCGCTCTAGCCGACGAACTCCTCGCCGACGAAAAGGAACGCGCCGAACACCTGATGCTGGTGGACCTCGCTCGCAATGACATCGGCCGGGTGGCCGGGTACGGCCAGGTCGAGGTCGAGGACTTCATGAGCATCGAGCGCTACTCGCACGTGATGCACATCGTGTCCCGGGTGCGGGGGAAACTCGGCCCCGACATGGACTCCTTCGACGCGCTCCGCGCCACCTTTCCGGCCGGAACGCTCTCCGGCGCCCCCAAGATCCGCGCCATGGAAATCATCGATGAACTCGAGACCGAGCGGCGCGGGGTGTACGGCGGCGCGGTGGGCTACTTCTCCTACAGCGGCGCCTCCGACACCGCCATCGCCATCCGGACACTGGTAGCGCAGGGGGGGGTCGGCTACTTCCAGGCAGGGGGCGGCGTCGTCGCGGACTCCGACCCGGCCGCGGAGTACGACGAAAGCTGCCGAAAGGCGGATGCGGTGCTTGCCGCCCTCCGCATGGCCCAGGAGGGTCTGGACTAGCAGCCTATGGCAAAACCCCCGCGGCGTTCGACGGGCGATCCATCCCGGCTGAACCACTCCGCTTCGCTTCGTTCTGCGTTGCGTTTCGGTCGAAATACACCCGGTATTCCTCCCTCACGCGCCTTGTCAGCCGGGCGCCTCACCCGTCTCGGCGCTCACGGGGGTTTCACCACAGGCTGCTAACCACCCCTGGCACGATCCGTCATGACCCTCGTCCTCGATAACTACGACTCGTTTACCTTCAATTTGGTGCAGCTGCTCGGGGAACTGGGTGCGCGGCCCCGGGTCGTTCGGAACGATGCGATGACTCCGGCCGAGATCCGGGATCTGCGACCGGAGCGGGTGGTCATCTCTCCCGGACCCTGTTCGCCGGAAAAGGCGGGCATTTCCGTGGATCTCGTCCGGGAACTCGCCGGGAAGACCCCCCTGCTCGGGGTGTGCCTCGGCCACCAGTCCGTGGTTCAGGCCCTCGGTGGCCGGATCCGGCGGGCGCACCGCCTCGTCCACGGCAAGACCTCGCCGGTGCGCCATAATGGCGAAGAACTGTTCGCCGGGCTGGAGAACCCCTTCGAGGCCACCCGCTATCACTCGCTGGTCGCCGATGAGCCGCTGCCGAGAGAGCTTGAAGTGACCGCCCGCTCCGACGATCAGGAAGTCATGGGACTTCGACACCGGAGCGCACCGCTCTGGGGTGTCCAGTTCCACCCCGAATCCATCCTCACCCCCGCGGGAAGACCACTGCTCCAGAACTTCCTCGACCTGACATGACGACGCGCCCGCCCGAATCCACCTGCATGGTGCTCATCCTGAACCAATGGGCGACCGAGCAAGACATCAACCACCTGACCCGCCTGGTCGAGGAGAAGGCCCTCGAGTGGGCGCTTCACCCTGCCGAAGTGCGGAACCAGATTCACGTTCTCGGCGATCTCTCCCGGGAGACGGAAGCCTTCTGGCGCACGCAACCCGGCGTCCAGCAGGTGTATGGCCTGGCCAAGCCCTACAAGCTGGCCAACAAGACCCACCACCAGTCCAACACCCAGATCCCGATCGGCACCCAGCAGCTCGGCAGCAAGGATCTGGTCATCTTCGGGGGGCCCTGCGCGCTCGAGAGCGAGGAACAGGGCATGACCTCCGCCTTGATGCTCCAGGATCTCGGGCTCGAAATCATGCGGGCCTCGGCCTTCAAGCCGCGCAGCTCGCCCTATTCCTTCCAGGGTCTCGGAGTGGAGGGGCTCCACATCCTCAAGCGCATCCGGGAACGCACCGGCATCCTGGTCGAGACCGAGGTGATGGACGTCCGCGATGTCGAGGTCGCGGCGGACCTCGTGGACGTGATCCGGATCGGCGCCCGCAACATGCAGAACTTCGACCTTCTCAAGGAGGCGGGCCGCGTCCAGACCCCGGTCATCCTCAAGCGGGGCATGGCCAACACGATCCGGGAGTTCCTGTTGGCTACCGAATACATCCTGCAGGGGAACCCGAACGTGATCCTGTGCGAACGGGGTATCCGGTCGTTCGAGACGGCGTACCGCAACACGCTGGACGTAGGAGCCATCGCGGTACTGAAGCAGGAAACGCACCTGCCGGTCATCGCGGACCCGAGCCACAGCGCCGGCAACAAGACGCTGGTACCGGCGCTCTCGCTGGCCGCGGTCGCGGCCGGGGCAGACGGACTCCTGGTCGAGGTGCATCCCAACCCCTCGGTGGCGCTCAGCGACGGGGATCAGTCGCTCTACCCCCATCAGTTCATGAACCTGATGACGGATCTGCGAAGGGTCGGAAAGGCCGTCGGGCGGCGGTTACTGGCGGAACGGGCGACAAGCGCAGCGTCCCGATGACCGAGCGGGTCCCGGTCGAAACGCCGGGACGGAGCGCTTCCTACGAGATCGTCATCGGAGGCGCGGCGCTCGACGAACTGGCGTCGTTCCTCGGCACCCGCTTCGCCAAGCGCCGCGTCGCCGTGATCGGCGACGCCGAAGCGCTGCGATACCACGGCGACCGGCTACGCGCCGGACTTCCACAAGATACCCCGGTTCTCGAGGTACCCCCCGGCGAAGCGTCGAAATCGCGAGCCGAAAAAATGCGCCTCGAGGACGAACTCCTCTCCCGCCGCCTGGGCCGCGACACGGTAGTCGTCGGATTCGGCGGCGGCGTCGTGACCGATCTCGCGGGGTTCGTGGCCGCGACCTACCTTCGCGGAGTGCCCTTTGTGGCGGTGCCGACCACGCTGCTCGCGGCAGTGGACGCTTCCGTGGGGGGCAAGACAGGGGTCAACACTCCGCACGGAAAGAACCTGATCGGAGTGTTCAGCCAGCCTGCCGCCGTCTTCGCGGACACCCGGTGTCTCGCAACCCTCTCCGAACCGGACTTCCTGAGCGGGGTCGCCGAGGCCCTCAAGATGGCCACCACCAGCGACGCGGAACTGTTCGCCGAGTTGGAAGGGGACACCCGAACCCTGCGAGCCCGGGATTCCGGCGCGCTGATCCGGCTCATCGCCGCGGCGGTCCGGATCAAGACGGCCGTCGTCGCCGCCGACGAACGGGAGAGCGGGTTGCGCGAGGTGCTCAACTTCGGCCACACCATCGGACACGGCCTCGAGCACGCGACGGATTACCGGCTGGCGCACGGCGCCGCGACCGCCATCGGCATGATCGCGGAGAGCCGGATGGCGCGGCGGGCAGGTGTTCTGGAACCCGAGGCCGAAGACCGTCTTCACTCCCTGATCGACGCCATCGGCCTGCCGAAACGAACGTCCGGCAAGGTGGAGCGCGCCCGCGTCCTGGCGGCACTCGGGAGCGACAAGAAGGCGCGCGGCGGCGAAGCGCGTTTCGTCATGCTCGAAGCCATCGGCCGCGTCAGGAACCGGGATGGCCGGGGCCGGACGGCGTATTCCTTCCCCCTGCCCGCGGGAGTTGTGGATTCGGGGCTCTCGGCGATCGGGCTTTGATCGAAATCGCCCCGGGGCCGGATGCTCCCTCCGCCTCGGTCCGGGTCCCCGGCAGCAAGTACGAGGCGAACCGGTTCCTGATCGCCGCCGCCCTCACCGACGGGACCACCCACCTCTCGGGCCTTCCGGAGGGGGAGGACATCCGGGCGGCCGTTTCGGCCGTAGGGGCGCTCGGCGCCCGCACCACGCGTCACGGGGCCGACCTCGAGGTGCGGGGTCCTCCGGATGCAAGTGGCGCGGCCGACACCGCTCCCGGCTCCGGGGACAGGACCGCGGTCTCGGTAGGCGAGTCAGGAACGCTGCTCCGCTTCCTGACGGCGGCGGCGGCCACCGTGCCGCAGACCGTCGCCATCGGCGGAACCGGAAGGATTCGAGAAAGGCCCATCGCGGACCTCGTGGCGGCGCTCGAGGCACTCGGCGCCGACATCGGTACGACCCGGGGTTTCGCACCCCTCACGGTACGCTCCGGCCGGCTCAGCGGCGGGGAAGTACGGGTGGCCGCCACCCAAAGCAGCCAGTTCGCGAGCGCGCTGCTCCTTGCCGCCCCCCGCGCCGCCGGCGGGCTCTCCATCGTCTTGGAGAGCGATCCGGTGTCGGCTTCCTATCTCGACCTGACCGTCAGCGTGATGGCCCGCTGCGGGGTATCCGTCGAGCGGACCACGCCGCTCCGGTTCCGGGTGCGTCCGGGCGCCCGCTACCGACCCGGCGCACACCGGATTTCGGGGGACTGGACGACCGCGAGCTACTTCTTCGCCGCCGCCGCCATCGCGCCGGGGCGCGTCACGGTGGGCGGCCTCGATCCGGAATCTCCTCAGGGCGAACGAGGTTTCCCCGGGATCCTGAACCGGATGGGCTGCGGCGTGAAGGAGGAACGCTCGGAGGACGGCGTTCGGGTCACGGTCACCGGCGCCACGCGGCTCCGCGGGATCTCGGTTGATATGGGCTCGATGCCCGATGCCGCTCCCACGCTGGCGGCGATTGCGCCCTTCGCTGGGGAACCCACCCGTATTGGCGGGATCGGACACCTGCGACACAAGGAGAGCGACCGGATCGCCGCCCTCGCCGACGGACTCCGCCGCCTCGGAGTCCGGGTATCTCCGGGGGAGGAGGGCCTTGCCATCGAGCCCCCGGGCGCGGATGACGCGTTTCGTCCGGGGCTCATAGACCCATACGGCGACCACCGGATCGCGATGGCGCTGGCGCTCACGGGGCTCCGGATTCCGGGAGTCCGGATCCGGACTCCGGACGTGGTCGGCAAGTCGTTCCCGGAGTTCTGGGACGCGTTGTCGGGACTCGGCGCGCGGGTGACCCGCCGGGAGGACGGGGCGTGACCGACGCCTTGCCCCCGGTAGGCCGGAGCGGCCGGAGTGCCGCCTTCCCCAATGTGGTGCTCATCGGCGCCCGGGCTTCGGGGAAGAGCCGGGCGTCCCGGAAGCTCGCCGAGCGGATCGGTTGGCCCCGGATCAGCACCGACGAGTTGCTGGAAGCCCGCCTTGGCCCGATCCCCGCATTCGTCGAGCGGTTCGGCTGGGACCGCTTCCGCGAGGAAGAAGCCGCGGTGCTTGCCGGAATTGCCGGCGAGCGCCTGGTGGTGGACTGCGGCGGGGGGATCGTGGAAACCCCGGAAAACATCCCCAGGCTGCGGGAACTGGGAACGGTCTATTGGGCGCGCGCGCCGGTGGCCGTCCTCAGGGAACGGCTCGCGCGACCGAAGCACCGCGCCGCCCGACCCCCGCTGCCGGGCATTCCACCGGAAGACGAGGCCGTCCTGGTCCTGGAGCGGCGGACGCCGCTCTACCGGGAAGCCGCCGTTTGCGATCTCTGGAGCACCGCTTCCAGCGGAGCCGATCAGGAGGAAGCGGTCGAGACCCTGCTGACCGCGCACTTTGGGCCCCGGCTCGCCCTCACCGTGGCCGGGGCAACGCCAGCGGCACTGCGCGCCGGTATCGATGCCGCCGCCGCCGAGGCCGGGCCGCTGGATCTCGTCGAACTGCGGCTCGACACTCTCGACGCGCCGGACCTCCCCGACGTGGAAGCGATTCTCGGCCGCCTGCCGAAGCCGCTCCTGGCGCGGCTGATCGCCACCGTACGCCGGCGGAGCGAAGGCGGGAACTTCGCGGGAAGCGAAAACGACCGGATCGGGCTTCTTGCCGAAGCCGGGCGTCAGGGCGCGGCGTACTGCGACCTCGAGTTCGAAGCGGATCGGGAAAGCGGCGGGGAGCACGCCCGCCGCATCCGGGCGGCGGCCCCCTCGGTCCGCCTGGTGGCCTCCGTCCACGACCTGACCGGTGTTCCGGCGGGCCTCGAAGACCTGCCGGAGCGGATGGCGACCATGCGACCGGCCCTCACCAAGGTGGCGGTCCAGGCCGGCGGATGGACGGACGTCCAGCGGGTGCAGGCCCTGATTCGGGATGAGGCCACCCGGAAGACGTCCATCATCGGGATCGCCATGGGGGCGACCGGGGCTCCACTCCGGGTAATCGCCGGAGCCTCGGGTGCGGCGCTTTCCACCTACGCCCCCCCGGAGGGGCTGCCCGCGGTGGCCGGCGGACAGCTCAGCGCGAAAGACATCCGCTCCCGGCATCGCCGCTGGGGGCGGCGGCTCCATGCCCTGGTTCCGGTGTACGGGGTCATGGGCAACCCGATCCGCCAAAGCCTGAGTCCGCCGATGCACGAGGCCGCGTTCCGGCGCCTGGGCATCGAAGCCGCCTACCTTCCCTTCGAGGTCCCGCCCGCCGAACTGGCCGACTTTCTCCTCGCCGCCCGGCTCAGCGGGGTGGGCGGCCTCAACGTGACGATTCCCCTGAAGCGCGCCGTCCTCCCGTTGCTCGACGCCCTGGACGACGATGCGCGCCGGATCGGCGCGGTGAATACCATCATCCCGATGAACGGCGGATTCCTGGGAGCCAATACGGACTGGATCGGGGCGATCCGGTCGCTCGAGGAGGTCACCCCGCTGGCCGGCCGGCGGATTACCGTGCTGGGAGCGGGCGGATCGGCGCGCGCGGTGCTGCACGGGTTGGTCCGCTCCGGCGCGGAACCCGTGGTGGTGTCGCGCGACGACGGGAAAGCGGCGGCGCTTGCGGACGAAATGGGTGTCCGCCACGCCCCGTTGGCCTCCCTGGAGGGGGCCCAGGGCGACATTCTGGTAAATACCACCCCCGTGGGAATGGCGCCCCATGACGGAGATTGTCCGGCTCCTGACGCCGCCATCGCCGCTCACGAGGTGGTCTTCGACCTGGTGTTTCATCCCGAACAGACCGAACTCCTCCGGAAGGCGGCCGGGCTCGGCAAGCGGAACGTCTCCGGACTGCGCATGCTCATCCTGCAAGCGGCCGCCGCGTTCGAACGCTGGACCGGCCGCCCCGCCCCGACCGAGGTCATGGCGGCCGCCGCCAGGAAGGCGAGCCAAACCAGGACGGCGAACCATGCCCGGTAGCTCGATTGGCCAGGCGTTCCGGGTCACGACCTGGGGGGAGTCGCACGGACCCGCCATTGGAGTGGTGGTGGACGGCTGCCCGCCCCGGCTCCCGCTGAGCGAGGAAGATGTCCAGAAGGAACTCGACCGGCGGCGTCCCGGCCAGAGCGGGCTCACCACGCCGCGCCAGGAGGCGGATCGCGTCCTCATCCAGTCGGGGGTCCTCGCCGGCCAGACGACGGGCCATCCCATTGCGATGATGGTCCAAAATCGCGACGCCCGGCCCGCGGACTACGAGGCCCTCAAGACCGTCTATCGACCGAGTCACGCGGACTACACCTTCGAGACCAAATACGGCATCCGGGACCCCAGCGGCGGTGGGCGCTCGTCAGCGCGGGTGACGGTCGGGCACGTCGCCGCGGGAGCGGTTGCCCGGCGGTTTCTCGAGCAGCGTTTCGGCGTCGAATGCACGGCGTATGTCAAGCGCACGAAGGACATCGAGGCCGAGGTCGATCCGGAGCGAGTGACGCGGGCCGACGTGGAACGGACGCCGGTCCGCTGTCCGGACCCCGAAACCGCCACCCGCATGGTGGAGCTGATCGAGCGGACGCGGGACGCCCGGAATTCCATCGGCGGCGTGATCGAGTGCGCGGTGCGAGGCGTTCCCCCGGGACTCGGGGAGCCGGTCTTCGACAAGCTGGAAAGTGACCTCGCGAAGGCCATGCTCGCGATCAACGCCAGCAAGGGATTCGAGATTGGGTCCGGATTCGCCGGCACCCACCTCTTCGGGAGCCAGCACAACGACCGCTTCCTGATGAAGGACGGGCGGATGACGACCGAGACGAACCACGCCGGCGGCGTGCTGGGCGGTATCTCGACCGGGATGCCCATCGTCTTCCGGGTGGCGTTCAAACCCACTTCGACCATCGGGATGGCGCAGCGAACCGTGGACTCGGAGGGAAAGGAAGTCACCCTCGAAGCCAAGGGACGGCATGACCCCTGCGTCCTTCCCCGCGCCGTCCCGATCGTGGAGGCCATGGCGTGCCTGGTGCTGGCGGATCACGCCCTGCGGCAGGCGGCGATCAGCGGTCCGGACGCGAGCTTGTGACGGGGGCGGGGTCGGAGCCCCGGCCGCTGCCTCACCCGATCCGCCCGGGCCCGGGCCAACATGAGCGAAACAGTGTCAAGTTATACTTGAAGATAATCCAGCCACGGGGGCGGCTAGCTCAGCTGGGAGAGCGCGGCGTTCGCAATGCCGAGGTCACGGGTTCGATCCCCGTGCCGTCCACCACTGGAAGGAAAACCGCAGGGGGTAGCACGACGATGCGACGAGGTGCTTCCGTTCGGGGCTGGGCCCTGCTGGCATCGTTCGTGGCGACTCTCCCCGCCGCCTCCGGAGAACCGGCTCCGCCCAGGCTCGCTCCCGATCCCGAGGCGGTCGCGCTCATCGAACGAGTCGAGGCCTACCACCAGTCACTGCCCCACTTCGAGGCGCGCTTCGAACAGCGCTTTTCGCCGCGTATCTTCGGGCGTGACCGGGTGGAGACCGGCCGCCTGACGGTCAAGCGGCCCGGCCGCATGCGTTGGGACTACGAGGCACCGGAATCGAAGGCCTTCGTCAGCGACGGAAACAACACCTGGTTCCACGTGCCCGCCGACCAGCAGGTAGTGGTGGGCGCCTTCGGCGGTGACGGCCAGCGAGCCGACGGGGAAGGCGGCGGGTTGAATCCGCTGGAGTTCCTGACCGGAGACGCCACGATCCTGGATCACTTCGATGCCCTGCTCGGGAACGAGGCGACGGCCGGACTGCACACCGTCAGTCTGGTTCCCCGGCAGGCGAACGGAGAGATCACCTCCCTCTCGCTTACCGTGGACGCCGACAGCGGCCGCATCCAGGGGATCGAGTCCGAAGACCTCGAAGGGAACCGGACGACCTTCCGGTTCAGCGATTTCCGCTACGGGCCTCCTCCCGAGGACTCGCTGTTCACCTTCACCATCCCCCCGGGCACCGACGTGGTGACGGCGGCGGATCTGCGTCCGTGAAACTCCTGGGGAGGGACCCGCGTGGGTTCCTGATCGCGTGCCTGCTGCTCGCCGCCGGCTGCGCCACCAGTCGTCATTTCACCGCCGGAGAGGCCGCGGAACGGCTCGGCCGCTACGACGACGCCGTGGCGCAGTATGCCCGGGCGGTCGCGGAGAATCCCTCCGACGCGGCGGCCCGGCTCTCGCTGACGCGGGTCAAGCTGCGCGCCGCCGAAGGCCACGCGCAGGCGGCGGAACGCCTCGCGGCGCTCAACGATTTCGCCGCGGCGGAGGACGCGCTCCGGGCGGCCATCATCCTGGCTCCCGGGGAAACGTCGTACCAGGAACGGCTGGCGGTCATTCAGGAGGCGGTCCAGGAGCAGGCCGACGAGACGCGGGCGCTGACCCTCGCCGAGTTGAAGGAGGAGGCCCTGACCCGGCCGCTGGGCCTCGACGTGCCGGAAGAAGCCCGCGCGCCGGCGAGTTTCGTGTTCCGGAACGCCAGCCTGCGCTACGTCCTCCTGACCCTCGGGGAAATCGCCGGCGTGAATGTCGCCTTCGACGAGGACTTCGTGGACCAGACGGTCTCCATCGAGGCGGAGGACTCGACTTTCGAGGACGCGATCCGCGGTCTGACCGAGACCACGGGACATTTCTTCCGTGTCGAGTCCCCACACCTGATCACGATCGTGCCGGACACCCAGAACAAGCGCCTCCAGTACGAACAGCAGGTGGCGCAGACCTTCTATCTGTCCTCGGCGGACCTCACCCAGACCGCCGACACGCTCCGCATCGTGCTGGGAATCCGCCAGATCGCCCAGCATGAGGGCACCAACTCGATCACGATGGTGGACACCTGGGAGCAGGTCCGCTCAGCGCAGCGCATCATCGAAGCCCTGGACCGCAGTCCCGGCGAAGTGGTCGTGGATGTGGAGCTCATGGAGGTCAACCGGACCCACCTCGAGCAGTACGGCATTCCCCTGCTGTCGCCGGGGACCGATGGACAGGGAATCTCGGCCGCACTGACCCCGCGGCTGGACACCGTCCTCCAAAACCCCTACACCCGAGCGAACCTCCAGATCGCGGGCCTCCCGGGCGCCATCCTGAACCTGGTCCGCTCGGATACGGACACCCACGTACTGGCCAATCCGCAGCTTCGGGCGTCCGACGGCAAGCCGGCGCTTGCCGATTTCGGCGAACGCGTGCCGGTTCCGGTAACCACCTTCGCGCCGATTGCCACCGGCGGCCTCGCGCAACAGCCCACTACCACCTTCGAGTACGAGAACGTGGGAGTCAGCATCGAGGTGCTCCCCCGGATCCACCACGACGACAGCGTGACCCTGGAAGTCAAGGTGCGCCTCGACAACGTGTCCGGCACCGGGTATTCCGGCTTGCCGACCTTCGGGAACCGGAACGTGGAAACGACCCTGCGCCTGAGAAACGGCGAGACCAGCATGATCGCCGGCCTCATCCGTCAGGAAGAGCGAACCAGCCTGAGCGGGCTTCCCGGCATCGCCGACGTTCCGGTCATCGGGCGGCTGTTCGCCCAGAACTCCGACAACCTGACGGAGTCCGACATCATCCTGACGATCACCCCGAGGATTGCGCGGCGCGCGGATCTGGATCGGGAAACGCTCCTGCCCCACATCGTCCGAAGGTAGCCAGGCGCGGGCGGCGCGCCCGGCAAGTTCCTGCGGACTCCTGTTCCGGAGCCCCTATTCGGAACTCCGTTCCGGAACAAAAGCCGGGCCGCGAAGCGCCCGGCCCGGCAGCGCCCGGGTGTACTCGCCGTCGTCAACGACCGGGGTGCCGTTGACGAGGACGTAACGCATGCCGACCGAGTAGTGGAACGGGTCTTCGAAAGTGGCCATCCCCTGGATCGTCTCCGGATCGAAAACCGCGATGTCGGCGAAATAGCCGTCCTCGAGCGTGCCCCGCTCCTCGAGGCCGAGAATCTCCGCGGGAAGCCCGCTCAGCTTCCGGATGGCTTCCTCCCAACTCAGGAGCCCCTCCTCGCGCACGTAGGTGCCGAGCAGGCGCGGGACGGTACCCAGGTGGCGGGGATGCACGAGCGGGGGGAGGTTCTCCGAGTCCAGGTCCAAGGCGCCCCCGTCGGTTCCGCCGGCCACGTACGGCTTCGCCAGGACCTGACGGAGGGTGTCCTCCTCGTTGTTCCAGTCGATGACGATGCCGCGGCCTTCCTGCTTGAGGACCACGTCCATGAAGACCTCTTCGGGAGGTTGGCTCCGCATCTCGGAGACCTCCTCGACCAGCTTCCCGTTCACCTCCGGATCGTCCACCCCGAGCCGGACGCGGTGCCAGCCGATGTTGGCCAGATAGGGTGGCTCGGTCACGAAATCGCCGGCGATGCGTTCCCGGATTGCCGGGTCGCGCAGTCGTTCGAGCATTGCCTCGACGCCGCCTTCCTGGGCCCAGGCGGGGATGTAACTGGAGAGTCCGGTGATGCCCCAGGTATAGGTGTAGCTGTCGCCGGTGACCTCCATGCCGCGGCTCCGGGCCTCGTCGATGATCCCCAGGAAGGTGTCCGCCTCGGTCGAGGAGATGGAGTTCAAATGGAAGAAATGCACCGGCGCGCCAGCCTGCTCCCCGATGGCCAGAGCCTCGCGGATCGCCTCCGGATCGGTGCCGTTCATGGTGCGCGCGTGGTTCGCGAACAGGCCGCCGAGCGCCGCCGCCTCGCCCACGATCGCGGCCAGCTCGTCGGTTGACATGTAGATGTTGGGCACGTAGCTGAGCCCCGCCGAAACCCCGAAGGCGCCATCCGTCATCGCTTCCCGGGTAAGCCGCAGCATCGCCTCGAGTTCCTCATCGGTCGGCGCCCGATCCTCGTATCCCATCACGTACGCCCGCACCGCACCGGAGCCCACGTAAGACACGACGTTGATGGAGACGCCCACCTCCTCCACGTAGTCGAGGAACCCCCCGAGGGTGTCCCACTGTCCCTCGAGTTCGTCGGGGAGACGGCGCTCGATCCGGCCGCCGGTCGGCCCCATCGAAAACGTCTCGCCGTACACCTCGGTCGTCAGTCCCTGAAAGGCGAACGAGGGTCCCTGCCCGCCGTTCAGCAGCCGGGCGACCTCGGAGTGGGAGTGCATGTCGATGAAGCCGGGAGCCACATAGAGCCCCTCGGCCTCGATCGTCCGTTCTCCCTCGCCCAGGTCCGTACCGACCGCCGCGATGCGGTCCCCGCGGATCGCCACGTCGGCGAGGCGGCCCGGCGCCCCGGTGCCGTCAAAGACGGTGCCTCCCCGGATCACCAGGTCGTATTCGGGCGGAGCGCAACCAAGGGCGCAGGCGACCAGGATCCAACCGAACGGCGCCGTGCGCGTCCACGTGCGTTTTCCCGTGAGTTTCAAGCCGCGGCCATGGTAGTCGAGTCGGGATTCTGGAGCCCCGCCGAGCCAGCGCCCGGCGAGGAGGGGCCCCCGCGGGGCCGGCCGAACTCTTACTGCCTGAGCTGGGCGGCCACGGCCTCCGGGACGCCGCCGAAGTGGCCGTTCGACAGGAACAGGAGCACGGTGGGGCCGTCTCCGGCGGCCAACTCGCCGGTGCGCCGGATCAATGCGGAATGGTCGTCGAAAACCTCGGCGGGGACCTCGAACAACGCCACGTCCCGAGCCAGCCGCTCGAGGTCGAGGGCCGCCGTGCCCGGCAGCCGGCGGCCCCGTTTTTCGCCAGCCGGAGACGCGAGCAGCACGCGGCTCGCCAGCCGGAATGCCTCCGCGAAGCGGTCCTGGAACACTGCGCTCCGGGCCGTGAAGGAGCGCGGTTCGAAGATCGCGACCAGGCGCGCGTCGGGCCAGCGGTGGGACGCCCCCTCGAGGACCGCCTCGACCGCGGTTGGGTGATGGGCGAAGTCCCGGACCGCGAGCGTCCGTCCGTCCGGACTCGCGGCAAGCTCCTGGAGGCGGCGTTCCACTCCGGAGAACCCTCGGACCGCATCGCGGATCGCTTCCCACGGGACACCCAGCCACTCGGCGGTCGCCGCCGCCGCCAGAACGTTCCGCGCCGCGGCCCGTCCCCAGAACCGGCCCTCGAGGGGCGGCCTCGGCGAGCCGCGAAACGCCGTATCGAGACGGCTTCCGGAAGGGCCGCTGGTCGCGATGGCGCCGATCCAGTCGGCCGCGGCGTCATCCCCGTCCGCGACCGAGAACGTCTGCACCGAGGTGTGGGCCGCCGGGGCGAGTTCGGCGGCGGCCGCCGAATCGGCCCCGAGCAACAGGAGTCCGCGCCGCGGGGGCAGCCGGGCCAGGAAGGCAAACTGCCGGCGAACCGCCGCGAAGTCGGAGTAGATGTCCGCGTGGTCGAACTCCACGTTGCCGATGATGGCCACCTCCGGCAGGTAGTGGAGAAACTTCGGTCCCTTGTCCCAGAACGCGGTGTCGTACTCGTCTCCCTCGACGACGAACGGTTCACCCGGCGCCCCGAGCTCGAAACTCCCTCCCAGATCGGTCGCCACCCCTCCCACCAGGAAGCCGGCTTCGCGTCCCGACGCGCGCAGAATCCAGGCGAGCAGCGAAGTGGTGGTCGTCTTCCCGTGGGTTCCGGCAACCACCACCGGCACCCGCGGCCGGAGGACCAGTTCCCTGAGGGTTTCCGGGAAGGAGACGAGCGGCAGGCGGCGGTCAAGCGCCGCCTCGAGTTCGGGGTTACCGCGCGAGATCGCGTTGCCGACAATCACCGCGCTGCAATCCTCGGGGAGATTCTCCGCCCGGAACGGCGTCCGAACCTCAATGCCCTCCCGGTCGAGAACCGTGGACATCGGGGGATAGGCCCCCTGATCCGATCCGCTGACCAGGTAGCCGAGCCGGGTGAGCAGACCCGCGAGCGACGCCATCGCGGTGCCCGCGATTCCCAGCACGTGGAGGCGGTCGCCCGGCCGCAGCCCGGTGATCACGCTACCGCGCCTTCAAGCAGCGTTAACCCGTCCTCGTCCATGCGGGCGCGGACTTCGAAAGGAACCGTGCGGCACGGGACTCCGTCCGTGTGCCCGGTGGCGAACCCGAAGACGGTCGGGACTCCAAACCGCTCGCTGAGACGGGCGAGCAGTTCCGCCGTGGTGTACCCCTGGTCGGGGTGCTGGACGCAGTCCGGCATCCGGCCGAAGACGATTCCCCGCACGCCGTCGAGCAATCCGGCCAGTGACAACTGGGTCAGCATGCGTTCGATCTGGTACGGCTTGACCGAGATGTCCTCGAGAACCGCGATCGCGTCCCGGAAGGACGTCTGGAACCCAGTGCCGGCGAGCGCCGCCACCATCGAGAGACAACCTCCTCGAAGCACCCCCTCCGCTCGGCCCGGATGCAGGATTTGGGCGCCTCGCCAAGGCAGGTGAAACCCCGGTTCGGTGGCCTGCAGCAGACCCAGCGTTTCCTCCGGATCCCACCGCGAGGGGCCGCGCGCAATCTGCTGCGCAACCATCGGGCCGTGAAACGACGTAACCCCCGCCCGCGAAAGGAGCGCAAGCAGGGCCGTCAGGTCGCTGCCGCCAAGAATCGCCTTCGGATGGTTGCGCACCCGATCGAGCGGAATGCGGGAGAGCAGGTCGAGACTGCCGTATCCGCCGCGCGCGCCGAAGATGGCCCCGACCTCCTCATCTTCCAGGAATCTCAGGAAGTCCTCGGTCCGCTCGGCGGCGGATCCGGCCGTGTACACATCGCGTTTCAGCAGGTGCCGGGATCGGCGGGGAACCAGGCCGACCCGACGGAGTTCGGCTTCTCCCGCCTCGAGCCAGGAAAGCTGGACCGGGCTGGCCGGCGCCAGGATCCCCACCGCGGCGCCGGGTTGGAGCTGCGGAGGCCGAAGGGCCATTAGCGGAGGAACAGGGCGGCGGCGGTCACGACGGCCAGGGCGCCCAGGATCGCGAGCAGAACCCGGCGCCGCGTGCGTCCGGGCTCTCCCGGAAGCGGCCCGGCAACATGGGGTGTCGGCAGGGTGCCGGAGGGCCACGGGGCCGCGTCCCGTTCGACAGTTTCCTCCGGTCCGCGGGTTGGTGGAGTCGCGGCCCCGGCCGTGGCCGCCTCGGCCCGATCTCCGCCGGCCCCGGTAGGCGTGTCCGGGAGGGCCGGCGCCGGGCGGTGGACCGCCATATCCCCGCCGGAGGACTCGATGCGGCATCGGGCGCCGCCGAAGAGCAGGACGTCCCCCGCGTGGATTCGCACCCGGGTGGGCACGGGCGCTCCGTTGACCCGGCTCTGGTTGGTGCTGTCCAGATCCTCGAGATGCAGTTCGAGATCGCGCAGAATCAGGCGGGCGTGCCTGCGGCTGACGAACATGTCGTCGAGCCGAACGGTGCACCCCGGGGATCGGCCGATGAAGGTCTCGCGGTTCTGAATCCCGTAGCGCACCGGCGGATCGAGGCGTTCTCCGGGCGTCGTGCCCGAGCGGACGTTCTCCACGACCAACTCGTAGAGCGCGCGCGTCGAGCCGGAGGATTCGCCCGTCACTGCACCGTCCCCAACCGGCGGAGGGCGAGCGGCGCGAGGAGGGGGCCGTCGTGGGTCACCAGCGTGGCTCCCGGTACCGCGGCGGCGGCCTCGAATGCCGCCGCGGCCCGGGCTCGCTCTCCGAGAGCGGCGAAGGCGAGAGCCCGGTAGTAGAGGACCGTGCCGTCACTGATCCCGGCGCCCGTCGGAGCCCCCACGTCCCCCAGATAGCGCACCAGGGCCCGCTCCGGATCTCCCAACAGGATCCAGCAGATCCCCGCCTCGAGCTGGCGCGTCGCGTCGCTCCGGCCCCTCGCAAAGTCGGCCTCCAGTTCCACGAGGCGCCGGTTGCATTTTTGGGCCGCCAACGAGGGAAGCACGGGTGTTTCGGAAAGCACCAGGCGCAGTTGCCGCTCGGCCCCGTCGCGGCGCACCACGAGGTCGATCGTGGAGTCCGCCGGCTCGCTCGCAACCAGGTCGGAGAGTGCGAGCTCGTCAGAAACGAGCTGGCCCTCGATTTCAAGAAGCTCGTCCCCCGGCTCCATCCCGGCCAGCACGGCCGGCCCAGCCGGGTGAACGCTGGCGATCCGCAGCCCTCGCGCGCCGCTCTCCGCCCCCGCTTCCCGGAGCGCGACCGCCGTCATTCCGGTCCACGAGCGGCGGCGCTGCGGGGGAGTCAGGAGCCGTTCGGCGGCCAGGCCCGCACTTGCCGGCGCGAAACGATCGAACCGAGCCACGTCCGGCGTCCGGGATCCCGCGGCCAGGAATTCAACCTGCGACGGCCCCACGCCTGGTTCCGGCAGCCGGACGAGGATCCGCGCCTGCGCGTCAGGTTCGTCCGGGCCGTCCACAACGAAGTAGTCATCCCTCGCCTCGAGTACCCGCCGCACTTCGCGATCCGCCTCGGAACCACCCTCCGGTTCGCTGGGGGTCATGGCCAGAACGGGGAGGGCCTCGCAGGAAACCGCGGTTCGAGAGCCCCGCGAAACCGTGAAGGAGCGGGCGCAGCGCCCCGCGGGATGACGGATCTCAACCTCATGTTCGCCGGAGCACATCGCCGAGAACGAGAGCGGGGTCACACCGCGTTCCTCGCCGTCCAGCACCACCGTCGCACCGCTCGGCTCGCTTTCGATCCTGAGACCTCCAGTGGAAGGGCGGAGCCGAACGAACCGCGGCAGGTAGTCGCGGGCTTCATCGGCATGGAACGTGAACCGGGACGGAGTGCGGCAGGGCGCCTCCAGCGTGATCTCGTTGGCTCCGGTTTCCAGGTTCCCGAGCTGGAGGGGCGCCGAAAAATCCTCCCGGGCGAAGCGCGGCGGCACCGCCGGCCGCAGGTCTTCCGGAAGACTGCCGGTCGTGACGCCCGCGACCCGTCCCCCCACGCGCACCGTGACTCCGGCCGGCGAGGTGATCACGGAAAGGACCGGACGGCTGCGCTCCATCTCGTGTTCGATCGCGATCCTCTCGCCCGCCAGCACTTCACGACGCGGTTCGGTGTAAACCGCATAGCCGGGCCGGTCCAGTCGAATCGTGACGAGCCCCGCGAACACCGGGCGGCCCGTCAGGGGGGTGGTGCCGACCGCTTCGTCCTCGACGAACACGGTGACGCCGGCCGGCTCGGTCAGGACGCTCAGATAAGCGAGCAGTTCGCCCCGCTGCTGTTCGAACAGGTCCACCACGACCGGGGAGATTCCGGTGAGGTCGAGACGCCAGGTCGGATCCGCCAGGATCAACAGACGAAGGTCGTCGGCGGCCTGCTCGAAGGACTCGCGGGTCACGTGGGCGCGGGCGCGGTATTCGAGAGCGCGCAGGAACAACTCGGTCTCGATTTCCGGGAGCCGCCCCTCCGCGTCACGAGCCGCGTCGAGCGCATCGAGGATCGCCGTCAGCGCCAGGATCGCCTCTACCGCCAGGTCCGGATCTGCGGTCTGTGGGCGGAGGCTCCGCAACTCGGCGGCGATGGCCGCCGAGTCCTGAGCAACCGGCGCCTGCGCGGCAACTCGTGCGGGGAGGGCAGCGATGGACACGATTCCCGCCAGCAGCACTGGCGCCATCCGGACGGATCCCACCGCGTTCACCGAAGCACCGCTACCGCGTGCGTGGATTCATCCAGGACGAACAGACTGCCGTCGGGAGCCACCCCGAGCGAGACGGGCCGGCGGACCGCGCCCCCCGACCACTCGCCGCCGCGCAGCGTGGCGAGCGGCCTGAAATCGTGGTCGAAGACGCCCAGCATCGGGCCATCGCGGTCCAGGACGAAGAGGTGCCCCAGGCCGTCGAAGGCCAAGTCCACCGGTTCCGAAAAACCGGATTCGCGGGTGAGGTGAAAGATCCGCCGGCCCTCCGCGTCGAAGGCGAGCACCCCCTGCCGGTCCTCGATCACGATCAGATGTCCCGCAGGATGGCGTTCGATGCGGTGCACTTCGTCGAGCCGGGAATGGGCCAGCCGGCCGAGGTAGAGACCCGAACGCGCGAACCGGAACACCGCCTTCTCCCGGTCGTCCCAGACCCAGTAGCCCTCGGGCGCAACCGTGACGGCGCGGATCCGACGGAGGCGTTCCGGGCCGTTCTCGACTCGCAGCGTCATGACGTTTCCACCGACGATCAGGGCCTCCCCCGCCGCCACCACGGGGACCGCCGCACCCGCACCCGCCGCGCCGTCCGCGAACACGAAATCCCAGGGATCTTCGACTCCGATCGCCCCTTCGAACTCGCCCGCCGGCGAAAACGTCTGCAATTCGTCGGTGTCGCGGTCGAGAACGTGAATGCTGCCTCCGGCTACCCGTACCCGGCGCGGCCGGTCGAGCCGCTGCGGCGGTTGAATGGCCCCCGCCGCGCGCCACGAGGGACCTTCCGGCGACTGGAAGCGGAAGACCAGGGTGGCGAGTTCGCGGGCCTCTTCCGCAAGCTCCAGCGGCGAAAAGCCCGGGTCGCCTTCGCCAGGCCCGGCGCCATCCGCGGCTCGGTCCCGCGCTACGCGAAGCAGGTCCGCGCGGAGCTCCGCCACGTGTCCGAACGCCGCGTCCGATTGGCCCAGCCGCGCGAGGGTGCGGGCCAGCAACAGACGGGCGCGGAAACGCTCGGCGGCCGATGCCGGAGCGGAGTGCGTCTCATAGAGCGCGGAGAGAAGCGCTCCCGCCCCGGTGGGATCATCCATGAAGTCGGAGGCGATTCCGGCGATCCCGGTGAGCGCCGCAAAGGACCACGGAGAACCGGCAGGCCCGGCAGCGGTGAGAGCCCGCTCGAACTCGGCCAGGGCGTCCTCGGGCCGCGGCGGCAGACTTGCGGCGGCAATTCTGCCGAGCAGCAGGTGAGCCCCGGGAACCGAGTCGCCCGCCGGATAGTCGCGGAACAGACGGTCCACCATCTCCTCCGCGGCGGCCGGGTTCCCCTCCGTTTCGAACCGGTGCCGGGCGATGCGGAGCGCCGCATCATCCGCGAGCCGGGTACCCGGCATCGTGTCCATGATCGCTTCAAAATCGCGAATCGCCTGCCCGTAGCGCCCCCCCGCGTAGAACTGCTCCGCACTCCGGAAACGCCGTTCGGCGGCACGTTCGAGCTGGGCTTCCGATTGTGTTTGGGCAAAAAGCGGCGACGCCACCCCGAGCCCAACCAGAACCGAAAGCCATGCCACACGAGTGGTCATGAAGCGGACACCGTCAGTTTACTGAACCGCCCGTCCCCAAATCGGAACAGCGGGCGACGAACGCGGCAGCCTGGCGAAGATCGCGGAACGCGCGAATCGCCGCCAGACCGGAGACTCCCGCGCTCCAGGGGCGATCGAGGTTCTCCGCGGTCAGTCCACCGACCGCCCACACCGGGATCCGGAGCCTGCGGCTGGTCTCGGAAAAGGCCTCCGGCGGCAAGGGACGTTTCCTGCCGGTCGGCGCGAAGGGGCCCAGAATCACGTAGTCGGCCCCCTCCCGCTCCGCGGCAACCGCTCCGTCCAGCCCGTGCACCGAACGCCCGATCAGTAGTCGGCCTCGCGGAAACCTTGAACGAACCGCCGCGGCCGGCAGACCGGCTTCCGGCAGGTGTACGCCGGCAACGGGAAACGCGGCCGCAAGCGCCAACCGGTCGTTCACGACGATTCGAGACAGCGTTTCGGGCGCCGCCTCCGCAAGGTCCTCCAGAAACATCTCGAACGCACGATCGCTGATCTCCCGGTCGCGCAACTGCAAGAAGTCCACCCCGAGCCGGTGGAGTGCGCGAACGTGCTCTACGGCGAGGCCCCGCACGCTGGAGATCGCGCAGCAAACGGGCCGGGCGGGCGATCCGAGCATCCCGGGGATGATCGCGCATCCCCCTCGGGGGGCCGACGTTGTCGACGAACAGCCGGTGGTGAAACGCAGGTGAGGGCCGAAGCCCACGATTAGCGGCGCTTTTCGCGGAGCCGGGCTGCTTTCCCCTTGCGCTTGCGCAGGAAGTAGAGCTTGGCGCGCCGCACGTGGTGCGAGCGGATGACCTCCACCTTCGCGACCAGCGGCGAATGAAGCGGGAAAATCCGCTCGACGGCGACCCCGAAGGAGGTCTTCCGGACGGTGATGGTGCGGCGGTTGCCGCCATGTTTCATCGCAATCAGGATTCCTTCGAAGATCTGGATCCGTTCGCGGTCCCCTTCGCGAATGGTCGCGTGGACCCGGACGGCATCTCCAGGGTGAAGATCCGGCCGGTCGGCCTTCAGATCGGCGGCCTCCAGCTCTCGAATGACTTCCGACGCCGTCTTGACCGAAGGCGGCTGGTTCTCTTCCACCGAAACCGCCAGGGCACTCTCTTCGGGGGTGTCCGTGGCCGGCTGCTCGCTCACGCTCATGATGGTTTCTCCTTCGTATCTGGATTCGTTTCTCGGGCCGCTTCTCTCTGGCCGGCGAACGCGCGGAGCAGATCGGGCCGGCGGCTCCTGGTCAGCTCGACGGACTGTTCCAGCCGGAACTGGCGGACGGCCTCGTGGTTCCCCGAACGGAGAACCGGCGGCACTTCCTGGCCCCGGAAGACCGGGGGGCGAGTGTAGTGGGCATGCTCCAGAAGTCCGGTTGCGAACGACTCCTGGACAACGGATTCGGCGTCTCCGACCGCGCCGGGGATGAGCCGGGCCACCGCGTCCACGAGGACCATGGCCGGGATCTCGCCTCCGGAGAGGACATAGTCGCCGACCGAGACTTCTTCGGCGCCGGTCAGGGCGCCAAAGCGCTCATCGACGCCCTCGTAGCGTCCGGCGACCAGCAGGAGGCGCGGCTCCCGCGCCAGCTCAGCAACCAGTTCCTGGTCCAGGCGCCGACCGCGGGGCGACAGCAGCACCACCCGAGGCTCTGCGGCATCGAGTTCGCGGATCGACTCCACCGCTTCCACGAGCGGCTCCACGCGCATCACCATTCCCGGCCCGCCGCCGTAGGGAGCGTCATCCGCTCGCTGGAAGCGTCCCTCGGTCCAATCCGTCAGCGCGTGGGTTTCGATCTCCAGGAGGCCCGCCTGCCGGGCCCGCCGCACGATGCCGTGTTCGAAGACCTCGCCGAACATGCCGGGAAGAAGACTCACAATGTCAACGCGCATTGCTGTTTACCGGCGGGATCGGCGCGTTGAGCCCGAGCAGTCCGTCGGGGACGTTCAAAACGACCCGGCCGGCCTCCGGCTCGACGAGCACACAAAGGGCTTCGACGAACGGGATGAGGTCTTCCGAACCGTCCGGGGCGCGGAGGACGAGAAGGGTGGGGCCGGCGGTGTCGAGCGTGCCCACGATCTCTCCGAGGAGGGCTCCCTCTTTGCTTTCGGCCCGGCAGCCGACGAGTTCGTCGGAGTAGTAGCGGTCGTCGGGAAGGGCGGCACGCTCCGACTCCCGGATGCGGACCTCCATTCCCCGGAGCGTTTCGGCGGCGCCGATGTCGCCGATTCCGTCGAAGAGCACCACCGGGCGTCCCTTGTGGATGCGCACGGCGTCGAGCGAACGCCAGCGTCCCGGCCGTTCGGCGGGGCCGACTTCGGCGCTTTCGATTTCAAAGAAGCGGTCGGGATCGTCAGTCAGCGGCTCGACGGCGACTTCCCCGCGGCGGCCGACCGGCCGGACAACCTGCCCGATGACAACGTCGGCGCTGAGGTCCGGACCGTTGCATTCCGGACCGCCGTCGCCGGACCCTGCCGGTTCGTCTAGCCGTCGTTCCCGCCAGGACTTGGATGACGGTGCGCCAGAAGCCATGGTCTTCTCGCTCTCCTGGTCACGCTCGTCTTGCGGGTTGCTCGGGTTCTGCGGGCTGGCGGTGTTCTTGATGCTCGTGATCTGCGGGCGGTGAACCGCCCGGTCGGGGGACAGCATCCAGAAGCCGTCAGCCAGATTTCCGAAGGTCCGGCAACCGCGCTGGGTGACCGGTGCGCTACTTCGATCCGGCGGCGGTCCCGTCTTCCCCTGACCCGTTTCCTTCGGATTCGGCCGGCTCAGCGAGCACGCTCTTCAGAAAGCTCTTCACCGTGAGACTCGGTTTGGCGCCGTGCCCAAGCCAGTAACGCGCCCGGTCGGCCTTGATGTGCAGCCGGCCTTCCGCATCGTTTGGCATGCGCGGGTGGTAATAGCCGAGCGTCTCCACAATGCGACCGACCCTTCCGTGCACGGAATCCGAAACGACCACCCGGAAATGGGCGTCACGCTTCCGCCCGGTACGGGCAAGCCTGATGTTCAACACGAAGAGGAGCCTCGATTCTGGAAAAAGCCGCTGCCGACGGCCACTCCGAAGGCCGGAAGGGTAGGCCGAACCCACCTTCCAGTCAAGGTGATCCGATGCCGAGGTCCCGCAGAATTCCCGGGTTGTCCTGCCAATTGGCACGGACCTTGACCTGAAGATCGAGGAAGACCCGGCGCCCGAGCCGCTTCTCGATCCGCCCCCGCGCTTCGGTACCAATTCGTTTCAGCATCCGGCCGCCCCGGCCGATCACGATTCCCTTCTGGGAGTCCCGATCCAGAAGCACGGAGGCCGCGATACGCACCAGGGGATTCGAATCGTCGTACTCCTCGATCCTGACGGCGGCGGCGTGCGGAACCTCCTGATGGAGGTGTTCGAGCATCCGCTCACGGACGATCTCCGATGCGAAAAAGGCTTCCGGAAGATCCGTGATCTGACCGTCGGGATAGAGCGGCGGGCTGAACGGAAGCAGCGCCGCCAACGTCGTGATCAGCGAGCCGGCCGGGAGATCCCCCGCCCCGCCCTTCCCCCCTTCCTTCGGGTTGTCGGGCTCGTCCACGTTCGCGCCGGAACGCGCCGAAAACAGCACCACCGGGCCGATATCCCGCTCGCGGTAGAACGCTTCAAGCTCACCCAACCGCAGTCGGGGAGCGGCGTCAATCTTGTTGATGCCGATCACCCGAGGCCCCGGAAACGCCTCCAGCCGCCGCAGGAGGTCCCGGTCGTGATCGGAAGGGGCGCGGGTTCCATCCACGACCGCAAGTCCCGCATCCGCCCCTCCGAGGCTCTGGGCAACCGTGCGCATCATCGCCCGGCCGAGGCCGGTGCGCGGACGGTGGATTCCGGGAGTGTCGAGCAGGATCAGTTCCAGCCCCGGACGGCGGGCTACTCCCAGGATGCGCCGGCGGGTCGTCTGGTGCTTCCGGTGGACCGCCGCCAGCCGTTCCCCGACGAGTCGATTCAGGAGAGTGGACTTCCCGGCACCCGGCAGCCCGACCAGAGCCACGAATCCGGCGCGGTGGGCCGGATGTGCGAGAGGCCCAGGTTCAGGCGCGGAGGCGGCCAATCAAGCTCCCCCGACCCGCGTCAGCCGGACTCTGTGGATGCGCCGTTCGTCGGCATCGAGAATCTCGATCCGGAGTCCCTCCCGCTCGATTGCTTCACCGGGCGACGGAATTCTGCGGAAAGCCGCCAGTGCGAAACCGGAGATGGTGTCGAAGGCGGCTCCGTTCAGCGAGTCGGGAAGTGTGAGGCCCGTAACGCGCGCGATTTCATCGAGTTCCGCCCCGCCGCGCACTTGATACACGCCCTCCGCCTCCCGCACCAGATCCTCCTCGACCGGCTCGTCCTCTTCGTGGACCTCTCCCACGATCTCTTCCGAGATGTCGCGAAGCGTCACGATGCCCGAGACGCTCGCGTGTTCGTCCACCACCACCGCAAACGTCTGTTTGGAGAGCTTGAACTCGCGCAACAGGTCGTCCACTCGTTTCGTTTCAGGAACGACCGGCACCTCGCGCAGTAGCGGAACAAGTCCTTTCGGGGCGCCGGGTACGGCGATCAGGTCCACGGCGTCCACCAGCCCCACCACCTGGTCGGCAGCGCCAAAGACCGGAATGCGGTGGTGCCGGCTGTCGGCGATCAGTTGCTCAACCTCCTGCCGGGAGGCTTCATCGGAGACCGACACCACGCTGGGGCGCGGCGTCATCACCTCACGAACCAGCATCTCGTCGAGCTCGAGTACTCCCCGCACCATCGCGGCCTCCTCCTCTTCCAGGATCCCCTCTTCCTCGCCCGTCTCCAGGAAGGCTGCCACCTCCTCGTCGGAGACCTCGTCGTCGGGCTCCAACGGGAGCGGGAAGCCGCGCCGGAGAAGGTTGCGGAGCGGTTCGGCGACCGGAAGGACGAGCATTTCCCAGCGGCCGAACCAGGGGAGCAGCGGACGCAGCACGTCTTCGGGGTCGCGCAGCAAAATGGCGGCGGGGACCACTTCCCGTAGCACGAACCAGGCCGGAACGAAGACGCCGAAGGTCCACAAGAGGCCGGTCGCCCCGAAGCCCATCCGGTCGAGGGCGAATCCCAGGAGCGCGCCGGCCACCAAGAGTCCAAACCGGGCCGGAACAAGAACCGCGAGCGGGTCCGCCAGCCGTTCCCGAAGGGTGCGCGCCTCCTCCACGCTCTCCCCCAGGGCGCGTACCGCGATCGGGCTCGACGCGAAAAAGGCGATCTCGAACAAAGCGAAGAGGACCGCAAGAAGGCCGGCGATCAACGCCAGGACGCTCCAGAGGAACATCGTCAGTTCTTCACCAGGCCGTGCCGTAAACGAAGGACGCGCTCCAGCCGCATCATTTCACCCCGGTCCTGCTCGTGGTCGTAGCCCAGAAGATGCAGGTAGCCGTGTACCGCGAGGACGCGGATTTCGTCGTCGAGCCCCACACCCGCCTCCCGGGCCTGACGCGCGGCGGTCTCCGCGGAGACCACCAGATCCCCAAGGTACTCCGGTTCTCCTCCGGCCAGGAACTCCGCCGGCACCGGGTCGGCCGGAAAGGCGAGCACGTCCGTGGCCCGATCCCGGTCGCGAAAGCGGCGATTCAGTTCACGGATCTTCCGGTCCGAGACGATCCGGAGGGTGGCCCCCCGCGGGTCTCCCGGCGCCACGTCCGCGGCGACCCGTTCGAGGAAGACCGCCAGCGCGGGGGGATCCACCGGGTAACGGCGTTGCCGGTTCTGGACGGCGAAACGCGCCCGTTCCCGCCGACCGAGCCGCGGCGAGGGACGTTCGGGTCCGGAATCGTCAGGCCCGGAATCGGCGGCCTCACGCACGCGCCCGCCTCCCGAAGTCGAATCCCGGATACGGCAGCCGCTCGTGGTGGATGCCCTGCAGGGTCGAAAGGAAGCTCGCGCGGATACTCGCCATGTTCGCGAGCGTCAGGTCGCATTCGACCAGTTGATCGTCCTCGACGATCGCGCTCGTGATGCGGTCGATCACCTGCTCGAAATCGGCCGGGGTCGCGTTCTTCAGGCTCCGCGCGGCCGCTTCGATGCTGTCGGCCATCATGATGATGGCGGCCTCACGGGTCTGCGGGCGGGGGCCCGCATAGCGAAAGAGGCTCTCGTCGGCTTCGGAACCGTTGCGGGCCGCGGCCGCCTTCGCCTTCTCGTAAAACACCTTGATGAGGCGAGTTCCGTGATGCTGCGGGATGACGTCCACGATGTCCTTGGGAAGGTTGAGCCGCTCGGCGGCTTCGATTCCTTCGGTGACGTGGCGGCGGATGATGTCCGCGCTCTTTTCCGGCGGCAGGAGGTCGTGAGGCGTCTCGCCCCGCATGTTCTCGACGAAATACCCGGCGCGGTGCAGCTTTCCGATGTCGTGGTAGAGGGCTGCCGTCGCACAGAAGGTGGAGTTCGCCCCGATCGCGTCGGCGGCGGACTCGGAAAGCATCCCCACCGTCACGCTGTGCTGGTAGGTCCCGGGCGCCGTAAGCGCGAGTTGGCGCAGCAGTGGGTTATCGCGCTGCGACAGTTCCATGAGCCGCATCTCGCTGGTGCGCTCGAAGACCGCCTCCAGAACCGGCAGCAGGAGGATCACGAGCGGACCGGCGAGGAGTCCGCCGACAAAGGCGCTGGCCGCTTCCAGGAGCAGCCTCGACACGCCGCCGAAGTCGCCGGTCACGAGTTCCATGGCGACGACCAGTGGAGCCCCCAGCAGGCCGACCAGAGTTCCGACGCGGAGCAGCTGGGCGCGGCGCTGTGAGATCTTGTAGATGAAGATGGCGCCGAAACCGGTCAGCAGGGCGAAGAGGGCCAGCTTCAGGTTACCGGTCATCAGCGCCAGGGTCGCCGCAAAGAGCCCCTGGGTGAGCACCGCGGACTGCTGCGTCTCGAGCATCACCACCAGCAGCGCCAAAGCGGCAAACGGCACACCCCACAGATAGACCGTCGGGTCCGAAAATGGCTCGCTCACCAACTGGGCTGCCGCTCCCCGGCCGACGAAGCCAAGGACACGGGTCAGGGTCAGATGCAGGACGATCAGGAGGCCGCACAAGGCGAACGCCTGACCTGCCCAAGTCTCGTTCCGGCGTGCCGGAACCAGCATGACCCCGAGGAGCACCGCAACCCCGAGGGCAAAGACGAGCGCACCGACTCCAGCCCATCCGGACGCTCCCACGCGGGGGGTGCGCATCCGCTCCATCTGCTGGTGGGCGAGTTCGGTTACCTCGTCGCCGGCGCGGACCAGGGTGCGCCCGCGCCGCACCTGGATGACGACCGGATCCACCGATTGCTCCGCTTCGGAACGGAGGTGGGTGGTCTCCACGGTGTTGGGCTCGAGCGTGGGGCGCATGAACCGCGCGGCCAGCCCGGCCAGCGTCCGGCGGCGCGTCCGATTCAGTTCGGAGAGAGCGAGAATCTGTTGCTCCGCCGCTCGCTCCGCTTCTCCCACCGAGAGCACGTTCGTGAAGTCAGCCAGCGGTACGGTTTCCCCCGACCGTGGATCACGACGAAGGACGGAGCGCCCCAGAGCGGCGACCGCCCCCTTCTCGGCGAGAATGTCACGCGCGAGCACGCTGGCCACGGTATCCGCCAGGTTCTGCTGGATTTCCTCGGCGAACTCCGACTCCACCAACAGTTGGAGTTGGGCCAGGGTGACCTCGACGCCGAGCATGTCGGCGAACGTCTCGGCGAAATCGGGTTCTCCCGCGATGTCGGACTCGACCGCGGCCCGTCCGAAGTCAAAACCGCGGACAATCCGGGTCCGGCTCTCGTCGCGGGCCTGGGAATCGAAGTCATAGACCTCGGGCACCTGTTCCACCGCTTCCCGGCGGCGCGCTTCGGTGGTGGCCGCGTCTTCGTAGGTGAAATCCTCGGTGGCCCGCACCGTGCGCGGCGCAATCTCCCCCACTTCATAGAGGGGGGTTCTGAGCCCGAGTCCGGGCCAGATGAGGAGTCCCAGGGCCACGGCGAGGAGGGCGGTGACCACGTGAGTGCGAGCGAACAGTCGGTCCCGCTGCCGGTACAGGAAGCCGCGCAGCGAGAAGTTCGCAAGACGGTCCGTTTTCATTGCGCTGTCCCGGGTTGGTCCTCTAGTCGATCTCGCTAACGTGGCTCGGCGAAGACCGGCGGCGCGGCGAAGTCGTCGGCGCGCCGGGACCGGTTGCGGGCCTGATCGCTTCGGGCATAGGCGCGCACGATGGCCTGCACCAGCCGGTGCCGCACCACATCGCTGTCTTCAAGCCGGACCAGGCCCACTCCGTCCAGATCCCCGATCACCCCGAGGGACTCGACGAGCCCGCTGACCCGCCCCGGCGGGAGGTCGTTCTGGGTGATGTCGCCGGTCACCACCGCGCGCGTTCCGTTGCCCATGCGGGTCAGGAACATCTTCATCTGTTCCGAAGTGGTGTTTTGCGCCTCGTCGAGAATTATGAAGGCGTCGTTGAGCGTCCGTCCCCGCATGAAGGCGATTGGCGCGATCTCGATCACTCCGCGTTCCCTGAGCCGCTGCGCCCTGTCCGTGTCCATCATGTCGTGGAGGGCGTCGTAGAGGGGCCGGAGATACGGATCCACCTTGTCGATGAGATCGCCCGGAAGAAATCCCAGTTTCTCGCCGGCCTCCACCGCCGGGCGCGTGAGCACGATGCGCCGCACCTGGTGGTTCCTAAGCGCCTCCACGGCCACCGCCATCGCGAGCCAGGTCTTGCCGGTCCCGGCCGGGCCGACCCCAAGCACGAGTTCCTTGGCGCGAAGAGCCCGGATGTACTCCAGTTGGCGAAGGCTCCGCGGCCTCACGATCTTGCCCGGCGCCGGCGTCACCACGGTCTCGACGAAGTACTCGCGCAGCGAAGCGCCGGGATCCTGGCCCAGGATGCGAATGGCCGCGCGCAGGTCCCCGATCCGGTAGCGCTGGCCGAGATCCCCGCGAAGCGCCGCCAGCCCTTCGAGCGCGGTGGCCAGGAGGGCGATCCGGTCCTCCGGGCCTTCCGCCAGCAGGATGTCTCCCCGGCTCGCGAGCGTGAGGCCGAGGTCGTGCTCGAGCGAGCGAAGGTTGCGGTCGCGAATCCCGAAGAAGGAGAGTCCTCCCTCGCCGGGGATGGGGATTCGAGTCATGGATTGCAACTTGGCGGGAGCAGGCGACAGAGATTCGTCTTCCGCGTCCGCCGGGGGACGGAGGAATCCCGCACTCCGGCGGAATTCTCGGGGGCAGATCCGGTGGTGAACGGACCGCGTGGTCGGCTCAGCACGGAATACGGCGAAGGCCGGGGCGGGAGACGTGGTCCGCCACGCACTTCATGGACATCACCACGCTAACACCGGGGGTCGAGCGGATCAAGTGGAGGCCGACCCAGCTCCCCGGTGGGGTTCCTGCGCGATCAGTCTTCGTCCGGGTTCGCCCTGGTCCCCAGCGCAACTCCCACCTCGTCGAGTTGCGACGGTTCCACCCCCGCCGGGGATCCGGTCATCAGGTCGGTCGCCGAGGTGGTCTTCGGGAACGCGATCACGTCCCGGAGACTCCGACTTCCCGAGGCCAACATGGCGATCCGGTCGAAGCCAAGCGCGATCCCGCCGTGCGGCGGAGTGCCGTATTCCAGAGCCTCCAGGAAGAACCCAAAGCGTTCCGCGGCCTCCGCGGCCGGGATTTCCAGCGCCTCGAACACCCGCTGCTGCATCTCGCGGCTGTGGATCCGGATGCTCCCCCCACCAAGCTCAAAGCCGTTCGCGATCACGTCGTAGGCGAGCGAACGCACGCTGAGGGGCTCCGTGGCGAGGCGGTCGAGATCGTCGGGATGCGGGCTCGTGAAGGGGTGGTGGACCGACGTGAGGCGGCCTTCCGATTGCGAATAGTCGAAGAGGGGAAACTCGGTGACCCAGGCCATGGCGAACTGCCCGGGCGAGGTCCAGCCCTCGCTCGCCGCGAGCTGCCGCCGGAGCGCGCCGAGCGCCTCGCACGCCATCTTCGCCTCGCCGGCCACCATGAGGAGGAGGTCCGAGGGGCCGCCGCCCGCCGCCTCCAGCAGCGTCCGGAGCCGATCGGCGCCGACGGTCTTCACGAGCGGCGAGCGGACCTCGCCGTCCCGAAAGGCTGCCCAGAGGAGGCCCCCGGCGCCGGCTTCGATCGCCGCCGCCTGCAGGCCGTCGAGCCTCTTCCGGGAAAAGCCGGCGCACCCGGGCGCCGCGATCCCCCGGACGGTGTCACCGGCGCCAACCACCCGATCCAGCAACGGGTGACCGGACCCGCGTACCAGATCGGTGAGGTCGATGATCTCGGCGCCGTAGCGGAGGTCGGGACGATCCACTCCGTAGCGATCCATCGCCTGCTGGTAGGTGAATCGGGGAAAAGGAGGCTTGACCTCGATCCCCACGGCGCCGAGGGCGCGCTCGAAGAGACCCTCGGTGATCTCGATGACCTGCTCCGGATCGGCAAAGGACATCTCCACATCGACCTGGGTGAATTCCGGCTGGCGATCCGCCCGCAGGTCCTCGTCGCGGAAACAGCGAACGATCTGGTAGTAGCGATCGGTACCGCCGACCATCAGCAATTGCTTGAAGAGCTGGGGCGACTGCGGAAGAGCGTAAAACCGGCCTCGATGGACCCTCGACGGCACCAGATAGTCCCGGGCGCCCTCCGGAGTGGACCGGGTCAGGAACGGGGTCTCGACCTCCAGGAACCCGTGGCCGTCGAGGTGGCTGCGGATCTCGGTGGCCAGCCGGCCGCGAATCCGCAGGTTTCGCTGCAGTCTCGGGTTCCTGAGGTCCAGGTAGCGGTAACGCAGGCGAAGATCTTCGGCCACCCCCTCCGAATCCGTCGGCGAGAAGGGAGGCGTGCGGGCCTCGCTCAAGACGTGGAGGCGCTCGGCTTCCACCTCGATCGTGCCGGTCCGGATTCCCGGATTGACCGTTCCCGGCTCCCGGGCGAGCACGAGGCCTTCGACGGCGATCACCCACCAGGCTCCGAGGCGCTTGGCCTCCGCGGCCGGCCCGGACCCGGGTCGGACCACGATCTGCGTCACGCCGCGATAGTCGCGGAGATCGAGGAACAAGAGTCCTCCGAGGTCCCGAATCCGTTCCACCCATCCCATCAGAACGACGCGGCTGCCCGCCTGCTCGAGCCCGAGGGCGGAACAGTGATGGGTGGGGCGGGTAGGAAGGTTCACGGTCGGGGACTCCGGTCGCTCTTCAGGAGACGGCCTCGGCCCGCTCGCCGAGATAGCGGTCCTTGAGTTCGACGTAGCGCGCTGCGGAATCGGCGAGATGGGCAATCTCGGCATCGGTGAGGGGCCGCACGACCCTTCCGGGAACACCACGGACGAGGACCCGTGGCGGCACCTGAAGTCCGGGCGGCACTACCGCGCCAGCCGCCACCATGGCTTCCTCGCCAACCGAGACCCCGTCCAGGACCACCGAGCCCATACCGATCAGGCTGCGCCGCCCCAGATGACATCCGTGGAGGATCGCCTGGTGTCCGACGGTCACCTCCTGCTCGACGGTCGTGGACTCCGCGCCGGCGTTCACATGCACCACGACCCCGTCCTGGAGGTTGGATCGCGCGCCGACCCGGATGAAGTTCACGTCACCGCGAAGGACCGCGGAAAACCAGATCGAAACGTCCTCACCGAGCTCGACATCGCCGATGACGGCGGCGCCCGGAGCCACGAAGGCGCTGGGCGGAACAAGCGGAGTGTGACCGCTGAACGAGTGGATCATGGGAATTGGGAGGCGTATGCCGGCTGGGGTGGATTCGGCTCCTTGCGCAGCCGGACCACCGCCATCGCCCTCGATCGTCATCCCGGCGCCGCCGGCCGGGGACTCCGCAAACGCTCGCCGGATGAGGACAAGCACTCCCGGAATCCGCCCTCTCCGGGCCGGTTCGGAAGGCCGGTTCGGGAGGCCGGATCCGACAGGAAGGTGGGCCGCGCCAACGCTACGAGCGGCGCGGAGAGTACCACGCCCGTTGGCTACAATGCGGGAGCGACAACGCCCCCCGCACTCCTTCGCGTGGCATCCTCAGGTCCCCTTCCCCGCTCCGCCGCACAGCGCATGCTGAAGGCCGTCCGGGATTTGATGACGCCGCCCGGACCGGCTATCAGTCCCATCACCGGACTTCCGGTGGAACACATCGACGCGCACGCCGGCCGGCGTGGCTTCGCCTCCGCGATGACCGTGCATGGCGCGATCCTCGCAATGGTCGTGTTCGGCTGGTTCGCGGCGGAAGAACTTGAGGAATCCGGATTCGATCTCCCGGGGCTCGTGTTCCTCGTGCAGGAGGGCCCCGGAGGCGGCGGGGGCGGGGGCGGTGACGAGACCGAGGCGGAACCGCTCGATACCCAGACGGTGAACACACAGAACGTTCCCGAACCTGAGGAACTGGTCCTGCAGGATCCCGAAGCCACCGCGGAGCAGATTCTGGAGGACGCCATCAACGCCCCCTTCGCTCCGGATCCCGATGCGCTCGCCGGACTCATCCGCGACGCCTCGGACCTCGTATTCGCGGGTCCCGGCCGCAATCGCGGCGCCGGCACCGGCCAGGGAGGCGGGCTCGGTGAGGGCGACGGCGACGGGATGGGCGAAGGCACCGGTGGCGGCTTCGGCGGCGGCGCTTACCGGATCGGCAGCGGCGTCGATCCGCCGCAGCTGCGCCGCCGCGTCACCCCCGAATACACCGACGACGCCCTCGCGCGGAAGATCGAGGGCATCGTGATCCTCGAGGTGGTGATTCTGAAGAGCGGCCGCGTGGGGCCGGCCCGGATCATCCGCAGCCTCGATGCGGGACTCGACGCCAAGGCGGTTGCCGCGGTACGGGAATGGACGTTCCAGCCCGGCCGCTTCCGGGGCGAGGCGGTGGACGTCCTCGCCGAGATCGAGGTGGAGTTCCGGCTCCTCTGACTCCATGACCGAACGACCGCGCCACTACTGGCTCATGAAAAGCGAACCGGAGGCGTACAGCCTCGACGATCTCGAGCGGGACGGCTGGACCCACTGGGACGGCGTCCGCAACTTCAAGGCCCGCAACTACATGAAGGAAATGGAGATCGGGGACGGGGTGCTCTTCTACCACTCGAACGCGAAGCCGCCCGGCATCGCCGGAGTGGCGCGGGTGTGCCGTCTCGCCTATCCCGATTTCACCCAGTTCGACCCGGACTCCAAGTACCACGATCCCCGCGCCACCGAGGAAAAGCCCTGGTGGTACATGGTGGACATCGAGTTCGTGGCGCGCTTTCCCGAAGAGATTCCCCTGCCCGTCCTGCGGACGCTGCCGGAAATCGCCGGCATGTCACTCCTGAAGCGGGGCCAGCGCCTCTCCGTCCAGCGGGTGACGCCCGAGGAGTGGACATTCCTCCTCGAGTTCGGCGGCGTGAGCGACGCTCCGCTCTAGCCGTCGTCATCCGGCGCCCCGGCCCAGTCCGCCTCGGTACACTCGCGCGGTCCTGACGGAGGTTTCCATGGTGTACCGCGCTTTTGCCGTAGTCCTTCTCACTCTGCTGGCAGCGCCCGGCGCGGCGCAGGAGCTCGGCGTCTGGGACGACCGCATCCAGGAGGCCGTTTCCGGTCTCGAGGAAGAAACGGTCGCTTTCCGGGAGCACGTCCACGAGCATCCGGAACTGGGGAACCGCGAGTTCGAGACGGCACGGATGGTCGCGGAACACCTCCGCGGCCTCGGGTTCGACGAGGTGCGCGAGGGGATCGCCCATACCGGCGTGGTCGGCATCCTGAAGGGTGGCAAGCCCGGTGCAGTGGTGGCGGTGCGGGCCGACATGGACGCCCTGCCGGTCACCGAGGACACCGACCTGCCGTTCGCGTCCAAGGTGCGCGCCACCTACAACGAGCAGGAGGTCGGAGTGATGCACGCCTGCGGACACGACGTCCACACCGCGGTGCAGTACGGCGTGGCGTCGGTGCTCGCCGGCATGCGCGAGGACATCCCGGGCACCATCATGTTCATCTTCCAGCCGGCCGAGGAAGGGCCGCCACCCGGAGAAGAAGGTGGCGCGGAAGTGATGGTCGCGGAAGGGGTCTTCGAGGACCCGCGGCCCCAGGCGATCTTCGGCCTCCACACGCTCTCCGGGCTGCCCCTCGGAGTGATCGGCTACACGCCCGGGCCGGCGCTCGCCGCGGTGGATCACTTCAAGGCCACCATCACCGGCGTCCAGACCCACGGAGCGCAGCCGCAGGCGGGTGTGGACCCCATCGTGATGGCGTCTCAGGCGATCCTTTCGCTACAGACGATTGCGTCGCGCAACGTTCACCCCTTGCAGCCGGTGGTGGTGACGGTCGGCATGGTCCACGGAGGCCAGCGCTTCAACATCATTCCCGAGGCGGTGGACATCGAGGGCACGGTCCGCACCTACGACCCGGAGGTGCGGGACCTGGTCGAAGCGCGGATGAACGAGGTGCTCGGCGGCATCACCGTGTCCGGAGGCGGGTCGTATTCGCTTACCTACGACCGCGGCTCTCCCGCCACGATCAACGACCGCGAGTTGACCGCCGAAATGATCGGCACGGTGCGGGAGATCGCGGGCGCCGAGAACACCCGGGAACTCGACCCGACGATGGGCGGCGAGGATTTCTCCTATTTCGCGAATGAGGTGCCGGGATTCTTCTACCGGCTCGGCATCCACCGCGAGGGCACCAGGACGGGTCCCCACCACTCCCCGTTCTTCCGCGCCGACAACGCCTCGGTGGCAATCGGCATGCGGGTCATGTCCAACCTGCTGATCGACTACCTCCTCCGCAACGCCCCGTAGCCCCGGGCCGGCGGCTCCGTTCCGGTGGCCGTCCCTAACCCGCTTCTCCCACCACCCGTACCCGGACCCGCCGGGCATCGCCCGGCAGATAAGCGAGCGGCAGGTCCTCCCGCTCGACCACTTCCAGCCCGCCGGGAGCGGCCCCCGCGGCCACCGCCCGCCCTTCGGCCTCCTCCTGAGCGAGCCGGAAGGCCTCCTCGCGGCCCACGTCGTGAAACACCTTGTCCACCTCGCCGCCGATCCGGGCGATGGCGGCGCCGACCGCATTCGCGACTCCGGCATGCGGCACGTTCACGGTCTCCGAAATCCCCTCCAGTCCGGAGGGCACCAGAAAGGCCCCGCCTCCCACCGCGAGCAGTGGGCAATCCCGGGCGTCGGGTTTCATCCGGTCCACAGCCTCCGCGATCTGCTCTCCCACCGTATCGGTGAAGCGCGCGAGCACCCGTCCGGAGAGCCCTGCAACCAGCTCCTGATCGCCAATCTCGGCCCAGCCGGCCGCCACCCCGCAGTCGGTGGCGGTGCGCACGTGGCCTCCGAATACCAGGCCCTGTTCGGCGAGGCGGAATCCCACGCTTTGCGGCCCTACCTCCCCGCCGTCACCCGACACCCGGCTCCCCCCACCGAGCGCAATGGAGAGCAGGTCCGGCATCCGGAACAGGGTGCGGACCCCGCCCACCTCGACCTCGCGCGGCGCTTCACGCGGGAATCCGGCGCGCAGGTAACCGACGTCGGTGGTGGTGCCGCCCACGTCCACCACCACCCCTTCGGAAGCACCGGAGAGGAACGCCGCCCCCGTCATGCTGTTCGTGGGTCCCGAGGAGAGACTCAGCACGGGGAATTCCGCGGCGGCCGCCGCACCGGCGATCGTGCCGTCGTTCCGGGCGATGAAGAGCGGCGCCTCGGTTCCGATCGCCGCGGCGGCGTCGGCGAACGCCTTCGTCACCCGGGCGGCGAGTGGCCGAAGGGCCGCGTTCAGGAGCCCCGCGCTCTCCCGCCCGAGCAGCCCGATCCGTCCCAGCCGGCGCGACTCGGTGATCGAAGCGTCCGGATGGACGTCCTGAAGGATCTCGGCCGCTCGCGCCTCGGCGCTGCCGTCAAGGGGAGCGAAGACCGCGCTCAGGGAAATCTCACGGATTCCGGCCTTCCGGATCTCCTGTCCCGCCTCCGCGACCGCCAGCTCGTCGAGCGGAACGATGGGCCGCCCGTCGCATTCGTGGCCGCCCTCGACCATGAAGACCGGCCCCCGCACGATCCCGGCGAGCCGCTCCGGCCAATCACAAAACGGCGGCAGCGAAGCGCTGGCCGGCAGCCCCACCCGCAGCGCGGCCACCCGCTCGAGACCGGTCCCGGTGAGGACCGCGTTCGTGAAGTGGGTGGTTCCGATCACCACCCGGGAAACGTCGGAGGAAGCTGCACCCCCACCCAGCACTCCCGAGAGCGCCGCCACCACTCCGGAAGTGACCCCGGCCGTGGTCCGCGCCTTGACCTCGCTGACAACCTCCCCGCCGCGCATCAGCACGGCGTCCGTGTGCGTCCCCCCGACATCCACGCCGACGCGGGCGGTGGGCCGCGAATCCGGAGAGGTCACGGGAAGAGCGGGGTGAAATCGAGGTCGAACCCGAACGCCCGGGGACCGACCAGTTGGAGCGCCGCCTCGGTCTGGAGCGCGGCCGGCGAGGCAAGCGCAATGACCTGGACCCGCTGTCCGTAGGCGATCACCTCGGTGCCAAGCGCTTCGCCGCTTGCGGAATCCACCACCGTCAGGATGTCGGGGGTCATCCCGGCAGGCTCACCATCCCGGAAAGCGACAGCGAACTCATTCTGGAAATGAAGCGCCATCGTCGATCCCCGGTCCACTCCGAGCCCCGTGATGGTGGCCACGCCACGCAGGAAACCCCGCGTCGTACGGCGTTCCATGTCGGAGACCTTGCCCCGGAAAAGGACGAGGCCTCCTTCCGAAGTCAGGACCGCCGCTACCGGATCTTCGCCCCGCTCCCGCGCCCGGCGCGCGGCGGCGCCGATCCTCAGGGCCCGGGTGACGGAGCCCAGGATCGCGTGGTCCTTGATCTCGCGGCCGGTGCGCGGCGCCTTCGCGGTGGCAGCGATGGAACCGACCTCGGTCACCGCGACCCGTCCGAGTCGTTCCTGCCACTGCCAGCTCGCGGCGCGCTCGACAATGACGATGTTGTCCCGCACATCAGCGAGGCAGAAGGGGTAATTGCGCAGGTTCGCAATCGCGAACGTGGTCATCTGCGCCTCGGGAAAAGCCCGTCCCATGCAGTCCGCGTCCAGCACCGGAAGCCCGGTCCGGGACGCCACCAGGAAGCTCTGTAGCGAGTTCGACCCGCCGATTTCAAGCGACATCACGGCCTTGAAGGGCCGGCCGAGGCGCTCGGCGAGCACCTCGACGGGCCGCGCCGCGACGTCGGGATCAGGGAGCCGTTCCTCGCCGACGAGGGGCGCCCCCATGGTCGAAACCACGGCCACCAGGTCGTCGTCGGCGAGGGACCCGGCGGGGATGACCACCGGCCGGAACCCCCGCGCCGTTTCCCGGCGGAGGTTCAGCAGCGAGTGGTAGGGGTTCCCGCCGCCGCCGGCCCCCAGGATCCAGGCGCCGGCGGCGAGATCCTCGATCTCCGCGGGCCCGAGTTCCCGTCCGCCGTCGGTCATCCGGGCGATGCTAAACAAAAAGACCGGCGGCGGAGCCGGATTGACCTCCTCCATGCCCCTCTCCATAATGGGCGGGCCGCGACAGGGAGGGGATTTCGGTCATGATCGAATGGCTTGGGATTGGACACCTGTTCGAGCTGTCCGGGACGGAGGCGATCCTGGGGTTTTTCACCCCGCTCGTCGTCTTCGCGGCCTTTGCCGTGGTGCAGCTCATCCTGCCGGGCCGGTGGGTTCCGGGGTATGTCGTCGATTCGGAGACCGGTGAACCGCGCAAGTACCGGCTGAACGGCATGCTGGTGTTCGCCGTCATGCTGATCGTGTGGGCCTTCGAGCTCACCGGGATGCCGCGTGACTGGTTCTACCGGTCCTCGATCTATGCCGTGGCCGGCGGCACGGTCCTCACCATCATCTTCACGATCCTGGCGGTGTTCAGCCAGCCGCCCGGCAAGGTAAAGAGCCGGTTCCTGGCGTGGTGGTTCGGGCGGGCCCAGGAGATCCAGTTCTTTGGCGGACGCTTCGACGTGAAAATGTGGTTCTACGTCGTCGGCGGGACGATGTTGTCGCTGAACGCCCTGTCCGGGGCCGTTTACCACTACGAACTCTTCGGCCAAAACTCCAATCCGGGCGTTTTCATCTACGCGGGGTTCTTCACGTTCTACGTCCTGGACTACTTCGTCTTTGAGCGCGTCCAGCTCTACACCTACGACCTGATCCACGAAAACGTCGGCTTCAAGCTGTTCTGGGGTGGACTGGTGGTCTATGGATGGATGTTCATCCTCCCGCTCTGGGGCATGGCGGTTCACCCGAATCCGGGGTTTTCGCCGGGGGCGACGAACTTCTGGCTCGTCGGGACGGTGGCGCTGTTCCTCTTGGGATGGAGCATCTCGCGGGGAGCCAACCTGCAGAAGTACACCTTCAAGCGTTGGCCCGACCGCAAGTTCCTAGGGCTGATCCAGCCCGAGTACATCCAGGCCGAGGATCGCAAGATCCTGTGCAACGGTCTGTGGGGCGTCGCGCGCCACTTCAACTACATGGGGGAAGGGTTTCTTTCCCTGTCCATCGCCCTGATATTCGGCCACTTCACGAACCCTTGGGCCTGGACCTATTTCGTCTTCATCGTCTCGATGTTCACCTACCGTCAACTCGATGACGACGCACACTGCGCCGAGAAATACGGCGCCGAGAAGTGGGCGGAGTACCAGTCACGGGTGCCGTACCGCATTATTCCCGGCATCTACTGAGACGGTTTCGTGCGAAGTCCGGGCAAGGCGCCGGTCATGAGTTGACCGGGCTGCCCGGATTCTCCATGCCGACCGTCCACTTCCTGACCATCGGCCAGTCGCCGCGGCCGGACGTGGTGCCGGAAATCCTGGGAATGCTGGGAGAGCGCGCAGACGCGATCACGGCCGTGGAAGCGGGCGCCCTCGATGGATTGACGCGGGAAGAGGTCCGCGGAGGCGCGCCGCGGGCGGGCGAGATGCCGCTGGTTTCGCGGCTGCGGAGCGGGGAAGAGATCGTGATCGGAGAGGACTTTGTCGAGGAACGGATGGCGGCGCTCCTCAGCGAGATCCCGCCGGACGACATCGCAGCCATCCTCTGCACCGGACCCTTTCGGGGAATTGGCGAACGCCCGGGGCTCGTCAAGGCCGGCCCGATCTTCGACCGGACGCTGCGAGCCGCCACCGCTCCGGGGGCCACGGTCGGAATGCTGATTCCGGAACCGCGGCAGGAAGCCGACGCTCGGCGACGGGTCCCTGACGATTCCCCGTGCGTGATCGGAGTCGCGTCTCCCTATTCGGACGGCGGAGTGGAGGGGCGGCTGGCGAATGAGTTCCGGGACGTGGACGTCATCGGTTTGAACTGCCTCGGCTACGGCGGCCCCCTGGAAGCGGCGGTCGCGCGCGCCACCGGAAAACCGGTGGTCCTCGCGCGTCGGGCGCTCGCGGAGGCGGTGCGGCGCCTGGTGGCTGGCTAACGCCGCGGTGGTGATTGAGTCAGCGAGTTTCGCGGCCAGGAGCGCCAGCCTCCAGGCTGGCATCGCCGAGCGAAGCGAGGCGAAACTCTCGTCGCTCGCTCGCCAGGATGGCGCCGCAGCCCGGCGCCATGGCGCAGCGCTGCTCATGCGGCGGTAAAGCGCTACGCCGTCCCCGTTTGGGTTGCCGTCGTCGGGGATGATTGAGTCAGGGAGTTTCGCTCCGCTGCGCGGAGCGATGCCGGCCGGAGGCCGGCGCTCCTGGGGCTGGGCGTCATGCGGCGGACGAATTCGCGAGTTCCGCAGCCTCCGGCGGCGGTGCCGGCCTGGAGGTCGGCCCGGTCCTCCCGATGGGGGATCCCTTCCCGGATACCATCGGAAGCACCCGTCGCCCCAAGACATCGGAGGGGAGGAAGTCATGCACCGACATTTGTCCATAGCCCTTTCCGCCGCCGCGCTGCTCGCCAGCGCCGCGGCCGCTGCCGCACAGGAATCGTCCCCGGTGGAGGAGGCATTCCGGGCCCAGATCTCCCTGCAGTCGGCAAGCGGCCCCCGCATCTCGCCCGACGGGAGCATGATCGCGTATTCCGTGGGCACCACGGACTGGGAGAACAACCGGTTCGACCGGGAGATCTGGCTGGCTCCGGCCGACGGCGAGCCCTTCCGGCTCACCGACACTGAGGACGGCAGCAGTAGCGGGCACCGGTGGTCTCCGGACGGGTCCCAGCTCGGTTTCATCGCGGACCGTGGGGACGGCGCGCAGATCCACCTGATCCGCCCGGAGGGCGGCGAGGCCAGGCAGCTCACCTCCCACGACGGAGGCATCAACTCGTTCCGCTTCTCGCCCGACGGCAGCCGGATCGCGTTTTCGGCTTCCGACCCCGCTCCCGACGACTTCGAGGAGCGGGAGGAGAGCTTCGGGGACTACGCCGTCGAGGACAGGGACTTCCGCATGTCCCACCTCTGGGTTGTCGAGGTGCGCGACGGGGCCGAGCCCCGCCGCCTGACCGAAGGCGACGAATTCACGGTTGGGACGTTCGCGTGGTCACCGGACGGCGGCGAGATCGCCTTCGACCACACGCCCACCCCCCAGGTCGATTCGTTCCGGCAGGCGGACGTCTCGGTTGTCGAGGTGGCCAGCGGAACGGTCCGGGTGCTGGCCGGCGATCCCGGCCGCCAGCGCGGACCGCTCTGGTCGCCGGACGGCGCGCTCATCCTCTTCTCCACCTCCGGGGAAGCGAGCCCCTACTACGGCAACAGTGAACTCGCGGTGATCCCCGCGGCGGGCGGCGAATCCCGCATCCTGACCGCCGGCTTCGACGAGAACCCGTCCCCGGTGGCGTGGAACGACGACGGGGTGTTCTTCGTCGCTTCGCAGCGGACCGCCCGCCAACTGTTCCTGCTGGATCCCGACTCGCGCGACGTGACTGTGGCGCTGGACACCCCCGAGATGATCGCCACGGTGGACATCGCGCGCGATGGCTCCGCCATGGCGATCCAGGGCGAGGACCGCACCACCGTCTCCGAGATCTTCCGGAAATCGGGGGGCGCCGGGGCTGAGCGGGTCACCGACATGACCTCCCAGTTGGCCGATTGGGGCGATCTGGGCACCCGCGAAGTGGTGACCTGGAATAGCGAGGACGGCGCCGAAATTGAAGGAGTGCTGATGAAGCCTCCCGGCTACGACCCTGCCCGCGCCTACCCGCTCATGGTGATCATCCACGGGGGACCCACCGGTACTTCCCGGCCCCAATTGGTCGGCGGCTACGTCTATCCCGCCCTCGAATGGCTCAAGAAGGGCGCCGTGGTGATGATGCCCAACTACCGCGGCTCGGCGGGCTACGGCGGCGAATTCCGAGCGCTCAACGTCCGGAATCTCGGCGTCGGCGACGCCTGGGACGTCCTCTCCGGTGTCGAAGCGCTCGTGGAACGCGGCGTGGCGGATCCGGACCGGGTCGCGGCGATGGGCTGGAGCCAGGGCGGCTACATCTCCGCCTTCCTGACCACCAGTAGCGACCGCTTCCGCGCCATCTCGGTGGGAGCCGGCATTTCCAACTGGATGACCTACTACGTCAATACCGACATCCACGGCTTCACCCGGGAATACCTGAAGGCCACGCCCTGGGACGACCCCGAGATCTACGCCAAGACCTCTCCGATGACCTACATCAACCAGGCCAGCACCCCGACCCTGATCCAGCACGGCGAGTTCGACGCCCGGGTGCCCACGCCCAACGCTTACGAGCTGTACCAGGGGCTCCAGGATGTCGGCGTCGAGACGGAGCTCATCATCTACAAGGGTTTCGGTCACGGGATCACGAAACCGCGCGAACGGCTCGCAGCGATGGTGCACAACTGGGAGTGGTTCGCGCGTCACATCTGGGGCGAGGAAGAAAAGGCGACGAACGAGTAGCCGCCGCCATCCGCGCGATCACGCGGGTCGGCGATCCGTAGTTCGCCCGCCGGCGGCGGATGGCGCCGACCCGAAGGCCGGCGCTCCCCCATACTTCGGGGCGCATGGCTGAGCCGAGACGCCACCCGAGCATCTTCGAGCCCGGGACGCTGCTCTTCGGGGCGGCGCTGGCCCTGATCGGGGCCATCATCGGGATGGAGCTCCTGACCCGCGTCGGAATCAGCCCAAACAGCTCCATCATCGCCGCGGTACTCGCCATTGCAGTCGGGCGGATCCCGCTCGCCTTCACCCGCCGCTTCCGCAGCACCGCACGCCAGAACCTGCTCCAGACGGTCATCTCGGCGGCGACCTTCGGCGGGGCGAACGCGGTGTTGCTGCCGGCCGGGATGGTGTGGCTTTTCGGCCGGCCCGACCTCGTGCCCGTGATGATTCTCGGCGCGGTGCTCGGGTCGCTGCTCGACATCGCTCTGCTCTACCGGCTCTTCGGCAGCCGGGTGTTTCCGGCGGAGGGGCTCTGGCCCTCCGGGGTCGCCACCGCCGAATGTCTGCGGGCGGGAGACGAAGGCGGCCGGCGGGCGACGCTGCTGATCACCGGAGGGGTCGCAGGCGCCCTCGGACGGCTGGTGGGCATTCCCACCGACATTGTGGGGGTCTGCTGGATCGGGAACCAGGTGGCCCTGCTCATGTTCGGGCTGGGGCTCCTCGCCCGCGGCTACGCGCCACCAGTTCTCGGGCTGGACCTCGCCGCCATCCACGCGCCCCACGGCATCATGATCGGCGCGGGGGCGGTGGCGCTGTGGCAGATGGGCCGAGCGATCCGCGGCCGCCAGGAATCACCCAGCACCTCATCCGCCACCGGACCCCAGCCCGGGCTCTCGACATTCGCCAAGGGGTACTCCCGCTTCGCGGCGGCGGCCGCGCTCGTCGCGGTTCTCGGTGGACTGCTGTCCGGGATGGGGATTCCCGGCGTCCTCGCCTTCGCGTTGTTCGCGGCGGCCGCCGCGCTCATTTCGGAACTCCTCTGCGGGGTTGCGGCGATGCACTCGGGGTGGTTTCCGGCCTTCGCGACCTCGCTCATCTTCTTGCTCCTGGGAATGCTGCTGGGGTTCCCGCCGCTCGCGCTGGTCCTCCTGACCGGCTTTGCCTCGGCCACCGGGCCCGCGTTCGCCGACATGGGCTACGACCTGAAGGCGGGCTGGATCCTCCGGGGTCACGGCGAAGACCCGGACTATGAGATTCAGGGCCGGGCCGCGCAGCGCGGGGCGGAAGTCTTCGGGCTGCTCGTCGCTTCGGGACTCGTGCTGCTGACCTACGCCTCCTACTTCGAGGCGGACCTCTTTCCGCCCTACGACCGGGTCGCGGTGGCGACCATCGCGGCGGGACAGAACCCGGGGCTCGCTCGCGAGCTCGCGATCTGGGCCGTGCCCGGGGCGATCCTGCAGGTCCTCGGCGGCCCCAACCGGCAGATGGGGGTGCTCTTCGCCACCGGGCTGCTGATCGTGAACCCGGTCGCCGGCTGGACCGCCCTCGCCGCGCTCCTCGTTCGACGGGTCGTGAGTTGGCGCACTGGCAACCGCTACGACGGGCTGCGCTACATCGTGGCGGGCGGGCTGATCGCGGGGAGCGCCCTGATGAGTTTCTTCTCGGGCGTCGCCTCCGGAATGTTCAGCCGCCGGGTACCATGAGCGGGATGTCGCAAGCAGCCTGTGAACAAAGTCACGCGGCATTCGAACGGCGATGCATCCCGCCTGAAACGGGCCGCTGTGCGGCCCTCATCGTTGCGTTTGTGTCGGAATACACCCGGTATTCCTCCCTCACGCGCCGCCCCCACCGGGAGAACCGGGTCAGCCGGACCCCCACCGGGAGAACTGGGCCTCGCCGTTCTCGATGCTCCCGTCACGTTGTCCGCAGGCTGTTAAACGGCCGGCGCGTCGGCGTCTTCCCGGCCGCGCTTCTGATCCTTGCCGGTTGCGGAGGATCTCCCGAAGTCGAGGGCGAAGGCCCCTTGGTCGTTGCCGCCGACGTGGGGTTCGCCCCCCACGCCATGATGACCGCGAACGGCGAGGTGGAGGGGTTCAACGTGGACCTCGCCCGGGAGATTGCGGACCGGCTGGGCCGTCCGGGCTTCGAAATCGTGGACTCGGAGTGGTCCTCGATCTTCTCCGGGCTCTACGCGAAGAAGTTCGAGTTCGTGATCGCGCCGACCACGATCACCGCGGGCCGGGCCGAACGGGTATTGCTCACCGAGGGGTACCTGGACACGGACCCGGTCTTTCTCCGCCGCCGCGACGATGCCGAACTGACGGACCTGGCTCAGCTCCGGGGACAGTCGATCGCGGTGAACAACGGCTCGGCCTACGACCTCTGGGCCACCGACAACCACGAGGCTCTCGGTTTCGAAGTGCTCCGCTACGGAAAGAATGCCGATGCGGTGCAGGCGGTGCTCTCCGGCCGGGCGTTCGCCAATCTGGTCGGCGAATCGGTCGCCATGTGGGCGGTGCGCCAGAACGCGGGAGTGCGGGCCGACTTCCGCATCCGGGCGGAGACGGCCTTCGCCGTGGCCTTCCGGAATGACGACGTCGAAACGCGCAACCAGGTGGAGGAAATCCTGGAGTGCATGAAGACTGACGGAACCATCGCGCGCATCCACCAAGAGTGGCTGGGGGTGGAACCGGCGCCGGGCTCCGCCGCGGTCACGGCGTATCCGGGATTCGGACCGCCCGGGCTCTCCGGGTTCATGGAGACGCCGGGACGCCAGCCCTGCGGGTGAGTCACGTTCTGGAGCTCCGGGGGGTCGGGAAGACCTTCTCCGGAATCCCTGCCCTCCGGGACATCCACCTCGCGGTGGGATCTGCGGAGCTGGTAGCGCTGATCGGGCCGTCCGGCTCCGGGAAAAGCACGCTGCTCCGCTGCTGCAACCGTCTGGCCGAGCCAGACGGCGGGGACGTCATCTTCGAAGGGCAACCGGTCCCCGCGGGAGGCGCCGAACTCGCCTCCGTGCGGCGGCGGATGGGCATGGTGTTCCAGGCGTTCAACCTCTACCCGCACCTGAGCGCGCTCGAAAATGCCGCCCTCGCACCGCGCCGCGCGGCAGGACTCACGCAGGTCGAAGCAGAAACGGCGGCGCGGGAGGCGCTCGAACGGGTGGGTCTCGGGGACCGGACGGGCGCTATGCCGGATGAACTCTCCGGGGGCCAGCAGCAGCGCGTCGCCATCGCGCGGGCGCTCGCGCTCAAGCCCCGCATCCTGCTGCTCGACGAACCCACGAGCGCCCTCGACCCCGAACTGGTGGGCAGCGTCCTGCGGGTGATCCGGTCCCTGAAGGAGGACGGGGTCGCAATGATGATCGCCACCCACGAGATCGCCTTCGCTCGGGAGGCCGCCGACCGGATCGCCTTCCTGGCCGAAGGGGAGATCCTCGAGTGCGGCCCGCCGGAAGAGATCCTCGACCACCCAAAGAGCGAAAGGCTCCAGAACTTCCTGAGCCGCCTTTAGACGCGCCGGTCCAATGCGCATCTTCTTCGACCCGGAGGTCCTCGCCGCCGCCTGGCCGGCCATCCGATCCGGGATCGGCGTGACGCTCGGGCTCGCGCTCTCCTCGATCGCCGCCGGCGTGGCGCTCGGACTCCTGCTCGCCACCATCCGCGCGCTCCTCCGGGGGGCGCCGCTCCGGCCGGTCGGAGGACTGATCGCCGCCTACGCCGATGTCTTCCGCGCCCTCCCGCCGCTCGTCCTGCTCGTCGTCCTTTATTTCGCGGCGCCGTTCGCGGGGATCGAACTGAGCGGTTTCATGGCGGCCTTCGTAGCCCTGGGACTCGTGCTGGGCGCCTCGGCGGAGGAGATCTTCTGGGCCGGCATCACCTCGGTGAACCGCGGGCAGTGGGAGGCGGCGCTTTCCACCGGACTCAGCCGCGGGGAAGCGTTCCGCCGGGTGGTGCTGCCGCAGGCGGTGCGCCTCACCATCCCCCCTCTCACCAACCGGGCGATCGCCACCGGCAAGAACACCGCGCTCGCTTCGGTCGTGGCAGTGCCCGAAGTACTGAACCAGGCCGCGAGCATCCAGGCGCAGACCGCAAGTCCGGCACCGCTCCTGCTCGCCGCCGGCGTCTACGTCGCCCTCTTCCTCCCGCTCGTCCGCGCGGGGCGCTGGCTGGAAACGCGCTTCCCCACCCGCTGAGCCGTCGTGTCCGAGTTCTTCCAGACCTTCCTGAACCCGCAGGTGATGGCGGAGAGCTCCGGGCTCCTGCTGCGGGGTCTGCTGGTCACCGTCGAAGCGTGCTTGATCGTGATTCCCGGAGGACTGTTCTTCGGCGCCGGTCTGGCGCTCGCCCAGACGCTCGCTCCCCGCGGGGTAACCGGGCTTCTTTCCTGGGGCGTGGACCTGGTGCGCGCCTTCCCGCCCCTGGTGCTGCTCGTTCTCATCGTCCACGGGCTGCCGTTCCTGGGCATCGAGCCGCCGCCGCTCCTGGGAGTCGGGATCGCGCTCACCATCAACACCTCGACCTACTACGGGGAGATCCTGCGGGCCGGAATCCTGAGCATCGAGCCGACCCAGTGGGAGGCGGCGCGCTCCACCGGGCTCGGCACCGCGGCGACGCTGCGCCATGTGATCCTTCCCCAGGGCGTCCGGAACGTGCTCCCCGACCTGGCGGGCAACACGCTCGAGGCCGTCAAGCTGACTTCGTTGGCAAGCGTGGTGGCGCTACCCGATCTGCTGCGGATGGCGCGGGTCGCGCAGGGGGTGCATTTCAACCCCTCACCGCTGATCCTGGCGGCGCTCCTTTACCTGGCGCTGCTCTGGCCGCTGGTCCGGCTCATCCGCCGACTCGGCGGGCGCGCGGTCCTACCGGCCTAGCCACCCCTGGTTTGGCCGCGCCCGCTACGGGCCGGCTCACTCCTCACCCACGAACCGGACCCGATGTCCCGTGGGCGCCACCTCGACCCGGAGCGAGAGTCCGTCCAGCAGAACCGTTCCGCCATCCTCGACGGCGCCCGTTCGTTCCCCGTCCTCATCCCGGGAACACTCATCGAGAATCCCGTTGCGGTTCGTATCGACGCATACGAAGTCGCTCAGCGAGGCGACCGCCACGGTGTCGGAGTTCCCGGCGAGCCCGCCCGGCCCGCCGGTGTTGAAGAGACCGTCCACATTCGCATCAACGACGCCGACCAGGACCGGTTCACCGGCAGGCGGATCGACTTCGCCAACCCAGGTGCTGCCGCCCATCACGCCCAGCCCCTCGGAAAGATCGCGCCCGGTCCACAACCGGATCGCGTAGGGCAACGTTTCGCCGGAGGCGTAGGAGACCCGCAGCACGGTGTGGACACCGGGTTCGCGCCACGGATCCCCCCGGTTGCGCCCCAGCAGCAGGGGAGGTCCGTCATCGGTCAGATCGCGGTTCTGGTTGCGATCCACATGGATGCGGTCCACGAAGTGCTCGAAGTAGGCGAGCGGGTCGGGCGAGTCCTCGCACAGCGCCGGAAACAGGACGGTCTCGCAGGCTTCGGCCCGGTGGAATCGCTCGACCATGACGTGGAACTCGCGGGTTCCGTCCCCCAGTTCGAGGACGTGGTAGGACTGCTCGTCCCCCTCCGCCGGCGGAAAGACGACGGACGTGTTCCTTCCGGCGAGTGTCGGGACCACAGGGTGTTCCGCGTTCGTGACGGACAGGACGCCCTCCACGTTCGTGCGGAATGTCAGGTGCTCGTTCCGGCCGCCCGGCTCCAGAACCGGGTCCAGCCGATCCGGCATCCCGTCGCCGTCGTCATCGTCGTCGAGGTTGTCTCCGATTCCGTCCCCGTCCGTATCCCTCCACTCTCCCGGATCCAGGGGGAACGGGTCGGCAGCGTTCTCCACCCCGTCGCCGTCGGCGTCCGCGTCCTCGAAATTCCCAATCCCGTCGCGGTCGGTGTCGAGGTACTCGCGCCGATCCGTGGGGAGGGCGTCCAGGAAATCCAGCGCGCCGTCATCATCGTCGTCCGGGTCCCGGGAGTTGGGGATTCCGTCGCCGTCCGGATCCTCGCTGGCCGCCGCGGCGCCTCTTCCCTGGAGTCCGCCGAGCGAGAGCCACTGCCATATTTCCGGCCAGGAAGTGGCGCCCAGCGCGCAGTGCCCGCCGGGCGCGGCGAGATCCCAGCGGGTGTCGAGCCCCAGGGTCTCGTCGTAGTACTGAGCGAGAGCGACGGACTCGCCGTGCAGGAAGTCTCCGGTAGTGGCCTGCACGAAGACCCGGAAGCGCTCGCCCACAAAGTCCGCGGAGGACGGGTTCCAGGGAATGGAAGGACTCCACTCGGGCGCGGCTCGGGGTGGGCGCCGGCCGGAGTCCGGATCCCACAGACAGCCGCACCAGGCATGAAAACCGCCCCCGTAGATCCCCGCGTAGCGCTCGAAGAACCGCGCGAGGAAACAGGTCCCCTGGGACGCGCCGAAGAACACGATCTGGTCGTGATTGACCGCGGCCGAGGCGCCGAACCCGCTCTGCAGGAGTTCGTGGAGGAGCCGCAGGTCGCGGTGTTCCCAGGCGCGCCGGCCGTCCCCTTCGAAGTCCTGGTCGAACAACTCGGCAGGATGCCCGCGCGGGGTGGATTGCGGCGCGGCCACCAAGGCAGCGATGAGGCCGAGTTCGTGCGCCGCGGCGATGGGCCCCGAACCGGCCGGGATGAAGTTCACCAGCCTCTCGGTGGTCCCCGTCGCGAGGCCGTGCAGAAAGATCAGCACGCCGCGCGGCGCCTTCAGGTCCCAGCTCTCGTCGAAGTGCAGCCGGAAGCGGATGGTCCGACCCTCGGAGTTCGTGAACGTTCCATCCAGGGGTGAACCGGGCGGCGGGTCCGGCTCGGGAGGCGGAGGCGGGGGTGGCGGAGCGGGCGGCGGTTGGGTGGGAACCGTCGGAGCGGGGGCCGGGGCGCTGTCATCCGCGCACCCCGCGACGAACGAGGCAGCCGCAGCCGACAACAGGAGCGCCAGGGCCGCCCTTCCCGAGATTGGGGAGGCATCTCTCGGGTGAGGCATCAGGTCAGCCCGGAGCCTCAGTCCGGGGGCAGCGGGGCGGTGCGCTCCGTGATCAGCCCGTAGTGCTCGGTCCGCCGGTGGCGGGCGAAATCGAAGACGTGGCACCTCAGGTCGGTTCCCACTTCGAGATCGCAGTCGGCGATGATCAGTTCGTCTCCCTCGCCCGCCGACTCGGCAACGATCTCCCCGTTCGGAGAGACGATCGCCGAGCCGGCAATGAGGCGGCTGCCGTCCTCGACGCCGCACTTCGCGGCGGCCACCACCCAGGTGGCGTTCTGGTAGGCGCCCGCCTGCAGCGATAGCCGGTGGTGGAACATCCGGAGGTGCGCCGGCTCCCGGTGGTGGATGTTCACCTCGGGGGTGTTGTATCCGAGCACGATCATCTCGACGCCCTGGAGCCCGAGGACCCGGTAGGTCTCCGGCCAGCGGCGGTCGTTGCAGATGCACATCCCGAAGATCCCGTCAAAGGCGCGCCACACCGGAAACCCGAGGTCACCGACCTCGAAGTAGCGCTTTTCGAGATGTTGGAATGGCGCTTCGGGAAGGTGATGCGAGTGTCCGGGGAGATGGACCTTCCGGTACTTCGCGAGGATTTCGCCGCGGTCCACCAGGATCGCGGTGTTGAAATGGCGGTTGCCGCCCCCTTCCCGGACCAGTTCGGCGTAGCCGAGGTGGAAGCCGACGCCGAGCCGCCGGGACGCGTCGAACAGGGCCTGGGTCTCCGGGCCGGGCATCGCGGTCTCGAAATACTCGTCCGCGGCGGACGCGTTCTCGAAGAAGTAGCGCGGAAAGAAGGTGGTGAGGGTGAGTTCCGGAAAGACCACCAGCCGGCAGCCGCCCGCGGCCGCCCGTTCCATGAGGGCGAGCAGCCGCTCGACCACCTGGGTTCTCGTCTCTTCCGGCTGGATGCCGCCGACCTGGGCGGCGGCGACCCGGAGGATGCGCATGGGCGCGGATTGTAGGAGGCGTGACCGGGGCCGCCCCCGGGGACGGATAATCGCGCAATGCCTCGCTCTTCGCTGGTAGCCGCTCTGGCCGGCTTGATCTTCTGTGGCTGCGGGGGCGCCGAGGCGCCACCGCCCCGCCCCAACATCCTGGTCCTGATCGCCGATGACCTCGGCTACACCGATCTCGGCGCCTTCGGCGGTGAGATCCGGACCCCCAACCTGGACGGCCTGGCCGCCTCCGGGCTGCGCTTCACGAGCTTCTACACCGCCGCCACCTGCTCGCCGACCCGCGCGATGCTGCTCTCCGGGGTGGACCACCACCGGGCCGGACTCGGGGGGATGGCGAGCCTGATGGGGGACGACCTCGAGGGCCGGATCGGCTACGAGGGATATCTCAACGAGCATGTCTTCCACCTGCCCGCGGTGCTGCGGGACGCGGGCTACCACACCTCGATCGCCGGGAAATGGCACCTCGGCCAGGCGGCGGAGCAGAGCCCGCCGACCCGGGGATTCGACCGCTCGTTCGTCCTCCTGCCCGGAGCGGCCAGCCACTTCGAGGACGCGGCGCCGGTGGACACGCTCGACGACATCCACTACCGGCGCGACGGGGAGATCGTTCCGGCATTGCCCGCGGGCTTTTATTCCACCCGGGCGCACACCAACGAGCTCATCAGCTACATCCAGGAGGCGAAGGAGGCCGGCAAGCCCTTCTTCGCGCTCGGAACCTACACCGCGCCCCACTGGCCGCTCCAGGTCCCCGACGAGTTCCTCGACCTCTACGCCGGAGCCTACGACGACGGCTGGGAGGAACTCGCCGCCCGGCGGGTGGCCGGGGCGAAGCGCGCCGGGGTGATTCCTGCGGACACGGCTCTCCCCCCGCTGCCCAACTACTCCCGGCGCTGGGACGAGTTGAGCGACGAGGAACGCCGGGTGGAGGCCCGCAAGATGGAGCTCTACGCCGCCATGGTGGAACGGCTCGATCACCACGTGGGCCGGCTGATCGCCGAAATCCGGGAACTCGGGGAGTTTGAGAACACCCTGATCGTCTTCTTCTCGGACAACGGAGCGGCCGGCGAGGACGTCAGCGGACTCGCTGACAACGAAACCTTCCTGCCCCAGCGGTTCGATCTGTCCTACGAAAACATGGGCCGCCTGGACTCCTTTGTCTACTACGGCCCGGAATGGGCCAGCGCCGCGAGCGGCCCCTACCGCCACTTCAAGCAGTTCGTCCACGAGGGCGGCATCCGGGTGCCGGGCTTCGCGATCGTGCCACCGGCGCTCGCCGAGCGGCTTCCGGGCGCCACGACCGACGCCTACCTCCACGTGACCGATCTGTTTCCGACCTTCCTCGACCTCGCGGGGGTGGAAATGCCGGACGCTCCCGACAAGATCGCACCGGTCGGGCGATCCATGGCGCCCCTGCTGCGCGCCGAGGCCGAGGTGGTTCACGAGGAGCCCGCCGCGGGCTGGGAGATCTTCGGCCGCCGGGCGATCCGCAAGGGTTCGTGGAAGGCCTCCTGGCTGGCCCCGCCTCTCGGCAAGGGCGACTGGGCGCTTTACAACCTCGACGAGGATCCGGGCGAGTTGACCGACCTGGCGGATGCCCGTCCCGAGGTGCTCGCGGAACTGCTGGCCGCGTGGGACGACTACGTGGAGGAGAACGGGGTGATCGTCGTCGAAGAAGACCGGGCGTTCGGCCCGCCGGTGTCGCTGCGCTGAGCGAACGGGCGGCAGCTACTTCAGGAAATCCGTCGCCCCGAACCGGCGGGCCAGCGCCACCGACCAGGACGGACGGCCGAGCGGCGCGGCGGACCCGGGCCGGTCGCGGACGATGAACTGTCCGCTGCCCGGCTGGGCGCGCGGCTGACCGTCCCGCACCACCACTTCGCCGCGCCGCAGCACGGTCTCGGGGAATCCCTTGATCTGACGGCCTTCGTACGGCGAATAGCCCACGTGGTCGTGGAGGTCCGCCCAGCGGATGTCCACCACCTGGTCCGGATTCCAGATCGCGAGGTCCGCATCACTTCCCGGCGCGATCGTTCCCTTCTTCGGATACAGGCCGAAGAGCCGGGCCGGCGCCTCGCAGCAGACCGCGACGAAGCGCTGGAGGCTGATCCGGGCCTTGCCGACGCCCTCGGAGAAGAGCAGCGGCATCCGCAGCTCGACACCGGGAACGCCGTTACAGATCTTTGGGAAAGGCGGCTCGGGTCCCCACGCCAGCTTTCCCTTGTCGTCGAAGCTGTAGGGCGCGTGGTCGGAGCTGACCACGTCGAAAGTCCCGTCGGCGATGCCTTCCCAGAGCGCTTCCTGGCATTCCTCGTCGCGGGGCGCGGGACTGCAGCAGAACTTGGCCCCCTCCATCCCCGGCTTGTCGAGGTCCTCCGCGGTGAGCAGAAGGTACTGGGGACAGGTCTCGGCAAACACCTTGAGACCGCGCCGCCGGGCGGCCGCGATCTCCTCGGCGGCTTCCTTCGAGGAGACGTGGACGATGTAGAGGGGCGCGTCCACGAGTTCGGACAGCTCGATGGCGCGGCCGGTGGCCTCGCTCTCGGCGAGCTTGGGGTGGCCGGCGGCGTGGAACTTGGGGGCCTGGTGCCCCTCCCCGACCAGACGCCCCGAGAGCCAGCCGATCATGTCGTGATTTTCGGCATGGACCATGGTGAGCGCGCCCATCCGCCGCGCCGCTTCCAGGACATCGAGGAACTGCCGGTCGTCGAGGCGCACCAGGTCGTAGGTCATGTAGATCTTGAAAGAGACCACGCCCTCCGCGACGAGCTGCGGGATCTCCTCTTCGAGCGCCTCGGGCGTGGGGTCGGAGACGATGAGGTGAAACCCGTAGTCCGAGACCGCCTTCGGCCCCGCCGCCTCGTGGTAGGCGGCCACCACTTCCCGGGGTGAGGCTCCCTTCCCCTGCACCGCGAAGGAGAGGACGGTGGTCGTGCCCCCGCAGACGGCCGAGACGGTCCCGGAGTGGTAGTCGTCGGCGCACATCAGCCCCATCGAGGACTTCTGCTCGATGTGGGTGTGGGCGTCCACGCCGCCGGGGATGACGAGCCGGCCCTTCGCGGAGAGTTCTTCCTCGCCGCTGCCGAGTTCCGGTTCGACGGCCCGGACCACGCCCCCCGAGATGCCGACATCGGCGGACCGGACACCCTCGGCGGTGACAACGGTGCCGCCGCGCACCACCAGATCGAAATCAGCCATCGGAAGCGCGCGATTCTAAGCGGAGCGCGTTCCGCCTTGTCCGCTCCGATGTCAGCTCAAGACATGAGTTTCAGCAAGCGGGTCGTCGTGTTCCAGTTACGGATCGTCATGTCCTGGTACACCGGCATCGAGACGAGCCGGCTGAGGTAGCTCCGGGACGCCTGGCTGATCAGCCGCGAGAAGTAGAGGACTCCGTTGCCGGCCCAAGCCTCGTCCACACCGGGCCGGGTGCGGACCTTCTCGATAGCGGCGCCGGCCGTCAGGGCAGGTCTCAGGAAGAGGGTGTCGTAGCGATAGCGATCGGGTTGCGACCCGAATCCGGCCGGCGCTCCGGCGACCACCGCCTCCATCTCCTCGCGGGAGCGCAGCACAACTCGGGCCTGGTAGTTGAACGCCGAGGCCAACATCTCCTCGATGCGAATCGTCAGTGGGCCGGGAGCCGAGCCGGACGAATGGAAGATCACGTTTCCGCTCTGGATATAGGTGGTGACCTCACGGAAGCCCTCAACCTCGAAGCGGCTGCGGAGTTCGGCCATCCGGATCACGTTCTTGCCGCCGACGTTGATGCCGCGCAGGAGAGCGACGTAGGTGTCGCCCGGCGTGCCGGATAGCGTCATGTCAAGGCGGCTTGATCCGTCGAGCGCCGCCGATTGCCCTTATTCCCGGATCACCCGGCCGAACATGAAGCCGCCGACCTCGCCGTGGTCCCAGGTGCCGCCGTAGCGATCGCCGTCAAACACGATCGTGGCGCCGAACTCCTCGCCCAGGCCGGGAATCTCGAAATCCACCATGCGGATGATCGGAACGTCCCCGGCCCAGCGAATCGGGACCACAACCGGCAGGGTCACATCCACGTCGCCGTAGGTGATCCGGGCATCGAACCGCCAGCGGTCGCCGTCCAGCTTGGTCACGCCCGCGATCTCGTAGCGGTCGCTGTAAACGCCGTCCCGAGCTTCCGGCCAGGCGACGGTGAAGCTGCCGTCGAGCACCACCTCGCGCATCCGCTCCTCGAAGGCCCGCTCACGGTCTTCGAGGCTCGCTTCCGGGGCCACCCGTCCGACTCCGATCCCCGACGCAAGCCAGCCGGCGCCTCCCGCGAGAGCGAGGAGCGAAACGAGTGCCGCGATCTTCAAAATGCTGCGCATGACGAGCCTCCCAAGCGAAGGGGACGGTAGCACCGGGCGGGACCGCCGCTATCCTGTTTCCGCGATGGACTCCCCGGCGCCGTCTCCGGAAACCCTGGACCGGAAGCCAACGCCGGAGGAACAGCAGGCCGCGGCCGCACACCTCCGGCGGGCGGAGCGAGAGGCGGCACGGTCGCGGCGGATTCCGGAGGGAGTGACGGGCTCCGAGATTGAAAGCGCCGGGATCATCGGCTTCGGAACCATGGGCCGCGGGATCGCGATGTCCTTCGCGGCGGCGGGAATCCGGGTCGCCGTTTTCGAGGAGTCGGACGCCGCCTGGACACGGGGCGAGACCGCCGTCGCCGGCAGCCTCGCGCGGGCGGTCGGCCGGGGGAAGATTGGCGCTGCGGAGGCGGAACGTCAGCAGCGCCGAATCCGCCGGGCGACGCGGTTCGAAGACCTCGGCGACGCGGACTTCTGTGTCGAGGCGGTCTTCGAGGACATGGCCGTCAAGAAGGCGGTCTTCCGCCGCCTCGACCGGATCGCGAGACCGGGAGCGGTCCTCGCCACGAACACCTCCTCCCTCGATGTGAACGTCATCGCCGCCGCTACCGGACGGCCGGACGCGGTCGTGGGGACACACTTCTTCAGCCCGGCGCACGTCATGCGGCTGTTGGAAGTCGTGGTGGGCGACGCGACGTCGCCGGACACGCTGGCGACCGCCATGACCCTCGGTGTCCGCCTCGGGAAGGCGCCCGTGCCGGTGGGGGTCTGCGACGGTTTCGTGGGGAACCGGATGCTCTACGCCTACCGTCGCCAGGCGGACCGACTGCTTCTCGAAGGGGCGCTGCCCGAACAGGTGGACGAGGCGCTCCAGGGCTTTGGGTTCCGCATGGGTCCCTTCGCAGTGGCGGACCTGGCCGGACTGGACATCGGGCGGGCGGTCCGGAGACGGCTGGCGCAGGAGGCCGAGGCGCGCGGCGCGCCCCCTCCCCCGCCGAACGTCGCCGACCGGCTCTGCGAACAGGGACGGTTCGGGCAGAAGACCAGCGCGGGGTTTTACCGATACGACTCCGGAGACCGGACGCCCCATCCCGACCCCGAGGTCGCGGAGATCGCCCGCCGGGAGTCGGCCGCGCAGGGGATCGAACGCCGGAAGGTGGGCACCCGGGAAATTCTCGAGCGTTGCCTGTTCGCGCTCGTGAACGAGGGAGCCGAGATCCTCGGTGAGGGGATCGCGGAACGGGAAGGCGATGTGGACGTGGTCTGGGCGCTCGGCTACGGGTTCCCGCGAGAGTGCGGCGGCCCGATGTATTGGGCGCAGCGAATCGGTCTGCCGGCGGTGGTCACGGCGCTGGACCGACTCGCCGGCGCGACGGGAGATCCCCACCTGGCGCCATCGCGGGGCCTGCTGGAACTCGCCGTCCGCTGACCCGCCTACCCGATCCGTTCCCCACCTCGCGGTCCGTAGAAGATGACCCACGCCTTGAACGACTCGTCGAAGTCGAGAAACCGGTGCGGGACGCCCGCGGGAACGAAAAAGAAGTCTCCCGGCCGGAAAGACACCGTCTCTTCTCCCATTCGGAACCGCCCCTCGCCCTCGACGATCACGTAGCACTCGTCCTGGTCGTGCGGCTGCTGTGGGTCCGTGCCCTCGGGCGCGTAGAGCCCGATTTCAAGGGTGCCGCGGTTCAACGCGACGAAGTAACGATCGTCGGGTAGCTGGGCGGCGCAGTCCGCGGGAGAGATCTTTCGGCAGTCCGTGCGTTTCATGGGGTCAGGGTAGCGAGCGCGTGCCGTCGCGGCCCTTCTTGTCCGTTGACGCGAGCGCTCCTGGCGTTGACGTCTTCGCCATCACGGATTGGGTCCGGGACGTGGGGACGATCAGGTTTGGGAGTTTCGCTCCGCTGCGCGGAGCGATGCCGGCCTGGAGGCCGGCGTTCCCTGCCCGACGCGCCGCGATACCGGGTGGGGACGGCCTTGTCTCTACGGGGGTTCGGCGAGGAAGTCGGCGAGGGTCCACCAGTTCCGAGCGGCCTCACCGCCCGCGAAGCTCCCCGGGCCGAAGGCGAGCACCAGGTCGTAGATCTCGCTCCGGTGCTCCTGAACCGCCGCCGAGAGAAAGATGGCCGGAGCTCCTTCATTCAGGGTCGCGCAGCGGCCGACCTGCCACGCCACCTGGAACAGACCCGCCGCACCGGCGAGATTTCGCTCGAGAACCGCTTCGGCGAGGGGCACGATGTCCTCGATCGAAGCACAGCCCACGGCCCCGGTCAGGCCCAGGGAGTCCACCGGAAACCGGTCGAGCGTCGTGTCGAAGACAAGGGATTCGCCGCGGGAGAAGCGCGCGAACACCCGGTGTTCGCCATCCGCGGGCAACTCGGGCACGTTCGCGTCGAGGTCGGCCCCGCCGATCCGAAGCGTGGCGCCCGGAGAGAACATCAACTCACCCTCGGGCACGCTGATGCCGTCACCGTCGTAATCGCCGCGCCGGATCTGGTAGCGGAATTCCAGCCGGCCAACCTCGCTTCCGGTGAGGGCGGCAGGCTCGCTCGCCAGTCCGAGATCGAAGATCAGGAAGATCTCCCCCGTGGTCTCGATCTCCTCGCCGCTCGTGAGCGGCACCGAGAAGACGAGTTCCTCGCCGTCGAGATAGGTCCCGTTCGCCGCCGGCTCCGAGGCGATCTCCACCCGGTCGATCAGCGCGTTCGACGGCTCCGGGGGTTCGGGACCCGTCGGGCCTCCTTCCCCCTCCTCGCAGCCGGAGAGCAGCAAGCACCCGAGCGCCGCCGCGGACCAGGCGGCGGCCGCGCGGTTCACCGCAGCCTCGCCCAGCGCGCGGCCTCGTCCACCTGTTTCGCGCCCTCGGGATCCGGCCGGGTCAGCAGGCTGACGACGATGGCGGCGGCGAACCCGGCGGCAAACCCCACAACCATCTCGTAGAGCTGGAAGTACACCGGCTTGCCCCAGAGGAACCAGCCGACCGAGGTCCCGAATCCGGTCACCATGCCGGCGACCGCCCCGGGCAACGTCATTCGCCGCCAGAAGATGCCCAGGATCGCCACCGGCGCAAAGGCGCAGCCGAGCCCTGACCAGGAGAAGAGGACGAAGAAGAAGATGACCCGCACCTCGGGGAGCGCCACTCCGATGCCGACGACTCCGAGCACCAGGGTGACCGCCTTGCCGAAGCGGGCCAGACGCGCTTCATCGCCGGTTACCCGCGCCACGAAGCCGGAGATTCCGGAAGCCGCCGGATCCCGGTGGCGCGGTCCCAGAAGCTTTTCGAAGAAGTCGCGCACCACCGCCGAGGAGGCGAGCAGCAGAACGGAGTCCGCCGTGGACATGATGGCCGCCAGAACCGCGGTCAGGAAAATACCGGTCACCACCGGCGGCATCAGATCCGAGGCCAGGAGCGGCAGGATGCCCTCCGGATCGGCGATCTGCGGATAGAGCACCCGCCCCGCCATCCCGGTGAGCACGGCCCCGAGATCGAACAGCACGATCACGAATGCGGCCATGAACCCGCCGTCCGAGAGGGTGCGCCGATCCTTCGAGGCCATGAAGCGGACCAGAAGCTGGGGCGCTCCCAGGAAGGCGAGACCGATCCCCATGTGACTGATCACGTCGACGAATCCCTGGGTGCTGGCGCCCGAGGACCCGAGCGGCCGCAGGAGGCCGGGATCCGCGCTCGCCAGCCGCTCCGCCAGGACCGAGAAACCGCCGATCTCGTGGATCGCGACGACCGGCAGCGCCACGAGCGCCGCGGCCATCAGCGTCGCCTGGATGAGGTCACTCCAGGCGACCGCCTTCAGCCCGCCGAAACTCGTGTAGAAGAGGATGACGACGGCGCCGAGGATCACCCCGACCTCATAGGGGATCCCGAGGAACGACTCGAACGTCTTGCCCGATCCGGTGAGCTGGGCCGCCATGTAGGTGCCCGCCATCACCAGGATCACGACCGATCCGAGGATGCGGAGGATCTGCCGCCGGTCGCCGAAGCGCTGCTCCATCCAGTCGGCAACCGTGATGGCCTGGTACCGGTCGGCGAGCGCCTTGAAACGCGGGCCGATGAAGGCCCAGGCCACCGCGGTAGCGAGCACCTCGCCGAAGACGATCCAGAGCGCGTTGACCCCGAGGAGGTAGCCCATGCCGGTGAGGCCCAGCAGCAGCCAGGCGCTCTCGCCGGTGCTCGCCGCCGAAAAGCCGACTACGGCCGCCGGGAGCTTCCGGCCAGCCAGGTAGTACCCGGCGAGGTCTCGCGTGCTGCGGGAACTCCAGATCGCCAGCCCGAAGAGAATGGAGAGATAGGAAACGAGGACCGCCCAAAGGGGCCAGTTCTCCGCCATGGCAGCTCGCCGTCAGCGGCCGGCCCGCCGGCCGCGGGCGGCGTTCCAGATGGCGAGCGTCATGCCGGGCACCACTGCGAAGACCAGCAGGACCCAAGCCGCCGCCGGAAACCCGTTCATTCGGAACCACCAGGCCGGATGGGCCGGTCGTCGGTTCGGTACATGTCCTCGTTCAGCCAGGGATAGCCCCCGTAGGGCCTCGCGTCCGGCCAGACCTCGTCCAACGTGTCGCCGTCGTAGATCCGGCCGTCCTTCACCACGAAGCGGATGGCGGTGGTGGCGCGGATGTCCTCGAGCGGGTTCTCATCGAGCACCACCAGATCGGCGAGCTTGCCGTCCTCGATGGTCCCGAGTTCGTGCTCGAGCCCGAGGAAGGCCGCGCCCTGCCGGGTCGCGAGGTCGAGGGCGCCGAGCGGTCCCATCGCCGCCTCCGCCATCCAGATCTCCCAGTGCGAGCCGATGCCGTGGTGCTGGCCGTGGGCGCCGATGGCCCCCGCCCCCCCCTCGTCGATGATGTCCTGAAGCCCCTGGGCGAGCAGCGGGAAGCTGTAATCGGTCGCGGGGCGCAGCGGACGGCGCCGGGTGTGCGGGATCAGCATCCGCCAGGGGAGCCAGCGCTGCTGCTTGGGATCCTGCCAGTTCGGCGTCTCCTGCCAGAAGAACTCCTCGTTCCAGGCCGCCGGGCCCCCGACCACGAAGGTGATCGAATAGACCGTCTTGGTGCGCCCGAAGAACTTGGCGGCGTCCTCGTAGAGCGGGACGTAGGTGAGCGGGTGTTCCCAGCCGGTCTGACCGTCGAGAATCAGCCCCACGTTGTACACCAGGCTGCCCCCCTCACCGGTGACCATGAGGTCGCGCTCGCGGGAGATCTCGGCGATCCACTGGCGCTGGTCGCGCCGGGGCTGCATGTAGGACTTGATCGCGGTGGCGCCCCAGGAAGTGAGGCGCTCGACGTTGTGCTCGGCGTCCTCATAGCTCCGGATGTCGTTTTGGCGCGAACCGTCGCCGTTGTACATCGGATCCCCGGTGCTGAACATGCGCGGGCCGACCATTTCACCGGCCTCCACGAGTTCGGCCGCCGAAAAGATGTTCTGGGACCACTGCGAGTTGTCGAGGGTGGTGGTCATCCCGTAGGCGAGGTAAATGCCGGCTTCCCAGTTGCGGCGCGGCAACACCCCGGTGTGGTCCCGGTGATGGTGGGCGTGCATGTCGATGAGCCCGGGGATGATCGTCTTCCCCGACACGTCCACCACCCGGTCCTCGTCGGTCCAGACGCAGTCACCGACGCAGACGATCCGGCCGTCCGAGATGCGGACGACGCCCGCCTCGAGGGTCCCCTTCTCGCCAAGCGTGACGATCCGGGCGCCGGTCAGCACCGCACCTCCCTTCGCGCGCTGGCGCGGCAGCTCGAGGCTCACCTCGTGGTGCGTGGTCTCCTTGCCGTCCGGATCGTAGGTGGTGATCCGGGGACCGCTGCCCAGGTAGAGCAACCCGTCCGGCGTCCAGCGCGGGAACATCCCGCCGTCCCTGGTGATGGTGCGGATCGGCAGGGAAGCACTCCGCCGCTCGATGTGCGGGGCCTCCATGCCGGCGCCCGGCCAGGGGAGCGCCGTGAGATACACGTTGTCGCCCTCGGCGAAAGCGACCCAGCGTCCGTCCGGAGACGGGGCTGCTTCGTCCGCGAAGGGGAAGGTCAGGTGGACCCGGCGGTCGGATCCGTCTGGTTTCACCGAGACCAGCCGGGTCACGTCCTCGCGGCTTCCGCCGCGCTCCCAACTGTCCTGCTCGGGGAAGAACAGGCGGCCGTCGGGGCCGAACGAAGGCGCGACGATCTGCCGGCGCGGCATGAGGGGCCGGCCCGCGTTGAACGGACGGAGCGTCTTCGCGATGAGAGTGGCTTCGCCGCCCTCGGCCGGAATCCGGACCAGGTCGTAGCGGAGATTCTGCGACCAGGACCGCCCGCGCGCGGGGGCGCCGGTGCCGCGGGCCACCACGATCCCGCTCCCGTCCGGGGTCCAGACCGGGTGGATGTACTCGGATGGGGTTTGGGTAAGCCGCGAGGGCGCGCCGCCCGTCGCCGGAACCGTCAGGAGGTGCCCGTCGGTGTCGTCCCAGGAGGTGTAGGCGACGGTGGCGCCGTCGGGCGAGAACGCCGGCGACAGCTCGTAAGCGGGATCGTCGCCCTCCACCAGCCGCTCGGGAGTGCCGTCCGGAAGCGTCATCCGATAGAGCCGCCCGGCCGCGTGGAAGACCGCCACCGAACCGTCCGGCGAAACGGCGGGCCAGCGGATCATCCGCGCCCGGAAGGTGTCGCCGGAAATGTCGAACCTGGCTCTGGCCTGTTCGGAGACTCGCCGGCGGACCTCGGCCACGAACCCCACCTCCGCGGTGTCCCCGCTCGCGGCGTCCACCTTGACGATCCGGCCGCCACGGAGCACGTAGAGCGCCGCGCTGTCGGGAGTCCAGGAATAACCGGGGAGGACGCGTTCGGTCTTCATCCCCTCGGCGGTGTCCGTCTCGATGGGATCGGCGAGCAGGCGCTCGGCTCCGGTGTGGAGATCACGCAGGAAGAGCGCCGTGCGGGGGCCGAAGCGGTGGCCCTTGAACGAGATCGTGCCGCCGGGAATCCGGCGGGCGAAGGCGAGCCAGCGGCCGTCCGGAGAGGGCTCGGGCGCGATGGCGCCCCCGCTCGATCCCTGGTACTGCTGCTGGGACTCTCCCTCGGTCACGTCATAGACCTTGCCGGTCTCGAGGTCGAGTTCCCGGATCTGCATCGCCCCCCGGACCAGATCCCGCTCGGAAGAGGGAGCGAAGTGGAAGTAAAGGGTTCCGTTCGCCGATGGCGCGGGCCAGCCGGCGCGCCCGTAGTCCGCCCCGTCCACGAGTTCCACCCCGCTCCCGCCATCCGGATGGAAGAGGTAAAGCCCGGACCGGCGGGGCCGGGACAGCGTGGACCAGCGGGCCACGATCCCCTGCCCGTTCGGGAGCCAGGCGGGGGTGGCGACCCTCGATTCGGGATCCTGGTGGACCGCCCGCGGATTGCCGCCGTCCGCGTCCATGAGCCAGAGGTTCGACTGTCCACCACGGTCGGAGACGAAGGCGATCGTCTCGCCGTCGGGCGACCAGCGCGGGTGGTAGTTGACCGCCACCCCGCTGTCCTGGGTGAGGCACTCGGCCCGCCCGCCGGCGATGGGCATCCGGTAGATGTGTCCGAGCAGGTCGAAGACGAGGGCACTGCCGTCCGGAGACACGTCGAGCGACATGAAGGTGCCCTCCGAGGTCTCGAAGACGAGGTCGTAGGCGTCGCCGCGGGCAAGCGTGGTGTCCCAGCCCGAATCGTCCGTGCGGCCGCCCCGCTGGGCAGCGGCTGCGGGCGCGATCAGAGCGAAGGCGGCGAACAGGGTCAGGCTGCGTCGCAGCGGGGACGGAACGGGGTTCCTCATCGGGATCTCCTCCGGACTCGGCTCCCCGAAGAGGCGGGAAGCCGGGCCGCATAATAACGGCGCTCATGGCCCCGTCCCCCGTCTCTCCGGAAGCGGAGACCCGAGACCCGGGATCGCCGGCCGGCGCTGCCGCCGCGATCCAGCCCCCCCGCTGGCCGGACGCGGTAGCGGCCGCCGAACGGCTCCGGCGGGTGTTTCCGGCGAGTCCCCTGCTGTCCGCGGATGCCGCTCTCGGAGATCGACTGCTCCTGAAGGCGGACACGCTGCTCCCCACCGGATCCTTCAAGGTGCGCGGAATCTGGGACGCGGTCTCCCAACTGGACGAGGACCGGCTGACGTCCGGGCTCTCCACCGTCAGCGCCGGAAACACGGCGCTCGCCCTCGCCTGGGCGGCGCGCCGGCGCGGAGTTGCGGCGTTCTCGTTGCTGCCGGAAACTGCGCCGACGGCGAAAGTCGAGGCGTTCCGGGAAGCCGGGGGGACGCCGCGTCTCGTGACCGTCCCGGAACTGTTCCGCTTCCTCAAGGAGCACCTCTGGGAGGGGGAGCCCTACGTCTTCGTCCATCCGTGGACCTGTCCCCTGGTCCACCGCGGGCACTCGAGCCTCGCGGTCGAGATCCTGGACGCGGCACCGGAGGTCGAGTCCGTCTTCATTCCGGTGGGCGGCGGTGGCCTGCTGACCGGGGTTGCCGGCGCGCTCAAGGATCGCCGCCCGGAAATCCGCATCTTCGCCGTGGAACCGGCGGGCTGCGCCGCGCTCCATCACAGCCTTCAGGCCGGGCGGGCGGTTTCGGCGCCGTGCGAAACGGTGTGCGACGGCGCCGCCGTCCCCTACCTCACCGAAGAGCTCTACCCGGCGCTGGCGAGCCTCGTGGACCGGACGGTACTGGTGCCGGACGAACGAACGCTCGCCACCTCCCGGCATCTACTGCTCGGCCAGAAAGTCGTCACCGAGCCGTCCGGGGCGCTCGCCACCGCCGCCGTTTCGATGGTGCCGGCCGAAGAGCGTGGTCTGAGCGTCGCCCTCCTCACCGGCGCCAGCGTCGGCTCGCTGGGGATCCGACGCCTCCTGGACGTCTAGATGGGAAAGATCACAGCGTGGCTCTAGGATTCCCGCCGATGAGCGGTGCGGTTCACTTCCATTTCGCCGAGGATCAACCCTGAGGAGCGACGGGACACATGGGCTTTTGGGGCACGCTGATCGGCGGCACGCTCGGATGGACCCTCGGCGGTCCGCTCGGAGCCATGCTGGGCGCCGCCATCGGCTCCAGCATGTCGGGCCAGGCCCGCGTCCACTCCTATCCGGGGCAGCGACCCGGCGCACCGCCGCCGCCACCGGGGAACCACCACGAGCAACGCCGCGTCGCGTTCTTCGTCGCCACTTTCGGGGTGATGGGCCACATCGCGAAGGCGGACGGCCACGTCAGCGAGGAAGAAGCTCAGCTCGCCCGCGACGTCATGACCGGACTCGGGCTCGATGCCCAGGACCGCAACCTGGCAACCCGCATCTTCAGCGAGGGGAAGTCACCGCGTTTTTCGCTGGACGACGCGCTCGGCCAGCTTGTCCAGGTGGCGGGCCGGCGCCGCAATCTGCTCCGCGCCTTCGTGGAGATCCAGTTCAAGGCCGCCTGGGCCGACGGCAGCATGCATCCCGAAGAGCGCCGGATTCTGGATCACATCGGGGCAGTTCTTGGCTTTTCGCGCGCCGAGATGGCGCAGATGGAACGGGTCGCGACCGCGGGTATGGCGCCCCGGCGGGCCAGCCCGGAGGAAAAGCTCAAGGAGGCCTACGGAGTCCTCGGCGCCGAGCGGGCGGCGAGCGACGACGAAATCCGATCCACCTACCGCCGGCTCATGCGGCAGCACCATCCCGACCGGCTGGCGGCGCAGGGCCTGCCGGAGGAGATGAAGGAAGAGGCCACGAAGCGGACGCAGGAGATCCAGAAGGCCTACCAGACGATCCGGGAAGCGCGCCGCGCAGCCTGACGACGCCCCGGCATCCCCGTCCTTGGAGCGCCAGCCTCCGGCTGGCATCGCCCGCGCAGCGGGCGAAACTCCCCAACCTGATCCGCCAGGATGGCGCCGCCCCCCGACGGCATGGCGATGCGCCGTCCCCGTTTAGGTTGCCGCTATCAAGGCTGATTGAGTCTGGGAGTTTCGCGGCCGGAGGCCGCGATGCCGGCCGGAGGCCGGCGCTCCTATGCGGCGGTGTGACGATGCGCCGTCCTCGTCTAGGTCGGCACCATCAAGGGCGATTAAGTCTGGGAGTTTCGCGGCCAGCGGCCGCGATGCCGGCCGGAGGCCGGCGCTCCTATGCGGCGGTATGACGATGCAACGTCCTCGTTTAGGTCGGCGCCATCGGGGACGATTGAGTCTGGGAGTTTCGCGGCCCTGCGGCCGCGATGCCGGCCAGAGGCCGGCGCACCTTGCCGGCGCTCCTGTGCCGGCGCTCCTATGCTTGCGCTCCTAACGAATGAGCGGGGCGATGACGAGCGCTACCACCGACATCAGCTTGATGAGGATGTTGATGGCCGGACCAGCGGTGTCCTTGAAGGGATCGCCGACGGTGTCGCCAACGACCGCCGCCTTGTGCGCCTCGCTGCCCTTGCCGCCGTGCTCGCCGCCCTCGATGTACTTCTTGGCGTTATCCCAGGCGCCGCCCGCGTTCGCCATGAAGATGGCGAGCAGGACGCCCGACACCAGGGCTCCGGCGAGCAAACCCGCCAGGAAGTTCTTGTCGATGAATCCGGCGACCACCGGAATCAGCACCGCCATCAGGCCCGGCGCCACCATCCGCCGGAGCGCCGCCGCGGTAGCGATGTCCACGCAGCGGGCGTTATCGGCCTTGGCGCCGGGGGCGCCCTCGAGCAGCCCCGGAATCTCGCGGAACTGCCGCCGGACTTCCTTGATCATGTCGAAGGCCGCCTCTCCCACCGCCTGCATGGCGATCGAGGAGAAGAGGAAGGGCACCATCCCGCCAATCAGCAGGCCGGCGAGGACCACCGGGTTGCCGAGCGAGAGACCGAGTGCGCCGACCCCCGCCTGCTGCTGGAAGGCCGACATCAGCGCCATCGCCGCGAGGGCCGCCGAACCGATCGCGAAACCCTTGCCGATCGCGGCAGTGGTGTTCCCCACCGCATCCAGCTTGTCGGTGCGCTGGCGCACCTCGGGGGGGAGTTCGCTCATCTCGGCGATCCCACCGGCGTTGTCGGCGATGGGGCCATAGGCGTCCACCGCCAACTGGATACCGACCGTAGCGAGCATCCCGAGGCCGGCAAGCGCAATCCCGTAGAGGCCGGCCAGTTCGTAGCCGATCGTGATGGCCGCGGCGATCAGCAGCAGCGGGAACGCCGTGGACCGCATGCCGAGCGCCAGCCCGGCGATGATGTTGGTCGCCGCGCCGGTATTCGATGCCTGGGCGACGGCCTGCGCGGGCTTCCGCGCGTCCGAGGTGTAGTACTCGGTGATCAGGCCGATCGCGGCCCCCACCGCCAGTCCGGTCACGAGGCAACCGTAGAGCGCCCCCTGCGCCTCGGGCGCCAACTGGCCGATCACCGGCCAGGCGATCACCAGCATGAGCACTCCGGCCCCGAGCGTCCCCAGGTTGAGAGCCGTCTGCGGATTTCCTCCCTCGCGGGTTCTCACCGCAAACGTCCCGAGGATGCTGGCTGCGATACCGAACCCGGCGAGGACCATCGGGAGCATCACGTAACGGAGCGGGTCGGCGCCCGGGATGGACTCCGCAAACGCCACCCCGAGCACCATGCCGCCGATGATGGCTCCTACATAGGACTCGAAGAGGTCGGCCCCCATGCCGCAGACATCACCGACGTTGTCACCCACGTTGTCCGCGATCACCGCCGGATTCCGCGGATCATCCTCCGGAATCCCGGCTTCGACCTTGCCGACCAGATCCGCCCCCACGTCGGCCGACTTGGTGTAGATGCCCCCGCCCACTCGGGCGAAGAGCGCGATGGAAGAGGCGCCGAGACTGAATCCCGCCAAGACCTGCAGCACCTGCCCGAGCGGTTCGGCGCTCTCTACGAATACAACACGCGTGTAGAAGAGAAACAGCCCCGAAAGACCCAGGATCCCCAGCCCGACCACGGACATCCCCATCACCGACCCGCCGGCGAAGGCGACGCGCAGCGCCGGCGCGATCGAGTTCCGGGCGGCGTTCGCGGTGCGGACGTTCGCCGCGGTGGCGACCCGCATGCCGAACCAGCCGGCTAGCGCGGAGCAGAGCGCGCCGATGAGGAAGGAGAGGCCGACGAGTTCGGTGCCGCCCCCGAGGTTCGCCACGTAGAGCAGCACGGCGACCACCACCGCGAACACGGCGAGCACCGAATACTCGCGGCGCAGAAAGGCCATCGCTCCCTCGCGGATGGCGGCGGCGATCTCAACCATCCGCTCGGTGCCGGCGTCCTGCCGGCTGACGAACCGCGCCCGGTTCAGGGCGAAGAGCAGCGCCACCGCGCCGAACGCGGGGGTCAGATAGAGGAACATGTCCACGGGGCAGGATCTCCAGTTGGTTATAGGGCCGGTTCTCGGCTTCTTGCCGGTGCTCGGAACCCAGCCTGAGGCGGGAGCCGCGAGTACGCGCTATCCCGCTCGGCGAAAACCGAAGCGATCCGCCGGTCTGCAGGACCGCCGGGAGCAAGGCGGCGGGAACGGCGAAAACGCTCGCCGTCAGGCCGGAGAACCCGCTCCGAACCCCTTTCCCGCTCTGCCGGAAGCCCGCAATTTTACCAAAGCGGGCGCATTGGAGGCTGTTAGACTCGGTTCCCGGCGCGCGGCCAGAAAACCTTCTCTTGCAACTCCCTCGCGGTGTCCGGGTCCTGACCCGTTACCTTGCCGCTCCGCTGATCTTCGGTCTCGTGTTGCCGATGACGGCTGCGGCCGAAGAACTCCGATATCCCGTGGACGTGGCGGTCGGGCCCGGCGGCGAGATCTACGTGGCCGATATCGAGGCGGCGGCATTGCTCCGCTGGAGCGGGGCCGGCTTTGAAGTGGTGGCGCGGGGGGAGGGACTTCCCAAGACGCCGCTCTTTGGAATCCGGCACATCGTTCCGGCCGGCGACGGCACGGTCCTCGCAAGCGATCCCGCCACGATGGCGCTCTACCGGATCGCGGCCTCCGGCGAAATCGCCGCCATTCCCGACGACGCCGGATTCGTGACCCCGTGGGGAATCGCGGTCGATGGCTCGGGCGGCATCCTCGCGGTGGACCGCGTCACCCAGCGCCTCCGCCGGGTGGGACCGGACTCCATCGAGGACCTCGCGACCATCCGGGCGCCCCGGGCGATCCTGGCCGGGAGCGACGGCTCGCTCCACGTGCTCACCGACCGGAACGTGCTCCGGATGGAAGACGGCGACGGACAGCCGCTCATCCAGTCCCCTCCGTTCGAGTTCCCGCACGACTTCGTGCGAGCCGCTGACGGGGGCTTCTTCGTGACCGACGGCTACGCCCGCTGCATCTGGAAGGTCAGCCCCGAGGGGCGGGTCTCCGTGCACGCGCGCGGTGCACCGCTCGTAAGTCCCCAGGGCATCGCGCTCGGCGAAGACGGCGACCTGTTGGTCGCCGATGCCCACGCGAAGACCATTTTTCGCATCTCCGCCGACGGGCAGGTTCTCCCGCTGGGCGAGTAACAGGTAGCAGTTAGGCAGCCAGCACCGGAAAGGAACTCCACATGTCTGAAGAGCGCGGAAGCTGGGGGTCTCGCCCCGGTTTCATCCTGGCCGCCACCGGTTCCGCCGTGGGCCTCGGAAACATCTGGGGTTTTCCAACCCAGGTGGGACAGGGCGGCGGCGCGGCCTTCGTGCTGCTCTACCTGATCGCGGTCGCCTTCATCTGCGCACCCATCCTGCTCGGCGAGGTCCTGATCGGGCGCTACGCGCAGCTCGGACCCGCGGGCTCCGTTCGGCGGATCTCGCCGAAGGGTCCCTGGTGGGTCATCGGCCTGCTGGCGGTAGCCGCCGGGACCTTCATCCTCTCTTTCTACGCGGTGATCGCCGGTTGGACCGTCCAGTACCTCTGGCTGGCGGTAACGGACGGCCTGGCAGCGGACGCCGAGGGGTCGGGAGCTCTCTTCACCGCCCTGGCGGCCGACTCGACCCGGAACATTCTGTTCACGGGCTTCTTCATCGCCGTCACCGTCTGGTGCGTCAATCGGGGGATCCGCCGCGGTATCGAAGCGGCGTCGCGCCTGATGATGCCGCTGCTGTTTGTTCTGCTGGTGATCCTCGCGATTCGCGCGGTAACGCTCCCCGGAGCCGCCGAGGGCCTCGCCTACTACCTGCGCCCCGATTTGTCCCAGGCCTTGAATCCCGAGATCATCGGAGCGGCGGTGGGCCAGGCGTTCTTCTCGCTCAGCCTCGGGATGGGAGCCCTCATCACCTACGGCAGTTACCTCCACCGCTCCCACCGCGTTCGCATGGCGTCGATGGCGATCGTCGGCATCGACACCACGATCGCGCTGCTCGCCGGCTTCATCATCTTCCCGGCCGGGTTCTCCATCGTGGGGTTCGACCCGACCGCCAGCGGGCCCGGCCTCATCTTCGCCGTCCTGCCCCAGCTCTTCGCGACGCTTCCCGGCGGGCTGCTGTTCGGGGCCGCCTTCTTCCTGCTCCTGTCGGTCGCCGCCTTCACCTCCACGATCTCACTGCTCGAGGTGCCGGTCGCGCATGCCATTGACGAGTGGCGCTGGCCGCGCAGCAAGGCCGTGCTCGCCGTCGGCGCCTTCACGTTCGCCTTCTCCATTCCGTCCGCGCTGTCCTTCAGCGGCGGGTTCTTCGGGGAGCTTCCCGTCGTCGGCGGCACCTTCTTCGACCTGATGGTGAACGTCTGGAACGAGGGAGCGCTGCCGGTCGGCGGAATGCTCATCAGTCTCTTCATCGGCTGGAAGTGGGGCGCCCGCTTCGCCGGCGACGAACTCCGGCGCGACGGTGTCGGTTTCCCAAGCCCGGCGCTGTGGGGCTTTCTGATCCGGTTCGTTTCACCGACCGCGATCTTCCTGCTGATCGTCTTCCGCTTCGTCGGCTAGTCGTCCCTTTCTCCAAGGAAACACCATGAGTGAATTCATTGCCTGGGCGTCGAACGCCATCTACCAGTGGTACGCCCTGCCCCTCCTGCTGGTCGTCTGCGGCCTCTACCTGACGATCCGTACCGGCTTCGTCCAGATCCGTGGATTCGTCGCCGGCATGCGGCGGGTCGTTTCGGGGATGTCCCACGACCAGAAGGGCGCCGAAGGGGAGATCACCCCTTTCCAGGCGCTGTCAACCGCCCTCGCGTCCACCGTGGGAAACGGCAACATCGGCGGCGTCGCGACCGCCATCCTGATCGGAGGCCCGGGCGCCATCTTCTGGATGTGGGTCACCGCGGTCTTCGGCATGGCGACCAAGTATTCCGAAGCGGTGCTCGGCGTCACCTACCGGGTGAAGAAGGAATCGGGGGCGTTCGCGAGCGGCCCGATGTACTACATCATGGCGGGTGTCCGCCACGCGGGGCTGGCGAAAACCCTCGCGATCATGTTCTGTGTCTTCGGCGCGGCAACCGCGCTCCTCGGCACCGGCAACATGGCGCAGTCGAACACCATCGTGCGAACGTTCGTGGAGGCGGCCTCCGGGTTCGGATGGGAGGTTTCGCCCTGGGTTCCGGGGCTCATCATTACGGGGGCGGTGGGCGCCGTCCTGCTCGGCGGTATCCACCGGATCGCCTCCGTGGCCGAGAAGCTCGTTCCCACGATGCTGGTGATCTACCTCGGGATGTCCCTCACCTACCTGCTGATGAACTTCAGCGCACTGCCCGGGGTCTTCGCGACGATCTTCGAGCACGCCCTCTCGCCGCACGCGGCGGCCGGCGGGTTCCTCGGGGTGACGGTTCGCCAGGCGATCGCGGCGGGGATCAGTCGGGGTGTGCTCTCGAACGAGGCCGGGCTCGGCAGCGCCCCGATCGCCCATGGGATCGCGCAGGTGAAACATCCCACCGACCAGGGCCTCGTCGGGGTCTTCGAGGTGTTCATCGACACCATCGTGGTGTGCAGCATGACCGCGTTCGCGGTGCTTTCCTCGGGCATGTGGATGGACGCGGCGTACCAGAACGCCAGTGGCGACCTCACCGCCGCGGCCTTCTCGGTGTCGATTCCGTTCGCGCCGGTGGTGATCGCGATCTCCTCGTTCCTGTTCGGCTTCTCGACGATCATCGGCTGGTATTACTACGGCGAGACCTGCTGGGAGTACATGTTCGGCCAGAAGGGCATCTTTTCCTACCGGATCATCTACGTCGCCCTCCTCCTCATCGGCGGGCTCGTGACGGTGGAGACGGTCTGGAACATCGGGACCCTGCTGAACGGCTTCATGGCCTTTCCCAACCTGATCGGCATGTTGTTCCTCGGTGGGGTGGTCGCCAAGAAGACAAACGAGTACTACGCCGCCGAAAAGGGCGGAGGATCGAGCTGATCCGGGAAGCCGACAGTGCCCGCCGCCTGGCGGCGGGCGCTCCGCCACTGCGGAGCCTCACCCCGGCGGCGCTGAGTCGCTCCGCCCGGCGCCCGATGTGCTAGAGATGCACCGCAGCCGATGACGGACGGTCAGCACCCGCCCCCGGCCGGGACAGCGTCGGGACACGGTTTCGGTACCGCTCCCGTCTTCCTGGCGTCGATCAGCACCATCCTCGGGGCAATCCTCTTTCTGCGGTTCGGCTACGCCGTCTCGGATGTCGGGCTCCTCGGCACCCTGCTGATCATCGCGATCGCGCATCTGGTCACCATCCCGACGGTCCTCGCGGTGTCCGAGATCGCGACGAACCGCCGGGTCGCCGGTGGCGGCGCCTACTACATCATCAGCCGGTCCTTCGGGACCCGGATCGGCGGGGTCATCGGAATCACGCTCTATCTGTCGCAAGCCATCTCGATCGCGTTCTACGTGGTGGCTTTCGGCGAGGCGTTCGGACCGGTGTTCGACTGGATCGAGGCCAACTGGAACGTGGTCGTGGACCCACGGTTCGTGAGCGTTTCGGCAGCCCTCGGGCTCCTGGTGCTGGTCCTGGCGAGAGGCGCCGACCTCGGGGTCCGGGTGCTGTGGGTGGTCTGCCTGTTACTGGGCGGCTCCGTTGCCGCCTTCCTGCTCGGCTCGGCTCCCGAAGCGATCCGTCCGGAGAGCTTCAGCCTGACCGCCACCAACGAGAACCCGCACAGCTTCGGGGTGGTGTTCGCGATCATCTTCCCCGCCTTCACCGGGATGATCGCGGGCCTCGGGCTATCGGGGGATCTGAAGAATCCACACCGGAGCATTCCCCTGGGAACGATCCTGGCGACCGTCGTGGGAATGCTCATCTACGTCGTGGTCGCCATCAAGCTGGCCGTCAGCGTCAGCCCGGAGGAACTCCACGCGGACCAGTTCGTCATGGCGAGGATCGCGCTCTGGGGCCCCGCGATCTACGTGGGGCTCGGGGCAGCCGCCCTTTCCTCCGCGCTCGGCTCGGTCCTGGTCGCGCCGCGCACCCTGCAGGCGCTCGGCCAGGACAAGGTGCTGCCCTTCCCGGCGCTGAACCGGTTCGTAGCGAAAGGATTCGGGGAGGCGGGCGAACCGCGCTGGGCGGCAGCGCTGTCCGGCGCCGTCGCGGTCTTCTTCGCGGTGATCGGCGATGTGGACTTCATCGCCCAGATCCTGACGATGTTCTTCCTGGTCACCTACGGCGCGCTCTGCACGGTGTCTTTCCTGGAGTACTTCGCCGGCAATCCGTCCTATCGGCCGACCTTCCGCACCCGGTGGTACCTCTCGCTCGTCGGGGCAATCATGTGCGGGGTGCTCATGGTGCGGATGAACGCCCTCTATGCCCTAATCGCGTTCTCGGTGATGTGGCTCATCTACCTGGGACTGAGTCGCTCGCGCCGCGGCGAGCGGGACTTCGCCGCCATCTTCCAGGGCACCATCTTCCAGCTCACCCGACGGCTCCGCATCACTCTCCAGAAGAACCGGGTGGAACGGGCCGCCGGGGGCTGGCGGCCGTCGGTGGTCGCGGTAACCCGGCACGGGGAACGGCTGGGTCACTTCGACCTCCTGCGCTGGATCAGCCACCGGCACGGCTTCGGCCATTTCGTCCGCTACTTCGAGGGGGACTATTCCCTCGCCACCACCCGGGAGGCCCGTGCGGAAGTGCGCAGCCTGATCGGCCAGACGGAAGCCAGTGGAGCGGGTGTCTATGTGGACTCCCTCATCAGCCCGTCGTTCCCGCTCGCGCTCGCCCAATCGCTCCAGATGCCGGGAATCTCCGGACTACCCAACAACTGCCTGCTGCTGGAGTTCGACAAGCCGCGGCGGGAGGAAATTGCGGAGACCGTCCAGGGAGCCCGAACCGCGGTGGACACCGGGTTCAACGCCCTGGTCCTCCGCTCCACCAGCCATCGCTTCGGCTATCGCTCGTCCATCCACCTGTGGTTGACCGAGGACAACTTCGACAATGCGCCTCTCATGCTGCTGCTCGCCTACATCATTGTGGGACACCCGGAATGGAAGCGCGCCGAGATCCAGGTGTTCGAGTGCTGCGATCTGAGCTCGAGCGAGCATCAGAACCATGACCTCGCGGGGCTGCTGTCGCAGGAGCGCCTGCCCATCTCGGAGCAGAACCGAATGACGATCGGCTACCGCGGCGACGAGGACCTTGAGGAAGAGGTTTCACGGCGGTCCGCACGAGCCGACCTGGTGATCGCCGGAATCCCGGCCGCGACGCTCAGGGGAGAGGAAGCGGAGCGGGCGCTCCGCGGCTACGCATCCACGAACGACGTGCTGTTCGTCAGCGGGGTAGAGCAGATTTCGCTGGCGGACGGAGGCGCGGGCGGCGGATAGAAGCCGGGCGAACCGGGGCGATAGGAGTTTCGCCCGCTGCGCAGGCGATGCCGGTGCGATGACCGGCCCAGTGGTGGGGGTTCCTCGCCTACTTCCAGACGGACAGCAAGAGCGCCTGCCCCATCAGCGCGACGAAGTTGTAGGCGACGTTCATCACCGCGAGTCCGGATTTCCGCTTCTCGAACGCCACCGACTGGTGCGACACCGGGATCACGAAGGCGATCGTGGCGACGAGGGCGGCGTGGACACCGTGGAGCGGGCCGCTGAAGCCGTCGAGCAGCACCGCGAGGCCGAAGGCGGACGCGATGGCGAACAGGAATGACCCGCCGTAGGTCTTCAGGGGATTGAAGCCCTCGGCGATGGCCTCTTCGGTGGTCTCCATGAGCGCCAGCCAGCGCTTCCCGAAGATCGGGCCGTACCAGAGCGCGCCCACGATCAGCGGCACGATGCCGGCTACGAGAATGGCCAGGTAGTTGAGGTCGGGTCCGTGCATGGGTTCCTCCCGCTATTCGCTGTCGAGATCGTCGCCGGAGACGCTGATCCCTGCTTTTTCGAGCTCCCAGAGCACCGCATCCGCGAATTCGTCGAGGGTCGGCAGCCGCCGCCCATTGATGAATAGCGTCGGGGTACCGGTGATTCCGAGTCGCATTGCCTCGGCGATGTCGGACTGGAGCGCCGCTTCCGCCTGAGGCTCGGCCAGGCAGGCCCGGAAGGCTGCTTCGTCGAGCCCGGCGCCCACCGCGATGCGGACCACATCGTCCACATCCGGTCCATTCGGCGGGGCCCGATAGACGGCATCGTGATACTCCCAGAACCCACCCAGAAGGTTGGCGCAGGTCCCGCCGCGCGCCACCTCGCAGGCGCCGGGGTGCATCACGCGCGGGAGGTGCGCGGAGCACGTCGAATCGAGCGGATAGCTCCGGTAGTAGAGGGCGATGTGGGGACCCGTGGGGCCTTCCACGTATTGATCGAAGGCCAGCGCGAAGCGCCGGCAGGACGGACAGAGAAAGTCCGAAAAGGTGACGATCTTCACCGGGGCGTCGGAATCCCCCTTGACGGGTAGCCCGTCGAGCGAAACTTCCTGCACCCGCTGCTGTTGAAACGAGGGATTCCTCCACTGCGGCAAGACGCCGGCGCCTTGTACCGGCAGCGCGCGGGGGACATCCTCCGAAGCCGCCGAGCGGACTCCCAGGATCGAGAGGTCAACGGAGGTCTCGGCGCGGTCGCCGAGGCCGGTATTGATCACCAGCACGGCCGCGGCGACCAGGCAGGCGGCGAGCCAGAACGCGCGAATCGCGAATCGTTCCACGGCAAACTGCGGATCCGCCGCCGGCGCCGGCGTTCCCCCCGGCCGCCGGCGGGCCGGCAACAGGAACCAGAAGGCCGCCGCGTTGGCTCCGTAGGTCCAGATGCAGAGCGAACAGAAGCTGCCGATGGCGAGCGCCTGAACGCCGAACAGGAACAGATCCACGAGGAGCGCCAGGCTCACGAGACCGAGCGCCAGGCGGCCGGGCCGGCTGGAAAGCGGGGCCTTCCCGAGCAGGGCAAGCGCCAGCAAAAACCCGAGGGAGACGAAGAACGCGAGCCCCACCGCGGCAAGGGGAACCCCCGCCACCGCGGACCAGGAACTCGCGGCTACTTCCTCACAGCCCGAGTTCATCGGATCGCAGGCGGCCGCGGCGAGGGCGCCCGCATCGAGGCCGTGATGCCGGAGAAGCAGGACTCCCGAAACCACCGCGCCGAAGGTGGCCGCGGCAAAGGCGAGTCCAAGACGAACGGTGTCCGTTACGCGAGAAAAGGGCATGGGAGCCCGGAGTTTATCCACCGTCGCCGGCCTTGAAAGGAATCCGCGGGAGAGCCCGACCCGCCTGGGTTCCGCTACCTGCCGCGCACCTCTCGTTCGTAGCCGACAACGTAGTCGGGCGCACCAATGCCTTCCCTCAGATCCGGCGCCGGCTCCGGCGGCCCGAAAGTCGTTCTCACCGGGACCAGGCCGGCCCAGCAGGACAGCGCGAGGTCCTCATCATCGTCGGCGGGAGGCCCGGTCCGCACTTTGGCAGTTGCCTCGCTGATGGGGATGGACGCAACCAGCGTCGCCTTGAGTTCCACGGCGTTGGTCGGCCGGGCATCTCCGTGTCGCCCCGGCACCAACCGGCTCAGCAGGACATCAAGGGCGCGCATCTTCTCGCCTTCGTCGGCGACCTCTTCGGTGCGCCCGAGCACCACCACCGAGCGGTAGTTCATCGAATGGTGGAAATAGGACCGGGCAAGGACGAGGGCGTCCAGCAGGGTCACGGTGACCGCGGCCTCGGTTCCGGCGACGAGCTGACGCATCAACCGGCTCGCCGACGAGCCGTGCAGCAGCAGGCGATCCCCGTCGCGGGCGTATCCCATGGGAATCACGAATGGCGAACCCTCGTGGACGAAACCGACATGCGCCACGATGCCCTCGTCGAGGATCGAATCGATCACCGTCCGGTCGTGCGAGCCCCGTTGCGGCAGCCGCCGGACACGGCTGCGGGGCGTCCGCTGGATTTCGGAAGCCATTGTCTCCCGAGTCTAGCGGTGGTCCTACAGGTCGGTACGCAGCGAGAGCCGACTCCGCAACATCGCGACGGTTACCACGCCCACGAACCGTCCGGCATCGAGGACCGCCAGGGACCGCCGGCCTTCGGAGAGGAGAGTCACGGCGCGGATGGCCGCGTCCTCCGGGGACAGCGTCGTGGCCAGGATGTCCGTACGCATGAGATCCCCGGCGGTGAGCCGCTCCAGTTCGTCCGCCGACCGCCGCCGCAGATCCTCGACGCGGACGGCTCCCACGAGGTCCGCCTCATCGAGCACCGGGATTTCGGAGTGGGGCGTTTCCAGCGTTGCCAGTTCGAGGCCGGAGGCATCTCTCGGAACCGAAAGGATGCGGTAGTCGAGCAGGTGGGCCGCCGTAACTCCCTCGAGCGTCTTGGCGAGCCAGACGTGGCGGGTCACCTCCCGCGACGTCCGCCGGAGGTGGAGCCCGATGAGGACAAACCAGGCGCCGAGCACCAGTCCAATCGCGCCCCCCGCCGTACCGCTGCCGCCAAAGAGCGCCAGCGCGCCGAACGCGATCATCAAGAGCCCAAACGCGCCGCCGGTAGCCGCAACCGCCCGGGTGGCGGCCAGGGGACGGTCCCAGACCGCCCAGAGAGCGGCCCGCAGAATCCGGCCGCCGTCCAGGGGAACCGCCGGGATCAGGTTGAACGTCAGCAGCAGGCCATTGATCAGCGCAAGGTTGTTCGCCACGGCGACGACCGCGGACGCGTCCGCGCTGACGAGTGCCGAGGTGGCGAGGAACAACAACAGGAGGAACAGGGTGGCGAATGGCCCCGCGAGAGCGATCCGGAGTTCCGCCGCCGCACCCCGCGGATGCCCTTCCAGCTCCGTAGCCCCTCCGAACACCCGGAGCGTAATTCCGGAAACCTTCAGCCCCGTTCGCGCCGCCGCGGCGGCATGGGCCAGTTCGTGAATCAGGACGGACCCGAGGAGCAGCACGCTGGTCACCACGCCGAGGGCGGCGGCGCCCGCTGCCGATAGCCCGGGAACACCCCGGTAGTAGAGCACCGCAAAGAGCGCCGAGACGACGCTCGCGGTCAGCAACCACGAATAGTGGATACGGATCGGAAACGGAAGCCAGAGTTGGCGGACTCCCGGCCGCCCTGCCCTGGTCACGGAACCTGTCTCCCGGAAGCCGGCCGTTGCCGGTCTCGCGACAGGATCAGGATGCGCTCTCCCGGACCGAGTGGCTCACGCAGCCAACTCCGATTCAGGGATTCCACGGCGGCGAGCGGCCCGTCGATCCTCCCCTCGGCGGCGAGTCGGTCGAGTGCGTCCCGTACCGAACCCGCCTCATCCACGGCCAGCGCGGCGATCCGCAGCGGCCCCGGCACCGGCGTGTCCCGAAGCCGGTCGGCGCTCCCGACGACAGCCATGAAAAGGGCCTCACAGGCGTCAAAGCGCCGGCGCCCGCAAGCGAGACTCACTTCCACCAGGGACCCCTCCGAGCGGAGGAGCGCGACGAGCCCGGGGGAGGCGCCGGGAACGGTCCCGGATGCGGAACCGTTCCGGGCGCCGGGCTCCGCTCCGCGGTCCCGGTTCACCGGTACCGCATCCGGATCCACCGCGGCCCGCGGGTCCTCGGCCGACAGCGGCTGCACACGACCCCGCACCGCGGTGAAGCCGCGGAACCGGAGCGCCTCGACAAACGTCGCCTCCGCTCCGCGACCGCCCGCCGCCTGGCGGAGGCGGGCTCCCAGATCCGCCAGCTCGGCGCGGTGCTCGGCTGTCCGGCTCCCCGCCGTTGCCGCGGTGAATGCCGCCGCCGGTATCTCCCGGACGGTGAGGCCCAGTGGCTCGGCCCCTCGGATCGCGCGGAAGACGCCGCGCCCCGCGGGCTCGAACGCGCTCTCCTCCGGCAGGGACAGCCGGAGATCGGCCTTCGGCAACAGCAGTTCCGGTCCGTCTGCCACGCCGAACTCGATGGGTTCCCCGAAGAGCAGCCCGTCCAGGAGGTCCATCCAGCGCTCCCGGCCGGTGGCCGGGTCGGCAGGATCGTCCTCGGGATCCGGCTCGGCCGGCAGCGTCAGGCGGATCGGTTGCTCGACGAGCCCCTCTCCGGGCACCGGCCGGAAACCGCCGCTCGCGAAGGTCGTCGCCGCGGACTGGAACAACGCGACGAGCGCCGGCTCGCCCGGCAAGGCGGCCAGCGCGCCGCGGGAAACGAAGATCGTCCGGTCCGCGAACAAGAACGCCGCTGGTTTCGGATCGTCGAGGACGTGAAATCGCCAGCCCTCCCCCAAAGTCGCAACCACGCCGTTTCCGGCGGCAAACAGCGGAGCCTCGGCGAGCGCTTCGAGACCGACCTCCGAAACCCGCGCAGTGAGCGCGGGGTCCCGCACGACGGGACGGCCTTCCGCGAAAGCGAGGCGGGCGCGCTCGGCGGCGTGAATCGCTGCCGCGTCGGGCGGGACCGCGACCGGGCCCGAGGTGGTCGCGCAACCCGCGCCAGCAAGGCTTCCGAGAAACGCGACGACCGGGTACAACCCGGGAAAGAGCTTCCGGGTCACGCGAATTCCAGAAGGTTCGACCGATAACAGCCTGTGGTGAAACGCACGTGAGCACCGAGACAGGTGAGGCGCCCGGCTGACGAGGCGCGTGAGGGAGGAATACCGAGTGTATTTCGACCGAAACGCAACGATGAGCGCCTCGTAGAGGCGCGGTTCAGCCGGGATGGATCGCCCGTCGAATGCCGCGTGGGTTTCACCACAGGCTGTTACCGGTGGAACAGTTCAGGGTGACGGGACACGAATCCCGCCCCGCGGCGGTGGCTGGAAACCCAGTCAGGCGTAGTAGTTCGTGTTGATGTCCCGGTAGTCGGACCACTCCTCGGGCAATTCCTCGTCCGGGAAGATGGCCGTCACCGGGCACGCCGGTTCGCAGGCACCGCAGTCGATGCAGGTGTCGGGATCGATATAGAGCTGGGTAGCCTCTTCAAACCCGTCCTCGTCACTCGTGGGGTGGATGCAATCGACCGGACAAACGTCCACACACGCGGTATCTTTGGTCCCAATGCAGGGTTCGGCGATCCAGTAAGACATCGTAGGAAGCTGCCTCCTCAGACAGACACAAACAGAGTGGTCAGGGCGTTATTGGCTCCTGGCTCAGCCGAGTTCAAGAAGTTTCTGCGAGTACTCGGTGACCCGATCCAGGGAACCCCAGAATAGTAATCCAAGAAGGTTCGGGACGACGAGCACCGCGAGCAAACCGACATCGAGGCGGCTGAACGCGAGAGCCGGTGTTGGTCCGGATTCCTGGTCGATCACCATGATCCGCAGGACCTTCACGTAGTAGAAGGCGGCCACCGCGCTGTTCAGCACCCCGATCACAGCGAGCCAGCCGAGGCCGGCGTTGATCACCGCCGCGAAGACGTACCACTTGGCGAGGAAGCCGGCGAAGGGGGGAATCCCCATCAAGGAGAAGAGGAAAATCCCCATCGCGACAGTGAGCAGCGGCGACCGCTTCCAAAAACCCGCGTAACCGCTGATCTCGAAGCTCCCGGTGACCCGGTGGGCCAGAATCACCACCAGGAAGGCTCCGAGGTTCATGAAGAGGTAGATGGCCAGGTAGGCCACGATGGCCTGCACGCCTTCCACCGAAAGCACGCACGCCGCCATCAGCATGGTCCCGGCATGGGCGATCGAGGAGTAGGCGAGCAGCCGCTTCACGTTGGTCTGGAGGAGAGCCGCCACGTTCCCGAGGGTCATGGTGATGACCGAGAGGATCATCAACAGAAGCTGCCAGTCGGCGCCCCCCACCGGGGCAATCGTTCCGCCGCCCGTGGGCTCCGCCATTCCGAGGAAGAAGAAGCGGATCAGGACGGCGAACCCGGCGGCCTTCGGGCCGACCGACAAGAACGCGGTAACCGGGGTGGGGGCCCCGGTGTACACGTCGGGACACCAGAAATGGAAGGGCGCGGCGGCGATCTTGAACCCGATTCCGGCGGCGATCAGGATCAGAACGAACAGCAGCCCCGGCCCGAAAGCGCCGTCGGCCAGGGCGGCCCGCACTTCGTAGAGATCGAGGGTGCCGGTCATTCCGTAGAGGAGCGAGAGCCCGAAGAGCATGGCCCCCGTAGAGACCGCCCCGAACAGGATGTACTTGAGCGACGCCTCGTTCGAGAGTCGGTCGGAACTCAGGTAGCCCACCATGAGGTAGGAGGCCACCGAGACCGTCTCAAGCGACAGGTAGATCATCACCAGGTTGACGGAGCCCGCCATCCACATGAGCGCCGCGGTGACGGTGAGCAGCAGCGCCACCATCTCACCCATCCGCACTCCCTCGAGTTCGCGGGAGCGCATGGTCAGGAGCAACACCACGATGGAGGTGAGAACGAAGACCACCCGGAGCACCCCGAGCAGTCCGTCGTCGGCGACCATCGAGGCGAAGAGCGCCTGCGGTTCGCCGCTGGCCCCGAGCGCCTGCCAGGAGGCCACGAGGGCTGCCACCAGTCCCGCGAGGGTGATGCCGTTCAGAAGGTTGGTGTTGTCCTTCAGCGGGCGGCGCTGGGTGAACAGATCCGCGACGATCACGAGGGCCAGAACGGCCATCAGGATCAGTTCGGGAATGAACCGGGAAAGGCTCTGAAGGGCGTCAGACATTGCCTAACCCTTGAGCTCCGCGGCGTCGTCGAGGTTCACGTGCTTCACCACCCGGTAGAGCGACATGACGATGGCGAGGGCGACCGCCGCCTCGCAGGCGGCGATGACGATCACCAGCAACGCGAAGACCTGCCCGCCGAGCGCCCCCTCCACGAACCGTGAGAAGGCGACCAGATTGATGTTGGCCGAGTTGAAGATCAACTCGATGGACATCAGGACATTCACCGCGTTCCGCCGGGTGAGCACCCCGAAGACGCCCAGCGAGAAGAGCGCCGCGGAGATGTAGAGGTAGTGCTCCAGGGGGATCATGACGAACCACCTCTCCGCCGGCGGACCAGCATGGCCGCGCCCATGAGCGCAATCAGCAAGAGGACCGAGGCGATTTCGAACGGAAGCAGGTAGTCGCCGACCAGCAGTCGCCCGATGGCTTCGCTCGTGGGTCCGGGATCACCCACGTCCATGGCGCCCCAATCCACCGAACGGATGATCCAGACGAGGAGCGCGAAGACGAGTCCCGCGGACAGCGCTCCCGGAACCACCTGGATCGCACCGGAAGAGAGATTCAGGTTGTAGATGCGGTTGGTCAGCATCACCCCGAACACCATCAGCGTGAGAACGCCGCCCACGTAGATGACCACCTGGGCGCCGGCCAGGAAATCGGCCCCGAGATAGACGTACAGGATCGCCACTCCGAAGAACGTTCCCATGAGGGCGAAAGCGCAGTGCACGAGGTTCCGGCCGAGGACTACGTAAAAGGCCGACGCGAGCATGAACGCGGCGGTCCCGTAGAAGATCGCCGCGACCCCGAGGGACTCCATCGTCTTCCTTCTCTTCCCGTCAGGCGCCGGCCCGTCGAGCCGGCGGAGCGGCGGGCTCCGCGGTCCGCGGCTCCTTCGCGAACCGGTAGAGGAGGTCTCCCTTCGTCTTCCCGCCGAACTCATAGTTCGGAGTCATCTCGATGCAGTCGGTCGGGCACGGGAAGACGCAGAGCTGGCAGTAGCAGCAAAGCGACATGTCGATATCGAACTTCACCACCGTCTGCTTGATGGCCGTCCCGTCGGCCGCAAAGATCGGCGGTGCGTCGCGGGCCCGCTTCTCGTTGTCGATGTGGATGCAGTCCACCGGGCAGGCGCGTTCGCACTGCTTGCACCCGATGCAGTCCTCGATCTTGACGTGGAGCCGCATCCGCGAGCGATCCATCAACGACTCCTTGGGGATGTCGAGCGGCGAACGCCAGCGTTCCTCGGGAAGCTCGTCGGCGGAGTATTGCTGGGTCACGGAACGCGTGAAAACGTGCCGGAGGGTCACCCCCATCCCGATCAGAACCGTGCTGACGGTTTCCCAGAGGTCAACGAAATACCGCTTCATGTCATCCCGCGGAGAAAGCGCTCCGCGTCGTGGTCAAAACGGGGTTCACACCCGAAGCCGAATGTAGTCCGCATGCGGAGCGCTTTTTCCCCGGGATGATGCCGCGGATCGCTCTGCGATCCACGACATCCTTCCTCGCGGGGAGGGGAAACCCCTCCCCGCACCCCACCCCCGCGGCGCTGGGCGCCGCGACGGACCGGTAAGACGTTTTGCTCACAGGCTGATATCCCCCTCAGAACAGTCCCTTGATCACGGTGGTCGCGATCAGGAGGAAGAACGAGATCGGGATCACGTACTTCCAGCAGACGCCCATCAACTGGTCCACCCGGAGCCGCGGAAGGGTCCAGCGGAGCCACATCTGCACCACCACCAGTCCAAACCCCTTGAGGAAGAACAACAAGGGGTTCGACCCGAAGGGCCCGATCCAGCCCCCAAGGAACAGCAGCGCCGCCAGCATCGAAACCAGCAGCATGTTCCCGTATTCGGCCAGGAAGAAGAACGCGAACCGCATCCCGCTGTACTCGGTGTGGAAACCGGCCACCAACTCCGACTCCGCTTCCGGGATGTCGAAGGGGGTGCGGTTCGTCTCGGCGAGGCCGCAGATGAAGAACAGGACGAAAGCGATCAGGTTGAGCGGGAAGAGCTGGAAGATGAGCCAGTCGCCGACCCCCAGGATTCCTCCCGACTGGGCAGCCACGATGTCGGGGATGTGGAGGCTCCCGACCTGGGCAACCACCACCAGGATCAGGATCGCCGTCGGGATCTCGTAGCTGACCATCTGGGCAGCGGCGCGCATGCCCCCGTAGAGCGCGTACTTGTTGTTCGAGCCCCAGCCCGCCATCAGCACCGCGAGCGCCCCCAACGAGGTGATCGCGATGAAGTAGAGAACCCCGATATTCAGGTTGGAGACCGCGAGGACCACCCCGTCTTCGCGAACTCCCCAGGGAACGACGGCAAAGGCCGCAAACGCACTCGCGATCGCAAGCATCGGGGCCGCCCGGAAGAGAACCCGGTCCGCATCGCGGGGAATGAGATCTTCCTTGAAGAGCAGCTTCACCCCATCGGCGAAGCTCTGGAGCAGTCCGTGCCAGCCCACCCGCATCGGACCGAGCCGGTCCTGGACGTGGGCCGCGACCTTCCGCTCGAGCCAGATCGAATAGATGGGATTGAGCGCGAGGATGCCCACAAAGCCAACCGTGCCCAGCAGCACCACCACGAGATGCTGCAGGCCGGCCGGCACGAAATCGCCGACCAGTTCGGAAATCATGGCGGCGAGCATGGGGAGCGCCGCGATCGTGCCGAGCACCACGAAAACCAGCACGATGGGGATCATCGTGAGCGGCCCCATGAGCCGCATCTCGATCTGGCGGAACCGGGTAATCACCGGTCGATCTCCCCGAGGACGATGTCCAGACTGCCGATGATGGCGATGATGTCGGCGATCATCTCGCCGCGGGTGATCTCGTGGAAGAGCCCCATAGCGACGAAACAGGGGGAGCGGCCCTTCACCCGGTAGGGGATGGGTTTCTTGTTTTCGGCAACGATGTAGAACGCCAACTCGCCCCGGGGCGCCTCGCTCCGGCAGTACGCCTCGCCGGCCAACGGCCGGACGAACCGCGGCACGTTCTCGTGCACGTCGCCCTCCGACGGCAGCCGGTCGAGCGCCTGGCGGACGATCTTGACACTCTCGTACATCTCGCGTACGCGGACGAAGTACCGGTCCCAGCACGAACCGACGGGGCCGTGCGGGCTGTCGGCGACGACGACGTTGAAGTCGTAGTTTTCGTAGCCCAGATAGGGGTCGTCCCGCCGCAGGTCCCAGTCGATCCCGGAGCCGCGCAGGTTCGGACCGGAGAGCGCGTAGTCCTTCGCCATCTCCGGCGTGATGATCCCGATATCGGCGGTCCGGCGGATGAAGATCTTGTTGTGGCTGAGGAGCTTGTCCACCTCGTCCAGCACCGGCACGAACTCGTCGAGGAAGCGCCGGCACTTGTCGGTCCAGCCCTCGGGCAGGTCGTGGGAAACGCCGCCGACCCAGTTGTAGTTGTAGAGCAGGCGGGCGCCGCAGAGCCACTCGAAGAGATCGAGGACCCGCTCGCGCTGCTGGAAACAGAGCAGGAACGGCGTGAAGGCGCCGATGTCCATCCCGTAGGTGCCCATCGCGAGCAGGTGGCTCGCGATCCGCTGCAGTTCCGCGGTGATCACGCGGATCCCGGCGACCCGCTCGCCGACTCCGATGCCGAGCAGTTTCTCGACGGTGAGCGCGTACGCCAGGCTGTTCCCCATCGACCCGACGTAGTCCATCCGGTCGGTGAAGGGGATGACGCCCTGGTAGTCGATGTTCTCGGCGTGCTTTTCGAAATTCCGGTGCAGGTAGCCGATGTGGGGCCGGGAATCCTTGACGATCTCTCCGTCGGTCTTGAGCTCCACCCGCAGCACGCCGTGCGTGGAGGGGTGCTGGGGCCCCATGTTGAGGATCATCTCGTCCTCTTCGAGGTCCTCGGGAGAGAACGCGTAGGAGTTGTCGGGCGGCAGTTCCTCGTCGTAGAGGGTGACGGCCGGAGCGCCGTCGAAGCCTGTGGAGCCCGGTTTGTCCATTCCGCTTCCTCAGTCGAAGGGGCCGACGCCCGTCATCTGACCGCTCTCGGCGCGGTCGGTCATCTGGCGCCCCGCCTTCACCGGGATCTTGTGCCAGGTTTCGGGCCACTCCCAGTCGCGAAGCAGCGGGTGCCCGGGCCAGTCGTTCGGCAACAGGATGCGCCGGAGATCGCTGTGTCCCTCGAAGCGGACACCGAAGAGGTCGTACGCCTCCCGCTCGTGCCAATTCGCCGTCTTCCAGACATTTTCCAGCGTCGGAAGGCTGGCGCCCTCCCGCTCCACCCGGGTCTTCACGACGATCCAGTGCTTTTTCGTCATGGACGTGAGGTGGTACACCATCTCGATAGCGGGCGGATCGTCACCGGGCCAGTCCACGCCGGAAACGCAGTGGAGGGTGTCGAAGTCGAGATCCGGATCCGCCTTCAGAAACTCCGCGGCTGCGAGCAACCGGTCTCCCGGGAGGCGGATCCACGGATCCTTCGCTTCCGCATCGGACTCGAACGAGCCCTCGGCGAGGCCGAGCCCTGCCGCCAGGCGCTCGATGATCTCGGCGCCCCTCACCCGGCAGTCTCCATGACCCGGGGCTCCGGGGGCTGTCTCCCGGCCGACGAACTCTCGGCGGGCAAGGCAGCTCGCCCCTCACGCGGATCATCGAGAAGCGACCTCTCCCGGATCCGGTCCTGAAGCGCCATGATGCCGTAGAGGAGGGCCTCCGGCCGCGGCGGACAACCCGGCACATACACGTCCACCGGGATGATCTGGTCCACGCCCTTCACCACGTGGTAGCCATACTGCCAGTAGGGGCCACCGTTGTTGGCGCAACTGCCCATGGAGATCACGTACTTGGGCTCTGGCATCTGGTCGTAGAGCGTCTTGATCCGGATCGCCATCTTGTGGGTTACGGTGCCGGCGACGATCATGCAGTCGGACTGCCGGGGCGTGGCCCGCGGAATCAACCCGAGGCGGTCCCAGTCGAAACGGCTCGCGCCGGTTGCCATCATCTCGATGGCGCAACAGGCAAGACCGAAGGTCATCGGCCAGATCGCCGACAGCCGCGCCCAGTTGACGATCGCGCTGACGGTCGTGAGCGCTACGTTGTCCCTGCCGAGTCCCTTGCCGAGGGCGCCGATCAGATCCACACGGACTCTCCGTTCAACGGCCCCTCGAACGCCCGGAGCCTCAGGCGGCCGCCCCCGAGGTGGAAGAGGCCGATGGGCCGGAACGAGCCTTGAGCGCCCGCCGGTCTTCCTCGCGGACCCACTCCAGATCGCCCTTCACCCAGACATCGGCGAGCCCGAGAACCAGCATGCCGATAAAGATGAGCCCCGCGATCAGCGCTCCCGCGCCGAGATCGAGATAGGCGAGCGCCCAGGGAAGCAGCATGACCGCTTCCACATCAAAAATGAGAAACACCAAGGCGAAGACGTAGAACCGGATGTTGAATTGCACGCCCCAGGGAGTCCCCACCGGATTTTCGCCACACTCGTAAGGCTGCGACTTGCTGCTGAGCGGCAGCGAGGGGCGAACCAGCGAGGAGACGAACAGGGTGACGCCCACGAAGAGCACGCCGACCGCGATCGCGACCAGCGGTCCCAGGTATTCGCCCATGAAATTCGAAAAATCCGCCGCCTCGACTGTCCGGGCCGCGGAACGCACAGAATTCTAGCGGGCGGCCGGACGGTAGGTAAAGACCAAAACGTCGGAGCGCCGACCTCCGGTCGGCATCGCCAGCCGCCCGGCTGGCGAACAAAGGCGCCGCCCACATTCATGTTTTGCCGAGACGTTCCACGCCGCTAACACTACGCCCCAGGGCCTCCACCATCCACCACTTTCTGCCGCCGCCGTGATCTCCGTCGTAATCCCGACGCTCGACTCCGCCAAAACCGTGGGCGCCGCCATCCGCTCCGCCCCGTTTGGTGCGGAGGTGATCGTGGCGGACGGGGGCAGCCGCGACGACACCGCCGGAGAGGCGGAGCGCGCCGGCGCCCGGGTCCTGGCGACCGCGCGGGGACGCGCCGCCCAGTTGAACGGCGGAGCGCACGCCGCAAGCGGCGACATCTTGATGTTCCTCCACGCCGACTGCCGGCTCCCGGAAGATGCCGCCCGGCAGATCGGCGTGGTACTCGGCCGGCCCGGAGTCACCGGCGGGTGGTTCCCCCTGCGGATCGACGGGGCCGGAGTGCTGCTGCGCCTCGGGGCCCGCGGGTCGAACCGGCGGGCGCGCTGGCTGGCGCTCCCGTACGGAGATCAAGCGATCTTCACCCGCCGCGACGCTTTCCGGCGGGCCGGCGGGTTCCCCGACCACCCGATCATGGAGGACGCCGGCTTCGCACGCCGGCTGCGCCGCCTGGGCCGGCTCGAACCGGCGCGCTCTCCCGTAACTACCGGAACCGAGCACTGGCGGCGTCTCGGACCGGTGGGGACCGGGCTCCTCGACTACCTGACGCTCGGGGCCTGGCTGGTCGGGGTGCCCCCGGCGTGGATCGCTCGGGTGTACTTCCCGCTCCAGCGGGGATCTCCTACCGGAGAACCCCCGGAACAAGGCTGACCCGCCGATCCCGCTCCCGACCTCGGCGGCGTTCGCGGGCGGCGCGGGCTGTCTCTATACTGAGGTCGTGATGAAGCGATCCGGCAGCCTCCGGCGGAAGCCGCTCGCTGCGGCTGTCCTCGCCGTGGTGCTCGCCTTCGCGGTCGTCTGTCCGCTGATGGCGGCGCCCGGGATTCCTGCCGAGCAGGGATGCCACACCGGTTCCGAACCGGCTTCGGAAGGCGAACGCATGAACGTCTGCTGTTCCTCGGTCACCGTTCCCAAGCTGCTCACCCCCGACCCGGGCCCGGCGGCGGTCCTGCCGGCCTCCGTGGAGACCTCCGTAGCGCCTCCCAGGTGGAACCACCAACCGGGTGATCCCCTTCCCCCGCGCGAGCCGAACCCACCTCTCTTCGTCCAGCACGCCGCCCTGCTGATCTGAGTTTCCGTCCGACGCACGTTCGGCTCCGCTGAGCCGGGCGCTGCCGGATCGGGCTCGCGTCTCGCTCGCGCGCCCGGCAGGCGTCGCTCCCGGCCAGTCCCCTGACGACCGGCGGCCTGCGCTCGCGCAGGGTGGTCTTCCGGGCTCGCCAACCCGGTGACCCGCCGGCGGCCAGCGCCAGCCCGCCCAGCGCGGTCCCGCCCTGGCCCCGACCCGCCGCAGCCTGGCAACGGAATCTCCCAATCGTGTTCTTACGAAGATCCCTCTCCGGCAGCGCAGTGGCGGTCTTGCTGGCCGTCCCCGCTTCCGGAGGAACCCAGCCCGAGGCAGCGCTCGATTCCAGGCCCGATTTCTACGCCGCCGAGCCGGAACTGAGGAGTTGCGTGGACAGCGCCATCGAGCGGCACCCCGCTCTGCTCGCATCGCGGGCGAACTACCACGCCGCCCGGGAACGGGTCCCGCAGGTCACCGCGCTCCCGGACCCGACCCTGAGCGTGAGTCAGGCGGTCCGGCGCGTGGAAACCCGCGTGGGCTCCCAGACCGGCGGCATCACCGTGACCCAGTCCCTGCCCTGGTTCGGCGCCCGCGATCTCCGCGGCCGGGTTGCGCTCTCCGAAGCCGACGCCCAGCGCCGCGTTTACCAGGCCGAGGAGCGTGAAGTCATCGCTCGGATCAAGCGGACTTTCTACGACGTCGCCTACCTCGACGCCGCGCTCCGGCTACTGAACGAAGAGCACTCGCTCGTCGGGCACTACGAAACCCTGGCGCGGGCGCGCTATTCCACCGGCCAGGGTCTCCAGCAGGCGGTGATCCGGCTGCAGGCGGAACTCACCCGGATCGGCGACCGGCAGCGACAGCTCACCCGCCAGCGTCGGACGCTCGCCGTGAACCTCAACACGCTCTGCGCCCGGCCCCCGGAGACCGCCGTCCCGCCCATCCCCTCCCTCGACCCGCCGGGGATGACCCTGGACCGGGCACATCTGGTGGGCCTGGGAGAGCGGAACCGGCAGGAGATGCTGGCGGCGACGGCACTGATCGAGGCGAGTCAGGACGCCGTCGAACTGGCCGGGATGAACTTCCGGCCCCGTTTCACCGCGAGCCTCGCGCTCATGAACGTTGCCGGCCGCGACCCGGCGGACGTCCTCGGACCGCTCCCTCCGGATGAGGGCAAGAACTCCCTGAGCCTGTCGCTGGGGGTGTCGCTACCGGTGTGGAAGGAGAGCTACCGCGCTGGCGTCGAAGAAGCCGGGTACCGGCTCACGGCGCATCGAAGGCGTCTCGAAGAAGCCCGGGACGCCATGGAAAGCGCGGTGGAGCACGCCCTGATCCGGGTCGAGACCATCGAGGAACAGCTCGCCCTGCTCGACACCGTGCTCGTTCCGCAGAGTGAGGAAACGCTCCACGCCACCGAGACCGCCTACGAAACGGGTCAGGTGGGAGTGCTGGACCTGCTCGACAGCGAACGCGTGCAACTCGACGTCCTGAGGATGCGGGCCCGCTACCTGTCCGACCTCCTCATTGCACTCGCCGATCTCGAACGTGGCATCGGCACCCGGGTACCCCTGCCCGCCGGGAGGGCCTCATGAACCGCACGCTCGTTATCGGGGCCGGCGCCTTCTTCGCCGGCATGGCGCTCGTCGCTCTCGCCGGGTTCGCCCTCGGCGGCTGGGAGTGGCCTCCCCGCTACGGCGTGCCCACCGAACAACACGAAGGGCACGACATGAGCGCCCCGGCCGCACAAGCGGAACGGGAAATCCTCTACTGGCGCGCCCCCATGGACCCGAACTTCACCTCGGATCGGCCCGGCAAGTCCCCCATGGGAATGGACCTCGTCCCGGTCTACGCGGATCCTGCCCCGCCGGCGGAACGGGAGGTCCTCTACTGGCGCGCCCCCATGGACCCGAACTTCACCTCGGATCGGCCCGGCAAGTCCCCCATGGGCATGGATCTCGTCCCGGTTTACGCGGACGAAGCAGGGAGTCAACCGGAGGGGACGGTGCGCATCGACCCGACCTTCGTGCAGCGGATCGGCGTCCGCACGGCGCCCATCGAGCGGCGCGACATCGCCCAGACGATCCGGACCGTCGGCACCCTCGCCCATAACGACAAACAGATCGCCTGGGTGGGCACGAAGTACGACGGCTGGATCGAAAACGTCGCGGTGAACTATCTCGGCGAGACCGTCGAGCAGGGCCAGGTGCTCTTCGACATCTACAGCCCGCAAATCGTCGCCACCCAGACCGAGTACCTCCACGCGCTGCACTACGCGGAGCGGCTGGACGCCTCGCAGTACCCCGACGTCGCCGAACGGGCGCGCTCGCTCGTGGAATCGGCCCGCACCCGGCTCCGCTACTGGGACATCACCGACGATCAGATCGCCATTCTGGAGCAGGAAGAGGCCCCGCGCCGCACGCTCTCGGTGGTCTCCCCCGTGACCGGCGTCGTGGTGGAGAAGGTGGACGAGGCGCTCGAGGGCATGTACGTCGAGCCGGGGATGAACCTCTACAAGGTGGCCGACCTCACCACCATCTGGGTGGACGTCGAGATCTTCGAGCACCAGGTGCAGGCCATGCGGATCGGCCAGCGGGCCGAGGTGGAACTGCCTTACGTGCCGGGACGGCCCTACACGGGCTTCGTCCGTTTCCTGTATCCCCATTTCAACCAGGAGACGCGGACCATGACCGTGTCCATCGAGCTCGCGAATCCCGATCTGGCGCTCCGCGCGGGCATGTACGCGAACGTCACCTTCGACGTTCCGGTGGCCCGGGATGCCCTGGCGGTTCCCGAAGAAGCGGTGATCCGGAGCGGCACCCGGGACCTGGTGGTCCTTGAACTCTCGCCGGGCCTGTTCCGGGTGGCGGACGTCACTCTGGGCGCCAGCGGCGAGGGGCTGCTGGAGATCGTCGAGGGCGTAACCGAAGGGGACCGGGTCGTGGTCTCGGCCCAATTCCTGATCGATTCCGAAAGCAACCTCACCCAGGCCATCAAGGCGCCCGTCGCCGAACCGGAGGCCGCGGAGCCCGAGGCGCCGGAACCGGCCATGACCCACCGCCACCACGGCTAGCCCCATGCTGACGCGCCTCATCGAGTGGTCGCTCCGGAACCGCCTGTTCATCCTCGTGCTGGCGGTGTTCCTCGCCGTCGCCGGGTTCCAGGCGCTCCGCGCCACTCCACTGGATGCGCTGCCGGATCTCTCCGACGTCCAGGTGATCGTGTTCACGGACTACCCGGGACAGGCCCCGCAGGTCGTCGAAGACCAGGTCACCTACCCGATCACCACCCAGATGCTCGCGGTCCCATCGGCCACCGTGGTGCGGGGCTATTCGTTCTTCGGCTTCTCGTTCGTCTACGTGATCTTCGAGGATGGCACCGATCTCTACTGGGCCCGGAGCCGGGTTCTCGAGTACCTCAACTACGTCAGCGGCAGGCTCCCGGAGGGAGTCAGCCCCACCCTGGGCCCCGACGCCAGCGGCGTCGGCTGGGCCTACATGTACGCGCTCCGCTCCGCGGACCACGATCTCGCCGAACTGCGGTCGCTCCAGGACTGGTTCCTCAAGTACGAACTCACCGCGGTCCAGGGGGTCTCGGAGGTGGCGAGCGTCGGCGGGTTCGTGCGCCAGTACCAGATCACCGTGGATCCGAATCGGCTCCGCGCCTACGACATCTCCCTGTCCCGCATCCGGGACGCGGTGCAGCGCAGCAACACGGACGTGGGGGGACGGGTCTTCGAGACCGCCGAGACGGAGTTCATGGTTCGCGGGCAGGGCTATATCCAGGGGCTCGACGACGTGCGCCGCATTGCGCTCGGGGTGGACGCTTCCGGCACTCCGGTCACCGTCGAGGATGTCGCAACCGTCCAGTTCGGACCGGAAATCCGCCGGGGGCTGGCCGAACTGAACGGCGAGGGAGAGGTGGTCGGCGGCATCGTCGTGGTGCGGTCGGGCGCGAACGTCCACGACGTCGTCGGACGGGTCAAGGCGCGGCTCGAAGAGCTCCAGGCGGGCCTTCCCGAAGGCGTGGAGGTGGTGCCGGTCTACGACCGGACGGAACTGATCGAGAACTCCGTCGCCACCCTCCGCGAGAAGCTGATCGAGGAGATGGCGATCGTGGCGCTGGTCTGCGTCGTCTTCCTGATGCACCTGCGCTCCGCGCTGGTCGCGGTGATCACCCTGCCACTCGCGGTGCTGATGGCGTTCATCGTGATGTACGTGCAGGGGGTCGGGGCCAACATCATGTCGCTCGGCGGCATCGCGATCGCCGTCGGGGCCATGGTGGACGCGGCGATCGTGATCGTGGAGAACGCCCACCGGCACCTGGAGCGGGACCGGGGCAAGGTACCCCACTGGAAGATCATCGCGCGCGCCTCCACCGAGGTCGGGCCCACCCTCTTCTTCGCGCTGCTGGTGATCACAATCTCCTTCGCGCCCATCTTCGCGCTGGAGGCACAGGAAGGCCGGCTCTTCCGCCCGCTCGCGTTCACGAAGACCTACGCGATGGCCGCTGCGGCGCTGCTCTCCGTGACCCTCGTGCCGGTTCTCGCCGGCTTCTGGATCCGCGGGCGTATCCGGCCGGCGCGCCGCAATCCGGTCACCTGGCTGCTCATGGCGCTCTACCGCCCCATCCTGCGTCGGGTGCTGGCCTGGCGGTGGGCGGTCCTCGCGCTCACCCTGGCGGGAGCGGCCGCCACCGCGGTGCCGGTCTCGCGTCTCGGATCCGAGTTCATGCCGCCGCTCTGGGAAGGGGACCTGCTTTACATGCCGACCACCCTGCCCGGGGTCTCGATTACCAAGGCTCGCGAGGTGCTGCAGCAAACCGACCGGATCCTCCGGGACTTCCCCGAAGTGGACCAGGTATTTGGCAAGGTCGGACGCGCCGACACGGCCACCGACCCGGCGCCGCTGAGCATGATCGAGACGACGATCCTGCTGAAACCGGAGAGCGAGTGGCGGCCGGGCATGACCCCGGACCGGCTCATCGAGGAGATGGACGACGCCATCCGCTTCCCCGGACTGACCAACGCCTGGACGATGCCCATCAAGACCCGGATCGACATGCTGTCCACCGGCATCAAGACCCCGGTGGGAGTCAAGCTGTCCGGTCCCGACCTGAGCGTGCTCGAGGATCTGGGCAGCCAGGTCGAAGCGGTCGTGCGCGACGTTCCGGGCACCCGTTCCGCCTATTCGGAACGGGCCATGGGCGGCAACTACCTGAACTTCACGATCCGCCGGGACGCCATCGCCCGCTACGGCCTGACGGTGGCCGACGTGCAGGAGGTCATCCAGTCGGCGATCGGCGGAATGAACATCACGACGACCGTGGAGGGGCTGGAGCGGTACCCGGTCAACCTCCGCTACAGCCGCGATCTGCGCGACAACCCGGCCGATTTCGGGGACATCCTCGTCCAGACGCCGACCCGGCAGCAGATCCCGCTCGCTTTCCTCGCGGACATGTCCTTCGTCAAGGGACCGCCGGTCGTCAAGAGCGAGCAGTCCCGCCCGAACGCGTGGATCTACGTGGACATCGAGGACGTGGACATCGGAACCTACGTCGAGAACGCCCAGGCGGCGGTCGCCGCGGAGGTCGAGATCCCGACGGGCTACAGCCTCGGCTGGAGCGGGCAGTACGAGTTCCTGCTCCGCGCCCGCGAGCGCATGGAAATCATGATTCCGCTCACCCTGTTGCTCATTCTGCTCACGATCCAGATGAGCACCCGCTCGCTGTCGCGGACGCTGATCGTGGTGACGGCGGTGCCCCTCTCCCTCGTGGGCACCTTCTGGCTCCTCTTCGCGCTCGACTACAACCTGAGCATCGCGGTCGGTGTCGGGATCATCGCCCTCGCCGGGCTGAGCGCCGAGACGGGCGTCGTGATGCTTCTCTATCTCGACCGCTCCTGCGAAGCGGCCCGGGAGACGGGACGCCTCACGAACCGCGCCGAGCTGAGCGAGGCGGTGTTTGACGGCGCGCTCCGGCGTGTTCGTCCCGTCGCCATGCTGACCGCCACCACCGCGCTCGGCCTGCTGCCCATCATGTGGAGCACCGGCGCCGGGTCGGACGTCATGAAGCGGATCGCCGCCCCCATGGTGGGCGGAGTGGTGACCGCCGCATTGGTAGTGCTGGTGGTGTTTCCCGCGATCTACTTCATCTGGCGAGCGCGCGGGCTGCCGCGGACGACCGATGTCGCCCGGGACTAGGGCCGGACGATCGCGGAAGAGCGCTCGTAGCGAGCCATGAGTGTCTTCGCGGACACCTCCAGGTTCCGCGCTACACCTTCCGGATCGCCGGCCACCCGGATCTGATCGCCCAGTTCATCGAACTGCAGCGCCATCACCGGCGCGGCGAAGGCGGATCGACCGGCCCGCCCGCTGACGATGCGGGGAGGGCCAGCATCCCGGTCCCCGCCAGCACCGCCAGGTCGACAAACAGCAGCGGCGCGAACGGCGGAGCGCCGTGGACGAACGCCTCGAAGGGCCGTCCGCCGATGGCGCTGATCCCGGCGTCGAGGTGCAGCCAGAAGCCGAGCAGGCCGACTCCGACCTGAACCAGCAGCGTGAGACACGCGAGGCGGACGAGCCCCGGCGCGGGGGTGCGCCGCAATCCCACGAGGACGAGGTTCGACACCGCGAGCGCCGCCGCGACCACCGGAATCCACTCGGTCCAGAAGGAAAATCCGTTCTGTTCGTGGTCCAGCAACGAGAGCACGAAGTTGCCCGCGAACCCGCCGGCCGCGAACATCGTCACCCAGCGGCCCCAGCCGAAATCGTCTGCGGCGGGACGGAACAGGCTTCTCCGGTTGGCGAGCAACAGGAACCCGATCCCGGCGTAGGCCAGCGGCGCCACGAACGGCGCCGCATAGACAAGCCCGTCGAGGGCGAAACGGCGAAAGAAGGCGCTCTGGAGGTGCAGGATCGTCCCCCAGATCCCCACCCCCACCGAGAGCGCGCCGATCACACCCCCGGCCCACCGCGCTGCCGGCGCATCGGGCCCCCGTCCGGACGCGAGCAGCCCGAAGAGCACAAGTCCGCCGGCCAGCGAGAACCACAGCGGCAGCCACTCGACCGGCTCGCGGAACGAATTGACCGAGTGTGCGAAGAAGATGTCCACGGCCAGAAACAGCAGGTTCCCGGCGAGAAAGACCTCGAGCAAGAGGCGCCGGCGGCGCCGCAGAAACGCGAGGCGGCGGCTCACGGGGCGCTGATTCGGCCGCTCGGGGTTCCGGCTGCCCGACCGGCCCCGGTCATTCCCGCTCGAGCCCGGCGATCCGTTCCTCGATCTCGCTGAGCCGGTTCAGCAGATCGTAGGTGCCGTGCCACTGCACGAAGTCGGCGCCATCCATGAAGGCGCCGTGTTTCACCGTCCGCCCCGCGTAGTGCCACGCGTCGAAGAACAGGAAGTCGAGCGGCTCGTCAAACGGGGCATCGGTCAGCAGCCCGGCTTCCTGGACCTCGGCCATCCGCTCCATGAGCGCCGACACCCGGACATTCGTGATGTCCACGACCCTCTCCGCCTCCGCGTAGAACTGTTGAATCTGCTTCTCCGCGTGGCACTTGAGGCAGATGCCCTGCATCTCGGCCTGCGCCTGGTCGTAGTGCGGACGTTTCTCGGAAACCGGCGCGAAGAGCCACCACGAGAGACGCTCGGTGGTGTCGTGGGTCACCTTGGCGCCCTCGAGCCCGCTCAGGTGGCAGGTGGCGCAGGTCGGGACCGGCATGTCGAACGCGGTGAGCAGCTTCGGCTCCGCATCCAGGTTCATCAGGTGGCGCTGCGCCTCGAAGAGGATGCCGTGCTTCGACTCGCTGTAGATCTCCTTCTGGGCGTGGTCGGGCCCCATGTGGCACTGCCCGCAGGTCGCCGGCGACCGGGCCAGCGAGATGGCGGTGGAGTGCCGGCTGTGGCAGGCCGTGCATGTCCCGATGGAGCCGTCGGCGTTGGGCTGGCCGATGTCGTGGCAGCCAAGACAACCCGAAACGGCCGTCGCTTCGCCTTCCAGCCGGGCCAGCGCGTTCGGGGGGCGCCGTACCGCCCCCGGATGAAGTTCCTCCGCCCGCGCGATCCGCTCGGTGGGGAACGTCGCGGGGTATCCCTCGGTACCCATGACCGCCGCGTAGGCGGGGAGCGCGTGCCGGCTGCGTTCGAACTGGCGCACCTCGTCGGCGTGGCAGTCCTGGCAGGCGAGGGCGGTGGCCGCGGTGGTCATTTCGAACCCGTGGTGCTCGAGGGCCGTCTGTCCCGGGCGCACCTGGTGGCAGTCGAGGCAGGTGACTCCGGCCCCGGCATGGGCGCTCATTTCAAACTGCGCCACCACCGCGCCGGTCTCGTTCCGGTGGCAGTTCGCGCACTCGCCGCTCGCCCGGATCTGTTCCGCCGACCGGCCGGCCACCCGGGGGCGGGCCTGGTGAAGCAGCACGGCGCCCGCCACCAGGACTCCGGCCACGCCGACGACCGCGACCACGTCACGGAAGCGGATCCCGGCGAACGTCGGTGAACCTTGACCGGCCATGCCGCCATGCTAGCCCGGACCCGGGACCCCGAGCGGGTGCCGGGGGCAATCCCGGTTCCGGCCGCGAGCGCGGCCGGCGCTCCCCGTTCCCGGCGGCCTGTCGCCCGGCGCGCCGGCCGGTTCCGGCCGCGCCGTCAGGACTGGGCGAACAGATCCGGCGGCCCCGCCGTCTCCTGCGACTCGACCACTGCGATGGCGACCACGTTGACGATCTCTTCCACTTCGGCGCCGCGCTGCAGGACGTGCACCGGACGGCGGAGACCGGTCACGATGGGGCCGATCGCCTCCGCGCCCCCGAGGCGCTGGAGCAGCTTGTAGGCCACGTTCCCGGCTTCCAGGCTGGGGAAGATCAACACGTTGGCGGCCCGATCGAGGCGCGAGAACGGATAGGTACCGCGGAGCAGGTCGTCCACCACCGCGGTGTCGGCCTGCATCTCCCCGTCGGCAACCAGATCCGGCGCCCGCTCGCGCAGGATCTCGACCGCCTCGCGCACCTTGTTCGAACGCTCGTGGGGAGCGCTTCCAAAGTTGGAGAAGGAGAGCATCGCCACCCGTGGCTCCACGTCGAAGCGCTTTGCCACTTCGGCAGTCTGGATCGCGATGTCGGCGAGATCCTCGGCGCTGGGATCGATGTTCACCGTCGCGTCCGCGAAGAACTTGATCTCGTTGGGGAAGACCATCAGGTACACCCCGGCGACCCGCCGGACGTCGTCGCGCATCCGGACGATCTGGAGCGCCGGACGGATGGTCTCGGGATAGTGCTGGGTGACGCCCGCCACCATCGTGTCGGCGTGCCCGAGGTTCACCATCATGGCTCCGTACACGGTCGGGTTCTTGATGAGCTCGCGCGCCTTGGCGGGCCCGACCCCGCGCCGCTGACGGATCTCCACCAGGCGCCGGGCATATTCCTCGCAACGCTCGGGGTCGGTGACATCCACCACCCGGGCGCCTTCGACATCGATGCCGAGGGTCTCGCAGGCATCCCGGATGACCTGCGGGCGTCCGAGCAGGATGGGCTCGGCGATTCCCTCATCGAGCAGCCGCTGGGCAGCCCGCAGAATCTTCGGCTCCTCGCCTTCGGGGAACGCGACGGACCGGGTGACCCGCTTGGCGCGGCCGATCACCTGGCGCATGACTTCGCGCTCGAGACCGAGGCGGGATTCGAGCCGGGCGCCGTACTGCTCCAGGTCGATCTGGATGCGGGCGACGCCGCTTTTCATCGCGGCCTCGGCGACCGCGGGGGCCTCCCAGAGAAGCACCCGGGAGTCGAACGGCGAGGGAATGAGGTACTCCGGGCCGAAGGACATCCGCTCCTTGCCGTGCGCGCGCATCACGGAATCGGGAACGTCCTCCTTGGTGAGTTCCGCCAGGGCCCTTGCGGCCGCCAGCTTCATCTCCATGTTGATGGTGCGGGCCCGCACGTCGAGTGCGCCCCGGAAGATGAATGGGAACCCGAGGACATTGTTGACCTGGTTCGGATAATCCGAGCGCCCGGTGGCCATGAAGACGTCGCTGCGAGCGTCCATGGCGTCTTCCCAGGTGATTTCCGGGTCCGGATTGGCCATCGCCAGCACGAGCGGCTGGTCGTGCATGGAGACGAGCATTTCCTTCGAGACCGCGTCCTTGACCGAAAGGCCCATGAACACGTCGGCGCCGCGCATGGCATCGGCGAGGGATCGCATGGAGGTGTCGAGGGCGTAGCGCTCCTTGAACTCGTTCATCCCCGCCTCACGGCCCGCGTGGATGACTCCGCGAGAGTCGCACATCACCACGTTCTCGTGGAGCACACCCAGGCTCTCCGCGAGTTCGGCGCAGGCAATCCCCGCCGCCCCGGCGCCGTTGATGACCAGTCGCACCTCGGCGGGGTCCTTGCCGGTGAGTTCGAGCCAGCTCAGGAAGGCGGCCCCGGAGATGATCGCGGTGCCATGCTGGTCGTCGTGGAAGACGGGAATGTCCATCTGCTCCCGGAGCTGGGACTCGATGTAGAAGCAGTCCGGCGCCTTGATGTCCTCGAGGTTGATTCCGCCGAAGGTCGGTTCGAGGGCCTTCACCACCCGGACCACTTCCTCCGGGTCGGTGACGTTCAGCTCGATGTCGAAGACGTCGATGTCGGCGAAGCGCTTGAAGAGCACGCCCTTGCCTTCCATGACCGGCTTGGCGGCCAGCGGCCCGATGTTGCCGAGGCCGAGCACGGCGGTCCCGTTCGAGACCACGGCGACCAGGTTGCCGCGCGCGGTGTAGTCGAACACCCGCTCGGGAGCCTTGTGGATTTCGCGGCAGGGCTCGGCGACGCCCGGGCTGTAGGCAAGCGACAGATCCCGCTGGGTCTGGGTGGGTTTCGTGGGCCGAACCTCGATCTTTCCGGCCCGGCCGGTCATGTGGTAGTCGAGGGCATCCTGTCTGCGAATCAAGGGACTCTCCTCACAAGGGTGAGATGCGCGGGCTCGGCCGCTGGAGTGCTGGCGGAGCGTGGCCGCGGGTGACTCAGGGTCCCGCCCATTCGGGACCGGAAGGCGCGAAGTGTAACGGTCCGGCACCCGTTTGAAGGACCGGCGTCGGGGCCTCCGGAGATTCCCGGATCCGGAAGGCCCTTGCCGCGGGGCCTACGGGCCAGCCCCGGGAGCGCCGGCCTCCAGGCCGGCATCGCTCCCCAATTCGACGACGGTCAGCGGCTGTTCGCCGCGTCGTCGGTCTCTTCTTCGGGCGTGTGCGCCCGGAACCAGGTCAGGATGCGCTCGGAGACATCCATCAGGAACTTCGGCTCCCTGGGGCCGTGCGGAGTTCTCGGGTACACGACCATCTCGGTGGGTACCCCCCGGCGGTCGAGCGCCCGGTAGAACTCCTGTCCCTGGGTGAACGGAACCCGCAGATCCTGGGCGCCGTGGATCACCTGGGTCGGAGTGGTTACCTCGGCGATCCGGTAGATGGCCGAGTGGGCTTCGTATACCTCGTAGTCCTCCCAGAAATCCCCTCCCATGTGGCCCGCCAGATAGTCCTGGATGTCGGTGGTGGTGACCATGCTGATCAGATTCGGAAGCCCCGCGCCCATGCTGGCCGCCACGAAGCGGTCGGTCCGGGTAACGGCGAAAGAGGTCATGTAGCCGCCGTAACTCCATCCCATGATGTAGAGCCGGCTGGGCTCGGCCACTCCCTGCTCGATCACCAGGTCCACCCCCGCCATCAGGTCGTCCATGTCTCCGAAACCCCAGTCCTTGAAGTTCGCGTAGCGGAACTCCTTGCCGTAGCCCGTGGAGCCGCGGGGGTTCGGACGCAGGATGGCGAACCCTTCCTGGGCGAAATACTGGAGCATGTAAATGGAGGGTGACCCGGTGAAAGTCTCCGAGTAGACCCCGGCAGGACCGCCATGGACGTTCAGCACCAGCGGGTAGCGGCGTCCTTCCTCATAGTCCACCGGGAGCGTCAGGAGGCCCTCCACCGGGGTGCCGTCGGGTGAAGTCCAGGTGAGCACGCTGGTCTTACCCATCGCGGGACGGGCCACGTCCCGGTGCAGATCGGTCAGTTGCCGCGGCTCGAAATTCGCGGCCGCCCCGCCTCCGGTCCCGAGATCGGCGGCGAAGACATCCCACGGCGTATCCGGCGTCTCGTGGGTAAAAGCCATCACGTCGGCGGCCGTCGCGATTGCGGGAGAGCGGAAGACGCCCTCACCCGGAGTCATTTCCACCAGGTCTCCGCCGTCCGCCGGCAGCCCGAACAGACGCCGCGAGGTCCGGTCGGCCTCGGTCACGTAAACCAGCGAGCCGTCCCGGGACCAGCCGAGGATCCCCGGGCTGCGGTCCTTCGTTTCCGCGAGCCGCACCCGTTCGCCGCCCATGACGGGCATCACGTAGATGTCCCCGAGCCCGATCGGCTCGGGCTGGTCACCGGTCGAGCGGAAGGCGACGGTCTGGCCGTCGGGGGAGACCCGGGGACTGCTCTCGATTCCGTCGCCGGCGTGGAGCACATCCACGCGGCCGTCTCCCAGGTGAACGACCGACAGATCCCCGGAGCGGCGATTCGTGTTGATCCGAGGGTCGTCCTGATGGCTGAAGACGATCCGGTCGCTGCTCGACCAGTCCCAGCCCGAGACGTGGAAATCACCCCAGGTGAGGCGGCGATCCTCGCCGTCCGGGTCGTAGCCGTCCGTCACCAGAGCGACGTAGAGGTGGCCGTACTTGAAGTTCCGGTCCACCAGTTCGACGTCCCGCTTTTCCTTCTTGCGGGTCTTTTCCTCTTCGGTCTCGGGATCGCTCATCAGGTAACCGAGGCTGCGGGCGTCCGGCGAGAACCGGAAAGCGCGCGCACCGTTCTCCGCGTGGGTGAGCTGGAAGGCCTCGCCGCCGGCGAGCGGCAGGGCCCATACCTGCTGCTTTTCCGTCCCTTCCCTGAGAAAGCCGAGATAGCGGCCGTCCGGGGAGAAAGCGGGAGAGGTCGCCGAGTTCTCGCCGGTGGTGAACGCGACCGCGTCGCCGCCGCTCGCCGGGACGACGTGGATCTGGGTCCGGTATTCGGACTTCTCGCCCTCCATGAGCGGCACCGTGACCGTGAAGGCCACGAGCGAACCATCGGACGAAACCGCCACCGAGGAAACCCGGTGGTACTTCATGGAGAGCGCCGGGGTCCAGCGATCGTCCTCGGCGGACGCCGCGGAGGCGGCGCAGAACACCGCCAGGATTCCGGCAAGAACGGCAGAAACGGTTGAGCGAGCGAGCACGGCGGGCCTCCTCGGCGGCCGGGAAACGCCTCGGCTGCCAACGCCGAAGTATCCCACCCGCCGTCAGCGCGGCGCGACTCCAAGCCTTTGGCGCCAGCAACGGAGCGAAGCGGGCGCCACCGGGTTCCTTCAAGGCATCGCCGTAACCGTTCGTAGCGGTGGCCGCGTCGGGCAACGGCAAGGATCAGAATCAGCAACCGACTCTGTACGCTGTCTCAAATGAACCCTTGGGGCCTCGCTTGCGTAGTCTTCGCGCGATGACTGCGGTAAAGGTGCGGACCGGCCTGGACCGGCTCCCGGAAATGGGGGAGTTGCTGCGAGGACTCCGGGTCGGGCTGATCGCGAACCCGTCCTCGGTGGACTCTTCCTTCCGCCACGCACGAGAGGTGGTGGCCGGGCTGCCGGGGGTGACGCTGGCGGCGCTCTTCGCCCCCGAGCACGGCTTCGACGCCGTCGAGCAGGACCTGATCGAGATCGCCGACGCGGACGGAAAGGTCCCGGTCCACAGCCTCTACGGCCCGACGCGGCGACCGACCTCCGCCATGCTGGAAGGGCTGGACGCGCTGGTCTTCGACATTCAGGACATCGGTTCGCGCTACTACACCTACGTCTGGACGATGGCCCACGCGATGGAGGCCGCCGCCGAACACAAAAAGCGCATCGTCGTCCTCGACCGCCCCAACCCCATCGGGGGCGCCGTCGAGGGCAACCTGATCCGGGACGACCACCGATCCTTCGTGGGGCTCTATTCGCTCCCGAATCGCCACGGGATGACCGCCGGCGAGATCGCGGGGCTGTTGAACCGGCACCACGGGATCGGGGCCGACCTGGTGATCGTGGGCTGCGACGGCTGGCGGCGCGACCAGTGGCTCGATGCGACCGGAATTGCCTTCATCCCACCCTCACCCAACATGCCGACCCTCGATACCGCCGCCGTCTATCCCGGGGCCTGCCTGATCGAGGGAACGAACCTTTCCGAAGGCCGGGGAACCACCCGGCCGTTCGAACTCTGCGGGGCGCCCTGGGTGGATGGACCGCGCCTCGCGGAAGCGCTGGCCGAAGAGGAACTCCCCGGGGTCCACTTCCGCCCGGTGCGTTTTCGGCCCACCTTCCATAAATTTGCGAACGAGGAGTGCGGCGGGGTGATGCAGCACGTCACCGACCGGGACGCCTACCTGCCCTGGCGCACCGGCATCGCCGTCCTGAACCAAACTCGGCGTCTCTGGCCGGCCGACTTCGCCTGGCGACAGCCTCCCTACGAATACGAGTTGGAGCGCCTGCCGATCGACATCCTGGGTGGAAATCCGGGCATCCGGGAGGGCATCGAGGCGGGACGCGCCACGGCCGAGATCGCGGGCGCCGGGAACGCCGAGGGAGACGGCTTTCGCCCGATCCGCGAAGCGTTCCTGCTCTACCGCTGAGGGCGACGGTCCCGGCCTGCCGGGCGCGCCTCAGCCCCCGACTCCGCGCCCCGTGGCCAGGTAGGTGGCGAAGCTGCCGAGCCAATGGCTGCCGACGTAGTTGGTCGGATCCACCCCGGCGAAACCCGCCTCCGCGTTCCGCGCGGCGAGCGCGGCCATCGCTCCTCTCCGGCCGTCACCTTCGGGGAGGGCGCTCACGATGCCCTGGAGCATCCAAGCGCGGCTCAGGTGCAGGCCGTGGAGGTGCCCGAACGCGTCCTCCTCGTCCTGCGGCACCCGCACGGGCTCGAGGTTCGGCGGCAGCGGGCCGGGCAGGAAGGCGTCCAGCCAAGCCGCGAATTCGTCCGCCGGCAACACCCGGCGCATGAAGTCGGCCTCCGCGACGCACGGCGAAAGGAAGTCCTGCCCTGACGGTTCGTAGTCCACCGGGCAGTCGCGGTCGCCGCCGTACCAGACCCGCGCCCGGGCGGCCAGCAAGTCCTGCATGGGTTGGTCTCCCACGGACACCGCCCAGTCGTGGATCAGGCCGGCCGAGAACGCGGTCTGCTTGTGCTCCCCGACCCGGACCGGATGCTCCAGTTTCTCGAAGAACTCCGCCAGCCGCTCGACCCCGTTGGCGGTCAGCGGCGCGAGCGTCTCGCGCCAGCGGGCCGCCCGGTTCCGGTCGTCCTCCCCTGCCGCCGTATCGGAACTCCATTCGTGAAGCTCGGCGTCGAGCTGGAGCAGCCAGGCAAGGCCGTAGGGACGCTCGAAACCGCGCCGGCCCTCCTTCGAAACGAAGGTCAGTTCGGCGGCGACCCGCTCCTCGGCGAGGTTGTGATCGAGCGCCGCACGGGCGCCCGGAGCGAATTCGGCGCCGGGGAACCGGCGGGTCAGCCGGGCCAGAAGCCAGTGTCCGTGCACCGCGGAATGCCAGTCGTAGCAGCCGTAGAAGACCGGAGTGAGATCCCGGGGCAGGCCCAGATCGTCGTCGCTTTCGAGGCGCAGGCGCAGGCCGTACGGATACTCCTTGAGCACGCAGTCGAGGGCGAGCGCCGCGAAGGCGGCCGCGCCGCTCTCGTCAATTGCCGGAGGCGTCAAGTCCACGGGAGGCGCCCGATCGCCGCTTCCACAGGCCGCCGCCAACCCGCTGGCGAGCGCCAGGGCGGCGAACCGCTGTCTCGAGCCGTCGTGAACCATCGCATTCCTCCTGCCTCCGCGGTCAGAGTTTGCGGGCCTGACTCACCAGCCGGTCGGCGCGGCGAACGGGCTCCGGAAGACGAAATCCTATGGCGCAGGCGAGTACCAGAGTTTCCGCAGTCGCCAGATCGATTCGATGGCCAATGCTCACGAACACCGGGCGCACCCGTTCCCGGGTGCGGAGGACCGTGCCGACCCGCTCTCCGCGATGCTCGAGGGGCCCCTTCGAACCCCGCGACGGAGCAATCTCCGGGTGCTCGCCGACCAGGACGCTCTTCGCACAGCCGATGGCGGGGACTCCGGTCAGGACGCCGAGATGGCACGCGAGCCCGAACCGGCGCGGGTGGGCGAGCCCGTGGCCATCGCAGAACAGGGCATCCACCGGCGTGTTCAATTCCGCGAACGCCGCCAGCACCGCCGGGGCCTCTCGGAAGGACAGGAGACCCGGGACGTAGGGGAAGGTCAGCGGGCGGCGCGCCACCCGCTCCTCGACCACCCGGCGTTCCGCGACCGACCACGCCACCGCCGCGGCCACGCACTCCCTGCCCCCCTTCGGGAAAGCGGCATCCAGTCCCGCCACGATCCGCGGATCGAATCCCGACGGCGTCTCCGCCTCCACCAACTCGGCGAGTTCCCGCTGCAGGGAGGCGGCCTCGCGGGGAGAGACGTTCCACGGGTGGGCGAGGAGTGGCTTCACGGGAGCTCAGATGTAGCACACCGCATGACAAGCACAACCCGGAACACCGCCGCGTCGCGCGTCATCGGACCGGGTGTGACGTACAGCTTCATCACGAACGGACGCCCCGTGGCGGGCAGCCTCCGGACGGGGAAGGAACTCCCGTCCGGAGGGGGAAGAACCTCGACGTCAGCGGACGTCGTTGAGGTCCCAGTCGTATTCGTAGTCGAAGCCGCCTTCGAAGCTCTTGAGCTGTTCCGCGAGTTCGGGCTCCGCGTAACGGAGCAGGTGTTCGACAACACCCGCTTCGCTTCCCCCGAAATCCTCCTGGAACCAGGTATAGATGCTGGAGACAACCCCAGACATCTCGTCCATGAGTTCGACTCCCCGCGGGTGGTTGATGTAACCCCGGGCGGCCGCATCCATCATTGCCTCGAGATCCGCCGCGGTGAATACCCTGGGAGCCAGGTTCGGACACCCGATGCTCGCGCAATTCACCGCGTAGTGAATGCGCGGATCCCGCCAGAGCGCCCGCAGGATGTCGTGCTCCATGTTGTCGAGCGTGAGCCGCTGTCCGGCGACGGTGGCGCGCCGGTCGCCCCAGGGGCCGGAAAGCGGCACGATGCCGTCGTGGATGTTCTTGATGGAGTCCACGGGATAGTCCTCGACGACGGTCTCCACGGTGAGCGCGTTGTAGAAGTTGATCCAGTACGCCATCTGCTCGTCGCGCGAGTAGAGGCGCGGATCCACCGCCTCCAGATGCGCAAGGTAATCCTGGAGACGGCCGCGGTCGACTGCGTTCGCCTTGAGGCCGCCGTAGTCGAACAAATGGACCCCTGAGGGATCGTCGGTGTGCAGATAGCCGTCCAGAATCGCCTGCCACTCGCGGTGATCGATCGTTTCGGAGTTCTGGTTGTCGTGCTCCGCCCAGGAAACCAGCACCTCCGGCCCGTTCGATGCGCAGTTGCTGGCTCCGAGCCAGCCCCCTGCCGCGAGAACCGCCACGGCGGTGAGGACGGGCCTCCGATGCCCGCTTCGGGTCGTTTTTTCGCTCTTCATGAGCCATCTACCTCCTTCCTCCGGCCTGTCCGGAGGACCCGGGATTTCTGTTCTACGTATAGCCTAGCGATCATCGCGAGGATGCCCGCGCTCGCGCCCACCACCCCGCGGATCGTGCCGCCGACCTTCGATCGTCCGTAACGTCGCTTCCGGGTGTCCACGGGCGTCTCGACGATTTCGAGACCGTGCTGGATCGCCTTGATCTGCATCTCGACGGTCCACCCATAGGCCCGGTTCTCCATCGAGATCCGGCGTAACGATGCGGACCGGATGGCCCGGTAGGGGCCGAGGTCGCTGATTCGCTGCCCCCAGAGGACGCGAATCAGAAGCGCGGCCACCTGGTTTCCGGCGACCTGCGGAGCGGAAAGCGCCCCCGGCTCGGCGTGGCCGTGCACCCGCGATCCGATCGCGAGATCCGCCCCCCCGGCAACCTGCGCGAGGAGGCGCGGCGCCTGCGCGGCGTCGAACGATCCATCTCCATCGGTGAACAGGACCACGTCCACGGGCGAAAGCGACGCCAGCGCCGTCAAACAGGCGACTCCGTACCCGGGCCGATCCTGATACACCACCCGGGCGCCGGCTTCCCGCGCCCGGAGCGTGGTTTCGTCGCGCGATCCGTTGTCGCAGACCACGAGGTCGTCGATCAGCCGCGCGCCCGCTTCGTCCCTTAGCGCGAGGAGTTCCCGAACGACCGGACCGATGTTCTGCTCCTCATCCCGCGCGGGGACGACGACGCCGACCTTCAGGCCTCGATACACGCAGGTCTGTCCTTCACGGCTTCGGTTCGCCGGCGACGCCGGTTCTCAGCGCGAGCGGGGCAGCTCGGGTCGAGCGCGGCGCACGCGAGCCCGACCGCATCCACCCAGCGGGAGCGGAAGAAAGCGCCCGTCCCTTCCCACCGGATCCGCGTTCGCTCCGGCCTCGCGATCACGTCGGCGATTCCCCGTCCGGAAAGAAGAACGCGTCCGTATCGGACGGCTCGAAGAGACACCGATCGAGACGTACCCGGCCGCGATCGTCAAACGGGACTCTTTCCCGGACGAGGAGCGCCCGCTGCCGGCCGGGCTCGCAGTTCCCGCTCAGTTCGGCAGAAAGCAATCCCTCCGCATTCACCACCCGGTGCCAGGGAACGCCTTCGGGGGAATTTCGGAGCGCCCAGCCGGCCGCCCGGGCGGAGAGCGGATACCCGGCCGCGGTCACCGCCCGCGCCACCCGGCCGTAGGTGGTCACCCGGCCGGCGGGGACTTGCCGCACGACGGCGTGAACCCTGCGGAACTTGCCCTCGCTTCCCGGAGCGGAAAACGGAGCCGGCGGGAGAAGCGGCATCACCGGGGACGGGCCGGGGACCCTGGTCGGGAAACGTCGCGGCGGGAGCAAATGTGGTACAAGCGGGGGTCGTCCGTTCCGCCGGCCGAGGGCAGCCATCCGATCCTATCCTGCGGAAGGCGCGGCGCCGCACGGCGCCCGGAGGCTCGACCATGACCCCGCCCCAGAAGATGCATCGCCCGTTCGGAGCCGGCGTCAGCCGCCGTGACTTCCTGTCCGGAGTACCGGTGGCGCTGACCGGAGCGGCGCTTGCCTGCCGCGAGGTCCCGGAGTTCCAGTCCGAGATCGACCGCGCCGGCGAGGCCAACTACCCGCCGCTCCGCACCGGGATGCGCGGGTCGCACGACGGCTCCTTCGAAGTCGGGCACCAGATGGCGCACGAGGGACGCGAATGGCCGCCCACCGACACCGGGGAAAGCTACGACCTCGTGGTGGTGGGTGCCGGGATCTCCGGACTCTCCGCCGCCCACTACTTTCGTAAGCAGGCTGGCCCGGACGCCCGCATCCTGCTCCTCGACAACCACGACGACTTCGGCGGCCACGCCAAGCGCAACGAATTCCGGCTCGACGGCCGGACCTACCTGATGAATGGCGGGACTCTGAACGTGGAGGCGCCGTCCCAGTACGGGGAGATCGCCGAAGGCCTGCTCAAGGAGATCGGGATCGACCGAACGCGCTACTACGAGAGCATCAGCGCCGTCTCCGACACCTATGGAAGCCTGGGCCTCCAGCGGGCCATGTTCTTCGACCGCGAGACCTTCGGGGCGGACCAACTGGTCGCCGGGATCGGCAGGCGGCCGCTCGGGGAGTTCCTCGCCGACTCCCCGATGCCCGAGGCGGTGCGGAACGACCTGATCCGGCTGCACGCGGACGACCAGCCGGACTATCTCCCGGACCTCTCACCGGAGGAAAAGAAGGCGTACCTGGCCACCATCAGTTACAAGGACTTCCTGATCGAGCACGCCAAGTGCGATCCGGGGGTGGTCTGGTTCTTCGACCATCGGCCGAAGGGTCTCTTCTGCACCGGGATCGACGCCTACCCGGCGCGCTACGCCTGGGAGGAGGGTTTGCCGGGATTCTCGGGAATGGAGATTCCCCAGACGCCGCCGGATGTCCTCGCCGACGAGCCGGGCGGTCAGCACGGGCGGGAAAACCAGGCCCGGGCCGAAAAGGGCGATCCCGATCTCTACTTCCCGGACGGCAACGCCACGATCACCCGGTTGCTCGTCCGCGGGCTCATTCCGAGCGCCATCCCCGGCTCGACCATGGAAGACGTGGTCATGGCGCCGCTGGACTACGGGATGCTGGACCAGGCCGGCAATTCGACCCGGATTCGGCTCTCCTCGACCGTGATCCGCGTCGAACCGGGCGAGGCCGGCCCGGCCCGCATCACGTACGTGCACGGCGACCAGGGGCACACGGTCGCCGCCGGGCGCGTCGTCCTGGCCTGCTGGCACAACATCATTCCCTACCTCGTTCCCGAACTGCCGAAGGCGCAGCGGGACGCCCTGTCGTGGCCGGTCAAGTCGCCGCTGCAGTACACGAGCGTCCTGCTCCGCAACTGGCGGGCATTCACCGAGGCGGGCGTCTCTTCGATTGCCGCGCCTGGCGGGTACCACACCTCGATCGGGCTGGCCCCTCAGCTGGCGCTCGGCGACTACCGCACCTCCACCTCTCCTGACGAGCCGCTGGTAGTGCGGATGAACCGCTATCCCTGCGAGCCCGGGCTCTCGCGCCGGGAGCAGCACCAGATCGGCCGGATGGAACTCCTCCACACCACCTTCGAAACGGTGGAGGCGAATATCCGCGACCAGCTCAACCGGATGCTCGGCCGGAGCGGCTTCGACGACCAGCGCGACATCGCCGCGATCACGGTCAACCGCTGGCCGCACGGCTACACGTATTCCTACAACCCGATGTTCGATCCCCCGGAATGGGCTTTCGAGGCCGGCGACGACCGCCCGCACGTCTCCGCCCGGCAACCGTTCGGACGAATCGCCATCGCGGGCACCGACTCCGCCGGCAGCCCGCATAGCGACGCGGCGATCCGGGAGGCGCACCGGGCGGTCGGAGAGATCCTCGCCGCGGACTGACGGACGGTCTGGAGACAACGTGGAAAGTGACCTGATCCTCTACGGCGTTCCGTTACTTGTCCTGGTGGTGTCCGCTCCGATGACCCTGGGCATCGTCCCCCCCAACCGGATCTACGGTTTCCGGACGGAAGAGACCCTCTCATCTCCGGAGGTCTGGTATCCGGCCAATCGGGCGTGTGGGTGGTTCATGGTTGCCGCCGCGGCCGTCTCCGTCTGCTTCAACCTGGCCTTGTCGTCGGCCTTTCCGGAATGGCCGCTGGAACGGCTGAGGCCGTGGATGGTGGGCGGAAACGTCGTACCGCTGCTGGCGGGAGCCGCCGCGTCCTACGTTTACCTCCGCCGGCTCTGAGGAAACGACCCAAGGACCGTACCGCCGACGGATGGACACCTGCTGACGTGACGTTCGAGGCCCGGGTGAGGACCGCCATCCTGGGGGTCTTCGCCGAGACCGGGGTCGCACCGGCCCCAGACGGGATCGCCGAGCGGCTGGGATCGGACGTCGCCGCCGTCCGGGCGGCCTGGGGCCGCCTCCGGGAGGGCCGCGCCATCGTCACCGGCAAGGATGGGGTCTCCATCCGGATGGCGAACCCCTTCTCCGGGATTCCCACCGAGCACACCTTCGAATCGGGGGGCGTCCGCTACTACGCGAACTGCGCGTGGGACGCCCTCGGCATCCCAGCGGCGCTCGGCCTGGGAGGGACCGTCTCGTCGCGCTGCGCGAACTCCGGAGAACCGCTGTGGCTCGAAGTTACGGACGACGGTCCGGGCCCCTGCGGCTGGTTCTTCCACTCGCTGGTGCCGGCGGCCCACTGGTGGGACGACATCGTCTTCACTTGAGCGAACATGCTGTTCTTCCGGTCGGAAGACGACCTCCGGGCCTGGTGCGGCGAGCGCGGCGTGGAGCCGGGACCGAGGGTGCCGGTGCCCCAGCTCTGGAACCTTTCGAAGGTCTGGTACGGAGACCGGCTCGACCCCGAGGCGCCCCGCCCCACACCCGTAGAGGCCCGCGCTATCTTCGCGGGCGTGGGACTGACCGGCGCCTTCTGGGACCCGGTTTCCCGTCAGGAGTAAGCCATGACCGACAAGCGGACCGACAAGCGATCCGGGTTGACCCGAAGGCAACTGCTGGCTGCCGGCGCGGGCGCCGCCGCCGCCGGCCCCGCGCTCGCGGGCGTTCAGGCGGCGGCAGCGAGTCTGCTAACCGCGCCCGGGATCCCGAACGTCCGCATCGGGTTCGTGGGAGTCGGCGGCATGGGCACCGTCCACGTCCGGAACCTGCTCGCGGTGGGGAAGGCGTCCCCCGGGGTGGAGATCCGGGCGGTCTGCGACGTCCGGCCCGAGCACGCCGAGCGGGCTCGGGACTTCGTGCGAGAGGCCGGGGGCCCCGACCCGACGCTCTACACCCGGGGAGAACGGGACTACGAGCGGATGTGCGCCGAGGAGGACCTCGACCTCGTCTTCACCGCCACTCCCTGGCGCTTCCACGTCCCGGTATGCGTCGCCGCCATGGAACACGGCAAGCACGCCGCCACCGAGGTGCCGGCCGCCACCACCCTCGACGAATGCTGGCAACTCGTGGAGACCGCGGAGCGGACCGGCCGCCATTGCGTGATGATGGAGAACTGCAACTACGGCCGGTGGGAGATGATGGTGTTCCACCTGGTCCGGCTGGGGATGTTCGGCGAAGTGCTCCACGCCGAAGGCGGCTATCTCCACGACCTCCGCGAGGTGAAGTTCGCAAACCGCGGGGAGGGTCTTTGGCGGCGCGCCCACTCCCGTACGCGGGACGCGAACCTCTACCCGACACACGGCCTCGGCCCGGTGGCGAACTGCATGGACATCGGCCGCGGCGACCGATTCGACTACCTGGTCTCGATGAGCGGCCCGTCGCGCGGGCTACAGGACTACGCGCGGGAGCACTTCCCCGAGGGAGCGCCGCAGCGGGCCGAGGAGTTCCGGCTCGGCGACGTGAACCTGAGCCTGATCAAGACGGCCCGGGGCCGGACGATCACCGTGGTCCACGACACGAACCTGCCCCGGCCGTACAGCCGGATCAACCTGGTCCAGGGCACCCGAGGCATCTTCCAGGGCTACCCGAACCGGGTGTACGTCGAGGGTAAGAGCGAGTCGCACCGCTGGGACGACGCCGAGACCTGGCGCGCGGAATACGAGCACCCGCTCTGGCGAAACGTCGCGAGCCCCGGCGAGGAACTCGGGCACGGGCGGATGGACTACCTCGAGGACTACCGGCTGATCCGTTGCCTCCAGGAGGGGTTGCCCACCGAGATGAACGTCTATGACGCGGCGGCGCTCTCGGCGGTCACCGACCTGAGCGAGCGGTCCGTGGCGGACCGGAGCCGGCCGATGGACTTCCCGGACTTCACCCGGGGCGGGTGGAAGACGTTCCCGAAGCTTCCGGTGGTCACGAACTAACCCGGCGGCCCATCGTCAAATAGACACCAGTCGTTCCAACCAACCGGAAAAGACGTCGCTTCGGGGGCCGGACCTCAGTTCTCGATTCCCGGCCCCGGGCGGACGCGGGTCTCGGGTGGCGTCGGCTGGACGGTTCCGTTCCGAACCACCCAGTAGCCATCGCGGAAGACCTCCGCCACGTTCGCGAGCGCGCCCAGGTCGGCGAGCGGGTCCCCCTCCACGATCAGGATGTCCGCAAGCTTGCCGACCTCGAGCGTCCCGAGCTTGTCGTCCATCCCGAGCACCCGGGCGCTGTCGCGGGTCGCCGCGACGAGCGCCTCGTTCGGCGTGAACCCGGACTCCACGTAGGCCTCCAACTCCCAGATGTAGGCGTAGGGGAGGTCGCGGTAGTTCTCGACGATCAGGTCGGTTCCCACACCGATCAGGATCCCCGCTTCCTTGAGTTCGCGCAGCATGGCGCGGCTGATCTCACCGTTCAGTTCGAAGCGCCGCGAGGTGGAGCTGTGGTAGCTGCCCCGCTCGTTGAAGATGTAGTCGTAGGTGATGATGGTGGGTACCGACGCCGTGCCGCGCCGGGCCATCATCTGGACCACCTCGTCGGTGCGCGGCAGCGGGTGCTCGATGGTGTCGGCGCCGGCCTCCACCGCCCAGCCGGTATAGAAGGTCTCCGAATCCACGGTCACCTTGAGGCCGAGCGCGTGGGCCTCGTCCACCGCAGCCGCGATCTCCTCCTGGCTGAAGTGGCTCGCGATCTTGATGAGGTCGGCGCCCAGCTTGAACTGCTGGCGCACCGCGTCCCGGAACTCGTCCGGCCCGGACGCCTCGACGATCCCGCCGTAGAGCGCGTGGTGGATCGAATACCCCTCGGCGCCGTGGCCGCCGGTGCCGGTGATGAGCGAACCCGCCGCGAAGACCCGCGGCCCCGGGAGACGGTTCTGGTTCACCCAGTCCTTGACGATGAAAGGAACCGTCCCGGCGGAACCGGTATCCCGGATCGAGGTGATCCCCGAGCCGATGAAGACGTGAAGCCGTTCCATCGCCCGCAGCGTCTGATGCGAGGGATCGATCGCCAGTACCTGCGGAACGTCCGGCTCGGTGTAGGTGAGATGGGTGTGCAGGTCGATCAGTCCGGGCAGGACGGTGTGGCCGGAGACGTCGAGCACCATGGCGTCTTCGGGCCAGTCCCTCTCGCCCTCGCCGAGGATCGCGGCGATCCGGTTTCGCTCGATCACGAGCGTGCCGATGCGGGAGTCGGCGCCGGTGCCGTCGAAGAGGAAACCGCCCCAGAGAACGGTGGTCCCGTCGGGACCGCGCGGGCCCGGAGGAGCTGGAACGCGGCGGGGGTCGTCGGAGGTCTGGACCTCGTTCAGGAACTGGCGGCGGTCCACGACCTGGCGCTGCGTCTCGGGGGGCTGAGCGAGGGCGAGGGGGGCGGTGAGGGAGAAGAGAAGCGCAGTGGCGAAGATCACGCGAGCAAACGACATGGGGAACTCCTTGGCGACCGAGCGGCCGGCGGGACTATTCTCGCCGGTTGGGGCCGTCGCGCCATCCGGGGTCGTTGCTGATTGACGGGAGGCGCGGGCGCCGGGACAATGTTGCTCGTGCTCGGCAACCCTGGTTCCCCGGCGTAAAGGCGCGCGAAGGTGCGGACAACCGGCGGCAGGCGCGGAGCGGCAGGGCGCTTCCGGGTTTCGTCTATCAGCCACGCTCTCGCTCTGGTCGCCGGCGTACTGGTCGCGGGCTGCGGCTCCGAGCCGGCGGGCTCCGGGTCCGCCCAAGCCGAACCGGCGAGGTCGAAGGTGCTGCTGATCGGGATTGACGGGGTGCGGCCCGACGTGATGGCCGAGGTGCCGACCCCGAATCTCGACGCGCTCGCCGGAGGGGGCCTGTTCATCGCGGACGCGCAGACGACGACCCCCTCGGTGAGCGGACCGGCCTGGTCGTCCATGCTGACCGGCGTCTGGCCCGACAAGCACGGCGTCACGGACAACGAGTTCACCGGGAAGCGATATGACGAGTTTCCCGATTTCCTGACGCGTATCGAACAGGTGCGCCCCGAACTGGCGACGGTGGCCATCGCGGATTGGATGCCGCTCGTCCGGGCCGAAAAGGGGAGCGCCCCCGTCAGCGACGCCGTTGACGTGAAGCACGCGCTCGACGGCTACCAGGTCGGATGGGCCGAGGCAGACAACCGAGTGGCAGCGCTCGCGGTCGAGTTGCTCACCGGGTCCGACCCGGATGCCCTCTTCGTGTACCTCGGCCATGCCGACGAAGCGAGCCATGAGCACGGCTCGATCGGTGAGGAATACCGCGCGGCGATTGCGGAGGCCGACCGGCAGGTGGGCGAGATCGTCGCGGCGGTGCGAGCCCGCCCGTCGTTCGCAACCGAGGACTGGCTGATCCTGTGCAGCACCGACCACGGCCGCCGAGCCGATGGTGGACATGGCGGAGACAGCCCGGAGGAAATGACGATCTTCGTGATCGCGAGTGGCGCCGGGTCGGCGACCGCCCCCATGCCGAATGGTGTCGGGATCGTGGACGTGGCGGTGACGGCCCTCACCCATCTCGGGCTCACCATCGAACCGGAGTGGGAGCTGGACGGGAAGTCGCTCACGGATCCCTGACCGGAATCGCCAGCCTCGCGCGTCTTCCCGGTCGGCGATGGGAGTGTCGCAGCGCTGCACGCGGCGATGCCGGTCTTAACAGCCTGTGGCAAAACCCCCGCGGCCCAGTTCTCCCGGTGGGGGCTCGAGTGGCGATGCATCCCGCCTGAACGCCCCCCCACCGGGAGAACTGGCGCTTTGCGGCGCTGATCGTTGACCGCCGGGGGCACTGGCCGGCCGTCCCGGGCGCGCTACAGGGCGGCGAGGACGATGTCGGTGATTTCGGTGGTGCCGGCGGAGCCGCCAAGGTCGCGGGGCAGGACATCTCCTCGCAGGCAGTCGGTGACCGCGGACTCGATGGCCGCCGCCTCCTCCTTCAACCCGAACGACAGGTCCAGCATCATCGCCGCTGTCGAAATCGCCGCGAGCGGGTTCGCAATCCCCTGCCCCGCGATGTCCGGGGCGGAACCGTGTACCGGCTCGTACAGTCCGCCGCCGTCGCCCACGCTCGCCGAGGGCAGCAGGCCGAGCGATCCGGCCAGCACCGAGGCCTCGTCGCTCAGGATGTCTCCGAACATGTTGCCGGTGAGGATCACGTCGAACTGGGACGGGTCCCGGACGATCTCCATGGCGGCGCGGTCCACGTACATGTGGTCGAGCCGGACCGCGGGGTAATCGGAAGCCATCCCGGCCACCACCTCCCGCCAGAGCTGCGACGACTCCAGGACGTTCGCCTTGTCCACCGAAAGCAGGAGTCCCCGCCGGCGGCCGGCGGCCTCGAAGGCGACGCGGGCGATCCGCTCGATCTCGCGCACCTCGTAGCGGAGCGTGTTCACGCCGACCCGCTGGCCGTTCTCTTCCCGGATCCCGCGCGGCTCGCCGTAGTAGATGCCGCCGGTGAGCTCGCGCACGATGAGGAGGTCCGCCCCCTCGATCGCCTCCGGCCGGAAGGGGGAACTGTCCAGCACCCGAATCACCTTGACCGGACGCAGGTTCGCGTAGGCACCGAGCATCCGGCGGAGCTCGAGGAGAGCGCGTTCCGGGCGCTCGGCAGCGGGGAGCACGTCGTGGCGCGGATCCCCAACCGCCCCCAGCAGGATCGCCCGGGCGCCGGCGCAGGCGGCGCGGGTCACATCGGGAAATCCGGTGCCCGTCCGGTCCCAGGCCGCTCCCGCGAAGTCGTGGCGCTCCACGAGCAGCCGGTGGCCGCGCCGCGCCGCCACCCGCTCCAGCACGCGTTCGGCCTCGGCCACCACGTCGGGGCCGATGCCGTCTCCGGGAAGACAGACGATGGGCAAATCCATGTTGGCCGGGGATGGTAATCGCCCGCCCCACATTCCCGGCCCTGGCATACCCGGCCCCGTCATAGACTCCCCCCGCGATGGCCCCGAATCCCAAGCTGACCGCCTGGGGGAGCCTCCGCCGCTACCTGCTGCGCGGCTTCCTGGTCTGGATTCCGCTGGCGGCCGTGTTCCTGGTGGGGCGAGTGATCTATTCGATCATCCAGTCCTGGTTCTTCCCCTCCCTCCCCTGGGAGCCGCGGCTCACCGCGCTCGGCGTGGTGATCCTGGTGCTCTTCCTGACCGGTTGGGGAGTCACCAAGTTCGGCGTTGCCCGGGTGGTGCTGCGCGCCACCGTCGAACGCCCGCTCAGCCGGATTCCGGTGGCGCGCTGGGTCTATTCGGGAGTGCGCCAACTGCTCGAGGCGCTCTTCTCCTCCGGTGACGCCTTCGGGAAGGTGGTGCTCATCGAATACCCGCGCCGCGGCGTTTACAGCATCGCGTTCCAGATGGCGGGAGAACTCGGCGAGGTCCAGCACCGGGTGCGGCAACGCATCGCCGAACGAAACGGCGTCGCCGCCACCCCGGCGCCGAACGATGCCGGGCCGGAGCAACGGGAGGTCATGGCGGTCTTCGTGCCCACGACGCCCAATCCGACCTCGGGCTTCGTCATCACCCTCCCCAAGGAAGATGTCATCGAACTCTCGATGAGCCGGCAGGCGGCCCTCCAGATGATCATCTCGCTCGGGGTGGTCGTTCCCGAGTGGCAAAAGGACCAACTGGAAGGGGAGCCCTCTCCCCCTCCGGGACCGGACTCCGCCGCGCCGGCCTGAACCGGACGCGCCGCCCGGCTGCCTGATTCCCGGCGGCGGTCCGACTCAGACGACGCCCTGGTCCATCATGGCGTCCGCGACCTTGAAGAACCCGGCGATATTGGCGCCCACGACGTAGTTGCCGACGGCGTCGAACCGCTCCGACGCCTTGACGCAGGCGTCATGGACTTCAAACATGATGTCGCTCAGCCGGTGGTCCACCACCTCGCGCTTCCACTGGATCATCCCGACGTTCTGGGCCATCTCCAGCCCCGATACCGCGACGCCGCCGGCGTTTGCGGCCTTGCCGGGTCCGTAGAGGATCCCGGCGGCCACGAACTGGTCCACCGCGTCCGGCACCGAAGGCATGTTGGCGCCTTCGGAGACCACGAAACAGCCGTTTTCGAGCAGGGTGGCGGCGTCCTTGGCGCTGACTTCGTTCTCGGTGGCGCTCGGGAAGGCGCACGCGGCCGGTATGGCCCACAGCGGGTTGTGGTCGGCGCCCAGATCGGAATCGTGATACGTCACGCCCGGGAACTTCTCGGCGTATTCCCGAATCCGGCCCCGCCGGACGTTTTTCAGTTCCATGACCCAGGCCAGCTTCTCCTGGTCGATCCCGGCCGGATCGTGGATGAAGCCGCTCGAATCGGACAGCGTCACCGCCTTGGCCTCGAGGTCATTCAACTTCTCCACGGTGAACTGGGCCACGTTGCCGCTGCCGGAGACGAGACAGGTCTTCCCGCGCAGGTCGTCGTTGCGGGTGGCAAGCATCTCCTGGGCGAAGTAGACGGCCCCGTAGCCGGTGGCCTCCGGCCGGATGAGCGATCCGCCCCACCCCGGCGACTTGCCGGTGAGGGTGCCGGTGAACTCGTTGGCGAGCCGTTTGTACTGGCCGAACAGGAAGCCGATCTCGCGGCCGCCGACGCCGATGTCTCCGGCCGGAACGTCGGTGTAGGGCCCGATGTGACGCTGCAGCTCGGTCATGAACGACTGGCAAAAGCGCATCACCTCGGCATCGCTCTTCCCCTTCGGATCGAAGTCCGACCCGCCCTTGCCGCCGCCGAGCGGCAAGGTGGTCAGCGAGTTCTTGAACACCTGCTCGAAGGCGAGGAACTTGAGGATCGAGGCGTTCACCGAGGGATGGAAACGCAGGCCGCCCTTATAGGGCCCGATCGCGCTGTTCATCTCGATCCGGAAGCCCCGGTTCACCTGGACCTCGCCCGAGTCGTTCACCCAGGGCACCCGGAACTGCACCAGGCGCTCGGGTTCCACCATGCGGTCCAGCACGCGCGCCGCGCGGTACTCGGGGTGTCGCTCGATGACAACGGCAACCGACTCGATGACCTCGCGGACAGCCTGGTTGAATTCGGGCTCGTTCGGATTGCGCGCCGCGACCTGGTTCAGGACAGACTCGATGTAGTTCATGGACCCTCCAGCCCCACCGCCCGTGAACAGGGCAACGCGGCCTTCGGCCGCGATCCATCCCGGCGGCAACGCTTCGCGCTCGGTCGCGAATCCCGCGGAATACGCTCGGCATTCCTCCGATTCGCGCCGTGTCAGCCAGGCGCCTCACCGGCCTCGGTGCTCACGCTGCCCTGTCCAGGGACGGCGAGTGGCGCGGATTGTAGGGCTCCTTCCGGGTCAATGCTCGCGCTCTTTGAGATTTCCTCCGCCGGGAGGCCGAAAGAAGGCCCAAGCCGGGTGACAAACTAGCAATCGCATGCCACTGCACGGCAATCTCTCCCCGGCGTTCGCCGACCTCCTGGGCTTCCAGGTCCACGAAGTCCTCTTCGTGCTGAGCCACTACGACTCCTTCATCCTCGCCGAGGACGGCCAGCTCAACGACCGCGTTCTTTCGGGTTTTTTGGACCTGAACCTGCGGATCCTGCCGAGCGTGACCCAGGTGGAGTCCGGCGCCGAAGCCCTGGATCGCCTGGCGCGGACCCCGGACCGCTTCCAGTTGGTGATCGGCTCTCCGGATCTCGGCGACATGGACATCGGCACCTTCGCCCATCGCCTGCGTCACGCGGGACGGGAAACGCCGGTCACGCTCTTCGGCTACGACGCGGGCACGGTGGGCGAATACCTGACCCGCCACGGGAGCCACGACCTCGAAAAACCTTTCGTCTGGCAGGGCGATGTGGGGATCTTCCTCGCCATCGTCAAACAGCTCGAGGACCGCCGGAACGCGCCCCAGGACACCGGACACCTGGGCGTACCCGCCATCCTGCTGATCGAGGACAGCATCCGCTACTACTCCTCGTTCCTGCCGGTGGTCTATCAGGCGGTCTTCGAGCAGACCCGGAAGCTGGTCCCCGAGGGGCTCAGCCTCACCGAGAAGTTCCACCGCATCAAGCGCCGTCCCAAGATCCTGCTCTGCGACCGCTACGAGGAAGCGTGGGAGTACTTCACCTCCTACCAGGACCAGATTCTCGGGGTGATCTCGGACGTTGAATTCCCGCGGGAGGGCCGCTCGGATCCGCAGGCGGGCGAGCGCTTCGTGGCCGCCACGCGGCGCGCGCGCCCGGACATCCCCGCCATCCTCCACTCCCGCCGCCCGGAGAACGCCGCGGCGGCCGAGAGCGTGGGAGCCGACTTCCTGCTCAAGGGATCACGGGATCTGCTGCGCCGCATCCGCCGGTTGATGCGCGACCGGTTCCACTTCGGGGATTTCATCTTCCGGATGCCCGACGGAACCGAGGTCGCCCGGACGCCGGACCTCGAATCCTTCGAGCGCGAACTTCCGAACGTACCGCACGAGGCCATCCTCGAGTCCGCCCGCAAGAACGAGATCTCGCACTGGCTGATGGCGCGCGGGGAACTGGAACTCGCCGCCCGGCTGCGAGACGTGCGGGTCAGTGACTACGGCCCCGGCGATCACATCGGACGCGATGTCGCCGAGCGCCTCGCCAGGCGGCGGCAGGAGCGAAGCCGGTCGGTGGTGGCCGATTTCCCTCGCGAACACTTCGATCCAGGCGCCAGTTTCCTCCGGATCGGCAGCGGGTCGGTGGGCGGCAAGGCGCGTGGACTGGCGTTTACCAACTCGGTGCTCGCCCGTTCCGGCATTCAGGAACGCCACCCGAACACGATCATCGGCGTTCCCCAGGCGGTCGTCCTCGCCACCGGGATCTTCGACCGCTTCATGGAGGAGAACGACCTTCTCTCCTTCGCGCTCGAGGTATCGAGCGAGGCTGAGCTGCGCCGGCGCTTCGACGAAGCCCGCTTTCCCGAGGAAGCGTGGGGGGATCTCCGCCGCTTTCAGGAGAAGGTGCGGTATCCGGTGGCGGTCCGGTCGTCCAGCCTGCTGGAGGACTCGCCCTACCAGCCCTTTTCCGGGGTGTACGAGACCGTCCTGGTGGCGAACCAGGAGGAGACGGCGCGCGGACGCCTCGACGCTCTGGCGCGGGCCATCAAGCAGGTGTACGCCTCGTTGTTCCTGCCCAGGGTCCGCAGCTTCCTCGACAGCACCCCCTACCGCCAGGAAGAGGAAAAGATGGCGGTGATTCTCCAGCGGGTCGTCGGGGTGCCCCACGGGCGGCGCTTTTACCCCGACATCGCGGGGACCGCCCGCTCACAGAACTTCTATCCCACCGCGCCGCTCCGCGCCGCGGACGGCATCGCCACCGTCGGGCTGGGACTCGGCGAACAGATCACGAGCGGCGGTCCGGCGGTTCGATTTTCGCCGCGCCATCCCCAGCACCGCCTGGGACACCAGAGCGCCGAGGATGCGTGGCGCAATTCACAGAGCGAGTTCCTGGCGGTGGATCTCGAATCCGGACCCTTGAGCGGCGTCTCCGGGCTGCCGCCGCTGGTGACCGGCTCGCTCGCCGACGCCGAGGCGGACGGCGTGCTGGGGCTGCTCGCTTCCACCTGGGCGAAGGACTCGGGAACCCTCTACGACGGCATCTCGCGGCCGGGGAGCCGGTTGCTCACCCTCGCTCCCCTGCTCAAGATGCCCGACGTCTTCCCGATCGCGGACATCCTCACCGAACTCCTCGACATGGGGGAAGAGGCGTGCCGGGCGCCGGTGGAGCTGGAGTTCGCGGCCAACCTGTCGGTGCCCCGGGGAAGCCCCCGGGAGTTCGGGTTCGTCCAGTTGCGGCGGCTACAGCAGACCCGGGAACTGCCGCCGGCGGAAAAAATCGCGGTCGCGAGCGGCGAAGGCGTCCTCTGCCGGAGTTCCCAAGTGCTCGGTCACGGTCAGATCGAGGGACTGCGCGATCTGGTGGTGGTCCAACGCGACACCTACGACCGGCTGAAGAGCCACGAAGTCGCGCGCGACGTCACCCACTGCAACAGCGTGCTCCAACGGGCGGGCCGTCCTTACGCGCTCATCGGCGTCGGCCGGTGGGGTTCGAGGGATCGCTTCCTCGGGATTCCGGTCAGCTGGGAGCAGGTGAGCGGCGCCCAGGTCATCGTGGAGGCCGGCTTCCGGGATCTCATCGTCACCCCGTCGCAGGGCACGCACTTCTTCGACAACCTGGTCTCGCACGGGATCGGCTACTTCACCGTGAATCCCGAACGCGGCGACGGCCTCCTCGACTGGGACTGGCTGGGGGCGCAGCCCGCGGTCTGGGAAAGCGGCCCCGTCCGTCATCTCCGTCTCGAGAACCCGCTCCGGGTGCGCATGCAGGGGAGCCGCAGCGACGGCTGGATCCTGAAGCCGGAACGCTCGGGAGCCGATCCGCGCTGACGTGATTGCCGTCCCGGATTGAGGTCCCCTGCCTACGGGAAGATCAGGTAGATCGCGGCGATGGTCGCCAGCGCGAGTCCGCCCTTCCAGTACACCCCGGGTAGCGGCGTCAGGTCCACGCCGGTGACGGGGGCCGGGGGTTCCGGTACGTCGGTGCGCGGCCAGCGCCAGGCGGCGAACGCCAGTCCCGCCACCACGATCAGGAAGCTGATCCCCATGTGGTGCAGAAATGCGGTTTCCGGCCAGACGAGGCGAAAAACGGCGTAGATTGGGATCCCGGCCAAAAGGCCGACCCGAGCGGCGAACGCCGGCACCCGCTTCGAAACCACCCCGGCAAAGAACACCGCGACGATTCCGGGGGTAACGAAACCCCAGACCGTCTGGATGTAGCGGAAGACTCCCGGAAAGCCGCCGATCAGGGGCGCCCAGAGGCAGGCCGCCACCACGAAGACGGTCGAGGCGATGCGCGCGATGCGCACCGAGGATTCGCCGTCGTCTCCGCCGGCCGGACGCCGGCCGAAGAGCCGGCCGTGAACGTCCAGCGCGTACATGGTGGACGCCGAGTTCAGCATCGAGTTGAACGAACTCATGATCGCTCCCGCGAGCGCGGCGAGCAGGACGCCGCGGAGCGCGGGGGGCAGGAGTTCGCGGACAAGGACCGGGTACGCCTGGTCGGGGTGGGCGATCTGGTCCCCGTAGAGCTGCACCGCGAGGATCCCCGGGAAGCAGATCAGGAAGGGCACCAGGATCTTGAGCCAGGCGCCGAAGATGGTGCCCCGCTGTCCCTCGGCGAGACTCCGGGCCGCGAGGGTGCGCTGGATGATGAACTGATTCACTCCCCAGTAGAAGAACTGCGCGATCCAGAGACCGCCCACGAACACCGCGGTCCAGGGCACTTCGGGGTGGTCGGCGGGCAGCACGGTGTGCAGCCGGTCCTGGTTCTCCACGAGAAAGCGCGCCGCCCCGGCGAGCACCCCATCGTCCCCACCGAGCGCCGAAAAACCGAGCCAGAGGACCATCACGCCACCGGCGAGGATGGCGATCCCCTGGATGAAGTCGGACCAGACGACAGCCTTCAGCCCGCCGTAGATCGTGTAAACGCTGGCCAGCAGGCCGATCCCCCACACCCCAAGGAGGGTGGCGGCCAGTTCCGCGGCCTCGGGCGAAAGACCGAGCAGGTTCCCGAGGATCTCGGGCAACAGGAAGATCGCGTTCAGCGCCACCGCCCCGGCGTAGAGCACCGTCGCCATCGCGACGAACACGGTGGCGGCGGTGAGGAGGGCGGCGAGGATCGTCCGGGCGCCCCGGTCGTAGCGCCGCTCGAGGAACTCCGGCATCGTGAAGACGCCGCTCTTCAGGTAGCGGGGGAGCAGGAACCACCCGATGACGATCAGCGCCGCGGCTGCCGTCCACTCGTAGCTGGCGATCGCGAGGCCGATCTCGGTCGCCGCCGAGCCGGACATCCCCACGAAGTGCTCGGTGGAAATGTTCGTCGCCACCAGCGACATCCCGATAGCCCAGCCGCCGAGGTTCCGGCCGGCGAGGAAGTACCCCTCGGCCGTCCGGCGTCCGCGCGAGGCCCGCAGGGAAACGAAGATCACCGCCCCCAGGAAGAGGACGAAGGTGATCAGGTCGGTGGTGGAGAGCGGCACGGAACGGGGGATTGTGCGGCAAGGGAGCGCCGGCCCCCCTCCCCTCGTCCGGGAGCGCCGGCCTCCACTCCGCGGCGCCTACCCCCCGAGCGCTCCGCTGATCAGCCGCGACCCACCCACGAACGTCCCGAAGATGCTCCCGATCGTCGGCAGGATGAGCGCCAGCGCGATCTTGAGCGCCCGGTTCCGGAACCAGCGGCGGGGCGCCAGCGCGTCCGCCTTCAACTCCCGAAGTTCGAACACCCGCGGGGGCCGCACCCAGGCCTGGACGAACGCTGTGACGTAACCCGTTCCAATCACTGGGGTCAGGCTGGTGAACGGGGCGGACACAAACGCCGCCAGGATGGTGAGCGGATGCGCCAGCGCGAGCACCGCCCCCAGCGCCGCCGGGATCGAGTTGACCGCGATCCAGAACAGCGCTCCTTCGGACGCGGCGTCCGCCCCGCGCACCGCCCAGGTCCAGCCGAGCGTGCCCAGGATGATCGCCGGAATGGCGAACCCGACGATCCGGCCCGCCCTGCCCGGGGGCGGGACCTCGGCGAGCGGCGCGGTGGGGACCTCTTCCGGCTGGAGCAGGGTCCGCTCGACGCCGTCGAGGTGCCCTGCCCCGATCACGACAACCAGACGGCCCCCCGGAACCGCCTTCACCGCCTCGCCGATCCAGGTGTCCCGCTCGTCGATGACAACTTCCTTCAGCGTGGGAAACGCTTCACCAAGTTCGCTGACGAGCCGCGAAACCACGTCGCCCGAGAGCAGTTCCTCGATGTCTTCCTTCGTCGGCTCATCGGCCGCGCCCGACTCGAGTCCTCCCGCCATCAGCTTGACCTTCTGCCAGAAGCTGGCCCGCCGCCAGACCCGAAGCAGAGTGATCCGCACCTGACGGTCCACCAGATGGACCTCCGCTCCCACCTCGTCGGCGGTTTTCGCCGCTTCCCGAAGTTCCGCTCCCGGCTCGACGCCGAGCCGGAGGCCCATCCGCGCCTGCCAGGCGCCGAGCGCCACGCTGGCGAGGAGCGGCAACAGCTTCCGGTCCCGGACGACCTGCTTGAGATCGAGCCGCTCGATGGCTGCCGGATCCATGAGCGCCTCGTAGCGGGCATCATCCAGCTCGATGCACACCCCGTCCGGTTGCTCGCGCTCGATCGTCTCGCGCACGAGCCGGAGCGAATCCGGGGAGATGTGGGCGGTCCCGACCAGCACCACCTCGCGTTCCTCCGGCCAGTCCGGCCGGCGGATGCGGCGAACCAGAGGAGCGCTCGCTTCAGTGGTCATTTCGGTGTGAGGCGTCCTTCAGCGTCTATTGGCTGGATCCGGCTCGGAAGCGAGTCACCCCACGTCCACAGGACGAGGTTGCGGTCGTCGGGGCCTGCTCCGCGAAAGAAGGCCGGGACCAGCACTCCGGCGTAGCCCCGGGCAATCAGGCGGTCAACGACCGCCCAGCAGGCGGGGATTCTGCCTCGGTCCGGATCACGTCTCCAGTCGGGCGGATCAAGGTGCTCGGCCCGGACGCCCTCCTGGGCCATCGGTTCCGGGCGCGTGGCGTCAAGGATCGGGCTGCAATCGACCTCGTAAGCGGCGAGCACGACCGGCTGGATCGAAAACCCGGCTCGACTGACTTCCCGGACCGCACCCGCCAGCGACAAGGGCGTGTAGAACGCCGGGACCCCCTTTCGGTTGAACCTTCCGCCATAGAGGGCTGTCCCCATTCCGGACAGCGGATCCGCAAGAGCCCGCTCGGGGAAGTGGGCCCAGTACACCACGCCCCGGAACGCAGAGTGCGCAGCGCCCGGCGGGCGATCAACGCGGGGCGCGGGATGCGGCGATGAGGTTCCCGAGCAGCCGGAACGCCCCCGGGACCCCCTCGGGGAGCTGGCGGTGGAGCGCGTAGGCAAAGTAGGTGTAGCGCCCATCCCCGAAATCGGCGGTGAGCGCCCCGCCCCGCTGGGGGTCCTGTCCGGTGTCCTGCGTCTCGAAGAGCGCGGTGTAGGCCTCATCCCACGCACTCCAGAACTTGGAGCCCCGCTGCTCCACCCAGTCTTCGAAGTCGGCGGGGACGATCCGGTGCGGCCAGGTGAGAAGCGGGTGGTCCGGCGCCAGGATCGTGAACGGGCTGTCCTCCTCGGACACTTCCTCGGACCGCTGCGGCAGGACGCCCGGGTACGGCGCGTGCTCGTTCGGAATCAGCTCGTTCGTGTTGTAGAGCACGACCAGGTGACCCCCGCCCCGCGCGTAGTCGAGCAGGCGCCGGTTGGCCCGGAGCAGGTCGGGACGGACCGCGTAGGCCCTCGTTCCGGTGACCACCGCGTCGTAGCCGCTCAGGTCGGAGTTCAGGAGCGCGGCTTCGTCGAGCAACGTCACCTCGGCCCCAAGAGCCGCGATGCCTGCCGGCACCTCGTCGCCCGCTCCCACGACGTAGCCCACCCGGAGCCCGTCCGGCATCGCCAGTTCGACTCCGACGACCCTCAGCGCCGCCGGCCGCACCAGATAGCGGAGCGGCAGGTCCCGGTGGGCGATCCGCTGGTAGCCGACGGCGGGCGCCGGCTCGCCGGAACCCGTGTCCAGAGCCGCGGTGATCTCGTAGGCGCCCGCCGCCATCCCATCGGCGTGGACGGTGAAGCGGACGCTCGACTCTTCGCCGGCGCGTTCGAAGGCGACGGTGGCCTCGGCCGGATCCGCCCGGAAGCCGTCCGGCAGTTTGAGCGCGACCCGGAACTCACCGGCCTGATTCCCGGTGACCATGACATTGGCTTCGAACGCGGCGGCGTCCGCTCCGGAAGGAAAGGCAGCGAAACCGGGATCGAAACCTACCGAGACCGGCGGCAGGATCTCCAGTTCGCGGCGCTCGTAGCCGTAGGGGAGGTTGGGCTCGAAGCGCTCCGCGGCGGCAGCGAGTGGGACGGTGACGGTCTCTCCCCCGTCGCCCGCGGGAATCTCCAGGTCGAGCGTCGCCGTCATCGCCGACGGGGGCGCGCCGCGCGTCCAGTCGCCGTTCGTGCGGTAGCGGCTCTCGCCGAGCCCCGAACGCTCGACGTGCGGCCGCAGCACCGGGGCATCCGCGGCCAGAGTTACCACGAACCGGTGGGTTGCTCCCTCCACGTCACCGGGTTCGACTTCGCCGGGCGCCTCCAGGGACACCCCGGTGACCCGCGCCGGAGCAAGAGCCTCGGCGTTGACCCGCACCTCGAACCGCTGGCCGGGAACGACCGGGCCGAACGCCGGAGGCGGCGCGAAAGGAGAAGCATCGGAGTCGGCGGACGGCTCGGTCGCAATGGCCTCGAACGAGACCCCTGCCGCCGAACGGATCGCTGCGACGAGCTCTTCCTCCTTCCGCTCGAGCTCGTGGCGGACATCGAAGAACCCGGACGGCGAACGCTCGGAGAGCAGTTCCCGCATCTCGGCGAGCGCCGCGCCGAGCCGCGGGAGGCTTGATTCCGGGGCGCTCCAGTCGAACCCGGCGGCAATCCCGCGGAATTGCTCGTCGAGCCGCTCCAGCACCGCCATCAGCCGACCCGGAACCACCGGGCCAAAACGCGCGGAGAGCGAAGCCCGCTCCGGACTCAGCATGGCGAGGAGGTCGCGTTCGGCGCCCGGATCCCCGTCGGCGCGCATCAACCGCGCGGTTCGCCGTCCGGAAACCGGCCGAACGACCCCGCGAGTCTGCGATCGCTGGTAGGCCAACCCCACCGCGTTCAACTCGGCGAACGAGTGCGAGAGCCACGGCTGCGATCCCGAGACATCGATCTCGAAGGCTCCCTCCTCATCCCGGGCCCGCTGGAAGAACGCGAGCGGGAGATGCGGCCTGCGTCCCTCCCGGGCCGGGAAGGCGCCCATGTCCGGCGCGCCGTCGAAACCCCGCGCCGCCATCCGCCCCGCGAACTGGTGCTGGCCGTGGCCGTCCCGCGGATCCCCGGTGAAGCGGGCGAGGATGACCATCGGCCGCTCCCGCCGGATGACCTCCACGACGTCGGCGGCCGCCGACTCCTCGTCCCACGACCGGAGCGCCTCCTCGAGATTCTTCGAGTAGCCGTAGTCGGCGAGCGGCGTGTGGTAGATCCGGTCGAGGCCGTACCAGTTCCCGGCCACCTCCAGCTCGGCGGATCGGATCAGGCCGAGCCCGTCGAATAGCTCCGGCCCGATGGCGTTTGCCCCCGCTTCCCCCCGGGTGATGCTCAGGAGCGCGGCCCGGACTCCGTGCCCCCGGCTGAGGAGCGCCAGGAGCGCCCCGTTCTCGTCGTCCGGATGCGCGGTGACGTGGAGCACCGATCCGGTCGTCTGCAGCTTCTGAATCCAGTGCCACGCCTCGGCCGCCCGCCCCTGCCCCGGCCCGGTCGGCTGCGCGCCCGCGGTGCCGGCGAGCGGAAGGATCAGCAGCACCGTTGCGAAAACGCGCCAACCCCGGAACTTCTGCATGGCGCACAAGTGTAGGACCGCCGCGGATGGCCAGCATGGCCGCGTTCGCATCAGGGACGCATTTCCGCAACGAGGCCAACCAATCCCGTGCAAGAGTCGAACGTTCCTTCTTTCGCTAAAGTCACAAAACTCTTGCTCGCATGTTATTTTTACGCTAATGATCGCCAGAAGAACGCAAGAGGCCGTCCTCCGTGCCCTTGACCGTCAGCCAGCGGCGGCGCTCCTGGGCCCTCGGCAGTGCGGCAAGACCACCCTAGCCCGCCGGATCGCAGACGACACCGACGCGATCTATCTGGACCTCACGGATCCGCTGGATGTGGCGCGGCTCGCGGACCCGCATAGCTTCCTCGCCCGCCACGAAGGGCGGCTCGTGGTTCTGGACGAAATCCATCGGACTCCCGAACTCTTCCTTGCGCTTCGGGGCCTCATCGACGACGGCCGGCGCCGAAATGTCGCCCATGGGCGCTTCCTCATCCTGGGTTCCGCGTCGATGCGCCTGCTTCGCCAGTCGGCCGAGACGCTCACCGGACGCATCGCGATCGTTTCCCTCTCTCCCTTCGACCCGCTGGAAGTCGAGAGCGCGGGTGACCTCGACCGGCTCTGGCTTCGTGGAGGGTTCCCCACCAGCTACCTGGCACCCGACCACGAAACGAGCTTCGAAGTGCGCCAGGACATGATTGCGACGATCATCGGCCGTGACATTCCGGAGTTCTCTTCCCGCCCCCTGCCGATGGAAACCCTCCGGCGCTTTCTGACCATGCTGGCTCACCAGCAAGGGGGGCCGGTCAACCGGGCGGCGCTCGCGTCCGGACTCGGGATCCGGGAGGCGACCGTAGCACGCTACCTCGACCTCTTCGTGGATCTGTTGCTCGTTCGCAGGATCGAGCCGTGGACGTCAAGTGTCGGGAAACGCATGCGGAAGGCCCCCCGCATCATCATTCGTGACAGCGGTCTGGTCCACGCGCTCCTGAACATCCGCACGCTCGACGACCTCCTCGGCCACCCCATCGCCGGACCGAGTTGGGAAGGGTTTGTCGTAGAGAACCTCTTGCGCGCGGCGCCGCCCCTGGCGGGGGTCGGGGCCTACCGCACCCTCCGCGGGGCGGAATGCGACCTGGTTCTCGATCTGCCGCGGAAGGGTCGGTGGGCGATCGAGGTCAAAAGGGGTCGGGTTCCGAAACTGGAGCGAGGATTCTGGGATGCGTGCCAGGACATCGCTCCGGCCCGACGCTTCGTGGCATACCCGGGATCCGATCGCTTCCCTTTGAGGAACGACGTCGAGGCAATTGGGGTCGAGGAGCTGATGCGAGAGGTGGCCGCAGCTTCGCGCGCCCCCGACTCCGTCCGGTTGGCCTAGAAAAGCTGGGGTCGTGCACCGCACGAGGCCGCGGTGCCGGTGGCCGGTTCTCCCGGTGGGGGCCCCTTACCGGGGGCGCCGTACGGCCCGGGTCTGGGCGGCTTCCCAAGCGCGGACCCGAATCCGCGCCGCGTCGAAGAGGCGCTCGTAGTTGCCGCGGCGGAGCTGCTCGCTGGCTTCGGGGTCGAGTTCGTCCAGAAGCGAACGCCAGGCCTCGAGGGCGCCGTGATAGGAGGCCGCGTCCCTCGCGACCACCGAATCCGACCCGATGATGAATCGGTCCGGCCAGGCGTTCACCAGATCCACCCAGGCGGCAAGGCGCTCCGGCGGCGCCACCATCTGCCGGGCCACCACGTCCCAGGAGAGATCGAAGTAGAGGTGGTTCAAGCCTTCGTCACGAAGGATCTCCTCCAGCAGGTTCACGTAGTCGCCCGTCGGCTCCACGAACCGCCCGAGGCCGGCGTGCGCCCACAGGATCGTTGTTTCCGGGTGCCGCCGGACCACTTCCACAAAGGTGTCCAGATGGGTGGGCCGCTCCCCCTCGTGCGGGAGGATCACGTCCACGTCGTTGTGGATCAGCGTCAGGAGCCCGACCTCTCCCGCGAACTCGAGGATTCGGTCGAGCGCCGGGTTGCGAAGGCTCGCCGTATGTCCCACCGTCTTGGGTGACACCACCTCCTTGTGGATGGAGAACTCGCCGATCCCCGAGAACACGCCCGGATAGAGGCGCAGCACGCGCCGGATGTGGTCCGTCGCGTACATGTCGGTCGGGTTGAATCCGGTGATCATGGGATCGAACCGGTCCTGCTGCTCCGGCGGCAAGGCCAGCACGGCCTGCGCCACCATCGCGTCCACGAACGGGTAGTAGTAGAGCGCCGCATCGGAACGCAGGTAATAGTCGGGAGCGCGATCGCCCGATTCGAACCAGTCCCACTTCTGCTGGAGCGGAATGCCCATGAGCGCCGCGCGTCCCACGCGCTCCCCCATCATCGCCAGGAACTCCGGCAGCGACGTCTCCTGCTGGATGTAGTCGGTGGGGTGGTAGTGCGCGTCGTGGAAGGTGACCCCGGAGTTCGACGACTGGGCCGAGGCCGCGGAGGCAAACAGCACCGCGAACGCCAGACCCAGGCGCAGCCAGCGAGACATCGCAGCCAAGAGTATCGGGCCAAAAGCCGAACCGGTAGCCTCTCCGGTCATGCCCTCCGGTGCGCCCCGCCTGCTGATCGCCGGAGAGACCTTCGAGGATCTCATCTTCGCGGAGTTGCCCCGCCTGCCTCGTCCGGGCGAGGAACTCCGCACGGATCAGTTTCGCCGCACCTTTGGCGGCGGCGCCCTCATCTCGGCGGCGTGGGCACGGGTGGAGGGGCTCGAGGTGGATCTCCTCTCGGCCCTGCCGCCACGCGTGGGGCGCACCCTCCAGACGGAAGGCATCGGCTACCGCAACCTGCGCCGGCCCCGCGAGCCGTACGCCGTCACCGCCTGCCTTTCGTTCGGGCCGGAGCGGAGCTTCGCGACCTTCAACGGAATGAACCGGGACCTCGAGCAGCGGATCTACGTCGCCCTCCGGGGCGCGGGATCCACCACCCCCTTCGGGGCGGTGCTGATGGCGATGCCGCCGCGCGTCTGTCCCGCGTGGACGGAGTTGCAGATCGCGATGCGGCAGGTCGGCGAGAGCGCCGAGATCTTCTGGGATTTCGGCTATGACGAAGACCTTCCCCGGCGCGATGGCTTCCCCGAGTTGCTCCAGAACTCCGCCGGGATCTTCGTGAACGCCCAGGAGGCGGCGCTCTACGACGGGCCGGGAGGATTTCTCCAACGGGCCGCCGCCGGTGGAACGCTCGTCATCGTGAAACGAGGGGCCGACGGCGCCGAGGTGTTCGGGAAACCCGAAACACGCGTGCCGGCGCCGATCCCGCTGCGCGGCATCCGTGACACCACCGGAGCCGGCGACGCGTTCGCCGCCGGCTTCCTGGCGCGGCGGCTGCGGGGCGGGTCCCTCGAAGAACAGCTCACCGCCGGCAACGTCTGCGGCGCCCGCTCCGTCCAGTTCCTGGGCGGGTTGCCGGCGCGGCCCTGGAGCGCCGGATCTTGAAGGTAGCCCTCCTCGGCGGGGGCGGCCTCCGCACCCCACTGCTGGCCCGCGCCCTCGCCGCCAGCGGACTCGGAGTCGAGGAACTCGCGCTCTACGACGCGGACCGGACGCGCCTGAAGGCGATCGCGCCGGTGGTCGAGGCGAGTGCCCCCGGAATCCGGGTGCGCGGGAGCCGGACCCCGGCCGCCGCCGTCCGCGGAAGCCGGTTCGTGTTCGCCGCCATCCGGGCTGGCGGACAGGAGGCGCGCGCTCACGATGAGCGGGTATGCGTCGAGGCGGGAATTCTCGGGCAGGAAACAGTCGGGGCCGTGGGAGCGGCGCTTGCGATGCGGAACATCCCGGCGATGCTGCGGCTCGCGCGCGTGGTGGAACGAGAGGCCCCCGCGGCCACCCTCATCAACTACACGAATCCCGCGGGAATGGTCACCGAGGCGCTCCTCCGGGAAACCGCGCTCGAGGTCGTCGGAATCTGCGACACCCCCGCCGAACTCACCGACCGGGTCCTCAAGCTTCTCTACCTCGATCCGGACGCCTGCTCGGCGGGTTGGTCCGGAATCAACCATCTCGGGTGGCTGACCGCTCTCCACGAGGCCGACCCGACGGGCGCCTTCCCCCCCGAAAACCGACTCGAAGACCTGTTTCTCGATGTGGAACGCCTGGAGCGGGTGCATCCGGATGGGCTGTTCGAGAACTCGGAAATGGCGGGCGCCGTCCCCTCGGAGTACGTGTTTCTCCACCTCCACCCCGACCGGGCACTACAGCGCACGCGCGCCGCCGGCACCACCCGGGGCGCCTCCATTCTCGATCTGGAAGGGACGCTCTTCGCCGCGCTCAAGGCGGCGTACGGGAGCGGGCGGCAGGCGCGCGAAAGCTATCGGGAGTTCACCCGCACCCGGGACGCGTCCTACTTTCAGATCGAAGCCCGGGGTGATGCAAACCAGGCGAGCGGCGCGCCCGCGGATGACGGCCCCAGCGGCTACGACCGCATCGGCCTCCAGGCAATGCGGGCGTTCCTCGGAGACCAAGCGGAAGAGATGGTCGTCAACACCCGGAACCGCACGCCGGCCGGAGGCCCGGCCGTCCCGGAGCTACCCGCGGAAGACGTCGTGGAAGTCGCCGCCGTGGTGGGGAAGAGCGGGGTGGCTCCCATTCCCCAGCCTCCGCTACCCGTCCCGGCCGGAAACCTGCTCCGCAGGGTAAAGGCGGCCGAGCGGGAGTTCGTGCGGGCCGCGCTGACCGGAGATCCCCGGATCGCTGCGGAGGCTCTACGGGAGCACCCCGCCGGCGGACCGGAGGCGGCCGGCATCTTCGGCAACCTCCGCACCCTCGCGGAGGAAGTCTGAGGGCGGTTTCGTTACGATGGCGGACGACCGTTCCGAATCGCTGTCTTCCGGACCGAGAACCCCGGAACGGCGGGGATTCATGATGCCTCCAGTGAACCGATTCGCAGCGCTGCTCGCCGGACTGCTCCTCTTCACCCTCGCCGCGCCGCTCGCCGCCCAGCCTCCGCCCGACCCGGGCGACCCCTTCGGGGAAGACCCGTTCGGCAACCGTTTCGCCACTCCGGACGCCGATGTCGACGCCATGGTGCGGGCGGCATTCTTCTCGAGAAACAGCGCCCAGCGGACCCGTGCGCTCCGTTTTCTCGTGGAACGCGACCAGAAGGACGTGATCCCGGCGTTCATCGCGGTGCTTCGCCTGCTGCCCGACGAGGACGGACAGCTGCTGGACGCGCTCCAGCGCCTCGCCCGGGCGAACATCCCCCGGGACTGGAAGGCGTGGACCGAGTGGCAGGAGGAACACACCGAGATCCGTCCCTATCGGGGGTTCGTCAGCTTCAAGGCGGACATCCTCGCCGGCATCGATCCCAATTTCCGCGACTTCCTCCACCGCGGAGTGCGGCACCGAATCCGGATCGAGGAGATCGTCTGGGGCGGCGTCAAGAAGGACGGCATCCCCGCGCTGGTGAACGCGGCGCAGATTCCGGCCGCGGACGCTGGCTACCTCACCGACCGCGAGCTGGTCTTCGGAGTGAGCATCAACGGCGACTCCCGCGCCTATCCGCTCCGGATCCTCGACTGGCACGAGATGTTCAACGACGTCGTCGGCGGCGTCCCCGTCTCTCTCGCCTACTGCACGCTTTGCGGGTCGGGAATTCTGTTCGATACCCGGGTTCCCGGACGCCGGAAGCCGCTCGTGTTCGGCTCCTCGGGGCTGCTCTACCGGTCCAACAAGCTGATGTACGACACCGAGACAGAGTCGCTCTGGAACCAGTTCACCGGGGAGCCCGTGGTCGGGGAACTCACGGAATCGGACATCGTGCTGAAGGTCCTGCCGGTGGTGATCACCAGCTGGAAGGACTGGCTCGCCGCCCATCCCGACACCACGGTCCTCTCGCTCGATACCGGTTTCGAACGCGACTACCGCCCCGGAAGGCCCTACGGGGAGTACTTTGCGAGTCCCGAGCTCATGTTCCCGGTGGTGGTAAGAGACCGCCGCCTCGACCCGAAGGACCGCATCTACGTCCTCCGGGACGGCGAGAACCAGATGGCCTGGGCGCTATCGCTCTTCGCCGGGGGCGCCGCCGTCCACGACCGGGTGGGGCCGCGTGAGGTGGTCCTCATCGGGAACGCCGAATTCGAAACGGTACGCGCCTACGAGTCCGGGGGCCGCACATTCAGCGTCGTGGCGGACGACCCCGCCAACGTGGAAAGCGGCGGAGAACTCTGGAGCGTCAGCGAGGACGCCCTCACCGGCCCGGCCGGGGAGACCCTGGCCCGGCTGCCCGGCCACATGGCCTACTGGTTTGCGTACCAGAGCTACAACCCGGGCGACCCGGTCCGGGTGGAGTAGCGGCTCGCGCGTTCGGCGGGCGTCAGCCGGACTGTTCCACGAGCCCTTCCGGGTAGTTCCGAAGTCTCAACACCATCGAACTCGCATCGGTGGCGCCCAGCGCGTTCGCGAACCGGAGGTCGGCCGTCACGATCCGGGCGTTCAGCCGGTTGGCCAGTGCGAGGTACATAGAGTCGTACACGGTCCGGTCATGGGCGAACGCCAGCCGCAGGCAAGCCGCGCCAAGCGCCTCGTCGGCGTGCCAGTTGATCGGCAATCGCGCAAGGGACTCCATCCCGGTTCTTGCGTCACCGAGCTCCAACTCCCCTTGAAGAACCTTGCGCCAGAGGGCGCTGCCCACTTCGGACGCCAGGAGATGGGGGCAGTGAATCTCCTCGGCCCCGTTCGCCAGCAGGAAGGCGCGATTCGAATCCTCTTCCTCTACGAACCACTTGACCGCGACGCTCGCGTCCACCACCAGGTCCATCAGAACCTGTGCCCGGAGTCGCGGTCCTCGCGGATCAGCACCTCCGCGGGGGTCTGGGGCCGGCCCGCCGTCTTTCGCCGTAACTCGGCCGACACCACCCGAAACTCCGCCCAGCGCGCTTGCCCGTCATCGCAGGCGACCGTCTCCAGGATGTGGCGAACCTCTCCCTCCAGGGAACGCTTGTTCGCGGCGGCCCGAGCTTTGAGGCGCTCGACGACCTCGTCGCCCAGCCTCCGGACATTGATGGTGGCCATGTCGCCCCCCGCTCTGTTATCAAAATGATAACTCCCTCGGAGTGGACAGAACCCCGTGCCGCGGGATCGCGGCGCCCGAAGCTCCCCTACTTGTTCGGCTGCGAAACCAGGCGCAGGTAGGGCTTCGGCGACCGCCAGCCGTCCGGGTACTTCTCCCGGGCCGCCTCGTCGGAGACCGCCGGCACGATGATCACGTCGTCGCCGTCCTGCCAGTTGACCGGCGTGGCCACCTGGTGGGACGCCGTCAACTGCATGGAATCGAGGACCCGGAGCACCTCGTCGAAGTTCCGCCCGGTGGTCATCGGGTAGGTCAGGATCAGCTTGACCCGCTTGTCCGGGCCGACCACGAACACCGACCGCACGGTCATGTTGTCCATCGCGGTCCGGCCTTTCCCGCCAGCCGCGTTGGGGTGGATCATGTCGTAGAGCTTCGCCACCGCGAGGTCGTCGTCGCCGATCATGGGGTATTCCACGGGGTGGCCCTGGGTTTCGGCGATGTCGGCCTTCCAGCGCTGGTGATCCTCCACCGGATCCACGCTCAGCCCCATGACCTTGCAGTTGCGTTTCGCGAACTCTTCCTTCAGGCCCGCCATGTAACCCAGCTCGGTGGTGCACACCGGGGTGAAGTCCTTGGGGTGCGAGAAGAGGATCGCCCAACCGTCGCCGACCCAGTCGTGGAAGCGGATCGTGCCCTCGGTCGTACGGGCGGTGAAGTCGGGCGCGATGTCGCCGATGCGGATTGCCATGCGGTTACCTCCTGGGTTGCCGGTAGCTGGCGGTCGCCGGATGTTCTGAACCGGCGCCCGCGAACGATAGCCGCACTTTCGGCCCCGTTCGTGACACGCTACCCCTTATGAGCAAAGCCGGCTCAGGCGCGCAGCTCCAGCGCCGGATGGGGCTCCTCGGAGCCACTTCCACCAACATCATCGGGATGGTGGGGATCGGTCCCTTCCTGACCATCCCACTGATGGTGTACGCGATGGGCGGGCCGCACATCATCTGGGCCTGGCTCGTGGGGGCGCTGCTCTCGCTCGCCGACGGCCTCGTCTACGCCCAGCTCGGCGCCGCGCTGCCCGGCAGCGGCGGGCCCTACATCTACCTGCGGGAGGCGTTTCGTCCGTTCGGGCTGGGGCGGCTGATGGCCTTCCTGTTCCTGTTCCACATCCTGCTGGTGGCGCCGCTGTCGCTCGCGGGCGGGGCGGTGGGCTTCGCCGACTACCTCGGCTTCTACTTCCCCGAGCTGACCGGCCTGCCGCACCACCTCGCCGCCGCCGGCGTCTGCGTGCTGGTCCTTTTCCTTCTCTACCGGAACATCGACTCGGTCGAGCGCCTCTCGAAGGCCATGCTGGCGCTTGTCCTCGCCACCACCGGCTGGGTGATCGTTGCCGGGCTCATCGAGAGCCCGGGGCTTCCCTCGTTCATGCCTCCCCAGGGGTTCGACGCCAGCTTCTGGCCGGCACTCGGCGCTGGGGCGGTGATCGCCATGTACAGCTTCGGCGGTTACAACCAGGTCTGCAACATCGCGGGCGAGGTGAAGGATCCCGAGCGCAACGTGCCGCGGTCCATCCTGCTCTCCATCGCAGTGGTGGCGGTGATCTACATCGCCATGACCACCGTGATGCTCGAACTCATCCCCTGGCAAGAGGCCGAAGCGAGCCGCACCCTCGCGTCCATCTTCATCGCGCGGACGGTCGAAGATCCCGGGCTCGCCCAGCTCGCCGGGTCGGTCATCACCGCCCTGATCCTCTTCGTGGCGGTCGCCTCGGTCTTCGCCTTCGCGCTCGGGTATTCGCGGATGCCGTACGCAGCCGCCCGCGACGGCCAGTTCTTCCGGATCTTCGGCAAGGTCCACCCCACCCGGGGGTTCCCCCACGTCTCGCTCATCTGGCTCATCGCCGTCTCGATCCCCTTCTGCTTCTTCAGCCTGGGAGAACTCATCAACTGGCTCATGCAGGTCCAGATCCTGCTGCGCTTCGCCTGGCAGTGCGTCGCGGTGCTGCTCATCGCCCGCTACCGGCCCGACATCCCCCAGCCCTTCCGGATGTGGCTCTACCCGATCCCGGCACTCCTCTCACTCGCCCTCTGGATCGCGCTCTTCTTCACCGGGCCACCCACCGGGGTCTGGTTCTCGCTCGGCTTCCTCGGGCTCGGCCTCGCCGCCTACTGGGTCTTCCGAAGGCGGCAGGGACACGGCACGTCCACTACCTGACGAATCCGCTCCGAACCCTCGGGAACCGCACCCAGGTCGACTGCTGACGGTGCCTTATTTCTGATTGGTGGACGAAATGTCCGGCTACCGCATGCGCCGCAGGATCGGCAGCCCCCAGAAATAGAGCGCCAGGAGGTCCACCGCGCGGGCGAGCAGCGTCGCCCAGGACGCCGCATAGACCCCGACCATGTTCACCGGCTGGATCAACAGCCACAGAACGAACAGGACCGTAACCGTCTCGATGAGGCCGGCCCAGGTGATGGCGCGAGTCTCGGTGCTCCACACCAGCAGCGCCCGGTAGAAGGCGAGCAGGACCGAGCAGATCGGCATCGTGACCAGAATCTGGAGCGCAGGCACCGAGAGTTCCACCAGGCTCGGCGTCAGGCCCGAAACGGCTCCGAACCAGAGCCCGGAAAGTGGCGTGAAGGCCATGACGCCCTGCAGCACGCAGGCGCCCGCTCCGAGTCCCACCGCGAACCGGATCAGCTTCCGGGTGCGCTGGCGGGTTCCGTCCATGAAGGCGATCGCCACCTCCTGGAAGGAAAGGCCCATGCTGCGGAAGACAAACGACAGCGCGGCGACCACCGGGTAGGTGGCGAGCGATTCGAGCGCGAGGCGGGAGTGCCCGAGGAACAGGTTCACGAGGGGATGGATCGCGAGCGCAATCACCGAGCTGACGAGCAGCGGGATGTAGAAGTGGAGGATCTTGGGAAAGGTGAGCGGCTCTCCGTTCCTGGGGGTGGCGAGCACTTCCCGCACGCAGTCCGCGACCATGAAACGGGTGGCGATCGCTTCGACGATCACCGCCACCGAGAGCGAAGCCGCCCCGATCAATGCCCCTGAAATGTCCGTTTCGAAGAGCAGCCAGGCGGTGATTCCCATCCCCGACAGCCGGATCGTCGTGCCGTAGGCGATCCGCCGGGTGTGTCCGTGCCGGATGAGAAGCCCCTGGTAGAAGCGCCGGAAACCGATGGCCGCCGGCCAGGGCAGGAGCACGAGCAGGGCTTGCCGGCTCAACTCCGCGACCTCGGGATCGAGGCTCATCACGCCCTCCGCGAGGGCCGAATAGAGCGGCGAGAGGGCCCAGGCCAGCATCAGCAAGGTCAGTCCGAGGTTCAGCGTCGCGCCGAAACGGCGGAGCGAACGGAACGCCTCCCGGTCCTTGCAGAGCGCCGTCGAGGCGCTCAGGATCATGATGATCGGCGCCTCCAGGATCAGTGCGAAGGCGAACGCGACGCCGTAGGCGGCGAGGTTTACCGTGGCTTCCGGAAGCCGGGCCACCACGGCGGCCACCAGCAGCCCCTCGACGGACATCATGATCCAGGTGGCGGCCATCGGCAGCCAGACCCAGAAAATGCGGCTGGTGGTGAGGGGCGCCCGCGGCGGCGCCGCAACCGGGGTCTTGCCGAAGGTCGGGGTCACGCGGCGTTTCGATCCGCGCGCAACGACTCGAGGTTCACCTCGCGCGCCAGCGCGTCGGCCACCGCCAACCCGTCCAGCGTGGGCTTCAGCCAGCGGGATCTCTGGTCTTCCTCGAGTCGGACCAGGCCGCGGGTCTCCCAGTTGCGGAAGAGCGGCCCGTTCATCCGAACGACGCTCCGCCCGTAGCGCGAAGCGAACATCCCGAGGTCGAGGCCGTCCGTGGTCCGCAGCCGGAGGAAGAGTTCCTCAAGGGCGCGATCGCCGGGGCTCAGTCGTTCCCGCCCGGCGGTAGGGGTGTCTCCGCGGAGGATTGCCTGCTCCCAGTCTTCGACGGCCCGCAGGTTCCAGAACCGTTCCGCCCGCTCCGGCGCGAAGGAATGCGCCGACGGCCCGACACCGAGATACTCCACCCCGGCCCAGTACTTCTGGTTGTGGCGGGACCGAAACGCGGGGGCCGCGGCGAAATTGCACGCCTCGTAGGCCGCCAGGCCGCGGTCCGCGAGGGTCTCGTGAACCACCCGGAAGAGCGCGCTCGCGTCTTCGGAACGAGGGGTGAGATCCTCCCCGCGGGCCTGGCGGCGACCGAAGGGCGTTTCCGGATCGATCGTCAACTCGTACGCGGAGAGGTGCCTCACCCCAGGCAGCTCCGCTGCGACCGTCAGTTCCGTTCGCAGGGAATCCGCCGTCTGTCCGGCGGTTCCGAAGATCAGGTCGATCGAAATCCAGGGGATCCCGGCCTCGGCGAGCCGGGAGGCCGCGACCGTGACGCCCGACGCGGTGTGCACGCGGCCGAGGAACCGCAGGCGGGAGTCGTCGAGCGCCTGCGCCCCGAGGCTGACGCCCCAAACCTCGTCGGCCGCCCACCGACGGGCAAGACCCGGGTCGCGGACCAGATCCTCGGGGTTCGCCTCGACGAAAACGAACGGCGACGGAGTGGCGAGGCCTCGCTCGACCGCCGCGCCGACCATCTCCCGGAAGAACCCGGCGGGTGCCAGCGACGGAGTGCCGCCTCCGAAATACACGGTGTCCGCTCCGGACGGCCCATCCCCGAGGTCTGCCCGGAGTTCCAACTCGGTCAGGAGCGCCTGCCGGTAGCGCTCGAGACGCTCGGGTCCCGACCGGCCGAGCGGCGTCACCGCGAAGTCGCAGTAGGGACAGATCCGCGAACAGAAGGGAACGTGGACATAGAGCCCCGGAGCGGCCGAGAGCTCGGACGGGGGCTCGGGTGGGGGCTCGGGCGGGCGATCGGGCGTTGGGTCCGGCGGCTCGCTCACGCCGCCGGGCTCGACTTCAGAACCGCGACGAAGGCCGCCTGCGGAATCTGCACGTTTCCCACCTGCTTCATGCGCTTCTTGCCTGCCTTCTGGCGTTCGAGCAGCTTCCGCTTCCGGGTGACGTCGCCGCCGTAGCACCTTGCGGTCACGTCCTTCCGAAACGCCCGGATGTTGGTGCGGGCGATGATCTTGCCCCCGATGGCGCCCTGGATCGCGATCTTGAAGTTGTGCATCGGGATCGCTTCGGCGAGGCGCTCGCAGTAGCCGAGCGCCCGGGAACGCGCCTTCTCCTCGTGGACGAGCTGACTGAGTGCATCCACGCGCTCGCCGTTCACCAGGATGTCCACCTTGACGAGCTTCGTAGGCCGGTTGTCGAGCAGTTCGTAGTCGTAGCTGCCGTAGCCGTGGGTCACCGTCTTCAAGCGGTCGTGAAAGTCGAAGAGGATCTCCGCGAGCGGCAGCTCCGCCTGGATCTCTACCCGCCGGGCGGAAAGAAAATTCATCCGGCTGGTCGCCAGGCGCCGCTCGGTCAGCAACTCCATGACCGACCCCACCGCGCGCTCCGGAATCAGGATGGAAGCCCGGATATAGGGCTCTTCGGCGCCGTCGATGATCGCCGGGTCCGGGTAGTACGCCGGGTTTTCGACCTCGTGCAGTTCCCCGTCCCGGGTGGTGATCCGGTAACGCACGCTGGGAGCCGAGAGGAGCAGCGACAGCCCGTGTTCCCGCTGCAGCCGCTCCTGCACCACATCCAGGTGCAGGAGTCCCAGGAATCCGCAGCGGAACCCGAAACCGAGGGCGGTGGAGGATTCGCGCTCGTAGGTCAGGGCCGGATCGTTGAGCGCCAGCTTTCCGAGGGCGTTTTCGAGTTCGCCGTAGTCGTCGGTTGAAATCGGGTACACCGAACTGAAGACCACGGGCCGAGGCTCGCGGTATCCCGGGAGCGCCGCCTCGGCGGGACGGGCCGCGTCGATGACCGTGTCGCCGATCGCGATGTCCCGGATCCGCTTGATCCCGCAGATGGCGTACCCCACCGCCCCCGCGGAGAGAACGTCCACCGGTTCCCGGCGCAGCCGCAGGAGTCCCACCTCTTCCACCACGTGCTCGCGGTCCCCGCGCATCAGACGCACCCGGTCGCCGGGACGGATCTCGCCGTCCACGACCCGCACCAGCAGCACGACTCCCCGGAAGGTGTCGTACTGGGCGTCGAAGATGAGCGCGCGGAGCGGGTTCTCGAAGTTGCCGCCGGGAGGCGGGATTCTCCTCACGATCGCGTCGAGGATCTCCTCGACGCCCTCTCCCTTCTTGGCCGAGGCGAGGACCACCTCGAACGGATCGAGTCCGAGTTCCTCGTCAATCTCCTCCCGCACCCGCTCCGGATCCGCGGCCGGCAGGTCGATCTTGTTGATCACGGGCACCACGGACAGGTCGTATTCCATCGCCACGAAGTAGTTGGCTACGGTCTGCGCCTCCACCCCCTGCGCGGCGTCCACCAGCAGTAGCGCTCCCTCGCAGGACATCAGCGAACGCCGCACTTCGTGGGAGAAATCGACGTGGCCGGGAGTGTCGATCAGGTTGAGCTGATAGGTGTCCCCGTCCGCCGTCTCGTGAAGGAGCGAGACGCTGTTCGACTTGATAGTGATGCCGCGCTCGCGCTCGAGGTCCATCGAATCCAGCAACTGGTCGCGGAACTCGCGCTCGCTGACGCCCCCGCAGCGCTGGATCAGCCGGTCGGCGAGGGTGGACTTCCCGTGGTCCACATGGGCGATGATGCAGAAGTTGCGGACCCGCTCGATCGGCGGCGGAGCGGAGGACAAACGGCGATCAGGGACGCGCGGTGGGCACGAGCGTCACCGTGTGCCGCTCCCCGTCGCGGAGGAACACCACGGTCAGCGGCTCACCGATGCGGGCGGCCTCCAGCGCGTTCATGTAGTCGTAGATGTTCAGGACCGGAGTCCCCGCGAACTCGACGATGACATCACCCTTCTGAAGACCGGCCTCTTCGGCCGGCCCGCCCGCCATGACCCCGCCCAGCAGCAACCCCTCGATCTCGGTGGCGTACTCGGGAATGGTGCCGGTATAGGCCCGCATCGAAGCGCGCGAGGTGGAGGTCTCCGTGGAGCGCTCCACCTGGACGAACTCGGGCGCCGGATCGCTCTCGGCGACCCGCCGCGCAACGAGCCCGGTGAACCGGGCGATCCGGGCGAGGCCCTCGTAGTTCAGCTTGTCGGCGGTGTCCGACGGCCGGTGGTAATCGCTGTGGGTCCCGGTGAAGAGATTGAGCGTCGGGACGTTTTCGCTGTTGAACGCCGAGGAGTCGGTGGGCAGGTACGGGTCGTCGGACAGGGCCAGGTCGAAGCCCCCCGGGACGTTGGCCCGCTCCACGATCCCCGGCCAGACGCTGGCGGAACCCATCGCCTGAACGGTCAGCCGGTTCTCCTCAAGCCGCCCCACCATGTCCAGGTTGATGTAGGCGACCAGGTCAACCGGCCGCACCTCGTTCCGGATGAACGCCCGCGACCCGAGCAACCCGGATTCTTCGCCGGACCAGAACCCGATCAGGACCGGCCGGGCGAGCGGGGACTCGGACACCGTCCGCGCCAGGGCGAGCACCGCCGCGGTCCCCGAGGCGTTGTCGTCGGCGCCCGGATGGACGGCGGGGGGACCGTGGGGATTCAGCGAGCCGCTGCCGCCCATCCCGAGGTGGTCGTAGTGCGCCCCCACCGCGACGTACGGCGGCGCGACGCTCCCGTCGGCTGCCGGCAGGACGCCGACGACGTTGGCCCCGCTGCCGCGGGTCCGCCGGAGGTCCACCGACAAGGTGGCGAATCCGGTGAGCGGAAAGGACCCGGCGTTCACGTCGCCCCGGTCGAGCGCCCGCTGAATCTCGGAGAGGGTGTACCCGCTGCCCGCGAAGAGCCGGTCTCCGGCCGCCCCGTCGATGGAAACGGCGAGGATGCCCTGGGTACCGGGGGCCGAAATGTCGAAGGCGTCCGGCGAAAATTCCCCCGCTCCCTCCGACTCGGGACCGGTGATCACCACTATCCCCGCCGCTCCCCGGTCCCGGGCGGCGGCCGCCTTGGAGCGGAAGTCGGCGTGGCGATTCAGGATCGCCCGCACCTCGTCGTCCACGTCGTCGGGGAAGTAGCGGAGCACGACCACCACCTGGTCACGCACGTCGTGGCCGGCGTAGCTGTCGTACTCGTGGCCCGCGTTCTCGGGAAGGCTGATGCCGTAGCCGGCGAAGAACAGTTCTCCCCGGCCCTCACCGGTCTCCGAAAACGCGAAAGCTCGAACCTGATCGCTCCCGAACCGCTTGTGCCCCCCGGCGCGCAACGAGGATCCGGCGTCTTCCACGCCCGAGATGAAGTCGAACGAAACGCCGTAGCCATCCTGTCCCGGCAACGGCTCGGCCCCGGCGGCTTCGAGCTCGGACATCAGGTAGCGGCGGGCAGTGGCCGCCCCGGGCGTCCCCACGGCGCGGCCCTCGGTGCCCGGCCCGGTCAGCGCGGCCACGTCGTCGCGAAGCTCCTCGGGAGTTTGGGCCGCGGCGGAAAGCGGAGAAAACGCGAGCAGGAGCGCCGGACCCGCGAGGAAGAAGCGCCGGTAGGTCATTGGGGGGTCTCCGTGTCCGGTGTGCGGGGCGGCGCTTCGCAGAGCGCGGCGAGCGCCTCGTCGTGGTCCCAGTCGGCCAGATAGATCTGGCCGCCTTCTCCGCCGTGGCGGCTGGACGTCCAGGCAAGGCCCGCCCCGTCCGGAGTCGGGACCGGCAGCCCGTCGAAGCCGTCGGTGGTGGTGATCCGGACCGGTTCCTTCTCCCCGGCGACGTCCACCATGTACACCTCGAAGTTGCTGAATCCCAGCTTGTTCGACGCAAACAGCACGTACTCACCGGAAGGATGGACGTAGGGGGCCCAACTCATGGCCTCGAAACCGGTGAGCCGCCGCTGATCGGTCCCGTCCGGCCGCATGGACCAGATATCGGCGACCAGCCCGTCCTCCGAGAAACGCCGCCAGATGATCCGGGACCCGTCCGGGAAGAAGAACGGGCCGCCGTCGTAGCCGGGCACCTGGGTCAGGCGGCGCTGGTCACTACCGTCGGCGCGCATGATCCAGATCTCGCCGAAGTACGACGGATCGATTTCCGTCAGGCGCTCTTCCCGTTCCGAAAGCTCGTCCTCGTATATCCCTCGCATGGAGGTGAAGACGATCCACTCGCCGTCCGGCGACCAGCTCCCCTCGGCGTCGTATCCCCGGGCCTCGGTGAGTCGGACAAGTTCGCCGTCCGAGCGCCGTTCCACGAAGATGTCCATGGAGGGGTCGTAGTCCCACTCGTAGCGCCGCTCCTGGCCGCTCTCCCGGAACGCGATCTCTTCGCGCTGGAGTTCGAGCGACCGGGGATCGAGATGGGTCGAGGCGAACAGAATGTCGCCGCCGTTTCCCGAAATGAAGGCGCAGGTGGTCTTCCCCTGCCCCGGGGACACCCGGCGGACATCACCGGTCTCCAGCGAGAGCAGGTAGATCTGGAAGAAGGGGTTCCCCGGCTCGCGCTCCGACTGGAAGACCATCTCCTTGCCATCCGGGGAGAAGTAGCCCTCCCCCGCACGCCGGCCCTCGACGGTCAGCCGCCGGATCCGGCTCAGAAACCGCGACTCGTCCTCTTCGTGCGGCTGGAGCGCGTCGGCGGGCGCACCTGCTCCCCACACTGCAAGGAGGGCGAACACAAGGCGACCGGAAACCCGCCGCAACGACTGGAACATGGAAAAACGAGGGCTGCGTACTCGGAGCGCCGGTCAGTGCTCCCGGTGGGGCGTTCAGACTGGCATCGCCCGCCGCGCACGGCGGGTGCCGCTCTCTGATAGCGAGCCGATCCGCAACCGCTTAGTGTACCACGGGAGGGTCGATCAGCCCTCAGGGCCGAGACCGTCGGACCGGCATCGGGGCCGCAGGATCACTCTTCAGAGTGGCGGTAACTCATTGATTTATCGCTGTTCTAAGGATAGTCTGTGAAGTCGGTGAATCACATTACACGCTGTCCGTCGCTTCAAGACGAGCCACTCAACGCTTCCAACTCCCGTGGTACACATCCGTGCTCACATCACAAAACCGAACGCGGTCCAGCACGGGAGACGCATCGCTATTCAGCCCGTAGGCGTGGCCGTTGGGCGTCCGTGGCAACGGCAGGTCTCCCGTTTGTAGCCGCAAACTGCACCGGGCGACGGTTGGCGGGTTTCCTCAAGGAGGCTGCCGAAAGAGAGGGTGTGACACCGTCAGAACCCATGCACCGCGCGGCAAGCGATGCCCTCACCGTTCTGGCGTTGATACGCGCGGTCGTCGCAAAAACAGATCAGCCGGTCCGGCAATGACCCACTCTGCGCTCGGGTCCCGGCTCGCGGTATTCGCCTGCGCCGGGTGCGTACTCCCGGCCGCCATGTCCGGGTGCGGTGACGTACCCCCGCTGGATGATCCGGACGCGGGCATATCGGTGGGGGCGCGGCGTTCCCCGATACCCCGGGAATCTGCGATCCTGGAACTGTTGCGGGAGGCCGGAGGCCCAGAACTGGCGCGAACAGAGGCGTTCCAGGACGCGGCAGCCCGGATGGAACGGGCGGCCCCCGGCGAAACGGCGGCGTTCCTGGCGGCGGTCGGGGCGCTTCAAGTCTCCGCGCCCGATGAATTGAGGTGGTTTCTTCAGCTCTTCTTGGTCGCCACAGCGGCCGACGCGGAGCAGGACGCAATGAGGACAGCGTTCGAAGCCCTGATGGCAGAGTCGGAAAAGGCGCAGGAACGGGCGAAGGAAGCGGCGGACAAGGCGAACGCGGCGACGGCGGCGATAGCGGAGGCATATCCGAGCGAAGCGGGGATGCGGACGGCGCTCGAGGATGCGGAACAGTGGGGGGAGGCGGCGGAGGCCGCGGCGGAGGAAGCGCTAGCCGCCGGTGTCAAGGCGATGATCGTGGCTCTTGTCCTGGAAGGTCAGGCAGACGAGGCGCTGGCGACATATGCCCGAAGGATCGCCACCAAGGCCCCATCCGACTATGCGGCGTTCCTAGCGGCGGTAGAGGCGGCGCAGGCCGCGGCCCCTGACGCGTGGACGGAGTTCTTGAGAGTGGGCGCGCTGTTCGTTTTGGCCCCGACGGGGGCTTGGAGATGACGGCCCTGCCCCATCCCGCGCTCTGGCTCGCGGTGGGCCTGCGCTCCCGGACCGGACGCATCGAGACCTGTGTCGTCTCCGGTTGTCGCCCCGTCATCAGCATCGCGCACCACCCGGGTTTCCCGGGCGCAATCTGACCAAACTCGTGATCGCCGTCGTCGCTCCCTCACTGCTCCTGGCGTTGTCCAGACGGCTGATCCGGGGGTCGCGCACACGGAGCCACAAAACTCCCGGTCGTCTGATCAAGTCGCATCGCTGCGGTCCTCCGACCTGCCCAGACCCGTGGTGATCGCCACCAGGATCACACCCAGGAGCGCCCATGAGTAGGCGTTCGCCAGCCCGGCTTCAAGGGCGGACACCCTCGGCACGCCGAAAGCCTCACCGGAGGCGGTCGCCGAGGCCGCGAGGATGGTCGGAATGAAGAAAGGCAGGAGAAACGGGTAGGTGCACACGGTCATGTCCAGGAGGTTCGCGCGTCGGAAACGCCCCACGCCGGCGCGCCTGCCTGAATCCCGGACCAGGTCGCCGACCGCGAGGATGGCCATCACCGAATGCGTGGTCAGCATCACGGCGGCGCTCGTCACGCCAAAGATGCCGAGCTCCACCCCGCGTGCCGTCGGTGCGGCCCGCCGGAGCCCGCTCGCCCGGGCCAACCGGTCCACGATTCCTGCCTCCTGGGCTGCCCCCACGATCCCCATGAGGAGGATGGTGAAGATCACGATACCGACCGCGCCCTCCATCCCGTCCAGAATGAGCCCGCGGGCCTGAAAGGACTCGGCGTCGATATAGAGCAGGCCGGCGGGGGTGACGAGCCCCAGCGTCAGAGCCACGGCCACCGCTACGGCCACCCCGGCGAAAAGGCTCTCCACCAGGCCGCGCCCCCGCCACAGCATGAGAAACGCGGCTACGGGCGCCAGCAACATGGGGAGCGCGGACGGGTCGCCAGCGAGCACCGCACCCGGAACGGGTGCCGCGGCCGGGGGCGCCTCGGCACCGCCAAGCAGCGTAAGGATGAGAGCGGCGGCCAAGCCGGCGGGCAGTGCATAGCGGAGACGGCTGCGCACGACCCCGCCCATGGGCGCGTCTTGGCTGATCGCGGACGCGATGGTTGTGTCTGAAACGGGCGAGACGTTGTCCCCGAAGGTGGCGCCGGCCAGGATCGCCCCGATCAACACGACCGGGTTGGCCCCGAAGACGCCCGCCGCGGGGTAGAGCAGCGGCGCGCAGATGAGGATCGTCCCGAGGCTGGTGCCGGTCGCGGTTGAGAAGAGAACCGCGATGACCAAGGCCAGCAGGACGAAGCCGCCGCCGCTCACCCCCAGTTCGGCGCCCGCCCACACCAGGGAGTGGACGAACCCGGATTCGCGCAGCACGGCCGAGAAGATGCCCGCCAGCAGCCAGGCCGCCACCATGAGCATGACGATGGGGCGCGACATCCCGCGCAGAGCCGCCGCGCTGTAGTCGGAGGCCCTCTTGGCGAGCAGGAGGCCGGCGCCCAGTGCTACGACCAGGATGGGCCACAGGCCGCGCTCGTCCGGCGCGCCGGAAAAGCCCAGCCAGGCGGCGCCGGCTGCGAAGACGAGGATCGGGAGCGCTGCTCCCGCCAGGCCCAGCCGGAAGGCGAGCGGCTGCTTTGGATGGTGGGCCACACGGTATGATCGAGGATCGTCGCCCGAGGGTCCAGCGGCGGCGCCCGGGTCGCTGCGAGGAGGGCAGGCAGATGCGTCAAGACGACAGGTTCGAGCTCTACGACCTGCGGGTGGAGGTCGTGGCCGGCGAGCGCCAGATGGTCTGCAACCACCGGGAAGGGGACTACTTCGAACTCCGGGGCGAGAACCTGTCCTTCCCTGCGGGGCAGAGCTTTCCGCTCTACCCCCTGGCGGCGCTCCTTCCGCTACTTCCGGCCAAGCAGCGCAGGACCCATCCCAACGACTGGATGACCTCCGACGCCGAAATCGCCTGTCCGGATCCCCACTGTGGCGCCCGCTTCCGCATCACTCGCACTGGCACTTCGGCCTTCCGCCACAGCGAGGTCACTCGCGTTCCCCTCACCCAACCCGGATGACCTTGCCGCTGCCGGCCAGCGGGCTGGTGCGTGGCTGTTGGCAGTTGTCGCGAGGGCATGGGCCCGGGTGGAGCCGTGAGCGCGCCTTCGCCGCTCTCGACGAGGCCGCCGCTCGGCCGGGGCCACTCTTCCTTGACTGCGCCGACATCTACACGGGCGCAGAGCAACTCCTCGGCGACTGGTTGGCGGCCCGGCCCGCGTCCGCCGGGCAGGTGGTCGTGTTCACCAAGTTCGTACCGGATCTGGACGCGCTGGCCGCCATCGACCGGAGCTACGTGCGCGACATCGTCCTCAGGTCCCGTGACCGGCTCGGCGTGGAGGCGCTGGATTTGGTCCAGTTCGCCTGGTGGGACCTCTCCCACCCGGGGTGGCTGGGCGCGGCGGAGTGGTTGACGGAACTCGGCGAAGAAGGGGTTGTGCGCAAGATCGGGGTGACCAACTTCGACTGCGACGCACTCACTGCTCTCCTGGACGCCGGAATTCCAGTGATCTCAAACCAGGTCCAGTTCTCGCTGCTGGACCGGCGGCCGCGCAAGGGCATGACGGACTTGTGTCTCCAGCGCAACGTGACACTGCTCTGCTACGGGGCGCTCGCGGGCGGCTTGCTCTCAGATTCGGCCGGTGCCCGGGCGCCGTCGCGCTCGCTTGTCAAGTACCGCCTCATCGCCGACGAGGTGGGGGGCCACGCGGTGCTGGAGCGGGCGTGCGCAGCGCTCGCGGAGGTGGCCGGCCGGCACCGTTCCACCATGGCCGACGTGGCGGTGGCGTATGTGCTGCGCCAGCCCGCAGTCGGCGCGGTGATCGTCGGGCTGAGCCGCAGGGGCCGGGCGGTGGGCGCGCGGCGCCTGCGCCTCGAACCGGACGACGAGCGGCGGCTGGAGGCGGCGGTTCCCGGAGAGGTGCCGGGCGAGGTCTTCGGGGTCGAGCGCGACCGCAACGGCCCGCACGGCCGCATCATGCGATACAACCTCAACCGCGAAGGTTCGGGGCAGGTACGGGCAGAGTACGGGTGAGCTGCGGGGAGGATCTGAAACCGGAGTTCGACGCGTCGCCTGCGTCGAAATCGTCACGTCAGACCGCTGGCTTGAGCCCGTCGCCTATTCCTCTCGAGCATCCACCAGCGGGCGTGCTTCGTGAGGGATCGTCCCGGAGGGAACCACCTCCACGGCCGGCCGGATCTGCACCGCCTCGCGGATGCGTTCGGCTAGCCCGGCGGGGTCCATTGCGCGGTCGGACGCCGCCTCGACCCGCACGGTGAGGACGTCCCGCGCGCCTTCGGCGGACACCACCGCCTGGTAGCGCGCCACGTCCGGGTCGGACCCCAGGGCCCCGGCCAGTTCGCGCGGGTGCACGAACATTCCCCGCACCTTCACCCCCTCCCCCACCCTGCCCAAAAAGCCCGCCAGACGGGGTTCGGAGCGGCCGCAGGGGCACCGTACGGCGTTCCAGGCGGAGAGGTCGCCGGTGCCGAAGCGAACCAGCGGATAGACCTCGTTGGGGCTGGTGACCACCACCTGCCCCGTCTCACCCGGCCCGGCCGGGCGGTCGTCGCCGGGCAGCAGCACCTCGACCACCACGTCCGGGGCGACGTGCCAGCCGTCCTTCTCGGCACACTCGTATCCGAGCAACCCGGTGTCGGCGGCCGCGTAGGCCTGGTAGACGTCCACCCCGAAGCCGTCCTGGAGGCGGGCGCGCAGCGCGGGCGGGAGCGGCGCGCCCGACACCAGGGCGCGCCGGAATCCGAGAGGCCGGCCCGACTCCTCCGCCCGCTCGAGCAGGGTCAGCAGGAACTGGGGGGTGCCGGCATACCCGGTTGCGTCCGTGGCGCGGGCCGCCTCGACCTGGGCGGCGGTCGTGCTCACTCCCCCCGGAATCACCACGCACCCGGTAGCGCGCAGTCCCCCGTCGAGCATCGGGCCACCCGGCGTCAGGTGGTATGAAAAGCTGTTGAGCACCACCTCGCCGGGACCGAAGCCGGCCGCCTTGAGAGCCGGCCCCAGGCGCCAGAAGTCCGGCCCGGTCCCCTGCGGGTCGTTGATCGGCCCCGGGGAGCGGTAGATGCGCGCGAGCGACCCGAGCGCCACGGCGAGCATCCCCGCCAAGGGCGGATCGGCAGCCTGAAGCGCGGGCAACTCGTCCTTGGCCAGAACGGGAATCGCCCGCAGATCCGCGACGCCGCCCACGTCCCCGGGCCGGACGCCGGCCCGCGCGAGCCGCCGTCCGATCTCGGCGCTGTGCCCGGCCCCGTATTGGACCGCGCGCGCCGCGATCCCGTCCTGAAGCGCGCTCCAGTCCGCGGGCCCCTTCTCGACGGAGCCGTCGCCTGACGATGCTGGCGCTTCCCTCACGACAGCCACCGCTTCCGCCGCCGGTAGTGCTTCACGTCCCGGTACGACCGGCGTCCGCCGTCGCCCAACCCCAGATAGAACTCCTTCACGTCCTCGTTGGCCCTGAGCTCTTCCGCTCCGCCTTCGAGCACCACCCGTCCTCCCTCCATGACGTATCCGTAGTCAGCTACCGAGAGGGCGACGCGAGCATTCTGCTCGACCAGGAGGATCGTGGTGCCCTCCTCGCGGTTGATGCGCCGCAAAGTTCCGAAGATGTTCTCGACGAGCATCGGCGCGAGCCCGAGCGACGGCTCGTCGAGCAGCATCATCCGCGGAGCGGCCATCAGCGCCCGGCCGAGCGCCAGCATCTGCTGCTCGCCGCCGGAGAGATAGCCCGCGAGCTGCCCGCGACGCTCCGCGAGCGCCGGAAAGTAGTGGTACACCTTGTCCGTTTCCGCCTCCAGGCCGCGCCGGGTCCCGCGCGTATATCCCCCCGCGAGCAGGTTCTCGCGCACGCTCAGATGCTCGAAGACCCGCCGGCCTTCCAGGACCTGGAAGATGCCCTTTTCCACGATGCGGTGCGCGTCCATCCCCTGGATCTCCTCACCGTCGAAGACGATGGTCCCGTCACTGACCTCGCCATCCTCGACGTAGAGCAGCCCGGAGCTGGCCTTGAGGGTCGTGGTCTTGCCCGCGCCGTTCGAACCGAGAAGAGCCGCGATCTGTCCTTCGGCGACCTCGAGCGACAACCCCCGGAGCACCAGGATCACGTCGTCGTAGAGGACTTCGATGTTGTTGAGGCTCAGGAGCGGCGCCGCGTTCGCGCCCGCCCGGCCCTTCGCGGCCGCCGGCACGGCCTGGCTCACCGCGCCGTCCTCACCATGCCGGCGCCGGAACGAAGTCCGTGAGCGGCGCCCACGTCCCTCCCTCCACCCGGAAGATACGGAGCCCCTTCGACCCGCGGTGATCCGTGGGAGTGAAGGTGACGGGCGCGGTGACTCCTCCCATGTCGTAGTCGGAAAACGTCTCCAGGGCCGCCTTGATGTTCGCGCCGGTGAGTTCCCCGCCCGCCGCCAGCACTCTCCGCATGCCCTCCCCAAACGCCGCGAAGGTCCACCATCCCTGGGTGTACGCGTTGGTCTTTCCCTCGAGCGACTCGCCCTTCGACTCCAGGAACTCCCGGATGACGCGCGTCCCCGGCACGTCCACGCTGAGGGGCGCGTAGGGCATCGTCCCCATGAGCCCCTCCGCCGCGTCGCCGGCCAACTGGATCACCTGGGCGTTGGAACACCAGTTCAGACAGAAGAAGGTGGCGTCGACCCGCAGACTGCGGGCGCCCTGCAGCGCCACCGCCGCCGGCCCCGACGTGTTCTGGAAGACCACGTACTCCGCGCCGCTCTGGCGGATGCGCGAGAACTCCGCGGTGAAGTCCACGGCTCCGCGAGGCATCTCGTAGAGGGTCAGCTCGATGCCCAGCGCTTCCGCGAACGCCTCCCCGCCCTGCCGCGCCGGCGACAGCCCGAAGGGACTCGCGTTGTGCATCAGCGCGACGACGGGCATCCCCTCGCCATGGTTGTCGGCGATCCACTGGAGGGCGATGCGGAACTGGTCGCTGTAGGTCGTGGCCAGCAGGAAGTTGTAGGGAGCCTCCGCCGGGTCGCCCAGGCGATGCGAGAGGGACGCGGAGCTGAACGGGATCTCGTCCTCGGCGATGCGCAGGCGCAGGGCCTCGGTGTCACCCGTGCCCCATCCCATGAAGATCACCGCCCCCTCGCCGACGAACTGGGTGTAGAGCTGCTCGGCGCGATCGACCTGATAGCCGTAGTCCTGGTAGATGAGGTCGATCGGGCGCCCCTCGATACCGCCCTGGCTGTTGGTCCAGTCGGCGAAGCCGCGCACGCCGTCGCCGTAGTCGGTCCCGACGTCGGCCGTGGGGCCGGTGAGGTCGAAGATCGCGCCGACCTTGATGCTGTCCGTATCCGGCTCCGCGCCGCCGCCACAGCCAAGGCACCCGATAGCGGCGCCGAGTGCGACCGCCACCAGACGATGGCCCAACCCTCTCCGATCACGCATTTCCTTCTTCATCCTTCCCTCAGTTTCTCATCTTCCCTCATCGCGCACGTCACCCCGACCGGTTCTCGCCGCGCCGGTACGCAAACGGCCACACCTGGAAGTAATCCTTGACGTTCTCCCATAGTTTGGACAGCCCCCGCGGCTCGAAGATCAGGAAGAGGATGATCACGATCCCGAACACGGTTTGCTGGGCGTAGGGGAGGATGGACGCTGCCTGGGGCGCCGTGTCCTGGATGGCCCGGCCCAGGTTGGTGATCATCGCCGGGAGCAGCGTGATGAGCGCCGCCCCCAGGAACGATCCCCGGATCGAGCCCAGGCCTCCCACGATGATCATCGCCAGGTAGACGATGCTCGTGTTCAGTGTGAACCGTTCCCAGGTGATGATGTTGCGGTGGAAGGCGATCATCGCCCCACAGAGCCCCACGAAGAACGAAGAGGTCGCGAATGCCAGCAGCTTGGTGCGGAAGACATCCACCCCGATGACGCTCGCCGCGACGTCCTGGTCACGTACGGCAGCGAAGGCGCGTCCGATGCGGCTCCGCATGAGGTTGGCCGTGAACAGCGCGGTTCCGGCTGCGGTGAGCACCGCGAGCCAGTAGAAGTTGAAGCCCGTGTTCAGGCGCACCCCGAAGAGACTCGGCGCGGACAGCACGATCGCCTCGGTACCGCCCGTCACCGCGGTCCAGTTGGTCATCCCCCACTCCACGATCTCCTGGGCGGCAAGCGTCGCGATCGCCAGGTAGAGCCCTTTGAGCCGGAGCGACGGGAGCCCGAAGAAGGTGCCCGCGGCGGCGGTGACGAGGCAGGCGCAGAGGATGCTGGCGCCCCAGGGGACGCCGAAGTTCAGGGTCAGGAGCCCCGCGGTGTACGCCCCGATCGCCATGAAGGCGCCCTGCCCGAGGGAGATCTGCCCGGTGTAGCCCACCAGGATGTTCAAGCCGATCGCCCCCACCGTGGCAATGGCCACCTGGTTGGCCAGATCCAGCCAGTAGGGACTGGCCACGAACGGAAACACGAGCACGAAGAGGGCGAAGACTCCCAGCCGGATGCGCTGGGTGGGCCATGGGCGGAGGCCCATGTCCGACTGGTAGCGCGTGTGGAAGACGCCGCACTCCAGGCTCATGGGGATCTCCTCGTAGCTCTCCAGCAAGGGGTCCCCGGCCCCGTCGTCATACCCGTTCGATGACCTCTTTCCCGAAAAGGCCGTAGGGCCGGATCATGAGCACCAGGACGAGGACCACGTAGGGGACCACCAGGTTGAGTCCGTGCCCCACGTAGAAGCCGACGTAGACCTCGAGCAGCCCGATGATCGCCCCTCCGATGACCGCCCCCCCGATCGAGTCCAGCCCGCCGAGGATCACCACGGGAAAGACCCGGAGACCGATGGACGCCACGTTGGGGCTCACTCCCACGATGCCCGCGAGCATGATCCCGCCGATTGCGGCCGAAGCGGCCGCCAGCCCCCAGGCGACTGCAAACACGCGCGGAATGCTGATCCCCATGCTGAGCGCCGCCTGCTGGTCGTCGGCGATGGCCCGCATGGCGATGCCGTCCCGGGTGTAACGGAAGAAGAGCCCCAGCCCCGCCAGCACCGCGAGGGCGATGGGGATGGAGAGCACCCGCCCGGTCGAGAGCGCCGCGGGGCCCAGCACGATGTCGCCGGCGGGAAGAAACGATTCGAAGGCGCGCGGGTTCGGACCCCAGGTGGCATTGATGACCCCCCGGAGAACCGACGAGAGCCCGATCGTCACCATGATCATGGAGATGATGGGCTCGCCCACCAGGGGGCGCAGCACCAACCGCTCGACCGCCAGGGCGACGGCGACCGCGAGGAGCAGCGTCACAGCCACCCCGAGGCTCCAGGGGAGGCCGGTCTGGGCCACCGAGAAGAAGATCAGGTAGGTCCCCAGCAGGAGCAGGTCTCCCTGGGCGAAGTTGATGACGTCGCTCGCCTTGTAGATGACCACGAAGCCGGCCGCCACCAGCGCGTAGATCATTCCGGTACTGAGTCCGGACACGGTGAGCTGGAGGAAGATGTCCATGCTCAGCGGCCTGCGGCGCTCGTGATGCGGCGATCACTCATGGACCCGATCCGTCCATCGTCTCGATCCGAAGCTCGTGCTCCACCGCCGCGGTGCGGCCGTCCTGGTAGGTGATCTCGGACGCCACGGCAACCGAGTCGTTGTCTCCCTGGAGAGCGTCGATGATTTCCCGGAAGCGACCGGCGATGTGACGCCGCCGCACCTTGCGCGTGCGGGTCAGCTCCGCATCGTCCGCGTGAAGTTCCTTGTAGAGCAGCAGGAAGCGGTGGATGCGCGCCGCGGGCGGGAGATCTCCGTTCACCTCGGAAACATGTTGCCGCAGCAGGTCGTACACCTCGGTGCGGCGGGCCAGGTCGGTGAAGGTCGTGTAGGCAATGCGGCGGCGCTCCGCCCACTGCCCGGCGTTCTCCATGTCGATGGCGATCATCGCGGTGACGAACGGAGCTCCCGATCCTCCGAAGACCACCGCCTCGCCGATGTAGGGGCTGAACTTGAGCTTGTTCTCGACGCACTGCGGGGAGAAGCTGCTCCCGTCCGCGAGCTTCATCACGTCGGCCACCCGATCGATGACGACCAGGTGGCCGTGGTCGTCGAAGTAGCCCGCATCACCCGAGTGCAGCCAGCCGTCCTCGAGCGCCTCCGCCGTCGCCGCGGGGTTTTGGAAATAGCCCTGAAACACCGCGGGGCTCCGGCAGAGGATCTCGCCCTCCTCCGAGATCCGGATCTCGGTCCGGGGCAGCGGCATACCCACCGTCTGGAACCGGATGTCGTCGTCCCGGTGAACCACGGAGATCCCGGACACCTCAGTCTGGCCGTAGAGCTGCTTCAGGTTCACTCCGATGGCGTGGTAGAAGCGAAAGACATCCGGGCCGAGCGCCGCGCCTCCGGTGTAGGCCCGCCGCACTCTGGCCAGTCCCAACTGGTCGCGGACCGGACCGAACACCATCCAGTCGGCCAACCGGTGGCCGACTCTCCGGGCAAACCCGACCCTTTGCCCGCGGAAACGGGCCTCGGCGCGGGCGGCGCCCTGCTTCATCGCCCAGCGGTAGATCCGGCGCTTGAGGGGAGTGGTGTCTTCGGCCATGACCTGCACGTCCGAAACCATGTTTTCCCAGATCCGGGGCGGTGACATCAGGAACGCCGGCCCGATCTCGCGCGTGTCCTGGCGCGCGGTCGCGGTCTCCTCCGGGAAGTTCACCGTGAATCCCGCCAGCAGCCCGCTCGCCACCGCCACCATCTGCTCGCCGATCCAGGCGAGCGGAAGGAACGACACGAATTCGTCGTCCGCGTGCATCGCGTCCACGCTCTCGAGCTGCGATGCCATGGCGAGCAGGTTCTCGTGCGAGAGCATGGCCAGCTTCGGGACGCTGGTGGTGCCGGAGGTCGTGCAGAGCAGCGCAATGTCCCCGGGCTGGACCGCGGCCAGCCGGCGGTCGAACTCCCCGGGCGACCTTTCATGAAGTCCGTCGCCGAGCGCTTCGACCTCCTCGAAGGACATGAGACCCGGCGCCTGGTAGCCGTACATACCGCGCCGGTCGTAGTAGACGATGCGCTCGAGCCCGGGCAGCCGGTCGCGCACTTCCAACACCTTGTCCACCTGCTCCTGATCCTCGGCCACGATGACCCGCGCCCCGGCGGCCTCCAGCATGCGGGCGAGTTCGTCGGCGATGGAATCCTGATAGAGCCCCAGGGGGAGAATGCCGGCGGTCTGCGAGGCCAACTCTGCGATCACCCACTCCGGCCGGTTGTCTCCGACGATCGCGACCCGGTCGCCTTCCTCCAGACCGAGTTCCGTCAGCCCGAGTGAGAAACGCCGCACCCGCGCCAGGTAGTCCGCCCAGGTGATCTCCTGCCAGATCCCGAATTCCTTCTCACGCAGCGCGATATCGCCGGGACGCCTCGCGGCGTGGTTCGCGAGGACGCCAGGCAGGGTTCCGATCACGGCGGGTCCCCGTTGCGGCCGGCATCGTCCGCCGTCCTTCCCAGGTAGGCGTCGATGACCGCAGGGTCGCTGCGGACCTCGTGCGGACTCCCCTGCGCGATCCGGCGCCCGAAGTCCAGCACCACGACCCGGTCGGCGATGTCCATGATGACGTCGATGTCGTGGTCCACGACCACCACGGTGATGCCCTGCTCCTCGTGAACGTCGAGGATGAAGCGCGCCATCGACTCTTTCTCCTCGGCGTTCATCCCGGCCGTCGGCTCGTCCAGGAGGAGAAGGTTCGGACCGAGCGCCAGGGCGCGCGCCATCTCCACGAGGCGCTGATTTCCGTAAGCCAGATTTCCTACCACGGCGCTCCGCAGCGGCTCCAGGTTCATGAAGTCGACGATCCGCTCCACGTATTTCCGGTGCTCGATCTCCCGGCGGCGTTGACGACCCAGGTACAGGCCGCCGCCGAGCACGCCTCCCTTCATGTGCACATGGCGGCCGAGCATGAGGTTCTCGAGCACCGTCATGTGCTTGAACAGCTCGATGTTCTGGAAGGTACGCGCAACGCCCAGCTCCGCAATGCGGTGCGGCGCGAGCCGTTGGAGCGCGTGCCGGGCCCCATCGCGGCCGGTCAGGGTGATGCTCCCGTCCTGCGGGCGGTAGAGGCCGGAGACGCAGTTCAAAACGCTGGTCTTCCCGGCCCCGTTGGGCCCGATGAGGGCCAGCAGCTCGCCGTCCCGGACCTCCATCGTGAGACCCGAGAGCGAGGTCACCCCCCCGAAGCGGAGGGTCAGGTCCGAGAGTTCAAGGATGGAGCGCCCTCCGGCGGCTGGGTTCCTTCCCACGGGATCGATGACGGTTGGATGAGGGTACGGCGGTGTTCCCCGGAGGACAAACGGGCCAGTGCGACGGAAGCGTTCCGGCGAGCGGCGGTTCCCTGGCGGTCAGCGGCTGCGGCCGCCTTCCGCCCACGCGAGGGCGGCAAATGTCCCCGCCCCGAAGACGGTGAAGGCGCCGACCTGGGCGTACATGGTGCCGTCGAAGCTCTGGCCCACGAATCCGCCGAACGGCACCGCGATGAGCATGGTGAGCGAGGCGACCACCGCCGCTCCCACGCCCGCGATGTGGCCCAACGGCTGCATCGCCAGGGCATTGAGGTTCCCGAAGAGGAGGCCGACGCTGAAGAAGACGGCGAACAGGTAGCCGGCGAAGAACCAGAAGGGAGGAAGTCCGTCGAAGCTCAGCGTCACCACCCACGCCGCGACCGAAACCAGCGTCACGGACACCGCCGCCGCCTTCGAGAGCCGGCGCATCCCGTGCTTCATCACGAGGCGGCCGTTCACGAGCGCGGCGCCGCCGACCGAGAGCGAGAGCACTCCGAACCAGAATGGGAACCACGCCCCGGTGCGGTAGGCCTCCTGGAAGATCTGCTGGGCCGAGCTCAGGTAGGCGACGAACGGGGCGAAGACCAGGCCGCTCGCCAAGGTGTAGCCGAGGGCGGCCCGGATGCCCAGGACCTCGAGGACACCCCTGCCGATGGCCCGCGGAGAGAACCGCCGCTGGTGGGCGGCGGGGAGAGTTTCCGGCTGGCGGATAGCGAACCACAGGAAGGTGATCGCGGCGATGGCGAAGAAGGTGCTGAAGATCGAGCGCCAGCCGCCGAGCCAGAGAATCCCCTGGCCGATGGCCGGGGCGACGGTGGGAATGAAGATGAAGACCGCCAGGATGAAGGACATGAGCCGCGCCATGCGGCGGCCTTCGTACTGGTCGCGCACGAGCGCCAGGGTCACGATGCGCGGCGCCGCGACTCCGACGCCCTGCAGGACGCGGCCGGCGATCATCACCTCGAAGGTGGAAGCAAAGACGCTCAGCAGGCACCCCGCCATGAACAGGAAGATGCCGGCATGGATCGCGGGTTTCCGCCCAATGGCGTCGGAGAGGGGGCCGAAGAGCAGCTGGCCGAAGCCGAGTCCGACAAACAGGGCGGTGACCACGAACTGAACGTCGTTCGGGCGCTCGACGCCGAGGTCGCGGCCGATGGCCGGCAGGGCGGGCAGCATGGTGTCGATCGCAAGCGCGACCAGCGACATCAGGAGCGCCGCAAGCGGAATGAACTCGCCGGGCCGCAGGGCCGGCCCGGCCGCCGTCCGGCTCATGGTCCGCCCCGGCCCCTCACCGCGTACACGGTGCCGCCGTCGTCAACCAGACGGGCACGGCGACGCGAAGACTCTCGCTACTGCGGGGGTTTCGGACGCGACCGGTACTTCTCGTAGAGCATCTGGTGCCGGTTGTCGAGCGAAACCGGAACCCCGTTCACGAAGACGTGTTCGACTTCGGTGCGGATTTCCAGCGGGTCGCCGTTCACGACGATCAGGTTCGCGACCTTTCCCTCCTCGAGGGTCCCGAAATCCTCCGCCAGCCCGAAGAGCTGCGCGGGAATGGTGGTAATCGCTCGGATCGCGGCGTCCTGCGGCAGTCCGTAGCCGACCGCGTGCCCCGCCTCGTAGGGCAGGAGGCGCGAGTTCGACGAACCGAACGTGGCGAAGGCCACCGTCACCCCGGCGTCGTGGAGTTCTCCCGGGGTCGTGAAGGGCTTGTCGTACGGGGAATCCTCCTCGCTCGGCAACCGCTGCGTCGGCCCCAGGATCACCGGGATCCCGTTTTCGACGAGCACTTCCTTCACCTTCCAGGCCTCGTTTCCGCCGAGGAGGATCATCTTGACCCCCTGCTCCTTCGTGAACTCGACGGCCTCGCGAATCTCCCGCTCGCCCTGGGCCAGGATCAGCAACGGCATCTCCCCGCCGACGACGGGACCCAGTGCAGCCAGCCGGACGTCTCTTTCGCGAGCCCCGGCGTCGCCGGCCTCCGCGTAGCGGCGCGCCGCATCGAGCACCTCGCCCAACTCGGTGACCTGGCGGTCGTATTCCTCCTGGGCCTCACGGAACGAGCGCCGCTCCGGGCGGAAGGTCGCGGGATTGAACGAGCGGGTCGAATAGGTCGGCCAGGTCAGCACCATTCCCGCGGACGCCTCGATATCCATCTCCTCGACGGTCCAGCCGTCGAGGTGGACGATGGAGGCCTGACCGCTGATCCCGGTACCGCCGCCGCCGAAGCCGCCGAGACGACCGGGCGCCACCACCGCGTGGGTGATGCCGTTGGCGCGCGCCACCGGCAGGTGTTCACTCGAGGGATGGATCGCGGTGGCCGCCCGCAGGTGCGGGTTCATCTCCCCGAGCTCCACGGTATCCACCGTGGCGCTGATGGAGCTGATCTCCGTCAGACCGAGCTGGCTCACCGAGTCCATCATCCCCGGATAGACATCCAGCCCCGCCGCGTCGATCACGGCCGCTCCCGCCGGAGCGGAAACATCGTCTCCAATCTCCACAATCCGGCCGTCCCGGATGAGGATGGAGCCCGACTCGATGGGCGCCGCTCCCTCGACGAGCGTGTGGATCCGGGCATTCGTGATGAGCCACGACTCTTCTTCCTGGGCGCCCGCAAACGCGGAAACACCGAGTAGCGCCAGCCCGAAGGCGTTCCTGCCAAGCCGGGTCATCGCCGTTCTCCTTCCCCAGGTCCCCGCCGGGGGCCGCGCCGGCCGGGGCTCCGTTCCGCGTCGTCGTCCCCGGAGAGTTTCTCCTCGAGTTCGGCACGCTCCGCGGCCGCACTCTCCCGCATCGCCAGGTCCTTCTCGCGGCTGAAGAGCATCTCCCCGTCCACGAAGGTCATCTGGTTCACCGCGTAGGTGCTCAGCGGGTGGCGGTCGAAGATCGCCAGGTCGGCGTCCTTCCCGACCTCGATGGAGCCGACCCGGTCGTCGATCCGGAGCTGCATCGCCGGGTTGATGGTGATCATCTTGAGCGCCGCCGCTTCGGTCATCCCGCCCCACTTCACCGTCTTGGCCGCCTCCTGGTTCAGGTGCCGCGCTTCCTCGGAGCTGTCCGAGTTGATGGAGACGAGGATGCCCCGCTCGGTCATGAGCGCCGCGTTGTGCGGGATGGCGTCATAGGCCTCGACCTTGTAGGCCCACCAGTCGGAGAAGGTGGAGGCTCCCGCGCCGTGGGCGGCGATCTCGTTCGCCACCTTGTAACCCTCGAGTACGTGCTGGAGCGTGGCGATCCGGAATCCGAACTCCTCGGCGACCCGCAGGAGTTGCAGGATCTCGTCCTGCCGGTAGCAGTGAGCGTGGACGAGCCGTTTCCCTTCCAGGATCTCGACCAGCGGCTCGAGCTTCATGTCCCGCCGGGGTGGCAGCACCCGTTCGCCGCGCGCCTTCGCCGCCTCGTAGTCGGCGAACTCCTGACGGTAGGCCTCCGCCTCCACGAACGCCTGCCGGATCACGTCCTGGACTCCCATCCGGGTCGCCGGATAGCGACGCTCGACGCCCGCCGGCATCCCGCGCGACCGCTTCGGATTCTCCCCGAGCGCGAACTTGATGCCCGGCGGCGCGCCCTCCAGCACGAGCCCGGCGGCATCGGCCCCCCAGCGGTGCTTGATGACCACGTTCAGGCCGCCGATCGGGTTGGCGCTCCCGTGGAGGATGTTCGAGGTGGTGACCCCGCCCGCCAGCTCGCGGTAGATGTTGACGTCATAGGGATCCACCACGTCGCCCGTCCCCGTCATCGAGGACACCGCGACGCTGCCCTCGTTGATGGATTCGGCGGCGATGTGCGAATGGGCGTCGATGATGCCGGGCATCACGAACATCCCCGTGGCGTCGATCACTTCGGCTCCCTCGGGAACCGTGACGCTCGCGCCGACCTCGGCGATCTTCCCGTCGCGAATCAGGATCTCCCCCGGAGAGAGAGTGTCCCCGGTCACCGTGAGGACAGTGCCGCCTCGAATGGCGGTGTCCTGAGCGATCGCCAGGGGGGCGGCCAGGAAGGCCACCAGCAGGGCCGCGATGAGCAGCGTCTTTGGGTGTCGCATCGTTTTCATTGTTCCCGTCTTCCTTGGCGTCATCGGTGACGTCCGGGGGTTTCCTCCCTGTCCGTTTCCTCTTCGTCGTCCGCGTCGGAGCGGTGGATCACCCCGTCCACGAAGATCGTCTCGACCTTCGCGCCATCCTCGAAAATGTCCTGGTCGGCAATCACCAGGTTGGCGATCCGTCCGGCCTGCAGCGTTCCCACGCGGTCGGCGACCCCGAAGATTTCGGCCGGGGCCATGGTGAGCGCGGTGAGAGCGGCCTCCCGGTCGAGTCCCCGTTCCACCGCCTTGCGCACCGCCGCCAGGTCATCCCCTGAGCCTCCGCGGCCTCCGGCGGAACCACCGCGGCGACCCGGAGGGCCGGGTCCGGCCCCCGCAGACTCGCCCCGGTAGAAGGCGAAACGCACCCCCGCGGCGGCGAGCGCCGCCGGACCGGCCGGCGCCCGGTCCCGGAGGCGCAGGGTGCGGAGCGAGACCTCCGCTTCCGGATCCGCCTGGGGATCGGCAGCCGGCCAGTTCAGGTCCACCAGGATCGGCACGCCGTGCTCCGCCAGGAATTCGGCGGATTCCACACCTTCATGGCCCCCGTAGAGCACCGGCCGGATGCCGAACTCCGCCGCGAGACCCACCATCCGGCGAACCTCCTTGTCGAGCGTCGCCGGCAGCAACACCGGCTGTTCGCCGGACGCGGCAGCGACGAGCGGAGCGAGCGCCCGGTCGTAGCGGGGCCGGGAGAGGCCCGTCGGGTCCTCCTCGTACATCCGCCAGATCTCGGCGTAGTGCGAAGCGTCGAGGAAGAGCTGCCGCAGATACGCGACGACCCCCATCATCGAACCGGGGAACGAACGGAAGCCGCGGGTCTCGAGCCGGACCATCACCGCGACGTCCGGGTCGAGCACCAGATCCCGCGGGTCGTCACCGGCAAGATTCACAAACGCGGCCCGTCCTCCCACGATTCCGTCGCGGGGAGCGGTGACCGCCGAGGTGAAGCCGGCGCTCCGGCGCGCGGCCAGCCGATCGTCACTCGTCGAGAGATCGTCGGCGGCCAGCCTCCAGGAGAAGGTGTCGGGCCGGTCCTCCGGCCCCCGGGAGGGCGGCGGCTGGTTCGGGCGCCCGCCCGGGCCCGCCGCCTGTCTTCCTGGCGGCGCGGCCGTTCCCAGACCCAGATCGCTGAGCGCGGTGACCAATCCCGGATAGACGTGCTTCCCGGCAGCGTCGAGCCGCGCCGTTCCGGCGGGAGCCTCATCCCCGGCTTCCACGGCGACGATCAGCCCGTCCCGGATCACCACGGTCGCCTGGTCGAGGACGGTCCCGTTCCCGACGTGGACCATCCCACCGGTGATCGCCCAGTCGCGCGGGCCGGCGTCGGCCACCGCCCGGGAGGAGAGCTGGGCGGCCGCGGGCGTCGCTGCCGCGACCAGCAGCACCGCCAGTGCTGCGAGGAGGCGGCCGTCACGCCGCGGGGCTATTCGTCTCGACATGGCGCGCGAGTCTGTCCGAGCGGTAGTCGCGGGTCAACCGGCTCGGGTGGGCGCTCGGACCGACGCTCCGGATCGTGCCCCCCGCGTAAGATTCCGGCCGCCCCGTGCCCCGCTTCTACCTGACCACCGCCATCGATTACGTGAACTCGCCGCCGCACCTGGGGACGGCCTACGAAAAGATCACCGCGGACGTCATCGCGCGGTACCGGCGGAGCGCCGGATACGACACCCACTTCCTGATGGGCGCCGACGAGCACTCCCTGAACGTCCGGCGGAAAGCCGAGGAACAGGGGCTCGATCCGCTCGACTACTGCCAGAAAATGGAGGACACCTTCCGCGCCGTGTGGGCGAAGCTCGACGTCTCCTACGACGAGTTCATCCGCACCACCGAGAAGCGGCACCACCAGGGGGTCCAGAAGCTGCTCGAGGCGATCCGGACCAACGGCGGCATCTACGAGGGCAGCTACGAGGGCTGGTACTGCGTTTCCTGCGAGGCCTTCAAGCAGGAAAAGGACCTCGTGGACGGGCTCTGCCCGCTGCACCGCGCGAAGCCGGACTGGATCACCGAGAAGAACCACTTCTTCCGGCTCTCGGACTACCGCGACCGCCTGCTCGAGCTCTACCGCGAGCAGCCGAGTTTCATCGAGCCCGAGACCCGGAGGAACGAACTGACAAACGTCCTCGAAGCGGGACTCCTCGATCTTTCGGTGAGCCGGCCCGGAACCGGCTGGGGTATCCCGGTTCCCTTCGACGAGCGGAGCGTGGTGTACGTCTGGTTTGACGCCCTCATGAACTACCTCTCGGCAACCGGGTACGGAACCGGGGAGGAGGGCTGGGACGAGCGCTGGCCCGCCGACCTGCACATCGTGGGCAAGGACATCACCCGCTTCCACGCGGTGATCTGGCCGGCCATGCTGATGGCCGCCGGGGTCCCCATCCCCGGCCAGGTGTTCGGACACGGCTTCGTGAACTTCCAGGGCGAACGGATGAGCAAGTCGCTCGGGACCGCGGTGGACCCGCTGGAAGCCGCCGACCACTTCGGGGCGGATCCGCTTCGCCTCTTCCTGGTGCGGGAGATCCAGTACGGGCAGGACGGGGACTTTTCCTGGGACCGATTCGAGGCCCGCTACGACGCCGACCTCGCCAACTCGCTCGGCAACCTGGTCAGCCGGATCACCTCGATGGCGGGGCGTTACCGCGAGGGCCGCCTGGTTCCCTCCGCGCGCTCGGCCCTGCCGGGAATCGCGTCGCAGGCGGTCGCCGACTACCACGACGCAATGCTGTCCCTACGCCTGCACGACGGCGCGGCCGCCGCTTTCCGGATCGTGAGCGCGGTGAACGAGTTCCTGACCGAACGGGCGCCCTGGAAGCTGGCGAAGGACCCGAACGCCGGGGCGGCGCTCGACGAGGCGCTCTACGAGGCCGCGGAGGCGACGCGGATCGCCGCGGTGCTGCTCCACCCGATCATGCCGAAGTCCATTGCGCGAATTCTCGAGCGTCTGGGCGGGACGGACGGAGACGGCATCCGCTTCGACGAGCAGGCGGCGTTCGAGGGCGGGCGCGCCCTGGCCACCCGAGCGGGCGAACCGCTCTGGCCGCGGCTCACCGGCGGCCGATCCGGAAGCGGGGGGTAAGGACCGGCGCTGATCGCGCCGGGAGGAGGAGGCTTGACCGAGAGCGCCAGCGGGGCCTTCTCGCGGAACTGGCTCATGGGGATCCGCGCCGACCTGGTCTGGATCATCCTCTCCGCGGGCATCGGCTGGGCCTACCTGGGGCTGATCCTGGGAGCCGGTTCCGGACTGGAGAATCCGCTCACCGACTCCTTCGCCACCCTGCAGATCGGCGACTTCGCGCTACCGCTGAGCCTGGGGCTGGTGGTGGTCGCCAGTTGGGCGGTGGTCCTCGACGCCCCGCACCTCTTCGCCACCCTCGCGCGCACCGTGCTGGACCCGGAGGAGTGGCGGGTCCGCGGCGGGGTGCTGGTCGCTTCGTTCGGGTTCTTTCTGCTGGGACCGGCGCTGATCCTCACCCCGCGCTGGCTCTCGTCGGCCGGGTTCCTGCCGCCGGAGGCGATGGCGCTCGGCAGCGTCGTCTTCCTGGTGTTCTTCCGCCTGTGGGCCTACTACCACGTGGTGCGCCAGCACTGGGGGTTCCTGAGGCTCTACGCCCGGCGGAACCCGGCGGCCGAGGACGAACTGGAGTCACGGGTGGACCGCATCGCCTTCCCGGTTCTCTTCTACCTGCCGATCGGGTGGTTCCTGACCGCGCCCTGGTACGCGGCGAGCGGGATGCCCGAGCTTGGATTCGCAACCGAAATGGGTGGCCGGACACTCGGCGCCTGGCTGCACGTTCCGCTGGGATCCGCGTGGCTCCTGACGGCGCTCGCCTACGCCGCCTTCCAGATCCGGCGCACCCGCCAGGGCGTCCCGCGGAACCTCCCCAAACTCCTGCTCCTCGCGGCGACCGTGCCGCTCCACGCCGCGGCCTTCTCCGGGCCGCTGCTCGTGCTCTTCGTGGTGCCGCTCGTAACCGCGGGACACAACCTCCAGTACCAGCGATTCGTCTGGGACTACGGGCAGCGCCGCTATCACGCGGAACGAAGCGCGGCCGCCTTCTCCTTCCGGAATCCGGTTCTGTATTTCGCCCTGGGACTCCTCTTCACCTTCCTCTGCTACCGGGGGCCGCTGGTTGCCCGGGTGAGTGAGGCGTTTGCGGGGTTCCTGGGCGAATTCCTCCTCCCCTTCGCCGGACTCGTGGCCGGCGCCCCCGGGAGCGGGGGCGGGAGCCTCGGAGCCGAGGTGGTGGGCGCCTCCCTGCTCGGCTGGGCGATGCAGCACTACTACCTCGACGCGAAGATCTGGCAGGTCTCGAAGGACGAACGCCTGCGCCGGGTCCTCCGGACCCCGCTGCCTACTGTCCGAGAGACTTCCTGAAGGCTTCGATCGTAATTTCCGCGCGGCGGGCGACCATCGCCTGTCCGTTCGCGATCGTCTGATCCAGCGGGTCGAGCGAGACGCCGTTGATCTCGAACAGCCCCGCGTCGCGGCGCTCGCGCGCCCGGATGGAACCCGGGTCCACCGTCGCCATGATGGCGTCGTAGTGGTAGTCGTCGTGGATTCCGGCGCGGGAAGCGGACTGCACGTCGGGCTCCTGATGCACGCCCAGCTCCTTGAGCTGTTCGAAACTCCAGATGTCCTCCGTGTAGTACTCGGGGATGTGGTGGAGGCGGACGCCCGGGTGCGGCGGCTCGGCATTCCAGCGCTCCGCGACTGCCGCCATCCCGCGCTGGTTCCCGCCGCTGTCGCCGATCATCAGGATGTCGGTGAACCCGCTGGTCGCGAGGCTCCGCGCCACGTCGGTGAGCACCATCTCGAAGGTCTCCCGCGTGAGGCTGAAGGTCCCCGGGAAACGCATGTGTCCGGTCGGCGGGTCGTGGTCGCCCTCGGGCACCAGCTTGATGATGGGAGCCACGAGCGCGTCCCCGAGCCGCCGGGCGATGGCTTCGGTGGTGGCCCGGAGCACCACGTTGTGCTTCCCGGTGACCACGTAAGGCCCGTTCTGTTCGATTCCGCCGGTGGCCACGATCGCGGTGGTGGCGCCCCCGGCGATCCGGTCACGGACCTCCATCCAGGTGAGTTCCTCGATGAAGACGCTGTCGAAGGCCGCAATGGGCCGCTCCGCGTCGAGCGCGTTCCAGGGGTGATCCTGGGGGCCCCCGCAGCCGAGGGCCGCCAGGCAGATTGGAAGGACAAGAAAACGGCGGAAAGACATCGCGCCCATTGTTGGCAGGGCGGGTCCACGGCGCAACCGCATGGCCGGTCGGGAACGGGGGCCGGCGTTCCCGGGCTAGGCGGGGAATACCGGGACCGGACCCGCCGGGCGGAGGCCGACCCGCTGCCCCGGCCGCAGCAGTCCCTGCCAGATCTCCCGCGCCGGCGACCGCGCGGAAATGCACTTGCCCGAAGGGAGACGCGCCTCGATGAGCTGGAAGGCGCCGTGGAAGGACGCCCGCGTCAGCACCGCCGACGCGACTCCCGGGTGCCGCTCGTCCACGAACGGCTCGACATGGAGTCCGTCGAGCGGCAGGAGAACTTCGACCGGACCCGCCAGCGACGCGCCGCCTGCCGCCGGAGCCAGGATCTCGACGCGGCCGATCTCGCAGACCGCGGTCTTCCCGTCGCTCTCACCCGGGAGAAAGTTGGTTTCGCCCAGGAACTCGGCGCCGGCGCGGCTTCCGGGATCCCGGGCGAGGTCTTCGGGCCGTCCCGACCGCACCACCCTGCCGTCGAGCAGGAGAACGACCTGGTCCGCGAGCAGGAACGCCTCCTCGCGGTCGTGGGTGACGAGGACCGCGGTCGTCCCCAGGCGCCGGAGGAGCTGCGCCACCTCCTCCCGCACCCCGGCCCGGCGGGGCGCGTCCAGGTTGGAAAACGGCTCGTCCAGCAGCACCACCGCCGGTTCGGGCGCCAGGGCCCGCGCGAGCGCCACCCGCTGCTGCTCGCCGCCGGAGAGTTCGTGCGGCCGCTGCTCCGCCATTTCCGACAGGCCGACCATCTGGAGGGCGCCCCAAGCCTTGGTCAGGCCGGCCGGCCCCGGCACGCCGAAGGCCACGTTCCGAAGAGCCGAGAGGTGCGGAAAGAGCGCGTATTCCTGAAACACGAGTCCCACCCGGCGGGATTCGGGGGGGACGAACACGCCTTCTCCGCTCACCGTCTGCCCGAGGAGCCGCACCTCGCCCGCGTCCGCCACCTCCAGCCCGGCCACGATGCGGAGCAGCGTCGTCTTCCCGCCGCCGCTGGGCCCCAAGACGGCGGTCAGGCTTCCCGGCGGGACGTCGAGGTCCACCCCGGCGAGTACCGGACGATCCGCCTCCAAGCCCTCGTTGCCGCGGAAGCGCTTCTCGATCGCCCGGCAGCGAAGCGCCAGCTCGGCGGCCCTGCCGCCCAGGCTGCTCATCACCGCACCGCCGGGCGAAGCGGACGTCCCGGACGCAGCACCACGAGCAAGGTGGCGGCGCAGAAAACCAGGAGGACCAGGGAGGCGGCCGCCGCCCGGCCGAGTTCCACGTTCTCCGCCGCGCTCCAGACGGTGGTCGCGAGGGTGGTGTAGCCGGTCGGCGCCAGCATCAGGGTGGCGGGCAACTCCTTGACGCTGGTCAGGAACACGAGCGCGAGGCCCGACGCAAGACCGGGGGCGAGGAGCGGCAGCGTGATCCGCAGGTGCCGGCGCATCCAGCGGGCGCCGAGCGACCGCGCCGCGTCATCGAGCCGCGGGCTGAGCGGCCCCAGCGTGGCCTCGAGCGGCGCGATCGCCTGCGGCAGCATGTGGACGGCGTAGGCGAAGACCAGGAGCGCCAGCGTCTGGTAGAGGAAGGGAGCCACGTTGACCGCGAAGAAGACGAGCGACAGGCCCACGACCAGTCCGGGCAGCCCGAAGCCGATGTGCGAAATGGCGCGCAGGGCGGAACTCCGCCGGGACGGGAAGCGCACGGTCAGGAAAGCCACCGGAATCGCGAGTGCGGTCGTCGCGACCGCGGCGAGGAGGGATACGAGCCCCGTCCGGCCAAGTGCGGGAACCAGTCCCGCCAGCGCTCCGTCAGGCGCCTGGATGAGCCAGTAGAGACACACCCCGACCGGCAGAACGAGCGCGGGGAGCAGCACGAGCAGGCAAAAGCCCAGACCGGCCCAGGTCCAGCGGCCGAGCGCGTGGATGCGGGGCGGGCGGGACTGGGTGGCGCCGGGCGACGGACCGGAAGCCTTGTCGAAGCGACTGGCGGCGGCAAGCACCAGGAGGGTCGCGAGCACGAGCAGGAGCGCGAGTCCCGCCGCGGTGTGCCGGTCGAGGGATCCGCGCACCTGGTTGTAGATGGCCCAGGTGAACGTCTCGTAGCGCAGCAGGGAGACGGCGCCGAAGTCGCTTAGCGTGTAGAGCGCGGCGAGCAATCCGCCGGAAAGAAGCGCGGTGGACAACAGCGGCAGGGTCACCCGCCGGAAGCGCCGCCAGCGGCCGGCGCCAAGCACTCGCGCGGCGTCGTCCAGCGAGGAATCGAGGACCGCGAACCGGGCGCGGGCCGCCAGGTACACGTAGGGGTAGTTGAGAAGTACGAGCACCAGAAAGGCGCCGGGGAAGCCGTAGATCTCGGGAAGCCGCTCCCAGCCGGTGAAGGGCTCGAGCGCGCGTTGGAGGAGTCCGCGCGGGCCGAGGGCGGTAGCCACGGTGAATGCCGCCACGTAGGACGGCACCGCGAGCGGCAGGGCGAGAAGACCGGTCAGGATGCGCCGGCCCGGAAGATCGGTCCGCGCGGTGAGCCACGCGAGCGGCAGCCCCAGCGCTGCGGCTCCCACTGCCACCGCTCCCGTCAGGAGGAGCGTCCTTCCCGCGATCCCGATGCTGCGTTCGCGCAGCAGTACGTCGAACAGCCCCCCGCCGGCGATCGCCCGTCCGGCCAGATAGAGAAGCGGCAGCAGGCACATCGCCGCGACGACGATGCCGGCAGCACGAAGCCGCCGCGACGGCCAGCGGGTTCGGCGCGCCGGAATGCTCATCGCTTCCGGTGAAGGCTGTTCATGATTTCGCCACCTGCCACCGGTGGCGCGGACGGTGCTCCGGGCGGGGGACGCGCCCCGGACCCGGAGAACCGGCTATATCGCTCCTACCTCACGGAGGAGATCCAGCGTCCCCCGCAGGTCGTCGAGGTCCCCGAGCGCCAGATCCGGAGGGTTGATTTCGGCAAGCGGCGTAACCGCGGGATCCGTGGCGATCCCCGGGACCAGCGGGTACTCGAAGGTTTCCCGGGCGAAGCGCTCCTGCGCGGACTCGGTGAGCAGGTACGCCAGAAAACGCTCGGCTCCCTCGGGGTTGGCCGCGGTGTTCACCACGCCTCCCCCCGAGATGTTGATGAGCCCGCCGGCGCCGCCTCCCCTGGGGCTCACCGTACGGGCCGCGAACTCTGGTCCATGCTGGACGAGGAAGCGGAACAGGTAGTAGTGGTTGGAGAGCGCGAGTTCCACCTCGCCGTCCGCAACCGCCTGGTAGATGGCCGAGTTGTTCGGATACGCCACCGGTTCGTTCGCCAGGACGCCCTCGAGCCATGCCCGGGCAGCGTCCTCTCCCTCGAGCAGCCGGACCGCCGTCACGAACGCCTGGAACGATCCGTTCGTCGGCGCCCAGCCGATCCGGCCCTTCCAGCGAGGATCGGTCAGGCCCTCGATCGTGTCCGGCAGGTCCTCGGGGGCAAGAAGCTCGGTGTTATACACGAACACCCGGGCGCGGCCGGTGGTACCCACCCAGCGCCCATCCGGATCCCGGAAACGATCGGACACCCGGTCGAGGATCGACTCGGGAAGCGGGCTCAGGCGGCCTTCGCTGGCGAGTTGGCCGAGCGCCCCCGCGTCCTGGCCGTAGTACACGTCCGCCGGACTCTGGTCACCCTCTTCGAGGATCTGCGCAGCAAGGTCCGCGGTACCGCCGTAGCGGATCTCCACCTGAATCCCGGTCTCCGCCTGGAAGGCCTCCACCACCGGCCCGACGAGCGATTCGCCGCGGCCGCAGTAGATTGTGAGGGTCTCGGGTTCCGGCGCACCGGTGCAGCCGGCCGCCGCGGTGAGCACAATTGCGACGGCTGCCAGCGCGCCGGAACCCGGCGCCGACGGCCTCTTTTCGATATTGAAAGTGGGTTTCATAGTTGATAACTCTAGCAAACGCCGGACTTCGGTGCGGGGATTGCAGGCTCGGAGTTCCCATCCCATGCGCGTTCCAGTAATCCCCTTCCCGGCTGTCCTGGCGGTCCTGAGCCTTGCGGGCAGCGCTTTGGCGGCGCCCGGGGCCCAGATCGAACTGGAACGACGGGTCTCCGCGGTGTACCGCTCCGCAAGTCCGGCGGTCGTGAACATCACCGCGGAGATCCAGAGCTACGACTGGTTCCGCGGCCAGGTCACGCAGGAAGGCTCCGGCTCGGGATTCGTCTATGACCGGGACGGCCGCATCGTCACGAACTACCACGTCGTGGAGGGAGCCGATCAGCTCCAGGTCACCTTCGCCGACGGCGAAGTGCGCGACGCCCGGCTCGTGGGGGCCGACCCTTCGAACGACCTGGCCGTTCTCGAGGTGGGAGCCGGCGCCAACGATCCGGAACCCCTCACCCTCGGTGACTCCGAGGCTCTTGAAGTCGGGCGGTTCGTGGTGGCCATCGGGCACCCGTTTGGCCTCGACCAGACCCTTACCACCGGGGTGGTGAGCGGCCTCGGCCGCGTCATCGAGAGTCCGGATCAGGGATTCATCGGCGAGATCATTCAGACGGACGCGGCGATCAACCAGGGGAACTCCGGGGGGCCGCTCCTCGACCTCGACGGCCGCCTGGTCGGGGTGAACAGCGCCATCGTGAGCCCCACCGGGACCTCGGCGGGAATCGGATATGCGATTCCCGCCGCGACCCTGGTGCGCGTGGTGCCCGAACTCATTCGAAACGGCAGGTATCCCCATCCCCACCTGGCGATCTCCGTTCAGGAAGTGCAACCCCGGTTCGCCGCCTACTTTCGCCGGGTCGGAATCCCCGCCCCTCCCGAGGGAGGGCTCATGATCCGGGCGGTCGCCCGGGGCGGGCCGGCCGACAGCGCCGGACTGCGCGGAGCCGGCCAGGTGGGCCGGATCGGCAACCTGCGGGTGCGTTACGGCGGGGACTACCTGCTGGCGGTGGACGGGCAGACGGTGACCGCCGAACGGGATCTCCTGCTCCTGCTGGAAACGAACTACCGGGTCGGGGACGAGGTCGAGCTTCGGATCTGGCGGGATGATCTCGAACTCGACGTGCAGGTGCGGCTCATCGACCGCGACACCGTGGTGAGACGGCGGCGACGGCGCTGAGACCTCAATGTCTCTTCAGTAACCGGAACAATAAAAAGGCTGAGGCCACCCCGAGGACCGCCCAGCCTACGAGGGCTGCGGTCCCGTGCGCGAAGAGCAGCGCCCCCACCCCGAACAGCACCGAATAGACCATCACGCAGGCCACCGGCCACGCGAGGAACGCGCGGGCCGCCGGCTCGGGGCGCGTCCCGGTGCGCGCGTACGCGGCGCCCCAGCCGGCCTGCGGCGGCCGGGTGCGCTCGACGAACGCGTCAAGCGTCGCTTTCGATTCCGGCCGCGTCATCAGCGTGGCGCCCAGCCAGACCACCGTGGTCGCGGCGAGGCCGATCACGAGACCGCGGATCGAGCCCGGTTCGATCCCGAGGAGCGGGAGGGACACCGCTACTGCCAGGGATCCCGCCATCGCGGCGATCTCGCTCCAGGCGTTGATGCGCCACCACAACCACCGGGCGATGAAGAGGGGGCCGGTGCCGGCGCCGATCTGGAGCAGCAGGCCGAAACCTCCCCGGGCGGTATCGATGAAGAGGGTGAGCAACCCTGCCGCCGCCATCAGCACGACGGTCGCGACGCGCGCGACCACCACGGATTCCCGGGCGCCGGCGCCCGACCGGAAGAACCGCCGGTAAACATCCTCCACCACATAGGAGGCGCCCCAGTTGAGGTGGGTGTCCACGGTGGACATGTAGGCGCCGGCGAGCGAGGCGGCGGCCAGTCCCAATAGTCCGGGCGGCAGCAGCCGGAGCATGAGCGGATACGCGAGGTCGTCACCGACCAGCGCCGGGTCGAGCCCGGGCAGCGCGTCGCGGAGCGCCGCGACATCCGGATACACGGCCAGGGAGGCCAGGGCGACGAGAATCCAGGGCCAGGGCCGCAGGGTGTAGTGCGCGATGTTGAACCAGAGCGTTCCCCGGAGAGCGTCCTTCTCGCTGCGGGCCGCCAGCATCCGCTGGGCGATGTAACCGCCGCCTCCGGGCTCCGCTCCGGGGTACCAGACGCTCCACCACTGGAGCGCGACCGGCACCACAAAGAGGACCGCGAACGCTTCGGTCCCGGTAGGCGGAACGACGGCGAGGCGATCCCCGAACTGCTCGACGAGTCCCGAAAGACCGCCCACCGCCGGATGGTCCAGCGCCCAGACGGCGGCCACCACCGCCCCCACCATGGACAGGACGAATTGCAGGAGGTCGGTAACCACCACGCCCCAAAAACCCGCCACCACCGCGTACGCGGCCGCGAGACTGCCGGCGATCAGCACCGCGGTGGACTTTTCGAGGCCGAAGAGGACCCCTCCGATCTTGGCGCCCGCCAGGGTGACGGTGGCAATAACCACGCAGTTGAAGAAGACCCCGAGATAGACCGCGCGAAAACCTCGCAGGAAAGCGGCCGGCTTTCCCGAATAGCGGATCTCGTAGAACCCGAGATCGGTGGTCAGGCGGCTCCGCCGCCAGAGCGGCGCGAAGACGAACACCGTGAGCATGCCCGTGATGCAGAAAGCCCACCAGGCCCAATTGGCGGCCACGCCGTTTTGGCGAACGAGCTCGGCGACGAGGTTCGGGGTGTCGGTGGAAAACGTCGTCGCCACCATGGAGGTGCCGAGCAGCCACCAGGGAAGCCGCCGGCCGGCGAGGAAGAAGGAGTCGCTGTCCTTGGCCGCGAAACGGACCGCCCAGAGGCCGATGGCGAGCACGGCGCCGAGGTAGAGCCCGAAGACGATCCAGTCGAGCCCGCCAAAAGCCACGCGCGAACCGTAACCCGTCGAGCGGATCCCGGATCGGGCCACCGGCCAAATCGATGCGTTTCCTTCGCCGCCATCCAGGTTGCGTTCCCCGCTGCCCGGTCGGGGCGCGCCCTAAACTCCCGTCCCCTATGCGGGTGGCGGCGGTCCTCGGGATCTTCCTGGCGTCGGCTACTGCGGCGGCGGCCCAGGGGGTGCAGATCGGGGACAACCAGGCCGCGGTGGCGCTGCTCGAGCGGGTGCTGGAGCGCCGTCAGGAGGTCCGCCCCCTCGAGGGACACCTCACGTTCCGCCAGTTGATCACCACCGAGCGGCTCAACGAAGAGCGGAACGTCGTTTCCAGCGCCAACGCGCTGTACGAATACCGGCCGGAGCACGGCCGCCACCTCTGGAAGCTGCTGGAACTCGACGGGGATCCGATCGCGGGGCGGCGTCTTCGGCGGGAAGACCGGCGCTACCGGCGGGCCATCGAAGCGGCGAAGGAAGAGGCCGAAGAGGATCGCCTGGCTCGGGAGCGTCAGGATCCGGACTACGAAATGCGCCCCAAGAACGGGATGGACCTCTTCTACAAGATCGTGAAGGACGCAATCGAAATGGAGATGTTCGAGGGCGAGTTGTTCGAAGGCCCGCACTGGCGCGGCCGGCCCATGCAGGTCATCCGTTTCCGGCCCCGCCCGGGGTTCGACGACGCTCCCAACCGGATGATGTCCGTCGTTTCCAAGTGCGAAGGGGAATTGTGGGTGGATACCGACAATCTCCAGATCGCCCGGGTGCGCACCGTTCTCCAGGAGGAGGAGAACTTCGTCGCCGGCCTCTTCGGGCGCCTCCACCGGGGGACGAGCGCCGACGTGGAGAGCGAGTTCGACGGGAACCTCTGGCTGCCGCAACGCGTGACCATGACCGTGGACGCCCGGATGTTCTTCTTCCGCCGAATTCGCAGGCGGGTTCTTTATGACTTTCTCGGCTTTCGTTCGCTCGCGGCGACAGCGGACCGATAGGCTTACGGATTCGCGCGTCATGATGACCCTGGTCCCGCTGGAAGGACTCCCGGAAGTCCAACCGGGAGACGATCTGTCCCGTTTGCTGCTCGACGGGATGCTGCACGCGCACGTCGAGCCGGCCGACGGCGATGTTCTCGTCGTGTGCCACAAGGTGGTGTCCAAGGCCGAGGGCCGGCTGGTTTCCCTGGAACGCATGCAGCCGTCCAAGATCGCTCGTGCCTGGGCGCGCGCGAACGGGCGCGACGAGCGGGAGATCCAGGCGGTAATGGGCGAAGCGAAAGACGTCGTCCGGGTCCAGCGCGGAGTTCTCATTACCCAGACCCGTCACGGTTTCGTCTGCGCCAACTCGGGGGTGGACCGTTCGAACGTGCCCGAGGGCCACGTCTGCCTGCTGCCCGAGGACCCCGACCGGTCGGCGCACGAGCTCTGCGAGCGCCTCTCCTCGGCGACCGAAGCGGCTCTCGGAGTCGTCATTACCGATACCTGGGGCCGTCCCTTCCGTCTGGGAGCGATCAACGTCGCCATCGGGATCTCGGGCGCCTGTTCGCTCCTCGACTACCGCGGCCAGCAGGATCCGACCGGTCGCGCGCTGCAGTCGGCGACAACCGCGGTGGGGGACGAACTGGCCGCCGCCGCGGGCATTCTGATGGGCAAGCTGCGGCGGATTCCCGCGGTGCTGGTACGGGGTGTGCCATCGGACCCGGCGGGGCAGCCGGGAACGGGGGCCTCCCTGCTCCGCGACCGCGGGAAAGACATCTTCCTGTGAGCGGCCCCCGCTTTGCGGTGCTGGGCGGGAGCGGACAATTCGGGCTCGGGCTTGCCTGGAGACTCGCGCTCGGCGGAGCGGAGGTGGTGATCGGATCGCGCGATGCGCAGCGGGCCTCGGAGGCCGCGATCCGGGTACGGAGCGGTCTCGCGCCGGCGGAGGCGATGCCGGCGAGGAAACTCGCGGTGTCCGGCGCGACGAACCGGGCGGCCGCCGCAACCGGACAGGTGGTGTTCGTCTCGGTTCCTTTCGCCGGCCAAGCGGCCCTCCTCGAGGAACTTGGCTCCGAACTCGACGGGAAGCTGGTGATCTGCTGCGGCGTCATCTGGCCGCCGGGATCCCACCCCGAGACCTCCGCCGCGGAGGAAGCGGAACGCGTTCTCCGACAAGCGGGCGCCGCCAGGGCCCGCGTCGCCGCCGCTTTCCAGACGATCGCCGCCGGCCTCCTGCGACGCGCGCCCGAGCCGGCGGCGGAGAGTTCGGCGCCTGACGTCCTGGTCTTCGCCGACGAAGTTGCCGAGCGCGAGGCGGCATCCCGGGCCGCGGCACTCACCGGGCTCCGCGCGGTACCGGTCGGACCGCTCCGGAAATCCCGGGCGGCCGAAGCCGCTCTCGGAATCCTCCTCGACCTCAACCGGGGTGCCGCGCGACACGCCGGTCTGATGGTCACCGGACTGAAAACGCCTGCCGCGTGAACTCCCGTTTCGCACCGAAACGGCTCCTGCTGGGGGTCCTGCCCTTCGGCGGAGCGGCGCTCATCCTGGCGCTGCTGTTTCGCCGCATCCCGCCGGAGCGGATGCTCGAGGCGCTCGCCGGAGCCGACCTGGTCCTGTTCTTCGCGGCGCTCGTCCCGGTCTCCGTGCTGTACGTCCTCCTGGACGGCGCGCTCCTGAGCGCGGTGCTCCGCTGGTTCCACCCCCCCGGAATCGGCTTCCGCGAATCCCTCGCGGTCCGCGCGGTGGACTACCTCGTCTCGCTCTGGAACGGGCGCGCCTCGCAGGCCGCCATGGTGGGCACCCTCGGGCGGCGCTTCGGAGGAGCGGGCGGCGGGAGCCGGCCGCACGCGGATTCGGGCTACTGGGAATGCGCCGGGACGATCCTCTTCCTGGATCTCTGCCAAAGGGGCCATCTCCTCCTCTGGGCGGCGGTTGGCGCGATCGTCCTTGGCGGCGCCGCGCCGGAGCACGTTCCGGCGGCCGCCGCGATCGGTTTCGCCGGCCTCTGCCTGCTCGTCGCCTTCCTGCGGGGCCGGCTCAAGGGCGCCGGGCTCGGGCCGCCCCGCTGGAGGCTGCTCCACTCGCTGCGGAGGGCGGCCCCCAGGCACTACGCCGCGGTGCTGGCCCTGAAGGCCCCCCTGATCGTGGCCGCCGCCGTCGGGCACCACTTCGCGCTTGGCGCCTTCGGTATCCAGATTCCGGTGGGAGCCCTCGTCGCCACCCTCCCGATCATCTTTCTGGCGGGGGCCCTCCCGATCGCGGTGGCGCGCGTTGGAACGAGCCAGGCCGCCTGGATCTATTTCCACGCGGGAGCCGCGGCCGTCTCACCGGGAGGGGAAGCCGCTCTTCTCGCCTACAGCCTGTCGGCCCACCTCACCTTCCTGCTCCTGAACGCGGCGCTCAGCGCACCATTCCTCCCGGCCGCCTGGCGCACGATTCGCGGCGCGCCCCAGGCCGGCTCCCGGCCGTTCAGTCGAGCCGCCGGTACACGCTCCGGAGCAACAGCGGATCCCCTCTCCGCGGCATCTTGAGTTCGGTCCGGACGACCAGCACGTCATCCGAGACCTGGAAGGTGCGGAACAGTTCGAGTTTGCCGAAGGCCAGTTCCCGTTCCTCGCGGACTCGCGCGATACCCCCGCGGAATTCGGCCACGCTGGTAATCCGCCCTCCGCGCCCGTCCTCGCGGGCGTGCTCTTCGCCGTCGAGGTAGAGGATCTGCACCCGCTCCTCGAGAACCAGGCGCAGTTCCGCCGCATCGGCTTCGATCTCCAGCAGATCCGGCAGACTCAGGACAGGGGCTCCGCCGCCGCCGGGGCCGCCTCCGCCCACGCCGCCTCTTCCCATACCGCCCCTTCCCATGCCACCCCTGCCGCCGGGCGGCCCGAAACCGCGCCCTCCGCGCGCGCCTCGCCGGTCCTCGGCTTCCGCCATGGCCTGCTGCATGACCTCGGCCGGGTCATCGCTTTGCTCGGGGTCGAGTTCCCAGAGCCCGGCAAGATCCGCGGCATTCTGAGCGACCCCGGCTGCCGCCGGAGCCGTACCCCAGACGAAGAGGAGGACGCCCGTCAGAACGCCCGAAAAAACTCCGGCGAGGGCACTCGGGGAAGACCCGCGGGGGGGTGTCGCGATCGTCATCGGGGTCAGTCTATCGAGAGGTTTCCGCATGATGCACCGCATTCTGCAAGACCCGCGCCACCGCATTTTCGGAGGCCGTTTGCCCATCCCCCGGAGCCTCCATAGAATGGCCTATTCGGAGACGTAACACGCGTATGCCCAGCCCGTTTCGCGTGACCCTGTCGGCACTCTTGGCCGCCGGAGTCAGTATCGCCGCATTCGGCCAGCCGCCCCCGGCGCAGCCTGCGCCAGATCCGCAGGAAAGCCAGCAGGAGATACAGGACCGGCTGGCGGATCGGGCGCACCGGATTGCCGCCGAGGGCGAGACCGCGGGGGAGAAGGCGCGGCGGGCCATCGCCGCCGCCGATCGGCTGCCACGGGACGCCGGCACTACCGACGCGGTCGGCAGGCTCCCCCGCCGCACTCTGGTGGACGAGGTCCTCGGTGCGCAGCAGGAGGCGCTCGGGATTCCCCACGCCCCGCCGTCTTCCGACACCGCATTCCTGCGGCGAGCAACGCTCGACGCCACCGGCCTGATCCCCTCCCCCGAGCAGGTTCGCGCCTTCCTCGCCGACGACTCCCCCGACAAGCGGACTCGGCTGGTGGACGAGCTGGTCGGCAGCCAGGAGTTCGCCGAGCAGTGGGCCTGGTTCTTCGGCGACCTGTTCCGCCTCGCCCACCAGGTAGGCGCCGTCCGCAACCCCTTCCAGAGCTGGATCAAGGAGTGGCTGACGACCGACCGGCCCTACGACGAAGTGGTGCGCGACCTGCTCACCGGAGTCGCCAAGGCCCACGGCAGCGTCCCCTCCCTCGCCTTCATGGCTCGCTCGCATCAGGCCAAGAGCCGGATCGTGATGAGTCCGGACGACTATTCCATCCACAACCGGTTGGACGCGATCGACCAGTTCAACGTGGACGTTTCGCGGATCTTTCTGGGAATCAACACCTCCTGTATCTCGTGCCACGACGGCGCCGCCCATCTCGAGCCGCTGAACGAATGGCTCTCGAAGCGGACGCGCGAGGAGTTCTACCGGCACTCGGCGTTTCTGGGCCATGCACGGCAGATCACCACCTGGGACGACCGGTCGAAGAACGTGGTGGTGGACCTGCTGGTAGATGACCTCGCCAAGGGTTATGACACCGGCGACGACGCCCCGTACCACACGCTCTCCGAGGGCCGCTTCCCGCGTTTTGAAGGACTGGCCTACGAGCCGGCCTTCATGCTGACCGGGGAAACGCCCGATCCCGGAGAAAACCCGCGCGACGCGCTGGCGCGGATGCTGACCGATCACCCGCAGTTCGCGCGCGCCACCGTGAACCTGGTCTGGGGCAAACTCATGACGGTCGCCTTCGTGGAGCCGTACAACGCTTTCGACCTCGATCGCATGGGTCGGCTCGCGGCCGGGGAAGAGGATCCCCTGCCCTCACGTCCCTTGAATCCCGAGCTCATGAACGCGCTGGCCGAGGACTTCCGAAGCAGCGGTTTCAGCTTCTGGCACCTCGTCAGGACCATCATGAAGTCCGAGACCTACGGGCTCTCCCCGCACTTCGACAAAGACTGGGACGACGCCTGGACCGGCTACTACCCGCGCCGCTACGTCCGGGTGCTGACTGGGCCGGAACTCGTGGATTCGCTGGCGCGCGCCACCGACGTCCCCACCGAGTTCGCGTTCGCGGGCACGACCGTCGAGCGGGTCAAGGAACTCACCAGTCCCTCCGACCTCGGAGGGCGACGCGGACGGGGTGAGGGCGCCGAAGTGGACGCTCTCATGCAGAGCTTCTTCCAGAGCAACCGCATGACGCCCGCTCCGGTGGGGAACCGGGGCTCCATCCTGCAGGCGCTCCTGATGATGCAGTCCGGGGTCGTGAACCGCCGCGTCTCCAGTGAATCCGGAGGACGGGTAGCCGACCTCCTCGCCTCCGACAAGGGTGACAGCGACGTGGTCAACGAGCTGTTTCTGGGAACACTCGGACGCCTGCCCACGGCGTCCGAGGCGGAACTCGGCGCCGAGCGGATCGCCGCGGATCGCCAGCAGGGCACTCAGGACCTGCAGTGGGCGCTTCTCAACTCTCCGGAGTTCCTCCTGAACCACTGAGGGGTTGAATATGTGCACCTGCGAGCCCCGCGTCGCCGATCTCCTCCCGGCCCGCCGGGAAGTCCTCAAGATGGGCGGGCTGGCGCTCGCCGGATCCTTCGTCAACCAGGTCGTCTGGCCACTCAAGGCGCACGCGAACGGGAAGACGAATCCGCGGCGCACCGCCCGCTACTGCATCTTCATCGAGATGGGCGGCGCGATCAGCCCCATGGATACCTGGGACTTCAAGCAGACCCGCTGGACCCCCAAGGATCTGGACATGGTCCAGATCAACGATGAGGTCTCACTGTCCCGGGCCCTCTTCCCGACGCTCGTGGACCGGGTGGACGAGGTCGCCTTCGTGCGCTCGATGCGGGCTCCGGAGCTGATTCACTTCAACGGGCAGTACCACACCCAGACCGGCCGGGTGCTGAACGTGGCGCTCGCCCGTGAGGTCCCCGCTTTCGGGAGCATCATCGCCGCCGAACTCGACAAGGAGCGGCGCGAAACGGACAGCTTCCCGACCTATGTCAGCACCTATCTCACCCGGGCGCGCGCCGGATCCATCGGGGCAGGCTTCCTGCCCACGCGGTTCTCCGGCCTCGACCTCGACCCGACCACGGTCTTCGACTCGTTTGGGGGCAACGTGGAGGGCAGCCGGCGGGTGCTCGAAGAGCGCTTCCGCCTGCTGAACCGGCTCGCCGAGGTCTCCATCCCGGAGCGGGCCTCGCTCGGGGACAAGGAAAACGACTATCGGGACTACTACAAGTCCGCCTACGGGCTGCTCACCGACGAACGTTGGCCGAAGCTCTTCGTCGCGAGCGATCAGGACAAGGCGCGCTACGGTGAGGACGAGTTCGGTCTCGGCTGCATCCTCGCGCGCAACCTGCTCGAAGCCGACGCCGGCACCCGCTTCATCTACATCTACGACGGGGACAAGTGGGACCACCACGCCGGCATCTTCGACCGCTCGCGCACCTGGAACCATTACACGACCTGCCCGCGGCTGGACAAGGGGTTCACTTCGCTGCTCACCGACCTCGGCGCCCGCCCGGGCAGCGAACCCGGTACGACTCTCCTCGACGAGACGCTCATCGTGGTCACCAGCGAGTTCGGCCGTACCCCGGAGATGAACCCGGTGGCCGGCCGCGACCACTACCGCTTCGCCTACACCAGCATGTTTGCGGGGGGAGGGGTCCAGGGTGGCCGGGTGGTCGGCAAGACCAACGAAGACGGTTCGGAAGTCATCGATCCCGGCTGGAAGCATGACGGGCAGCCGTTCATGGACAACACGGTGGCGACCATCTACTCGGCGCTGGGCATCGACTGGAAGAAGGTGGTCCACAACACCCCGTCGGGCCGCGAGTACGTGTACGTGGATTCGGTCTCGCTCGGCGGGTCGGAGATGATGTTCGCCGACGAGATCGCCGAGATCTTCGCCTGATCCGGACTTCGCGGTACCGCCCGAAAGATCCCCAAAAGCGTTCCGGACCGGCGGCGATGGGCACACGGCGCCGGCTCCCCGCTCTCGCGGGGCTCGTGACCGGCGTACTCTTGATCTGGCCCGTCATCGGGACGGAGGCGGCGGGAAACGACCCTCCCGAGCCGCATTGCAGCGACGACCGCGCGGAGAACATCTGCTGGGTTCCGCCCGGCGACTTCTGGATGGGGAGAACCCGACTCTGGCTGATTGACGAGATCCACTGGCAGACCCGGGACCGCGTGGACGCCCGCCCGGTGCACCTGGTGACGCTCCCGGGCTTCTGGATCGACCAGAAGGAGGTCACCCACGAGGCCTATCGGAAGTACACCCTTTCGACCGGACTGCCCGAGCCGTTCCACTGGCGACAGGAATTCCCGGAGGAGAAGGCACAGTTCCCGGTGTACAACGTGAATTGGAGCGAAGCGGGCGAGTACTGCGCATTCCGGGGAAAGCGGCTGCCGACGGAGGCCGAGTGGGAAAAGGCGGCACGGGGCGGGCTCGTGGGAGCGCCCTGGCCGTGGGGCGACCAGTACCGGCCCGATCCGGAAGAGGGGGCCCCCGAGGGAACGCGGGTGCCGCCACCGGCCCGCGTAGCCCACCCCGCGTCGCCGACGGACGTGGGATCGTTTCCTCCGAACGGCTACGGCCTTTACGACATGGTCGGGAACATCGCCGAGTGGGTGGCGGACGGCTACGACCTCGGGTACTACGCAGTGAGCCCGCCGGTGGACCCGCGCGGGCCCGAGAACGCACCCTACCGGATCTTCCGGGGCGGGAGCTGGGCGGATGCCGACGAGCGGATCGCCAGCGTCCATTACCGGAACTTCACGAGACCCGACACCAGAATTCACAGCATCGGCTTCCGGTGCGTACTCGACCACTCCCAGGAAGGGGATACCGAATGACCAACACACCAACCAACGGAATGAGACGCCGCGAAGCGCTTCGGCGCATCTCGGCCGGCACCGGCGGAGCGGCGCTCGGCGCCGCCGGAGGGGCGGCCTTCGGGAGCGGAGCGGCGGGCGCCGCCTGCGCTCCGGCGGGTTCTCAGGCCCCTTCGGATCCCGGCCACCGCTTCCGTTCGATGCTTGCCGGCGGGGACCCGGTGATCTGCCCCGGCGCCTTCGACATCATTTCGGCGCGACTGATCGTCGAAATGGGCTTCAAGACGCTGCTCCTCGGGGGTAGCGCCGGTTCGGCCGCGAACTTCGGGGTTCCGGACTACGGGCTCGCCTCGATCACCGAGCTGATCGAAATGGCCGCCCGGATCGCCGACAGCGTTCCGGTTCCGGTCTTTGCCGACGCCGATGATGGGGGCGGCAGTCCGCTGGCGGTAGGCCGGGCAGTCCGGGGCTACGAACGGGCGGGGCTCGCCGCCGTGATGATCGAGGACCACGTGCAGGCGAAACACCTCGGCGAAGGGGGTGTCCTGGTCGAGACGGCCTACATGCAGGACAAGTTGCGGGCGGCCGTGGACGCCCGGAAGGGAGGAATGATGATCGTCGCGCGCTGCGACTCCGTTTCGATCGGACAGAGCGAGGCGGAAGCAACGGAACGGGGCGCCGCCTACGTGGAGGCCGGCGCGGACCTGCTCTTTTTCGCCGGACTCCCTCCAGAGAGCATGGGCCGGGTATCGGAGGCTTGCGGCCGGCCGGCGATCGCGAGCGTCCACGACACCCCGATGGCGACGCTCAGGGAAAACAACGTGCCTCTCGTCCTCTATGCGGGACAGATGCTCCGACTCGCCCTCGGCGCGATGCGGCAGGGGCTTCAGGACATCCACGACGGCGCGACCTGGCCCGGCTATGCCGACCGCGCCCTGCCGGGCGATGTTTACCAGAACCTCATCCGGTCGCCGCAGTGGCGGGAGGATGCCCGCCGCTACAACCTGGTGGACGAAAGCGGCCGCCAGGTCCGGGGCTAGCAGCCTGTGGCAAAACCCCCGCGGCGTTCGAGTGGCGATGCATCCCGCCTGATCCGCCCCCCCACCGGGAGAACTGGCGCGTTGCGGCGCTCTGCGTTGCGTTTCGGTCGAAATACACTCGGTATTCCTCCCTCACGCGCCTTGTCAGCCGGGCCCCCACCGGGAGAACTGGCCCCACCGGGAGAACTGGGCCTCGCCCCTCTCGGCGCTCACGGGGGTTTCACCACAGGTTGCTAGGAACGCCGGCACCCGCTGGCCGCAGGCCGGTGGAACGGTGCGTCCCCGATCGCTGCCGGTCGGCAAACGGGTCGACCGGCTCCCCGTGACCCCCGATCACGGGAACGCCGCCTAGCCCCCGCCAACCGGACCACTCCGCGATGACCCATCCTGCCCTCCCCGGCCGCCATCTCACTCCCCGGAACCGGCACGCCTGGCGCCGCTGGCTCGACGCGAACCACGCGGCCGTTGCCGAGGTCTGGGTCGTCTTCTACAAGAAGCCCGCGCAGCGTCCTGGCCGTCCTAACCTCACCTACGGACAGGCCGTCGAGCACGCCATCTGTTTCGGCTGGATCGACGGCCTCAAGCGGCGTATCGACAACGACCGCTACGCCCACCGGTTCAGCCCGCGCAAGACGGACAGCCGCTGGTCGGAGAGCAATCGCGAGCGGCTGGCGCGAATGCGGGAGCGGAACCTTATGACCCCCGCCGGCGAAGAAGCGGTCGCGGCCTCGATCCGAACGGGAGCATGGGACCAACCCGCGTTCTCGGCGCCCGCCGAAGCACCACCGGAGCTGCTCGCGGCTCTTGACGACGATCACGAGGCCCGCGCGGGATGGGAGGGGCTTTCCCCTTCCGCCCAGCGTCGCTACAAGGTCTGGATCGGGATGGCCAAACGGGACGAAACCCGGGCCCGCCGGCTGGCGGAGAGCCTTCGGCTGCTCCGCCGGGGCGAGAAACTGGGAATGCGGTAGCCCGTGCCCGCGCACTTTGAGCTCCTTCCGGCCGGCCCGGGCGCGGCGACTCCGGAGTAGCGAAAACGAGCGGTTCACCAGCCGGAGGCATGCCGCGGTTCGGGTTTTGGGCGCGGGTCTTCGGCCCGTTCGCTTTCGGGTACTTCATCTCGTACCTCCTGCGCTCGGTCACCGCGATCATCGCCCCCGACCTGGTCCGGGATCTCGGGCTGTCCGCTTTCGGGGTCGGCCTCCTGGGAAGCACCTACCTGCTCGCCTTCGCGGTGGCCCAGATACCGATCGGCGGGGCGCTGGACCATTTCGGACCACGGCGGACCAACGGAGTCCTCCTGGTGGCCGGCGCGGTGGGCTGTTTCCTCTTCGGGGTCGCCGAGTCGTTCCCGATTCTGATCGTGGGACGCTTCCTCGCCGGCCTCGGGGTCGCCGCATGCCTGATGGCTTCGTTCAAGGCATTCGTGCTCTGGGCGCCCCCGGCCCGGCTCCCGTTCCTGAACGGGTTCGTCATGGCGGTCGGGTCCACCGGAGCGCTGGTGGCCACCACCCCGACCGAATGGCTGCTCGGTCTGGTGAGTTGGCGCGAGCTGTTCGTCCTGCTCGCCGTGTCCCTGGTTGCCGGCTCCGCGGTCTTGTTCGCCCTGGTTCCTCGGGACCCGAAACCCGCTGGCCGGGACGCGCCCTCCGGCCTCCTCGCGGCCACCGTGGGCATCCGCGAGGTGGTGCGGCGGCGGCTGTTCTGGAGCATCGCTCCGCTGGGAGTGGTCCACCAGGCCACCTTCCTGGGGATTCAGAGCCTTTGGGCGGGCCCGTGGCTCTCCGGCATCGCGGCAATGGATCGGGACGCAGTCGCAATCCACCTCCTGATCCTCGCCGTCGCCATGGTGCTCGGCTACCTGATCACCGGAGCGGTCGCGGGAACGCTCGCGAAGCGGGGGTTCTCGTCGCTCACCCTGCTGGGCGCCACCAACCTGGCGTTCACCGCTACGCTCGTGGTGCTGGCGTCCGGGTGGACGGGAGCGCCAGCCGCGCTGTGGGCGGCGTCGGGGCGGCGTTCGGTTTCTTCGGCTCGTCCGGGATGCTGAGCTTCGCGATTCTCGTGGCCCGCTATCCCTCGGGACTCGCGGGAAGGGTGACCTCCGCGCTCAACCTGCTCATCTTCGCGGCGGCCTTTTCGGTGCAGACCGGATTTGGCGCGGTGATCGACGGGTTCCGGGACGACGGCCTCGAGCTCCCCTTCGCGGGTGCCGGGTTTGCCGTCGCGTTCCTGATCGCCGCCGCCCTCCAGGGCCTCGCGCTGGCCTGGTTACGGCTCACCCGCTCCTGGCGGACCGAGAGCTAGCCCGCATTTCTTATGCTCGTATCCCCAGCGCAGATCACGCCAACCTCTTGATGATTTCGGGAGACACGCGTCAGGGGCGGCCCCAACTGCGCGGACAGCGTGAAGGGGCGGACGAGCCCCCACCGGGAGAACTGTGCCGGCCTCCATCCAGGCCGGCACAGCGAGCCGCAGGCCCGCGTTGGCATGGGCCCCGCCCGTCGGCATGGTTCCCGTCTCGGCCCGTACCCCATTCGGCTAGGTGGCCCGACCTTGTCTGTCGCCAACGTGGCCCAGTTCTGGATGTCGATTGACACGCACGGAACCAGGAACGGTGTAACGCCCCCTGCCGCTGCGACCTCAGGGCTGGTTGGGCTCCCCGTCGGGAGCGGGACCATCCTGACACTGGGGGGCCCGTCCCGCCGCCCGCCTACGGCGGGCTGTGCCGGTCTGGAGACCGGCGCTCCCGATCCTACCGGGACGACAGGCTGCGGTGGACCAGGCGCACAAAGCGTTCGGCGTTCACGAACCCGGCGGCATCGGGGGACCAGCCGATGTCCGTGCCGATCCCGGTGACCAGCGCGACGTAGTCGGCAGCGGCGTCATCCTCACTCTGGCCGGCGGCGACGCGCTCGCTGATCCGCTCGCGGGCCATCTTGAGGGCCTCCGCGTACTTCATCAGGTTGGCGCGGTCGGTGACCGGGCCGTGGCCGGGAATGATCTTCGTCTGGCCGTCGGTTGCCCCGGCGACCTTTTCCGCGGCCGCGATCAGGCCGTCAACATGCCCCCCGGAATCCACATCGATGAACGGGAAGGCGCCGTTGAAAAACAGATCTCCCATGTGGACGACGTTGGCGCCCCGGAAAAAGATGATGGAGTCACCGTCGGTATGGGCGGTGGGAGCGTGGACCGCCTCGATGGCGAGACCGTTCCAGTGCAGGGTGACGCCGTGCTCAAAGGTCACCACCGGCAGCGCTTCCGGAGCCGCCTGGTCACTGCGGCCAACCAGGTCGGCGAATTCCGCCGGGTTCATCCGCCGCCGCACGTTTTCGTGGGCGACGATCAGGCTGCCCGCCTTCCCGAGATTCTCGTTCCCCCCGGTGTGGTCGCCGTGCCAGTGCGTGTTCACCACGAAGCGCACGGGATCGGTAGTAATCGCGCGCACCGCGGCGAGGATCTTGTCGGTGAGAGGCGCGTACTGGTCGTCCACCAGCAGAGCGCCGTCGGCGCCGGTGGAGAGACCGATGTTGCCCCCGCGCCCGAAAAGAACGTGGACGCCGCCGCCCAGGTCCTCACTGGTGATCGCGACCGCGTCCCAGTCCTGGTCCTGGGCCGCCACCGGCACTGCGGCAAGCAATAGGCAGATGGCGAAGAGGGCAAACCGCCACGGGCGGCGATGGGATGGATCAGTCAGGAACATGGCGAAACAAACTCCGGAAGAGGGACACGCGTGGCCACCGGGGTCCCGGCGGCCTGACGAAGGACCCGGCGAGGGAAATCAGCAGCCGACGCAGGCGTTGTTGTTCTGGGCGCCGTAGCTGGCGAGGAGCGCGATCGTCTCCGGGAATGGATTGATGCGCTGAACGGGGCCGTTGGCGAGGTCGATGGTCGTCTGCCCCGTGCGGGCCACCGCGAGCGGATCCGCACCGTGGTCGATCAGGTACTGCACCATCTCGGTGTGGCCGCGGGAGGCCGCGTGGTGGATGGTGGTGTAGCCGTTGTGGTCGCGCACGGCTGCATCGGCGCCCACTTCCTCCACGAGGTACTGGACCGCCGGGAGCCAGGCCTCCGGCGCGTGCCGGTGGGAGTTCGCCGCGAGTCCGAGGCCATAGCCCACCCCGGCCGCGGCATGGATCGGATACACCGCCGGATCGCCGTACTCGGCCGGCGGCAGGCCGGACGGATCCGGATCTCCCTCCTCGATGAGCATCGGCAGACGCCGCCGCTCCGCCACCTTGACGGTCGGGATGTGGGGGTCGGCGCCGTTCGCCACCAGCAACTTCATCGCCGGGATGTCCAGCGCGTAGGCAGCGCGCCAGAAGGCGGTCGCTCCGCTGCGGTCCACCCCGAGCTGGTCCACGTTGTAAACGGTGTACCAGAGCGAGCTGTCGATGCGGGCATTCACGTCGGCCCCCGCGTCGATCAGCGCCTGAATGAGCTCAAGGTGGGACGTCTCCTGCTGGAGATAGTCGGCGGGCTGCGGGTGACGGGCCTTCGGAATCCACTGGGTGTTGACCGCCCCGTAGAGCGGGGTGGCGTTTTGCGAATCCGCGAGGGTCGGGTCGCCGCCGCGCTCGAGCAGTTTCATGGCCAGGTCGAAATGGCCGTTCACGGTCGCCATCAGCAACGGGGTGGTGCGGCTCCCCTCGGCGCGCTGGTTCACGTCGGCGCCCGCGTCGATCAGCGCCGTCGCGGTCTCGATCCGGCCCTCGCGAGCCGCAAAGAGCAGCGCGGTCAATCCACCGTGGGTGCCGACGCGGTCCTCATAGGTGAGCGGCCGCGGCTCGTCGGGATCCCGCCGGTCGTACTCGTCCGGGTTCAGGGGATCCGGCGGAAGGCCCGCGGCCCCCGTACCTCCCGTTCCGGAAGGCCGGCGGTCCGTCCCGTTGGCGGGGAGCGGGCGCTCGGCCTGCAGGATGCCGCTTCCGCCGCGCTGCTCGGCAAGGCGCGCCTGCCGTTCGCGACGTTCTTCCATGTCCAGCCGCGCGCGCTCGACCACGTCCAGCACTCCGGCGGTCACCGAGGCGTCGGCACCGGCGTCCATCAGGGTCTTGACCGCCGCGACCCGGCCCCGGACCGCCGCGAACATCAGCGGAGTGAGCCCCCATTCCTCCTCCCGCGCGTCCACGGAAGCCCCGTGGGCGAGCAGGGAAGACACCACCTCCGGCACCCCTGCGGTCGCCGCCAGGTGGAGCGGTTGGGCTCCGGTCGAAGTGAAGGGGTCCGCCGGAGCCCCCGCCAACAGCAGGGCCTCGGCAACGCCCGCCTTCCCGGCCGCCGCAGCCACATGGAGCGGCATATGGCTTCCCAGCCGCGTCGTCGCCTCAAGATCCGCACCGGCCGCGATCAACACCTCGGCAACCTCGCGGTTCCCCGTCTTCGCCGCCCAGTGGAGCGCCGTAAAGCCGTCGCCCTGCGCCGCGTTCACGTCCGCTCCCGAACGGAGCTCCACCTTCAGGGTCTCGACGTCACCGCGCTTCGCCGCATCCAGAACGGGGGACATCAGCGCCGCGTACCCCACTCCGACCAGCACGCCCACCACCGTGAGCAGCGCCGCCAGGCCAATCCATCGCTTTCCGATCTTCATGCCCTTACCTCTCTTGCTGGTCAGTCTGTTCCGGTGGGTTCGTTTCCTGTGGGTTTGGGCTGTGGATCTCTCCCGGCTACACCGCCTGCGACAGGGAGAACGCTCCGGTGCTGTTCCCGAAGGTCTCCACATCATCCAGCCCCAGCTTGTGCAGCAACGTCAGCATCACGTTCGCCAGCGGGGTTCCCGGCTTGGCCCGCAGGTGCAGATTGTGCTCGAGCGCGCCGTTGGCGCCGCCCGCCACGAAGAACGGAACCCGCTTGTGGTTGTGGATGTTCGGGTCGCCCATCGGAGACCCGTAGAGGATCATCGTCTTGTCCAGCATCGTCCGATCGTCTTCCTCAATGCTCCGCAGCTTCTCCATGAAGTAGGGAACCAGGCTCACGTGATACCGGTTGATGCGGCCGAGGACCTCGACGCGCTCGGGATCGTTCCCGTGGTGCGAAGCCGGGTGGAACGCGGTGGCTTCGCCGCTCTCGGGGTACACGCGGCTCGACGCGTCCCGTCCCAGCTTGAGGCTGAACACCCGGGTCATATCCGACTGGAAGGCGAGCGCCTGCAGGTCGAACATGATCTTCACGTGCTCGTCGAACGAATCCGGCACCCCTGACGGGGCGTCGGGAAGCTCGCGAAGCTCGCCGCTCGTGTTCCGCTCGACAATCCGCTGGATCCGCCGCTCCATCTCCCGGATGTCGGTCATGTAGCGGTCCATCCGGCGCAGATCCTGGGGGTCCAGCGCGGTCTTCAACCGGCTCACCTCGGAGCCGATGAAATCGAGCACGCTCTGGCGCGCCTGCTGCCGGGCCACACGACCTTCGGGGGTGCCCCCCGCCCCGAACAACTGGTCGAAGACGATCCGCGGATCCCGGGTCATCGGGAGCGGCTCCGTCGGCGACGCCCAACTGATGGTGTCCGTGTACACGCAGGCATACCCGTAGGCGCAGCCGCCCGCCTGGTCCACCGTCTCGATGCAGAGCTGCATCGAGGGAATCGGCGTGTCCTGGCCGAAACGCTGCGCGTACATCTGGTCCAGCGAGGTTCCCGCGAACACATCCGAACTCTCGGTCTGCTTGGGATACGACTGGGTCAGGAACGCCGCGCTGGAACGGAAGTGGTCGCCGCCGATCTCGCGCGCGGTGCGCGCCTCCGCGGGCTCCACGTCGCAATCGCTCACGATCGTGACGTAATCCCGAACCGGTTCCAGGGAACTGAGGGCGCCCTTCGAAAGATCGAAGTCCGCGCCTTCCTGCTCCGGCGTCCACAGATGCTGCGAGCGTCCGTACTTGTTGCTGCCGGCTGCGCCGTGCACGATCTCGATCGCCACGAGCCGCGTCGGGTCGTCGGCGGTCGGTTTCGCCATCACGCTCGCCGGAACCATCGCGTCCAAGAACGGGAGCGCCACCGTTGCTCCCGCTCCGCGAAGGAACGTACGCCGGGGAAGGCTCTTGCCGGTCAGGTAGTTCATGGTGTTCTCCTGTCAGGGCGTCCCGGCCGTCGTGTCCGCGGACGGCGGGACTGGAGTCTGCGCGCGGGGATGGGCTCCCCACAAAGTACGGGATCGTTGAGCTCCCATAGCCGGACTAGGATAGGAAATCAACCGGCCCGGCGCAAGCGGCAATCGATTGGTCGGAAGCGCTCGGAGAAAGACCGCGGGACACCGCCCGGGCCCACGGGAACCGGGCGGGCTCGACGCGTGGCGCGGCGCCGCGTCCCCTGGAAGGGCAGAAGCTCAGGGCTCGTCCGCGACGGTGGTTTCGATCTCTTCGAGCACCTCGCCCTTCATCTGGAAGGCAGGGCTCTCGACGACCCCCAGGATGAACGCGGACATCCGGTAATCGGAGTCTTCCGCCTCCCGAACGATCTCCCGAATCCGCGGCTGGTCGAAGTACTCCACCCGCCGGCCGAGCGCATACGCCATCAGGTTCTCGGTGAACGTTCGCAGCAGCGGGGTCGGACGCTTCAGGAGCGCCTCCCGCAGATCGCCGATGTCCTGGATCGGAGTTCCGTCATAGAACTCACCCGACGCATCGATCGGCTGGCCGGCGTCCTTCACCCGCACGCGCCCCGTCACGTCGAACTGCTCGAGCGCCAGCCCGATCGGATCCATCATCCGGTGGCACGAGCGGCACGCCGGGTTGTCGCGGTGGATCTCCAGCCGCTCCCGGGCGGTCAGTTCGCGACCGCCGTCCGCGGCCGCCGTCGCGTCCAGGTCCGGAACGTCCGGCGGCGGAGGCGGCGGCGGACTCCCGAGCAGGACCTCCATCACCCACTTCCCACGAAGCACCGCGGACGTCCGGTAGGGATGCGACGTCAGCGTCAGCATGCTCCCGTGGGCGAAGATCCCGCGCCGGTTCGGATCCTGATACTCCACCATCCGGTGCTCCGGACCGGTGACCCCCACCATCCCGTAGTGTTTGGCGAGACGCTCGTTCACGAACGTGTAGTCCGCAGTGAACAGGTCAAAGACGCTCTTGTCCTCAGACACCAGGTGGTGGAAGAAGCGCTCGGTCTCCTCGACCATCGCGGTCTTCAACTGCTGGTGGAAGTCCGGGTAGAGCCGCACGTTCGGGTTGATCTTCTTGAGATCCTGCAGCCGGAACCACTGATAGGCGAAGCGCTTCGCGAGCGCCTCCGAGCGGGGGTCCGCCAGCATCCGGCGAACCTGGGTCTCGAACCCGGCGGGTTCCGACAACTGGCCCGACTCGGCCGCATCCAGGAGTGCATCGTCGGGGATCGTTCCCCAGAGGAAGAACGAAAGCCGTGACGCCAGGTCGAAGTCCGTCAGCCGATAGCCGAACTCGGCCTCCCGCGGGTCCAGCGGTTCCTCGATCCGGAACACGAAGTTGGGGCTCGCGAGGATTCCCTCGACCCCCATGCGGATCCCTTCCTCGAAGCCAACCGTCTCGGCCCCCGCGTCGTAGAGCGACATCAGCGCCGCCAGACCTTCTTCATCCATCGTCCGGCGATAGGCCAGCCGGCCCAGCCGCGACAGGATCTGCTCGGCGCAGGGGCGCGCCTCGTCCGGTGACAGCGGACGACAGTTGAAGATCGCCTGCCGGCTCGGCGTTTCCGAAACCCCGGTCGTGTCGAACGGACCGCGAATCAGGACGTCCCGGAGGTGCGGAAGGCTGTGGATGCCATAGGTGAGCGCGATGTTGGTGCTCGCGAGCGACCACTCGTGCGGCGAGATGAGATCCAGCGTCGTGCCGTCGAACTGGCGCAAGAAGGCCGCCGCCACCGTCCGGGGACCGGCCTTGACGAAGATCGGCTCGGTGATCATCGTCGCGCCATCAGGATCGGAGGTGTGCATCCACGGATCGATCGAGAGGAGCGCGACCCGCTCCCCGTCAATGGAGATCTCGAGCTGCTCGGGATTCTCCTCCGAATTCAGCGCCCCTACCGCGGTGCCGACCACGGGGCCGCACACTTCATGATGGAGGGAAACCCGGAACACGTAGTTCCCGTCCGCGGCGAAGGTGTGATCCGCCGCGATCCCGCCCCGCGTGCCGTAGGGCGCGCCTTCGACCTGGCGCCGCTGGGAGGCCCAGCGGGAGACGAAATAGCTGGTTTCGGCCGGTGCGGCGTCCGGATCCCCTACCGCCAGCCGGCTGATTTCGCTGGCCGCGCGCAGATAGGAGTCCATGAGCGTCGCCGACAGCAACTGGACGTCCGCGATGTTGTCGAAGTTCGCGCTGATGGTGTCTTGCGGCAGGTACTCGGCCGCGTCCAGATCGAGCGCCAGCAGATCCCGGATGGCCGCCGTGTACTCGGCTCGGTTCAGCCGCTGGAAGGAACGGCGGCCCGGGTTCGGCGCTTCCTCCGCGCTGGTGTCGAGCTGGTCCTCGAGCGATTCGGCGACTTCTGCCAGTGTTTCCTCGGCGGGCCGCCGGGCGCCGGGTGGAGGCATCATCCCAAGCCGCAGCTTCGAGACCATTTTCTCGGCCAGCGCCGCGCTCTCGGGTGCGTTGCCGGCGTCGAAGCCGGAGAGCGTCATGTTCCCGGTCTGCATCCGGTCGTTGTGGCAGACCATGCAGTAGGTCCGCAGCATCCGGTTGTGGGCCGCCGCGTTCTCCGGGGAAACGGCTGGAGCGGTTTCCCCCGAAGAAGCGGGTTCCCAGGATCTGGCAGCCTCGAGCGTCGGCGCCTCGAGCGACGAAGCGGCCGGCGCCGCCAGCAGACCGGCGAAGAGGAACGGAATCAGGGAAAGCCGGCTGGCTTTTCCTGCCGCATCAATCCGGGAACTCCCCATGGTGGCGCCTCAGCAACCCACGCAGCGGTTGTTGTTCTTGGCCCCGTAACCCTCGAGGAGCGCGATGGTTTCCGGGAAGGGGTTGATCCGCTGCGCCGGGCCGTTCGCCAGATCCACGGTGGTCTGCCCGGTCCGGGCGACCGCCAGCGGATCGGCGCCCTTGGAGATGAGGTAGAGGATCATCTCGTTGTCGCCCCGGGAGGCCGCGTGGTGGATCACGTTGTAGCCGTTGTGGTCGCGGGCATCCGGATCGGCGCCCAGTTCCTCCACGAGGTACTTGACCGCCGGCAGCCACGCGTCCGGCGCGTGCCGATGCGAGTTCGCCGCCAGTCCAAGCCCGTAGCCCACCCCGGCAGCGGCGTGGATCGGATGGACCCCCGGGCCCCCGTAGGGAACCTCGGGGAGGCCCGAAGGATCCTCCTCGGGTTCTTCCGCCGTCAGATCGGTCAGCCGGCGAAGGACCCGCTCCGGCACCTTCTGCGTCGGGATGTGCGGGTCCGCCCCGCGCGCGACCAGCATCTTCATCACTGGAATGTCGAGCGCATAGGCCGCGCGCCAGAACGCTGTCGCACCGGCCCGGTTCACGCCGAGCTGGTCCGTGTTGTAGGTGGTGTACCACTGCTTCCGTTCCAGCCGGGCATCGATTTCCGCACCGGCGTCGAGGAGAGCTTCCATGAACTCGATGTGCGAGGTCTCCTGCCGGAGGTGATCCGCGGGCTGCGGATGGAACGGCTGGGCGATCCAGCGAGAGTTGATCGCGCCGTAGAGCGGCGCCCCGCCGGAGACGTTCGTCAGGTTCGGATCCGCGCCGCGCTCCAGCAGCTCCATTCCGATGTCGTAGTGGCCGTTGATGGCCGCCATCAGGAGCGGCGTGGTGCGGTGCCCCTCGGCCCGCTGGTTGACGTCGGCCCCGCCGTCCACGAGGGCGACGGCGGTTTCCAGATGCCCGTCACGAGCGGCAAGCAGTAGCGCGGTGAGGCCCCCGTGCGTACCCACGAGTTCCGCATAACGAAGTGGCTGCAGGCGGTCGCGATTCCGCGCCCGCGCCGCTCTCCGCTTCTTCGCTTCTTCGATGGCCTTGGCCCGGGCCAGTTCATCCTCGGGGTGGCCGTGGGCCGCGGCGTGCTCGTCCTCCTCCGCGGCGACTTCTTCCGCCGTCGGCTTCTTCAGGTCGGCGAGGTCGGCGGAACCGCCGGTGGACGCAGTCAACGGCGCTTCCTCAGTGCGGCCCTTCTCCTTCGCCGCCTTGGCAGCTGCCGCGCGCGCCCGGCGCTGAGCCGCCTTCGCCCGCTTGTCCCGTTCCCGCTCGTCGTAGATCACGTCCGCGCCGCCGCCCCGCTCACGGGCGATCCGCTGCTGCCGGGCGCGGCGGGCAATCAGATCCTGTTCGGCGCGGGCGGCGACATCGAGCACCGCGGCGGTGACCGCGGGATTCGCTCCGACTTCGAGGAGCGTCTCGACCGCGGCGGTGCGGCCAATGCCGGCCGCGAACATGAGCGGCGTCTGGCCCCACTGGGGCTCCACGGCGTCCACGTCCGCCCCGTGGCCAGCAAGCACGGTAACCGTCGCCGGGTCACCGGACGCCGCGGCGAAATGGATCGCGCGAGCACCGGTTTCGGTCGCTACCGCCACTGGGGCTCCGGCCGTCAGGAGGATTTCGGCGACCTCCGCCTGTCCTGCCGCCGCCGCCACGTGAAGCGGCATGTGGCTTCCCAGGCGCGTCGTGGCGCGAATGTCCGCACCAGCGAAAATCAGGAGTTCGGCAACCTCGCGGTTTCCGTTCTTGGCCGCCCAGTGGAGGGCGGTGAACCCGTCACCCTGGGCCGCGTTCACGTCGGCGCCCGAGCGCAGCTCCGCTTTCAGAGCTTCCACGTCACCGCGCTTCGCGGCATCCAGCACCGGCGCCAGCCGGGCCGCATACCCGGCGCTCACCAGGATGCCGAGTGCGCAGCAAAGCGCAACCAAGCCAACCCATCGCTTTCCGATTTTCATGGCCGTCCCTCTCCGTTTGTTGAAAGTCTTCGCCTCGGGATACCCCACCACCTAGACCGCCTGCGACAGCGAGAAGGCGCCCGTGCTGTTCCCGAAGGTCTCCAGGTCATCCATCCCCAGCTTGTGCAGCAATGTGAGCATCACGTTCGCGAGTGGGGTCCCGGGCTGGGCCCGCAAGTGCAGGTTGTTCTCGAGCGCGCCGTTCGCACCGCCCGCCACGAAGAACGGAACCCGCTTGTGGTTGTGGATGTTCGGGTCCCCCATCGGAGACCCGTAGAGGATCATCGTCTTGTCGAGGAGTGTCCGATCCTCTTCCTGAATGCTCCGTAGCTTCTCCATGAAGTACGGAATCAGGCTCACGTGATACCGGTTGATCCGGCTCAGGATCTCGACGCGCTCCTCATCGTTCCCATGGTGCGACGCGGGGTGGAACGCCGTGGGCTCGCCGCTGTCCGGAAACACCCGGCTCGACGCGTCCCGGCCCAGCTTGAAGCTGAACACCCGGGTCATGTCCGACTGGAAGGCCAGCGCCTGCAGGTCGAACATGATCTTCACGTGCTCGTCGAACGAATCCGGCACCCCTGAAGGCGCGTCCGGAAGCTCCCGCATCGCCCCGCTGGTGTTCCGTTCCACGATCCGCTCGATCCGCCGCTCCATCTCCCGGATGTCCGTCAGGTAGCGGTCCATCCGGCGCACGTCCTGCGGGTCCAGCGCGGCCTGCAGGTCGCGAACCTCTTCGCCGATGAAATCCAGGACGCTCTGCCGCGCCGTCTGCCGGGCGATCCGGCCCTCCGGGGTACCTCCCGCGCCGAACAACTGGTCGAAAACGATCCGCGGATCCCGGGTCATCGGGAGCGGCTCCGTCGGCGATGCCCAACTGATGGTGTCGGTGTACACGCACGCGTATCCGTAAGCGCAGCCACCCGCCTGATCGACGGTTTCGATGCAGAGCTGCATCGAGGGGATCGGGGTGTTCTGGCCGAAGCGCCGCGCATACATCTGATCGAGCGAGGTTCCGGCGAAGACGTCGGATCCCTCCGTCTGCCGCGGATGGGAGGCGGTCAGGAACGTCGAACTCGAACGGAAATGGTCCCCGCCGATCTCCCGTGCGGTCTCGGCCTCCGCCGGCTCGTTGTCGCAGTCGCTCACGATCGTGACGTAGTCCCGGACCGACTCGAGGGGACTGAGCGAACCCTTCGACAGGTCGAAGTCCGCGCCTTCCTTCTCCGGCGACCACAGATGCTGATCGCGGCCGTACTTGTTGCTGCCCGCCGCGCCGTGCACGATTTCCACCGCCACGAGCCGGGTCGGATCCTCGGCCGTCGGTTTGGCGATCACGCTCGCCGGAATCATCGCGTCCAGGAACGGCAACGCGACCGTCGCCCCCGCTCCCCGCAGGAACGTGCGGCGTGGAAGGCTCTTACCGGTCAGGTAGTTCATTGCGGTCTCCTTGTGGTCAGTCTGACGTTGTCGGTTGGCTTCCCGTCGGTTTCGCTTCAGGACTCCTAGTGCTCCGCGGCGGCCGTCGTTTCGGTCTCGGCTTCGACCCGGCCCTTCATCTGGAAGGCCGGGCTCTTCGCCACCCCGAGAATGAACGCCGACATCCGGTAGTCGGATTCCTCCGCCTCCCGAACGATCTCCCGGATCCGCGGCTGGTCGTAGTACTCCACCCGCCGTCCTAGCGCGTACGCCATCAGGTTCTCGGTGAACGTCCGCAGCAACGGCGCCGGACGCTTCAGGAGCGCCTCCCGCAGGTCTCCGATGTCCCGGATCGGGGTTCCGTCGTAGAACTCGCCCGACGCGTCGATCGGCTGGCCGGCATCCTTCACCCGGACCCGGCCGGTGACGTCGAACTGCTCGAGCGCCAGCCCGATCGGGTCCATCATCCGGTGGCACGAGCGGCACGCCGGGTTGTCCCGGTGAATCTCCAGGGCCTGGCGCGCGGTGAGTTTCTTGACCGTCTCACCTGATTCCCCGGAATCGAGGTCCGGAACGTTGGGCGGCGGGGGCGGCGGCGGGCTCCCGAGCAGCACCTCCATCACCCACTTCCCGCGAAGCACCGCCGAGGTCCGGTAGGGATGCGACGTCAGCGTCAGCATGCTCCCGTGGGCGAAGATCCCGCGCCGGTTCGGATCCTGATACGCCACCATCCGGTGCTCCGGACCGGCGACCCCCTTCATCCCGTAGTGGTGCGCGAGCCGCTGGTTCACGAACGTGTAGTCGGCGGTGAAGAGATCGAAGACGCTTTTGTCCTCCGCCACCAGGTGGTGGAAGAAGCGCTCGGTCTCCTCGACCATCGCGGTCTTCAACTGCTGGTGGAAGTCCGGGTAGAGCCGCACGTTCGGGTTGATCTTCTTGAGATCCTGCAGCCGGAACCACTGGTAGGCGAAGCGTTTCGCCAGCGCTTCCGAGCGGGGGTCCGCCAGCATCCGGCGAACCTGCGTCTCGAACCCGGCGGGTTCCGACAACCGGCCGGCCTCGGCCGCATCCAGCAGCTCATCGTCGGGGATCGTCCCCCAGAGGAAGAACGAAAGCCGCGACGCCAGATCGATGTCCGTCAGCCGATAGCCGAACTCGGCCTCCCGCGGATCCAGCGGTTCCTCGATCCGGAACACGAAGTTGGGACTCGCGAGGATTCCCTCGATCCCCATCCGGATCCCTTCCTCGAAGCCGACCCGCGAGACCCCCGCGTCATAGAGCGACATCAGCGAGTCGAGGTTGCGCTCGGTGAGACTGCGCCGATACGCAAGGCGCCCGATACGCGAAAGGATCTGCTCGGCGCAGGGACGCGCTTCGTCCGGCGAGAGCGGGCGGCAGGTGAAGATGGCCCGGCGGCTCGGCGTCTCGGACACCCCGGTCGCATCGAAAGGACCGGTCATGAACAGATCCCGCAGGTGGGGCACGTTGTGGATGCCGTAGGTCCGGGAGGTCGCGGTGCTGGCAAGGGACCATTCGTGCGGAGAAATCAGGTCGAGGACCGGCCCCTCGTAGTGCTTCAGGAAGACCGCTGCCACCTTCCGCGGCCCGCCGCGCACGAAGACCGGTTCGGTCCGCAGGTTGACGCCGTCCGGGTCGGAAACGTGCATCCAGCGTCCCACGTCCACCAGCGCCACCCGTTCACCGTCAACGGAGATCTCGACCTGCTCCGGTTTGTCGAAGGTGTGGAGCGAACTCGATCCCGAACCCACGATGGCGCCGGTGGTCTCGTGGTGGAAGGCAACCCGGAACCGGTACTCCCCATCCGCCGGAAAAACGTGGTCCACCACGATCCCGCCGCGCGTTCCGTAAGGGGCCCCTTCGACCTGATCCAGTTGTTCGGCCCAGCGGGACACGTGATAGCCGGATTCAGCCGCCACCGCGTCCGCGTCTCCGACGGCGAGGTAGCTGATTTCACTCGCGGCGCGCAGGTAGGAATCCATGAGCGTCGCGGAGAGCAACTGGACGTCGGCGATGTTGTCGAAGTTGGCGCTGATGGTGTCCTGCGGCAGGTACTGCGCGGCATCCAGCGGGAGATCGAGCAAGTCGCGGATCGCCGCGCTGTACTCGGAACGGTTCAGCCGCTGGAACGAACGGCGTCCGGGATTCGGGTTCTCGGCGGCGCTGAGGTCAAGCTGCGTCTCGAGGGACTCGGCAACTTCGGTGAGCATCTCCTCGCCCGGACGCCGCGCGCCCGGCGGCGGCATCATCCCGAGCCGGAGCTTCGAAACCATCTTCTCCGCGAGCGCCGGATTGGCCGGAGCGTCTCCGGCGTCGAAGCCGGCGAGCGACATGTTGCCCGTCTTCATCCGGTCGTTGTGGCAGACCATGCAGTAGGTCCGGAGCATCCCGTTGTGCGCCGCGGCGGTTTCCGCGTTCAAAGAGCCGGCTTCGGAGGCGGAAGCCGGACCCGAACTTTCCGGGGTCCAGGTGCGGGCGGAGGCGACCGTGGGAAGACCCGATCCGGCGGGCCCGGAGCCCGGCCGTTCTCCGGCGTTCGCCAACGGCGACAACACGAAGACGCCCGCGCTGAGGGACCACGCGGCGACGAAAGTGAGTAGGCGCATGGGACGTTTTGCCGGACGTCGCAGGGCAGCTTTTCCGCCCCCCAAGACGCTCCAGTGCAATTGGAAAAGGATAGTCCCGAGCGCGCCTGCTTGCAAGGAGTCGGAGTCCGTGTCCGAGGAGCGCTGCGTTGAGGTGTCACAGGTCCCCGAACACGAGCAGGATCCGGCCCCTTGCAGCCCGCGCGGCCGTCCCGCGGTCCACGCTGCGGGGTTGCCTCCGGAGGACTCTCGGAGGTTCCCGGACGCCGGACGCCCGGCCCGGCCCCGGCCGGCCGGCCGATGGCACCGCGGCCGCGCTCGCCGATCAGGCGTCGAGATCGCAGAGGACCGGCGCGTGGTCCGAGGGAACGTCGTCTCCCTTCTTCTGACGCCGCTCATCCCGGTCCACCCGCACTCCGCCGATCCGCCCGATCAGCGGGGCCGTCAGGTAGATGTGGTCGATGCGGGCGCCCACGTTCCGGGCGAACGCCAGGCGGGTGTAGTCCCACCACGTGTAGAGGCCCTTCTCGGGCTCCTCCCCTTCGGCATAGACCCGCCGATACGCGTCCGCGAGCCCCCAGGCGACAAGGTCGGCGAGAGCGGCGCGGGCGTCCGGATGACAGAGCACCCCACCCGGGTCCGCGGTCGCGGAATCGCGGTCGGTAGGCGCCACGTTGAAGTCCCCGCAGAGCACGAGCGGCTCCGAGGGATCGGCGTTCGTTGCGAGGTGGTCGCGGAGGGCTCGCAGCCACTCCAGCTTGTACTTCCAGTCCTCGACCCGGGTCACCGCCTTTCCGTTCGGAACATACGCGGTGATGACCCGAGCGCCTGCGATCCGGACATCCAGCAGCCGGGCCTCACCCCGCGACCGGCAGGGGGGCAGGCCGCGCGCCAGCACCTCGGGCGACTCGCGCGCCAGCACCGCCACCCCGTTTCGCGCGGCCTGGGCGTGGACCACCGCACGGTAGCCGGCCGCCTCGACGTCCAGCCAGGGAAAGGTCTCCGCGGGGGCGCGAAGCTCCTGCAGGCACAGGACGTCGGGTTCGTGCCGCTCCAGGAGCCGCAGCAGGCGAGCCCGGCGGGTGCGGATCGAATTCAGGTTCCAGGTGATAACGCGCAAGGACGAAGCGGGCCGGATCATATGCGGGCGAAGCCCCTACACTTCGTCCCCTTCCCCGGCATGAATTCGTTCTTCCCGATGCGGCGTCCGGAACGCATCGCACTCTTCGTCCTGATTCTCTTTTCGACGATCGCTTTCCTGCCTTTCTTCGGAGAGATCTCGGTGCTCGGGGTCGCCGTCTTCGGCTGGCTGATGGCGATCCTCCTGCTCGGGTCGCCGGCGATTCTCCTTCTGTTGCTGTTCACCGAACCGGAGACCGGCAGCGCTCCGGAGTCGAAGAAGCCGGCCGAACCGGCCTCGGGCCCATGATCGAACGCTGGCTCGTCCTCGCCTACCTGCTGGTATGCGTGGTGGTGGGGGCACTGGCCACGCGCCGGGTGCTCGGCTCGGCGGACGAGTACTGGGTGGCCGGGCGCCGCGTCGGCACCGGGGTCAACGCGCTCGCCATCATGGCGAGCCTGGCAAGCGGCGGCTCGCTGGTGGGAGTGCTGGGCCTCGCCTACCGGGACGGGATTCCCGCGACCCTTGCGCTGTTCGCAGGGGCGGTCGTCGGTTTCCCCCTCGCCACCATCCTGGTCGCCGCTCCCCTGCGCCGGCTCGCCAAGTTCACGATCACGGACTTCATGGTGTTCCGCTATCCGCACGGAATCGTGCGGGCGCTGGTCCCCACGATCATCGTGGTGTCACTCACCGTGTACATGGTGGCCCAGATGAAGGCCGCCGGCATCACCGCCGAAGCCCTCCTCGGGGTGGACTACGGGACCGCGATCACGGTCGCCACCCTGGTGTTCATTCTCTACGTGTCCTTCGGGGGCATGGTCGCCGTCACCGTCACCGACGTGATGCAGGGAGCTTTGCTCTTTCTCCTGATGGGGGCGACCGCGGTCGTACTCGCCACCTCCGCCGGATCGCCGCTCGGCTCGCTCCAGGCGGCAACCGCGGCCTCCCCGGCTTTCGGGCAACTGCCCTCCGGAGGCTCCGGCTATCTCAGCTATTTCGTGATCTGGGCCTCTGCGATTCCCGTGATTCCGCACATCGTGATGCGGGTCTCCACCGCCCGGGACCCGCGGAGCGCCCGGGTGTCGCTGAACCTCGCGACCGTCATGTACGGAGTGATGATCCTGGCGGCGATCCTGCTGATCGCTCCCGTGGGCATCCTGGAGTTTCCCGGGCTGACCGATCCCGACGAGGTGTTCCTGCGGGTCATCGGCGACCACTTTCCTCCGGTCTTCCGGGGGCTCGCGGTGGCGGCAGTGCTGGCCGCGGTGATGTCCACCACCGACGCCTTCCTGCTCGCGGTCAGTTCGGCGGTCGCCCACGACCTGTTGGGCGGCTTCCTGGCGCGGAAGAGCAAGCGGGCCCAGGCCGCCGCCCGCCTCGGGGCTACCTGGCTCGTCGGCGCCGCCGCGCTCTACTGGGCCTGGTCCCCGCCGGAACTGCTCACCCAGTTCTATACCGCCGGCGTGGGCCTGCTCTCCGCAGGACTCTTCGTGCCGGTGGTCTTCGGCATCTGGTGGCGGCGGGCAAATCTGGTGGGCGGCGTGGCGGCTCTCGTTTCCGGCGTCGCCGTCTATTCGTTCGTGCTGCTCGCCGGCCCGCAATTCGGGATTGGCGCCGGGCCGATCCTGGTGGCGCTCCCGATCAGCCTGCTGGCGATGCTGGCGGGCGGGCTATGGGGCGGACGCGATCCCGACGAGCGGGCGAGCGCCGTCGAACGACTGCACCGGCCCGACTGAAAACCCGTCCTTGTTGACGAGTCTTTCCGCCGCGGTCCTTCTCCTTTACACGGGACTTCTGTTCGGGCTGGCCTGGATCGCCAGCCGCCGCGTCCACAACTTCTCCGACTACCTGGTCGCGGGCCGGCGCCTCGGGACGCCACTGGCCTCGCTCAGCCTGCTGGCCACCTGGTTCGGGGCGGGCACGCTCCTCGCTTCGGCCGAGGAAGTCCGGTCCGTGGGTCTGTCGGCGGCTGCCCTGGAACCCATCGGTCCGGGAATCTGTCTGCTTCTGGTCGGCCTGTTCTACGCGGCCCCACTTCGGCGCCTGCGGCTCCTGACGCTTGGCGACTTCTTTGCCCGCCGTTTTGGCCGGAGCGCGGAGATCAGCTCCGCCGCCATCATGGTGCCCAGTTTCTTCGGCTGGATCGCGGCCCAGTTCTCGGTGCTGGCCGCGCTCCTCGGCGAGCTCTTCGGAATCCCGCTCGGTGTGGGTCTCGCGCTGGTGGCGGCGGTTGCCGTCGGCTATACGTTGATCGGGGGGATGTGGTCGGTGACGCTGACCGATGCGGTGCAGGGCGTGATCGTCGGCTTCGCGCTCTTGGCGCTCGGCATTTCGGCGCTCGCGGAACTGGGAGGGGGGTCGCTGGGCGGGGGGCTGGCGCGGCTCGGACGCGACACGCCTCCGGATCTGCTCGCGGTGATTCCCGGCGAAATGACCGCTTTCCTCGCCTGGTCGGGACTGCTCGTGGCCGGGGCGCTCGGCAACATCCCGGGCCAGGACGTGCTGCAACGGGTGTTCGCGTCGCGGTCGGAGCGGGTGGCGCGCCGCGCCTGCCTGATTGCGGGGGGGCTTTATCTGGGACTCGGCGCGATTCCCGTGCTGCTTGGACTTGCGACCCGGCTGCTCCTTCCCGGATCCGAGAGCGAGATGCTCGCGGCGCTCGGCCGCATCCTCTTCAGCCCGTTGGCGGCGCTCGGGTTGATCCTGCTGGTCGTGTCGGCGCTCCTTTCGACCGTGGACAGCGCGCTAATATCGGCCGCGTCCGTACTGGCGCAGAACCTGCTCCGCCACCCCCTGCCCCGGGTGGGGCTCCTACGGTTGAGCCGAATCTCGGTGGTGATCGTCGGTGCGGCGAGTCTTTTCTATGCGTTCCGTGGCTTCAGTGCGTACTCCCTGCTCGAAGACGCGTACGAACTCACGCTCGTGGGCCTGTTCGTGCCGCTGACCGCCGGACTCTTCTCGGAACGCGGCGGCCGCGTGGCCGCGCTCACCGCAATGGGCGGCGGCGCCGTCTTGTGGGCCCTTCACCTGACGCTCGGGTGGGAGTGGTTCCTGGAGCCCGCGCTGTTTTCCGCCGGCGTACCGATTCCGAAGGCGATCGGCCTGACGGCCGCGAGCTGCGCCGGCTACGTGCTCGGGACCGCCTTCGACCGCACGAGCCCGGAGCGGCGCCCGGCGGCCGCGGATTGAGCCACCGGTGAGCGAGCTCCGCACGCGCGCCGAGGCGCTGCGGCGCCGCGCCCGGTCGCTTGAGCCCGACGCGGACGAGCGGGAGGTGCTCACCGGCGCCACCATCCGGCATTCCGAGGAGTTCCTTGAGGGCCTGAAGACCGGTCCGTCGTGGTACCCGCCGCGGGAGGCCTCGGAACTGACCGACCTGCCGATCGGACCGCAGGGCCAACCCTTGCCGGAAATCCTCGACCTGATCCGGCGGGAGGTCGAACAGGAGGGGCTGAATCCGGCGTCGCCGCGCGATCTCGGCTACGTGCCCGGCGGCGGGATCTATACATCCGCGCTCGGGGACTTTCTGGCGGCGGTTGGGAATGCTTTCTCCGGCTACTTCCCAGCATCACCGGGGGCGGCCCGGGTGGAGAACCGCCTGGTGGAATGGATCGCCGAGATCGTGGGGTATCCAAAGGAAGCCGGCGGCACCCTGACTTCGGGCGGAAGCGTCGCCGCCCTGACCGCGATCATCGCGGCTCGCGAGGCAAAGGGACTCAGGTCGCGCGACTACGCCCGGGCGTGTGTGTACGTCACGAGCCAGGAGCACTATTCGGTGCGCAAGGCGGTGCACCTGGCGGGCGTTGGGGAAGCGCCCTGCCGGATCGTCGCGGTGGATGAGGCCTACCGGCTGGAGCCCGCGTCGCTCGCCGCCCACATCCGGAAGGACCGGGCCGACGGACTCATTCCCTGGCTGGTGGTGAGCACCGCCGGGACGACGAACACCGGGGCCGTGGATCCGCTGGACGCGGTGTCCGGGATCGCCCGGGCCGAGGGGGTCTGGCACCACGTGGATGCCGCCTACGGGGGGTTTTTCGTGCTGGTTCCGGCGCGGCGGGATGTCTTCCGGGGAATCGAGGAATCGGACTCCGTGGTGCTCGACCCCCACAAGAGCCTGTTCCTCCCCTACGGGAGCGGCGCGGTGGTGGTCCGCAACGCGGCGCACCTCGAAACGTTCCGCTTCAAGGCCCCCTACCTGGTGGACAAGCCCCAGGCCGAAAGTTCCCCCTCGGAATGTTCGATCGAACTGACCCGCCATTTCCGGGGGCTACGCCTTTTGCTGCCCCTGCTGCTCCACGGAACCGACGCGTTCGCGGCCGCTCTCGAGGAGCGGTGGGTGCTGGCCTGCTATCTCCAGGACGAACTGCGCACGTGGGACGACATCGAGGTCGGTCCGGAGCCCGAACTCTCCACGATGTGTTTCCGCTACCGGCCGCAAGGGCGCACCGACGCGGAAGTGGACGAACTCAACCGGCGGCTCACCCGGGCCCTCCACGCCGACGGCCGCATCTTCGTCTCGGCCACCTACCTGAACGACCGGTTCTGGCTGAGGCCCTCGCCCGGCATCTTCCGGACGCACGCCGAGCACATCGACGAGTTCCTGGACATCCTCAAGGACTTCATCGCGGACCTCTGAGCGGGGAGCCGCGGTCCACGGTGTTCCCGGCGGCGGCGTCCGTTACGGGCTCTTGACCACCTCGCCGCCCTTCATCACGAACTTCACGTCCTCGAGCAGGGTGATGTCTTCGAGCGGGTTCCCCGCCACCGCGATGATGTCGGCCAACTTGCCGTCCTCGATGGAACCGAGGTCGGCTTCCCAGCGAAGCAACTCCGCGGCATTGAGAGTGGCCGTCTGGATCGCCGCCATCGGCGAGATGTCCATCTCGTCCACCATGATCGCGAAGTCCCTGGCGTTCCTGCCGTGCGGGAACACCGCAGCGTCCGTCCCGTAAGCGAACTTCACGCCGGCGTGGAAGGCGGCGGCGAGCCGCTCGCGCTGCATGGCCGCCATCTCGGTCGCCTTCTGGATCGCGTACTCGGGGACGTCGTTCTCGGCGCCCTCGTCGATGATGTAGTCGAGCGTATAGAGGGTGGGAACGACGAAGGTTCCGTGCTCCTTCGCGAGCCGAATCCCCTCGTCGTCGATCAGGGTGCCGTGCTCGATGCTGGCCACCCCGGCGCGGATGGCGTCGTTCATGGCGGCCGGTGAATGGGCGTGCGCCCCCACGGGGGTGTCGAGCATGTTGGCGGTATCGACAATGGCCTTCAGTTCCTCGAAGGAGTACGCCTGGTCGTAGACCGAGTCACCGTGGGAGAGCACGCCGCCGGAGGCGGTCACCTTGATCACGTCCGCCCCGTACTTGACCTGGTAGCGCACCGCCTTGCGCAACTCGTCCACCCCGTCCGCGATCATCGCGTAGCCGGGCGTCGGGACATCCGCGTTCCAGCCGTTGATGTCGGCATGGCCGCCCGTGGAACCCACGCCCCAGGTCGCCGCCTGGATGCGCGGACCGGGCACGATGCCCCGGTCCACCATGTCGCGGAGCGCCGCGTCGTGGTAGTTGCCGGCGCCGATGTTGCGGACGCTGGTGAAGCCCTTCTCGAGAGTGATCTTGGCGTGCGCGACGGCGTAGATCGCTTCGTGGGCGACCGTCTCCCGCATCTTCTGCGTGTCGCCGCCGTCCCCCGGGATACCGCCGAGGTGGATATGGCAATCGAAGAGCCCGGGGAGGATCGTGTGGCCGCTCAGGTCGATCACGGTCGCACCGCGCGGAATGGGAACCGCGCCCGTCGGGCCGACTGCGGTAATCCGCTCGCCTTCGATCACCACCTCCGGGTTCAGGACGGGCGGCGCGTCGGTTCCGATGATGAGCCGGTCGGCGCGGATCACCACGGCGGTGTCCGCGTCCTGGGCGGCGGCCGGAAGAGCCAGCAGAACGGCAAGGCAAGCAAGAGCAGGACGGGACATGAAGCGCATCGGGTTCCTCCGGAAGAAGCGGGCGATCGTACCCGGAATTGAGGCCGTTTGGAGGCTTCGGGAGCCGCAGCACGGGTGTTTGGCGCGGGGAGTTTCGCCACTGTCCGGGCGACACCGGGCACAACCCCGGGGTTCCCCGGATAATCGCCGCCCATGAAGACCCGCGTTTCCCTTTTCGCCGCCGCCGCCCTACTTGTCGCTACCGGAGCCCCGGCCCAGACGGAGCCCATCGAACTGGGCCACCTCTACGGACCCGACGCGCTCGAGTTCTCCCCTGACCTCCCGAGCATCCGCTGGCTGCCGGGAGGAACGCACTACCTGTCCGGAACCGGCGAGGGCGCCGAACGGACGTGGACGGTGATCGAGGCCGCGACCGGGACCTCCCGGCCCCTTTACGACGCCGGAGCGCTGGCCGCCGCGCTCGTGGAAACGCTGTCCCTCCCCGACGAGGAAGCGGCGCGCGCCGCGCGCCCCGGGAGGCTCGTCATGCCGGATACGGGCGACCGGCTGCTCCTGAACCTGGCCTCCGATCTGTTCGTCTGGGAGACGGCCGGGAACACCCTGCGCCGCCTCACCCGCACCCCCGAACCCGAGGAACTGGCGCGCTTCTCACCGGACAGACGCCGCCTCGCCTTCATCCGGGACAACGATCTGTACGTGACGGACCTCGAGGGTGCGGAGCTGCAACTCACGACCGGGGGCGGGCCGGACTTGTTCAACGGGAAGCTGGACTGGGTCTATCAGGAGGAGATCTACGGGCGCGGCAACTTCTTCGCCCACTGGTGGAGTCCGGACGGCAGCCGAATCGCTTTCCTGCAGACCGACGAACGGGACGTTCCCCGTTTCACCGTGGTGGACCACATTCCCTACCACCTGGATCTGGAGGTCTATCCGTACCCCAAGGCCGGCGATCCCAACCCACGGGTGCGGCTCGGGGTGGTCCCCGCGTCCGGCGGCAACATCGTCTGGGTGCATCCGGGCGGCTACGGCAACCAGGAAACGCTCATCGTGAACGTCGCCTTCTCGCCGGACGGTCGGCTCTGGTACCAGGTGCAGGACCGGACGCAGACCTTCCTGGACCTCCACCGGGCCGACGCCCGCACCGGGGAATCCGTCCGCGTCCTGCGGGAAGACGCCGGCCCGTGGGTCAATGGGCACGGCGCGCCCCACTTCCTCTCCGAGGCAAACGGGGGCGGATTCTTGTGGTTCAGCGAACGGACCGGGTTCAAGCACCTCTACCGCTACGACGCGGCCGGTGAACTCGTGGGTTCGCTGACCGAGGGCCGCTACGAGCTCCGGCGCCTCCATGCCGTGGACGAGGATGCCGGCGTCGCATTCGCTTCGGGCACCTACCGTTCCTCCCTGGGCTCCGACATCCTGAAGGTGGCGCTCGACGGATCCGGCGTCACGCTGCTCGACGACGCGCCGGGCACGCATCAGGCCAACTTCCCGGAAGGGCCCCGTATCGAAACCTACATGGCGGTCTCCCATGACCTGAGCAGCCCGCCGCGAATGAGTCTGCGCGCCGCCGACGACGGATCCGCCCTCCGCGACCTCGGCGGCGGCAGCGTCCCCGACCTCGAGCGGTTCGAGGTCTCCCCGCCCGAGCTGCTTCAGGTTCCCACCGAAGACGGAACGGAGCTCGAGGCCATGATGATCCGTCCCCACGGCTTCGACGCCTCCCGGGTCTATCCCGCCTGGGTGCACGTCTATGGCGGACCGCACGCGCCCCAGGTCAGAAACGCCTGGCCGGGAACCCGCGGCATGTGGTTCCAGTACCTGGCGCAGCAGGGGATCGTGGTCTTCGTGGTGGACAACCGCATCGCCTCCGGCAAGGGGGTGGAGTCCACCTGGCCCGTTTACGGGAACTTCGGCGAACAAGAACTCAGCGACCTCGTCGAGGCGGTGGAGTGGCTGGGCTCACGCGACTTCGTGGACGCGGCCCGGATCGGGGTGGACGGCTGGAGTTTCGGGGGATACATGACGCTGACGGCGCTCACCAAGTCCGACCGTTTCCGGGCCGGCATTGCCGGCGGCAGCGTGGTGGACTGGCGCGACTACGACTCGGTGTACACCGAGCGATACATGAGCACTCCGGACGAAAACCCGTCGGGATACCGGAAGAGTTCCGTGCGCGAGGCAGCCGGGAACCTCACCGGTGAGTTGCTCCTGATCCACGGGACGATGGACGACAACGTCCATTTGCAGAACACCATCCAGTTCGTGCACGACCTGCAAAAGGCGGGAAAGCCCTTTGAGTTGATGGTGTATCCCAAGTCCCGTCACGGGGTCCGGGATCCGAATCTCGTCCTTCATCTGCGCGAAACCATGGCGCGCTTCATTCTGAAGACTCTCTCCCCCTAGCTGGGCGTTCGTGTCTCTTGACACAACCGGTTCCGATATCGCCCCGGCTCCACCCCGCCGGTATCGCTACTGCGACATGTTCAACCCGGAAATCCGGCTACTGCGACATGTTCCCCCTCGGCCGGTGTCGCTACTGCGACATGTTGGCCCTCGAAATCCCGGCTACTGCGACATGTTGAACCCCGGCAGGTAGCGCTACTGCGACATGTTGATTCGGGAATTCCGGCTACTGCGACATGTTCCCACCCGGCCGGTATCGCTACTGCGACATGTTCAGCCGGAAATCCGGCTACTGCGACATGTTCACCCCCCGCCGGTATTGCTAGTGCGACATGTTCAGCCCGGAAAACCGGCTACTGCGACATGTTCCCACTCCGGCCGGTATCGCTACTGCGACATGTTGAACCGGGAAACCGGCTACTGCGACATGTGAGCCCCCGGCCGGTATCGCCAGCCGGCTATTCCTCCCCCGCCAGCGCCGCCACCTGCTCCGCAATCGCGAGCGACGCCGTCGCCGCGGGCGAGGGAGCGTTCAGCACGTGGATGCGGCTACCCCGGCGGACGATCCGGAAGTCGTCCGCGATCCGGCCGTCCGGGAGCACGGCGATCGCCCGGATCCCGGAGGGGCCGGGGGTGAGGTCCTCCGTCTTGAGTTCCGGGACGAGCCGCTGGAGACGCCGGGTGAAGGCCCGCTTGGAGAGCGACCGGTGGATCTCGTCCACCCCGGCGCGCCACTCCCGGAGCGCCAGCCGGCGGAACCCGGAATACCCCGCCATCTCGCGGAGGTCGCGAAAATCCAGGTCCCGGCGGCGGTAGCCCTCGCGGGCGAGCGCGAGCACCGCGTTCGGTCCGGCATCCACCTCCCCGTCCAGGTTTCGGTGGAGGTGGACCCCGAGGAACGGGAACCGCGGATCGGGGGTCGGGTAGATGAGGCCGCGCACCAGTCCGGCGCGTTCCGGCCGCACCCGGTAGTACTCCCCGCGAAAGGGCATCACCTGCAGTTCCGGCTCGTCCCCGGCGCGGCGGGCCACCCGGTCCGCGTGGAGGCCGGCGCAGGTGACCAGCCGCCGGCAGGCAAACTCGCCCCCGGTGGTGAGCACGCGGAGTCCATTGGCGGAATTCACGATCTCCAGGACCCGGGCGCCGGTCTCCACCCGCCCTCCCGCGGCTTCGAAGAGGCGGCGCAGCGCCAAGGCCACGTCCCGGAAACGGACCACCCCCGAGGTCGGAGAATGAAGCGCCGCCACCCCCTCGGCATGGGGCTCGATGTCCCGGAGTCCGGCCCGGTCCAGAAGCCGCAATCCGGGGACGCCGTTCGCTTCGCCGCGTCGCAGCAGCGCCTCCAGCCGGACTCGCTCGGACTGGTTCGCCGCGACGATCACCTTGCCCGAAAGGGAGAAGGGAATCCCCTGTTCCCGGCAGAACCGGAGCAGCAGCTCCACCCCGCGCCGGCAGTTCCGCGCCCGTAGCGATCCTGGCGCGTAGTAGATCCCGGAGTGGATGACCCCACTGTTCCTTCCCGTCTGGTGGCGGGCGACGTCCGCCTCTTTTTCGAGAACCAGAACCGACGTCGAGGGCGCCGCCTGCTGTAATCGGCGCGCGACCGCCAGCCCGACGATGCCGCCGCCGACCACCGCCACGTCGAGGAATCCCGCCCGCTTGGTCCCGTTCATTGGCCCGCCGCCCGCATCGTGTCAGAAGCCGGCAGTATCGCGAGAGCGGCCACCCTCTTGAACGCGAATTCAGAACTTCCCCGCATTTCCTTGAATTCGGGGGCAATTCCGAACCGGCCGGCGTTCCCGGCGTTGCCGGGGACATGCACCTCCGGCTCCGCTCCCTGCTTCTCTCGGGCGTTCTCCTGACCGCTTCGAACTCTGCCGCCGTCTCTCCCGGACTCCTGCTTCCCCCGGTCGAGGTCCCACCGGCCGCCCGGAACGAACCGCTGCAGGTCCGGTTTTACGACCCGTACCACCTGCTCTCGACCGAGGCCGCCGACCTGCTCCAGGGCGAGGTGGTCCGGGCGTTCGAAGCGAGCGAGATCGGGCTCCGTTTCGTCAGCCGGGGCGGTCCGGCAGTGATTCCGGCGACCCTCTATCCCGAACTGCCCGACCGCTGGGATGTTGCTCCCGAGGCCATCGGAGTCGCGATCGGGGTACAGGGCGAGCGCCGCTCCGTCTTCTTGTCGCTCGGGGCCGCCGAGCGCGCCCTGGGGCTCCCCCTGGCGGCCCGTACGAAGTGGGAGCGGGGGAAGCGACCGCAACGCCGCAGACCACATGCTGCGCCGCGGCGCCTCGGGATCGCCCTCGGCCGCGTCCTCGCCCACGAACTCGCCCACACGATCGCACCGGCATGCCCCCATACGAAGAGCGGGCTGATGGCGAGGCGGCTCAGCCGCCGGATGCTGACGGCGCCGGGAATCGGATTCGACGCCCTCGCCACCCGCCACCTGCGGCTCGCTACGACAGGAACGGACGCTCCCGAATCCGGCTGAAGCGGAAGTCCTGAGCGCGTAGCGCGAGAGCGGCCCCCGGGGACCGCACCGATGGCCGATCGAGCCGGTTAGAGTTTGCCTATGCGGCTTCCGAGTCCGCGGCGGCAGCGGATTCTCGTGCTCGCCGGCCTTGGCGCCGGCGCCCTCGGGGTTGCCCTGTTCCAGGGCGCGCTGACCATGCCGGAGCGGGTGGAGTCGCTCTACACGACCGGTATCTATCCGCTGGTCGTGCGCGGGTTCTCCTTCCTGAGCGGCCTCGTTCCCTTCTCGCTGGCGGAACTGCTCATCGCGGCGGCGGCCCTGTTCGTCATCGGGCGCCTTACCTGGCGGATGACGGCGCGCTTCCGGCAGGTGTCCCGACCGCGGGAGGCACCAGCCGGGGAACCGCCCTCGGCGCTCCGCAGGCTCGTGCACGTTGCTGCGCTCCGCCGGCTCGCGCACATCGCCGCCTTCGCACTCGCCGTGTCCGGCGCCCTCTATCTGGTCTTCGTCGCGGTCTGGGGGTTGAACTACGCCCGTCCCCGCCTCGAACACCGGCTCGATCTCCCGACGGGACAAGTCGAGGAATCCGAACTCATCCGGTTGGCCACCCGGGTCGCTGCCGACACGACCCGCCTCCATCGGATCGCCCGCCTTCCAACCCATGCGGTGTCCGCGAACCCCCTCGATTTCGCAACGCTCAGCAGCGCCATCGACGAGGCGTACGACGAGCTGGAGCTTCCCGGCGATCCCGGCCCGGGAGGATTGAGCCCGGTCAAACCGGCGGTCTTCTCCGGACTCATGTCCCGGCTCGGCATCAGCGGCATCTTCGTTCCCTTCACCGGGGAGCCCACCGTCAACACCGGCCCGCCGGACGTGGCCGTCGCGTTCACGGCCGCCCACGAGAAAGCGCACCAGCGCGCCATCACCCACGAAGGCGAGGCCAGTTTCGCCGCCTACCTGGCGCTCTCCCGGCAGCGGCGGCATCCCTATCTCTCCTATGCCGCTTCCTTCTTCGCCGCCCGCCACCTGCTGGCGGCCGTGCGTCACGTGGACACGGAGGACCGGGATCGCGCCTGGGCCGCGCTTGGGCCCGGACCCCGGCGCGACCTCGACGCGCTCAACGCCTTTTGGGCCCAACACCGGGGCATGGTCCGCGGCGCCGCAAGGCGGGTGAATGACTCCTACCTGCGCACGATGCGGATCCCCGATGGCGCCCGCAGTTACGGCACCGTGGTGCGGCTGCTCATCGCCGACCTGCGCCGGCGCCCCGCGCCGCCGCCGGCCGTCACGACCGACGACAGCGAGGGCTGAAACCGAGCGAACTGCACCGTAGTTTCGGCGTCACGGCTCAGGGCCAGGTGACGGGGAAACCTGGCGAACGGAGTTCCGCTCGCATCGCGGGCGATGCCGCTCTTGAAGAGCGGTGCTCCCGGCGCGCTATTCCTCCGCGGCCCCGCAGAACCGCGCCGCGGTTTCAAAAAGCGTCCGCACGCTGAAGCCGGTGGCGCCCTTCGGGTAGTACTTCCAGGGCTTTTCCACGATGAACGGCCCGGCGATGTCGAGATGGGCCCACTTCGCGCCTTCCGGCACGAATTCCTGCAAGAAGAGCGCCGCGGTGATCGTGCCGGCGTTGATGCCGCCGATGTTCTTGAGGTCGGCGGAGTCACAGCGCAGTTCCTCGGCGTACTCCTTCACGAGCGGCAGCTCCCAGAACACCTCGCCGTGCGGAGCGCCCGCCTCGATGACGGCGCGTACCCATTCGGCGTCGTTCCCCATCACCCCGGCAACTCCGGTGCCGAGCGCCCGCACGGCGGCCCCGGTCAGGGTGGCGACGTCCACGATGTGCGTCGCACCTTCTTCACCGGCGCGGGCCAGCGCGTCGGTCAGGACCAGCCGGCCTTCGGCATCGGTGTTGTCCACCATGACGTGTTTGCCGTTCCGGGCGCGGAAGATGTCTCCCGGCCGGGTCGCCGACGGCCCCGGGTAGTTCTCCGCCGTCGCCACGATCCCCGTGACGGTCGCCGGAACCCCCGCGCGCGCCACCGCCGACATCGCCGCGAGCACGGCCGCGGCTCCCGACATGTCGCCCTTCATGGTCCACATTCCGGAAGGCGGCTTCAGCGATATCCCGCCGGTGTCGAAGGTAATGCCCTTGCCCACGAGAGCAAGGTGATCTCCATTCTCCGCTCCCGGCGGGCGGTGACGGAGCACGATGAGTCGCGGAGGCCGGTCGCTCCCCTGCCCCACGGAAATCAGGCCCGGGTACCCCTGTTCCCGGAGCGCCTTCTCATTCCAGACCTGGACCTCCAGCCCGGTGTCCGCCGCGATGCGATGGGCTTCGCGCGCCAGGATCTCCGGAGTCACCGCTTCGGCGGGCTCGTTGATGAGGTCCCGCGCGCGATTCACTTCCGAAGCCAGCCGCAGCGCCCGTTGCACTTCGTCCCGAACCTCCTCAAGCGCCTCTTCAGCCACCACGATGCGCACCACGGGCGACGCGGGATCTCCGGGATCCTTGAAATAGCGCGTGAAGCGGTACGCCCCCAGCGTCGCTCCTTCCGCCACCGCGCCCGCGAAGCGGGGCCCGTCGGCGCCCTGGAGGGAGAAGATCAGTTCCCGATGATGGAAGTCGCGGGCGTGCCTGAGAGCCCGGGCCGCCAGGATGCGGATTCCGTCGGAGACCGGATAGTTGCTCGTCCCCCGGGTGTGGAGGGCGAGCGTGGATGCGCTCCGCGGGCCCCCGTGACCCGCGATCGCCCGCTTCACCTTCGCGTCGGTGAAGATCCGGCGGGCGTTGGACACGGCGTCGTTTTCCCACCCCGACCGCGGGGCGGCGAGTTCGAGGCCGTCGTCGAGCAGGTAGGCGACCAGCGAGCCGCCCCGGGCGGAGACGTCCGCCGAAACCTGAACCTTCGGTGTTTCAGTCTTCATCGCCGTAGTCCTCTCTTAGTTTTTGCACCACCGCCGGATCCGCCAGCGTGGTGGTATCGCCGATCGCCTTGCCCGCCGCGATGTCCCGGAGCAGGCGCCGCATGATCTTCCCGGACCGGGTCTTGGGGACGTCCGCGGCCAGCACGATGTCGTCGGGGCGGGCGATGGGACCGATCGCTTCCGCAACGTGCGCCTTCAGTTCGGCGACGAGCCCGGCGTGGGATGCGGCGCTCTCCTTGAGGACGACGAACGCGGCGATTCCCTCTCCCTTGATCTCGTGCGGCCGGCCGACGACCGCGGCCTCGGCAACGGCCTCGTGTTCGACCAGCGCGCTCTCGACTTCTGCCGCCCCGAGCCGGTGGCCGGAGACGTTCAGGACGTCGTCCACCCGCCCCATGACCCAGAAGTAGCCCTCTTCGTCGCGCCGGGCGCCGTCCGCCGGGAAGTAGATGTCCTTCCATTGGCTCCAGTAGGTCTGCCGGAAGCGTTCTTCATCGCCCCAGATGCCGCGCAGCATGGAGGGCCAGGGCCGGGTGATGGCGAGCAGCCCCCCGCCCACTTCGACCCGCTCTCCCCGCCGGTCGAAGATGTCGAGGGATATCCCGGGGAAGGCGTGCGTCGCGGACCCGGGCTTCAGAGTGGTCACCCCCGGGAGCGGAGTCGCCATGATCGCGCCGGTCTCCGTCTGCCACCAGGTGTCCACGACGGGGCAGCGTCCACCCCCGATCTCCCGGTGGTACCAGACCCAGGCTTCGGGGTTGATGGGCTCTCCCACCGTTCCCAGCAGGCGCAACGAGGTGAGGTCGTGCGAGGACGGGTGCTCCGTTCCCCACTTCATGAAGGCGCGGATGGCCGTCGGCGCGGTGTAGAGGCAGGTCACCCCGTAGCGCTCCACGATGGACCAGATCCGGGCGCGGTTCGGAAAGTCGGGCGCCCCCTCGTACATGACCTGGGTGACCCCGAGTGCGAGCGGTCCGTAAACGATGTAGGAGTGGCCCGTCACCCAGCCGATGTCGGCCGCCGCCCACCAGACATCCGAGTCCTTCAGGTCGAAGACCGCCCGGGCGGTAGCGGTGGCCTGGGTGAGATAGCCGCCGGTGGTATGCACGATCCCCTTGGGCTTTCCGGTGGTGCCCGAGGTGTAGAGGATGTAGAGGATGTCCTCGGAGTCCATCTCCTCCGGCTCGGCGGTGTCGGCGGCTCCCGCCATGAGTTCCGCCCAGACGTGGTCCCGGCCGGCCACCATGGCCACGTCCTCGCCGGTGCGGCGCACCATGACCACGCCGGTGATCGAAGGGGTGTCCCGAACCGCCTCGTCGGAAATCGCCTTCAACGGCACGATGCCGCCGCGCCGGTGGCCGCCGTCGGCGGTAATCAGCACCTTGGCCTCGGCGTCGTTGATGCGGTCCCGGAGCGACTGGGCCGAAAACCCGGCGAAGACCACGCTGTGGGGCGCTCCGATCCGGGCGCAGGCGAGCATGGCGACCGGCAGTTCCGGAATCATGGGCAGGTAGATCGCCACCCGGTCGCCCTTCTTCACTCCGAGCCCCCGGAGTACGTTCGTGAAGCGGCAGACCTCGCGGTGGAGGTCGGCGTAGGTCAGGGTCCTGGTGTCTCCAGGCTCGCCCTCCCAGAGGATCGCCGGCCGGTCCCCGCGCCCGTTCGCCAGGTGCCGGTCCAGGCAGTTGACGCTGGCGTTCAGTTTTCCGCCGACGAACCAGCGCGCGAAGGGCGGCTTCCAGTCCAGAACCTGGTCCCAGCGCCGGCTCCAGTCGAGGCTCTCCGCCTGGGCGGCCCAAAACGCTTCCGGATCGGCCTCCGCTTCCCGGTAGATGGAATCGTCCCGGACCCACGCCCGCTCCCGGAATTCCTCCGGAGGCGGGTAGGCGCGCTGCTCGTCGAGCAGGACTTCGATTTCCTGTTGGGGTCGCTCGGCCATCGGGCGATTGTAGTGAGGAGCCCCCGCCGCAAGACCGGCATGAACGCCCGGCGACAGGCCCCGGGGCGACGTGATCCGGTTCGGAGGCTGGCTGTTAGAAGAGGGTCTGGCGGACGCGGCGCCGCAGCGAGTGGGCGGGGCCGAGGAGAAGGACCGCCACGGTGATGATTTCGAGACGGCCCGCGATCATCAGGGCGGCAAGCAGGAGCTTGGCCGGCGCGGGGAGGTACGCGTAGCTGGCCGCCGGACCGACGGCCCCGAGTCCGGGGCCGACGTTCGTTACCGCGGCGGCGGAGGCGCTGAAGGCGGTCAGCAGATCCACCCCCATCGCGGAGATGGCCAGGGCCCCGGCGACTGCGAGCCCGACGAACAGCAGCACGACCTCGCCGATCGTCGCGCTGAGCGACGAGGCAACCGGCCGGCGGCCGATATGGACACGCAACTCGGTGTGGGGCTGGGTGTGCACCCGCAGCGCGAGCGGCACCTTGCGGAACAGGATCACCCAGCGGAGGATCTTGATGGAACCGGCCGTCGAGCCCGCGCAGCCGCCTGCGAACATGAGAACCAGCACGAGCATTCTCGAAAAGTCCGGCCACTGGTTGTAGTCGGTGACGGCATACCCCGTCGTGGTGATGATCGCCACCGCCGTGAACACCGCCTCACGCAGACTGTCCCCCGTTCCCTGCCCCGCGAGGTGGACACTGAGGAACAGGAGGCCGGCGCTGACCGCGACGACCCCGATGTAGAGGCGCAGTTCCGGATCCGAGAAGTAGCTGGCGGCCGGCGCCGCGGGCACCCGCTTCCAGGGACGACCCCGGAGGCGTCGCCAGACCCGGGCGAGGCCGGCGAAAAGACGCCTCACTTCGTAGATGTGGATGGCGAACCGCATGCCGCCGATCACCATGAACGCGATGATGACCCACTGCACGATCGGCTCGAAGGCGCCCACACTCTCGTTCCGAGGGGAGAAGCCGCCGGTCGCCAGGGTGGTGAACGCGTGGCAGACCGCGTCGAACGCGGGGACGTCGAGGAACAGCAGGATCCCGACGAGGATCGCGGTGAGCACCGTCCCGACGATCACCGTGTCGCGAGCCGTCTCGGTGATCTTGGGTTCGGTCTTTTCCGGAGTGGGGCCGGGCGCCTCGGCGGTCAGGACGTCCACCCCCCACTGGCGGCGGCCGAGCAGCCAGACGAAGATGATGATGATCCCCAGCCCGCCGAGCCACTGGGTCATCGCCCGCCAGAGCAGCAGGGAGCGCGGGAGCGACTCCACATCGGGAAAGATGGTCGCCCCGGTCGTGGAAAAGCCGGAGGCTGATTCGAACAGCCCGTTCACGGCGAACCCGAGGCCGAACTCTGCGACGTACGGCAGGGCTCCGAAAACGGTGGCGAGGCACCACGCCAGCACCACGAAGCGATAGGCGCGGCCGCCGCCCGCGGAGGGACCGGTGCCGGCGGCCAGCGGGGCGAATCGGCGGCCGAGCAGACCGATTCCGAGTCCCAGCGCCGCCGGAACGGCGAAGGCCAACCAGGCCGGCTCCCCAAGGGCCAGCGCGACGGCCAGCGGAATGAACAGCGCCACCCCCAGCACCTCCGCCATCCGGCCCAGCAGGGCGATGGTCTCGGCGCGGGTCATGGGTGTGGGAGCGGCTCCGGGCGCGACGGAAACTAGGTGCTGCGGGCGAACAGGTCCTCGAGTTCGCAAAGTAGCGAATCGGGCTCGCCCGACGTGCCGACGGCGTCCTGTCCCATGAACAGGGCCACCCGGTCGCCGGCAACGAAGCGGGTGTCGCCGTTCGGGACGAAGGGCGCCGACGGGGCGCGGACCACCTCGCCGACGATGCAGGTGTGCGGGACGTGGAGGGCGCGGAGTGGCGCCCGGGTCGCCGGGCTGCCTTCGGCAACCTCGATCTCCACGAGTTCCCCACCGCCCTCCACGAAATCGAGGCGGACCATGGCGCGGCCATGCAGAAGCTTCATGAGAGCTCCCGCGGAGACCTCTCCCGGAGAAATCGGATAGTCCACCCCGAGATCCTCCATGGCCTCGTGGAGATCGTCCCGGTTGTGAAGGGCCACGGTGCGCCGGGCGCCGGCTTTCTTCGCCAGGTGGGCCGCCATCAGGTTCACCTCGTCGGCATCCGTCGCGGCCACGAAGAAGTCCGCATCGCCTACCTCGGCTTCCTGGAGAATGTCCTCGTCGGTCGCATCGCCCACGATGGTGTGGGCGGCCAGCGGGAACCCCGAGGTCGGATGCCGGCGGATGGCGGTGAGGTCCACGCCGTCGTCGAGCAGGAGTTCTCCCAGCCGGTGGCCAACCTGTCCCAGACCCGCAACCACCACGCGCCGGGCCGGCCGCTGGTCCACGCCGATCGCCTTCAGGAAGTTCCGCGCCTCGTTGGCCGGCCCCACCGCGAAGACCTCGTCGCCCTCCCGGACCTGAGCCCGGCCGCGCGGGATCTCGAGTGGTCCGCCGCCCTTGCGGAGAATCCCGGTAAGGATCCAGCCGCGCGGCCCGGTGTCGATCTCCTCGAGCGGCCGGTCGAACGGCGCCGGCGGCTGGGGCGCGGCGCGCAGCAGCACGAGCACCCCGTCTCCGAAGGAGCGGACCGACTGCGCACCCGGATAGCGCAGGATGCCGAGGATCTCTTTAGCGACCAGCTCCTCCGGGAAAATGGTCTCGATCGCCCGTGGCCGGCCCTGCTCGGCCAGCAGCGGATTCTCCCGGTGCCGCTGGTCGCTCAGGCGGACCACCGCGCGCTGTACCCCGATCGCCGGATCGGTGGCCGTCAGGGCGGCGAGCATGTTCGTGGCGTCGTCGTTGGTGAGCGCAAACAACACGTCGGCGCCCGCGCAGTTCTGGGTGAGGATCGCCGGGACCCGGGCATCACCCTCGGCAATCGCGATGTCGTACTTCCGCTGCAGATGGATCCGGGTGTCGGAATCCCGCTCCACGAGGGTGATGTCGTGGTGCTCCGGGAGCTGGCTCAACTGCCGGATCAGGTGTTCCCCCATCCGGCCCGCACCCAGGACTGCGAGATGCATGAAAGATCCTCCCCCGGGGCCCGCGGCGCGGAGAAACTACCCTAAACGGCCTGTGAACGAAATGAGGCGCCCCCGTTCCTCCGGTTCGGGCTACTGACCGCGTGTCCGAGGAAAGGCTGCCCGAGGGGAAGGTCCCGCCCCGCCTGTTGCGGGAGTTGCTCGAGCGACTCGGGGACGGCGCCGGGCTCGAAATCGGCCCCGCGACCGGTGAGGATGCCGCGGTAGCACTCGCCGGCAGCGAGCCGCGGCTGGTGCTCGCCGCGGATCCGATCACGTTTCCGGCGGCTGATCCGGGCTGGCACGCGGTGATCGTGAATGCCAACGACGTGGCCGCCACCGGTGGTGAGTCGCGCTGGTTCCTCTCCTCGGTGCTCCTCCCTCCCGGAACGGGCGAAGCCCAGCTGGCGGGGATCGCCGAGGGGATCCGCCGCGGGTGTGAGGAAGTGGGCGCGGTTCCGGCGGGCGGTCACACCGAGATCACCGCGGCGGTCCGGCGCCCGGTGGTCGCCGGCACGATGGTGGGCACCGCGACGCCCGAGCGGATCAAACCGAGCGGGGGCGCCCGGGAAGGCGACATGCTCGTCATCACCAAGGGAATCGCCATCGAGGCCACCGCGATCCTCGCCACCGACCGGGCCGAAGACGTCGGGCGAACCTTCGGAGCGGACTTCCAGCGGCGCGCCGCCACGTTCCTGCGCGATCCGGGGATCAGCGTCGTCGACGAAGCCCGGATCGCTGCCGGCCTGCTCGAAGTGCACGCGATGCACGACGTCACCGAAGGGGGGATCGCCGCCGCGGTCCGGGAGATGGCCGACGCCGCGGAACTTGGGGCCGCCCTCGCGGAGGCCGAGATTCCCCGCTACTACGAGGCGAAACGGCTAATGCAGCACTTCGGCCTCGACATTCTGGGCGCCATCGGTTCGGGCGCCCTCCTGATCGCCTGCGGCGAACCGGGGACCGGGGAACTGCTGGAGCGCTTCGAAAAAGCCGGGATTCCCGCGTTCGTCATCGGGCGCTTCCTGCGGCGCTCCGCCGGGATGCAACTGCTGCGGGGATCCGTACGCCGCGATCTGCCCGTCTTCGAAGTGGACGAGCTGGCCCGGCTCGGAGCGGACGGACGCGACGGACTCGCGAAGAGCGGGCGTCAGCGTCCTCGCGCCTAGAATGCACCGGATGCCGCGTCCCCGCGCCCGGAGCGCCAACGCGTTCGGACTGCTGCTTTTGGCCGGACTCCTCATCACCGGTTGCAACTCGGGGACCACGCCCGGGTTCCCCGTTCCCGACTTCCAGGTTGCGCTCGACAACCCGTTCCCGCTTCGGCTGGGTGATCTCGGCTACGTTCAGGCCCCGGACGGCTTCTTGTATCTGAGCATCCAGTCGGTGGGCATCGACACTCGTTGCCCACCGGATTCCACCTGCGATGAACCCGGTTTCCTGGAAGTGTTCATGGAGCTTGAGACCGCCGAATCCCAGGGGTCGTCGGCAATGCAGATTCCGCCCGCGGGGGATGGGGTCATCACCTATCGGGGTTTCGAGATCCGGGCCCACGAGGTGCAGCCTCCCGGCCGGGCGGGCCGGATCCCGCCCACCGATTACATCCTTCTGATGTCGGTCACGCGGCGGTAGCAGCCTGTGGCAAGACCCCCACAGCCCAGTCCTCCCGGTGGGGGTCTCGGCGCTCACGGGAGTCTCACCACAGGACTGCCAGGCGAGCACCGGCCGTTCGGAACCTAGAATCCCGGCTTCGCCGAGCGCGGAAACGGAGGAATTCATGCGTTACTTCAAGGACATCCTGACAATCACCGGAGCGGCGGTGCTGGTCGGATCCGCCGCGTGCGGCGGAAGCGAAATGGAGGAGCCTGCGGAACCGCAGGAAATGGTTTCGGAGCACGACGACTTCCCCAACCCCTTCACCGCCGAAGCGATGTGGGGCGACCTGCCCGGCGATCGCACCTGGGGTGCGGTCAGCGCCATCTATCCGGCCGCCGACGGCAACCTGTGGGCGGCGGAGCGGTGCGGGGCCAACTTCTGCGGCGACCGGCCGGACGTGGACACCGTCGTCCTCTTCAGCCCCGAGGGTGAAGCGCTGCAGAGTTTCGGCGCCGGCCTCATCGCCTGGCCCCACGGGATGTTCGTGGACCATGAAGGCAACGTCTGGGTCACCGACGCGAAGGGCTTCGTTCCCGACGAGCGGGTGCCGGAAGGCCTCGGCCACTTCGTCATCAAGTTCAGCCCCGAAGGCGAGGTGCTGATGCGGCTCGGCGAGCCCGGGATGGCGGGAGACGCGGACGGACAGTTCAACATGCCCTCCGATGTGCTCGTGACGCCGGACGGCGTCATCTTCGTAGCCGACGGCCACAACGCTTCGGGGAACAACCGGATCGTCAAGTTCTCGGCGGACGGGGAGTTCCTGATGAGCTTCGGGGAGACGGGAACCGGCCCCGGTCAGTTCCGGGATCCGCACGCCCTGGCGCTCGATTCGATGGGCCGTCTCTTCGTGGGTGACCGGGCCAACAACCGCATCCAGCTCTTCGACCAGGAAGGCAACTTCATCGAGGAGTGGCTGCAGTTCGGGCGGCCGAGCGGCGTCTTCATCACCGCCGACGACACGATCTATGTCGCGGATTCCGAGTCCACCTCGGAAGCGAACCCGGGCTTCGGCCGGGGCATCCGGGTCGGGAGCGCCGTTGACGGCACGGTCCACTACTACCTGCCGGACGACGTGTCGGATCTCGAGCCCGGCGCGGAACCCGTCACCAGCGGACCGGAAGGCATCGCGGTGGACGCGATGGGGAACGTCTATGGGGGCGAGGTCCGCCAACAGATGGTCCGAAAGTTCACGCGGAGCGAGTAGCCGGCGGCGTGTCCTGCGCGGGTGTCGCCGCGGTCTCTTTCGACGTGGACGGCACTCTCTTTTCCGACCGCTTTCTCAGGATCGAGGTCGCGCTGGAGGCCATCCGGCGGGGTTCACCCGGGCCCCTCCTCGAACTCGGTCGGCTTGCCCGGCGCGCCGAATCCTCCCGGCGCGCCGGCGCTCTCGACCCTGCCTGGGAGTCTGACCGTCCCGGCCGTCTCGAAGCGGAGGATCGTCTGCTGCTTCCGGTCATCCGGCGCCGGGGGCCCCGGGCCGGCGCCGCCGGCCTCCTGGCCCGCCTCCGTCCCCGCCCCGTCATCGCCGTCTCGGACTTCGTCGCGGAAGCCAAGCTGCGGGCGCTCGGCCTCCGCGACCGTTTCGATCACACCTACGCCGCCGAGGCCCATGGCGCCCTGAAGCCCGATCCCCGGGTCTTTCACGCCGCCCTCGCCGACCTCCGCATCCTGCCGGCCGCCCTTCTCCACATCGGCAACCGGCCGGACACCGACGGAGAAGCCGCCCGCGCCGCCGGCTGCCGCGTCCTCATCCTGGGCGCCGACATTGCGTCGCTCGGCGAGGTCGAGAACCTGCTCGAACCCTGAGTCCAGGCGGCCCCTGGCAGCGAAAGCTCGCGAATCCGGACACAATGGGACGGTGGCGCGCCGGCCGGCCGCCGCCCCAACCCTCCGAGGAGGTGCTGTCAATGAAGATCGAACCGGTGGTAATGACCACTCTCGCCGCCGCCGGGTTCGCCCTGCTGTCCGGCTGCGCGGGCGAGCCTCCGGACCGGATGGAGCCCGCGTCCCCGGGACCGGCGGTCAAGGGCGGCGACGACCGGACCGGCGAGTACGACCCGGTCCCCGGCTGGTGGAAACCCGCGCCGGACCATGTGGAACCCTGGGTCTGGGGACAGGTTTCGGGGGTGGCGGTGGACACCCCGGACCGGATCCTCGTGGGCATCTGGGGCGACCGGGATGCCGAGGGCCGCGAGCGCGAGGGGAGCACCAACTACGTTGTCGCCGTGGACCGGGACGGCAACATCACCGAGAACTGGTCCCAATGGGACTCGATCTTCAACAAGCCCCACCAGCTCTACATCAGTCCCTACGACCCCGAGCGCCACGTCTGGATCGTGGAGCGCGGGGGCGGCAAGAACGTCCACATGCAGATCCTCAAGTTCTCGAACGACGGGAGCGAACTGGTGATGCAGCTCGTAGATCCGGATCACCCCACCACCCGGGCGGAGGCGCGCGCCAACCCGAACCCGGGCCCCTTCGAGTACGGCGATCCCGCGGTGATGGCGTTCCTGCCGAACGGCGACTTTCTGGTCGGTGACGGCTACTGGCACTCACGGATCATCAAGTACAACGCGGAGGGCGAGCACCTGATGGAGTGGGGCGAACTTGGAAGCGGTCCGGGACAGTTCGACCTGGTTCACGGGCTGGCGGTGGACCGGAACCGCCGCGTTTACGTCGGAGATCGCTCCAACGACCGGGTCCAGATCTTCACCGAGGACGGCGAGTACATCGACGAGTGGCCCGACATCTCCGACCCGGTCGGGGTCTTCATCGACGAGAACGACGCCGTCTGGGTCATCTCCGCGGTGCTGAACCGCATCCTGAAGTACAGCCCGGACGGGGAACTCCAATACCACCTGGGCGCCTACGGGGGCACCCGGGGCGGCTTCCCCGGCGGCCTGTCGCGGCCGCACCAGATCGATGTGGACGAGGAGGGCAACCTCTACATCGCAAGTTGGGACGGGGGTTGGATGGACAAGTTCATTCCCAAGCCGGACGCGGATCCGACCAAACTGGTGGGAAGAGGGCTGGTTCTGGAGAACCCGGAATGACCTGATGTCATTCCCGCTCGCCTGCCGTCACCGGGGAGTCCACCCACCTGGAGTGCCGACATGACCCGCCAGACATCGATACCGCTGCTGGCCCTGGGGCTCACCCTGCTTTGGCCCGCACCGCGCCTCGGCGCCCAGGTCGTGAACGAGGCCGGTGAGGAGATCGTCGCCACCTTCTCGATCGTCGCGCGTGATCCAGCCACCGGGGAACTGGGCGTGGCCGTGCAGTCGCGGGCGTTTCGCGCCGGCGCCATCGTTTCGTACGCCCGGGCGGGGGTCGGAGCCATCGCGACCCAGGCGGCGGCGAATCAGACCTACGGACCGCGCGGACTCGAACTCCTGGGGCTGGGGCTTTCGCCCGACGAGGTGGTCGAACACCTGACCGGTTCGGACCCGGGGCGTGACCGCCGCCAACTCGCCGTCATCGACGACCGGGGACGGGTCCGCGCGTACACCGGATCCGCGACGAGCGCCTGGGCGGGACACCTCGAGGGCGAGAACTACTCGGTACAAGGCAACATCCTGGCCGGAGAAGCGGTCGTCGCGGCGATGGCCGAGGCATTCGAGTCGTCCAGCGGGCCTCTCGCACTCCGGCTGATGGACGCCCTCGATGCCGGCGAGGCCGCCGGGGGCGACGCGCGCGGCAAGCAGGCGGGCGGGGTTTTGGTGGTGAAACCGATCGGCGACTCCGGCCGAACCAACGACCGCTGGGTGGACGTACGGGTGGACGACCACGAAGAGCCGTTCAAGGAACTGCGCCGCCTGGTCAACATGTCCGTTTCGCGCATTCACACGCGCGACGCCCGGACGCTCGCCGCGGCGGGCCGCTTCCCCGAAGCCATTGCCGCGCAGCGGGAAGCCATCGCCATCGTGCCCGGGGAAGATCAGCTCTATTACGGGCTGGCCCGGCTCTACGCCCGCGCGGGCGACGCCGCGGGTGCGGTAGCGGCGCTCGGCCAAGCCATCGGTATCGACGCGCGCTGGCGCGAACTGGCGGCATCACAGACCGACTTCGACACCATCCGCGAAAACGCGGCGTTCCAGAGACTGCTTACCAGCCGGTAGGGAAAACCCGGGAGGAACCCTGTCATGACCCATCGCCAGATCCCGCTTCTGTTCGCTCTGACGTTACCCCTGGCCTGCGCCACCGAAACCGCCCCCCAGCAGGAGACTCCCGAGGAGGCTGCCGGGCTGGAGCGGCACTACATCAACCCCCGCTCGGCGGCGGATCCCGATGTACCGCCCTTCAGCGGCGGCGTGATGGTGGGCGACACCTTCTACGTCGCGGGAACCATCGGGCTGCTCCCCGATCAGACGGTGCCCGAGACCGCCCAGGAAGAGGCTCGCCTCGTCATGACCAGTGTGCAAAACACCCTGGAGGCGGCCGGACTGACCATGGACGACCTGGTATTCGTGCAGGTCTATTCGTCGGACGTCGCGGACTACGACGCCTTCAACGAGGTGTACCGCACGTTCTTCACCCAGGAATACCCGGCCCGCGCCTACCTGGGCTCGGGCACGCTGCTCTTCGGGGCGCGGTTCGAGGTGCTGGGGTTCGCGGCGAAGCGCTAGTTCGGATTTCTCATACTTCCGCCGTAGAGATCGATGCAGGATGGTGCTCCTCTTCGGCGGGAACCCAACTAGCCTTGATGTCGGACAGGCACGGGAGCCCCCTATAGGATCGGCGACGTCCTGCGGGAGCCGAGATTCGGCTGCCGTTGTATCAACTCAGGTTGGCCAATCCGCCGGGAGTACTAACTGAGCCCCGGTGCCGCGAGCACCTACGGTGGACACGTACCCCGACGGATGGCCGTGATGGACGACCAGTGGAGAGTCGGTTCCAATCGAGAACCAGTATAGGGGCTGGACAGCATCGCGGCGCGGCGGACCTCCGGCGGAGCGCAAGCTCGAAGGAAGACAGCGATGAAGCAGAAGCTGAGCTGGTTCGTGGGCATCGACTGGGGCGAGCAGAGCCACCAGGTGTGCCTGTGCGACAGGCGCGGGAAGGTGCGCGGGGAGCGCGCCTTCGCGCACAAGGGATCGGGGCTGGCGGCCCTGGTGAAGTGGCTTAGGAAGCAGACGGGTGTGCCGCCGGCGCGGGTGGCGGTCGCGATCGAGCGGCCGGATGGGGCGGTGGTGGCGACGCTGCTGGAGGCGGGGTTTGCGGTCTATGCGGTGAACCCGCGGCAGACGAGCCACCTGCGGAAGTTCATCTCCCACCCGGGGCACAAGAACGACCGGCGGGACGCCCGGATGTTGGCCACCACGCTGCAGGCGAGCCTGGCGGGGTTCCGCCTGCTGGTGCCGCTACCGGGGTTGGTGCTGCGGCTGCGGGAGCGGACCCGGACGGCGGACCGTCTGCTCCAGGAGCAGGTCCGGCAGTGCCTGCGGATCCGGAGTGCGCTGGTGGACTACTTCCCGCAACTGCTGGAGGTGGCCGGCGAGGCGAAGAACCTGGGGGCTCCGTTCTTCCGGGAGTTGTGGGCTCGGGCTTCTACGCCGGCGAAAGCGCGGAAGGTGTGGTTGTCCACGTTGGAGAAGCTGGTCCGGCGGTATGGAGTGACCCGGATCAGCGCCGCGCGGATCCAGGCGTTGTTCCGGGAGCCGGCGCTGGTGATGGCGCCGGGGGCGACCGAGGCGGCGGTGGAGACGATCCGCACGGCGCTCGCACAGTTGGAGGTTGTGCGGGCGGAACTCGTCCGGGCGGAGGGCCAGATGACCCAACTGCTGGACGAGTTCTCGGAGACGGCGGAGGCCGGGGGTGGTTCGGATGCCACGGGCCCGGATCTGGTGAGCGCGTTGCGCTCGCGCCCGGGCGCGGGGGACAAGGCGCTGGCCCGGTTGTTCGCCTGGGGCTTCGAGGCGCTCTCGGAGGGGAACTACCGCCGTCTGCGCGCCTACTGTGGGGTAGCCCCGATCGAGGACCAGTCCGGCAAGTCCGCACAGCTCCGGCAACGGCGCGCCGTTCCCAGTTCGCTGCAACACGCCACCTACATCCTGGCGCGGGGGGTCGTCCGCTGGGACGAGAAGGTGGCGGCCTACAACCGGAAGTTGAAGGCGGAAGGGAAGCACACGGCCCGGCGCCACCGGAGCATCGCGGATCAACAACTCCGGGTGCTGTGCGCGATGGCCCGGAACCGAACCCTCTTTGATCCCAACTTCTCCCAGAAGCGGAGGGCCGCCTAACGCTCTTGCGTTCTCGTGGAAAGTCCACCAGGAGAACTGGGCCGGCCTCCAGGCCGGCACAGCCCGCCGTAGGCGGGCGGCGGGACGGACCTGGCTGGCCGGGATGGCTCCCTCTTTCGGAGGGACCCCGTGAGCGCGAGTGGCGAGGAACCGCCCGCGGCGCTCCGCGCCGCTGTGCCGACCTGGAGGTCGGCGTTCCCGTGCCTACCCGCTGTCCGTGCGGTCGGGGTCAGCGCCTGACGCGTTCTCCCGACATTGTCAACAGGTTGGCGTGATCCGCGCGGCACGTGGGGCCATGAGTATGAGAAACCCGGGCTAAGACACCCGGGGGCTCGCACCGCCCGGCGGGACCAGCCGGGGAGCCCTTCCCCGCGCCTATCCCTCCTCCCAAAGACGCGGATAGAAGGGCTGGAATTTGAATTGGGAGTCGGGGTCGGCCAGTCCGCCGCCGGAGGCGCGGCGGACGAACTCCGCCGGTTCCAGAGTCGCGGAGCGCACCGCGCCGAGACGGCGGCTCGCGCGCTTCGCCCGGTACTCCAGATTCTGCCCGGCAAGCAGCTCGTCGAGTCGTTCCGCCAGCCCCGGCGGAAGCGCACCCGACCCGTTTTCCCGCCGAACCACGGCGAGTTGGTAGCAGGGAAGCTCCGCTCCGCCTGGATCCCGCGGGAAGATCGCCAGCCAGAATTCCTCGCGCAAGCCGGGATGCTCGGTGTCCAGAACCTCGAGAGCACATCCGACCTGTTCGGCGGTGATCTTTTCGCCCGTGAAAGACCAGCCAAGGCCGCGTCGGCCGACAAAGCGCAGATCCGGCAGGCCGGCGATGAATCTCTCGACCCGAAAGAGATCCCCCGTTGCGTAGCGCCGGAGGCCGAACCGGTGACTCACCACCATCTCGTACGTCGTATCCGGGTTCAGATCGCGGGCGCCCGACAGGGAAGCCAGCGGTCCCGCCGCGGACGACTCCCGGAACTCGTGAAGGACTCCGGGGGCGGCTGGCAGAAACGCCGTATCCCCCCGGCGGTAGTCCGGAATGGTCTCGATCGTTTCGGTGGACATCGAAAACATCGGCTCCCGCCGATAGCGCGGCAGGGGAAGACGCCGGTCCAGCCGTTCGAGAAACGGCCGCACACTGCCTCCCGTCCAGCACACGTAGGTCGTGAAAGCCGGATTCCAGAGCGCCGCCGGGAGCGGCGACGAGCTTTCCGACACCCGCCGCAGGCGGGCTGCCGAGCCCCGCGAAGCGAGCCTCCCGAGAATCCGCCGGGCGAACGGAGATACCCCTTTCCCGTCGCGCACGACGTCCCGGACGAGCCTCCGGGCTGCCTTCCAGTCCGCCTCCAATTCCTCAAGAAAACCGCTCAGCGTGGACGGGTTCGTGGCGTAGAGGATCCCGGGATTCGAGAGCGTGAGCACCAGCAAGCGCAGCGCGGTGGCCCCGTACCGGTCCTTCAGATCGAGGAAAGCCGGATCCGACTGAGCGCGGTAGGGAGCCTGGAGCAACACGAACCAGGGCGGTGCGCGGCGCTCGCGGACGAGCAGCCAGCTCAGCGAGCGATCCGGCTCAAGCGCCCCGAAGACGTAAAGGCTGGGACGCCGGATCCGGCGCTCCGCAATGAGGCGGAGCATCCCGTCCACGAATACGGCGCGGGTCGCTCGCACCCGCTCCGGCGAATACGGGATGCGTTTCGGCTCACCCGCGGTGCCGGAGGTGAGTGCTACCGGGGTCCCGCTGCGGTCATCCACCGCCGGCAGCGCAGGAGTGACCGGGGTGGCGGAAGTGATTCCCAGGCGCCTCGGCAGACGTCGTTCGCGATACGGATGGAGCCGCAGCCGCGCCCGGTGGCGCAAAACGGCGGCGAGGCCCGCCAGGTGCAGGAGGGCGCCAATGGCCGAGCGACCGAGGTCATTCAGGAAACCTCGGAAATCGCGCCTCAATGAGGGCGCACCCAAGGCTCTCCCGAGCGCAGGAACGGCGGATCGGCCAAGGGCGCCACGAAGGCGTTCGCGATGAAGTCGATGTCTTCCTCGCGGAGGAGGGCGGGATCCCAGGTGATCGTGACCACGGTCTGGTCGCTCTGAGACATGGCTGCGAAGTAGAGCGGATGCTGGCGGTGCAGGCAGCCGATCACCTCCATACCCGACACGTCGTTCAGCACCGGGTCGTCATCTCCCGGCCAGTGCTCCAGATGGGTGAAGCCGGCGCTCCCGAAGTCCGCCCACGGCCGGTAGAGCCACCGGCGGAGGAACGGCGCCGCGACCGGAAAGAGCGCGGGAGGCACCGGCAGCGCGGGAATGGCCCATTCCCCCTGGCGTTTTTTCCGGTACACCAGCCGGCGCACCGAGCGGCAGCGCTCGAGAAACATCCGGCTCCTGACGGCGGACAACGGTTCCCGGTGAATCCGGATCCGCGAGGCGCCGTTTCCGAACCCGCGAAGCCACTCCTGCCGGGTGTTCACCGGCACCCACAAACCGATCCGATCCGCGGCCGCTCCACGATGCTCGTTCCAGGCCGCCAGCGCATCGAGCGCCGCCGCGAGCAGGCAGTCGTTCCAGCGGAATCCCCCGACCGTCTGCGCCAGGGAGGTAAGCGGCTCGCGCGGCACCTCGAAGGTGCGCCAGCAGCGGGCCGCCGACGGCGGCCCCGGACGCGTCGCGACGGGAGTGGAGGACCGGGCGCCGGGATTCCGGCGAGCCCCCTTGGGGGCTTCGTGGAGTTTGAGCGATCCGCGTTGCGGGCGGGGAAGCATCGTGTCGAGGCCGCGCGCCATCCGTAGTTGCCGCTGCACGAAGAGCAGCGTCCCGACGAGGTCGGACGCGGCATGGTGTACCTGGGTGACGAGGCTCCAGGAAGAGGGATCCCCGATTCCGAGCAACATCTGCCGCAGCGGAGGCCCCGCGGCGAGCGGGAACGGGGCCTCCAGAAACTCCTGGATCCGGGCAATGCGCTCTCCCTCCGGGAAGACCCGGATCGCGAGAGCGGGAGGCGCCGCGGGCTGCGGTTCCCACCTCGGTATGTCGAACGGCGGCCGGTACAGCCGGCTCGACGAGACCGGGTACACCAGGCGCGCGCCCTGAGCTCCGCGGTAGAGCGGCTCGAAGTCCGTCAGCGCCTGGGACGACTGGCCGAGATCGAGTACGAACGCGAAGTCCAGTGGGCGTTCGGTCGAGTCCGCCAGCAGACACGCCAGGTCCGGCGTCGCGAGCGGGATGCGTCCGGTCAGGCGGCTTCCGACGGCGTTTCGCGCCAGATGTCGCGCCGGGGGATCCAGCGCCGATCGGGATCGCGCTCGACAAGCTGGTGGAGCTCGATCCACGCGAGGTGCGGTCTCAGGTGGTGTTCCCGATGCATCGACAACCCGAAAGAGAACCAGTAAGCCAAACGGCCGAAGTAGTTGTGGGACCGGGCCGCGGGATCGCCGGTGGAGTACCCCTCATGGGTGAGATGGGCGAAGGGAATCCAGAGCACGAGCGATACCAGCACGCAGACCGGCAAGACCCCGGACACCAACCGCCAGGGGCCGACCAGCGCGGCGACCGGAAGATAGCAGGCCGCGATCGCCAGGTAGTTCCACACGAGATCGCGCGCATGGCCCCTTGGGAGGCCGCCGTGTCGCCGAATCCAGAAGAACCATTGGTGCGGCATCGCGAGTGCCCGAAACGGGAGTTGCCAGCGGTGGGGCGTGTCCAGGAATAGATCCGGATCCTTCCCCGGCTGGTTGGTGTACTGGTGGTGCTGGAGGTGGGTGCCCCGGAAATTCGTGAAGGGAACCAGGCACGGCACGAGGGCCAGGCGGCCCCAGAAGGTGTTGGCCCGGCGCGTCCCGCCGAGAAGGCCGTGAACGCCTTCATGGGCCATCACCGTGCCGACGAAGGCGAGCCAGGTGCGGAAGAGCAGGTCCGCAGTCCAGCCCCACCAGGTGGTGGGAACCACGAGCAGCCCGGCAAAACTCAGCGTCATCAGCGAGAGAATTACCGTCCGGCTCAAAAGGTGCACCCGGCGAACCCGCCAGCGGCGGAGCGGCGCCGCAGTGGCGGGAGAATGGGCGCCGGGAACTGCGCGGTAGCGGTCTTCCGTCACGGCCGTTCCTTACAACTTGTCCGGTCTTCACTCTAGCATTCGCCGTACCGCGAGATGGTCGGCCGGCAGGCCGCGCGTCAGCGGCCCAATTCCCGGAAGAAGGAGGGAAGCGCTCCATGCCCCCAGCCACCTGTGACAACGGCTATTTCCCCGCGGCAACCCGGCTCTCCCGGCGCCGCAAATCCACGGCGTGGCTCACGGCGGCAATCCTGGTGGCCGGCAGTCTCGCGGCTGGCCAGACCGCCGACTCGGATTCCGGATCGGTCGCCACCGCAATCGGGGGTCTGAAGCTCCGCGGCATTGGCCCGGCCCTCATGGGCGGCCGCATCGCCGACATCGCGGTGCATCCGGAGCGGCGGTCCACCTGGTACGTCGTGGTGGGTTCCGGCGGGCTCTGGAAGACCGAAAACGGTGGCACCACCTGGAAACCGATCTTCGACGAGTATCCGTCCTATTCCATCGGGACGGTGGCGCTCGACCCGTCGAACCCGGAGGTCGTATGGCTCGGCACCGGAGAGAACGTGAGCGGCCGCCACGTCGGCTGGGGCGACGGGGTGTACCGCAGCCGGGACGGTGGCGCCTCGTGGGACCAGGTCGGCCTGGCCGGTTCGCAGCACATCGGCAAGATCCTGGTGGATCCGCGCGACAGCGACACGGTGCTGGTGGCCGCCGAGGGACCGCTGTGGAACGGTGGGGGCGAGCGGGGCGTGTACCGGACCGAGGACGGAGGCACTACCTGGACGCAGACGCTCGACCTCGGCCCCGATACGGGAACGACCGACCTGGAATTCGCGCCGGACGACCCGGACACCGTTTACGCCGCGGCCTACCAGCGGCGCCGGCACGTCTGGTCGTTCCTCGCTGGCGGCCCCGGTTCCGGAATCCACAAATCCGACGACGGCGGCCGCACCTTCCGGAAGATCACGACCGGCCTCCCCAAGGGAGACATCGGGAAGATCGGGCTCGCGGTGACGCCCGCCGACCCGCGCCTCGTCTACGCGACGATCGAGGCCGACGAGGAGGAACGGGGCTTTTACCGCTCGACCGACCGGGGCGAGAGCTTCGAACGCCGCAACCCGTACATCTCGGGTGGCACCGGGCCGCACTATTACCAGGAGATCGAGGCGTCCCCCACCGATCCGGACCTCGTTTACCAGATGGACGTCTTCTTCCACGTCACCCGGGACGGGGGCAAGACCTTCGACTATCTCGGCACCGGGCGCGAAAAGCACAGCGACAACCACGCCCTCTGGATCGACCCCGATGACCCCGGCCACCTGCTCGGCGGCACGGACTCGGGGCTCTACGAGACCTACGACGAGGGCGTGACCTGGCGCCACTTCCCGAACATGCCGGTCTCGCAGTTCTACAAAGTGGCCCTCAGCAACGCCGAACCGTTCTACGACGTGCTCGGGGGGGCGCAGGACCTCGGCACCGTGCACGGTCCCTCCCGGACGCTGAACATGGAGGGGGTGCGGAACCGCGACTGGTACGTGCCGCTCGGAGCGGACGGCTACGGGGTGGACATCGACCCGCGCGACCCGGACATCATGTACCTGATGACCCAGCAGGGGAACCTCTACCGGGCCGACCGGTCGAGCGATGAGGTGCTGCACATCGGACCGGTTGCCGCCTCCGGCGAGGCGCCCGAGCGCTGGAACTGGGACTCCCCCATCTTCATCAGCCCGCACAACGCCGACCGCCTGTATTTCGGTTCGCAGCGGGTGTGGCGCAGCGAGGACCGCGGCCAGTCCTGGACCGCGATCAGCGGTGACCTGACCACCGGCCGGAACCGCTACGAACTCCCCTTCTACGACCGGATCTGGAGCGTGGACGCGCTCCACGACACGAACGCCATGTCGCGCTACGCGACGCTGACCGCGATGACCGAATCACCGGTGGCCGAGGGCGTGCTCTTCGCGGCGAGCGACGACGGACTCGTCCACTCGAGCACGGACGGCGGCGTCAACTGGACGCGCACCGCGGCACTTCCCGACCTCCCCGCACTTTCCTTCGTAAACGACATCGAGGCCTCCCAACACGACGCGGACACGGTGTTCGTGGCGGCCGACAACCACAAGATGGGAGACTTCCGGACGTATCTCTTCCGGAGCCGCGACCGCGGCGCTTCCTGGGAGTCCATCGCGGGCGATTTGCCGGACGGCACCATCGTCTGGGCCATCCAGCAGGACCACCAGGAGCCGGACCTCCTGTTCCTGGGGGCGGAGTTCGGGCTCCACATCTCCTGGAACGGCGGGACGAACTGGGTGAAGCTGAAGGGCGCCCCCACGATCTCGTTCCGCGATGTGAAGGTGCAGCGCCGGGACGACGACCTGGTAGGGGCGACGTTCGGCCGGGGGTTCTACGTGCTGGACGACTTCACCCCGCTGCGGACCATGGCCGCGGCGGTCCGGTCCGGCGACTCGGTGCTCTTTCCGCTCCGCGACGCGTGGTGGTACGTGCCCTCGGTGCCGGCCCAGGCCCCCGGCCGTCCCACCCAGGGCAGCACCGCGTTCGTTGCCGACAATCCGCCGTTCGGTGCGGTCTTCACTTACTACCTCGCCGAGGACCTGAAGACAGCGCAGCAGGAGCGGCGCGATACCGAGAAGGGAACCCGCGAGGAGGGGGGTGACATCGCCTTTCCCGGGTTCGATACCTTGCGGATCGAGGAGCTGGAGGCGGACCCGGCGATATTCGTGGTGATCCGGGACGGGAATGGGCAGCCGGTGCGGCGCGTCGCCGGGCCGGCGAAAAAGGGCGTCCACCGGGTGGCGTGGGATCTTCGCGGCCCGGCCCCGAATCCCGTAAATCTGGCGACTCCGGGCTTCTCACCTCCCTGGGTCCGGCCGCCCCTGGGACCGCTGGCGGCGCCCGGCGAGTACACCGCGCAACTCGTCGCGGTCACTCGCGACGGGGCCCGCAGCCTCGGCGAACCACAACGCTTCGGGGTGAAGCCGGTGCCGAACCTGCCCGAGGGGGTGGATCCGGCAGCGGTGGCGGCCTTCCAGCAGGAGACCGCGGCGTTGCTCCGCCGGGTCCACGGCGCGGCGGCCGAGGCCGGCCGGGTCCGCGAGCGGCTCCGCCACCTGCGGGCGGCCCTGAACGAAACCCCGCGCGCCGAGGAGGCGCTCTGCGGGCGGATGGACACGATCCTGCGGACGCTTTCGGACCTTGAAGTCCGGCTCAACGGCGACCCGGCGCGCCAGTCGCGGAACCATCCGGCGGCGCCCTCCATCCGGGGCCGCGTTAGGGGCATCGCGAGTGGCCACTGGGAGAGCCGGCAGACGCCCACCGAGACCCAGCGCGCGAGCCTTCGCATCGCCGCCGGGGAGTTCGAAACGCTCCAGGGCGAGCTGCGGACGCTGGTGGACCAGGATCTCGGCCAGCTCGAAGCGGACCTCGAGGCGGCGGGCGCCCCCTGGACGCCGGGGAGGAAGATCCCGGGGCGGTAGGCGCCGAGCCGCGCTACCGCACCGTCCGCGAGTACCACCCGCTCCACACCCTCTTCCGCCGCCGGAACATCCACAGGAAGAGCGGGTTCGTCCAGATCAGGATCTTCCACAGGGGCCACGTATCGAAGCGGCGCGTGGAAGGCCGGACGCGCGGCTTCCGGATTCGCCGGATCCGCCGGCCGGTCTTCCGGCCGAGTCTCCCGAGACGCCAGATGAAGTCGACGTCCTCCCCGATCCAGTTCCGTTCGTCGTATCCCTCGACCTGATCGAAGGCGTCCCGGCGAGCAAACTGCGCCGCACCCACCACCATCCCGGTACCCCGGACCAGGAAGCGCCACGCGTTCAAGTGGAGCCTTACCAGGAATCGCCGGGCCCGCCACTCCGTCTCCACTCCTCCGCCGATGCAGTGCGCATCGCCCATCGCCTCGCGGATGGCACTCAGGAACTCCGGCGGGACGACGACGTCCGCATCCACGAAGACCAACACGTCACCCTTCGCCCGCTGGGCGCCCGCGTTCCGGGCCCGGGCGATGCTCCGCACCGGCTCGTAGACCACCGTCGCCCCCCGTTGGCGCGCAAGCGAAGCGGTCCCGTCGCGGCTGTCGTTGTCCACGACGATCGTCTCGACGTCCACGCCGGCCCGGGAGCGCAGCACGTCAGCCGCGGCCCGGAGCGCATCCAGTGTCGCGCCCAGGTAGGCCTCTTCGTTGAAGGCGGGAACGACGACGGAGAGCCTCATTCCGCCCGGATCGGTTCCCTCCGGTCGGGACGCTCCACCCTCAACGCTGGTCCGCGATCCAGCGGCGGATGACGGTGTCCAGCACCGGCAGCGTCACCGGGCCGTTCAGCAGCACCGCGTCATGGAAGGCGCGAATGTCGAAGGCGTCGCCGAGTTCGGTCTCGGCAAGGGCGCGCAGTTCCCGGATCTTGAGTTCCCCCATCTTGTAGCCGAGGGCCTGGCCCGGCCAGGCGATGTAGCGGTCTGTTTCGGTGGTGATCTCGTGGATGGAGAGCGCGGTGTTGGCGGCGAGGTAGTCGAGGGTCTGCTGGCGGGTCCAGCCGAGCGCGTGCATCCCGGTGTCCACCACCAGGCGGCACGCCCGCCACATCTCGTAGGTCAACCGCCCGAAATTGTTGTAGGGATCCTCGTAGAAGCCGACCTCGAGGCCGAGCCGCTCCGAATACAGCCCCCACCCCTCGCCGTAGGCGCCGATCCCGTAGTAGCGGCGGAACTCGGGCAGGTCGAGTTCCTTGGCGAGGGCGTTTTGCAGGTGGTGCCCCGGAACGGCCTCATGGAGCGACAGCGACTCCAGCGTGTAGAGCGGCCGGCTGTCGAGCTGATAGGTGTTCACCCAGTAGCGGCCCGGTTGGGTCGACGTGAGCGCTGCCCCGACGTAGCGTCCGCCCGTGTACTTCGGGGCGATGGCGTCCGGGACCGGCTCCACGGTGTAGGGCTGTCGCGGTAGCCGGCCGAAGAGTTGCGGCAGGGCGCCGTCCATTCGCTTCACGATCCACATCGCCTCCCGGAGCAACGCCTCCGGGGTGTCCACGTAGAAACGGGAGTCGGTTCGCAGGAACTCGAGGAACTCCGCGAAGGTGCCTTCGAAGCCGGTGGCCGCCATCGCCTCGTCCATCTCCGCCCGGATTCGTTCCACTTCCCCGAGTCCGACCTGGTGGATCTCCTCGGCGGTCCGGTCGAGGGTGGTGAAGCGACCAATCAGGAACGCGTAGTACTCGCGCCCGTTCGGAAGTTCCGAAGCTCCGATGGTGGTCCGCGCGGCGGGCCGGTACTCGTTCTCGAAGAAGTCGAGAAAGGTCCGGTAGGCCGCCACGGCGCCGACGAGGATCGCTGCCGAGCCGCTTTCGCGCAGCCGGGCCCGCTCTGCCTCGGGAATCCGCTCTGGAAAGGAGGCGAAGGGAGCGTAGAAGACGCTCGCCTCGGGATCTTCGAGGACGTGGCTGGCGATCGTGACCTCGTAGCCCTCGAGCACCACGCGGGGCACGGTCATTCCGAGTTCCATTCCGCGCCGCATGAGCGCAATGTGCTCGTCGAAGTAGCGGGGGACATCCCCGAGGAGCGCGATGTAAGCCTCGTAGTCGGCCACCGTGCGCAGCGGCAGCGAGTTCGGAAGCCGGGCCATCCCGATGTGGAACCCCGAGTCGGCGTTGATCGGGAGGAAATGGCCACCGAAGCGCACATCGCCGATCCGCTCGGCGAGCATCGCCTCGAAGATGTCCCGGTGGACGAGATCCTGATCCGAGAGCCTTTCGCGGGGAATTTCCAGCAGCCGGTCCCGGAAACCGCTCATCGCGTCCGCCCGCCGCTCGATGTCCCGCTCGGTCGTGGAGCCGAGCGTGGTGGGGGAGACACCTTCGAGCGAGGCCGCAAAGCGGGGCTCTTCCTGCCGCCGGAATTCCATGAACTCGTCGAAGAGCGCGTGCAGTTCGGCGTCCTGCGCCGCTGCCGGGACGGGAGCGAGGGAGGCGGCGACAAGCGGGATAAGGATTGCGAGCGTGGTGCGAAGGGGGATGGAGGTCACGGCGGCGATGCTACCGAAGCGAAACGCACCGCCCCGATACACTGGCGAATCGAGGTGGCGTGATGAGCAGGACCAACAGGAACGAACACGCTCGCAGGCGGTTCCTCGCCTACTTCTCGGGCACCGGGCTGGGCGCGACGCTCCTGCCGGGCGTGCTCTGGGCCCGCGTGCAGGAGGAGGGGCCCGAGGGCCTGACCGTCGGCATGATGAAGGAGGCCGCGGCCCTCGCCGGGCTCGACTTCACCGACGAGGAATACGACTTGATGGTGGACGAGGTGAAGAAGAACTTCGGCCACTACCAGGACATGCGGCAGCGGCGCATCGACAACTCCGTTCCACATCCCCTGTACTTCAACCCCGCCGTTCCCGGGATGACGTTCGACCGCTTCGAGCGGGAAATGCGACAGGGAACGGGGCCCGAGGTGTCGCGCCCCGCGGATCTGGAGGAGGTCGCGTTCTGGCCGATGACCTACCTGGCGCGGCTCATCGAAACGCGCCAGGTCAGCTCGCTCGAACTGACCGAGATGTACCTCGGCAGACTGGAGCGGTTGAATCGGGTCCTCAACTGCGTCGTGACCCTCACCCCGGACCGGGCGCGCCAGCAGGCGGAGGCGGCGGACGAGGAGATCGCGGCCGGCAGCTACCGGGGCCCGCTGCACGGGATCCCCTGGGGCGCCAAGGACATCATCGCGGTGCGCGGCTACCGCACCACCTGGGGCGTCGGCGCCTTCGAGAACCAGGTCATCGACGTGGACGCCGCCGTCGTGGAGCGCCTCGATGCCGCGGGCGCGGTGCTGGTCGCCAAGCTCACCACCGGCGAGCTTGCTTTCGGCCACAACTGGTTCGGCGGGCGCACGAACAACCCGTGGAACCCGGAGGAAGGCTCCAGCGGATCGTCCGCGGGTTCGGGATCGGCGGCCGGTGGCGGCCTGGTGGGATTCGCCATCGGCACCGACACCGGCGGATCCATCCTCTCGCCCTCGATCCGCTGCGGCGTGGTCGGCCTCCGCCCGACGTTCGGCAGGGTCCCCCGCTCCGGGGTGATGGCCGCGGGGTTCTCGCTCGACAAGATCGGGCCCATGACGCGCGGCGTGGAGGACGGCGCGCTCATCCTGCACGCCATTGCCGGCCCCGACGGCCAGGACCTCGCCTGCGTCCAGGGGGTTCCCTTCAACTGGGACGGCGCGGCGTCCGCGAGCGGGCTGCGGATCGGCTATTTCGAGTCCGCGTTCGAGCAGCTCGAGTCGGAGAACGACCCCGAAAACCTCGAGCACGCCCGCCGAAGCCTCGACACCCTCCGTTCCCTCGGCTACGACCTGAAACCCGTCGAGATTCCCCGCGACCGGCTCATCTACTTCATCGAGTACGTCGAGCGCTCCACCGGGTTCGACGAGTTCAAGCGCAGCCGCCAGGACGTGAACCTGGTGCGGCAGGGGCACCGCGGCGAGCTGCGCGCCTCGCACCTGGTGCCGGCCGTCGACTGGCTGCAGGCCAACCGGATCCGCTACCTGTTCATGCAGGAGCTTGCCGGCATCATGGAGGGGCTCGACGCCGTGGTGTCCCCCTGGCGCGCGATCAACGCGCTCACCAGCATGACCGGGAACCCGGTGGTGACGGTGCCGAACGGATTCGACCCGGACGGCACCCCGACCGGCATCGCTCTCCTGGGACAGGTCTATGGCGAGGAGCGGCTCCTGCTCCTCGCGAAGACGCTCCAGGACGCGACCGACTTCCACACCCGGCGTCCGAACCTGTAACGGCGAGTGGATTTGTGACCGGGGCCCGAGCGGCCGCCCTCGCGGTCCTGGTCGCCATCCCGCTGCCGGCCGCCGCCGGTCAGGCGCAGGACCTGCCGGTGGTCAAGCTCTTCACCACCGGCGGGACGATCCAGAGCCTCGGCAAGGATCGCCTGAAGCTCGCGGAGTACCGCGAAGGGCGCATCGACGGCGACACGATCATCGAGGCCGTGCCCGAGACCTTACGCCTCGCGCGCATCGAGGTCGAGGCGATCTCGGCGGTCAGCAGCACCCGGATGGGCGCCGAACAGGGGCTGCCTCTCGCCCGCCAGCTCATGACCGAGCTGGAGCGGCCGGAGGTCGCCGGCGCGATCGTCACCCATGGCACCACCACCCTGGAGGAGACGGCCTTCTTCCTCCACCTCACCGTCAGGTCCACAAAGCCGGTGGTGGTCATCGGTTCCATGCGTCCCTGGACCGCGGTCAGCCGGGACGGCCCGCTCAACTTCCTGGGCGCGGTCCGCACCGTGCTCACCCCGGAGGCCAGCGGCAAGGGCGTCATGGTGTTGCTCAACGACACGATCCACTCGGCCCGCTTCGTGACCAAGCGGCACACCTACCACATCGAGACGTTCGTCTCCCCCGATGTCGGCCCCCTCGGCTTCGCCGACTCCGACCGGGTGGTGTTCTATCGCTCGCCCCTCACCCGCCACACCGCCGACACCGAGTTCGACCTCGACGGAATCGAGGAGCTGCCCCAGGTGGACGTCGTTTACGGATATCAGGAGGCCTCCCGCGCCCCCATCGACGCCCTGGTGAAGGAGGGCGCAAAGGGCATCATCCTGGCCGACGGTTCGCCGGCCTACCGGAACGCGGTGCTGGAGGCCCGGGCCGTGGGTGTGGTCGTGGTGCAGGGCAGCCGCAAGGGTTCCGGCCGCGTGGTGCTGAGCGATCGCACCGCGGCGCGGGGCGAGATCACCGCCGACAACCTCCACCCCCAGAAGGCGCGCATCCTGCTTCGTCTCGCCCTCACCCGGACGACCGACGCGCGGGAGCTGCAGCGGATCTTCAATGAGTACTAAAGAGCGCGCGCAGGTCGCCGTCGCCTGCGGTATCGCGGCGCTTCTCGGAGCGGCCACCCTCGGCGCTCAGGAGATTCCCCCGCTGCCGCCACCGGGAATCGATCTGCCGCATGTCGTGCTGGTGTCGCTGGGCGGAGAGATCGCGACGAACTGTGACGACCGCCTCGAGCGGGCCGGGTGCGGGGAGGCCGGCGCGAGCATCGGTCCGGACACCTGGGTCCGGGACCTGCCCGACCTGCGGCTCGTCGCCCGGGTGACGACGGAGGATCTGCGGGCGCTTTCGCGGGGTGAGGGGCCCATGGCGGACCGTCGGCGCGCGGCGGCGGAGCGTCTGCAACAGCTCGCCGGCGATCCCGAGGTTGACGGCGTGGTGGTGGCGGACGGGACGGATCGGATCGCGGAGACGGCCTGGTTCATGAACCTGGTGCTGGACACCCGGAAGCCGATGGTCTTCGTCGGCGCCCAGCGTCCCTGGAGCGCGGTGAGCGGCGACGGCCCGCTGAACCTCTACGACGCCGTCCGGGTGGCCGCGGACCCGGCCGCCGGCGACAAGGGGGTGGTCGTCGTCCTCAACCAGGAGGTCCACGGAGCGCGCGACGTGAGGAGGACGAGCGCCTACCGCATGGACGGCTTCGGGAGCGTCGATCTCGGACTGATCGGGGTCGCAGACCCGGACATCGTCCGGTTCTTCCTCGAGCCGACCCGCCGGCACACCCACCGCTCGGAGTTCGATCTTGCGGCGCTCCCGGAATCGCTTCCCGCGGTGGAGATCGTGACGGCGTATCCGGACGCTCCGGGCGGCGTGATCGACGAGTTGGCGGCGGCGGGAACGAGGGGCCTCGTGGTGGACGGAGCGGCCCGCCTGTCACCGGGCCAGCTTGAGGCGGTGCAGCGGGCCCGCGCGAGCGGAGTCGTCGTGGTGGCCACTTCACCGGCGCGCGGCGGCCGGGTGCAGCAAACGGCGGCCCTCCGCGAATCCGGAATCATCCCGGGCGACAACCTGCCACCGGAAAAGGCGCGGGCACTGCTCCAACTCGCGCTGACCAAGAGCTCCGATCCAACGGGGATCGGGCGCTTCTTCGACGAGTACTAGCGAGGAGCGGCCGGAACGCGCGGACCGATGAGACTCCGACAAGCGTGCATCTCGCTGGCGCTGATCCTCGCCATGGCGCCGGTAGTGGGCTCCCACGCGACCCCCGGGCAGGACGACGGGGAACCGGGTGTGACGCTGGCCATCGTGGGTCAGGCGCTCATCAAGGTGGACCCCCGGGAACAGTGGCCAAACCCGTTCGCCGGGGTCCAGCCGATCCTCACGGGCGCCGACGTCGCCTTCACCAACTTCGAGATGGCGGTGGACGACGAGTGCGGCGTTCCCCCGGACTACCAGGTCGTGCTGGGTGAACCCGAACTCGCCGAACCGCAAAGACCCGGCAACACGGGCGGGCCCCATGCGGTCCACGAGAACGTGATGGCGTTTCTCGCGTCCTTGAACTTCAGGCTGCAGTCCCTCGCCAACAACCATTCGTGGGATCTCGGAGATTGCGGGGTGCTCGCCACCATCGCGGCCGCCGAGGAATACGGCGTGACGCACGCCGGCACCGGAGAGAACCTGGACCAGGCGACGCGCGCGGCGGTCATCGAGGTTCAGGGCGTCCGGATCGCGCTGCTCGCGGCGACCACCTCGAGGGACGAGCGGGACCTCATCCTGCCGACCGCATCCAGCCCCGGGGTGAACGGCGTCTGGATCGGACACCAGGACGATTGGGACCGGAACATCGAGGCCGTCCGCTCCGCTGCCGGGCGCGCCGACTTCGTCATCTACTACCACCACTTCCAGATCACGACCGAGGAACTGTCCGGGGACCGCTCGAGCCGGGTGCAGGGGCACCGGGACGTGGGCAACGTGGAGGAGTGGCAGTCCCGCTTCGCGAGAGCCGTGATCGACGCCGGCGCCGGTATGTACCTCGCGCACGGCGAGCGCATCTTCGACGGCATCGAAATCTACAGGGGCCGGCCGATCATCCGGCAGTTCGGCGGGTTCGCCTACCAGGGACTCCAGGCGGAGGGCGCCTACGACCCGCTCATCTGGGAGGGGCTCCTGGGACTTCTGACGATCCGGGACGGGGATGTCCAGGCGCTGGAAGTGATGCCTCTCAAACTGGACGAAGGGCGGGAGAGCGAGTACGGCAGCGCGATCCAGTTCAGGCAGAAGCGCGGCTTTTCCGATCTGGCGGCCGGCGAGCCGGGACGCCGGATCCTCACGCGATTCGCGGAACTGTCCCGGGAATACGGCACGAGGGTGCGGCTCGAAGGCCAGCGCGCGGTGATCGAGGGTTGGTGAGCCGCCGGACGGGCCGCGCCGCGCGGACGGGCCTCAGACCGGCGCCAACGACGGTTGTTCCGCAGGTCCGGATGCCGGTTCCGCTTCGCCCGCATCCGCCGGATCGCAGGCTGTCCGCAGGATTTCGGTAGCGACCGGCTCGAACTCCGCGAGCGTTCGGGTGATCTCGGTCGGGCGCGGCGCCGAGCCGTTCCCGGCGAGCAGCGTCCGGAACCGGAGGGTGAGGCGGTCGGCGGAGCACCCCAGCAGGGCTGCTTCGGGGCCCGCCGGCGCAAGCCGGACATCATCCACGAAATCCTTGAGGTCCACGTCCACCGTCCGTTCGCGCGGTCCGGGAAGCGGCCGGGAACCGCGGCGTCTCGATTTCTGCTTCACGCGGCGGGTCAGAGCGAGCGGCCAGGAATCCGTGGTCCGGAACGCCTCCAGGCGGGATTCCACCTCGCCAGGTTCGAGGTCGGCGGCCAGCAGCACCGCGTAGCGGAGCGCTCCGATCCAGCGGGAGAGCTTCGGCTCACCCGACCGAACCCGCACCAATTCCGTGAACCGCAGTCCTTCCTCGGAAGCCCCCCGCAGTGCTTCCAGCACCTGGGCTTCCGGTAGCTCCTCGGTCAGGGCGAACTCGCAGAACTCGCCGAGCGACTGCACGCCGAGCGGCAGGGCCGGGCCAAAGCTGATCTTGGGACGCGGCGAGAAGCCCTCGCTGAAGCGGATCGGCAGACCGGCCCGCCGCAGCACGCGCGGGAGAATGCGGATCAGTTCCCCGTGGCCCCGGAGCGCCATGGGTCCGAATTTGTCGAAGCGGGCCCGATAGACCACCGGTTCCCCCTGAGCAGCGCGGACCGGCGGCGCCGGACGGCGGTGGCCGCCGGCCGACGCGGGAGGCGCCGCGGCCGCCACCACCGGGAGAAGCGTCTCCGAGGCGCTCCGCGGTTCCTCGGCGCCGAGATTCTCCAGAAACTCGATCCGCTCGCTGCGCATCCCGTCGAGATCGCAGGCCACCCCGCAGTGGTAGCAGACGAGCTTCCGCTCGTCGGCACGGGCGTCGGAGGCGTTCGTGTGATGGACCTGCATGGAGACCGGCTTCCCGCACGGCGGCGAGGCCCGGTCGCGGAGCGACCGCCGGTATTCGCGCAGCAGGAACCCGTCCGCAAGCCCCACGTCCACGTGCTCCCAGGGGAGCCGGCCGTCCACCGGGATGGTGCCGAGGTAGTCCCCGCGGGTCACGCCGGTCTCGGATTCCCAGCGCTCGAGGGCCGTTTCCCAGAGGTCCCAGCGGAGCTGCTCGTCCCAGCCGTCGAACCGGGCGCCGAGCCGGAAGGCGATCTCGACGAGCCGGGCCGTCCGGATGTCGCCCCGAGCCAGGATGCCTTCGAGATGGCTCACGCGCCGGTCGTGGGTACGCAGCCGGAAGCCGTCCTGGCGGGCGCGTTCGTGAAGGAGTTCCTGCTTCCGCTCGATGTCGGCCATGGAGTCCTGGGCACACCACTGGAACGGCGTGTGCGGCTTCGGGACGTGGCTTGAAACGGCGACCGTAATCCGGACCCGCCGCTTCGCCTCGCGGTCGCCGATGTGACGGGCCTGCCGGCCCATGTCGGCGATCCCGAGCACGTCCTCGTCCTCTTCTGTCGGGAGCCCGATCATGAAATAAAGCTTGGCCCGGTCCCAGCCGCGCGAGAAGACCCGCCGGCAGGTCTCGTAGATGTCCTGCTCGCTCACGTTCTTGTTGACGACGTCGCGCATCCGCTGCGAGCCGGCTTCGGGAGCGAAGGTGAGGCCGGTCGCCTTCACCTGGGAGATGTCGTCGAGCACCTCCTCCGGGAGTCCGTAGGCGCGGAGGCTCGAGATGCCGAGAGAAACCCGGCGCGGCACGAGTTCCTTCATCACTTCCTTGATGAGGGGGGCAACGCAGGAGTAGTCCGCGGTCGAGAGGGAGGTCAACGACGCCTCGTCGTAACCGCCCTTTTGGACCGCGGAAACCACGGTGTCCACGATCGCCTTCGGGTCGCGTTCCCGGACCGGCCGGTAGATCATTCCTGCCTGGCAGAACCGGCAGCCCTCGGTGCAGCCACGCGCGATCTCCACCGCGGTGCGGTCGAAGATGGCCTCGGCAGCCGGCACCGGCGAGTCGTCCGGGAACGGAAAGCGGTTCACGTCATCGAGGAAGGCGCGCTCGGTGCTCAGCGGCACCTCGGGGTGGCGCGACCGGGACACGTAAGCCAGCCCCGAGCGGTCACAGACATCGCGGTCGTAGAGCGCCGGGCAGTAGAGACCGCCGCCGGCCTGCAGCCGCACCAGCATCTCCACGCGGTCCTCGATCCCTTCCTCTTGAAGCCGCGCGTGTTCGCGCATGAGTTCGGGCAGGCGCTCCTCGGCGTCTCCGATGAGAAACGCGTCCACGAACGGCGCCATCGGCTCGGGCTGGGTCGCAACCGGGCCGCCCGCGAGGATCAGCGGATCGTCCGGTCCCCGGTCATGACTCCGGATGGGAATCCCGCCGAGATCGAGCATGTTCAGGACGTTGGTGAACGTCAGCTCGTACTGGAGCGAGAACCCCACGAGGTCGAAATCGCCGAGCGGGCGCTGCGTTTCGAGGCTGATGAGGGGAAGGCCGCGCTCGCGCAGCTTCGCCTCCATGTCGGGCCAGGGGCAAAAGACCCGTTCGAGCGCGAGGTCCGGCTGGTCGTTCACTACCTTGTAGAGGATCTTGGTGCCGAGGTGGCTCATCCCGATGTCATAGACATCCGGGAAACAAAACGCCATCCGCGACTGAATCCCGTCGTCCGACTCCTTCACCACCTGGAAGCGCTCGCCGCCGCCGTAGCGGGCGGGGCTTTCCACTTCGTGGAGGAAGGCGGCGTAGGGATGGCGGGTCTCGGGCATGGCCGGGGCGAGGATTCTAGGAGGGAACGCCGGGATTCACACGGGCATCACGGCAAACCGGGAAGAAAACACCGGTCAATCCGCCCGGTCGGGGCCTTCGGACGGGTATCGGAACGTCCCCGGGTGGGGGACGCGCACCGCCGCCCGCCGTGATGCGCGCGGCTCCGGTAGATTCCCATCCGGATGGCCGAAGACCTCACCGAGATCGCCGTTCCTCCCGCGCTGGGGCCGGAACCGATCCGGATCCACCACCCGGCGGGCGCCTTCGTCCCGACGCCCGCCAGTCGAATCGCCCTCCAGGCCATCGGAACGCACTCCCACCGCTTTCGGGGGCGCGGGCTCGACTGGGGCAGCGGGTCGGGCATTCTGGCGATCGCCACCGGCCGGATCGCCGGCGTGGAGGCGGTGCTCGGGCTCGAACTCGACCCGCGGGGTGTCGCCGCAGCCCGGGAGAACGCCCGGCGGAACGGGGTCGAAGACAAGGTCCAATACGTCGAATCGGACTCCTACCAGCCCGTTTCGGCGGAGGGCGCCAAGGCGCTGGACCGGTTTCGCGGCGCTACCGACTTCATCCTGGCGAATCCGCCGTCCTCGAGTCCGCGCGGAGACGGCTTCGAGTTTCGGCGGGTTGTGCTGCGAGGGGCCCGGGATTACCTCCGGGCGGGTGGATTCCTGCTGCTGAGCGTTTCGACCCAGTACGGCGAGGAGCGGGTTCGAGGGCTGCTGCGCCGGAATCCGGAATTCGTTCACGACGGCGTGGCCGCCACCAGCGCCTGGGTCCCCTTCGACATGGAACGTCCCGACCTGCGGCGGGACGTCCTCACCTACGCCCGCGAGGAGGAACGCCGGGGCCTGCCCTATGCGTTTCGCGACCCTCGCGATCCCACCCGGCAGATGACCGCGGTCGAGGCCTGGAAGCACTTCCAGGCGACGGGGGAGAGCCCGCTCTCGCGGTGGCAGAACCACCTGCTGGTCCGGGAGGGATGAAGTTCGCCAGTCCACTCCGGGAGGCGTTATCTCCCAAGTGATGCCCGACGGAGGCCGGCGCTGTCGTCCCCGCGACCCTGACGGACCGCTTTGCCAGTCGGAAGCCTCCAGCGGGAAGGGCTGGAGCGTTCCCCTATCCGCCCACCACGGAGTGGACGGCGGCGCAGACCGCTTCCTCGGTCAGCCCGAAGCGGCGGGCCAACTCCCCTCCGGGAGCGGAAGCGCCGAAGCGATCCACCCCGACGACCGGGCCGCTCCCTACGTACCGCTCCCAGCCGAGCGTCGCACCCGCCTCGACCGCAACGCGCGGAACGCCCGCCGGGAGCACGCCCTCGCGATAGCCGTCCTCCTGGGCCTCGAAGAGCTCCCAGCACGGGAGGGAAACCACCCGCGCCCCTATCCCTTCGGCGTCCAGTTGTTCCGCGGCCGCACACGCGAGAGAAACCTCGGAGCCGGTGGCGATCACCACCGCCCTGAGCTCGGATTCCGGATCCCGGAGCACATAACCGCCGCGCTGCAGGCCGGTGGCCCGCTCCGGGGTGGCGACGACCGGCACCTTCTGCCGGGTCAGGACCAGCGCGGTGGGCCCGTCGGTGCGTCGCAGGGCGTGCCGCCAGGCCTGCACGGTCTCATTGGCGTCGGCGGGACGGACCACGTGCAGATTCGGCATGGCGCGCAGCGACATCAGGTGCTCCACCGGCTGGTGGGTCGGGCCGTCTTCGCCGACCCCCACCGAGTCGTGGGTCCAGACGTACACCACCGGCAGCCCGGAGAGCGCCGCGAGCCGCACCGAGGGACGCATGTAGTCGGCGAAACAGAAGAAAGTGGAAGCGAACGTCCGGAATCCCCCGTGGTAGGCGATGCCGTTCGCCGCGGCGCCCATGGCGTGCTCGCGCACTCCGTAGTGGAGATTGCGGCCGCCCGCGTCGCCCGCGGACTGGGAGCCGAGGCCGACCAGCGCCGTCTTCGTGGAACACGACAGGTCGGCGTCTCCGCCGAAAAACTCGGGAAGCCGCGCCGCCAGGGCGTTCATCGCCTTGCCGGACGCGTCCCGGGTGGCGAGCCGATCCCCGGCCCCGAACGCCGGAAGTCCCTCGTCCCACCCCTCGGGCAACCCGTTCAGAAGCCGGCGCTCCAATTCAGCGACCGGCCCCGGAGCCTGGGTCCGAACCTGGTCGAGGTTTTCGTACCACGCCTGTCGGGCCCGTTCCCCTTCCCGGGCCCGCTCACCGCACCGTTGCCGAACGGCCTCCGGAACGGAAAAGACCGTCTTCGGATCGAGTCCGAGGGCCGCCTTGGCGGCCGCCGCCTCCTCGGCGCCCAGCGGAGCGCCGTGCGCCGCCGCCTTGCCCGCCTTGTTCGGGGCGCCATAGCCGATGGTGGTGTTCACCACGATCAGCGACGGCTGCTCCGGTTCGCCCACCGCGGACGCGATCGCAGCGTTGATTCCTTCGAGGTCGTGATCCCCGTCGGCGACCGTCTGCACGTGCCAGCCGAGCGCCCGATGGCGGGCCGCCACATCTTCGACGGAGAAGGAGAGGGAAGCCGGCCCGTCGAGGGTGACGTCGTTTTGGTCGTAGAGCCAGACAAGCCGCCCCAGCCCCAACTGGCCCGCGAGCGACGCCGCCTCGCACGCCACTCCTTCCATCAGGTCGCCGTCCGAAACCAGCGCGAACACGCGGTGGTCCACGAGATCCGGGAACCGTGCCCGGAGGGCGCGCTCGGCGATCGCCATGCCCACCGAATTCCCCGCCCCCTGCCCGAGCGGTCCGGTGGTCGCTTCCACGCCGGGAGTGGCGAACGTTTCCGGATGTCCTGGAGTCCGGCTCTCCCACTGCCGGAAGGCCCGGATGTCGTCCAGACTCACGGGATAACCCGCCAGGTGCAGCAAGGCATAGAGCAGCATCGAACCGTGGCCGGCAGAGAGCACGAAGCGGTCCCGATCGGGCCATCCGGGATCGCCCGGGCAAGTCTTCAGGTAGCGGCTCCAGAGAACCCAGGCCATCGGAGCGGCCCCCATGGGAAGCCCCGGGTGCCCGGAATTCGCCCTTTCGACGGCATCGATGGCGAGCCCCCGAACGGCGGCGATCGCTTGGGAATCGACCTCGTCGAAGGGGCGGGAAACGGGGGCGGGGCTCGGCAAGAAGCGCCGGACGGTAGCATGTTCCAGGCAGCATTTGTCCCCCCGAACGCGGCGAGCTGCCGAGGACCGGAGAACCGTCAGCGCCCGGGGCTCGTTCAGGGAGACAAACCCACTACCGGAGTCCTTCGCGCATGTTCTTATCCCTGAGTTTCGAACCGCTGGAGCGGGTCTCTCCGCCACGCGGACTGATCCTCGCCGCCACCCTCGCGGCGTCGCTCGCCGCCTGCGGCGAGCAGATCGACCACACGCCGCTCGGAGCGGCCGCCGCCGCCGGTGAACTGGAAGCGGTCCGGGCGCTACTCGACCACGCGGATGCCGACCCCGACGCCATTGCCGAGGCCGGTTGGGGGCCTCTCCATCTTGCCTCCCGGCACTCCGACCTCGCCGTCCTCCGCGCCCTGGTCGCGGGCGGCGCAGACATCGAGCTGCGGGATCGGCGGAACGGCTGGACGCCTTTGCTCCACGCGATCCACGTGCGCAACGGACCGGCGGTCACGGCCCTCATCGAGGCCGGGGCGGATGTCAACCGAACCGGGAAGAGCGGGATGACTCCGCTGATCATGGCTTCCGGATACGGCATGACCGATTCCGTACGCCTGCTGCTCGCGAGCGGGGCGAATCCGCGCGCCGAGATGCGCGGCCTGAACGCGCTCTGGGCGGCGGCCGGCGGCGGCGCCATCCATGACTTCACCGACGGACCGCCACTCGGACGATGCTTCCCCGAGGTCATTGAGATCCTGCAGTCCCACGCGCCGGATCTCAGGATGGGGAGTGGAATCCGGAGCCGGATCCTCGGCTGGCTGGCGGATGACGGGTGCGAACCGCTGGTGGCGGAACTCGTGGACGAGAGCCGCGTGGCCGACTGACCTTCGGCCGTAGCGGGCCCGGCGCGGCAGGGAGACGGCGGCTAGGCCGGAACGGCGCTGAGGACCTCCGCGAAGGCTCCAAGCGCTTCACGCGCATCCTCGTCGCCGATCCCCAGGTGCGGGATGACCCGCATCGCGTCGGGAGAGGCCGGCAGCACGGCGACCCCCCGGTCGAGGAGCCCTTCGGCAAGCCGGAACGCGTTCATGCCCGGAGTCCGGAAGCGGACGATGTTCGTCTCGACCGAGGACAGCTCCACCGAAATGCCAGGCAGCTCGGCCAATCCTTCGGCCAGCCGCCGCGCCCGCCGGTGGTCCTCCGGGAGGCGCTCCCGATGGTTTTCCAGCGCATGGAGCGCCCCGGCCGCCATGATCCCGGCCTGGCGGAAACCACCGCCGAACAGCTGGCGGAAGCGGCGCGCTCGCCGGATGAGCGGGGCGGGACCCGCGAGGCACGAACCCATGGGCGCGCCCAGGCCCTTCGAAAAACAAACGCTCACCGAGTCGAATCCGTCGGCATAGCGGCTCTCCGGAATTCCGGTGGCGGCGGTCGCGTGCCAGAGCCGGGCGCCGTCGAGGTGGGTTCCGAGACCGAGCCCGCGCGCCGTGTCCGCGACATCCTGCAGGGCGTCGAGTGGCCAGACGGCGCCGCCCGCCCCGTTGTGGGTGTTCTCGGCCGCCAGTAGCCGCGCCACCGGATAGCAGGCGTCCGGGACCATCGGGTGCGGCGTCCGTACCGCAGCCCGGACCTGATCCGCCGAAAAGACGCCGCGCTTGCTCTCGAGGCCGACAACAGTGGCCCCGGAGAGCGCCGCCGGCCCCCCGCTCTCCACCAAATAGGCATGGGCTCGCCGCTCGGCGAGCATCACGTCTCCCGGCTCGGTCTGGCAGCGGATGGCGATCTGGTTGCTCATCGTCCCGGTGGGGGTGAACACCGCGGCGTCCTTGCCGAGAACCTCGGCCGTCCTCTCCTCCAGGCGGCGGACCGAGGGGTCATCGCCGTACACGTCGTCGCCGACTTCGGCGGCAGCCATCACGGCCCGCATTGCCTCAGTAGGGAGGGAGACGGTGTCGCTTCGAAGGTCGATCCGGACCGGACGTCCGGCAGCGGTTTGCGGCATTGGGATTCCTCTCTCGGTTTCCGGCGGGGCTTAGCGCGTGATCCTGCGAATAGGAGCGAGCCGGCGCCGGACGGCATCCCCGCGGCCGGTGGACTCGACCATTTCCCACAGCCGGTCCACGAACTCGCGGTCGGCGAATCCGGCGGGGGAGCCCCCGGTTGCCGGAGTGGAGAGTCCGAACTCCAGGCGGCAGGTATCCACCGCGCCGGCCAGCGCCGCATCGAACACCCGGAGTCCCGATGCGCCCAGGTCGTCGCTCTCCCCGGGAAGATCCGCCGAGGTTTCGACTCCGGCGCAGCCGGCTTCCCCGATCAGAACCCGGAGCTGCACCACATCGCCCCCGGTGAACATGGTGAGGGTGCGGTAACCGAGCTTCTGGCTGACCGCATCGTGAATCCGGCGCAGTTCGGCGACCGGCGTCTTGTGCTCGCAGACATTGATGTGAGTCGAAATCCCGTCGTCGCGCCGCGAGCCGTCTTCCCGCGGATCGGCCACCAGCACCCCCGCCGACTGCCGCCGGCCGCGCCGGGCGTCCCCTCCGGCTGCCTGTCCCGCCTCGAGCGCCGAAATCAGGCGGTCCGCCAGCGAGAGGCCGCTGCCCCGCGTGCGTTCGAAATCGTCCGCGACGGCGTCCACGACCTCAGGCCCAACGAGCAGGTTCCCCTGCGCCGCGTAGTCGGGCCCGGACCGGTGGCCCGCCCAGTAGAGGGTTTCCGAGCCCGTGTGCTGGGCCACCCCGCCGGTCAACCCGACGACGCCGACTTGCCGGTTCTCGGCGCTCTCGTCCTCGGCGAGCCGGTCGCGCAGCACCTGCTCCGCCGTCATTCCCGAGGCGAGCCCGCTGAGCAACTCTTCACCGTACTGGGTGCGGGTGCGGGCCTGGGTAGCGACGGCGCCGACACCGACGCGGACCCAGGGCACCCCGTTGGCGACGCAGGGGTTGCGGGTGGTGACCGCGACCCCGGCTTCCCCGGTCTCGGGATCCACCGCGGCGATGGAGAACGTGTGGAAATTCGTCTCTCCGGGCGGGAGCGCTTCCTGGCCGGCGTCAAGGAAAGCCGCGCCGGCCACGAGGAGCAGCAGCGTCATGAGCGGAGTTCGAGGCACAGGGGGAATCGTACTCGGGGGTGAGCAACCGCGGGACGAGCCGCGACGATCGTCTCGCGTCCGCTCGTCCCGGCGCCGTGGGTATGAGAAACCCGGTCAGGAGGAGAAGAAGCGGGAGAGGCGGGCGGAGGGCGGAGCCGCGGTGGAACGCGAGACCACCACCAGGGCCACGGTGGAAACGGCCACGATGGCAGCCGCCGGTTCCACGCCGCTCCCCGCGATCGTCCAGCCGGGAGCCCCCCCGGAGGAGACGAAGAAGATGGTCCAGAGCAGGAGCCCGCTCAGAATCCCCGCGGCGGCGCCGGCGCCGGTGCTCCGCTTCCAGTAGAGGGCGCCGACCAGAACCGGAAAGAACGCCGTGAAGCCCGAGAGGGCCCAGACTCCGAGACTGAAGATCGTCTGGGTGGAGACGAGGCTCAGCACAAAGACCAGAACCAGAAAAGCAGCCACGAAGATCCGGCCGAGGAGCGCCTGGCGCCTCTGGCTCCACATCGCGAAGCGCGGGACACGCGCCGCCGCGTTTCGGGTGAGCATGGTCCCCACAGCGAGCGTCTGGGAGTCGAGCGACGACATGATCGCGGCGAACACCCCGGCGGCGAGCATGCCCGCCAGGACACTCCCGGCGTGCTCCCGGATCAGCAGGATGATGATCGGCCCCGTTGCGTCAACGGGAACGTCGAGCCGGCCCAGGGCGCCGAGCACCACCGAAGGGAACCACACGGCCGCGATGCACACCGGATACAAGAGCACCGGCATGCGGAAGGCTTCCGCGCTCCGCGCCGACATCCAGTGGCTGAAGATGTGCGGGAAACACGAAGTGGAGAGCGGAACGAACAGATACGTCGCAATCTGAATCCAGTCCCGGGGGGAGCGCGCCAGCTCCAGGAGTTCCGGCGACTGCTCGCCGAGACGGGCCATCGCCGGAACGAAACCACCCATGCCTCCGGTAATTACGACTAAGGCGAGCCCGCTGACCCCGATAAAGACCAGCGTCTGGAAGGTATTCACGAGCGCGGTGCTCCGCATGCCGCCGAGGACCACGTAGATCAAGACCACCAGGCACATCACCAGGCTGCCGGCCCACGGCGGGATCGCCGCATCCGTACCCGCGATCGCGGCGAGCGCATCTCCTCCGCCCTTGACTCCGATCAGCACGTACGGGACGAGCCAGAGCAGCGCGGCTCCGAGCACCAGCAGCCCGAGCGCCGGCGACTCGTAGCGATCCTCGAAGAACTCGGCCTGGGTGGCGTACCCGTGGCGCTTGCCGAGGCGCCAGAGAGGGACTCCGATGAGGAGGAAGGTCATCGGAATGACGATCGCGGAACTCGTCGCCATCAGGGCAAACACCCGGATCCCCTGCCGGTACGCCTCTCCGGAGGCCCCGAGGATGGTGAAGGCCGTCATGTTCGTTCCGAAGAGCGTCATCAGCAGAACGAACGGCCCGATCGAACGGCCGGCGAGGAAGTACCCCTCGCCGGCCCGGTCCGGGCCCGTGCCCCTGCCGAACCGCGCCATCAACCCGACCCCGATGACCGCGGCCAGGTACAGGGCGACGACCCCGACCGTCATGGCGTCTTCTTGCCGCTGCTACCGGAGGCGGAGGGGTCGGGGGCGCCAGCAGGGGTGGGCAAGAGCGTCCGCACCGCGAGCCAGAGATTGAGCGTGGAGAGTCCGACGACGCCGATCTCGAGGACAAGCCCGAACGGCGTCCCCAGGAGACGCGGCTCCGCCGGAGCGAGCGCCACCAGCAGGTGCGTAAGGACGAGCGCCGCTCCCGCGGCGATCAGCCAGTTGCGGCGCCGCAATTTGCGGTTAGCGAGCTCTGAGTTCGTGCGTCCGCCTGAAGTTGAACCGGATGCCCACGAGGCCGGAGAAGTTGTCCTGGGGCGCGCTGATGTGTCTCGCGAAGAGCCGGAATTCCGCAAATGCCTGCATCTGCCCGGCACCGGTGTAGTTGGGCAGATTGAAGCCCGCCGTTCCGAACACGCCGCCGTCCAGAATCTCCGAGTCTCCGATGCCCCAGGCGCCGGCGCCCAGTCCGAAGAACCCTCCCGGGGTCTGCCGGGTCACGATCACATCGAGTGTCGATCCGAGCCAGAAGTTGTGGGCGAATCCGCCGCCGGCCCGGATCGAAAACGCGTTGGTGCGGTCGGCCGTCGCATCGTGCGGCACCGTGAGGCCCAATCCGGCGCCACTCAGCCAGGAGGCCTCCGGGGTCGGGACGATGTCGGTCCGCTCACTCTTGTAGGTTCCGGTCGCGAAGTCGGCAATCGGCCAGAAACGCGGATGCAGCGCATCCACGCCCAGATCCGCGCTGCTGCAGGTGGCGGTGACTCCCCGATCGTCGGCGATCGTCACACTGGCCTCATAGACGCCACCCCCCGGCAGGACGAAGCGGCGCTCACATTGGTCGCTGGCGTCGAGAGTCGAAATCTGTACCCCGTCCTGCAGAACCGTGATGTAACGGGTGGCAATCCCGCCGGTCACGGCGCTGGCGTCACAGCTGCTCACGACAAACTCGGCCGCCAGATAGTGGGTTGCCTCCTCCGGACCGCTGACGGTGAGGGAACAGGTCGGCGTGCCGGCCTCGAGCGAAACGGTGGCGCTCGCCGACTGCGGCGCCCCGGCTCCGCTCACCGTGGCCTCGGCCCGCCAGGTACCGGCGTCCCTGAGTTGCCCGGTCCACGAGAACCGCCTTCCGTCGCGGTCCATCGAGAGGTTCTCGCTCCCTCCCGAAGGGGAGGTCAGGGTCACGTTGAGGCGCGCTCCCTCTTCGAGCCGAACATCCACGGTAATCCGCGCCGCGGAAAACGAGTATTCGCCCGACGCCACGAAGTGGATCACCGGTGGATCCTGCAGCGACTGCGGAGCGGACCTGCTGGCGGCCCCCGGGGCGGCAGCGAGGAGTGCCAGGGCGAGAGTCCAGGCGAAAGACCTCGCCGGACGAAATGCGAAACGGTGCGCGAGATGGATCATGGTGTCCCTTCGCCTCCTCGGTCTGCGCGGCGGCGGCGCAGCGACTTGGCGGTGAGTTGCACAGGAACCGCCGGTTCTGGAAACCAGCTTCCGAAACCGCCGGACAGCCCGACGGAGCTAAAGCAAGACTTGAACTTCATTGTACGGGGCGGCTTGAAGCCGGGTCCAAAACGGTTCCAGACGAAGAGCGTTCCCTTGAACCGATCTGAGCACACCCAACCGCAAAGCTCGGGCGGAAGCTTACTTTCCCCCCGGCGAATCCTCCACCTTTAGCCGGTACCGGGAGGAGGCGCACTGATAGAGTCTCCGGTCGGTTTGAGCTCGGAACCGGCTACCCAGCCCGCGCGAGGCGGGCAGCGGCTTTATCTGGAGGACGGTGCCGGTTTTACCGGCGTCTCTTTCGGTGCCGCCCTCGATCATCCAGTCGCGGGGGAAGTTGTGTTCAACACCGGGATGGCGGGGTACATAGAGACCCTGACGGACCCGTCGTATCGAGGACAGATCCTGGTTCTGACGTATCCGCTCCAAGGGAACTACGGCGTCCCGCCGGCGCGCCCGGACGGTTCCATTGCCGGTCCTTTCGAGTCCGGCCGGATTCAGGTCCAGGGGTTGGTCGTCCAGCATCACGAACCTCACTACAGCCATCACGCGGGAGCCCGGTCCCTCGGCGCCTGGCTCGCCGCGGAAGGGGTGCCGGGGATTCAGGGCGTGGACACCCGCGCGCTCACCATGCGGCTACGGGAGGTCGGGACGATGCGCGGCGTGCTCTGCGACGCCGGCATGGAGGCGTCCGACGCCGTGGAGCAGGCTTCGGCGGTCGAAATGCATCGCCAGGTCTTCGAGCAGGTGGTGCCGCAGGCGCCAGCCCACTACGGCCCGGAGGACGGACCGGAAGTGCTGCTGGTGGACGTGGGCGCCAAGGACAACATCGTGCGCTCGCTCATCGCGCGGGGCGCCCGGGTTCATCGCGTATCCGGCCTCGCGCCGTTCGCCGGCGCCGCGCGATCCGCCGCCGGGATCGTCCTCGGGAACGGCCCCGGCGACCCGGGAGACCTGCAGGATCTCGCCCGGGAACTGCGCACGGTGATGGAGTGGTTCCCCGGTCCGATCTTAGGCGTCTGCCTCGGCAATCAGTTGCTCGCCATGGCCGCGGGAGCGCGGACCTTCAAGCTGCCCTACGGGCACCGCAGCGTGAACCAGCCGGTTCGGGATCTCGTCAGCGGCCGCTCTTTCATCACGAGCCAGAACCACGGATACGCGGTGGACGAAGCGAGTCTGCCCGACGGTTGGGTCCCGTGGTTCGAAAACCTCAACGACGGCACGAACGAGGGAATCCGGTCGCTCGGGCGGCCGTTCCGCAGCATCCAGTTCCATCCCGAAGCCCACCCCGGCCCCGAGGACACGGCCTACCTCTTCGACGATTTCCTGCAGGAGTGCAAGAGCAGCCCGTGACCACGGCGTCCGCGAAGCCACGCTCCGTCATCGTCCTGGGATCGGGGGCGCTCCAGATCGGCCAGGCCGGCGAGTTCGACTATTCCGGATCGCAGGCGATCAAGGCGTTGAGCGAAGAGGGCGTCCGCACCGTCCTCGTGAACCCGAACATCGCCACCATCCAGACCAGCGAGGGAATGGCGGATCGCCTGTACCTGAACGCGGTCACGCCGCGCCTGGTCCGGCAGGTTGCCGAAGCGGAAGGCGTCGACGGGGTGGCGCTCTCGTTCGGAGGGCAGACCGCGCTGAACTGCGGGCTGGAACTCGAGGACTGGTTCCGGGCCGCCGGAATCCAGGTGCTGGGCACCCCGGTCAGCAGCATTCGGGACACCGAGGATCGGGGCCGGTTCAACGCGCGGCTCGCCGAAATCGGGGTGCTCACGGCCAGGAGCATCGTCTGTCACGGCCGCGCCGAAGCCCGGGAAGCCGCGGCGGCGATCGGGCTGCCCCTGATGCTGCGGATCGGATTCGCCCTCGGTGGCAAGGGCAGCGCCATCGTGGAGACCGAAGCGGAGCTTGAGGCGGCGCTCACGAACATCTTCGGAGCCCACGACACGAAACAGGCCCAGGTGCTGGTCGAGGAATCCCTCCGCGGCTGGAAAGAAATCGAGTACGAGGTGGTCCGCGACCGCGACAACAACTGCATCACGGTCTGCAACATGGAGAACCTGGACCCGATGGGGATCCATACCGGGGAATCGCTCGTGGTGGCGCCCTCGCAGACCCTGAACGATGAGGAGTACCAACTCCTCCGCACGGTTTCCATCCGGACCATCCAGCACCTCGGGATCGTGGGCGAATGCAATGTGCAGTTCGCCCTGAGTCCCACGGGGGCCGACTACCGGGTTATCGAAGTGAACGCCCGGCTTTCCCGTTCCTCGGCACTCGCCAGCAAGGCGACCGGCTATCCCCTCGCCTACGTCGCCGCAAAACTCGGGCTCGGGTTCACCCTTCCCGACCTGAAAAACGCCATCACCGGAGTCACGAAAGCGTTCTTCGAGCCTGCGCTTGACTACCTGGTGCTGAAGGCGCCGCGCTGGGACCTCGGCAAGTTCCAGGAGGCCGGCACCCGCATCGGCAGCGAGATGAAGAGCGTCGGGGAGGTCATGGCCATCGGGCGCACCTTCCCCGAGGTGCTCCAGAAGGCGCTGCGCATGCTCGACATCGGCGTCCGGGGACTCGATTCCCACGCCTTCGACTTCGAAGATCGCCAGGATGAACTCGTCAACGCGACGCCGCGCCGGATCTTCGCTCTTGCCCAGGCCCTGAGGGAGGCCGTGGATGCGGGAACGGTGGGAGAGGCGGTTACCGAAATCCACGATCTGACCAGGATCGATCCCTGGTTCCTCTACGGCATCGCCGAGGTGATGCAAACGGAGGCCGATGTCGAACGCGGCGGCTGGCCAATTCCGGAGGCGACGCTCAGGAAGGCCAAGGAACAGGGGTTTTCCGACGAATCGCTCGAGTTCCTCACCCGAAGGGAACGGGGCGCGGCGCGCGCCGCCCGCCAGGACGCCGGCATCGGCCCCCACATCGCCCGCATCGACACCCTGGCCGCCGAGTTCCCCGCGGAGACCAACTACCTCTACTCCACCTACCACGCCAGCAGCGACGAGGGCGTGGGGCTCCCGGCCGGGGACCGCCGCCGAATCCTGGTGATCGGCTCCGGGGTCTATCGGATCGGCTCCTCGGTGGAGTTCGACTGGTGCTGTGTCAACGCCGTCCAGGCCGCCGCGGAACTCGACTGCGAGACCCTCATGCTCAACTACAACCCGGAGACGGTGAGCACTGATTACGACATCTGCGACAAGCTCGTTTTCGACGAGGTGAGCGTGGAGTCGGTTCTCGATCTCGTGGAAAAGGAGCGGCCGGACGGGGTGGTGGTGAGCATGGGCGGCCAGATTCCGAACCGCCTGGCGATGCGGCTGCACGACGCCGGCGTTCCGATTCTGGGCACCTCGGCGGAGGACATCGACCGGGCCGAGGACCGCAACAAATTCAGTGCGCTACTGGACCGGATCGGAGTGGATCAGCCGCGCTGGGCCCACGTCACCGACGTGGCCGACGCGGAACGCATCGTGGAACAACTGGGCGGCTTCCCGGTGCTCGTTCGTCCGAGCTACGTGCTGAGCGGCGCCGCGATGTCCGTCGCGCACGAACACCACGAGCTCACGCGGATCCTGCGCAAGGCGAAGGCGATTTCCCCCGAGCACCCGGTCGTCATTTCCAAGTTCGAGGAGGACGCCCGCGAGATCGAGATCGACCTGGTCGCCAAGCAGGGCGAGGTCGTGCTCTGGGCGGTCAGCGAGCACGTGGAGGACGCCGGCGTCCACAGCGGCGACGCCACCCTCGTCCTGCCGCCCGTGGACATGACCATTCCGACGCTGGGCCAGGTGCGGCGCATCGCGCAGCAAATCGCCGGCGAACTGCGGGTTACCGGCCCGTGCAACATTCAGTTGCTCCACCGCGACGGGATCGTGAAGGTGATCGAGTGCAATCTGCGGGCATCGCGGAGCCTGCCGTTCGTCTCCAAGGTGACCGGCCGCAACTACGCGAAGGCAGCCACTCGCATCATGCTGGGCGCGGATCCGGGGATGGATCACCGGCCGCTCTACGAGCTTGAGCACGTCGGCGTCAAGGTGCCGCAATTCTCGTTCTCGCGGCTCATGGGCGCCGATCCCCTGCTGGGCGTGGAGATGGCCAGTACCGGCGAAGTCGGATGCCTCGGCGATTCCTTCCACGAGGCGCTCCTGCACGGCCTGGTTGCCACCGGCTTCCAGCGCCCGAAGAAAGGGGTCCTGCTGTCGCTCGGCCCGCTTCGTTGGAAACACCGGTTCGTCCGCACCGCCCGGACGATGGCGGAGGAACTCGGTCTCAAGATCTATGCAACCTCCGGGACCTGCCGCGTGCTCCTCGAGAACGGCATCGAAGTCACGGAAGTGGCGCGGGTGGCCACGCAGCAGCGTCCCCTGGGGGAAGGCTTCGACCAGCCAGGCCCGCTCAGCGCTCTCGATCTCATCGACCGCGGGGAAGTGGACTTCGTGGTGAACGTCCCCGTCGCCTTCGACCCCGAGGGCCGCCCGGACGGTTACCTGGTGCGCCGGCGCGCGGTGGACCGCGGAGTCCCGCTGATCACGGACCCCTCACTGGCCCGCCACGTGGTCACCGCCCTCGTGGCGCATGAGGAAAACACCCTCCGCGCCCGCGCCTGGAACGACTTTCTGGAGCCGCCGAGCAGATAGCGTCGCCAGTCCGATGGCAGGTAGCGACCGCTTCGTCACGGAATGGGATGGGACGCCAAGCTTTTGGAATTACCTTCTTGGTCTCGACCGGGCTGATCTCGTTGCCGAGTTGGTCCAGAATGATCTAGATCAGGAAGCGACTCTCACTGTCCTCTCTTTCGAGAGAGATCGGCTGGTTTGCGAGGGTGACGGCAGGCCGGTCGAAGCCGATGGTTGGCAGCGGTTGCGGAAAATGCAGGGCGCGGGCGACAGCGTCCCTGCCAAGCGGCGGAAGATCGGAGTCAAAAACCACGGACTCAAGACGGCATTCACCATCGGTGATGAGTTGGAACTTAGCTCTGCAGGACAGCGGATTGTACAGACGCTCTATGCAAATGGGCGAGACAAGCCCCCATATCCTGGGGCATCACCTGAGCCGCGTTCGGACCCGCATGCTCCGACCGACGGTTGCCGCGTCACCGTCTGGTATCGCACCACTGACCTCGAACCGCTTCAGGGGGAAGCCAGCGTGTTCGGGGCATTCGGTAAGCGTCAAATCGACGATTTGTTCGTGTCCGCTTGCACCTCGGCGCCAGCACAATTTGCCGGCATCGCCGTGCCAGAGGTGGCACCACGCTACGAGATCGTGCTGCGGCACTGGCGGCTCGGGGAAGCCCGCTTCTCCTTCTCGTGCACGCGGCCACGGAAGATCGCTCAGCGTATTGAACTTTTTCGGCGTGCCTGTGCCGTCAGCGGGACCGCGACCGATTTACCGGAGGGCCTCAATGAACAAGCCGCTCGTCGCCTAGTTCCGGCGAAACGTCGCCTCAGCGAGCGAGTGCCCGACTTCTTCCGGCGTGACAAGCGTTTCTTTGTCGAAGTTGCTTGGCCAATAGACCGGCGTGGCAAACCTCTCCTAGGCGTCGGCCGATACCGCTATCCCATCGGATACCCGAGGGGTTCAGCCGAAGCACTTACTGGGCATGGTGCGCATATCAGTGCACCATTGGTGTCGGACAACGCGCGCCGTGGTCTGGCCAAGAATGAGGCAACGAACGTCGAACTTCTCGGCGCGTGCGAGTCGCTTCTGACGGACGCAATCGCACACTATGCCGTCCCCGCTTGGGGACCACGCGGTCTAGACCCTCTGGTGCCGACTTCTGACGCCGACATCACTCGCGCAAGTGTCCGACACATCCTAGCGGCTCTTACCAAGCGGAACGCTATGCCCGTCCTGAGTTGGCGGAACGCTGCACAGTTACTGTGGAAACGTAGGAAACAGCAAGTGCGGGAGGCAGAGCGGCGAATCAGACTCTCAACGAATTCGAAGCGGACACCGGGGTACCGCTTCGTGGTACCGGCTGCGACTTGGACGTCCGGAAAGATCCATCCGGCTCTCTCGCTGCTCTGCCCATCGTCGGAAAAACAGCTCGATCCTCGTGTTTCCTCAGAACTCATTCGTCTCCTGGAGGATCAAGAAACCTCGGGCTTTAGTGAGGAGTTCGTCACTTTCGATGAGAACGATGTGATTGATCGCGTGACGGGCGATGGAAACGAGTGGTTCCCCGGTATCTCGAATCCAACGCGTGTCTTTGCTGAACCATTGGTCGCCGGGGCACTACTCGATCTCACCGAGAAGGCGATCAACGAGAGAAAACGTGACCCCATAGACGCGGATGAGTTGATGGACAGCTTACTCCTCCCCGATCGTTTGGGGAGGGCAACGTCGTTTCGAGATTTGTATTCCAGTGCTCCCCTCCCACTCGACGTTCCCGGTCTGCGACTGCCGCGAGTTCTTCACTCTGACCTGGTCAACCACTCGATCTTCAGGCACACAACGTGGCGTCTCCCAAAGTACACCATGGCCGAGTTCTTGGACAGTGGCACGCTCCAAACCGCCGACGAGAATACTCGCAGGAACTTCTGGAACTGGCTACACCACAACCATCGGCGGATCGGACGCCGTGAGCGACCCAAATTGGCTGATCTCGCCATTTGGCTCGATGTCAATGGGGTTCCGGGCAGAATCGCTGACCTTTGCGAGCCACGGTCGCGCTTAGTTGGGCGTACCCTCGGCGAGTCCATTCGCAGGCCGCATGATCAGCTACGGCGCTCCAAACTGGTCTCCGCCCACAGCAGAGCGCGTGCGCGAATTCGACCCGTACCAACTCAAGACGAGATCACCGATTGGCTCACCACATGGACGGCTCGATTCAGCGAAGGCAAAACAGCTGGCGCTGGGACAGCTCAGCGGCTACGTCGTTTCGAAGCTGGTCTCGCCACCCTGCTCAACGACGCCGCCATCACTCGCCTGCTGAGAAAGACCCAAGTCTCCTTGCCGGCTCTCGCCAAGGACGGTTCGATTCGGCCACGTGGTGCACTCCTCCTACCCACTCGCAGTAACAACCGCCTCGCGCTACCGCCCCGTTTCGTTCTCGAGGAGCAAAACCCCCGACACTCAGAAGCCGTTGCCCGACTTTCGGCATGCCAAAGTGAGGTGACTCCCACGATGATTCTCAGCGCGTTCCGAGAAGATCCTCGCAACTGGTCCGCGCTGCAGGCGCGCTTACGCGATTTCCTCCGCGTCACGGAGAGTGGCGACAACTGGCGGCTCGAACTCCGAGACACACCCTTTCTTCCGGTTGGTGAGCAGCCGCGCTCACCGTCCGAGTTGGCCTTTCGAGGCAACCGAGGCGACTACTGGGGTGAATGGAAGACCGTCATTCCCATACGCGCCCTGTCCCAAGACGATCAGCGTCGTTACGTCGAGGCCGGCGTAACGTCGGGGCTACCCGACCCGAGCTCGAGCCGAGCCTTTTTTGAGTGGCTCTCTGCACAGGATTCGACCGCTCTTCGACGTCACATTCCGTGCGTGCTACGGCAGATTCTCCATCGAGACGGGCCAACGAAATGGGCCGAGTCCTTCTCGGATATGCCTTTCATCCCTGCGCGAGGCTACGGAGACAGGCTGGAGTTACTGTCGTTGCGCGCCGCGAAGCGCAGGCCGGTCTTTCTCCCGCACGCTAGCAACATCAACGAGACCATCATCCGCAGAGACCGGGCCGTGTGGCTAGTGATCGACCGCGTTCGTGAGGTGGCGGAGTCGATATCTGAGCCGCTGTCGAGACTCCGCGTTAGATCGCTCCACAAGCACTTTCAAGAGCCGGTCCGAGTTACCGGGACGGGAGATGTCGCGAAGGCAACTACCGAGATCCGCGACCTAATAGAGGAGCTTCAAACGTCTGGGTTTAGGCGCTCATTCCGAAAACGACTAGGTGAGCTAGGTGTTGAGTCGCGACTACTGCGCAACAACTGGCACGATCGACTGGGAAGTATCAAGAACATACACTCCGCCGACAAGGTAGAAGGAGTCTACAGGTTCCGCGGGAAGCCGTATCTTTCTCCTATTGATGCTGGATTTGATCGCTCGACTGGCATCTTTTGGTTAAGAAACGATCAGATTACCGGTGCCGGTGCCGTATACCGCGCTCTTGCGGCGCAGATGGTGTTCAAAACGACGGCTCGTCCCATTGATCACTTCTCCCTGGAGCACGCTAGAGCGCTAGATATTCGGGATCCTACCTATGGATCTGTAGACAGATCTAAAACCCAGTCGGGTTACGAAGCAGCGGACAATGCCTACCAGAACGAGTCCGACGACGATGGGGACGACCGCCCCACGGAAGCCACCTTCGGGCACTCACCATTCGAACCGGATCCAGCGCGTAATACGCCGCATCCTGTCCCGATCCCGTCCGGTGAACCGAGGACAAGACGACGCCAATATCGCAAGAGTCAACCAAGTTCCGAAGGTCGGGAGCACAATGTCAGCCAAGCGCCGCCGCTTGAGAGGGAGCAAATAAGGATTTTGAAGCAGAACCTCTATTCGAGCCACTGCCAAATGTGTTTGTGCAAGCATCCGCCACGAGAGTTAGCGCCAACCGGCAGTTACATCGAGTGGGAGGAAGTACGTCGACGGGTCGTTGAGGCGCACCACGTTGATCCTAAGTCGGGCGGTGGGGCGCGTCACGCCGGAAACCTGATCCTTCTTTGCAAACTGCATCACGACAACTATGGACGTCGCCTTACCCGTGCTGCGATTACTTCCTCACTGAGAGCCGATGCAAGAAAGGACTCCGTTCAGTATGGAGGCAACTCGGCGATTCAAGGTGTGCGGATCGAAGTCTCAATTCCCGACACGGGAGAGATAGTCGAGTTCTTCTTCATGAAGGAGCATGTAGACTACTGGCTCTCGGAAGGCTGATTCGCAGAAAGCGCAGCGCCATTCGGTGCTTTCTTGTTGTGGATCCAGGCGACACAGCGTAGGATTGTGCCTATCGGCCCCAACAATGAACGTACGGCGTTGTTTAGCCATTCAAAGTGTGCTTGCAAGCGCGCCTCGCTGGGCGGAAGTCATATGAGCGCGTCCTAGGACGTTTAGCCCAGTTGGGGGTGGTTAGGAGATCGGCGGATTTTGAGGTGACCCTCCGACAGCCCGTGCAAGCTGGTCGTCGAGGATCCGCTTCAAATAGGCGGGCGGCGACTCGGGGAAGAGGATGTGTTTTTCGGCGAAACGTGTCCGAGTCCAGGGTCCGTCGGGGTAGTGTTTGCGGAGGGTGTCGAAGGGCGTGGCGGAGATGATGTAGGAGTCCAAAGTGACTCCGGCAAAGCCGCTTCTTCGGCTCGCAGCGGGACCGATTTCGTCGCGGAGCCGCTCGTGGAGCCGCGCCTTCTCATCGTGTTCGTAGGCGGGCGCGTGCATCATGCCGTGCGGTTCGACGAAGACGATGTGCTGCCGGTTTTCGTTCTTGATCCAGAGAATGAAGTCCGGGTAGAAGCCCCTGTCCTCAAAGAAGCTGATGCCGGCCCCCCGGGAGAGGTTCCGCAGCAGGAAGAGCCTCACCCCGGAGAACGGGCCGTGTTGTGCCTCACGCCAGAAGTTGGTCAGATCCCGCACGAAATCCTTCTCGCTCTCGACCAGGGCCGGCGGTGACATCGGCAATGGGTCCCCTTTGAAACCGAGCAGCGGTTCGTACAGATGTCCGTCGAACTCTATTGAGCGTAGGCGCCGCAACCCCTGCCTCGCGGGATCCCGGAGTTGGTGGCCAGTAGCCAGGAAGTCCTCCAGTTCTGCGATGAAATCCCTGTGCGTCCCGTCATTCGGGACCTGGATCGTGTAGGCGGCACCCTCACCAACGGCCAGATTCGGATCCGCAGGCGTGAGCTGCCGGTATTCGAAGTGAGTCGTTTCCCATCGCTCCCTGCGGCGGCGGTAGACCGCGTCGAGCGCCTTGCACAGCAGCCTGGTGACGGCCTGCTGCAGCCGCTTCAGATCCGCCATCGTCCGAGGATCGAACAGGCTCTCCTCGGCGGCGAGTCGGCAGCGGGTGGCGATGGGGCGGAGAGCCAGTTCCCGGATGATGACGTTCCGGTATCCGCGGCGGTAGGCGTGGTCCAGGAGTTCGAGACGAACACGCTCCCAGTCCACAAGATCGAGCAGCGCATCCGATAGTTGGCGGGGTGCACGTGCGCCGAACTCCGTGGCTGCGGCGATCTCGTCGTCGCTGCTTCGGAAACCGCTGAACCGTGGGGAGAGGTCGCGTTCAACGGCCGCCGCATCTTCGTCGGCAAACAGGAAGGGCGGTCCGCTCCGGGCGAACGAAACGCCGTCCGGCAGTCGGGGCACGACGAGCCTCTGATCGAGGAGATCGTCCCGAATGTGGAACGGCAGCACGAACTCCCTCGGTTCCGCGATCCCCTCGGCCCGCAGGTACTCCCGGAACCTCTCCATATAGGATGCCCGGATCGCGAACACCTGAAGTGTTTCGAGCAGATGAAGATGTGGGGGATGCCCCGTTGTCCCGAGAGCCCGGCTGCGCTTCAGGCAGAAATCCTTGCCCCGGAGGCGGACGCCGCGGCCGAAGAGCTGGATGATCTGTGATCCCTCGCTCCTGCCGACGTTCAGGAGACCCATGCTCGAGACGCGCCATGAGTTCCAGCCCTCGATGAACCGCTTGGCCCCTACGAGTACATTGATAGGAGACCCGCGCTCGTTGATCGCCTCGAACAGTGCCTCAGTCATGGCGTCCTCGGCCACCATGAGGGAAGGCTCCCGGCTACGGACGAGGTTCCGGAACTCCCGAGGATCCCCAACATAGATGACCCCGAAGTAGTCGGCCGCGCCTGCCGCCCGCAGGCCGATCTCACCCGCGCCACTGCGGATCGTCCGTAGTTCCAACCCGCCGCTCCTCTGGGTCTGGAACACCCGCCTCAGAATGTCCGCGTAGAGCGCGTCGCCGTTCATCTGCCTTCGTTCCCGCAGAAGGGGAAACAGACCGCGGAACGGATCCGCGCCGCCCAGATCGCTTCCGATCGTCCCGTTCAGGATCCTGGTGATGGTCGCTGCCGCCCAGATCCGGTCCTTCAAGAAGTGATGGAAGAACTGGCAGACGGTGAGGACATCACTTCGGCCCTGCCCCTCCTCCTTGCGCACCGCGTTGACCTTGGCGCCCACGAACACCCATAGAGGAGCCTCGATCCCGTAGGGTGCATGCCCGCCGCCATCGAAAGCAAGTCGCTGTTCGTAGAACGTGAGTAGCCCCGCCAGCAGCAGGACGTACCCAGCGCCGCCCCCCGCGTCCTGTTCCAGATTGAGAACGCGAAAGTCTTTTCCGTAGCCGTCCTCGTAAAACCAGCGGTAGGAGTAGTCACAGAGGATGCTCCGGCCGTAGCGCGCCGTCAGGTCCCTATCGTTGGCGGCGGCAAGCGCCTGGCCGAACGTGGCGCTGTACTCGAAGGTGAACCCCGTTTCCGAGAGTGCCTCGCGTACCTTGCGCCACGCTTCTCCGCCGGATCCTTTGTGGCCCTCATCCACGAAGATCAGGTTCCTTCCCTGGAAGGACTCGACGGGGACCGAGACCCCCTTGCCGCGCTTCTCCTCGACCAGCTTCGTGATCTCTATGACCGCCACCGTGTTCGCGCCCGAAAGGCCCGCCGGAGAGTCGAAACGGCGCATCGGAACCCCGGAAAGCTCGGCCTCGCGGAGGTGCTGCGCACTGAGCCCCTCGTTGGGCGTCACCAGCAGGATGTTGTCGCGAAAGTTCTGGTCGTAGTGGAGGAACTGCCGGTAATTCAGGTGGAGCAACAAAGTCTTGCCGCTTCCGGTCGCCATCCAGAACGCCAGCCGGTCGAGGTCGCGCTCCTCGAAATCCGATAGCTGGTCCGCCCGATGGGGCGATCCGCGGCGCTGTTCAGAAACCGACTGGTTTAGTGAATCGAGCAGTAACGCCCGGCTTTCGGCGCGACGGTGAAGGAAAAGCTCGGCGGCCAGAGCGGCGGCATGCTGGAAATAGCGGAGCGTGATGGCGTGCGCGGCGCGCTTCGCGTTCATCCGGGCGAGGTGAGACTGGATGTTCTCGTCGTATTGCCTCAGGTCGTCCTCGCCGATCCGAAGAGCCGAACCGCGCGAGAGGAGCCGGAGCGCAACGAAGCTCCGTCCCTCCGCATCGAACCCCGGCCCGACGGCACTCTCGTGCAAGTCTTTCCGCAGATCGGCCGCCGACTTGTAGCCAAACTCGCCAGCGACCCAGTGCACCAACGAGAGCTGGTCCACCAATTTCGGTGATCTGTTCGACGCCCCGCCCGGTTTCCGTCCCACGGTCGGGCTACTCCTCCCCGAGGACGGCGTTCAACGGCTGGATGAGTCTCGGGATCTGAACGGAAACGGTCACATGCAGCCGCTCTTGAACGACCTCGCCATAGCCGTGTGCCAATTGATTGCGCATGCCGACCACCTGTCGCCAGGGTATCTCGGGATGCTGCGCCCGAAACTCGGTCGAAACACGATTGGCCGCCTCACCCACGGTCATCACCTGATACCGAAGTGCGGAGTCCCCTGTCCGGTCGTTCTGTAGCGCGTCGACGCTCGCATTCTCGGGAGTCTCCACGGCCGCCATCGCGTATTCCCGCATGTCGCGCAGCGCCATGTCGTCAGTCCGACGACCCATAGAAGACCTCCACAGACCTAGCGACCTCCTCCTGCATCCACGGCCGCAACGCTCGAAACTCAATGGTCTCCGCCTTGCGCCCCACAATGGCTGTGAGCCCGTCCTGTCGGTCCACCAGTTCAAATAGGCCGAAACGCGCGTCCGGTCGCAACTCCGCGACCAGGTCCACGTCGCTCTCTGCCCCGAAGTAGTCCCGAATCACTGAGCCGAACAACGAGAACTTCCGAATCCGGTGCTTGTCGCAAAACGCCGCGAATCGCGTGCCGAGGAATCGAAATCCGGAGGCTCACGAGGCCACTTCCGCGAACATCAGGCGCTTGAATTCCGGGTCCAGCGACCGCGCTCTCTCAATCACGCTATCACCGTTCACATACACAACCTCCGCACCTTCGGTCAGCCCTTCCCGCTTTACCCACTCCCACTCGTAGTCAAAATCCCTAGTCGCCCAACCATCGATGTCTCGCCAGATCACGACTGTCTCCCCATCCGCAGCCTCTCCGGTGAGGACCAGATAGCGGTGCCTCTTCTCGCCGTCCTCCCGGTACAGTGCCCGGCGTGTGCGGACGCGCATCCCGATCAGAAGGCTAAACGTTTCCGGCAAATCTATCTTGCGCGGCTCGGTCCGTCCTTTGCTGCGAGTTGAGAGTGTGTAATCGAACGGGCGAGACAGTCTTTTTACGTTGAGTAAGGCGTTGCTGTCGCGTGCTTCCGCGCCCAGCACGTAACGTAGCGCATAATCATCAAACGGGAGTCTACGTACTTCCTTGTTGAACTCTATGTTGTTGAGCGAATCCTCATATGACTCTAAACGAACATACTTGACCACCCCGCCACCGTCATACTCCACAGTCCGACTGATACCGACCTTCCTTCCACGTAGTACTTGACGCATCCTCCACAACATGTCGGTATCGAAATAGTCGCCCTGCTCCACGGAAATACATCTTCTCCCGAGTTTCAAAGCGACTGCCGCAGTGGTCCCGCTACCACCAAAAAAATCAAGCACCAGATCATTCTGTTTCGACGATACCTCAAGCATACGACGAACAAGTTGCTCTGGTTTCTGGGTGATCTCTGCCCCATTCGGTGTGTACTCCGCGGCATTCCTCTTAATCTTGTTGGAGTGAAGCGACTCATAGTCACTGCAGTTCCACGTATCCTCCATGTTGTAAGGAGTCGTCTTCTCGTTAAGTCCTAACCTATAGTTCCGGCCATCCACTCCCACCGCCGTGACCTTCAGCGCATTAGCGGTATTTTTGGGCAGTTTCCACGCATCCGCGATAGCACGAAGCTCTGAGTCAATACTAGCCTTTGTAAAGGTTAAGCACGGAATCTTTGCATCTCTCTTCGAGAACATCGGTTGTGGCGACTTTCCGTAGAGGAGGATGGTTTCGTGGTTCCTTACGTACCTGTCCGCCGCGGTCTTGTAACCCGATACCCAACCAATCCGCCACACAATCTCATTCAGGAGCGTGGCCTCTCCGAAGAGGTGGTCCAGGATCATGCGTCCGTAGTGAACCGAGTTGTGATCGAGATGGAGATAGAACGATCCGTCAGGCGTCAAGAGCTGCCTACCGAGAGCGACGCGGTCACGTAGCATCGTGGACCAAGTCGACGTCCTGTACTTGTCCTTGAACAGAAACTGGGACGTCTCCGTGTTGAACGGAGGATCGATGTAGGTGCACTGTATTCGCTCGGAGAAACTAGCGCGCAGGAGGTTGAGCGCCTGCCAACTGTCTCCATGGATAAGAAGGACATCAGTATCCTCGGCCAAACCACCGGAGCCGAGACCACCGCGGAGCAACTGGTCAGTAAACGTCGATGGAAAATGTCTTGTGTCCAGTGGCAGAGTCGCATTATCGAGGAGGAACATCAGTCGACGCTCCACGCTCGGAATGTCGATTCCAAACACGGCCTCCCACTCCCGCCACTGCTCTTCCCGAGAGGCGACTTGAGCATGAAGTGCGTGCGGCACGCGACTCAAAGAGACCAGGTACTGGGCTTCCACGACGAACTTCCGCTTTTCCCAGAGCATCTTCTGGAAGTCTTCGAACTGGGCCAAGAAGGCGATGATGCGTTCCCCAACTGTTCGGAGCAGGCGCATCATCTGGAACCAGCCCTCGGCGCGCTCCTCGCCTCCGGCTTGGAGCGTGCCGAGCAAGACCACCTCATTCTTGACGTAGAAATCCAGCTCCCGCGTCAGGAAGCCCGAGAGGTCCCTGTGGATGAAGAAGTCGGAAGTGTTACGGCGCGTGTACTGCCGGAGGTGGTACGTAAGCAGAGTTTCGGTCTTGCCGTCAGAACCGACTGGGCGCACCTCATCGAGCGCCACGAGGCATTCCGTATGAGCCGAAACAGCCTTCCGGATCGCGAGGGCAGTTTCCTTCAGGAGCGCCAACCGGGCGGTTTCGGCCCGTTTGCCGTGGCGCGCCTGTTCAGAGCCGGTAAGGGGGCGATACTCGAACGGGACCACAAGCTGCTGCTCTGCCTCATCCCAGGCAATTTCCGAACCCCGAGCGACGAAGAAGCGGCGGTCGCCCTTCACGTTGTCGTGCTCGACATCGGCCTCCCGGAGTTCAAACCGAACGGTGATGTCGGTCGCGCTCTGAAACTGATAGTCGCGGAAGTGCTCGGCGCTCTTGACGTAGTACTGGTCCGCCGTCGCCCAGTGGAACAGAACTTCCTCGCCGTTGTAGGGAACCGCGTAGCGATGGTCCTTGGAATAGCGGCGCTTTGAGATGAAGTCGCCGTCCTCGTAGTAGCGACTGAAGAAGTTGTAGAGGCGGTTGTAAGCCTCGGTCTCCATCGCTTGGGCGCTGCGCGCGCCGCTCGCTACTTCCCGCGCATCCACATACCTCCGGCCAAGGGGAGTGTTGCGGAAGGAAGACCGCAGATTGCCGTCGGCGTCCAGTGCCTCCGGGCCAAACGTGGTGCGGACCTGCTCGGCCAACTCCTCTAGGGCCGCCGCTGCCGCTGCTTGTTCGGCAACCTGTCCCCGACTGAGTTCTTCTTCGACCCGCTTTGGCAGATCCTCGTCGATGAACTGCCGAATCGCATCCCGCTTGTGATTGAGGATCCGGTAGATCCCGAAATCCAGATCGGCGCAGTCGAACTGGAACAGTTCGCGAAGGAGATCCTGAAACTTGGCGAGCGGGGTGTCGGTCACGGTTTGCGGAACGGATGGCTTTCGCTTGGGGCGACGGAAGCGCCGTGCCACCTTCCGGCGACCGCCGAAGCACCGGCCCTCAGCGCGAGGCGGAGTCTATCGGTCGGTGGAGCGGGTCGGGTACAGCAGACACGCGAACAGCCCGCCCGTGCGGCCCGTCCAATGCGGGCGGGAGCAATCGTCATTTTGCCGAGCTCCGGTCAAACGCCGCGATCGTCGTGGCCCCGTCGCTTCCGGATTCCGATGGGTTCAGGTCTGCCCGTGTCCACCGCCGACCCTGAGGTAGTCCATCACCTCCGAGGAAAGCCAGAGGGTGGTCGCTACCTTGGATCCTGCGACCGGGGACGGCTCCGGCGGACCGCCGCCTCAGCGCATTTCTCGGGTCAGCCATGGCGCGCGAGATCCGGCGCGTCGTCATGGTCAAGCCGCCGCAGCGCAGCCTCGAGCCGGCCCAGCGCGTCCGTGAGCAGCGGCTTGGGGCACGCCAGGTTCATCCGCGCATACCCCCGCCCTTCCTCGCCGAAGATCGCGCCGTCCTCGAGGCGCAGCTTGGCCTTGTCGAGCAGAAACGCCTCGAGCCCGGAGGCGGGAATGCCAGTGCGCCGGAAGTCGAGCCACGCGAGATACGTCCCTTCGACGGGAACGGCGCCGACGTTCAGTTCGGGGCGCTCGGCGCAAAAGTCCCGGACTGTCCGGACGTTTTCGCTCACGTAGGCGAGCACCTCGTCGAGCCAGGGCCCGCCTTCCCGCCAAGCCGCTTCCGCGGCCGCCGCGCTGAGGGGATTGACGCCATAGATTCCGCTGCGGTCGCGCGCGTTCCGGTAGGTGTCGCGCATCTCCCGGTCCGGAATCACCAGGCAGGAACTCTTGAGGCCCGCCAGGTTGAACGTCTTGCTCGGCGCCGAACAGACGACGGACCGGAGCCCCGCCGGGTGCTCGAGGCTCAGCCAGGGAGTGAACCGGTGTCCATCGAGCATCAGGTCGCCGTGGATTTCGTCGGCAACGACGATGAGGTCATGGCGGGCCGCAATCCTCGCGAACTCGTTCAGCTCCTCCGGGGTCCAGACCCGGCCCACCGGATTCTGCGGACTGCAAAGAAACGTCATCCGCGTCCGGGGATCGGCCGCCAGGCGCTCGAACCCTTCCAGATCCAACCGGTACGGATTCCCGGAGGAGGCCTCCGGCTCGGACGCCCGGAGCAGAGGGCAGAGCTCCATGCGGGCGCCGGCGTTCCTCACCGCCCCGAAGAACGGGAAATAGACCGGTGGATGGAGGATCACCCCCTGCCCCGGCTCCAGAAACGTGCGGACGAGAAGGCCCAGGTCGGGAACGATCCCCTCCGTCGGCACCACCCAGTCCGGATCCGGACGGAACCCGTGGCGCGCCCCCACCCAGTCGCAAAACGCGTCACGGTAGCCGGGGAGGCCCATGCTGTAGCCGAAGATCGGATGGTCCAGGCGCCGGCGGATCGCTTCCAGCACCACCTCCGGACAGGGGAAATCCATGTCGGCGACCCACATGGGGATCACCTCGGGATCCTCCGCGGGAACGAGCGAGGACCCGTGGCCGACGGCGCCCTCCTGGTATTCCCACTTGACGGAGCCGGTCCCCGCGCGCGGAATGAGCCGATCGAGGAACGAAGGCGCGGATCCGCTCATCGGTAGTAGAGCCAGAGCGGCCCCGGGAAGAGCCACGACAGCCCGACCTGCAGGCGGTCGCGCCAGTTGTCCCAGTTGTGGCCGTCGGCGGCCTCGACGTAGCGGACCTCCATCCCGCTCTCCCGCAGCAGCGGGACGAGGGAGCGGTTCTCGTAGATCAGCGGTTCATAGATCCCGCAACTGACGAACACCCGGCTGCTCACCCGGCGGGGGTCTTGCCGATAGGTGTTCACGAAGTCCACTACCGGATCCAGCAAGGCGGTCCGCGTGCTCGGGCCGACATCGGTGAACGTGAACGATCCCGAAGACAACAGGAGCTTCCCGAAAAAGCCCGGATACCGCCAGGCAGCCGTCAGGGCGGCCACCGCGCCGAGTCCGGCGCCCACCAGCCCGCGGTCGTCGGGACGCAGCCTGATCGGGTACTCGTTCTGGAGGTGGGGGACGAGCTCTGAGGTCAGAAACTCCGCGTGAGCGGGATTGTCGGCGTATTCCCGGATGCGTTTGGAGGGAGGAACGAAGGCGGCGATCAGGGGTGGGATCTCCCGGCGGTGAATGAGGTTGTCCAGCACCGTCCGGCAGGCGGCGTGGCGCAGGTAGTCCTCGCCGTCGAGCACCACGAGCAGGGGATAGCGGCGCCGGTTCCGGAATCCGAACGGGGTGTAGACCGACACCTGTCGGTTACCGAAAGTCCGGCTGCGGACATGGGTGAGCGACAGCTCGCCCCGGCCGACCTGCGCGTCTTCCTCGGTCCAGTCGGGTCGTTCGTATCCCTCGCCGTGACAGACGGACCAGACGCCAAACGGATCGCGCACCGTGCGCGGGTTCAGCGGATCCACGATCCACTCCGCGTCCGGCCCGCTGACGCGCTGGAACCGGTATTCGACGCGCGATTCGGCAGGCAAATCCAGCGTGAGGAACCAAAGGTCCGAACCGGGAACCCGCTCCATCTCCCGCGCCGCGGCGGTGCCGAAGAGCCAGTGCCCCAGCAGAACGGAACTCGCCTCCCCCCGGAACACGAACGTGGTGTGCGGGCCCTCCCGGATGGGAAAGTCGTGCGCCTCGATGAAACGGTCCACGGCTTCGGCCGTAGGGCCGGAAAGAAGAAGCTCCTGGATCGCCAGGTCCGGAGAACCGCTCACTGCGACACTCCTGGCTCCGGGTCGGCGGCGGGGAACCCCGGGACCAGTTCCGGAACCGTCTCGACCTCCCCGCGGCTCGACACCATCCGGATTCCGGCCGGAGAACTCCAGGCGCCGCCGTTCCACTGGATCAACTCCCCAACATCCAGCAGCACCGCGCGGTCGGGCGCCATCCGGCGGGCAAGTTCTCGAAGCCGCTGCCGAGCCTCCAGATCCAGCCGGGTCCGGGCGTCCGGGAAGAGCGCCACGCCGGGGAGCACCGAGAGTCCCTCCCCGAGGATTTCCGGCCGCGCGGAGCCGCCCGGCAGACGGTCGTGAAACAGGACGATCCGCCGGGTGAGCACCATCGCGCCGGCGGACCAGGCGAGGATCGGGAGCCGGGCGAGCGCGTCAGTGAGCCCGAGGAGCAGCAGCCGGTTCCGGATCACCGCGACGTGGCCGCCGGTCAGCACCACGGCGGTGGCATCCGCCAGCAGGCGCTCCAACGCATCCTTCTCCTCCCGGACGACCGGCCGCTCGCCGAGGTTCACCGCGTCACGGAACTCTTGCCAGAGCGCGGCATGGTGCTCCACGTGGAACCGGTCGGCCGCCAGGATCTCGCGCCACGCCGCGTCGGCATAGGGGGCTCGGTACCGCTCCGAAACGGAAAGCTGCGCCACCTCGTGAGCGGTTTCGAGGGCTCGCCGCAGCCGGGCGCCGTACAACCGCTCTTCGGCAAGGAGTCCCTCCTGAAGCGCCCGGTGGGATTCAGCGAGACTCGGGTCCTTCTCGAAGATGCGTCCGACGCGTTCTCCGATGTGAAGCGGCGCCGCGGTTCGGCCAAGATTCCCAAGTTCGTGCTCGACCTCCCGGAGCACCGGCTCCGTCTCGCGCCAACCGACCGTGATCGCCGCCACCGGGCCGGGCGGCGGATCCAGGGCCTCGAGTCCGGGGCCCAGACTGATCCGGCCGGGCTGGGGGCCGAGCACCACGGCGTTCGGGGCATTGGCGGACATGTTTAGCGGCCTGTGGACAAGGCAACGTGAGTGCCGAGAGCGACGAGGTCCAGTTCTCCCGGTGGGGGCCCGGCTGACCAGGCGTGCGAGGGAGGAATACCGAGCGTGTTTCGACCGAAGCGCCACGATGAGCGACGCGTAGCGCCAGTTCTCCCGGTGGGGGGGCATTGAAGCCGGGATGTGTCGTCGCTCGAGCCCCCACCGGGAGAACTGGGCCGCGTGACTTTGTTCACAGCTTGCTAAAAACGGATCACGAGGGCGGCCAGGACGTTCAGATCGGTTCGGCGTCGGGGCGCGTCCACCGTGCCGACCGGCGGCCCGCCCGGAGCCTCGAACAGGCTCAGCCGCTCCAGGGAGGGGCGGGAATCGAACAGGGTCCGGACACTCGCCTGCAACGCGAGCCGGCGCGAAAGAGGGAATCCGACCGAGCCGGTGATGTCGAGACGCAGGTCATCGGAGTTTCGAAGGTTCCAGGTTGTAGCAGAGGTCAGCGTGAGGTCCGCGGCACGGTAGCGGGTCTCGGCTCGCACGTCCATCCTCAGACCGAGCGACGCCGTCTCCACCCCGGGATCGGCGATGGCATCGCTCTGGTGAATCGCCGAAAGCCCCAGACTGGTTTCGAAGGGGCGCCGGCCTCCGTTGCGGGTCTTTCCCCAGGCCGTGCCGACCCCGAGGGTCAGGTCGAGCCGGGAGCGCACGCCCGCGGGGGCGTCCCGCTCCCACCCCGCGGCGGCGAAGAACCGGGGGCTCGTGTTGCCGTCGTCCGGGGACGGTTCGGCAAAACGCGCCCGAAGATGGGTCCGGTCCGCCGAGGTCTGGCCGACCACCGTCCGCCGTACCGAAAAGGCGTCAGCGCTGCCGATGGCCTCGCGCGTCACCGTGTCGGTGCCCGTCCTGAGGAGGCCGCCGTCGAGCGTTACGCGCAACCAGTGGGTCTGGCGCGCCGCCGTCGCACTCAGGCCGAGCGAACCCGATCCGGCGTTTCCGTACGAACCGGCGAGGTTCAGGTTCGCCTCGCCGGACCAGCCACCCTGTGTGGGGGGCGAAGCCCCTCCGCCCTGCGCGCGCGCCGGGAGAGGAGCGGCAAGGCAGCACAGGGACACCAGGACGGCGAGAATTGGGCGACCGTCCCGGTTTGGCATGAGCGCCGGGAGAATACCCACCAGAGAGCGGGAGCAGACTGTGAACAAAGAGCCGCGACCGAAGACAAAGGGCCGCCGCATCGCCATCGCCGGGGTGTGGCTCGTCGGCGCCGTGATTCTCCTGGCGCTCGCTGCGGGTCTCTATGCCCGCAGCCGGCTCCTGGCGAGCCGCCCACTGCTCACTGGCGATGTGCCGCTCGCCGGCCTTTCAGCCCCGGTTGTCGTGGAGCGGGATCGTCTCGGCATCCCGCGCATCCACGCCGAAACGGCCCGGGACGGCTTCCGGGCGCTCGGGTATCTCCATGCCCAGGAGCGGTTTTTTCAGATGGACCTGCAGCGACGCCAACCGGCCGGCGAACTGGCCGGATTGGTGGGAGCGGCGGCCGTATCTCTGGATCGGGAAGCGCGCCTGCACCGGATGCGGGCGCGCACCGAACGCGCGGCGGAGGCGTTGCCCACCGCGGCGGGGCGAACTTTCGAGGCCTATCGGGACGGGGTGGCGGCCGGGCTGGCCAGTCTCTCCGCCCCACCGTTCGAGTACCTGCTGCTCGGGGAGGATCCGGCGCCGTGGCGGATCAGCGATTCGTTACTCACCGTAGTGGCGATGTACTTCGTCCTGAACGACCCCGCGGGAGCCCGCGAGGCCAGGACGGGAGCCCTCGAAGCGGCGCTGCCTCCGGCGCTGGCGGCGTTCCTGAACCCGCTCGGGACCGACCGGGACGCTCCGCTGCTGGGCGAGGCGTTCGAGGTTCCGGAGGTACCCGGCCCGGAGGCCTTGGCCGGCGTCCGGAGCATCACCCCGGCAGTACCGACGACGCCGCCCATGATCTCGGGAAGCAACTCGTGGGCGGTGGCCGCCGAGTGGACCGCGGGCGGAGTCCCGCTGATGGCGAGCGACATGCACCTGCCGCTCGGGGTCCCGAACATCTGGTACCGCGCCGAACTCCACCTCGGCGACTCCCGTATCCGCGGGCTGACCCTGCCCGGAGTTCCCGCGGTGATCGCCGGAAGCAACGGCGACGTGGCCTGGGGATTCACCAACGCGCAGGGGGATTGGACCGACCTGGTGGAACTGGAAATCGACCCCGGCGACCCGCTCCGTTACCGCGCGCCGGACGGCTGGCGGCGGATGGATGTGTTCGAAGAAGAGATCCCGGTGGCCGGCGGCTCTCCCCGGACACTCGAGGTCCGGGAGACGATCTGGGGACCGGTCAGCGAGCACTGGGGCCGGCCGCTCGCGATCCGCTGGATTGCCCACGACCCCGAAGGTCATCAGGCGGCCTACCTGGAACTCTTCGCGGCAGACAGCGTCGAGGAGATTTTCCGGGTGGGGTGGGGCAGCGGGATGCCGCCCCAGAACCTGGTGGCGGTGGATCGCCAGGGCGCGATCGGCTGGACCATCGCGGGCCGGATCCCGCGCCGGCGCGGGTTCGACGGGAGGGTTCCGACGTCCTGGGCCGACGGCGCCCGGGCCTGGGACGGCTACCTGGAACCCGGTCAGATTCCGGCCATCCGCAATCCGCCGACGGGACGTATCTGGACCGCGAACAACCGCCTCGTGGACGGCGAATTCCTGGACCGGCTCGGCCGGGGCGGCGGCTACGCCCACGGGGAACGGGCGCGTCTGATTCGCGACCGGCTCCGGTCGGTGGAATCCGCGAGCGAGCCCGCGATGCTCGACATCCAGCTCGAAGACCGGGCCGAGGAGCTCGCTCCGTGGCGCCGGTTGTTCATGGAATCCCTGGAAAACGCGAGCCAGCCGCTCGCGGCCGAGGCGCTCGGGGTCCTGCGGGAAGGGTGGACCGGCCGCGCAAGTGTGGAGAGCGCTGCCTATCCGCTGGTGCGAAACGCCCGCGTCAACCTCTTCGCCAAGGTGTACGGCGCGCTCACCGCCCCCGCCCACGACCTGCTGCCGAACTTCTCGCCCTGGGTCGCGACTCACTGGCCGGGCCCGCTGCTCCGGTTAGCCGAGGAGAGACCGGCCCATTTCGTTCCCCCCGGGGCAATGGACTGGGACGAGGCGCTCCGCCAATCAATACTCGAAACCGCCGCCCGCATGGCGGCCGCCGGCCCGCTCGCGGAACAGACCTGGGGCAAGGAGAACGTCGTCCACGTCAGGCATCCGCTGAGCCCGGCGCTGCCTGCCCCCCTCTCGCGGTTCCTCACCCCGTTCCTGGACGCTCCCCCGCGCGGCCTTCCGGGGGACGCCGGACTCCCGCGGGCCCAAAACGGGGACCACGGGCCGTCCAACCGCTTCGTGGTGGCGCCGGGACGCGAAGAAACCGGGATCCTCCATATGCCGGGAGGCCAGTCCGGCCATCCGGGAATGCCGTACTACCTCTCAGGGCACGAAGATTGGGAGGAGGGCCGGGCGACTCCCTTCCTCGCCGGACCTACGGAGTGGACGCTGAGGCTGGTTCCTGAGTAGGACCAGGCCACTGGAGGTTCAGGCCACGTAGGGAATCGTGATCGGGCCGTGGGGCAGGACTGCGAGCCGGGCCTCCGCGCCAGCCGCGGCGAGAGCTTCCCTGCAGGCGAGCGACAGGTCGGACACCGGCTCGAGATGCGCGGCGCGCACGGTCGCTTCGGGCAGCGCCGAACGGAGCCCGACCCGGGCGCGCTCCAGAATGCGGCAGTGGACCTGGATCTGCCAGTCGTCCGGACGGCGGAACGGGGAGGCGGCGAGGGCCTCCCGGACCTCGACAAGGGTGGCGCCCGCCCGGAGCGCCCGGGCGTAGGCGCCGCTGTCCGGGATTCCGTCGCGGCACTCGGCCGCACAGAGGATCGTTCCGCCCGCCTCGACGATGCGTTCGGCGGCGGACATCCCCTTCACCGCCTGGTAGAGGTTCTGGTCGAGCGGAAAGCCCGAATTCGTCGCGACCACCACCTCGAAGGGCTGCTCCACCGGACACATGGCCTCTTCGTGCGAACGGACCGTGGCCCGGGCGTGCTCGTCGAGCAGATCGCCGCCGAATACCCCGGTGATCCGTTTGTCGCCGTCGAGGAGAACGTCGAGGCCGAAGTCCACCCCCACCTGCCGGGAGATCGCCCGCACGTCGTCGTGAACCGGGTTGCCCTCGGTGATCCCGAATACCGCGTTCGGGTGCCCGATGCGGGCTTCGTCGTGGAGCACCAGGATCGTTTCCATTCCTGCCAGGCCGGGCGCCACCATCTTCGGGCCGCCGGAGAAGCCGGCGAAAAAGTGTGGCTCGACAAAGCCGGTGGTGATCCGGATGTCCGCTTCCAGAAAACGGCGGTTCAGCCGCACGGGGACACCGTTTTCCAGATCCGGCTGCCGGACGAGCTCCGAGTCGTTCCGGCAGTCATGGTTCACCACCTCGCAGGCGGAGAGCAGTTCGCTTCCGAACATCGCTTCGAGTTCGGACGGGGTCGCCGGCCGGTGGGTGCCGGTGGCGACCAGCAGCGTTACCCGTTCGGGTGGGGTCGGGATCTCTTCGAGGATGGCTCGCACCATCGGAATCCGCGGCTGCGCCCGCGTCGGGTCGCACACCGAGATTGCTACCGAGGCGCCCGGTGGCACCCGCGCGGCGAGCGGCGGGCCGGCGTCGGGCTCCCGTAGCACCCGCAGGATCGCCTCCTCCTCGGACGGCAACGGCGCGGGGAAACGGGGCCGGACAACGGTGGTCCGCCCGGCGGCTTCCGCCGGGAGTTCAAGGTCGAGTCCGTTATCCCCGTAGTCGAGTGGAATCAGCATCGTCGGCTTCCGCGTATTCTCGCCGGATGCGTCTTTACCGCTATGCAACCGCTTCCGGCGCGGACGCCGGAGTGCTGATCGGGGACCGGCTGACACCGATAGGGGAACTGGCTCCCGAACTCGCGCCGGCCGAGCCGGGGGATCTTGACGAAGTCGTGCAGCGCGGCCGCTTGCCGGCCCTCGCCGCCGCCGCCGAAGGGGCTGATGCCGCTGGCGGACTCCGGCTGGACGAGGCGAATCTGCTCGTTCCCCTGGAGCGTCCCCCGAAGATCTGGTGCATCGGGCTGAACTACCGGGCCCACGCCGCGGACCTCGACGCCCGGACCACCCCGACGCCGGTCGGGTTCATGCGGCCGAACGCTTCCATCATCGGCCCGGGCGAAGAGATCCGTCTCCCGCGGGCCTCGGAGCGGGTCACCGGGGAGGGAGAACTGGTGATCGTGCTGGGCCGCTCGGGACAGGACATCGCTCCTGGCGACGCGCTTTCGGCGGTAGGGGCCTACACACTCGCGGTGGACATGACCGCGGAGGACATCCTGCGGCAGAACCCGCGCTTCCTCACCCGGGCAAAGAGCTTCGACACCTTCTTGAGCCTCGGCCCCTGCCTCGTTACCCCGGACGAGGTGGCGACGCGGGAATCCCTACCGTCAGTCCGCACGACGACGTTCCACAACGGCGAACCAGCCCGGAGCGCCCTGGTGGAGGCAATGACACACCCTCCCGAGAAGCTCATCTCCTTCTTCTCGGAGGACATGACCTGGAAGGCGGGGGACATCCTGCTGACGGGAACGCCGGGAGCGGTGGTGATCGAGGACGGGGACACCGTCGGCGCCGAGGTGGAGCAGATCGGACGCCTCGAAAACCCGGTACGGCGGCTCGGGTAGCGGCACCCCGCGGAAACGGCGCGGTGGCAGCCGCGTGGTTTCGGCAAATCTGGAATCTCATCCCGGATCTGCCGGTGTTCTACGGTGAGACGACGGGTGGGCTCGCGGCGCCGACGTCAGGACTTCGGCGGCGGGAAGTGACGCACCCGACTTAGAAGCTCACGGTCGGGGCGCCCGGACGCGGCGGCCCGCCAGCCGATGAGGTCGGGCCGGGCACCGAAGAGGACGATCGTCACGCCGTCGCGGGCCGGACCCGGCCGCTCGCCGCCCTCGACCCGAACTCCGCGCGCGCCGCCCGGAAGGAGCGCCGCCGATGGGGCAACAAGGCCGGACTCCCCGGCCCCGTGCAGGCGGTCCGCCTCCCGCTGGCACGCCGCCCAGCTACCAAGACCCCCGGTCAGCGTCCGCACGGAAACCCGGGGACGGGCCGCGGGCAGGTCGCCAACCTGAACCGCCCAGAGCGCCCGGCGGACGTGAGAGAGGTCCTCGGGGTCGGTGATCTCTTCGTGGCGGAGGAACTCGGCCCACGCCCCGTCCGGGGTGTCCGAAAAACAGTGCGTCAATTCCCCGGGACGATTCCAGCGTCCCGCCGCTGGCGAAACCGTTTCCCGCAGGAACGGGAAACGGGGATCCGCGTGCCGAAAAGCGATCACGTGGCCGGGGAGAAGCTGAGGGCCCCCGCGAGTTCCCGTACCCGCTCCGGACCATCGTCCTCCGCCGACCAACCACCCGTCAGCACCTCCGCCGGAGTCTTGCCGCCCATCGCGGAGCGCTTGCGGTCGAACCAGCGCCGGACCCCAATCTCGTTGTAGGCCCCCGCCAGGTCCCCGGCCACCAGGGCGAGGAAGTGGAGCCGAGCGGCAATCTCGTCCGGCGTCTGTCGTGCCCCCGACGAGTAGCGGCGGGCACTGGAGGGGGAGACACCCAGAAGGCGCGACAGCAGGTCGAGGCCCAGGGACCGGGACAGGGCCGGCCACTCGGTGCGTGGTACCGGAGAGCCGGCGAGAGCCTCGTGAAGGGCCCTGAGCCAGCCGGCCGTCTCAGCCGGGTCTGCGCCAGCCGGACGCCGGACCAGCCGGGCGATCCCCGCCTCGGCCAAACGCGCCTCCAGCGCGTCCATGGCCCCGCTGTCAAGCCGGACGACCGCGGAGGGGCAGAGTCCCATCGCTTCGGCCCGACTCAGGGCCGAAGCCGCCAAGGGCGCGACCCGAGGGTCGTCGTACGGACTCTTGACGGACTGTATATGGAGTTTTGACATTGTCCATATTGTATCCGAAACCTTTCCGATACCCGAAGTGCGGTTCGCGAGGGAGAGAGAGGGACGGTCCGCGTCCGCGCTGTCCCGCGAGAGCGCTTGGCGATACGCGCTCTCGCTGCGCGGCACCAAGCGGCGCCGGCCTGGAGGTCCGGCGGCCCCTACCCCCCTTAGAGCTCCACCACCGTGCCGAGGTCCTGCTCCTCGGCGCGGGCGAGGGCCGCGGCGCCGACGGCGACGTCCTGCACCGCGGTCCCCACGCTCTTGAAGAGCGTGGGTCCGTGCCCGGGCCGCGGGGCCGTACCGGCAGCGATCTCCCCGATCTCGGCCAGGACGTGATCCTCGGTGATCGCCCCTCGGTCCCGAGGCTGAATCAAGTCCCCCGTTTCTTCCCAACAAGACTCGCGGTGATCCACCACCAACGCCGACCGGACGACCGTTGCCTCCGGGATGATCTGCATGTCCGGAGTGAAGGAGCCGATGGCGTTCAGGTGGGCATCCTCCCGGAGCGCCCGGTCGGAGAAGACCGGGGTCTTCGAGGTCGTCGCCTCGGCAATCACCTCGGAGCCGGCGACCAGGTCGTCGGCGGAGGCGGCCACGGTCACCGGGATGTCGAGCGCCTCCGTCATGTCGTTCGCGAAGGCGTGGGCGACCTGGGTACGCGGATCGAACACCCGGGCGCTCTCGATTCCGGGGCGCGCGGTCACCATCGCTTCCAGTTGCGTGCGCGCCTGCACGCCGGCGCCGAGCACGCCGGCGGTCCGGACATCCTCCCGCGCGAGTTCCGCGGTCGCCACCCCGGACGCCGCGCCGGTGCGGATCGCAGTCAGGATGCCCCCATGGAGGGCCCCGGCGGGCAGGCCGGTGTCGGGGTCCAGAACCACCACCAAGGCGTTGATCGTGGGAAGCGGCGGGGTCCGGGTCAGGTTCTGCGGGAAGATCCCGACAATCTTGGTGGCGAGCTGGTGGCTCCCGGCCAGATACCCCGGCATGTAGAGGCTGATTCCGGAGCGGCTCGGCACATCCACGCGCGCTCGCACCGGCATGGTCGCCCGGCCGGCGGAGAGTTCGACGAAGGCCTGCCGTACGGACCGGATCGCTTCCGCCATCGGCATCGCCGCCCGGACTTCGGCGGCGGACAGGAGTCGCAACTTCATGGGCGAACTTGTACCAGAGGCGTGCAAGAATCCGGGCATGAACGGCGTCTATTCGGTTCTTCCGACCCCCTTTGCCCCGGACGGCAGCTTTGACTCGCCAAGCCTCCGCCGCGTGATCGACCTGTTCCTCGAGGACGGCGTCTCCGGCTTCACCGCCCTCGGAGTGACGAGTGAAGTCGCCCGCATCTCGGACCGCGAGCGCGACGAGATTCTGGACGCCAGCATGGCCCACGCCGACGGGCGCGCGCCCGTGATCGTCGGCGCCAGCGGGCCAGGGCTCGATGTCTGTCTCGAGCGTTGCCGGGCCGCGGAACGGGCCGGTGCCGCCGGGGTCATGGTCTCGCCGCCCCGCGCCCCGAAATGCAACTCGGAGGCGATCTTCAGGCACTTCGCGAGGATCGCCGAGACCATCTCGATTCCCGTGGTGATCCAGGACTTCCCCCCGATCTCGGGTTTCCACATGGAACCGGACCTCCTCGCGCGCATCTGCCGGGAGATCCCCGCCGCGCGAACGATCAAGCTCGAGGACGCCCCCACCCCCTATAAGGCAGCCCGCATTCGGGAACGCACCGAAGACCTCGACATCGGCATCTTCGGCGGCCTCGGGGGCGCCTACCTGATCGAGGAACTCATTTCGGGGGCGACCGGCGCCATGACCGGCTTCGCGTATCCCAAGCTGCTGGTGGCGGTGGTCTCCCGCTGGGACGCCGGCGACCGCGACGGCGCGGCGGCGGCCTTTTACCGGTACGCCCCGGTGATGCGGTTCGAGTTCCAGGAAGGAATCGGAATGGCCATCCGCAAGGAAATGCTCCGGAGGAGGGGAGCGGTCGCCCACACGGGCATCCGCGCACCCGCCGCCCTGCTGGACCGGGCCACCGAGGAGGCGCTCGACCGCATCCTGGCCCATTTCGACCTCTAGGCGACGGGGGCGGGCAGCGCCTTGAGCCTGCTGAACCGGGTCATCAGCGGGACGCTCCCGCTGCTGCCGAAGGCGTTGGTGCGGCCGTTCGCCCGCCCCTATATCGCCGGCGAGACGGTCGAACAGCTCGTCCGCGAGGCCGAGACCCTGAACCGCCAGGGCTATCTGGTGGCGACCAGTCAACTCGGCGAGTTCGTCACCGACCGCGCCGAGGCGGAGGAGGCGACCGCGGTGTACCGGCAGCTCCTCGAAGAGGTTCACCAGCGGCAACTGGCCGCCTACGTGCACGTGAAGGTGACCCAACTCGGGCTGATGATCGATCGCGATTTCTGCCGCGACCAGATCCGGCAGCTCCTCAGACACGCGGCGGAGAACGGTGGGATCTTCATGCGCATGGACATGGAGGACAGTCCGCGCATCGACGCGACACTCGACCTGCACCGCGAACTCCATCCCGAGTATCCGAATTTCGGGGTGGTCCTCCAGTCGCGGATGCGGCGAAGCCTCGCTGACGCCCGGGAATTGGCCAAGGTGCGAGCCAACGTCCGCATCTGCAAGGGCGTCTATCTGGAGCCCCCCGAGATCGCTTACACCGAACCCCAGGAAATCCGGGACCACTACCTCGCCATGCTCCGGGTTCTGCTTTCCGCCGGCTGTTACGTCGGGATCGCCACGCACGACGATTGGCTCATCGCCGAGGCCTCCCGCGTCATCAAGGAACTCGAGCTATCTCCCGACCGCTACGAGTTCCAGATGCTCCATGGAGTTCGGCCCCGTCTTCGGGAGAGCGTGAAACAGTCCGGGCACCAGGTCCGGGTGGGGGTGCCGTTCGGCCCCGAATGGATGCCCTATTCGCTGCGCCGCCTGCGGAAGAACCCGGAAATCGCCCGCCACGTCCTGCGAGCCGTCTTTTCCAGGGGCTAACAGCCCGTGGCAAACCCACGCGGGGTTCACCACCGGCTCTTAGATCGCGGGACGTTCGCCGGTACACTCGCTCCGTGGCACTGATTCTCACGGAGCGGGAGGTCGCAGGAATCCTCTCGATGAGGGAAGCCGTGAGGCTTCTGGAAGAGTCGTTCCGACTCCACGCCGACGGGCGCACCCAACTCGCCCCGCGGCTGGTCATGCCGCTCACGGGCGTCGCCGGGAACTTCAGGATCATGGCGGCGGTGATCCCCGACATGGGCGGTTTCGGCCTCAAGACCCTGACCGGCACCCCGGGGAAACGGGCTCCCGAGGACACCTATTTCGCACTGCTCTATTTCGACACGGAAACGGGCGCGCTCCGGGCGGTGATGCCGGGAACCCACATCACCGGAACCCGGACCGGCGCCGCCAGCGGGGTGGCCACTCGCCATCTGGCGCGCCCCGACGCCACTTCGGTCGGCCTCATCGGAGCGGGGTTCCAGGGCCGGAACCAGGTGGCGGCAGTACGGGAAGTGCGGGACATCCGCACGGTTCGGGTGTACGACGTGTTTCCGGAGGCGGCCGCCCGTTACGCGGCTGCGCTCGCTGAGGAAGGCCTCGACGCGCAGGCGGTGGACAGCGCCGCGGCGGCGATTCGGGGCCTCGACGTGGTGTGCGCCGCGACCACCGCCAAGGAGCCGGTCATCCCGGCAGATCTGCTCGAACCCGGAATGCACGTGAACTCGGTAGGAGCGAACGCTCCAGTAAAGCGGGAGGTGGAAGCGGCGGCGTTTTCGCGCTGCCGGGTAGTGCTCGATTTCCGGGAGCAGGTGCTCGGCGAGGCGGGAGACATCATGGCGGCCATTCGGGACGGCGACTTCGCCGAAGACCGGATTCACGCCGAACTTGGTGATGTGGTGGCCAGCCGGGTTGCCGGCCGCGATTCTGCGGACGACATCACGCTTTTCAAGTCGGTCGGAGTGGCCATCGAGGACGTTGCCTGCGCCGCTTTCGTTTACGACGAGGCGAAGAAACGGGGGCTCGGGCAGATGCTCCGCCTTCAGGACGCCGACTAGTTCTTCGGGGCGGCGAAGGGACGAGACATGCACCACACCACGGAACGCTTCACGTCCCGCTGGGGCGTCCTGCTCGCCACCATCGGGATGGCGGTCGGCACCGGAAACATCTGGCGCTTCCCCCGGATCGCCGCGCAGAACGGGGGCGGGGAGTTTCTGATTCCGTGGGTGATCTTCCTGTTCCTGTGGGCGATCCCGCTGGTGCTGGCGGAATTCGCGCTGGGGAAGAGTTCCCGCCGGGGACCGGCCGCCGCCATCGGCGTCGCCACCGACGGGCGGCACAACTGGATGGGGATCTTCATCGGGCTCGTCACCACCTTCATCACCTTCTACTACTCGGTGGTCACCGGGTGGTGCCTCAAGTACCTGGTCAGTTCCTCGTTCGGCGAACTGAGCGGCGCCGACCACACGGCGTTTTGGGACAACTTCACCGGCCATACGAGCCAGCCCGTGCTCTTCCACGGGCTGGCGCTGGTGATCGCCTCCTTCATCATCTACCGGGGCGTCGCCGCCGGGATCGAGCGGGCGAACCGCTACCTGATTCCCCTGCTCTTCGTCCTGCTGGCAGGCGCAGCGGTCCGGGCGGTCATGCTTCCCGGCGCCGCGGAGGGACTTCGTTTCCTGTTCGTGCCCGACATAGGCAACCTGGGCGACTACCGGATCTGGCTCGCCGCCCTGACCCAAACCGCCTGGAGCACCGGCGCCGGGTGGGGCCTCGTCACCGTCCTCGGGGCCTACGTCGCCGACGGGCAGGGCTTCGTCAAGACCGGCATCACGGCGGTGCTCGCCAACAACTTCGCCTCGCTGCTCGCCGGGGTGGCGGTTCTCTGCACCGTATTCGCGCTCAGCACCTCCACGGCCGACACCGAGGCCGCCCTCGGCGCCAGCAACGAGGGGCTTACCTTCCTTTGGCTGCCACAACTCTTCGAGGCAATGCCCGGTGGAGCGGTCCTGTTGCCGCTCTTCTTCCTGACGCTCTGCTGTGCCGCCATCTCCTCGCTCATCACCCAACTGGAACTCGTGAACCGGATGGTGATGGACCTCGGCGTCGAGCGCCGCCGGTCCGTCCCGATGGTCGCGGGAGTCGCGTTCGTGATGGGGCTGCCTTCGGCGTTCGCGCTCGGCTTCTTCCGGAACCAGGACTGGGCCTGGGGGGTCGCCCTGATCGTCTCGGGTCTCTTCGTGGCGATCACCGTGATCCGCCGGGGCGCGCGCCGCTTCCGCGAGGAGCACCTGCTGGGGGACGAGGAGGAGTGGCGCGTCGGCGCCTGGTTCGAGAAGATCATCACTTGGCTCATCCCCATCGAGTTCGTGGCGCTGATCGCGTGGTGGATGTGGCAGTCGGCGACCGTCGAAGGCGGCTGGGATCCCTTCGGCGAATTCACCGCCGGGACGGTGGTCTTCCAGGTCGGGCTGCTCATCCTGCTCTGTCTCGCGGTCAACCGATTCGTGTGGAAACGCGCAAGCGCCGCCTCGAAGGGCGATTGATCGGGACGCGCGAGGGCGCTCTCCCATGAGCCGGGAGTCGGGCGCTGTCCGGTTCAGCGCGTTCGACCGGGCGCTGCTCGCCGGTGAGGAAGGCCCGGCCCCACAGCTCGCCATGCGCATTCTGATCCGCATGGCCGAAATACGAGGCGCCGATTCGATGCTGGACATCGAGGCCGCCCACATCGACAGCACGATCTACGTGGGGGACGCCGGACTCGAGTTTGCGGAACGCCTCGCCGGACTCGGCGCCCGGGTGCGGGTTCCCTCGACCCTGAACGTGAGCGGGCTTGACGAATTCAATTGGCGCGACTGGTCCGTGCCGCCGGAATGGGCGGAAAAATCCGCCCGCCAGATGCGGGCCTATGCCTCCATGGGGACGATTCCCACCTGGACCTGCGCCCCTTACCAAGGCCGCCAGGTCCCGCGTTTCAGCCAGCAGATCGCCTGGGGCGAATCGAACGCGGTGTGCTTCGCGAACTCGGTGATCGGCGCCCGGACGGAGCGCTACCCGGATCTACTGGACATCTGCTGCGCCATTACCGGGCGGGCGCCGGCCGCCGGGCTGCATCTGGACGAGAATCGGTTGGCCACCCGTGTTCTTCGCCTCCGGGACGTGCCCGAGGAGCTCGCGGCGGCCGACGACTTCTATCCCGTTCTCGGCCATCTCCTCGGCCCCTTTGCCGAAAACGACCCGGTGGCGATCGCCGGGCTCCCCCTGGTCCCCGAGGAGGACCAGCTCAAGGCGCTCGGGGCAGCCGCCGCGTCCTCGGGCGCCGTAGCCCTGTTTCACCTCCCGGGCGTCACTCCGGAGGCTCCCACTCTTCGCGACGCCCTGGGCGGACGCGAACCGGTCGCCGTCCGCGACGTCGGCGTCGAGGATCTGCGGGCGGCGCGCCGGGAACTGACCACCCACGACGAAGGCACACTCGACATGGTGGTGCTCGGGAGCCCGCACTTCTCCTTCGCCGAGTTCGGGAAACTCGCGGCCGTGCTCCGCGAGCGGGGAGCGGACCGCACCCTCAGGGCGGAAAGCGGGTGCGAGCTGGTGATTACCACGAGCCGTGCCGTCCGCGACCTCGCCGAGCGCGCCGGGCTCTTGGAGCCGCTCCACGCCTTCGGCGGCCGTCTCATGGTGGACACCTGCGTGCTGGCGACCCCCATGCAGCCCGGGACGACCCGCCGGCTCATGACGAATTCCGCCAAGTACGCCTGGTATTCCCCAGGCCTTCTGGGGTCGGCGGTCGCGTTCGGCAGCCTCGCCGAATGCGTGGAGTCGGCCGTCCAGGGGCGGATCGTCCGGGAGCCCGGGCCCTGGGACTGATTGGCATGCCGGTCGAAGCGAACTCCAAGCCAGGGCGCAATCGTCTCCGGGGACAGATCGTGGTCGCCGGAAGTGCCTCGGGATCCGTTCTCTACGCAACCCAGCCGTTGAGTTTTTGGGGCGGTTACGACGCCGCTTCGGGCCGCATCACCGACACTCACCACGCATTGGCGGGAGAAACCGCCGCCGGCACGGTGCTCGTCCTCCCCGCCACCCGCGGATCGTCCACCACCACGGCGGTGCTGCTGGAGGCAATCCGTCGGGGAACGGCTCCGGCCGCCCTGATTACCCGCGGAGTGGACACCTTCCTCGCCCTCGCCTGCGTCGTCGGGCAGGAGATGTATTCCCGCTCACCGGCCTTGATCTCCATCGCCGAGACCGAGTTCCAGAACCTGGCCGACTGGCGCCGCCTGGAACTCGACAACGGCGTGTTGACCCGTGTAGATCGCTGACCTGCCCGCCCGTCGGCCACCTCGCCGGCGGAATGGCGCCGCTCGGACCGGACGCGTCCCACGGGCGCATCGTGTCCCGGTCACACCGGAATCCAGCGTCCGCCGGCATGGCGCTCGACGCGGATCCTCGAACTGCTTCCGTGAATCACGATCGCATAGACGAGCCCCTCGCCACTCACGGTGATCCGACCGGACCCGGAGCCGCCGAGGGGCGAAAACGAAATCATCCCGGCGAACCCGACGGCCAGTCCCGGAAGGGGAGCCGGGCCCGCGGCGCCGGGCGGCGCCCCCCACGCGACTCCCGGAAAGCGGGATCCGAACCGCCAGGGGTTCTCGAGCAGCCGCTCCCCGCCGGAAGCGATTTCGGCACGCCGCACGCCGTTGTGATTGGTGTCCAGGACCAGGGCGACCACCGGGGAGGCGTCAGACCCGGGTAGGTCAATGCCCCGCTCCGCTAGCGGCGGATCGAAGACGACAGCGACGTTCGCGGCGCGAACGGCCGCTTCGGCCCGCGCCCGGTGGAGGACCGAACGCATGGCGAGCGCGGCGCCACGGACTCGCTCGGCTCTCAAATGTGCCGCCAGAGGCGGAATCGCTGTCCCGGCGACAACCAGCAGCAACGCCAACGCAACCAGGACTTCGACCAGTGTGAAGCCTCCGGTCCGGGCCGACCACCTTTCGGTAGTCGCGCGAGTCCGCGCCGCCCCGGTCGTCACGCCGCGGCGGAAAACCCACCGGGCCGCCGGTTCCGGTCCGCGTCCCCAACGGTCACGTGGGACCGAATCCGTTCGTAGAGGCGCTCCCCGATCCCCTGGACGTTCATGAGTTCTTCCGTACTCGAGAAGAGTCCGTTTTCTTCCCGCCACTTGACGATGCGCGTGGCGGTCACCTCACCAATACGAGGCAGTTCAGTGAGTTCTTCGACGGTGGCGGTGTTGATGTTGATGGGCTCGTCGGGCTGCATGGCCGAGATTCCGAGCATTGCCGAGGCAACGATGGCGACGAGGGTCAGAAACGGAACGCGGAACTGCGTCATGTCGATCTCCTTGTGTGTTTTGCATCTGTGTTCCCGACGCTCTCCCGACGCACCGCGAATATGCATCTTGATCTGTTGGTTGCCAACCAACACAACGACGATTCGTGGTGTCGGAGACTGCCGGAGACACGTTGCTGCGCAAGTTGCAGACCAGTCGGGCGAGCGACCCGGAGGGCGGGCGCCCGGGGGAGCGGCACCGCCATTAGCACACTTCAAGTCATGGACTTACGTCCAGTGCGAAGAGATGCGGCAACCGCCGTGTGGAGCGGTGTCCCGCTTCTCTTGCCCCGGATGGCGTTCACCCGTCAACCGCTGTTGACGGAATGCGTCACTTCCGGTTGACGATCGTCAACATGCAGGAACCAGCTTCCCGGCGTCCGGGAGCGCACCCCCGCCCGCCCGCAGTTCTGCCGCCGGTGGCGCGCGTTGCGCCGAACGACTCAGGAGCCGCCGCTTGCGCCGACCACGACCCGGGACGCGTCGGTCCGGGCCGGAGACCGCCTGCCCGGCCGTTCGAACGAGCCCACCAACTCGTCCCGCCACGCCTCGAAGAAGGCCAGGTGCTCCGCTGGAATCGGCGGCCCGGGCGGCAGGATGTGCGTCCGCGGATTCAGCGGGGTCCCGTGGCGCGACAGACGGTAGTCGAGGTGAGGGCCGGTCGAAACTCCCGTGGACCCGACAAAGCCGATGACATCCCGCTGGGTCACCCGCCGCCCGGAGCGAATTTCGGACGGAATTCGTGACAGGTGGAGGTACTTCGTGACGTACCCGCCGGCGTGGCGGAGGGTCACCATGTTGCCGTTCGGGCCGCGGCTCCCGGCGTCGCTGACCACCCCGTCCGCGGTGGCCATCACCGGGGTACCCCGAGGGGCGGCGTAATCCACTCCGTAGTGGGGCCGATACACCCGGTGGACCGGGTGGAACCGCCGACTGGTGAATACACCCGAAATCCGCGTGTAAGCCACCGGGCTCATCAGGAACGCACGCTGGATCGAATTCCCGTCGAAGTCGTAGTAGCCCGATTCGCCCGTGGGAAGCTCGAAGCGAAACGCGTAGATGGGACGTCCAGCGTTCACGTAGCGAACGGCGTGCACCTCCCCGTAACCCTTCCATTCGCCCTGGTCGTCGTAGCGCTTGTCCACGGCCACCGAAAAGCTGTCCCCAACGCGGGTATCGCGATGGAAATCAATGTCGTATTCCAGCACTCTCGCGATCTGAACCGCCAGGTCGCCGCGTTCTCCGGTACGCACCAGGCTCTGGTAGAGGCTGTTGTCCACGACCCCCTGAACCACCTCGCGCCGGTCGAAGGGCTCGGCGGTGAACTCGCGCGCATCCCAGCCAGTTCCGGCGCGGAAGACCGCCACCTCGCGAAAATCGTCGAGTGGGAGGTGGACCCGAACGGGGTCGCCGCCATCGTCCCGATGCATCCACACGGTTTGTCCGACCTTGAGACGCCGGACATCGGCAACCGGCATCAACGCTTCGGTAACAGCCCCGACTTCACGCTGGGAAAAACCGTTGCGGATCAGCACGTCAGACAGGGAGTCCCCGCGGACGAGCCGGTCCGGGACCTGGAACAATCCGACTTCCGGAGGCTCCGAAACTGCAGCGCCAGCGGGCGGCGCGAGCATGGCGGGCGGTTCCGGCAGAGGACCGTTCCAGGAGCGGAGGACACCGACCCCGAACAGGACAGCTCCCGCAAGGAGACCGCCAATGACGGCGGTCGCCGGAGCGGTGGGGGGGGCTGGCCGGGGGGTCACACCGTGAATTGTCCAGTATGTCACAGGGAGTTGACCGGGGATTACGCGGCCGCCCCCGGCCAGGTTCCGGAGCAAGCGCGGAGCAGCTCCGAAATTCCCCGCTCCAACGGGACCCGCGCGCGAAAGCCCAGCAATGCCGCCGCTTTCCTGGGGTCGGCGGAGGCATGGCGCATGTCGCCGGCGCGCAGCGGCCCGAACGTGGGATGCACCGCCGCTCCGGCGGCCGCGGCAACCAGCCGCCAAATCTCCCGTACCGAGACGCCTCTCCCGGTGCCCACGTTGAAGGCCTGCCCTCCAGGCTCCTCCGGAGCCTTCTGGAGCGCCAGCATCAGCGCCTCCACGACGTCGTCCACACCAACGAAGTCGCGGGTCTGGCTCCCGTCACCATGGATCTCGGGCCGCTCGCCGGCGGCGGCCTGGGCGGCGAAGCGGGCAAGGACGCCGGAATAGGGGGAGTCGGCTGGCTGCCCCGGTCCATAGACATTGAAGAAACGCAGCGCGATGGCCGGTGGCCCGCCGGTCCGGTGGTAGAGGAGGACGTGCCGCTCCGCGGCAAGTTTGGTGACCGCGTACACGGAACCGGGTTTCAAAGGGACCGATTCCGCAATGGGACGCCCCCCGGCGTCACCGTACACGGAACAGGACGAGGCGTACACGAGAGCGGAGACGCCGGCCCGCCGAGACTCTTCGAGCACCACCAGGCTCCCCTCGACGTTCACCCGGGCGGCGGTCTCCGGGTCCAGTTCCGCCCGGGGCACCGAGGCGAGCGCCGCCAGGTGGGCGACCCGATCCACGCCCGAAAGAGCATCCCGGACCGCGGCGGGATCCCGGATGTCTCCTTCCCGAACCTCGATGCGCGGATTCCCGGAGATGCGGTCGCGCCGACCGGTCGAGAAGTCATCCAGGACCCGAACCCGCTGGCCAACCCCGGCCAGCCGGTACGCGAGTGCGGACCCGATGAACCCGGCGCCACCGGTGATGAGATTGAGGGGTGCTTCCATCAGGGAGGTACCGAATGGGGATCAGTGAGGGGAGTTGCGCTCCCCGGTCGGGAGTGATGCCGGCCGGTTCTCCCGGCGGGGCGTGAACACCGGCGCTCGTTGGGTCCGAGCCGCCCGTAAGCCGAATTCTGTTCCCCGCGGCGGTTGCCCGC